>NZ_JBQFIS010000004.1:0-144430 GCF_056535645.1 Ruegeria sp. BK1 | reverse complement strand
AGGCGGTCGGCCCCGATCAGGACTTGGAGGCGCTTACCCCGTAACCGGTGATCGACGTGAAGTCTTCTGGCTTCGAAAGCTCCAGACCACGGGTTTCAGCCGCGCGCACGATGGCCGTGGCGATCGGATGTTCGGATGTGACCTCAACGGCAGCAACAAGGCGCAGAACCTCATCCTCGGCCAATCCTTCGGCCACAATCAGGTCGGTCAGCTCCGGACGCCCTTCGGTCAAGGTCCCCGTCTTGTCCACCGCAACAACGGTGGTTTCCTGCAGCATTTGCAAGGCGTCGCCCTTTCGAAACAGGACACCCATCTCGGCCGCGCGGCCGGTGCCGACCATGATTGAGGTGGGTGTGGCCAACCCCATGGCGCAGGGGCAAGCAATGATCAGTACCGCAACCCCGGCTACCAACGCCAAGCTGAGCGCAGGATCGGGTCCGAACAACATCCAAACCAGCACAGTCATTACGGCCACAGCGATCACTACCGGCACGAACCACAGCGTGATGCGGTCAACCAAGCCTTGAATCGGAAGCTTGGCACCCTGTGCTTGTTCGACCATTTGAATGATCTGGGCCAACATAGTGTCTGCGCCGATCTTTTCAGCCCGGTACGTCAATGCGCCCGCGCCATTAACTGTTCCGCCGACCACAGTTGCGCCCTCGGTCTTTTCGGCAGGAACCGGCTCGCCGGTGATCATGCTTTCATCGACATATGACGCGCCGGTCACTACGGCACCATCCACCGCGATTTTTCGCCCGGTCGAACGTGCACAATATCCCCTACAACGATCTGCTCGATCGGTAGCTCGACAACCGATCCGTCGCGCTCAACGCGCGCTGTTTTTGCCTGCAGACCGACCAGTTTTCGGATCGCTTCACCAGTTCGCCCCTTGGCGCGCGCCTCGAGGAACCTCCCCAGCAATATGAGAACCACGATCACCGCTGCGGCCTCGTAGTAGACGTTTGCGGTTCCGGCGGGAAGAACACCCGGCGCAAAGGTGGAAACAAGCGAGAACCCATAAGCCGCCGAAGTGCCCAGAGCCACCAGAGAATTCATGTCCGGCGCGCCTTTGAACAAGGAAGGGAATCCCTTAGTATAGAACTGCAAACCTGGCCCAAAAAGAACGATCGTGGTTAGAAGGAATTGCAGGTAATAGCTGTTCTGGATGCCGATCGTGCTCGCTATCAGGTGGTGCATGCCCGGAATAACATGCGAGCCCATTTCAAGGATAAAGACCGGCAAAGCGAGCAAGGCGGCAAAGCTTGTTCGCCGGGCCAATTGGCGAATCTCTTTGGCTTTGCGGTCTTGTGGTTCGGTCTGCGTCGCGGATCGCAGGCTCGCCGGATAGCCAGCAGATGCCGCAAGCGCCGCGATGGCTTCGGGTGTTGTGACTCCCTCAGCATAACGTACAGTTGCACTTTCGGTGGCCAGATTGACCGACGCGGACAAGACGCCATCATCTGCTTGCAATGCCCGTTCAACGCGCCCCACGCACGATGCGCAGGACATGTTCTGAATATCCAGCGTTACCTCTTCCGTCCGTGCCAGATATCCGGCGCTGTTTAACGCATCAGCAATGGCCGCTTTATCGGCTGGATCGCGGAAATCGACCTGAACGCTTTCGCTGGCGAGATTAACCGAAGCGGCATCTACCCCTGGCACATCTTTCAACGCGCGCTCAACCCGCCCTACGCAGGACGCACAGCTCATACCCTGAACTTGAAACCTTGCATGTGAAATTTCAGTCATATTGTCACCACCAATGTTCTGCTGACGGGAAACATAAGGGTTCCAGCAAGTGGAAGGTCAAGGGATGGGGCTGACTTTCTTTGCCACTAATTTTGACGATCCAATAATCACGACTTGACCTTCCTGTGCTGGAATACTTTAGCCGGGACGACGGAACACAGGAGCAAACATCCATGACGACCCTAAATATCCCGGATATGAGCTGCGGGCACTGCAAGTCAGCTATCGAAAAAGCCGTTGCCACGGTGGATTCCTCCGCACAGTTGGACTTTGACGTGGAAAACCGCAGGGTACGTGTCTTAAGCACCAATTCACTTGATCATATCCTTGCAGCGCTGAAGTCCGAGGGATACGAAGCCACGATCGCATGATAAACTTAGGAGCGCACATGCTGTCGCCCCCTTGGTTCTATCTTGCGTCTCTGACTGCCACGATTAACCGGGTCATTTCATCTTCGGTGATCAGACCCGGGGCAAGCGCATCTCCAATCACAAACGAAGGAGTGCCACTGAAGCCAAGCTGTCGGGCCAATTCCATGGAAATCTGAATATGCGCGTCGACTTCCGGCGCTTCCATATCTGCGCGCAATTGATCCTCGTCCAGGCCAAGTTCCCGAACAACTTTCAGTACACTGGCCTCAGTGGCACGACCGTTCAGAGCCATAAGCGCCCAATGAAATTCTTCGTATTTTCCCTGGTTTCGTGAGGCCAGCGCAGCGCGTGCCGCGAAGTCGGAACCTTCTCCAAGTATGGGCCATTCTCGATAAACAATTCGCACATCGGAATCGCCCGCGATTACGTTCTTCACGACCGGGGCAGCGCGTTTGCAATATGGGCAGTTATAGTCGAAAAACTCGACCACGGTTACATCGCCTTCCGGGTTTCCGATTACAGGCGCATTCGGATCCTGTTCCAGCAATTCACGCTGATTTTCCAAGACGCTTCCAATTGCTTCGGCTTTTGCCTGATCCTCGCGCTGTTGAAGCAATTGAATCGCCTGCATGATGATCTCAGGGTTTTCCAAAATGGCTTCGAGAGCCAGCCGTTTTACATCGGAGTCAGACAGCTCGTCGGCGCGTGCCATAGGAATGCCAATCGACATGGCGATAGCGACTAAGCCTGCAAGTATTCGTTTCACATCAGTTTCCTTCCGTTTGTTCTGCTTCGGTGCGTTGCTCTTGCAGCTTGCGTTCCCGATCCGGCCAACTCTCCTTGATGAAGGCGAGGATGTCCCAGATATCCTGATCCGACAGAGTGTCCCCGAAGCCTGGCATGCCGCTTTTGACGTCAGCGACACCCATCTGTTTCAAAGTTTGGTCCCCGCCAAACTTTGTATAGTCGAACAACAGCTTGTCGCCGTGATGCCAGGTATGCCCGGTTCGGTCATGCGGGGGCGCCCGCAAGACGCCATCCGGATCAGGTGTTTGCCAATCCTGCTGACCCTCCAAATTTGCCCCGTGGCATGACGCGCAGTTTTCGGCGTACAAAACTGCACCACGTGCCGAATCCGCTGATGCACTGTTCTGCGCACGCCCACTCAGGCCCCAGCCAGCGACCGCGACAATGATCACTACAGCAGCCAGTGACACCCATTTCGCCGAACTCTTGTTCATCATGCCACGCTCAGCCAGGTCTTCATACCAGCGGCCTGATGCGACAGCATATGGCAATGAAACAGCCAATCCCCCGGGTTATCCGCAACGAACGCAATCTCCCGCTTTTCTATCCGGTCAACCAGGATTGTGTCCCGCAGCGGCCCTAGGTTGCCGTTTGGCAGAACTTCCTGAAAGTGCGTCCCGTGCAAGTGCATAGCGTGCGGAAAGACGGTGTCGTTCTGCATCTGAATCCGGACTATGTCGCCACGCGAAACGGCAGCAAGGGGGTTTTCAGGTAACCCGGCGACACCGTTGAATGTCCAGATCTGCCCTTCCTGAACCAATTCATTGGTGCTCATGACCTGGCCGTTAAAAGTGCCTTGACGCAGTCCGCCCATCGCCCCGCCTTCCATCACTAATGGGATTGTCAAAGCGTCAGAAACATCTTCGAGAAAGGAAACAGGGTTGGGTGGCAGGGCTTCTATTGCACCGCGGTTTGCGGATGCACCGCTTCCCGAAACCGGGATTTCAGCAATGACAAACGATTCATCGCGTTCGTGAAGAGTTATTTGAACGGCTTCGTTCGATTCCGCTGTGACATCAACAATTAAGTCTGCTCGCTGTGCAGGCCCAAAAACAAGGGTTTCAAAATCCTCTGGCTGCCTTACAGGCATGCCATCATAAGCGACCAGTTTCCCGTTTGCGCCACCTACTGAGACATACATGATCCGATCAGTTGCCACGTTGACCATTCGAAGTCGCAAACGCTGGTTTGTCAGAACTTCTGTCATGGGCGATATGTGTGCGTGAACGTAGTTTCCCATTCGGCCTGCATGCGTCCAGTCATGCATCGCGCCGAAATCATCGACGATTTGGGCGTCCTGACCCAACCTCCAGTCATCCAGCAGGATCGTAATGTCATGATCCGTGTCCGGCGGGTCCATTTCGTCGACGATGAACGCGCCGTAAAGGCCCCTGGCCACTTGTTCCGTTGACTGGTTATGAGAGTGGTACCAGAAGGTTCCTGCATCCTTCAGAGGCAAGTCATACTGAAACTCGCCGCTTGTTGGTACAGCCTCCTGTGTAAGACCCGGCACCCCATCCATGTTGTTTGGAACCCGCAGTCCATGCCAATGGATTGCCGTAGGCTGAGGCAGTGAGTTCAGGAGTGTCCGGCGAACCGTTTCGCCCTGCCGGGCACGAATTTCGGGGCCCGGAACACCGCCATCATATCCCCATATCTCGGTTTCAGGATAGCTGTCGGGGGCAACACGTGCCAATCCTGAACGCGCCTCGATTATTCGGGGGGCGGTAGCCGCCCTCCCGATAGTCGGCACTGCGATTAGTGCCGACGTGCCTGCAACGAATTGCCTGCGATTGAGCTTCATGAGGACTTCCTCCAAAGAAAATTTGATCTCTCACTCGATTACCCCCCGTCGTGCACATCCAGCAGATAGGTCGCCATTGCCTTCCGGTCTTCGTCTGTCAGAAAGCTGGTGCCATAGTTTACGACCTCTCCCATGGCGCCGCCGAAGACATCGCCATCAGGCATGACGCCGGTGCGCAACGCGTAGGCCAAATCATCTACCGTCCAACCACGCTTTTGCAGGGTCTCAAAGTCGATGGCCGGTGCCTTGTCACCGCCCGGCAGAGAGTCACTTCCCTTGAAGTGTTCCGTGTCCGAATTTCTTGCGCCAGCCAGGTTCCTCCCGGTGTGGCAGGCCGCACAATGTGTGGCACCTTCGACCAGTAGCCGGCCCCGGTTCCACACTTCGTCATTGCCCGGCACGGGATCAGTGCGGGGTGGTTCCAGAAAAGCCGCGCGCCACAGCTTCAGGCCCCATCTCTGATTGAAGGGGAACGCCATTTCCTGTTCTTTTGACGGTTCCGCTACCGGTGGAACTGTTTGCCATGCGGCCCAGAGATCGGCGATGTCCTGATCCGTGAAATTGGCATAGAATGGATAAGGAAAGGCCGGGTAATAGGGTTGTCCGCCGGGTGATACGCCTTGACGCACCGCGCGGGCGAACTCCTCGATTGTCCAATCACCGATCCCGTGATCGGGATCTGTGGTCAGGTTCGGCGAAAAGAGCGTGCCGAACGGGGTATCCAACTCCACCCCACCGGCCAAGGCCGCGCCCCCTTTGGCAAAATCTGTGTGGCAAGCGATACAACCACTTGCCCTTGCCAGATACGCCCCGCGGTTAACGTCACCCTGAATGTCGAGAGCTTGTAAGGGCTGGCCAATCGGCCAAGCCATCACAGCAACAAGTCCCGCTGACGCCGCTACGGCGGCAGCAAGGCCCAATCGGAATATCGGTCTCATGACGCATTCCTATTCCGACCGAAATTGCGTGTGACACGCCGAGCATGTCTGGCTCAGCATCATGAACACACCATCTGCCGGCATTTCAGAAAGTTGTGCCTGGTTTGGACTGCCGCCCATCATTCCGGCACCCATCATGGATGCGCCGCCCATCATGCCCGAACCATGGCCCGACCCGGACATCATCAACCCGTTGTCCGCCGCAAGCACAAGGCCTTCAGAGTAGGATTCCAACTGCCTGGCTAACTCTGCAAATGAACCCCAATCCTGCCAGATCTCCGATTTGGCCTCCGAGGGTTTGCCATCAGATCCCTCTGGAAACAGCTTTGTCATGCTCTCGCCAGCGTGACGCCCGATTTTCTTGGCCTCGCTTCGTACCGTTTGCGCATTGTAGGGCGTTTTCCCCTGCATCATCGGCGTAAGGATCTTCATGCTGTCCTTCATCGCGGACATACCATCCATGCGTTCTTTGACGATGCCGGTTGCGCCACCATGCGCCAGGGCGGCGGCTGCAAACAGAGAAACCAGGGCAACGCCTGTGGTCATTTTCAGAATGTTCATTGTTTTGTCCTTGTCGTCTGCTTCGACGCGCCCAGGTTGAGCGCAATTCGACTGGTCAGATCAGGACACGCGGCGGTGGTGGGTCAAACGCCGCGATACCGAGAACCCGGTATTGGGCTCGAGGGATCGAGTATCTTTGTTCAGTATCTTGGGGGCCAGGCGGTGGTGGACCCATCGAAAATAGACCAACAGCGTTGCAAATCGTTCCGCCATGACAATGTCCGGGATGACCCTGCTTGACATGCTCAACGTCCGCGGAGTCCGTTTGGTCAATCACGTGCTGAGAACCACTGCCATGTGCATGAGCAGAATCGGCCGTCACAAGCAGCCCGCCAATGGTCAGCACCATTGACAGTATGATGTAACGAATTGCACTGCCCATTCGGCTCGTCACCTTCAGAAAATCCCGTTTTCCTGCTGCAGCTCTCTGATATACGCCACGATGCCCTTCACATCCGCACGGGTCAAGCCATCGACCGGCGGCATATTGCCGAACTTCCAATGGTGTGCCCGAACTCCATTCTGGACTGCCACATAAAATGACTCGTCCGAATGGTGGCTTGGTTCATAGATTTTATGCACCAAAGGTGGTGCAAGGCCTTCCAGACCTGTTGCATTCGCGCCATGGCACGCCGAGCATTTGGCGTCGAATGCCACTTTGCCGACGGCCGCAAATTCGCTTAGCTGGTCCGGCAGAGTGACGTTTTCGATTGGGTCTCCTTGCTCCAGTGCTGACGTATCGGGCGGCGTCATCGAGTGACCTGTTGGTTGCTGATTTAAGTTGTAGACGAACGCGGCGGCGCCTGCGATCACTACTCCGCCGATCAAGAGTGTAAGTTTATCCATCTCTGTTCTTCACATGATTGTCAGTTCTTAGGTTCAACGCGCGCAAAAAAAATCGGCCTGACCAAGGTCAGATCAGTTTTACCTGAGTGCCCACAGTGGCCAGTTCGAACAATTCCGCAATCTGCTCGTTGTACAAGCCAATGCAGCCGTTGGAGGATCTTCTCCCGATCTTGCGCGTGTCGTTGGTGCCGTGCATCCGGTAGTATTGCCAGCTCAAATAAAGTGCATGTGTCCCCAGAGGATTCTCCGGACCCGGGCCCACATAATCGGGCCAAGCGGGGTTGCGCTTTTTCATTGCTGGTGTCGGTCGCCAAGACGGCCCTTCGACCTTGCGAGTAACTGTGGTGTAGCCCAGCCTTGTAAGGTCTTCCGTCAGCGGTACGCTGGTTGGATACATTCGGTAGACGCTTTCGTCTTCCGACCAATATTGCAGGACCTTGGACTGTGTATCGGACAGGATCACACCATTCTTAAGCGTATCAAAGTGGTCCTGCCATTTAGCAACGCGGAATGAGGAAACATTGCGGCGCGTCCCCTCAGTTGCCGTTGATTGGGCCCAAACGGCCGGTGCTGGAAAAAGCGTCGTCGCAGCAAACGCGGCAATCACTCCACGTCGCGTAACAACCTTTCCTTCTTTGCTCCGTTTCATGCCTGCCATCCCAAAGTTTATTCTTTTTTTCCGACTCAAATAACTCGTATGCCCGGTTCCTGCGCTGGAAGGTCAACACGCAAATGACATTTCATATGGGATGTCTCGTCTGAATTGTCGTTGCCGTTGGCGCAGGGATATTTCCTTAGAAGGCGGACCCAAATCATCAAGTCATTGTGGAAAAGCAATTTTTCTTGGACGTAACTCCAGGCTGCTTTAAGCAAAACCTGACTTTCTTGAATCAACCGAACACAAAAAAGCAACGCTAACAATTGCTTAGTTCTTGGTGAATTGATGTGATCACCCGTCGATGCGAGGGTAGCAGGCACTACAAATGACAATCACAGTGGACTAAACACCATGTCCTTCAGGAAAGCTTTCCAAGCACTGGCCGCACTTTTGTTCATCGGCGCTTGTACCGAAACAACGTCAATATCTGCAGATAGCGAGCCCGGAACGCTTTCCCAAGTTCCTGACGCCGTAGCCCAGATTGCTGCTCCGGGCCAGGACCTGAACGCAGTGAAAATCATGCCTGAGGACGGTTGCTATTGGTATCGCTATGTTGGGCCAGTTGAAACAACCTACCTACCACTTAGGACTATTGAAGGGCGCCCAATCTGTACGCGCGCCTGACAAGCGCCTGTCAGCTGGTCGCGGTCAGAAGCCGCTCGGGAGGGTAGAGATGAGCCGTGGACCCTGGCCTGACACGATCATAAAGCCCGATGATATGTGGCATCGCCATCCTTACGCAGCCAGAACTTGCGCGACCTCCGATAGATCTTGGATAAGGCGTTCCGTGAATTCGCAGGTATGTGTCGCGACCACCTTCGAACAGATAAAACGCCCTTGATCCCAATGGGTTTGTCGGCCCACCGGGCACACCATCTGCGAATTGCGCATATTCATCAGGGTCGCGCTCAATCATTTCGGCTGTAGGAGTCCAACGCGGCCATTTGGCCTTTCGCTTGATCGTGTAGACTCCGGGCTCGTAAAGATTGCCTCGGGCAATGGCTACGCCGTAACGCATTGCTGTGCCACCGTCTTCGATGAAATACAGATATCGTGCCACCGCGTCGACATGAATGTCACCCGGAGTAAGTGGTCGATTGGTTTGCACACGCTGAGGCAGGAAACGTGGGTGTAAACCCCAGGGATTGGATGTTGCGGGATCAAAATTGGCTGGAGTTACTTGCGCATCCCACTCCGACCATTGCGAGGCCGCCGCCGACGTCACTCCAAAAACCGGCTGAGAGAAAATGGCGAGCGAGGCTGCAACAAAATGTCGTCTGGTCAGCATTGATAGCGCTCCTATTGGCTGGTTGGTGTCTGGAGTTAGTACCCAGGGGATTAGACAATCCGCGACGGGGGAAGATTTGTCCATTCAATTATTCGTTCGATATCGCTTCGACCCACCCGCGAGTTTTCAAGGCTTAAAGTGACCTAGGCAGCTTCGTGTTTAACCTGAAACTTCACCAGGCGTCGGGACGACAATGCCTGCTGTTCATACCCCTAAAAACTTCCCTGTTCCGGCCGTGTCTATGCACCAAGTAAGGCCCAAGCAAATGCTGGACTGGTTTGACAGCGTCAAATTCGCTTCGCGCCAAAACAGCTTGACCTTCCATCGTGGGAAGGCGTTAGCAGAGGTCTCCAATCCAAATTTTGGAGTTGAATGTGAAAGAAAAACAGACTGCAAACGCGCCGCAGGCGTCAGTACCGGTTAGCGGCGGCAAGATAATGAAATGGGGCATGATGGTATGTTGCATTGCCATGATAACGCCGATCGCTCTCTACTTGATCGCCGGCGGGACGGTTGGTGGGCTTTCTGACCTTGGGTCTTTTCGCACCGTTGATCCTGTGCCTCGGAGCCCATTTCTTTATGCACAAGGCGATGGAAAAATCCTGTCATTCGAACAAATCTGAATCGGAAAGACCAAAGGCAACAGACGCCGCGGTCGGACCGAACCCAGTACACCGGCAATAATCTTCAATCATGAAGCTTTGGTGCTCAAGGTTGGCCGCCATGTCGCTGGCCGCTCTTTCGCTGGCGGCTTGCGCACCACGCCCTAAACTATGCCCGCTGCAACCGCCGCAGCCTGAATACGCCCTGCCCCAAGGTTGCCGGGTTCAATGGGAGGGCGCGGATGGCGGGGCCTATTTCATCTGCGAAGACGGGCGCGAAGGTTTCGTGAGCTGATCGTGGGGATGTGACATTCCGGCTCGTTGACCCTCCAGCGCTGGAATCTGGCAGAGACGGGTGCAAAACAACCGATGGCAACGCGCAATGGCAAGAACACTCCTAAATTTATGTATTATGATCTTGGGGTTAATCTTTGGCCAGACTTCCGCCGGGACAAGCCTTGCAGCTACATCCCAAGCGTATGAATCAGAGCCCCTGGTCGCACACATAATTACCGCGCAGGACGGGATCGCGCCTGACGTCAAGACGATCACTGCAGGACTGCATCTGAAACTGGGCGAAGATTGGAAAACCTACTGGAAGTCGCCTGGTGAGGTGGGAATTCCGCCCAAGATCACTTGGAACGGCTCGCAAAACGTCAGCGACGTACAGTTTCACTGGCCCGCGCCGATCCGTTTTCGCGCCTTCGGGATCGAGAATTTCGGGTACAAGGACGAAGTGGTCTTTCCGCTGACCGTCACACTCGAGAACCCCGGAGCGCCAGTTGACTTGAAGGCCGCTGTGACAACGCTGATCTGTTCCGATATCTGTGTGCCGGTCGAGTTTTCGCTGGACTTGTCGCTGACTCAGGGAACGGGTCGGGATCAGGACTCGGCCCGGCTTATAAATGCCTTTCTGTCGCGGGTGCCAACCACGGGAAACACAAGCGGAATGAAGTCCGACGCCGCGACCCTGGATACCGAGTCCGAGATGCTGACGCTGAATTTCACCAGCGACCTGCCCTTTGATGCGCCTGATGTCTTTCCCGACATGGGACGTGACACCGCGTTTGGTGCACCCGACATCCGGCTCGCTGGCGACAGGCGTCAGCTATGGGTGCAGTTCCCGGTCCTCGCTCTGGCACAGGACCCCCCCGCCTTGTCCGTCACGGTTACCGACACCAACCGCGTGGCCGAGTTTTCGCCCCGTACCGACGCCCCTACCCCGCCACCATATGAGATCGCGGCCGCCGAAACTTCAGCCAGCGCGCTGGTCTGGATCATTTTGCTGGCGGTGGGCGGCGGGTTGATTCTGAATGTCATGCCCTGCGTACTGCCAGTGCTTTCGATCAAGCTTTCCTCGGCGGTAAAGGCTCGCGACCGCTCTGCGGCTCAGATTCGCGCCGGGTTCCTGGCTTCGGCAGCCGGAATCCTGACATTCATGTGGCTGTTGGCGGCTATCACCATTGCGGCGCGGTCGCTGGGCTATTCCGTCGGCTGGGGCATCCAGTTCCAGAATCCGCTTTTCCTTGCGGTGATGATCGTGGTGCTGGCGGTTTTTGCAACCAGCCTCGCGGGCTTGTTCGAGATCACGCTGCCGCAGTCGCTGAACACCCGGCTTGCCCATGTCGAAAAGGGCCGCGTGTCGCTGGTCGGGGATTTCCTGACCGGAGCCTTCTCAGCAGTTCTGGCGACGCCCTGCTCGGCCCCTTCCTCGGCACGGCGGTGGCCTTTGCCCTGACCGGCCGACCGGTGGATATCGTGGCGATCTTCACCGCAATGGGGGTCGGGCTGGCCATTCCTTACCTGCTGGTTGCAGTGCACCCGAAACTTACCGCCGCTCTGCCTAAACCGGGGCGTTGGATGGTGGGATTAAAATGGGCCCTGTCGGCGGCACTGCTGACCACGATCGGCTGGTTGGTCTGGGTGATGGTCGGGGTGGCCGGAGACACTGCTGCAACTGCTACCGTGCTGGCTGCAACTGTTCTGGTCCTGTTGATCTGGAAAAGTACGATGATGCCACCCGTTTTGCGCTGGACAGCCCTGTTGCTGACGCTGACCGCAGCGTTTGCCGCACCGGTTGCGATTGCCGGCAAAGACCGGTCCAGGCTGCTTGAACCAGCCGGAGAGATCCCTTGGATTACCTTCAGCCGCCCCGAAATCGCCCGCCTTGTGTCGCGCGGCGAGGTGGTTTTCGTCGATGTCACAGCCGACTGGTGTCTGACCTGCAAGGCCAACAAAGCGCTGGTGCTGGAACGCGGCGAGGTTCTGGCAACACTGCAATCGGACAAAGCAATTCCGATGCAGGCCGACTGGACCCGCCCCGACGATGTGATCGCCCGTTTCCTTGAGGACAATGGACGGTTCGGGATCCCTTCAACATCGTCTACGGCCCGTCGGCCCCCGAAGGCATCGCCCTGCCAGAGATCTTGACCACGAACGCCATTCTCGACGCGATGGAACAGGCCGCGCCGATTGCGGGCGGAGCCGTGGAAAGCGGATCCTGACCCCGGAGTTCACATATCCCGGACGCGGTTGCTCTGCTGCGCTAAACGCATGGTCTCGTGCTCTTCCATATCCAGTATCGCCTGAAAGAGTTCGCGTGCCTCGGGTATCTCGGCACGCCCGTGCAAATACCGATATAAGTCGATCACCTGATTGTGAAGATCGAAGACCGCTTCGCGCATCTCATCGACGCTCATCTGTGCGAACGGCCTGTCGCAGGCGCGATGTGGGTCGATCGGCTCATTGCCCAAATAGTCATATACCCAGGTGTTGAGCGCTTTGGGATCGGCTCGTTTCACGAAACCATCGACGATTTTCTCCAGAGCAGCCTCATGATCGGCGAGGTAGGTAAGCAACATCCTGGCCAGCTCCTGCTCTGACTGTGTCGAACAGTGGGCCAAACATTCGGCGAGCCAATGATGCATTTCCCGCGTCCAGACAATTAGATCAGAAAACGTTTCAACTTTCATGGTCTCAACCTCCTAAAGATCGGCATGCGATAGCCTAAACCGGAATTTTCCAGATGGCTCACTGGGCATCAGCGCGAAGTCGGCGCCGGCCCGATCCACGCCGGGCTGCGGGAATCAACCCCCCAGTTCCAGCAATGCCCGGTCGATTGCCACCTTGCGCGGATCCCCCTGCGGCAGGTCATCCGCCAGATCCCTTGCCCTGCCATAGGCGTTCCGGGCGCCGTCGGTCTCGCCCAGCACCGAATAGGCGTTGCCCAGCCGCATCCAGCCGTCCAGATCGCCTGGGTTTTCCTGCATCCGGCTCGCAAGCCGTTCGACCATCGAGCGGATGAAGGCCTGCCGGTCTTCGTCTGACATCTCCTCGGCCGCCGCCACCTGATCGGCAGTTGGGCCGGGCATGGAAGGGGCAAAAGCCGCCAGATTCACCGGAGCCCGTCCGATCGACGGGGCGATGCGGTTAAGCTGGGCCACAAAACTCTCCATCCATGGCCGGAACTCCTCTTCGGCGTCCATCCGCGTCTTCAGTAGGTCATAGGCCTTATCAGGCGATCCAGCCTGCTCCAGACCAATGGCTTTGTAGAATGTCGCTGCTGGGTTCGATGGGTCCAGTTCCAAGGCTCGTTCAAACGCCCGATCGGCCTTGGGCGTAACGACACCGTCATCGGCATAGACCAACGCCTCGCCATATTGCGACACCAGCGCTGAATTCGCATTGGGTCGGTCCAGCAACCCCTCGAACGCGTCTGCGGCATCTCCAAAGCGTCCCATACGCATATAGGTCTGAGCCAACAACACCCATCCCTCGGTTGGCCCGCCGGTTTCATCCGCCTCAAGCCGCGACTTCAGGCGCACGGCAAGGTCGGCGATTTCACGGGCTTCGGCCTGCTCCCCCTCGCGTTGGGCAAATGGCTGGCTGGGGATGTAGGGACTACCCAGTTGCCAATAAAGACCGGCTCCGAGCGCTGGAACTACCAGCGCGGCAAGTAAAATCAGCGCACGCCCGGAATGGCCCATTATCGCTTTGTCGTCCGATTGCCGGTCAATCGCCTTCAGGCGACGTTCTATCTCGGCTCTGGCGGCCTTGGCCTCTTCGGCTGAGATAATTCCTCGTTCCAGGTCCTTCTCCACTTCGCCGATCTGGTCGGAAAAGATGGCAGAGGCGCTTTCGCGTCTCGACAAGTCCGAGGTCTTGCGCCCCAGGCCGGAGAGGGCGAGCGTCAGAAACACCGCCACGGCCATGAATGAAAAGATAATCCAGATCATGCGTGCGGCTCCGTGAGTGAATGGTTTTCGGGATTCCGTTCTTCGCTCGCGCCGCGTTCCGTCTCTTGTTTTCGCGACTTCCGATATCGGCGCGCATTTTGGGTCAATACCGCTGCAGTCGCGATACCACCCAGCCCCAGGATGACGATAGGCGCAACCCACAGAATGTAAGTTGATGGCTTCCATGGCGGGTTGAACAGAACATAGTCGCCATAACGCGCAACCAGAAAGTCCATAACCTGCTGGTCCGTGTCGCCTGCCACCAGCCGTTCGCGCACAAGCAGACGAAGGTCGCGCGCCACGCCAGCGTTAGAACTGTCGATGTCTTGGTTCTGGCACACCACGCATCGCACCTGTTTCGAAATCGCCCGGGCCCGCTCTTCCAATACCGGATCGCAAGTATCTCGTCGGGCTCAACCGCGAATGCCGGCTGCGACACCAGCATCGCCAGAGTGACCGCGGTAATTACAATGCGACGTATCATGACGCCTCTCCTCCGGCCGCCCGCGCCTGATCCAGCGCGGTGCGCATCTTTGAAATTGCCTCGTCGCCCAGCACCGGGCCGACAAAACGGAATACGACCTTGCCCGCGCCATCAATCACAAAGGTCTCCGGCACGCCGGAAATCCCCCATTCGATCCCGGCTCGGCCGTCCAGGTCGGAACCGATGCGCTCATAAGGGTTGCCCAGATCGTCGAGCCATTTCCGCGCGTCCTGCGGCTTGTCTTTGTAGTTAATGCCCATCAGGCGAATGCCCTCATCGCGTACCATACGCGTCAGCACCGCATGTTCGGCCCGGCAGGGCACGCACCAGGACGCAAACACGTTGACCACGATCGGAGCTGACCCGTCATTTTCCACCAGATCGGTACTGGACAGCCCGTGGGTATCCAGCCCTTCGACCGGCGGCAAGTCGAACTCAGGCACCGGCTGCGAGATCAAAACAGACGGGATTTCGTTTGGATCGCGATCGGGATTCAGTCCCCATAGCAGGAAGGCACCCAGGATGCCGGCAATCGTAATTGGGAACAGTGCAAATAGACGTTTCATTGCCCTACTCCGCCGCCACCGCAACGGAGCTCTGCCCAGTCCGTTTTCGTGGTGCACCGACGCGTAGACGCCGATCGGAGAGTGACAAGACACCACCAAATGCTAACAATCCTGAACCTATCCAGATCCAGACCACCAATGGCTCATACAAGATACGCAGGGTCCATTTGCTCTGTTCTGATTCCGCCGCCGGTTCCGATATTGAGGCGTAAAGGTCCCCTGCCAACGTCGTTCGAATTGCTGACTCGGTCGTACTGGTACCCGCCACGAGATAGGCCCTGCGCTCGGGTTGAAGCGTGGTGACATAAGCGCCATCGCGAAATACCGTCAGTGTGGCCGCGCGAGACAGATAGTTCGGACCGCGAAGCTGTTCCACACCGTCAAAACGCACGTCGAACCCTGCTATCTCAATCTGTGTTCCGGGCTCGGCAAAAGTCACGACCTCGGATTTCCAAGCGCTGGACCCGATAAAGCCGATCATACAGACAGCCAACCCCGCATGGGCCACGACCATGCCGTAATGAGAACGCGGTAGGCTGCGGGCCCGACGCAGGGACTCGGCCAACGGTGCCTCACCCAGCTTAATTCGGCTGGCCCACTCTGTCAGCACAGCGCCCAGCAACCAAACCGCAAGGCCGATCGACACTACCGCCAAGGCTGGGCCGCCGGTATCCAGATACCACACAAGCAACGCTACGAGCAGGCTAACCCCGGCCACCCATTTGAGCCGGGACAGAACACCGCGCAAATCCGCCCGCTTCCATGACAACAGCGGCCCAATCCCCATTACAACGACTAGAACCAGCATGATCGGCACGAAACTGGCGTTGTAATAAGGTGGTCCAACCGAAATCTTTTCACCTGTCACAGCCTCAAGCAAAAGCGGATAAAGCGTACCGAATAGAACCGTCGCCGTTGCGGTGGCCAGCAGCAGGTTGTTAATAAGCAAACCGGCCTCGCGGCTGATCGGGGCAAAAGACCGCCGCCCTCCATCTCCGGTGCGCGTATGGCAAACAGCGTCAATGAACCACCGATCGCGACAGCCAACAGCGCCAAGATGTAAATGCCGCGTTCGGGATCGACCGAAAACGCATGGACCGATGTAAGCAAGCCTGAGCGGACAATGAATGTCCCCAACAAGGACAACGAGAAGGTCAAAACGGCCAGTAGGATCGTCCAACTTTTGAAGCTGCCGCGCTTTTCGGTCACAATGGCCGAATGGAACAGCGCTGTGCCAGCAAGCCAGGGCATAAACGAGACATTCTCGACCGGATCCCAGAACCACCAGCCGCCCCAACCCAGTTCGTAATAGGCCCACCAGCTGCCCAGAACGATACCAAGTGTCAGAAACACCCAGGCCGCCAATGTCCAGGGTCGGACCCACCGCGCCCATGCCGGATCGACCCGCCCCTCAATCAGGGCAGCCACGGCGAAAGAAAATACGATAGAGAAGCCGACGTAACCCAGGTATAGGAACGGCGGGTGCATAGCCAGGCCGACATCCTGCAACAGCGGATTTAAATCCTGACCATCCAGCGGTGCCGGAAACACCCGGTCAAACGGGTTCGAGGTGAACAGCATGAATGACAGGAACCCCGCGCTGATCCAGGCCTGCACTGCCAGAGTGCGCGCCTTGAGTTTCAGTGGGATGTTCCGAGCCAACAGAGACACACAGCCCGAAAATCACCAATATCAGAATCCACAACAGCAGCGACCCTTCGTGGCTACCCCAGGTCGCAGCCACCTTGAAAAGCATCGGTTTCAGCGAATGAGAATTGCTGGCCACATTTAGCACAGTGAAATCGCTGACCACGAAGGACCACATCAGAGCGGCGAAGGCGATAGCAACCAGCGCTGTCAGTAGGACCGAGGTCGCAGATGCCGATCGCATCCACATGACATTGTTCCGTGCTGCTCCAATCAAGGGAAATACGCTTTGCACCAAGGACACGGCCAGGGCAAGCGCCAGGGCGAACTGCCCGATTTCCGGTATCATTCCAATCCCTCCGGATTTCCGGTTTTGCGGCCTTGTCCGACAATCCAGCGCTGGAGGGTCAAGCGCATTATTGCCGCACCCCCTTCGGCTGATGCATGCTTGACGAGCGCAAATCTGGCCGGCGGCCTTGACCTTCCAGCGCTGGAGACCCCCACCATTTCGACTTCACCGATGGACGTACCGAACACTTTGTTTTCAGGGCAGGGACTCAGGAAACAAACGAACACGAGGGCATCATGACACGGAGCAACAGCAAGATTACGTGCGTCTGGCAACGCCTCCAGGCTGTAATACTGGCTGGGGGGCTGAGCCTTGGGTCAACTGCCATGGCCCAACCGGAAACCCGTCCGGCTGACAACGTGGCGATGAACCCGCAAGCCTCCAGCAACATGTCAGGTATGGGAAGCATGTCCAGGATGATGCGCCCCGACGCGGTGCCGCCAACGGGTGTCGTTGGCGGTATGCATCCACCCGAGGGTGTTTTGATGCCTGTGTTCTCTTACATGAACATGGAGATGGACGGAAATCGTACCGGAACGCAGTCGCTGTCTACCTCGAACGTTCTGTCGCAGTATCCGATCGCGCCGCTCAGCATGAGCATGAACATGGCGATGGTCGGCCTGATGTACGGTGTGACCGACGAGATCTCGGTGATGGCGATGCTGCCCTATACCCGCAAGACGATGAAGCACCAGACCCGCATGGGCCAGACCTTTAAGACCAGGGCACAGGGGTTTGGCGATCTGAAGATCATCGGCGGATATGATATCTACAAATCCGACGGGCAGGTGCTGGAACTATCTCTTGGCCTCAGTCTGCCGACTGGCTCGATAGACGAGACCGACACCACGCCAGCTGGGCCGGACCAGCTGCTGCCCTACCCCATGCAACTGGGTTCAGGCACCTACGACCTGCTGCCGGGCGTCACCTATACGGGCCAGAACGCGGATTGGTCTTGGGGCGCCCAGCTGGCCGCCGTGATCCGGATGGGTGAGAATGATGCCGGTTACACCTTGGGTGACGTCTATTCAGCAACAGTTTGGGGTGCACGGCGCTGGAATGACCAGTTCAGCTCCTCGTTGCGGGTGGTCGGCGACATCGTGGAAAACATTGACGGGTCGGATGCGCGCCTGAACCCAGGCATGGTGCCCACCGCTGATCCGACCCTGCGCGGCGGCCAGTTTCTGAGTATCGGAATCGGAGTGAATTACCTTGTGCCGGGGTCGGGCGTTTTGGCGGGCACGCGCCTGGGTATCGAGGGCGTGATCCCTGTGTATCAAGATCTGGATGGGCCCCAGCTTGAACGCGATTACGCAGTCTCCTTCGCGATACGCAGGGCGTTCTGACCCTTCAGCCCCAAACCGACTGTAAACGGACAATCAGCGCCGCCGCGGTGGTCAGAACGACCACTGACACCGCCATCAGTAGCAGGGCCAATGTCACAGGTCCGCCGCGCCCAGGTACGCGACGTGCCAGTTGGGCTGCAAATCCAGTACCGTGGGCGATCTGGCTCTGAACGACGGATAGGTATAGCGGCAGCGCTCCGACCAGCGTGGCGTACAGGTAAACGCCTGAGATGTTCTCGAAGTAGGCGGAGCGTACCAGCGTCGGACCGACTACCCGCAACGCCACTACGGGATCACCGCCGAAAGACCCGAACCAGTCTGCCGAAAGCGCGTAGATCAGCGCGTGCAGCGCGATGAACAGGACGGCCCGTAGCAGCAGGTCAATTAGCAGATACCGGGCCGGGATGGCCCCCTGCCCCGCGCCCTTACCCCAACGGCGAAAAGAAAAAGCTGAGATAATTTAAAGGAAAACGACCGGCAACCCATTCGTCACCACCTGACGCAAAAACCGAACAAACGCGGGACCACTGTTCAGGAGGTGCGTCGCAAAGCCCGGCGTGCGCAAAACGAAGATGGCCAACAGCGGAAACAACGCAAGGCAACTGACGATCAGCGTGTTTCTGGCAAACTTCCAGAAAGGCAATTCAGTGGCAAAATATCTGTTCATTTCATTTAGTTTGCCAACGGTTCCAGCGCAATGTCGATGCCAATTGGTTTACAGACCTGCGACAGAACCTCCGATTTTATTATTCCGCAAGCCCTCTACCTACTTTACGCGCAAAATCTGTTACTTTTGCTCGTTACTTTTGTTGCGCTATCAGTTTCAAGTTACACTCGATAAGTATCCCTTATCAAGTATAATTGATTTTGCGGGAAAATGGGCGCAGAGTGGGCCGTATGAGCACCCCTGAGCCCTATCTCCCCGCCCCCTCCCCTGCCCTGTCGCAGTCTGACCAGGACGCCCTGACCGATCTCTATGTCCGCGGCACACCCGCCAACACGCTCAGGGCCTATGAGCGCGATTTGCTCTATGTAACGGCCTGGAAGGCAGCACGGTTCGGAGTGCCGTTGGACTGGCCCGAGCGAGGCCACAGCGCTGGCCTTCATTCTCGATCACGCCCGCGATCTGGGAGATGCCGCGCCCGAGGATGTCGCGCGTCAGAGTGCCGAGATGTTGATCGCGCAAGGGCTACGCAAGTCCCTCGCCTGCCCGGCCCCTTCTACGCTGGACCGGCGCATCGCCTCCTGGCTGGCCTTTCATCGAATGAAGAACCTGACCAGCCCTTTTGATGCGCCGCAGGTGAAGCAGGCCCGTGCCAAGGCGCGCCGCGCCGCCGCCCGGCCCCTGCCCCAAAATCGCAGCAACCGATTACCCGCGATGTGCTCGAGCAGTTGCTGTCCACTTGTCGGGGGTCCCGGCGGGATTGCCGCGACCGCGCCATCTTGATGCTGGGTTGGGCTTCGGGTGGTAGACGGCGCTCGGAGATCACCGGGTTGATGTTTGAAGACGTCTCGCTGAAGGAGTTCGACGAGAAAAGCCTGGTTTGGATTTCACTGCTGGAGACCAAGACGACAACCAAAGGTGAAACGCCGCGGCTGGTGTTGAAAGGCCGCGCAGCCCAAGCGCTGGCCCATTGGATCGAGGTGGGTGAGATTCAGGACGGCCCCTTGTTCCGGCCTGTTTCAAAAGCCGATCGGGTGTTAACCCGCCGCCTCAGCCCGGATGCCATCGCGCAGATCGTCAAGCGTCGGGCGAAACTGGCGGGCCTGCCGGACGGGTTCGCTTCCCCATGGGCTGCGCTCGGGCTTCCTGACCCAGGCCGCGCTGGACGGCGCCCCGATCCAGGCCGCGATGCGCCTCTCCTGCATCGCTCCATGGCCCAGGCGCAGAAATACTACGACGATGTGGACATCGCGGATAACCCGGCGACTGATCTACTGGGGTGAGTAGTTACTGACTATTTAATAATCCCCGCTTGAGGGAAACTCCGGCTGCTGTGCCTATGTCTTGTTTCCTGTCGCATCTGTTAACGTGGCCAGCGCGGAAACATGTCGCGGCAGATCGCAACGGGAATGCAGGATATCAACAATGATCACCGCGTCCGGCTGATCCAGATAAACCAGGAAATGCTCTCCTGCGCGCACATATCTGAGATCCGCCGCCTCTTCGACCAATATAGAACAACTTCGGCTGGCCACCCTGCCCTCTGTGATGGCCTGACAGCGCGCTATTAGTTCTTGTTCATAAAGATCGGCTTGATGCGATCCAAACTTGTCGATGGTCCATCGGGCAATTTCCACCAGGCTGGATTCAGCGCGGCGTGTCAGTCGAAAGGGTCTGGTCACGCCTTGGCTCGTGCCCTTGCAAAGGCACGACGGATCGCATCCGAACCCCTGCCTTCTGCCAAATCTCCGGCCTGAGCCTGCGCTACACCCTCCTGCAAGCCTTGTTTGAGAGACTCAGCCCCGCTTCTTCCCGCTCCAAAAGCCGAAGGCCGGCGCGCAACGCTTCACTGGCGTTCTGATATCGACCGGACGCAACCAGATTCTGCACCAGTTGATCCTGCGATTCTGTAAGTACAACATTGCGGGTTACCATGGCGTAAGCCTCCTTTTTGGCAATATATGCCAACGAGACCGTCTGTTCAACGATTGAGGAGCCCAAAATCACTAATTCGAGCAAGCTGGTTTTATGGACGCTAATGGGACGTGAACACACGGATCATGTCTGTGATCCCATATGAATCCAATGACGGTAGAGACTTGCGTCAAAAGCCGCGCCGCGCAAGCACAGCTGCACTGGATCGAGGACAGTTCCGTGTTCCGTCGCAACTTACAGGCGCACAATTCCCGAAACCCCGCCCTCACGGTATGCCATTTCTTGGGCAATTGGCGAGCGGCTGACTCTAGCCGGAATGTTCGCGTGTTTTCCTCTGCGCACGGGCTGAGCTCGGTGTATCTGACCCAGATCGCCATGCCATTCTCACCGCATCGTACTCCCGTACTGGCGCAGAAGTATTGTTACGAAGTTGGTATCGCAGAAAACTCGATAACGAAATTGTTGGTGAGAGAATTTGACCAATCAGCTCAACTAGCTCCCTGCCCTTCCCAATTGCGCAATTTGCGCCAAAAGCCGTTCGGCCTTCACTCCAACTCCATGCTAGAGGCGTTCTACTCAAAGCGGAGCATAGGGAGGAGTTTTACAGGAATGCCTTCGCATGCCTACGTTAGAACTTCATCGACTGAAAGAACCCATGATCCCGCTCAACCGAGTTTACAACTGTAAACCACCCTGCTCTGATGCAAAGCGTATGTAGTCCTCCGCGTTGGAAAACCTACAATATAGGCGAAAATCCTTGACTTAGTGCTATGAATCACGGCTGTTTATCTCAAGTGGCGCAAAAATGACCACATTCTTTAATTTGAGGCAACTACATGATTCCCGTGACACCACTTGCGGCAGAAAGACCATCGGCACTCGCCACGGAAATATCTGAGAGATTAAACTCGGCTATCCGGGAACATCTACTTGCTGCATTTGCCCCCGACAACACCAAATCACTGCGAAATTTTGCAGCGCCAGAAGCTGCTGAACTCTTAGGTCTCAGGTCAATTCATGCGCAAAGTCCACGCAGAGGGAACGATTCCTGAACCGAATGACGTACGCAGCGGTAGGCGTTACTATACTGCCCAAGAACTTTGGGAGGCTCGCGAAACGCTTGAGAAAACCTCACGCAAAAAAGGGCGCTATGTCCCTCGCCGGACTGAAGGAGAAAAGCTCCAAGTCTGGCAGTTGATGAACTTCAAAGGCGGCAGCAGTAAGAGCACCACAACAATTCACTTGGCTCACTATTTTGCGCTTCGCGGTTACCGTGTGCTGGCTGTTGATCTGGATCCTCAAGGCTCTCTTACATCCATGTGCGGCATAAGCCCCGAAATAGAGTTTGACGGGCTGACGATTTACGATGCTATTCGATATGAAGATCCGGTAGATATGGCGGACGTCGTGCTTCCGACGTACTTCCCCGGTCTCTCTGTGGCTCCGTCACGGCTTGTTCTTTCCGAATTTGAGACAGAATCTGCCGTTCACTCCAACCCAGACCATCCGTTCTTTACAAGAATACGGAATGCCCTGGCCCAGGTGGAAGGAGATTTTGACCTTGTTCTGATTGATAGCCCACCTCAGCTAGGATTCTTGACAATTGCTGGGATGGCGGCCGCCAGTTCATTGCTTGTGCCACTTACACCTTCGATGCTGGACGTGTCTTCGACGGCTCAATTTCTCGAACTCGCTGGTGCTTACATGGCAGTCATTGAAGATGCCGGCGCTACGCTCGAATACGACAACTTCAAATTCCTGATAACGCGTGACGAGCCAACAGACGTACCGTCTCAACAACTGGCTTCGTTCATGCGGGCACTGTTTCAGGATCGCGTTATGTCAGCCACAGCCCTCAAAAGCACCGCGGTCAGTGACGCCACAATGCTCAAACAATCAATTTACGAAGTCGTGCGGTCAGAAATGACACGCGCAACTTATGATCGGGCAAAGAACTCAATGGATGCGATCGGCTCTGAGGTAGAGCAAATGATCCATCAAGCATGGGGACGCAGCTAATGGCTAGAAAGTCGCTTCAGGAGATGTCGGGGATCGCAAACACCATCGCGCGCTCTGGCCCCAAGGCCATCGATAAAACTCCAAAACCCAATGCCCCTGCTCTTGGTGCGCTTCAGGGCTCTCTTGCCGCAATCAGGGAAATTGACCCTGCTCTGATCGACGACTGGGGGCCTGCCGATAGGCTCGGTGAGTTTACAGCTGTAAACATTGACGAAGAAGACGATAGTTTTGAAAGCTTGATGTCGAGTATACAAGACGGTGGCCAACAAGTTCCCATTCTTGTCAGAAGATCGAAATCCGACGGTCGATACGAGGCAATTTATGGACGGAGGAGGCTCAAAGCCTGTCGTGAACTTGGTATTAAAGTCCGCGCCAATGTTCAGGATATCGACGATGCTTCAGCGCTTCTCGCCAAAGGGCTTGAGAATGCTGCGAGGCGCAATCTTTCCTTCTACGAGAAAGCACGTTTCGCCGAGGCGATCCTGACTTCCGGGCATGACACGGCAACGGTGCGGCAAGTATTGAACGTTTCGAAATCAGGGCTGTCTCACCTGACAAAAATTACGCAACATGTTCCTGCAAAGATTGGTGACATGATCGGCGCAGCCCCAAAATCAGGCCGCCCAAAATGGACCGTGCTTGCAGAGCACTTCGTTGCAGGCAAGCTAGCGGAAGATGAAGCTGCAAATCTTCTTGCAACCATTGAGCCATCGATGTCGTCAGATGATCGGCTGGAAATGCTCCTAAAAGCAGCTGCCAAACGCGGTGCAAGACAAAGAGAAGGTGCAGCCGAACTCAACCCAATCGAAGGCGTTACAATCAAATCTACCAACGGATCACTAACTGTTTCGGTCAAAAGGACCGGAGCTAACGCTGGCTTCGCTAGCTGGTTGGACGAAAACATGGCTGAAATCATTAAGCGCTCACACGCTGAGTTTACAGCTGTAAACGCCAAGAAAAAGAACTGAGGACGAGCAGAAAGGAGGAAGGCAAACAAACAAAACCCCCGAAACCGGAGCTTCGAGGGCTGCTGCGCAAAGCGCAATTCTTAGATTAGACACCTAGAATCTAGCAGCACCCGAATCGCCACACAAGAAAAACGCTCTTGAGCGAACGGGTAATTTTTGTCTGCCGATAGATAATCATGAAAACACTAACAGCATTGGCTCCAATTGGAGCGACCTTGTCGGGAACGGCAGGGCAGGGGAACAGTACGCCCAAAAATGGATACTTCTTCGCGCCGTTGAAGAGGCCAGAGAACCTCTTGGGTTAAAATCCACAACTCTCAATGTCCTGAGAGCGATGGTTTCCTTTATGGGCGGTGATCAGATTGCTGCGGACCAGGATGATCATCACATCTGTTTCGCGTCCAACGCGGCGATAGCCAAACGAACTCATGTCAGCGTGCAGACAGTTGAGCGTCATATCTCGACGCTGGTGGACCTTGGACTTATCCGCCGCGTCATGAGCGCAAACGGTAAGCGATGGGCGCGCCGGGATCGCCAGGGCAGGGTGGTCACCGCAACTGGGCTCTCCTTGATGCCTTTGTCTGAACGGCACGCTGAGTTCATTCAGGAAGCCCAGAGGCATGCTGATCGCGTTCTCGAGTTCACTGTACTCCGTGACAAAGTTTCCGCCGCTCTGGCGCGCCTTAAGGAACTCGTAGCAAATGACACCGCGATCTCTGATTTGGTGACCACCGTACGCAATGCTCTGCGTCGCAAACCAGATGCGAATGTACTCAGCGAGCTGTTGGCAGAAATCTCTGTGGAAATCTCCGAGATAACACAGACTGATACAGAAAATTTGAGGGCCAGTGACAGTGAAATTGAGGGGCACAAAGAGGACTCTTTGAATCCGGAAGTTAAGAAAGAAAAGCTTTCTCAGATTCAGGTTTCTCCAGACCAAATGGAGCGCAGTTTTCCACGGCTATGCTCAGAACTACGCTTTGCAAAAGATCAGCACCACTGTGATCGGCTTATGGATGATATCGCCGAGTATCTACGGCTTGGCCAAACCTGGTATGCAATGAAATCAACTTTTGGCCCAGCTATTCGCTTCATTGTTCTCGGATACATCTTTCAACGTGCTGAGAACATACAATCTCCAGGGGCTTACCTGATTTCGTTGCTGGCCAAGATCGAAAAGGGCGAATTGTCTCCAAAGGCAATGCTCTCGCGGACATCCAATGCTACGTAAATTTGGGGAAACAGGATGAAATTTACCGTTTTCAGATTACACCTCCAAGTGATGACTGGATCGAAGGGTCTGAAAAAGGTGAGCTATAGGATTGACCTCTATAAATCACGCAACCATAAATAGTGAGTTATAGAAAGGAAGCTTATACCTCACGATGTGGAACTGGCAGAACCCTGACTGGCCTACCTTTCGTTACGACGCCGCAAGACTCGAACCATACGAGCAACAGTTCCTGTTGTCCTCAGGGGAAGTTCTTGGAGCGGTTCATCATGTGAACACATCGGATCGAGATCAATTGCGTATCGACCTGCTAAGCGAAGAAGCAATGAAGACCAGCGCGATCGAAGGTGAGATGCTGGATCGTCTCAGCGTGCAATCTTCCTTGCGCCGACATCTTGGACTGGCTCCCGACAGCTATCCATCCAAACCGCGCGAGCAGGGCGTTTCTGAAATGATGGTGGATGTTTATTCCAACTATTCGGAACCACTGTCACACGACACCC
Source organism: Ruegeria sp. BK1 (assembly GCF_056535645.1). Classification (NCBI taxonomy): domain Bacteria; kingdom Pseudomonadati; phylum Pseudomonadota; class Alphaproteobacteria; order Rhodobacterales; family Roseobacteraceae; genus Ruegeria; species Ruegeria sp. BK1. Next base: position 118,856 of record NZ_JBQFIS010000004.1, on the reverse strand, counting down.
TGTTTCGGTGGCATGACATGCTTCTGTCCCATGACAGGCATCTGGAAACGATTGGATCATACCGGAGCCATGAGGATGCGATGCAAATCGTCTCAGGCAGGCTCGACCGCCCAACGGTGCATTTCGAAGCTCCACCTTCACATCAGGTTCCGGCTGAAATGGACCAGTTCGTAGCCTGGTTCAACCGGACCGCACCGGATGGTCCCGAACCATTGCGCGCACTGATCCGGGCCGGTTTGAGCCATCTGTATTTCGAGAGCATTCATCCCTTTGAGGACGGCAATGGCCGGTTGGGTAGGGCGCTGGCTGAAAAGTCCTTGGCCCAGAATATCGGTCAGCCAAGTCTGATTGCCCTTGCTTTCACGATCGAGCGAGAGCGGAAGGCTTACTACGACCAACTCGAACGCCATCAAAAGACGCTGGAAGTCACACCGTGGCTCGTCTGGTTTGCCGAAACTGTCCTTACAGCACAGCAGGTGACGCTTGAGCGGGTTGGTTTCTTTATTTCCAAGACGCACTTCTATGATCGGTACCGTGATCAGTTCAACACTCGCCAAAGCAAGGTAATCGCCCGTTTGTTCAAGGCTGGGCCGGATGGGTTCACAGGGGGATTGAGCGCTGAGAACTATATCTCGATCACGGGAACATCGCGCGCCACAGCAACGCGGGATCTCCAGAACCTGGTAGAGAAGGGCGCTTTGATCCGAACGGGTGAACTCCGGTACACGCGATATTGGTTAAAGCTAGATCGGGACGGGTAGGGGGCTGAAGTACGGCACGAAGCGCGGGAAGTGGAAGTTCGCTGCAGTCGCTACGCATGCTCGCAGGAAATGCGGAAGCTGACGTTTAGATAGCTTCCCAAGCGAGCATCTTTCTGTCCCGCCGCAAGGCGGCTCCGAGTTCGTACTTCATATGAATGGTCCATGCCGAAACTGGCGCAATGGGCGGGAAACGAACCTTCGTCGTGTCAATCCCGAACTCCGCTATGCGGCCTAAGCCGAGCTAGAGCTTGTCCACGCCGGTCATATTGATTGAATTCCGAAAGTGTGGAAACGTTCATATGGTAGACGCGTTAACGGCGATATTTCACATGAAGCGTATCCTGTTCTCAGTTGTGTTTTGTTTTCTGCCTGCGATGGTGCTGGCGGACAAAGTTGCCTTGGTAATTGGCAATGCGAACTACCAACATGTCAGCAATCTCAAAAACCCGTCGAATGATGCGATCGACATTGCAGAGGCATTGCGCAGGATCGGGTTTGAGGTCACAACAGGTCTTGATCTGGATTACCGCGACATGCGCCTTGCCATACGTGACTTTGGAGAAAAGGCAAAAAACGCCGAGTCGGTCATCGTATACTTCGCCGGCCACGGCATCGAGTTGGACAACACGAACTTCCTGATCCCTGTCAGTGCGGAACTGCGGAGCGACCGTGACATCGAACTCGAGGCAATCCGCCTCAACACATTGATTAGCTCCATCGCGGGCGCACCCGGCTTGAAGATCGTGTTGGTTGACGCCTGCCGCAACAATCCATTCCTCGCGACTATGGAGCGCACAAACAGCACCCGCTCAATTGGACGCGGACTTGCACGTATCGATCCGGGAGGTGTGTTGGTTGGATATGCTGCAAGGAGCGGAACGCTGGCGCTTGACGGCGATGGCCGCAACAGCCCCTATGCTCAGGCTCTGCTCAACCACATCGAGGAACCCGGACTTGAGATTGGCAAGTTGTTTCGGCGAGTCCGCGACAGGGTTTACACTCTGACAGAAGGCTATCAGGAGCCATTTACTTATGGCTCGCTTCCCGCCAGAGACATTTTTCTTGTTCCAGATGCGGCTGCAGGCTCGACGCCAGAGGAAGAAATTGAGCGTGTCGAAGACCAGATTTATGCGGACTTTGAACTTGCGCGTTCGCTCGGAAGGCTTGATGCGATCGAGATGTTTCTGGAGCGATACGAAGGCGAAAGGGATCATTTTGCAGTCGCGCTCGCCCTTTCGTTGCGGGACGACTTGCTTGCTGAGCACCAGAAGGACGAAGTGCCGGGCAACAGTAGTACTGCGCGAGACAAAGTAGCAGCTCTTGTGCCGACATCGCCTCAAAGCGCGAAGGATGATACAGAGACGCGCAGCCTGATCCGTGATATACAAACTGAGCTAAATCGCGTTGGCTGCAGCGCTGGCACAGCGGACGGTGTTGCGGGCCCACGCACGAGATCTGCTTTCTCTCGGTATATCAGCGCTAGAGAGAATCTTGGACTGACGCCTGAGAGCCTCGAGACCAGTGAAACTCTTGCCGCACTTCGAGGAGAGCAAGGAAGAGTCTGTAATCAGTTGGTCGCGCCGTCTTTCGCGACTTTTGATGGTGACTACATTGTCTTAATCAGACGCAGATGGGACGATGATTATTGGCAAACAACCAGTCGGCCCGACAAGGCCTATTTCCCCGGAAAAATCGAGCCACTTGCAGCCTTGCGCATCAATCGCAATGGAGACAAGCTGACCTTGCTATCTGCCCAAGGCTTTGCGGCCGAAGGGCCTTGGTTTAGGGACTTCACTGGCAAATTCGATGACTCCGGTCAGTTGAAATTGCGCTTCACATTGAGTTCGCATTTCGGGCAGGCGACACCCTATAAGGTCAATATAAGCGTCAAACTGCCCGAAGGACTTTCGCCAGGAAGAAGGCTTGTCTACGAGCCGCGCAGGATTGACGGGCAGTTTTTCTGAATTTTCTAATACGCCGTGTCAGTTGAAACTTTAAAGCGATGTCCTTGCCTGCTCCGCAAGAAGACCGTCGCTCTGGGCTCCTCGTCGCTGTTCGCCGCAGATTTCGCCAAGGTCTTGTTTGGGCCGTCCGCGAAGACGGCCCAAGTTGTTAGATTTCAATGGCCTCTGCGATCGCAAGCGCATCTTCCAGCTCAACACCGAGATACCGGACGGTGCTGTCCATCTTGGTGTGCCCAAGTAGCAGCTGGACCGCCCGCAGGTTGCCGGTCTTCTTGTAGATCTGTGTGACTTTTGTCCTCCGCATCGAATGCGTTCCGTATGCACTGGCCTCCAGACCGATCGACGTGACCCAATCCCGGACGATCCGGGCGTACTGGCGTGTCGAGATGTGCAAGCGTTCATGGAAACGACCCGGCCATAGGTACTCCGAGCCGACCATGAGCTCATCTTCCATCCACTTTTCAACCGAGGCGCGTGTGCCTTCGGAGATTTCAAAACGAACCGGCTTCTGCGTTTTGCTTTGCAACACCGAAGCTCGTTCCTTGATCTGGCCGGACGCCATCACGTCGACGACTTTCATCTTCACGAGATCGCAGCCACGCAGTTTGCTGTCGATTGCCATATTGAACAGCGCCAGGTCCCGATGGTTCTCGGCGAGTTCAAGTCGAACACGGATTGCCCAGACGTGTTTTGGTTTCAGTGGCCGTTTTTGCCCAACGATGCGCCCTTTGTTCCAAGCCGGGCGAAGCGCACGAATGGCCGGTAAGTTTGGTGTTTCCATGACTGATCCTCCGATCCGCCATGCCCTCCCACAACGACAACCTGACGTTGACGATGCCTCCATATCACGGGATGCTGCGTCGCATCCGAGGTCGGGGCTGAGCCCAAATTGACCAATTCTGTCGTCAGGATCAATTGGCGCATACTGTCAAGAAGCTGCCACTCAAATTCGCGGATCAACGCAAAGCGAGTGAGAGTTTGCGGTCCGCACGTTCCACCAAATGCTTCAATCGGTGGCAGTTAACTTCGGGTCAGACGAAGATCGCTTCAGACGCCATATGTGCAAGATCGAACCCAGATGAATGCTGCACCAATGCGCGAATTGCGAGATTTTCCAGGCTCTGATGCTCAGGAAACGGGAGTGTGAATCCTACGGGGCAAAAGATCCTTGACCAATTCCAACATCAGCTCTAGTAAAACTGAAATGACGTTTTGCTAGATGAAACGATTGCGAATGATTATGTGGAGCCGCGCATGTCGCGAAGCCACAAACCAACCAACAGTTCGGGAGGAGCCTGACATGATGAAAGATAACCAAAAACTGAAGCTCACCACGGCGCTAGTGGCAGGTGGCCTGGCCATTGCTTCGCCTGCCTTTGCCGAGGGAGAGGTCGTGTTTGCGTCCTGGGGAGGCTCGTTTCAGGATGCCTTGCGCTCAGCCATGCTGGAACCTGCCGCTGGTGCGCTGAATATCACTGTCAAGGAAGATACGACAAACGGCATTCAGGACGTGCGCGCGCAGATCACGGCGGGTGCCGTTGCATGGGACGTTACAGAACAGGATTTGCCTTCGTGTGAAACCCTGAGCCGGGAAGGCAGCCTTGAGCCGATCGACTATTCGATTGTTGACACCACAGGCATTCCGAAAGAGCTGATCCATGACAATTACATCGGCTTCATCAACTTCACCAAGGTGATTGCCTATCGCAAGGATGCATTTGGCGACAATGGCCCGTCCAATTGGGCAGAGTTCTGGGATCTGGAAAACTTCCCCGGCAAGCGCGGTATGCACGGCAAGGTGAACTATAACCTCGAAGCCGCGCTCATGGCGGATGGTGTGCCGATGGCCGAGATCTATGACACGTTGGCCACGAATGAGGGCAAGGCGCGCGCATGGGACAAGCTGGGTGAGATTGCCCCCGAAGTTACCGTTTGGTATCGCGGCGGGTCGCAATCGGCGCAGTTGCTGCGTGACGGCGAAGTGGACGTGATCCATATGGGCCATAACCGCGTAGAAAGCGTGATCGCGTCGGGCATTGATGTGGCCTATGCCTTTGATGGCGGCACGATGGACGTGGACTGCTTGTTGGTTCCCAAGGGGGCTCCGAATAAAGACAACGCGATGCGCCTTATCAACGAATTGCTGAGCGCCGAAGCACAGGCGAGGCTGGCGGTGACCATGCCGTTGGGTCCGGTGAATTCGGGTGCCTTCGGCACCGGGATAATCTCGGATGAGATGGCAGTGAAGGTCAACACACATCCCGACAACTATGGCAAGCAGCTTCTGGTCGATCCGAACTTTTACATCGGCCAGCTGGGCGAGTTGACCGAAGAGTTTGACACGCTGATCCAACAGTAAAAATATCTGGGCGCGGCACATCTTGTGCTGCGCCCATTTTTGTCAGGTTAGGAGCCCCCATGTCACCTGCAGCCCACTCCCTTCCCATCGATATATCCAACCTGTGCAAGGCCTACGGATCGGTCAAAGCGCTGAATGACGTGTCTTTGAACATCGCCGCGGGCGAGTTCCTGACATTGCTGGGGCCATCAGGCTCCGGCAAGACGACGCTTTTGATGGCGCTGGCCGGATTTGTGCGTCCTGATGGCGGGTCGATCCGGTTTGGCGAACAGGAAATGATTGCAACGCCGCCCCACAAGCGCGGCCTTGGCATGGTGTTCCAAAGCTATGCGTTGTTTCCGTTCATGACGGTCGCAGAAAACGTGGCTTATCCGTTGAAAATTCGCGGGGTGTCCAAAAGCGATCAGAAGGCCCGCGCCGAGCGCGCGCTGGAGACCGTGCAGCTGGGCGGTTATGGCGACCGGCGCATCACGCAATTATCCGGGGGACAAAGACAGCGCGTGGCCCTTGCCCGCGCCATGGTTTTTGAGCCGCAGATCATTCTGATGGATGAGCCGTTGTCAGCGCTCGACAAGAAGTTGCGCGAACATATGCAAATCGAATTGAAGGCGCTGCATGAAAAGCTGGATGCAACTGTCGTTTACGTGACCCATGACCAGCGCGAAGCCCTGACGATGTCGGACCGGATTGCAGTGGTCAATCATGGGCGGATCGAACAGATCGCGACGCCTGAGCGGCTCTATCGCCAGCCGCATAGTTTCTTTGTGGCGGATTTTATCGGGGAATCCATTTCCCTGCCGGTTAGTGTAGCGAATGACACGGCGCAGCTTGGCGAGCGCGTTCTGAAATCCAATACGCCTATTGCGCTGGGCAGCGGAGGCCATCGTCTGATCATCCGGCCCGAGTTGCTGGAAGTCACAGCAGGCGCGGTGCCAGACGCCGCCAATGACCTGTCCGGCCAAGTGCATGACATCATTTATCAGGGCGACAGCGTTCTAGTGATCGTTCAGCACGACAGCGCTGGTCAGATCAATGTGCGTGTGCCTGCCAATCGCGCGGGCCAAACCGGGTTGCCGTCGAAGGGAGAGCAAATCGGCCTTGCCCTGCATCCCGAAGATACGATCATCGTACCGGAACATGTGGCATGAGTATCGCCGAGACGTATGAAGGTGCTGGGACTCTTCAGAATGCCAGCACGCTCAAATCCGAAGAACGCCGCGAAAAACTGACGTTTCTTGGGCTTTCGATGCCTGCGGTTTTGACGATCTTGATCGTCGTCTTCCTGCCGATTTTCTGGCTGTCTTCGCTGTCGTTTTTCAATGCGGCAGGCGAACTGAGCACGGAAAATTACACGCGCATCTTTAGTAGTGCTCTCTATCGGCGAACCTTTGTCGTCACGTTTCAGATCAGCATTGCCGTGACGGTGATTTGCGTCCTTCTCGGCTACCCGCTGTGCTACTGGCTGACAAAGATGCCGAACAAAACAGCGGCCATTCTGATGGTGTTTGTGCTGGTCCCCTTCTGGACCTCGGTTCTGGTGCGGACCTATGCGTGGCTGGTGCTTTTGCAGCGCAATGGGATCATCAATTCGTCGCTGATGTCACTTGGCATTATCGAAGAACCGCTGCAACTGGCGCACAATCTGACCGGCTCCATCATTGGCATGGTGCATATCATGCTGCCTTTTTTGGTTCTGCCGCTCTACGCCACTATGCGCAATATTGACGGCGACCTGGTCCGAGCCGCCGTGGGCCTTGGTTCCAGCCCGCGCGGGGCCTTTTGGCGGGTATTTTTCCCAATGTCCCTGCCGGGCCTTTTTGCCGGCATCGTGCTGGTTTTCATCCTGTCGCTTGGGTTCTTTGTCACACCGGCTTTGCTGGGCGGTGGCCGGGTTCAGATGCTGGCGCAGCGTATCGAAAGCACCATCACAGTCTATTCGAACTGGGGGGCCGCATCAGCCCTGGGCGTGGTCCTGCTGTTGCTGGCGCTGGCGATGATCTGGCTGATGAACCGTGTCTTCGGGCTCGACAAACTGTTTATGCGCTGAGGATCTGAAAATGGAACAAGTCGGACAACGTAAAATCGACGGCCTGTGGCTGACAGTGGTCGGCATTGCTGTGCTGTTCTTTCTCATCCTGCCCACGCTGATCGTTATCCCGATGTCGTTTTCGGGGGCATCCTATCTGGAATTCCCGCCGACATCGCTCTCGTTTCGCTGGTACGTGGCCTATGTCACGTCGCCGGAATGGATGAGCGCAACAAAGACCTCGCTGATCGCGGCGGCGCTGACCACGGCAATCGCGACGCCCCTGGGCTCACTTTGTGCCTATGGTCTGCATTGCTCTGCGCCTCGTATCAGGAGCGCGGCTCAAATCCTTGTGATCATGCCGATTGTCGTGCCAGTGATCCTGATCGCTGTTGGAGTGTTCAGCCTCTATGCCAAGCTGGGGCTCAATTACACACTGACCGGGATCGTGATCGCCCATACTGCGCTGGCGCTGCCATTCGTGATCGTGACGGTGATGTCGGGATTGCAGAATTATGATTTCGATCAGGAGCTTGCAGCGCGCAGCTTAGGGGCGTCCCGTGCATACGCATTGTGGACAATCACCGTACCGCAGGTGAAATTCTCGATCCAGACAGGGGCTTTTCTGGCATTTATCACGTCGCTGGACGAGGTTGTGATCTCGATGCTGGTCTCGGGCGGGGAAAACGCCACAATCACCCGGCGCATGTTCAATTCACTGCGTGATCAGCTTGATCCGACAATCGCGGCGATCTCGACCTGTCTGATTGTCGTGTCCATCACGGCGCTTATCGGTGTGCAGATGATCGGGCGTCGGAAAGACAAGGCACAATGATGCGGGTCTTATTTTTCGCCAAACTCCACCCGAATCTGGCGGGCGGCATCAAGGACCGCCGCGCGATACTTTTCGACGGCTGTGTCATTGAAGCGGACGCGCAGGCCGGACAAGCTGATCGCGCCCAGCAATTCATCTTCGAACCCAAGAACAGGAACCGACAGTCCGGCGACGTCAGGATCGCGTTCACCAAGGCTGAGATAATACCCGGCCTTTCGGATGCTGGCCGCCTGTTTTCCCTGCCGGATGGAATAAGCATCCAGCACCTGACCCGAAGAGCCCATGCTCAGCGGAATGATCTCGCCCTCCTGAACGTGATCCCGCGCAAGCCTTGGCGAATTGACCCGGTAGAGGCACACGCCAGAGTTGCCGCGTTGCACATAAAACGACGCACTTTCGCCGGTCGCATTCACCAAATTCGCAAGCACCGGTCGCACAATTGGCCCCATCCGCAGGTTTTGGCGAAACACGGATCCAAGACGCCACAAAGACGGCCCGAGGTGAAACAGACCCTCGGCGTCTCGCGTAATATGACCAAACTTTTCAAGCGACACGCTCAGACGCAGAATTGTCGCCTTGTTGACCCCGCTGCGGTCCGCAACCTCCTTCAAAGAGAGGCCTGCATCGCCCGGCTCAAAGATGTCCAGCACACGCAATGCGCGCTCTACCGCTTCGACACCACCATTGGCGTCAGGGGATCGGGGCTTGTCGGGCATAGGCAGACCTTTCGACGCAAATCCGTCGCTTTTTATAGCCGGTTTGAGCGCAATTGGAAATCGCAAATAACGAAGGCGTCTGGCAATGAATAGCGCGCGGAAACAAATGATAACAGCTGGTTATGCGGACCTTCCTTTTGGCATTCATTCGCAATGTAAGGCTGATTGTGTTGGGGTTATGGGCGTTCCGAGCGAAGTTAACACCGGGCCCCGATCCGGCACCTCTCTGGCACCCGATGCGCTGCGCAAAATGACTGCCCAACTTGGGATCGGACTGCCTGTAGATGGTCGGGATCTTGGCAATCTGGACCTGTCAGGGGATTGGCCTGCCGCGTTGGAACAACTTGTGACGCAAATGGTGGATCACGGTGTTGTACCCGTTGTCTTGGGTGGCGCGTCTGATGTCGCCTCGGGTGTGCTGGGGGCCTTGCCTGATCTGCCAGTTGTCGCGGCCATGCCGTTGGCCCGGCGTGATATCGCGACGCGAACAGCCAACACGATCTGGGTGGGATTGAACGGCGATCAACCTGCTGGTGTCTGGGATCTGATCAGCCAGCGCAAGATGGATTGGCGCACCGCGCGGCAGTTGGATGAAGGGCACGGCGACTATTCTGACACGCCCGAGCGCGCTGTCTTGTGGATCGACATATCGGTCATTGATCTGGGGCATGCAGCTGGCAGCGTCGGCCTAAATCCCGGCGGGATGAAACCTGAAACGCTGGTTTCCGTCATTGGTGCCATGTCCTGTAAATGGCAGGCGATTGTGATCACCGGCCTTGCGCCTGCGCGCGACACCAGGGGAATGTCGGAACTGGCGGCGATCGAAACCCTGAACGCGGCGTTGCACAATGAGTGAAGCGGCGCAAATACAGTTTGACGCGATCCCCAGTTTTCTGGGCGCATCCATTGGCGATCTGGAAGATCTCGTGCCCGGTCAGGTCGCGATTGCAGGCTATTTTTGTGACAATCTCGCCCGGCCATCGGCAGGGCAACGCTATCTCGCGCGCCAGCTTCGGTATGCGTCCTGCCCCACAGTAACACCCGCGAATGCAATTGACCTTGGGGACGTGAACGTCTTTCCGCTAGAACCTGACAAGCATTTTCTCGCAGTTGCCTCGCAATGTGAATCGGTTCTTGAAACCGGTGCCCGCATGGTGTTGGTAGGCGGCGATTCCAGCGGTTTGGAAGCGCTTGACGTCGCCGCAAGACAGGTCACAGGTGCGGATGTTCCCATCATTGGGGTCAATGGCGGCGCAGTGAGCCATTTGCCCCGCACCCAACCGGTCATCCTGTCTGTGGATTTACAAGAGCTTGCGGGCAAATGGGTATCGCACCCGCATCGCCTGACGGGAATGTCACCAGCACAAATGATCGCGCAAATTGACGCCACCCCGGGCGATACCATCGCGGCTGCGGTTTTTGGGCTTGCCCCGGAACTGGACAACCGTGGCAAGGCTGAAACCCGCGCTGCACTGGCGATCCTGCAAGCGGTCACAGCTCGTCTTGAGAAAGGAGCAGGCTGATGCCTCTACGTTCGGCCCCGTTGCCGCGCATGGCAGGGCATCTGTCGTTCATGCGCTCTCAGACCAAAGCAATCGGCGACGTCCGGTCTGGAGATCTGGCCGTACTGGGCATCCCGTTTGAAGATACAAACGCACCTCATGCAGGGCAATCTCTGGCGCCGCGTGCATTACGCGAAACCTCGGTCTATTTCGGTTGGCACGCAAATCCACAATTCAGTCACCCCGTAGATATCGATGCGCGTCAGGATATCAGTACCGATGGCCTGCACGAGCGGCTTTGTGATCTCGGAGATATTGCACCGGGGTCCGAAGATGCGATCCACGCGGCCTTGAAGGCGGCCATGCGTCAGATCAGCGACAATGGCGCCTGTGCAATCTTTTTGGGCGGATCAGATCGCATGTCCGAGACGGCGCGGAGCGCGCTCCCTCATTGTCAGACAGTGCAGCTTGGCGGTACACCAGCCGATGCGCGCGATTTTCATATTGCGCCCTTGCCGAACGGAACGACCACGCCGGTAAATAGAGATACTGCCGCGCAGCGTGCCGCGTTTTCAGAGTGGCGGGATCCATCAAAGCCGTTGTTTGTTCGGTTTGATCTCTCGGTGTTTGAAACATCGCTCAGTGCGCTTTGTGATCGGCCCCGTTTGGGGGGCTGCGATCTTGCGACGGTGGTGCAATGGCTTGAGCTTTTGGGACGGCACGAGGTCAGCGCCATTATGTTGACCGGTCTGAATCCGAACCGTCCCGGAATGGGTGTCGTGAAGGTTGGCCAACGCCTGATGGTCACGGCTCTTCTGGCGTTTATCTATGCGCGCCTCGGCTTTGGGATTGATTTTCCGCGCCGCCAAACTTCCAAGGAAAAAGTACTGACATGACTGCAGCGATAACGACATTTCTCCCGCCTCTGGCACAACCGGGGTATCGGCTGTTTGATGGGCCTCTGCTCGATGCCGCCGACGTCCGTCCGGGCCAAATCGGTGTGGTGGGTATGCCCAGCGATTGGACACATTCAAGCCGGCTCGGAACCAGGTTTGGTCCCGAGGCGCTGCGTAAGGCAACGACGGTATTGCAATCCATGCGACCGCAGGGGTCAGTTTTGATCCAGATACGGGCCAAAGAAGCGCAACGGCCAGCGACTGGCTCGTGGATTGCGGGGATGCAGTGATCACCCCTGAGGATGTAGACGCAACCACCGAGGCCATTGCCGCAATGACCGAGGCGCTGAGCGTTGGAGGGGCGATCCCTCTGGCACTGGGCGGTGATCACTATAATAGCTTCCCGGCCTGCCTTGGCTATTCCCGTGGGTTGGCCAAACGCGCACCAAATGCACGTTTTGGGTATATCCAGATCGACGGTCATCTGGATTTCTCTGACCGGCTTGGCGCGTGGGGCAGCCATAACCACGCAACCAATGCCCGTCGGATTTCCGAACTGCCCAATGTCGACGTGTCCAATATGGTTTGGGTCGGGATCACCGGTTGGGTCGACAGCGGTGAACTCGCCTTGATCGAAGAGCAGGGCGGTCGGGTGTTTTCGGCTGGCGACGTACATAAATTGGGGACGGCAGAGGCAATTCGTCAGGCGTTGGAGCATGCCATGAAGGGATGTGACGAACTGTATCTGTCAATCGACATCGATGCGATGGACGCTGGCTACCTCCCCGGCACCGGCTCAATCGTTCATAGCGGTATTACACCGCGTCAGTATTACGATCTGCTGGATGGGCTGGCCGAGGCCCCGTTGGGTGGACTGGATATTGTTGAGGTGTCCCCTCCTCTTGATCCGTCGGAGCGTACCGAATTTCTGGCTGCAGAAATGTTGTTCCGGATCCTGCGTCGCTTCCGCACACAACCTGTGACCGGGGCGGTGACAGAGCAATGATGGACTACAAAGGAACAGAGCAGCTGGGTGGGTTTTCCCATGCAGGAAAAACACTTGCGCCCGCGACACGGCCCTGGATCACAGACCTGTCAGCGCTTTGCCCTTACGAGGGCCTGCAACCCGGGAACCTACCGGAATTTGAACGCGACCCGAATTGGGACAACTGGGCGCTCACCGACAGTCCCAAAGACCCGAACCTGCGCCTGAACTGGCATCTATTTGAGGACGGTGGAAGAAGATTGATGGTCGCCGACCGGATGCTTATGAGCCGCGTCAGCTGGCAGGATCTGGATGATGCGGGGTATGTCCATGGCACAGAGCTGTCGATTGATGGACGCCTGTTTCGCTGCCGGTTGCTTACGGGGGGATACGCCCTGTAGTGACCCTTTTCAGGGGCGACGCGCCCCAATGAATGGGATGCGCTGGTGGGGGGCAGCGGGGCGTTGAACGCTCCGCAACCGGACCCGGCCAATAGTACAGCACCGCTTTGCCCGGATCATCTGACCTCGCCTCATAACCGTTTGTGGAACTGGTTCGGCGCGGTCAGCTGGACCGCCGAACCGGTTGCCAGACGGGCCGATGGGCGGGTGTGCAGGGGCTATCATGGCCCGACCTATTTTTACGTGAATACTGTGGACCACCGGCATGAAGATATCGGGTGGCGACCAGTTCTTGAGGAAGCGCTATGACTGCAAACCCCTTTGCCAACTTTATCGCCGGATCATGGGTTGCTAGCAGCGACGCGGCCCCCAATGTCAACCCGTCCGACCTGAACGACACGATCGGCGAGTATGCCCGGGCAAGCGCCGATCAAACGGTTGACGCAATCGAGGCCGCGGCCGCGGCCCTGCCGAATTGGCGCAAGACATCGCCTCTGGTCCGGTTCGAAGCGCTCGACCGGATCGGGTCGGAAATCCTCGCCCGTGTAGACGAGCTGGGCGATATGCTGGCCCGCGAAGAGGGCAAAACCTTGCCCGAAGCCAAGGCCGAAGCGCATCGCGCCGGGCATTTGTTCAAATATTTCGCGGCTGAGGCGTATCGTGCGACCGGCGACACCTACCAATCTCTGCGCGAAGGTGTGTCGCTAAATGTTGTACGCGAGCCAATCGGCGTTGTGGGCGTAATCACGCCCTGGAATTTCCCACTGGCGATCCCCGCATGGAAAATCGCACCCGCTCTGGCCTATGGCAATACGGTTGTGTTCAAACCTGCCGAACTGGTGCCCGGATCGGCATGGATGTTGTCCGATATTATTGCCCGTGCGGGCGTGCCTGAGGGGGTGTTCAACCTTGTGATGGGAAAAGGCCGTGAGGTTGGGGAGGCAATCGTTACGCACCCCAAGGTGTCCGGGGTCACATTCACCGGTTCCACACCCGTCGGTCGCCATATGGGGGCGGCGCTGTTTGCGCGAGGAGCGAAAATGCAGCTGGAGATGGGGGGGAAGAACCCCTTGATCGTGCTGGATGACGCCGATCTGGATCTGGCGGTGCACTGCGCCGTTCAGGGCAGCTTTTTCTCAACCGGACAACGCTGCACAGCGTCTTCCCGCCTGATTGTGACCGAGGGCATTCACGACGCATTTGTTGACCGTCTTTGCGCGGCAATGAAAGACCTTCGGATCGGTGATGCGCGCGCTCCGGAAACCCAGATTGGTCCGGTCGCCAGTGAAGCGCAGCTCGCCATCGACAAACGATACGTGTCTCAGGCTGTGGATGACGGTGCAACGCTTGCCGCAGGTGGTGGCGAGGTCAAATCCAAAACAACCGGCCATTACTTTGCGCCTGCGTTGTTTACGGATGTGTCACCCGACGCAGCCGTGGCACGAGACGAAATCTTTGGGCCCATCGCCGCCGTGTTACGCGTGCCGGATTACGACGCCGCCCTGGCCACGTCCAACGACTGCGAATTTGGATTGTCCGCAGGAATTGTCACGCGGGATCCCGCCAAAATCGATCACTTCTCGCAGAACGCCGAAGCAGGCATGATACAAGTCAATCTGCCCACCGCCGGCATGGATTTCCACGCACCCTTTACGGGCCGAAAGGGATCCTCTTATGGTGCACCGGAAAAAGGCAGCTATTGCCGCGAGTTTTTCACGGCGGCCAAGGTTGTACACGCGGGGCGCGGATAATGTCGCAGACACCTTTGAAGGGCATTCGTGTTCTTGATCTGACCAATGTCCTTGCCGGTCCGTTCTGTTGTCATCATCTGGCGCATCTGGGCGGCGAGGTTATCAAGGTCGAAGCCGTCGGTCGGGGCGATCTCGCCCGCCAACTGGGGGCCGACCCAGAGCTGAACAAAGTCAACATGGGCGTGTCCTTTCTCGCCCAGAACGCGGGCAAGAAATCGGTCACGGTCAACCTCAAGAACCCACGGGGTCGAGAGATTTTTCTGAAACTGGTCGAAACTGCAGATGTCGTGGTTGAAAACTTCCGGCCCGGCGTCATGACGCGCCTCGGCGTGGGCTACCAGACCCTGAAAGAGGCCAATCCGACCCTCATCTATTGTGCTATCTCCGGCTTTGGCCAAGAGGGCCCGTGGATACGCCGCCCGGCTTATGACCAGATCATACAGGGAACCTCGGGTGTGATGTCGATCACCGGGGATAGCGACAGCGCGCCGCTGCGCGTTGGATATCCGGTGGCAGACACTGTGGGGGGCATCACCGCAGCCTTTGCGATTTCATCTGCTCTGAACGCCAATCCGCGCGGCACCTTTATTGATGTGTCGATGCTGGAATCGGTGCTGGCGACAATGGGCTGGGTGGTGTCGAACTATCTGATCGCCGGCGTCAATCCGACTGCCAATGGCAATGAAAACCCCACTTCGGCGCCTTCCGGTGCGTTTGAAGCGAAGGGCGGGTTGATCAACATTGCCGCAAACAAAGACCAGCAATGGGAGCTACTGACGGACCACCTGGGATTGGCCGCGCTGCGCGAGCGGCCTGAATATGCCACGCGCGAGGATCGCAAACGCAATAGGCTGGCTCTGAAAACTGAGCTGGAGACCGTGTTGAAGACCCGGTCACCGCGCGACTGGGCCAAGGAACTCAATAGCATTGGTGTGCCATCAGGAGCGGTTTTGACAGTGCCGGAAGTATTGGAAATGCCGCAGGTTGCAGACCGCGGTTTCCTCGACCAGTTTGAAAACGTCCCCGGCGTCGGACGCGACATTCAGGTTGCCACGACCGGGATCAAATTGGACGGCAGCGCGCCCACCGTCGATGCACCACCGCCCACATTGGGGCAGCACAACTCTCAAATCTGGAGCGAGTTAGGTCTTTCACCGGAAGACATTGAAAAACTGGCAAAGGATGGCGCGATATGACGGACCCCGCAGGACGCAATGACGCCGATGCCATTTGCCACTGGTGGCGCACCGAAATTATCGACATGGCTCCGGGGCGGATCGCCTTTCGCGGCCACCCGATCCAGGACCTGATCGGAAACGTCAGCTTTGCTCAGATGATCTGGCTCATGGTGCGCGGCAATTTGCCCACGCCAGAACAGGCGGCGCTTTTTGAATGCGCGCTGGTGGCGGGCGTGGATCATGGTCCGCAGGCGCCATCGATAGCCGCAGCGCGTATGGCCGCGACCTGTGGGCTGGGGCTCAACAACGTCATGGCCACCGGGGTCAACATGTTGGGTGACGTGCATGGCGGCGCCGGTGAACAATGCGCCGAGCTTTATTTCGACGTCGCCAAACGGATGGATGACGGCGCTGAACAGGAAGTTGCCGTCCGCGACGGTATCGCCGCCTGGTGTGAGGAAAATGGCAAGATCGTCTCGGGTTTTGGCCACCGTTTCCACAAGCCCGTCGATCCCCGCGCACCGCGATTGATGGCGTTGGTACGCGAGGCCGCGATGTCAGGCACTGTAGAAGGGCGATTTGCCGATATCGGTGAAGCTATACAGACGGAAATCGGACGTAAGCGCGGTGCCGATATCGCGATGAATATCGATGGGGCCACGGCTGTTATCTTTTGCGAATTGGGGTTCCCGGCACCGCTTTCCCGGGGATTGTTCTGTCTTTCCCGCTCGGTTGGCGTCTTGTCTCATGGCTGGGAACAGATTCAACAGGGCGGGCGGAACAAGGGGCCAATGCCGCCGCGTTATCTGCCGGAATATATTGGTGTCAAATCGGAGCGCTAACCCGATGACCATTGATGGTGCGAACGCCTAAATTCACACCGAACTTGGCATTGAAGCGCCACTGGCGTGTGGACTGTTTTGCCGGTCTCGGTCATTGGGCATCCCCCCCTAGAAGCAGACCCAACATGTTAGTCTGAACAAAGATTCACTTCTTTGGTGTTGTCTTTGAAGGTATTTCAATCCAGGCGAGAATCGATACATTTTCACGCTTGTTCTGACGTCAGCGAAGCGCACCGAGCTGCCATCGCGACAAGCGCGGCGAATTCACACTTGGTCCGCGATGCGTGAGTTTGTCGATCGCTGGATTTCGCAGTCGCAGCTAAAGTCCGGTCTGGTGGGCCGCACCGCAGCGATGCGCGCCCTCGGTCAACGGCAGCAAAGGGCCGATCTCCTAACAAGTTGTGGAAAGAAATTACGGGATCACCTTAGATCTCAGCGTTATCGCTCAGATTGAACCAAGTTGGCTATGCTAGTTCGCTGATCATCGATTTCAGATGGCGCATGTCGGTACCGCAGCATCCTCCAAATACTTGGATCGACGGATTCTGCCTCGCAATCGCGGCAATCTGTTTACCAAGTTCAGCTGGATCGCCTTCGTCCAGCTCATCTGCTTCGTCAAGTTCCGCATGCGAGCAACTCGAAGCGTTCGCCACAAGGCCTCTCAGCCGGGGGTGGTTGCCAAGCGCTCCGGCGAAATGGGTAGGGTGAGCGCAGTTGACCATAAAAAACAGCGCCGCCGAGTCGGTTGCTGCGTCGATCTGGTCAATTCCGTCCACAAGTTTGGTCCCGTCTGCCAGGCACCCGTCTGTCTCAACAACCAGAGACATGATGATCGGCAGTTCAGCGTCCCGGGCGGCGAGGATGCATCCCGCTGCCTCGCTTGGGCGGTTGAATGTATAAGCGGTGACCAGATCGAGGCTTGTGTCTTTCAGGCTGTGCATTTGAGCGGCGTGGTATTGACGTGCATCTTCGACGGGTACCGGCGGGATGTCGGCGTAAGGATCATGGCGCGGGCCGATGCAGGCCGACACCAGTACATCATCGCGAGCGGCAGCTTGGCGCACGTCTTCCATTAGACTGACCGCATCTTTGTTTACTTCGGCGAGCCGCTCTGCATCGTACCCCAAGGGCGCTGCCCGGTCGGCGTTCGCCATCCATGTGGGCGCATCAAGGATGCATCCGACATTCATTTCACGGGCCAGATCGACAAGAGCCTGCATTTGACCGGCCAGTATCACCCTGGTGCCAGGTTCTTCCAGCAATGGAAACGACGCGAAACCGGGAAGCTCAATTCCATGATTGAAAATCAGGTCGGTGCCAGTGCCGGCGTAAACCAGAAAGGGCTTGTTACCTTCGAGTGGGAGCTGTCGCGCCATTCTGATCCACGCCTATTGCCGTTACCTCTGCACAAGAAACCTACTTTGTCTCGGGCCTCCTGTGAACCTTAGGACTGCGACAGGGTGTATTCCGTCACTCTGATCCCCACGCCAGGCCAAACACCAGGTCATGTCTCGGTCGAAATCACCAGTGGCGACCGGCGCGCTCTGATTACAGGTGATGCAATCCATACAACCGCCCAGTGCTGGCATCCCGAGTGGCATTTTATGTTTGATTCCGATGCTGAGATGGCCGTGACATCCCGTCGGAAACTGTTGGAAAGCGCCTCGGAAACGGGATGTATTGTGCTGGGAAACCACTTCGCTTTGCCGTCTATTGGTCGGGTGAAGGCGGACAACGACGCGTTTCGCTGGGAGGACTAGCCCAGGTTGTATTTTGATGTGCGCGGGTCTGTTGTGGGATGGCGGCTGACGTGAAAGTTCGACGCGCCGCGCAGCTTACAGGCAATGATCGGCGAAACTAAATCTCGAACCCATTGGGCTATGTCACATTCCCTTGAATTCTTGTTTCACAAGCTTTCTCTCTTCACCATTTTGTGAAAGCCTGAAGCAGTTATGAGTGACAGAGTGTGCAATTTTCAGAAAACAGTGGTTCTTTCTGAACTCCAATCAGCTCTCTTGGACGGAATTTGTGATCACTGCGAGGTGACAAGTTCGGAACTGGCCAAGAGTGGAGAGGTGCTGGAAATATGTGGACAAGAGTACTGTTTCGATTATGAAACCGGTGTGTCCACGGAGACTGAAATTTTGTTGTGCCCCAGCTGTCACGAGGCAAACCATCTGGACGCGCAGCGACAGCATAACCCTTGCCACATCTCTGCAAGACGCAGCCGGGAAAACATGGGTTAGTCGATGGGTTCAGGAGGCGAAGCTTTGGAACGGTTTTTGCAAGAACCATCGCTGGTCCAATTTCGGTAGTCTGACAGACCAAGCTCGTCCCACATCCAGCCGAAATCATACTCAGCCACCGGAGAGCCGGTCTGGCGCGCGCTGCGGTTTTCGATTGTCTTCAGCCAGTCTATGACTTTCTTCCTGCCCGCCGTGCTGCGAACGGCCTGGCGCGGGGTCTTGCCATCCAGGGCAGGAATCGGCTGGTCAAGCGTATCGCGGTAATGCTGTTCGAGATATTCGTGGGCCATCTGACGGGCAAGGGCACGGGGGATGTCCTCTTCTTCTGCCACTCCGTTACTCGTGCTGTCATCCGCCATCATCTGTTCGGCGGTCTGGATTGATGTCAGCGGAGATTTCACCAGGTCGCCCAGGAGGTCCCGGACCAGGGCTTCGCCGCGTTCAGCGCGCGCTGTAGAGCTCACAGAAAGTGTGAGTGTCCGACCTTTCAGATCTAGGGACCCAAGCACGGAGGCCCCTGACATTGATTTGTCCAACACGAGGCCGGTGCCGTGCTTGGTGCCGGACGGGGTGTCGAGGTCAAGCCAGGTCCAATCCTTCTGGCCTGAGATCACGAGTTCTGCGGACTGTGTTAGCTTTTCAGATACCTGGCTTTGCGTCACTTTGCTGGCGAGGGGGAAGCGCATGTCGTGAAAGAGCAGGTTGTCGCCATCGCTGTTGCTGATTTGTGGTGGTTCCGGATCCAGTAGGTTCGGCAGATGTGCGAAGAGCCAGGCATTGGTGAAGAGGGGTGCGGAACGGTGTAGCTGATCCTGTGTCAGCCTCAGTTCAACGTCGGGGTTCAATTTCAACACGGAGCGGAGCCCGTCTTCAAAAAACGCGACGGTGTCGGGGTCGAATGGGAGCAGCGCCCCCGAGATCACGTTATAATCCCCCTGTGCGACAACCCGAGCTGCGATGCGATCCCATCGCTGCAGCATCTGCGTCGCGCTGTGTTCCCGGACGGTAACCGGCTCTGCGTCCGAAAGCATGTTGCGCAAGACCATGGATCTGCCGGGGTCTACCTCGCTCACCTCATAAAGGCTGACCGACGCGTCCCGCAATCCTTTGATATAGGCGCGGGTCTGCGCACTCTCCTTGGAACCGCTCCCTTTCAGATAAGCATCCGCAGCGTTTTCGGCGTCCGCTCCGAATGTCCTGCCCAGCAAATCTTCCAGGCCACCACCCCACAGGACCATCGGCCAATCCTCGCCCAGCAAGTCGCCCAGATCCTCGAACTCAAGATCGAAGGCCTCGAGCGCTGGCAGAAAATGCTCGTCCAACACATCAGCGAGCCGCTCATGCCAAATCTCGTCACGGGTGATAAACCCGATGAGCCCACCAAGATCGTTCCCCGTTGTCATCTTCAGCTTCTCCCTGTTTGCCGGACAGGGGCGATTTAGCGCAGATTGCAACCGCCAGCCAGCCCACACGCGTATGCAGACCTGCGTTACATGGAGGGACTTGTCATGGCGAATGCTATGTCTTTGGCTCCCGCCCAAAAAGCTCTGTGAAAAGCTTTTCGGAGCGGCGCAGGCCTTCATCGGTCAGTACCACCGATTTTGCCTTTCCAACCGGGTCCAGGATCAATCCGTTACGGTGCAGGCGATCAAGCGCTCCCCAGTCAAAGCCTTAGGGCCGTCCTGAACCCAGCGAATTCGGGGATGTTGCGAGCCGCTTCGACGACGGGTGTGAGCCCAACTAGTGGATTCGTCAGGGCGTTTCCGCCGGTATTCTATGATTGCTAAAAGATGGTGGTGCTGATCGCTGTCGTATTAGATTTTCCGCAAATATGCCCAAGAGACGTATCCCTTAAGCTTGCGCGCGCGCTCCAAAGAGACGCGGCACCAACGGGTGCCACCGGTCTGCTCACAGCCGTGAACTCGTAGTGCGGTTCCATTTGGAAGACCAACGATCACATTGAACCCTGTTCCAGGCCCACTGCGCATTTTTAGCATGTCACCGTCTTCGACGCCAAAAACCTCATATGTTCCGAGTGACGCGGCCGCCGCCGGTTTAACGTCCATGACGACCCCCAGGAACAAAGCCATTAGGGGTAAAAAGATTGCATTGCGCATCGCGATGTCCTGCTTATTGCCTCAACGACAATCGTAGCAACTCGGGTCACCAAGAGGAACAACTCCAAGACAGAAATGTAGGTGATACCAAAGCTTCAAACGCTACATTTCTTCCAAATGGTGGGGAACCCTGGCCCAGTTGGGGGCATCTTTCACAAAAACCTTGCTCGTTGGCTTGAAGTTGTTTGGCTCATCCAATGTCCCAGCCGCAATGCTCGTCAATCCGAAGGCTGTCACGCCCCACAGGCCTGATCCGCAGGTGCCACAAAAATGCTTGATGACAGGTCGACCTTCCTTTGAGGTCTTCTCAAAGGTCCGTGGTTTGCCTTTCAGCAGCTGCAGGTCTTCCGACTTTATCATGTACCCGGCATAACCGTCCGTTCCGGTCATCGATAGGCAATCACTGCAAAAACACATGAGTTGCATTACTGCGCTGCCAGTGACCTGGTATCGAACCTCACCGCAAAAACATCCGCCTTCCAAGATTTCAGCCACGTTGCCTTCATCCTTCTATTTCGTTTTGCAAGATATGAGAAAACCGTACCTACTCTGGCCAGTGGTCACAACGGTTCCAGCAGCGGAATGTGGAATGGTGCCAATATGAGCTCCTGTACCTGGATGGGTACGAGGCAAGCATCAGACAGATTGAGTTGTCGAATGTTTTCATCACGGTTCTGAATCCTTGCCAATTGACTGTTCCAGCAAAGTCATTGGACAGACGAGCTTTATTGATCGACAATCGCGTCATGGAGCTGACAGACACCACACCTGTGCACCTGATCCATGTGGACCCTGAGATCAACATGGCGCGGTTCTATGGCATCGAGTTGCAGCCGACGTTGTTTGGGGAGGTTTCAGTGCTTCGTACCTGGGGGCGTATTGGCACGAACGGGCAAGCCATGATGGTGACGTATGATGACGAAGCCCTGGCTAGTGAAGCGCTCCACAATCTCGAAAAGCAAAAGCTCCGTCGAGGGTATGTTCCGGTCGGTGAGTGACTTCGGGCTGCAGTCTGTTTCTGTGGCAAATCCCGAGCCTTTCGGCTCGTGAGCAGGCTCTAGGTTTCAGCCGACGTATCGGCTTCCACCCAGAACACCCCAGAATGATCTCCCTGTCCCAGTAGCCCCTGACCCGTCTCTTGCGAGCCGGGGCAGGGGCTTTGGGTCATGGTCGGTCCATGCCGTGGTGATCTGCCCATTCGGGTGACGGTCCCTTTTGCGCTCACGCAGGATCAGAGATCCTTTGTCCTTTCCTTGTGGGTCAGGCGGGATTTGGACAAGCCAAACGCTACCTTCCGTAAGGGGGAAGGCGCGGCCTCCCCCCTCGGACAAGACAAATAGACAATACCGTGTCCTCGCGCGCCTGCGCTGCGGGCCGCACCACTCTTGTCGATTGGTCCTGTCTCGCCCCTCTCCGCGTTCGCCACGGGGCAGGTTTTAGAGACGACGCCCTTTCAGGGCTCGGCTCAAAACCAGCACCAAAGGGGATCAACCCCAGAGGTCGCACCACAAAAGGAGAGACGGTTTTGGACATTGAAAAGACAAAAGACATCGACACTGACACCAGCCTGCAGGCGGCAGAGATTGCGACCCAGAATGACCTATTTCGGAAAGCGCTGATCGATCCGACTGCGGCAATCGAGATGCATTCTAAGGGAATTCAGGGTCAGGTATTTGTCACGCCCGGCGTGTCAGGTGAAGGGATGGAGTTCCAGACTGCAGCTTTGGCAGCGGTGGCGTCGGATGACCAGTTTGACGAGGGCAATGACCCCTATGGCGATCACACCTTTGGGGCGGTGACAGTCCGTGACCAGAAGCTGTTCTGGAAGATCGATCTTTACGACACGGACTACACGTATGGGTCCGACCGGCCGTTTGACACGTCAGTGACGCGCCGCGTTCTGACCATCATGTGCCCCAGCGAATACTGATCTCAATCCCAAACCGGAAAGGAGGTGAACACCATGAGCAATGAAATCTTGCAGCAACGTATCGCAGAAGCGTGGGCGCTAATCAGGAAGGGCGACAATTTCCACATCGCGCGCCGCTTCCTGATCCAACACGCAGCCATCTAAACGGCTCCGCTCTACCCCGGAAGGGGTAGGGCACCCTTAACACGATCTCAAACACTCAAACAAGGATTTGCCCCATGAGCAAAGTCGAAACATTCACCGCACCGGAAACCATCGAAACCGTATCCCTGTCCGATCTCTACCTGTCTGACATCAACCCACGACAGGAGGTTGGTGAGGAAGGTATTGCACTTCTGGCCGACAGTTTGGTTATGTGTGGCTTGATCCAGAACCTCAGCGGGTTGCGCGATACCGATGGCAAAGTCGCAATCGTTGCCGGTGGTCGCCGCCTACGGGCTCTGAACATCGCCGTGACTGAGCGCGCTGATCTGGCACAGGTTCCCGTTAAGGTCACGGACAATCCCTTCGTGGCTGAGCAATGGGCCAATGCGGAGAACACCGCCCGTGAAGAACTGGACCCTGTGGACGAGGTCCGTGCTTATGGCAAAATGGCCGAGAAATCTCTGTCTATTGCCAAGATCAGCAATGCGTTTGGCGTGACCGAATCCCATGTGCGCCGCCGCCTCGCGCTTGCCAGTCTGCCCGCCGCCGTTCTGGATGCGCTCAAAGCCGGTGAGATCAGCATGGGGCTGGCCAAGGCCATGACCGTCAGCACCGAAGAAGAGAAAATTCTGGAGGTTCTGGAACGGGCCAAAGAATGTCGGTGGTTCAGTGAGCATGATGTCAAACAGGCACTGACGTCGGAGGCTGTTAGCAGCACTAGCCGCAAGGCCGTATTTGTCGGGCAGAAGGCTTATGTTGAGGCGGGCGGCACCGTCACCGCTGATCTGTTTGCCGATGAAACCCTATTCAATGAAGGCGCGTTACTGGATCGTCTGTTTGCCGAGAAACTGGCGGTAGAAGCGGAAAAACTGCGCGACGCGGAAGGCTGGGACTGGGTGGACACCCATGAGGAAAGCTACATTCCCTATGGGTTCTCGGGTACGAAAGACATGCACCGTTTGGACATGGTGAGCCGGGACTTCACCGAAGGACAGGCCGAACGGTATGACGAACTTGCCGAACTCTATGAGGGTGAGGCTCTGGACGCGGATGGTGAAAAGGAGCTGGCCGCGCTTGAGGACTATACGGCGCCGTTCTATTCTGACGCGCAGCGCAAGCTGTCCGGCGTGTTTGTCTATGTCACCAACAATGGCGAGATCAAAACATCCCCGGCCTATGTCGCGGCGGAACATGTTCAGGCTGCCATTGAGGCTGGTGTTCTGGCCCCGGTCAAAGAACCGGAGATCAAGGAAGAACCAAAACCAGTTTATTCGCAGAAGTTCATCGACGACATGGTGGCGATCCGGCTGGCAGCGGTTCAAACGGCCCTGCTGGACAAGCCTGATTATGTGTTGAGCCTGTTTGCTTTCTTTGCCACCCCGGCCTCCGGTCTGAGCAGCAATCTGTTTGGGTTTGGCTATGGTGGTGCCGAGCGGAACACACCCGAGATCGATGACCAGTTCATCCTCGACCCGCGTCTTGGCGGAGAACGGGATGAAGCGGCACAGGCAGCCTATGACCAGTTCCACGAGATTGCCGCACAAGGCAGCGTGGAAGCGTTCAAAGCGTTTCGCGATCTGGGCAAGAAGACCCGCAATGGTGAGATCACGGGTTTTCTGGCCCGGCGGTTTCTGACCCAACGCCCGGAGTTCATGGCGGAGATCGAGGCTGAGATCGAGGCTGACATGCGCGCGATCTGGACCCCTTCGGCTGAAAACTGCTTCAAGCGTCTGAAAGGCTGGCAGCTGGATGATCTCTACAAAGACCTGCTGGACCTGCACATCGACGCCGACATGTTCAAAGCCTTCGCGAAATCCAAAAAGGGTGCCAAGAACGAGGCGCTGCACAAGCTCTTCAATGATCCAGAGCATCAAAAGGCACTGGGCGTGACCGAGGCACAGAAAGCCCGGATCGATGCATGGGTGCCGGATTGCTTCTGAAACTGGCAGGGCAGGGCGCAACGCGCCCTGCTTTTCAGCAATGATTTTTGATTTTAGTTCAATGGTATAGGTTGTTTTGACTTGAAAGGTTGTAGCCTGTAGGCTACATATAGGTATGATAGAAATTCGTAAGACGGACCTGTTCGACAAGTGGCTCAAGGGCCTGAAGGACCAAAGGGCGAGAGCCAGGATCTTGGTTCGCATCACGCGGTTGAGCCTGGGCAATCCCGGTGATGTGAAACCGGTTGGTGAAGGTGTGAGTGAACTGCGTATCTCCGAAGGGAAGGGGTATCGCGTTTACTATGTGTCGCGCGGTGACGTTTTGATCGTTTTGCTGTGCGGGGGAGACAAGTCATCCCAGCAAGCCGACATCAAAACCGCCAAGGCGATGGCAAGAGAGTTGGAGTGAAAAACATGGGTGTCAAAACAACGAAGTTTGAAGCGGCTGACTATCTGGACAGCCCGGAAGCCATTCAAGCCTATCTTGAAGCGGCTTTTGAAACCAGCGACACGGCGCTGATCGCGTCGGCACTTGGCGATGTTGCCAAGGCCAAAGGTATGTCGAGTGTGGCCGACAAATCTGGTCTGTCTCGGGAAAGCCTCTACCGCGCACTTAGCGAAAATGGCAATCCCGAGTTTGGCACGGTGCTGAAAGTGCTGAGCGCTGTGGGTGTGACGCTCACCCCGAAAATGCACGTGAATTAACCCACTTTAAAGGCTATCCACCATGTCCACCGATGCAGCTCCGTCTACGGTTGAAAAAGCCGCCCGCCGCGTCTGGAAATCCGCGCAGATGTTCGTCGGGTTTCATACAGACCAGAAGGGCAAGCCGCGCACACAGCCGAAGCTCTGGCCGCCAAAAAACGGGAGCGCGTCGATCCATGGTGATCCCAGCGCGCAGGAGGCCATCGTGGTCGTCAAAGCCGCTGATCCGGACGAGGTACAGGACGTGCAGATCAAGCTGCACCCAAACCGCATTGTTGTGCGCCGCGATGCAGATGCCTGGTGGCAGGGTGTCGCTGTAGATGAGCATACCGTGACGGTCCGAATGGCCGACAACACGATCATCGAAATCCGCCATGACGGATCGGTGAAGCGGCGCTCGGCAGAGGACGAAACCCATGTTGAAGCAGATGGCAGCATCTTCAAGTTCACGGAATTTGCCGAGGCGCATATGACGGGTGACGGGGTGGAAATGACCCGCCGCACAGAGGATCGCATTGCCACGATCACAGCTGACGGTGTTGTCGATCGCGCGCGCAAGCGTTAGCCTGTAAAGAATACCTCCAGATTTTCCTTTGGTTAAACTCGTGGCCCGCTTCGGTGGGCCTTTTTCTTGGCGTACTCATCACTGTATCTGCCCGTGCGCCGGTCTCGCCCCGCGACAGCGCTTGAGAGAGTTCTTGCGGATTACCGGGGCGTCCTACCGAACCCGCCAATCCAAATTGAGTCCGGCTGTTTACCTGATCCGCACAAGCACGGACCAGGGCCGGACCGTCCGGTCTTTGGCCTCCGCCAGTTGGATAGGGCGGTTTGCACCGTCCGTCATTCTTCATCCTTTGCGACGACGGTCATACCGACCCAGAAGGGCAACCCCCAACTTAGAACTGAGCGCCGCGCCTGTGTCGGATCGAGGTGATGTTGCCGCCATCAAAGACATCGTTTTGTTCAGATGTTCCGCGCGCAGCGATCCCAGAAAGCCTTGCCTTTCACCAGGTCTGACAGTTTCAAGTACGTTGCCGGAGAAGATCCTCGGCTGCGGTGTTTCTGAAGGGATGAACATAAGCGGGCAGTCGGGGAAGACGCGCGGCGCCCGGGCCGGGCGCCGCGCTTCAACAAGGAATGTCCCCTGCGCCTGCGGCGCATTCCGCGCGGATCAAATTCCCTGCTGACATCCCCTTGATGCCCGCTTTTCCCTTGTTCATCGAAACACGCCATAGCGAGGATCAAACAATGGCAACTCAAACTCTGAAACTGAGCGTCAAGACCGGTGAAAAAGAAGGCAAGACATTCTGGGATCGATGCGGGGTGCTCTTCGTCAATACCGATGAGACCGGCACCATCACCTCGATCCAGGTCAAGCACAGCATGTTCCCTGGCGTTGAGATGGTGGCCTTCCCGAAGCGCACCGATGACGATCCCGTCACCGAATGACGGGAGGGCAGGGCGGCGCAAGCCGCCCTTTCTTCTGCTCCGGCCGCAGGCCGGACCACATATGCGCCACAGGTGGCGCGCGGTCCTAAGACCGGGCAGGGGTGCCGACCTGCCCCAATGCGGCAGCAGACAACCCTGCCACACCCGCCGCGAAAGCGGCGGGACATTGAGCGCGCTGAGGCGCGCGGAAAATGCCATACTGACCTTGAACGTGCCGGTATGTGACGGGCGCTGTTCGGGCAGCTCCCGCTTTGCGTGATTGCCCTGCGCCGGTCCACCGGCACCCACGCCTGCTGGCTGGAAAAGGGGCAGGACCCTTTTCCCGGCGTGGAGATTGCCTCCAAGAGCAAAACTGTTCCGGGGGCAATTTGAGAAAATACGGATTTCTAAAATCACCCCCGGTTTCCTCTTGGAGAGTATGACAGGATAAGGTAGTTGTGTTACAAGTCATAAAAACAACCAGAGGTATACATTGAGCAAGCCCGGCGACACCACTGTCTTTTCCGTTCGATTGCCGTCAGATGCGTTGGTGCGTTTGGAGGAGGCCGTGCAGTCGCTTGGGGCCAAGAGCCGCAACCAGATCATCCAACGACTGATCTATCGTCTGATCGGGTATCTCGATCCTGACCCGGCCGTTGTCGATCTCTGGCAGACGCACTTGCGGCAGGTTCAGGGTGGATACACCAACCTCAATCAGCTCGCAAAATCGGCCAAACGCGGTTCGGTGATCTGGACCGATGACGACCGGCGCGATGTCGAAAACCTCCATCGTGCGATCATCCAGCACCGGCAAGACCTGAAGGCGCTGATCACCGCGGCCCGCCGAAACCGAGAGCCAGACTCCGCCATTCGCCGAATCTTGCGCGACGATGAGAGGACATCTGAAGCATGAACGTCGCGGCTCACAATTTGACGGCAGGGGACTTTCTGGAGCTAGCCTTCCGGGAAGCGCAGAAGGGTATCGATCGGTCCAAGCAGATCAGCCAGCAGCTGCAAACCGCCAAGCGCATGAAGTTCATGATCTCGCGGGCCTCATCCATCAAGGCGCGGCTTGGTGCTGTGGTTGGAAAGCCCGAGGCGGTTGTGAAACACGTCCGCAAAGGTGGGGTGAAAAAAGCGCATGAGCTGCGCCGCCAGATCAATTACCTGACCGTCAGGGCAGAGGGCGTGTTGGACATCCGCGACAATGGTGTGACCCCGCTCGATGCCGATCAGGTGAGTGATCTGATCGAGACCTGGGCCGAGGATTTCAACGGGAAAACCAACTATGGTTATACCCGTCACATGATCGTTTCTTTTCCCGAAGGCACCTATCCGGATGCCGCGCATGAGGCCGGTTTGGACTTCGCGGATCGCCTGTTTGGGAGCGGTGATTTTGGCGATACCTGGGACTATCTGACCGTGTTCCACAACGACACTGACAACCCCCATGTCCACATCGTTGTGAATAACCGAGGCGTGGAACATGGGCAGTGGTTGGCTATGGGTATGAGCAGCGACATGAACATCGACGTTCAGCGCTCTATCCAGGTTGAGGTTGCCGAAGGATACGGAATTGAGCTGACCGCAACGACCCGCCTTGAGCGCGGTTTGCGGCAGGAAGTTGAGACCGACACGTGGAAGGTTCAGGCCGGACTGTCTGTTGTTGAAAGCACTCCGGAGGTTGAAGTTACGGCCCGCGACATGGCCGGTGATGTGATGACACTCTCCATCGCAAGAATGTCGGATCTGTTTGATGAGCGCGCCAACGCTGTCAAAGACCGGATCGAAGAGTTTGCCATCCAACTCGTTGAAAGTGAGGAACCTATGGTATCGAGAATGGAACATCTGCTGGATCAAGCCCATCATTTTGATGATTACGGCGAGCCAGGAGACCCGTCTTATGTGTCGCCCGAAGTCATGAGCAACTTGCGGCGACACATCGAATTAGGCGGTTCTGAGGAAACAATCGCACCCGAGCTGAAGGCTCAGGTTGTTGCCCATATCAGCGACGTTCGGGACAACGAACAGAGCCATCCGTATCTGTCTGCCCTTGCTGATATTGTCGATGACAAGGCGTTCCAGTCGTCCGCTGATTATGCCCCGGCAGCACGCCGGTACGAGGTCTATATACAGGACACCTTGGGCAAGGGGGCCTATGAGGACTTCCAGACTCAGACCAAAGAATTGCTGCAATCCATCGACAAGATGGAAGGGCTGGCCCGTGAGGTTGACGACCCTCATCTGCGTGTCGCTATGGATATTCAAATTGGCGAGTTGAAGGGCGACGTTGCGGACCTGCGCACCAACGATCCGGACCTTCAAGCCTTCATCATCGAGGACCGCCGCTATTCAACGATGATGGGAATGGGCACTGCCGAAATGGATGTCTTGGATTATTCAGAGGCCGGCAAGTGGGCAGCGATCCGCAAAGAAGTCACCGACACGGCCAGCAGCTACGGCCTCGATGGCGAGGCGTTCGTTGCCCGCTTTGGCGATCATCAGAACGTCACCCTGGGTACAACAATGGGATGGCGCAGCGACGACATTTCGACCGCCGCGGCCCACTTCCAGGCGCAAGGATTACCCGACAGCCACGACCGCGCTGAGGCCGTTGTTGACGAGCTGCACCAGCTTGCGTCTTCCAGGATCATCGCAATCTCAGAAGAACTTTCAGACGTTCACGCCCACGCAACGCACCCGCTCTTGCAGGGGCGCGGTGACGATGACGGGCACAGCTTGTAAGGACTTTAACCGGTCTGCCTGATGCGCGCGCCAACGCCCCAGGCAGACCCATCACAGAGTTTTCCATCAACTCGCAAAGGAAAAACTATGGTTTCGCGTACAGACTATCTTTTGAACGAAGTCGAACACTTCGCACCCTATTCCAGATTTGATCAATCCGCCCCGCGTGAAGATCGCGTTTCAGAGCAGATCGACATCATCAGGAAAGAACAGCAGGCGATGGGCTTTGATCGTGCAGCCATCGCCTCAAACAGCTTCGACATCGAGGACCAGGCCAACCGCCGTGTTGACGAACATACTGCGCAACAAGATCTGGTCGAAGAATTCAAAATCGAATTTGAAGCTGCGGAGCGGTCAGGGGAGCCGGTTGATCTGAACGATATGCAGGCTTTGGTTTCTCAGCACATGAGTGATGCTCAGGAATACGATCTGTATCACCCTTACTATTCGTCCCTTGCGGATCTGAGTGGTGACAAGGATTTTCAGGAGTCCGACGACTACCAGTCGCCCGGTGATCGCTATGTTCAGTATATGCAATCCGCTTTGGGGGAGGCCATCTTTGAGAACTACGAGCAGCAGACCAAGGACATCGTGAACTCCATCGAGAACATGGAGGCTCTTGCACGAGAGGTCGAAGATCCACACTTGCGTGCCGCAATGGACGTTCAGATCGGGGAGTTGAAAGGCGATGTTGCCGAACTGCGCCCATATGACACCGACCTGCAGGCATACACTTTGGCTGATGACAGCTACACCACATCCATGAATGCGGCCGAGTTGGACAACCTGGACCCCACGGAAGCCGAAAAATGGCTGGCTGTGCGTGATGACATTGTGGCGACCGCGCACAGCTTCGGTCTCGACGGAAGCAAGTTCCTGGCCCGCTACAACGATCATGACAGCGTTTCAATCGGCACAACGGCGACTTGGAAAGACGCGGACATTTCCACCGCTGCCGCCCATTTCAACAGCCAAGGCGTTCCGGACAGCTACGAGCGCGCGGAGGCCGTTGTTGGTGAGCTGCACCAAGTTTCATCCAGCAAGATTGCCGCCGTGGTGCAAGAGATTGCCCATACCCGCGAACAGGCTACCCACGTCCATGAGTATGATGGACACAGTCTTTAACCACGGAGGACATGATAGATGATTGTTCGCGCCGGTGAATGTGTTGCCGGGAACAGCGAGACCACCGGGTTGGAGTAATGTGGGGTCTGTTCCGATTGGGACGGACTCTTGTCCTTGGACATTCCGGGCATTCGCTGCACCACGTTTGAATAGGCAAGAAGCGGACAAAACAGTCTTTCGCTGGGACTAAAGCAATGTCCGCTCATAGTTTAGTGATCGTGGTGACAGAGTTTATGATCGGCAAGAGACGCGAGCACATAGCAGTTCTCTGACACTCCTTCGTCATCACAGCCCTTCGAAATCCGAACCAGCTCTTTTTCAAGAGCCCGTAGTCGTTTGATCTTTGCTCTTACTTCGGAAAGTTGTGAGACGGCGATGTCCGTTGCGGCTTGGCATGAACGATCCGGGTGGCCTTGAAGCACAATCAATTCGGAGATCGCTTCAATTGAGAAACCAAGATCGCGTGCATGCTTGATGAAACTGAGACGCTCTAGCCCTGCCACATCGTAGCGCCGTTGGTTGCCTTCGGTGCGTTCTGGTGCGGCAAGCAGGCCCATTTCCTCATAGTAGCGGATAGTCGGAACTTTGACCTTCGTGCGCTTGGAAAGCTCCCCGATAGAAAACATGAAAATACCTCTTGAACCTCTAGTAACTAGAGACACTACACTATGGTCACGACAGATACAAAAAGGGCTTCCCAATGTCAGCATGTTGCGGACACAACGCCAAATTCGACGGCGTATCAGACGACTACAAAAGGAGGCTGTGGATTGTCATTGCTCTGAACGCGGTGATGTTCGTCGTCGAGATGACTGCCGGTCACTATGCAAAGTCTCAGGCACTTCAGGCCGACGCTCTAGACTTCCTTGGGGATGCTTTGACCTACGGTATCTCGCTGGCAGTGATCGGGGCTTCAATCCGTGCACGCACCAATGCCGCTCTGGCGAAAGGGGTGAGCTTGCTGCTGATGGGTCTTTGGGTGTTTGGATCGACCGTGTACCGGGTGTTCTATGTCGGAGTGCCGGAGGCCGAGATCATGGGCATCGTTGGCTTTTTCGCTCTTATGACCAATCTCGCAAGTGTTCTCTTGCTCGTCCGTTACAAGGACGGCGATGCAAATGTGCGCTCTGTCTGGCTATGTTCGCGTAATGACGCCATTGGCAATGTGGCCGTTATGTTTGCAGCTTTAGGCGTCTGGGGCACAGCTAGCGGTTGGCCTGACCTGATTGTTGCGGCGGTCATGGCAACGTTGTTTCTTTCCTCTGCTTTCCAGATCGTGCGCCAAGCGCTCGCCGAGCGTCGGGAAGTTGGCGAACATGAGCATGTTTGACGTGGATTATGACCTTTGATCTCGAATGATACGAAATCGGCTCAATTTAGTTGGAAATACCAAGGACTCTCGCCATGAACCTGAAACGCCGCCAAGTACTGACTTACGCCGCTGGCTTTGCCAGCACAGTACCATTTGCCGCGTTTGCGCAAGACACGCCTTCCGTCCGTGTTCTCAAGGATCCGAACTGCGGCTGTTGCCAGGTTTGGATCGACATCCTGCGGCAGGAAGGCTTTCGCATTACCGAGGAGCGCAGCTTTGGAACACAGCTTGTCCGCCACAAATTGGACAACGGCATTCCCGAAGAAATGATGTCCTGCCACACAGGCGAGATCGATGGCTATATGATCGAGGGGCATGTGCCGGTTGCAGACATTCGTCGTCTGCTGGAGGAGCAACCCAGTGCTGTTGGACTTGCTGTTCCTGGCATGCCCTACGGTTCCCCTGGGATGGGGCCGGAAGATCGTCGTGAGGCCTACGACGTGTTTTTGATCCTCAAGGACGGTAGCACCGAGGTGTTCAAGAGTTACGAAGCGGCCTGAGGCGACGTTCATCGAGCGGAAACAGTAAGGAGGAGAAGATGACGAAGCTTGGATTACGCACTCTTACCTTAAGCGTTCTGTCTATCACCATTGCTACAGTGGGTTGCGCACAACAACAACGAGGAGATTGGTGGGGTCACGGGCCAATGGGATCTAACCACATGAGGTCTGAGCACATGCGTGGTTGGGGGCACGGCAATATGGGGCCTGGCCAGCAGCAGCGCATGCAACGACATTGGACGTATATGAACGAGGACGTGCCCGCAGCCTACCGCGGGGCTCGGAGCACCATTCGTGCAACGCCCGAGAATGTTTCGGAGGGCAAGACGCTATATACGGAAAACTGCGCAAGCTGTCATGGAGCTGAGGGTTTGGGCGATGGTGAAGCCGGACGTTCGCTCGCGCCCTCTCCCGCTCTCCTACGATGGTTCGTTCAGATGCCGATGTCGGGGGACGAGTACCTTCTTTGGGCAATTTCCGAGGGCGGCGAACGCTTCGGAACAGACATGCCAGCCTTCAAGGAAGCGCTGAGCGAAGAAGACCTTTGGAAGATCATCGTTTATATGCGTGCGGGGTTCCCTTGATCTGTCGTCAATCTGTTGGTTTTTGATGAGTGTTTTTGCTGTCGATACTATGACGACAATTCTCAGCAGGCATAAAGCTGACAATGCGCCATTCTAGTAAGCTTCACGGAAGCGGACATATATGTAAGTCGCAGCACGAGCAGGTTAGGGCTCTCTCCTGCCGTTCTCTGCATATTGAAGTAAGGTCCGGTTCGGCCGCGTCCTGTTACCCCCGTCAAGTGAAGGCGCTACTTTCAGCCCGTTTGGCTTTCATTTTCTCCATCGCCATATCTTTCGCTGACCGACTTTTCCGCTTTGCGACCGTGCGCTGCGCATCAAATGCCGCCTGAAGTTCCTGGTCTTTTTCAGAAACCTCTTTCACCGGGGCAGGGGCCGGATTCGCATCCGCCAGAGCCTTTGCCGTGTCCCTGGCCTGTTCTTCAGCAAGATCCAGATGTGTACCTTTGATCTTTGGAGCATCACCCCCAAGGAACTGCATGAAATAGGGATCTTCGAAGTATCGGATCTTGTTTGCAATCACCGGCATCTTGCCTTCGCGGATCAGCACAACTTCATTTTCAGGCAATCGGCCAACGTGTTCGGGCCGGAGCAGGCGAATGCCTTCTTCACGCTCTGATATGCTGCCCATTTCCATCTTGCCGAGTGCTCGAGACTTCGACTTGCTTATGACCGTTTTGTCCCCGATGGACCTGGACACATGTTCGCGTACTTCGGAATCCTCTGAGGCGGCAAACATCTGGGTTCCAGCGTTTGCCAGCATCGCCCGCACACCCTCGTGCCCATAAATGTCCTGTAGGCGCGACAGTGTTTGCGAAATCACCACGAGCCTGCCCCCGAACGATCGCATGGTGTCATAGGCTTCAACAACGCGCTCAAGATGGCCGAGGCGTTGGAACTCATCGAGCAGCATCAAAACCTTGAACGGCTCATCTTCGCCCGGCTCAACAGTTTCGATGGTGTTCACCAGATCGAGGAAGAACAGGCGAATGAGCGTCCGGAACTCTTTGACCTTTTTCCCTGGCACGGAAAAGTAGATCGAGCTGGGGCGCCGACGCAGATCTTCAAAGTTGATGTCATTGCCCTGCGTGGCTCTTGCTACCGACGGGTTGCGCCAGAGCTGCAGGCCGGAGTTCAACATAACCGAAATCGTTGACCGCAGGATTTTGGATTCTTCGGCTGCAAGATTCAGAAACTCATCTGCAGCTCGCGCATATCCAACTTCTTCAGCCATTTTCTCATAGTCCTTTTGCTTGGTCGTTTTGACCAGGCGCAGGACTTCGGAAATGTATGGCCGCTTTCTTTTGATCGCCAGCATCGCCATTGCGCAGAACATGCCTTCAACACCACCCATAAAGCCCTGCGCGGACGAGCTGGGCGTGTCGAACATCTGAGTTGCAACCTGAATCACTTCTTCCCATCGCCGGTCCAGATTGTCGGCACGTGCTGCGCGGCGCAGAGGGTTGTAGCTGTGGCTTTTGTCGGGGTTCTCGGGGTCGAACACAAAAACCTCATCGCCCATTGCTGCCCGACGCGCGCCGGTTGTCTGGAAAATCTCGCCCTTGATGTCCAGGACGACGCAAGACCCATTGAAACGCAGGACATTCGGGATCACAAAGCCGCTGGTTTTGCCCGAACCAGACGGGGCAATGAACATCGCGTGCGGCTTTTGGACACCGGGGCCGGGCTTATAGTAGATCGCGTTTTTGTCCTTTGGCTCACCAAATTTGGCAAACACGATTTCACTATCCAATTTGTCTTTGAGCTTCAGAACCGACGCATAGCCTTCCTGGACGAGCTGAGGGGCCTTTGCAAAGGTCGCATCACCGTATTTCGTTGAGGGACCACGCAGCGCAGCCGCCACAAATGCAAAGGTCAAAACACCCACTGCGACCACCGCCACCAGACCCATGATCTGCTGCGTCTCTGCAGGCTGTGCCATGAACTTCTCTGGGATCGCCCAGATGTCCAGCCCGCGAAAGCCTCTGGTGTTGATGTATTCGAGCGCCAGCCCGACCACCAACACCGCGCAAGCCGAGGTAGCGATAAAGCCCATAGTACCGGCTATCGCGACCTTCTTGCCTTTGGGTAGATCCTGAAACTCAGCCATCGGTCAGCTCGCGTTTGAAGAAGCACACGATGCCAAATTCTGCACGTGCGACACCAACCATTTCCCAACCTTCTTTGCCCAGCTTTGCGAATTTCTCGCTGGCGTCGTCGCATTCCGAAAAAGGCACGTCTCGGTACTCGAATTTCTTCATCTTTGTACTCCTTCAATTCAGTTGTTCAGCAGTCATCAGAGGCGGGAAGATCACGCCGTTGACCTTCCGTTCGTCCCCGATTTTCTTCATGTGAACGATCATGTGAATGGTGGCCCGGATGTCATCGACCACTTCTGACTTTTGAACGGTCGGAGATCCGCGACGCACCATTTTGCTCATCCGTCCAATGGCATCTACGGGCGAGTTCGCGTGCATGGTGCAGACAGATCCATCGTGGCCGGTGTTCACCAGTTCCAAGAACATATTCGCGTCGTCGCCTCGGATTTCACCGCAGACGAGGCGGTCAGGCCGGAGGCGAAGCGCCGATTCCAGCAGCTTTGTTGGTGATCGAGGGCCATCTTCTTCGGAACGGTCGGCAAGCAGATCGACAGAATTGGGTTGCTCGATGTCCAACTCGGCCACTTCTTGAATCGTCACGATCCGTTCGCCCGGATCGACGCGCTTCAGCATTGCATTGAGGACAGTGGTTTTGCCGGACGAGGTGCCCCCGGCAATGATCACGTTCCATTTGCTAAGCATTGCAAGGTCGGCCAGCTCGTCAAAGTTCATTGTTCCGTCAGCGAGAACAGCCCGAGCATTTTCAAGCGCGCTATGATCGTTGTTTTCTGCCAACGCCGCCTCTTTGCTGGCGAAGCTGAACGCGCCCAGATCGACGTTTTTCACGCGCAGGAGACGGATCGCAACGGACCCCACGCCGGTTGTTGCTGGCGGAATCACGACCTGAACCCGCGCTTTACCCTGCTGTGTCGGCACGTTGGCCGTCGCAATCGGCTTCTTTTCTCCGAATGTTACATCGCTGAAACCGGCCACGCAGCGCCCGATGTTTTCTACATCGTCTCTGTTCAGAGTGATGTCTGTCCTGGTCATGTGCGTTGTGCCCATTTCTTCGACCCAGACCGATCCGTCAGGGTTCACAGAAATTTCGCTCAGGCTTTCATCGTGTAACAGATGCTCGATCTTGCCTGTATAGTATTCCAGAAGGCTATTCCCGTTCCGCCCGCTCATGTTCTTGTCCTTGGTAGAGCACTTTTTGGAACACTGGAGGTTGCCTTCGCTGCATCTCGGCTTTGCCTCGAACACGAAGGCATCCACATAAGATTCATTGCTTCCAAAAAGTGCTGAATTTGCTTCAAAAAAGGCCGCTACCGCACTCGATCATGCTGGCAGCGGCCGGAAAGACCGCTGAGGCGGTCGGCTCATTGGCTCGCTCTCAGAAGCTATCGAACACAACGTCGCGCTGCAGGATCGCGTTGATACGACTGCCCTGATCGACAAAGATTGTCGGAGTGATGCGCAGGTATTCATCAAGCGCCGCTGCCGTGGCGTTCTGCAGGTTAGACCCCACTTGGGTTGCCAGATCCGTTCTGACCGAGTTGTTGCTGTCGCTGTCAGACACCAGCGCCACAGGGGCAATACCGATGATGGACAACAACGCAGCCGTGCCGAACCGCTTCCCAAAGTGTGTGTTCACCCTGCCGGTCGCGCCGGTGCGGCCCTGTCCGTCCGTGCCAACTGAGCCGATCTGAGCGGAAAGGCCATCCGGTGTAATGACACGGCTCCAAACAATCATGATGCGCGTTTGCGCCAATGTCGTATCCGCTCGATACTCGCCATAGAGCTTCGATCCACGAGGCAGAAGCAAACGTGTGCCGTCCATCGAGTAGACGCCGCGTGTGATCGTTGCCACGACACTACCGGGCAGTTCCGAGCTGACCGCCCCACCGAATAGCGCCGACAAGACCGTGCCTTGCGTTAAGGTGCGCGACGGATCGTCAATGATCGAGGCCCCGACGATGGGTGGATATTCTTCGACCAGATTGTTTTGCCATGTCGTATTCGGGTTTTCCTGATAGCCGCGCTGTTCTTCAGGTAAGCGGGTGTCGTCTGGCTGGACTTGAACCGGCTGCGGCGCAGCAGGGAAGGGTTGGAAAATGACCGGCTGCGATCCACCATTGATCGGCTGGTAGTTTTGACCGGGTGCTTCCTGTGCCATCGCGCTTGACGCCAAAGCAACCAGGGCGAGGGTGAGTGCTGTTCTGTTCATCGTCAGCTCCATTAGTTTCTGCCGTATGGGTTTTCATCGAACACGATGCCGTCTGACTGGTTCTGGCGCTCGCGCATCCGCTTGAGTTCTTCAAGCCTGCGCCGCTCATCATCAGTCAGACCCGTAGTCTGCAAGTGGCTCATACTGGCGAGCGCCCGGGCCTCTGCATCAGCAACCGCCTGGGCAAGCTCAGTCTGAAACTTTTTCTCGCGCTCATCATATCTGACCTGAAGGCGTTCATTGGTCAGG
The DNA here is from genome assembly GCF_056535645.1 of Ruegeria sp. BK1. Taxonomy (NCBI): domain Bacteria; kingdom Pseudomonadati; phylum Pseudomonadota; class Alphaproteobacteria; order Rhodobacterales; family Roseobacteraceae; genus Ruegeria; species Ruegeria sp. BK1. Next base: position 81,232 of record NZ_JBQFIS010000004.1, on the reverse strand, counting down.
TTCAGCGTTGCGATTTCACCGTCTTTTTCTGACAGCGAAACTTTGGCGTCCGTCAGCTCGTCTTGCAGATCGGAAATCCGGCCATTCTGTTGCTCGATTGTTTTCAGGGCTTGTTTCAGCCCTTCGGAATCGACCTGCGGCACTGCTACCGGTGTTGCCACCGCAATTTCCTCGGGCAAAGCCTCTTGTTCCGGCTCATCGACCTCTGGTCCCCGTGCGGTCAAAAGCCCGTATCGCTCGCCACCGCCTTGTTGCAAAGCGTCAACGCGGACACCCGTGTTGGTGCTTTTGTTTTCGTCGCCCATGACAAACCATACAAAGCCCAGGAACACCGCCCCTGCGATTGCAACAGTTATCAGCTTCTTTGGGTCGAACTTCTTCCGGACACGTTGCGACGGCTGTTCAGCCGCCGCCCGTGCCGCAATTGTCTGATCGCGGTTCATTACTTGCTGCCCCCCGGTTTAACTGTCTGTGAAGTGACGGGCCGACCGCTCACACTTGCCTGCTGAAACGCGTCGCCATCGTTTCGTACACAGATCGAAGTGTCCTCGATGCGCAGTGTCCAAAGATCTGAAAGGCCTTGCACCTGGATAATGCCGCGCTCTTTGACTGTGGTGTTCACCATCAGCTCGCGGCCATCAGGCAGGACACGGAAGATCCCCGGCAACTCCGCATCCTGCGGGATCTGCATATAGGTGTGAACGCCATCGTCCCACACGGCAGTAGGCGCGAAGTCAGCTTTGCCCGAGCGCGAGTAGTTTTGGTTGACGAAGCGGCCTGTTGGTTTCGGTTCGCTGCGCGCTACCGTGCCACGGCGCGTTGTAGTCCCGCCGCTGTTGTTTTTGTTGTAGAACGTGACCCGGAACGGAACACGTTTGCGTTCGGCGGCGCTCTCGGCCGGAACCAGATAGAAGTTGTATGTGCCGCGATTGGTCAGGACAGTCAGGTTTGAATCCGAGTTCAGGATTTCCGGCTTGAACGCAATAACGCGACCTTCCTGAAGGCGAGTGATCTGAAAACTTTCAGTGTCGCCCGCACCAATGCTGCGGACGGTTTCGCCCTGCGGAAAGTGAACATAGGTAATCAGGCGTTCACCCACAGGGATGCGGTACACCTGGTTCTCGACGTAATGGAAATGCGTGATGCGGTGATCCGCGTTCTTTCCGTCCGGTGTCGGTGTGATTTCAGCGAGCAGAGGCGTAGAGAATGCCAAAACTGCTGCGGCGGTGGCGGTGAGTGTTTTGAAAGAACGCTGCATCAGATGTCTCCCATTGCGTCTACGCGATAGTTGGTGACGACGAAGCCGAATGGATTTTCCAAAAGTTCGTCCATCGACGTCACGATTTTTTCCTCAAACCCATAGGTCACTGTGACCACGTAGCGGGCTGAGGCCGTTGCTTGGTTTGGAACGATCAGGGACTTGCGGATCTCGACCTGCACCGTCGCATCGTTGACCGGCGACACGCCCAGAATTTCGGTCTGCACCTTTGTCTTGGGCGTATAGATTTCGTCCGGATGGTTGTCGTTCGACCCGTCCCACAGTTCGCGGTAGGACGTTTCGGCCAGCTCATCAGAACGACGCAGCACCGATTTCAGGCGCTCGTTGTTGTCCTGGACATCATAGGTTTCCCGGTCGCGCACATAATTTGCGACTTCACGGAAGGCCATCGCCTCAGAAGGTTCCAGTTCTTCGACTTTTTCAGTCAGCAGGACCGGCAGTTTCGTGTCCGGATCAATGGAGAATGGCACCGCGCGGATTTCCTTCAAGGGAAGGAGCATCGCCCAACCAATCATAGAGGCCACGCCCATTGCCATGCCGACCATGCCGAATACCTGCCATTTGAAGGCATCGCGGCGTGCACCCAGAAAGAGTTCTTTTTCGTGATCTGTCACGTGTGACATCAGCTCAATACCTCGATTTAGGAAGATTTATTGACGCGAGCTTGTCGAATGCTCTGCCGGTAACGGTCAGCGGCGTAGCTCTGTCGAGCCGCCCCATCCTGATTGCGGGCTCTGTGTGCAATGTCCCGACGCGCTTGCATCGCGCGCGAGGCGCTGTCACGAACACCTGTCCCATCGCGGGCTGCGGAGGCCATCGCGGCGGCGGTTTTCCCACCGGCTACTGCACCCCTTGCGCCGTCGCTTGCAGTGCCCAATGCACTTCTTGCGGCAGCGACGGCACCAGTTGCCACGGCAAGACCCGAGGATGCCGAAACGATTGCACCCGACATTCCGCCCGCGAGCGATGGGATCTGCGTGAGCATCACGATTGACACAATGCAGATCGCCAAAAACCGGCCACTGGCCTCCATATTGTTCACATCCTCAACAGCGGTCAGTTCTGAGCTGAAAAGGGCCTGAATAAGAGAAACAATACCTGTCAGAACGACGATGACCATGATCAGGCCAACAGTCGTTTTCGCCCAGGCTGCGAAGATATTGGCTGTTGCTGAGCTGAGCAGCGTTGCGATGAAAACAGGCGCTAGTCCCAGCAGGACCGCCAGACCGCCTTTTGCGATCAGCGCCATGCCGGTGCCAAAAGCTACGATGACAGCCCCAACAACCCAGAGAATAGCCCCGGTGATGCTCAGGCCCCAGGTCGCGTTTTCAATGGCCTGCTGGCCCATCAAGAAACACTGAAGCGCAATGTCATCGAGTGCTTCCCAGACATTTGTTGTGCCGGTCAATTCTCCGGCAATCGTGTCTGGGAGGCTCGAAATGCCCTGATAAATGGGCTGAAAGAAGCTCCAGCTGGAAGCCATACCAATGATGATCGTCGCCCGAATGATCCAGCCGACATAGCCACCAAACCCGATTTCCCGGATTTGAAGCACACCGTTGATCAGCATTGCCACGAAGATCAGCGCGGCTATTGCCCAGAGGGCGGATGCAAGATCCGCCGCCAGGCTGTTGTATGCTTGCTGCGAGAAGTTATTAAGCGCAGCCTCAATCGAGCTGACGAAATCTTGGATCACGGCCCACAAGCCTCCTCAATTGCAGGGCGCAGAGCTTCCAGACGGGTCCGTTGCTCTTTTTTAAGCGCGGCAAGATTGTCGGACGGTTGGGTCCAAAACTCGTCTTGGTCAGCTCCGACCTTTTGGGCCGCGTCCTCACGGCTCAAACCACCCAGCGGACATTCGGTGCTGTAGGTCTCGCCAGACTTGCGCAGATTACATTGCTCGATGGTGGCCTCGTGCGCTGCTATGACCTGTTCATTCAGGATCACCACCGACCAGTTGGTCACAAGAGGCTGCTTGTCTGCGGATTGGCCCGCTTCGGCCATGCGCGCTTGATCGTCTTTGACGAATTGACGACCGTACTCACTCGCGCCCGAGTACCCAAGGCACTTACGATATTCATCGAACGGCATATCGACCTTGGGTGACGGGCGCAGCTTCACCTGTGCCGATGCAGCACCCGACATAACGACGGCGGCTGCAATGGTCAGGATGAGAGTTGAGCGGAGTTTCATTGTGAGGTTCCTCGTACATAGTTGCTGAGTGTCGAAAGATCAGCAGCGGTTGCAGCCAGATCCGTGCCCGACGCCAGAGCATTAGCCGAGGTTGCGCGCAAGATTTCAATTTCAACTTGCAGGAGTTTCAGGAGAACCGCCGTGTTATAGTCGATTGCATCCTTCAGATCTTCTTGCTGACCGATTTCACCGCGCAGTTTTTCAGCATCTTCGGAGAGCTGACCGGCCATGTCATAGCCATTCTCACCCAACGCCGACGCCATCAGGCCCGCACCACCACGCTCAGACAGGATGCGGCGAGCCTGCACATCCGATCCGCTGAAGTCGGACAAGATGCCATCGTTCAGGCCGAGGTTGATTGATCGACGTTCCATTGCCTGCGCAGCGACATCGGGCAGGCCGGAGATACCGCCCTCCGCTGCATCCAGTGCGTAGCCGAGCGTGTCAGCAGCAGTCGCCAGTTTCAAAAAGCTGCGGCTGTTGAACTCATCCAGATCTGTCAAACCGCTGATGGTTTTGAAGGAGTTTTCGAGCAATGCCCGCTGTTGTTCCAGTTTCTCGTACTGTTCCAGCAATTGCTCGTACTGGCGGACCATTTCAGCGATTTCTTTGGCCGAATTGGCGGCGTCCTGCGTGATGGATGCAGAGTCCACCACCGGAACACCCTGGGCCGATGCCATGACGGGCAGGGCGGCCAGAACTGAAACAGCAATGGTTGTGCGGAATTTCTTTGAAATATTCATCAGACAAGCTCCAAGTTTTCAGGGGGGGTCATGCGCTCAAAGTCGCAGGCGCATTTGCTGCGATAGCCCGAATAGGTGCTGGTGCAGGCTGAGACAGCGGCCAGAACTACAAGGGCGATTACAAGGCGGGTTTTCATGTGATTTCCTTCCAGAAGTTGGGGTTTTTTCGCCAGTCAGGATCAGGGAACGATTTTCCGTCTGATCCGCTCAGAACACGGAGAAGCGGGCCGAGAGCGCCGACATCGACATCGAGCCAAACACTCTCATCACCCTTTTTCATGAGCATTACGCGGTCGCCAAAATGCGCCCTCAGCGCGGCCAGCTCTGAATCGTTCAAGCCGATTGCCCGGTAGTCTGCTTCATTGCCGGATCGAGAGGGGAACAAGAGCTGCGTGCTGGTGTTTTCCAGGATCGACTTACTTGCCGCCGACGACAGGAGGTGATCGGGGATCTGCGTCATCATCATCATCATGACGTTCAGCTTCCGATACGTGGTGTAGGCATTTATGAGAATGCCAGCGCCATAAGGGTTGCCAGCAATTACCCATGCTTCATCAATCACAAAGACAGTGGGTATCTTGGTGGCGCAGCGGCGTTCGATCTGGCGCATGACGTAGCTGATCCATGCCAGCCGCACCAACTCGTCATCCAGAACCTCGGAAATGTCGAAAACAAGATGACGGGCGCCAGCAGCAAACGGATCTGAGCCACCCTCGCCAAACATCCAGGACAAGCGGCCTTCGCCAGCCCATTCACTTGCACGCTTGTACAGGTTCTTGTCATCGTCAAAGGCTCTGAACCGTTCCACCAATGAATCGAAGTTCTGAAGCGCAGGCGGCAAAGTGGCATTCGCTTGGCAAGCCCGCGTGATTTCATCCTTTTGATCGGTGGTCAGTGGTTCGTCATAGCTCAACAGGGCAATGACCCAATTGGCGAGCCAGCTTTGCCCAGCCTCATCCGTCTCGGTCTGAAACGGGTTCATGCCGGTTGGTTCACCAACTCGGACGCGGGTGTACTGTGCGCCGAGCGCACGCATGGGGGCCTCCATCGCCCGGTCTTTGTCAAAAGCGATGATCCGCGCGCCCTGTGCAACCGCCGTTGTCGCCAGCAGCATCGCGGTCACAGTTTTACCCGATCCGTTCGGCCCCAGAACGATTGTGTGGCCGGAGGGCAGGTTTTCAGCGTCTTTGCTGGTCTTGGGAAGGTGCAGCGAAACATCGTAGCTGTCCCCGTGCGTTGTCGGCAAAGTCGCCAATGGCCCCGGCCAGGGCAGCTTTTCCGCATCCAACCCTTTAGGGCGCATGTGGAACGCAACCATGTCCGCAAAGTTCTGGTCCGTGATCAGTTCTTCACGAGGACGGAATGCGAAGTTGCCGGGGTGCTGCGCGAAGTACACCGACCGCGCCGACATCGCTTCGCGTTTGACCGTGCCGCCCGAAATCTGGATTTCACCGATGATGTGTTTTTCGGCGGTTTTCAGATCTTCCTCGTTCCCAAACACACAGATCGACAGGTGGTGCTTGCCGAGTGACATGGTGCCGGAGGCAATGCCGTCCGCCAGAATGGACAAATCTTCTTCAAGCGACTTCGCTTTGTCGCCTGCCGAGCGCATTTGTCCCGACTTGCGGCGTTCCATTTCCTGCGCCTGGGCGCGGCTGATCGGCAGGAAGGATTGCGAAATCACAACATCAACCGGCAGGTCCAGCCCGTCGAAAATGCCGGGGAACGAAGCCATCGGGTAATTCTTCAGGGAATAGACACGGATGGAGCGTTCCTGATCGTCGCCCGTGACCAGTTTGCCGGTCTTGCCCTGAAACAGCACATCCTCTTGCGGCATGTTGAAGGCGATGGGTTCTGCAATGTTCGTGTGAATGATCGGCTGATACCGACCGTTCAACAGCATTCCATAATAGCCGAGCCAACGCCCCTCGCTGAGCTTCAGCCGGCGCACCCGGCTTTCGCCCAGCGTGCCCGCCAGTGTTGTGAAAACACCGTCGAGCTGTTCGATCATTTCGCGGCGTTCCTCGTCTATCGTTCCAGACGACATGCCGAACATCTGTTTTGCCCGCTCATCCTGCCGCTTTTGCAGAATGGCGCTGATGATGATCTTGCGTTCTTTCAGCTCTGCATCGACGGAAGCTGAGCGCATGGCCTGTGCCACTGCACCGGCAAAGCCGGTTGGATCTGTGATGACATGACCCGTCTCAGCCGGGACGGTCAGTCGATGAACGTAGAATGCCACCTCATTGGGTGTTGTGCGCAACACACGCTCAAACCGTTCGGCCAGGAACTCGAACTCGTTTTCGTCCAGCGTGTTTGCATTGATTCCGGTGATTTCTGCAGCGGCGATAAGGCCACCGTTGCGTGTGGAAATAACCTCATCGTCCACGACATAGCCATAAGGCAACATCTGAAAGAGGCTCATTTCATCCTTGCGCCAGCTCGGCTCGATCAACGAGCGGGCAAGGGTCCACAAATCCTGTGCAGCAGGCTTAGGCACTATAGTAATCTCCCCCATGATGCTGGCGGTTTTTGGTGCGCGGAGTTTTGGAAAGGGTTACGGACAGGACGCGGAAGAAAGCCGGTTCCCATTCGTAAAAGAGGCGAAGCCCGGTGTAGAAAACAAAACCCGCAATGATTGCTGGCGCTATCCCGAACATGAAGAACGAAAGCATGGTCATCCCGAGGATCACCAGCAGATAGATCACGGGTAGGCCGCCCCATTCTGCGGGGCGGCTCAGGCCGCGAAAGACCGTATTGCGGCGCGGCATCAATCAGCCTCCGATGAATGTATCAGCGAGGCCGATAACAGCGCCGACGACGATAGCGATTACCGGGCCTTTCAACGAACCCCAGCCGAACACATAGGCGAGACAGCCCCAGATGAAGCCGACAGCGGCAAGGCTGACGCCAACGACCTTCGAGTCGGCCAGTGTTTCGTTGATGAAATCGCCAATGGCATCTTGCAGCCAGCCAGCGGAGGCGGGCGCTGCGGTGATGATGAACGCAGTGATCGCGAAAAACGCCATCTGCTGGTAGAAGTGGGTTCTTTTCATAGGTCTTTACTCACTTTGCTTAGGATGATCCGCACGTAGTTGCGGGTTTCGGTGAAGGGGGGGACGCCGCCGTATTCGACGACGCGGTGAGGCCCGGCGTTGTAGGCGGCAAGCGCCAGCTTCCAGGTTCCGAACTCGCGGTACTGCGCCGCCAAATAGCGGGCACCACCGTCGAGATTTTCTGCAGGGTTCTTTGGGTTCACGCCCAGGTCTTTCGCCGTTCCGGGCATGAGCTGTGCGAAGCCATAGGCACCCTTGGGCGACAGAGCATCAGCGCGATACCGGCTTTCCTGCCAGACCAGTGCCATGAACAACTCGGCCGGAATGTCGTGCCGTTTTGCCGCTGCATGGATTTCTTTGACGATCCGCTCTTGCGACCAGCCGCCCGAGGATCTGCGAGGCCGCGGTGCTTTGCCCGCAATCTCGATCTTTGCCTGCGGTTTGGGGGTTGGTGCTTCCGGCTTTTCATTAAGCGTGTATTCACGCATCCGGATTGGACGAACGACGCCATCAACGATTTCTGCGCGAATGCCGTTTAGATACACGCTTCCATCAGGTTCGTATTCAATGACCTGGGCACAGACATCCGTTCCGAAAGTCGCCGTCAAGAACGCCAACAACGGCCAAACGGCGTTGATCCGACATCTGTTATCGGTGAAGCTTTTGATGGAGCTGGTCACTAATTTGTCCTCCAAATTAGGTCAGTAGTTTTTACATAATTACTATTATGGGGTCGACTTCAGGTCATCTGAGCGGTGGGGAATCGGGTGCTGGGACACAGCACTGAACCTTCAGTGGCGCCGCAAAAGACCAATGTCTGGTTCGGATCTCTTAGTCAGATGTTTTGGCTGGAACGTTCGGATGTCCCGCGCGCCTCAATCGTCAGACAGCGCTAAGGGATCGGAGGTGCAGACGCGTTGTCTAGGTTTGCACCCATTGACTCTGTCGCGGTGCTGCCCAATCTAGGACCGGCATCTCGGACTACTGTTTTTACCATAGTACAGTTCTCTCTTGATGTTGGAGGAATGCCCGGATGGATTAAGGGCGTTTCTTGTCCTGTCGATTGTTGGCGCAATCGGCAGGACTGCTTATTGCTTAGTCGTTTCTCTCTGCTGTCATAAATCGTTGTTTTATCCTTTCTTTCAGCCGCACCAGGACTGGCGCTTGCCACCCGAGTACGGGCGCGCCAGACCTTCAGAAATCAGGATGGCCCCGACGTTCTGTCCAGACACGCGCCCAAGCGCCAAGAAGCGATCGTGGACGTCAAAGTGCAGCTCAATCTCAAGTTCAATTACGCCCGCGAAGTTGATGAGCTCCGTCAGCCGGTCCTTGGCTCGTAGACCCAAAGCTCTCTCAGCATCGCACTGAGCCCGGAATGTCTCAGGCGTATCAAACCCAATAAGCCGGTATCGGTCGTCACCATGGTCGATCGTGTCACCGTCAACGGCAATCACCTCGGATGCGCCGAGAGTCTTTGTTTTCCTAGCTGGTTCAATCCAAACTGCAGCAATGAACAAGGACGCGAGTGCAGCGCTGAGAAACAAGAGCCGTTTCATGCGCCCTGCCCCAGCATTTTGATGAGCCGGGTTCTCGAACGTGACCGATCAGGTTTTGGATTTCGCGTCCAGGGCCTGAGCTGCTTCGAGACCCTCTGGGGTAATCGACTCGATCGTATAGTCTGATTTGACGCAGAGAATGCGCCCATCACCAAATTCCTGATGATGCTTGAAGAGGCCCGGCCAAAGATCGAACTCTCTGGGCTCAGCGCCCGCTCGAGAGATCTTCGACTTGCACAAGGCCCCGACATAGTTCGGCGAGCTGTAAATGCAGTGGTACTTAGGTCGTCCAAGGGAAGCGAGTCCGATAAATTCGTAGCGGCATGTAAAGGGAACCTGATCCTCTTTCAGGCCCCGGACCATCTCGATGGTTACCACAGTGTATTGTCTCTTGTTGTCCGCCATGACGACCCCCTATGGGCCGTCTTCTACATCCAAAAGTTGTGGACTAAAACACAATCTACGTCAATATAAGAAAACCCGCCAATATACGATATTGGATTGTCAGAAATATATTGGCCGGATATTGCTTAGGCGATTCGCAAGCAGGAGAGACCATCTTGAAACACTCAAAATCCGGAAATCGAACTCGCGCGAAGGCCCTTGCAGTTGCACTCGCTGCACTGCCAGCCACGCAGGCTCGTGCCTATCCAATTGACTGTGCCATATTCCTTTGCCTCGCCGGGGGTTGGCCAAGTTCGGCTGATTGCGTCGCAGCCAAGGCGGAGTTCATTCGGCGCATCACACCCTACCCGGTCGAACCGCCGCTTCAACTCTGGCGCTGTCCGATGAATACGTCACACAGCCCCTCGGACTTGGGTCCTATGGAACGGTTGGAAGCCATCAAGCGCACCAGTGCTAGCCCAGTTCCAGAGCTTCCATCGGATGACACCGCTAAGCCAATACTGGTAGACGCAGCGATCTCGATAGGAAGGATCGATGCACATCACGGCCAATACGGTGACGGTTTCCAAGCCACCCCGATCAGCGTCGATCTTTCTTCTTCCGATTTCGACGTTGTGAGATCCATCAGGGTTTGGGATGTGCGCCACTACAGCTATCGCCGTCGTTCAAGGGAGGGAGATTGCGAGCGTTCGCTTGATCTTGTGGTTGGCACCTACGACGATAATACGAATTTTCGCTGGTCCGAGCGCGCTCCTGCCCCAATCCCTTACTGGCTGCCACTGGGCAATCGCTGTGAACCTCCCAGCTACTTCCGCGGCGTTGGCGTCGAGTGGACCGACACATTCGGGTTCAGCGACTACGAACTCATCCGATATTGAGGTGCTGACCTGCGGTACAACGCGTTGCTCCTGGCTATGCCACCAAAAATCGCCAGCTGCATTTTTAAACCAGGCCGATTGGCCCGGAGGAAAAACTTAATCCCAGAAACAAAAACCCCCGCAAGGCGGGGCCTCAGCGGGGATCTTCTTAAGTCACGTTTGATCACCTGATTTATAGGAAACTCCAAAATTACTGACAAGGACAAACGCATCTGTGCGAACGGTTTTTCTGTGTCTTTTTGCTGAGGTTCGAGCCGCCTTGCTTCCCCAATGAGAAGCAGACCATGAGACCGTTGAACCATTCCGAACACCCTGCCCCGCGAAGCCGCGATATCAACACTGACCTTTGCCAAATGAGGCCAAATCCATGAGCTTTCGGCAGATCGCATCCGCCCATCACCACGATAATATTCGCTTTCACAACGGCCTTCCTGAGGGCTGGAACCGTGACAGGTTACGTCAGCTCTGCGTGGGATATGCGCAGATCAGAGGCGCATCAGCCCAGTGTATTCGCACCTTAGAGATCATCATCGATATGATTACGCCATGTGCTTTTCGAGACCCGTCTCAGGAACCCTTTTGCTACGCGCGCCAGGAAACCCTCATTGCCGGGCGAGGCGTGACAGATCGGACAATCCACAATCACGAACGTGAGCTGGAAAGGATTGGTCTGATCGAACGCAGGCTTGGCGCAAATGGCGCGCGCTGTAAGCGCAAGAAGCTTGGACTCTTCCTGACCCCTGCCCTGAACCTCATTCCCGAGATGCGCGACGCGGACGTGCGCAGCAAGGCCGAGAAGAAAGAACAGGACGAGCTGCGCGGGGATCGATCACGGCTTTACCGATATGTGAAACATAGTCTGGCCGTGCTTCTCTTACTCCCCTGCCCTCCTGAAAGTCTGGAAGGCATGAAGGAGGAACTTCGATCCTGGCCGCGCGCCGACAAGTTGAAATACATGACGCTGGAGGCGCTCAAGCTACATGTTCAGGCGGCTTACGACCTTTGGAGCCGGATCGAAGAGCATGTCGCAAAACCCGGTGAAATTTCGGGTGAACCCGAAGCTTGTTTCGGGTGCCATATACAAGACCAAATTGAAGAAACAATTCTGTCCTGTAACGCCGATGGCGAGAGTTCAATGTCCTCGGCAAAAGCCTCGGAACCAGATTGTTCCGGCTCCGGGCCTGACGGCCCTCCGCATTGCTTAGAAAGCAATCATCCGACAGATACGGCATCGCGCAAGGCCCAAAAACTACCGCGGGTGAATAACCGCATCCTATATGAACTGGCCTCACCCGAGCTGCGCATGCATATCGATATCGCGGGTGGCGGAGATCAGAATTCCAGCCCGTCGCTCTACGCGATTGAGACCGGCGTTTGGTCGCGATTGTCGGAGATCGGCGCCAATGCCTCGGCTTGGCGTACGGCGATTGACCGATTGACCGTGATGGGTGCAATCCTGGCCGGGTTGATCACAGACGCGAGGCTGAGCGATCCACGGTTGCCGCCAGTGGTTAATCCGGGCGGATATCTGCGCGGTATGGTGCACGCAGATGAGCGCGGTGAACTGAACCTGATTTCCAGTTTCATGGGGCTTTTGGCGCGTAGAGCCCGAGAGGAGGAAGACGGGCTTCCGCAAGATCACTGCAGCGGGTTTTAGCCGTGCCGGGTTATGAGCCGCCAGCTTCTCCAATTCATGTGTCTCATCGGCAGGTTTTCGCTCCGTTTCCGCCTCCAGAACAGAACTGTATTCAAATGCATGATTGGCTACGGGAATTCCCGAGTGGTTTGTTCAGCTTTAGGTTGCTAAGCGGCCTCGACGGCAACGCGGAACAGAAAGACGATCTATGAAAATCGCGGACATTGGCAATTCTGAACTGGATTTCAGGCAGACCGGGGAGGCGCGCCTTCAGGAAATTTGTTCGAGGTTCGGACTGGAGAATGCGTCCTACGCCCATATCGACAAGCATCACAACGTTGTCCACGGCTGCACCACGTTCCCGGCCGAATGGGTCAGGCACTACGTCGACAACGACATGGTCCTGGTCGATCCCCTCATCCGGTTTGGCGCCGCAATGATCGCACCAATTGATTGGGCTGTGTTTGATGATCAGCGTGAACACGCACCGCTATTCGATGCAGCGAGAAAATTTGGTGTGGGTCAGCACGGACTATCCATTCCGGTTATCAATCCGTTTGGGGAGCGTGGTGTCTTTACGGTTACCTCCAACCTGCGCCGATCCGACTGGGACGCCTTGGTCGGGAGTATGCTCCCTGCCCTTCGCCACGAAGCGCAGGTCCTGCATCTACTCGCGCTCGATGTGATTGATACAGTTTTCAACTTTCCTACGGATGCGTTGTCCGATCAGGAGATGGATGTTCTGAAGATGCTCGCATCAGGATTGATCCCATCCGTAGTTGCTGGCCAGACGGGGCTCTCCTCCAGGATGGTGCATGCTTTGACGTCTTCGATCGTCACAAAACTCAAGTGCCGGACAACGGAACAAGCAGTGGCGAGAGCTGTCAGCACAGGTATTCTTAAATGGACCGATTTCTTTGCCGACCCGGTCGCCGAACTTGCGGATGTTGAAGGACAGACCCTTTGCGGCGGGATCGTGCGTTGGTCTGGAAGATCACACGAGTTGATCACCTTTGAAGATGGTCGAACGGTGCGGAACTTGGATAGCTTTCAGGCGGTTCAGGTCCAGGAAATTGCCAAAGACTTCAATCTGGATGCTGAAAGGATCCTCGAAGAACTTGGACCCAACCGGGATCAATGCGTGTGGATCAGGCATCTCTGAGTTCGGCCCACGTGCACCGCTTGATTTGCAAAATTGTGAGCAGGGGCAAGTTTCACATAATTTCACTTATGCTTCCGCAATCTGTAGCCGCAAAGCTCAAATGTCACCCATGAGCAATTCAGGAATGTCACTCTCGCCTGCGATGAGGACAGGCAGAGAGTTCGGGCATGGGGTGGGTAATGATGAGCGAGCCGGATTTGAGCCGCATTGTAGTCTTTCCGCAAACTGAGTTGGCCAGATTCGATCCTTTCCGGGCGTTGCAATTAGGTGTCGTTTATTTTTTCTTTGGCGATAGGCTCGTTGAGCAACGCCGTTAGCAGGGGGCATGAGGCCGTACCCTCGGTGCAGGTCTGCACAAGTTCTGCCAGTGCTTGCTCCAACCGTTGGAGGGCGGCGATTTTTGACCTGACGTTGTCGAGATGTCTTGTTGCGACGTCTTCGACGTCACGACAAGCTTGCTCGGGCGCTTTGGACAATTCGCGAAGTGCGCATGCACCCTGAATGGTAAAGCCAAGATCGCGGCAGCGTTTGATGAATCTGAGCTCGGAGATTTCCCGTTCCGTGTATGCGCGGCGTCCCGAGGCGGTTCGACCGGCTTTCTCGACTATGCCTTCCCGTTCGTAGTAGCGGATCGTCTCGACCGACAGACCGGTCAATCTCGCCGCTTCGCCAATCGCAATCATGTGATGACCTTTCCCTTGAACCTGTAGCTACTACAGGGTGCATGTTGTCGGTCATGATGTCGAATTTCACATACCGCGCGAAGCAAAAATCGAGGAAGTCGAACCGGCTTCCGCTCGAGTTCGTCAAAGCCGGAGAAAGCTGACCATGAGCAAGTTTGTTGGCGCAAGCTTTCTTGGATCGTTTACCGCACTTGGCGTTGCGACCTGCTGCATCTTGCCGATGGCCTTGATTTTGCTTGGCTTGGGAGGGAGCTGGCTGGCCGTATTCGGCAAGATCGCCGCCGCGAGTTATTACGTGCTCGGCGGTTCGACGGCCCTGCTGTTTCTCTCTGGCATCGTCGCGTATCGCCGTGGTTCGCTCGACCGCTTCAAATGGTGGCTGACAGGCAGTTTTGCGTTGACGGCCATCGCTTGGGTTATCGTGCTCAACGAAATCCGAATAAATGATTTCCTGATAACCTTGATGTGACGCCATGAGTGAAAAGCACCCGAACCTTGTCAGCACGATCATCTGCCCGGAATGTGGACATTCAAGGCCTGAAACGATGCCAACAGACGCGTGCCAGTGGTTCTACGAATGCACATCTTGCGGAAAAGTCCTGAAGCCACTTCCCGGCGATTGCTGCGTCTACTGTTCCTACGGATCGGCCCCATGCCCGCCAATTCAGGCGGGCGACAAATGCTGCGGTTGATACGGCGACCGGGATGTCGGTTTTGTCCGCAAAGCCGGTCATCAGGCTTTGCGGACGCAGGTATTTTTTCACCGTAGGCTGGAACTTGCCCGGTAGGACAAGGCAGGCGTGAAGTCACGGATCAACTGGTTTGCCGTGAAGAATGTCACGTAAACCAGGCAGCAGAAGCGAGCGCCGTGTTTGTCAGGATCTTGCCAGCGCCATCGGGAAATTATGCGGCCGGGTAGCTGGCGAACACCTCTGTGGTTCCATCCTTGCGGATCAGAAAGACGTCGAAGGCTTCGCGTTCACTTTCCGGCCCCATGCCCGGTGAGCCGAAAGGCATTCCCGGAACCGACAGTCCGACAGCATTCGGGCGTTCGCCCAGCAGGCGCCGAATGTCAGCGGATGGGACGTGTCCTTCGATCATGTAGCCCTCCACGCGACCCGTGTGGCATGACATCATGCCCTCCGGAATCCCATTGGCGGTTTTGTAAGCGTTCAAGGCCTCCCAAGCACTGTTTTCCACGCCTACTTCAAAACCTTCCGCCCGCATGATTTTGATCCACGATCCGCAGCACCCACAATTCGGATCCTTCAGGACATGGATTGAGGGACCGGTTTTCGCGAAGGCGGGAAGCGCCGCGCTGCACGCAATTGCCGCGGCTCCTTGCATCAAGCGGCGGCGGCTCAGGTTATTCATTGTCATGTTCCCTCTTGGGTAAACTTGTCTTAAACCGATATAAAATCGCACCGGTAGGATAAAAGCTGGACCGCATTTACAGGGCCGACTTGTCCGTCACCCTCCGACACTCATCAGATATGGCTTTCTGGGCGACGCAGGGATTTCTCACAATGATCTGGCGCAAACTCTGCTCGGAAGCGGAACCCTCGCTCTCCTTTTTTCGCTGCACCTGCCGTTCTGGGTCCTGCTTGGCAATAACCCGGTTCGCAAGCAACGCCGCTACCCTCCGTTCAAGGCCGGAATTGCGCCTATTTCTCACTGCTGCGTTCTATGGCGCCCACGATCGAACAGTTCTGAATTCCACCACGCCCCGGACACGCCGCGATCAGCTCGTCCAGATTGTTCCTCAACCGTGCAAGCCCTTCGATCCGTTCCTGAATTTCGTCCCGCTTTTTGCGCGCTCTGGCCTGCATCGCGACGCACTCGGTATTTGGTGCCGTGCGCAACTCCAAAATTTCCGCGATTTCTGCCAGCGAAAATCCGAGCTTCTTAGCGCCGGATATGAATTTCAGCCGCCAAAGCGTGTCACCACCATAGTCCCGCGCGCCGCCGTCAATTGGGCGCGGCGGCTGAGTGACAAGGCCCTTCTTTTCATAAAATCTGATCGTCTCGACGCCTATCCCGGTCTCGCGCGCGGCCTGGCCGATCTTGAGTGGTTGCATCGCGGTCTCCCTCCGTCACCGTCATCTTGACACCGTATCATGATACGGAGGTTAAAACATTGAGGTCTTGGTAGTTGCGAGGATGTCAAATGCGGACCTTCCTGAAACGGTGGCTGCTGCCGATATTCGGCTCCGCCCTGGCGCTCTATCTGGTGTTTGCGCTCTACGGCAGCCTCGATTTTGCGCTGTTTCTGCAGGGCCTGCGCGGAGCCAACATGTTCTGGATCGCGATTCTTGCCGCCACCATCCTGCTGGAGCAGCTGATGAGCGGCTGGAAGTGGCGGCAGATCCTGTTCGACGTGAAACCCGTCGGCACCCTGCGGCTGACGGGGGCGCTACTGGCAGGTTATGGCGCAAATGTCCTTGTCCCGCTCGGCATCAGCCCGCTGGTCCGGGCCTGGCTGGTTGCCCGGCTCGACCGCTTGAAGATGGCGACCGTGCTTGCAACCGCGATCATCGCCCGGTTCCTCGACGGCGTCGTTTTCGCCCTTTTTGCCGGAGCGGTGGCCGCCGCCGGCCAGATTCCACAGATCGAGGGTGACCTGCGGCTGGGATTGAGCGTTGCGGGCCTGTTGAACCTGATGCTTTTCGGCAGCCTGCTTTGGGTTCTGTTCCGGTTCCGCGCGTCACTTCTGAGCGAGGACCCTCTGGTCTGCCGACTCTTCGACTGGGCTGCCGCCCGCATCGGGGCCGATGGCGCGTATCTGCGCACCGCGCTCGGTGAAGGGATCGTCTGGCCACAGGCACGGGCCCGCCGCGTCGCCGCCATTGCCGCAGCCATTGCGGGTAAGCTGGTGGCGACAACCCATTTCCTGTGGGCCGGGCTGGCGGTTGGCGTGGTGCTGAGCGCGTGGGATTACCTGTTCCTGATGGTGTTTGCCGGGTTCGCCATGGTTCTGGGTCGTTTCGTGCGCATCCCGGCGAGCTTTGTCTTTGGGGCGGGGTTCGCGCTCAAGGTGCTTGGCGTTCCGGACGAAACCGCCCTTCTGATGATCCTGTTCAACTATGTGCTGACGATCCTTCTGGTGGTCGGGATCGGCCTGACGGTGTTGTGGCAGAGCGGCATCGACATCCGCCGCGCCCGGGCGGAGGCAGAGGCGGCGAATGGCAAGGCGTAATCCCGAAGACACGAGATTTTGGCGCATCGCCGGTGCTGGTGCGGTGTTTCAGGGCGGGTCGGCGGCGGTGGACAGCGCGACGGTGGTGGCCAGTCTGGTGCATATGCTGACCGGTAGCGCGCTGGCCGTGGGCTATGCCAGCACGGTCCTGCGTCTTGGTTGGCTGCTGCCCCAGTTCGCGGTGGGCTACCTCGCCGAGCGCACCGATCGGCGGATGCCGTTCTACGCCCTTGGTGCCTATGGGCGGGCGATCACGGTCGCGATGATCGGTATTCTTCTGTGGTGGGGGGCCGACTGGCCTCAGGTCGATTGGCCTCCGGTTCCGCTGGCGCTCGGGATGCTGGGATTGTGGACGGTCTATGCCTTTGTCAGCGGCGTGGTCGCGGTGCCCTACAACGACATCGTCGGCCGGGCGATCCCGTCCGAGCGCCGCAGCCGGATGTTGGCCTGGCGCTTTTTCGGCGGCGGTGTTCTGGCGGTTCTGGTGGCGGGCTTTCTGCGACACGCGCTCGACGTGATGCCGCCGCTCAGGGCCTATGCGCTGATCTTCTGGCTCGGCGCGGTGCTGATGATCGTCTCTGCGACGCTTTTTGTCTCCGCGGGTGAGCCCGCTACCGCTGCAAGGGCGCCACGGGACCGTCCTGCCAATCTGTCTGGATTTCTGCGCGAAGGTTTCTCGACGCTGCGGCAGGACCACCGGTTCCGGCTGTTCCTGATCTTCCAATGGCTTGGTGCAGCGACGCTGATGGCGTTGCCGTTCTATGTCGTTGCCGCCAGCCGCAGCGGCCTCGGGGCGGCGGATGTCGGAACGCTGTTGGCGGCGCAGACTGTCGGCGCGCTGGCCTCGAATCCGCTCTGGGGCCACATCGGAGACCAGGCGGGCAAATTGCGCCTGCTGGGGATAGTGGCACTGGTGCGTCTCGGACCTCCGGTGCTGGTTTTGCTGCTTGTGGTCACGGGTTCGGGGCTGACCGGTTTCGCGGTGCTGTTCTTCCTGATCGGCGCGATGATGAACGGGGTGACCATCGGCTATCTCGGCTATTTGCTGGAGATCTCGCCCGACGACCGCCGCCCGGCCTATTCCGCGTGGTTCAACAGCTTTGCGGCCCCGGCGGCGCTGGCGCCGCTTGTGGGCGGTGTGGTGGTCAGCATGATCGCCATCGAAGCCGTGTTCATCGCTGCGATCCTGGCCGCGCTGGGACAGGTCGCGATCGCCGCGCGGCTGACACGGGGTTGAAATAGCACCTTGTTCAGGACCAAAGCGTTTCCTCTCAACCCGCAATTCAGATGCGATCCTGTCAAAAGGCAAGATGGCATGTCTAAACATGGGCGAAGCAGAAAACGTTGAGCGCAGCGATTAGAATTGTTCCGTTCAGAACATGACGGCGAGGTCTCTTCTCGAAAACTCCAGAAAGCGGGGTACATGTCGAATTCCGCCACATAGCATCGCGGCGCTGATCGAGGGATATTCGAGGACTGACAAACGAACTTGGTGAGGCACGCGCCTCTGAACAAAGTTCACCGCGCCGTCACCCAATTTTGACCCGTGTGTCGGTGACGAACTCGTAAGGGGGCAGATCGAGGTTGCGGGGCGCGGGGCCTTTCCGAATTCTGCCAGACGTGTCGTAATGTGAACCGTGACACGGACAGAACCAACCGTCCCAGTCTCCGGTGGGTTCGCTGCCGCCCTGCCCGAGTGGTATGCATCCCAGATGGGTGCAAACGCCAATAACTACCAGCCATTCCGGTCGCTGTACGCGCTCGGCGTCAGGTTGCGGGTCGATCATTGGTGCATCGTCTTCTGCTATCGCCAGCGCGATCCGCTCTTTAGTCCGGTGGTCGATAAAGATCGGCTTGCCTTTCCATTTAACAGTGATCCTCGTTCCTGGTCCGACACCTTCAAGATCTATGTCGACAACGGCTTGGGCGGAGATGTCTGCACTGGGGTTCATGCTGTTAACAAGTGGCCAGACCGCCGCGCCCGTGGCCACGATGGCGGCACCGCCGGTGACGAAGTATAAGAAATCGCGCCGAGTTTCAGGCTCTGAAGGTGCCTGTCTTTCAGAAAATTCAGACATATTGTTCCTCCTGTGCGTCAGGACGGGTTCATCGAATGATAGGACTCGGACGAGGTGGATCAGTCGCCTTGGTCCTCTTCTTCACCGCGATGCCCCATTCCCTATTCATCAGAGTGATCTTCGTCGGTGTCACCGTGCAATGCCTTTACAGTTAGTGCACCGGCCGTCAGGTGCAGTTCAGTTGCTGCTCTCCGAATTGGATTTGCTAACATGGCAATTTCCCTTCCTTATTGGGTTACAAATTTGTTCTGATCAGTTGGCCGTTGCTGCTCCTTGTTGCGCAGTGTTCTTGCCGCAAAGCCGCCAGCCATACAGGGCGCCGTTCTCAGTGTTTGCCGTGGCCGCGATGCATTAAGAAATGCATGCCCACGCAGACCAGCAAGAACAGCAACGGAGAACTGAGCAAAGGATAGAGTGTCTCGCGGTATTCCCAGCCCAGAACAGCGGCGCCCAACGCGATCGCAATGACAACCGGGAGCCAATTACGCTTGGCACCGTTGGCCGTCTGATCTTCGGTTTTGGGCGCTTCGGCCGTTACGTCAGAGCTGACCCTTTCGGTCGTCTCCTGTGTGGCGCGGGTTTCGTCGAAATTTGATTGGGTCATAGCTGATTTGTCTCCTTTTCGATGATCCATTGTTTGAGAAAGATGCGCTCATAGACGAAGACCAAGCCGATGCCAGCAACGGCATATACTACGATCATCGGGTCGGAGCGCAGCTTGAGTATTGTGAACGCGGTCAGGACTACGCAGTCCAGCGCCAGGGCGGTCAGCAAGACCCATCCACGGGCTTTGATCTGACCGCGCAAGCGTCGCCAGACACCCCAATGCACCGCCATGTCCATCACCAGGTAAAAGAACGCCCCCAACGAGGCGATGCGAGACAGGTCGAACAACACCGCAAGCAGGCCCGCAATCACGACCGTGTAGATCAGCGTGTGAGACTGGATGCTGCCCGTCATGCCGAAATGGCTGTGCGGGATCATCTTCATGTCGGTCAGCATCGCCAGCATCCGGGACACAGCGAAAACGCTGGCGATCAGCCCCGAGGCCGTCGCCACCATCGCCAGCGCCACGGTCAGATAGAACCCGCCCTGCCCCAGCACCGGCCTGGCAGCCTCGGCCAGGGCATAGTCCTGCGCCGCGCGGATTTGCTCGGGCGGCAGGCTGACACCGACGGCAAGGGCGACCAGCAGGTAGACCACCGCGCAGATCGCGATCGAGATCATGATGGTGCGCCCGACATTGCGGTGCGGGTCGACGATCTCGGCCCCGCTGTTGGTGATGGTGGTAAAGCCCTTGAAGGCGAGGATCGACAGGGCTACCGAGGCGACGAACCCCAGCGGCGCGGCCGGTTCCGAGCCCTGAACCTGCCAGGTTCCGCCCGCAGCCCAAAGTGCGGCGATGCCGAATATTGCGATCCCGCCTATCTTGAGCGCCGACATGATGATCGACCACAACCCCACCGACCGGTTGCCCGACCGGTTCACCGCATAGGCAAAGACGATCAGCGCAACAGCGACCAAAGACACCAGCGGTCCGCTCTCGATGTTGAACGGGCGGAGCGCATAGGTCGCGAAAGTACGCGCGACGAGGCTTTCGTTGATCACCATCGACAGTGCCATCAGCAGCGAGGCCGCCGCCGCAACCGCCCCGGGCCCATATGCCTTGGTCAGGATCATGGCGATGCCGCCTGATGAGGGCCAGGCGTTGGACATGGCGATATAGGTATAGGCGCTGAAAACCGTCACCACGGCCCCGACCACGAAGGACAGCGGAAACCATGGCCCCGCCAGCCCGGCGATCTGTCCGGTAAGTGCAAAGATCCCAGCGCCAATCATCACGCCGGTCCCCATGGCGACGGCTCCGGTCAGCGAGATTGATCCGGGCTTCAGCGCGCCACTGGCGCCGTGGGTACTATGCTCGTGCGTGCTCAAATCTTCGCCCCCCGCAATCGCAGCGCATTCAACACCACTGAAATCGATGAAGCACTCATAGCGAAGGCCGCAAACATCGGGCTGATCAGGATGCCGAAAAGCGGGAACAGAAGACCCGCCGCCACCGGAACGCCCGAGGCGTTGTAGATCAGGGCAAAGAATAGGTTTTGCCGGATATTGCGCATGGTAGCGCGGGCCAGCCTACGGGCGCGCACGATGCCATCAAGGCTTCCGTTGACCAGCGTGAAGCCTGCACTTTCGATCGCCACGTCGGCACCGGTCCCCATGGCGATGCCCACATCGGACTGCGCTAACGCGGGTGCGTCGTTCACTCCGTCACCCGCCATGGCGACCTTTGCGCCTTTCTCCTGCAGTTCGCGAATTATGCGGGCCTTGTCCTCGGGCAGTACGTCGGCTCGAATCTCATCGATACCCAGACGTTCGGCCACCGCCTTTGCAGTGCGTTCGTTGTCGCCAGTCGCCATGATGATCCGGAAACCCAGTTCGTGCAGCGCCTTGAGTGCGGCTGGTGTTGTTTCCTTGACCGGGTCGGCGACGCAGACCAACCCCGCCACTGAACCATCAAGCATCACGAACATCACCGTTTCGCCGTCATCCCGACGCGCATTGGCCTTGGCCGTCAGTTCGGCCGCCTCGAGTCCGAGATCGGTGACCAGTTTCAGATTGCCGAGCGCGACGGGGCGGCCATCCACCGTGCCTTTCACGCCTTTACCAGTCACCGCCTCGAAGTCACTGGCGTCGGACAGGGCTACGCCACGTTCCTCGGCTCCTGTGACGATTGCCTCAGCTAACGGGTGCTCCGAGCCCTTCTCCAGCGTTGCGGCCAGCCGCAGCACCTCGACCTCGTCATGGCCAGGTTCGGGTAATACAGCCACAAGCTTTGGCTTGCCCATGGTCAGCGTGCCAGTTTTGTCGACGATCAAAGTATCGATCTTCTCGAACCGCTCCAGCGCTTCGGCATTTTTGATCAGCACTCCGGCCTGCGCCCCGCGCCCCGTGGCCGTCATGATCGACATCGGAGTGGCCAGGCCAAGCGCGCACGGGCAAGCTATGATCAGTACCGACACCGCTGCGATCAAGGCGTAGGAGAGCGCCGGAGCCGGTCCCCAAATTGCCCATGCAATAAAGGCCAGCGCAGCTATACTTATGACCGCCGGTACAAACCAGCCCGCCACTTTGTCAGCGTATTTCTGAATTGGTGCGCGCGAGCGTTGCGCGTTGGCCACCATTTCGACAATCTGGGACAGCATTGTGTCAGAGCCCACTCGGGTTGCTTCGATCACAAGGCTACCGGTGCCGTTGATTGTGGCCCCTGTGACCGGCTCGCCTTGTACCTTTTCGACCGGAACCGGTTCGCCAGAGATCATGCTTTCGTCAACAGATGAGCGCCCTTCGAGTACAATGCCGTCTACTGGCACCTTGTCGCCGGGGCGTACGCGAAGGCGGTCACCTACCTGTACTTCTTCAAGCGGAATTTCCTCTTCACTGCTGTCAGGGCGGATAATGCGGGCGGTCTTTGCGGCCATGTCCAGCAAAGCGCGGATTGCCTTTCCTGTGCCTTCGCGTGCCCGCAGTTCCATCACCTGCCCGAGCAGAACAAGTGTAACGATAACTGCGGCCGCTTCGAAATAGACCCCAACATGGCCTTCTGAATCTCGAAAACCGTCCGGAAATATGTGGGGCATCAATACGGCGACAACGCTGAACAGCCACGCGGCCGAAACCCCCATGGCAATCAACGAGAACATGTTCAGGTTCATGGTGCGAAACGAATTCCACCCTCGTTCCAGAAATGGCCAACCGCACCAAAGAACAACCGGAGTGCCAAGTATCAGTTCAATCCATAGGGTTGTTCGCTCACCAAAAATCTCTCGCACACCAGACAGCCCAACGTAGGGGCCCATCGTGAAAACCAAAAGTGGAAGCGTCAGAATCGCACCTACCCATAGGCGCCGGGTGAAATCCACCAGTTCCGGGTTCGGCCCCTCGTCCACCATCGCCGCGCTTTCCAGCTCCAACCCCATGCCGCAGAGTGGACAGGACCCGGGATGGGTTTGCCGCACCTGCGGATGCATCGGGCAGGTATATACGGGTCCGTCATAGCCTGTCGGAACGATGTCATATTCACCGTTCTCGTCCGTCGCGCCATGATGCGCGGAATGGTGGTGATGCGCATGCGCATCCACCTCGCCCTCGGGCACAAGGTGCATCCCGCATTTGGGACAGTCGCCGGGCCCAGATTGACGCACGTCAGAATGCATGGGGCAGACGTAAGCGACCTCGGTCGGGCCGTTCGCGTGGATTCTGATGTCGTGGTCTTCTGTCATGTTCTGCTCCCTGGTTTAAGCTTTGGTCGTAGAGCCGTTTAATTACGCAATGCCGGGCACAGTCCTTCAGGGCAGAACAACCATCTGGTGGCCCTCACCCAGTATCGGCATTTCGGTAATAGCCGTCAGGCTGACTTGATCGACGATCCAGACCTTCGGTTCGGTTCGGCTTGATACCATCACTTTGCCTGAGTTCGGTATGGTCGTCAGGTGATAAGGTGCCGGTGACAGGTTGGTCGAGCGCTGTTTGCCCGTAGCAAGATCAATCGACAACAACCGGTCGGTGCCTTTGGCGGCCACGAACAGTACGCCCTCGCGGTCGGACAGGCCGATCCCGTGCAACTCGCCTCCAATGTCATAGGTTTCGGTGACAGAACCGCTGGCAAGATCTACGCGGAAGGCCTTGCCACCATCACTGTCGGCTACGAAGGCGGCGCTGCCGGTGGCGTTAAGTACAAGATGCTCAGGGCCTTCGCCGACGGGCATGTTGCGTACGACGAAGCCTTTGACGACATCCACTTCGCTAAGTGTACCATTGCCGGTATTGGTGACATAGACCCTGTCGCCGTCAGGCGCGAATACCGCATAGTTGGGCATTGGCCCGGTTGCTACGAAACCAAGGAAGCTGAGCTTATCGAGATCGACGATCGAAATACCGTCACCGCCCGGATGGGTCGCCACCGCGAACCGCCCGTCGGGCGACACCGCAGTGTGATGCACCGCACCTGGAACCTCGATCTGGCGGACGACCTCGCGTGTTTCCGCATCAAGGATCGTCAGCAGGCTCCGCCCCTTGTCTTTGGGCAACGCAGTGACATCGCGCTTGGCGTGGTGCGCAGCGTGTTCATCCTTGGACATACCTTCGGGTTTTGGTGGCGTTGTGGCCTCGGTTTCTGCGTAGCTGCCCGCGACCAGGTACTTAAAGCCGGGCGCGCCGGCCAGCCCATGGACCGCCACGAGCCTCGGCAGCCGCTCGACGGTCTTGCCGGTTTCGGAGTCGATCACCAGAACCGAGTCCGCGCTGCCTTCGGGAATGAACACGGTTGCCGCCAGCGTGAGCGAAGGCGCAGTCAAAGCTGCGACGGACAGGCCTGCGGCCAGATTGAACAGGGTCATTTAGGTTTCCTTTCGTCAACTGAAACGCGCGCATTGGCGGGCACGTGCAGAAAAATCCGGTAGATGACGGCCATCAGGAAGGGCGTCAAAAGCAGGGTCAGAGCGATGGCCTTCATGGCTTTGTCCTTTCAATCAGTTGAGTTTTGTGCGAGCCGCAAAGACATTGAACAGTCCGCCGAACAGCAACGCGGCGTACCAGCCGTAGAGAAACGCCCATAACAGTCCCAACAGGAATGAGGGCAGGCTGAGCCAAGTCATTCCGGGCATCAGGCCGATCCAAGCCCGGTACATGGCAAAACTTGGAAAGATCAGGTCAAAGGCCACGCACAGCAGGTAGGTTGCGGCCAGAAACAGGCTGAGCGCCCAGCCAAGGGTTGTCACCGGAACACCGGGATGATGTTCTTGTGTCCCCATCACACAGGGGCCACAGGTCAGGCGCAACAGTGCGAATAGCACCACGCCCGTGACGAAAAAGTACAGAATGGTAAGCATGGTAAGTGTCCTGAACTGAGTTGGGCCGCAATCAACGGCTTGGGCAAGACCCCGGAGCGATTCCGGAGCCATTGCCGGTCACGTTCAGGACAGGTTTGGCGGATGTGGTAGTGGTGCGACCGGCAGGCTTGCGCGTGGCCGGAACCGTTCTGGCGCCACGGGCGTAGCAATACGCATCGAGAGCAATTCAGGTGCCGCCATAACTGCCATCGCATAGCAGCCCGGGTGCACTGAGCAGTCTAATTCTTCTGATGGATGAGACGCGGGATACCCACCGCTGTCATCGATCACAAGCTCGGCCTGGGTGGCGGCCTTCGCGATGTCATGCCCGGCATGGGACGGCACAACAGAGATCAGCATCGAAACCACCAACGCACAGATCAACAGGACCTGCAGCCGGCCCATGGCTCGGGCCGTCCGTGTCGCAGTTGATATCCATTGTGCGCGGATCACTTAGGGTTTCCTCCATTCTCCAACAGTTTAGGGCCGCTTGGACCGGTCGCATTGATCTGGCTCAATTCGTGGTCTGAAGAGCCAACAGGCATCTTGCGTTTCCAAGCCAACCAGATAAGTGGCGCCCCCGTCAACAGCCCAAGCCCGATAACCGCAAGGCTGGTGCCGCCTGTCGCGGTTTCGGTAATCTGGCTGCCCAGATGGGCCAGAACGAAACTGGCCGGCAGGAGTCCAGCCAAGGTGGCCAGTGCGAACCGCCAAAATTGAAGTCGGGTCAGACCGGCGGCATAGCTGACCATGTCGAAAGAAACGAAAGGCATCAGGCGGCTGGTGAACACGGTCAACATCAGGGCATTCTGCGATCCAAGCAACCCCAAGTCCAGCTTGTCGCCGAACCACTGGCGCAGCGCGTCGCGCCCCAACCAACGGGCTATCAGGAACGCCAGCAGCGCCCCCAACTCCGCTCCGATAGCAACCAATGCGGTTCCCAGCCCATGCCCATATGCCACCCCGGCAGCGACAGCGATCGGAGCGCTGGGGATTGGGCTGGCAACCACTGCGGCTGTCATGAAGCCGATGATGACAACGGGTCCGAACGGGCCGGCCCAATCCACCCACGCAGTAATGACTTCGCGCGATAGTCCTGCGTCCAACGCGCCAGACAGCCACAACCAGATGGTGGCGATCAGCAACGCGATCAAAACCGCGATGAAAACCAAACGGCTATTGCTGTGCAGGCCCTCCAGCTTTCGTTCCTCCTATGACATAGCCCTCCACCCCTAAACGGGAGTGACGGATTCCGAGGTCACTTAGCGATGTATTTGATCAGCGCTACGATCGCCAGAACGATCAACACTGCGATCAGCAACATCCAGATCATTCCAAACCCCATTCCAGCGCCATAGCCCATCATCGCTTTGTTCCTCAGTGGTTTGTGCCGAGTGCGATGACCCGGCTACACGGTTGCGTTTCAGTTGTTGGTTTCAGAAGCCTTTGTCACAGGTTTCGAGGCCTTCATGCCGTGTTTCGGCGACATCGTCTTTGCGCCTTTCTCGATTTCCCCTGTGGTCACAACGCCATCGCCATTGGCATCAAGATGCTGAAATCGGTCCACCATGGTTTCGCGGATCATCCCGGAATGCAGCGCTTCGAACTCATCAATCGACAGGTTGCCATCTCCATTGACGTCATGCGCCTGCATCCGGGCCTTCAGACCTTCGGCGATCTCAGATTCGCTCGGGCGACCGTCCTCGTCCATGTCCAGAACCGCCAGCCAGTTGCCGCCCATCATCTGGCCATGCATTTTCACCATCATTTGCATCATGCCTGCGTGATCGCCCATCATGCCGCCGGGCGCACCCTGCATCATGCCGCCCTCATGGCCCTGCATCTGCGCGCTGCTGCCATGCTGACCGGCGGCAAGCGCGGGCAGCGCCATCAAAGTCGCGGCAATGGCTCCAGCGGCCAGCGTGAAGGTACGTTTCATGACTTTCACCTCTCGGGTTTTTGTTTCTACACAAAGCATATGGCCGCCCTCGGTCGCGCCACCACCCCCCTGCTCAACCCGGTTTGTATCGTTGTGTCGCAGCCCGCCCAACTGATACAAAGGGATACAAAAAAGCCGGGATTTGTACCGCGCCGGGGCTTATGATTGCGCCATGACTGAAGCACCACATATCTTGATTGTCGACGACCACCGCGAAATCCGTGATGCTGTCAGCCGCTATCTGGAAAAGAATGGGTTGCGCGCCAGTACCGCGCGCGACGCAACCGAGATGGACGCACGACTGGCGGCCGGTCGGATTGATCTTATCGTACTCGACATCATGATGCCGGGCGAAAACGGATTGTCGGTCTGTCGCCGCCTGTCCGCGGCCGGTGGCCCGCCGATCCTGATGCTGACAGCCCTCAGCGATGACACCGACCGTATCGTGGGTTTAGAGATCGGCGCCGATGACTACCTGCCCAAACCATTCAACCCACGTGAATTGCTGGCCCGGATCAAGGCGATCCTGCGGCGTTCCGAAACCACCGTCCCCCCGGCTGGCGATCTGAGCGGCAAACGGATCGCCTTTGGAAGCTGGGTTCTGGATGCCGACAGTCGCACCTTGATATCCGCCGAAGGGGCCGAAGAAAGTCTGACCACCGCCGATGTCCGGCTGCTGGCCGTATTCCTGCAGCGGCCCCGCAAACTCCTGTCGCGAGACGAACTGCTGGATTTGACCGCCGGCCGCAGCCCGCACTTGTTCGACCGTACGATCGACAACCAGGTCAGCCGCTTGCGTCGCAAGATCGAAGCTGACCCAACGCGGCCGAAGCTCATCACCACGATAAGAGGTGGCGGTTATTGCCTGTCGACCGACGTGAGCGAGCTTACGGGATGAAAGCCTTTGCCCAAAGTCTGCGCGGTCAGCTTATCCTTTTGATCATCGCCGCGCTGGCTGCCGCGCAACTGGTCAGCCTGTGGCTGTTCGTCGACGAACGCTCAATGGCAGTGCACATGGCCCTTGGCCTGGAAACCGCCGGACGCGCCGCAAACATCGCGCGGCTGATTGAAGAAGCTCCACCCGAGATGCACGACGCGATCCTGCGGGCGGCAAGTTCTCCACTGGTGCGTTTCAGCCTTACAGATACGCCCGCAGTCGATCACACCGGACATAGCGCTGGTGGGACGGTCGAAAACACAATCCGCAGAATTCTGCCAGGCTATGAAAACCGTCCCATCCGGGTAGAGTTGCATGAGTTCTCTCCCGATATGCTGCCGGTTGAAGGTGTTCCGTCTACAATGGCTGAAATGCACATGGCAATGATGCGTGATCACGTTTCCGCAATTGAAATGCAGCTGTCGATCGCTCTGACGACCGATCAATGGCTCAACGTGGATACCCGGTTCCATAACCCTCCTCTGCAATGGCCTTTGCAGTCCTTCGTCAGCTTCGGTTTCACTGCAACTTTAATTCTTGGAGCAGCCATTTGGTTTCTACTGACACGGCTGACCGGCCCGTTGCGCCGCCTGTCACTGGCTGCAGACCAGTTTGGTCGCGGTGAAGACGTCCAGGAACTGACGGTTTCTGGTCCGACCGAGGTGCGAGATTTGACGCAGGCGTTCAACCATATGCGTGATAGGCTGACTCGCTATGTTGCCGATCGGACCAGACTATTGGGGGCGCTGGGTCACGATTTGCGGTCGCCACTGACGGGATTGCGGGTTCGCGCCGAACTGGTGGAGGAAGAGGAGACCCGTGACCATCTGATCGAGACCATCGAGGAAATGCAGGAGATGGTGGACTCCACCCTGTCATTTGCCAAGGGCGTGGCCACGCGCGAACCTTCCAGTACCGTCCCAATTGGTGAATTCGTAACCAAAACGACCGAAGACATTGTGCAAGCCGGTGACACGGTTGAAGTATCGGTCGCAGACAATCCGGCCGTCACGCTTCGGCCGATGCTGATGAAGCGAGCTCTGCGCAATATCATTGAAAACGCCTGCCGGTATGGTGCCCGGGCCAACGTCTCAGTCATGCAAGAGGGGAATGAGGCAAAAATATTGATCCAGGATCAGGGGCCCGGCATCCCCGAGCATATGCTCGATGCGGTATTCGACCCATTCGTGCGGCTTGAAACATCCCGCTCGCGAGAGACTGGCGGAACCGGCTTGGGGCTGTCGATCGCACGTACGATCATCCAGTCGCACGGTGGCACGATAGAATTGCTAAACGGGGAAACTGGCGGCTTGTGCGCTAAGGTGGTTCTGCCAGTTTTTGAGGGCCAAACGTAACTTGTGAACACAATCGGCATGCCCCGAAAGCTTATTGGAAGCGTACCGCTTTGGGCCAGTTTCAGGTGTGGGCTCAAACGCAGCGGCGGAGAACACTGAACTGGAAAGACTGACTTTCCCCCCAAGAGGTTTGGTGCAGGTGATGGCGATGCGCGACGAGTTCAAAGTGTTCCTCAAAAAGCACGGCGATATCGCTCGGACTATAGCGGGCGACAGGGAGACCACTGCAAGTCTCCGGCCCATCAAGTGCAAACGTAGCAATGATCACATGGCCGCCAATTTTTACCCCTTTCTTCACGCTTTCCAGATAGGCCGCGCGTTGCGATGTATCCACGAGAAAGTGAAAAACCGCCCTATCATGCCAGACGTCATATCTGCGATCGGGGACCCAAGAAGTTATATCTGCAGAAATCCAAGTGACTGTTTCAGCGGCGCGCCCCAACCTTTCCCGGGCCGTGTCCAACGCGACCTGCGATAGATCGAGAACTGTCACGTCATGGAGCCCCTTCGCAAGCAACGCTCCAGCAAGACGAGATGTACCTCCACCAATGTCGATGACGGATGAAGGCTTAGACACTCTGATCAACTCGATGAGTTCAAGCGATATCTCTGGATCATCCTCGTGCCAACTCAATTGGGTGTCAAACTTCTCGCCATAGACATCGTCCCAGTGCTCTCTTGTGTTAGCTGTCATGTCGTATCGTTTTCCCAAGTCGTCGCCCTGGAGATATCCTCATTTTGACCGCTCCGCGCTGCGTTTTCGACTGAAGCAAAAACCAACAAGGCAACGCCCCAGACAATTCGACGCTGGTCCGTTGAATGGCCGCGTGAAGTCATCTCGGCGACAATGTAGTACACACATTCCAATTGTGAAATGTTTTAGGTGGGATTTGCTTGTCGGTCAGATTTCCACTGGGCTGCGCAAGTAGCTCCAGAATTTTGCGCAGTTTAACTGCAGTGGCGCGGGCCGGAGATACCGAAGCGTTGGCAGTTTGTGTACTGCTTGCCTGGATTGCTCTGTTCAATCAGTATAGCCGGAAGATTTTCTGAGCTTTGGAGCTTCAATCAGTCAACGAATTGCTTAAAGCGCCTTTAACCGACAATGGACTGATAACTTATGAGCAGAGCCACAGATCGTTGAAATACGATTTGGTTCTTGAGTGGCTCCTACTCCATTTCTCTTAGTTCATAGAATTTCCTACAGTCGTTGAAACGGCGAACAATCACATCATTGGTGAATAGCTGCCGCATCAACAGACTCAGTTTTTCATGATCGCGCCGATCGCATACATACCATCATCGCTTTTGACCAACATCAGTGTGACTTCGTCACCTGCGCTGATCTCACCCATCATCTGGGCATTCTCAAGAAGCTGCAAATCCATCGTCATCGCGGGCCACCCGATCTCGGGGATCGGATCATGGCTGACGTTAGCGGTTTCGTCGCCAATTGAGTTCACCAAAGCCTTTGCGTGGACCGCACCTTCCATCTGTTCGGAAGACATGGGCATGTTGGAATGGTCCATGCCGTGGTTCGTTTGCGCGATGCCGGATGTTGTAGACACGGCCAATAGGGCCAAAATTGCAGTCAAAGTTTTCATCAGATGCTCCTGTTTCAAGGTTGTGGGTATTATTCTGCCGGAAGCGCAGGGGGCACTTCCTGGATCGTGTGGGAGATCTCTCGGTTCACGCGATTGAGCGCGAGCCGTTTCCAAATCACGAATATTGCGGGAATGACAAAAAGCGTAAGAAGGGTCGCTGTCACCATGCCCCCAATCATCGGCGCAGCGATCCGCTGCATGATTTCAGAGCCTGTACCGGTGCCGTACATGATGGGTATCAGTGCTGCAAAGATCGTGGCTACAGTCATTACCTTCGGCCGAACCCGAAGAACGGCTCCTTCGAACACCGCGTCTTCGATATCGTCACGTGTCAGCTTTCGCTGTTCCGATTGCGCCAGCCCTCGACGTTTCTCCCAAGCAAGATTGAGGTACAACAACATGACAATCGCTGTTTCCACGGCAACTCCCGCCAGCGCGATGAAGCCCACGAGCACAGCAATTGAGATATCGAAGTTAAGATACCATAAGAACCAAACCCCACCTGCCAATGCGACCGGGAGCGCCGCAAGAATTATCCCGACCTCAATCACCCGATTGAACGCCAAGAAAAGCATGAGCGTGATAATTAGCAGGGTTGCAGGAGCAACGATCGTCAACCTGTCCTGCATTCTCTCTATGTACTCATACTGCCCTGACCAAGTCAGCGAGTAACCTGGAGGCAGGTCGACCTTTTCTGTAACCACCTCTTGTGCTTCGGCCACATAGCCGCCCAGGTCGCGCCCCGCGATGTCGATGAACACGAACCCAGTTCGTCGAGCGTTCTCTGATCGTATCATTCCCGGCCCGTCAACTATTCGAATATCGGCGAGAGCGGACAGTGGCACATGAGCACCCGACGGCGTGACGACAGGAAGATTTTCGAGCCGTTCCGGGCTGTCTCGCCATGCCTGAGGGTACCGAAGGTTTATAGGAAACCTCTCCAGCCCCTCCACAGATTCCGACACTTGCATACCGCCAATTGCGGTCTGCACTACGTCCTGAACTTCTCGAACACTCATCATGTATCGGGAGGCGGCATCTCGTTTGACGTCGATTTCGATGAAACGCCCGCCAACAGGTCGCTCTGCGTAGGCGGAAGCCGTTCCATCAATATCAGCGACCGCACGCTCTACTTCGATCCCTATATCTGTAATGACCTCCAAGTCGGTGCCGGATATTTTGACACCGACAGGAGTACGGATACCTGTCGCAAGCATATCGATGCGGTTCTTGATAGGTTGGATCCAAACATTTGTAACGCCCGGAACCTGAACGATACGATCGAGCTCATTCCGGATTTTCTCCATTGTCATGCCGGGGCGCCATTCTTCTTCCGGCTTGAGTTGGATTGTGGTCTCCACCATCGTTAGAGGTGCTGGATCGGTTGCAGTCTCCGCACGCCCAACTTTACCGTGAACAGTTTCGACTTCTGGCACGGTCGCGATCAGGCGGTTGGTCTGCTGCAGTACCTCACGGGCTTTTCCCGTCGAGATCCCGGGGTAGAAGCTCGGCATGTAGAGAAAATCACCTTCGTTCAACTCGGGCATGAATTCAGAGCCAATTCTCTGGTACGGGTACCACATGGACGTCACCAGAACGCCGGCCAACAGTGTTGTTGCCCATGGCCAGGCAATTGCCGCGTCCAGAAATGGGCGGTACACGAACACAACCAAGCGATTTAGCGGATTTTTTCGCTCCGGTAGAATACGCCCCCTTACAAAGTAACCCATCAAGACCGGAACCAGCGTTATCGAAAGGATGGCGGCTGCAGCCATGGCGTAGGTTTTGGTATAAGCGAGTGGCGAGAAGAGCCTACCTTCCTGATTTTCCAGAACGAAAACAGGCAAAAAACTAACCGTGATAATCGCCAGAGAATAAAAAAGGGCTGGTCCCACCTCAGAAGCGCACTCTTGCACAATCCGCCATCGGTTCTCTGCTGTGAGCTTTTCTTTTTCCAACCGCCTGTGCATCGCCTCGATCATCACAATCGATGCGTCGACCATCGCACCAATAGCGATGGCTATGCCGCCGAGCGACATGATGTTTGCGTTTACTCCTTGCGCCTTCATCAGAATAAATGCGGCAAAGATTCCCAGAGGGAGCGACAGAAGAATTACGAGGGATGACCGCAGATGAAGTAGAAAAGCCGCGCACACAAGAACAACGACAATGAATTCCTGCGTCAGTTTCTTCTGGAGGTTATCGATAGCACGCTCGATCACACCAGATCGGTCGTAGGTCGTTATGATTTCGACCCCCTCCGGCAGGTTTGAGCGCAACTCTTCGATGCGCGCCTCCACCGCTTTGATCGTTGCCAACGCATTCCCACCCCATCGCAGAATGACTACTCCACCAACCGCGTCTCCTTGCCCGTCGAGTTCTCCGACACCGCGCCGCATTTCCGGCCCCAGACGGATTTCAGCGACGTCTCCAAGCGTCAGAGCGGCGCCACGGTCGTTGACCATCAACGGCGCGCTTGCAAGGTCTGACAATTCGTCAATGTAGCCCGAGGACCTGACCATGAATTCGGCTTCCCCCATCTCAATGACGCTGCCGCCCGTCTCGCGGTTGGCCGCCTGAATAGCCGTCCTCAATTGTGCAAGTGTTATGTCATAGGCACGTAGTTTGTTTGGGTCGACGACGACCTGGTACTGTTTGACCATTCCGCCGATGGTGGCGACTTCTGAGACGCCTTCCACGGCTTGTAATTCGTATTTCAGAAACCAATCCTGCAGAGTCCTGAGCTGAGCCAGATCATGATTTCCGGTTCTGTCAACCAGCGCATACTGATAAATCCACCCGACCCCAGTCGCATCAGGGCCAAGTTGTGGTGACACGCCCTCAGGTAAGCTGCCGGTAATCTGGCCCAAGTATTCGAGCACACGCGACCGAGCCCAGTAGAGGTCCGTCCCGTCCTCAAAGACAACATATACAAAGCTGTCTCCAAAGAACGAGAACCCGCGAACGTCTTTTGCACCGGGTACGGCCAATAGGGCTGTCGCAAGTGGATATGTGATTTGGTTTTCGACAACTTGAGGCGCTTGCCCGGGATATGGCGTGCGAACAATTACCTGGACATCCGACAGATCCGGGATTGCATCAACCGGCGTCTCACGAATGGCCCAAATACCCGCAACTCCTATCATGAATGCGAGGGCCAAGATGACGAACCTGTTGGCGAGCGAAGAACGAATGATGGCCGTGATCACTGCGTAACACTCCCATCAAGCGCGACCTCTAACAGCGTCATCGAAAAGTCGGGATTGCGGCGAAGGATCAAAGAAACATCAATCCCTACAGGCAAGTTAGAAACCTCAATCCCCTCCGCAACCGGGAAATCCATGGTCATGCCCGGCATGCCGATCTCAGTCATCGGACCGTGTGTTACGTTCGCGGTACGCGCGTTCGGGTCGATACTGTTAATCCGGCCAGAAACCTGAAGTGGCGGTGCAATAGGCGTTGCCGCAGCCAACACCATTGTCATGCCATCTGCACGCGCGAAAGTCAGAGTCATTTCAGAACCGACTTCGAGCATGCTTGTGTCCAATGTAGGTTCTAATGGGAAATCCATGGTCATTCCGGGCATGCCAATCTCAGTCATCGGCCCGTGAGTGATGGTTGCCGTTCCCGCCTCAGCATTAACGAGGTTGATCGTGCCGGTGACTACAATCGGTGGAGCAGAAGGCGTGTCGGTTTCTTCGGGTTCAACGGAATCCGTCGGCGGCGAGCCCTCTTCGCGAATTGCCACAATCGAGAACATCCCCCCTTCTCCCTCAGCCAGATCAAACTCAATTGGCATGTCGATTGGCACGGTAGTGAGATCTACTCCTACAACAGGCAAATCCATTGTCATGGCGGCCCAACCGAGCTCGGGGATCGGTCCGTGCTCAAGCGTCAATTTGCCGTCTGAAGTGACGGCGCGCGCGATTCCGGCACCAGTTCCGGCAATACCATCGTCTGGTGCAAGCTCCATCAGGCTCAGAAGCCCATCCGCACCCCGTGCGATCACGAAAGCGACTGCGTCGCCTGCACTCAAGCTGTCGAGCGAAACACCAGACCTCACCGGAAACTGCGAAGTCATTGCGGGCCAATCGAGGCTTTCGAGAACATCGTGACGAACAGTTGCCATACGATTTTGGGCATCGAGTGAAACCAGGGTGCCTGCCCCGCGTGCTGGTTCGGTATCCGTTGGTGCCATTCGGGTGAAACCGGCGCTCAAAGCACTTTCACTGTCGATTAGAAACTGTGCGGATGCGACAACTTCCTCACCAGGTTCAAGCCCTTGCAGAACTTCTGTTCGACCCCCCTCGCCGAAACTGTCTCGAAGACCTGTAGTCACCAGTCTCGGGCGAAAAGTACCATCGCCTGTTTTTAAGATGACGCGTTCCGCCGAACCGGTACGAATTAACGCCTCTGATGGAACAGTGAGAACATTTCGGCTTTCATCCGGTATAAGGCTAACACTGCCAAACATGCCCGGCCGCAGCACGCCGTCGGTGTTATCGAAACTAAGCCTTACGGGAAGAGTTCGGGTTTGCGGATCAAGCTCAGGGTAAACATAGTCGATGTCGCCTTCGAAGGTGCGACCGGGTAGGTGCTCGAACCTTGCTATCGCGCGCATATCTTCCGACAAACGTGCAATATCTCGTTCAAATACATCAACGATCAGCCATACTTCAGAAAGATCGGTTACCGAAAAAGCAAGCGTGCCTGGCTGCAGGTACATGCCATCGGCGGCATTCAGAGCTATGACGACACCGTTTTGAGGTGCCTCAATTTCCACATTTCGAACCAACTCACCGCCCGCCTCAATCTCAGCAACCTGACGAGCGGACATACCGTGGCTGATCAACTTATTGCGCGCCGCGTCCAAAATCCGCGGGTCACCAGCTTCGACTGCGCGTACAAGATCGCCGGTCGCAGCTGCGATCAGTGGTGAAAAGAGTTCAAATAAAACTTGCCCCTTCTCAACGCGATCACCGACCGCTCGAACTTTCAGTTGCTCAATCCAACCTTCAACACGCGTATGAACGTGATTGGTCAGGTGTTCGTCAAAGCCGACGAAACCCACCGTTTCGATGCGAGGTTCGATATCAGTCATGCGTGCAACCGCAGTTCGCACACCAATTGCGTTGATTTCCGCAGCGCTCAGGGTGACTTCTTCAGGGTCGCCGGTAGGTTCCTGCCCAGAATAAACCGGGATCAAGTCCATACCCATCGGCGATTTTCCAGGTCCAGGCTGCCGAAAATTCGGATCCATCGGTGCTACCCAATAAAGGACCTCTGGTTCGTTCGACTGGCCCTGATCAATTGGATTCAGGTACAGTCTTTCAAGAAAGACACCTCCACCCAGGCCAATCGCCAAGGCAAGTACTGATAGTGCCGCATATCTTCCACGCATAATAATCTCCTGACGGTCGCAGTGCATGCTCGAACCGAAACAACATGAAAACCCGCGCTGACGGGCCTGTGGATGTTAGGAGATTTGTGGAGGACGATCGGGCGTCAGAGGCGCTTGAGAGTTGTGGATGTCGGAATCCATGTTACGGTTTTTCTGGCCAAAAGCTTCAGCCAAAACCGCAAGTCCTACGTGGGTCGGATATTCGCCAACACAACAGATACCGGAATGACATTCTCCGCTGTGATTTACGTGGCTATCCGTGTGGATTTGGCCAGTCGTCGGATGCAAACCGCTATGGTCGTGTTTGAAGTCTGATGACTTTGCAGCCATTGAAACGCCGTGAGGCTCAGAGGTGCTACTGTTTTTGACGTCACTGCTCGCGACCACAACAGTGCCGACGAAGGTCATCGCCAAGCAGACGCATGTCAGAAACGTCATTCGCAACACTGAGAAAAACTTCCACTTCATCCCGTGCAGTTAGGACGAACGTAACGAGTGTTCAAGCCAGTCGGAGGAAAAAACAGGTGAGTTGGTGCGCTGTATCGAAATGAAGCGGATTCCCGCGAATACACGTAACAAACTGCCAAAATAGGAGGCAGTTCATACGATGAGCGCATCTAAGTTTGGCCGAGGTTCTTCAGGATCGGGCAGTCGGGACGGTGGTCTCCGGCACATTCATCGATTAAATGAGACAGTGTAGCATGCATGGCCTTCAGGTCCGCGATCTTGGCATCTATTTCTTTTAGGTTCTGTTTGGCGATATCCTTCACGTCCGCGCTTGCGCGTTCTTTGTCCTCGTACAACGCCAGTAGTGAACGGCAATCCTCAATGGTAAAGCCCAATGAGCGGGCCCGCCCGATGAAGGCCAGTTTGTGCAGTTCCTTTTCGTCGAAATGTCGATACCCGTTCAGACTGCGCCTGGGTTTGATGAATCCGATATCCTCGTAATAACGGATGGTTTTGGCAGGCAGACCCGAACGTTCTGCTACATCTCCGATATTCACAGCGGTTCTCCTATTCTATTCAGCAGGCGCTGATCGCAGCGCCTGCTCTTCATTCTGCGAGATCTGTTCTCGCCCAACTTTGATCGGCTTAACCCAGCGCAACCGCAGCGCGTTGGTCAGGACAAATACACTGGACAGCGCCATGGCACCTGCAGCCAAAACCGGCGACAGCAACGGGCCGCCAAACGGATAGAGCACCCCCGCTGCAACCGGTATGAGCAGCGTGTTGTAGCTGAAAGCCCAGAACAGGTTTTGGCGGATGTTACGCATGGTGCGCTGACTAATATCGAAGGCGTTGACCACGCCTGTCAGGTCGCCTGACATCAGAACGACGTCAGCCGCCTCGATGGCGATGTCAGTGCCTGTCCCGATCGCAATTCCTACGTCAGCCGCCGCCAGAGCGGGGGCATCATTGATGCCATCACCCACAAAGGCCAGTTTTCCGCCATTTGAGCGCAGATCTTGCAACGCGGATACTTTACCCTCTGGCAGAACCTCGGCCACGACATGATCGATGCCAAGCTGCGCCGCGATGGATTTGGCTGTAGCGGTATTGTCGCCGGTAATCATCGCTACTTTCAGCCCCAGTCCGTGCAAAGCTTCAATTGCGTCTGGCGTGGTGGTCTTGATTGGGTCCGCCACGGCGATGACGGCTGCGATAACTCCGTCTACGGAGGCATAAAGTGGAGTCTTTCCGTTGATTGCGAGTTCAGCGCCCCGATCAGACAACGCGCCCATTTCAACCCCTTCGCGACTCATCAGGCGGTCGGCCCCGATCAGGATTGTATGGCCTTCGACTGAGGCGCTTACCCCGTAACCGGTGATCGACGTGAAGTCTTCTGGCTTCGAAAGCTCCAGACCACGGGTTTCAGCCGCGCGCACGATGGCCGTGGCGATCGGATGTTCGGATGTGACCTCAACGGCAGCAACAAGGCGCAGAACCTCATCCTCGGCCAATCCTTCGGCCACAATCAGGTCGGTCAGCTCCGGACGCCCTTCGGTCAAGGTCCCCGTCTTGTCCACCGCAACAACGGTGGTTTCCTGCAGCATTTGCAAGGCGTCGCCCTTTCGAAACAGGACACCCATCTCGGCCGCGCGGCCGGTGCCGACCATGATTGAGGTGGGTGTGGCCAACCCCATGGCGCAGGGGCAAGCAATGATCAGTACCGCAACCCCGGCTACCAACGCCAAGCTGAGCGCAGGATCGGGTCCGAACAACATCCAAACCAGCACAGTCATTACGGCCACAGCGATCACTACCGGCACGAACCACAGCGTGATGCGGTCAACCAAGCCTTGAATCGGAAGCTTGGCACCCTGTGCTTGTTCGACCATTTGAATGATCTGGGCCAACATAGTGTCTGCGCCGATCTTTTCAGCCCGGTACGTCAATGCGCCCGCGCCATTAACTGTTCCGCCGACCACAGTTGCGCCCTCGGTCTTTTCGGCAGGAACCGGCTCGCCGGTGATCATGCTTTCATCGACATATGACGCGCCGGTCACTACGGCACCATCCACCGCGATTTTTTCGCCCGGTCGAACGTGCACAATATCCCCTACAACGATCTGCTCGATCGGTAGCTCGACAACCGATCCGTCGCGCTCAACGCGCGCTGTTTTTGCCTGCAGACCGACCAGTTTTCGGATCGCTTCACCAGTTCGCCCCTTGGCGCGCGCCTCGAGGAACCTCCCCAGCAATATGAGAACCACGATCACCGCTGCGGCCTCGTAGTAGACGTTTGCGGTTCCGGCGGGAAGAACACCCGGCGCAAAGGTGGAAACAAGCGAGAACCCATAAGCCGCCGAAGTGCCCAGAGCCACCAGAGAATTCATGTCCGGCGCGCCTTTGAACAAGGAAGGGAATCCCTTAGTATAGAACTGCAAACCTGGCCCAAAAAGAACGATCGTGGTTAGAAGGAATTGCAGGTAATAGCTGTTCTGGATGCCGATCGTGCTCGCTATCAGGTGGTGCATGCCCGGAATAACATGCGAGCCCATTTCAAGGATAAAGACCGGCAAAGCGAGCAAGGCGGCAAAGCTTGTTCGCCGGGCCAATTGGCGAATCTCTTTGGCTTTGCGGTCTTGTGGTTCGGTCTGCGTCGCGGATCGCAGGCTCGCCGGATAGCCAGCAGATGCCGCAAGCGCCGCGATGGCTTCGGGTGTTGTGACTCCCTCAGCATAACGTACAGTTGCACTTTCGGTGGCCAGATTGACCGACGCGGACAAGACGCCATCATCTGCTTGCAATGCCCGTTCAACGCGCCCCACGCACGATGCGCAGGACATGTTCTGAATATCCAGCGTTACCTCTTCCGTCCGTGCCAGATATCCGGCGCTGTTTAACGCATCAGCAATGGCCGCTTTATCGGCTGGATCGCGGAAATCGACCTGAACGCTTTCGCTGGCGAGATTAACCGAAGCGGCATCTACCCCTGGCACATCTTTCAACGCGCGCTCAACCCGCCCTACGCAGGACGCACAGCTCATACCCTGAACTTGAAACCTTGCATGTGAAATTTCAGTCATATTGTCACCACCAATGTTCTGCTGACGGGAAACATAAGGGTTCCAGCAAGTGGAAGGTCAAGGGATGGGGCTGACTTTCTTTGCCACTAATTTTGACGATCCAATAATCACGACTTGACCTTCCTGTGCTGGAATACTTTAGCCGGGACGACGGAACACAGGAGCAAACATCCATGACGACCCTAAATATCCCGGATATGAGCTGCGGGCACTGCAAGTCAGCTATCGAAAAGCCGTTGCCACGGTGGATTCCTCCGCACAGTTGGACTTTGACGTGGAAAACCGCAGGGTACGTGTCTTAAGCACCAATTCACTTGATCATATCCTTGCAGCGCTGAAGTCCGAGGGATACGAAGCCACGATCGCATGATAAACTTAGGAGCGCACATGCTGTCGCCCCCTTGGTTCTATCTTGCGTCTCTGACTGCCACGATTAACCGGGTCATTTCATCTTCGGTGATCAGACCCGGGGCAAGCGCATCTCCAATCACAAACGAAGGAGTGCCACTGAAGCCAAGCTGTCGGGCCAATTCCATGGAAATCTGAATATGCGCGTCGACTTCCGGCGCTTCCATATCTGCGCGCAATTGATCCTCGTCCAGGCCAAGTTCCCGAACAACTTTCAGTACACTGGCCTCAGTGGCACGACCGTTCAGAGCCATAAGCGCCCAATGAAATTCTTCGTATTTTCCCTGGTTTCGTGAGGCCAGCGCAGCGCGTGCCGCGAAGTCGGAACCTTCTCCAAGTATGGGCCATTCTCGATAAACAATTCGCACATCGGAATCGCCCGCGATTACGTTCTTCACGACCGGGGCAGCGCGTTTGCAATATGGGCAGTTATAGTCGAAAAACTCGACCACGGTTACATCGCCTTCCGGGTTTCCGATTACAGGCGCATTCGGATCCTGTTCCAGCAATTCACGCTGATTTTCCAAGACGCTTCCAATTGCTTCGGCTTTTGCCTGATCCTCGCGCTGTTGAAGCAATTGAATCGCCTGCATGATGATCTCAGGGTTTTCCAAAATGGCTTCGAGAGCCAGCCGTTTTACATCGGAGTCAGACAGCTCGTCGGCGCGTGCCATAGGAATGCCAATCGACATGGCGATAGCGACTAAGCCTGCAAGTATTCGTTTCACATCAGTTTCCTTCCGTTTGTTCTGCTTCGGTGCGTTGCTCTTGCAGCTTGCGTTCCCGATCCGGCCAACTCTCCTTGATGAAGGCGAGGATGTCCCAGATATCCTGATCCGACAGAGTGTCCCCGAAGCCTGGCATGCCGCTTTTGACGTCAGCGACACCCATCTGTTTCAAAGTTTGGTCCCCGCCAAACTTTGTATAGTCGAACAACAGCTTGTCGCCGTGATGCCAGGTATGCCCGGTTCGGTCATGCGGGGCGCCCGCAAGACGCCATCCGGATCAGGTGTTTGCCAATCCTGCTGACCCTCCAAATTTGCCCCGTGGCATGACGCGCAGTTTTCGGCGTACAAAACTGCACCACGTGCCGAATCCGCTGATGCACTGTTCTGCGCACGCCCACTCAGGCCCCAGCCAGCGACCGCGACAATGATCACTACAGCAGCCAGTGACACCCATTTCGCCGAACTCTTGTTCATCATGCCACGCTCAGCCAGGTCTTCATACCAGCGGCCTGATGCGACAGCATATGGCAATGAAACAGCCAATCCCCCGGGTTATCCGCAACGAACGCAATCTCCCGCTTTTCTATCCGGTCAACCAGGATTGTGTCCCGCAGCGGCCCTAGGTTGCCGTTTGGCAGAACTTCCTGAAAGTGCGTCCCGTGCAAGTGCATAGCGTGCGGAAAGACGGTGTCGTTCTGCATCTGAATCCGGACTATGTCGCCACGCGAAACGGCAGCAAGGGGTTTTCAGGTAACCCGGCGACACCGTTGAATGTCCAGATCTGCCCTTCCTGAACCAATTCATTGGTGCTCATGACCTGGCCGTTAAAAGTGCCTTGACGCAGTCCGCCCATCGCCCCGCCTTCCATCACTAATGGGATTGTCAAAGCGTCAGAAACATCTTCGAGAAAGGAAACAGGGTTGGGTGGCAGGGCTTCTATTGCACCGCGGTTTGCGGATGCACCGCTTCCCGAAACCGGGATTTCAGCAATGACAAACGATTCATCGCGTTCGTGAAGAGTTATTTGAACGGCTTCGTTCGATTCCGCTGTGACATCAACAATTAAGTCTGCTCGCTGTGCAGGCCCAAAAACAAGGGTTTCAAAATCCTCTGGCTGCCTTACAGGCATGCCATCATAAGCGACCAGTTTCCCGTTTGCGCCACCTACTGAGACATACATGATCCGATCAGTTGCCACGTTGACCATTCGAAGTCGCAAACGCTGGTTTGTCAGAACTTCTGTCATGGGCGATATGTGTGCGTGAACGTAGTTTCCCATTCGGCCTGCATGCGTCCAGTCATGCATCGCGCCGAAATCATCGACGATTTGGGCGTCCTGACCCAACCTCCAGTCATCCAGCAGGATCGTAATGTCATGATCCGTGTCCGGCGGGTCCATTTCGTCGACGATGAACGCGCCGTAAAGGCCCCTGGCCA
Organism: Ruegeria sp. BK1; assembly: GCF_056535645.1. NCBI lineage: Bacteria > Pseudomonadati > Pseudomonadota > Alphaproteobacteria > Rhodobacterales > Roseobacteraceae > Ruegeria > Ruegeria sp. BK1. The sequence continues at coordinate 39,140 of NZ_JBQFIS010000004.1, read as the reverse complement.
CTTGTTCCGTTGACTGGTTATGAGAGTGGTACCAGAAGGTTCCTGCATCCTTCAGAGGCAAGTCATACTGAAACTCGCCGCTTGTTGGTACAGCCTCCTGTGTAAGACCCGGCACCCCATCCATGTTGTTTGGAACCCGCAGTCCATGCCAATGGATTGCCGTAGGCTGAGGCAGTGAGTTCAGGAGTGTCCGGCGAACCGTTTCGCCCTGCCGGGCACGAATTTCGGGGCCCGGAACACCGCCATCATATCCCCATATCTCGGTTTCAGGATAGCTGTCGGGGGCAACACGTGCCAATCCTGAACGCGCCTCGATTATTCGGGGGGCGGTAGCCGCCCTCCCGATAGTCGGCACTGCGATTAGTGCCGACGTGCCTGCAACGAATTGCCTGCGATTGAGCTTCATGAGGACTTCCCTCCAAAGAAAATTTGATCTCTCACTCGATTACCCCCCGTCGTGCACATCCAGCAGATAGGTCGCCATTGCCTTCCGGTCTTCGTCTGTCAGAAAGCTGGTGCCATAGTTTACGACCTCTCCCATGGCGCCGCCGAAGACATCGCCATCAGGCATGACGCCGGTGCGCAACGCGTAGGCCAAATCATCTACCGTCCAACCACGCTTTTGCAGGGTCTCAAAGTCGATGGCCGGTGCCTTGTCACCGCCCGGCAGAGAGTCACTTCCCTTGAAGTGTTCCGTGTCCGAATTTCTTGCGCCAGCCAGGTTCCTCCCGGTGTGGCAGGCCGCACAATGTGTGGCACCTTCGACCAGTAGCCGGCCCCGGTTCCACACTTCGTCATTGCCCGGCACGGGATCAGTGCGGGGTGGTTCCAGAAAAGCCGCGCGCCACAGCTTCAGGCCCCATCTCTGATTGAAGGGGAACGCCATTTCCTGTTCTTTTGACGGTTCCGCTACCGGTGGAACTGTTTGCCATGCGGCCCAGAGATCGGCGATGTCCTGATCCGTGAAATTGGCATAGAATGGATAAGGAAAGGCCGGGTAATAGGGTTGTCCGCCGGGTGATACGCCTTGACGCACCGCGCGGGCGAACTCCTCGATTGTCCAATCACCGATCCCGTGATCGGGATCTGTGGTCAGGTTCGGCGAAAAGAGCGTGCCGAACGGGGTATCCAACTCCACCCCACCGGCCAAGGCCGCGCCCCCTTTGGCAAAATCTGTGTGGCAAGCGATACAACCACTTGCCCTTGCCAGATACGCCCCGCGGTTAACGTCACCCTGAATGTCGAGAGCTTGTAAGGGCTGGCCAATCGGCCAAGCCATCACAGCAACAAGTCCCGCTGACGCCGCTACGGCGGCAGCAAGGCCCAATCGGAATATCGGTCTCATGACGCATTCCTATTCCGACCGAAATTGCGTGTGACACGCCGAGCATGTCTGGCTCAGCATCATGAACACACCATCTGCCGGCATTTCAGAAAGTTGTGCCTGGTTTGGACTGCCGCCCATCATTCCGGCACCCATCATGGATGCGCCGCCCATCATGCCCGAACCATGGCCCGACCCGGACATCATCAACCCGTTGTCCGCCGCAAGCACAAGGCCTTCAGAGTAGGATTCCAACTGCCTGGCTAACTCTGCAAATGAACCCCAATCCTGCCAGATCTCCGATTTGGCCTCCGAGGGTTTGCCATCGATCCCTCTGGAAACAGCTTTGTCATGCTCTCGCCAGCGTGACGCCCGATTTTCTTGGCCTCGCTTCGTACCGTTTGCGCATTGTAGGGCGTTTTCCCCTGCATCATCGGCGTAAGGATCTTCATGCTGTCCTTCATCGCGGACATACCATCCATGCGTTCTTTGACGATGCCGGTTGCGCCACCATGCGCCAGGGCGGCGGCTGCAAACAGAGAAACCAGGGCAACGCCTGTGGTCATTTTCAGAATGTTCATTGTTTTGTCCTTGTCGTCTGCTTCGACGCGCCCAGGTTGAGCGCAATTCGACTGGTCAGATCAGGACACGCGGCGGTGGTGGGTCAAACGCCGCGATACCGAGAACCCGGTATTGGGCTCGAGGGATCGAGTATCTTTGTTCAGTATCTTGGGGGCCAGGCGGTGGTGGACCCATCGAAAATAGACCAACAGCGTTGCAAATCGTTCCGCCATGACAATGTCCGGGATGACCCTGCTTGACATGCTCAACGTCCGCGGAGTCCGTTTGGTCAATCACGTGCTGAGAACCACTGCCATGTGCATGAGCAGAATCGGCCGTCACAAGCAGCCCGCCAATGGTCAGCACCATTGACAGTATGATGTAACGAATTGCACTGCCCATTCGGCTCGTCACCTTCAGAAAATCCCGTTTTCCTGCTGCAGCTCTCTGATATACGCCACGATGCCCTTCACATCCGCACGGGTCAAGCCATCGACCGGCGGCATATTGCCGAACTTCCAATGGTGTGCCCGAACTCCATTCTGGACTGCCACATAAAATGACTCGTCCGAATGGTGGCTTGGTTCATAGATTTTATGCACCAAAGGTGGTGCAAGGCCTTCCAGACCTGTTGCATTCGCGCCATGGCACGCCGAGCATTTGGCGTCGAATGCCACTTTGCCGACGGCCGCAAATTCGCTTAGCTGGTCCGGCAGAGTGACGTTTTCGATTGGGTCTCCTTGCTCCAGTGCTGACGTATCGGGCGGCGTCATCGAGTGACCTGTTGGTTGCTGATTTAAGTTGTAGACGAACGCGGCGGCGCCTGCGATCACTACTCCGCCGATCAAGAGTGTAAGTTTATCCATCTCTGTTCTTCACATGATTGTCAGTTCTTAGGTTCAACGCGCGCAAAAAAAATCGGCCTGACCAAGGTCAGATCAGTTTTACCTGAGTGCCCACAGTGGCCAGTTCGAACAATTCCGCAATCTGCTCGTTGTACAAGCCAATGCAGCCGTTGGAGGATCTTCTCCCGATCTTGCGCGTGTCGTTGGTGCCGTGGATCCGGTAGTATTGCCAGCTCAAATAAAGTGCATGTGTCCCCAGAGGATTCTCCGGACCCGGGCCCACATAATCGGGCCAAGCGGGGTTGCGCTTTTTCATTGCTGGTGTCGGTCGCCAAGACGGCCCTTCGACCTTGCGAGTAACTGTGGTGTAGCCCAGCCTTGTAAGGTCTTCCGTCAGCGGTACGCTGGTTGGATACATTCGGTAGACGCTTTCGTCTTCCGACCAATATTGCAGGACCTTGGACTGTGTATCGGACAGGATCACACCATTCTTAAGCGTATCAAAGTGGTCCTGCCATTTAGCAACGCGGAATGAGGAAACATTGCGGCGCGTCCCCTCAGTTGCCGTTGATTGGGCCCAAACGGCCGGTGCTGGAAAAAGCGTCGTCGCAGCAAACGCGGCAATCACTCCACGTCGCGTAACAACCTTTCCTTCTTTGCTCCGTTTCATGCCTGCCATCCCAAAGTTTATTCTTTTTTTCCGACTCAAATAACTCGTATGCCCGGTTCCTGCGCTGGAAGGTCAACACGCAAATGACATTTCATATGGGATGTCTCGTCTGAATTGTCGTTGCCGTTGGCGCAGGGATATTTCCTTAGAAGGCGGACCCAAATCATCAAGTCATTGTGGAAAAGCAATTTTTCTTGGACGTAACTCCAGGCTGCTTTAAGCAAAACCTGACTTTCTTGAATCAACCGAACACAAAAAAGCAACGCTAACAATTGCTTAGTTCTTGGTGAATTGATGTGATCACCCGTCGATGCGAGGGTAGCAGGCACTACAAATGACAATCACAGTGGACTAAACACCATGTCCTTCAGGAAAGCTTTCCAAGCACTGGCCGCACTTTTGTTCATCGGCGCTTGTACCGAAACAACGTCAATATCTGCAGATAGCGAGCCCGGAACGCTTTCCCAAGTTCCTGACGCCGTAGCCCAGATTGCTGCTCCGGGCCAGGACCTGAACGCAGTGAAAATCATGCCTGAGGACGGTTGCTATTGGTATCGCTATGTTGGGCCAGTTGAAACAACCTACCTACCACTTAGGACTATTGAAGGGCGCCCAATCTGTACGCGCGCCTGACAAGCGCCTGTCAGCTGGTCGCGGTCAGAAGCCGCTCGGGAGGGTAGAGATGAGCCGTGGACCCTGGCCTGACACGATCATAAAGCCCGATGATATGTGGCATCGCCATCCTTACGCAGCCAGAACTTGCGCGACCTCCGATAGATCTTGGATAAGGCGTTCCGTGAATTCGCAGGTATGTGTCGCGACCACCTTCGAACAGATAAAACGCCCTTGATCCCAATGGGTTTGTCGGCCCACCGGGCACACCATCTGCGAATTGCGCATATTCATCAGGGTCGCGCTCAATCATTTCGGCTGTAGGAGTCCAACGCGGCCATTTGGCCTTTCGCTTGATCGTGTAGACCGGGCTCGTAAAGATTGCCTCGGGCAATGGCTACGCCGTAACGCATTGCTGTGCCACCGTCTTCGATGAAATACAGATATCGTGCCACCGCGTCGACATGAATGTCACCCGGAGTAAGTGGTCGATTGGTTTGCACACGCTGAGGCAGGAAACGTGGGTGTAAACCCCAGGGATTGGATGTTGCGGGATCAAAATTGGCTGGAGTTACTTGCGCATCCCACTCCGACCATTGCGAGGCCGCCGCCGACGTCACTCCAAAAACCGGCTGAGAGAAAATGGCGAGCGAGGCTGCAACAAAATGTCGTCTGGTCAGCATTGATAGCGCTCCTATTGGCTGGTTGGTGTCTGGAGTTAGTACCCAGGGGATTAGACAATCCGCGACGGGGGAAGATTTGTCCATTCAATTATTCGTTCGATATCGCTTCGACCCACCCGCGAGTTTTCAAGGCTTAAAGTGACCTAGGCAGCTTCGTGTTTAACCTGAAACTTCACCAGGCGTCGGGACGACAATGCCTGCTGTTCATACCCCTAAAAACTTCCCTGTTCCGGCCGTGTCTATGCACCAAGTAAGGCCCAAGCAAATGCTGGACTGGTTTGACAGCGTCAAATTCGCTTCGCGCCAAAACAGCTTGACCTTCCATCGTGGGAAGGCGTTAGCAGAGGTCTCCAATCCAAATTTTGGAGTTGAATGTGAAAGAAAAACAGACTGCAAACGCGCCGCAGGCGTCAGTACCGGTTAGCGGCGGCAAGATAATGAAATGGGGCATGATGGTATGTTGCATTGCCATGATAACGCCGATCGCTCTCTACTTGATCGCCGGCGGGACGGTTGGTGGGCTTTCTGACTCCTTGGGTCTTTTCGCACCGTTGATCCTGTGCCTCGGAGCCCATTTCTTTATGCACAAGGCGATGGAAAAATCCTGTCATTCGAACAAATCTGAATCGGAAAGACCAAAGGCAACAGACGCCGCGGTCGGACCGAACCCAGTACACCGGCAATAATCTTCAATCATGAAGCTTTGGTGCTCAAGGTTGGCCGCCATGTCGCTGGCCGCTCTTTCGCTGGCGGCTTGCGCACCACGCCCTAAACTATGCCCGCTGCAACCGCCGCAGCCTGAATACGCCCTGCCCCAAGGTTGCCGGGTTCAATGGGAGGGCGCGGATGGCGGGGCCTATTTCATCTGCGAAGACGGGCGCGAAGGTTTCGTGAGCTGATCGTGGGGATGTGACATTCCGGCTCGTTGACCCTCCAGCGCTGGAATCTGGCAGAGACGGGTGCAAAACAACCGATGGCAACGCGCAATGGCAAGAACACTCCTAAATTTATGTATTATGATCTTGGGGTTAATCTTTGGCCAGACTTCCGCCGGGACAAGCCTTGCAGCTACATCCCAAGCGTATGAATCAGAGCCCCTGGTCGCACACATAATTACCGCGCAGGACGGGATCGCGCCTGACGTCAAGACGATCACTGCAGGACTGCATCTGAAACTGGGCGAAGATTGGAAAACCTACTGGAAGTCGCCTGGTGAGGTGGGAATTCCGCCCAAGATCACTTGGAACGGCTCGCAAAACGTCAGCGACGTACAGTTTCACTGGCCCGCGCCGATCCGTTTTCGCGCCTTCGGGATCGAGAATTTCGGGTACAAGGACGAAGTGGTCTTTCCGCTGACCGTCACACTCGAGAACCCCGGAGCGCCAGTTGACTTGAAGGCCGCTGTGACAACGCTGATCTGTTCCGATATCTGTGTGCCGGTCGAGTTTTCGCTGGACTTGTCGCTGACTCAGGGAACGGGTCGGGATCAGGACTCGGCCCGGCTTATAAATGCCTTTCTGTCGCGGGTGCCAACCACGGGAAACACAAGCGGAATGAAGTCCGACGCCGCGACCCTGGATACCGAGTCCGAGATGCTGACGCTGAATTTCACCAGCGACCTGCCCTTTGATGCGCCTGATGTCTTTCCCGACATGGGACGTGACACCGCGTTTGGTGCACCCGACATCCGGCTCGCTGGCGACAGGCGTCAGCTATGGGTGCAGTTCCCGGTCCTCGCTCTGGCACAGGACCCCCCCGCCTTGTCCGTCACGGTTACCGACACCAACCGCGTGGCCGAGTTTTCGCCCCGTACCGACGCTCCCCCTACCCCGCCACCATATGAGATCGCGGCCGCCGAAACTTCAGCCAGCGCGCTGGTCTGGATCATTTTGCTGGCGGTGGGCGGCGGGTTGATTCTGAATGTCATGCCCTGCGTACTGCCAGTGCTTTCGATCAAGCTTTCCTCGGCGGTAAAGGCTCGCGACCGCTCTGCGGCTCAGATTCGCGCCGGGTTCCTGGCTTCGGCAGCCGGAATCCTGACATTCATGTGGCTGTTGGCGGCTATCACCATTGCGGCGCGGTCGCTGGGCTATTCCGTCGGCTGGGGCATCCAGTTCCAGAATCCGCTTTTCCTTGCGGTGATGATCGTGGTGCTGGCGGTTTTTGCAACCAGCCTCGCGGGCTTGTTCGAGATCACGCTGCCGCAGTCGCTGAACACCCGGCTTGCCCATGTCGAAAAGGGCCGCGTGTCGCTGGTCGGGGATTTCCTGACCGGAGCCTTCTCAGCAGTTCTGGCGACGCCCTGCTCGGCCCCCTTCCTCGGCACGGCGGTGGCCTTTGCCCTGACCGGCCGACCGGTGGATATCGTGGCGATCTTCACCGCAATGGGGGTCGGGCTGGCCATTCCTTACCTGCTGGTTGCAGTGCACCCGAAACTTACCGCCGCTCTGCCTAAACCGGGGCGTTGGATGGTGGGATTAAAATGGGCCCTGTCGGCGGCACTGCTGACCACGATCGGCTGGTTGGTCTGGGTGATGGTCGGGGTGGCCGGAGACACTGCTGCAACTGCTACCGTGCTGGCTGCAACTGTTCTGGTCCTGTTGATCTGGAAAAGTACGATGATGCCACCCGTTTTGCGCTGGACAGCCCTGTTGCTGACGCTGACCGCAGCGTTTGCCGCACCGGTTGCGATTGCCGGCAAAGACCGGTCCAGGCTGCTTGAACCAGCCGGAGAGATCCCTTGGATTACCTTCAGCCGCCCCGAAATCGCCCGCCTTGTGTCGCGCGGCGAGGTGGTTTTCGTCGATGTCACAGCCGACTGGTGTCTGACCTGCAAGGCCAACAAAGCGCTGGTGCTGGAACGCGGCGAGGTTCTGGCAACACTGCAATCGGACAAAGCAATTCCGATGCAGGCCGACTGGACCCGCCCCGACGATGTGATCGCCCGTTTCCTTGAGGACAATGGACGGTTCGGGATCCCCTTCAACATCGTCTACGGCCCGTCGGCCCCCGAAGGCATCGCCCTGCCAGAGATCTTGACCACGAACGCCATTCTCGACGCGATGGAACAGGCCGCGCCGATTGCGGGCGGAGCCGTGGAAAGCGGATCCTGACCCCGGAGTTCACATATCCCGGACGCGGTTGCTCTGCTGCGCTAAACGCATGGTCTCGTGCTCTTCCATATCCAGTATCGCCTGAAAGAGTTCGCGTGCCTCGGGTATCTCGGCACGCCCGTGCAAATACCGATATAAGTCGATCACCTGATTGTGAAGATCGAAGACCGCTTCGCAGATCTCATCGACGCTCATCTGTGCGAACGGCCTGTCGCAGGCGCGATGTGGGTCGATCGGCTCATTGCCCAAATAGTCATATACCCAGGTGTTGAGCGCTTTGGGATCGGCTCGTTTCACGAAACCATCGACGATTTTCTCCAGAGCAGCCTCATGATCGGCGAGGTAGGTAAGCAACATCCTGGCCAGCTCCTGCTCTGACTGTGTCGAACAGTGGGCCAAACATTCGGCGAGCCAATGATGCATTTCCCGCGTCCAGACAATTAGATCAGAAAACGTTTCAACTTTCATGGTCTCAACCTCCTAAAGATCGGCATGCGATAGCCTAAACCGGAATTTTCCAGATGGCTCACTGGGCATCAGCGCGAAGTCGGCGCCGGCCCGATCCACGCCGGGCTGCGGGAATCAACCCCCCAGTTCCAGCAATGCCCGGTCGATTGCCACCTTGCGCGGATCCCCCTGCGGCAGGTCATCCGCCAGATCCCTTGCCCTGCCATAGGCGTTCCGGGCGCCGTCGGTCTCGCCCAGCACCGAATAGGCGTTGCCCAGCCGCATCCAGCCGTCCAGATCGCCTGGGTTTTCCTGCATCCGGCTCGCAAGCCGTTCGACCATCGAGCGGATGAAGGCCTGCCGGTCTTCGTCTGACATCTCCTCGGCCGCCGCCACCTGATCGGCAGTTGGGCCGGGCATGGAAGGGGCAAAAGCCGCCAGATTCACCGGAGCCCGTCCGATCGACGGGGCGATGCGGTTAAGCTGGGCCACAAAACTCTCCATCCATGGCCGGAACTCCTCTTCGGCGTCCATCCGCGTCTTCAGTAGGTCATAGGCCTTATCAGGCGATCCAGCCTGCTCCAGACCAATGGCTTTGTAGAATGTCGCTGCTGGGTTCGATGGGTCCAGTTCCAAGGCTCGTTCAAACGCCCGATCGGCCTTGGGCGTAACGACACCGTCATCGGCATAGACCAACGCCTCGCCATATTGCGACACCAGCGCTGAATTCGCATTGGGTCGGTCCAGCAACCCCTCGAACGCGTCTGCGGCATCTCCAAAGCGTCCCATACGCATATAGGTCTGAGCCAACAACACCCATCCCTCGGTTGGCCCGCCGGTTTCATCCGCCTCAAGCCGCGACTTCAGGCGCACGGCAAGGTCGGCGATTTCACGGGCTTCGGCCTGCTCCCCCTCGCGTTGGGCAAATGGCTGGCTGGGGATGTAGGGACTACCCAGTTGCCAATAAAGACCGGCTCCGAGCGCTGGAACTACCAGCGCGGCAAGTAAAATCAGCGCACGCCCGGAATGGCCCATTATCGCTTTGTCGTCCGATTGCCGGTCAATCGCCTTCAGGCGACGTTCTATCTCGGCTCTGGCGGCCTTGGCCTCTTCGGCTGAGATAATTCCTCGTTCCAGGTCCTTCTCCACTTCGCCGATCTGGTCGGAAAAGATGGCAGAGGCGCTTTCGCGTCTCGACAAGTCCGAGGTCTTGCGCCCCAGGCCGGAGAGGGCGAGCGTCAGAAACACCGCCACGGCCATGAATGAAAAGATAATCCAGATCATGCGTGCGGCTCCGTGAGTGAATGGTTTTCGGGATTCCGTTCTTCGCTCGCGCCGCGTTCCGTCTCTTGTTTTCGCGACTTCCGATATCGGCGCGCATTTTGGGTCAATACCGCTGCAGTCGCGATACCACCCAGCCCCAGGATGACGATAGGCGCAACCCACAGAATGTAAGTTGATGGCTTCCATGGCGGGTTGAACAGAACATAGTCGCCATAACGCGCAACCAGAAAGTCCATAACCTGCTGGTCCGTGTCGCCTGCCACCAGCCGTTCGCGCACAAGCAGACGAAGGTCGCGCGCCACGCCAGCGTTAGAACTGTCGATGTCTTGGTTCTGGCACACCACGCATCGCACCTGTTTCGAAATCGCCCGGGCCCGCTCTTCCAATACCGGATCTGCAAGTATCTCGTCGGGCTCAACCGCGAATGCCGGCTGCGACACCAGCATCGCCAGAGTGACCGCGGTAATTACAATGCGACGTATCATGACGCCTCTCCTCCGGCCGCCCGCGCCTGATCCAGCGCGGTGCGCATCTTTGAAATTGCCTCGTCGCCCAGCACCGGGCCGACAAAACGGAATACGACCTTGCCCGCGCCATCAATCACAAAGGTCTCCGGCACGCCGGAAATCCCCCATTCGATCCCGGCTCGGCCGTCCAGGTCGGAACCGATGCGCTCATAAGGGTTGCCCAGATCGTCGAGCCATTTCCGCGCGTCCTGCGGCTTGTCTTTGTAGTTAATGCCCATCAGGCGAATGCCCTCATCGCGTACCATACGCGTCAGCACCGCATGTTCGGCCCGGCAGGGCACGCACCAGGACGCAAACACGTTGACCACGATCGGAGCTGACCCGTCATTTTCCACCAGATCGGTACTGGACAGCCCGTGGGTATCCAGCCCTTCGACCGGCGGCAAGTCGAACTCAGGCACCGGCTGCGAGATCAAAACAGACGGGATTTCGTTTGGATCGCGATCGGGATTCAGTCCCCATAGCAGGAAGGCACCCAGGATGCCGGCAATCGTAATTGGGAACAGTGCAAATAGACGTTTCATTGCCCTACTCCGCCGCCACCGCAACGGAGCTCTGCCCAGTCCGTTTTCGTGGTGCACCGACGCGTAGACGCCGATCGGAGAGTGACAAGACACCACCAAATGCTAACAATCCTGAACCTATCCAGATCCAGACCACCAATGGCTCATACAAGATACGCAGGGTCCATTTGCTCTGTTCTGATTCCGCCGCCGGTTCCGATATTGAGGCGTAAAGGTCCCCTGCCAACGTCGTTCGAATTGCTGACTCGGTCGTACTGGTACCCGCCACGAGATAGGCCCTGCGCTCGGGTTGAAGCGTGGTGACATAAGCGCCATCGCGAAATACCGTCAGTGTGGCCGCGCGAGACAGATAGTTCGGACCGCGAAGCTGTTCCACACCGTCAAAACGCACGTCGAACCCTGCTATCTCAATCTGTGTTCCGGGCTCGGCAAAAGTCACGACCTCGGATTTCCAAGCGCTGGACCCGATAAAGCCGATCATACAGACAGCCAACCCCGCATGGGCCACGACCATGCCGTAATGAGAACGCGGTAGGCTGCGGGCCCGACGCAGGGACTCGGCCAACGGTGCCTCACCCAGCTTAATTCGGCTGGCCCACTCTGTCAGCACAGCGCCCAGCAACCAAACCGCAAGGCCGATCGACACTACCGCCAAGGCTGGGCCGCCGGTATCCAGATACCACACAAGCAACGCTACGAGCAGGCTAACCCCGGCCACCCATTTGAGCCGGGACAGAACACCGCGCAAATCCGCCCGCTTCCATGACAACAGCGGCCCAATCCCCATTACAACGACTAGAACCAGCATGATCGGCACGAAACTGGCGTTGTAATAAGGTGGTCCAACCGAAATCTTTTCACCTGTCACAGCCTCAAGCAAAAGCGGATAAAGCGTACCGAATAGAACCGTCGCCGTTGCGGTGGCCAGCAGCAGGTTGTTAATAAGCAAACCGGCCTCGCGGCTGATCGGGGCAAAAAGACCGCCGCCCTCCATCTCCGGTGCGCGTATGGCAAACAGCGTCAATGAACCACCGATCGCGACAGCCAACAGCGCCAAGATGTAAATGCCGCGTTCGGGATCGACCGAAAACGCATGGACCGATGTAAGCAAGCCTGAGCGGACAATGAATGTCCCCAACAAGGACAACGAGAAGGTCAAAACGGCCAGTAGGATCGTCCAACTTTTGAAGCTGCCGCGCTTTTCGGTCACAATGGCCGAATGGAACAGCGCTGTGCCAGCAAGCCAGGGCATAAACGAGACATTCTCGACCGGATCCCAGAACCACCAGCCGCCCCAACCCAGTTCGTAATAGGCCCACCAGCTGCCCAGAACGATACCAAGTGTCAGAAACACCCAGGCCGCCAATGTCCAGGGTCGGACCCACCGCGCCCATGCCGGATCGACCCGCCCCTCAATCAGGGCAGCCACGGCGAAAGAAAATACGATAGAGAAGCCGACGTAACCCAGGTATAGGAACGGCGGGTGCATAGCCAGGCCGACATCCTGCAACAGCGGATTTAAATCCTGACCATCCAGCGGTGCCGGAAACACCCGGTCAAACGGGTTCGAGGTGAACAGCATGAATGACAGGAACCCCGCGCTGATCCAGGCCTGCACTGCCAGAGTGCGCGCCTTGAGTTTCAGTGGGATGTTCCGAGCCAACAGAGACACACCCAGCCCGAAAATCACCAATATCAGAATCCACAACAGCAGCGACCCTTCGTGGCTACCCCAGGTCGCAGCCACCTTGAAAAGCATCGGTTTCAGCGAATGAGAATTGCTGGCCACATTTAGCACAGTGAAATCGCTGACCACGAAGGACCACATCAGAGCGGCGAAGGCGATAGCAACCAGCGCTGTCAGTAGGACCGAGGTCGCAGATGCCGATCGCATCCACATGACATTGTTCCGTGCTGCTCCAATCAAGGGAAATACGCTTTGCACCAAGGACACGGCCAGGGCAAGCGCCAGGGCGAACTGCCCGATTTCCGGTATCATTCCAATCCCTCCGGATTTCCGGTTTTGCGGCCTTGTCCGACAATCCAGCGCTGGAGGGTCAAGCGCATTATTGCCGCACCCCTTCGGCTGATGCATGCTTGACGAGCGCAAATCTGGCCGGCGGCCTTGACCTTCCAGCGCTGGAGACCCCCACCATTTCGACTTCACCGATGGACGTACCGAACACTTTGTTTTCAGGGCAGGGACTCAGGAAACAAACGAACACGAGGGCATCATGACACGGAGCAACAGCAAGATTACGTGCGTCTGGCAACGCCTCCAGGCTGTAATACTGGCTGGGGGGCTGAGCCTTGGGTCAACTGCCATGGCCCAACCGGAAACCCGTCCGGCTGACAACGTGGCGATGAACCCGCAAGCCTCCAGCAACATGTCAGGTATGGGAAGCATGTCCAGGATGATGCGCCCCGACGCGGTGCCGCCAACGGGTGTCGTTGGCGGTATGCATCCACCCGAGGGTGTTTTGATGCCTGTGTTCTCTTACATGAACATGGAGATGGACGGAAATCGTACCGGAACGCAGTCGCTGTCTACCTCGAACGTTCTGTCGCAGTATCCGATCGCGCCGCTCAGCATGAGCATGAACATGGCGATGGTCGGCCTGATGTACGGTGTGACCGACGAGATCTCGGTGATGGCGATGCTGCCCTATACCCGCAAGACGATGAAGCACCAGACCCGCATGGGCCAGACCTTTAAGACCAGGGCACAGGGGTTTGGCGATCTGAAGATCATCGGCGGATATGATATCTACAAATCCGACGGGCAGGTGCTGGAACTATCTCTTGGCCTCAGTCTGCCGACTGGCTCGATAGACGAGACCGACACCACGCCAGCTGGGCCGGACCAGCTGCTGCCCTACCCCATGCAACTGGGTTCAGGCACCTACGACCTGCTGCCGGGCGTCACCTATACGGGCCAGAACGCGGATTGGTCTTGGGGCGCCCAGCTGGCCGCCGTGATCCGGATGGGTGAGAATGATGCCGGTTACACCTTGGGTGACGTCTATTCAGCAACAGTTTGGGGTGCACGGCGCTGGAATGACCAGTTCAGCTCCTCGTTGCGGGTGGTCGGCGACATCGTGGAAAACATTGACGGGTCGGATGCGCGCCTGAACCCAGGCATGGTGCCCACCGCTGATCCGACCCTGCGCGGCGGCCAGTTTCTGAGTATCGGAATCGGAGTGAATTACCTTGTGCCGGGGTCGGGCGTTTTGGCGGGCACGCGCCTGGGTATCGAGGGCGTGATCCCTGTGTATCAAGATCTGGATGGGCCCCAGCTTGAACGCGATTACGCAGTCTCCTTCGCGATACGCAGGGCGTTCTGACCCTTCAGCCCCAAACCGACTGTAAACGGACAATCAGCGCCGCCGCGGTGGTCAGAACGACCACTGACACCGCCATCAGTAGCAGGGCCAATGTCACAGGTCCGCCGCGCCCAGGTACGCGACGTGCCAGTTGGGCTGCAAATCCAGTACCGTGGGCGATCTGGCTCTGAACGACGGATAGGTATAGCGGCAGCGCTCCGACCAGCGTGGCGTACAGGTAAACGCCTGAGATGTTCTCGAAGTAGGCGGAGCGTACCAGCGTCGGACCGACTACCCGCAACGCCACTACGGGATCACCGCCGAAAGACCCGAACCAGTCTGCCGAAAGCGCGTAGATCAGCGCGTGCAGCGCGATGAACAGGACGGCCCGTAGCAGCAGGTCAATTAGCAGATACCGGGCCGGGATGGCCCCCCTGCCCCGCGCCCTTACCCCAACGGCGAAAAGAAAAAAGCTGAGATAATTTAAAAGGAAAACGACCGGCAACCCATTCGTCACCACCTGACGCAAAAACCGAACAAACGCGGGACCACTGTTCAGGAGGTGCGTCGCAAAGCCCGGCGTGCGCAAAACGAAGATGGCCAACAGCGGAAACAACGCAAGGCAACTGACGATCAGCGTGTTTCTGGCAAACTTCCAGAAAGGCAATTCAGTGGCAAAATATCTGTTCATTTCATTTAGTTTGCCAACGGTTCCAGCGCAATGTCGATGCCAATTGGTTTACAGACCTGCGACAGAACCTCCGATTTTATTATTCCGCAAGCCCTCTACCTACTTTACGCGCAAAATCTGTTACTTTTGCTCGTTACTTTTGTTGCGCTATCAGTTTCAAGTTACACTCGATAAGTATCCCTTATCAAGTATAATTGATTTTGCGGGAAAATGGGCGCAGAGTGGGCCGTATGAGCACCCCTGAGCCCTATCTCCCCGCCCCCTCCCCTGCCCTGTCGCAGTCTGACCAGGACGCCCTGACCGATCTCTATGTCCGCGGCACACCCGCCAACACGCTCAGGGCCTATGAGCGCGATTTGCTCTATGTAACGGCCTGGAAGGCAGCACGGTTCGGAGTGCCGTTGGACTGGCCCGAGAGCGAGGCCACAGCGCTGGCCTTCATTCTCGATCACGCCCGCGATCTGGGAGATGCCGCGCCCGAGGATGTCGCGCGTCAGAGTGCCGAGATGTTGATCGCGCAAGGGCTACGCAAGTCCCTCGCCTGCCCGGCCCCTTCTACGCTGGACCGGCGCATCGCCTCCTGGCTGGCCTTTCATCGAATGAAGAACCTGACCAGCCCTTTTGATGCGCCGCAGGTGAAGCAGGCCCGTGCCAAGGCGCGCCGCGCCGCCGCCCGGCCCCCTGCCCCAAAATCGCAGCAACCGATTACCCGCGATGTGCTCGAGCAGTTGCTGTCCACTTGTCGGGGGTCCCGGCGGGATTGCCGCGACCGCGCCATCTTGATGCTGGGTTGGGCTTCGGGTGGTAGACGGCGCTCGGAGATCACCGGGTTGATGTTTGAAGACGTCTCGCTGAAGGAGTTCGACGAGAAAAGCCTGGTTTGGATTTCACTGCTGGAGACCAAGACGACAACCAAAGGTGAAACGCCGCGGCTGGTGTTGAAAGGCCGCGCAGCCCAAGCGCTGGCCCATTGGATCGAGGTGGGTGAGATTCAGGACGGCCCCTTGTTCCGGCCTGTTTCAAAAGCCGATCGGGTGTTAACCCGCCGCCTCAGCCCGGATGCCATCGCGCAGATCGTCAAGCGTCGGGCGAAACTGGCGGGCCTGCCGGACGGGTTCGCTTCCCCCCATGGGCTGCGCTCGGGCTTCCTGACCCAGGCCGCGCTGGACGGCGCCCCGATCCAGGCCGCGATGCGCCTCTCCCTGCATCGCTCCATGGCCCAGGCGCAGAAATACTACGACGATGTGGACATCGCGGATAACCCGGCGACTGATCTACTGGGGTGAGTAGTTACTGACTATTTAATAATCCCCGCTTGAGGGAAACTCCGGCTGCTGTGCCTATGTCTTGTTTCCTGTCGCATCTGTTAACGTGGCCAGCGCGGAAACATGTCGCGGCAGATCGCAACGGGAATGCAGGATATCAACAATGATCACCGCGTCCGGCTGATCCAGATAAACCAGGAAATGCTCTCCTGCGCGCACATATCTGAGATCCGCCGCCTCTTCGACCAATATAGAACAACTTCGGCTGGCCACCCTGCCCTCTGTGATGGCCTGACAGCGCGCTATTAGTTCTTGTTCATAAAGATCGGCTTGATGCGATCCAAACTTGTCGATGGTCCATCGGGCAATTTCCACCAGGCTGGATTCAGCGCGGCGTGTCAGTCGAAAGGGTCTGGTCACGCCTTGGCTCGTGCCCTTGCAAAGGCACGACGGATCGCATCCGAACCCCTGCCTTCTGCCAAATCTCCGGCCTGAGCCTGCGCTACACCCTCCTGCAAGCCTTGTTTGAGAGACTCCAGCCCCGCTTCTTCCCGCTCCAAAAGCCGAAGGCCGGCGCGCAACGCTTCACTGGCGTTCTGATATCGACCGGACGCAACCAGATTCTGCACCAGTTGATCCTGCGATTCTGTAAGTACAACATTGCGGGTTACCATGGCGTAAGCCTCCTTTTTGGCAATATATGCCAACGAGACCGTCTGTTCAACGATTGAGGAGCCCAAAATCACTAATTCGAGCAAGCTGGTTTTATGGACGCTAATGGGACGTGAACACACGGATCATGTCTGTGATCCCATATGAATCCAATGACGGTAGAGACTTGCGTCAAAAGCCGCGCCGCGCAAGCACAGCTGCACTGGATCGAGGACAGTTCCGTGTTCCGTCGCAACTTACAGGCGCACAATTCCCGAAACCCCGCCCTCACGGTATGCCATTTCTTGGGCAATTGGCGAGCGGCTGACTCTAGCCGGAATGTTCGCGTGTTTTCCTCTGCGCACGGGCTGAGCTCGGTGTATCTGACCCAGATCGCCATGCCATTCTCACCGCATCGTACTCCCGTACTGGCGCAGAAGTATTGTTACGAAGTTGGTATCGCAGAAAACTCGATAACGAAATTGTTGGTGAGAGAATTTGACCAATCAGCTCAACTAGCTCCCTGCCCTTCCCAATTGCGCAATTTGCGCCAAAAGCCGTTCGGCCTTCACTCCAACTCCATGCTAGAGGCGTTCTACTCAAAGCGGAGCATAGGGAGGAGTTTTACAGGAATGCCTTCGCATGCCTACGTTAGAACTTCATCGACTGAAAGAACCCATGATCCCGCTCAACCGAGTTTACAACTGTAAACCACCCTGCTCTGATGCAAAGCGTATGTAGTCCTCCGCGTTGGAAAACCTACAATATAGGCGAAAATCCTTGACTTAGTGCTATGAATCACGGCTGTTTATCTCAAGTGGCGCAAAAATGACCACATTCTTTAATTTGAGGCAACTACATGATTCCCGTGACACCACTTGCGGCAGAAAGACCATCGGCACTCGCCACGGAAATATCTGAGAGATTAAACTCGGCTATCCGGGAACATCTACTTGCTGCATTTGCCCCCGACAACACCAAATCACTGCGAAATTTTGCAGCGCCAGAAGCTGCTGAACTCTTAGGAGTCTCAGGTCAATTCATGCGCAAAGTCCACGCAGAGGGAACGATTCCTGAACCGAATGACGTACGCAGCGGTAGGCGTTACTATACTGCCCAAGAACTTTGGGAGGCTCGCGAAACGCTTGAGAAAACCTCACGCAAAAAAGGGCGCTATGTCCCTCGCCGGACTGAAGGAGAAAAGCTCCAAGTCTGGCAGTTGATGAACTTCAAAGGCGGCAGCAGTAAGAGCACCACAACAATTCACTTGGCTCACTATTTTGCGCTTCGCGGTTACCGTGTGCTGGCTGTTGATCTGGATCCTCAAGGCTCTCTTACATCCATGTGCGGCATAAGCCCCGAAATAGAGTTTGACGGGCTGACGATTTACGATGCTATTCGATATGAAGATCCGGTAGATATGGCGGACGTCGTGCTTCCGACGTACTTCCCCGGTCTCTCTGTGGCTCCGTCACGGCTTGTTCTTTCCGAATTTGAGACAGAATCTGCCGTTCACTCCAACCCAGACCATCCGTTCTTTACAAGAATACGGAATGCCCTGGCCCAGGTGGAAGGAGATTTTGACCTTGTTCTGATTGATAGCCCACCTCAGCTAGGATTCTTGACAATTGCTGGGATGGCGGCCGCCAGTTCATTGCTTGTGCCACTTACACCTTCGATGCTGGACGTGTCTTCGACGGCTCAATTTCTCGAACTCGCTGGTGCTTACATGGCAGTCATTGAAGATGCCGGCGCTACGCTCGAATACGACAACTTCAAATTCCTGATAACGCGTGACGAGCCAACAGACGTACCGTCTCAACAACTGGCTTCGTTCATGCGGGCACTGTTTCAGGATCGCGTTATGTCAGCCACAGCCCTCAAAAGCACCGCGGTCAGTGACGCCACAATGCTCAAACAATCAATTTACGAAGTCGTGCGGTCAGAAATGACACGCGCAACTTATGATCGGGCAAAGAACTCAATGGATGCGATCGGCTCTGAGGTAGAGCAAATGATCCATCAAGCATGGGGACGCAGCTAATGGCTAGAAAGTCGCTTCAGGAGATGTCGGGGATCGCAAACACCATCGCGCGCTCTGGCCCCAAGGCCATCGATAAAACTCCAAAACCCAATGCCCCTGCTCTTGGTGCGCTTCAGGGCTCTCTTGCCGCAATCAGGGAAATTGACCCTGCTCTGATCGACGACTGGGGGCCTGCCGATAGGCTCGGTGAGTTTACAGCTGTAAACATTGACGAAGAAGACGATAGTTTTGAAAGCTTGATGTCGAGTATACAAGACGGTGGCCAACAAGTTCCCATTCTTGTCAGAAGATCGAAATCCGACGGTCGATACGAGGCAATTTATGGACGGAGGAGGCTCAAAGCCTGTCGTGAACTTGGTATTAAAGTCCGCGCCAATGTTCAGGATATCGACGATGCTTCAGCGCTTCTCGCCAAAGGGCTTGAGAATGCTGCGAGGCGCAATCTTTCCTTCTACGAGAAAGCACGTTTCGCCGAGGCGATCCTGACTTCCGGGCATGACACGGCAACGGTGCGGCAAGTATTGAACGTTTCGAAATCAGGGCTGTCTCACCTGACAAAAATTACGCAACATGTTCCTGCAAAGATTGGTGACATGATCGGCGCAGCCCCAAAATCAGGCCGCCCAAAATGGACCGTGCTTGCAGAGCACTTCGTTGCAGGCAAGCTAGCGGAAGATGAAGCTGCAAATCTTCTTGCAACCATTGAGCCATCGATGTCGTCAGATGATCGGCTGGAAATGCTCCTAAAAGCAGCTGCCAAACGCGGTGCAAGACAAAGAGAAGGTGCAGCCGAACTCAACCCAATCGAAGGCGTTACAATCAAATCTACCAACGGATCACTAACTGTTTCGGTCAAAGGACCGGAGCTAACGCTGGCTTCGCTAGCTGGTTGGACGAAAACATGGCTGAAATCATTAAGCGCTCACACGCTGAGTTTACAGCTGTAAACGCCAAGAAAAAGAACTGAGGACGAGCAGAAAGGAGGAAGGCAAACAAACAAAACCCCCGAAACCGGAGCTTCGAGGGCTGCTGCGCAAAGCGCAATTCTTAGATTAGACACCTAGAATCTAGCAGCACCCGAATCGCCACACAAGAAAAAACGCTCTTGAGCGAACGGGTAATTTTTGTCTGCCGATAGATAATCATGAAAACACTAACAGCATTGGCTCCAATTGGAGCGACCTTGTCGGGAACGGCAGGGCAGGGGAACAGTACGCCCAAAAAATGGATACTTCTTCGCGCCGTTGAAGAGGCCAGAGAACCTCTTGGGTTAAAATCCACAACTCTCAATGTCCTGAGAGCGATGGTTTCCTTTATGGGCGGTGATCAGATTGCTGCGGACCAGGATGATCATCACATCTGTTTCGCGTCCAACGCGGCGATAGCCAAACGAACTCATGTCAGCGTGCAGACAGTTGAGCGTCATATCTCGACGCTGGTGGACCTTGGACTTATCCGCCGCGTCATGAGCGCAAACGGTAAGCGATGGGCGCGCCGGGATCGCCAGGGCAGGGTGGTCACCGCAACTGGGCTCTCCTTGATGCCTTTGTCTGAACGGCACGCTGAGTTCATTCAGGAAGCCCAGAGGCATGCTGATCGCGTTCTCGAGTTCACTGTACTCCGTGACAAAGTTTCCGCCGCTCTGGCGCGCCTTAAGGAACTCGTAGCAAATGACACCGCGATCTCTGATTTGGTGACCACCGTACGCAATGCTCTGCGTCGCAAACCAGATGCGAATGTACTCAGCGAGCTGTTGGCAGAAATCTCTGTGGAAATCTCCGAGATAACACAGACTGATACAGAAAATTTGAGGGCCAGTGACAGTGAAATTGAGGGGCACAAAGAGGACTCTTTGAATCCGGAAGTTAAGAAAGAAAAGCTTTCTCAGATTCAGGTTTCTCCAGACCAAATGGAGCGCAGTTTTCCACGGCTATGCTCAGAACTACGCTTTGCAAAAGATCAGCACCACTGTGATCGGCTTATGGATGATATCGCCGAGTATCTACGGCTTGGCCAAACCTGGTATGCAATGAAATCAACTTTTGGCCCAGCTATTCGCTTCATTGTTCTCGGATACATCTTTCAACGTGCTGAGAACATACAATCTCCAGGGGCTTACCTGATTTCGTTGCTGGCCAAGATCGAAAAGGGCGAATTGTCTCCAAAGGCAATGCTCTCGCGGACATCCAATGCTACGTAAATTTGGGGAAACAGGATGAAATTTACCGTTTTCAGATTACACCTCCAAGTGATGACTGGATCGAAGGGTCTGAAAAAGGTGAGCTATAGGATTGACCTCTATAAATCACGCAACCATAAATAGTGAGTTATAGAAAGGAAGCTTATACCTCACGATGTGGAACTGGCAGAACCCTGACTGGCCTACCTTTCGTTACGACGCCGCAAGACTCGAACCATACGAGCAACAGTTCCTGTTGTCCTCAGGGGAAGTTCTTGGAGCGGTTCATCATGTGAACACATCGGATCGAGATCAATTGCGTATCGACCTGCTAAGCGAAGAAGCAATGAAGACCAGCGCGATCGAAGGTGAGATGCTGGATCGTCTCAGCGTGCAATCTTCCTTGCGCCGACATCTTGGACTGGCTCCCGACAGCTATCCATCCAAACCGCGCGAGCAGGGCGTTTCTGAAATGATGGTGGATGTTTATTCCAACTATTCGGAACCACTGTCACACGACACCCTGTTTCGGTGGCATGACATGCTTCTGTCCCATGACAGGCATCTGGAAACGATTGGATCATACCGGAGCCATGAGGATGCGATGCAAATCGTCTCAGGCAGGCTCGACCGCCCAACGGTGCATTTCGAAGCTCCACCTTCACATCAGGTTCCGGCTGAAATGGACCAGTTCGTAGCCTGGTTCAACCGGACCGCACCGGATGGTCCCGAACCATTGCGCGCACTGATCCGGGCCGGTTTGAGCCATCTGTATTTCGAGAGCATTCATCCCTTTGAGGACGGCAATGGCCGGTTGGGTAGGGCGCTGGCTGAAAAGTCCTTGGCCCAGAATATCGGTCAGCCAAGTCTGATTGCCCTTGCTTTCACGATCGAGCGAGAGCGGAAGGCTTACTACGACCAACTCGAACGCCATCAAAAGACGCTGGAAGTCACACCGTGGCTCGTCTGGTTTGCCGAAACTGTCCTTACAGCACAGCAGGTGACGCTTGAGCGGGTTGGTTTCTTTATTTCCAAGACGCACTTCTATGATCGGTACCGTGATCAGTTCAACACTCGCCAAAGCAAGGTAATCGCCCGTTTGTTCAAGGCTGGGCCGGATGGGTTCACAGGGGGATTGAGCGCTGAGAACTATATCTCGATCACGGGAACATCGCGCGCCACAGCAACGCGGGATCTCCAGAACCTGGTAGAGAAGGGCGCTTTGATCCGAACGGGTGAACTCCGGTACACGCGATATTGGTTAAAGCTAGATCGGGACGGGTAGGGGGCTGAAGTACGGCACGAAGCGCGGGAAGTGGAAGTTCGCTGCAGTCGCTACGCATGCTCGCAGGAAATGCGGAAGCTGACGTTTAGATAGCTTCCCAAGCGAGCATCTTTCTGTCCCGCCGCAAGGCGGCTCCGAGTTCGTACTTCATATGAATGGTCCATGCCGAAACTGGCGCAATGGGCGGGAAACGAACCTTCGTCGTGTCAATCCCGAACTCCGCTATGCGGCCTAAGCCGAGCTAGAGCTTGTCCACGCCGGTCATATTGATTGAATTCCGAAAGTGTGGAAACGTTCATATGGTAGACGCGTTAACGGCGATATTTCACATGAAGCGTATCCTGTTCTCAGTTGTGTTTTGTTTTCTGCCTGCGATGGTGCTGGCGGACAAAGTTGCCTTGGTAATTGGCAATGCGAACTACCAACATGTCAGCAATCTCAAAAACCCGTCGAATGATGCGATCGACATTGCAGAGGCATTGCGCAGGATCGGGTTTGAGGTCACAACAGGTCTTGATCTGGATTACCGCGACATGCGCCTTGCCATACGTGACTTTGGAGAAAAGGCAAAAAACGCCGAGTCGGTCATCGTATACTTCGCCGGCCACGGCATCGAGTTGGACAACACGAACTTCCTGATCCCTGTCAGTGCGGAACTGCGGAGCGACCGTGACATCGAACTCGAGGCAATCCGCCTCAACACATTGATTAGCTCCATCGCGGGCGCACCCGGCTTGAAGATCGTGTTGGTTGACGCCTGCCGCAACAATCCATTCCTCGCGACTATGGAGCGCACAAACAGCACCCGCTCAATTGGACGCGGACTTGCACGTATCGATCCGGGAGGTGTGTTGGTTGGATATGCTGCAAGGAGCGGAACGCTGGCGCTTGACGGCGATGGCCGCAACAGCCCCTATGCTCAGGCTCTGCTCAACCACATCGAGGAACCCGGACTTGAGATTGGCAAGTTGTTTCGGCGAGTCCGCGACAGGGTTTACACTCTGACAGAAGGCTATCAGGAGCCATTTACTTATGGCTCGCTTCCCGCCAGAGACATTTTTCTTGTTCCAGATGCGGCTGCAGGCTCGACGCCAGAGGAAGAAATTGAGCGTGTCGAAGACCAGATTTATGCGGACTTTGAACTTGCGCGTTCGCTCGGAAGGCTTGATGCGATCGAGATGTTTCTGGAGCGATACGAAGGCGAAAGGGATCATTTTGCAGTCGCGCTCGCCCTTTCGTTGCGGGACGACTTGCTTGCTGAGCACCAGAAGGACGAAGTGCCGGGCAACAGTAGTACTGCGCGAGACAAAGTAGCAGCTCTTGTGCCGACATCGCCTCAAAGCGCGAAGGATGATACAGAGACGCGCAGCCTGATCCGTGATATACAAACTGAGCTAAATCGCGTTGGCTGCAGCGCTGGCACAGCGGACGGTGTTGCGGGCCCACGCACGAGATCTGCTTTCTCTCGGTATATCAGCGCTAGAGAGAATCTTGGACTGACGCCTGAGAGCCTCGAGACCAGTGAAACTCTTGCCGCACTTCGAGGAGAGCAAGGAAGAGTCTGTAATCAGTTGGTCGCGCCGTCTTTCGCGACTTTTGATGGTGACTACATTGTCTTAATCAGACGCAGATGGGACGATGATTATTGGCAAACAACCAGTCGGCCCGACAAGGCCTATTTCCCCGGAAAAATCGAGCCACTTGCAGCCTTGCGCATCAATCGCAATGGAGACAAGCTGACCTTGCTATCTGCCCAAGGCTTTGCGGCCGAAGGGCCTTGGTTTAGGGACTTCACTGGCAAATTCGATGACTCCGGTCAGTTGAAATTGCGCTTCACATTGAGTTCGCATTTCGGGCAGGCGACACCCTATAAGGTCAATATAAGCGTCAAACTGCCCGAAGGACTTTCGCCAGGAAGAAGGCTTGTCTACGAGCCGCGCAGGATTGACGGGCAGTTTTTTCTGAATTTTCTAATACGCCGTGTCAGTTGAAACTTTAAAGCGATGTCCTTGCCTGCTCCGCAAGAAGACCGTCGCTCTGGGCTCCTCGTCGCTGTTCGCCGCAGATTTCGCCAAGGTCTTGTTTGGGCCGTCCGCGAAGACGGCCCAAGTTGTTAGATTTCAATGGCCTCTGCGATCGCAAGCGCATCTTCCAGCTCAACACCGAGATACCGGACGGTGCTGTCCATCTTGGTGTGCCCAAGTAGCAGCTGGACCGCCCGCAGGTTGCCGGTCTTCTTGTAGATCTGTGTGACTTTTGTCCTCCGCATCGAATGCGTTCCGTATGCACTGGCCTCCAGACCGATCGACGTGACCCAATCCCGGACGATCCGGGCGTACTGGCGTGTCGAGATGTGCAAGCGTTCATGGAAACGACCCGGCCATAGGTACTCCGAGCCGACCATGAGCTCATCTTCCATCCACTTTTCAACCGAGGCGCGTGTGCCTTCGGAGATTTCAAAACGAACCGGCTTCTGCGTTTTGCTTTGCAACACCGAAGCTCGTTCCTTGATCTGGCCGGACGCCATCACGTCGACGACTTTCATCTTCACGAGATCGCAGCCACGCAGTTTGCTGTCGATTGCCATATTGAACAGCGCCAGGTCCCGATGGTTCTCGGCGAGTTCAAGTCGAACACGGATTGCCCAGACGTGTTTTGGTTTCAGTGGCCGTTTTTGCCCAACGATGCGCCCTTTGTTCCAAGCCGGGCGAAGCGCACGAATGGCCGGTAAGTTTGGTGTTTCCATGACTGATCCTCCGATCCGCCATGCCCTCCCACAACGACAACCTGACGTTGACGATGCCTCCATATCACGGGATGCTGCGTCGCATCCGAGGTCGGGGCTGAGCCCAAATTGACCAATTCTGTCGTCAGGATCAATTGGCGCATACTGTCAAGAAGCTGCCACTCAAATTCGCGGATCAACGCAAAGCGAGTGAGAGTTTGCGGTCCGCACGTTCCACCAAATGCTTCAATCGGTGGCAGTTAACTTCGGGTCAGACGAAGATCGCTTCAGACGCCATATGTGCAAGATCGAACCCAGATGAATGCTGCACCAATGCGCGAATTGCGAGATTTTCCAGGCTCTGATGCTCAGGAAACGGGAGTGTGAATCCTACGGGGCAAAAGAATCCTTGACCAATTCCAACATCAGCTCTAGTAAAACTGAAATGACGTTTTGCTAGATGAAACGATTGCGAATGATTATGTGGAGCCGCGCATGTCGCGAAGCCACAAACCAACCAACAGTTCGGGAGGAGCCTGACATGATGAAAGATAACCAAAAACTGAAGCTCACCACGGCGCTAGTGGCAGGTGGCCTGGCCATTGCTTCGCCTGCCTTTGCCGAGGGAGAGGTCGTGTTTGCGTCCTGGGGAGGCTCGTTTCAGGATGCCTTGCGCTCAGCCATGCTGGAACCTGCCGCTGGTGCGCTGAATATCACTGTCAAGGAAGATACGACAAACGGCATTCAGGACGTGCGCGCGCAGATCACGGCGGGTGCCGTTGCATGGGACGTTACAGAACAGGATTTGCCTTCGTGTGAAACCCTGAGCCGGGAAGGCAGCCTTGAGCCGATCGACTATTCGATTGTTGACACCACAGGCATTCCGAAAGAGCTGATCCATGACAATTACATCGGCTTCATCAACTTCACCAAGGTGATTGCCTATCGCAAGGATGCATTTGGCGACAATGGCCCGTCCAATTGGGCAGAGTTCTGGGATCTGGAAAACTTCCCCGGCAAGCGCGGTATGCACGGCAAGGTGAACTATAACCTCGAAGCCGCGCTCATGGCGGATGGTGTGCCGATGGCCGAGATCTATGACACGTTGGCCACGAATGAGGGCAAGGCGCGCGCATGGGACAAGCTGGGTGAGATTGCCCCCGAAGTTACCGTTTGGTATCGCGGCGGGTCGCAATCGGCGCAGTTGCTGCGTGACGGCGAAGTGGACGTGATCCATATGGGCCATAACCGCGTAGAAAGCGTGATCGCGTCGGGCATTGATGTGGCCTATGCCTTTGATGGCGGCACGATGGACGTGGACTGCTTGTTGGTTCCCAAGGGGGCTCCGAATAAAGACAACGCGATGCGCCTTATCAACGAATTGCTGAGCGCCGAAGCACAGGCGAGGCTGGCGGTGACCATGCCGTTGGGTCCGGTGAATTCGGGTGCCTTCGGCACCGGGATAATCTCGGATGAGATGGCAGTGAAGGTCAACACACATCCCGACAACTATGGCAAGCAGCTTCTGGTCGATCCGAACTTTTACATCGGCCAGCTGGGCGAGTTGACCGAAGAGTTTGACACGCTGATCCAACAGTAAAAAATATCTGGGCGCGGCACATCTTGTGCTGCGCCCATTTTTGTCAGGTTAGGAGCCCCCATGTCACCTGCAGCCCACTCCCTTCCCATCGATATATCCAACCTGTGCAAGGCCTACGGATCGGTCAAAGCGCTGAATGACGTGTCTTTGAACATCGCCGCGGGCGAGTTCCTGACATTGCTGGGGCCATCAGGCTCCGGCAAGACGACGCTTTTGATGGCGCTGGCCGGATTTGTGCGTCCTGATGGCGGGTCGATCCGGTTTGGCGAACAGGAAATGATTGCAACGCCGCCCCACAAGCGCGGCCTTGGCATGGTGTTCCAAAGCTATGCGTTGTTTCCGTTCATGACGGTCGCAGAAAACGTGGCTTATCCGTTGAAAATTCGCGGGGTGTCCAAAAGCGATCAGAAGGCCCGCGCCGAGCGCGCGCTGGAGACCGTGCAGCTGGGCGGTTATGGCGACCGGCGCATCACGCAATTATCCGGGGGACAAAGACAGCGCGTGGCCCTTGCCCGCGCCATGGTTTTTGAGCCGCAGATCATTCTGATGGATGAGCCGTTGTCAGCGCTCGACAAGAAGTTGCGCGAACATATGCAAATCGAATTGAAGGCGCTGCATGAAAAGCTGGATGCAACTGTCGTTTACGTGACCCATGACCAGCGCGAAGCCCTGACGATGTCGGACCGGATTGCAGTGGTCAATCATGGGCGGATCGAACAGATCGCGACGCCTGAGCGGCTCTATCGCCAGCCGCATAGTTTCTTTGTGGCGGATTTTATCGGGGAATCCATTTCCCTGCCGGTTAGTGTAGCGAATGACACGGCGCAGCTTGGCGAGCGCGTTCTGAAATCAATACGCCTATTGCGCTGGGCAGCGGAGGCCATCGTCTGATCATCCGGCCCGAGTTGCTGGAAGTCACAGCAGGCGCGGTGCCAGACGCCGCCAATGACCTGTCCGGCCAAGTGCATGACATCATTTATCAGGGCGACAGCGTTCTAGTGATCGTTCAGCACGACAGCGCTGGTCAGATCAATGTGCGTGTGCCTGCCAATCGCGCGGGCCAAACCGGGTTGCCGTCGAAGGGAGAGCAAATCGGCCTTGCCCTGCATCCCGAAGATACGATCATCGTACCGGAACATGTGGCATGAGTATCGCCGAGACGTATGAAGGTGCTGGGACTCTTCAGAATGCCAGCACGCTCAAATCCGAAGAACGCCGCGAAAAACTGACGTTTCTTGGGCTTTCGATGCCTGCGGTTTTGACGATCTTGATCGTCGTCTTCCTGCCGATTTTCTGGCTGTCTTCGCTGTCGTTTTTCAATGCGGCAGGCGAACTGAGCACGGAAAATTACACGCGCATCTTTAGTAGTGCTCTCTATCGGCGAACCTTTGTCGTCACGTTTCAGATCAGCATTGCCGTGACGGTGATTTGCGTCCTTCTCGGCTACCCGCTGTGCTACTGGCTGACAAAGATGCCGAACAAAACAGCGGCCATTCTGATGGTGTTTGTGCTGGTCCCCTTCTGGACCTCGGTTCTGGTGCGGACCTATGCGTGGCTGGTGCTTTTGCAGCGCAATGGGATCATCAATTCGTCGCTGATGTCACTTGGCATTATCGAAGAACCGCTGCAACTGGCGCACAATCTGACCGGCTCCATCATTGGCATGGTGCATATCATGCTGCCTTTTTTGGTTCTGCCGCTCTACGCCACTATGCGCAATATTGACGGCGACCTGGTCCGAGCCGCCGTGGGCCTTGGTTCCAGCCCGCGCGGGGCCTTTTGGCGGGTATTTTTCCCAATGTCCCTGCCGGGCCTTTTTGCCGGCATCGTGCTGGTTTTCATCCTGTCGCTTGGGTTCTTTGTCACACCGGCTTTGCTGGGCGGTGGCCGGGTTCAGATGCTGGCGCAGCGTATCGAAAGCACCATCACAGTCTATTCGAACTGGGGGGCCGCATCAGCCCTGGGCGTGGTCCTGCTGTTGCTGGCGCTGGCGATGATCTGGCTGATGAACCGTGTCTTCGGGCTCGACAAACTGTTTATGCGCTGAGGATCTGAAAATGGAACAAGTCGGACAACGTAAAATCGACGGCCTGTGGCTGACAGTGGTCGGCATTGCTGTGCTGTTCTTTCTCATCCTGCCCACGCTGATCGTTATCCCGATGTCGTTTTCGGGGGCATCCTATCTGGAATTCCCGCCGACATCGCTCTCGTTTCGCTGGTACGTGGCCTATGTCACGTCGCCGGAATGGATGAGCGCAACAAAGACCTCGCTGATCGCGGCGGCGCTGACCACGGCAATCGCGACGCCCCTGGGCTCACTTTGTGCCTATGGTCTGCATTGCTCTGCGCCTCGTATCAGGAGCGCGGCTCAAATCCTTGTGATCATGCCGATTGTCGTGCCAGTGATCCTGATCGCTGTTGGAGTGTTCAGCCTCTATGCCAAGCTGGGGCTCAATTACACACTGACCGGGATCGTGATCGCCCATACTGCGCTGGCGCTGCCATTCGTGATCGTGACGGTGATGTCGGGATTGCAGAATTATGATTTCGATCAGGAGCTTGCAGCGCGCAGCTTAGGGGCGTCCCGTGCATACGCATTGTGGACAATCACCGTACCGCAGGTGAAATTCTCGATCCAGACAGGGGCTTTTCTGGCATTTATCACGTCGCTGGACGAGGTTGTGATCTCGATGCTGGTCTCGGGCGGGGAAAACGCCACAATCACCCGGCGCATGTTCAATTCACTGCGTGATCAGCTTGATCCGACAATCGCGGCGATCTCGACCTGTCTGATTGTCGTGTCCATCACGGCGCTTATCGGTGTGCAGATGATCGGGCGTCGGAAAGACAAGGCACAATGATGCGGGTCTTATTTTTCGCCAAACTCCACCCGAATCTGGCGGGCGGCATCAAGGACCGCCGCGCGATACTTTTCGACGGCTGTGTCATTGAAGCGGACGCGCAGGCCGGACAAGCTGATCGCGCCCAGCAATTCATCTTCGAACCCAAGAACAGGAACCGACAGTCCGGCGACGTCAGGATCGCGTTCACCAAGGCTGAGATAATACCCGGCCTTTCGGATGCTGGCCGCCTGTTTTCCCTGCCGGATGGAATAAGCATCCAGCACCTGACCCGAAGAGCCCATGCTCAGCGGAATGATCTCGCCCTCCTGAACGTGATCCCGCGCAAGCCTTGGCGAATTGACCCGGTAGAGGCACACGCCAGAGTTGCCGCGTTGCACATAAAACGACGCACTTTCGCCGGTCGCATTCACCAAATTCGCAAGCACCGGTCGCACAATTGGCCCCATCCGCAGGTTTTGGCGAAACACGGATCCAAGACGCCACAAAGACGGCCCGAGGTGAAACAGACCCTCGGCGTCTCGCGTAATATGACCAAACTTTTCAAGCGACACGCTCAGACGCAGAATTGTCGCCTTGTTGACCCCGCTGCGGTCCGCAACCTCCTTCAAAGAGAGGCCTGCATCGCCCGGCTCAAAGATGTCCAGCACACGCAATGCGCGCTCTACCGCTTCGACACCACCATTGGCGTCAGGGGATCGGGGCTTGTCGGGCATAGGCAGACCTTTCGACGCAAATCCGTCGCTTTTTATAGCCGGTTTGAGCGCAATTGGAAATCGCAAATAACGAAGGCGTCTGGCAATGAATAGCGCGCGGAAACAAATGATAACAGCTGGTTATGCGGACCTTCCTTTTGGCATTCATTCGCAATGTAAGGCTGATTGTGTTGGGGTTATGGGCGTTCCGAGCGAAGTTAACACCGGGCCCCGATCCGGCACCTCTCTGGCACCCGATGCGCTGCGCAAAATGACTGCCCAACTTGGGATCGGACTGCCTGTAGATGGTCGGGATCTTGGCAATCTGGACCTGTCAGGGATTGGCCTGCCGCGTTGGAACAACTTGTGACGCAAATGGTGGATCACGGTGTTGTACCCGTTGTCTTGGGTGGCGCGTCTGATGTCGCCTCGGGTGTGCTGGGGGCCTTGCCTGATCTGCCAGTTGTCGCGGCCATGCCGTTGGCCCGGCGTGATATCGCGACGCGAACAGCCAACACGATCTGGGTGGGATTGAACGGCGATCAACCTGCTGGTGTCTGGGATCGATCAGCCAGCGCAAGATGGATTGGCGCACCGCGCGGCAGTTG
The DNA here is from genome assembly GCF_056535645.1 of Ruegeria sp. BK1. NCBI lineage: Bacteria > Pseudomonadati > Pseudomonadota > Alphaproteobacteria > Rhodobacterales > Roseobacteraceae > Ruegeria > Ruegeria sp. BK1. Next base: position 8,623 of record NZ_JBQFIS010000004.1, on the reverse strand, counting down.
GATGAAGGGCACGGCGACTATTCTGACACGCCCGAGCGCGCTGTCTTGTGGATCGACATATCGGTCATTGATCTGGGGCATGCAGCTGGCAGCGTCGGCCTAAATCCCGGCGGGATGAAACCTGAAACGCTGGTTTCCGTCATTGGTGCCATGTCCTGTAAATGGCAGGCGATTGTGATCACCGGCCTTGCGCCTGCGCGCGACACCAGGGGAATGTCGGAACTGGCGGCGATCGAAACCCTGAACGCGGCGTTGCACAATGAGTGAAGCGGCGCAAATACAGTTTGACGCGATCCCCAGTTTTCTGGGCGCATCCATTGGCGATCTGGAAGATCTCGTGCCCGGTCAGGTCGCGATTGCAGGCTATTTTTGTGACAATCTCGCCCGGCCATCGGCAGGGCAACGCTATCTCGCGCGCCAGCTTCGGTATGCGTCCTGCCCCACAGTAACACCCGCGAATGCAATTGACCTTGGGGACGTGAACGTCTTTCCGCTAGAACCTGACAAGCATTTTCTCGCAGTTGCCTCGCAATGTGAATCGGTTCTTGAAACCGGTGCCCGCATGGTGTTGGTAGGCGGCGATTCCAGCGGTTTGGAAGCGCTTGACGTCGCCGCAAGACAGGTCACAGGTGCGGATGTTCCCATCATTGGGGTCAATGGCGGCGCAGTGAGCCATTTGCCCCGCACCCAACCGGTCATCCTGTCTGTGGATTTACAAGAGCTTGCGGGCAAATGGGTATCGCACCCGCATCGCCTGACGGGAATGTCACCAGCACAAATGATCGCGCAAATTGACGCCACCCCGGGCGATACCATCGCGGCTGCGGTTTTTGGGCTTGCCCCGGAACTGGACAACCGTGGCAAGGCTGAAACCCGCGCTGCACTGGCGATCCTGCAAGCGGTCACAGCTCGTCTTGAGAAAGGAGCAGGCTGATGCCTCTACGTTCGGCCCCGTTGCCGCGCATGGCAGGGCATCTGTCGTTCATGCGCTCTCAGACCAAAGCAATCGGCGACGTCCGGTCTGGAGATCGGCCGTACTGGGCATCCCGTTTGAAGATACAAACGCACCTCATGCAGGGCAATCTCTGGCGCCGCGTGCATTACGCGAAACCTCGGTCTATTTCGGTTGGCACGCAAATCCACAATTCAGTCACCCCGTAGATATCGATGCGCGTCAGGATATCAGTACCGATGGCCTGCACGAGCGGCTTTGTGATCTCGGAGATATTGCACCGGGGTCCGAAGATGCGATCCACGCGGCCTTGAAGGCGGCCATGCGTCAGATCAGCGACAATGGCGCCTGTGCAATCTTTTTGGGCGGATCAGATCGCATGTCCGAGACGGCGCGGAGCGCGCTCCTCATTGTCAGACAGTGCAGCTTGGCGGTACACCAGCCGATGCGCGCGATTTTCATATTGCGCCCTTGCCGAACGGAACGACCACGCCGGTAAATAGAGATACTGCCGCGCAGCGTGCCGCGTTTTCAGAGTGGCGGGATCCATCAAAGCCGTTGTTTGTTCGGTTTGATCTCTCGGTGTTTGAAACATCGCTCAGTGCGCTTTGTGATCGGCCCCGTTTGGGGGGCTGCGATCTTGCGACGGTGGTGCAATGGCTTGAGCTTTTGGGACGGCACGAGGTCAGCGCCATTATGTTGACCGGTCTGAATCCGAACCGTCCCGGAATGGGTGTCGTGAAGGTTGGCCAACGCCTGATGGTCACGGCTCTTCTGGCGTTTATCTATGCGCGCCTCGGCTTTGGGATTGATTTTCCGCGCCGCCAAACTTCCAAGGAAAAAGTACTGACATGACTGCAGCGATAACGACATTTCTCCCGCCTCTGGCACAACCGGGGTATCGGCTGTTTGATGGGCCTCTGCTCGATGCCGCCGACGTCCGTCCGGGCCAAATCGGTGTGGTGGGTATGCCCAGCGATTGGACACATTCAAGCCGGCTCGGAACCAGGTTTGGTCCCGAGGCGCTGCGTAAGGCAACGACGGTATTGCAATCCATGCGACCGCAGGGGGTCAGTTTTGATCCAGATACGGGCCAAAGAAGCGCAACGGCCAGCGACTGGCTCGTGGATTGCGGGGATGCAGTGATCACCCCTGAGGATGTAGACGCAACCACCGAGGCCATTGCCGCAATGACCGAGGCGCTGAGCGTTGGAGGGGCGATCCCTCTGGCACTGGGCGGTGATCACTATAATAGCTTCCCGGCCTGCCTTGGCTATTCCCGTGGGTTGGCCAAACGCGCACCAAATGCACGTTTTGGGTATATCCAGATCGACGGTCATCTGGATTTCTCTGACCGGCTTGGCGCGTGGGGCAGCCATAACCACGCAACCAATGCCCGTCGGATTTCCGAACTGCCCAATGTCGACGTGTCCAATATGGTTTGGGTCGGGATCACCGGTTGGGTCGACAGCGGTGAACTCGCCTTGATCGAAGAGCAGGGCGGTCGGGTGTTTTCGGCTGGCGACGTACATAAATTGGGGACGGCAGAGGCAATTCGTCAGGCGTTGGAGCATGCCATGAAGGGATGTGACGAACTGTATCTGTCAATCGACATCGATGCGATGGACGCTGGCTACCTCCCCGGCACCGGCTCAATCGTTCATAGCGGTATTACACCGCGTCAGTATTACGATCTGCTGGATGGGCTGGCCGAGGCCCCGTTGGGTGGACTGGATATTGTTGAGGTGTCCCCTCCTCTTGATCCGTCGGAGCGTACCGAATTTCTGGCTGCAGAAATGTTGTTCCGGATCCTGCGTCGCTTCCGCACACAACCTGTGACCGGGGCGGTGACAGAGCAATGATGGACTACAAAGGAACAGAGCAGCTGGGTGGGTTTTCCCATGCAGGAAAAACACTTGCGCCCGCGACACGGCCCTGGATCACAGACCTGTCAGCGCTTTGCCCTTACGAGGGCCTGCAACCCGGGAACCTACCGGAATTTGAACGCGACCCGAATTGGGACAACTGGGCGCTCACCGACAGTCCCAAAGACCCGAACCTGCGCCTGAACTGGCATCTATTTGAGGACGGTGGAAGAAGATTGATGGTCGCCGACCGGATGCTTATGAGCCGCGTCAGCTGGCAGGATCTGGATGATGCGGGGTATGTCCATGGCACAGAGCTGTCGATTGATGGACGCCTGTTTCGCTGCCGGTTGCTTACGGGGGGGGATACGCCCTGTAGTGACCCTTTTCAGGGGGCGACGCGCCCCAATGAATGGGATGCGCTGGTGGGGGGCAGCGGGGCGTTGAACGCTCCGCAACCGGACCCGGCCAATAGTACAGCACCGCTTTGCCCGGATCATCTGACCTCGCCTCATAACCGTTTGTGGAACTGGTTCGGCGCGGTCAGCTGGACCGCCGAACCGGTTGCCAGACGGGCCGATGGGCGGGTGTGCAGGGGCTATCATGGCCCGACCTATTTTTACGTGAATACTGTGGACCACCGGCATGAAGATATCGGGTGGCGACCAGTTCTTGAGGAAGCGCTATGACTGCAAACCCCTTTGCCAACTTTATCGCCGGATCATGGGTTGCTAGCAGCGACGCGGCCCCAATGTCAACCCGTCCGACCTGAACGACACGATCGGCGAGTATGCCCGGGCAAGCGCCGATCAAACGGTTGACGCAATCGAGGCCGCGGCCGCGGCCCTGCCGAATTGGCGCAAGACATCGCCTCTGGTCCGGTTCGAAGCGCTCGACCGGATCGGGTCGGAAATCCTCGCCCGTGTAGACGAGCTGGGCGATATGCTGGCCCGCGAAGAGGGCAAAACCTTGCCCGAAGCCAAGGCCGAAGCGCATCGCGCCGGGCATTTGTTCAAATATTTCGCGGCTGAGGCGTATCGTGCGACCGGCGACACCTACCAATCTCTGCGCGAAGGTGTGTCGCTAAATGTTGTACGCGAGCCAATCGGCGTTGTGGGCGTAATCACGCCCTGGAATTTCCCACTGGCGATCCCCGCATGGAAAATCGCACCCGCTCTGGCCTATGGCAATACGGTTGTGTTCAAACCTGCCGAACTGGTGCCCGGATCGGCATGGATGTTGTCCGATATTATTGCCCGTGCGGGCGTGCCTGAGGGGGTGTTCAACCTTGTGATGGGAAAAGGCCGTGAGGTTGGGGAGGCAATCGTTACGCACCCCAAGGTGTCCGGGGTCACATTCACCGGTTCCACACCCGTCGGTCGCCATATGGGGCGGCGCTGTTTGCGCGAGGAGCGAAAATGCAGCTGGAGATGGGGGAAGAACCCCTTGATCGTGCTGGATGACGCCGATCTGGATCTGGCGGTGCACTGCGCCGTTCAGGGCAGCTTTTCTCAACCGGACAACGCTGCACAGCGTCTTCCCGCCTGATTGTGACCGAGGGCATTCACGACGCATTTGTTGACCGTCTTTGCGCGGCAATGAAAGACCTTCGGATCGGTGATGCGCGCGCTCCGGAAACCCAGATTGGTCCGGTCGCCAGTGAAGCGCAGCTCGCCATCGACAAACGATACGTGTCTCAGGCTGTGGATGACGGTGCAACGCTTGCCGCAGGTGGTGGCGAGGTCAAATCCAAAACAACCGGCCATTACTTTGCGCCTGCGTTGTTTACGGATGTGTCACCCGACGCAGCCGTGGCACGAGACGAAATCTTTGGGCCCATCGCCGCCGTGTTACGCGTGCCGGATTACGACGCCGCCCTGGCCACGTCCAACGACTGCGAATTTGGATTGTCCGCAGGAATTGTCACGCGGGATCCCGCCAAAATCGATCACTTCTCGCAGAACGCCGAAGCAGGCATGATACAAGTCAATCTGCCCACCGCCGGCATGGATTTCCACGCACCCTTTACGGGCCGAAAGGGATCCTCTTATGGTGCACCGGAAAAAGGCAGCTATTGCCGCGAGTTTTTCACGGCGGCCAAGGTTGTACACGCGGGGCGCGGATAATGTCGCAGACACCTTTGAAGGGCATTCGTGTTCTTGATCTGACCAATGTCCTTGCCGGTCCGTTCTGTTGTCATCATCTGGCGCATCTGGGCGGCGAGGTTATCAAGGTCGAAGCCGTCGGTCGGGGCGATCTCGCCCGCCAACTGGGGGCCGACCCAGAGCTGAACAAAGTCAACATGGGCGTGTCCTTTCTCGCCCAGAACGCGGGCAAGAAATCGGTCACGGTCAACCTCAAGAACCCACGGGGTCGAGAGATTTTTCTGAAACTGGTCGAAACTGCAGATGTCGTGGTTGAAAACTTCCGGCCCGGCGTCATGACGCGCCTCGGCGTGGGCTACCAGACCCTGAAAGAGGCCAATCCGACCCTCATCTATTGTGCTATCTCCGGCTTTGGCCAAGAGGGCCCGTGGATACGCCGCCCGGCTTATGACCAGATCATACAGGGAACCTCGGGTGTGATGTCGATCACCGGGGATAGCGACAGCGCGCCGCTGCGCGTTGGATATCCGGTGGCAGACACTGTGGGGGGCATCACCGCAGCCTTTGCGATTTCATCTGCTCTGAACGCCAATCCGCGCGGCACCTTTATTGATGTGTCGATGCTGGAATCGGTGCTGGCGACAATGGGCTGGGTGGTGTCGAACTATCTGATCGCCGGCGTCAATCCGACTGCCAATGGCAATGAAAACCCCACTTCGGCGCCTTCCGGTGCGTTTGAAGCGAAGGGCGGGTTGATCAACATTGCCGCAAACAAAGACCAGCAATGGGAGCTACTGACGGACCACCTGGGATTGGCCGCGCTGCGCGAGCGGCCTGAATATGCCACGCGCGAGGATCGCAAACGCAATAGGCTGGCTCTGAAAACTGAGCTGGAGACCGTGTTGAAGACCCGGTCACCGCGCGACTGGGCCAAGGAACTCAATAGCATTGGTGTGCCATCAGGAGCGGTTTTGACAGTGCCGGAAGTATTGGAAATGCCGCAGGTTGCAGACCGCGGTTTCCTCGACCAGTTTGAAAACGTCCCCGGCGTCGGACGCGACATTCAGGTTGCCACGACCGGGATCAAATTGGACGGCAGCGCGCCCACCGTCGATGCACCACCGCCCACATTGGGGCAGCACAACTCTCAAATCTGGAGCGAGTTAGGTCTTTCACCGGAAGACATTGAAAAACTGGCAAAGGATGGCGCGATATGACGGACCCCGCAGGACGCAATGACGCCGATGCCATTTGCCACTGGTGGCGCACCGAAATTATCGACATGGCTCCGGGGCGGATCGCCTTTCGCGGCCACCCGATCCAGGACCTGATCGGAAACGTCAGCTTTGCTCAGATGATCTGGCTCATGGTGCGCGGCAATTTGCCCACGCCAGAACAGGCGGCGCTTTTTGAATGCGCGCTGGTGGCGGGCGTGGATCATGGTCCGCAGGCGCCATCGATAGCCGCAGCGCGTATGGCCGCGACCTGTGGGCTGGGGCTCAACAACGTCATGGCCACCGGGGTCAACATGTTGGGTGACGTGCATGGCGGCGCCGGTGAACAATGCGCCGAGCTTTATTTCGACGTCGCCAAACGGATGGATGACGGCGCTGAACAGGAAGTTGCCGTCCGCGACGGTATCGCCGCCTGGTGTGAGGAAAATGGCAAGATCGTCTCGGGTTTTGGCCACCGTTTCCACAAGCCCGTCGATCCCCGCGCACCGCGATTGATGGCGTTGGTACGCGAGGCCGCGATGTCAGGCACTGTAGAAGGGCGATTTGCCGATATCGGTGAAGCTATACAGACGGAAATCGGACGTAAGCGCGGTGCCGATATCGCGATGAATATCGATGGGGCCACGGCTGTTATCTTTTGCGAATTGGGGTTCCCGGCACCGCTTTCCCGGGGATTGTTCTGTCTTTCCCGCTCGGTTGGCGTCTTGTCTCATGGCTGGGAACAGATTCAACAGGGCGGGCGGAACAAGGGGCCAATGCCGCCGCGTTATCTGCCGGAATATATTGGTGTCAAATCGGAGCGCTAACCCGATGACCATTGATGGTGCGAACGCCTAAATTCACACCGAACTTGGCATTGAAGCGCCACTGGCGTGTGGACTGTTTTGCCGGTCTCGGTCATTGGGCATCCCCCCCTAGAAGCAGACCCAACATGTTAGTCTGAACAAAGATTCACTTCTTTGGTGTTGTCTTTGAAGGTATTTCAATCCAGGCGAGAATCGATACATTTTCACGCTTGTTCTGACGTCAGCGAAGCGCACCGAGCTGCCATCGCGACAAGCGCGGCGAATTCACACTTGGTCCGCGATGCGTGAGTTTGTCGATCGCTGGATTTCGCAGTCGCAGCTAAAGTCCGGTCTGGTGGGCCGCACCGCAGCGATGCGCGCCCTCGGTCAACGGCAGCAAAGGGCCGATCTCCTAACAAGTTGTGGAAAGAAATTACGGGATCACCTTAGATCTCAGCGTTATCGCTCAGATTGAACCAAGTTGGCTATGCTAGTTCGCTGATCATCGATTTCAGATGGCGCATGTCGGTACCGCAGCATCCTCCAAATACTTGGATCGACGGATCTGCCTCGCAATCGCGGCAATCTGTTTACCAAGTTCAGCTGGATCGCCTTCGTCCAGCTCATCTGCTTCGTCAAGTTCCGCATGCGAGCAACTCGAAGCGTTCGCCACAAGGCCTCTCAGCCGGGGGTGGTTGCCAAGCGCTCCGGCGAAATGGGTAGGGTGAGCGCAGTTGACCATAAAAACAGCGCCGCCGAGTCGGTTGCTGCGTCGATCTGGTCAATTCCGTCCACAAGTTTGGTCCCGTCTGCCAGGCACCCGTCTGTCTCAACAACCAGAGACATGATGATCGGCAGTTCAGCGTCCCGGGCGGCGAGGATGCATCCCGCTGCCTCGCTTGGGCGGTTGAATGTATAAGCGGTGACCAGATCGAGGCTTGTGTCTTTCAGGCTGTGCATTTGAGCGGCGTGGTATTGACGTGCATCTTCGACGGGTACCGGCGGGATGTCGGCGTAAGGATCATGGCGCGGGCCGATGCAGGCCGACACCAGTACATCATCGCGAGCGGCAGCTTGGCGCACGTCTTCCATTAGACTGACCGCATCTTTGTTTACTTCGGCGAGCCGCTCTGCATCGTACCCCAAGGGCGCTGCCCGGTCGGCGTTCGCCATCCATGTGGGCGCATCAAGGATGCATCCGACATTCATTTCACGGGCCAGATCGACAAGAGCCTGCATTTGACCGGCCAGTATCACCCTGGTGCCAGGTTCTTCCAGCAATGGAAACGACGCGAAACCGGGAAGCTCAATTCCATGATTGAAAATCAGGTCGGTGCCAGTGCCGGCGTAAACCAGAAAGGGCTTGTTACCTTCGAGTGGGAGCTGTCGCGCCATTCTGATCCACGCCTATTGCCGTTACCTCTGCACAAGAAACCTACTTTGTCTCGGGCCTCCTGTGAACCTTAGGACTGCGACAGGGTGTATTCCGTCACTCTGATCCCCACGCCAGGCCAAACACCAGGTCATGTCTCGGTCGAAATCACCAGTGGCGACCGGCGCGCTCTGATTACAGGTGATGCAATCCATACAACCGCCCAGTGCTGGCATCCCGAGTGGCATTTTATGTTTGATTCCGATGCTGAGATGGCCGTGACATCCCGTCGGAAACTGTTGGAAAGCG
>NZ_JBQFIS010000003.1:0-458150 GCF_056535645.1 Ruegeria sp. BK1 | reverse complement strand
TCCGATGGACCGCGCCCAGCGGGATGTAGACCGATTGGTTTTCCGGAGACCAGACGCACCTCGTCATCAATCGTGACTTTCGCCGTTCCTTCCACAACGATCCAGTGCTCGGACCGATGGTGATGCGATTGCAAGCTTAGCGCGGCGCCGGGATGCACGTGGATGCGTTTGACCTGAAAGCGGTCGCCGATCACCAGGCTTTCGAACCAGCCCCAGGGGCGATGATCCACCGGCAGGGATCTGCCTGCTTCGCGCCCTTTTCCTTCAGGGCGGCAACAGCTTTCTTCACGTCCTGCGCCCGATCCATACTGGCCACAAGAACGGCGTCTGGCATTGCAATGGCGATCATGTCTTGTACCCCCAACGCGACTACTTCCTGCGCCGAGGATTCCGAGCGGATCAGCACGTTCTGACAGTCGATAGCGGTCGCCTCGCCTGCAGTTGCGACCCCTTGCGCGTCTGGTTCTCCCAACTCGTGAACAGCGGACCAGCTGCCGACATCGGACCAGCCTGCGGCATAGGGCACGACGCTCAGGTTCGGGGCTTTTCCATGACGGCGTAGTCGATCGAGATATCCTCGACCTGCGACCAAGCCTCGGGGTCAAGGCGCAAGAAACCAAGGTCCGTTTTGGCGTTCGAGACTGCGGCGCGCACAGGGTCCATCAATTGGGCCGCATGGCCTTCAAAGGCTGCGATGATATCGCGGACCGCAAACAAGAAGATGCCCGAATTCCACAGATAGCTGCCATCCTCCAACATGGATTGTGCGCGGGCCAGGTCGGGCTTTTCAACAAACCGTTCCAGTGGAACAGCTTGGCCCTCACCGGTCGGTGCATGGCTGAGTTTCAAATAGCCATAGCCGGTTTCGGGGCGGTCGGGCTGAATACCGAATGTGACCAAATCACTGCGAGTGGTGATGGCGTCCACACCGGCTGCAACGGCCGTATGAAATGCCAGTTTGTCCGGAACCACATGATCGGACGGGGCGACCAGCATCACCGCATTGGGGTCGCTGGCGTGCAGATAGAGCGCGGCGGCCAGAACCGCCGGGGCAGTGTTGCGCCCTTCGGGTTCGATCAGAATGGGGCCGGGATCAATGCCGATTTCCGCCAGTTGTTCGGGCACCACAAAGCGAAAAGCATCATTGGTCAGAATCAATGGCTTGGCATAAGGGGCATCCGCAGGGCCACGCATCCGCTCGGCACAATCCTGCAACAGGCTTGTCGCGCCGATCAGCGGCACGAATTGCTTGGGATAGCTCTTGCGCGACAAGGGCCACAGTCGAGTCCCCGCCCCACCGCAAAGAATCACGGGATAAATCGTAGTCATCAATATCTGCCTATTAGCGCGTCGCGCCTATATTGCGCGTCTTGCGATCAAAGGAAAGAGTGGCCGATTACTGGGCCGCCTGATCCGTCGCAACAATGTCATGCAGATATTCGCGCAGATCGTCGCGCATCCGGGCGGGCCAGAGCAAAGGCCACGGTGGCTTGCAGGAACCCGGACTTGGAACCGCAGTCGAACCGCTGGCCTTCAAACTTGTAGCCAAAGACGGGAACTCCGTTGCCGATATCTTCTGCAATGGCGTCAGTCAGCTGGATCTCACCGCCGCTGCCTTTCTTCTTTTGGTTGAGGTTGTAGAGAACCGACGGCCCAAGAATATAGCGCCCGATCACAGCCAGATTCGACGGGGCTTCTTCGGGTTTTGGTTTCTCTACCATGCCGCGCGCGCACAACCGATCCGATGTTTTCACCGACATCCAGAACACCGTAAGATTTTGTTTTCTCTTGCGGAACTTCCATCGCGGCAACCATATTGCCGCCGGTTTCCTCATAGGCTTCGACCATCTGTTGAAGGCAAGGTTTGTCCCCCGCAATCACATCGTCGGGCAGCATAACGGCAAAGGGCTCATCCCCGATCAGGCGGCGGGCGCACCAGACTGCGTGCCCAAGACCAAGTGCTTTGTGCTGACGAATATAGGCAATCGCGCCGCTTTCCATATTGGTGGCATTCAGCGCTTCCAGCAGGTCATCCTTACCCTTGGCTTTCAATTCCTGTTCGAGGATGTGGTTGTGATCAAAGTAGTCTTCGAGGGCGGATTTCCCGCGTGACGTGACAAAGATGAATTCCGTAATTCCGGCTGCCCGGGCTTCGTCGATCGCGTATTGAACCAGCGGGCGATCCACCAGAGTCATGATCTCTTTTGGGACGGATTTCGTCGCAGGCAAAAAGCGGGTACCAAGTCCCGCGACCGGGAAAATTGCTTTGGTGACCTTGCGTGCCATAGTACCTCTCAAGTTCAATCTATAGTGCCGGAAATTCCGTCAGGTGCCCACGGCGTGTTCATAGGCGGTGCGGCCGGAATGTACAACGTCAACACTCGTATCAAATAACCAATCGCCGACAAGCGTGCCACTCAGACGGCAGGAAGTCAAAACGATCCGATGTCAAAGGTGCGCGCCGGGCGAATGAGTTCCAACGGTTTGGAAACAATCTTACTTATTTGAGTTAAACTAGTGCTGAATTATTAGTTAATCTTGCCTGCAAATTAAGCAGGGTTTGAATACGCCCGAAGTCAGCATTCTGACTTCGGGCCGGGTATCACCCATTGGCCATGATGGCATCCAACGGGTCGTGTTCGGCGACAAAGTGGTCAGGACGAACTTCGCTGAGGCTTGGAACATAGTCGGTCTCACCGGCAGACAACCGGCTGGGCAAAAAGCGCAGCGCGGCTTTGGGGTCCATGGGTGAGGGCAGCTCTCCTGGCAGCTTCAGCCGCTGACGGGTGCGTTCCACATCCGGGTCAGGGATCGGAACAGCCGAGATCAGCGACTTGGTGTAAGGATGGATCGGGTCCGAGCAGATTACCTCGCCATCGCCCAGCTCCACGATCCGACCCAGATACAACACCATGATCCGGTTCGACACGGCGCGTACCACCGACAGATCGTGGCTGATGAAGATCATCGACAGACCGAACTCCTGCTGCAACTCGCGCAGCAATTCAACGATTTGCGCCTGAATGGACACGTCCAAGGCCGAGACTGCCTCGTCGCAGATGATCAGCTTGGGTTTGTTGATCATCGCGCGCGCGATGCCGACCCGTTGGTTCTGACCGCCTGACAACTCGTGCGGATAACGGTTGATCATGTTGGCATTCAGGCCCACACGCTCCATCATTTCGCTGACCATCTGCTTGCGCTCGCGGTCCGTCAGATCGGGGCGATAGGTCTTGAGCGGCTCGGCGATTGAGGCCGAGATTGTCATGCGCGGATCGAGGCTGGCCAGTGGGTCTTGAAAGACGATCTGCAAGTCCTTGCGGTACTTGTTCAGCTCGGCGCGTTTCAGACCCACAATGGGATGGCCCAACCAACTGACATTTCCACCGCTGGGTTCGATCAGTTGTAATACGGCGCGCGCCAGCGTGGACTTGCCGCAGCCGGATCGCCCACAACACCCAGAGTTTCACCCTTGCGGATGTCAAAGCTGACGCCATCGACAGCCTTGAGCGGCACTTTGCGGCCGAACAACCCGCCTTTGACGTTGATCGGGAAATGCACCTTGACGTCATCGACCTTGAGCAGCGGTTCTTCGACCTTCTCCAACGCCTTGGGCGCATCGCCCGCATCAATGCGCGGCATCGCATCGAGGAGGGTGCGGGTATAGTCGTGCTGCGGGTCGCGGAAGATTTCGCGGGTGTCTCCGGCTTCGACAAATTCGCCCATGCGCATGACTTGAATGCGGTCGCACATACGGGCGACTACGCCCATATCATGGGTGATCAGGGCAATGGCGGTGCCTTCGTCTTTTTGCAGGCGCACCATCAGGTCCAGAATGTCGGCCTGAACGGTCACGTCCAGCGCCGTGGTGGGCTCATCCGCGATCAGCAGCTTGGGATTGCACAGCATCGACATGGCGATCATCACGCGTTGGCGCATCCCGCCGGACAGTTCGTGGGGGAACTGGTCCAGTCGCCGCGCGGCCTCAGAGATACGGACGCGGTTCAGCCAGTCCAGGCAGCGGGCCCGCGCCTTCGCGCCTTGCAACCCTTCATGCACCTGCAGAACCTCGCGCATTTGCTGGCCTATCCGAAGATGCGGGGTAAGTGCCGTCAACGGGTCCTGAAAGATCATGCCCACGTCAGAGCCACGGATCTTGTTCAGGCGGTTGATCGGCAGGTTCAGGATTTCGGTGCCGTTCAGAGTGGCCGACCCCAGCGCCCGTCCTGCGGGTGGTAGCAAGCCCATCGCGGCCATGAAGGTCTGGCTTTTGCCCGACCCGCTTTCGCCCACGATGCCAAGGCATTCGCCGGGGTTGATGTCGAAGCTGATGCCTTTGACGGCCTCGACCGCGCCATCGGGGGTGTCGAACTGGACCTTCAGGTCTTTTACGGAAAACAGGCTCATATCAGCGATCCTTCGGGTCCAGAGCGTCACGCAGACCATCCCCGATGAAGAACATCGTGATGATGATGGCGACGTAGAAAGTCAGCGGGAACATCAATTGCCACAGGGTGCCATACCCCATGGTTCCCGCCCCTTCCGCGATGAGACGACCCAGCGAGGTGTACGGTTCTGAAATCCCCAGCCCAAGGAACGAGATAAAGCTCTCGGTCAGGATCATTTCGGGCACCAGAAGCGAGGCATAGACGATCACAACGCCCAGCAAGTTGGGCAGGATATGGCGGTACATGATGGTAAATTCGCTGACACCTGCGGCGCGGGCGGCCTCGATAAACTCGCGGTTCTTCAGGGTCAGGGTCTGACCCCGTACGATCCGCGCCATGGTCAGCCAACCAACCGCGCCAAGGGCGATGAACAGCATGAAGAAGGATCGACCCGCCACGACAAGCAGCAGAATAATCACCAGAGTTGCCGGGATCGCCAGCAAGATGTCGACAAAGCGCATCATGACGCTGTCGGTCCGGCCACCGATATAGCCGGCGGCGATGCCATAGCAGGTGCCAACGATCAGCGCTGTCGCTGCACCGATCAGACCGACCAGCAGCGATGTGGTGGTGGCCTGAATGACGCGGCTGTACAGATCGCGCCCCAAGTCATCGACGCCAAAGAAATGGCCGGTTTCGACTGAGGGCATACCCATGCCCTGCACGTCACCCATAACGTTCCAGTCGATCTCTTCATTGTTCCAGACCGCGAAGTAGGGCCCGATAAGGGTGAACAGAACGATCAGCGCCAGAATGATTACGCTGGCCATCGCGGCCTTGTTGCGCACAAAACGCATCCGTGCGTCTTGCCACAGTGAACGCCCCTGAATGACCGTGTAATCGGTGATATCTTCGGCCAGATGGGCGGCTTTTTGAGATTTTCCAAGCATGTTTCGCCCCTTAGTACCGGATTTTCGGATCGAACCAGGCATAGGCTAGGTCGGTCAAAAGGTTCACGATTACGGTCAGCGCGCCATAGAGGATCGTGACCCCCAAGAGCACCGCATAGTCACGCGAGAGGGCCGAGCCGACATAGGCTTGCCCCAGACCGCCGGTCGAGAAATAGATGTCAACGAAGACCGAACCCGTCAGAACATAGACGAAGACCGGTCCCAGATAGGACACCACCGGCAAAAGCGTCGGTTTCAGCGCATGGCGCCAGATCACGGTTCTGGTCGGCAGTCCTTTGGCCCGCGCGGTGCGGATGAAGTTCGAGTTCAGAACCTCGAGCATAGACGATCGTGTGATCCGCGCGATCGAGCCGATATATGAGGTCGCGAGCGCGATAACGGGCATGATCAGATATGGCCATTGCCCTCCGTTCCAGCCACCGCCCGGCAGCCAACCCAGCCAAAGGGTGAAGGTCAGGATCAGGATCGGGCCCATGATGAAGTTCGGCAGCGCCTGAGCTGCAATGCCCAGACCGACAGCGAAATAGTCGATCCAGCTATTGTGCTTGATGGCCGCCGCAATCCCCAGCCCCACACCAATCGTGGTGGCAAACAGGAACGACAGGGACCCATAGGTCAGTGAGATCGGGAAACCTTGGGCGATGATATCATTCACATCGCGATCCTTGAATTTGAAGGATGGCCCGAAATCGAAATGCACCACGATGTTATACAGATAGTCCCAAAGCTGCTTCCACAGCGGCTGGTCCAGCCCATAGCGTGCCTCGATATTGGCCAGTACCGCGGGCGGCAGAGGCCGTTCCGAGGTAAAGGGCCCACCGGGCGCGAAGTGCATCAGAAAGAAACTGGCGACGATCAGCAAAAGGATCGTCGGAACGGCGACCAATAGCCGCCGGATAATATAGGCAAGCATTTCATGCCCCCAATTATTGGCTGTGCCCCAAAGCGGTCCTTGGGGCACAGCGGGATCTAAAGGTGATTACTCGGCTGTTTTGTAGAGGTTTTGGAGTACCAGTTCTGCTCTACGTTATTGACCGGCCAGTTCCCCACATCGCTGTCCATCATATAGACGCCAGCATAGTGATAGATCGGGATGACGGGGTCTCTTGCGCGATGATACGCTCGACCTCGGTATAAAGCGGCGCGGCATCGTCTGCGGTTTTGGCAGAGGCCAGCAGTTCATCAACTTTGGCGTTGTTGTACTTGCCGTCGTTATAGCCCGAATCGGACTGCAACAGGTCCAAGAAGGTCGAGGCTTCGTTATAGTCGCCACACCATGCGCCACGGGCCAGATCGAAGTTCTGGTTGCCGCGCTCTTCCAGGAACACTTTCCATTCCATGTTGGCCAGCTCGGCGTTCACGCCCAGTTTCTGTTTCCACATCTGGCTCAGCGCCACGGCAACTTTCTTGTGCGCTTCTGACGTGTTGTAGACCATCTCGAAGCTCAGCGGATTGTCTGCGCCATAACCAGCCTCGGCCAGCAGTTCTTTGGCCAGTTCGTCCCGTTCGGCTTGCGACATCGACGCCATTTCGACGTCCGGAACGGTGAAGCCTGCGGTTGCTTCGGGTGCGAAAGTATATGCCTGCGGCTGACCGCCTGCCATGATGTTCTCGGTGATGATCTTACGATCGACAGCAAGCGACAGGGCCTGACGGACATTCGGGTCTTTGAACGCTTCCGGACCACCTTCGGACAGGTTGAACGTGTAATAATAGTTGCACAGACGCGGGAAGCTGATCGCCTCTTCCGGGTGCTCTTTTTGCAGGCGCGGGAACTGGCCTGCGGGCACTTCGGTGCGGTCCAGTTCACCGGCCAGATAGCGGGTCAGGGCCACGTTTTCGTCGTTAATGACCAAGGCCACGACTTTTTCGATAATCGTGTTGTCGTTGTCCCAGTACATCTCGTTGCGCTCGCGAACCGAGCGTTCCTGCGGCAGATGCTCGGTCAGAACATAAGCACCGTTCGACACGATGTTGCCGGGCTTGGTCCAGGCGTCGCCGAACTCCTCAATCACTTTCTGCGGGGCAGGGAAGGTGGTCGCATGCGTGGTCATCTGCGGGAAATAGGACAGCGGCGCGCTAAGCTTTACTTCCAGCGTGTGGTCGTCGATGGCTTTGACGGCCAGATCGTCAACCGGCTTTTCGCCTGCGATAATTTCAGACGCGTTCTCGATCGACATCAGCTCCATGTACCACGCATAGGGCGAGGACAGCGCGGGATCAACGGCACGTTTCCAGGCGTAAACGAAATCGCCAGCTGTAACCGGATCTCCATTGGACCACTTGGCATTGTCGCGCAGGGTGAAGGTATAGACGTCCTTGGCATCATTGGTGGTGAAGCTGGTGGCAACACCCGGCACCAGATTACCGTCTTCGTCCTGGTTCATCAGACCTTCGAACAGATCGCGGACGATCTCGGCGCCCGAAACATCCTCAACTACCTGCGGATCGACCGAGCTGTGCTCGTCCAGAATGCGATAGGTGAACGTCTGGTCATCGGCCAGCGCTTCGCCCGTGGTTGGGTGGGTTCCGGCGGCAAAAGCCGCGCCGGTGATCATAGTCGAGGTCAGCAGGCCTGCTAGAGATGTCCGAATATACTTGTTCATATTGTTAACTCCCGTTTTTTGAAGGCAAGGCGCACGCAGCCGATCAGGGTGGCCCGTTGCCACCTTGATTGCCCGACCAGAAAGCGGCCCGGAACAGGTTCAGATTTTGCTTTGTCAGATCGCAATGAACACCGCGTCACTGGGTTTCGGTTTGCAGTCAGGAATGTTGTTGCGAAAGTCGCCTTTCACTGGGGCAGACGTTGGCATTATTTCAAAAAAGGTTAAAGCCTTTGCCTGCAAATTAGGCAACCTTAGGTGGATTGTGAATGAAACCGAGAGGTCGCAGGCAATAAAATGGCGAAACTTCACGTGTTCTTGACACTTTCGTGAAGCATGAGGCTTGGACTTGACCTGAAGTCTTTGTGTTTCCCTCACGTCACCTGATCCAAAAATGCGAATCGCTCCTGAATCCATCTGTCCGTCTTGTGATCCGGCAATCAGGCGCTTGGGCCTTGGCACCGCGCACGACAGAGTATAACAGGGCGCATCCCGGTCGCAGCCTACCCGGGTATCAAAACAAGGGTTCAAAATATGAAAACGATCGTAATCTGCTCGGGCGGGCTGGATTCGGTATCTTTGGCGCATATGGTTGCGCAGAATCACGAATTGGCGGGCCTGATCTCTTTCGACTATGGCCAGCGCCACCGCAAAGAGCTGGACTATGCCGCGCTGTGCGCGCAGCGCCTTGACGTGCCCCATGACATTATCGACCTGCGCCCAGTTGGGGCGGTGCTGACCGGTTCGGCCCTGACCGATGATGTGGATGTGCCCGACGGGCACTATGCCGAAGACAGCATGAAGGTGACCGTGGTGCCCAACCGCAACGCCATCATGCTGACCGTTGCATTCGGTGCTGCGGCCGCATGTGGGGCGGATGCTGTTGCCACCGCCGTCCATGGCGGGGATCACTTTATCTATCCCGATTGCCGCCCTGCCTTCACCGAAGCCTTTGAGGCAATGCAGAAGCTGGCGCTGGACGGCTATGCCGACGTCTCGCTGTTCACGCCGTTCGTGCATCGCAGCAAAGCCGATATCGTGACCGAGGGCGCGCGTGTGAACACCCCCTTTGCCCAAACATGGTCCTGCTACAAAGGCGGAGACAACCATTGCGGGCGCTGCGGTACCTGTGTCGAGCGGCGAGAGGCCTTCCATCTGGCCGGTATCCCTGACCCTACAACCTATGACGACCCTGATTTCTGGGTGGCAGCCACGACACAGAAGGAAAGCGCCTGATGTATCGGATCACCAAGGAATTCCACTTTTCTGCCTCGCACCAACTGACCCATCTGCCCGACGATCACCAATGCGCGCGGATGCACGGGCATAATTATGTGGTCGAGGTCGAACTGGCCGCCAAGGACCTGAACGCTGACGGGTTTGTCCGCGATTATGGCGAGCTGAAGCCGCTCAAGACCTATATCGACGAGACGTTTGATCATCGCCATCTGAACGATGTGATGAACATCCTGACCACGGCCGAGAATATGGCGCGTCATTTCTATGACTGGTGTGCTGCCCGTTGGCCGGAAACCGCTGCCGTGCGGGTCAGCGAAACTCCTAAAACATGGGCCGAGTATCGCCCATGACCCGCCTGCGCATTGCCGAGATTTTCGGCCCCACGATTCAGGGCGAAGGCGCGCTGATCGGGGAACCTACTGTATTCGTGCGCACCGGCGGATGTGATTACCGGTGCAGCTGGTGCGACAGCCTACACGCGGTTGATACTGCCTATCGTCATGACTGGGCGGCGATGACCACGGATGCGGTTTGGAGCCGAGTGCGCGACCTGTCAGGCGGGCGGCCTTTGACCGTGTCGCTGTCGGGTGGCAATCCTGCCATTCAGGATTTTGCCCCTCTGATCGCCAAGGGAAAGGTCGAAGGCTATCGGTTCGCCTGCGAGACGCAAGGTTCTATCGCAAAGCCGTGGTTCAGCGATCTGGATACGCTGGTCCTAAGCCCTAAACCGCCCTCGAGCGGGGAGTCGGTGGATTGGGTCGCGTTCGACGCCTGTCTGACGGCTGCTGGAAACGGCCCCAAAACGGTGATGAAAATCGTGATCTTTGATGAGCGTGACTACGCTTGGGCCCGTGCCGCGGCGGATCGCTATCCGGCGCTGCCACTGTATCTACAGCCGGGTAATGAGACGGTCGACCCCACGCAGCCCGTCGATCCGCAAACCCTGTCGGATCGGCTGCTATGGCTGGTCGAGAAAGTCACCGCAGATGGCTGGTTCACCCCTCGGGTGTTGCCGCAACTGCATGTCCTATTGTGGGGCAACAAACGCGGGGTCTAAAACCCCATCAGGAGAAGACAATGGAAACCATCTACAGCGACCTGACCCAATTGGGCGGCAAAACCGAACTGCCCACCTCTCCCGAAACCGCCGAGCTGGAACGGGTGCAAAACCCGCAGGCCGATATCGACTATTGCGTGCGGTTCACCGCGCCCGAGTTCACCTCGCTGTGCCCGATGACGGGGCAGCCGGATTTTGCACATCTGATGATCGACTATGTGCCCGGCGAATGGTTGGTGGAATCGAAGTCGCTCAAGCTGTTTCTGGGCTCGTTCCGCAATCACGGCGCGTTTCACGAAGATTGCACCGTGTCCATCGCGCGCCGTCTGGTCGATTTTCTTGACCCGCGCTGGCTGCGGATCGGCGGGTACTGGTATCCGAGGGGCGGTATTCCGATTGATGTTTTCTGGCAGACGGGGGCCATACCCGAGCATGTCTGGATTCCCGATCAGGGCGTGCCGCCCTATCGTGGGCGCGGCTGACACCGCTCGCTTGGGTCGGGCGAAAATCCGACCCGAAAAAGCCTTGAGTAATCGTGTGACTCTGCCGATAGTTGACCCAGATATCGGTATAAGGGCTTTTGGGTGTGAGGTATTTCAATTGGTCGCGGGTGCTCGTGCTGGTTGTGCTTGCACTTGTGTCCGCGCAATCCGTTTTTGCCAGCGACAGTTTTCTGGACCCGCAGGGGCCGATTGCGGCCGTGCAGAAGACCCATCTGCTGCGCGCAACGGCTCTGATCCTGATTGCGGTGATCCCGGTGTTGGTGCTGGTACCCCTGATCGCCTACCGCTATCGCCGTCGCCCCGACACCTCTGCCACTTACCGACCCAAATGGGATTTCTCGGGGCCTCTGGAATTTGCTATGTGGGGTGTGCCGGTACTGATCGTGGCCATCCTGTCGTTCTACTTGTGGAAAGCGACGCATCGGCTTGATCCCTATGCCGCCCCGTTTGGAGACCAACCCGCCCTGAACGTGCAGGTTGTGGGGCTCGACTGGAAATGGCTGTTCATCTACCCCGATCATGGCATCGCCAGCGTGGGAGAGTTCGGCATACCCGTGAACCAGCAGGTGGCCCTGACCTTGACGACCGATACGGTCATGCAATCCTTCATGATCCCGGCGCTGGCAGGGCAGATTTACGCGATGCCCGGCATGACAACCAAATTGCATCTGGTGGCCGACACCCCCCGGACCATGCAGGGCGAAAACACCCAATATAACGGCCGTGGGTTCACCAAGCAGAAATTCGTGACGCAAGCGATGCAACCGGGCGATTTTGAGGCCTGGGTCAACAGCGTCCGCACCCATGGCATTCCGCTGACCGATGAGACCTATCAAACATTGGCCATGCGCACCGATCGCGATGAGGTACAGGCCGCGTTGGGTACGCCGCTCATGCCGCTCAACGCGCTGTATTTCACGATTGAGGAGGGGGATTTGTTCCACTCGATCCTGCACCGATATCACGGTGGGCAACCGCTACCGACAGATCAGCAACCCGGAACTGCAACCTATGGGCAGGAGGGTGCGCAATGACGTCGGAAGCAGGAGGGCTGATCGGGCGGTTAAGCTGGGATGCGTTCCCGATCGTAGGTCTGATCCAGACGCCAAACGCCAATGAGATCGTGGCCAATGCCGCCGCCGCCGTTGTTCTGGTCGGGGTGGTTGCCGTTGTAGGGCTGCTGACATGGTTCCGCCTGTGGGGGCCCTTGTGGCGTGATTGGCTGACCAGTGCGGATCACAAGAAAATCGGTATCATGTACATCGTCTTTGCGATCGTCATGCTGGCGCGTGGGGTGCTGGAAGGCGTCGTTATGCGCGCCCAGCAGGCTGCGGGGCCTGGGGACGGGTTCCTTGAAGCCGAACATTTCGCCGAGCTTTTCAGCACCCATGGCACGATCATGGTGTTCTTTGTGGCGGTGCCCTTTGTATTTGGGGTCGCGAACTTTCTGATCCCCCTGATGATCGGCGCGCGTGATGTTGCCTTTCCGGTCATGAACCAGATCGGCTTGGGCCTGACGGTTTCTGCCGGGATGATGTTGATGGTTTCGCTGGTGGTGGGCGCGTTCTCGACCGGAGGGTGGACGGCCTATCCGCCCTATACCGGCGCCGCGTTCAACCCAGGGGTCGGGCCGGATTACTGGATTTGGGCGATTGTCGTATCGGGGATCGGCACCACCCTGACAGGAATCAACTTTGCGGTGACGATCTACAAGCTGCGGGCGCCGGGTATGACCTTCATGCGGCTGCCGATGTATTGCTGGACGATCATTTGCAGCTCGATCCTGATCATCTTTGCAATGCCGCCTTTGGGTGTGGCCGCCTTGATGTTGGCGGCTGACCGGTATCTGGATTTCCACTTTTTCACCAATGACCTTGGCGGCAACATGATGAACTACGCCAATCTGTTCTGGCTGTTCGGCCACCCCGAGGTCTACTTGTTGGTTCTGCCCGCCTACGGGATCTATTCCGAGATTTTCGCCACCTTTTCGGCCAAACGGCTTTACGGTTACAACTCGCTGGTTATTGCGACCATGTCGATTGCGATACTGTCCTTTACCGTCTGGCTGCACCATTTTTTCACCATGGGGCAAAGCGCGCTGATCAATGCGGTTTTCGGGATCGCCACGATGCTGATTGCCATCCCGACCGGTGTGAAAGTCTATGACTGGACGGCAACGCTGTTTCGCGGGCGCATCCGGTTTTCGGTGCCGATGCTTTACGGTTTGGCCTTCCTGATGCTCTTTGTGATCGGAGGGCTGTCGGGTGTCATTCTTGCCAATCCGACCATCGACTATCAGGTGCACAATACTCTGTTCTTGGTGGCGCATTTCCACAATGTGCTACTGCCGGGGGTGCTGTTCGGGCTGTTGGCCGGGTATAACTATTGGTTCCCCAAGGCCTTCGGATTTCGCCTGAACGAAACATGGGGCCGGATCTCGGTGGTCCTGTGGACGGTCGGGTTCATGCTGACCTTCCTGCCGCTTTATTTCGTGGGGCTGATGGGGATGCCGCGCCGGTCGTTCAGTTGGGAAGACCCCAGCTTTCATCCTTATATGATCGTGGCTGCACTGGGCTCGCTGGTCATTCTTGCCGCACTTCTGTCGGTTGTCGCGCAGTTGTGGGTCAGTATCAAACAGCGTGAAACCACACGCGTTCCTGTCGGGGACCCATGGGACGCGCGCACGTTGGAATGGTCCATCCCGGCCCCGCCGCCGCCCTATAATTTCGCCGTTATCCCGCAGGTGACAGACCGTGACGACTTTGCCGAAGCGAAAGAGCGCGGCGCGGCCTATCCAACGCCGGATGCCTACGAGGATATCCTGCTGCCGCGCAACACAAGCATCGGTTTCATCCTCTGCGTGCTCAGCGGGGTGTGGATGTTCGCACTTGTCTGGTGGATCTGGTGGCTGGCGGCGCTGACTACCGTTCTGATGCTCGTGTCCTTCATCGCCTGGACGTTCAGAACCGATACCGAAGAAGTTATCTCAGCCGAACAGGTGCGCAAGGAACACGAGGCCTGGCTGGATCCGGTCCGCGCAGCGACCCCGTTGACCGCGATCACGAATATGCGTCGGAAAACCGCGGTCTCGCTCGCCCCGATCTGGAGGTGGCGACATGAAACGCGCGCCCACTCACAGCTATCCGGGCCTGAATCTTGGTCGCCGCCACCCCGGCGCGGACAAGGCCAGTGAGGTCGTCTCGTTCGGGTTCTGGGTCTTTCTGATGAGCGATCTGGTTTATTTCGGCCTGATGTTCGCCATCTACATCACCATGATCGACGCGCAGGCCGGTGGCCCCGGTCCGCATGAGCTGTTCGATCTGACCAGTATTTTCGCCCAGACGCTGATCCTGCTGACCAGCAGCCTGACGGTCGGGCTGGCAATGCTGGCGCTGAAATACAACCTGCCCCGATCCCGCATCGTGATGTGGTTCGGGATAACGCTGGTCCTTGGCCTCAGCTTTCTGGTGCTGGAACTGCGCGACTTTATGGCCATGGCAGAGAAGGGCGGAGTACCCCAGCGCAGCGGCTTCCTGTCGGCATTCTACGGGTTAGTCCCGCTACACGGGCTGCATGTTGCGGCGGGGTGTCTGTGGTTGGTCGTGCTGGGCATACAGCTGCGCGTCTTTGGCCTGACTGATGTGCTGATGTCCCGCGTTGTGCGTCTGGCGCTGTTCTGGCACTTTCTCGACCTGATCTGGATCGGCATCATCACTATCGTCTACTTCGGAGGGCTGACCTATGGATAACCTCACCGAGATGCACCGGCGCGAACGCAGACGCTATGTTGTCGGTTACGGCGGTTCATTGGTGCTGACGCTGATCGTTTTCATCATTGCCTATGTGTTCGGCATTAAAACCACGGGCGTCTACCTGACGATTGGTCTGTTGGGCCTGGCCCAACTGATCGTGCAACTGGTGTATTTCCTGCATATTGATCGCCGCCGCAGCAGCCGCGAGGATTTGGACCTCGTGCTGTTTTCAACGCTTGTCCTGTTGATCATCATCGTGGGCACGGTCTGGATCATGGGCAATCTGTCGGTGCGGATGCATACCTATCCGATGTAGCTTGCCGGGGCTGCGATCAGTCACTGCGTCAGCCACATTCCCAGTACTACCGCCCCCCAGCACAGGGCAAGGCTGAACGCGATGTTGCCAGCGGCCAACACAAG
The DNA here is from genome assembly GCF_056535645.1 of Ruegeria sp. BK1. Lineage (NCBI taxonomy): Bacteria > Pseudomonadati > Pseudomonadota > Alphaproteobacteria > Rhodobacterales > Roseobacteraceae > Ruegeria > Ruegeria sp. BK1. Next base: position 443,217 of record NZ_JBQFIS010000003.1, on the reverse strand, counting down.
GGTGCGTTCTCGTTTCAGGTCCAGCGTTTGATAGGCAAAGCTAGAAAACGTGGTGAAGCCGCCGCAGAATCCGAATACCAGTCGCCGCGCCTCCTCCCCCATCTCGACTGGCCCGCCGAGAACCCCTATCCAAAGCCCCAGCAACAGGCTGCCCAGCACGTTCACAAACAGCGTTGCAATCGGCAGATTGTGCCGCAGCCACAAGGCGATCCAATGGCGCAGAACCGCTCCCAACCCTCCGCCGAGGCCAAAGATGGCGTGCAGATAGGCTTCGGTCATCTGGCCCCCTTCACGCCGTGAACGCGCCGCCCGACTGCCTCACCCAACAGGGCTGCGGCAAGGCCAAAGACAATCTCGGACGTGGCAGCATAGACCGCGCCCCATGGGCTAGTTGAGGCGATCGCGGCCAGATCGGCCACGAAAGAGGAAAAGGTGGACAGCCCGCCGCAAAACCCCACAGCTCCCAGATGCAATACATGCGCATGAACCCGGTGCCGGATGGAATAGAGCCAGCCTAGAACGAAACAGGCAAGAACATTGATCCCGAAGGTCGTCGTTACGGCCAAGATACTGGGCAGCGGGACCGACAACCCTTCACGCAGCAGCGAACCTGCCGCGCCGCCGACAAAAACGGCAAGGAACATGCGCCCAATGTTGGGTTGAAGTTTGCTATCAGTCACAGACCCTGCCCAGTTCTTTGTGCCTTTCGGCATACCCACTGGCTGGGGACGGATCAACCATCGACCGCCACTATCACGAATCCGCTGGAACAGGTGACAAATGGCATAAACGCTTGCAACAAAAGATCGAATTGCCCAACTTCCGATGTAACGCAGGCCAGTTCAGGAGAGCCCCAATGATAGTCCGCCGACTCTATTACTTTCTAAGCTGTGTTTGCCTGCCGCTGACCCTGATCCTTGGGTTTGTCTGGTCTCCGATCCATTGGCTGTTGATCTTGCTGATCCCCTACGCAGTGATCGGTCTGTACGACATACTGACGACGAAGCACAATGTTCTGAACAATTACCCGGTGCTTGGGCATTTTCGCTATATGCTGGAGTTTGTCAGCCCCGAAATCCGCCAGTATTTCGTAGAAACGAACGAAAGTGGCCGCCCCTATAACCGAATTGTTCGCGGGTTGGTCTATTCCCGCGCGAAAGGTCAGGTGGACACGCAGGCTTTTGGGACGCAGTACGATATCAATTCCGTGGGTTATCACCGCACCAATCACTCACTCGCCCCCAAACATGTGGACGAAAGCGAAGAGCGCGTTTTGCTTGGCGGTCCGCAATGCTCCCAGCCTTACAATGCTTCGCGCCTGAACGTGTCGGCGATGAGCTTTGGCGCGCTTAGTGCAAATGCGATCAGGGCTCTGAACGGCGGTGCCAAGGATGGAGGATTTGCTCATAACACTGGCGAGGGCGGTTTGTCTCCGCATCATCTGGCCGAGGGTGGGGATATCATCTGGCAGATCGGAACCGGCTATTTTGGATGCCGCTCAGCGGATGGCGGGTTCGACAAGGACAAATTCGCCGAAAAGGCCAAAAAGGACGTTGTAAAGGCAATTGAGATCAAACTGTCGCAGGGGGCCAAGCCCTCGCATGGGGGGGTGTTGCCTGCCGCCAAGGTTGATGAGGAGATTGCTGAAATTCGTGGCGTTCCGGTGCACCAGGACGTCATTTCGCCCCCCACGCACTCCGCCTTTGAGGGTCCGACCGGATTGATGCAGTTCGTTCAGCATCTGCGTGAGATGTCGGGTGGTAAGCCGGTTGGCTTCAAGCTATGCATCGGTCGCCCGTCGGAATTCATGGCAATCTGCAAAGCGATGCTTGAGACAGGCATTCTGCCGGATTTCATCACTATTGACGGGTCCGAAGGGGGCACTGGCGCTGCTCCGGTCGAGTTCACCAACCGTCTGGGCATGCCTCTGAACGAGGCATTGATCTTTGTGAACAATTGCCTGCGTGGCGCAGGGTTGCGCGACAAGATCCGGGTGATTTGTTCGGGCAAAGTGGCCACCGGTTATGACATGATCGAGAAATTCGCGCTTGGTGCGGATATGTGTAACGCGGCAAGGGCGATGATGTTTGCCATTGGCTGTATTCAAGCGCTGCATTGCAACACCAACCGCTGCCCATCCGGCGTCGCCACGCAGGATCCGATCCGGGGACGTGCGGTGAACGTACCGCAAAAACGCCAGCGGGTTCATCGCTATCACGACGCCACGCTGGAAAGTTTCCGCGAAATTCTGGGGGCCATGGGCAAAGAGAAAGTGTCCGAACTTAACCCCTCGGATATCCGGCGTCGTACAGCGGATGAGCGAGAGCACTCTTACGCAGAACTGTACGATATCGTGGAAGAGGGCGCGTTCCTGGGCGATGCCGTCCCGGATGAGTTCGCAGCCGATTGGAAAATCGCCTCGGCCCAGCATTTCTGATTTTTTTCACGCGCGCGCCAAGGATTGACCTTTTCCATCCGTCTTACTCATCGTGATGCGTATGGAAACATCGGATGAGGATCTGGCCCGGGCGGCGGCAAAAGGCGACGCGGACGCGTTCGCTTCTCTTTTGCGGCGCCACTATGACCGGATTTTCCGGCTGTGTTTCCGGCTGACCGGGCGGGCGGATCAGGCTGAGGACCTGACGCAGGATATCTGCGCGGCGCTTCCTTTGAAGGTTCAGGCCTTTCAGGCGCGGGCCAAGTTCACCACATGGCTTTATCGTGTGGTGGTCAATGCAGCCGAGGATGCGCGTCGCCGCGCCACTTCTCACAGTCGCGCCGCAGCAGGGTGGGGCGACGTCGAACAGATGCGCCGGGCCGAAGCGACCGAGGCCGCCGAGGCCGTGGATTGGTTGCAAAGGGCAATGCGCAGCCTGCCGCAGGATTTGCAGGAGACGCTTGCCCTGACCCTTGAGGAAGAGATGACCCACGCGCAGGCGGCTGAGGTTCTGGGCGTGTCTGAAGGGACGGTCTCGTGGCGTATGTCGGACATCCGAAAGCGCTTGCGGGCCATGCGGCAAGAGGAATTGGACCAATGACCGACGATCTTGACCATCTCAAATCGCTGATGGATGCGGCAACACCCGCCCCCGACAGCGCACGCCGGGCGAATAATCTGGACCGGGCACGAAAATCTTTTGCGCGTGCCCAAGGATCTCGCGTCGGCGCACGTCCCACTGTCAAGCGTGGCCCAGTAGCCCGCCTGACAGAAGGAGCGATTTTCATGCTGAATTCCCTGACTTCCCGTGGTGTTTTGACCGCTACAACAGCCCTTGGGGCTATCGCATTGGTGCTTATTGTCCCGCAGATGCAAACTGGCCCGCTGCGCGTGACGGACCAGATCGAAAGCCGGGTTGTTGAACCGGCAACTATCCCTCAGCCGTTGCCACAAGCCGAGGAAAAATTTGCCGACGCTATCGCCGCTGCCCCGCAGGCGCTGAGCAAGCGCGCGGAAGGTGCAAACAGCGAGCCGACGGTTCGCCTCGGTCGAGATAATGTCGCCGAGGTTGCCCGGATCGCCCCGGCTGCACCCGACGTCGTAGTCGCATCAACTCCGAACACAGAAGCCTTCGCAAACGCCGATAGCAATCCACTGAAAGTCACGGCCGAGGACCCAGTTTCGACCTTCTCGATCGACGTGGACACGGCATCCTATGCAATTGTCCGGTCCTCGTTGTTGAATGGTCAGATGCCGCCGAAAGACGCGGTGCGGGTGGAAGAGATGGTGAATTACTTCCCCTACGCCTATCCGGCACCCGATGGTGAGGCCCCGTTTCGTCCGACGATCACGGTCAGCCCGACGCCTTGGAACGCGGGAACGCAGCTTGTGCATATCGGTATTCAGGGCGCGCTGCCCCAGATTGCCGAACGTCCGCCCCTGAATCTTGTGTTTTTGATCGACAGTTCAGGCTCGATGCAGGATGCAAACAAGCTGCCGCTTCTTAAACAGTCTTTCCGGCTATTGCTGTCGGAACTTGGGCCTCAAGATCAGGTCTCAATCGTGACCTATGCGGGCAATACAGGGCAGGTGCTGGAACCGACCCCGGCCACCGAGCGGAGTCAGATTTTGGCGGCGCTGGATAAGCTCGAGGCTGGAGGCGGGACCGCCGGACAAGCCGGGTTGCAACAGGCCTATCAGGTGGCCGAGGAGGTTGCGTCGGATGGCGAGGTGACGCGGGTCATTCTTGCAACAGACGGTGATTTCAATGTGGGGCTGTCGGATCCGGAGGCTTTGAAGGACTTCATCGCTCGGAAACGCGACAGCGGAACTTATCTGAGCGTTTTGGGCTTTGGACGCGGCAAACTGGATGATGCCACGATGCAGGCCTTAGCGCAGAACGGGAACGGGCAGGCGGCCTATATCGACACGTTGGGCGAGGCGCGTAAAGTGCTGGTCGATCAATTGACCGGCGTGCTGTTTCCGATTGCCAACGACGTCAAAATTCAGGTCGAGTTCAACCCCGCGCAAATCGCCGAATATCGCTTGATTGGCTATGAGACGCGGGCACTTCGGCGTCAGGACTTTGACAATGATGCAATCGATGCAGGCGATATCGGGGCAGGGCACAGTGTGACTGCGATTTACGAAGTCACACCTGTCGGCTCCGACGCGATCCGCAATGGTCCCTTGCGCTATGGCGCGTCTCAGGTGGTCGCGGATACGGACGAGGAGATCGGATATTTCAAATTGCGCTACAAGCAACCCGGATCGGACCGCAGCCAGTTGATCGAAAACCCTATTCGTTTCGACCAGGGCGTTGTGACGGACGATGTCGCGTTTTCCCACGCGATTGCGGGATACGCCCAGGCGCTGCGGGGCGATGAATATCTGGGCAATTGGTCTTATCCGCAAGCCATCGATATGGCCACGGCGGCACGGGGGGACGATCCGTTTGGATACAGGGCCGAGGCAATCATGTTGATGCGCCTGGCCCAGGCCTTGGCCGATTAGAACGACCTTGGGTTATTGGTCGAGTGTGTGTGTATTCTTCGAACGCTCCACTCGACCGCGTCGCGCATGGTTTTGCCCAGGGCGATATCGAAAGCGTTGACCAGATCCGGGGTTTGTTCACTTTCGGCAATCACGGCTTCTTGAAACGAACCCGACGCTATGATCTTGTCTTCGAACTCGTCGATTATCTTGATGTTCATGCGCACTTCTATGCGAACGGTCGACTCGCCATCGGTGCCGCTGACGACTATGCCCTGAAACTCGCGCAGATCGGGGACGATGACATAATCTGCTCGAAGGCCAACAGTGGACCGTCCAACCGCGGCCACTTTGCCGCTGTTTTCATAGCTTTCAACCATTAGCGCCTGCACGATCAGGGGAGCTCGGTCGACCCAACGCGCGCGGGACAGGTACTGTACTTGCAGATGCGAAGGCTGGATCGCAATCTGATCCGTATTGACCGCCGCCGTTGCGGTCGGCTCTTCTACAACGATCTGTTTCTGTACGCGTGGCAGCGACGATGAAAACGTGCTTTTAGGCGTCAGCAGATACAGGTCGTTGGGCTTTGACGCCTGTTGCAACGTACCCAGCCCGGTGCATCCAGCAAGAACCACTGCCGCCAGAACGAAAGGAAGAAACCTGATCATTGGCGAAACTCCGATGCTTGAGTGCCCAGCAGAAACCGCGCTGGGTCACGTTCAACCTTATCGACCAGCCGATCCAAAGTGACCACCAATCGTTGGGATTGTTCGATGAACCGGGTGAATTGGGGCAGGCCAACGCGCATGAAATCCGAAATCTGACGACGATTTTCCTGGACGATTCCGTCAATCGTTCCCAACAGGTTCGAGGCCGATTCCGACGCGCTGAGGATATCCTTGGAAATCTCGTCCAGCCTGTCGGTGACGCTAGTGACAGTGGTTGCTACCTGATTGGCGGCGTTGCGGATGTCGGCCATGACAGCGCCCACGTCTTCGTTGATCACGCGATTGGCTGAATCAAAGGCGCTCTCGGCAGATGTCAGCGTGCCTTTTGCGGTGTCCATTGCACCGGTGATAGAGCCCAGTGTTTCGTTGGCATTCAGGAAGGTTTCCGTGGCAGTCGCAAGCGCCACGCTGCCTTCATCTGACAGGCCGGACAGATTTTCTGCCAGAGATGAGGCGCGGTCAATAAACGGCCTCAGATCCTGCTGGATAACCTGGTCTGCGGTCTCAAAAGTCGTCTTGGCGCTATCCAGCGCGGCGGCAGCGGATTCAGAGGCCGTCTTGACGCTATTCAGTGTGTCGGTTCCGGTGGTCAGAGTGGTCTCGGCCGTATCGGCGAGCTGATCCAGGCGTTTGGAGAAGTCCGAAATCTCTCGGGCAGCGCCGCCCAGATCGGCCGAGAGGGATTCGAAATCTGACAGAGTCTTGTCTAGCCGCCCGGTGGCCGAGGCGACGTTGGCCAGAATATCGGACACGGCCTGCCGGTTTTTATCGTCTACAACCTCGTTGATGTCTTCAAGCAGGGTGATGGCTTTCTCCATCAACAAAGGCGCGCCTTCGAAGAGGGACTGAATGGCGCTGCGTTTGCTTTGGATCAGGCTGTTCTGCGGTAGGCGTTCTGCGGTTGACGATCCACCGGTCAGTTCCACGAAACTAACGCCGGTCACCCCAAGTGATTGCAATTGCGCAATAGTTTCGGATGTCACCGGGATTTCCGCGTCCACCTCAAGACGGACTCGTACTTTCGAAGGATCGTCCTCATCCAGCTCCAGCGAAATGACCTGTCCGACGGGCAACCCGTTATAGCTGACCCCACCGGCGGCGGAGAGGCCCGAGACATTGTCGAACAGCACCTCATAATACGCGTATTGGCGCGAGATTTCGAATTTGGCGAGCCAAAGGAAGAACCCGAACGCACCAAGAATGCCCGCAAGCGTGAAGGCACCGATCAGGATATAATTTGCTCGGGTCTCCATTGCCTTTACCTGCCTAGCCCTTTTTCTTGTGCCGCGCGTGCCCTTGGGCCGGTGAAATATTCTTGCACCCAAGGATGATCGACTTTGGTCATTTCTTCAATCGGACCTTCAACCAGGACGCGTTTTTCTGCAAGTACGGCAATCCGGTCACAGATGGCATAAAGGCTGTCCAGATCATGAGTTACCATGAAAACGGTCAGCCCAAGCGCGTGTTGCAACTCGCCGATCAGATCGTCATAGGCGGCGGCCCCGATCGGGTCCAAACCGGCGGTGGGTTCGTCCAGAAAGACAATCTCGGGGTCCAGCGCCAGCGCACGTGCAAGGGCGGCGCGTTTACGCATCCCTCCGGACAATTCGGACGGAAACTTGCTGCAGCTAAATTGTGGCAGGCCGACAAGGCTGATCTTGAGGTTTCCTAATGCGCACATCAGACTTTCACTAAGGCCCGTGTGTTCGCGAAGCGGCGCCATGATGTTTTGCAACACGGTCAGAGAGGAAAACAGCGCGCCATCCTGAAACGCAACGCCCCAGCGCTGTTCAATCCGGCGGCGTTCCTGTTCGGGGCCGTTCACAACATCGACGCCCAAAACCTCGATACTGCCAGCGGCCGGTTTGTTTAGCCCGACGATCGTGCGCAGCAGAACGGATTTCCCGGTGCCTGATCCGCCAACGATGCCCAGAACTTCACCACGCCAGACATCTAAATCCAGATTTTGATGCACGATCTGAGGGCCGAATTGGTTGGTCAGGTTGCGCACGCGGATAACAGCTTCGCGCTGTGTGTCCGTCTTTTGGCTGTGCTGCGGCAAAGTCCCGTCCATGTCAGACACCCATCACCGAAAAGAAGATGGAAAACAAGGCGTCCAACGCGATCACCATAAAAATGGATTGAACCACAGACGCCGTTGTACGCTGCCCAACGCTTTGGGCCGAGCCCTTGACCTGTAACGCCTGCCAGCAGGCAATCACCCCGATCACAAGCGCAAAGAAAGGGGCCTTGATCATGCCGATGGCAAATTGCCAGATGCCGGTGTTTTCTTTCAGACGCGTGGCGAACATGCCGGGGCTGACGCCCAGATCAATCCAGCTCATCAATCCGCCGCCGATCAGGGCCGCCATATTGGCAATGAACCCCAGAATGGGCAGCATGACCAGCAATGCCATGACGCGGGGTATGACCAGAACTTCGATCGGATCCAGGCCGAGGGTCCTCATCGCGTCAATCTCTTCTTGCACTTTCATCGACCCGATCGAGGCCGTAAAGGCCGAGCCAGAGCGGCCGGCCACGATGATGGCCGTGAGCAAAATGCCCAGTTCCCGAAGGACCGAGATCGAGATCAACTCGACCACGAAGATCTCGGCTCCGAATTGCTTCAGCTGGGTTGCGCCCTGAAACGCCAGAACCACCCCGATCAGAAAGCCCATCAGCGCGACTATTGGAATGGCGCGAAAGCCGGTTTCCTCCATTTGCGACACAAGCGCGGCACCGCGCAGTCGTCGAGGCATCATTAGGGTGCGCATCAACCGGTGCAGGGTCATCCCAAGGAATTCCAGCATCGACAGCGTGTCTTTCCACCCTCCTGCAGTCCGCTTGCCCAGACTTTCGATCCAATCTGCGAAACTGCGACTAGTGTCTTCTGATTCCGGATCCTCGGGGATGTTGCGTGTGACCGTCTCGATCAGGTCGGAATACGCGGGCAACGCCCCTTGAAACCGCACCTCGGCTCCGGCCAGTTTCGCCCTATGCGCAAGGTCGGCAACCACCCAAGCCCCACTGGTGTCCAGCGCCTGGATTCCAGACAGATCAATGATCAGATTGCTATCGTCAGGCTTATACGCAGCAAAGCTCTGTTCGACGCTACTGAGTGTCTGAGTCAGCAAGTCTCCGGACACCCGAAGGTAAACGCCGTCGGCGCTTGTTTCCGAATTCAGGCTAGGTCGCGTCATGGCTGTATGTGATGTAAAACTGTGTGGGGCTGCAATGTAATTTTTTGGGAAGAAGCAATTTTGTCCCTGCATCATGTCGTGAATGCGACAAGCCCCAAAGCCTGATTGCGCATGGTCTATACCTATTGCTCAATTCACCTGTTCAGGACAGTGTGGCCGCAGGTTAAATTCGGGTTTGAGAGAATTGACATGCCGCAGTCGGGGAATGTCCTTTTCATTGTCATTGATCAGCTTCGGGCAGATTGTCTGAGCGGCGCTCTGGCGGATTGTATCGAGCTGCCGAATCTCAGGGCGTTGATAGCTGATGCCGTCCGCTTTGACCGCCATTTTTCAGTCACCAATCCCTGTGGGCCGTCGCGGGCATCTATCCTGACTGGGCAATATGCGATGAACCACCGGTCTGTGCGCAACGGAACGCCCCTGCGGCATGACACGCCCAGCATCGCATCGGAAATGCGAAAGGCGGGGTATCGCCCGATGTTGTTCGGCTATACCGATACTTCGGCGGACCCAAGGGCCTATGATGCGTCAGACCCGATCCTCAAATCTTATGAGCATCCGATGCCTGGTTTTGATGAAGTGCTGGAGATGCGGTTGGAGGAGTCCTATCCTTGGCGCGCCCATCTGATGCAAAAGGGCTATGCGTTTCAGGACTATTGGGATATTCACAAGCCAACCGCACCCGACGGTGGCGCGCCAAGGCTGAACGATCCCGCACCTTATCGGGCCGAGGACAGCGACACAGCCTTTCTGACGGACAGCTTCCTGAACCATATGGCGCCGATGGTTGGTCAGGGCTGGTTTGCGCATTTGACCTATATCCGGCCGCATCCGCCGCTGGTGGCCCCGTCGCCCTATAACGACATGTATGATCCCGCCGCGTTGCCTTTGCCGATCCGGCACGCAGACGAGGCGAAAGATCGCGCCATGCACCCGTTCTTTGAGCCGACCATAGATCGCCATAGCGCAGGTGACGTTGTGTTGGGGTTCGATGAAGTCGAACCGAGTGATCAGAATATTCAGACATTGCGGTCCGTCTATCTGGGCCTGACCACAGAGGTCGATCACCATATTGGGCGAGTTATCCAGTTTTTGAAAGACAGTGGCCAGTATGAGCAGACGCTTATCGTAGTGACCGCAGACCATGGCGAGATGCTGGGCGATCATCATAGCTGGGGCAAAATGACGGTGTTTGACGCCGCCTATCATACGCCACTGATCATTCGGGTGCCGGGCAATCAGGCACAGGCCGGTCAGGTTGTGACCGTTCCGACCGAGTCCATTGATATCGCGCCCACCATCCTCGACTGGGTTGGCCGGACGCCGCCCAATGCGATGGACGGACGGTCATTGCTGCCCTTGCTGACGGGGGACGCGCCCGAAGATTGGCGCAATTATACCTACAGCGAACTGGATTTCGGAGATCCGCAAGCAAAAACTCTATGGCAACAGCGGCTTGGAACCGGCCATAGCGACTCGAACCTGTCCATCTTGCGCGACGCGCGGTTTACTTTGGTCGAATTTGCCGCCGACCTGCCGCCCATTCTATTCGATCACCAACAGTCCGGTGAAATGCAAAACGTAGCCAACGACCCCGCATTTGCGATCGATCTGGCCCGTTTGGGGCGGCAGATGCTACGTCACCGGATGCGCAATACGGATCATACGCTGTCCTTGCACTCCATCACCTCGGATGGACCGAAGGTGCAAACCCGCTATTGACGCGCACCGGCGCGAATGTCGCGCCTGTGCCCTCTACACCTGTGAAAGATCCGGTGCTACGCATATGTCGGGGAGGACGGGTTTGGACTTAACTGACAAGAACATAAAGGCCATGACGACCGCAGGCCTAAACCTGATTGGTCAGGGGCTGTCGATCTATGACAGCCAGTTGCGGATGGTCGTCAGTAATCGTCCGTTTCAGGAAATGTTCGATTTGCCGGATCGCTTGGTCCAGCCAGGCGCGTTCTTTCATGACACGATCCGATATCTTGCCGAACTTGGCGAATATGGCGACGTAGCCGATGTCGATACAATCGTTGAACAGCGTGTCCAACAGGCACTTGCTTTCGAACCCCACTATATGGAACGCGTGCGGGCCAATGGGCAGGTGATCTCGGTAGAGGGGGCACCGCTTCCTAAAGGTGGCTGGGTCGCCGTTTATACCGACATAACCAACACCAAACAGGCTGAGGCCCTGTTGCGTGCCCGATCCGAGGAATTGTCCGAACAACTTCTGGACCGGGCCGAAGAATTGACAGCAACAAACCGGAAACTGGCTGCGACGATCTCGGCGCTAGAGGAAGCCAAGCGACAGTTGACCGAGATCGAAGCCCGTACCCGGATGACGACAGAAATGATGCCAGCCCATATCGCGCATCTGGATTCTGAGGGACGCTATGACTACTCGAACCGCCGTCTGAGCACCGTACTGCCTGGCCGGCCGTCCGATATACTTGGGATGCATATTTCGCAAGCGTTGGGATCGGCCACATATCTCCGGGTCGAAGCGCATTTGCAAAATGCCTATGGCGGAGAACCTTCGGTTTTTGAGTTTAACGAGGATCAGGATTCTCGTCGCATTCGGGTCTCGTTCACGCCAGATGGCGAAGGAGGCGTCTATGTCATGTCGGTGGACATAACCGAAGAAACGCAGGCCAGAGTCGCGCTGCAACAAACACGTCGTCGGGCGATGGCCGCGCAGATGACCAGCGGGCTGGCGCATGATTTCTCGAACCTGTTGACGATCATTCTGGGCATACAGTCGCGGTTGCAAAAGATGGATCTGCCCGAAAGCGCCCGAGAACTTGTGGCTGCTACGCAACAGACGGCGCGCCGGGGCGGCCAGCTTCTAAACCGGATCGCTGACATGACCGGCAGCAGAACTCCGCAGCCCAAGGCAACCGATATGCGAGGTTTATTAGAGGATTTGCGTATCCTTGCCTCACCCTCCCTGCCACGCGGCGTGGGTCTTTCGGTGGTGAATACTTTGCCCGATGAGGCGCTGATGCTGGATCCGGGCATGGTGCAGGACGCATTGTTGAACTTGGTTCTGAATGCGCGCGATGCCTGTGGCGGCTCGGGGCAGGTGACGATCAGCGCACATACGATCGGGACGATCTGGATCGAAATTGCGGTGTCCGATACAGGCCCCGGTTTCTCGCCCGAGGCGCTGGACAAGGCGCTGAACCCGTTCTTTACCACCAAGGGCGACAAAGGATCGGGCCTGGGGCTGCCAATGGTCTATGACACGGTGAAACTGGCAGGCGGCGATCTGAGCCTGCGCAACACGCCGTCCGGTGCATCCGTCGTCCTGCGCCTGCCCTATCGTCCCGCGCCGCCGGTGCAGGAAGGGTTGGTCTTGTTGGTCGAAGATAGCGATGCCTTGCGCCAGAACTTTCGCGATATGCTGATTGATCTGGGGTTCACTGTAATCGAAGCCACCTCTGCCGATGAAGCGCTGGCTTTGACCAGTGACCTGAACGACATCGCGTTGGTTTTGTCAGATATTCGGCTTGAAGGGGATGCAACCGGTTTGGACTTGCTGACACGGATGCGGTCACGTTTACCAACAATCCTGATGACATCCCTGCCATATTCCGACCCGTTACACCGCGAAGCTCTGACGCGCGCCCCTGTTCTGCGCAAACCCTTTACGCGGGCACAACTTTCCGCCCTTCTCCGATCCGAGGTCGCTTGATGACACAGCCATTGGTCACCATCGTCGATGACGAACCTGAAATCCGCCGCATCCTGACCGATGCCCTGGAAGATGCCGGGTTCCGGACTCAAAGCTTCGCCCGAGCCCGCGAATTCGAGGCGTCGCTAAAACGCGCCACACCCGATGTCTGCCTTGTGGATCTGTCTCTGCCCGACACGGACGGCTTGGCGCTGGTGCACCGGTTGGCGTTGGAGCAAGGCGCGGCAGTCATCATCATTTCCGGCCGAGCGCAAGTTCAGGACCGCGTCACAGGGCTTGAATTGGGGGCCGATGACTATATCACCAAACCCTTTGATCCTGCCGAAGTTGTTGCGCGTATCCGCGCCCGATTGCGATCGCCGCGGGTACAGGCCGTGCAGTCGGATACGGCCCGCTTTAACGGCTGGTCGGCTTATTTCGATCGCTACATCCTTGAGAACGAGGATGGTGCAGAAACTTCGTTCAGCCATGCGGAAGGCGAAGTTCTACGACTGTTTCTTGAAAGTCCTAAACGCTTGATCAGCCGCGCTCAGATGCAAGAGGCGCTGGGTGGGGGAGCCGGTGACAGTTTTGACAGGGCCATGGATGTGCGCATATCTCGGCTGCGGACGAAGCTGGGTGAAGACCCTAAAAATCCGCGTCTGATCAAGACGATTTATGGCGCAGGCTATATTTTTCTGGGGGATGTTGAGTGGGCCTGATCGGACGGTCTCATAGTCGTCGAGACCCCGCTGCCCAGTTTGTACATGAGATGCGGAGGCTTTCAGACGGGACTATTCGCGAAACGCTTGGTCTTTGACTTTGACGACGGGACGCAAAACGTAGTCCAGCACGGTTTTCTTGCCCGACAAAATATCCACTTCTGCGATCATGCCTGGGATGATTTCCACTTCTACACCATTGGCATCCAAAATCGAGTGTTTGGTCTGAATTTCGACGACAAAAACCTCTTCGTCATTTCGCTCGGACCGGGTGATGGTGTTGGCTCCAATCCGCGTGATCTGGCCATCCAATGCACCATAACGGGCAAAGTCGTAGGCCGTAATCTTTACTTTGACCGGCTGCCCTGCGCGCAGAAAGGCGATATCTTCCGGTTTTACATAGGCTTCGACCAGCAAGCGATCGTCGAGAGGGATAATCTCGATCAACTCTTCTCCGCTTCTGGCCAGCCCTCCGATCGTAGTACGGTAGATCCGATTAACCACGCCGCGCATTGGGGATTTGACTTGGGCACGTTCGGCACGATCCTTAAGGGCCGGTAAAAGAGGTTGTAGGGTCGCAAGTTCTGCCGTAGTGATCGCCAAATCGGTCAATGCTGCGCTTCGAAACCGGCTTTGCGCTGCTAAAATCCGATCGTCAATTTCATCCAGCCCGGTTTTCAAGCGATGCGTGATCGCAACAGCCCGTGTAAGCCGCCCCTCCCATTCGGCCTCATTTCGTCGCAACGTCAGCAGTGTCGTCGCGGGTTCCATGCGCTGTTCGACCAATGGTGTCATGATGGCGCGTTCCTCTGCCAGGATTTGCAAGGTTTCGTCGGCAGTTACCTGATCAACCAAGCTTTCCTCGTATTCCCGGTGACGTTGTTGTCGTTGTCGCTCCAGGATCGCGATCTCAGATCTCAACTCGGATTGCCGGGCGTCAAATAGGGCCGCTTCCGATCTGACGACTTCCGGCGCGCCTTCGACCAGCCTTGGCGCAAATCGCAATTCGGTTTCGTTTATTTCCGCCTGCAACCGGTGGACTCTGGCCATCAAGCCAAAAGCCCTTTGTTGTTCCTGATTGAGTTGGCTGTCTATTTGCGTGGTGTCGAACTCCATCAACAAAGTGCCCTCATCCACGATTTGGCCTTCTTTGACGTGCAGCGATCGCAATACGCCGGATTCTGTGGCGTCGATGAGTTGAACATTGGCTGATGGAACGATGCGCCCGTCCACGCGTGTGACGTCGTCCAACTCAGTAAAATACGCCCAGAACCCTACTGTCAGCAGGCAAGCCAGAATTGCAAACAACAACACAGAACCGCGCCAAGGAGATTGCCCCCTTATTTCATTGGCCAATGATGCAAAGTCAGGATGCTGCGACATTCAGATGCCTCCCATTGGGGCGTGGCTGCCGTGTCAAAATCGATTTTGGCCCATCTGCGGCAACCTGTCCGTTTTCGATCACGATAATCCGGTCAACAAGCGCCAGAAGGCTGGTGCGATGGGTCACGATAATCATCGTGTCGCGTTTGGTAGCGCTATACAGGCGCTTTATGACCTCAGCCTCGGTTTTCACATCCATCGCGCTCGTGGGTTCGTCCAGTAAAAGTACCGGAGGACGGCCAATCAAAGCCCGTGCCAAGGCAATGGCTTGGCGTTGCCCGCCGGACAATCCCTCGCCACGTTCGGCAAGAGGCTGGTCATAACCGCCAGGATGGTCGGCGATGAAATCTTCCACTCCGGCAACTTGCCCTGCGTCAATTAGGTCCTGATCTTGCGGCCTGATCGTGCCACTGGCAATGTTCTCACGGATCGTTCCCGAAAACAGCCATATGTCCTGAAGCACTGAACCAATGTTGCGCCGCAGGTCGCCTGGATCAATTTGTCGGATGTCTACACCATCCAGCATCACTGACCCTGCGCGGGGCTGGTAGAGACCCAGCAATAGCCGCGAGATAGTGCTTTTGCCCGACCCGATGGGGCCTAGAATTGCGACTTTTTCGCCAGTTTCAATTTCGAAGGACACATCGCTGAGGGTGTCACGGGTTTGACCAGGGTAAGAAAACGAGACGTTCTTAAATGCGATACGTCCTTCAATAGTGCCACGGGTGATCCATGTCCTCCCTTGGGGACGCTCGCTTTCTGCTTCCATCAGCGCGTTCAGATTGCGGTACGCGCTGCGCGCCTGATTTGCGCGTGTCAACGTTTGCGCGAGTTGCCCCAAAGGGCGAGAGCCCGACCGGTTAACATGACCGAGGCGACAAGGGCACCCATACTGGTCGCCCCTTCGGTGATCAGAAAGACACCATAGAACACGATCAAGACCTGGGCTGCTTGCTGAGTGAACCCTGTCAGGTTAAGAGCCAATTGAGTAATAGCTCGACTTTTTACACTGTGTGATGCCTGCCGTTCGACCGCACCTTCCCACCGGCAACGCATCTGATTGGCAGCGGCCGTCGTTTTGATGGTTTCAAGTCCCGAAACCGTTTCGACCAAAACGGATTGTTTGGATTGCCCTCCGGAAAAGTTTTGTTCGGCCAACCGGGACAAAAACGGTTGCACGGCCAGCCCCGAAAGCAACACGATTGGCACTGCCATGGCTGGTATTATGGCAAGAGGGCCACCAACAAGGTGGATGGTGAATACGAACAAAGCGACAAAAGGCAGATCAACGACAGCAACCAAGGTTGCCGAGGTGAAAAACTCGCGCAGCGTTTCAAACTCGCGAACTGTGCTGGCCATAGCGCCCGTCGATCCGGTTCTGGATTTCATCTGAATGTTGAGAAGGTGGTCGAAAATGCGTCGTCCCATCATCCTGTCCGATTTTTGACCTGCTCGGTCGATAAACCCGGCGCGCAACAGTTTCAGGAAGAAGTCGAATACCAGTGCTAGACCGACACCAAGGGTCAATGCGATCAGCGATTCAGTTGCTTCATTGGGTAGCACTCGATCATAGACCACCATGATAAAGACAGATGTGGAAAGCCCGAGCAAATTTGCCACCGCAGCCGCAAGCGCAACTTGCGCGTAGGACCAGCGGTTTGAACCAATGGCCGACCAAAACCAATGACCGGTCTCGGGTCTGAATGTCCTGTTGTGATCTTCGTTGTGCACGCGCCGAAACAATATCGCGTAGCCAGTGTAGATCGTTGCCAACTTAGCCCCTTCGATCTCGGTTATTTCGTTTCCCATCTTTGGGTCAAAAATCAGGAGATCGCCGTTTTCCGAAAAACCGTGAAAGACGACGGCGTGTTGATCTGTCAGAAGTAAAATTGCGGGCGTAAAACTACTGTCCAAATCCCCGAGCGCCCAACGCCCATAACCGGCTTGCAACCCAGCATTCTGAGCCACCTCGAGCAGGTCGTGAATGGTCAGCCCGCCGCCGTCTCCGGTTAGTGCGGCATTCAATGCAGCGCTTGTAAGTGGACGATCGAGATGAGCTGCAACATGCAAAAAACACGTTTCAAGCCCAGACGTTTTGGACGGCCCAATCAGAATTTGTTGTTGTGTCATTGTCTTGCCCCTGGGTCACGACCTCAAGGCCGAGAAGGTCCAAAATGTCACCTGTCAAACTGAGCGCAGCATAGTTCGTCAAAAAGAAATTCTGATCTGCCAGGATCAGCCTTTCCTGAGCGTTTACATAGTCACGTTGGGCGTCGAGAATTTCGATGAGACTACGCCGACCTATGGTGAATTGCGCCTGCGCTGCCTCCACGCTGTCTTCGTTTGCCTTCGCGGCGATCTTGGCAGCTTGCAGTCGCTTGGCGCCGGCTTGCTGGTCAGAGCGAATAAAGTCAAGCTCGCGCCGGATATCTCGTATCAGCGTCTCGCGCGCGAATTCGGCTTCGCTTACTCTGGCTTCAGCGGCAGAAATCGAAGCGCGGCGCTGGCCGGTGCTATCCAGCTCATAGTTCACGGACAGGTCAATTCCGAAATCTGTATCATCGTCATCGTCGCGGTCTGCAAAGGCAGCCAATTCAACGCCCGGACGACGGCGTGCCAAAGCCGCTGTCAAATCTGCCTTAGCGGCCAATAAGGCCGCGTCTGCTCGTCTGACCTGAGGGCTGTTCACTACAATTTCCGTGTCTGTTCGCGTCAGCTTCGGCGCCTTTGCCGGCTTCGATAGATCCCCGGCCTGTTGGCCGAAGATGTCGCGGAATTGCGCTTCGGCACGGTCGATTCTGGCGCGTGCATCTGCGAGGCGTGTCTGCGCATCCGCCATTCGAGATCGCGCCGCCATGACATCCGCCGTTGATCCGGCACCAAGAGAGGACCTTTCAGTGATCTGGTGCAGGATATCTTCGTGAACTTCGACGTTTCGAACTGAAATGTCGAAAATCTCACGACGGCTGAGAACCGAAACGTATGCTTCGATTGCTGCAAGAGCTATTGCGGACCCTGTTTGCAGTTGGTCTCCCCTGCTTTCAAGGACGCGCGCTTTTGCTGCGATTAGCTCACTGGAGGCGACCCCGCCATCATAGACGAGTTGGGAAATACGAACGTAGGGCGTGAAATTCGCAAGGTCGGAATCGGACCGTTGCGATCGAGCGCTGAGACCGAGATTTACTTGGGGAAGAAAAGCTCCACGTGCCGCTTCTTCGGTTGCGGTAGCTCTTTTATAGCGGCTTTCACTTTCCGCAAGGCTCGGGTTGTCCTCGACCGCCTGCTTAACGCGTTGCCCAAAAGACGTTCGAAGCAGGGTCAGTGAAGGAGCAGTGGCCCCGCGACCGACTGCACCAGCGGAAAGAGACGAGTCGACATAAGATAAATTCGGTCCGAAAGCGCAAGCGGTAAGCCAGCCTGAGAGGATGAAGTAAAGGACCAGTCTTCTAGGGGATAGCCGCATTTAATAACTACCGTTTTGTTGAATTTCGTTCCATTGGGCGAGGGCCATTGCGCCGAGGAAACCCGATAGATCTGAATTTTCGGTGTACGAGGTTTGGACTTGACAAGTTGTCAGATTTCGCTCGGCGCTTGCCAGCCAAGCGCAATGAGACAACGACACTTGATGGGCGTGAACCAGCCGCAGCGTTCCATCATTGATCAGCGCCAGTTTGTCTTTGTCGGTCAGGGCTGCCAGCTTTCCAGAATCTACGATAAGAATACCTTCGGGAAATTCGATTCCTTCGTGCATTCCGGCGGATTGCAGCAAGTCAAACGTATCCAATTTATTGCAAATCGCTGCGGTTTTCTGTTCGTTTTGAGCCCGCATTTTTAAGAAGCCAAAGACCTGGCGCAGTTCAGGCGTTAGATCACCGCTGGCATTGAAGAAGGGTTCTCCTTCCTGACCTACAAACCCCAGTGACTCGTCGACCAAAAGCCCCTCTGCGTTCAAGTCCTGCTTGGCTGGATCTTGACTGGCGCGCCAGCGAAAAGGAGGACAGCGCAAATCGGATGGAACATAGCCTGCCAACCATCGCCCATCATCTGAGACGAAAGGGGTGCGGGCGCCGCTTAGACTCAGCAAAGCAAAGGGGTGAATTTCAGTGCCCGCGCGCCGAAACACGATCGGAAAAGCCGCCGCAACCTGACGAATCTCTTTCTCGACGATCGGACATTCCGTGAGGTTTTGCGCAAAGCGAAAAGAGGTAAAACGTTTCCAGTATTTTCCTTGGTACCTCGAAAACGTCAGTGGAAACTGACCGTTCTGTGCCATATTCACCTCATGCGGATATAAGACACCGCCGATTTTCAAATTCGGCGGTGTCGTTGGATCAGGCGGATGCGCCAGTTGGGTCGGTGTGCAGGATATTGTCGGGGGACAAACCGCTTAGGTCGTCCAGCCCTGTGAATTCTGCAACTGTTTCAACCGATGCTGCATTTGGTGCGCTGTATTCGACATGGACCAACACGCTGTCATCGCCATCTGTGGCCATGACATAGATTTCGTCACCCGCTTGCAGATCGCTCAAACTCTCGACAGCGTTTTCAATTGTGCCTGCGCTCAAATCTACCAAAACGGTCGTAAGACCCACGAAACCAGTATTTGTGCCAACGGCGTCTCCCAGTTCCAGGGTTTCGAAATTAGTTCCGTCTCCCCGCAGTGTGGTACTGTCGAACCCATTGAACATAATCGCATCTGTGACCTCAGCCTTTGCGCCGAGCGTAAAGCCCGTAATGGTATCCACGCCGTTGGCTGCTGGCGTAGCTTCGAAGACCACGACATCCCGCCCTGCGTTCGATACGTCTATGGTGTCGTTTCCTCCGAAACCTTGCAGGAAATTGTCGACGGCGTTTGCGGTGAGCGTATCGTCTCCTCCACTGCCCAATTGGTAGACCGAAGGACCACCGTCGGGCGTGTCTATGGTCAGAATGATTGGTTTGGAAGGATCAACGACAGCCGCGGTAAATGTCACAACGGGTTGTGACAGGTCCGAATAGGTCGTTGCGACCCCCGCGATGTTGACAGCTGATGCTCCGACTGGATTGGTCAGGAAAAGCCCGAAATCACTGTTCTCGGAAATGGAGGTAGGGTTGATTGTGACAACGGCCGGATCAAATCCGATTTCTGCTGTGACGGCCAGCCCGCCCGAAATATCGCGGTTCAGGTCGGCGTGAATTTGGAATATCACTGAAGAACCATCGTTGCTGACTTCCGAGATTGTGTATGCGGCGGGTAAATACGCGGTTGTTGTATCCGTTGTAGGTGCGGGATCCGGCCCACCCGTAACTGTTGCCTGAACTTGAAAAGTGAGGTCGTCACCAGCGTTTAGACCAGCAAAGTCGCTTGAAGAGACCGGCAAAGACCATGTCCCGTCTGCGCCAACCGAGGCTGTCCCCACAGGTGTTCCGTTCAGGGTTACACTAACAGTCTGTCCAGCTGTAAGACCTATCGAACTTCCAGAGACTGTGAGTCCCGTACTCTGCGCGTCTGCGAGCAAGACCGCTCCGTTGGTACCCGTGGAATTCAAGGATAGTATCGGGCGGAAATCCGTCGTTATCGCTGCCGTCGCCGGTGTCGCCGGATTGCCTGCCAAATCAGCGACATTTGCGCTTATGGTGAAGGCTGTTGTGTCTGCCAGGCTGCCGAGATCTCCAGAAGAGATGGTCGCGCTCCAACTTCCCGAAGCAACCGTGGCGACATAGTCCTGACCGTTCAGAGAGACCGTAACAGTTTGCCCATCCTCAGCGGTCGTGGTGCCGGATACCGTCAGGTCCGAGCCCCTTTCCGCGATGTCCAGCGTAGATCCGACAGCTAATGGGTCAATCGCTATGACAGGCGCTGAAAAATCGGTATCGAAAGTGCTGATGTCGGATGCGGTATTGCCTGCCGTGTCGGAAACAGAGGCGGATACGGTGTAGGATTCCGTGTCTTGTAATTCAGTCAGGTCAGAAGGTGGCGCGGTAAACGACCAGCTTCCCGAATTCACAGTGGCGGTCCCTGCGACGTCTACGGTGCCATCCCCCCGGACAATTTGGACGGAAACGACAGCTCCGTCGCCCGCATCGGAGGTGCCGGAAACCACGAGGTTGGTACTAAGTTCTGCGAAGTTCAGAACAGGCCCGTCCGAAAGTGAAGTCACGTTGATTGAGGGTGCGGAAAAGTCGGTGTCAAAGCTGCTTGTGGCTCGTACAGCTGGGTTTCCGGCCTCGTCGGAAACATCAGCGGTGACGGCGATGGTTGCGCCGTCCGATAGGGCGGCTACGTCACTCGCAGGAGCAGTTGCTGTCCATGCGCCGCCAGATACCGTAGCGATGTAGGATTGGCCTCCGAGATTGACGGTGACCGTTTGCCCGTCTTCGGCGTTGGTGGTGCCAGTGATTGTCAGATCCGTACCCCTCTCGGATGCATTCATGACAGCGCCAGCCGAAAAACTGTCGATGCTAAGGGTCGGCGCGGTGACGTCCTTGACGATGGCCGTGCTGGCTTGCGGTGCTATCAATCCATCCGTGTCAGACACATCTGCTGTGATGGAAAATGTTTCGCCATCGGTCAATGCGCCGAGATCGGATGCAGGGATAGTAACGTTCCATACTCCACTTGTGACCGTACCTGTATAGGTCTGGCCGTCCAGTGTGACGGTTACGGTTTGACCATCCTGAACATTTGCCGTCGTCCCGGAAATTGTCAGGTCTGATGTCACTTCCGCCGTGTTCAGTGCGTCGCCAACGGGGAGGGTTGCGATCGAGATCGATGGCCCGGTCAAGTCGACCGGAATAGATGCGTTGACCAAGGTAGAAATGTTGCCAGCCGCATCTGCTACTGAAACGCCAATTGCGACAGGTGTGCCGGTCGACAGTCCGCTTAGGTCCGCGGCGGGGATTGTGACAGTCCAGTTTCCTCCGGATGCGGTGCCCGTGTAGACCTGCATATTGAAGTCAAGCGAGACTATTTCGCCATCGGCAGCCGTGGTCGTCCCGGTAATATTAAGGTCACTCCCTACGTCAATCAGGTCGATGGATCCGCCAGCTACCGGATTGAGGGTCAACGTGGGCGCGGTGAAATCCGTTTCAAAGCTGCCTGTTGCCTGTGGCGCAGGGTTGCCCGCAGCGTCTGTCACATCTGCTGTTACCGAAATAGTTGTTCCATCTGGCAAAGCTGACAGGTCTGCCGCTGGTATTGTCGCTGTCCATAGGCCTGCGTTCACCGTGGCTGAATAGACTTGTCCGTTGACGGACACCGTGATGGTTTGCCCGTTTTCAGCGTCCGAAGTTCCGGATACGGTAAGGTCGTTTCCTTGCTCAATGGCGTTCACAACCGCGCCGTGCGAGAAATCGGTTATTGCCAGCGTCGGAGCAATTGTATCGACATTGAAGGTCACGTTTTCGACCGCCAGTTCGTTCCCCTCGCCGTCAAGATGACGGATCGTAACGGTGTTGACACCTTGGGGAAGGTTTGCCGCTTGGTCGGGTGTCAGTGCAACGTTCCAGCTTCCGTCTGGTTCGGGCACCACCGATACGGAAACGGATCCGATCGACACTTCGATATCTGTTGTCCCATCGGGCGTGACCGAATTTAGTGCGGTGCTGCTCAGCGCGTTGGATTGGGCTCCTGCCAAATTCAGGTGGGGATATGTTGGTGCCGGAGCGGGATCATCGCCCCCGCCTCCGCCCCCGCCGCCTGCAGCAGCGGCCGCCCCGGCCAAACCAAGTCCACCTAGTGCGGCAGCGCCAACCCCACTGATGCCACTTGCGGCAGCCGCGCCGCCCGCTTCTGCGGCCAGGCTGAACTGCGCAATCTCAGCCACGATATCTTCCGCGATCATGATTGCACCACTATCGAGAATCTGGATGTTCTCTGACGCCACGATCATCGATTTCCCGTTCGCCAATTTAACCAGGACATCGCCATCTTTCAGCAGTTTGACCGATCTGACACCTGGGATGGTTTCGGCGAATTGAAAGGCGTAAAGCTCTTCGATCGTAGCTTGCCCCAGAGCAGGCAGCGCCATCAGCGTTGAGCCCAACCCACCTGCAAGACCCCGACCTGCCCAGCGGCGCATTTTGTCATCAAGCCAACGACGAATCTGCGCTTTGTCCTCGACCCCGGTCACGGGGTTGTTCGCGTGGCGATTGGAATCGTGGTCTTTGGTCATCTTACCCTCACATGTGGTGTCCGCGTCCGCCCAAGGGGTACAGCTCTTGTTCATCTGTCTTGCCCTCCAGTGACTCATGGGGTCGGACCAGAAAAAATTGAGTTAAACTGATGCCGAACTTCACGTTTTCACCACATTTGTGCTTTGGTTTCGGACCGGGCATCAGATCATCCTGTCATTGAAGCCAAGTGTGGCACGGGGTGATTTGACATGATGCTTCAGTTCGAAGGTGTGGTTGCAACGGGAAGCGTAGCGCTCGATTCAGGTATCAGCGACACGGCTTTAAAAACGTTTAACGGGGACACGTTTCTATACAGCGTGACGGGCCCTGGAGGCGGCATCACGGTTTGGAAGCTGCTAGAAGGCATTGTTCCGCAACAGCAAGACATTCAATATTACAGCGGGACGATTTCGCAACAAATAGGCAATAGTGCCGAGCTCGTGACGCTTGCCGGTAGTGACCAACTGATTCTGGATGTCGATTTGGCCACGGGATTGGTAGGATACACACTTAATCCAGATGGAACTGTCGGAACGTTACAGACTATCGACAGTCTGATCGGGGGCGGAGATGTTTCCGCGCTTGTGCAATACTCGGTTGAGACGGGTGGAGTGCTGGCCTTGGCCCATGAAGATACGGGTCAAATCTCGACCTATCTAGTGAATCCGGACGGAAGTCTGACGGTGTCGGGATCCATCGCCGGTCGCGCCGACTCGATGGAGGTCATTCAATTTGGCAGTGAGAATGTCGTGGTGGCCTCTGATGCAGAGACGGATTCCATCGCGATTTACACAGTGGATTCCGCCACGGGGGGACTGTCAGAAGTTGATAACAGCGATGCGCTGAACCAACTGGGCATTGCAGTGCCTACCGCGGTTGACGTGGTGCAAGCGTACGGTCAGTCATGGGTCGTCGTCGCCGGGGCGCAGAGCAATTCCATCAGCTTGATGAAGCTGGATGCCTCGGGTTCGCTTGTACCCACGGATCACGTGTTGGATTCGTTGCACACGCGGTTCGAAACCCTTCAGGACATGTCCGTCATCGAGGTGGACGGCCATGTGTTCTTAGTGGCTGGGGGAGGCGATGACGGGGTCACACTTTTCACGATGACACCGGGCGGGCAACTGGTTTACCTGGACAGTTTTGCCGACACGTTGGACACCGGACTACAGAATGTTGAGACGGTGATCACGGCTCATGTCGGGGATGAGTTGCAAATATTTGCCTCCTCACAACATGATGGTGGTCTGACGCAATTGACAGTCGACCTCTCTGATCTGGGGATCGTGCAGGAAGGGTTTGGCGCGATCACTGGCACAGATCAAAACGACATTCTTAACGGAGGTATTCTCGACACGAGTTTGTCGGGTGGGGTGGGAGATGACATCCTGATCGCCGGTGCCGGAGCCACAGAGATGACCGGTGGGGCCGGAGCGGATATTTTCGTCATGCAGCATGGCAGCGCCCCTGTGATCATTACTGATTTCGAGGCGGGTACAGACCGTCTGGACATGTTCGATTTCCCACTGCTGCGCACGCCGGATCAACTTACATTCACGGCTACAGGTCAGGGGGCCTTGATAGAGTTTCTGGACACTACGGTCGAACTCATATCCGCTGCGGGAGGTCCATTGTCCGAGCAACAGATATTCGGCGCGGGCTTTGGTGGCCCCGATCATATACCCGTGGACCTGGGGACTTTGGGGGGCCTGGACCCCGGTAGCTCGGATGGTGTTCTGGGCGATATCTCGATCGATTCCCAAACGCAGAATCCGGCTTTGGCGAATGCAGAAATCCAGTTAGCGCTCGAAGGCGGGGGCATTTTGACCGTGCGCGCGGACGAGAATGGTGTATTCGACTTTGACCTCCCTCCTGGGATGTTCTCGGGTGAGTTTGACGTGATCAAGGGCTATTCAACGGCAAGTGCCGATATCAATGCTCTAGACGCGCTTCAGGTTTTGAGTATTTCCGTCGGGCTTGAACCAACATGGGGACCGGCCTCGGCCGAGAATCTGATTGCGGCCGACATCACGCAAGACGGCACTGTAAATGCGTTGGACGCGCTGGCGATTTTGCAGGTTTCTGTTGGGCAATCTACCCCACATTCGCCGGAATGGGTGTTCTTGGACGATGATGCGGATCTCAGCGGCATCACGCCGAACAATGTGTCCTACGAAACAGGGGTCGATATCGTTGCCGTAGACAACGTGATCACCGCAGATATGACCACTATCCTGCTTGGCAATATTGAACAGGCCTAGCCGCTCTATTCCCGGAACGCCCTGTTGAAATAGTCCGACAATGGTTTGACCAGGTAGGACAGAGGCGTACGCTCATCTGTTTTAATCATGGTTTCGACGGGCATTCCGGGGAGCAGTTCCTGACCGTTCAGACGGCCAAGCTGTCCTTCATTTGGTACAACTTCGGCGCGATAAAAGGTCAGCCCGGTGTTGTCATCGGTAAAAGCATCAGCCGAAACGTTGATGACTTGCCCTTCGATTTCTGGTGTTTCACGCTGATTGAACGCGGTGAATCGCAGCAGGACAGGCTGTCCCACGTGCAGCTGATCGACATGAATGGCGTCCACGCGCGAGGCTACCAGCAAAGGTGTGTCCAAGGGCACCACATACATCATAGGCTCGGCGGGTTGGACCACGGATTGCAACGCGAAAACCTGACTGCCATAGACGACCCCTGTCACCGGTGCGCGAATATCCAGCCTTGACAGACGCACGGTCAGGGACAGGCGTCGCTCGGCCAGTTCAGCGATCTGTGCTTGAACATCGCGCAGGGTCGATATCGCCTCTTCTCGGCGGGCAGCTTTCAGCTCGACAATCTGGATCTCGGTTGCCGCGATCTGCCCGCGCAAACGGGCGATATTGGCCTCTAACCGGCCGATATCCCCGGTCAGGCTGGCCTCTTCCCGCAACAGCGCCGAGACCCTGCTGGCCTGTGTCAGGCCCCGATCGAACAAGCTCTGCTGATCTTCCAGCTCCTCCCGGATCAACTCGACTTGACGGCGCAGAGAGATAAGCTGAGCCTCCGTACCTTCAATCTCGCTTTCCGTCTGAATGCGTTGCTTCCCGAGCTGCTCGGCTTGTTGACTTAATGTGTCCAACCGGGCCTCGAACAAACGTTGCTGGCCGCCGACTAGTTCGGGTTCGATGGCCTCTTGCCGTTCCAATTCGTCCAGACGTGCGCGCAACTCCTGTGCCGGGATGCCGTCACGTTCCGCTTCCAGTCGGGCTTTGCGGGCCAAAAGCTCGAATAGTTGAGTTTCTACGATGATTTTCTCAGATTTCAGAAAAGTACCGTCCAACCGGATTAACAGATCGCCCTGCTGAACCTCGTCACCGTCGCGCACGAAAATCTCTCCGACCACGCCGCCGTCGGGGTGCTGAACGACCTGCCGGTTGCTTTGAACTTCGATCGTCCCCTGCGAAATGATAGCGCCTGCAAGTCGGGTTTGAACGGCCCAGTTCCCCAAACCGCCAACCAGAATGGCTAAGGCGACAAATCCCACCATCGCCGGAAATGTGATGCGCCAAACAGGACGAGTATCAGAGCTGCTTTTTTGCATCATTCCCCCGCCTGACTGAGGCCGCGTTTGATCGCACCCGCGTTTTGGACCGTGGCTCCCAGCACCTCGTCGCGAGCACCGGACTTGATGATCTGTCCACGTTCGACAACGATCAGGTTTTCACATTCCGAAATTGCCTGCGGACGATGCGTCATGATTATCGCGGATTTCCCAGCTGCCTTGAAGCCGCGCACTGCAGTGTTCAGTGCCTCTGTCCCATCGGCGTCCAAGGCCGAGTTCGGTTCGTCCAAAATCAAAAGTACCGGGTCTCCGTAGAGGGCGCGCGCCAGAGCGATCCGCTGTTTTTGACCACCTGAAAGCTGGCTATCGTTGCCTTCAAGAAACGTGTCATAGCCTTTTGGCAGCGTCAGGATCAGCTCATGCGCGTTCGCTTTTCGGGCAGCTTCAACCACGGCCTCGGCGTCCGGGTTTTCCGACATTCGTGCGATGTTTTCCGCAACAGTGCCATTGAACAGGGTCACGGTCTGCGGCAGATAGCCGATATGCTGGCCCAGATCGGTCGGGTCGTATTGATCCAACGTCGCACCGCCCAAGCGGATTTCGCCGACCGCCGGATGCCACAATCCCAGCAAGGCTTTGGCTAGTGTCGATTTGCCCGAACCACTGCGCCCGATCACGCCCAGAGCGCTGCCCGGTGCCAGGTTTAGGGAAATGTTGCGCAAAGTTGGTTTTTCCGCACCCGGTGGAATGACGGTTAGTCCCTTGGCCGTCAACCGGGCCTCGGGAACAGGCAGCTTGGTACGAGGCGTTTCAGGTGGAGTTGAATCCAGAAACTCGTTCAGAGACCCCCAGGCTGTTCGGGCACGTTCGATCATCGCCCATTGGCCAATCGTCTGCTCGATCGGAGCAAGCGCGCGACCCAGCAGAATAGAGCCAGCAATCATCGCGCCCGGTGTCAACTCGTTGCGCAGAACCAGCCAGGCTCCCAAGGCCAGCATAGCGGATTGCAGGAACAGTCGCAGTGATTTGGTCAGTGAGGTAAAACTGCCAGTCCAGTCGCTGGCTGCGATTGTCTGGTGCAATGCATTGGTGCGTTGTTTTTGCCAACGCTGAATGATGTCCTTCTGCATCCCTTGAGAGCGTACAATTTCCGCCGCTTGCCGCGCGTGTTCGGAAAAGGAATTCGCCTGTGCCGAAGCCGATTGCGCCGTGGCCACCTTGCGCCGTGTCAGCGCTTGGTTCAGCAATGCTATAGTCACCAGAAATGCTCCGCCGCCTACGGCAAGCCATCCCAGCATCGGGTGGAACAGGAAGATGGCAGCCATGAAAACCGGTGTCCACGGAATGTCCATCACAGCCAACAATACCGGCGATGAGCAGAGGTTTTGAATGGCTTCCAAATCCCGCAAACCTGTTGAAGGCGCAGCCCGGACCTGAGGATTCAAAGATCGTTGTAACGTCGCCTCGAACACACGTTCGTCCAGGGTTGACTGGAACCGGGCACCAAAACGGGCCACGATACGGCCCCTGGCATAGTCTAGCATTGCCATCAACCCGTACAAAAGCGCCACTAACAGGAAAAGAGCAGTCAATGTTTCGACCGCGCGCGACCCCAGAACGCGGTCGTAAACCTGCAGCATGAACAACGGTCCGGTCAGCATCAGCAGATTCACGAAGATGCTGAACAGGAAGGCGAGCGTCAGAAAGGCTGATCCCTGATTGCGAACTTTGCGCAACTCGTGTTGTGGAGGTTGAGAGAAACGGCTTGCTGGCTTCACGAATAGGACTTTCGACGACAATGCTGTTTTGACTCTAACGCACCACAAAGGCAGTTAAAATGCATGGGTTGCGAGATAGAGCGGAACACTGCCGCAAAAGCTACATCAAACACACAGTGATGGGAATGATCGGACCGCCGCGGATCAGACGCCGTTGCTCCCCTGACAATTCCGGAATTGCGGCGATAATGTCTCACGACGCCCTCGGGCCGTTTCGGCCAGTTGAATAGCGGTGCAATCGGCGTCTACGATGAATCGGAACAAATTGATTAGTTTTTAAGTTCCGGTATACGGAGATGAGAGAACTCGACTACACGTATCACTATGCGGGCCGGTCATCTCTGACCGGAATGTCATCTCAGCAGAAGCTGAGTCTGGTGGCTGATCAGTCCGATCCAGATGCTTCTCAGGATTTCCTGATCGCACACGCCAAACACCCTCTGATCACGGCTAGGTCTTTGCGCGCGGTTTCCGATATCGTCGGCAGCCGCTTTTACGTCCCACCCGCGATGCTGGCCCGGATTCTGCGCGAAGCGGACCCAGTGGTCACAGTAGGGCACGAAACCGTGCGGTTTGAGGGGTTTTCAGCTTGTTGCAGCACCTATGCCCGTCTGGACATAGATGAGGCCGCGCTAGACGCCGAACAGCGTCGCACAGGGACAACCAATGTGGATTTTGGCCCCAACTTGAGGGCTATGCTGGCCCAGGTTTCGCCCGACAGCCAGTTGCAGATCTCGATTGGGCCCAAAGCCGTGGCCCTGACACATGATGAAAACCGACTCGTCGAACGAAAAGTACCGCTTCCCTTGCGCTGGTTGAAGGGATTTGCCGAGG
The DNA here is from genome assembly GCF_056535645.1 of Ruegeria sp. BK1. Taxonomy (NCBI): domain Bacteria; kingdom Pseudomonadati; phylum Pseudomonadota; class Alphaproteobacteria; order Rhodobacterales; family Roseobacteraceae; genus Ruegeria; species Ruegeria sp. BK1. The sequence continues at coordinate 414,268 of NZ_JBQFIS010000003.1, read as the reverse complement.
TGCAGAGCCATATGGCTGGTATGGTACCCGCTCTTTCATTGGCCCCGACACCAGCACAGAAATTTTTGCGCAGTTTGCCGCGATCGAAATCGGATCATCTGGTTTGGGTATCGGCTCAGGGGCAGCGGGTCAGAGCAACAACCCGAGCTTCGCTGGGTAGCGTGCCGTTGCGCGGTGGTCATCGGTTAAACGTGTTGCTGTCTCTGGCTCCCAAGGCGAAGACACTGCGAGTTTTTGTCAACGATGGTCTGAAAAGTTCAGCCTGGGTTTTGGATTTTGCTGGGCAGCGTTTGTGTCTGGTCTTGAATGCAGATCCTTGGCGCGGGTTTTCAGGCGACGGGCAGTTGCTCTCTGACCTCACGACCGAGGCCGAGAAAACGGCTGCAGTAACCGCGCAATTGAACTGGCAGGACCGGCTTGATCCCAATATCCTGGCACCCCTCATCAACGCCTCACCGCACGAGGTGCACATCGCGCTGTGCCAATTGGCTGCGTTGGGTCGTGTAGGTTATGATCTTTGGTCGCAAACCTGGTTTCACCGAGAACTCCCCTTTGGCTTCGAGCGCGTCAGATCTTTGAATCCAAGGCTGAAAGCCGCCGCAAACCTGGCGGACAACGGAGCGGTCGCATTGTCCCAAAACTATGCGGATGTGAAAAGTGGCGATGTTACGCATCGGGTTCGCTTTGCCGAGGACGGGCACAGCTGCACATGCCCGTGGTTTGCTGCCAATGGCCATACGCGTGGTCCCTGCAAACACATTTTAGCCGTCGAACTGATGATGGAGCGCCAAGCGTGACTGAACAGGAGTTTCTGACCCTGATTACAACGCGCACTGCGCGCTATGTTCTAAAGGCCCTCGCAAAGATGTCGGAGGCGGATCGAAGGCCATTTGCCCGGCATGCGCTGAAGACGCAAAAAGCTTATGAAAAGGTCTGGTGGGAAGCGCAGATGAAAGGCCAAAAGCCGCTCAAAGCATTTACCAAAGACGGCGAAGCATTGGGGATCGCCGTGATTGCCACCGCCAGACCCTCGGAATATGCCTGTGGGGATTGGCGTATCTTGCCGCAATCCCTTCCTTTGGACGAAGTGTTTGCGCAGCTTAAGCTCAGTTGGATCGACGCCTGGGCCGAGGCTGCGGTTGAAGACAATCCCCGCCTGATCGACGCGGTACATTTGTTGAACCGAAAAGGGTTGTGCTCAATCCCTCAGACGGACGCCTATATTCTTGGCTACTACGCCATTCAGGCGGGCGTTCCCGACAACGCGCGGGATCAGTTTTTGTCTCAGGATGTCTGGCGGTTCTTCGAGGTTGAAGGCGGTGGTGATCTCAGTCTTGCTGCGCATGACAAATATTCAGGACCCCGCGCAGGATGGGCGGATGTTTTGCGAGCTCTGAGCGAAATCGGTGACCTGGACCGACAGCGCTTGTTGGATAGCTCACTAGAGGCCCTGAAGCGGGATTTTGCGCAGTTTCGCGCGGGTTGGTACTCGCGGTTTCATACAGCGCTAGAACCGAGCGATGCTGAAATCGTTGAGCGCGTCGATCAGTACCTCGGCCTCCTCAATAGTGCGGTTCCCCCGACAGTGGCGATTGCGGTCAAGGCGCTGAAGCGCGCCGACAAATGTGGTGAACTTGATGCCAAAGCCCTGCTCGACGCGATTGAACCTGCTTTGCAAAGCCGCCAGAAATCGACGGCTTTGAATGCGTTAGGTCTATTGAAATCCTGCGCCAAACGCACTCCGGATAGGGTGGCCGAAATTGCCGAAACCGCCACCTCGTCTTTGATATCAGAGGTTGGGGATGTGCAAACGCGGGCGGTGGATCTGATAGAAAGCCTCGGTCAGATGCATAATGCCGGGGTTCAGACGGCGATGGCGGACTATCTGGATGTGGTGACGCCGACGGTCCGCGCGCGGCTTGCTGACACCGCACCTTTGGCCAAAGCGGAAATCACCGACTTTCCCGTTCCTAGACCTGAGCCGTTTGAGCCTGTTTCCTCCGTAGATGAGGCGGTTTCGGCATATCTGGCCCTCCTGGAGGATTGCCATGACCCCTTCCTGATCGAGCAGGCATTTGATGGAATAGCGCGGTTCGGAGCCGAGGCTGACCCGCTACTTGGCCCTCTAAAAAAGCGGGCAAATCAGATCAGAACGCGCGATCTCGAGGGCGGTTTTAGTCCGGGTAAGTATTTTCAGCGACCTATTTCGGTTGCGGGATTGAGCTGGGCCAACGGGTCCTATTTCGATGCCGAACTGCAACCCTATCTAGAGCCACGATATTCCGGTCACCAACCCTTGGGTATTTCGCCCCATAGTTTCGAAGGGATATTCGCGGCGCGCGCCAAAGAGCTGTTGTCTTTCGTTCAGGCGGGCCATTCGGTTCCGATGCTCTCGGCCCCTTCCGACAATCGCGGATGTGTTGACCCATTGCGTTTGATTGACAGGCTGGAACATTACCGTGGCCTGGGTGTTCGGCCGGGGGCCATGGATTTCAGGCTTGCGATCCTGCGGCTGGGGTCGGAAGGGCGCGAAAAGGCGTTGGCGGCTCTAAACCCGCGGACCGAAGCAGAGCGTGCGTTGGGATATGCCTTGGGCGGTGAGTTCAGGCCTGAAACAGATTGCCAACTCTGGGCTATGGCCTGGCAGGGGCGCCGACCGATTGAGGCCGACCCCAATATCCAGCGTTTGGTTGGGGGTATTATTCCCGGTCTGGGTACTCCTGCAGAGTATCGTTTCACGGCCAAAATCCGGCGTATCGACGAATATTTCTGGCCGCAGCCCAGCGTCTCTATTTTACCGAAAATGCCGGGTGATGTTGATCCGAGTTTGGGTTTTGTCCTGCCTGCGAAATTCGAACACAGCTATGGAAGCGATCCTGGTGCCAGCTGGCTGCTAGGACTGAACCCGTGGGCAGTATTGATGAACCCATCGCAGCCAGAGTTGTATTTCGTTGCCGGTATTTTCGATCTGGAACTGGATCAAAAGCTGACGCGGCACCATTGCCTGACCTATCTGGACCCGTTTTTTCGCCCCGGATTGCAGCCGGGTAAAATGGCCCATGCGATGTTGGCGTGGTATCTGGCAAGTGCGGATGAAGGTATCGGAATGACCACCAGTGACGCAATCGCAACCTTGATTGCGCAGGGCAGATTTCAATCCGAAGAATTTGCCGACGCCGCGCGCGAGTTGGTCTTTTTCGGAGCGCCCCTGCGGCGCTGGACCAAACGCATGGCGCAAGTCTCTGAGCTATCCAAAATGCACGCGCATGAGATTCAAAAAGCTTTGTCAGCGATGCTGTATGACTTGCCCGACACGCTTCCGCGCGATTTGGGCGGAATTCTGGAACTGCTCCATGAGCTTTGTGTGCTGTCAGGGTCTGGTTTGACAGCACCAAAGTCTACAGCAGCTTTGGCGGCGATCAAAGCTGGCGGAAAGACCGGTAAGTTTGCAAAGAAACTGTTGAAGCTTCATAGCCTATAGGGCCTTGAGCCCGTCAGGCCGCGGCGGAATTGACGAAGATCGAATAGACAGAGGTCGAGGCCGTGATGAACAGCATGTTCCCGCGCGTGCCCCCGAATGTTAGGTTCGCAACCGTTTCGGGCACTAGGATCTTACCCAGCAAATCTCCTGCCTTCGAAAAGACATGCACCCCGTCTGCTGCCGAGCACCAGATATTGTCGTAGCGATCCACCCGCAACCCATCCGGCAATCCGTTGTCGATGGTTGCAAACTCCTGACCGCCGCTCAGACTGCCATCCGTGTCTACGTCGAACGCTCGTAGCACTGAAGGAACTTCAGGGTCGTGGCTGCTGCCTGACTCCGCAATATAGAGCCGGTTTTCGTCGACCGAAAAGGCAAGTCCGTTGGGCTGAACGAAATCGGTGACAACCGCCGAAAGTGCCTGCCCATCCGGGCTGGCGCGATAGACAAAGCTGCCCTCTTGTTCCGGGGTGGCCTGATGCCCTTCCAGATCGGACAGAATGCCATAGGTCGGGTCCGTGAACCAGATGGACCCGTCCGAGCGAACCACCACGTCGTTAGGAGAATTCAGGCGCTTGCCCATGTAACTTTCGGCAATCACCTGCCGTGTGCCGTCATGTTCCGTGCGCACAACCGAGCGGCTTCCATGGTGGCAAGTAACAAGGCGACCGTTTGGATCGCGGGTGTTGCCATTAGAATATTCGGACTGCTGACGATACACACTTGCCCCACCACCTTCGGTCCATTGGTAGATGCGGGCATGGGGTATATCTGAAAACAGCAACAGGTTATGTGCGGGAAACCAGACCGGCCCTTCTGTCCAGCGGTGCCCCGATGAGAGGCGCGCAAGGCCCATATTGCTATGGATCAGATCGCGGAACTCGGGCCGGATGATGTCGTAGGTCTGCGAAAAAATCATACGTCATATCCTTTACGGCTGGCCAATGCGACGACTCCGACGATGACAAGCCCGGTCAAAATAAGCCGGACGCCAGCCCCCAAACCGTAGGAGTTCAGCATTGAGACGATGAGAAACATAAACAAAGCGGCGCCCCAGATACCGGGCACGTTGGAATTGCCGCCACCAATGGAAGATCCGCCGATCACGACGACCGCAATGGACATCAACATGTATTCAGTCCCCATATTCAGGTTTGCACCCCCCGAAAAGCTGGCCAGAAGAAACCCCGCCAGCGCAGCACAGACAGCCGAATTGACATAGACGCCAAAGCGGACCGCGTTGACAGGAACTCCGCTGAGTCGGGCAGCGCGCAGGTTCTGGCCGATGGCCGATATCCACCGTCCCGCGATCGACCGTTCCAAAAGTACCCAAGCGCAAATCGCCAGAAGGATACCGATCACGGCGACGTTGGGAATTCCAATCGCGCCACCGGTTGCGAAATCGGCCAGCGGCTCAGGCGGTTTGATACGCAGCCCTCGGTTCGACCAGATGGCCAGTGATTGATAGAGGAAAGAGGCAGACAGGGTCGCGATGATTGGTGGAATACGCAGCAACAGGATCAAGGCGAAATTCACCAGGCCGCAGCCAATGCCGACGCCGATTGCAACCAATAGACCGGGTATGATCAGCGCGGTTTCCGAGTCCATGAACTTCAGGGCCAGCGTCGCCGACAATGTCATTGATGCGGGGATCGAAAGGTCGACATTGCCGGGACCCAAGGTGATCACCAGCATCTGCCCGATCCCGACGATGGCGGAAAAAGCAGCAAATGTCAGGGCGGCATAGAACAGCGACCCAGCACCGGAACCGGCGATCAGACTGGTTGCCGCAAAAGTCAGGGCGGCGGCCACAAAGGCCCAGATCCAGGGTTTTGAGAACAAGATCCGTACAGGATTCACCGGCCCTTCGGTGGATGAGGTATTATCGGTCACGCCGCAGCCTCCTTCCGAACGAAGAGCAGCCGCACCGCCAGAACAAGGATCAGGATCGCCCCTTGCGCTCCGATCTGCCAGTCAGGCGACAGGCGCAAGAAGGACAGGAAACTGGCTGCAAGGGTCAGGGTAAGCGCGCCGATCACCGCCCCAAACGGAGAGATGCGTCCACCGACAAACTCGCCCCCGCCCAGAATGACACCGGCAATGGACAGCAGAGTGTATCGCAGCGCAATGTTGGCATCTGCCGCTGTTGTCAGACCGACAAGGCACATTCCGGCCAGAACGCCGAACAACCCGGCCAGCCCATAGGCGGACGCGCGCAGTTTGACCAGAGACCACCCTGCGCGCTCCATCGCGCGGTCATTGCCGCCGACCCCTTGCAGGATCACGCCGACCCAGGATCGTTTGATCAGCAGGTGTACCACCAACGCGATAACTAAAGGTGCGACCACAGCAATGGGGACCAGAGGTGTCTTGTAACTCATCAACGTCTTGAGCCATTCCGGCGATGCGCCACCGGGCGAAGGCAGGATCAAAACGGCCAGCCCGCCCCAGACAAAAGACATACCCAAAGTTACGACAATGGCAGGCAACCCTCGGAATTGGATCAGCGCGCCCAAACAAGCATAAGCCAGAATAGCCGTCGCCAGGATGGCATAGCCGATCAGTGGTGTGTCGTGAACGAACGTAGCAGTCACGCAGGCGCAGAAGCTGACAAATGTACCAATCGACAGGTCGATATCGTTGACCATGATGATCATCATCTGGGCGATGGTCGCTAAGGCGACCGGAATCGCCAGATTGAACAGCAGGTTCAGACCGAAATAACTCATCGCGCGCGGTTGCAGGTAGAAGACAGCTCCCAAAAGCACGGCCAGCGACAAAACGGGCAGGGCGAGACGCAGACGATCCCCGGTCATTCTGCGGCCTCCTGCATTTCGAATGAGGCGGCAAGAATGTTCTCTTCGGTGATGTCATCCCCGCTGAGTTCCGCTGCAATGTGTCCGGTGCGGAAGACAAACACTCGGTCGCATTCTAGAATCTCGTCCGTCTCGGTGGAGTACCACAAGAAACTGCGTCCCTTGGCGGCTTCGTCGCGGATCATTTGATAGACTTCCTTCTTGGTGCCCACATCGACACCGCGCATGGGGTCGTCCATCACCACAATCGGCGCGGATGAGGCCAAGGCCCGTGCGAACAAAACTTTTTGCTGGTTCCCCCCGGACAGAGACAGGATGGGGTTCGATACGTTGTCGGTGCGAATTCCAATCCTCTGTTTCCAGTTCTGAACCAGATCGGATTCCTTTCCGCGATCCACCAAAATTCGGCTGCTGAATTCGGACAGGGTGGTCAAAGACAAGTTTCTGAGGATCGACCAAAGCGGCATAACCCCGTCCCGGGTACGGTCACCCGCGACGAAGACCACCTCGGGATCTCCCGAGGATTTCCAGACCGATGAATGGTCGAAAAAGATCTGTGCGAGCGCCTCGGCCTGACCATGACCGGCCAGCCCGGCCAAGCCCACGATCTCGCCTTGACGGGCGTTCAGGCCATTCTCGGCGCGCACAACCTCGGCACCCAGCGTTTTGGTGGCGCGGGTTTCGCTGGTATCGGTGTCGTCTGGTGCCACGTGGCCCATAGCGTCCACAATGCTTTCGCGGGTGAAATTTCGGGCCGGTTGGTCATCCACGATCTGACCATCCTTCATGATCACGATCCGGGTCGACACATCGAAAATCTCACCCATCATGTGCGAGATGAACAGAACCGCGCCACCCTCGGTGCAAAAACGTTTGATATGATCCAGCAACTGCTGCGCGATGGCCGCATCAAGTGATGAGGTCGGCTCATCCAAAATAACAAGGCTGGGTTCGCTGTCGCGGTCTGCGAAGGCAATGGCAATTTCGACCATCTGGCGTTCGGCAATGGTCAGGTTGCCGACAGTGGCACTTGGTTTGATGCCGTGGCCGGGAAAAACCAGATCCAGCGCGTCCTGCATTTTCTGCCGCGCCACGCGTCGCCAATTCTTGCGTGGCATGGTGCGAAATGGAATGCGTAGGTTTTCCAGCACGGTCAGGTTCGGGCAAAGCGACAATTCCTGAAACACGCTGCGCACGCCGGATGCCTGCGCTTTTTGTCCATTGGTCAACGTGGCATCCCCGGCGCGGTAGGTCACAGCGCCCTGAGTGGGGGACAGCCGCCCGTTGATTACATTGGCCAGTGTCGACTTGCCCGCGCCATTGTGGCCGACCAATCCGATACACTCGCCCGCGGCAATTTCCAGCGTCGCTGCGCGCAACGCGTGAACGGGCCCAAAAGACATATGGGCCGCGTCCAGAGACAACCGGCGCAGAAACTGCGCCGGGTATCGTGTGTAAATCGCTCATTGACTACTGAGCCGACGAAATCACGGTTTTGGCCTGTTCCAACGTATATTCAACGTTGGCGACCGACCCTTTGGGTGTGGTTTTCAGCGACTCTTCCAATTCGTCCTGGGTGATGGTCAGGAAAGGCACGGTCAGGTCCTTGGGCACGTCGTTTCCGTCCAGAATCTGTTGCGCGACCCAGAAAGCAAGCGTGCTGACGCCCGGAGCAATGGACAGCGACGTGGTTTCATACCCGTTGGCGGCTTTTTCGTCGGCCCACCACTGCAATTCGTCCTGACGGTTGCCCATGACGATGGTTGGCATCGAGCGGTCGGTGGCTCCAATGGCCTGTGCGGCGCCATAGCCGTCACCACCTTGGGTCACGACACCGACGATTTCCGGCAGGCTTGGCAGAATGCCCGCAACGGCCTTTTGCGCAACGTCCTGCGCCCAGTCGCCATGAACCGAACCTACGATCTCAAAGTTGGAGTTCTTTACCTCGTCATGAATACCCGCGCTGATTTCATCATCGACGAAGACACCGGCCAGCCCACGGATTTCCAAAAGGTTGCCGCCATCGGGATAGCGCTCGGCCAGGTATTTCACTTGTTCGCGGCCCATCTGTTGGAAGTCGACGGCGATGCGCCATGCGCAGGGCTCCTGCACGATCCCGTCAAACGAGACAACGGTGATGCCCGCGTCACATGCAGCTTTGACCGCGCCATTGATTGCCGTGGGCGAGGCTGCGTTAATGACGATGGCGTCATAGCCCTGCAGGATCATGTTCTGAATCTGGGCAGCTTGTTCGGTCGCCTGATTTTCAGAGGTGGTGAAGGCATCCGCTGCGGCAACCAAGCCTTCGGCCACGGCTGCATCCCCATTTTTCTGCCAGCTTTCCAGCATGGCCTGACGCCATGAGTTTCCGGCATAGTTGTTGGACAGCGCGATGCGTTTGTCGGATGTGTCTGCGGTGGCACCGGTGGCCGCCATTACGGTAATCCCGGCGACAGCGCCAAGCATGATTGCCTTGAGTGTCATAGTTTCCTCCCTGGGCGGCCCCTCCGCCGCACGTTCATCGGGCCCGCTCAATCCGGCAGGCAGCGAGAGGATTCCGCGCAATGGGCAAAAGTGTAAGAGTAGGATGCGCGCAAAGATTGCGGGTTCCCGCAAAACTATTGCGGTGATCCGCATGACAGGGTGGGGTCGGACTTCTATACTGTGTTGTGCCGGTCGCCGCGGACCGGTTTTTCGAAAGTGCGTCCATGGCCGATCTTGCCTATTACCTGCGGATTTCCAATCACCTGGCAGGCAACCTCGACATCAAGTCCGCTTTGCGCTCGGTCAAGTCCGAGATCGACCGCATTTTGCAGGTTGATCACCTTGACGTGTGCCTGGTTGACGACAAGGGAAACTGGAACACCAGCTACGAGGTCGGTCTGCGCACCAGTTGGAGCCGCACGCGCGCGCCTGTCGAGGTTTCTCCGGTGCGCGATATCCTGCGGGGGGAATGCGACAGCATGTTGACCGGCAACGCGCTGGAAGACCCGCGATATGTGTTCGAAGGGGCCGATTGCGAGCCGATCATCAAACATCAGATGCGCAGTCGCGTTAACGTGGCGATGAAAGTGCTGGGACGCACGATCGGTGCCTTGAACTGCTCGTCGCAGAAGCTGGATTTCTACGATGACCAGGCGGTCGAACAGGTTCGCAACATCGCCGATATTCTTGCCCCCTATTTCTATGCGCTGCGAGCCAACGAACAATCGCGGCGCGAAGCGATCATGCGCGCGGAATTGCAGGCGCGTGAAGAAGGGTTGCGTCTGGGTGCATTGAGCCTGACCGACGCGCTTGAGCTTGAGCGGCAGAGGATCGGTATGGATCTGCACGACCAGACGCTGGCCGACATGACCCGGATCAGCCGAGAGCTTGAGCGCTGCAAAACTCAGAAAGATATCGAAGCTGTGCGCGGGTCGATGCAAACCTGCATCCAGGGGCTGCGCGAGATTATCGACACTTCGATCCCGTCCCTGCTGGAGCTGTTCGGGTTCCAGCACGCCGTGCGCACGCATCTTGAGCGCGCGGTCGGAACGGATCAGGAGATCGACATTGACGTGCGCGACCTGTCCGACGGGCTGATCGATGATCTGCCACAGACCAAACGGATTGCGCTCTTTCGTATCGCGCAGGAGGCAATCAATAATGCAGTACGCCACGCTCAGGCCTCGTCCATTTTGGTCGAGATCGAATGCCGGGATGGGCTGCATCTATCAGTGCGTGACGATGGGGGCAGCTCAGCAGCGATCGAAACTGGGAAAGTCTCGGGCGGTTTGACCCATATGCGAACGCGTGCCCGGCTTATCGCGGCACAGTTTGATATCCGCTACGCCGAAGGAACTGAAATCAGCGTCAGGCTCCCGGTGTCGGAATGCCGCGGCAGAGAGGAGGTGGCATGAAGGTTCTTCTGGTCGAAGATGATGCCATGCACGCCAACTACCTCAAAGAGTTGGTACTGGAGGCTTTGCCCGAAGCGTCGGAAATCAGCCTAGCCTCTAACGGGCGCGAGGGTGAGGTCAAGGCCCGAGAAGATGGTGTCGACGCCATCGTCATGGACCTGCGCATGAAAGAGCGCAACGGGATCGAGGCGGCCCGCACCATTTGGTCCGAGCGACCGGAAACGCGCATCTTGTTCTGGTCGAACTATTCAGACGAAGCGTATCTGCGCGGCATCGCCCGGATCGTCCCGAAAGAGGCCGCGTATGGCTATGTTCTGAAAACCGCCAGTCCATCGCGCATGCATTTGGCGTTAAGGGCAGTCCTGCTGGAAGCCCAGATCATGGTCGACCGTGAGATTCACCAAATTCAGCGGGATCAAAGCCGGTCGGGCGAGGCGCTGACCGAGGTCGAACTGGCGATCCTGACCGATCTTGCGCTAGGTCTTCCAGACAAGGCCATTGCCGTGCGCAGAAAACTGGCGCTGCGCACTATCCAGAACCGTTTGCTGTCGATCTACGAAAAACTGGACGTCAACGACTTGCTGATCGAAGCCGGAGATATTGCGATCAACAAACGCGTGCGCGCCGTGTCCAAGGCGATGACCTCGCAGATTTTGAACAACGAAGCCATCGTCGCTGCTGAAAAGGACCTGAGCGCGTGGCTGGCGCGCTCGGCCTTGTCGCTCTGAAATCTGCGCTCAGGTTGGCACGATATTGTGGTTGATCCGAAACAGGTTCTGCGGGTCGTATTGTCCTTTGATCTGACCCAGTTTTGCGCCATTGGAACCATAGGCTCCAGCCATGTGATTGGCCTCATCTTCGGGCATGAAGTTCACATAGGCGCTGCCTGTGGCGTGAGGTGCCATCTGATCGTACAACGCCCGCGCCCAACTGATGCAGGTAGCGTCTTTTGAGGGATCTTCCCATCGGGTGTGAACGTTCATGATGAAATGAGCGCTGCGCTCGGGATAGGCCGTTGCATCCGCGGGTACCCGCGCCATGGCACCGCCTACATGTGCGATGAACACTTCGCAAGCCGGATCAGGTAGCGTGGCGATTGCGGCAAGCAGGTCGGATGTCGCGTGGGATGTCAGCGTGCTGAAATCGTGGCTTTTCCAGTAATTGCGCGCGCCGGGCGTCAGAAGCCCATCAAAGGCCGCTTGCCAGTCCACGAATGCATGGGGCGAGATGACATCTGCAATCGGATCACCAAGACCGCGCAAGCCGGCCATAGCTTTTTCGCCGTCGGCCATTGGTCCGGCATAACACGCGGCAAAGATTAAGACCTCGCGCCCATGCCATTCCTCGGGCAAGAAGGGCAGAGGCGGGGCCTTGCGCATCACGGTCCAGACCGTCAGTTCATCTGGCGCGGAATCCGCGATTGTCACGTATTCCGGCAGTAGGTCGGGGGCCGCTTCGATCGGGTGAACGACCAAACCTGACAAGACATCGGGGCCCAGCGGATGCAGTTGGAATTCGAACGATGTGACGACGCCAAAGTTGCCACCTCCGCCCCGCAGGGCCCAAAACAGGTCAGGGTGACTTTTGGCAGATGCGGTGACGATTTCGCCGTCGGCGGTTACAACCTGGGCAGAGATCAGGTTGTCGATGGTCATCCCGAATTTCCGGGTGATCCAGCCAAAGCCGCCACCCAGTGTCAAACCAGCCGTTCCGGTGGTCGAGTTGATGCCCAATGGGACCACCAGCGCATGGGCTTGTGTCTCGCGGTCGACATCGCCCAATACGGCGCCGGGTTCTACGCGCGCAGTTCGGTTGACCGGGTCCACATGTACCGAACGCATCTGCGACAGGTCCAACATAACCGCATCGTCGGCGACAGCATGGCCCGCGATCTGGTGACCACCCGACCGAATGGACATGGTCAACCCGGCCTCGCGCACGAAATTCACCGCTTTTTGCACGTCACTGGACCCAAGCGCGCGGATCACGAAACTTGGGTGCCGCTCCACGATGCTATTCCAGGTTGTGCGGGCCTGATCATACTCGGGACTGCCGGGCAAATGGACGCCGCCGCGCAGCGTTGCGTCCAAAGTGTCCAAGGCAGCGCGCTCGATCCGAGCGGCGCTGCCGTCCAATGTCTTGACGTCAAACATCTTAAATTCCTTCCTGGTTCAAGGAAGGTTTCTTGCCCCTGTGCCCCGCCTGTTGTCCGGCGGGTACGCGCCTTTCGTCGTTTGCGAAAACTCAGGCAAAAACGCCGGGGTCGATGCGATCTACCGGAGTAATCACATCTGCCGGAATATTCAGCCGTTTGGCGGCCTGTCTCAGGCTTTCTTCGTCAGGGGCCTCGTAAAGGCAATAAGTCTTGCGCTTGTCCGCGCTGAGGAAAGAAAAGATCCATTCGATCCCTTCTTCGTCATTTATTTCTTTAATATGTGCTTTGTCGCCTTCGGTCAGGTTTACCTGTTCGGCGAATTGGCGTTCAATAATATACCTTGGCATATTTCCCCCCCAGGAAATGAAAACAGGGTTCAGCTTGCAGTTCCTTCAAGCCTTTCCCTAAGGGAAACCATACTCAATTTCTGAGCTGTTGCCAACGCCTCGGCCTCGAGATGGATGGCCTGTTCAAGGTTGTCCTTGCCGCCAAGCCTGCGCAGAGCCGCCGCATAGGCGGCTTTGCTGTGTGCCACCCAGGGCGGGCAATCCATGTCCGTGTCAATCTGGATTGCCTTGGTAAACATCCGTTCTGCAGTTGGCCAATCTTCAAGCAATGCAGCCAGATTTCCCAACCGCCGCGCACCCGCGCCAGTACATACTGTCGTTGCCCCAGCGGTAATGGTGAGGTCTTCGTAAGGGGCCAACATCTCGAACAGCGTTTGCGCGTGCGTGGTATGACCGACTGCGACGCAAATATCGGACAGATAGGACAATGTGGTCGAATACATGGCGTCTGACGGCAGATAAAATCCGCTCTCGGCGACCTCGTTCAGGATGCGTTCAGCGGGGTCATGAAACCCCAGTTCAGCTGCGATGACGCCAAAACCGGGCTTCCAGGTCATGTCGTCAGCGTTTTCATCCATCAGTTTTTTTATGACCGGAGCCACTTCGTGCAAACGGCTTTGTTCTCGGCGCAGGGTGAACATCTGAACGCCAAACACGCCCTCGATATGTTTCCCGTGGGTTTTGCGGCCGATTTTCACCGCCTCGGTAGCTAGCTTTTCGGCCTTGCCAAAGTCGCCCTCCATGATCGCTATCATTGCCCGGGCATGGGTCTGAACCCAATAGAGCTGCAAGTGATTGTCTTTCTGGGACACCTCGGTCAGCAGTTTCAATGACCGGTCCAGCAGAGCCCGGTCAGCCATTTCGGCCCCAACAAACAGGCTGAGTGTGCGGTCCCGACCCTGATCAATCGAGCCAAGATGCTGCGCTACTTCGTGCATCTTGTCCAGGTGTTCCCGCCATTTGTGCCTTTCGTCGGCGGGTCTTGCGATAAATGGCGCGCCGTATTGCATCATCATGACCGAGAACTGGGATTTGTTGTCTCCCAGCTTGGCGGCAAGCTCCATCGATTCCTGGGCGTATCGGGCACCCTCTGAGGCTTGACCAAGGAACAGACAGGCGCGGGCAAGCTGACTTTTTAGCTGGCACTGGCGTCTTTCGTCTTGCGCGGGCAGGTTTTTCAAAGCGGCCTCGCACAGGGAAATCACTTCGCCATGTCGTTGCCCAGCCATCATGCAGGAATCCGAAAAATGCAGGGCTACATCGGCGGCCAATTCGACATCCCCAAGGGCATTTGCCGCGTCCGAGGCGCTTTTGAGTTCCGCAATGCCTTCGGGTAGCTGTCCCAAACTATCAAAGCTGCGCCCGACAAGAACAGTTGCCCGGATTGTTTCGGACTGATTGTCGCCCTCAAGGTTCCGTGCTGCATTCAGCGCCTCGTGCGCGTTAGTCATTGCCTCGTGACTGGCGGAACGAGCCAGCGCCATTTCGGTTGCCGCCTGCCATTTTTTGAACGCCGCACTCCAGTCTTCGGCCTCGGTCAGGTGTCGGGCGACAAGTTCAGGTCGACGTTCAATCTCGGCGGACCGCAACGCTGCCAACGCCTTGGCAACATGGGCATGCTGCGCCCGCCGAGTTGTGCTGAGCATGGATTGATAGGCAGTGTCGCGGATCAGTGCGTGACGGAAAACGAAGTGACCTCTGGAGTTGCCGCTTTCGAAAACCAGTCCGGTTTTGCACAGTTCGTCCAGGCCCTTTGCGGTGTCGACCGTGGCATCCGTCAGTGCTGCACGTAGCAGGCCAGGTTCAAACTCGCGCCCGATCACCGAGCCTGTCAGTGCCACCTGTTTCGCGTCTGATGAAACCGCATCCAACCGCGCCATCAACGCGCCTTTTAGTGACGAAGGAACAGCCACTGCACCCTGCCCACCTGTGGTTAGATAGGCGCGGGTCAGTTCTTCGACGAATAGTGGGACGCCGTCCGTCTTTTCTATGATCAGCTGAACCAGATCGGTGTCAGGGGTTTTACCCGAGACATTGCGGATCAAGTTCGCCACATGGTCTGGATCAAAGCGGCGCAGGTGTAGGGTTTGAGTGTGTGCTTCCCCTTCGTCCCGCGCAAGATCCCAGCCGGGGCGGTGGGTGATCAACATCATCAATGGCAGGTCCGAACAGATGGACTTGAACCTTTCCAGCAAGGCGTTTGTCGAGGGGTCGATCCAATGCGCGTCCTCAACACACAAAACAACCGGTCGCACGGTTGAGCGGGCCTTGACCGTGTCGATCAACGTCTGGATGGTCAAATCCCGCTGTTCCTGTGGTGACAGGTCAAGAATCTTTTCGGCCACATCACTGTGCGGGGCGACCAGCGCCGCAAAAACCGGCAGGACGTGATCCAGTTCGATCCCCTCGCGTTTCTCAAGCATGGCGCGGACCAGCTCTACCACCCGATCGTCATCCAGATCCGGTCCGACACCTGCATCCTGCGAGATGCGCTCGGTCACCGGGTGAAAGGGGCTGCTGGTCAGATAGGGCGAGCAATTCAGTCGTATGACGTCTGCCGTCGCAGCGATGTCGTCGCCGCTCAGAAACTCTTCCGTCAGGCGGGATTTGCCGATCCCGGCTTCGCCAGACAGCAAAACGACCTCACCATGCCCGGCAGAGGCCCGTTGCCAAGTTTGATGCAGGATTCCTTTTTCGAAGTCCCGCCCGATCATTTCCGTGCTTTCACTTTCACGATGCAACGCCTGAAAACGGCTGTCGGCGCTGCGCTCGGCCGTGACCTGCAGCAAGGTACGCGGGGTTTCAAAGCCCTTTAGCGAAACAGGGCCAAGTGAGGAAATCGAAAAGACCCGTCGCAGGCTGGCATCAGAATCCTCGCTTGTAGTCACGACCGAGTTTGGCTGCGCGTTTTCCTGCAACCGCGCCGCCAGGTTCAGAACCGGACCGGTCATTGCGCCCTCTTCGAAGGTATTTTCACCAACGGCGTCGCCTACGACCACGTCACCGCTTGCGATACCGATCCGAACGGACAAAGGCTCGCCGTCAGGGGTTTTCAGGATTTTCACGTGCGCAACTGAATCCAATCCCGCCTTCACCGCACGGATGGCGTGGTCTTCATAGGCCTGTGGCCAACCAAAAAAGACCAGCAACCCATCACCCAGATACTTGGCGACATAGCCACCAAAACGCGTCACTGCCCCAGCGACACTGTCTTGATAACTTTGCAACAAGGCGCGCATATCTTCGGGATCGAACTTGTTTGTCAATTCGGTCGATCCGACAAGATCGGCAAAAAACACGGTCAGATGGCGTCGCTCGGCAGCAGGTGCTCGGGTTTCGGTTTCACCGGGATTGTTTCCATCTGGTGGGGCGTTCGTGATGGGCAATCCGGGGTTGCCATCCAACTTTGCTATGGCGGCAAGGACGATCTTCCTGTGGCCAAGGGACAAGCCAAGTTCTTTGAGGTCCTCATTGGAGAGCAGCGGTAAGGCACGTGCATCGACGTCATTTTGCAGGAACGTGTCAGCATATTGCTCCATTCCAAGGTCTTTCAACCATAACGTGACTTCAAAACTCATTTCGTGATCATGCGGGCTATTGGCCCACGGATCAAGCCGAGCGACGTTTCGGTCTGGCGGCCCTGCCATGTGCCCGAACGAACCGATCGAAAAGACTCGGGTATTTGAAACCCTTCTTTTGACTTTGGCGTTCAAAACACTGGACGAAGCCGGTTCCTTGATCAATGATAGCGCTGACATTCACTTTGGCCGGGACTTCGGTAAGAATGAACTTAAGTGTTTGGGAGTATTTCGCCGAGAAAACGCAATAAACGTTTCGGGTGAATGTGCGGTTGGAGGATGGCCGCAAGAAGGAAGAAAGAGACCCCGAAAAGGGGCCGTGCAAAAAAGATCGCATATTGGGAGGAAAGAAAATGCGTAACTTACTGAAAACAAAATCTCTGATTGTGGCAGGGCTGTTGTGCACAACCAGCCTGGCGCAGGCGGAAGAGGTTGAGGTTCTGCACTGGTGGACGTCCGGTGGTGAAGCCGCCGCACTGAATGTTCTGAAAGACGACCTGTCCGGGCAGGGTATCGGCTGGACCGACATGCCTGTCGCCGGTGGCGGTGGTGAGCAGGCGATGACCGTTCTGCGTGCCCGTGTCACAGCCGGGAATGCCCCGACTGCCGTTCAGGCACTGGGTTTCGACATTCTGGACTGGGCCGATCAGGGCGCATTGGCGGACCTGAACGAAGTTGCAGCCAAAGAAGGTTGGGACGATGTGGTGCCAGACGCATTGAAGGCTTTTGCCAAGCATGACGGCAAGTGGGTTTCGGCTCCGGTCAATGTGCATTCGACCAACTGGGTGTGGGCAAACAAGGCGGTCCTGGATGCAAACGGTATCGCCCAGCCCACCAACTGGGACGAGTTCGTCGCGGCTGTCGAAGCGCTGAAAGCCGCCGGGATCACCCCGATCGCCCATGGCGGTCAGGCCTGGCAAGACGCAACCGTGTTTGACGCAATCGCGATGTCAACCTTGGGGGCGGACGGTTACAAGGCGGCGTTCATTGATTTGGACGAAGAAACGCTGGGCAGTGATGCTATGAAAGAAGCGTTCGATCGCATGTCCTTCATCGCCGCCAATGTGGACGAGAACTTCTCGGGCCGCGACTGGAACCTTGCCACCGCGATGGTGATCAATGGCGAGGCCGGTTTCCAGATGATGGGTGACTGGGCCAAGGGTGAATTCCTGAACGCGGGCAAAGTCCCGGGTCAGGACTTCCTGTGCTTCCGCTTCCCCGGCACGCAGGACCAGGTCACCTTCAACGCCGACCAGTTCATGATGTTCGACCAAGGCGGTTCGGTTTCAGCCGAGCAGGCCGCGTTGGCGAGCGCCATTCTGTCGCCAAGCTTCCAGATTGCATTCAACAAGGTGAAGGGTTCCGTTCCGGCCCGGACCGACGTGGATGGCAGCGACCTAGACGCTTGTGGTCAGCAAGGCATGAAGGATCTGGCCGCCGCTGCATCGTCGGGCAACTTGTTCGGTTCTATGGCGCACGGCCACGCGGCGCCGGCTTCGGTGAAAAACGCGGTCTATGACGTCGTGACGGCGCATTTCAACGGCGAGTATGACAGTGAAACAGCTGTGACCGAACTGGTCGACGCGGTTTCCATCGCAAAGTAATCCCGACTTGAACCTTCTGACGGGGCGGCTGCCTGGCCGCCCTGTCTTGAAAGGGGCAGGATAAGCCCCAAAACACCAACTCTGGAACGAGGAGGGCGCGCCATGGCTGCTTCAGCCGACGCGGATTTCAAGACACGCCTTCAGAACTGGATTCCCAAACTGGTCCTGTCGCCTTCACTGGCGATGGTTCTGGTCTTTGTCTACGGGTTCATCCTGTTCTCGGTCTACCTGTCCTTCACCGACAGTCGTATACTGCCCAGCTTCGGCTGGGTCGGCTGGGAGAATTACGACAAGCTCTGGCGATTGAGCCATTGGGAAACCTCGCTCATCAATATGGGGATTTTCGCGGGGCTTTATATCGTGATCTGCACCTGTATCGGCTTGGGATTGGCGATCTTCCTCGATCAGAAAATTCGCGGTGAAGGCCTGCTGCGTCCAATTTACCTGTATCCGATGGCGCTCAGCTTCATCGTGACCGGAACGGCGTGGAAATGGTTCCTCGATCCCGGCATCGGGCTGGAAAACGTGATGCATACTTGGGGTTGGACCAGTTTTGAGTTCGATTGGATCAAGAACCGCGACTTTGCGATTTACACCGTCGTGTTAGCGGCGGTCTGGCAGACCTCGGGCTTTGTCATGGCGATGTTTCTGGCCGGTCTGCGGGGTATCGACAATGAAATCCTGCGCGCGGCACAAATGGACGGGGCGTCGAACTGGAACCTCTATCGTCGGATCATCATCCCGCAGCTGAGGCCCGCTTTCCTGTCGGCTTTCGTGATCCTCAGCCACCTTGCGATCAAGACCTTTGACCTTGTAATCGCGTTGACCGGCGGCGGTCCGGGCCGCGCGACCGAGCTGCCCGCAACCTTCATGTATTCCTACACGTTCACGCGGAATCAGATGGGGATCGGGGCAGCCTCGGCCACGATCATGCTGATGACCATAGCCGCGATCATGATCCCTTATCTCTACGCTGAATTGCGGGAGAAACGCTGATGTCTCAGGCCTCTCAAGATACCGCAATCCGCACGGGCCGCGTTACGCGCACGCTGATCTATCTGGTTTTGCTGCTGTTTGCCCTGTTTTACCTCTTGCCGCTTTACGTGATGCTGGTGAATTCGGTCAAACCCTTGGAGGAAATTACTGGCGGCGGCATGATGAACCTGCCAGAGGTCTTCACGCTCGAGCCGTGGCTGCAAGCCTGGTCCTCGGCCCAGATCGGGGTCGAACCGACGGGCTTGCGCCCGTATTTCTGGAATTCGATCAAGATGGTTGTGCCCGCCGTTATCGTCTCGACCATTTTGGGCGCGCTAAATGGATACGTACTGACCAAGTGGCGCTTCAAGTATGACACCATCCTGTTCGGGCTGATGCTGTTTGCCTGTTTCATCCCATTCCAGATCGTTCTGATCCCGATGGCGCGGATGCTGGGCCTGATGGGCCTAGCGGGCACCACATGGGGTCTGGCACTGGTGCATGTGGTTTACGGCATTGGCTTCACCACGCTTTACTTCCGAAATTACTATGCCGTTTTCCCTACCGAACTGATCCGGGCGGCACAGATCGACGGGGCGGGGTTCTTCCAGATATTCTGGCGCATCCTGCTGCCCAGTTCAGGCCCTATCGCGGTGGTGTCGATCATCTGGCAGTTCACCAATATCTGGAATGACTTCCTGTTTGGAGCGTCATTTGCCGATGCCAACAGCCAGCCAATGACGGTCGCGCTCAACAATCTTGTGCAGTCGTCGACGGGGGTAAAGGAATACAACGTACATTTTGCAGGCGCCATTCTGGCCGCGCTGCCAACGCTGCTCGTTTATATCGTGGCCGGTCGTTACTTCGTCCGCGGCCTGATGGCGGGTTCAGTGAAAGGATAACGGACCATGGGATTTCTTGATATCGACAACGCAACCAAGTCCTACGGTGCGGTCGAGGTGTTGCACAAGGTGGACATCTCGGTGCAGGAGGGCGAGTTTCTGGTGCTCGTCGGGCCCTCGGGCTGCGGCAAGTCCACCCTTCTGAACATGATCGCGGGGCTGGAAGAGATCACCAGCGGTGAGATCCGCATCAAGGATCAGGTGATGAACGGGGTTCATCCCTCAAACCGCAACATCGCCATGGTGTTCCAGAGCTACGCATTGTACCCCAACATGACCGTGGGGCAGAACATCACCTTCGGACTTGAAATGCACGGCGTGCCGAAACCCGAACGTGAAAAGGCCATGGCCGAGGTTGCCAAGCTGTTGCAGATTGAGCAGTTACTGGATCGTAAGCCGGGCCAATTGTCGGGCGGTCAGCGTCAGCGCGTGGCCATGGGGCGGGCTTTGGTGCGCAACCCTGATGTGTTCCTGTTCGACGAGCCTCTGTCCAATCTGGACGCCAAGCTGCGCGTCGACATGCGGACCGAGATCAAGAAACTGCACCAGAACCTTGGCACGACCATTGTCTACGTGACCCATGACCAGATCGAGGCGATGACCCTGTCCAGCCGGATTGCCGTCATGAACGGTGGCTACGTGCAACAACTGGGCACTCCTCAAGAGATCTATGACACCCCCGCCAATATCTTCGTCGCCACCTTCATGGGGTCGCCCGCGATGAATGTGGTGCCTGCCAAGGTGGTGATGGTGGATGGGTGCCCCCATGCCGAGGTTGCCTTGCATGACGGCGCGATGGCGCAACTGCCGTTCAGCCAGGACAACCTATCCGATTGGGACGGGCGCGACATCCTGCTTGGTATCCGACCCGAGACGATCACGGATGTAGACGGGGCAGATCGGAAATCGTCGAATATCGCGCAGATGACCAATCGGATCGTCGTGACAGAACCGGCGGGGTCCGACACATTTGTGTCCATGACGCTGGGTGGTCGGGATGTGATTGCACGCATGCGGTCGGATGCCGAGGTTTCGCCTGGGCAGGACTTCACCTTTGCGGTCAACATGGAAAAAGCGGTGGCCTTCGATCCTGAAACCGAAAACCGCATTCAGGGCTAATTCACTGTGATGAAGGGGCTAAACGCATGACAACCGGCTACGACTTTGTCGTCGTGGGCGGGGGGTCTGCCGGGTCCGTCATCGCCGCACGCCTTTCGGAAAACCCTGATCTGAGGGTTCTGCTGCTTGAGGCCGGAGGCGGCGACCGTCACCCCTTGTTCCATCTGCCCGCAGGCTTCGCCAAGATGACTAAAGGCATTGGGTCATGGGGGTGGAGCACCGTGCCACAGCAGCACATGCAGGGCAAGGTGTTCACCTATACACAGGCCAAGGTGATCGGTGGTGGTTCGGCCATCAATGCCCAAATCTACACCCGCGGAGCGGCACAGGACTATGATGACTGGCGTCAGATGGGCTGCGAGGGTTGGGGTTACGCGGACGTTCTGCCTTATTTCAAGAAATCCGAAGACAATGACACATATGGGGGAGAGTTCCACGGCCAAGGCGGCCCGTTGGGGGTTTCCATGCCCGCAGCCCCTCTGCCGATCTGCGATGCGTTTATCGAGGCCGCCGGTCAGTTGGGTATACCAAAGACAACGGATGTGAATGGGGCCAAGCAAGACGGGGCAGGGTATTATCAACTGACCCAGCGCAGTGCACGTCGGTCCTCTGCCGCGATGGCCTTCCTTGCGCCTGCGCAATCGCGGCCCAACCTGACCATTCAGACACACGCGCAGGTGCGCCGGATCACGGTTGAAAACAGGCGGGCAACGGGCGTCGAATTACTGGACGGCCGCAAAATCGTCGCTGAGGCTGAGGTGATCCTGTCCTCGGGAGCCATCGGCTCGCCCCGGTTATTGCAGCTTTCGGGTATTGGTCCGGCAGACACGCTGAGAGCTTTGGGAATTGGTGTCGTCTATGACCAACCCAATGTAGGGACGAATTTGCAGGATCATCTGGACCTCTATGCGATATGCGAGGTTACGGGCCCACATACCTATGACCGCTATGCCAAGCCGCATCTGTCAGCGCTGGCGGCTTTGCAATACCTGCTCACGCGCAAGGGCCCGGTTGCCTCCAGCCTGTTTGAGACGGGTGGGTTCTGGTATGCAGATGAAAACGCACGCTCACCCGATATCCAGATGCATCTGGGCCTTGGCACCGGGATCGAAGCCGGTGTCGCGGCAATGCCAAATGGCGGTGTGACGCTGAACGCCTGTCATTTGCGGCCACGGTCACGGGGATCGGTTCGGTTGCGCAGTGACAATCCCGCCGAAATGCCTCTGATCGATCCGAATTACCTGTCAGATCCTTATGATCGTGAGATGTCCGTTCGCGGGCTGAAATTGGTGCAGCAAATTCTGGCACAGGAGGCGCTGAAACCCTACATTCTGGCCGAACGCCTTCCGGGGCCGGATGTACGCACGGACGAAGACTATTTCAATTTCATCTGCGAACATTCCAAAACCTCACACCATTGCGCCGGCACTTGCCGGATGGGCGGCGATACCGGAGCTGTTCTGAACCCGCGTTTGCGCTTCAATGGGATCGAGGGGCTGCGGGTCGCAGATGCGTCGATCATGCCAACTGTCAACTCATCAAACACAAACGCGCCGTCGATCATGATCGGTGAAAAGGCTGCAGATATGATCAAACAGGACCACAACGTCTTCTAAAAAATGGCCATGCTGACGGGTCTGGATTTCTCGTGGTCCAGGGCCCATGGTCGATGGGTCTGAAAGGGCGCGCTACAAGAAACCGTTGTCGATTGCGATACATTGACGATACAAGATTGTTATCGCCATCAATCCGTTGGAATTTTGAATGATAAACCCGCATGTGAGTGGCGGAATCGCTGAGTGTTTTTTGGCCCGTTCTCGCATCGCGAAGGCGTTTCTATTGCCAGATAAAATCTGCTGCGCGCGGCCGCCCGGCGGAAAGCCCGAATTGGAGGTTGCCCAGTGTTAGCGTTTGGATCCCGAAAGGCGCTCGCTATCGGCGAAGCGATGATCGAAATGGCGGATGTAGGCAACGAAACCTATCGCCGGGGCTTTGCCGGCGATACGTTCAACACCGCTTGGCACATGGCACAACTACTTGGGGATGCGGCCGAGGTCGGGTTTGTTACCAAAGTTGGCATGGATTCCGTTTCAGATGCTTTTGTCGAGCAGTCGCAGCAGGACGGGCTGGATGTCTCGGGTATTGGTCGATCAGAGGCTCGTACGATGGGTCTTTACATGATTGAGCTTGATGGGGTTGAGCGCAGTTTCCAGTATTGGCGGGATACGTCAGCGGCGAGGTTGTTGGCTGACGATCTGGAATGGCTGGAACAGGCCGTGACCGGTGCAGGGTTGATCCATCTGTCGGGTATTACACTGGCCATTTTGTCTGAGCCCGCCCGTGAAACTCTGTTTGAAGTTTTAACCAAGGCGCGGGCGCAGGGAGCGATCGTGTCATTCGACCCTAACGTGCGCCCGCGACTATGGAGGTCTGCTGAAGAAACGCGGGCTGTTCTGGCCAGGATCAATACGCTCACCGATATCGCGCTCCCCAGCTTTGACGATGAAAGCGCCCTGTGGGGCGACGAGTCGCCGGTTCAGACAGTTGAACGTTTGCGTCGCGCTGGCGTCGTTGAAATTGCCGTCAAAAATGGCGCGGCGGCTCTGACGGCGTTTTGCGACGATCATCTGAGCGAAGTTCCGACCCAATACGTGGATGGTGTTCGCGACACATCGGGTGCCGGAGACGCATTCAACGCTGGATATCTTTCCGCTCGGTTCAAAGGCTGTGATCAGGAAAAGGCAGTTCATTGGGGGCAGAGGACGGCGGGCGAAGTTATCCGACATTTCGGCGCGCGCATTCCCAAGGACAGAATGAAGGAAATAGACTGATCATACAGTCTTGAGGCAGAACCTGTTCCCAAGACGGTTCTTTGGCATAGATGGCAGATTGAACGATCGAAGATTAAATTTGAAGGGCAGAGTATGAAAACCCGAATTACCGAGTTGTTCGACATCCAACACCCCATCATGCAGGGGGGAATGCACTACGTGGGTTTTGCAGAACTGGCGGCTGCGGTCTCAAACGCGGGCGGGTTGGGGACGATCACTGCACTGACACAGAAGACACCCAAAGATTTGGCCAATGAGATCGCGCGTTGCAAGGACATGACCGACAAGCCTATCGCGGTCAATGTCACCTTTCTGCCAACGGTAAACGCGCCCGACTACCCGGCCATCATCAAAACAATCATCGATGGCGGGGTGCAGATTGTCGAAACGGCCGGACGCAATCCTGTGCAGGTGATGCCCTACCTCAAAGAGGCCGGGATCAAGGTCATCCACAAATGCACGTCGGTTCGCCATTCGCTGAAAGCGCAAGAGATCGGCTGCGATGCGGTGTCGGTCGACGGGTTTGAATGCGGCGGTCATCCGGGCGAGGATGATATCCCGAACATGATCCTGTTGCCGCGCGCAGCGGATGAACTGGAGATCCCCTTTGTCGCATCGGGCGGGCAGGCAGATGGGCGCAGTCTTGTGGCTTCGCTTTCGATGGGGGCGGACGGGATCAATCTGGGTACGCGGTTCATCGCCACGAAAGAGGCTCCGGTGCATCAGAACGTCAAGGACGCCATCGTCGCGGCCTCGGAACTGGACACACGCCTTGTCATGCGCCCCTTGCGCAACACGGAACGCGTTCTGACCAACACAGCCGTCGAACGTGTTTTGGAAACGGAGCGTGCCAATGGTACAGAGCTGCAATTCGAGGACATCATGAATGAAGTGGCCGGTGTCTATCCGCGCGTCATGCAAGATGGTGAGATGGATGCAGGCGCGTGGTCCTGCGGGATGGTTGCGGGGTTAATCCATGACATCCCTACCTGTCAGGAACTGATTGATCGGATCATGTCGGATGCCAACGAGATCATCACAGATCGTTTGGCCGCTTTTAGCCGCGATTGATCCGGGCGGAGTGCCATTCTTGTTACAAGGTCACGGTGTCGCCAAACACGTAAAGCAAAAGGAGAACCTACCAGATGAAACAAGCCGTTCTGGTTTCAACCGCTCGTACGGGTTTGGCCAAGTCCTTCCGGGGTGGGTTCAACAACACGTTTGGGGCCTCTTTGATGGGGCATTCGATCCAACATGCGGTTGACCGCGCCGGCGTAGATCCTGCCTTGATCGAAGATGCCTTCATCGGGTGCGGGTTTCCCGAAGGCACGACCGGCGCAAATATAGCCCGCCAATCCGTGCTGCGCGCAGGGTTGCCCGTGACCGTGGGCGCGACGACCATCAACCGGTTCTGTTCCTCGGGCTTGCAGGCGATTGCCATGGCAGCGCATGCAGTGGTGCAGGACGGGGTGCCTGCCGCGATTGCGGGTGGGGTGGAATCCATCACGCTAAGGGATCAGACACCGGGGCCTTTTGACCGCGACCCGTGGCTGTTGGAACATAAGCCCGACGTTTATCTAACTATGATCGAAACCGCCGACATCGTAGCCGCGCGCTATGGTGTCACCCGTGAAGCGCAGGACGAACTGGCGTTGGAGAGCCAGAAGCGCACCGCCTCTGCCCAAGCCGCCGGTAAGTTCGACGACGAGATCGTGCCGATGCAGGCGGTGCAACGGGTCAAAGACAAAGAAACGGGCGAAATCTCTGAAAAAGCTGTGACTATTGATCGGGACGATTGCAATCGGCCGAACACGACGCTCGAAGGTCTGGCCGGGCTAGAGCCGGTGCGCGGTGCGGACCAATTCGTGACGGCAGGGAACGCGTCGCAACTGTCCGATGGGTCGTCAGCCTGTGTGGTGGTGGACTCGGATTTCGCGGCGCGAGAAGGGCTGGAGCCGTTGGGTGCGTTCATGGGGTTTGCCGTTGCCGGTTGTGAGCCAGATGAGATGGGAATTGGCCCGGTTTTTGCCGTGCCGCGCCTGCTGAAACGTCATGGATTGACGGTGGATGATATCGACTTGTGGGAGTTGAACGAGGCTTTCGCCTCGCAAGCGCTGTATTGCCGTCAGACGCTGGGGATTGATCCAGAGATTTGTAATGTGAATGGCGGCTCGATCTCGATCGGGCATCCGTTTGGGATGACCGGCGCGCGGATGGCGGGCCACCTGCTGATCGAGGGCCGACGCCGCGGGGCGAAATATGCCGCGGCAACCATGTGTATCGGTGGCGGAATGGGCGCGGCGGGCCTTTTTGAGGTATTCTGACGAGTTTGTGTTCTGCATTGCGGAACAGAGTGCCGAATATTGACGCCTTTCTGACGGATTGCTAGAACAGTCGCACCGCATCTGAGGAGAATGCGTTGCACCGAATTCACGACTTGATCGACGGCAAGGACCCGGCAACGCTGGCGATCATCGACCATGATGAAACGCGGCTCAGCTATGAGGAGTTGCGGGGTGCGGTAAGGGAGGCCGCCCGGATGCTGCGGGCACATGGCGTGCGTCCGGGCGACCGGGTTGTTGTACTGGCCGAGAACTGCGCCACTTATGCGGCAGTTGTTCTCGCGCTCAGTGACTTGGACGCGTGGATCGTCCCGCTGAATGCGCGTGCGACCGAACAAGAGGTCGACACGGTCATCGCCCATTCCGGCGCGCGTTGCGTGATTTGCACATCGGATGTGTCCGATGCTGCGCGGGCTCATGCGCAACGGTTGGGGGCCGTTTCATCGGGGCAGTTGTGCTGCGGGTCTCTTGTGGTCTCACCTTTGCGGGATGAAACGCCCGAACCGGTCGAAGCCGGTGCGGGGCAGGTGGCGGCGATCCTCTATACCTCTGGCACCAGCGGCGCACCCAAAGGGGTGATGCTGACCCATGATAATTTGCTGTTCACGGCCAACGCCTCGAAACAACGTCGGCAGGCAACGGCGGCCGATCAGTCGCTGGTGGTTCTGCCGGGGACACATATTTTCGGGTTTTCCTCGATCATCCTGACCACGTTTCTGGCGGGCGGCTGCCTGCGGTTTCAACCCCGGTTCGACCCGGTGCAGGTGATCGCTGGGCTGCACAGCGGTGCAACGATGCTGTCGGGCGTGCCGCAGATGTTTGCGTTGATCCTCAAACATTGCAAAGACAACGGCATGGACCGCGTGGACAGTGGATTGCGCTATCTGTCTTCGGGGGGCTCGCCTCTGGACCCAAGCTGGAAGCGCCGGGTCGAGCGGATATTCGGTTGTCCGATCCATAACGGCTATGGTCTGACTGAGGGGTCTCCGGGCATTGCCACCACGCAGCCCGAGAACCCGCCGCAGGACGACTCGGTAGGTCCTGCTTTGCCGGGGATCGACGTGCGGTTGGACAATCCCGGCGCGGACGGAGTCGGTGAGTTGCTGGCGCGCGGACGTAACATCATGAAGGGATATTACCGTAATCCGGAAGCAACCGCGCAGGCCTTTACCCCGGACGGCTTCCTGCGCACTGGTGATCTGGCGCGAATAGAGGAAGACGGGCGCATCTACATCGTAGGGCGCTGCAAAGAGGTCATCATCCATTCCGGCTTCAACGTTTACCCGCCCGAGATCGAAGCCGCGCTGAACGCCCATCCATCCGTCACGCAAGCCGCCGTTGTGGGCCGCGCGCGGGATGGGAATGAAGACGTGCTGGCCTTTGTGACCCTACGCGTTCCAGCGACCGTGGCCGAGTTGAAGGCTCATCTGGGGGAAACTCTGGTCCGCTACAAAATCCCCCATCACATTGTTGTCACCGACGCGTTGCCAGAAGCCGCGACGGGGAAAATTCTGAAACACAAGTTGGTTCGGGCCTTTGCGCCCGAACTGGCACAACTGGATCTAGAGGCCAAGAATGCTTGACGCTTACATATATGACGGGCTGCGCAGCCCTTTTGGCCGCCATGGCGGTGCGCTGGCCTCGGTTCGGCCCGACGATCTGGCCGCACAGGTGCTGGAGGCGCTGGTTCAGCGCAGTGCTTTTGATGCTGCTGAGATTGAGGATGTCATTCTGGGCAATGTCTGCCAGTCGGGCGAAGACAGCCGCAATGTCGCCCGCTACAGCGCTCTGCTGGCCGGTCTGCCGGTCGAGGTCGGGGGGCAAACCGTCAACCGCCTGTGTGGTTCGGGCATGTCGGCGGCGCTGGACGCGGCGCGGTCGGTCACGGTGGGCGAGGCGCCTTTGTATGTGGCGGGCGGTGTCGAAAGCATGACCCGCGCACCCTTCACAATAGCCAAATCTGAAACTCCCTATGCCCGTCAGACCCAAATCTACGACAGTGCCATTGGTGCGCGGTTTCCCAATCCGCGCATTGCCCAGATGCATGGCGAATATCCAATGCCCCAGACCGCCGACAATCTGGCGCAGGATTACCAGATCACCCGCGAAGCCTCGGATCAGTTTGGATACGCCTCTCAGGTCCGGTTCGAAACCGCCCGCGCGCGGGGGTTCTTTGATGCCGAGATCACTCCGATCACGATCAAAGGCCGTAAAGGCGCGACCCATGAGGTGACGCAGGACGAACATCCTCGCCCGGATGTACAGCTTGAGAAAATGGCATCGCTGCGCACGATCTTTCCCGAAGGTGTGACGACGGCGGCCAACGCCTCGGGCGTCAATGACGGCGCGGCGATGCTGATGATCGGCGCCAAGACCGACCGTGCCAAGCCACGCGCCCGTATCGTGGCCGGTGCTATCGCAGGCGTGCCGCCCCGGATCATGGGGATCGGGCCGGCGCTGGCCATCCCAAAGGCCTTGGACCGCGCGGGACTGACCATGAACGACATGGACCTGATCGAAATTAACGAGGCATTCGCCGCGCAGGTTCTGGCCTGCTGCAAACATCTGGACCTGGACCCCGCTGACAGCCGCCTGAACCCGAACGGAGGCGCGATTGCGGTTGGGCATCCGCTGGGCGCGTCGGGCGCGCGGATCATCCTAACCGCTATGCGCTATCTTGAGAAAACCGGCGGGCGCTATGCCTGTCTGTCCATGTGCATTGGCGTAGGGCAGGGGATCGCGCTGATCCTCGAGCGCGTCTAAGCCGGATGCCGGACGCGGAACGAGACCGCCGCTTCGCCGCGACCCTGGCCAAGGGATTGCGCATTATGCAGGCGTTCAAGCCCGACGATGCGTCGCTGGGCAACCGCGAACTGGCCCGGCGTACAGGCATGCCGCCCTCGACCGTGGCGCGGATGACGTTCACGCTGGCCTCGATGGGGTTTTTGGAACAGTTGCACCCGTCCGAGGCGTACCGGCTTGGGCCCTCGGTCATGGCGCTGGGGTACACGGCGCGGGCGGGATTGTCCTTTTTGCCAATGGCCGAAAACATCATGCAGCAGTTGGCCGATGACACCGGCGTTCTGGTCGCCCTGACCATGCGCAACGGCGACGCGGCGATGCTGACGCGCTGCTGGCGACCGCGAAACGCGTCGTCACTGTGGTTGAGTGAAGGGCATCGCATTCCGATGGAACAAAGCGCGGCGGGCCGGGCCATTCTGGCCGTGGAACCCGCGCAAGCGCAGGAAACAGATCAGGTGCGCACGGATCGCGAACAGTTGGAAAGCATGGGCTATGTGTCGTCTCTGGGAGGGTGGAACTGGGCCGTCAACGCCTGTGCGGTTCCCTTCAGCCCCGCCCCCGGTGCGCCGCCCTTTGCGTTTCTTTGCGGGGCCAACACGTCTGAATTGGATCGCGAGAAACTGGAACAGATCGTGGGGCCGAAACTGCGCGACACGGTACAAACGCTTGGGCGCAGCCTAGGCATATGTGGTTGAGGACAGGAGGTTTTTATGGCAGCGGTTGAAACAAAACTCGAAGGTCAGGTTGCGCTGGTGAAAATCGACAACCCGCCAGTCAATGCGGCGGGGATTGATGTGCGCATCGGGTTGGTGAATGCGGTGCGCGCGCTGGAGGGGGATGAACGCGTCAAGGTCATCGCGCTTTATGCGGCGGGCCGCACCTTTGTCGCGGGCGCCGACATTCGGGAATTCGGCCAACCTCCGAAACAGCCTATGCTGCCTGAAGTTTGCGAAATCCTTGAGGGCAGCGCCAAGCCCATTGTTTGCGTATTGCACGGCACGACTTTGGGCGGCGGTCTTGAAATCGCGCTGAGCTGTCAGGCACGGGTCGGGATCAAGGGTCTTAAGTTGGGTCTGCCAGAGGTCAATCTGGGTCTTCTGCCCGGTGCTGGCGGCACGCAGCGCCTGCCGCGGCTGGTCGAAGGGATGACCGCGCTGACCATGATCACCTCGGGGAAACCGATTTCCGCCGAGACCGCCTTAGAGGCCGGACTGTTGGATGATCTGCAAGATGGCGACCCGGCCAAGGTCGCTCTGGCCGCCGGTCGACAGGTTTTGGACGGCGCGCTTACACCACGAGTAACGGCGCATCTGGATAACCGCATAACCACTGACGATCTGGACGCCTTCCGCGCAAAGACAAGGGGCGAGGTCGCGGAACGCGCCTTGAAAGCGGCCGAGGCCAGCAATTTGCCGCTGTCTGATGGACTAAAAGAAGAGCGGCGTCTATTCACCGAGGCTATGGCGAGCAATGCCCACAAGGGCCTGAAACATGCCTTTTTTGCCGAACGGGCCGTTTCTCATATCCCCGAATCCAAGGCCGAGGCGCGCGATTTGCAAACCGGTGGGGTGATCGGCGGCGGTACCATGGGGTCGGGCATTGCCACTGCGATGCTTCTGGCCGGGATGCCGGTCACTCTCATCGAGATGGAAGAGGACCGCGTGGCCTTCGCGCGCGATACGATCACCAAGAACCTCGAGGGTGCTGTGAAACGCGGCAAGCTGAACGCGGAACAGCGCGATGCGACGCTGGCGAAACTGACTTGCACCACCGATATGTCCGCGCTTGCCGATGTAGATGTGGTGATCGAAGCGGTATTTGAATCCATGGATGTCAAGCGCGAGGTCTTTGGCAAGCTGGATCATATTTGCAAACAAGGTGCTATTCTGGCGACCAACACCTCGTATCTGGATGTGAATGAAATTGCGGCCTCGACCAACCGACCGCAGGACGTGATCGGGTTGCATTTCTTCTCGCCCGCGCATGTGATGCGATTGCTGGAGGTTGTCGTCGGCAAAGACACGGCCCCCGAGATCGTGGCGACCAGCTTCAGGCTGGCGAAGAAATTGCGCAAGGTCGCGGTCCGATCTGCGGTGTGTGATGGCTTCATAGGAAACCGCATTCTGGCACATTATCGCAAGTCCTCGGCCTATATGCAGCTGGACGGAGCACCGTTCGAACAGATCGACGCTGCACTCGAAGATTTCGGCTTTGCCATGGGGCCGTTCGCCGTGTCCGATCTGGCGGGGCAGGACATCGGATGGGCCACGCGCAAACGTCAGGCCGAGTTCCGTCCGGACGAAGAGCGCTATGTCGAGATTGCCGACCGAGTGTGTGAACAGGGTTGGTTCGGGCGCAAAAGCGGCAAGGGTTTCTATATCTACGACGGCAAAAATCGCAGCGTGAACCCGGCCGTGGCGGAATTCGCACAGGCCGAGCGGGAGGCTAAGGGTATCACTGCCCGCAGTTTTACCGATGCCGAAATTGTGGATCGTTATATGGCCGCGATGGTGTCCGAGGCCGCGCGGGTGGTCGAAGACAAGATCGCACTGCGCCCGATCGACGTGGATGCGGTCTTTCTGTTTGGCTACGGTTTCCCGCGCCACTGGGGCGGTCCGCTGCAATATGCTGACATCACCGGGTTGGCTGTCATCGTGCAGCGGATCGAACAATATGCGCAGGAAGACCCCTATTATTGGCAGGTGCCCGCCCTGCTGCGCGAACTGGTCGAGGCGGGCAAAACCTTCAACGACCTCAACAAAGAGGGCTGAGCATGGACCTGAGTTTCACCCCCGAAGAAGAGGCTTTTCGCGCTGAAGTCCGCGCCTTTCTGTCGGAAAACCTGAGCCCGGAGCTGGTCCGAAAAGGCCGTAACTCGGAAAGTCTGACCAAAGAGGAAATGGAAGGTTGGCATGCCCGGCTGAATGCGCGGGGCTGGCTTGCTGTGACCTGGCCCACCGAATATGGCGGCCCCGGCTGGGGCGCGGTTGAGCGGCATATTTTTGACGAAGAATGCGCCCTCGCCAACGCCCCGCGCATCGTGCCCTTTGGCCTCAATATGCTGGGGCCGGTGCTGATCAAATTCGGCACCAATAAGCAAAGGGCTGAGATTCTGCCACGTATTCTGGATGGCTCAGACTGGTGGTGTCAGGGCTATTCAGAGCCGGGCGCTGGCTCGGATCTGGCCAGCCTGAAAACTCGCGCGGTGCGGGACGGGGGTGACTACGTCATCAACGGTCAAAAAACCTGGACCACGCTGGGTCAACACGCCAACAAGATCTTCTGCCTTGTGCGCACGTCGACCGAGGGCAAGCCGCAGGAAGGCATCAGCTTTGTTTTGGTCGATATGGACGCCCCCGGCGTTGAGCTGCGCCCGATCAAACTGTTGGAAGGCGGGCATGAGGTGAACGAGGTCTTTTTCACCGAAGTACGGGTGCCGGTGGAAAATCTGGTCGGTGAAGAGAACAAAGGTTGGACCATCGCCAAATATCTGCTGACGCATGAGCGGACCAATATCGCGGGTGTCGGGTTCTCGACCCGCGATCTGGAAAAGCTCAAGGACTTGTCGCAGATGCTGGTGCGCGCGGGCAGGCCCTTGGCGCAGGATCCGTTGTTCGCCGCCGAAATGGCCGAGGTCGAGATTGATTTGGAGGCGTTGCGCGTGACGAACCTGCGGATGTTGTCGGCAGCCAAGGAAGGCGCGGCCTCGGGTACGCAAAGTTCGATGCTGAAGATCAAAGGCACGGTGATCCGGCAGCGGATACTCAGCTTGACGCGCACTGCCCTGGGGGCAGCCGCCGCGCCGTTCCCCGTTGAAGATCTGCCCGAAAACGCGGTGACGGTGCCCGAAGACGCCCGGCGTGCGGCGGCGAGCTATTTCAACAATCGAAAACTCTCGATCTTCGGTGGATCGAACGAAATTCAGCGCAACATCATTGCCAAAGACCTGTTTGGAGGCTGACCTATGGATTTCAACTTAACCGAAGACAGGCAGATGTTGTCGGACACGGTGAGGCGCTATCTGGCGGATCAGTATGATTTCGACACCCGCTACGGCGTGCTGGACGCTGCGCCGTTCCATTCCCCGGCCAAATGGGCTGAACTCTCCGAATTGGGCCTGATCGGTGCCTTTGTCCCGGAACAGCAAGGCGGCTTTGGCGGCACAGGTTTCGACATCACAACCATATTTGAGGAGCTGGGCCGTGGTCTGTGCCCCGAGCCGATGCTGACCGCGTTGATGTCGGCTCGCGCCGCCGCCGATTGTGGTGCTACAGCCTTGGTTGAAGAGTTGGTCACAGGTGGAAAGCGGATTGCTTTGGCTGTGTTTGAACCGGATGCGGACAGTCTGGCGTTGATCCGCACCAGCGCAGACAAATCCCGCGATCACTGGGTGCTGAATGGTCGTAAATCGGTGGTCTATGGATTGCCTGGGGCAGATGGCGTGCTGGTCGCAGCACGCCTTGATGAGGGGCTTGGCCTGTTTCTGGTCGAAAATCCTGAAACCGTCGACTATGCGATGATTGACGGCGGTGGAGCAGGGGAATTGATCCTCGACAGCGCAACCGCCATTTGCCTGAGTGAGAATGCTGGTGACATCATTGAATCCGCCCTGAACGCGGGTCGGTTGGCGCTGTGTGCCGAGGCTGTGGGCGTGATGGAGGTGTTGGTCAACATGACGGTCGATTACCTCAAGCAGCGCACGCAGTTCGGGCGACCGATCGCCAGTTTTCAGGCGTTGCAGCATCGCACGGTCGATATGGCCATCGAGATGGAGCAATGCCGCTCGATCACTATTCTGGCAGCAAGTAAACTGGGCTCCGATGCCGAGGCGAAGTATATCGCAATGGCCAAGAACTTGATCGGACGCGCAGGTACGATGATTGCAGAAGAATGCATTCAGCTTCACGGAGGGATCGGAATGACCTGGGAATATCCCGGCTCGCACTACGCCAAACGATTGATGATGATCGACCACCAATTGGGCGATCACTATGCGCAATTGCACCGTGTCATGGAGAGCTGATCCATGAGCGAGGCTGTTTTGTTCGAAACTCGCGATGCGGTGCTGATCATCACCATCAATGAACCGGCACGGCGCAATGTTTTGTCGCGTCTGGTCTATGAACCGGTTGAGTCAGCGCTGCGCGACGCTACCGCAGCTGAAACCGGCGTCCGCGCCGTGGTGATCACGGGTGCCGGCGGGTTTTTTTCTGCCGGGGGCGATTTGCGGATGCTCAAGTCCCGTCGCGAAATGATCCTGCCGGAGCGTGAGGCACAGATTGAATACCTGCACCGCATGATCCGGGCCATCCGAGCGTGCCCTGTCCCGGTGATTGCGGCTGTGGAAGGGGGGGCTGCAGGGGCGGGTGCTTCATTGGCATTTGCCTGCGACATGATCGTTGCCGCGGAAGATGCAAAGTTCACGCTGGCCTATGTCAAAGCGGGGCTAGTGCCTGATGGGGGTGGTTCGGGATTCCTGACCATGAACTTGCCACGTCAGCTTGCAACCGAGATGTGCCTGACCGGCAGGCCAGTTCTTGCCCCGCGCATGTATGACGTAGGTGTCGTGAACCGGGTGGTTGTACCCGGTTCGGCGTTGAAACAGGCATTGGAGCTAGCACGGGATCTGGTCTCGGGACCGCCAGAGGCGCAGGCGGCGATCAAGGCGCTGCTCTCTGCCCCCGATACGGCCGAGTTTGAGGCACATCTGCTACGCGAACGCCGGGAGATGGGCCTTGCTCTGGGCCGGGACGAAGCGCTGGAAGGCATCCGTGCGTTTGAGGAAAAGCGTAAGCCGGACTTCACGAACTGAACCAATAGAAAATGGCGGCAGAGACCGACAGAACGGTCAAACGAAAACGGGCGGGAGAATTCCCCGCCCGTTATTTTGTCTACCCGTAGACGATATTGGGTAACCACGTCACAACCCACGGGAACATCATACAGATGACCAATCCGACAATCTGCAGGAACAGGAAGGGCAGCGCCGCCTTGAAGATATCCGTCATCGGAATCGACGGTGGGGCCACGCCGCGCAGATAGAACAGCGCATACCCGAAGGGCGGCGACAGGAAGCTCATCTGCATGTTTACCAGATAGAGCACGCCAAACCACAGCACGAGATCGTTAGGGTCATCAAAGCCAAAGGCCGCAGCCCCCAGCGCCTTGATGATCGGCACAAAGATCGGAACGCACAGCAACAGGATGCCGACCCAGTCCAGGAACATCCCCAGCACCACCAGCAGGATTTGCATGACGATCAGGATACCCCAGGGCCCCAGACCTGCGCCTTGCATGGTTTCCTGCACGAATTGCTGTCCACCCTCCAACACGTAGAGACCCACAAAGATCGTGGCGCCGAACATGATCCAGATCACCATGGCCGAGGCTTTCAGAGTGGTCAGACATGCCTCGCGTACGGTGGGCCAGTCCAGCTTGTTGTGGATCGCCGCTACGATGAAGGCACCAAAGGTGCCGATACCCGCCGCCTCAACCGGGGTTGCAACGCCCGAGAAGATCACGCCCAGAACAATCACGATCAGCGCAATCGGAGCGGACATTTTGCCCAGCAGGCGCATTTTTTCTCGGTTCGAGATGCGCTCGTCAACCGGGATTGGCGGGCCAAGGACCGGATTGATATAGGACCGAACCACCACGTAGATGATGTACATGCCCGACAACATCAGGCCGGGAATGACCGCGCCGATGAACAGCTCCCCCACCGATTGTTCGGCAACAACCGCGTAGATGATGGCTAGAATGGAAGGTGGGATCAGGATGCCCAATGTCCCCCCGGCCATGATCGAACCCATAGCGATCTTGGTGTCATAGCCGCGTTTCAACATGGCGGGCAGGGCAATGATCCCCATTGTCACCACAGCTGCGCCGATCACACCGACCATAGCC
Organism: Ruegeria sp. BK1; assembly: GCF_056535645.1. Taxonomy (NCBI): domain Bacteria; kingdom Pseudomonadati; phylum Pseudomonadota; class Alphaproteobacteria; order Rhodobacterales; family Roseobacteraceae; genus Ruegeria; species Ruegeria sp. BK1. The sequence goes on along the minus strand of NZ_JBQFIS010000003.1, from coordinate 378,511 downwards.
GCCAGAACGGTCGACGCAATAATCGTCGCCGCAGCAAGGCCGCCTTTCAGACCGCCAAGCACCTTGTAGATCACATCGAACATATCGTTGATGATCCCGGCCCGTTCCAGCATTGACGCCATGAAGATGAACAAGGGAATGGCGGATAGCTGATAGTTCGTCATCAGCGGGAAAATCCGGCTGGGTACGATATTCAGCGCACGCGCATCCCCCAGAACGAACAGAAACACACAGGCCAGGCCTCCGGTCACAAAGGCCAGCGGGAGGCCTGCCATTAGCAGAACCAGCAGCGAGCCGAACATTACGAGCGTCAACAGCTCGATGGACATATCAAGACCCATCGGTCAGTACCCCCGTGCAATCGTTCGGATGTCTTTGGATAGTTTCGACACCCCTTGCAAAATCAACAGAACCGCGCCCACGACCATCATCCATTTCATTGGCCAAAGCGGGATTTCCCATTCGTTAAAGCTGATTTCGCCCCAGCGGATGTTCGGATCGGTCCAGTCGCCGAAGGTCAGTGCGCCGAACATCTGGAAGAAGCTCATCTCGCCCCGCGCCCAGTCTGAGACGACGGAGTTACCGGTCGGAACGGCAATCGCGTCCATCGCGAAGATGTAGGATGTCACCAGGAGGGTTCCGGCGAAGATGAAGAAGAAAATCGAAGTGAACAGGTCCGCCCACGCGCGCTTCGGCTTGGTCAGCGGTGCATAGAAGATGTCCACACGCACATGGCTTTCGGTCAGCATCGCATAGGACCCGGCGATCAGGTACTGCATCCCGAACATCAGATACATGGATTCATGCGCCCAGTTGGTAGGGGCGTTGAACACGTAGCGGACGATCACTTCGTAGTAATAGACGAATACGGCAATCACGGCCCAATAGCTGACGAACTCACCTGCATAGAGAGACAGGCGGTCAATCCAGTTCTCGGCATAATCCTGATCAGCCTTACGGGCACCGGGGTCCATTTCCGCCGCGCGGGCTGCGGTTTCTTCGTCGATCTCCATCTCGGGCTCATGTGGATCCGCAGCCGCCTTGACGCGCGCACTGGCCACAAGGCGCGGCAGCATCAGCGCATCAATCGCCAAGAAGGCGAGGATCGTGAAGAACGCATAGCGCGCTACCGAGCTCCAGAAGGCACGATCAGCACCGGCAATTTCGGCCAGCGGTTGCGCCTCAGCTAGCGCTGCCTCGGATTCCGCAAGCCGTTCGCGCCCGGTCTCAATAGCTTTTTCCGCCCGATCCAAAGCGCGTTCTGCCCGGCGTTTTTGCAGCGCAGTGCCATTTTGCGCGGCCTCAGCGGCGGCGCGCAGATCTTCCAGCCCTTCTTCGGCAGTGGCGACCCGTTCGGTTTCGCGCGTGATCGTGCGTTCGGCCTGACGGACGATATTGACCGCGTTCGAGAATTCGTTGCGGGCCGTACGCTCTTCGCCATTGGCGAACAGGATCAGCAGGAAGACCGGTAGATAGACCAACCCCAGCAGGCTGCGCAGGTAGAAGCGGTGCAGACCCAGCATTCCCCCAGTGACAAGGATCAGATAGCCCAGCGGCAACCCATAGGTGCGCTGTTCAGGTTGGGCTTTGCGCGCCAGCACCATGGCCAGGGCCGGGAAAGCGATTAGCCCGACCCAGTATAGCCAGTGCGGCAGCGTGAAATCGACGCTCGGCATAGTACGTTCCGAATTCCAAAGAAAAGGCACGTCCGCGCGAAATTCGCGCGGACTTTTGATTAGGCTTCAGCGGATTACAGGTCCAGTGTATAGCCTTCGATCATTTCAGGCGTCACATAGCCCAAGGAACCCGACATCATGTAGTCAAGTTGGATCTTGAAGACACGCGCCGCGTCTTTGTCGCGGTTGGCATATTTGAACCAGATTGGCACGGCGACTTCGGTCATCAGCTCGACATCGTCCTGAGACAAGCGTGTGATTTCGGTGCCTTCTGCTTCGAACTTTTTCCAGGCTTCCTGGTCGGCGGCCTGAATGGCGGCGTGATGCAGATCGGAATAGACGTGAGTTTCCATTTCCACGAATTCCTGCATCTGCGGGCTCAGTTTGTCCCATGCGGCCTTGCCCACGGTGATGTCCATGATGTCGACCGGCTGATAGACCGACATGAAGCCCGGAGGACCCATCACAATATAGTCCGTCACCTGACTGAAGCCCAAGGCGTGGTTCACGGCCGGACCCACAAAGTCTGCCACGTCGATAGTGCCTTTTTCCAGCGCCGGGAAGATTTCCGAGCCCGGCAGAACGGTTGTTTCAGCGCCCAGCTCCGAGAATACCTCGGCCACCATACCGCCCGGCAGGCGCATTTTACGGCCCGCGAAGTCGTCAACCGACCGGATCGGAACTTTCGAGTGGATGATGTTCGGTCCGTGATGCACCGGTCCGACAAAGTGCAGACCCTGACGGCCTAGCAGCTCGCGTGCGATATCGATCCCGCCCAGGCCATAGTAGAAGGTGTCGTATTCATGCGGTTGGCGCAGACCCAGCGGGTACGAGCTGAGGAACACGGCGGCGGGAATGATGCCCTGATAGTAGATGGTGAACGGGTTGATGGCATCAAGCACGCCATTTTTCACCGCATCTGCCAATTGGAAATCCCCAACCACGTCATTGGCACCAAAGGCCTGGAAGGCCAGCTCACCGCCGGTTTTTTCTTCGATCGTGGCGCACCAGTCTTTGAAGGTCTGCAACCCGATTCCGCCGGGCCAGGATGTCTGGATCTTCCAAGTTGTGGTCTCACCTGCTGCGGTGGCGATATGCGGTGCAGCGAAAGTTGCCGCCCCGGCACCGGCAAGGGTGCGAAACGCGCTGCGGCGTGTAATCAGTTTATTGGTCATTTGATCCTCCCATAGATCATCACCATGCTTTCGCCGAAAACATGCTGATAGCTAGAGAGCATAGAGGAGACTTTAGGAATTGGTAATATTTTTTTTCCAATTTAGAAATCTCTCACCGTTCCGTGATGGCTCCAGCGAAAAAATACTGGCTGACTATTGGCTGGGGACGGTTAGTTTGTGCCAGTCGAGGTTGAATTTCTGCAGGTATTTCCGCAGCCTATCCGCATCGTTCTGCGTGCTGCGCTTTTCCCGTGAGACCGAAAACAACGCCCGACCCGCCGCGCTGAGATTGGGCGTGCGTTGACATGTTCGGATGACGTTCGCCAATTGCACCAGGTCGAAAGGATCAATGTCACGCGTGGCTGATCCCAAAATACCGCGCACCAGCGTCTCGTCGCTGTCTGAGGTCGAGGATGCCCAATCTTGTTGCAGCGCGGCTGTCTCATCCTCGACCATTGTTCGGGTGATCCGGCCCCGCGGGGCCAGTGTGCAGAGGCGTTTCACCAATCCGCTGAAGTCGCGGAAATTGCCCGGCCAATGGGTCGATGGGTTGGTGGCGAACTGTATGAACTTCTCGCGCGCGTCGATGTTGAAGCCGACCTGAATGCCCAGGCTGCGCTCCGACCGTGCGAGTTCATAGTGAAGGTTGGCCTCGATATCCTCACGCCGGTCGCGCAGGGCGGGCAATCTGAAGTTCCACATGCTCAGGCGGGCAAGCAAGTCAGGGCGAAAACGTCCCTCGGCCGTCAACGCGCGCAAATCGTGGCTGGCACCTGCGATGACCTGAAACCGGCTGGACACCTCGTGATCCGATCCAAGTGGGTAAAACCGTCCGGTCTCGATCGCGCTGAGCAAGATGGATTGCTCGGACCAGCCTAATTCATCAACTTCGTCCAGAAACAGGACGCCGCCATCTGCTTCACGCAGCAGCCCGCCACGTTCGGTCCCGGCCTGCCCCAGATAGCTGCGTCGCTGGCCGAACAGGGTGGCCAGCGCATCAGGGCCGTTGAGCGTGGCACAATTGACATGGACTAGTCGTCCCTTGACCCTGCGTCGATCCAGTTTGAGGTTGTAAATCCGCTGAGCCAATTCCGTCTTGCCGGTCCCGGTCTCGCCCAGCAGCAGGATCGGTTCGTCGGAATTGCTCGCAACCAACTCAATCCGGTCGATCAAGGTGTTATATTGCGCGTTTCGTGTTTCGATCCCGCCTTTTAACTGATCGCTATATTCACGCGAAAGCTGGTCGAACCGTTGTTGAAGGGCATTGTAGCGGCTCAGGTCCAGATCAATGACATCGAATTTCGGGGTTGGATCCTCCGGGCCGGGCGGGCCGGTTTGGATCAGCCGCGCCGGGACATGGCGACTTTCTGTCAGTAGGAACCAGCAGATTTGCGCCACATGCGTCCCGGTGGTCAGGTGCACATGATACTGCTCGCGATCTTCGTCAAAGCCATAGGCGCGGGCAAAGTCAAACAGCTTGCCGTAGACCTCTTGGAAGTCCCATGGGTCATCCAAATCCATCTGTTGCAGCAGGACCTCGGTCTCGGGCGATATCTCGGCGATCTCATGTTTGACCTGATGGGCAAGCCGGTTGAACTTGCGGTCGTGCAACAATTCGAGCCGATGCACAGGAAAATGATCATGCGATGTCAGGCTGGGCGTCGGCTTCCAGCGCCGTTTTTTGCCCATATCCAGCTGCGTGCCAAGAAACCCGATGACCACATTCTTCACGATATATCCAATTCTATAATATAAGATACAAAAGTATAATATCGCGAGTTTACGCGTATCGCAAATCGCCGATTACTATATTATAAACAACAGCTTATACTATTTTCACTTTTTTCTCTGCGCTTTAGCTGGACCATGAGAAAACATCCTCAAGACAAAACGAGGATAGGAAAATGGCGAACAAATCCGTGTTTGCATCGTTGAAAGGCCGGTTGCTGCCGAAAGCAACTGCGAAGAACGCCCATGGCGCGCCGGCTTTTGCATATTCAGATGCCCATGCTCTGGCGCAGGTCGCCGTGACGGGAACATTTGGCGGCATGTTCTATCAGTCGCCGCAGGAAGAGTTGGAATACGTTCTGGATGTGGCTGAGACCGTTGAGCCAAAGTACTTGGCGCAGGCTGCGATCTATGCCCGCCAGTCGGGGTACATGAAGGACATGCCTGCTGTCTTGTTGGCTGTTTTGGCCCGGCGTGATCCGGTCCTGTTTCGGGCGGCTTTCGCCCGTGTGGTCGATAACGGCAAGATGCTGCGCACGTTCGTGCAGGTTGTCCGGTCGGGTCAAACGGGGCGTAAGTCTCTGGGGTCTGCACCGAAAGCGATGGTCCAGACCTGGTTGAACACCGCCTCTGACCGGGCGCTGCTGAATGCCAATATCGGGAATGACCCGTCTTTGGCGGACGTGATCAAGATGGTGCACCCGAAACCGGCCTCGGCCGAGCGGGAGGCGCTGTTTGCCTGGATCGTCGGGCGGCCGTGCAATCTGGCACGGCTGCCGCAGGCCCTGAGGGATTGGATCGCGTTTCGGGAAACCGGCAAGGGTCCGTTGCCGGACGTGCCGTTCCAGATGCTGACGCAACTGGAACTGACGCAGGTCCAATGGGCGCGGATTGCGCGCAAGGGCTCGTGGCAGATGGTTCGTCAGAACCTGAACACATTCCAGCGTCACGGCGTTTTCGACGTGTCCCGCAACGTGGATCACGTGGCTGCTTTGCTGCGCGACCCAAAAGCCATCGCCAAGGCACGGGCCTTTCCGTACCAGTTGATGGTGGCCGCGCAGAACGTGGCGCCGGATATGCCGCGCCTGATCGTGGACGCGCTGCACGACGCGATGGAGATCGCCGCGCAGAACGTTCCGCAGGTTGCGGGGCAGGTGGTTGTGTGCCCAGACGTGTCAGGGTCGATGACGTGGTCCGTGACCGGGTATCGTCCGGGGGCGACCTCGGCCGTGCGGCATGTGGATGTGGCGGCGTTGGTGGCGGCGTCCTTCCAACGGGTGAACCGTGGGTGTCAGGTGTTGCCGTTCGATTTCGATGTGCGTGATGTGCGTCTGGAACCGCGCGACACGATCCTGACCAATGCCGAGCGTCTGGCCGCACTGGCCGGTGGCGGGACGAACTGTTCCGCGCCGCTGGCCTGGCTGAACAAGCGCGGCCGCGCGCCGGATCTGGTGGTGTTCGTATCCGATAACCAGTCCTGGGTGGATGCCCGGAACGGTGGACAAGGCACAGCGATGTTAAAGGAATGGGAGGTGATCAAGCGTCGCAACCCGAAGGCCAAGCTGGTCTGCATCGACATCGCCCCATACGGGACCACGCAGGCGCAGACACGTGCCGATGTGTTGAATGTCGGCGGGTTCTCGGATGCGGTCTTTGACCAGATCGCGGCATTTGCCAGCGGTCAAACCGGCCCGGATCATTGGGTCGCTGAGATCGAAAAGATCGACGTATAAACAAGGCTCGGGCGGTGCGCTGCCCCGGCCATCAGAACAACATCAGGCAGAATGCCGGTGGGACTACATCGCTGTTACCGATCCGCGCCCTGACCAGGGCGTGGTCTCATCACCCCTTGTCTGCCTGACCCGAACGAAAGGACATGTCTCGGCGAATGCCGGTGGAACTACAGATTGTTAATCTCCAGGTCGCGGGTTCGAATCCCGCTCGTCCGAGCCCCACGGGGGACGGACGGTAGCTCAGTTGGGTAGAGCAGGGCGTTTCACCAAACTCTTGTCGTCGAGACCCAAAACGAAAGGACACCCCCGGCGAATGCCGAAGGAACTACATGGCACCTCAGGGACAGGTCGAGCGGGTTCAACTCCCCTCCGTGCCGGCGCCCGGACGGCAAACGCATCCGCCCATTCAGATGCGGGGCGGGCCTCCCGAACTGTTTCTTCCCCACCTGTCGCCGGGGCCTGAATTTGAGTGAATATGATGATGGAAAACACATTTGATCCCGTAACGGGTGAACATCTGAAAGACTGGGGGCATCGCCCTGGCAAGCAATTCCCCGCCCTGCTGGCGCGCGCGAATGAGATGCGGGCCGAAGGCTTCGGTCTGGTGCGCATCCGGCAGGAGCTGGAGGGTGAGATCCTTCCGACTCCGCCTACGCTGGATCTGCGCGCGCCCGGTGAGGTGCCGTTTCACGAAAATATCGACGCCAGCGATCCGGATGAGGAGGACAACGTCGAGAAAGTCCGCGAAACGATGACCGCGCTGATGCGGACCCCGACGATTGAGGCCGGGGCGATTATGCCCGATGCCTGTCCGGCCGGTCCGGTCGGCACGATCCCGGTTGGCGGCGTCGCGGCGGCGCGCAATGCGATCCATCCTGGGATGCATTCGGCCGACATTTGCTGCTCGGTCATGATCACCGATCTGGGGAATGCCGACCCAAAGGCCGTGCTGGATGCGGCGCAGTCGGTGACGCATTTCGGACCGGGTGGTCGGCCGCAGGGCAAGCGCTTCACAACCTCGCTGAAACTGCTGGACGCGTTCCGTGAAAATCCGTTTCTGGACAACCCGAAATCGCTACGTATGGCGCAAGAGCATATGGGGACGCAAGGCGACGGGAACCATTTCCTGTTTGTCGGCCGGTCGCGCAAAACCGGGCGGACGGCGATTGTGACCCATCACGGTTCGCGCGGGCCGGGGGCTGTTCTGTATAAGAACGGCATGACCGTCGCGCATCGCTTCCGCAAGGAGCTGTCGCCGGGTACGCCGAAGCAAAACGCCTGGATTCCAGCTGACACGCAGGAAGGGCGCGACTATTGGGATGCACTGCAACTGATCCGCAAATGGACCAAGGCCAACCACAACGCGATCCATCAGGCAACGGTTGAGGCCGCGCGAGTGGGCGATGTCGGGGACCGGTATTGGAACGAACATAACTTCGTCTTCAAACGGGGCGATCTGTTCTATCACGGCAAGGGCGCAACCCCGGCGTGGGGTGACTATGCCGCTGATGCGACCGGGCTGACCCTGATCCCGCTGAACATGTCCGAGCCGGTTCTGGTCGTGCGCGGCAAGGATGCGGGTCACGGTCTGGGCTTCAGCCCACATGGGGCGGGGCGGAATTTCTCGCGTTCCGAACATAAGCGCCGGATGGGGTCTGTTACGCCGGATGAGATGTTGAAGGCGGAAACCGAAGGTCTGGATATTCGCTTCCATGCCGGCGGTGTGGACGCCTCGGAACTGCCGTCCAGCTACAAAAGTGCGGACAGTGTTGTAGCGCAGATCAAATCCTATGATCTGGCCGAAATCGAGGATTATATCGACCCCTACGGCTGTATCATGGCAGGTGATGTGCCGCCTTTCTGGATGAACAGGAAGAAAGGCCGCCGCTAAAGCAAGGGCCGAAGTGTTCAACCACTTCGGCCCTTGTTCTTTAAGATCGGTTCCTCAGAACGACCAGCGAATGCCCGCAAGGAAATTCGGTCCCTGCGCATCGCTGCCAACCTCGTGCGAGGCGTTGGCCTCGAACTGCATGTTGGGGATGAACTCATGCTCATATCCAATCAGAACACTCCCGCCCGAGAAGTCGGTGGCCGCAAAGCTGAGGCTTTGGGTTGAGCCAAAGACAGTGACATCCGCATCCGAGTCGCCCAGACCCTGCCGGACAACGCCGGAAAGCTGACCGACCAACACGCCGCCTGTGTTCAGAGCCTTGGAGGCTTCGACACCCAAGCGGACCTCAATCACGCCAGTTGTGGCGTCGTCCACGGCCGCGTTCGCAGATGAGCCGGTTTCGGTGTAGCTGTCATCCTCTTGCCGGGTATAGCGGAGGTCGCCAAAACCGGTCAGGCCGATGGTGCCTGTGGTCTCGAAATCCCGCTCGACACCGGCGTAGACCGTCAGCAAGGTGCTGTCGAAATCGGCATCCGCATCAGCACTGCCCGAAATCTCGCGCGTGCGGTCGGTGGACAGCCAGCCATAGCCCAGCCCGGCCTCAACCGTATAGGCGCCGATCTGACGTCCGATCGAAGAGTCGATATAAAAGCCGTCCGTGTCAAAATCGGTGGTGTCGGTGTCGCCATCCGTGCGGAACACGCCCAGCCCAAAGGCCAGCGCGGTGCCATTGTCCAACTGTCCCGAAAAGCCGACGCTACCGTTGATCGCCGTGACATCCGTATCAATGCCCGGCACATTCTCGAACCGGCGTGAGGCCGCGTCGAGATGCACATAAGGACGGAAGCCGCCAATGCTCAGGCCCGAGACATTGCCGGTTTCTGCATTGCGTGTGACCTGCGCAGCCTCATAGCGCAGCGCGCCGTTCGAGCTGCCGATGAGAGTGCCGTAATAGGCTACGATATCGGCCGATGTCAGAATTTCGGCCGGGTCGACAGCGGCATAGACCGGTGCCGGGCCACCTTCATCCTGCACGAACCATCCCGACCGGCCGTCCGAGACAATCGTGTTGAAATCCTCTGTTCCTGGCGCAGCATCTTCGAAAAAGAACACCGAGCTGCCGCCTTGGGCGAACAGATTGACCTGATGATCCTGAACGCGGATCAAGCCGTCGACATTGTCCTGAGTGTCCAGATTCAGCGTCCCGGTTCCCGAGCCCAAGAAGATGGCATAGGCATCATCTGTGTCCGAACGCGCCGAGATAGAGCCAACCTCGGTAATCTCGCCGTCGAAATTCTGGATGTTCAGACCAAAGGCCTCGGACGTGTCGCCGCCCGAAGCAGCGACATTGATCACGCCAGTATTGGCGAATGTGCCCTGCAAATCGGCAATAAACACACCACTGGCGTCGGCATCACCGGTTCCGTTTGCGATAGCGGCGACTGCCGTCAACTGGCCCGAGTTGGTGACTGCGTCATTGTAGACCCCGCCCAGAGACAACGCCTGCGCCGTTGCACCCAATGCGCCGGTGGCAGACGCAGAGACATTGCCGGTATTACTTGCGGCTGCATCGCTGCTGTTGCCCGTGAAAATACCCTGCGACAGCGCTTCATCGGTTTCTGAAATCGCCGTGGTCGAGATCGTACCCGAATTGGCAAAACTTCCCGTCAGTCCACCATTCGCGACAATGCCAGTTGCACGGGCCGAAGAAAGGGCCGAGGCTTCGGCAATCAGGGTGCCGTTGTTGGTCAGCACGCCATCAATGCCGCCATTCACAAGCAGACCAAAGGCGCGACCGTCGCCGGTTTCGGCTGATCCATGGGCCATGATTGTGCCTGAGTTGGTGAAATCTCCGTCCAACCCATTATTGGTCACGAAAACCCCGGCAGCGACACCCAGAGTTTGTCCGTTGGTTTCAACAGTAAGCGTGCCCGAGTTTTCAATATTTCCGGTCATGCCGTTGGCAATAAACGCCCCGAAAGCAGAGGCCGAGGAGCCACCGGACAGATTGTCCGCTTCGGCGCGGACGGTGCCGGAATTGACAAAGTCGCCATTCAAGCCGCCGCTGATATCGATGGCGGATGCAAAGGCGTTGGTCGATCCTTCGGCCCGCACGTTCAGTGTGCCACTGTTTTCGATCTGTCCTGTCGAGGTGCTAGTGATGTCCAGGGCATGGGCGCGGGCCGACCCGGTGCTGGCTTCGGCCATTGCCGTAATTGTCTGGGTGTTCAGGAAGTTACCGTCAAACGGCCCGCCGACAATAAAGCCTGTAGCCACCGATGTTTGCGCCGCACTGGTTTGAGCGGCAATCGTGCCAGAGTTCGTGATGTCCCCATCGACCCCGCCAAAGGCGCGCAGGCCGAAGGCACGGGCCTCGTTCGTGCTGCCAATGGCCGACACCATTAGGGTACCGCTGTTGCTGAAACTGCCAACCATCCCGTTAGTGATCGTATAGCCCCCGGCAGTTGCGGTCGAAAACGCTTCGGCCTGAATACGCAGAGTGCCAGTGTTGGTGATTGATCCGGTCAGGGTGTTGCGGATATCGGCAGCCGCCGCAAAGGCCGAGAAATCGCCCTCGGCTTCGACTGTGATTGTGCCGTCATTGATGATGTCACCGTCCATTCCACCAAAGACGCGCAGGCCAGAGGCCGTTGCCTCGGAGGTATCGCTTGTCACATTGATCTGAAGCGTGCCGGTGTTGGCGAAATTCCCGGTCAGCCCGTTGCGGATGTAAAAGCCGGTGCCAGATCCCTCGGAGGAAGCGTTGACCTGGATCATAAGCGTGCCAGTGTTGCGAATTTCCCCGATCAAGCCGCCATTGATCGTCAGGGCCCGGGCTTCGGCCGAACTACCCGTGGCGCTTATGGTGATCGTGCCACCATTGGTGAAATCACCGTCCATTTGTCCGCTGACAAACAGGCCAAAAGTCTCTGCCTCGGACGCGGTGGAGTCAGAGGCCAGCAGAATGGTGCCCGAGTTTTCGAAATCGCCGTCGAAATCGCCGCCTAGATAATAAGCCGCTCCGCTGGCAGATGCCGTCCCGGTGCCGCGTGCATCAATCGTCCCGCTGTTGGTGATGTTGCCAACCGTGTTGCCCTCAACATAGACAGCCGCGCCATCAGCGCTGCCCGAGGTCGTTTGCGCCGTTGCGACGATGGTGCCCGAGTTGATCAGGGCACCGTTCTGGTCGCCTTCGACATGGATGCCCCAGGCAATCGCGTCATCCGCTGAACCATTGGCCAGAACTGAGATAGTGCCGGTGTTGTTGATGTCGCCGTTTACATCGGTGATCACCTCAACCCCGATGGCATAGACATCGTCCACCCCGTCCGTGGCCGTAGCGCTGATCGTGCCCGAGTTGGTCAGATTGCCGTTCAGGCTTCCTTCAAACTGAAAGCCGAAGGCCGAGGCCTGTTCGCCCGTCTGGGCTGTGACTTGGATCGTACCGGCATTGTCGATGTCTGTTTCGGCGGGGTTCACGAACAGAAACCCGGCCGCAGCCGCGTTTTCAGTCGGAACCGACGAGGACTGTACCAGTATGTCCCCGTTGTTTTCGATCGTCGCCGTTGATTGAGCAACACCGTCGACCACAGTTCCAATCGCCAATGCGACGGCATTGTCGCTGCTGACCTTGACGTCGATTGTCCCGTTGTTCTGATATGTTCCGGCAAGATCGTCGTCAAACAGGACACCAAGGCCAAGTGCGGACCCATTGGCGTCGATATCAATGTCGATCGACCCGTTGTTGATAACCTGTCCGGTTTCACCCAGATCTCCATTTAGCTCCAGGCCGAACCCAAGTTGTTCTCCGGGGGCGGGGCCTGAGATCGTTCCGTCATTGGTAAAGACGCTGGTGTAATCGGTGTTGATCTGCACGGCGGGGCCAGAATCCGCGGTCAGATTAACAGCCCCGGTTTCGGTGATCGTTATGTCCTCGTCGATGAGAAAGTCCGCCGGGGTCGTCTGCGGTGCAGAAATGACAACATCCGCAGAAGCAACAGTTGCGCAAGCGCTTACCGCTATCGAGGCCAGGAATACCGAAGGCGCAACACTGGCCACCCGGCCCTTCCACTTCACAACACGACCGCCTCTTGCCACACGTGCCGGCGTGTGCTGCTTTGCGCAACTATTCATTGCATATCCCCAAAGATGAACTCGTTAACGATATGTTAACATTAGTAGCCAATGCGAGTTGGGGGCGTAAATGGTGGAAAGTGTTTAGTTGGAAAATTTTTTCAGATTGCAATTTTGCAACAGCGGTCTTCGTATTGCGACTTCAAGATGCCCATCGTATCTTCTGGTCAACAAGCGTCGGAAAACGTTGAAATAAAAATTCAGCGCGTTTGTGCAAAAACCGAACCTTGTTGCACCCCAATGGACACCAATTTTTGAAGTATCTATGTGCCCTGGTGTTTCAACAATCCGCTAAAATGAGTCAGATTGTTTGATGTTTTCTATGTTTGTGGGCCGTTTTCGTCGAGCGCAACTTTTGCGCGAAAAGAGAAGGCGGCGCCAATTTAGCACCGCCTTCAACTGTTCAATGCAAAGTTTGCTACGGCAAACCTGTTTGTCAAAACATCAAACAGTAGCGCCCTTGATGCGAATTGCCGAACCCAAGGCCCCTGCGCACATCCCGACGACCACTGCGATAAGCAGTTCGCCTGTTCCGAAATTGGCGAATGACCAATGCGCAAAGATTAGCGTTTCAGCGACTCCAACAACGCCTCCCATCACCGCGCCAAGCAAGGGGTTGCGGGTCATCATACCCAGTGCCAGGCCCAATATACCGGGCAGGCTGATTATGTTGGCTCCGATTGTTCCCAGAAGTTCCAGCATATCTGCCTCCTTTTTACTCGGACCGATTGGTCAGGAATGACCGGATTTCTTCACTTCCGTCCGCCACCTGTTGACCCAGCGGTGTCGGTGCGTCAGCAGCCAGCTCTTCGGTGATTTCCTGATACCGCTGCAGATGTCCAGGTGGTAGGCTGTGGGCAATCCCCTGGTGGCAATCAATACAGGTCATGCCGGTGTCGATGGCACGCTGATGCTCGGACGCCGCACGATTTTCCTGAAGGGTGAAGTCCATATAGTCGAAGTTGTGACAGTTGCGGCATTCACGACTGTCTGAAGCTTTCATCTTTTTCCACACGGCGGTGGCCATGCTCAGTCGATGTTCTTCGTATTTCTCGGGCGTGCCGATGGTGCCAGCCAGCTCGTGATAGACATCCTTGACCGCCATGATCTTGGCTTTGATCTTGTGGTTCCACTCATGCGGCACGTGGCAATCCGAACATATAGCCCGCACGCCCGAGTGGTTGTTGTAGTGGATCGTCTCGCGGTATTCGCCAAGGTTCGTTTCCATCGTGTGGCACGAGGTGCAGAACTCTTCGGTATTGGTCAGTTCCAGGGTCCAGTGGAACCCACCCCAGAACAGGATACCGGCCAGAAACCCTGCCAGCACCAGAAAGCCCGAGCTGAACAGAACGGTCGGTGTCCAGATCGCATTCCAGATGCGGCCGATCCAGCCGCGTTTTTCGGGGGAGTCTGCCATTTCGGTGCTCCTTTCAGTCAAGCGTTGGATCAGTTTCCGGAAGAAGGTTCAAAAACGTTATCGACAAGCGCCGGCGTGTCTGCCTGTGGGACATGACACTGGTTGCAGAAGTACCGAGTACCGGCGATTTGATCCAGTTCACGTCCTTCGCGGTCCAGATAGTGCGTCATCGATAAAGTGGGTGCGTTGCGCTCACCCGCCTTTGTCCAGTCGTGGCAGGACAGGCATTGGTTGGTCCGCAGATCGATTTGGTATTGTTCGATTGAATGCGGGATCAGCGGGGGTTGCTGCCGGTAATTCCTCTGCATACGCCCTTCGATAGTGCGGTGGACCTGATCGAGTGGAACGGGTTCATCAACCTCGGCCCCGCGCAGGGCTTCGACTTGCGCGGATTGGGCAAGGGCGAAACCGCTCAGGAGTATGACGGGGATCAGGGCTGTGACGCCGGTCAGGATTAGCTTGTTCATCTTGGCACTCCCTTAGGTGGGTCTGGCTGCGCGCTGAATGGGCGCGGGAACGGGATCGGAAGGTGCGGCGACGTGGTCGTCGAACCGGTGAGTAAACTTGAAAACATCAACCGCGCAAACATCGATACAGCGGCCGCAATTCGTGCAGTCGGGCGACAGGATCAGCGGTGTGGTGCCGGTTTTGCCGCGCAACGCGGGTGAGATGACGTGGTTTTCCGGGCAGACGGCAAAGCAATCCATGCAGTCGTCACAGGCTGCGCGATTGGGCGCGCTGACACGCAACATCGCTTTGGTGCCGATTAGGCCATAGAATGCTCCGACCGGGCACAGGTGCCCGCACCATCCGTGGCGAGACACGAACAGGTCGAAGAAGAAGATTGCAACGATCATCGCCCAGACAAAGCCCGCGCCAAAGATCAGGCCACGATGCAGCATGGTGATCGGGTTGATCAGTTCCCACGCGATGACCCCGGACAGACCCGAGACGATCAGTACCGTGGCCAATATCCACAGCCGCGTACCGCGTTTGGGTTGCCAGCCTTTGGGCAGGCCTAGCTTGCGGTGCAGCCAATGGACGGCATCGGTTACCGGGTTGATCGGGCAGACCCAGGAGCAATAGACGCGCCCGCCGATCAGCGCGTAGGCGACCAGAACAATCAGGCCTCCGATCAGGGCGGTCAGTTCGGGCCAGTGCCCGGCAATCACGCTTTGCAGCAGAACAAATGGGTCAGTCAGCGGCAACACGCCAAGGGTCAGCGACCCGGCCAGCGTGCCTTGAACGATCCAGATGCCGAACCATGGGCCCAGCAAGAACAGGACCAGAAAGAACAACTGTGAGGCTCGGCGCAGCAACAGGTATTTGTGCGCACCTAACCAGCCTTTGGCTTCGATTGCCTCTTGGCCGACGGGGAGATGTGTGCGTGCACTCATTGTCCAGCCCCCGGCAAATTGTATTCCGGCGCAAAGCCGCCCGGCGTGACCAGATTGTCGGTACCCGGACCGGGCAGGCGGTCGGGCAGGTCGATGATGCCTTCGACCACTGGTGCGCCCTTGGCCTCTTTCTCTTCCCAGCCTTTGCGATAGTGATCGGCGCCGGAACCGCGCGCCAGCCGGGCGGGCAGAACCTTGATCGCTGCCTCTGGCAGAACGCAGCTTTTCTCGCACATGCCACAGCCGGTGCAGCGATTGGCATGAACGGTGGGGATGAACAGCGCATGGTGGCCAGAACGGGTGTTGTGCGCGGTTTCAAGCGTGATCGCTTCGTCAATCACCGGGCAGACCCGGTAGCAAACATCGCAGCGCAGGCCCTGAAAGTTCAGGCAGTTTTCCTGATCGACCAGAACGGCCACGCCCATATCGGCGTCGTCGATATTGTCAAGCGCAGGGTCCAGCGCCCCGGTGGGGCAGGCGGCGACACAGGGAATGTCGTCGCACATCTCACAGGGCACGTCGCGCGCGGTAAAATAGGGTGTGCCGGTGGCGACGGCATCGACGCCAAGCTCGGCCAGCTTCAGAGTGTTATAGGGGCAATCCCGCACGCACAGACCGCAACGGATACAGGCGGACAGGAAGTCTTGTTCCGGCAAGGCACCGGGGGGACGCAAGGCCTCGGCTGGCAAAGCCCGCGCGTCGCGTGCCAGCCAGGCCAACAAGGACCCGGCCGCCACGCAGCCGCCAGCGGCGCGCGCCGAGTCCTGCAGGAACCGGCGCCGCCGCGGCGAGAGGGGAGAGCCAACACCAGACATGGGTCTTACCTTTACCTTGCCAGTCTCTTACGCGCGCTCGACCTTACAGGCGCATTTCTTGTAGTCGGTTTCCTTCGACAGCGGGCAGGTTGCATCCAGCGTCAGTTTGTTAGTCAGTTGGTGCTCGTCAAACCAAGGCATGAAGACCAGCCCACGTGGCACTTTGTTGCGCCCGCGGGTTTCGACCCGGCTGGTCACCTCGCCTCTGCGAGTGGACAAAACAATTTCCTGACCGCGCCGCAGACCGCGATCCCGGGCGTCGTCGGGGTGCATGAAAACAACAGCTGACGGGAAGGCGCGGTGCAATTCCGGAACCCGGCGGGTCATCGAACCCGAATGCCAGTGTTCCAGAACCCGACCAGTACAGAGCCACAAGTCGTATTCATTGTCCGGCTCTTCAGCAGCAGGTTCGTAAGGCGCGAAGATAATTTTGGCCTTGCCGTCCTTGTGGCCATAGAATTTCACGTCGGCCCCTTCGGGTACATAGGGGTCATAGCCCTCGCGGAAACGATAAAGCGTTTCTTTACCGTCCACGACCGGCCAACGCATACCGCGTGCCTGATGGTACATTTCGAAAGGTGCCAGATCGTGCCCATGGCCGCGCCCGAATTCGGCGTATTCTTCGAACAATCCTTTCTGCACGTAAAACCCAAAATGCTTTGCTTCGTCATTGTCGAAACCTTCGGCGGTTTCAGAAAGCGGGTATTTGTCCACATTCCCGTTCTGGAACAGAACCTCGAACATCGTCTTGCCGCGATGCTCTGGCATCTTGGCCAGCAGCTCTTCGCCCCAAACTTCTTCTACGGTGAAGCGTTTCGAGAATTCCATCAGCTGCCAAAGGTCGGACTTAGCCTCGCCCGGGGCTTTAACCTGTTGATGCCAGAACTGAGTGCGGCGCTCGGCGTTTCCATACGCGCCTTCTTTCTCGACCCACATAGCCGTTGGCAGGATCAGGTCAGCTGAAACTGCGGTGACGGTTGGATAGGGATCTGAAACTGTGATGAAGTTTTCAGGATTGCGATAACCGGGGTACCCTTCCTCATTGATGTTCGGGGCGGCTTGCATGTTGTTGTTGCATTGAACCCAATACGCGTTCAGCACACCGTCTTTCAGCATTCGGTGTTGCAAAACAGCGTGGAAGCCAGGTTTTGGCGGGATTGTACCTTCGGGAATTTTCCATGCGGTTTCGCAAATCTCGCGGTGCTCGTCATTCGCGACAACCATGTCCGCGGGCAGGCGATGGGCAAATGTGCCAACCTCTCGGGCGGTGCCGCAGGCAGATGGTTGGCCGGTCAGCGAGAAGGGCGAGTTGCCGGGTTCGGAAATCTTGCCAACCAAAAGGTGGACGTTGTACATCAGCGAGTTCACCCACGAACCGCGCGTATGCTGGTTGAAACCCATGGTCCAAAGGCTCATGACTTTCCGGTTCGGATCCGCATATTGTTTCGCAAGTTTCTCAAGCTTGTCAGCGGGAACACCTGAGAGTTCAGATACATATTCCAAAGTGTAAGGCTCAACAGCTTTGGCATATTCTTCGAAGCTGATGGGTTCCATTTTGCCCGAGTTCGGGTTTTCCGCGTCTTGCTGAAGTTGGTTTTCGTCGCGCAGGCCGTAACCGATATCGGTTGCCGTCTTGGTGATGTTTACGTGCTTTTTGACGAAGTCTTCGTTCACCGCGCCATTCTGAATGATGTAGTTGGCGATGTAGTTCAGGATCGCCAAATCGGTCTGTGGGTTGAACACGATGCCATTGTCCGCCAATTCGAAAGAACGATGTTCAAATGTTGACAGAACATGAACTTCGCTGCCCGGTTTGGTCAGACGCGTGTCTGTCAGGCGCGACCACAGGATGGGGTGCATTTCGGCCATATTGGAACCCCACAGAACGAATGTGTCTGCGTGCTCGAAATCGTCGTAGCAGCCCATCGGCTCATCTATGCCGAAGGTCCGCATGAACCCAACAACAGCAGAAGCCATACAATGGCGCGCGTTGGGGTCGATGTTGTTGGAGCGGAAGCCCGCTTTCATCAGCTTGGCGGCGGCATAGCCTTCCCAGACCGTCCACTGACCCGAGCCGAACATGCCCACGCTGGTCGGGCCTTTCTTGGCCAGCGCCTCTTTCCACTTAGCGGCCATGACATCAAAGGCTTCGTCCCAGCTGACCGGTTCGAACTCGCCATTCTTGTCGTATTCGCCATTGGTCTTGCGCAGCAACGGAGTGGTCAGGCGGTCTTTGCCATACATGATCTTGGACAGGAAATAGCCCTTGATACAGTTCAGGCCGCGGTTCACCGGCGCGTCCGGGTCGCCCTGAGTGGCCACAACGCGACCTTCCTTGGTGCCAACCAGAACGGAACAGCCCGTTCCGCAGAACCGGCACGCGGCCTTGTCCCAGCGGATATCCGGCGTCGCCGCCTGAGCGTCGGCCGTGCCTGTGGCCAGCGGAATACCGGCGGCCGAGGCCGTGGCTGTGGCCGCAGTGGCCTTGAGGAATGTCCGGCGTGATTCAGAATGTGTCATAGCGTGAGCCTCCGGCTGGTGGTTTGGCTTAGGGCATCGGGACGCGGGCGGGTCTCTGCAAGGTCCTCGAAATGGTGATAGGTCAACGTCAGAGACACGACCCCGGGGATCTGGTGCAGATCCATGATGGTCTCGGACGCAAGGCGTTCAGGGGTATCTTCGACCACGACGACGAAACGGCCGTCTTCGGTCTGGGCGTGGATTTCCACACCCGGTGTATCGCTCATGGATTGCGCCGCAGCCGTAGCGTAGTCGGGCGCGACATGGGCAAGGCAACCGCAGATGTTCATTGCACAGCTTCCATTTTGGGTTGAGGGGTGTGGTCCAGCGAGATGGCATCCGCCGGGCAAACGGTAGGGCAGAGCCCGCAGCCGGTGCAGGCCGCCACATCCAGTGTCGGTTTGGCCCGACCACCGGTTTGCAGCGAGAACCGGATCGCGCTTTCTTCGCAATTGTCCTGACAGAGGCGGCAACTGACGCCATTCATCGACAGGCAGGAGTCCAGCTTTAGCGCGGCACGCCAGGGCCAGTTGGACACAAGGTCGATGTCCAAAGCAGGGGTTGGGCAGGCATTGGCGCAGTCACCGCAAAAAGTGCAGGGATTGTCTGAGGGTTGAAAAACAGGAAAGCCGTCCGCAGCGATTGCAATCACGTCCTCAGGACAAGCCGAGGCGCAATCGCCGCATTTCGTGCAGTGCTTCAGAAAGTCAGGCCCGACCGATCCCGGAGGTCTGGCTGTCACACCGTCCTCATCGTGAAATCTCGCGCTCAGGAAGGCGCGCCGGGTAGTCACTTGGCCCATTCTCAAAGACCTGGCTTTGCTAGATTCTGTTCGTCGCTATTCCCGATTAACGGCTTCGTTCAGCGCCGGATTTGATATTGATCAATTTCTTGGCAGTTTTTGCATGGAACTTAAAAAAATATGCATGCAAAAAATCTGTTTTGTCAAATTGTTGCAGGTGCGCTGACAGCTCGGCAAGCGTCGGGACTGACAAAGACAAGCCAATTTATCTTTTGGGCTTCGCCGTTCTGAGCAGCAGAATGAAAACGAAAATCGACCCCAGTGAGGTCGTCACAATTCCGACCGGCAGTTCTTGCGGGGCAAGCATCAGGCGGCTGAGGATATCGGACCCGGTCAACAGCACCGCGCCAACCACGGCTGCCGTCGGGACAAGGTGATTGTGCAAAGGACCAGCGATGCCGCGCGCAATATGTGGAACCATCAGGCCAACAAAGCCGATCACTCCGGCGACCGACACAAAAACGGCGGTCGCGAGCGCTGCAACAAAGAACATTTTGAACCGTAGCGACTGAACCGGAACGCCCAGTGTTGTTGCCGTGACATCTCCGGTCAGCAGCGCATCCAGCCAGCGGCTACGATAGAGGGCATAGGCCAGAATAAGCGCCAGCCCGGCGCAGACCAGCGGGAAGGTTTCCCATCGCGCCAGACCCAAACCGCCAAGCATCCAGAAGATGACGGAATGGGCAGCACGGTTGTCGCCTGCGAAAATCAGGTAATTGGTTAGGGCTGAGAACAGGAAGGACACCGCAAGCCCGGCTAGAATCAATTTTTCAGGCGCGCTCGTCCGCAATCCGTGTACCAAAGCCAGCACGATGCCAGAGGCCACCAGCCCTCCGCAAAACGCCGCCAGCGGCAAGGTCCAAAACCCCAGAATGTCCCCGGTTACGGTGATGACGAACACAGCACCCGCTGCAGCGCCCGAAGACAGCCCGAACAGAAACGGGTCGGCCAGATCGTTCCGAGTGGTTGTCTGCAAGACAACGCCGACAATCCCCAAACCAGCGCCGATCACGGCCGCAAACAGCGCGCGGGGCAGGCGCAGGTCAAAGACGATACGGTGCAGGGGCGACACGTCTCCATCCACAAGGCCTGTGCCCAGCAATATGGCCTTGAATGTATCGGACAGAGGGATGGATGTGGTTCCGTAGATTGTTGAAACCAGAAGAAGGGCGGCCAGAATGACCGCCCCCACCAAAAGTGTCAGCCCCAGACGGCCCAAATTAGTTCAGGCCCTTATGCATGGCCTGTGCCATTTTCGAGATCGCCTGAATGTTCGCGGGTCCCGGCGTTAGTTCTTCGTACCGCAGACCGATCCAGCGCTCGTTTTTGACCGCATCGGTTTGCGACATCACCGGGTGCTCTTGCAGGAATTTGAACGTATCCGCCGCGCCATTTCCGGTTTGATAGTCCAACAGCACCAGGAACTCGGGGTTCGCGGCGGCGACGGCCTCCCAAGAGCTACGGCCCCAGCTTGTATCCATGTCATGGGTCACGTTCTGACCGCCCGCAGCGGCAATCATCGCATCAGGGATGGCGTATTTTCCGGCGGTGAAGGGCGCATCAGCGGGCCCGTCCAGCAGGAACACGCGCGGTTTCGGCAGATCGGCGGTTTTCGCCTCAATCGCGGCCAGCTCGTCTTTCCAGCTTGAAACCAACGCTTCGGCCTTGTCTTCAACATGCATGACCTTGCCCAGACGCAGGACATCGTCAAACAGCAGGTCCATGCTGGCCTTTGGGCGGTCCTTATGCAGGTGAACGCAGCTTTCCGACAGGATCATAGTCTTGATCCCGAAGGGCGCCAGCGTTTCCGGTGTCACATCACCGCCGGGCCGCATTCCGTAGTACCAACCGGCAAAGAACAGGTCGGGTTCAACGGCCACCAGGTTCTCGACCGTCGGATATTTCGGGGCCAGTTCCGGGATATCGCCGCGCAGCGAGTCGAACTCGGGGCTGGTTTTGTACCAGCCGGTAATCCCGGTCAGGCCGACGATCTTGTCTTGTAGACCCAGTGCAAAGGCCATGTCGGTCATGTTCATGTCATGCACGACCAGACGCTCGGGCTGGGTTTCAAACACCAGCGGTTCGCCGCAATTGTTGACGGTAACTTCATGCGCGGCGGCACCGCCCGCCATGGCTGTAACCAGCGCCACGGACAAGATGTGTTTCATTCGGAAATGCTCCTAACTGGATTGGAAACTGAGGTTTTTCGGATGTCCAGCGCCGGGATCAAGCGGCCCTCGTGCTGGAAAAACAGGTAATCGACACCGAACGTGTCACGCACGCGGTCGGTGGTCAGCACGTCGGCCACAGGTCCGAACCCGGTAAGACGGGTGGATTTCATCAGCGCGACATGCGTCGCAAATTCCGGGATCATGACCAGATCGTGGACGATCATCACCACTGTGATCCCCAGCCCGGCCACCAGTGACAACATCCGCCCCTTGGCGTCCGGGTCCAGATGGTTGGTGGGCTCGTCCAGAAACAGCAGTGCCGGGTTTTGTGCCAATGCCCGCGCGATATGGGCGCGCTGCCGTTCCCCGCCCGACAGAACCGCCATGCGCTTGTCGGCCAGATCGTTCAGGCTGGTCAGGTCCAAAATTCGCGCAAGATCGGCGGCATGGGCCTCGGCCGAGCGGTCGGACCGGATCGGGATCTGTCCCAGCGCTACATACTCGCGCAAGGAGAGCCGCCCGTCGGGATATTCCTGCTGGCTGACAACAGCGATCATCCGCGCACGCTCGGTCGCCGACATGCTGCGCAAATTTCGCCCCTTGAACAATACATTGCCGTCCGAAGGATGCTCGGACCCGCATAGAAGGTTCATCAGCGTTGTCTTGCCCGCGCCGTTGGGCCCGGCGATGGCCAGAACCGCGCCTTCGTGAAGCGCAAAGGTGATGTCCTGAAGCAGAACTTCGCCGTGATAGGCGTGATAACCGACGCCGTTGACCTGAAGGAACGCATGTTCGGTCATGTGGCCTCCGTCGCCAAGGGCGGCATCCGCGACAAGGTCTTGTGCAACAGCGCCTCGGGGCGATCCGTTGCCTTGGTCCAACCTGTGGAACTGTTTTGGTATTGCCGCGCGAAAGCGGCCAAAGCGTCGATATCGGCCGAGGTTTGAATTTCGCCAAACAGATATTGTGCCTTCGCACCCGCCTGAAATCCAACGGTCAGTGGGTGATCGCAGCCGGCCATACACTCGATCATCCGTGTGCCGTAGCCCTCGGGCAGGCGCTCGCGCAGGGCCTCGGCAATCGATAGCGCCGCCTCTGCCCCTTGGCAGGTCGTGCAGATCAGCACCACATGATCCGTCATGCTCCGCCCCACCTGCATGCCAGACGGGCAGGGAGAGGAACGGTTCTGATGACATCGGGTCGATGTGACATTGAGCCTCTTTCCAGGACACCCCGCCCCGGTTTGGTTGCGTTTGAGATGGCAGGTCTCCTGACTCGCGGGTCTGTGCTTGGCCACCCTTCCCGACCTGATCCGGCCAGTGGGATATTGGCGTCGCTCACCGCCTACAGTTGCGGGGGCAGTTACGGATTTGGTCTGCACCTTACCGTATTCCCTTTTCATCCCGCGCGTGCAGCATCGGGAACCATCGTAGCGTCACTGCCTCAGATCAGAGCATGGGTCAATATGGATTCCGCAACGTTCCGGTGAAGACAGCGCAAAGGATATTGCTGCTCAGTGGGCAATCAGTTATGCTGCGACGCAGCAAAATTTGAAAGCCGAGGCTACGTTTTGCGGGCTCAAGGGTGCTGGACGTACTATTGTGACCCCGAACTGACCTGCATCAATTAAACCCGCGACCCAAGTCGGTAAGACGTCCGAAAAACCAAAGTTGGCACGCTATGAAAATCCAGGAAAATAAAACCTTCGAGCAGCTCAAGGTTGGCGACGCGGCACAACTGACCCGCTTGTGCACGGTTGACGACCTTTATGCTTTTGCCTCGGCCTCGGGCGATCACAATCCGCTGCATCTGGCAACCTATGACGGGGATGGCGACGGCCTTGCCGAAGCCGTCGCACCCGCGCTGTGGCCCGCCGGTCTGGTCGCAGCCGTGCTGGGAAACTACATGCCCGGCGCCGGAACGCAGACTCGCCGCGCGGATTTGGCCTTCCACCTCCCGGTGCTTGCGGGTGAAGAACTGACTGCCTTTGTCGCTGTTGAGGAAAAGCGCGACGATGGTGATCTGCTCTGCTCAGCCGAAGTGCGACGGGTCGTTGACAATGCACTGGTTCTCAGCGGCACCGTTCAGGTCACACCGCCTTCGACGCATATGGAGTTCGACTCGGTCGAGGTCCCTGGCCTGATCGTGCAGCGGCACCGCCATTTCGACGCGCTGTTGGAAAAAGCGCGCCCACTAGAGCCGATGCCAACCGCCATTGTTGCGCCAGAAGAGCCCAACTCTCTGAGCGGCGCGTTGCTGGGGCATGCCAATCATATTATTTCGCCGATCCTCGTCGGGAACCCCGATAAAATCGCCGCTGCTGCCGCTGAGCTGGGGGCCGACTTGTCTGGCATCGAAATTGTCGAGGCCCGCAGCCACGGCATCGCCGCGCACCGTGCCGTGGATCTTGTAGTCGACGGACGCGCGCAGACCCTGATGAAGGGGTATCTGCATACCGATGAGTTGCTGCACGCGGTTTTGCGTCGTGAAAAAGGGCTGCGCACAGGGCGGCGACTGTCACATGTGTTCGTAATGGATGTTCCGGGCATGTCGCGCCCGATCATGGTGACGGATGCGGCGGTGAATATTGCGCCTGATTTGGAAACCAAGGCGGATATCGTGCAAAACGCGATTCACCTGGCACATTCTTTGGGAATCGAACAGCCCAAGGTCGGCGTGTTGTCGGCGGTTGAGACGATCAACCCGCATATGCCGTCATCGGTCGATGCGGCCTTGCTGTCGAAAATGGCCGAGCGCGGTCAGATCACCGGCGGGTTGGTCGATGGGCCGCTGGCGATGGACAATGCGGTTGATCTGAACGCCGCCCGTACCAAAGGGATCACGTCAGAGGTTGCCGGTGCTGCCGATATTCTGGTCGCGCCTAATATTGAGGCCGGGAATATGGTGGCAAAACAGTTGACCTTCATCTCTCATGCCGAGGCGGCAGGGGTCGTGATCGGTGCGGCCGTTCCCATCATTTTGACGTCACGATCCGATGATGATGCCTCGCGATTGGCATCCTGTGCTGTAGCCGCGCTTCATGCGCATGCAAACAAGGGTAAAATCCATGGCTGATCATGTTGTGGCGCTGAACGCCGGGTCTTCTTCCCTGAAATTCGCGCTTTATGAGCTGGTTGAGGGCAATCGTCCCAGTATGCGCTGGCGTGGCCAGATCGAACGTTTGGGCGACGCACCACGTTTGCTGGCCCAATCCGCTGGAGGACGCTCGATCGACCGTCCTTTGACCAACACCAAAAGCCATGACGAGGCGATCCACGCCTTTCTGGAAATGGCGCGGGAATACCTGCCGGACATCCATGTACGTGCCATCGGGCACCGCGTCGTCCACGGGGGCACTGTTTATTCCGAGCCGGTGCGCATTGACGCCTCGGTTGTCGAGACGTTGTCTGGGTTCATACCTTTCGCGCCGCTGCATCAGCCCTATAGTCTTGCAGGGATACGCGCAGCCAGCGCGGCCTTCCCGGACACGGCGCAGATCGCCTGCTTTGACACGGCGTTCCATCGGACACACCCTTGGGTCAACGACACCTTCGCCCTGCCGCAGAGCTACTATAACAAAGGCGTACGACGGTACGGGTTTCACGGGCTCAGCTACGACTACATAACGCAAAAGCTGAAAGAGATCGCGCCGGGCTTGTACGACGGGCGCGTGGTTATTGCGCATCTGGGTAACGGGGCCTCGATGTGTGCGGTTTCGGGTGGTCGGGCGGTGGCCTCGACTATGGGGTTCTCGGCGCTGGACGGGTTGCCAATGGGAACGCGTAGCGGGCAGCTTGACCCTGGTGTTGTGCTTTACATGATGCAGCAGGAAGGCCTGTCGGCGGATGAGATTGCCGAGATTCTGTATCGCAAATCCGGTCTGCTGGGTCTGTCGGGGATATCGTCGGACATGCGCACCCTTCTGTCCGCTGACACGTCCGAGGCGCGTAAGGCCATTGACTATTACGTCTTCCGCATACGCCGCGAATTGGGCGCATTGTCAGCCGCACTGGAAGGGATCGACGCGCTGGTCTTTACGGGTGGTGTTGGCGAGAACTCGGCCGCAATCCGGCAGATGGTGTGTGACGGCATGCGCTGGATCGGGATCGAGATGGATCACGCCCGGAATGCCGATGGTGGCACGGTTCTTTCAACCGATTTCAGCCGCGTGCGGATTCTGTCGATTCCGACGAATGAGGAAATGGTGATCGCCCGCGCGGCTGCGAACCTAATGGAGTGACCTAGTCCTGCGGCTTTTTACGGGTCTTGGCGTATTTCAGCAGGACCCCAAGAAGTGCACTGACAATTTCAGGTGTCAGCGTGCCAAGCGGATCGCGCCTAATGCCGGTTACGGCGTTGCGCGCATCCGCGAAGTTTTCTCGGATTTCGGTTTCAATATCTCGCAAAGCCATGTCGCGCAGTTCGACGGCATCCGACGTGTCTGTCTGTGCCGTCATGGAATTCGCAACTACCGCAAGCAGAACGGCCACCACCAGATCAATCCCGGCCACAATCAGCGCGGCCGAGGTCGTCGACAGAGTCTCTGACAGCCAGAAAAACCCGGCCACGTTCAGCATCACGGCGGCAAGACCCACGGCAAGACCTGCTGCGGCATAGATGCCTGTGCGCTTTGCGGCAACTGCGACTTGACGCTGTGCAATCAGCCGTTCAGCGCGCAAAATGATCGAGATATTTCGGGAAATGCGGCTCATGTCAGACTCCTACCGGGATCGACCGATCATGTACCCAAGCGCAAAGACGCCAAGGGCGAATAGGATGGGCTTTTTATGCGGCAAATCCTCGAATTCTGTCAGAACTTCATCAATTTGGGCAGTCCAATGGCCGAGGTTGTCGACGAATGCATCGGCTGGTTCCGGGGCATTGGGTGGCTCGGGGTTGGCGTGTTCGGCCAACTGGCGGCGCAGTTCGGCGACCTCTGCTTCCAATTCAGCTTTTGTTACCATGGTTGCGTCCCTCTACCGCGATGAACCGCATGTTAGACGGTTTTTCTGTTTCGGTAAAAGGGACTTATCCAGATAGTTGAGCGGGCCAGTGCTTAGCCTGTGCGACACCAGACGCAATCATGATCCGAAAGCGGCGTACCTTCGTCCGAGATTGAAGTCAGAATGCCATTGTCTAGACACTTCAGACCCCGTCCGGCTAGCCAATCCAGTTTCATGACCCGCTCAGGATGCGGAGTGATCAGGCTGGGTCGGGTTGTAGGACCTTCTGCGGTGAAAGACCATGAGTAGCCTTCGCGTTCGGCCAACCCAAACAAGGTTTCACGTCGCCAGTCAAAATCGGGGGGCAGATGGTTGCCGGTGTTCAGGTCCCCACCGATCAGAACGGGCAGTCCGGGCGCAAACGCGTCGATTTCATCTGACAACCGTTGGAACTGTTGATGGCGGTGCGCTGCATCTGCGTTGCTTTCCAGATGAGTGGACACAACGCAAAGCGAACCCTGCGTGGCCGGGATAATGGCGGCGATGGCATTGCGACCGCCGACCCGCGGTTGATCCGGGTCCGTCGCGCCAGTGTCCGAGGCAAACCAATGGCCGTGATCGTCCAGTCGGATCAGTGACGTGCGTTCAAACGGCACCGAGGACAGGATTGCGTTCCCATGCCAGCCAAGACTGTTGAAGTCATCCGTGCAAAAGCCCCGCTCGGTCGCGCCGCCGAGATCAAGTTCGTGAAACTCGACACCGAAGGCGTAGGTCATGCCAAGCGCGTCGGCCATCACTTCAGTGGTATGCCGCTGTGCAGTGCGGGCCATGCCGTGATCGACCTCGGACAACAAGACGATATCGGGGCAGACCTTGCCAAGATGTGCGGCGGTTTCTTCGGGGAAAAGACACCGTTCCACATTCCAGGCAGCCACTGTGAAATCGCTTTGCAAATGAGTGGACGTAGCACGGCCTCCAACTTGCACGGCATTCATGGCAGGCAGGCTGGACAGCAAATCGCGATGCGCTTCAGCCGTGCGCGGCGCAGCCAAGATCGCGTTACGCTGTTCCAGCGTCACGGCGGGCAATGTCTCAAATGTTTGCCCCGTCACAGTTTGCGCCCCGTTTCAGGATCAAACAGCCGCAGGGCCTCGGGCTTCAAATTCAATGTCGCGGTCCCGGTGGAGGCTGCATCATCCTTGCCGATCATCACCGAAAAAGGTTGTTCCCCCACCACGCCATGCAACAGGCGATGGGCGCCGAGCTCTTCCAGAATGTCCACACGGAACGGGATTTTGCCGTGATCGTCCAGTACCACATCCTCGGGGCGAATGCCCAAAGTCACCGGCCCGTTTTGCGAAGCAGGTGCTGGCATCAGACCGTCATAGCCATTGATGCGCACCTCGCCTTGCTCGACCTGAGCCCGGATCAGGTTCATCGGCGGTGCTCCCATGAATGAGGCCACAAAGGTCGAGGCTGGGTTGTGGTAGATTTCCGACGGCGTGCCGATCTGTTCGATCCGGCCAGCGTTCAGGACGATGATCCGGTCGGCCATCGTCATCGCCTCGACCTGATCATGGGTCACGTAGACGGCTGTGGTGTCAAGGCGGCGTTGCAGGGCCTTAATCTCGATCCGCATCTGGTTGCGCAGCTTGGCGTCGAGGTTCGACAACGGTTCATCAAACAAGAACAGCGCCGGATCACGCACTACGGCGCGGCCCATGGCGACGCGCTGACGTTGACCACCCGACAGCTGCGCTGGTTTGCGGTCCAGATATTCGGTCAGGTTCAGCATTTTGGCCGCGTCTTCGACCTTGGCCGCGATCTCGGAGGCCGGGTTGCCGCGATTCTTGAGGCCATAGCCGATATTTTTTCGGACGGTCATATGCGGGTAGAGCGCATAGTTCTGAAACACCATCGCGATGTCCCGGTCCGCCGGATCCACGTCATTGACCACCCGGTCGCCGATCTTCAGTGTACCTTCGGTGATCTCCTCCAACCCCGCGATCATCCGCAGCAGGGTGGATTTGCCACAGCCCGAGGGGCCGACCAGCACGACAAACTCGCCGTCCTGAATGGTGAAGCTGGTGGTCTGAACCGCCTGAAAGCCGTTGGGATAGACCTTGCGGATGCCCTCTAATGAAACCTGAGCCATGCGCGTATTCCTTACTTGTCGGATTCTGTAAGGCCCTTAACGAACCAGTTTTGGAAAAAGACGACGATCGCCACGGGTGGGATCATCGCGACAATGGCCAGCGCCAATGCCTGCCCGTGTTCTGGGATCTGACTATCTGTGTAGGACAGCACGATCTGTTTGATGCCCCGGACCAGGGTGAAAAAGCTCTCATCCGTCGTGATCAGTGTCGGCCACAGATATTGGTTCCAGCCAAAGACAAACATGATGATGAAGATCGCAGCGATCATCGTCCGGCTAAGCGGTACAAGGATATCGACAAAGAACTTCCATGGGCCTGCGCCGTCAATCCGGGCGGCCTCGGCCAGCTCCTCAGGGACGGACATGAAGAACTGACGGAAAAAGAACGTGCCGGTTGCGGATGCGATCAGCGGTACGATCAGACCGGTATAGGTGTTTGTCAGGCCCAGTTTCTGGATCGCCTCGTATGAGGGCAGGATGCGCACCTCCAGCGGCAGCAACAGGGTGGTGAAGATCACCCAGAAGGCCAGCGTGGCAAAGCGCAGGCGAAAATAGACGATGGCATAGGCCGCCATCATCGAGATGATAATCTTGCCCACCGCAAAGCCGATGCCAAGGATGAAGGAATTCATCAGCATCAGCGTACCATCCACCGTCTGGGTGAACCCACCCTTTTCGAACATGGCGGCATGGAAGTTCTTGCCCAGATTGTCGCCCAGCGTCAGCTGCAACCCCTCGCGGTGGATCGTCACCGCGTCATGGCTGGCCGTGGTCAGCGCCAGCAGCGATGGTATCATCATCAGCAAAGCGCCTAGGATCAGGACGGTGTGATCGCCGATCGCGCCCCATTTGATGCGGCGGGGACGATGGGTTTCAACGGGAGTTTCGAGTGTTGTCTCAGCCATGTCCAAAGCCCTTACGTATAGTGAATCCGGCGTTCCACCAGGCGGAACTGAAACACGGTCAGGATCAGCACCAGCACCATCAGGATCACCGATTGCGCGGATGAGCCGCCAAGGTCATTGCCCCGGAACCCGTCCAGATAGACCTTGTAAACCAGCGTCATCGGGTTGTTGCCCGGCTCACCCTTCATCAGCGCGTCGATCACGCCAAAGGTGTCGAACAGCGCGTAGGTGATGTTGATGATTAGCAGGAAGAACGCGGTGGGGGCCAGCAGAGGGAAAGTCACCTGCCAGAACCGTCCGGTTGCCGAGCGGTTGTCGATCATCGCCGCCTCGCGCACGGATCGCGGAATGGATTGCAGGCCTGAGAGGAAAAAGATGAAATTGACCGGGATCTGCTTCCACACGGCCACGATGACCATAGCGGTGGCCGTGGCGTTATAGTCCACGCCCAGTTTGAAATCCCAGCCGAACATCTGGAAAAACTTGGTCAGCGGCCCAGTGCTTTGATCAAAGAATAGGATGCCCAGAAACCCGGCCACAGGTGGTGCGATGGCATAGACCCACATCAGAAGCGTGCGATAGGTCTTTGCCCCTCGGATTACCTTGTCCGCCTTGACCGCTAGCAGCAGCGCGATGGCGAGCGAAAAGAACGTCACAAGCACCGAATAAAGGATCGTGAACCCTGCCACGCGCTTGTACTGATCATTGCCCAGCAGCGAGGTATAGTTTTCCCCCCCTACAAAGGTCGAGCCGAACCCAAACGGGTCCTGCAAGTAGAACGAGGATTGCAAAGCCCAGCCCGCAGGCCAGTAGAAGAAGATGGCAATGATCAGCAGTTGCGGCATCAGCAGCGCCACAGGAAGCCAGATCGTGTCAAAGCCCGCGCGTTTCATGAATGGTTCCGTGCGAATAATGAGCGATGGTCGCACCCGGAGGCGGGACCATCCAGGGGGTGATAACGGGGATTAACCCTGGGTCTTACCAAAGCGTGCCAGCAGTTCGTTGGCTTCTTTTTCGATTGTCTTGAAGGCGGTCTCGACGTCGGTTTCACCAGTCAGGATACGTCCATATTCGCGGTTCATGATGTCGCGGATCTGGACGTAAAAGCCCATGCGGTAGCCCTTGGTGTTGTCGCCCGCCTTAGCCTGCAACTGGTTCACACCAACTTCGGCGGCCGGGAAGCGGTCATAATGGCCGTCTTTCTTGGCAACCTCATATGCGGCTTCGGTGATCGGTACGTATCCGGTTTCCTGGTGCCAGAAGTACTGGGTTTCAGGCGCGGTCAGGAAGCGGAAGAACTCAGCCGTGGCCTTGTTCTCGTCGTCCGATTTGCCGGACATTGCGAACAAAGCGGCGCCACCGATGAAGGTTTGGGTAGGCTCGGCGGTCACGGCTTCCCAATAGGGCAGCTCGGTTGCACTGAATTCGAACGGCAGGTCTTTTTGCAGGAGGCCACCAAAAGAGCCCGACGAACCCAGCCACATGGCGACTTTGCCTTCTTCGAACGGCTTGGCGTTGTCGCCCCAGCCCGTACCATACCATTCGAACAGACCTTCGTCTTTCCAATCGGTCACGGCGGTGAAGTGGGCCTTGATGGCGTCATTGTTCACCAGGATCTGCGTGTCGATGCCGTCATAGCCATTGTTGTTGGTGGCAAACGGCAGGTTGTGGCGCGACATGAAGTTTTCGGTGAAAATCCAGGGCAGGTGCGACTGGCTGAGCGCGATGTAGCCCGCGTCTTTCAGCGCAGGAGCAGTGGTTGTCTGGAACTCTTCCCAGGTTTTCGGCGGAGTGACACCTGCAGCTTCCAGCGCGTCCACGTTGAAATACAGGATTGGCGTGGACGAGTTGAAGGGCATGCCGATCATCTTGCCGTCGCTGTCGGCATAGAAATACCGCACACCGGCGATGTAGTCGTTGATGTCGAAATTCACGCCATTATCGGCCAGCAGATCCTGAACGGGGATAGTTGCTCCCTTGGCTCCGATCACGGTGGCGGCACCGGCGTCGAAGACCTGCATGACGTTGGGCTGCTCGCCCGCACGGAAGGCGGCGATACCTGCGGTCAGTGTTTCTTCATAGCTGCCCTTGTAGACCGGAGTGATCTTGTAATCGTCCTGCGAGGCGTTGAAATCTTCGGCAATCTTGTTGACGGTTTCACCCAGTTGGCCGCCCATTGCGTGCCACCATGTGATCTCGGTTTCGGCAAAAGTTGCGGTCGCAGTAAAGGCGAGCGCGGCGGCGGTAGCGCTGAAGGTCAGCTTGGTCATGTCTCTCTCCGGTTTGGCCGCGGACCAAGGTTTTGGTCAGCGCACCAGGTTGCGGGGCCGAAGCCCCAGGCAGCGTCAAAAATCTGCACAAATAGGGCGAATCCCATTCGTGATGCACTTCTTGTGCACACGTGGTCACATACGCTTTGCATGTGACAGTTCGGTGAAAGATTTTTTGCATTATTGACAAATTATTCAGAAACAGAGGACAGCTAGTGCGTGAGCAGTGACAATGAATATAACACCCCGCGACCCCGGCGGGTGACTGCCCAGATTGTGGCCGAAGCGGCAGGTGTATCGCGGTCGTCTGTGTCACGCGCGTTCACACCTGGCGCCTATCTGGATGCGGATAAGCGGAAAAAGATACATGAGGTCGCGGCGCAGATGGGGTATCAGCCCAATGCGCTGGCGGCAGGGCTGAAAGATGGTCGCTCGCATCTTGTCGCTGTTTTTGTCGGAAATATGCGCAGTGCTTATGACACCGAGTTCGTAATGGCTTTGGTTGGGCAATTGAACGCGCTGAACAAATGGCCGATCCTGATCGACGGCGGCGATCAGTCTGCGGAAAAGGCAATTCAGCAAGTCTTGCGCTACCCGTTGGACGCGTTGATCCTGCGTGGTGGAAGTATGCAGGCCGAAGTCGTCACGCAATGCAGCAAGATCGGGGTTCCAATGATTTCCGCTGGGCGCGTCGTCGAGGCCCAGGGTGTTGACAATGTTTGTTGTCGAAACGCCGAGGGCACCCGGATTGCCACTCGGGTTCTGATCGAAAAGGGAAGAAAGAAATTCGGCTATATCGGTGGCCCCGAGGCTTTCTCCTCTTCTAGCGGTCGCCGGGCTGGGGTACTGGACAGTTTGGCTGAGGCTGGGCTTTCGCTGGTTGCCGAAACCGACGGCGACTTCACTGTCGACGCCGGCCACAGGGCGGCCACCCGCCTGCTGACCATGCATTCGCTGGATGCATTGATTTGTGCCAATGATGCAACCGCGATTGGGGCTTTGACAGCGGCCCGAGACTTGGGAGTATCAGTTCCAGAAACCCTGTCAGTTGTGGGGTTCGATGATATTGAGATGGCTGGCTGGCCAACATTCGATCTGTCAACGGTTTGCAATCCGATCGACGAAGCCGTCGAGCACGTCATCCAACTTTTGGAGAAACGGCTTAAGAACCCTTTGAAAGCCAGCGAAACAATTCTGATTAAACCTCACTTCGTGCCCCGCGGCACGCATTGAGATTTTCAGTAATCGGCCACCAGCAGGAAATCGGGCGCGGCATCTTCCTCGATCGTGGCAAAGCGCGGAATTGGGTCCTCGAACACATTGTCGGTTCGGTCATCGTTGACGGTTGAGACTTCGCCTATCAGGCAATCGCCTTTCTCCGCCCAAAAGGCATGCCAGATACCCGGCATCAATGTCACGCTTTCACCGGGCTTCAGACGCAACAGTTCACCGGGTTGGATCGTGACCGGGCAGTTGTCGCTTGGCACAATGACCGGGTTGTCGCGGTCGATGCCGCCATCCGTGTCCGAGGCATAGATCTCCATCACCAGATCACCGCCGCCCCGGTTGATGATGTCTTCGGCCTTCACGATATGGCGGTGCATTGGTGAGAGTTGTTTGTCCCGCGAGACCAGCAGTTTTTCCGCATAAAGCATACCGCGCCCTTTGCTCAGGTCAGTGACATCGCCGTTGCGCAGTGTAAACAAGAACAATCCAAGCTCATCAAATCGGCCCTGACCGTAATCGGTGATATCCCAGCCCAATCCCCGCGCGCGAATGCCATCGGCCCGAGCGCTGCGCATCTGTTCAGGCGACCATGTTGCGAAAGGAGGCAGAACCGCACCAAAGGAATGAATGAACGCCTCGGCTGCGGATTTGATCTCGTTGATTTCGGAACGTTTCATCGGTTTGGCCTTCGTGGTCAGAGTTCGTGTGCCCAGGGCGGATTCGCCCCGGCGCGGGATACGGTGACGGCGGCAACCTCGGCCCCTTTGCTTAGAGCGGATCGTATGGCACTGACGTCCACCGAGCGTAGACCGGATTTGGTCAACAGTCCGTCCGCGTCAAGCTGGGCCAGAACGCCCGCATTGAACGTGTCGCCCGCTCCGACTGTGTCGACCACCTGCACCTGTTTGACCGGCACCGAGACCTCGGACCCGTCGTGTAGATAGGCCGAGGCGCCCTCGCTGCCCTTGGTAATAATGACAACAGACGGTCCGGCTTCCAGCAGGGCAGGGACTTTCTCGGTCAGGGATTCAGGTCCGGGGACGATCCAATTCAAGTCTTCGTCAGATACTTTTACGATGTCGGCCTGTTCGATCATGCGGTTCAGGCGGGTGCGGTACCGGGTCTCATCCGCGATAAAGCCGGGGCGGATATTGGGGTCGAGCATCACAGCGCACGCGTCGGCATGTTGGTCCAACAAGGCCGCATACGCATCCGCACAAGGTTCGCAGGCCAGGCTGATACCACCGAAATAGAGCGCTGTGGTGCCGGGCAACTGCGCGGGCATATCCTCGGGCCGCAGCATCCGCCCGGCCGAGTTTTCATCTAGAAAGCTGTAGCTGGCCTGTCCGTCCTTCAACTGCACAAAGGCCAGTGTCGATGGACGGTCCGAGCGGATGACATGAGTCTGATCCACGTGGCTGTCGGTCAGCGCGTCGGACAGTTGTGCCCCGAACATGTCGCTGGACAAGCCAGTCAGCATCCCAACCGACGCGCCCAGACGACCAAGCGCTATGGCGGTGTTGAAGATCGCTCCGCCTGAATGGGGGACAAAGCCCTGTGCCCCGTCGGTGGTTGGGGTGGGGATCATGTCGATCAGCGCTTCACCGCAGCACAGGATCATGCCGGGACCTTTCCAGTTTGGCCGCGTCAGGCCATCCGACGCGCGAGCGCACTTTTGCAGAAATTGTTAGCGCCAACAATGCCAAATTCATCCTGTTCCGAGACATAGAGGTTCATCGACCGGCGTAGCTCACTGAACCGACCCCCGGCGTTGAAAGCGTCGCGGAAGGTGTCCTTGAACAGCCAACGGTTCTTTTCGGCCACGCCGCCCACCAGAAAAACACCGCCCGCTGGCATCATGGTCACAGCCATATCGCCCATGACAGCCCCCAGATGAGTGGTGAACATATGGGCCGCGCGTACCGCATGAGGGTCGGTTTGGGCCAGCGCGTCTTGCAGGATATCCTTTGCGGGACGGGTTTCCGCGTTGGTTTGACCGGCTGCGAGTTGGATGGCTTGGTAGAGGATGGGCAGGCCGGTGCCGCTCAGGAACATCTCGGCCTCAAGGGTCAGCGAGTCGTCAAAGAAACACTCGGTCGCGACCT
This sequence comes from Ruegeria sp. BK1, assembly GCF_056535645.1. Classification (NCBI taxonomy): domain Bacteria; kingdom Pseudomonadati; phylum Pseudomonadota; class Alphaproteobacteria; order Rhodobacterales; family Roseobacteraceae; genus Ruegeria; species Ruegeria sp. BK1. The sequence continues at coordinate 343,447 of NZ_JBQFIS010000003.1, read as the reverse complement.
CGCGGGCGGCGCGAAATACTTCAACCTCGTCAGCGTGGCGCGGGGACAGGCCTACATGGCCGCCTTCGCCAGATGCCGTATGGTAGTGCCCCTCGGAATAGAGCAGCGACCCAACCCCAAGCCCGGTGCCCGGCCCAACGACCAAGCGAGTGCCGACCGGCGGGGTTTCCGCACCTTGCAAAACCTCGACGTCACCGGCCCTGATTTCAGCCACAGACCACGCGGCTGCGGTGAAGTCATTGATCACAAAAGTATGTTGCGCGCCGGTCGCGCGTCCGATGTCGTCCTCGGACAAATCAAGCTGCGCGTTGGTCAGTCGGATCGTACCATCCCGCACAGGGCCCGCCCCAGCGGCGACAACCGCGCGGGGGTCGGTGCCAACCTCGTCGCGCAGGCTGTGAAACGCCTCAAGCAGTTGCGGCAGCTGTCCCGTTGGGTATTTGCGCAGATCGGTTAGTCTCCCGTTTGAGATAACCCCCAAACGGGTGTTGGTCCCGCCGATATCGGCCACCAGATTCCAGTGTTCATGCATGGCTCCGGCGGGTTGTGCTAAGGGGACAGAGACTTGTGCACCGGCGAGGGCAGTTTTCACCGCCTCAAAGGACGCTTTGGGCGTCCGCCCCATCGTGTCGAAATCCACATCAACCAGACCAAAGCGCTTCTCGTAGCCAAGGGCCCATTCGTAGTTGTCCAGCAGCGACCAGATAAAATAGCCTTTGACGGGCACATCCTGATCCAACGCGTCTTTCACAGCGGCCCAATGCTGGTTGAGGTAGTCGATCCGGTCCTCATCTTGCTGGCGCTCAGAGCTGGCCATGCCATTTTCGGTCACATAGATCGGCAGATCGCCGGTATATTCACGAGCGGCCCGGGTCAGGAAACGTGTCAGGGCGGAAGGCTCAATTTCCCACCCCATTTGCGTTTTGGGCAGGGGGCCAGGGACCTCTTGCAGGCTGGGCCAGGCGGTGTCGGCGGGCGCGATCAGTTTGCGGGTGTAGTAGTTCAGCCCGCACCAGTCCACGGGCGCGCCGATCGTGTCGAAATCATCCTGCCAGCCAGCGGGTAGATAGGGTTCCAACCCGTCCAGAACATTTTGCGGATAGGCTTTGTTGAATACGCCGCCCAGAAAGAACCGGTTGTAGATACCGTCATACAAGTCAGCGGCTTTGCGCGCCTCGGCGCTGTCATCGGCGGGTTCGGCCCATTCCAGATTGAACACCGCTCCCAAGTTGGACATGCCCAGACCACGCATCGCCTCGATCGCGCGGCCATGCGCCAGCAGAACATGATGCATCGCGCGAGCCGTCGCGCGGATATCGCGCAGGCCCGGGGCGTGGTGACCGTCGAAGTGGCTCAGCCAGCTTACGCACCAGGGTTCGTTGATGGGGGCAACACTGAACATCCGGTCGCCGATGCGGCCCATAATGACCTCAGTGAAGTCGGCGAACCACCCAGCGATATCCCGATTTCGCCAGCCGCCCAGATCCGCTAGCGGCGAGGGCAGTTCCCAATGATAGAGCGTCGCACAGGGGCGAATGCCGCGTTCCAGCAGCGCATCGGCCAGTCGGTCGTAATAGTCCAATCCGGCTTGGTTCACGGCCCCTCGTCCTTCGGGCAGAACCCGGGCCCAGCTGGTTGAAAAGCGATAGCAATCAAACCCGGCATCGCGCACCAGATCAAAGTCCTGATCGAAACGGTTGAGGTGATCGCAAGCGAGATCTCCGTTTTCGCCCCGCACCACATTGCCGGGCGTGCGGGCAAAGGTGTCCCAATGGGTCTGACCTGCGCCACCCTGCGCGTGGCCTTCGATCTGATAGGCAGATGTTGCGACACCAAAGAGGAAATCTTTGGGGAAATCAGCGCGGGTATATTTCATGTTCAGAACCTGTCAGGAGCGGGGCCGGTCGAGCCGCCAACTACCAGTTCGGCCTCCAGCAATCTAGTTTTAACCGGGTCGTCCGGTGATTTGATCCGGTCGATCAACATTTCGGCGGCGATTTCCCCAGCCTGCCGGACCGAGGATCGCGTTGCCGTAAAGATCGGCACATCCTGTCCATTCTTGAGATAGGACAGGTCGTCATCATGTGCGATGACCGATACATCGCGACCCATTTTCAGCCCTGCTTCATTCAAAGCGCGCCGCACCCCGATGGCAGAAATCATTGACGAGACCAATATGGCCGTCGGGGGGTTGTCCAGGTGCAGCATGTCGCGGGCTTCGTGATGGCCGTAAACCTCGGTCATCTCGGCACTGCGCATCAGAGCGGGTTCGGGCGTCAGATTGGCTTCTTGCAGAGCCTGCAGATATCCTTCGCGCCGACGTTGGGCGAAGTCCATATCCTCTAACCCATTGATCAGCGCGATACGTTTGTGCCCCAGATCAATCAGAAACCGGGTTGCCCTCAGGAATGAGCTTTTGTTGTTCACATCGACCCAGTCATACGGCACCTCAATCCCGGTCGAGCGGCCATGTACAATGAACGGAACCGCCATGCGGGTCAAAACCTCGATCCGGTGTTCGTTGACCTTGGGGCCTTGCAGAACGACCCCATCGACTGCGCCGCGTTGGAAGAGGTCCCGATAGGTGCGTTCGATCGAGGTATCGTCGGCATTGGTGAACATCATGTCATAGCCATGCGCGCCATAGGTTCGAGCGGCCCCGGCGACAAAATCCCCGAAGATCGGGTTGACCATTTCATGTTGCGAGGAACTGGGGATCACGTGCCCGATCACCATAGAACGCCCCGTGGCCAGTCCCTTAGCGCGGCTGTTCGGGCGATAGCCGTGTTTGGTCGCCGCAGCCTGAACCCGCTCTCGCGTGGCCTCGTTCACCTCGGGGTATCCGTTCAGCGCGCGACTGACCGTTGTTTGCGAAAGACCGAGGATTTCTGAGAGCTGCTTTAGGTTCATTTCGCTTCAAAGCGCCTTCAAATTGGTGGCAAAACTGTTGTGAGTGGGTTTTCCTATTGGGTCAACCTGTTTCTACTCACCGTGTGTTTTATTAATTTTTAGGCGAATTTCAAACCTAATATTGACAGAACTTGAATGTTAGCGGATAAAACCCGTCATTCAAAGCGCTTTGAAAACTGAGTCTCATGGGCGCAACAGAGTTGGGAGGAGAATTCATGAAACACTCGCTTTACGCAGGCGCGGCAACGTTCGCCCTGATGGCGGGCGCGGCGCATGCCGACAAGGTCACGGTGTTTGGCCCCTGGTTGGGACCGGATCAGGAAAATGTCGAAAAGGTGCTGGACGGCTTTGCTGCCGCGACCGGGCATGAGTACGCCTATGTCGGCTCGGATAGTTTCGAACAGCAGATCCGCATCGATGCGGAAGCAGGATCTGCCCCTAACGTTGCGGTGTTCCCGCAGCCCGGTCTGGCGGCGGATATGGCCAAATCCGGCTTTCTGACGCCTTTGGCAGATGGCACATCCGATTGGATTCGCGACAATTACGCTGCGGGTCAATCCTGGGTCGATCTGGGGACTTACGCAGGTCCGGACGGCGCAGACAATCTTTACGGATTTTTCTACAAGGTCGATGTGAAATCGCTGGTCTGGTATGTTCCCGAGAACTTCGAAGACGCCGGGTACGAAGTGCCGACCACGATGGAAGAACTCAAAGCTCTGACGGACCAGATCGTGGCGGACGGCGAGACGCCTTGGTGTATCGGTCTGGGGTCTGGCGGAGCGACCGGCTGGCCCGCGACCGACTGGGTCGAGGACATGATGCTGCGCACACAATCGCCCGCGGATTATGACGCCTGGGTCGCAAATGAGATGAAGTTCAATGACCCAAAGGTCATCGCGGCCATCGAAGAATTCGGAGCCTTCGCCCGCAATGACGACTATGTCGCTGGTGGGGCAGGGGCCGTAGCCACAACCGATTTCCGCGACAGTCCCAAAGGCATGTTCAGCTCTCCGCCGCAATGCTATCTGCACCGTCAGGCATCGTTCATTCCGGCTTTCTTCCCGGAAGGCACGGTCGTGGGTGAGGATGCGGATTTCTTCTATTTCCCAGCCTATGAAAGCAAAGACTTGGGCAGCCCGGTTCTGGGTGCCGGCACACTTTGGGCAATCACCAATGACAGCCCCGGCGCTCATGCTTTGATCGAGTATCTGCAAACCCCCGAAGCGCACGAGACATGGATGCAGCTAACCGGGTTCCTGACACCGCATAAGGGCGTTGATACCTCGCTGTTCTCGGACCCGACGTTGAAGAAGATGAACGACATCCTTCTGGGTGCGACCACTTTCCGGTTTGACGGGTCTGACCTAATGCCCGGCGGTGTTGGCGCAGGGACGTTCTGGACCGGCATGGTCGACTATGCTGGCGGGGCCTCGGCGGAAGAGGTTGCCAACGAAATCCAATCCTCCTGGGACGCGCTGGACTAAGCGTTCCTGATAGGGCAACCCGCCAGTTCGGGTTGCCTGCCACCGTCGCAAGGGAGACGCGGCATGCATCCGGCATTACAGGGCCTGCTGACCATCGCCATCGGCGTGTCAGGGTGTGTGGGCTATTTCTACCTCTCCAACCAATTTCTGGACAAAGTGCTGTTCCCGGCGCGCGGCCCGAATGTAGGGCGCAATATCAACCGCGCCAACATGATCCGTCCGTGGTTGTTTCTGTTCCCGGCGTTGGCGGCGTTGGGTCTGTATCTGGCTTATCCGGTGGTCGAAACGCTGCGCTTGTCCCTTACGGATCGGGTACCCGGTGGGGGCTATGAATGGGTGGGCCTGGAAAACTACATCCAGATGGCGAATGAGCCCAAATTCTGGGAAGCCATGCGCAACAACATGTTCTGGTTGATCATCGTGCCGGCGATGTCCACCGCTTTGGGTCTTTTGGTTGCGCAACTGACCGACCACATTCGTTGGGGCAATATCGCCAAGTCGCTGATCTTCATGCCGATGGCGATTTCTTTTGTGGGTGCATCGGTGATCTGGAAGCTGGTCTATGACACTCGCCCGGCCGAACAGGATCAGATCGGGATGCTGAACGCCCTTTATATCTTCTTTGGCGGGACCGAGCCGCAAACTTGGCTGACCATCCCGTTCTGGAACAGTTTCTTCCTGATGGTCGTGCTGATTTGGATTCAGACCGGCTTTGCCATGGTGATCCTGTCCGCGGCCTTGCGTGGCATCCCCGAGGAAACCATCGAGGCCGCCATTCTGGACGGCGCCAACCCGTTCCAGATTTTCTTCCGCATCAAGGTGCCGCAGATCAAGACCACAATTCTAGTCGTATGGACCACGATCACGATCACCGTGCTCAAGGTCTTTGACATCGTCTTTGCCATGACCAACGGCCAGTGGGAGACACAGGTTCTGGCCAACTACATGTATGACAAGCTGTTCCGCGCCAATGACTGGGGTGTGGGGTCGGCTTCAGCCATGGTGATTATGCTGCTGGTAACACCGATCTTGATCTGGAACGTGCGCAACGCGCGCAAAGAGATGGAGTGAGGCGATGAGCGATATTGCAGGAACCAAACCGGCGCTGCGCTGGGTCGTCCATGCCTCGGTCATATTTCTGGTCGTGCTTTGGGTGGTGCCAACACTGGGGCTGTTGATCTCGTCTTTTCGCACGGCCGATCAGATTGCCACAAGCGGCTGGTGGAAATCTCTCTTCCCGTCCGAACAGAATCTGACTTTGCGGTCTGCAGCGCCGGACACACAGGTTCTGGAAAACGGGGTTTACGTGATCGAAGGCAACCTGTTTGACGCGGGCACGACGGCTACGATCTCTCAATGGGGTGTCAGCTCTCGGGCCGTGGATGCGTTTGTTCCGGGTGATACTGCTGAGCTGCGTCGGGGGGGTACGATCACTGTGGACGCGCAGGGCAACTACAGGATGGAGAATTCGGAAGAATTTACCGGCAGCCGAGGTGCCCGTGTATTCGCGACCGCAGAATTGCCGCCCGAGTTTACGTTGGCCAATTACCACAAGGTTTTGTTGGCTGAAGATTCCTCTGACAGCATGGGGCGGGCGTTCTTCAATACTTTGACTGTGACCATCCCGGCGACAATCATTCCGATCTTGGTGGCCGCCTTTGCGGCCTATGCGTTGGCGTGGATGGATTTCCCCGGCCGCGCCTTGCTGATCGCCGCCGTTGTTGGGTTGTTGGTGGTTCCCCTACAGTTGGCGCTGATCCCATTGCTGAAATTCCACCTCAATATCGGGATCGGGAAAGGCTATCTTGGCGTTTGGATGGCCCATACCGGGTTCGGGATGCCGCTGGCAATCTACCTGCTGCGCAACTACATGGCTGGCCTTCCCCGAGACCTGATCGAAAACGCGCGGGTCGACGGAGCGACCGAGTTTCAGATCTTCACCAAACTGATCCTGCCGCTAAGTTTCCCGGCGCTGGCCTCTTTCGCGATCTTCCAGTTCCTTTGGACTTGGAATGATCTGCTGGTTGCCAAGGTCTTTTTGATCGACGCGTCTGGTCAGACCACCGTCATGACCAACCAGATTGTCGAACTGCTGGGCACGCGGGGCGGCAACTGGGAAATTCTGGCCACGGCGGCGTTCGTATCGATCGCCGTACCGCTGATCGTTTTCTTCGCAATGCAAAAATATCTGGTCCGGGGCTTGCTGGCCGGATCCGTCAAATAGAGGCTTCTGATGAACGTGCAGAACACTGTGGACACAACCAAGGTAACCCAAGCAGCGTCCGATTGGTGGCGCGGCGGTGTGATCTATCAGATCTATCCCCGCAGCTTTCAGGACAGCAACGGCGACGGAATTGGCGACCTGAAAGGGATTACTCAACGTCTGGGCTATATCGCCTCGCTTGGGGTCGATGCGATCTGGATATCGCCGTTCTTCAAATCTCCGATGAAGGACTTCGGATATGATGTCAGCGATTACCGCGATGTCGATCCGATGTTCGGAACGATGGCGGATTTCAAAGAGCTTCTGGATCAGGCGCATGGGCTTGGGCTGAAAGTGATGATCGATCTTGTGTTGTCGCATACCTCGGATCAGCACCCGTGGTTTAGCGAGAGCAGGTCCAACCGCGAAAACGAAAAGTCCGATTGGTATGTCTGGGCGGACCCGAAACCGGACGGAACGCCGCCAAACAACTGGTTGTCGATCTTCGGAGGCTCGGCCTGGCAGTGGGATTCGCGCCGGTTGCAGTATTATCTGCACAACTTCCTGACTTCGCAGCCCGACTTGAATTTTCATTGCCCGGCGGTTCAGGACGCCTTGCTGGATGTGGCCCGATTCTGGTTGGATTTGGGTGTCGACGGATTCCGGTTGGATACGATCAACTTCTACTTCCATGACAAGCAGCTGCGCGACAACCCCGGCCTGCCGATGGAGCAGCGCAACGCCTCAATCGCGCCCATGGTGAACCCGTATAACCATCAAGATCACCTTTTCTCCAAGAGCCAGCCTGAGAATATCGCCTTCCTCGAACGGTTGCGTGCGTTGACCGACGAATACGAAGGCCGCGCCTGTCTGGGTGAGGTCGGCGACGCGCAGCGCGGGCTTGAGATCATGGGCGAATACACCACCGGCGATAAGCGGATGCACATGTGCTATGCTTTCGAGTTTCTGGAAAAACGCGCGCTAACGGCGACTTATGCCAAACAGGTTTTCGATCAGTTAGAGGACAAGGCCGGTGATGCGTGGCCTTGCTGGGCCTTCTCGAACCATGACGTATCGCGACACGCGACGCGTTGGGGATTAAGCGACGAGGCCGTTCGACAGCATGCGGTTCTGATGATGTGCCTTCGCGGCTCTGCCTGCCTGTATCAGGGTGAGGAACTGGGTCTGCCCGAGGCCGATGTGGCGTTCGAAGATCTGCAAGATCCCTACGGCATCGAATTCTGGCCCGAATTCAAAGGACGCGACGGGTGCCGCACACCGATGGTCTGGGCCGCGCAGGACGAGCAATCGGGTTTTAGTGCTGGCCGACCGTGGCTGCCCGTCAGCCCGCTGCAAGCCGAACGCGCCGTCGACAGGTTGGAACAGGACCCCAATTCGATGTTGCATCACTATCGCCGCGCGATTGCGCTGCGACATGCGCATCCGGCACTGATGTCCGGGGAGCAGAAGCAGATGGCCCAGACCGGCCCTGTTCTGACTTTCCTGCGGGACGCCCCGACCGAGCAGGTTTTCTGTGCCTTCAATCTGGGCTCGGATCCGACCCAAATCACTCTGCCGGAGGGGAACTGGTATGTAATCGGGGAGGAGTTGGGCAGTGTCGACGGGGAAGGGGCATTGTCCCTCGACGCTGCGCAATTCTGTCTGCTGGCGCGGGACAAGGGGTAGGTTATGTCTGAACTCAAACTCACGGACGTGGCCAAGACATATGGTCATGTAGATGTTCTGAAGAACATCAATCTGGACATTGACCGGGGCGAGCTGATCGTGTTCGTCGGTCCTTCGGGCTGCGGTAAATCCACCTTGCTACGTATGATTGCAGGGTTGGAGAAGATCTCGGGCGGAACGCTTGAGATCGAAGGGCAGGTGATGAACGATGTGCCCCCGGCGCAGCGCGGCATTGCGATGGTGTTCCAAAGCTATGCGCTTTATCCCCACATGACCGTGCGCGAGAATATGGCCTTTGCTCTCAAGATCGCAAAGATGCCTGCGGCGGATGTGGATGCCGCTGTCGAACGTGCCGCGCGTATCCTTCAGCTTGAACCATTTCTGGATCGGCTCCCCAAGGCACTTTCGGGCGGACAACGTCAGCGGGTTGCCATTGGGCGGGCCATTGTCCGCGATCCCAAGGTCTATCTGTTCGACGAACCGCTCTCGAATCTCGACGCCGCCCTGCGAGTTGCCACCCGGATCGAAATCGCGCGCCTGAAAGAGGCGATGCCTGACAGCACCATGATCTACGTGACCCATGATCAGGTCGAGGCGATGACTTTGGCCAGTCGCATCGTGGTGCTTGCCAATAAGGGGATCGCGCAAGTTGGGACTCCACTGGAATTGTACGAGACGCCGGATAACGAATTTGTCGCGCAATTCATCGGCTCGCCCTCGATGAACCTGCTGCCCGGTATCATCACACAAACGGGCGAAACGACAGTTGTCACGCTAGAGGCCGGTGGAACGATCACGAGCGCTATCGCGACCCAGGCGGAGGACATGGGCAAACAAGTGAATGTCGGCATCCGGCCAGAAGATTTTGTTCCAGCTGACGCGGACGCGGCCTTTCAAGGGGTGGTGGACTTCACCGAGGCACTAGGCGAAGTCACACTGCTGTACTTTGAAAACCGCACCGGGGCTGAATCTGTGATTGCCAAGTTGCAAGGTATCCAGCGCAATATGCGGGGACAAACTGTTGGTGTCTCAGCCCGTCCTGAAAAGGTGCATTTGTTTCACGACGGAAAATCTATGCGCAGCAGGTCCTGACTTTTCTGCGAATTGGTGAAGTCCAATTTAATCATCAGCGTTGATCATTTCGATTGTACCTGTCGGCCACGCCGCCAGGTATTCCAAAGTGCCTTAATCGGATAATGGAACGTGTTTTTTAGCTTGTGAACGCACCGGTTGGTTAAATCTTCCGACACGTCGACCAGCGGTGTTACGCGGTCGCAAAGGCGTCAAGTCAATTCAAACTGGACTTATGGAAACTGCCAACTGTCACTTTTGGACTGACAGCTGGATCGCAAAGGTCTAACCTGTATCCACAAAAACAAAAAAACGGATTTACAACGGGAGATCTAACAATGACTAAACTAACAAACCTGTCCAGGCGGACGGTGCTGAAAAGCGCAGGCGCCGCGGCTCTGGCGGCCCCTCTTTACAGCAAAAGCGCACTGGCCTCTTCAGGTGAGATCAACATTCTGATGTGGTCGGATTATCTGCCACCCAGTTTCCTGCAAGAGTTTGAAACTCTGACCGGAATCAAGGTCAACTATACCGGCATCGGGTCGAACGAAGAGATCATCAACAAGATGAAGGCGACCAAGGGTCAGGGCTTTGACATCGTCTCGCCCACCAACAACCGGTCGTTGCAGTGGGAACCTCTGGAGCTGTTGCAGCCCTTCGACATGAACAAGGTGCCGATTGATCTGGTGAACCCGGCGATGGCCGCAATTGGCACAGATGCGTGGAACTTTGGCGATGCGGGCGTGCACTGGCTGCCGCATATCTGGGGCACCGAGGGCATTGCCTATCGCACCGATCTATGGCTGCCCGAGGGCGATGCGCCGTCTTATGGCGATGTTTGGTCCGAGGAGAACGCGGGCAAAACCATGGGCCGCGCGCATTCGATGATGCTGGGCGCAGGTCTTTACATGGAACGTTCGGGGGAGATGGAGCCGGGCTCGGTCTGGGCCGCTTATGGTGACGAAGACACCATGCGCAAGGTTTGGGGTCAGATCACCGACTGGTGCATCGAACGCAAGAACCGGATCAAACTGATCTGGAACGACGCGGATACTCAGAAAAACGGCCTGCTGAACGAAGGAGTTGTTGTCGGCCAGACCTGGGATGGTCCGCCGCTAGCGCTGAAATCGGCCGGCGAGCCGGTGCACTACCAAGCTCCTGTCGAAGGTGCGATGGCCTGGGTTGACGGTATGTCGATTCCGACCGGTGCGGCAAATATCGACCAGATCTACGCCTTCATCGACTTCGCTTATCAGGCGAAGCCGGCTGGTGTGGCGATTGATAGCCATGGCTATAACTCGCCGGTTCTGGGTGCCGATCAATACTCGGGCGACACCTATAAGAAGAACTTTGCCGAGGCCTATCCGGGCGACTCGCTGGCCAACCTCAACCCGTGGCCGGCCGAAGCACCGTGGTACGCTGAAACCCGGACCGAATTCGTCAACAAGTTCAAAAGCGCCTGATCGCTTTGAAACGACGCCCTCCGCGATGTCGCGGGGGGCCATCCATCCGTGCGCTTTGGCGTGACGGACCCTATATCGGTGTGGTCCCCATCCGCACCAGACGGAGATACCTAAAATGAGTGCAGGGGTCGGTGTAGATCTGGAAAACCTGTGGATTCGGTTCGGCGATTTCGTCGCCGTGCGGGATGCCAATGTGAACATCAACGGGGGCGATTTCTTTTCGTTCCTTGGCCCTTCGGGCTGTGGCAAGACCACGATCCTGCGTGCGGTTTCGGGCTTTCTGGACCCCAGCGAGGGCAAGGTTCTGATCGGCGGCAACGACATGCGCGGGATTGGACCGAACAAACGCCCTACAGCTCTGATCTTCCAGAACCTCGCGCTGTTTCCACTGATGAAAGTGTGGGAGAACATCACCTTTTCCATGGAGATCAAGGGCGCCAGCGCCAAGGAACGCCGCAAGCGCGCCGATGAGCTTTTGGACATGATCGCGCTGCCGGGGCAGGGCGACAAACTGCCCAGCGAACTGTCGGGTGGTCAGCGCCAGCGGGTCGCCATTGCCCGTGCGCTTTGTGCCGAACCCGATGTGCTGTTGTTGGATGAGCCCCTGTCGGCACTGGACCTGAAGCTGCGCCAGCATATGCGCACCGAGCTGCGCGAGATTCAGCAGCGTGTTGGCATCACCTTCATCTACATCACCCACGACCAGGGCGAGGCGTTGACCATGTCCGACAACATCGCCGTGATGCGTGCGGGCGTGATCGACCAGATCGCCGATGGCAAGACCATCTACAATGATCCCAACACAGCCTTCGCGGCCTCATTCGTTGGGGAAAACAATGTGTTCCGGGGCAAGATCAAGCAGGTCATGGGCAATGAGGCGATGATCGCGACCAATCGCTCTGGTGATCTAGTGGCGCGAATTTCCACCGCCAACCAAGGCAAGTTGAAAGAGGGGGATGACGCCATGATGTTCATCCGCCCCGAGGCGTTTGCCATCGCCCCCGATGGGGCGACGGGCGACCATTTCGTCACCGCCCGCGTTAACCACGAGGAATTCGAGGGGAACGTCTTCAACATCTTCACTGAGGGTGAGGGCGGGAAAGAGATCAAGGTCTCGATCCCGAACCATGGTCAATCCTTCCAGGATCACACCGGACAGAACATCACGCTGGAATATGAGGCGCAGAATGCGGTTCTGGTTCCGGCGGGTGAACTGGCCGCGGAATAGGGGGAACTGAAATGCCCCGCTTCCTGAGAGAGTTCTTTAACCGCAACGGTACCGGTATGGGGCTAGCGATTCTAGGTCTGGTGATCTTCTGGACCATCGGCCTGATCATCCTGCCGCAGCTGTCGATGCTGGATTTCTCATTCCGGCCTAACCTGCCTCCGCCTGAGATTGGCGGGCCCAAGGATGTCTACACGCTGGAGAATTACAAATATCTGATCTACGGCCCCGAAGGCGGCAGTCAGGATTACAACGCGGTCGATCTGCGCGTGTTCTTCCGCACTCTGGTTGCGGCGGTCTGCGTAACGATCTTCAACCTAATCCTCTGCTACCCAATCGCTTACTATCTGGGCCAGTCCAAGGGCAGTCATATTCGCATCTTTGCGATCATGCTGATCATCCCTTACTGGATCAACGAAATCCTGCGCGCCTTTGCCTTGCGCATCATCTTCGGTGAGACAGGCGTGCTGAATACCCTGTTCGTCGGCCTTGGCGTCTTTGACACGCCGTTCGACTTCATCCGCAACGACATCGCGCTCTATGCAGGGCTTGGCTACGCCTACATCCTGCTGATGATTTTCCCGATGTATAACGTGATTGAAAGCCTCGACGGCAACCAGATCGAGGCCGCACGGGATCTGGGTGCCCCGTGGTGGCGGATTCACTGGCGGGTTGTAATCCCCTATGCCAAGCCGGGGATCAGTTCGGGCTGTACGATGGTGTTCATGCTGTCGGCAGGTGCGCTGGCTGCGCCGCAAATTCTGGGCGGGCCGTCCAGCTTGTGGTTCACGCAGCTGATCTATCAGCAATTCAACGACAACAATGACTGGCCGCAGGGGGCCGCTTACGCGATCGTGCTGCTGGTGACCTGTATCCTGTTTGTGTTGGCCGTAATGCGCCTGTTCAAGGTGAATATGGGGGATATCGGCAAATGAACCTGTCCTTCCTTCGTGTAAGTATCTGGGTCTATCTGGCAATCTTCTTCCTGTATCTGTTGGGCCCGCTGGTGATCATGTCGGTCACGGCCTTCAACTCGTCTGCCTTCCCGCGGATGACCCCGTGGGAATGCCTGACCTTCCAGTGGTTCGGAGAGCTGTTTCAGGATCAGCGCATCCTGAACGGCATCAAGAACTCGCTGATTATCGGGGCCGGTACGGTGGTTCTGTCGGTGGCGATGGGGCTGGCGGGGGCGCTGATGTTGACCCAGATCTGGCCCAAGCTGCGCGCGACCTATTACACAATCATCATCGCGCCTATCCTGATCCCCGGGGTTGTTCTGGGGATTTCAACCCTGGTGTTCTGGGACCGGATCAACCGGATGCTGGGGCTGGGCGCGGATAGTGTCCTGTCGAACGGCATTTTCCTGACGGTGATTGGCCAGTCCACCTTTATCGCCAGCTATTGCATGTTGGTTCTGGTGGCGCGGCTGCAGCGGTATGACGTGGCCTTGACCGAGGCCGCACTGGACCTTGGCGCGACCCATGCGCAGGCGTTCCGCAAAATCCTGCTGCCGTTTATGCGGCCCGCGATTGCAAGCGCCGCAGTGCTGGCGTTCCTCGCGTCGTTCGAAAACTACAACACGACCACCTTCACCTTCGGCGAATACCCGACACTGACCATCGAACTGGCACAGAAAGTACGCTATGGCATAACGCCGTCGATCTCGGCCCTGGCCTTTATCATCGTGGCGCTGACGGTGTTTTTTGCCCTGTTGAACGAGGCGAAGTTGAAGCGACAGGAACTGGTCGCCGCCGCGCGCAAGAATGCCACGGTCGAAGAACTGGCGGGCAAGATCAAACTGCCCAGTTTCTTTGCAGGCAATGCCGCCGCCATGCTCGTGGTTATCTTCGCGGCCGCTACGATCACAGTTGTGGGCACGGCAACCGCCTACAGCCCGGACCAATGCATCGCCAACGTGAAAGAGCAAAAGCAGCTTGAAGCCGACCAGCGTATCCAAGAGCTGCGTAAGCAGCGCGAAGAACGCCGCAAACAGCGCGAAGCTGACGAGGCAGAACAAGGCGAGGCGCAATCCGCTCCGAAACCGTCGAACAATAGCGGGTTTGGCAATGTCTTCGCGCCAAATGCTTTGAGTGGTGACGAAGATGAATCCAACGCCGAGCCGCAACCTTCGACCAATGGCGGGTTCGGCGGAGCGTTTGACCCCAACAGTTTGAAAACGGACGAATAGCGCAATCTGCGCCCGCCGGGATTACCCCTCGGCGGGCGCGCCTTTTTCAAGAACAAGCGCATCACAGGCATCAATCACATGCCCGTTCCACGTGACCGGCGCGGCGTTGTAGTTGATCAGGAATGTATGTTCGCCTGTCTCACGACGTCTGAGGCCGCTCAACATGGGATACACACTCAACCCCGTATGCTGAGCGGCCATCCGAACGACACGATCCCAAAGAGTGTCGTCCGGGAAACTGGCCAGGTACCACATGAATTCGGTGCCCGTCAGTGCTGGCGTTCCGTCTTCATGGGTCAACAGTGTTGGGGCGGTCCCAGATAAACGCTCGACCCAGTGACAGGCAGCTCCTCCGCCTGAGACATCGCGTTTGGACGTGGGCGGCAGGGTTTCGACCAGGTCAACATGGCTGTCCACACCGACCAGGCCCGGTCGACCAGCCTGAGGAATCTGAAAATCGCGGGTAATCGCCCCGCTGCGCGGTCCCAGAATGGCCAGATCACAGCCGTTTGAAATACTCCGCTCCAAGTCCTTATCGATCGTGGCCAGACCAGGTGCCAGTATGATTTTGTAGCCATCCGCCGGAATGCTGTCGGTCGACAGGAAGTCCACCGACAAGCCCGCCCGTCGCAACGCGCGATAGGTCGAGAAGACCAGCCGGAAATAGTCAAACCCGGCCCCCTGCGGTTGCGTCGCCCACGCCCAGTCCGAGGCGTAGTCGAACAGAATGGCGACATCCGTCTTGCGCTGCGTCACAGAACCGATTTGGGCAAGGGTATCCGCTGTTTCTCGCGCCTCGGCCAAGGCTGGGGTAGGGCGATTATTTGGTGTCAGTAGCCCTGCATGCATCTGTTCTTGCGCGAAGGGTGCTTGCCGCCAGCGGAAATAGCTCACCACCTCGGCCCCGTGGGCAACAGCCTCAAGTGACCAGAGGCGCACCATACCCGGCAGAGGTGCCGGATTGTAGGGCGCCCAGTTCACCGGACCCGGTTGCTGCTCCATCACCCACCAGCGACCCCGCCCCACGGCGCGGTAGAGGTCGTGGTGGAACGCCTGCATGTCAGGATCACCCTGTTGCAAAAAGGCGGCTTTATGCGCCTCTTCCACCTCAAGCCGGTCAGACAAGAAGCCGATCGGATAGCTGTCCCACGTCGCGATATCCAGGTCAGCGCCGACCTTGAAATGGTCGAATTCCAATACTCGGCCCATGTAGTTGTGCAGCAGCGGCGCGTCGGTCAGCTTGCGCAGCACATCCACTTGCGCCTTGTTGAACATCACCACCTGATCCGAGCTGAACCGGCGGAAAGCCAGAACATGGGCGGGGTTGGGTTCAGTCACGGTCAGGTTGGGCAGGTCAATCTGGTCGAACCCATCATATTCCATCGACCAGAACACATTCCCCCAAGCCGTATTCAATGCATCAATCGAGCCGTATTGATCCTCAAGCCAATTCTGAAACGCGGCAAGGGCGACAGGGCTATAGCTGATGGTGGTATCGTGGCAGCCATATTCATTGTCGATCTGCCACGCTGCAATGTGGGGGTTCCTTCCATATCGCTTACCCATGATCTGCGTGATCCGGGCGCATTCCTCAATATAGCCCTGATGGCTAAAGCAGTAATGCCGGCGCGATCCGAATTTGCGTGGGTTCCCGTCCGCGTCAACTGCCAGCATGTCCGGGTATTTCTCAAGCATCCAGCGCGGTGGCGTGGCGGTTGGTGTCCCCAGAACCACTTTCAAACCCGCCGCGCCCAAAGTGTCGATGGCCCGGTCAAGCCAGTCGAATTGCAGATCACCCGGAGTTGGTTCCATCCGGCTCCAAGCGAATTCGCCGATGCGCACCCAGGACAGGCCGTTTTCGACCATGCGTGCGGCATCTTCGGCCCATATCACTTCTGGCCAATGTTCAGGATAATAGCAGACGCCAAGTTCCGGTTTCATAGGATAACTCTGTATTCTGGCTGACCTTTTCCCGCGCTGTGTGCCGCAAAGGTCATGCCGTTTGAAGGCTGTTTTGCAAGGATATCCGCATCCAGCCCCTGCCGGGCCGAAGTACAGAACAAGGTTGTCAGATCGGCCCCGCCAAAGCAGGGACATGAGGTATGTGCCGCATCGAATTCCACCGACTGCAGGAACTGACCGTCCGGCGAATAGGCTGCAACACGATTTGCGCCCCATTGGGCAATCCAAATGTTGCCTTGGGCATCCACCACTGCACCATCAGGGTTCAGATCATCTGCGCGCAAATCAAGAAAGACGGTGCTGTCGCCCTCGGGCCAGCCATCCGATGAATTCAAAGTCCAGCGCATCACCTGCTGGGTCGCTGTATCGCTGAAATAGGCGCAGGATCGGTCGGGCGCGAAACAGATCGCGTTCGAGATCGTGACGTCAGGCACCAAACGGCGCAGTTCCCCGCGCCAAAACCGATAAATCGCGCCTGCTCCACGCTCAGCATTTTTCCCCATCGTTCCGATCCAGAACCCGCCCCACGGATCAGCCCGGCCATCATTCGAGCGTGTGACAGAGTTTTCTGCCTCAAGCGCAGTGATCAGCGTCTTTTCGCGGCTTTCAAGATTGAAGTGCCACAACCCGGTTTCAGACGCGATCAGCAGCGTCTCAGTGTCGATCCACCCGGCGGCCGAGACATGTTCGTCGAACTGCCATTCAACGGGCGCGCTATCGACCTGCGTCATCAAACGTTTGCCAAGAATGTCGAACCAGAAAAGCTGCTTCCGTTGGGGATGCCACAGCGGCCCCTCGCCCAATGCGCAAGGGCGGTCGTCAAAGACGGTGCTCATCCGGCGGCCTCGTTGTAGGCCGCGACGATTCCGCGTGCACGTTCCGAGATCTCGGCTACTGAAAAGCCGGGCTTGAAAAGGGCCGATCCAATGCCGAAACCGTCCGCCCCCGCATTGATCCACACATCGAAATTATCGGGCCCAGCACCACCAACGGCGTAGACCTTTGCCCCTTCCGGCAATACTGGGCGCATAGCGGCCAATCCAGTCGGTCCCGCCATCACACCGGGAAACAACTTGAGCCCCGTTGCGCCTGCCTTGAGGGCGGCAAATGCCTCGGTTGGGGTGTAGACGCCGGGCCAGCTTTGCATGTTCAGCGCGACCGTGCGCTCGATGACATCCGTGTCGCAATTGGGCGAAACGATCAGCTTGCCGCCAACCTTGGCCACGGCATCCACTTGTTCCACGGTCAACACCGTGCCCGCACCAATCAACGCCGTGTCACCAAATTTTTCGGCCAGTATGCCGATGCTTTTCAACGGCTCGGGCGAGTTCAGCGGCACTTCGATCTGGTCGATACCGGCATCAATCAGAGCCTGGCCAACATCGGCCGCTTCGGTCGGGTGAAGACCTCTGAGGATTGCAATAATGGGACGGCTCATGCGGTCTGCCTCGTCAGGTTTCGGGCCTGATGCAGACCCGCCAGAGTGGTGTTCGTACTATCGGCGATTTCAAAAAAAGCGCCTTGCTGTTTCAGGGCGTGACCATAGACATCCGACAGCCCCTCAGCCCCGATGATCGCGATCTGCTGACCTAGCCAATAGGGTCGCGTGGCAGCCAGTTCTGCCCCGATTAGAAATCCTGACAGACGGGCGCGGGCAACAGAAGCATCCTGCCCATTCAGCAAATCAGCTGCGCGCAGTCCAAACAGGCGCGCCGCCATCTGTTCAGGTTTGGACAAAGCATCTGCCGCGGCTTCAGCAAAAGCCGCATCGTCCCATCCTTCTCCGACCGAGTGACGCAGCACCGAATGCCCGCTGAGGAGGCTGAACATCTCACCGGTCATGAAGGTGCGAAAGCTGACCACTTCGCCCGCGCTGACTTGCACCCACTTAGTATGGGTCCCCGGCAAGCAGATCACGCCGTCCCAATTCTTGTATCCTGCCAGATAGCCTGCGATCTGAGTTTCCTCACCCCGCATGACGTCTGGCGGGTTGGCCTGTTTCAAACCGGGCACCACAAAAGCGCGGAAGCGCGGGTCCGTGCCCGGCACCCTGATCGGAGCGCGTGGCACTGGCGCTGAAGGCACGGCAGAGTAAGGGGCCTCGACCCAGCCCTGACGCGCGCCTACCATACCACAGGCGATGACATCGACCGGCTCGGCACCAAGCCAACCCTCGATCAATTCCAGCAATGCATCCTGAAACGCGCCCCGGGTCAGACTTCCCATACCCTTATCCGAGTCCGCCTGATCCAGAACATGGCTGCCCTGCATTGCCCAAACTCGTAAATGGGATGTTCCCCAATCTGCTGCGATCCATTCGATACTCATGGTCTCATCCCGTCACCACGACACCGCCATCGACCGCCATGCACTGACCAGTCATCGCTCGGCTGGCCTGCGAGGCCAGAAAAAGCGTAGGCGCAATCATGTCTTCTGGGGTCAGATGTTCCTTCAGGCATTGCCGGTGCAGATGCGAGGCCAGATCTTCGGGCGTGGCCCACATGTCCAGTTGTTTCTGCGTCAGCACCCAGCCGGGGGCCAGCGCGTTGACACGGATATTCCTGGGGCCAAGTTCACGTGCTAATGAGCGGGTCATGCCGGTTATCCCTGCATTCGAAGTGGTGTAGACCGGATAGCCGGCATTGCCCATCATGTAACTGATCGAACTGAAATTGATGATCGCGCCGCCTTCAGTCATCTGACGTGCGGCTTCCTGTGAGGCAAAGAAATACGCCTTGAGGTTCACCTCGATCATCCAATCCCAGAATTCGGGCGTTGTTTCTTCGAGTGAGTGGCGCTTGTCATTGGCTGCGTTGTTGACCAACACGTTGAGCGGTCCGTGCGCCTCGGCCGCTGTGGTCATCGTGGCGCGTAGCAGTTCGGTATCCGTCATATCCCCTTGCAGGAACAGCGGCGCACGACCGTGTTTTTCGCGCATCTCTTCAACAAAAGCACTGGCATCAGACCGGCCGATGAACGCGACATTGGCCCCCTGCGCCATGAACCCGTCGGTTAGCGCAGCGCCAACGCCTGAGCCTCCACCGGTGATATAAACCGAGGCACCGTTTAGGTCGTGGAATGTGGCGGGTTGGCTCATCAGCGGCTCTTTCTGCTTACGGGGCGCGTAGTTTGGCCCGTTTGGAAAAATAATTTGTCGGGCCTCTCACGCGGCCCTGGCAGGCTGACACCAATCGGGCAGCCATTCGGAATGCGCGGTCAGGAGATCGGTGACCAGATTGCGAATTTGCCGCAAGTCCAGTTCCGCAGCTGTATGCGGGTCCATCATCGCGGCGTGATAGATATATTCAGGGTTTTGGTCGACAAGCGCACGCACGGTCAACTCCTGCACATTGATCTGGCTGCGCATCAGCGCGATCAGTTGCGGAGGGATATCTGTCACGACCGAGGGCTGTACCCCGTTACTATCCACCAGACAGGGCGTTTCAACCGCCGCGCCCAAAGGCAATTGCGGGATTTGGCCGGTGTTGGGCAAGTTGCCATAAGCCACATAAGGCGTGTCGGTTACGATAGCATTCATCAGATCGGCCGCAAATTCGTGGCTGCGCGTCACTGCGATGTCGCGCCCATCCGTCAGGGTCTTTGCCTGTTCTTTCCAACTGACGATTTGTTCCTCGCAGCGGGTGGGATATTCATCCAGCGGAATCGAAAACTGCTCGATCAGGTCCTCACGACCGTCCTTGATGAACCATGGAACATACTCGGCCAGATGCTCGGAACTCTCGGTGCAAAAATAGCCAAGGTGGTCCATCACCTCGTACCGCACTTTGTTGGGACAGCGGGGCATCAACAAAGGCGGCTTCGGGAACCTCCCACCGGCATAGCCCTGACGCAGCGCGGGATAAAGATCGTGTCCTTCATGCTCCAACCGCAGGAAAAAGGCGACGTGGTTTACGCCCGCTACCTTGTAGCGAATATCGCTTTTTGGAAGGTCCAGATCATGGGCCAGTTCTTCGACGGTGTTCTGGACCGAGTGACACAGCCCGACATGTTTGAGCGTCGGGAAACGTTCGGCCAGAGCCCAGGTGTTGATCGCCATGGGGTTGACGTATTGCAACATCGTTGCATTTGGACAAAGCTTCAGCATTTCATGCGCGATATCCCAAAGAACCGGAACCGTGCGCAGGCCCCGCATGATGCCGCCGACGCCCAATGTATCGGCGATGGTCTGGCGCAGCCCGTATTGCTTGGGGATATCGAAATCCGTGACCGTGCAGGGTTTGTAGCCCCCCACCTGAAACGCTGTTATCACGAAATCCGCCCCATCAAGCGCCGCGCGGCGGTCTGAATGGGTCGTGACGGTTGCGCCGGTCCCGACCGAGCGGATCATGGCGCGGGCAACGGTTTCACTTTCTGCCAAGCGGTTCGCGTCTATATCCATCAACGCGAAATGGCTGTCTGCAAGTGCAGGGGTCAGCAGGGCATCGCCGACGATATTCTGCATGAAGATCGTGGAGCCCGCTCCGACGAAGGCAATCTTTGTCATTTTGCAAACCTTTGGTTTGACGTTATTTTACGGCACCGAGGGTCAGACCCGCGATGAAGTGTTTCTGCATCAGGAAGAACATCGCCACGGGCGGCAGTGCCGCGACGATGGAACCGGCACTCATCAGTTGATAAGCGGCGCGGAATTGGGCGTTAAAGCTGGTGATCCCGGCGGTAACAGGCTGGCTTTCAGCCCCTTGGGTCAACACCACCGCCCAGAAATAGTCGTTCCAGATGAAGGTGAAGATCAGCACGCTCAACGCAGCGATGGCCGGCTTCATCAGCGGCAGAACGACGTACCAAAAGATACGCACCTCGCTAATACCTTCTACCCGCGCGGCCTCGATCAGCTCAAACGGAAGCGCCCGGATGAAGTTGCGCATGAAGAGGGTGCAGAACCCAGTCTGGAAGGCAATGTGAAACAACACCAGCCCGGTTTTGGTGTTGTAGAGGCCCAATTCCAGCGTGAGATCGCGCACCGGCACCATCAGGATTTGGAAAGGCACGAAGTTGCCGGCCACGAAGAGGAAGAAAATCCACAGGTTCGACCTGAACTTGTAGATACCAAGGGCAAATCCAGTCATGCAGCTGAGCGCAACGGCACCAATCACAGTAGGAATGGTGATTAAGAACGAGTTCAACAGATATCGCGGCATGTCCGAGTTGAAGAACACCTGCCCATAGTTGAATGCTCCTTCAAAACTGGACGGCATACCCCAGTAGTTGGCGTTGGTGAAATCCGCCGCGGGTTTGACCGAGAACAGCGCCACCGCCAGCAATGGTCCCAACCACAGCAGCAGGGCAACGGGTAGCATGGCCTGATAGGTGATCTGCGCCGCGCGGGGCTGTTTTTCGATAGGTTTGGGAAACATCTCAATGTCCCCTTTCTTCGCGGTACATCGACCACAGGAAGTAGGCGATGAAGCACAGCATGATGAGGAACAGGATAACCGCAATGGCGGCACCGTAGCCCATGCGGAATCCATATTCGGACAGGGCAACTTCGAACATGTAGTAGGCCAGCACGCGAGACGAACCGAAAGGACCGCCCTGGGTCATGATCGAAATCAAGTCAAAGCTGCGCAAGGCGCCGATGATTGTAACGACGAAAGCAATGAATGTGGCAGGGCGCAGTTGCGGCAGGATGATGTGCCACAGCATCCGCCAGCCCTTTGCGCCATCCAAGCGGCCGGCTTCAATCTGTTCCGGGTCCACGGCGTTCAAACCTGTCAGATACAGGATCATACAATAAGCGGTTTGCGGCCAGAGACCGGCAACGATGATGCCATAGGTGACGAAGCGCTCGTCGCCCAGCACGTTGAGCGGGCCAAGACCGAAGAAGGCAAGGAATTCGTTCAGCAATCCAAAGGTCGGGTCGTAAAACCATGTGAAAACAAGGCCCACAACAACCTGTGAGATCACGAACGGAAAGAAAAACAGCGACTTGTAGAGGCGAATACCCCAAACGGTCTGGTTCAGGAACAGCGCGATGAAAAGTCCTGCAGGGATCGCGGCCAGATAAAGTATAAGCCAGATCAGGTTATTCTTGAGTGAGATGAAAAAGGCATCCCGGTCGACCCACTCCCAATAGAGGTCCTCATAGTTGCGAAAGCCTACATATTCCGCAGCACCCAGCCCATCCCACTCATAAAGAGAGAGGTTAAAGGACTGAAAAACTGGAATGATGACGTAGACCATGAAGAACAGCAGGCCAGGGGCAAGGAACAGCCACGGGGCGATGCGCTGCTGGTTGCGTTGAAACCAGCTTTCCTGTTCAGGAGCTTCGGCGGCAATGGTCATGGGGACACTCGGATTGGATCAAAGGAGCAAGGCTGGCTTTACCCGCCTTGCGCAGGTCTTGGTACAAACCGGGCCAGAGGCCCGGTCTGCCCGGATCAGTTGTCGTAGATGCGCTGACGCGCGCGTTCCAGCTTGGCCAGGATGCGGTCGGCATTGTCAGGCTTGACCATGAATTCCTGGAAGCCTTCCATCGACACTTTGGCCATTTCTGCCGGTGCGTCGCGGTCCCAGAACTGGGCGACACCGCCGGGGCTGTTGGACGACAGCATCTCGAAGCCCTGGTTCAGGAATTTGTCGTCATCCACGGCCGATTTTGCGTTGACAGGAAGCTGGCCCAGGTTTTTGCCGTTGTTAATTTCGGTCTGTTCGTCAGGCGAGACGACAAAGCGCAGGAATTCACGCGCAGCTTCCTTGTTCGAGGCGTTCGACGGGATGTGGAATGTATCCGTTGGCGCGTCCTCGGCAAGTTCGACATCGGGGTTGATCGACACAAACTGATAGAAATCCAGCTGATCATCGCTCAGACCGGCTTCGCGCAGCGGGGCCACGGCGAAGTTGCCCATCAGATAGGCTGCAGCTTCGCCATTGACCATGAAGGGCAGGGCTTCTTGCCAGCTATAGGTCTGGTGGTTGTCGATGAACGCGCCCATGTCGATCAGCTGTTTCCAATTGGCGAACGTCTGCTTGACGCGGTCGTCTTCCCAGCTCACTTCGCCATTGGCCAACTGCTGGTGGAAGTCGAAGCCGTTGGTACGCATGTTCAGATAGTCAAACCAGCCGCCTGCGGTCCACAAGAATTTGGTGCCGATCGTATAGCAGGCGCGGCCGGAATCGACGATCTTCTGACAGTTGGCCAGCTCTTCTTCCCATGTGGTCGGCTCGGTCAGACCCAACTCATCGAAGATGTCTTTGCGATAGTAAACACCCCACTGGTAATAAGTATAGGGCACGCCCCATTGCTTTCCGTCGATGGTCATCGCGCCTTTGGTCGAAGCCAGATTGTCGCCAATCTCGGCTTCGGCCCAAAGGTCCGACACGTCTTCGAACAGGCCAGCCTCCACATAGGGCTTCATCCGGTTGGCAGCATACCAGGTGGCAACATCCGGAGTATCAGCAGTCAGAAAGTTGCGGATCTGAGTCTTGTAGGCCTCACGGTCGATCACAGTGGTCTCGATCTCCAGACCAGGGTGTTGCGCCGCAAACCGGTCGATCATCGCTTCCATCGTTGCGCGAGGCGCCGGGTTCGATGTGTCCAGGAAAATGCGCAGCTCGCCGGTCAGTTCAGCTGCTACAGGCGCTGCAAGTGCCACACTCGCCGCCAAAGCTGCCGCAGTGCGCTTGAAGATGGAATTCATGGTGTCCTCCCTTAGATTCCATTTTTTTGGTTATTTTGGTTCCAAATAATGAAACCTTGTTTTACATATTGAAAACTACACATCGAATCGGTTAATCTTGTCAAGACCCTCGTGACGAAGACGGTGGATCAATGGGAGGATGGAAGGCGCTCGTGGCTGGCGACGGTACTATAGGAAAAGCGTGCGACGTATTGGAACAGGTGGCAGCGTTTGCCCGCCCGGTCCGATTCGCGGAACTTTTGGAAAGCAGCGATTTTCCAAAGGCGACCCTGTATCGCTTTCTTCAAAGCCTGACAAACCAGGGCATGCTGTCTTATGACCCGGACCGGCAGACATACGCGCCCGGGCTGCGCCTTGTCCGTTTGGCGCATGCGGCGTGGACCCAAAGTTCGCTTGCCCCGATTGCACGACCTTTTCTGGACGCGCTCAGCCGCGAAACGGGCGAGACTGTACACCTTGCCCAACTGGATTCAGGTCAGGTTCTGTATGTCGACAAGCGCAACGCAACCCAACCGGTAGAAATGTATTCGCAAGCGGGTAAAGTTGGCCCAGCTTATTGCACAGGCGTGGGAAAGGCCATGATGGCGTATCTGGACGCTGACGCGCTGGATAAAGCTCTGTCGCAGCAAAGCTTTCATCGGTTTACCGACAAGACCTTGGCGTCAGAACAACTCTTGCGGGCGGATCTCGATGTCATCCGTGCGCGGGGATACGCCGTGGATGATGAAGAACACGAACCGGGCATTATCTGCGTAGCCTGTCCCGTCCTGACCGAAGGGGGGCGGATTTTGGGTGCGATTTCGATCACCGGATCGACGGAACGAATGAGCTTTGATCAGTTGCAGGCATGGGTACCCCGTGTACGCCGCGTGGCTGATCAAATTGGAATTGAAGCGCAAGCGTGGCGGTTTCCCGAAAGCCGTCCAAACGGATCTAAGGACAGGATGCAAGCGACATGACAGGCGTCACTCTGAACAGTGCGATCAAGCGATATGGTGAGACGCAGGTTATTCACGGAATCGATTTACAGATCGAGGATGGCGAGTTTTGCGTCTTTGTGGGTCCATCTGGGTGCGGCAAATCCACTTTGCTTCGGATGATCGCGGGGCTTGAGGAAACGACAGAGGGTGAGATCCGGATCGGGTCGCGCGATGTGACCCATTTGGACCCGGCCAAACGGGGGGTTGCAATGGTGTTCCAGACCTACGCGCTCTACCCGCATATGACAGTGGCCGAGAATATGGGTTTTGGTCTTCGTATGAACGGCGTCGCCAAGACCGAAATCGACAAGAAGGTACAAGAAGCGTCGAGCATTCTGAAACTCGATCAGTATCTGAAGCGCAAGCCCAAAGCTCTGTCCGGTGGCCAGCGGCAACGTGTTGCTATCGGTCGAGCCATCGTGCGCGGCCCCGAGGTGTTTCTGTTCGATGAGCCTCTGTCCAACTTGGATGCCGAGTTGCGCGTCGAAATGCGGGTCGAGATCGCGCGCCTGCACAATGAAATCGGCGCGACCATGATCTATGTGACCCATGATCAGGTCGAAGCGATGACCATGGCGGACAAGATCGTGGTTCTGCGCGATGGCCGGATCGAACAAGTGGGCGCGCCGATGGACCTTTATCGCGACCCGGACAACCGGTTCGTCGCGGGCTTCATCGGTTCGCCTGCGATGAACTTTTTGGAGTGCGACGTGACAGATGGCCATGTGACGCATCCCGCGTTCAGCCAGCCAGTGCCGGTGACGTCTTCGGTTCCTGCTAACGCAACGAAAGTGACGCTGGGCGTTCGCCCCGAACACCTTCAGGTGGACCGTTCTGGCGACAGTTGCACCGTGGACCTGACCGAAGCTTTGGGGGGAGTCAGTTACTCGTATCTGCTGACCGCGAATGGCGACAAGCTGATCGTGGAAGAGCGGGACGATGAGCGCAGCAGGCAAGGCGCACGTATTGGCGTCACCTTCTCGCCCAACCGTGCAATGATGTTCGACGCCGAAACGGGTGAACGGTTGCGGTAAACGCAGACCAGTCCATCGCAGAAGGGCGTTGGCCACGAGACACGGCGCCTTTTGAAGCGCAATTTTGTTGTGGATTTTGTATCCAATATCCGATATCGCGGTTGAAACGGCGCATCTCTTGCGCCGCAACCTCAGATTTGTCGAAGGATCGCCGTATGACGACCAATGTTTTCACCGGCACAATGCCAGCGCTCATGACCCCCTGCACAGCGGACCGTCAACCAGATTTCGACGCGTTGGTGCGCAAGGGGCGACAGATGATCGACGCAGGCATGTCTGCGGTTGTCTATTGCGGGTCGATGGGGGATTGGCCTTTGCTGACCGATGCCCAGCGTATGGAAGGGGTTGAACGTCTGGTGGCCGCGGGGCTGCCCGTTGTCGTGGGCACCGGGGCGATCAATACCAAATCCGCTGTGGCCCATGCAGCGCATGCGCAAAAGGTGGGTGCCGTTGGGTTGATGGTGATCCCACGTGTTCTGTCGCGTGGCAGCTCGCCGACCGCGCAGAAGAACCACTTCAAGGCAATCCTGACCGCAGCACCGGATGTGCCTGCGATCATCTATAACAGCCCCTACTACGGGTTCGCCACGAGGGCCGATTTGTTTTTTGCACTGCGAGCCGAGCATCCCAACCTGATCGGCTTCAAAGAGTTCGGCGGCAAAGAAGACCTGCGCTATGCAGCGGAAAATATCACCAGCCAGGACGATCAGGTCACGCTGATGGTTGGCGTTGATACCGAGGTTTATCATGGGTTCGTCAATTGCGGCGCAACCGGCTCGATTACAGGCATCGGCACCGCATTGCCGCGCGAGGCGCTGTTGCTGGCCGAACTGTCCAAGAGGGCAGCCAAAGGTGATGCCGAAGCCCGCCAGCGCGCGCAGGAACTAACCGAGGCGATTCACGTTCTGTCCAGCTTTGACGAAGGGCCGGATCTGGTGCTTTACTACAAGCATCTTCTGGTGCTGGACGGGGACGAGGAATACCGGTTGCACTTCAACGAAACGGACGAGCTGACTGACGCGCAGCGTAACTATTGCGAACAGCAATATGCCTTGTTCGGCGCGTGGTTCGCCAATTGGTCGAAACAGGGCGGAGTGATCGCTGAATGCATGTGATCGACAGCCATACCGGAGGCGAGCCCACGCGGGTTATTCTGGATGGTGCACCCGATCTGGGTACTGGGTTGCTGGCCGACCGCGCCCGCAGGCTGGCAACCGATCACGAAGAATTCTACCGCTCGATCATGCTGGAGCCACGCGGTCAACCCGCCATGGTCGGGGCGTTGCTGGTTGAACCGGTCGACGCAACATGCGTAACCGGCGTAATCTATTTCGACGTTGACGCAGTGCTGGGTATGTGTGGCCACGGCACCATCGGGCTGGCGGTGACGCTGGCGCATCTGGGACGTATCGGCATCGGGGAACATCGCATCGAAACCCCCGCTGGTGTGGTGACGGTCACTTTGCACGACGCAAACACAGTGACCGTCCAGAATATCGAAAGCCGCCGGGTGCATCGCGACGTGACACTGGACGTGCCGGGTCATGGCCAGGTGACCGGCGATGTTGCATATGGCGGAAACTGGTTCTTTATAGTAGATCCCAGCCCGATTGCCGTTGAATCTGCCAATATTCGCAAGCTCACCGATATGACGGTCGCTATTCGCGAGGCCTCGATTGCGCAGGGGATAGGCGGCGAACAGGGTGAGCCGATAGACCATGTGATCTTTCAGGGCGCGGCGGATGATCCAGCCATTCACAGCCGCAATTTTGTGCTGTGCCCGGACGATAACTATGACCGCTCGCCCTGCGGCACCGGCTGTTCGGCCCGGTTGGCCTGTTTGGCCGCCGATGGCGCGCTGGCCCCCGGCGATGAGATCACGCAGCAGAGCGTTATCGGCAGCACCTATCGCCTGTCTTATCAGCCCGGCCTGGATGGCGGCGTGATCCCCTCCATCACCGGGCAGGCTTATGTCATGGCGGAAACCACGCTGATCTTCCCGGAATCTGACCCGTTCAGAACAGGGATACAAGTTTGAGCGAGCAGGTCGTCATCATCGGGGCTGGGGTAATTGGCATCACGACCGCGCTGGAACTGCAGCGCCGAGGGCATTCGGTTCTGGTGTTGGACAGGGACGGGGTCGCCTCTCAAACCTCGGCGGGGAATGCAGGGGCATTTGCTTTCCCCGAGGTCGAGCCGCTGGCTACGCCCGGTATCATGCGCAAAGCGCCAAAATGGCTGCTGGACCCGCTGGGTCCTTTGTCTATCCCGCCCTCATACGCGCCGAAGATCGCACCGTGGATGTACCGCTTTTGGCGGGCAAGTCGGCCTTCGCGCTATGCGGATCTGCTGGACGCGCAGGCCCGACTGATGCAGGTCTCAAGCTCTGCGTTAGAGCGTTTGATACCGGCCGTCGAGGGCGAGACGATGATGCAGCGCGATGGACAGATGCAACTTTACGAATCCGAAGCTGAGTTCCGCATCAGTTTGCCCGCTTGGGACCAGCGGCGCGCGCATGGGATTGAATTCGAACTGCTTGAAACGCGCGAAGCGATAGCCGAGAAACAACCGGGCCTCAGCCCCCGCTTCACCCATGCAGGGTTTACGCCGAACTGGATGAATACAATCGATCCAAAGACGTGGGTCCAACATCTGGCCAAAGCATTCAGCGACCGCCAAGGGCGGATCGAGACGCGCGGCGTCCGGGCCCTGACCCCGCTGGAACATGGGACACGCATCACCCTTGAGGATGGAACGTTGGATGCGGCAAAGGTCGTCGTCGCGGCGGGCGCGTGGTCGCACCATCTGGCACAAACGCTGGGCGATCACATCCCCCTTGAGACCGAGCGCGGCTACAATACGACCCTGCCGCCGGGCGCCTTCGATCTGCGGATGCATCTGACGTTTTCCGGCCACGGCTTTGTAGCCAGTCGGATCAACGGCGGCGTGCGCATCGGTGGTGCGGTCGAATTGGGAGGGCTCTCCCTGCCACCCAATTTCAAACGCGCCGAGACTCTGCTGAACAAGGCCGCGCAGTTCATGCCTGGACTGAACACGCAAGGGGGCACACAGTGGATGGGCTTTCGACCATCGCTGCCAGATAGTATCCCGGTCATCGGGCCGTCCCCCAACGCGCCCGATGTGATCTATTCGTTCGGACATGGCCATCTGGGGCTGACGCAATCCGCAGGCACCGCCGAATTGGTTGGTGCGTTGCTGGACGGGACACAGCCGCCCATCTCGATGAACCCCTATTCCGCCACTCGGTTTTAGGGAGGTCAGATGCGCAGCGTGAAAACCATCCACATCATCTCCGCCCACGCAGAAGGCGAGGTGGGCGATGTCATCGTCGGGGGCGTTTTGCCTCCGCCCGGTGAGACCCTCTGGGATCAGCGGTCCTTCATCGCGCGGGACCAGACGCTGCGCAACTTCGTGCTCAATGAGCCGCGCGGCGGCGTGTTTCGGCATGTGAACCTTCTGGTGCCGCCCAAACACCCCGAGGCGGATGCAGCGTTTATCATCATGGAGCCCGAGGATACGCCGCCTATGTCCGGGTCGAATTCCATCTGCGTAGCGACCGTGCTGCTGGATAGCGGGATGATCCCCATGCAGGAACCCGTCACGCATCTGACGCTCGAGGCCCCCGGCGGGCTGGTCCGCGTGCGGGCCGACTGTCGCAATGGCACGGCCGAGCGCATCTATGTGCAGAACCTACACAGCTTCGCCGACCGGATTGCGGCATCGTTGGAGGTTCCGGGGCTCGGGCACCTGACAGTGGACACCGCCTATGGCGGCGATAGTTTCGTCGTGGTCGACGCGACGCAGCTTGGCTTTGACATCGTCGAATCTGAGGCACGTGAACTGGCGCGTGTTGGCGTTGCAATCACCAATGCTGCGAATGAACAACTCGGTTTCCGGCACCCCGAAAACCCAGACTGGACCCATATCTCGTTTTGCGCATTCTGTGGCCCGGTTGAGAAGACAGAAACCGGGCTGCGGGGCAAATCCGCCGTCGCTATTCAACCGGGCAAGATCGACCGCTCGCCCACAGGAACTGCTGTATCGGCGCGCATGGCCCTGATGGCCGCCAAGGGTGAACTGGCCGTTGGGCAGACGTTCGAGGCCGTCTCGATCATCGGCTCTCGCTTTACCGGCAAAATTCTGGACACCGCAACAGTCGGGTCACACCCCGCCATCATCCCCGAAATCAGCGGTCGCGGCTGGATCACCGGCACTCATCAACACATGCTGGACCCCAGCGATCCCTGGCCGGGCGGCTACAAGCTGAGCGACACCTGGGGCGTCTGAAAATTGAGCGCGACGGGGTGATTGACGCGATTTTCCGCAAACCGTGTCAAAATGCGCGGTCAGATGTGATTGATCCCAAGCCAAACGTGATTTAAGGGAGGCCCTGTCAAATCAGAGTCACCGTTGGGGCACCAGGATAGCCGTGCCCCGCCTATGCCACTCGAAAGTGGCCAACTCTTGGAACGCACGCCCCGAAAGGCTTTAAAAAAGGTAAAAGAATATGGCAGATAAATCAGACTTCGACATATTGTATACCATTGTAGACGAAGCGCCCGAGCTGGCCAGCGCCTCGTTCCTGCCCATCATCCGCAAGTTCGCATCCGCCGCAGGCGTAAGCGTTGGGACCAAGGATATCTCGCTGGCCGGACGTATTCTGGCGACCTTCCCCGAGAACCTGACTGACGCGCAGCGCATCACCGATGATCTGGCCGCCCTGGGTGCACTGGTGAAGACACCCGAAGCGAATGTGATCAAGCTGCCCAACATCTCGGCCTCGGTCCCGCAATTGGTGGCCGCAGTCGAAGAACTGCAATCGCAGCGTTACAACATTCCGAACTATCCCGAAGAACCCTCGAGTGACGAAGAAAAGGCTATTCGCGCGCGCTATGACGCCATCAAGGGCTCGGCCGTGAACCCGGTTCTGCGCGAAGGCAACAGCGACCGTCGCGCGGCAAAGGCCGTGAAGAACTACGCCCAGAAGAACCCGCATTCGATGGGCGAATGGGTCTCGGACAGCAAAACCAAAGTGTCGTCCATGCCCGGCAACGATTTCTATGCAAATGAGAAATCGGCCACCATCTCCGCAGACCAAGCAGGCGACGCAAGGATTGAATTCGTCGGCAAAGATGGCAGCACCACCGTTTTGAAAGACGGCTGGCCGTTGGCGGAAGGCACCGTGGCCGACGCGACATTCATGTCGGTCAAAGCTCTGTCCGCGTTTCTGGCCGAGGCCATCGAGGACACCAAAGCAGACGGCACGATGTTCTCGCTGCACATGAAAGCCACCATGATGAAGGTCTCGGACCCAATCATTTTTGGCTATGCGGTAAAGACGTGGCTGGCCCCGGTGTTTGACAAATTCGGCGCGGAACTGGATGCGCTGGGTGTGAACCCGAACTCAGGGCTCGGCGACCTGTTGGAGCGCGTTCAGGGTAATGCAGATATCATGGCCGCCATCGACGCGATCAAGGGCGACCGCCCGTCCATGTATATGGTGGACAGCGATAAAGGCATCACCAACCTGCACGTGCCCTCGGACGTGATCATCGACGCTTCGATGCCTGCCGTGATCCGCGCGGGTGGTAAGGGCTGGGACGAGACCGGTGCCAAGGGCGACACCAATTGCGTGATTCCTGACCGTTGCTATGCGTCCGTCTATGACGAAACGATTAGCTTCTTCAAAGCCAATGGCGCTCTGAACCCGGCCACAGCCGGCGCGGTAGCCAATGTGGGCCTGATGGCGCAGAAGGCCGAAGAATACGGCAGCCACCCGACGACGTTCCAGGCACCCGCCGACGGCACCATTCGCATCGTTCTGGCCAATGGTGACGTGCTACATTCGCACGACGTCGAAAAGGGTGACATCTGGCGTTCTTGCACCGTCAAGAAAGCCCCAATCGAGAACTGGATTCAGCTGGCCATGGACCGTCAGCGCCTGACCGGGTCCGAGGCGATCTTCTGGCTGGACGCAAACCGCGCACATGACGCTGAGTTGATCAAATACGTCAAACCGGCGCTTGAGGCCGCAGGCGTGGCTGACAAGTTCATGATCCTGGCCCCGCGCGAAGCGACCCGTCAATCGCTGGAGACGATCACGGCCGGCAACGACTCGATTGCGATTACCGGCAACGTGCTGCGCGACTATCTGACCGATCTGTTCCCGATTCTCGAACTGGGCACCTCGGCCAAGATGCTGTCCATCGTCAAGCTGATGAATGGCGGTGGCCTGTTCGAAACCGGCGCGGGTGGTTCCGCCCCGAAGCACGTGCAGCAGCTGGTCGAGGAAAGCCATCTGCGATGGGATTCGATGGGGGAATTCTGCGCGTTGGGCGAGTCGCTGAACTTCCTGGCCGACAGCAAAGGTAATGCCAAGGCGGGCGTTCTGGGCGCGGCAGCCGAGGCTGCGACGCAGGGCATTCTGGACAACAACCGCTCGCCCAGCCGCAAGGTCGGTCAGCCCGATAACCGCGACAGCCACTATTGGTTTGCGCGCTACTGGGCCGAGGCTTTGGCGGCGCAATCGGACGATGCCGACCTGGCCGCCGAGTTCGCGCCTTTGGCCAAAGCGCTGGCCGATAGCGAAGAAGCGATCCTGTCCGAGCTGGCCTCGGCGCAGGGTGGGGCGGCAGATCTGGGCGGCTATTACCACACTGATCCGGCCAAGACCGCCAAGGTTATGCGCCCCAGCGCCACGCTGAATGCGTTGATCGACGCATAAAACACCGCGTTCGCGCACAGTATCAAAAAAAAGGGCCGACCCCCAAAGTCGGCCCTTTTTTTAGAGTGAGTAGGAAAGAACTGCGCCTTCCCGATCGAGGTTCTTGGTCTGCAACGCCTGCTATGCGGCGTCGTCGCAAAAAAGGGGCCGATCGTGTGACCGGCCCCAGTCTCTTAGTTCGATGCTGCGTTCAGCTTTTCATTCTGCTCGCGCAGCGTGTCCGAAATGATCGCATACCATTCGCCACTTTCGCGCATCTCGTTCAGGCCCTTGTTCATCATGGCGATGTATTCGCGTGCGAACGGGTTGGTGCGGTGCGCCAGGAAACTCATGGACGACAGGGTCGAAACATAGGGGTTTTCCACGATGTCAGCCGACGTAAGGCCCATGTCTTTCTTCGTGGCCGCAAACAATTCAACTTCGAACGCTGCGACATCGGCGGTACCAGTCAGAACCGCATCCAAGCATTCGCGGGCCGAGTTGGGTTGAACCACGGTGGTGTTGCTGCGGTTCAGGCCAACCTCTTCCAGAACGACCATGCTCCAACCGGCCATCCGGCAGATGGTTGCGCCTTCGAAATCCGAGAAGGAGGTTGCGTCGACATATTCGCTCTCGGGCAGGGTGAAAAAGCCGCCTACGACGTCATAGACCGGAACCGAAGCCACAAATTGCGAGCAGCGTGCTTCGGTTTCTTCGGACCATTCATAGGTGCGGTTGGTGCAATCCGGAACTGTCCAGGCGATCGAGATATCGAACGCGCCAAGCGGCAGTAGCGTATCCAGGTGCGATGCCCAATCATCCACAAAGCTGACCGAATATTCACGCTGGTTTCCTGCACGCTGGAGGCTGGTGGTCGCCAGACGGGTCATGATACCGCCGCCGCCCAGACCTTCGCTGGTGAAAGGTTCCCAGCCATTGCCGGCAACCATCTTGATCGGCGGAGCGTAGACATTCGAACGTTTGACACTGGCGGCGCGCTGCTCTTCGGCGGCGATGATGTCCTGCGCGCTCTGGCCGTTCGGCAGGCTGCCATCGTCACAGGGCAGTGCCAGAACCAGACCGGGCTCCAGCGCGTTGGGGTTGGTGATGTCATTGCGGTTCGCGTTGAAGATCGGCTGATAGTTTGAGGTGCCATAGGCCGCGATGGCAATGGTCGCCATCGTGTCGCCATCCTGCACGGTGTAGTTGGTACACGCTTCCTGAGCCGCTGCCGCACCAGCGCTTAGGGCAGTTACAGCCGTGGCCGACAATGCCACCTTCTTCAGATTGAAATTAAACATGTCTCGTCCTCCAGACTTTTGTTGTTTTCAGGCCAGTTGGGGCCTTATCCATTTTCCATTTGATAGCGCAGAGCGGTTGAGACGATGTCCCGCCACTCTCCGGATTGCTGCATGATCGACAGACCCTGGTTGAGCGTCTCAAGGATCGCTTCCCCATCCGGATTATCTTTGTGGGTCATGATGTTAAGCGACTTGATCGCCGCAAGGTTGGGGTTTTCTACAATGCGATGTTCATAGCCAAGGCGCGCAATTGCTTCGACTGCCAGATGCGCTTCGACCGCGACGATATCGGCCGTGCCGTCCATCAAGGCGTGGAAGCAGTCGTCGGGCGACACCGGGCGTAGCATCGAAATCGCTGGCTCATACAGACCCACCGCATCCATATGCGACAGTGACCAGCCTTCGGGGCGGCAGATCGTGGTACCCGCGAAATCGGCATAGGTCAGGGTCTGCTCATAGCCCGAGCCTTCACGGGCAAAGAAGGTATCCACAACCTCGTAGAACGGGTTCGAGAAGTTGTAGGTCTCGCACCGGTTCCGGTCAGTTTCAGACAGGGCGGCGGGTTCTTCGCAATTCGGGCGCGACCAAGGGAAGGTTGCGTCAAAGGCCAGCGTCGGCATCAACAGGTCCAGATGCGAGGACCAGTCATTCACGAACTGGATCTTGTACCCTTGCTCGGGCGCGGCGCGCAGCATCGCGGTCTCAACCAGATTGGTGTAAAGGCCACGGTGGGGCAGGGCCTCATCGGTGAAAGGCGCATAATTGCCGCCTGTGATCAACAGCAGCTGACGATCCTGAAACTCGGGACGGCCGCTTGTATCGGCGTCGCGGATCAGCGCAGCGGCTTCGGCGCGGGCAGCTTCGATTTCTGTCTTGGCGGCAGCTTTGGCCTCAAGCACCGCGTCTTCGCTGGCCTGTTTGGCCTCGGCCTCAGCGGCGGCCACGCGGGCTTCGGCCTCAGCTATGGCTTTTGCGGCACGTTCCTCAGCGGCTTTGACCAGTTCAGACGCCATCTCGGCGGCCATGGCTTCGGCCTCGGTCGCAGGTGGTTCCGGCGCGCGGCCCACGTCTTCCAGACAGGGCATTGTCAGAACGTCGCCCACGCGAATGATGTTGGGATTGTTCCCGATCACATCGCGGTTGGCGTCAAAGATGATGCTGAAGTCTTCGGTCGAATAGACCTGAATGGCCAGCTCGCGCAGGCTGTCGCCGCGCTTGATTTCGTAGGTCGAGCACGCCTCTTGCGCCGAGGCGGCACCTGTTGCCGCCGCAAGAGCCAGGCTGGAGATGATCAGTTGAGGTCTCATGTGTCCTGTCGCTTTGCCTTCATTCGTTTCTTGTCAATTTCACGACCGCAATGGACGCGTTGTCCTGATCGGGGTCGCCTTTATCCCGAAGCGCCTGCCAAAGCGCGTCGGCTATATCCTGTGCCAAGTCACCCGATTGGGCCTGAACTATGGCCTCGATCTCAGCATCGCTGAGATATTGCAGCCCATCGCTGCCCGCGATCAGAACATCCGACGCAGTCAAAGCGACGGGGTGTTCGGGACAATCCACTTTTGGGATCGCCGCGCCCATGATGACCGAGGTCAGTTGGTTGCGATCCGGGTGCGTATGCGCTTCGTCCTGCGTCAGCTTGCCCTCGGCGCATTGCGCGTCGATGATCGGCGCCATCGAATGATCTTCGTTGATCTGGCGCAGCGCTCCGTCGCGGAACAGGTACAAAGGGCTGTCCCCGATCGATATCCAATAGACGTCCGACCCCATCAGAAGAGTACCCAACAGGGTCGAGCCCATGTTGAAACCATCACCCTGTTCTTCGGAATGCTGCGCGATCAGCGCATTTGCCTGCATTGCCGCCAAGGGCAGGGCGTCGATCAGGGCGGGCTTCGATGGCGCACCCGTTTCCAGTTCAGGGTCCAGCGCACCCCGCCAGGCTTTGATCACAAGCTCGGATGCGATGTCACCTGCCGCATGCCCGCCCATGCCATCAGCAACCACGATATACCCAGCATTCGCCACATCGAACATGCGCGCGGCGACCGCGTCTTCTTGCGTGTCGCGCCGACCCTGATCGAGGATCAGCGCAATGTCATATGCCGGGGTCGCCAGCATCTATCAGGCATCCCGCCAGTCGAAATTGTCACCGCAGAATTCTGCAAACCGGATCGAGGTTTCGCTGATGCGGATCAAATCGCCGCTGGCCAGCGCCACGGTGCTGAGAACGGGTTTACCGTTCAGACGTACCAGATTGGCCTTGCCACCGTGACCCAGATAGCATTTGCGATCTTCAGGGTCATAGGCAATCACAGCGTGGTTGCTGCGCGAAATGCCGGTGTCGCCAAAATCAAGCTGGATCGCCTGATCGTCGTTGCGACCAATCTGCATCAGCCCTTCGGTCAGAGTAATGCACGCGCCGCGACCGGGGCCACCTGTTACAACCAGCCAACCGACCGGAAAGGTCTGCTGTGCAGTCTCGGTTTTGGCGACGGGCTCGGCGGTTTCCATCAGGTCCTGAACATGGGTGTCGGCTCGCTCAAACCCCAGGAAGGTGGTTTTGACACGACCACGACGATCCGACTGGGCCGGTTGCGCGGCGGACGGTGTTTCCGCCATCTGCGCCGCCGGAGCATTGGGC
This sequence comes from Ruegeria sp. BK1, assembly GCF_056535645.1. Taxonomy (NCBI): domain Bacteria; kingdom Pseudomonadati; phylum Pseudomonadota; class Alphaproteobacteria; order Rhodobacterales; family Roseobacteraceae; genus Ruegeria; species Ruegeria sp. BK1. The sequence goes on along the minus strand of NZ_JBQFIS010000003.1, from coordinate 306,920 downwards.
AGTGGTTCAGGTTGCAGGTCCACAGCCTCCACGATCTCGGCCACCGACTCGGGCGCAGGATCTTCCGCGACGACTTCGATCACAGGATCGGCCGGCGTCGTATCAAACAGGTTACTGTTTTCTTCTTCGGCCTCGTCAACCTCTTCGTCCGATGCAACGTGCAACGTCACAATCGGGTCTTCTTCGGCAATCTCGTCCTCGGCGGCGGGCTCTTCGGTCGGCTCAAGGACGTCCACAACATCCGCAAGGATTGCCGCATCATCGGTTTCAGCGCTGTCTTCGGCATCGGCCTCGGAGAAGTCCGGCATCTCGGCTTCGGGGATCAGGTCCTCAGCCTCATCGTAGCTGTCCGACGCTGGCATGTTGTTTCCAGCAAGCGCCACGCGCAGTGCGTTGAAGTCTGCAATCGGCTCGGGCTTGTCTTCGCTGGTTTCAGCGATGTCTTCCGCCTCGGCTTCTTTCGGTTTGCCGGCACCTTCGAGAAGCCGGCTGAGAGGGCTTTTATATTTGAACATGGTGACGACACCTTTGTTTCTTGGCACGAGGCAATGCCCCGCTGGGCTTCTACTCACCCCTTCGCAGATCACGCAGAGGCACTGATGATGGAAAACAAACGTCACTGGTACTTTCCGCGACGGGCCGGTTCCCGTCGGGGTCACTCCACTGTCGTGACCCTCAGCAAACACACACTGGCGGATTACAAACGAACCGGTCCGATTACTCCTGCGTCAACTGCATAGTGGCATCTGCTTCGGTACCGTTCCGTAGAACGTTCAACTGGGCTTCAGCTTGTCCTTCGGACACAAGATCAGCCAGCATGGCATCCAGGCTTTCCGGCCCGTCGATGGTCAGCTCCGTCTGCGCCTCTGAGATCAGGATATCGCCCGCCTGCAGGCCACCAGCGGTTGCGGCGGGAACGCTTTTGACCACGGTTTGCCATCCGGTACCGCCACTGTTGCGAACTGTGAAGCCATAGCCGTTGTCCAGCCCCACCATGCGCATGGTGGGCAGAGCCAACAGGCCGTTCTGCGCGCGGGTCTGACCCAGCGGGCGATAGCGCGCGGTGATGCGGGTATAGCCGTCAGGATCCACGTTGAGATCATTGAGAACCTGAGCCGCAAAGCTGGTGTCGGCCTCGATCGGTTCGCCATTCAGGGTGTAGATCGCGGCCCCACGCTGCACCCAATCTCCGATCACGGACATGTCCAGCGCCGGATCAACACCAGTCACAGCAATGACGCTGCCGGTCGATGCGCGCCGTTTCGAGGTCTGGAACGGAATTTCAACGTCCCAATGGGAAAACGCCACCTGTTGTTCGGCCAAAGTGACCGGAGTTGCAGGCTCAACCGGGTCTTCCGCGACAGTTTCGGTCACATCTTCTGCGGGAAGGTCGGCTGCCGGGGCTTCTAGCCCTTCTGTGGCAGCCGTTTCGGCCAGGGTCTGCTCGACAGGTTCTGGCAATGCTTCCGCCTGCTTGGGTGACGTCGGTTCGCCAGTGTCAACCTCGGGTGAGGTCAGCTCTGGCGCGATGTCTTGCGGTTCGGTGGCCGCGGTCAACTCAACAGGGGCCGTGTCTTGCAGCACGGCCAGCTCGGGTGGTTCGACCGGTTCAATCTCGGCAGGAGTTTCGTCAAGGGCTAGGTCCTGAGTTGCAGGCGCGTCCTGACCCGACATCACGAAAAACCCACCTGCGGCTGCGGCCGCGATGACGACTACGGCAGCAGCAATCAGTTTTCCACTACCACCCGAGCCGCTTTTGACCACGGTATCAACGGCGACCGGGGGTTCCTCAGGCGCGGTGAATGTGGCCAGTTCCTCTTCTTTCTTGTCCTCATGACCCAGAACGATATCCGGGTTGCCTGCCAGCAGTGCGGTCACCACTGCCTCGGCGTTTTCGCTTTCTGCTTTGATCCGGGCTTTCTCGGCCTCTTCATCCTTGCGATCCATCCCGACAATGACCGAGATGGGACGGTGAGCGAAGGTATCGAACATTACGCCAGGCCCACGGAACATCCGCAGCCAGTCCAGCGCGCTTTGCAGACGATCGGTTGCGTGCACCTCCATCGCCTTGTCAATCGCCTCAAGGAACCCATCGGGGTATCCATCATACCGACCTGTCAGAGGCTGATAGGGATCATCCTGCCCGTTATTGAAGGCAGTCAGCCGCGTCTGACCATCAATGGGGCGTTCGCCACTGATGGCATGGTAAAGCGTTGCCGCCAGAACATAGAGGTCGCTGCTTGGGCCTTGCTCGGCCCCCCGCACATAGAATTCATGCGGCGAATACCCGTCCTTGATCACACGCAGGGTCAACAGCGCCGCCGATTGATTGGCCGCCTGATCCCGCGCCGCACCGAAGTCAATCAGTTCGGGCTCACCATGTTCGTTGATCAGAATGTTATCGGGCGAGATATCCCGGTGCAGCATCCCGCTTTGATGGATGAAGGACACGGCCGACAGCATCTTTTCGGTGACCTGCACGATGAAATCGGGACCGGCATCATTCTCGGGGTTTTCAACATAATCCAGCAGGTCGCAGCCTTTGATGAAATCCATCGCGATATAGGCTGTGTCATTGTCCTCAAACACCTGATGAACGTCGACAATGTTGGGGTGCACCAGCCGCGCATGGTTGCGGGCTTCCAAAATAAACAGGTCAATGATCGAGCGCAGGTCGTCCTTGTAGGAAGGATCGATTGGTTCGACCGTATCGCCGTTGCGATGACACAGGGCGCCGGGGAAGCATTCCTTGATAACCACGTCGCGTTCCAGACTGTCGCGCGCCAAATAGGTGATGCCAAAACCGCCATTGCTGAGAAACCGCAGGATTTCATACTGCCCGCGCAACAACTTTGCACCGGGTGCCAGGCCTTCAATTTTGGGTTCGTCATGCGTCGTATCGACAGCCTGATTGTGGCTCATTTCTTTCCGCCCGTTCTAAACATTTTGCGGTTCGTGTTCGGGTAAACTGCCCGTCAACTCACGACCAAACACAACCGCAGGACACTTAAGAACGTTAGACGTTTCAAATTTGACTTTATTGGGGCCGCCTCATGGCTTCACTGAGAACCAAAACTTCGCGAATCGCATATATTGTTTCCCGAACGACTAGCGGCACAATATATAGCCCGACACCCGCAAGAAATTGCGGACTGAACGCAGGATTTAGGATGATTGTTGCGCGATTCCGAAACAATAAGCGCGCGATTCTTGACAACTCGAATCGCGCCCTGCGGCGCGATTCAAATGCGATATGACCTCAGGTTCCGGTTTTTGTGTGAGCGGACTCGGCGCGACTTCCGGCCCAGGCAAGGCAGTCACTCAGCTGTGTGAGGATACTGACGGCATCCCTAAGCGGCCCGGCCCCGGTTTCGAATTGCAGCAACAACAGCAGGTCGGTCGCCTTTTCAAACTCGGCTGGAATCCAATCGGCTGACGGATCAATCTCACCACCCTGTTCCAGACGCTCGGCAAAATCTTCGACAATCTCCTGACAGCTGCTCAGAAAACTGCCGGGCTCCATATCCGAGGATTCACGTAAGTCCTCATAGATGCTGGCGATAGCAGCCAACCAATCTTCGAGGATCGGGTTTTCCAACGGAGGCAACGCAGCCTCAAGCGGGGCTTGAACCGAGGACGACGCGACAGGTGCAGGCTGGTCGAGGGTCAAACTGTCGAGGAAGGGCAGAAACTCGCGTTCCAGCGCATCCCGCGCGGCCTTCAGATCTCCCAGCCGCCGGTCTGAGGCGATTTGCAATACTTGCTCAGCAAGGTTCTGACCACCACAGCTCTGCCACAGGGCAAAATCGGGCTCGGGCTCTTGCGCCATGGCTTTGACGGCAACCGGCGTTCCAATAGGCACGACCGCCCGGAACATATCGCCTTTTTCCTTGTTCAATCGGGCCAGGACCCGATCCAGCGCGTCATGAACCGGCGGAAGGTCCGTATGTGTGATGGCCAGCAGGCTGTTTGCACGCAATTCGGGTGGGACTTTGGACCACAAATGCCGCTCTGACTCGCGCCAGGCGCTGGTGCCATTGGTGCACCAGATGGCGCAATCGACATATTGCAACAAATCCAGCGTAGTTTTCGACGCGTCATCAAGCGACCCCGTACCAGGCAGGTCAAACAGGGAAATTTCCTTCAAAGCGGGGGTATTTAGCCCAACCGAGATGAAATCAGGCTTGTCTGCCGCTGCCTTTTCCAAAGCGATGCCAGAATAGACCTTGGGTTCCTTGTCCCACCAGCCCACCGTAGTTTCCGGCTCATCCGCATAGGCCACGATCACCAAGGGCAATTTAAGATGCTGTGGTCCGGTTGGCAGGATATCGGCCCCTGCCAACATATTGGCGAGGCTCGACTTGCCAGCTCCAAACTCCCCAACAAACCCAATGTTGATCGCATTCGACAGCCGCTCGGCATGGCTCAGTGCACGCGCGCGCATGTCATCCACAGAATCGTCGGATGGTAGTTTTTCAGTCGCGGTCAGGAAACGCTCGAGTTGGCGTACTTCCTTTTCGGTCCCTAGAAATTCGATCATTCCGCAGCCTTTGGTATTTCAATTTCTGATTGGCCCGGTCCGTAGACAGCACCCAGTTCATCCGCAATCCGTTGCGCGGTGTTAAAGGCAGTTTGCGCCTCGGTCCGTTCGTTGGTCTCACCACTTCCAGCGCGACGCTCAAGGTGTCCTGCCAGAAGGGCCAGATAGTGGTCGAGCACTGTATTCAAACGCCCCAGCAGGTTTTCACGGGCCGTATCGACAAGATCGTCGCCAATCATTTCGAATTCCTGAACGATCATGCGTTCCGCCCGATTGACCACGCTTTTGCGCGAAATCAGTCGCGATAACCATGTCACGCGCAGTTCCACGGTGATGCCACGGGTCAAGGCCGTCGTATCAGGGCGGAACCAGCGAACCGCGCTGGTGTTCATCCGGTTGTCCCCGGAGTCCTGCCAGCCTGGCAGGGATCGCAACGCCGCATTGCTTTGCATGTCAACCGCATAAAGCTCGCTCAGCATACGCTGGCGGACAACTTGGGTTGCGCCTTGCACCAGCTCTCTCATCCGATCACGCAAGGGGCCAAAGTTCAGCTCTGTCTCGCCCCCTTTGGCCAACAGCGGAGAATCTCCGTTCGGGCCACGCACCACGTCCGATACGGCCTCGGCCACGGTATCGTCCATGACACCACGCAGGTTGGCCAAAACGTCATCCATATCCTTGACGATCATCTCGGTCTTGTCTTGGACCAGCGCGCGCAGGTCGGCCAGAGTCTTGTCGTTTTCGCTGGGGTCATCCGCCCCGTCTGCGCCCTGATCCTCAATCGCGCGCAGTTGCGCCTTGGTGCGGTCAAGCTCACCCTGCGCAAAGCTGTTGAGGTGTTGCCACGCCATTTGCATCTGCTCGTTGCGAGGCCCATCTGCCAGGGCGCGGGTCACATGGCGACGCAAATCCGGCAGGCCCGAGGCGATCATGGCCGCAAAACGCAGAACGCCCTCGCGGCTAATCGGGCCGGGGCCTTGCTTGATCTCTTCGACACCGTCCAGATATTGCTTCATCTGCTCGGGGTGGGCACGTAGCCAGGCCAGAACATCGTCATGGTTCACGCCGGTTTCATCGCCGGTCAATGCGTAGTGCGCCCATTGCGCACTGCCCATGAGAACGTCGATATCCGAATTCCCAAGCGCTTTTTCCAACCCGTCCATTACATCAGCGCGGACTTTGGTCGCGTCATCTGCACCCCCGCCCAACTCATCGACACGGTTGATGAAAACCACAATCTGGCCCAGTTCCAACGCCTGCATCAGGCGGAACAGCTTGAGGTCTGCCCGCGACAGCGCCTGATGCGCCGACAGGACAACTACGAAGAAATCGCTTTCCTTGAGATACTGGCGTGAGATTTCCTCGCGGATCAGCAGCGGGTCATTGACGCCCGGTGTGTCCGTGACGGTGATCGGGAACGGGAAATGGCCAATGTCGAAATAGACCTCGGCTTTGCGGGTGATGTCGCTGTAAAGCCCTCGATCGGAACCGGGATCAAGCGTGCCATCCTCGGACGGCTCATCACCGGCGCAGACATAGCGCGCCAGATCGTCAGATGTCAGATGATCCAGATCGTGATGCTGGCCCAGAAGCTGCGTATAGCTTTCGCCCAAACGCAGCTTGGCGCGGGTTTTCATCGCCTCGACCTGTTCTTCGATCATCTCGCGCTTATAGCTGTCCTCGTCATCGGGGAACATGTTGCGCAGCTCTTCACCCTCGGCGATCAGGGCTTGCCACTGGCGATTGTCGAAAAAGTGGAACTCGGCGCCCTCTGTCCGTCCCGAAGGATGGCCGAAATGCATGTCAGTGATCACGGTCGTCCACGGGTTGACGTCCGACGGCAGATACTCGGCCTGACCGGTGAAACCATTGATCAGGCGCGATTTCCCGGCCTTGATCTGACCCACAAAGGCGATCGAGGGCTTGAGGTTCGACAGATCTCCCACGATGCGCGAGATAAACTGACGTGTTTCGTCATTGCTGACCTCGTTCAGGTCTTCGGCGATGCGGATCAACTCGCGGCGATTACTCTCACTCATAACACTTACCCTGGTCACACTTGTTCACTGATGGGATTCTTGGAAAATTTGAATGGTTGGGGCGCGATCATTCGTCCGTCCCCTTTAACGCAGCCCATACTCCCACAACAGCACCCAGCCTGCGCGCCTCGTGGGTCACGACCGAGACCATTTCACCGTCATGCAGAACGGCCAGCCCGGTGCCTTTGCCGCCTGAGGGACGCATGACGATTAGCTGCGGATAATCCAGATCTGCGTGGGTATCCTTGTCCCAACCCGCCAGATCACGCGCGAAACTCTGCATCAGGTCCTGACTTACATGCACGGAACCGTCGGCAGCACAATCGCCCGCGGTGGACATGAGGGTCCCGTCCTTGGCCGAAGCCAACACGCGACCCAATCCGAACCGGTCAGACCCGTCATAGAACAGATCGGCCAAGCCCTGCGTTTCCTCTGCCTTTGGCGCATCTGGCACCAGCGACACCACTGGTTCAGCAGACAATTCAATCGCTTTGCAGCATTTGGAAATCTCGCTGAACGTGATCCCGACATCATCTGCATCCAGCGTTGTATCAGGTTGCAAGGACACAAGCTCCAGCGGGGCAGGGGCAGTGGCAATGTCACTGACAAGCTGCGCCAGGCGGTCAGCCAACTCTTCCCTCGATGTTGTTTCAAAATTAGGGGCAACCCCGTCGCTCACGCAGAAAACATCTGTGACGCGCGAGCTGTTGACCTCAATCGCGAGGCAGTCACCATTGGCTGCCGTAAACTCCAACCTGCGGGGCAAAACGGTTCCGCGAATAGTGCGCAAAACCTGATCACGCCGATCCTGAGCCGTTGTTCCTGTCAAGGTTACCGCTGGATTCACCCGCGCGACAACGCTGCGCCCGATATTCTCGAGCATGTCGAGTATGTTCGCGTCGATCATGCCGTGACCCCCTCTGGTCCCGCTTATACCGCAGCCGCAACCGGCCCGCGGGTTAGGTGTGATTTCGTTAGCGCAAGGCCCAGATTGGCGCTGCTGCGGCAGATGTAGCAGAGCACATGGTCCGGATAGGCCTTGGTACGCAGGAAGATGTTCAAACGGTCTTTCGAGAACACCGCAATTTCACCAAATCCAGTCGGTTCATTCGCATCCTCGCCGGCCTCGCGCAGCAGTGCTTCGAACCCCTTTACACCACGCCCCTGAAACAGGTTGGCAACCGCGATCGCGAGCGTATCCAGAATCTCTGCATCGTTTGGGTCCGGCGTGACCGAGCCCAACAACATCCCCGTCTCCATATCGACATACCCGGCTGCGATGCATTCGGGTATTGTGCTCATGGCGGCATTCAAAGCGGCTTCGATAGGCATCTGAACGTCTACTTTCTACCTGCCGGTCGGTTACAGAACATGCCACTCGGCCCCGCCGGATTTGTTGCTTTTGGCAAGCGAAGACATGTCCTGCTTAGATTTGCGGGCGCTGTGTTCTGCCGCGATCTGGTCAAACTCGACCAGGAAGGACTGGAACATAGCTTTCAGGCCGTCCGCATCCTGAGGCAGGTCCTCGTCCTCGGTAATGTCGCGCCACATCGCGGCCGCACTCAGCGGTGATCCGGCGGGCACATTCAGCAGATCTTCCAGCTTTTCGGGCTGCGCGTCGCTGTCGGTCGGTTTGGCACCGGTGAGAGGAACAACCTGAATGTCGATCAGGCTGTTGCTTTCGGGCTCAGGCTCGAACTCGTCCTCGGCGCTTTCGGGTTGTTCGGCCATCAACGCGGCAATGGACGAAACGGAACCTTCTGCGCTAATTTCCGGAGCCGAAGTATCCTCAACCTCGGGCTGTTCTGGAGTTGAAGCCAGTTTTTCCTCAAGCGCATCGACAAATGTTTCCTCGTCCGAGTCAACTGGAGCTTCGAATGCAGCAACTTCCTGTTCGAACGCATCAACCTCGGTGTCGTCGCTCTCTGCTCCAGCGGACATTTCGGTCAACGTCACTTCGGGCTCTTCGGCGTCCCGGAAGAAGGATCGCAGGTCTTCCTCCTGTGCGTCCTCGGGCGAGTTCGTCATCTCCGCACGCATCCGTTCCGCTTCGTCCGCGTCGATCCGAGGCGCGCGATCCGCGTCGTCCTTGCGAAGCTCCACTCGGGCGGGGCGAACCGGGAAGGATGTCACAATATCCTCTGCATCCGAGACATCAACCGGGTCTACCAGCTTCAGTGGTGCGCGCTCACCGTTGGCATCGGGGCGCAAAGCGTTCATGTCAGGCGCGCCGGTCAGGCTGTCATCAATCTGGTATCTGGCCAACTGATGGGCCCGGTTGTCCATGATCTGTTCGGTGATCTCAAGAAAACTGTCCACCATCTTGCCACCGCCACTGCGCGCCCATTGCTCGGCATCTCCGCTTTTGTCACGAGCCATAATCGCATCGCGGGCCGAGAACAGAATGGAACGGTTGAACAGATGCCCAGCCTCACGGTTGACCCGGCGCAAAACTTTCTGGCGGTCCTTTGCGTCCAAAACATCTGCCCGCGTGACCAGCAACAGTGAATTGTGCTGCAACCGCTCTGGCAAAGACACCCATGTCGCGCGTTCAGTCTCGCGCCAGGCTTGCGTTGCATGGGTACACCACAACACGCCATTCGCCTGACCCGCAGCACGCCGCCAGACATCGTCCGAGATCTTCGGATCCGAGATACCGGGCGTGTCGATCAGATCGACAGCTTCCAGAATATCCGATTGCAGGAAAATCCGAACGAACTGAGCGTCGTTGACCCCGACCGATTCAAGCTGATCCAATCCGATTGTGTCCCGGGACCCATCCGGTCGTTGGACATAGGCGGACTGCTTACCCCAGCTAAACCACACGGGCGGAAGTTGGGTGGCGGTGACCTGCGTCGGCAAAGCGTCCGAGCGCAGCAGGAAGTTCATCAGCGTCGATTTGCCTGCGCTGAACTCTCCCATTAGCGCGAAAACGGGTTTGCGCCGGGACCAGTTTTCAATGCGCTCCCAAGCCTTGGTTGAAACGAAGCGGGTTTGTGAATCTTTTGCCATGTCGCTACTTATGCTGCCTCGTTGCTTAGATCTTTCAGGATGTCGCCCAGGATATCGTCGCGCGATTTCTGCGGGGCCATGCCCGCCATCAGCGCATTCCGGGATGCGTCGGTTTCGGCGGTGGCCGATATGTTCAGCAATGTCTCTTTCTGCTCGCGCAGGAAGTCAGACAGAACAGCACGCACGTTTTCCAACACCGCCGCGATCTGGTTTTCTTCGATATCCTTCGTGATCGAGCTTGCCTCGGACGCAATCAGGCGGGTGTAGTCTGCGGCGTAAGCCTCGAACCCTTTGCGGCGTTGCCACCAGCGGCGCCACCACGTGCTTTGCAAATCCAGCGCAATCGTGCGCCCAATGCCCAACGGGGGCGGGACACGCGGCACAATTGGTGCTTCGATTGCGAACTCGCCAAGATGATTACCCAGCAGCTTATGATAGAGGGCTTCAACATCCGCCGCAGCAGCACTGTAAAGCGCACCAGCCTCTTTACGCATCGCGCGGGCAAAGCTGAAATAGGCCGCCTTTTGCAAGGTCCGCAGTCCGGCGGGATCGTATTGCCAAGTGCCTTCTTCGCCATTCTCTTCCAGATGCGCAATCAAGGAATCCGTCGCGCGTTTGACAAAGTTCTTTTCGGCCGAGTTCAGACGCTCCAGCACTTTTTCCCGCAGGGATGTGGTCAGCACAGCGGCCTTTTTGTCATATTCCGCAATAACGGTCGCAATGGCCTGCTCAGGAGAGACACCGTCGAGGTCACGCACCACACCATCACCATCTGACAGTTTCTTGGCTACGGCAGTTGCGCGGATTTGGCTGGCAATGTTGCGCGCTTTGTGGCGCACACGGTCCAACAGGCGGGCGCCTGCGCCTTCGGCGATCCGTTCGTTCATCGCCAACAGCAGATCGGGCAGGCCTGAAAGCGCCCAGATCTTGTCCAGCGAGGGGGCCTGATCGCCAAACCCTGCAGCCAAATAGAAGGTGTTCAGCGCCTGCCGCGATTCCTCGTTCATGATGTCAGGATTACCGGTCAGTGCGGCCTCGGCCCAAAGCGCGCTGCCAAACACGACGCTGGTATTGCCGTCAATATTGTTCTGTTTCAGCGTGTCCTGAATACGGTCGCGGATTTCGGGTACCTGATTGACCGGATCGGCCAGTTCATCAATTCGGTTCACGAACAGGATGATTTGGCGGTTCTCGAACTGCGCGATGATGCGCATCAGTGCCATATCCATCGTGGTCAGCGCCTGACTTGCCGCCAGTACGACCACGCAAACCTCGGACCCGCGCAGACTGCGCAAGGTGATTTGCTCCCGCACCATGAAGGTATCGTTGACGCCGGGCGTGTCACACAGTCTGAGCGAAATCGGGTATTGCGGGATGTCCATGAACAGTTCCGCAGACTTCGTCACATCGGCAAATCGCCCAGTCTTTGGATTGATATCCGGGTCATCCTGATCCCCGAGGCAAACATAGCGCTGGATCAGTTCTTCGTCGAAATAATCGTATTGGTGGCTCTGGCCCAGGATCAGGTCGAAATGCTTGCCCAGACGATCTTCCGACTTGGCCTTCATCTCGCCGATTTGGCGGCGGATATCGTCCATCTCGTCATCGGCCCCGGCGCGATTGGCCAATTCGCCCAGCCGGCCACCGCCGACCATCAGGTTGTCCCATTCTTCCTGTTCAAAGAAAGTAAACTTGGCCTTTTTGTCACCCTCGGTCCGGGTGTTGATGTTCAGCGTTGTCACCACCGAGGTCCACGGGTTCACATCCGACGGCAACAGGGCAGGGCGCCCGGCCAGGATATTCACGATCGAGGATTTCCCTGCCTTGACCTGCCCCACAAGCGTGACGCTGGCGGTGAAGTTCTCCATCCGCGTTTTCAGCGTCGCAAGACGCGCCGAGGAGCGCGCATCAGCCACCTCTGTCAGCTGGTCGATCTGCGTGGTCAAAGCCTTCATGGCCGAGGTCATCGGCGTCAGAGCTTCGTTGCCAACGGACAAAAGGTGATCGTTACGCGCCATGGTTAACCTCCGGTTCCTGTAGCGGCGATGGGGTGGTCGATCTGGTCGTGCTGCACGCTGGTCAGCGTGTCGATCCGCGCGATCAGGTTCAGTGCATTGCCCAGAATGGCAGCCTCGGCCGAGGGCGAAATCTGTTCATAAGCACCGGAATCGGCCAGCACTTCGATCGAGCTGAAACTGTCACTGTTTTCCAAACAGGCCAGACGACGGCCCGTGGGGAAACCTGCGGCTTTGGTTTCGGGCAGCGGCATGCGGGAATTTGCCAACAGATAATGGCCCCCCGAATGTGTGCGCAACGAAATGCCAAAACCCGTATTAGGATGATCCCGGTTCAGGGATTTCAGTTCGCCCAGAAAACTTTCCCGTGCAAGGCCAACGGCATCTTGCTCGGTCACAGCTGAATTCATCATGTTGGTCACGTTTTCGACCCTTTTTCTGGAGTTGAGCAAAAGCTCTTCAACAACGCCCGGAGGCAAAAAGACTCATCTGGTCCCAGCGCCCATCAACCATCTGCAAGGGGGTCTTAATTTGACGCGAATAAGATTTTTTGGCGTTTGAAATGTGGCGCAAATATGTTTCTTGTTTATATACAATACCTTAGCGATAATTTTTGTGCGACCGCAGGCGACAATAATGCACTCAACCACCAAGCTGTCCACGCGAGCAAGCGGCGAACGCTGCAGGCCCGTGATTACGACGTGATCCGACCAGCCGAATTTATTGACCTGAGTCGAAATTTCCCTCTCGCACTTGGGTTCAAGCTTTGCTATTTGGCCCTCAGTCTGGCACGAGATGCCACGATGCGGGTGTGGCGAAATTGGTAGACGCACCAGATTTAGGTTCTGGCGCCGCAAGGCGTGGGGGTTCAAGTCCCTCCACCCGCACCATATTGAAATTTAATGACAATTTACCAATATCTGCTGATTGGTGGCAAGGTATCGCTTTAGAGTTTCCCAGTTAGTTGTACAGTTTCACATTTCGTTTTTGTTCTGTTCCGAGAATCTAGCCGTGCCGGTCCTGCTCCAGTTTTGACGATCGTTTTTGGTTCGCTTGACTGCGGTACTTCCTGACCGTTTCGAGGGTCTAGTGACCGATTGAAGTTCATGAAATCTGCCTTGCGCCACGACTTAAAGCAAAAGAAACTCGCGTCCATGACCTCAAATAAACCCCGCCCATTTATGGATATTGCAGAGCGCCTTAAATGGCACCGCGAAACTATCGTCGGCAAAATCCAACAGGATTACGCCGAAAGCATCGGCGTAAAACGTAGCGCTTACTCTCTATGGGAGGCCGGAACTCAGCGGCTCTCGCTGGATGGGGCCTTGGCCATTCGGAAGAAATACGACTTGTCTCTGGACTTCTTGTATGAGGGCAACGACGCCGCGTTGCCTATAACCTTGCGCAACGCTTGGCGTGATAGGCCCTGAGTTAAGTCATTCAGAAAGTCGATAGTAAATCCGGTGGCAGAGTGAGAAAGTGGGGGAGTAGAGTTTCCTGGTTTCTAACTTTGTTCCCGCAATGTTTTGGGAAACAGTGACAATTTCAGCTCGCTCAAAGGATTTCGAGCCTGCCTTTCATATGCGGATGAAACTCGCAAAAATAGAACTGTTCCATCCCTTCCGTGACTTCAATTTCACCGCTTGCGTCTTTCACAAGCTCAAACGTGTCCCAACTGCGATCAACTGCGGTCGCTGTATGGGGTGCGATATCCAGATTGACCCACTTGATCCTATCCCCCGGACGAACCTGTATTTGATCGGGCTCGAACTTGAAGCGACGGATTTGGATTTCATGCGTCATTGGGGCATTCTCTGCACTTCCCCGCGATACCAAAGCGGCTGCCGAAGCAGCCGCTCCGATCACGACGAATCGACGTGACACAGGTTTGGACATCAGTTCAGAGACTCGACCATCATTTCCGCATGACCTTCATGCGCCTTGAAAATCTCAAGGCCCTGCTCGAACAGCGCCTTAACCTCGGCATTGTCGATATTGGGGATCATGGTGTTCTCAACCAGCTCGTTGACGGCCTGATGATACGCCAGTTCATTGGCCGCATAGGCCTTGTCGAACTCGGCACCACGCAGCTGCGACAGATTGTTGATGATCTCTTCCGCGTTGGAATTCAATGTCTGGCTGAATGCATTGTCCTGCGCCGATGCACCCAACTTGTCCATCAGTCCCAGCGCCGCTGCGTTAACGGCGGTATGATCCCGGATCATCGTATTGGCAAACTCGTGGATGTCGGGATTTTCCGACAGCGCCAAGGCCAGATGCGCATAGCGAATGTCAATGTTGTCAGCAGTATAGGCGATATGCGCGTATTCCAGGTCGCTCATATCAGCAACGTCCTGCGCCGAAGCAGCGGTTACGACAGCCAGCGAAATGGCGAAAGTGGCGAGGAATCTTTTCATGACGGATCTCCGTTGGATTGGACTGATGCGCCCAGTATCCCCAACGATGATCAAGACCACATACTCAGCCGTTCAAAATCCAGCACAGATCGTTCAGATTTCGGAACGCGCGCGCAAATGTGAACCAGGATTGGCAAGTCAGACCGTCCAAACCCACAGAAAAGGGACTAAAACGCGCGGCGCTGTTTGGGATCAGGCAGCGCCGCGCGAGGCAAGCAGATCAAGCGGCTGCAATCTGCTTTGCTTTTTCGACCATGACTTCGGCCTGCCGGATCGAAGCATAGTCAATCAGGCGACCATCCAGCGATACGGCCCCTTTGCCGGCAGTCTCGGCCTCGGCCATGGCGACCAGAATGCGCTGTGCTTTGGTGACTTCAGCATCGCTGGGCGACATGACTTCGTTGGCCAGCGCGATCTGGCTGGGGTGGATGGCCCATTTACCCTCGCAGCCCAGAACGGCTGCGCGTTTGGCAGCCGCCTTATAGCCTTCGGGGTCCTGGAAATCGCCGAACGGGCCGTCAATCGGGCGCAGGCCGTTGGCGCGCGCGGCCACGACCATACGCGCCAGCGCATAGTGCCACATGTCGCCCCAATGGGTTGCGCGGGATGCGTCACCATCGGGATCGGTCAGTACGGAATAGTCCGGGTTCACACCACCAATGATCGTGGTGCGCGCGCGGGTCGAGGCCGCATAGTCAGCCACACCGAAATGAAGGCTTTCGTTTCGTTTCGAGGCCGCCGCGATCTCGCTGACGTTCTGCATGCCCAACGCGGTCTCGATAATGTGCTCGAACCCGATGCGTTTCTTGTACCCCATCGCGTCTTCGATCTGAGTGACCATCATGTCGACCGCATAAACATCTGCTGCGGTGCCGACCTTGGGGATCATGATCAGGTCCAGACGTTCACCCGCCTGTTCGACCACATCGACCACGTCGCGGTACATATAGTGGGTATCCAGACCATTGATCCGCACGGACATGGTCTTGTTGCCCCAGTCGATGTCATTCAAAGCCTGAATGATGTTCTTGCGGGCCTGTTCCTTTTCGTCGGGCGCGACCGCGTCTTCCAGATCAAGGAAGATCACATCGACATCCGACTGGGCCGCTTTTTCGAACATACTGGGCTGGCTGCCCGGCACGGCGAGTTCGCTGCGGTTCAGGCGCGCGGGTGCCTGTTCGATGGCATAAAAGCTCATGGGTTTGGTCCTTTGAAAGAAGTGTGCGTTAGATCACGCGGTCTCGGGGTGAGCGGCCTGCAAAGAAGTCGCCCAGATTGTCCAACACGCGAAAGCCCATGGCCTCGCGCGATTCACGGGTGGCGCTGCCCAGATGCGGCAGCATCACCAGATTGTCGCATTGCAGCAGGTCCGGGCTAATGCGCGGCTCGCCATCGAACACATCCAGCGCGGCCCCGCCGATGGTTTCGAACATCAGCGACTGCACCAGAGCATGCTCGTCTACCACCTCACCGCGCGCAGTGTTGATCAGGAAGGCATCAGGCTTCATCAGATCCAGCCTGCGCCCGTTGATCAGGTGACGGTTCGCGGCCCCACCGGGGCAGTGCAGCGAGACGAAGTCGCATTGCGGCAGCAAATCGTCCAGCGTGTCGACCTGCGTGGCGTTGAATTGCTTCAGTACGTCGGGCGAGACCGTGCTGCGGTTTTGTACCAGAATGTTCATACCGAACCCTTGATGCGCCCGGCGGGCCATTTCCTGACCGATGCGGCCAAAACCGATAATGCCCAACGTCTTGCCGCTGACCTTGGTGCCCACAAGATGGGTCGGGCGCCAGCCGGTCCAGCCACCAGCGCGCAGCTCGCGCTCACCTTCACCGGCGCGACGGGCGGCCATCAGCAACAGCGTCATGGCCAGATCGGCGGTGCATTCGGACAGGACGTCCGGCGTGTTGGTCACGGTCATGCCCAGATCACGGGCGGCCGGTTCGTTGATATGACTGTAGCCAACGCCATAATTGGCGAGGATTTTGGTTTGCGCGGCGGGCACGTCCAGCGCCTCGGCGCTGAGCGTATCGGTCACAGTGGGCAGAACCGCGTCGTATTTTTTCAGCGCGTCGCGGATCTCGGCCGGGGACATCGGAATGTCCCCGGTATTCAGCACGGTGTTATAGCTTTCGGCCAGTTGCGCCTCGACGGCGGCAGGCCAGCGACGGGTGACAAGGACCGAAGGTTTGACCATCACGCAGCCTTTCCCATGACACGAGCGATGGTTTCACCGATCACCGCCGGGTTTTCGGCCACGGTCACGCCCGCCGCCGACAGGATTTCCACCTTCTCGCTGGCGCTTTCGCCAAAGGCAGAGATGATTGCACCTGCGTGGCCCATCGTCCGGCCCTTGGGCGCGGTCAGACCCGCGACATAGGCCACAACGGGCTTGGTGATGTGATCGCGGATATATTCCGCCGCTTCGGCTTCCTGAGGGCCGCCAATCTCGCCGATCATAGCAATAACCTCAGTGTCTTCATCCTGTTCGAAACGCTCAAGAATATCGCGGAAGGACGAGCCGTTGATCGGGTCGCCGCCGATGCCGACGCTGGTCGAAACACCGATGCCGCGCTCTTTCAACTGCGCTGCGGCTTCATAGCCCAACGTGCCCGAGCGTCCGATGATGCCCACATTGCCAGGCAGGTAGATATGGCCCGGCATGATCCCCAACAGCGCCTTACCGGGGCTGATGGTTCCAGCGCAGTTCGGGCCGGTCAGCACCATGCGTTTGTCCTTGGGATAGCGGTACATGTAGCGTTTGACGCGGATCATATCCTGCGCCGGGATACCGTCGGTGATGCAGACGCAATAACGGATACCGGCATCTGCGGCCTCCATGATCGAGTCCGCCGCAAACGGGGGCGGCACGAAGACAAGGCTGGCATCGGCGCCGGTGGCCTCGACCGCTTGTTTGACGGTGTCAAAGACGGGCACACCTTCAACGGTTTCGCCACCCTTACCCGGGACAACGCCACCGACGACATTGGTGCCGTACTGCACCATATCCTTAGTGTGTAGGCGTGCCATGCGTCCGGTGATGCCCTGAACGATCACGCGGCTATCACGGTCCAGTAGAATGCTCATTGCACGGCCCTCATCTTGGTGTTTTGGGTCAAATCGTTGCGCCATGCGCCTACGGCGCGCTCGGCGGCTTCCATCAGTGTCGTCGCGCGGATGATCGGCAGGCCCGACTTGGCCAGGATTTTCTGACCTTCTTCAACATTCGTGCCCGCAAGGCGCACGATAACTGGCAGGTCAATCTCAAGCTCGCGCAGCGCCTGCACGACACCTTCGGCCACCCAGTCGCACCGGTTGATGCCGGCGAAAATATTGACCAGAACCGCCTGAACATTGTCATCTGACAGAACCAGCCGGAAGGCCTTGGCCACCCGCTCGGGCGAGGCACCTCCACCGATATCCAGAAAGTTCGCAGGCTCGCCACCGGCCAACTTGATCGTGTCCATCGTGGCCATAGCCAGACCGGCGCCGTTCACGATGCAGCCGATATTGCCATCCAGCCCGACATAAGACAGGCCCCGATCCGCCGCGCGGCTTTCGCGCGGGTCTTCCTGACTTTTGTCGCGCAGTTCAGCGATCTGAGGGCGACGGAACAGAGCGTTGTCGTCAAAGCTCATCTTCGCGTCCAGTGCCAACACACGGTCGTCGCCAGTGATGACCAGCGGGTTGATCTCGACCATAGTTGCGTCCAGCTCGCTGAAAGCGGCATAGCAACCCTGCAAGGTGCGGACCATGTGTTGGGTCAGCTTCGGCTCAAGCCCCAATTTAAACGCGATCTCGCGGGCCTGGAATTCCTGCAGGCCCACCGCCGGTTCAACGATCGAGCGCACGATGCTGTCGGGACGCTCGGCTGAAATTTCCTCGATCTCCATCCCGCCTTCAGACGAGGCAACAATCATCACCCGCTGGCTGGACCGATCCAGCACAAAACCCAGATAGATCTCACGATCAATCGGCACCGCGGATTCCACATAGACGCGGTAGATGCCTTTGCCTTCGGGCCCGGTCTGATGCGTGACCAGCTTACGGCCGAACATGTCGTCACAGGCCGCATGGATTTCGCTTTCCGAGCTGCACAGCTTGACGCCACCGGCCTTGCCACGCCCACCGGCATGGACCTGCGCCTTGACGATCCACTTGTCACCGCCCAGTTCGCGCGCGCGATAAGCGGCCTGTTCGGGGCTGTAGGCCAAGGCCCCCGAAGGGGTCTCGACACCAAATTTCGACAGCAATTCTTTCGCTTGATATTCATGGATATCCATCTGCATTCCTCCCGTTCATGCAGCGCGGTCAGGCCGCGATCGACGTGCCGTAGCGGCTTTCCAGCAGGGCCTCGACCGCCTCAAGATCAACGGAGCCGCCCATGTCCTGCACCGCTTGGCCGAACAGGCGCACGATGTGGCTGATGGCCTGGTGGTTCAGCTGGTTCAGGATGCCAATCCGGACCTGAACAGGCGCGCTGAGCGTCGGCCAGATACCAAATCCCTGTGCCCGACAATTCTGCACCAGCTCCATCTCACGACCGGCCAGTTCCGGCGGCAGGTTCAACACCACAAGGCTGGGCATATCCGACGTCACCTGGCATCCCATCGCAGTCACGGCATCGCGCAGCACGGCCTCGTGCGTTTTGTAGGATTGGGCACGTTTGGCCAACCCCTCGATCAGGGTCAGGCGCAGGGATTCATGGAAGGCGGCCACGGCATAGCCCGAATGGGTGCGGTGGTAAGTGCCTTTCTCGACATCTTGTCCATCGACGATGCCCCAGTGGCGTGCCTCGAAGATCGGGTTGTGAACGTAGGAATAAGCGCCCGACGTCTTCAATACCTCGATATAAGCGTCGGTAAAGCTGACTGGTGCATAGGTCAGCGGCAGGCAGCACAGGCCTTTTTGCGGACACGACGCCCATCCTGCGACGCCAGGGAAATCGTCAATGCGGAAATCCGACACACCGAGAGACGACACAGCGTCGATCAGGCCCATCGCGCCATGACGTTCGCACGCGTCCGAAAAGCCCTGAATATCGTTCACACGGCCCGAACCGGTTTCCCAGTGCGCCATGAAGGCCCATTTCGGTTTATGCTGCGCCAAAACCTCGTCGACCATCTCGCCGGTGACGGGTTGGCCATGGGGCACCTCAATCACGGTGACGCTTGCAGCTTGCGGGTCCAGCGGGTTTGCTGCGTGCTCGGTCGGGGTGGCGGCTTTGATCCGCAGGGTCAGCGCATCGATGCCCGAGAAGGTGCCGTTGGTAAAGGCGACAACCTTGTCACCCGTCATCACGGCCGAGAACATGGTGTCCAGCCCGCTCCAACCGGTTCCGGCGACAGCGAAAGTATAGGTGTTCTCAGTCCCCCAGATCTGACGCAGCATGTGCTTGCATTCGATCATACCGCGCAGAACGTCGCCCTGCATATGGTCGGCAACACCGGCACTGGCGAATGCCTGCAAAACACGGGCATCCGTATTGCCGGGGCCAGGACCCGCAGCAAGTGTTTCAGGGATTTCGAGGGTAGGGTAGATTTGAAATGTCACGTTCGATCCTCCAAAACGACCGGGGTTGGGGGTGCCCGGCCAGACGTGTTCAGGGTGAGGAAAATCGAATCTTGCCTCGTCACGCAACGTAACTTACTACTGCCTTTGGATATCTGTTGGGGTGGGCAAGAAACTACCCATTCTGGTAAATATGCCGTTGTATACGGATTTTGAGCCTACCCATACGGGTAGTTTTTGTAATTTTTCGGGGAAAATCAATGTCCGATGCCGCCTCACGCCCCATTGATGTCATGCTGGCCAACAACAACCCGCTGGTTCTGTCGGCCATGTCTGAAATATTCGAGCGTGACCCCCGATTCTCTCTGGTCGCTACGTCAGCAACGGCCGAAGGGTTTCTGGGTGCCATCATGCGGGTGCCGGTCAAAATCTGCGTGATCTCGTGGAATTTGCCCGTTCTTGGTGCTGCAAAGCTGATCGAGGTCCTGCGCGAACAAGAGAACCCGCCGCGTTTTGTCGTCTATGGCGATGACGGCGGAGAAATCCCCCGATTGGCGATGCAGGCGGGGGCGGCCGGGTTCGCCTCGCGCTCGGGCGAGGTCGAGGGGCTGCTGGAAACCTGCATCGACGTTGCGCGCGGCAAGATGGTGTTCCCATTTATCGACGTGCGCAAAATGCAAAGGGACCCGCTGCAAAGCCTGTCGCGCAAGGAAATTGTAATCCTTGAAGCCTTGGCCAAAGGCTTATCCAACCGTGATCTATCGAAAGAGCTGCAAATTTCGGCCAACACGGTGAAGTTTCACCTGTCCAACATCTACGAAAAGCTCTCGGTCAAGAACCGGGCCCAGGCAATTGCGTTCTACTATTCGTCCAAGACGGCGTCGGACTAGCTCTGCTCTTTCACCGGTTCGATCTGGGTGAAAATGGCCGTGCAAATCTGATCCATCTCAAGCGCAAAGAAGTTTTTCGCGGCCGCTTCGTTGGGATGGTAGGGATCCTTGACCAGCCCTTTCTTGTTCAGCCGGAAATACTCTTTGTTGCCCTGATTGGCCGCAACGGTTTCCGGCGTCGCCCCCGGCACGAAAGAACAGCGCAGGCCAGAGGTCTCAAACGCCTTCATCAGGTTTTCCTGCGCGCGCAGACGCAGGTCCACGATCTTTTTCTTATAGGCCGGTGCCGTCGTCATGAAGATACAGGGCAAATCCGGCGGCAGCTGGCTTTTCAGGCGCTGCACATCGCGGATCGCGGCCTCGGGGCTGTTGGCCCAACGTTTGGCCGAATTGCCCAGAAATGACATCAGTATCAGCTTTGGGTCATAGTAATCCTCGCGCAGCATCTGCTCCAAAGGCGAGGTCCCCGGCGCGCAGAACTGGTATTCGCGCCCTTGCCCGATCTGGACGAATTTCTTGTCGGAATTGTTGACAAAACCATAGGCACCCGCGTTCACCCGCCATTTCGGATCGACCTTGCAGATCGTGTCCTTTCCGGCCCCCGATCGCGCCGTCCACGCGCTGATCGAGCTGGAACGAACACCAATGACACCCACGCGCATCTTCCCCAAACGTTTCAGATGGCTTTTTTGCTGGGCGTTTGGTTTGCAATGGCTTTTTATGTCGCTGAAAAACTCCAGAAATGCCGGGCCTGACCCGAAAGATATCTGGCTGTCACCGATAATCAAAATCTCGGGCGAGTCGAAAGGTTCCGCCTGCGCTGCAGGCACCATCATCAACGCGCCTATGACAAGGCTCAGTGCTTTTGTCAGAAACTGCATGTTTCCCCCTTTATGCGGTCTCTTTATTCAAGGGCCGAGAATATGGCGTCGCAAAACTCGGTCGTGTTGATCTTTAAAAATTGGCGAATGGCGGCGTTGCTGGGATGATGCGGGTCTTTGACGCGACCGGCATCGTTGCGGCGAAAAAACTTGGGCTTCCCTTCGATTGCCGCACGTGTTTTCGCGTTGAACCCCTCAACCGCAATACACTGCGCATCGGCGCGGTCGAACGCGCGGGCGATGGCGGTTTGCGCTTTCATCCGCTTGTCATTCGTCTTTTTCAGGTAAACCGGCGCGCTGGAGATATAGATACATGCCGTATCTTCAGGCACCTGAGCTAAAGTCCGCCGCACGTCCTCTTCGGCCGCGTCGGGTGAGTTTGCCCATCTGTCCGCAGAATTGCCCAGAAAGGTCAGGATCAGCAGGTCGGGGTCATAGTAGCCATCTGCAAACATCGACTCGAAGGCGGTCTGTTTCGGCTTGCAGAACTGATAGGACTTGCCTTTGCCGATCTGGATGAACACCCGGTCCGGGTTGCCGTCTATGCCGTAGGCGCCTGCATTCACGCCGTATTTCTTGTCTACGTCACAAATCGCACCACGCGTCGGGCCGCTGGTCGAGGTCCAAGATTGTAGCGATGTCGACCGCACCCCGATGGCCGCCGTCTGGCGCGGGCCCAGCTTTTCCAGCAGCTTGGTGCGCTTTTGCGTCATCTCGCAGCGGTTCGGCAATTCCGCAAAGAACCGAACATATTCCTTGCCCGCCCCGAACGAGATCTGGCTATCCCCAAGCACCAGAATATCTGGCTGTGCCAAGGCCGAGTGGCCGCCCAACATCAACACCGAAACCAGCGCTGCGCTTAGAAATGAAACTATCTTTGTCGTCACGCAGTCACCTTGATCGTGCGGTCAAATTTCAACCCGTTTTCTTACTGATCGGTAAAAGATGGCGTATTGGGCAATGAAATACCAATCAACACCAGGTTACAAAAAGGGTTCGTTGCGCTGTTGCATCGGTGAGCACGACGGAGTCGATCTCACATCGTCAGGTGATCCGTTGAAAGTTTGGGCAGTTCGGCCAACAAACCCGAAACACGTTGATGGCATAGCGCAAGCGGGCCGTCTGGACATAGTGAGATATGGGCCCAGCTTGACCCTCGCAGCGCAATTTTGCGCCAATGGTGCAGAAGCAGAAGGCGTATCGTGGCTTGGGGCAGGGCGGGCAGGGTCAGAAAATCCATGCGTCCCGCCAGATCATGAAGACGCTGCACATGCGTTATGGTCTGCGGTGCAACAATCTTGCCGGCGAACCACATGGGCACGGGCTCGGGTTCAAACCGCAGCCGTGTCTGATCGCTGCGCGTAGCCTCGGATACCGGCACCAGAAACAATGCCCGGTCCAGACGGATCATCGCGCCGGTCGGCTCACAATCCTGTCGAGTCAAAGCCACACACCAACCATCGGGAAATTTAACATCCTGACGGTACACGTCCTCATAGACCGCGCGGGTTTCGGTCAAACCATGGCTGGACAGGCTATAGGTCACTTCGCGGCCGATTTTGGTGGATACGATCCAGCCGTCCTTGCGCAGCCTGTGCAGGGCAACGCGCATGGCTTCGGTCTTAATCCCGACCCGGCCCAGAATTGCACCCAGCTGCTTGCCGGTGACGGGCTGACCATTCAGGTCACCAAACAGCGTCACGATCAGGGACCAGGTCTTGATCGGCTCCAGCGCGCTAAGGTCTTCAATCAATGTCTCGGCAGGAGTCAAATGTAGGTCTTTCCAAGGGGGTACACTCTGTTGCGCCCCTTTAAGTACCATGCCGACGGGTCACGTGGCTACGCTTATCCCGCAGGATCAGGCTGCGCATAGGCGTTCATAGTCAGCAACTCGTATTCGGCGGTCAGCTCGTCCTCTTGGTTGCGGATCGAGACATGCCAGCGTACCTCACCATAGTCCTGGTTGCGCGGGGTCTTTTGCATGACCGTCAGGTGCACGCGGATACTATCGCCCGCCTGCACCGGTTTCAGGAACCGCAGATTGTCGAGGCCGGTATTGGCCAGTACCGGGCCTTCGTCCGGCTGTACAAACAGCCCCGCCGCAAAACTCAGCAGCAGGTATCCGTGGGCAACCCGCCCCGGAAAGAACGGATTTCGACTTGCCGCTACCTCGTCCATATGCGCGTAGAACGTGTCGCCCGTGAAATGGGCGAAGGTTTCAATATCATCCAGCGATATCTCGCGAGGGTCAGTCACCAGCGTCTCACCGACCTCCAATTCGTGGAACGTGCGGGTGAAGGGATGGGCGCGGTCCCTGGCCTCGGTCGCCCCCGGCACCCATTTCTTGCCGATCCGCGTCAACAGGTCCGGGCTGCCTTGTACGGCAGTTCGCTGCATATAGTGCATCACACCGCGTATGCCGCCCAGCTCTTCGCCGCCGCCTGCGCGACCAGGGCCGCCATGAACCATGTGGGGCAGGGGGGACCCATGGCCGGTGCTTTCTTTCATCGAGTCACGGTTGTTGAGGTAGAGCCGCCCATGAAACGCCCCGGCACCAATCACAAACTGGCGCGCGACCTCGGGGTCATGTGTGATGACCGAAGCCACAAGGCTGCCCTCGCCCTTGTTGGCCAGTTCAATCGCGTGATCCAAATCCCGATAGGGCATCACTGTAGAAACAGGACCAAAGGCTTCGACCGCGTGCAGAGTTTGGGCCGCATCCGGCGTATTACAGCGGAACAGCATCGGCGGGACAAATGCCCCTTTGTCTGCGTCGGCGCCGTGGACAGTAAAATCATCGGGGTCGCCGAAAATACGCTCGGCCTCTTGCCCGATCAGAGCCGCCTTTTCCAACACATCACGGCGTTGCGCTTGCGAAACCAGCGCTCCCATCTGAGTCTTCTCATCCGCCGGATTCCCGATCACGACCGAGCTCAACCGATCCCGCAGGGCATCTGACACCGCGTCGATATGCGCCTCAGGCACCATGATGCGGCGGATGGCGGTGCATTTCTGCCCGGCTTTCGCGGTCATCTCACGCTGGACCTCCTTGATAAACAAGTCAAACTCGGGCGTTCCGGGCACTGCGTCCGGACCAAGGACTGACGCGTTCAGGCTGTCCTGCTCGGCCACAAAGCGGGTGGCGTTGTCCAGAATACCGGGCGCACTGCGCAGCTTGCGGGCCGTCGCCGCCGAGCCTGTGAAGCTGACGACATCCTGCCCGCCCAGATGATCCAGTATCGGGCCCAGATTGCCGCTGATCAGCTGCACGGCCCCTTCGGGCAGCAGACCACTGTCCAGCATGATCCGAACGCACAGCTCAGTCACATAGCAGGTCGCGGTGGCCGGTTTCACAATCGCGGGCATACCGGCCAGCAGGGTCGGAGCCAGCTTTTCCAGCATCCCCCAGACAGGGAAGTTGAACGCGTTGATGTGAACGGCCACACCGGCCAGCGAGGTGCAGACATGCTGGCCCAAAAACGTACCCTGCCGCGACAGACGTTCAGCCGGGCCGTCCAGATAGATCGTGTCATCGGGCATCTCGCGCCGACCCTTGCTGGCGATGACCAAAACCGTGCCGATCCCGCCATCGACATCAATCATGTGATCCCTTTGAGTCGCCCCTGTCGCGAAAGAGGCGTCATAAAGCGCCTGTTTATGCTGACCCAGATGCAGCGCCAGCGCCTTGAGCATTCTGGCCCGGTCGTGAAAGCTCATCTTGCGCAGGGCAGGGCCGCCTTTAGTCTGCGCGTATACCAGCATCGCGCCCACATCCAAGTGACTGGTTCCGGCGCGCGCGATCAGCTCACCGGTAACGGCCGAATGGATCTCGCGTGCGGTGCTGTCGCTGCCGATCCATTGCCCGCAAACATAGCTGTGCACGTCCTGAATATTCATCTGGCGATCCCCGCGATAAGGACCGGCAAGGCGTCACTGATTAATTGACCTACCGGTCGGTTTATGGAATGTTTAGATTTAGGACGGGCAAAGATCAAGGAGAATATCGTGCTGGATAACGCGCCTGACAGACGTCCAAAGGTGCCATCATGACCCCGAGAGAGCGCGCCGAACGTGCAGCCCGGGTCATGTGGGCCTCGGACAATGCCAGCCCCTGGGCAGGTATGCAGATTGATATGGTGGATGAGGGGCAGGCGCAGCTGTCCCTGACCGTCGCAGAACACCACGTCAACGGGCACGGGATTTGCCACGGTGGGCTGATCTTCATGCTGGCCGACAGCGCCTTTGCCTTTGCCTGCAACAGCCGCAATCAATCCACTGTCGCCCAACACAACACGATTTCTTACATCACGCCCGGCCGCTTGGGCGACCGCCTGACGGCCCGCGCGCGCGAGGTCGCTCTGACCGGGCGTAGCGGCATTTATGACGTGACCGTCACCAACCAAAGCGACGCTGTGATCGCTGAATTCCGCGGCGGCTCTCGGGCCGTGCCCGGACAGTTGTTCGAAGAATAGGGAGGCGCCCATGAAAGACCTGACACCGGCCCGAGACACGCTCGACCCGATCGAAATTGCGTCTCTGGATGAAATCAGAGCGCTTCAGCTACAGCGGCTCAGATGGTCACTGAAACACGCCTATGACAATGTGCGCATGTATCGACAACGGTTCGATGCAGCAGGGGTTCACCCGGATGACCTGACGGACCTGAGCGACCTGTCCAGATTCCCATTTACCTACAAAAATGACCTGCGCGACAATTATCCGTTTGGGCTTTTCGCCGTGCCGCAGGATCAGATCCTGCGCCTTCATGCCTCATCCGGGACCACCGGAAAGCCAACCGTGGTCGGGTATACGCGCACGGATATCGACAACTGGGCCCATCTGGTCGCCCGATCAATGCGCGCCAGCGGCACCAAACCCGGTGATACTGTGCAAGTCGCTTATGGCTATGGCCTGTTCACCGGCGGCTTGGGTGCACACTACGGTGCGGAAAAGCTGAACTGCACTGTCGTCCCGGTCTCGGGCGGTATGACCGAGCGGCAAGTGATGCTGATTCAAGACTTCAGCCCCAGCACGATCATGGTGACGCCGTCCTATATGCTCAACATCCTGGAACAATTCCACGCGGCGGGGATCGACCCGCGTGACACCTCTTTGGAGGTCGGCATTTTTGGCGCAGAGCCATGGACCAATGCCATGCGTGCCGAGGTCGAAGAGGCGTTCGACATGCATGCGGTCGATATCTACGGCCTGTCCGAGATCATGGGGCCGGGTGTGGCCAATGAATGTGTCGAAACCAAGGACGGGCTGCATATTTGGGAAGATCACTTCTTTCCCGAAATTATCGACCCTGAAACCGGTGAAGTTCTGCCGGATGGCGAAATGGGCGAGTTGGTTTTCACCACCCTCACCAAAGAGGGCCTGCCCATGATCCGCTACCGGACCCGTGATCTGACACGGCTGTTGCCGGGCACGGCGCGGTCAATGCGGCGGATGGAGAAGATCACCGGGCGCTCGGACGACATGATCATTCTACGCGGCGTGAATGTGTTTCCCACTCAGGTCGAGGAACTGGTTCTCGCAACTCCTGATCTGGCCCCTTATTTCCAGATCGAACTGACCCGCGACGGGCGCATGGACGCGATGACAGTGCATGTTGAGGCTGCGGCAAGCGAGGACTCCAGACAGGCCCTGTCCGGGGTCTTGGCAAAAAAGATCAGGGACACGATCGGCGTCGGCGCGACCGTATCTGTCGGCACCCCCGGCAGTGTTGAACGCAGTCAGGGCAAAGCCCGCCGCGTGATCGACAACAGACCCAAGGGCTAAACCAGTGGCCCGCACCATCGCAAAGGATCACGACCAGAAACGTCAAAGCATCCTGTCGGTCGCCGCCAGCGTGTTCGCACGCGAAGGCATTGCGCGCGCCTCGATGAACCAAGTGGCTAAGGCTGCGGGGATTTCGAAGGCCAACATCTACCACTATTACGACGGCAAAGAGGCCTTGTTGTTCGATATTCTGGACACTTACCTCTCTGAATTGAATAACCGCGTCACGGCTCTCAATTTGGACGACATGCCCCCAGCGGATCGATTGCATCTGGTTCTGCGGGAATACCTGTTGGCCTATGAAGGCATGGATTTCGAACACAAAATCCAAAGCGAAGGCGTGTCGCTGCTGCCGCAAAACATGCAGAAGGTTCTGAAGGCCTACCAAAAAGACATGGTCGCGCAGATGAGCGCTATTCTCAACGCGATCAGTGACGGCAAGCTGGGAGATAACCAGCAGCTTTTGCGCGAAGTGACAATGTCAGTCTTCGGAATGCTGAACTGGTACTATATGTGGCAACCCAAAGCCACGCGGGCCGATCGCGAAGGCTATGCCAGAACCATCGCGCGCCTAACCGTTGCCGGGTTGCCCGGAGTGCAGAACGCGGGCTAGTGCCCCGCCTCGTCATAGTCCCAGACCACCTTGTCGGACAGTGCAAAGCACTGACAAGTCAGAACGAACCCTGCCTCAACCTCATAGTCTTCCAGCGCATGGTTGGCGACCATCTCGACCTCGCCCTCCAACACTTTCGCCTTGCAGGTCGAGCACACGCCCGCCTTGCAGGCATGGGGCGCATCCAGGTTTTCAGCCAGCGCGGCCTCGAGCAGGCTGGTATCCTTGGGAATGGTGAACTGCCGCGTTTCGCCGCCCAATGTGACGCGCCCCTTGATGCCATTCTCAGCCACCGACCGCGAGACAGCGCGGGTTCTGGCACGTCCCGGTTGGGATGAAGCAAACAGCTCGAACCGGATCTGATCCTTTGTCAGGCCGTGATCTTTCAACGATTGCGAAATCGCCAGCATCATCGGTTCTGGCCCACAAATATAGGCCAGAGAGACCGAGTTGATGTCGATCCAGTGCTGGAACAGGGCCGCGCATTTTTCGGCATCGACGCGGCCTTTGAACAGGTCAATCTCCTGACTGTCATCTTCCAGGATATGCACGATGTTCAACCGGTGCAGAAAGCGGTTCTTGAGGTCCTCCAACTCTTCCCGAAACATGATCGTATTGGGGGTACGGTTTGCGTAAACCAGTGTGAACCGGGCCGACGGGTCCTCGGTCAATGCGGTTTTCAGGATCGAAAGCACCGGCGTGATGCCAGAGCCCCCGGCGAAGCCCAGGTAGTGCGGCGCATCGGCATTGGCGGCCGCATGGAAATTGCCCATCGGCGGCATGGCGTCCATGACATCGCCCACTTGCAGCTCGGTATTGGCCCAGGTGGAAAAGGCACCGCCATCCACGCTTTTGATGCCAACCTGCAAGATACCTTCATGCGGGGCGGCGCAGATCGAATAGGACCGGCGCAACTCATCTCCATCGAAATCCCGTTTGAAGGTGAGATACTGGCCCGGCGCAAACGCAAAATGCTCGGGGTTTTCGGGTTTCAAGGTCACGACCACCGCGTCGCGGATGGTTTTGTGGATGTCCGTTACTTTAAGGGGATGAAACATAGCCATAACGGGACCTCAGATACATTTGAAATAGTCAAAGGGTTCAAGACAATCCATGCAGCGCCACTGGGCCTTGCAAGGGGTCGAGCCGAACTGGCTGATCTTTTCGACCTGCTTTGATTTGCAATGCGGGCACCGTTTGGGGCCACCTGCGGGTTGCGGCGGGGCGATGCCGAACTCCTCAAGCCGGGCGCGGCCTTTTGGGGACAGCCAGTCAGTTGTCCATGCCGGGGCTATACGGGTCTGGATGTCCAGATTGTCGATGCCGTTGCGCGACAATTCGGCTTCTATGTCCAACGCAATCACCGCCATGGCGGGACACCCGGAATAGGTCGGCGTGATCGTCACAGTCACACTGTCTTTCCTGACGTCCACCCCCCGGATCACGCCCAGATCAACGACCGAGATCACCGGAATCTCAGGGTCGGGCACGTTTTCAAGCCAATCCCAGACCTCCGCTTCGGTGACAGCCATCGTACCTACCACGTGGCCCCCGGATAGGAGCGCTGCAAGGTTTGCATCACCGCTAGCATATGGCCCAGGTGTTCTGTATGGCGGAACCCTGTACGCCCGCCTTTCTGCGCATAGTCGCTGTCAGGCAGGGTCAGACAGGCCTCTGCCGCAACAGCTTTGACCGTCTCCAACCACGGCGCGCGCAGCTCCGAGGGCAGGGGGGCAACGCCCGTATCGGCCATCGCCTGATCGGTTGCGTCATCAACAAACATCTCGCCGCTATAGGGCCACAGGAACATCAACGCCTCAACCATGCGCGCGTTGCTGTCCTCGGTTCCATCACCCAAAGCGATCACGGTCTGGGACGACCGTTCCAAATGATAAAGCGCCTCTTTCACGCATTTCGCCGCGATCTCGGCAATGCGGGTATCGCCGGAGTCTTGCAAGCGCGTCAGCCAAGGCACCTGAAACGCATCGAACAGGAATTGACGCATCTGGGTTCGGCCAAAGTCACCATTCGGGACCTCAAGCATCAACAGGTTGCGAAAATCGTAGACGTCGCGCAGATAGGCCAGATCATCGGCCGAGCGACCGGTCCCTTCGACCTCGCCCGCATAGCCCAGCCACATCTGCGTCTGACCGATCAGGTCCAGCGCCATATTGGCCAGCGCTATATCTTCTTCCAGAATTGGCGCAACCCCGCACCATTCCGACGTGCGATGCCCCAGCACAAGGGCATTGTCCCCTTGTCTGAGCAGGAATTCGAACAGGGGGTTTTCCAGAGCCATCACATTTTCCCAACTTCTTCCGGGATGTCGTAAAACGTCGGATGACGATAGACCTTGTCCCGCGCCGGATCGAACAGAGGCCCCTTATCCGAGGGGCTGGAGGCGGTGATCTTCGCGGCCTCGACCACCCAGATACTGACGCCCTCGTTCCGACGGGTATAGACATCACGCGCATTGCGGATCGCGTGTTCCGCATCGGCTGCGTGCAATGAGCCGACATGCCGGTGGCTCATACCGTGCTGGCCGCGAATAAAGACTTCCCACAGGGGCCATTCGTTTTCATGTGTCATTGCTTACTCCGCCGCTTGCGCGCGTTTTTGGGATTTGCGGGCATGGGCCAGCATGGCCTCTCGCACCCACGCGCCATCGTCCCAGGCCTTCCGCCGGGCGTTCAGACGCTCGACATTGCACGGGCCATTGCCCGAGATCACTTCGAAGAATTCGGACCAGTCGGGTTCGCTGAATTCATAGTGTCCGGTCTCATCGTTCCATCGCAGGTTCTCGTCGGGGATGGTCAGGCCAAGGAACTCGGCCTGCGGGACGGTTTCGTCCACGAATTTCTGCCGTAGCTCATCATTGGTGTTGATCTTGATTTTCCACGCCATCGACTGCGCCGAATGCACACTTTCCTTGTCGGACGGCCCAAACATCATCAGCGCGGGGTACCAGAACCGGTTCAGCGCATCCTGCGCCATGCGCTTTTGATCAGCGGTGCCCTCTTTCGCCATCTTGATCATGATGTGGTAGCCTTGGCGCTGGTGAAAGCTTTCTTCCTTGCAGATACGCACCATCGCCCGCGCGTAAGGACCAAAAGAGGTGCGCTGCAACGGCACCTGATTCATGATCGCAGCCCCATCAACCAGCCAACCAACCGCGCCCATATCGGCCCATGTGAGGGTGGGGTAGTTGAAGATGGACGAATACTTCATCCGCTCGGAGTGCAACATCTCGACCAGCTCATCCCGGCTGACCCCCAGCGTTTCGGCCGCGCAATAAAGATACAGCCCATGCCCCGCCTCGTCCTGCACCTTGGCCAGCAGATTGGCTTTGCGTTCTAGTGTCGGGGCGCGGGTGATCCAATTGCCTTCGGGCAGTTGCCCGACAATCTCGGAATGGGCGTGTTGGCCGATCTGGCGGATCAACGTCTTGCGATAGGCATCGGGCATGTAATCCTTGGGCTCGATCTTTTCGCCGCGATCAATGCGGTCTTGAAAGGCCTGATCCTCGGGGCTCATCTCCTTGCGGTCCTGAACACCTTTTCCGGTCGACTGTACCATCTGCGCGTACATGGCTGCGTCCTCCTTACACACCCTAGGGTGACTGATTCAGTCGTCCCACCCTCTATTATGTTACATTTTTTCCAATATTCAATATTTTTGTAACATATTTTCACCAACAAAAAACCGAACGTGAAATCAAAGCTTTCGGTAGATCAGATCATTCGAACCTGCTTCCGGCTCTTCCTGCAAAATGGCCGAGACCTGCGCATGCAAGGGCGACTTGCGACACACCGGATCGGTCGCAGCCGCATCCCCGGCCAAGGCCAAGGCCTGACAGCGGCAGCCGCCAAAGTCGATCTCTTTCCGCTCGCAACTCTGGCAGGGTTCCGGCAACCAATCCGTCCCGCGATAGGCGTTGAAGGCCGGACTGTTTTGCCAGATTTCCGCCAGCGTTTTATTTTGGACGTTGTCAAACTGCAGATTTTTGATGGTTTGCGCGGCGTGGCAGGGCAGAACAGTGCCATCTGGCGTCACGTTCAACCCGGTCGAGCCCCAGCCGCCCATGCAGGCCTTTGGAAAATCCGCATAGTAGTCTGGCGGAACAAAATCGAACGCCAGAACGCCTTGCAGACGCTGCGCGGCTTTGGCGACCGTGTCCTTCACGGCCAGAGTCTGCTCACGTGTCGGCAACAGTGCGGCACGATTTTTCAAAGCCCATCCATGGAATTGGACACAGGCAACCTCAAGCCTGCGTGCTCCCAATTCGACGGCCATTTCAATCGTGCGGTCCAGATCATCCAGATTTTGCCGATGCATCACGGCATTCAGGGTCAAGGGAATGCCCCGATCCCGGATCTCGCGCGCAACGATCATCTTACGGTCAAACCCGCCGCGATACCCGCCGATATGATCAGCCAAAGCGGCATTCGTCCCTTGCAGCGACAGTTGGACATGATCCAGCCCGACCTCTTCCAGCCGGTCCAGCCTTTTGGGGGTCAGCCCGATGCCCGAGGTGATCAGATTGGTGTAAAGCCCAATTTGTGATGCGTATTCTGTCAGTTCTTCCAGATCTCTCCGGGATGCGGGCTCCCCCCCGGAGAGATGCAGCTGCAAAACACCCAGCGCGCGGGCCTGTTTGAACACGTCTTTCCAAGTCTCAGTGTCCAGCTCGGTCTCTTTGCGTTCAAGTTCCACCGGATTGCTGCAATAGGGGCAGCTCAGCGGACAGCGATGCGTCAGCTCGGCCAGCATTGCGATGGGGGCAGGGGCACTCATTCCCGCACCATCAGATAGACGCGGCTGCGCAAGGTCTGCAAAAAGCGCTGAACATCCGTTTCAATCTGCTCGGCCGGGGCGTTGTAGGTAGCGGCAAGGTCCTGCACGATCTCGGAAAACCGGGCAGACCCATCGACGCGGGACAAAATAGCCATCCCGATCTGATCCAGCTCGATCACCTTCTCGGGCGCCATCAACACCGTGCGGTCGCGCACCTCATCGCGCTGCACCCGCACGCCGCGCGGCAGGTATGGACGGTCGCTCTGGCGCAGTTCCAGAGTCATAGCAAACCCTCGCCCGGTTGCCACGCACCCGGAGGGATCATCCCAGGTTCAACATAGGCCGACCACAGCGCATCCAACTGCGCCCACAACACATTGGTTTTGAAGATCAGAGCCTCGCAGGCCATGTCCTCTTTCTCGGACGTGTCGGCATGATCCAGAACCCAATTCAGGCCAAAAGCCACATCCTTGGGGGCCTGAGTCAGACGTTTGCGGAAATAGGACAGACTGTCGGCATTGGCAAAATCGTAATGCTCCAGCAGCCCTTCGATCCGCTGTTCATGAATCTTCGGCGCAAAAAGCTCGGTCAGCGAGGACGCGACTGCCTGCAACAGCGGCTTCTCACGCACATAATGCACATAAGCATCCACTGCGAATTGCGTGGCAGGCAAAATCCCACGCCCCGAGGCGACATAGTCAGGATCAAGCCCAACCGCCTCGGCCAGTTTCAACCAGCGCCGGATGCCACCGCCTTCGCCAATGTCGCCATCATGGTCCTCGATGCGCGAGCGCCATTCGCGGCGGATGTCCGGATCGGTGCAGCGCGACATGAAGGCCGCGTCTTTCATCGGGATCGCGGCCTGATAGGCCCAGCGGTTGATCACCCAGGCTCGCACCTGATCCGGGGTGCACTCACCGCTGTGCAGGCGGTGATGAAACGGGTGCTTGTCATGATAGCGCTCGGCCCCGATCTGACGCAGACGGGCTTCAAGGCTCTCTCGGCTCATATCGTGATCTCCTGCCCGTCATAGGCGATGGTCCAGCCTGCGGCCTCGACAAAGGCGCGCTCGGGTCCGTTTGGTTGCAGCATCGGGTTGGTGTTGTTGATATGGATATAGGTCTTGGCCGCCGCGATGCCCTTTAGCCCCTCGATCGAACCGTCCGCACCACTGACCGAGATATGACCCATGCGCTGACCCGTCTTTACTCCGGTGCCGGTGCGGATCATCTCATCATCATCCCAAAGTGTTCCGTCAAAGAACAACTGCTCCGCATCCACAAGCTGATCCAGCAGAGCAGGGGTGATTTGCGCACATCCGGGAATGTAATAGGCGACCTTTTCCCCTGTCGTCAGGCGTACCCCAACGGTTTGCTCCCCGATTAGATTGGTTTGAACACTGTCACCTTCCATGAACAAAGGCACTTTGCCCGGAACCGCAAACAGCCGCGCTTGCAAGCCGTCCTGCAAAGCAAAGTCCTGATCCAGAGAAATGCGTGTCCGTTCCACCTTTTCCCGGTTCACAGCATCGAAGATTCTGTTCTGGGCCAGAACATCCAGAATATCCCCCGTTGCAAACAACGAAAACGGCGTCTGTTCACGCAGGCTCAACAACCCGGCGATATGGTCGATATCCCCATTGGTCAGCAACACTGACGCCACAGGCGTGTCGCGCAGCGCACGAGGATGCATTTTCGGATTGTCCAGCATCTGCTGCCGGATGTCAGGTGATGCGTTCAGAATGCTCCACCGAACGCCGTCTGGCGAGACTGCCAACGATGATTGGCCGGAAGGCGGGATGAGGCCCTTGCGGGCGTCCTCGCAATTCCGGCAACCACAATTCCATTGCGGTAGACCACCGCCTGCAGAAGCCCCAAGAACCAGAAAATGCACCTCGGGCCTCCGCTAGAGTTCACGTAATCAGAACAGGTCGCGCTCGTGCTCGCGGCCTTCATCCTCGGACGGAGAATACATGTTGATCTCCATACCGCAGTTCACTTCTTTCAGTTTCGGTGTGCTCCAAGTCATCGCTACCTCCCATGAGTGACTGGCAATTTCAAAAAACCTACAACCCACATCATATTCGGAAAATGCTGCTTTGGTCGTAAGCTCCGGTCACAGTGTCCGAGCCGCGCCCCACCACGTCAACCGTCTTGGGGTCGTAGATAAGGCTTAGGACTTTTGTCGAATGTCGCGGCTTGGGGCGTAAATATAATGTTGCGTATATGCGCGTGATCGTTGCCCTGCTTTTGCTGATCCTAAGCGGTCTGACGGCCATGGCCGAGCCGTTGCCACGTGAGAAACTGGCGTCGTTCGTTCGCGCGCCCTTTTCGCTGGGCGAGGCCCTGAATGACGACGGCGTCTATTCCTTGCTCAACTCTGGCGGGATCGAGGCGGGTTATGTCTTTGAAACAGAGCCGTTAGCCCCGCTGCCCGGTTTCTCGGGCGCGCCTATCAACATGCTGGTCGTGCTCGATCTCGAAGGTCGTTTTCTGGACGTCCAACTGATCGAACATAATGAGCCGATCTTTGTGTCAGGTCTGGGCCAGGCACCGTTCCACAACTATTTCGAACAGTATGGAGGGCTGTCTATTTCAGACTCGATCGTCGTCGGCACGCCCTATGGGGATGCCGCCAGCGGCTCACAGCTTGTTTACCTCGACGGCGTCACCAAGGCCACGGCCAGCGTCCGAATTGCCCACGAATCTGTCATGGGGGCCGCCTTGGCGGTTGCCCGCGAAAAGATGCAGGGACTGGCCACCGCGCCCCCGGCCTATCCCGACCCCGACTATGACGAGGCGCTGACATGGGACGCTCTGGTTGATCAAGGCATCGCCACCCACAAGACCCTCAGTAATGCCGAGGTCGACGCGCTGTTTGCTGGAACATTGTGGGAGGATGACGACCCCGAAGCGCAGGACTACCCGGCCGAGCCGTTCCTGGACCTCTGGATTGTGGACCTCGGACCGAAATCCATCGCCCGCGCGGCCCTGTCTGAAGACAGTTTTGATGAGCTTCAACGCTTCATGGAAATCTCGGACAATGATGAGCCGATCCTGCTGATCGAAACCGCCCGTCACGGCTTGGTCAGCGACGAGTTTGTGCGCAACACCGCGCCCGATTGGATCTCGGCCGAACAGGATGGACTGCCTGTCGCGCTGCGCGATGCAGACCTGCTGGTCGAGCTTGCCGACGGAATGCCGGACGGCACCGCTATGATCCTGCGCACCGACCGGCGACTGGGCTTCGATCCATCGCGGGAATGGGTGCTTAAGGTACTGGCTGTGCGCGAACACGGGATGTTTCAACCCGAGATCGGCTCGGTCACCATGGACGTCCCCCATGTCACCCCTGCGCGGTTCTTTCAGCGCCCCGTGCAAATCAAGCCCGCGCCACCTTGGCTCGAAGCACTGCGCAATCGTCAAAACGATATGATTGTGCTTGGTGTCCTGCTGACCGTGCTTGTTGGCATCTTGAGCCTGCGCATGAATGCACTGGCCGCGCAACCTATGTTCACACCACTGCGCCTGACCATTCTGGCGGTGGTGGTTGGCTTTGTCGGATGGTGGGGACAGGGACAGCTTTCCATTGTCACCGTACTGGGCACGCTTAGAACAGCCCTCGACGGGGGCAGCTATGCTTTCCTTCTATACGACCCGTTTTCGCTGCTGATCTGGGCCGTGTCGATTGCAGGCCTCGTCGCGTGGGGCAGGGGACTGTTCTGTGGCTGGCTCTGCCCCTTTGGAGCATTGCAAGAGTTGGCACATCATATCGGAAAAGCCCTGCGCGTCCCGCAAATCGAACCCTCCCGCGCCTGGGACCAAAGGTTGAAGTGGTTGAAGTACATTGTGCTGGGCGGCCTGATCGTCACCGTCTTCGTTGCACCTGATCAGGTCGACAAAGCCGCCGAGGTCGAGCCCTTCAAAACCGCAATCACCACGTTCTTCATCCGTGAATGGTACTATGTGGCCTATGCCGTCTTCTGGCTGCTGCTGGGCATGGTCCTGTTCAAAGGCTTCTGTCGCTATGTCTGCCCCCTGGGCGCATTTCTGGCGATCGGTGGGCTTCTGCGCGGACGCGACTGGATCGATCGACGCGCCGAATGCGGCTCTCCCTGTCAGCTTTGCCGTGTGAAGTGCAAATACGGCGCGATCAAGAAAACAGGCCAGATTCAATATGACGAGTGCTTCCAATGCCTCGACTGCGTCGCCATCCACGATGACAAACAGCGCTGCGTACCACTGATCGTCGCGGCCCGACGTCAGGCCAGAAAGGTCGCCGCCGAATGATCGCCCGCCGCCGTTTCCTTACTATATCCGCCGCCGCACTGGCCACGCCTGCCGCGGCGAGGTCCATCCACTGGCAGGGATACGCCATGGGGGCCGAGGTCAGCCTGACCCTGGATGCCACCCCCGAAGATGCCCAAATCGCCATTTCCCGCGTTGAGAGGCTGCTCAAACGATGCGAGGAGATGTTCAGCCTCTATGATCCAAACTCGGTCCTATCTGAACTCAACAAGACCGGTTTTCTGAGGAACCCTCCGCGCGAAATGCTGGACCTGTTGCGCATCTGCGGGCAAGCACATCGAGTGACCAAAGGCCTGTTTGACCCAACGGTACAACCGCTCTGGGCCGCTTTGCGGCAGGGCGGGGATGTGAATGATGCGCGCTCCCTGATCGGTTGGGAACGCGTTAGCATCACAGCCGAACGGATCAGGCTGGACAATGGTCAGGCATTGACGCTGAATGGCATCGCGCAAGGATATGCGACCGATCTTGTGGCACATGCGCTGAAACAGGCCGGATGGTCCAGCGTTTTGGTCAACATAGGTGAATTCTACGCAGGGGGCCGCCCCTGGACTATGGGCATTGCTGATCCCCTACATGGCCTGGTAGAAACGGTCGCGCTCAAAAACCGTTCCGTCGCAACCTCCAGCCCTGGCGCGATGTACCTGGAAGGAACTCAATCCCACATCCTGAACCCCAACGGGCAAGATCCAGCCTTGTGGTCAACCGTCAGCGTCATCGCCAACACGGCCACTTGGGCAGACGCGCTTTCCACGGCTTTTTGCCATGCGAACGCTGCGGAAATCTCGCGCACTTTAACCCGATCGCCGGACAATCCGACCGCAATCTGTGTGCAAGACGACGGTACCATTCAATCTATTAAAACATAAAAAACCCCGCTTTTGTTGCGGGGCTTTTGGGTTCGTTTGTCTAGGCGGTTACGCGCAGGCTTGTACGGCGCGTTTGGTCATGACGCTGACCAGATGCGCGCGGTAGTCTTTGCTGCCATGCAGATCGCCGATCATGTTCATCGGGTTCACCTTGAGACCCATCAGCGCGTCGGCGCGGAACTCTTTTGTCAGGGCTTCCTCGGCCTCAGACCAGCGGAACACGCCGTC
The DNA here is from genome assembly GCF_056535645.1 of Ruegeria sp. BK1. NCBI lineage: Bacteria > Pseudomonadati > Pseudomonadota > Alphaproteobacteria > Rhodobacterales > Roseobacteraceae > Ruegeria > Ruegeria sp. BK1. Next base: position 269,019 of record NZ_JBQFIS010000003.1, on the reverse strand, counting down.
CTCGCTGGCACCGGTCACGGCCACGCGGACACTATCCGCAAACCGCGCCAGATAGACACCCACCAACGCAAAGCGCGAGGCCGGCTGCAGGAACTTCTGATAGCTCGCCGCCTGCGGCACCGGGAAGCGGATGGATGTGATGATCTCACCCTCGTCCAGCGCCGTGGTGAACATGCCCTGAAAGAAATCATCCGCCGCGATCTGCCGCGCATTGGTCACAATAGTTGCGCCCGAGCCCAACACACCCGCCGGATAACAGGCCGCCGGATCGTTATTGGCCACCGAGCCACCAATGGTGCCGCGATTGCGCACTGCCGGATCCCCGATTTGCCCCGCCAATGCTGCCAGCGCCGGATAGCTTGCCGCCGCCTCGCGCGCCACCGTGGCGTGGGTCGTCGCCCCACCGATAGCGACCGAGCCATCATCCTCGATGCAAACCCCTTGCATCTCGGCAATCCCGCTCAGCGACACCAGCGCCGAGGGCGCCGCCAACCGCTGCTTCAACGTCGGGATCAGCGTCTGACCACCCCCCAACGCCTGCGCATCCTCAGCCCCCAACGCAGCCACCGCATCGGCGATGCTCGAGGGCTTCTCAAACTCGAAATTATACATTCCGCTTTTCCTTTCCAAAATCAGGACACGGCACGCCCCGCCCTTCTTCTGTTCAAAAATACCTCGGGGGGTCCGGGGGCTGGCCCCCCGGTCCACCCTCTCAACTCAGCTGTTCATCGCCGCCCAGACGCGCGACGGGCTGACCGGCATGTCGATGTGATCCACCGCTTTGCCGCCCGAGTTCATCGCATCCAGAACCGCATTGACCACAGCCGGCGGCGAGCCAATGGCCCCAGCCTCACCACAGCCCTTCACACCCAGCGGGTTATGCGTGCATGGCGTCTGGCTGGAATGATCCACGCCGTAGAAGGGCACATCATCGGCGCGCGGCATGGCGTAATCCATGAAGGACGCGCTCAGCAGCTGGCCATTCTCGTCATAGGCGCAGTTCTCCAGCAGAGCCTGACCGATACCCTGACCGATACCGCCATGCACCTGACCATCCACGATCATCGGGTTGACGATATTGCCAAAGTCATCGGCGGCGGTGAAGGCCTCGATGCTGACCTTGCCGGTCTCGGGGTCCAGTTCGACCTCGCAGGCATAGGCGCCCGAGGGGAAGGTAAAGTTGGCCGGGTCGTAAAACGCGGTCTCCTCCAGCCCCGGCTCGACCTCCAGCGGGTAGTTATGCGGCACATAGGCCGTCAGGGTCACATCGCCCCAGGCCACCGATTTATCGGTGCCCGCCACGCTGAACTGACCATCCTTCAGCTCAATATCAGCCTCCGACGCCTCCAGCAGGTGAGCGGCGATCTTCTTGGCCTTGTCGATCACCTTCTCGGTGGCCTTGACCATGGCCGAGCCACAGACCGCCAGCGAACGCGAGCCATAGGTGCCCATCCCAAACGGGATCTTCGAGGTGTCGCCATGCACGATCTCGACCATCGACTCGTCGATGCCGATCATGTCGGCCACAACCTGCGGGAAGGCGGTCTCATGCCCTTGTCCATGGCTGTGTGCACCGACCATGACACTGATCGAGCCGGTGGCGTTCACCCGCACGGTCGCCGCGTCATAGAGACCCGCGCGCGCGCCCAGCATGCCCACGATGTTCGACGGCGCTATGCCGCAGGCCTCGATATAGCAGTTGATCCCAAGGCCCCGCAGCTTGCCCTTGGCCTCGCTTTCCGCGCGCCGCGCGGCAAAGCCGGCCAGATCGGCGGCGGCCTCCAGCTTGTCCATGGTCCCGTTGTAATCGCCAGTGTCATAGGTCAGCGCCACCGGCGTGTCATAGGGAACTGGGTGATGAAGTTCTGCCGGCGCAGCGCAATGGGATCGACCCCCAACTCGCGCGCGGCTTTGTCGACGACGCGCTCCAGCTGATAGGTCGCCTCGGGCCGGCCCGCGCCGCGATACGCATCCACCGGCACCGTGTTGGTGAACATCGCCTTCACGTTCACCTGAATGACCGGCGTCTTGTAATTGCCTGCCATCAGCGTGCCGTGCAGCCATGTGGGCACGGAACTTGAGAAGGTCGACAGATAGGCGCCAAGGTTCGCAAAGGTGTTGGTGCGCAGACCGACAAAGTTATTGTCCGCATCCAGCGCCAGTTCGATCGTGCTGACATGGTCGCGGCCATGAGCATCGGACATGAACGCCTCGGACCGGCTGGCCGACCACTTCACAGGCCGGTTGCAGGCCTTGGCCGCAAAGGTCACAAATGCCTCTTCCGCATAATGGAAGATCTTGGTGCCAAAACCACCGCCCACATCCGGGGCCACAACGCGCACCTTATGCTCCGGCAGGCCCAGCACAAAGGCGCACATCAGCAGACGGATCACATGCGGGTTCTGCGAGGTGGTATAGAGCGTATACTCCTCGGTCCCGCGGCTGTATTCCGCCACCGCCACGCGCGGCTCCATTGGGTTGGCAACCAGACGGTTGTTCACCAGATCCAGCGTGGTCACATGGGCCGCATTGGCAAAGACCTCATTGACCTTAGCGTCATCCGCCTCACCCAGCTGCCAGTCATAGCAGATGTTGTTCTTCAGATCGTCATGGACCAGCGTCGCGCCCTCCTGGGCGGCGGCTTTCATGTCGATCACGGCGGGCAGTTCTTCGATATCGAGATCGATCGCCTCGGCCGCGTCGCGCGCCTGTTCCAGGCTGTCAGCCACCACGGCCGCGATGGGATCGCCCACATGACGCACTTTACCTTGCGCCAGAATGGGGTGCGCCGGTTCCTGCATGGGCGCACCGTGCTTGTCGGTCACCTCCCAGCCGCAGGGGATGCCACCCACCCCTTCGAAATCCTTGCCGGTAAACACTTTGACCACACCAGGCATGGCCTCAGCGGCCGAGGTGTCGATGCTGGTGATCCGGCCATGCGCGATATCCGAGCGCAGGAAATACACATAGGCCTGTCCGGCCACGTTGATGTCGTCGGTATAATTGCCCGCTCCGGTCAGAAAGCGCACGTCCTCGCGCCGCTTGGAACTGGCTCCGATGCCACTGTCTTTGGGCATTGCTTGATCTCCTCCCTGGAAAAGAATTTTCGACGAAAATTCTTGCCCGCCGCCCTATTCGGCAGCGATGTTGCTCACGTCCTGACCCGATGCGGCCATGATCGCCTTGACGATGTTATGATAGCCCGTGCACCGGCACAGGTTGCCTTCCAGATAATGCCGGATCTCGGCCTCGGTCGGACGCGGATTGTCCTTCAGCAAGGCCGCCGCACTCATCACCATCCCCGGCGTGCAGAACCCGCACTGAAGACCGTGATGATCCTGAAACGCCTGCTGGATCACGTTCAAAGACCCATCCGCAGTCGCCTGACCTTCAATCGTGCCAACATCAGACCCGTCCGCCTCAAGCGCAAGCATGTTGCAAGACTTCACAGCCTGACCATCAACATGCACAACACACGCACCACATTGCGCCGTGTCACACCCAACATGCGTCCCCGTCATCCCCAAATGATCACGCAAAAAGCCAGACAATAACGTCCGTCCCTCAACTTCACCGCTCACAGCTACGCCGTTCACAGTCATCGAAATCTTCATCAGATTTTCCTCCCTTAAATTTTCGGGTCAACCACCGAACAGGCGCTTGAACCAACCTTTTTTCTCTTCCGGCGGCGCTGCCTGTGCTGGCTCAACCGACGTTTCTGGCTCAGCAGGGGCCGCGGCCGGTTCGGGCGCAGCCTCGGCAGGCGCGGGCCGAGGGTGTTCCTCGACCACATTCTGGAAATTCTCAAAGAACTGGTCGGCCATTTTCTTGGCCACGCCATCAATGACCCGCCCCCCTAGCTGAGCCAGCTTGCCGCCCACGCGCGCATCGACATTATAGGCCAGCAACGTCCCCTCCGGCGCATCCGACAAGGTGACATCTGCTGCACCCTTGGCAAATCCGGCGGCCCCGCCTTTGCCTTCCCCTGATAGCTTGACGCTTTCCTGATCCACCATGTCCGAAAGGGTCACTTCACCTTTGAAGGTCGCCTTTACGGGTCCGACCTTCTGCACCACTGTCGCGGCAAACCCATTTTCTGCTGTTCCCGACATTTCTTTGCAGCCGGGGACACATTCTTTCAGAATGTCGGCCGATAGCAGTGCCTCCCAGACTTTGGAACGTGGGGCCGCAATCACGCGGCTGTCATGTAGTTCCATGTCACTCCCTCCAGTATTTTCGGTTAAGCTACGCGGTGATCTGCCCGGTGCCTATAAGACCTTGGGTGTAGTCACCGCAGTTTCGGCGGTGCATGCGTCAGGCCGTGCGCGGCGAATATCTGCTCGATCCGGCCATCCTGAAGTGCTGCATAAATCGCATCGTCCACTGCATAGCTGAGGCCGCGATAGGCGAAATGAACCGCAACGCCACTGGTCCAACTGCTGACGGCAAAACCGGGCAAGGGCGGCGTGTGCAGATCCAATTCGGGCGTCAAACCGGCTTCGAGCTGAGCGCGTGGGCCCATGGCCGCCATGGTGTCACCTGCCGCCAAGGCCTCCATCGCAAGACCCGCTGTGGGAAAGCGGTGCACATTCTGCGCAAGCTGGCCGCCCGGAAAGGCCGACAGGTAGAAATCAGCAATCGAGTCATTTTCCACCGCGACCGTATCAAAGCGGAAATAGGCCGGAACGGGCGGGTCTTCGGGGTATTCATCCTTGCGATAGGCAATCGCGATTTCTTCATCGTGATACTGACCGGTGAAAACCACTTGTTCGACCCGACAGGCGAATTCACTGTCATAGGGGACGTGTAGCATCACATTGGCGACACGTCCGTTGATCAAAGGGCCTTTCCAGACCCAGTTGCGCAGGTCGGCTTCAAGATTTTCTCCTGCGGCGACCAGATTGAACCGAGCTTCGACACCCAGATCTTCGGCAATCAACTTGCCGATTTCTATATCGACGCCCTGAATCCTGCCGTCTTCCTCGAACGACCACGGGGCGAAATCCTCATAGGCTGCGAACTCAATATAACCACGCTCGATAATGGTATCGAGGTCGGCTCCCACGATGTCACGGCTGGCGTTTTGCGGTTTGGGTTGGGGCACATGATCTTCACACCTGGCCATTGCTTGCCCGGTGGTCAGGGCCGCAGCCAACAGGGAGAAAACAAAAAAGCGTCCGATCATGTGCCCCACTCTGCCGATCTATTGCGCGGCAGACAAGCCGATGGTCAGCTGTTCCGCTGCCTCGGCAAAGTTCGGGCTGTCCCCCGAAATTAATACAGCGGCGCGTAGGGCGACGCTATCGGCCACGGGCGCGCCCGAGCCGGTCTCAATCGTTCCCGCAATCTCGCTGAGTTCAGATTGTAGCGCGGCTGCGTCTCCGTCGCCGCCGTTGGCCATCGCGGCCAGCAGATCACGGATCTCCTTCAGCCGGTCGGAATGATCGTCCAAAGCCCCGTCATCGGGACGGGTTTCTATATATGTGCGGATGGCCCACGCGGCCTTCTGGCCCAAAAGCTCGCCAAAGGCGGGCATCTTGGTGATCCCGTTCTGAGTGTAACCTTCGCGGAACCGCTCGGCATACCATTCATCGCCATATTCTTCGGCCTCAAGATACCTCAGATCAGGGGCCAACCCGCCCGAGACAACACCCAAACCATGGCATCGCGCGCAGTTCTGGTTATAGCCGGAATCACCAATTTCAATCGCCGCCTGCCAGACCTCTTCTCCCTTGTCGCGGTAAGGGTTCTCGATCAGCCACTCATCGCCCACATCGGGCAGAGCGTCAGTATTGACGGGCTGCGGGGCGACATCGCCATGGGCCAGCGCCATGCCGCCAGCCATGACGGCGCCTAGCATTACGCTATAAAAACCTGGACGCATCTTATCCTCCTCTACGACGCTTTCCCCGGTCATAGCTTAGCAGAATTCAGCATGGAATTAGACCTTGGTTGCACATTGGGGGGTAGCTGCGACTAAGGTCTAATGGTCCCGAAAGGGATGAGCAGATTTTATCAAATTGCTAGGGAGGAGGCGTCGACATGAAAACCTATTTGCGCGCCTTGATCGCTTCGGTTCTGCTGCCGGTCGCAGCTTTTGCCGAGGTTGAGGTTTCGGTCACATATTTGCAGATGCAGGTACCGCGGCCTCCGGTTTTATCCAACCTTGATCCGATTCCGGACGATCTGGGCGTGGCAGGGGCCGAGCTGGCCTTGACCGATAATCTGACAACCGCGAAATTCCTGGGGCACAAATACAATCTGTCCGTCACATCCGTTCCCGAAAGTGGCGATTGGCTGACCGCAGCCCGTCAGGCTTTGGCGGATAGCCCTTTTCTAATCCTCGATGCGCCTGCACAAGCGCAACTGGACGTTGCTGACCTGCCTGAGGCGGCGAACGCTATTCTGCTAAACGCATCCGCGTCTGATCTGAATGTGCGAGACCAGAATTGCCGCGCCAATCTGCTGCATACTTTGCCGTCGAACATGATGCGCACCGATGCGCTGGTTCAATTTCTGGTCAAACGCCGCTGGGACGAGTTGGTGATGATCACCGGCGTCCATCCCGGTGATCAGGCCTTTGCACAGTCTCTCAAACGTTCGCTGGAAAAATTCCGTCTGGAGCTGAGCGCCGAAAAGACATGGGAATTCGACGCCGACCTGCGCCGCAACGCCGCCCAAGAGGTGCCGCTGTTTACACAGGAATTCGGTGACTATGACATCCTGCTGGTCGCCGATGAATTAGACGATTTCAGCCGGTATATCGAATTCAACACATGGAAGGCCCGCCCCGTGGCAGGGTCCGACGGACTGCAACCTGTAACGTGGTCGCGTGTGGTGGAACAATGGGGCGCGGTCCAGATGCAAAACCGGTTCACCGAACAGACCGGCCGCAGCATGATGCCAAAGGATTATGCCGCATGGGCCGCCTACCGGACTTTGGGCGAGGCAGTGACACGCACGCAATCCAGTGACCCGACCGTTTTGCTCGACTACATCCTGTCGGACGATTTCGAGCTGGCCGGGTTCAAGGGCAGGGCGATGAATTTCCGGTCCTGGAACGGGCAGTTGCGGCAACCGATCCCATTGGTCACCGACCGCGCCGTCGTTGCGATGGCGCCGCTGGAGGGGTTCTTGCACCAGCGCACGGAACTCGACACGTTGGGACTAGACGAGGGCGAAAGCCAGTGTCAGGCATTCAGGGAGTAACTGGGATGAGATTGACAGCACTTCTGGCGGCGACCGCCCTCTGCGCACCGGCGGCCGCGGACGAAATGTGGATCAGCAATGAAAAGGACGACACGCTGAGCGTGATCGACATCGAGACGCTCGAGGTGATCCGTACGATAGAAACCGGCGAACGCCCACGCGGGATCACCTTTTCCAAGGATTTCTCGGTGCTGTATATCTGCGCCTCGGACAGCGACGCGGTGCAGGTGATGGACCCGGAAACGGGCGAGATCCTACACGATCTGCCCTCGGGCGAGGACCCCGAGCAATTTGTGCTGCACCCCAATGATCGCCATCTTTATATCGCTAACGAAGACGACGCGATCACCACCGTAGTCGATACGGAATCGCGCACCGTAATTGCTCAGATCGACGTTGGGATTGAGCCCGAAGGGATGGCTGTGTCCCCCGATGGCAAGATCGCCATCACCACGTCCGAGACCACCAACATGGCCCATTGGATCGACACCGAAACGCAAGAGCTGTTCGCCAACACTCTGGTCGATTCCCGACCGCGCCACGCGGAATTCCTGAAGGATGGGACCGAGCTGTGGGTCAGCTCGGAAATCGGCGGTACCATCACGGTGTTCGACGTGGAAACACAGACCGAAAAGGCCAAGATCGAGTTCGAGGTCGAAGGTGTCCACCCCGACCGGGTGCAACCCGTGGGGTTTGAACTGTCCAACGGGGATGAAACCGCCTTTGTCGCGCTGGGACCGTCGAACCATGTGGCGGCCGTGAATGCCGAAACCTATGAGGTTGAAGACTACATCCTTGTGGGGCGTCGCGTCTGGCACATGGATTTCAACGCCGACAAATCGCTGCTGTTCACCACAAACGGCGTATCCGGCGATGTGACCGTGATCGACGTGGCGAAACGTGAACCCATCAAGACAATCAAGGTCGGACGCTTCCCCTGGGGCGCGGCCTTCCGTCCGACCAACTGAAAGAATTTCGAGGAGACTTAAGAGATGAAGCAATTGATATGCGTGGCCGCGATGATGGCTATGGCTTTGCCAGCTGCGGCTTTGGCCGATGATGACGATGACGGATTTGGTCTGGCCGGAATTTTGTCGGCGAAGAACAAAGAAGACCTGCCGCCGATCACTCTGTCCGCCGGTGTGCCTCTGGCCGAGGCCCCGTGGGTGCTGAAATCCGGCATGTACTACGAGTTCGAGATTCAGGGCGATGGCAGTCAGGAACTGGCTTTGGTGGGTCCTGAATTCTTCCGCGCGATCTGGGTTGATGAAATCGTCGTCGAAGGACTGGAAATCCGCCCTCTGGGGCTGGACTCGGTCGAATTCGATGAAGCTGGTGAGATGGAAATAGGCTTTGTCGCGATCAAGCCGGGCAGCTACTATCTGAAAGTGCCGGGCAGCACCGGCGAAACACAGCGGCTGGAGATTACCATTCAGTGACAGGGCTTTCAGTCCGAAATGTCAGCTACGCCTATGGCGAGAAACGCGCGCTTGATGATGTGAGCTTTCATGTCCCCCAGGGCGCGTTTTGTGCGTTGCTGGGACCGAACGGAGCAGGGAAGTCGACCCTGTTTTCTCTTCTGACACGGTTGTTTACCACGGCGCAGGGCGTGATCGAGGTTGCAGGGTTCGACATCTCAAAACAGCCCCGTCAGGCGCTGGCTCAGATTGGCGTGGTGTTTCAACAACCTACGTTGGACCTGGATCTGACGGTGCACCGCAACCTCAGTTATTTCGCCGCTTTGCACGGGTTGGCGGGGCGCGATGCCGAAACGCGGATCTCAGTCGCGCTTGACCGGCTGGACATGGCCGAACGCGCGGCCGAACGCACCCGCGACCTGAATGGCGGGCACCGTCGAAGGCTGGAGATCGCACGCAGCCTAATCCATTCCCCATCGGTTCTTCTGCTGGACGAGCCAACGGTTGGACTGGATGCGGCCGCCCGAAAAGCCATCACGCAGCATGTCCATGCGCTGTCGCAGCAGGACGGGCTGACCGTGCTCTGGGCGACGCATTTGACCGACGAGATCGAGCCGGATGACCACGTCGCCATCCTTCACCGTGGCAAGCTGCTGAAACAGGAACTGTGCAGCGACCTGACCAGCGGACAACCTTTGCAACACGTCTTTCTGTCCATGACAGGGGCCACGGCATGACCGGCGCGCTGATTGCCCTGCGCGCCATTCTGATACGCGAGGCACTACGCTTTGTTCGTCAGCGCAGCCGATTTGTCGCCGCGCTGGTGCGCCCTCTGGTCTGGCTGATTGTCTTTGCCGCCGGATTTCGCGCGGCATTGGGCCTGTCTATCACGCCACCCTATCAGACCTATATCACATATGAGATTTACATCGTGCCCGGCCTGTGCGGTATGATCATGCTGTTCAACGGGATGCAAAGCTCTCTCAGTCTTGTCTATGACCGCGAGATGGGCTCCATGCGCTTGCTGCTGACCAGCCCTTTGCCCCGCTGGTGGCTTTTGTTTTGCCGCTTGCTGGCCAGCACGACGATCTCGATCCTGCAGGTCTATACCTTTCTTGCGGTCGCCGCGGTTTACGGCATCGATATGCCAATCATTGGTTATCTGCTGGTGTTCCCGGCACTGATCGTGGCGGGGCTGATGCTCGGCGCGTTGGGGTTGGCGCTGTCCTCGGCCATCAAGCAGCTTGAAAATTTCGCGGGGGTAATGAACTTTGTCATCTTCCCGATGTTCTTCCTGTCCTCGGCGCTTTACCCGCTGTGGAAGATGGCCGAAAGCTCGGCCCTGTTGCGCGATATCTGCGCGTTCAACCCTTTCACCCACGCGGTCGAGTTGATCCGTTTTGCGCTCTACGGGCAATTCAACGCCGCAGCCCTCGGATGGACGATTCTGGCCGGGTTTATTTTCCTGGGACTTGCGCTTTGGGGATATGATCCGGCGCGGGGAGTGAAGAAACCCCGCGGGTAGAGCCTCTACGACCATGGCAGACGTGAAATCGCGCGAGTGTTGAGGTAGACTACCCCAAAACCAGAGGGCTCGACCATGATCCGTATCGCTGCACTGTCCCTGTTCATAGCGTCCGCCGCCTCGGCCCAAACGGTCGAGGATGAGTTCGGCACGCTCAACCCGCAGGACACAGGATGGGGCAAGGTCATGAGCAATATCGACAACGGTATCACCGACATGACCACCTGCGCGTCGGGCTACTACATGACCAAGTCAGGGCGGCATGATCTGGCGCGTACTTTGTTCAGAACCTGCGCCGAGGCGGGCTATACCGGAGCCATGACATGGATGGGTCAGTTGGACAATAACGGTCTAGCGGGTCCCTATGACCCGGACGCAGCCGCCGAATGGGACAAACGCGCCGCCGATCTGGGCGATCCGGTTGGAAAGTTCAACTATGGCCTCAACCTGCTGCGCGGGCACGGTGTGGCGCAGAATCAGGAACTGGGACGCGCCTATGTCGATGAAGCCGCGCGGGAAGGGCTTAAAATCGCCAAACGGCTGCAAGAATCGGGCTATGATCCGAACGAGGTCACACCCGACGCGGATGAATGGAAATACGCGCCCCTGTTCTGAAAAGCGCAATATCCCCACATTTCTACGACCAAAGGATGAGGGTGCGCCTTCAGTTTCTTGATGTACGTCAAGCCCTTGCCCCCAGCGGAATTCGTATCATTCGAAAAACGTTTGGAGGACCCTATGAAACACCTCGCCTTGTCACTTGGCCTCGTCGCTTACGCCATCTCGGCCCCACCCGCGCTGGCTCAATCCACCTTCGACCGCATCAAGGTTGACGCCGGTGAAGATCTGTTTTTCTCGGAATGTCGACGTTGTCACGCGCCGGATGCCACGGATCCAAGCTATGGGCCTCAGTTGGACGGGATCGTAGGGCGCAAGGCAGGAACCGTTGACGGCTATGACTATTCAGACGCGCTTGCAGGTTCCGGTATCGTCTGGACGCCCCCAGCACTGCGCGCATGGATGGAGGACAATGACGGTTTCATGCCCGGCACCAAGATGCGCCATGTGGGTATCGGAGACCGAACGATTCAGGATTTTATTCTGGCTTACCTGAGCAGCCTTTCCGCGCAATAACCCTATTCAATCACGATACCTGGCAACCAGTGGCTGTCAGGGTCGGATTCGTGGATGTCATCATGCTTTATCGGTCTGAGGTTCCCGGCCTCGGGCGGTGCCGACAACACGTCCATGTCCATTTCGTGCAATTGCCCAACAAGATGGTCGCCGTCCGCGTTCAAGCGGTAGTAAATGCCGTTCCACATGTTGATACCGTATTCGGTCGCGCCCTTATGGATGAACAAAAGATCATATTCTAGATCGGTCAGATCCTCTGCGGAAACATACCGCTGCAACTCGTAGGGGTAGGGGACATGGCACCAGTGTTTGTCCGGGCCTTCCAAGCACTTAAACGGGCGCATTGACAAGAAATGTTCGGAAAACACCTCGTCATTGAATTCGAGATCGTAGATCGTTGTGTCGCCATTTTGCGAGAATTTTACGTACCCTATCAGTATTCTATGCCCAGCATCATCAACGAGAAAAATCTCTTTCTGCCCGGTTAACGGTTTGGCCACCGAAGGTAGGGCCGAAGCAAGGCCAAGCAGCAAAATGCTTGAAAAAAGCCGTCGCATTGTATCCTCCCTTCAGAAAAAGTTGGGTCACACTAGTTGAAATCGTCCGCTCAAGCCCTACGACCATTGTGCAATTTCACCGAAGGACTCTCCCGCGAATAATACTCTCGCCAACAATCCCGACGTGTCGGAGATTCGGCACGGAGGAAAGACATAAGTCTAGGGAGGACACCGATGAGCCGGTTTATCATGGCGGCAGTTGCAAGTGTGATTGCAACGGGCGCGGCCTATGCAGAAGTTACCGAAGACGATCTGGCGAACGACCAAACGATCACCACGCAGATCGTGACCAATGGCATGGGGCGGCACTTGCAGCGCTACAGCCCGCTGGACATGCTGAACAAGGACAACGTCGATAACCTGCTGCCAGCCTGGGCTTTCAGCCTTGGCGGCGAAAAGCAGCGCGGTCAGGAAACCCAGCCGCTGATCTATGACGGTATGATGTATATCACCGGATCCTACTCGCGCCTCTATGCGATTGATCTGAAGACCGGTAAAGAAGTCTGGCAATACGACGCGCGTCTGCCCGAAGGCATTCTGCCCTGCTGTGACGTGGTCAACCGTGGTGCGGCCATCTATGGCGACATGGTCATCTTTGGCACGCTGGACGCACGGATCGTGGCGCTGAACAAGGACACGGGCGATGTTGTCTGGCGCGACAAGATCGCCGACTACAAAGCGGGCTATTCCTATACAGCGGCTCCACTGATCGTCGACGGGCTGGTGATCACCGGCAATTCGGGTGGTGAGTTCGGCATCGTTGGCGCGGTTCAGGCGCGGGACGTCAATACCGGCGACCTAGTCTGGGAACGGCCGGTGATCGAAGGCCATATGGGCACGCTGAACGGCGAAGAAAGCACCATGACAGGTGAGCTGAACGCAACCTGGCCTGGCGACATGTGGAAAACCGGCGGCGGCGCGACGTGGCTGGGCGGCTCGTACGATGCCGACACCGACACGTTGGTCTTCGGCGCGGGCAACCCGGCCCCCTGGAACAGCTGGTTGCGCAATGCAGGGACCCCGACCGAAGGCAACAAGGGCGACAACCTCTATGCCGCCAGCCGCATCGGGATCGACCCCAAAACTGGCGACATCAAGTGGCACTTCCAGACCACGCCGCGCGAAGGCTGGGATTATGACGGCGTAAACGAAGTCGTCGCCTATACCGACCGCGAGGGCAATCAGCGCTATGCAACCGCCGACCGCAACGGGTACTTCTATGTGCTGAACCGTGAAGATGGCGGGTTCGTATCTGCCACGCCCTTCGTCAAGGATATCACATGGTCCTCCGGGGTGGATGAAACCGGTCGTCCGATCTTTGTCGAAGATAACCGCCCCGGTGATCCTGCAGCGGCAGCCGATGGTAAGAAAGGTGAAGTGATCTTTGCTTCGCCCTCGTTCCTGGGTGGCAAGAACTGGATGCCGATGGCGTTTTCGCAGAAAACCGGCAATTTCTATGTGCCTTCCAACGAATGGGGCATGGATATCTGGAACGAGCCGATCACCTACAAGAAAGGTGCCGCCTATCTGGGCGCGGGCTTTACCATCAAGCCGAACTACGAAGACCATATCGGCTCGCTCAAGGCCATTGACCCGGATACCGGCGAATGGAAGTGGGAATACAAGAACGACGCGCCGCTTTGGTCGGGCGTGATGACCACTGCTGGTGGTCTGGTGTTCTTCGGCACACCCGAGGGCGAGTTCATTGCTTTGGATGATGAAACCGGCGAAAAGCTATGGTCGTTCCAGACCGGTTCGGGCATCGTCGGTCAGCCTGTAACTTGGGAACAGGATGGCGAGCAATATGTCTCGGTCATCTCGGGTTGGGGCGGCGCGGTTCCGCTTTGGGGTGGTGAAGTGGCCAAAAAGGTCAACTACCTGAACCAGGGTGGCACTTTGTGGACCTTCCGTCTGCCGAAAGAGCTGGCCTCGGCAAACTGATACAAGGGTCTTTCGATCCAAGCGCGCGCCCCAAACGGGCGCGCGTTTTCTTATACGACTTTTCGCCAGTTTGCGGCATTCCATTCCCTTGCTACGCTTGGTTAAATTGGGCAACCCATTGCAAAGGCCAAGACCCATGCTTGCAAACCCTCAAGGGCAAAATGATTTCGAAAACGTCCTGATCGTCGATGATCACCCACTGTTTTGTGATGCGCTTTCGATGACGCTGCAAAGCGTTGCACATATTGGCGAGATCCACACCGCCGACCGGCTGGAAGACGCTCTGACCATGATTGCCGAAGGTCTGAAACCGGACGCGGTTATGCTTGACCTGAACCTGCCTGACGTGGATGGGTTGGACGGTCTGGTGCGCTTGAAAGCGGCAGCCAAAGCACCTGTGATCGTTGTGTCCTCTATGACGGACAATCGGGTCATCAGCCAAGTTATCCACGGGGGAGCCTCAGGCTACGTCCCAAAGCACAGCCAGCGCGATGTGTTCCGCACGGCCTTTGAAACGGTCCATTCCGGTGGTGTATTCCTGCCCGAAGGATGCGTGCTGATCGACGAAGAACAAGATGACGAACAAAGCGATGCAGTTGGGCGGCTGGCCACCTTGACCAATCAGCAATCCCGTATCCTGCAATTGATCTGCGAGGGCAAATTGAACAAGCAGATTGCGTATGACCTGTCCATCGCAGAGACGACCGTAAAAGCCCATGTGACTGCAATCATGCGGAAACTGGGGGTTCAAAGCCGGACACAGGCCGTTCTGATCGCCAAGAAAGCCTCGTTCGCCAGCGTCTTGCAAGAACAAGGCTAACCGTATTACGTTCGACTCTCGTCGCGCTTTAGGGAGGAGGCCCGATGGACCAAGCAGTCGGGTGGGCACCGGCCCGAACCCGTGCGCCAGGCATCGTCAAAACCGCATTTGTACACCGTGACACGCAAGACGCTGTTGCGCAGCTTACGGCTGCGTTAGGGCCGGACACCCTGTCGCTTGTTGTCCTGTTTGTCAGCGGCAACGCGAATGCGACGCAGATCATTGCGCGGGCAGCGGACAGATTTGCACCGACACCGGTCGTAGGCTGCACAACCGCGGGCGAATTGGCAGGGGACGGCTATACCGAAGATCAGATCGTTGCCATCGGCCTGCCCGCAACGCATTTCGAGACGCGCACTATTCTAGTGCCCGATCTGAATGATTTTTCGGCCCCCGATATCATTCACGAGATGATCCGAAACCGTACAGAAATGGGCGAGGCCCGGCCAGAGTGGCCGCACGAGTTCACTTTCCTTCTGATCGACGGGCTATCAACCAAAGAGGACGCGCTGACTTCGGAACTGGCCCTTGGTTTGGGGCCTGTCCCCCTGTTTGGCGGATCCGCAGGGGATGGAACTCGGTTCGGTCATACGTACGTTCTGCATCAGGGCAGGGCGCATGAAAATGCCGCGATTCTGACCCAGGTACGCACGCGCTGTCCGATCAAAGTGTTCAAGACCGACCATCTTGTACCCACATCCCAACGCATGGTTGTGACTGATGCCGACCCTTCCAAGAGGATTGTACGAGAAATCAACGCCGAACCTGCCGCCCGCGAGTATGCCAGAGTGCTGGGGAAGGACCCTGAACAGCTTGATACCTTTACCTTTGCAGCCCATCCGGTCGTTGTTCAAATCGGCGGCCAACATCACGTGCGCGCCATCCAACGTGTGGACGAAAATGGCGATCTGGTCTTTTTCTCGGCCATCGACGAAGGACTGGTTCTGACCCTTGCAGAACCGATGGACATGATCAGCCATCTTGGACAGGAAATTGGCGCCCTGACCCAATCCGCCCAGCCCGATGCGATTTTGGGCTGCGACTGCATCTTGCGCAGGCTGGAAGCACAGCAGAAACAGATGACCGGCGCGTTGTCGGAAATCCTGTCAGACAACAACGTGGTCGGCTTTTCAACCTATGGCGAACAATTCAACTCGATCCATGTCAACCAGACCCTGACCGGGGTTGCGATCTATCCGCCCGAGGATGACGGCCATGATTGAATCGCTGATCGACCCACTTGACCCTCTGGAACGCCAAAACCAGAAACTGCTGAAGATTGCCGAAGCCCTGATGCGCCGGGTCGAGGAATCGACTGATGCCAGCGGGGCGGCCTATGCGCAATTCCAGCGCGCCGCCGTGCTGGAACAAGAAGTTCGCGCCCGCACGCTGGATCTGGAACGCGCGCTGCAACTGCTCAACGAGTCGAACGCGCAGCTTGCACAGGCCAATCAGGAAACCGAGGCCGCGCGCGCCGACCTCGCCAACGCAATTGAGACGGTTCAAGAAGGGTTTGCACTGTTCAACCTCGAAGAAGAGCTGGTGCTATGCAACAGCCGCTTCGGGATGCACATGCCCGATATTCAGGCGCAATTGGTGCCGGGTCTCAGCTTTACCGAATATGTCGAGCTTGTCAGTCAATCCAGGTTCCTGTCCCTGCCCGAAACGCTTACGCCACAAGATTGGGCCAAACGGCGTATGTCGCGTCATACGGACGATCATGTAGTATTTAACGTCCGGCTTAACGGCAATCGGTGGACGCAGGTTTCGGAACATCGGACCCCCGATGGCGGCACGGTCATCCTGCAAACTGACGTCACCGATATCATGCGCATCGAACGGCAAGAGAGAGACCGTATCCTTGACGACAAGGCCCGCCTGATCCGCGCCACGCTGGAGCATATCGACCAAGGCGTTTGCATCTTCGACAGCAAATTGCGCCTGATCGGATGGAACAATCGCGCCAGTGAACTGCTGGCCATCCCAAATGCGCAGTTTCAGATGGGCGTCCAGTTCAAAACCGTATTCGACCGCCTTAGCGCGACCATCCGGTTTGAAGGCGGCGTCAGCGATGCCGATCTGCTGGATTGGGTCAATCGAACTGCGGAACGGGCACCGCTGAAGTTTCAGATGCGCAGCGGGCGGTTCAAGATCCTTTCCGTGTTCGCGCAAGAGATGCCGGATCGGGGGTTCGTGATTTCCTTTACCGATGTCACGGCCGAGCACCAGTCGGCGCAAGCCCTGCACGAAGCCAAGACCCTGCTAGAGCACCGCGTCGCCGCGCGAACCGGGGAATTGGCCCACGCCTTGAAAGCGGCTGAGCGCGCTAATTCTTCAAAATCACGTTTTGTTGCTGCAGCGAGCCACGATCTGCTGCAACCGCTTTCAGCTGCCAAACTCTATGTCGCCACATTGGGCAGCGGGTTAAACGAAGACGACGCACGCAACGTGGCCGGAAAGGCCGAAAGCGCGCTCAACAGTGTCGAACATATCCTCGAGGCGCTTCTGGATATCTCGAAACTGGATTCCGGTCGTGCCACGGTGCACCAGACCACCTTCTCAATTAGCAATCTGCTGTCTCAGCTCGAAGACTCATTTCGTCCTGTCGCCCAAGCCAAAGGGCTTGAATTGCGGTTCGTACATAGCAACGCTTTGATCCGCAGTGACGCAAGCTACCTGCGGCGCATCCTGCAAAACCTGCTGTCCAACGCGATCCGCTACACAGATGCAGGAAAGGTTCTAGTTGGATTGCGTAAACAGCAGGGCTCGGTTCGGATCGAGGTCTGGGACACAGGCGTCGGAATCGCATCCGACCAGCAAGAGATCGTCTTTCAGGAGTTCCAACGGCTCCATTCCGATGCCAGCGCAGCCGAGGGGATGGGCCTGGGGCTCGCCATAGTCGAGCGCGCCTGCGGACTGTTGAATCACCCCATTCAGTTACGATCCGAGCTGGGGCTGGGAACGATGTTCTCGGTTGAGGTTCCTTTGGCGGATACCGCACCTCTAAAACCGCATGGCCATGTACTGCAACAGGTCGATGACTCGGTGACACTAACCAGCACTGTGGCTTTGTTGATCGAAAACGACGAGAACCTGCGCTCTGCACTGACCATGACGATGGAAACCTGGGGCATCCAAGTTCTGGAGTGCAGCAGCGAGGAACAAGCAGTTGGCCTGCTGCGCGAGATTGAAATTGTGCCCGACATCGTCATTGCCGACTATCAACTGGACCACGGTAAAAAGGGAACGGATGCGGTCGTAGCTTTACGGCACGAATTCGGTAACCTGCCAGCCTGTATCATTTCGGCCAACAGATCTTCTGAACTGACCGGATATTGCAAACGCGCAGGCGTCCCCTTGTTGCATAAACCGATCGACGTCCAACGGTTGAAATCTGTATTAGAGACCTTGTTGAAGAAAATAGAACCAGAGTAGATTACCTGTAAGACATCTTATGTTAAATTTATGATCCCCCATAAAGCCAACAAGCAAGCCGTTGTTCAAATCTCCAACGGGACACTTACAGCGACCCTCGGTTCGATTGGTGCCTCGCTGATTGATTTACGTCTGGACGGCGTCGACCACCCCTTGGTTTTAGGTTGGAAAGCGCCGAGCGAATATCTGCGCAATGACCCATATCTTGGTTGCATTGTTGGGCGCTGCGCAAACCGGATATCCAACGGGCAATACGCTCTGAATGGAAAAACCTATTCAGTGGAACGCAATTT
Source organism: Ruegeria sp. BK1 (assembly GCF_056535645.1). Taxonomy (NCBI): domain Bacteria; kingdom Pseudomonadati; phylum Pseudomonadota; class Alphaproteobacteria; order Rhodobacterales; family Roseobacteraceae; genus Ruegeria; species Ruegeria sp. BK1. The sequence continues at coordinate 250,687 of NZ_JBQFIS010000003.1, read as the reverse complement.
TCTGGGCAAACATTGCCTTCATGGCGGAAGTAAAGGCGCTGCCCGACAGAACTGGCGGCGGACCAACCAGACAGAGAATGCGGTGTCTTTCGAACTGGAAATACCTGAGGGAGACATGGGTTTTGGGGGCGCTTTGTCCGTCAAAGCTCACTATTCCATTACGTCACCCGCGACGTTGAACTTGGACATCCGGGCCATAGCAACGGGCGACACGATCTGCAATTTCACGCCGCATTGGTATTTCAACCTGAATGGCGACGGGGATATCGGGGACCATCTGTTGCGTGTCCGGGCACACGACTATTTGCCGGTCGATGACGAACTGATCCCCTTGGGTTCGGTCGAACCTGTCCGCAACACCCCTTACGACTTTCAAACACTCCGGCCCGTCGGAGACGCTCCCTTGGACCATAATTTTTGCATAGCGCGCGAACGTATTAGACTAAAACATATCGCCCAACTGCACGGGCTTCGGTCTGGTGTCGCTTTGGACCTGCATTCAACCGAACCGGGGCTTCAGATCTATTCCGGTGACTTTCTAGACAGCGCGGATCTGCCAACCGTTTTCGGCGCGCCCTATTCTACACGCAGCGGCCTAGCACTAGAGCCGCAAGGCTGGCCGGACGCGATCAACAACCCTTCCTTCCCCAGCGTCGTCTTCATGGACGGGCAAGAATATCACCACCAATCTCAGTATATGTTTAGCCGCCTGTCCGACCGTCACAGTTGACCCAACGACGATCCTCTATCATCCTGATCCGAAATTGGTTTCCGCTTCGTTGTCTGTTTCGAATTGAATTGGTTAAGGTTCCCTGATGCCCGGTGTTTCACAAAAACAATACGTTCTTGATACGCACCGGTTGCGAGACCCCGAACAAACGCTGGAGATCGTCAAACCCCATCTCAAGGACATGGGCATCACGCGCGTTGCAAACCTGACCGGGCTGGACCGGATCGGATTGCCAACCGTGATGGTGGCGCGCCCGAACTCTCGTTCGGTGGCGGTGTCTTTGGGCAAGGGTCTGTCACTGAGCGCGGCACAAGCCTCGGGCGTGATGGAGGCGATCGAGTCCTGGCACGCCGAACGTGTCCACCTGCCCCAGCGGCTGGCCCGGTATTCCGATCTTGTGGCCGATGACGCAGTTATCGATGTGACCCGCCTGCCCCGTGTGACCGGCGGGCAATTTGATCCTCATGCGGCGATGCTGTGGGTTCAGGGATGTGATCTGAATGCCAACCAAGCCTGCTGGGTGCCGCTTGAGATGGTGGACACAGACTACACCGCCGCCCCAAGCGCCAGCCAGGGGGCCTTCCCCCGAACAACCAACGGGCTGGCCTCCGGCAACAATGTCACCGAGGCCAGTTGCCACGCGATTTGTGAGTTGATCGAGCGGGATGCCACAACCCTGTGGCATCATCATACACCGCAGGTTCGGGTTGATCCGGACACGGTCGATGATCCCAGATGCCGCAGCGCGATGGCCATGATTGACGCCGCCGGTCTGGATTGCGGGATATGGCAGACCACCTCGGATATCGGCATCGCCTGTTTTCGTTGCGTGATTGCCGAGGCCGGGGGTCAGCCCGGCCATATCGGGATCGGGGATGGCTGCCATGTGGACCGCTCCATCGCCTTGTTGCGCGCTTTGACCGAGGCCGCTCAGACCCGTCTGACCTATATCTCGGGCGCGCGTGACGATCTTGATCCTGCCGAATTCACCGATCAAGCGCAATCCGAACGATGCCAGTACGTCCGCGACCTGATTGACGCGGCCCAACCGATCCAGAGTTTCACCGATTGCCCCACCCACGCCAGCGCATCTTTCGAACAGGACCGCGATCTGCTTTTGGAGTGTTTGGACCGGCAAGGCATGTCACAAGTGGTAATCGTTGACCTGTCACAACCGCACATAGACATCGGCGTGGTGCGCGCGGTCATACCCGGTTTGGAGGCACCGCATGACGACCCGGATTTCATCCCAGGCGTACGGGTCGCCCGAGTGCAGGAGCAGCACACATGACTGCCGTGGTCTTTGCAGGTCCGACCCTGTCGGCCAAGGCCGTCGCAGCGCATTTGGACGCCACGGTTCTGCCGCCCGTCCGGCAGGGTGACGTCTATCGTGTCACCCGCGATAAACCCAGTGCGATCGGGATAATTGACGGGTATTTCGAAGGGGTGCCCTCGGTTTGGCACAAAGAAATCCTGTGGGCGATGGAACAGGGTATTCCCGTCTATGGCAGCGCCAGCATGGGCGCGCTACGCGCCGCCGAACTGGCCGATTTCGGAATGATTGGCGTCGGGCGCATCTTTGACGACTACCATTCAGGCGTATTGCAGGATGATGATGAAGTGGCGGTTCTGCATGGACCTGCCGAACTGGGCTATCCGTCTCTCAGCGTGCCAATGGTTTCGATCCGGACCACTGTGGAACGCGCGCGGGCTGACGGTGTTTTGTCAGACGAAGGTGCCCAAACTCTTTTGCGCGTGTCCAAGGAGACCCAGTACAAGAAACGCCAGTGGGAGGGTATCGTAAAGGCGTTAACGGGCGGCTCTGAGATCACCAGCTTCATGGCTTGGTTGCCCAACGGTTATGTAGATGCCAAAGCAGAGGATGCCCTCGCCATGCTCGTCCAAATGGCCCAAGGTATTGGGGATGACACAAGTCATTCACACAGAACAGAACGGACCTTGATGTGGAATTCTCTGCGCCGCCGCGTTGAGGCCGAAACACCCTCCGACCCCGCAGTAATAAACGAATTGCGTCTGCAACCCGCGCTTTTTGCCGAAGTGAGAGATCGCGCCCTGCTCCATGTGTTGGCACGGGATGAGGCGCACAGACGCGGCCAAACGCCAGACCGCGACGCGCTGGTTCAACAAATGACAGCGCACCGGGATCGTGCCAACCTAACCCGCCACGCAGACCTGATGCGCTGGCTGGACGCGAACGACCTGAGCCCAAACACCTATGAAGACATGCTGGCCGACGCGGCCCGTCTGTCAGCCGTATCGCAAGACCGAGGCGCGGATATTGAAGCCCCGCTCTTGAACGAGTTGCGCCGTGCGGGGATCTATTCCCAACTTCGGGACCGGGCTACTGCGAAAGCAGAGTTGCAAGCGACCGCGCCCCTCACGACTGGATCGGACCGTTTGCGCATGGTGCTGTGGTATTTTGAAACACATCTTGACCAAGAGGTGCCCGATGATCTTGAATCCTATGCAAGGTCGCTTGGGTTGTCTGGGCGGGATGCGTTTTATGAGCTTATAGAAATAGAGTATTTGTATTGCCAAAAAGCCGTCACAACGGACGACTCCAATCACGAATAGGGGCGCCGGACGGGCACGGGAGGGCACCGGATGACTTCACCCGAACAGACACCTGATGACGAACCCGGAACCCGGTTCCTATTGTTCCCACAATCGCCTTTCCTGGAACCCGACGCGGAACTGGAGCTGGTCGAAATCTCGGCCCCGCAGGGCAGCATTGGGCCGGGCCCCTCGGGGCCGCGCATGTATACTGTCAACCCGGTTGGCAAAACCACGCCCTATGGGGCGATAGTTCCCGGCCCCGACGGTCCGGGCATGTATCTGCCACCTTGGAACGGCTATATCCAGCCTCCGGCCATGCCGGACGAGTTCGGCAATTTCATTCATATCGACCCCACAGACCCTTCTTTTGAAGCCGCACATCTGTTTGGGTCTGCACATTTCACCATGGATGTGTGGCAAGGCTATTTTGATCACCCAATCTCTTGGCACTTTGCCCGTGATTTCGACCGGCTGGAACTGTCGCTGCTGCCTAGCCTAGACAATGCGCACATCGGGTGGGGGTTTCTGGAAACCGGCGGCACCCATGACCATGGCGACGAATACCGCCCCTACAGTCTGAACTTTGATGTCGTCGCCCATGAGATCGGCCACGCAATCATTTACAGCGTGATCGGGTTGCCCTCGAACGGGGACGCCTCCGGCGAATACTACGGCTTTCACGAGTCTGCCGCGGATATGGTGGCGCTATTGGCCTCGCTCCATTTCGGATCAGTGGTCGAGAGCCTGCTGCAAAACACGCGTGGAAATCTTTATACCTACAACCGCCTGAACCGGTTTGCCGAACTGTCCGAGAACGCTCAGATCCGAATTGCCGCCAACAACAAAACGCTGTCCGAGTTTTCCCATGGTTGGTCCAGTGAACATGCACTGTCTGAACCGCTGACCGGCGCGATGTTCGATATCTTTGTCGATATCTATCACGAACGGCTGCTGCTGCACGGGCTGATCTCGCCCGAGGAAGAAGACCTGTCGGACCAACTGGAAGGCTCTCCAGACTACAGCACTGTCATGCAGGAGATTTTCGACAAACGCTACGCCGAAAATCCCGATGGGTTCCGTATCGCCTTGCTTGAAGCGCGAGACTATCTGGGTACCTATCTGGCCGATACCTGGTCGCGCCTGGATGCGGACATGCTCAGCTATTTCGGCGTGGAAAAAGCACTGCTTGCCGTGGATCAGGAGATCACCGGCGGCGCGTTCCACCAGATCATCGAGGGCAACTTCAGAATGCGCGATATCGGGCTGACAACGGCCGGTCCCCGCCTGCCTGACCCGGAAGAAGACAGCCATTCAAATTCAGTCCGTACGATGGTCCCGGATTGACCAATCGCAAAATTCTTTTTTTTGAAGCCGATTTATGGCATGGAATAGAGGGGTGATTTTTTTGGATTTTCTGGCACGGGGCATCTCGGGCCGTGGTGAAAAGGGTGAACGGTCAAACCCGCGACCCCACAATTGGGAGATGAGTTTATGGGTGAAACATTGCTCAGTTTTTCGGAAGTGCTAATTTACGGAAGAGTCCTGACTGACATTAAGCTGGAAAACAAGAAAAAGGGCGGCAAAGGCAACAACAAGCATCTTTCCGACCAGCTTGAAGATGAAAAAGTTCAGGGCGGAAACGACTTAAAAGCGCAGTTCGCCAAGATTTATGGTTTTGCCTATGAAGGCACTTATTACGACCTGCCAGAACCGGCAATTTTTCTGGTTCATGGCGACGGAGACCCCGTGAATGGTAACCCGAATGAACCTCCAAACAATGCATCACGCGCTCCAAGGGATCCTTCGATCGGCGGCGTCGCGGCGGCTGATTACCAAGTAGCAAACGACATCATGGTTTGGCGCTACGAAAAGGCCGATCAGACCATGCGTATGGATGTCACAACCGGTCAGTTCGAACAGGTTCTACTGGACATTTATTTCGGCTTCGACAGCCCGGCGATCAGTGGAGCAAAGGTGTCGGGTGCCAAGGTTAGCGGTGCGAAAGTCTCGGGCGCCAAGGTTTCCGGTGCCAAAGTCAGTGGCGCGAAAGTCAGCGGTGCGAAAGTGCGGGGCGGCGACTAAGCCCCCTTCCCTTTCCCGGTTCAAACAGGGCGCGCAGGGTCGCGCCCTTTTTTATGCTCAGAACCCGGCCTTTTTCAGACCTTCTACAAAGTGTTGGGTGTCATCCTCCAGCCGGTCGGGCAGAACCTTGGCCCACCGTGACAGAGAGAAGTTGGGATGCGCTTCGCGGTGCTTGTCCGCGATCAGACGCGCCATATCCGTGTTCCCCAATTGCGCATGGCTCGCGGCCAGCATCCGTTGCCCCTCGGTTGGATTGTTCATCTTGTTGACCGTCTCTATCACGTCCTCATAGCGTCTGAGATTGTAATAGGCGCCGCCCAGATGCCACAGGTACTGATCGGGGAAATAAGGGTTCAGCCGCATGGCCTGTTGCAGATGCGTAATCGCCGTTTCGTTATCACCCGAATGGGCCAGAGCGTCCGCGTAATCCGAATGCATATCGGCGTCATTGGGGTTCAGGGCCAATGCACGTTGATAGGACTGAATAGCGGCGTCATGTTCCTTGCGATACAGATGCACATACCCCAATTCACCAAAGCCGCGCGCATCCGTCGGGTCCAGCTCAATCGCCTGTTGGGCAAAGGTCAGCGCCTGTTCAAACGCCTTGGACGGGTCATCACTCCAGGAATAGCGCCAGTCGATGTTCAGCGTCCGTGACAACGCCGCCGCTGCGCGTGCATAGCCGCCGTCGCGTTCCAGCGCGGATTGGTAAAAGTTCTGCGCTTTACGATTGTCGTTGCGCGTGTATTTGAAGATATGGTGTTGGCCCTGAAGAACCGACCCATAAGCCTCAAGATCAGAGGGGATCGCCTGGATCATCCGCTGCTTTTCATGCGACTCGATCATGACGGCGGTCGCAGCGACGATACATTCGGTGACTTCGTCCAGAATGTCGAAAATATCGTCGATATTGCGGTCGAACCGTTCCGCCCAGATCGTGCGTTCACTACTGGCATCCACCAACTCGGCCGAGATCCGGATCCGACTGGCTGATCGGCGTACGCTGCCCCGCGCGATATAGCGCACGTTTAACCGCTGTGCGGCGTCTTTCGGCGGCATGGATTGCGCTTTGAAGAAAAAGGACGAGTTGCGCGCGATGATGAACAGGTTCCTGAACTTGGACAGGTTCATGATGATGTCGTCTGTCAGACCTTCGGCCACCCAATTATCGGACTCGTCCCCGTGGCTGGCAAAAGGCAGCACGGCAACCGATGGTGTATCAGGACGTTCGAGAATATCCCCCAACACTTCGGGTCGCATCGTTCCCGCCATGGTTGCGCCTGCAACCTCGCTGCGGACGCAATAGGTCGACACCGGGTTCATGATATTCTTGAGCTGCTTGGGCCCCAAAAACTCATAGCCATAGCGCAGGCGGTTGCAGACCTGATCATAGACAGCCGAACTAACATAGACACGCTCGGGCTCGGCGATCTCTTGCAGCCGTGCGGCGATATTGACGTTATCGCCATGAATGCCGCGATCGTCGATCAGGATTTCCCCAAGATGAACGCCCGCACGGAATTTGATTCGCTGGTCTTCGGGACCGGCACTGTTATGCGCGCTGGCGATACGATGCAATTCGACACCGAACTCGACCGCGCTTGTTGCTGTTTCAAATAATGCCAGAATGCCGTCGCCGCGCACCTCAACCACCCTGCCCTGATGTTTTGCGCAGGAAGATTCGAGATCAGAAATCAATGATTTCAGCGCGTTATAAGTATCTAACTCATTTTGACTCATCAATCGCGAATACCCGACGACATCGGCGAACAGAACAGCGCCAAGCTTTTGAGTCATCGTAAAATTCGGATTGGTCGTATTCACTGTTTATTCTCGTTTATTTGGCACCGAACAGGTCCGTGGATCAGCATAAAGCAAATTTCGAAATTTAACGACTACTTGCGGTATTAACGACTTTCACTCAACCACTCTTGCACTTCGGCGGCCATGTCCAGGCCGCAGACGCATTCGGTCCCAACGAGACCTGTGTATCGTCAGACAGTTCCGCCGCCAAAGCGTCGCGCCGTTTCGCCCAATCGCCTTTGAGAACACCCACAACAACCATGTCATGAAACTGCCCGTCTGCAAACCAGGCCTCACGCATGGTGCCTTCGACCTGACATCCTATCCTTGCGACCAGATCGCGGCTGCTGGTGTTGTCCGCCCGATAATAAGAGGTCAAACGGTTCAACCCCAGTTGCCGAAAAGCAAAATCTACCACCAAAGCCGTCGCTCGGATACCAACGCCGGTGCGTCGCGCGGATTTGTCGACAAACATTGCGACCACCGCATCCCGGTTTACCAGCGACACGCTTTCGATCCCGGCCAGGCCAACCGCTTCACCAGAGCTGTTTTCCACCACGAACCAACATTTGCAACCCGCTCCTTCGGCGGTGAACACGGCCTTCCAACTTTCTTCTGTCTGAAACTGGTTCAACGGAACCCGCGATGTCCGATCAAAAAGCGCAACGTCTTCAGGGTCTTGGAACCAATGGGAGATGACCTCAAGATCTGCTTTCTCCATCGGGCGCAATCTAAACTTATTACTCAAGTTGTCTGACACTTAAATCAACCTTTAAACAAAATCTTAACGATCCGCCGATAGACACTAGCACACTAGATGTGGAAATACGAATTCAGAAACCTCAATTCGGCGCATAGTTGCCCTCGCCTTAAAGTTTCATCTTAATACTTCCTGATCGAGTAGCGCAAACAAAACCGGCCCGCCGCAGAACGACGGGCCGGTAAACCGTGAGTGGGCTTGATCTTAGTCGTACAGAACCGCCGCGATTTTTGGATCGTCCATGTTCGAGGCGTCATAGTAGTAGAAACCGGTGTCGATCAGTGCCGGAACCTCTTCACCTTTCAGTGCGGAAACAGCGGCCTTGACGGTCTCGTAACCGATCCCAACTGGGTTCTGAGTGATCGCACCAGCCATCAGTCCGCTTTTGATTGCGTCCTTCTGCGCTTTGCCGCTGTCATAGCCGATGATCACCAGACCTTCGGTGCCCAGTTCCTGAACACCGTTCACAACACCGATGGCCGAGCCTTCGTTGGTGCCGAAGATGCCGTCCAGATCAGGGTTAGCCGTCAGGATCGCCTTGGTAACTTCGGTCGATTTCAAGTGGTCGCCCTGGCCGTACTGAACCGTGACAACTTCGATGTCAGGATATTTTTCTTCGATACGGTTCACAAAGCCATCGCGGCGGTCGATGCCGGTGCGGCTGGTCTGGTCGTGGGCCACAACAGCAACCTTACCTTTACCGCCCAGCTTCTCGGCCATCTTGTCGGCAGCCAGACCCGCAGCGGCCAGGTTGTCGGTGGTTGCGGTCGAAACAGGGATGTCGCTGTCGACACCACTGTCGAACGCGATGATCGGGATACCCTTATCATTCGCCTGACGCAGCAGCGGGATAGCCGCCTGGCTGTCCAGCGCAGCAAAGCCGATGGCTTTGGGGTTGTTGGCAAGTGCAGCGGCCAGCATGTCGATTTGGCGGTCGACCATTGTTTCGTTGTCGGGGCCTTCAAAGGTGATGGTTACGTTGTACTCGTCAGCTGCCTGCTCGGCGCCGGATTTCACCGCCTGCCAGAACTGGTGTTGGAAGCCCTTCGATACCAGCGGAATATAGATTTCTTCCGCTGCGGCCATCGAGGCCGGACCTGCAATCGTGGCTGCGCTCAGCGCACCCAGAATGAAACGACGTGAAAACATGTTTTTCTCCTCCACAGTTGGTCGTTTTATAGTTGGTTTCTTCAGCCGGACTTCTTGCGCCGTGCCATGTCGGCATAGACCGCCAGAATGATGATTGCGCCGGTGACAACGGTTTGCCATTCCTGCGCCACGGACAGCACGCGCAGCCCGTTGGTCAGGACCGCCATGATCAGCGCGCCGATCAGCGTGCCCAGAATGGTACCGCGTCCGCCCGAAAGCGACGTGCCACCGATTACCACGGCTGCGATCGCCTCAAGCTCGTATCCCAGACCCAGCGCAGGTTGCGCCGAGTTCAGGCGCGAAGCGATCAGGATGCCGCCGATGCCGCAGATTGCACCCGCCAGAGCGTAGATGCGCATCTTCCAAGCGTCGGTGTTCACACCCGACAGGCGCACGGCCTCTTCGTTCGAACCCAAGGCGAAAGTGTAGCGGCCCAGAACCGTACGGCTCAGGATGTACGACGCTGCAATCGCCACCAGGAACAGGATCAGCACGCCGTTCGGGATGGGCAGCGCCGGGAAAATCTCTCCGATCAGCGACCCGCGCGAGATCTGGTCAAACCCCGGCGTGTCGTTGAAATAGATCGGCCGCGTGCCCGAGATGACCAGCGACAGGCCTTTCAGGATCAGCATCATTCCAAGCGTGGCGATGAAAGGCGGGATCTTCATCTTGGCAACGAAAGTGCCCGAGCAAAGCCCACAGAACGCGCCTGCCGCGATGGCCGCCGCCACGCCCAGCAGCAGGGGCATCCCCAGATAAGTTAGCACCACGCCCGCGATCACGGCGCAGAAGGTCATCAAAGTGCCCACCGAAAGGTCGATCCCACCTGTGATGATCACCAGCGTTGCCGCCACAGCCAGCACCCCGTTCACCGAGGTCGCCTGCAAAATGGCGATCATGTTCGAGGTCTGCATAAAGTTCGGCGACGCAATCGAGAAGCCGATCAGCAGCGCGATCAAACTGGCAAAAGCCAGCAGCTTTTGATACGCGCCGCTGTCGGACAGTCCCGCGAGTGGTTTTTTCTTTTCAACGTCTGTTGCCGTGGTCATTGTGGTGTCCCCGTTACCTGCATCGCCGCCGCGCGTTGGGTGGCCAGATGCATGATGTCTTCCTGAGTAGTGTCTTTTCCGCCGGGCAGAATGCCGGTCAGCCGGCCCTCGCACATCACCGCGATACGATGGCTCAGGCGCATGATTTCGGGCAGTTCCGACGAGATCACGATGATGGTCTTACCCTGCTCGGCGAGTTCTTCGAGCAATTTGTAAATCTCGGACTTGGCACCAACGTCGATGCCCCGCGTGGGTTCGTCAAAGATCAGGATATCGCAATCACGCAGCAGCCATTTTGCAATGACGACCTTTTGCTGATTGCCCCCTGACAGCAGTCGGACCTCTTGCACGTCCGAGGGCGTTCGAATGCCCAACTGCGCGATATATCCCTTGGCCGTAGTACTGATTTCATTGTCATTCAACACCCCTCCGGTTCCGGTGAACAGATCCATCGAAGCCAGCGCAATGTTGTCGCGCACGTTCATGCCGGTGGCCAATCCGAAATGCTTGCGGTCTTCGGACAAATAACCGATGCCCGCCCGCACCGCATCCTTGGGCGACTTGATCGAGACCTCGTGCCCGTGCACGCGGATCGTTCCGCTGTCCTTCACATCGGCGCCGAAAATCGCGCGCGCAACCTCGGTTCTTCCGGCCCCCATCAGGCCCGCGAACCCCAGAATCTCGCCCTTCTGGACCGAGAAGCTGACATCCTTGATCTCTTTGCCGCGATTCAGACCAGAAACCTCAAGCGAAACTTCGGCATCGCCAAGATCCGGCACGTCCAGAGGTTTCTCGTTCACCTCACGCCCAACCATCATGGCGATGATTTGGCTGATTGGTGTCTCGGCAGCGCCCACGGTGCCCACATATTCGCCATCGCGCATCACGGTGACGCGGTCGGCGATTTGCTTCAGCTCGTCCATTTTGTGGCTGATATAGACGATGCCCACGCCCTCGGCCTTGAGACGGCGTATGATCACGAACAGTTCGGCGATCTCGGCATCGTTCAGAGCCGCTGTGGGTTCATCCATGATCAGAACCTTGGACCGGTACGACAGTGCTTTGGCAATCTCGACCATCTGCTGTTTCGCGATGGTCAGGCTGCCCACCAATGTCTTGGGGTCCAGCGACAGGTTCATCGAGGCGAAAATCTCGGCCGTTTGTGCGTTCAGCGCGGCCTCATCCAGACGACCGAAGCTTTTGCGCGGTTCGCGACCGATAAAGATGTTCTGCGCAACGGTCAGGTCGTTCATCAGGCTCAGCTCCTGATGGATGATGCCAATGCCCAGATCCTGCGCCTCGCCGGGCGTGGTCGGGCTGACCGACTTTCCTTCGATCACCAGATCACCACCGTCGCGCTGATAAATCCCCGACAGGATCTTCATCAGCGTGCTTTTCCCGGCGCCGTTCTCGCCCATAAGTGCGTGAACCTCGCCCGAAAACAGATCGAACTGCACTGTTTTCAGCGCGTGCACGCCGGGGAAATACTTTTCGATCCCCGTCATGTCGACCAGTTTTGTCATGTTCCCTCCCATTATACCCTCATCCCCTAGGGTGTGTGATTACATTACGGCGCCGATCTGCCAGGGGACGAATTCGACCCTCCCAAATCCCAGCTCCTCGCTTTTGGTTTTCTCGCCCGAGGCAACGCGGATTAGAATTTCGAACAATTCCTCTCCTTTCGCTTCGATGCTGACCCCATCGGTGACGATGTCACCGCAATTCAGGTCCATATCGTCGGCCATCCGCGCGTACATTTCAGAGTTCGTTGCCAGCTTGACGCAAGGGGTCGGCTGATAGCCCGAGACCGAGCCCCGCCCGGTAGTGAAAACGATCAGGTTCGCCCCTGAGGCTACCTGCCCCGTGACCGAGCATGGATCGAAACCGGGGCTGTCCATGAAAACAAAGCCCTTTTTGTCGACAATCTCGCCGAACTTGTAGACATCCCGCATCGGCGCTGTCCCGCCCTTGGCAACAGCGCCGAGCGATTTTTCCAGAATGGTCGTCAACCCGCCACGCTTGTTACCCGGGCTTGGGTTGTTGTCCATCTCGCCGCCATTGCGTTCGGTATAGTCCTCCCACCAATGAATGCGCTCAATCAACTTGGCGCCCACTTCAGGCGTTTCAGCGCGGCGGGTCAGTAGGTGCTCGGCCCCGTATACTTCCGAGGTTTCCGACAGGATTGTCGTACCACCGTGGCGCACCAGAAGGTCGGATGCATATCCCAGTGCAGGGTTTGCAGTGATGCCCGAATACCCGTCCGAGCCGCCGCATTGCATTCCAACCGTAATCTCGCTGATCGGCGCGGGTTCGCGCGTCACTTGGTTGGCAAGTTCGGCGATTCCCTTGATCTCGGCCAAACCTCGTTCAATCGTACGCCGCGTGCCGCCCTCGTTCTGAATGGTCATGTAGCGCAGCGCACCATCGGGGCGGATCGGACGACCCCCCACCAGGTCGGATACCTGCATCACCTCACAACCCAGTCCGATCAACAGAATACCGGCAAAATTGGGATGCTGCGCATAGCCCGCAAGGGTGCGGAACAAAGTGGCATAGCCCTCATCCTTGCCGGACATGCCGCAGCCGGTGCCATGCACAATCGGCACCACGCCGTCCACGTTCGGATAAGCTTCCAACAGCCCTGATTTCTCGGCTGCTTCCGCAATGAATCGCGCGACTGAACCCGAACAGTTCACTGTGGTCAGAATGCCGATATAATTCCGCGTCCCCACCTTGCCGTCTGCACGGTGATAGCCCTGAAAAGTTCGTTCTTCTGCGATCTTCGGCAACGGGTCATTGGCCGACGCATATGCATAGTCCTGCTGATGCGCCCCCATGCCCAGATTGTGTACATGAATATGCTCACCTGGCGCGATGTCGGATTTTGCCTGCCCGATGATCTGACCGTAGCGGATGACATTTTCACCAGCCCGAATCGGCTCCACTGCGATTTTGTGGCCCCGCCCAATCTGTGACGTCAGCGGAGCCGAAACATCCGCCAGCTGCTCCCCCGCCTGCAAGTCGCGCAGAGCGATCACAATATTGTCATCCGGGTTCAACTTCACGACGTCTCGCGCCGCCTTCTCCAGAACATCTATGCCGCCGTTTGCTTGCATCACTTCCCCGCTTGCTTGGTCATGTTGCTAAGTGGAAAATCTGTACTTGTCAACTAACATGTTAGAATGCTAAATCACAAACCATGAACAAACCTCAGGACATTGACGCCGCTTTGCTGCCCGTGATCTCGTCGACGGAAGGGTCGCTGACCCAACGGGTTCATCAATCTTTGAAGCAAGCGATTCTGGCGCTGGATTTTCCACCCGGCGCAAACCTGCGAAAAGCTCCGGTGTGCGAGCGTCTGGGTGTGTCACGGGCACCTGTCGCTGACGCAATCGCGCGGCTAGCGTCCGAGGGACTGGTGGATGTGGTCCCGCAATCGGGCACCCGTGTGTCCTATTTCTCGATGGACGAAATCCGCGAAGGTGTTTTTCTGCGCGAAGCGCTGGAGCTGGCCACTGTCGCCAAGGTCGCGCGGGATCTGACCGAGGATCAGCGTAAACGGCTGAGCCGCAACATGCGCTTGCAAGAGCTTTTGATCGAGGACGAGGACATCCCCGGATTCTATCAGGCAGATGAAGAGTTCCACAGCATGCTGATGGATTTCACCGGGTTTCATCGCCTTGCGGATGTGGCGCAGACGGTGTCGCTTCAGGTCAGCCGAGCCCGTATGCTTCTGTTGCCGACACCTGGCCGGGTGGTCGAAACTTTGGCCGAACACCGGGCCATCTTCGATGCAATCGCCAATCGGGACGAACGCGCCGCACAAGACGCGATGCATATCCATTTGGGGCAGTTGATGCCACGCCTAGAAGAACTCGAACGGCAAAAGCCCCATTTGTTCAACCTCACACAAAAGTCGAATTGCGAGACCGAATGACCGTTTCCAAGACAGAACTACTGAACAACCGCACAGCACGCCCTGTCCCTTTAACCCGCATGGGCTTTGGCGGTGCGCCGCTGGGGAATCTATACCGCAAGGTTTCGGATGCTGACGCGCAAGCGGCTCTGCAGGCGGCTTATGATTCAGGCATCCGCTTTTTTGATACCGCACCGCAATATGGCCTTGGTCGATCCGAGCAACGTTTTGGCGAAGCAATCGCCCGATTTGGGCGCGAGAACATCCAACTGTCGACCAAGATCGGGCGGCTTCTGCTGGATTGCGAACCCCACGAAGTGACACCCGAAGCCTTTGTCGACGTACCACAGAAACGGATCGTGTTCGACTACACCTATGACGGTGTAATGCGGTCATACGAGGCCAGCCGTGAACGGATTGGTGTGGCTAACGCCGATATCCTTCTGGTCCATGACGTCTGCGTTTTCAGTCAGGGCAGCCAAGAGATGTCCGACGCCAAAGTGCGCGAGCTGTTTGACGGTGGCGGGTACAAGGCGCTGGTTGAATTGCGTGAAGCGGGTGAAATCGCGGCAATCGGCGCAGGCGTGAACGAATGGCAGGTTTGTGAAAAACTGTTAGGACTTGGCGATTTCGACGGGTTCCTGCTGGCCGGTCGCTACACTTTGCTGGAGCAAGAGGCTTTGGACAGTTTCCTGCCGCTTTGCGAAAAACGCGATGTCGGGATCATTCTGGGCGGCCCCTACAATTCGGGCATTCTGGCCACGGGCGCGGTTCCGGGTGCTAAATACAACTACGCCGACGCGTCCGAAGACATTCTGGACCGCGTGCGCAAGATCGAGGCAGTCTGCGCCGCGCATAACACACCGCTGATCGCTGCAGCACTTCAATTCGTCCTGGGCCATCCCTGCGTCAAGACTGTCGTCCCCGGCGCGGTCAGTGCCAAGGAAGTTCAGGCAAATGTTGCGTTGTTGGATCGCGAAATTCCAGCCGGTCTCTGGTCGGATCTGCGCGGTGAAGGCTTGATCCGGCCCGATGCACCCCTGCCAGCGGAGCTTGCCGATGCTACGTAATATTGATCCAATCCTATCCCCGGACTTGCTGCACACTTTGCGGGCAATGGGCCACGGCGACGAGATCGTTATCGCCGACGCAAATTTCCCAGGCACAAGCACCGGACCAGACTGTATCCGCGCCGACGGGTCATCCGCCAGCGATGTCCTGCGCGCTGTCCTGTCGGTTATGCCGCTGGACAATTTCGTCTCCGATCCCGCTTTGACCATGCAGGTAGTTGGCAATCCGGATGCGGTGCCTGATGCCGTGGCGGATTTTCAGCGCATCATCAACGAAACCGCTGACAACCCGGCTGACGTGAAGGGGCTAGAGCGATTTGCATTCTATGACCGCGCAGCGACGGCCTATGCCGTCGTACAGACGGGTGAGCGCAGGCTCTATGGCAATATCATCCTGAAAAAAGGGGTGATCGGTTGAAAATCGACGCGCATCAGCATTTCTGGTCAGTCGCGCGCAACGACTATGGCTGGCTGACCCCCGATCTGGCAGCGATCTATAGGGATTTTCTGCCGCATGATCTGTCCCCCATGTTGGAGCAGGCAGGCATCGGTGGCACGGTGCTGGTACAAGCAGCTCCGACTGTAGCTGAGACAGAATATATGTTGTCGCTGGCTGATCAGGCTGCCTTTATCAAGGGCGTCGTAGGTTGGGTTGACTTCGAAGCGTCGGCTTCACCAGCACAGATCGCTGCTCTGGCACAACACCCCGCTTTGGTCGGTTTGCGCCCGATGATCCAAGACATTGAAGATCCCGACTGGATGCTGGGCGACGCACTGACACCTGCCTTCGCAGCGCTGCAATCCCATGATCTGACATTCGATGCGCTGACCTTGCCGCAGCATCTTGGACCTTTGCGGCAGTTGCTGGCTCGGCATAAGAACATGCGTGTGGTAATCGACCACGGCTCCAAACCCTTAATCCGCGACGGTGTGATCGAGAGTTGGGCCGAGGATATGGCAGCGCTGTCCCGCGACACCGATGCGTTCTGCAAGCTATCCGGACTGGTGACCGAAGCAGCATCGGATTGGCAGATCGACGATTTGCGCCCTTATGTTCAGCACCTTCTGGATACGTTTGGCCCATCGCGCCTGATTTGGGGCAGCGACTGGCCAGTCTGCACGTTGGCCAGCTCTTATGAACGCTGGCTGGAAACCACCGACGCGCTTCTCAGCGCGCTGACTCAATCCGAACGCGATGCGATCCTCGGTGGGAACGCCGCGCGCGCTTACAATCTCAGGACCTGACATGACAACACTCAATCTGGATTCTGCCGGGCTTTGGCTTGGCCGTGTGGAACGGCCGGGTATCGGCCCGTGCGTGGTAACATTGCGTGAGGGTCAGGTGGTGGATATCACCACCAAGAAAGCTCCTACCGTTCGCGACATTCTGGAACGCGACGACGCCGCGGATTACGTACGATCGGCCCCCGGCGAGGCGATCGGCCCGGTCGAAAGCGAGCATGAATGGCTGGCCCCCTGCGATCTGCAATCGGTCAAGGCCTGCGGTGTCACCTTTGCAGGTTCCATGGTCGAACGCGTGATCGAAGAACAGGCCGCTGGCGATCCGGCCAAGGCCGAAGCCATCCGCGCCCGCATCGGCGCGCGTATCGGCGACAGCCTTTCCAACATTACCCCCGGCTCCGACGAAGCCGCACAAGTCAAGCAGGCGCTAATCGACGAAGGCCTCTGGAGCCCGTATCTTGAGGTCGGTATTGGACCGGATGCTGAGGTGTTCTCGAAAGCGCAGGTGTTGTCATCCGTGGGCTTCGGTGCCGAGATAGGCCTGCACCCGATCTCAACCTGGAACAACCCTGAACCCGAGGTGGTCCTGGCGGTGAATTCGCAAGGTCAGATCAAGGGCGCGACACTGGGCAATGACGTCAACTTGCGCGATGTCGAAGGCCGCTCGGCCCTGCTGCTCAGCAAGGCCAAGGACAACAACGCATCCTGTTCGATCGGACCAATGATCCGCCTGTTTGATGACAGCTATACACTGGACGATGTGCGGCAGGCCGAACTGACCCTGACCGTAAACGGGCCGGATGGGTTTGTCCTGAACGGCGCGTCTTCGATGTCTCAGATCAGCCGCGACCCGGCGGATCTGGTGAAACAGACTATCGGGCGGCACCACCAGTATCCCGACGGGTTTATGCTGTTTCTGGGAACGCTCTTTGCACCCACACAGGACCGGGACACACCCGGCGGTGGTTTCACCCACAAGCTGGGTGATGTCGTCACAATTGCCAATGACCAACTCGGCGCATTAACCAATACGGTGCGCCTGTCGACCGAATGTCCCGAATGGCGGTTCGGGGCGTCTCATCTGATGCGAAACCTGGCCGAACGCGGCCTGTTGTAGGAATTTAGAAACATGTTGATCGGAAAACACCTGATTGCCGGCGAATGGCTTGGATCAGACGCCACCTTTAGCTCGGAGCCTGCTCACGGCCCAAGCCATGATTTCCCGGTTGGAACGCCCGCTCTGGTAGACGCTGCGGTTGAAGCCGCGGAGGAGGCCTTCGCTAGTTTCGGCTGGTCCACCCGCGCCGAACGTGCCGCCCTGCTGCGCAAAATTGCCGATGAGATCGACGCGCGCGGCGACGCCATCACCGAAATCGGCACACAGGAAACCGGCCTGCCCGAAGCCCGTCTGCAGGGCGAGCGTGGCCGCACCGTGGGACAGCTGCGCCTGTTCGCTGATCATATCGAAAAGGGTGACTATCTGGACATGCGCCACGACCAGGCCATGCCGGACCGCGCGCCCCTGCCCCGCCCCGACCTGCGGATGATCCAACGCCCGCTTGGCCCCGTGGCCGTGTTCGGCGCGTCAAACTTCCCACTGGCTTTCTCGGTCGCGGGCGGCGATACAGCCGCGGCCTTGGCCGCAGGGTGCCCGGTTGTGGTTAAAGGCCACTCGGCCCATCCCGGCACTGGTGAGATTGTGGCTCAGGCCATCGACGCCGCGATCAAGGCTACTGGGGTGCACCCCGGTGTCTTTTCGCTGGTGCAGGGGGGCAAGCGTGACGTGGGCACTCGTCTGGTGCAGCATCCGCTGATCCGGGCCGTGGGCTTTACCGGCAGTCTGGGTGGCGGTCGCGCCCTGTTTGATCTATGCGCTCAACGCGATGAACCCATCCCGTTCTTTGGAGAGCTGGGCTCGGTCAATCCGATGTTCATCCTGCCTCAGGCCGCTGCCGCACGCGGGGCTGGGATCGGGACCGGCTGGGCCGGATCGCTGACCATGGGCGCGGGGCAGTTCTGCACCAATCCCGGCATCGCCGTTGTAGTCGACGGGCCCGAGGCCGACGCCTTCCAAGCCGCTGCCGAGGCAGGGCTGAACGCAACCGCCAACCAGACCATGCTGACCGATGGCATCGCCGACGCGTATCGCGATGGCGTGGCACGGGTGGCCGCTGGCACCGGTGTGACGCAGGTCATGGGCACAAGCTGCGCCGCCCGCGACGCGGCCCCATATCTGTTCGCTGTGTCAGGCGACGACTGGCTATCTGATCACAAACTGCAAGAAGAGGTGTTTGGCCCGCTCGGTATAGTGGTTCGCGTTCGCGATACCGCTCAGATGCTGCAGGTCGCCCGCGCAATAGAGGGTCAGTTGACCTGTACCTTGCATCTTGACGACAGCGACACTGCTGACGCAAAGGCCCTGCTGCCGCTGCTGGAACGCAAAGCGGGCCGATTGCTGGCCAACAGCTTCCCCACCGGGGTTGAGGTCTGCGACAGCATGGTCCATGGCGGCCCCTACCCCGCCTCGACCAATTTCGGTGCCACGTCGGTTGGCACCCTGTCGATCCGTCGCTTTCTGCGCCCGGTCTGTTACCAGGACATCCCAACCGGCCTTTTGCCCGAAGACATGTGAGAGTAAAGACTGGGATGCATAACCCCTCGGACCGATTGGCAGGTAAAACGGCCCTGATCACAGCGGCGGGTCAGGGCATCGGCCGCGCTACGGCCGAGCTGTTCGCGGCAGAGGGCGCGCAAGTCATTGCCAGCGACATCAATGATGTGTCGCTGGCTGAACTGGCCGAAGTTGCAGGGATCACGACCCTGAAGCTGGATGTCACGGATGCCGCTGCGGTCAAGGCGGCTGTAGCAGACCTGCCTGCATTGGATGTGTTGTTCAACTGTGCCGGATATGTTGCCGGCGGAACCATCCTTGATTGCAATGAGAGTAACTGGGACTTCAGTTTCGATCTGAATGTCAAAGCCATGTATCGACTTATTCGTGTGACCTTGCCCGGAATGCTAGGCAAGGACGGCGGATCGATCATCAACATGTCTTCGGTTGCATCGTCAATAAAAGGCGTGCCAAACCGATTTGCATATTGCGCCTCGAAGGCTGCGGTGATCGGATTGACTAAGGCCGTTGCCGCGGATTTTGTCCAGCAAGGCATCCGGTGCAACGCAATCTGCCCCGGTACCGTGGACAGCCCCAGCCTGCACGACCGTTTGCGGGCGACCGGTGACTATGAAACGGCAATGTCCGGCTTTATAGCCCGCCAACCGATGGGGCGCATCGGCTCGGCGGACGAAATCGCAGAGCTCGCGCTTTATCTCGCAAGCGACGCCAGCAAATACACCACCGGCCAGCCATTCGCCATCGATGGCGGCTGGACGATCTGAAGATAGTGAGGATTTTACGATGAAGTTGCTACGCCACGGCCCTGCCGGACAGGAAAAGCCCGGTATTCTGGATCAGGACGGTACGATCCGCGACCTATCTGGGGTGGTTGATGATATCGCAGGCGCAACGCTTGACGATGAAAGCCTGGCGCGCCTAAACGCGCTGGATCTTGCCAGCCTGCCCGCCGTCGATGCCAATACCCGCATCGGGGCCTGTGTGGGCCAGGTGGGTAAGTTCATCTGCATCGGCCTGAACTATGCCGACCACGCCGCCGAAAGCGGCATGGAGCTGCCCGCCGAACCAGTCATCTTCTTCAAAGCCACATCCGCAATCATCGGTCCCAATGACACGGTCGAAATCCCCCGCAACTCGGTCAAAAGCGACTGGGAGGTCGAGCTGGGCGTGGTGATCGGGAAAGAGGCGAAATACGTCTCGGAAGAGGACGCGCTGGATCATGTCGCGGGCTATTGCGTAGTCAATGATCTGTCCGAGCGAGACTTTCAGCTGCACCGCTCGGGCCAGTGGGTCAAGGGCAAGTCTGCCGACACGTTTGGCCCAATCGGCCCCTGGCTGGTTACGCGCGATGAGGTGCCGGATCCACAAAACCTGCCGATGTATCTTGAGGTCAACGGGCATCGCTATCAGGACGGCTCGACCAAGACGATGCATTTCGGCGTTGCCACGGTGATCTCGCACCTGTCGCAATTCATGTCGCTGCAGCCGGGGGATGTGATCTCGACCGGGACGCCTCCGGGTGTTGGGATGGGACAGAACCCGCAAACCTATCTGAAGCCCGGCGACAAGATGGAGTTGGGGATCGAAGGACTGGGCGTGCAACGGCAGGATGTTGTTCAGGGCTAACCCTGGCACCAAATCACTTACCAATGGACCCCAGATCGCATCAGCAGTCTGGGGTTTTATTTTAATGGCTGCATCAACCGAATGTCAGGTCAGCTTGGGTGCGCAAAATACCCATTCGCTAAGGCCTTGGAAATCTCGCCTCCAGTTTGTACTTTGGATACAAAATGCACTGCCCGAGATGAACACAATGCCAAGCACCCGCGCGATCCCACGGCAAAGCCTGCCAGATGTCATTACCAATGACTTGCGCGAGCGAATCCTCAGCGGCGAGATGGCCGAGGGTGAGACCATCCGCCAAGAAGCGCTGGCCGAGGACTATGATGTCTCGCGCATGCCGATCCGCGAGGCACTCAAGCGGTTGGATGCCGAAGGGCTGGTACAATTGACCAACAATCGCGGCGCTGCCGTGACCACGCACTCGCTGGACGAAATCGCCGAGATATTCGACCTACGCGTGTTGCTCGAAGTTGACCTGTTCCGCCGCGCGATCCCACTTATGACCGAAGCCGATTTCGCCATATGCGAAAGGTTGCTGGATGAGATGGAGAAATCCTACGAAGCCTACGATGTCGGGCGCTGGGGCGGTCTGAACTATGAGTATCATAAGGCGCTTTATGCAGCGGCAGGGCGCGGGCTTACCAATGACATTCTGCAACGGGTCAATGTGCAATCGGATCGCTATGTCCGTATGCATCTAAGCGTCATGGAACAGCGCGAACCCGCCAAGCGTGATCATGGCGAGTTGCTGGCCCTTGCCCGCGCGCGCGATGTGGAAGCTGGGTGCGATCTGCTAACCCGGCACATCCAACGCACCAAAGACCAGTTGCTGGCCATGGTCACGGCAACGCGAAACCCCGAAGACTAGGGTCAGTCCAGCGGATGCAAACAGGCCACGCGATGGGCTTCGCCCGACAGCTCGGGCGGGGCTGCGCGGCATTCATCTGTTGCGAGCCAACATCTTTGCGCAAAAGCGCAGCCTTTGGGGATGTTCATGGGTGAGGGCAACTCGCCCTCCAGCTTGATCCGTTCCTTGCGCGCCTCAGGGTCCGCGCGCGGCGTGGTCGATAACAGCGCCTTAGAATAGGGATGACGGGGGGCGGCGAACAGTTGGCCTTTCGTGGCGTGCTCGACCGCGCGGCCCAGATACATAACGATCACATCATCGGCGAAGTGTTTAACTACCGACAGGTCATGCGAGATGAACAGATAGGCAAGGTTCAGGCGCTCTTGCAATTCGACCAGAAGGTTCAGGATTTGCGACTGTATCGACACGTCCAAGGCCGAGACCGGCTCGTCCAGCACCAGCACTTTGGGGTTCAGCATCAGCGCGCGTGCAATTGCGATCCGCTGACGTTGACCGCCCGAGAACATGTGCGGATAGCGGTCATAGTGTTCCGACCGCAGCCCGACCAGATCAATCATCTCGCGCGCCCGTGCTTCGCGGTCGGCGGCAGACATGTCAGGGCGGTTGATGATCAGCGGCTCCTGCAGAATTTGCCCAATCCGCTGGCGTGGGTTCAATGAGCCATAGGGGTCTTGAAACACGATCTGCACCGTATCGCGCATCTGCGCCCATTTCGACGGGGTGATATCGACCCCGTCAATGGACAACGTGCCCGAGGTCGGCTCTTCGATCATTGTGACGACGCGCGCTAGCGTGGACTTACCGCAGCCCGACTCGCCGACAATCGCCAGTGTCTTGCCCGGTTGCATCGCGAAATCGACGCCGGACAAGGCCTTGACCGTGGCCGATTTAGACAACAGCCCGCCCTTGACCTCATAGTGTCGCGCCAGCGCGTTTGCCTGAACGATAGGAGCTGTCATGCCATTTCTCCGGCTGCAATTCTTTCGACATGGTGACACCGCGCCTTGCCGAACAAATCGCTATGCGGTGTGGGCGGGATGGCCTGACAGGTGACATCGGCGAACTGACAGCGTGGGCTGAACAGACAGCCTTTGGGGCGGTCGAACTGCCCCGGCACCACACCCGGAATCGTCGGCAACATTTTAGAGGTCGCCCGTTCCGGCAGCGCGCTGAGCAGCGCCGAGGTATAGGGGTGGCGCGGGGTGCGGAACAGGTCTTTGACCGGTTGTTCCTCGACCTTCTGACCGGCATATTGTACCTGCACCCGTTCGGCGGTTTCGGCCACAACGCCCATATCGTGGGTGATCAAAACCAGACCCATCCCCTGTTCATCGCGCAGCCGCACCAGCAGATCGAGAATTTGCGCCTGAATGGTGACGTCCAGCGCTGTTGTCGGCTCATCAGCGATCAGCAGCTTGGGGTTGCAGGCAATCGCCATGGCGATCATGACCCGCTGGTTCATCCCCCCTGACATCTGGTGCGGAAAAGTGTTCAACCGGCTTTCCGGCGCGGGAATGCCGACCTGATCAAACAACTCGATCGCACGTTGGTGGCGGTCTTTGCGGTTCAGGCCCAGATGGATGCGCAGCGCTTCTTTGATCTGGAAGCCCACGGTGAAACAGGGGTTGAGCGACGACATCGGCTCCTGAAAGATCATGGCGATGTCCTTGCCGATGATCTTACGCCGGTCGCGGGCCGAAATTTTGGTCAGGTCTATGCCCTCGAAACTCAGCTGGTCGGCAGTGATCGTAGCGGTCCACGGCAACAGGCCCATCAACGCCAGCATCGACACGGATTTGCCCGAGCCGCTTTCGCCGACGATGGCCATCAGTTCGCCCCTATCGACGGTCAAGTCCACCCCGTCCACGGCGCGGAATTTGCCCGAGGCGGTGGCGAATTCGACAGTGAGGTTTCGGATATCCAACAAACTCATATCGTCAGCTCCGCTTCAGTTTCGGGTCCAGTGCGTCGCGCAGGCCGTCGCCCATCAGGTTGATCGCCAGCACCGTGACCAGAATGGCAAGGCCGGGGAAGGTGACGACCCACCAAGCGCGCAGAATGAACTCACGCGCCTCGGCCAGCATGGTGCCCCATTCCGGCGTGGGTGGCTGCGCGCCCATCCCCAGAAATCCAAGCGCGGCGGCGTCCAGAATGGCGGTCGAGAAGGACAGCGCCGCCTGCACGATGATCGGGGCCAGACAGTTGGGCAGCACAGTCTTGAACATCAGCCGCGCCTTGCCCGCGCCCGCCACACGGGCCGAGGTCACATAGTCTTTCTGTCGCTCAGACAGAACCGAGGCTCGGGTCAGGCGCACGTAATGCGGCTGAAAAACGATGGCGATAGCGATCATCGCATTGGTCAGCGACGGCCCAAGAATAGCCACCAGCACCAGCGCCAACAGCAGCGAGGGGAAGGACAGGATGATATCCATCACCCGCATGATCAGCGTATCGACCCATTTCGGCGCAAAGCCGGACAA
Organism: Ruegeria sp. BK1; assembly: GCF_056535645.1. NCBI lineage: Bacteria > Pseudomonadati > Pseudomonadota > Alphaproteobacteria > Rhodobacterales > Roseobacteraceae > Ruegeria > Ruegeria sp. BK1. Next base: position 226,706 of record NZ_JBQFIS010000003.1, on the reverse strand, counting down.
AAGCCCGATGATCACGCCGCCCGTCACGGCCACACAGACAACAACGATGCCCACAAAGAAGGAATAGCGTGATCCCATGATCAGCCGCGACAGCATATCCCGCCCCAACGGATCGGTGCCCAGCGGAAAGGCCCAGCTGCCGCCCTCTTGCCACGCGGGGGGTTGCAGGATGTGGTCGCGGAACTGCTCTGTCGGGTCGTAGGGCGCCAGCAAAGGCGCAAAGGCCGCGCAGATTACGAAGACCATGAACACATACAACCCGATCACCGCGCCGCGGTTTTCGCTGAAATAGAACCAGAATTCGCGCAGGGCGCTTGGGCGGTCCTCGGTCTTGGGGGTGGTTGCGGAAAGCTCGGCCATCACCGCCTCCGGATTTTGGGATTGATGATGCCGTAAAGGACATCGACCAGCAGGTTCACCAGCATCACGATCACAGCGATCATCAGCAGCCCGCCCTGCACCACCGGGTAGTCGCGGCGGAAAATACTGTCGACCATCCACTTGCCGATTCCCGGCCAGCTAAAGATTGTCTCGGTCAGGATCGCACCGGCCAGCAGCGTGCCGACCGACAGGCCGATCACTGTTATCACCGGGATCAGAGCGTTGCGCAGCGCATGCAGCCCGTTGATCCGCGTGGGTGAAAGGCCCTTGGCGCGGGCGGTGCGAATGTAATCCTCGCCCAAAACTTCCAACATGGCCGAGCGAGTCTGGCGCGCGATCACCGCCAGCGGGATGGTGCCCAGTACGATGGTCGGCAGGATCAAGTGACGCACGGCTGACGTAAACGCCCCCTCCTGCCCTGATAGCAGGCTGTCGATCAGCATGAACCCGGTCACGCTGGGGAAGTAATACAGCAGGTCGATCCGCCCCGATACCGGCGTCCAACCCAGATTGCCCGAGAACACGATGATCAGCAGCAGGGCCCACCAGAAGATCGGCATCGAATAGCCAACCAAAGCCGAGGACATCAACGCGCGGTCAAAGAACCTGCCTCGGTTCACGGCTGCAATCACACCCGCAGGTAAGCCCAGAGCCACCGCAAAGATCATTGCGCAGATCGACAGTTCCAGCGTGGCTGGGAACAGGGCAAAGAACTCATCCCAGACCGGTTTCTTAGTGACAAAGCTTTCGCCCAAGTCGCCATGCATAACGCCGACCAGATAGTCCCAGTATTGCTGCAGCACCGGTTTGTCAAAGCCCAGCTTGACCACCATCTCTTGATAGCGTTCTTCAGTCATACCGCGTTCTCCGGCCATGACGATGATGGGATCGCCGGGCAGCACCCGGATGAACATGAAGGAAATCAGCGTCACGCCCAGAAATGTCGGAACGAACATTCCAAGGCGCGAAAGGAAGTAGCCAAACATCAGCGACCTATGATTGTGAGATCTTTGGGAAAGCGGGTCAGTGACCGGCAGCCATCCTGCGTCACCAGAACATCATCTTCGATTCGAACACCAAAATTTCCGAGGTCATAAAGCCCCGGCTCATTGGTCCAGACCATGCCGGGAAGGATGTCCTGATGATTTCCACGCATGATATAGGGCGCTTCATGCACATCGCGGCCCAACCCGTGCCCGGTTTTGGTGCGTATACGGTCAGCATAAGGCGATGCCTCAAGCACGCGGGTGACGGCATCGTCGATGTCATGCGCCGTAGCACCGGGGCGGCAGGCGTTGAACCCTTCGAGGTTAGCACGCAGGACGGTGTCGTAGACATCCCTGCCCTCGTCTGAAACTTCGGCCACAAAGAAAGTGCGGGTGATATCGGCGGCAAAGCCGTGTTTGCGCGCGCCAAAATCGAACAACAACGCGTCGCCGGGTTTGATCTGATAGTCCGCACGCGCCTTGCCATGCGGTTGGGCCGAATTGTCACCAGCCGCCACAATCGGCGCGAACGCCAATGAGGCCGCACCCTCGGCGAACAGTGCCTGAATCAGCGCCTGTTCGATCTGTTTTTCCGTCTGTCCGACGCGCACATCGGCTATCACACGCTCCAGCGCGCGTTCCGAGATATCAATTGCCGCTTGCAGTGCCGCGATATCGTCATCGGTCTTTATGATCCGCAAGCCCGAGATTTCGCGTTCGGCATCCACAATGCGCAGATCGGGCAGCGCGTTGGTGAAAGCCTTCGACACAAAGACCCGCATCACTTGCCCTTCGACGGCCAGCGATGTCAGCGGCATGTGCGCGGCCAAGCCGGCAAAAGCGCTGTCATAGCCCGCCTGGTCCATCCAATCGAACACGGCACCGTCAAAGCCGACCAGCGCCCAGGTGCCAAGCTCCAGATTGGGGACAATCGCGGCGGGACTACCTTGGGCCGGGATAACGACCACAAAGGGTCGCTCGTGGCTCATGAAGGGTTTCCCCAACGCGCGGGTGAAATTGGGACCGGGCACGAGGGCCACGGCATCGACTGACATGTCCGTTGCCAGTTGACGGTACTCGGACAAATCCGGCATGAGGGCCGACCTCCAAAAAAGAAAACCGGAGCCGCCACGCGGGCGGCTCCGATCCGTGAGTGATAATTTATTCGACGCTGACGCCGTAGAAGATGTGGCCGCCCAGCGGGTGGACCTTGTAGCCCTGCACTTCGTTGCGCATCGGCATGTAAACGACCGAGTGTGCGATGGTGGCCCATGGGGCTTGCTCTTTGAAGATGACCTGCGCCTCTTCATACAGCTTGGTGCGCTCGGCCTGATCGGTGGTCTGCTTGGCCTTCAGGATCAGATCTTCGAAAGGCTCGTGGCACCATTGTGCACGGTTCGAGGCTTCGCGGCCGTCACAGCCCAGCAGCACGGCCAGGAAGTTATCTGGATCGCCATTGTCACCGGTCCAACCCAGCAGAACAGCACCGTCGCGGTTCAGTTCTTTAGAGCGTGACAGGTACTCGCCCCATTCATAGGAGACGATCTCGACATCCACACCGACCTTGGCGAAATCTGCCTGGATCAGCTCGGCCATGCGGCGGGCGTTCGGGTTATAGGGGCGTTGAACCGGCATCGCCCAGACTTTCATCGACAGATCGCTGACGCCTTCGGCTTCCAGCATCGCCTTGGCCGCTTCGGGATCATAGGCATCGTCGGTGATGGCCTCGTTGTAACCCCACATGGTCGGCGGAATCGGGTTCTTGGCCGCTTGCCCCGAGCCCTGGAACACCACATCGATGATCGCCTGCTTGTCGATCGCCATGTTCAGCGCTTTGCGCACCTTCGGGTTGTCGAACGGCTCCATCGTGGTGTTGTAAGCCAGATAACCCACGTTCAGGCCTTCTTGCTCCATCATGTTGATGTCCGCGTCATCCTGCATCGCCTGAATGTCGGCGGGGTTCGGATAAGGCATGATGTGGCATTCACCCGCCTTCAGCTTTTGATAACGGACCGACGCATCAGGCGTAATCGCAAAGATCAGATTGCTCACATCCGCCGGTGCTTTCCAGTAATCAGCGTTCTGCGCATAGCGGATCACGGCGTCTTTCTGATAGGCCACGAATGAGAACGGGCCGGTGCCGATAGGCGCGGTGTTCAGCTTTTCAGGTGTGCCCGCTTCCATCATCGCATCGGCATATTCAGCCGACAGGATCGAGGCAAAATCCATCGCCATGTTTGCGACAAAAGGCGCCTCGGGTTTGGACAGCGTGAATTTCACCGTGTAGTCGTCGATCTTTTCTATGGACTCGACCAGATCGGGCATACCCATGCCCTGGAAATATTCCCACGTACCGCCAGACACCTGATTATATGGGTGGCCTTCATCCTTCTGGCGCATGAACGAGAAGATCACGTCATCGGCGTTAAAGTCGCGGGTTGGGGTGAATTCGTCATTCGAGTGGAATTTGACGCCCTGACGCAGCTTGAACGTATATTCCAGACCGTCATCGCTGGCCTCGACGCTTTCGGCCAAGCCTGGGATCACATTGGTGGTGCCGGTCTCAAATTCCAGCAAGCGGTTGTAGATCGGGTGCGAGGACGCATCAAAGGTGGTGCCAGCGGTGAACAGCGCCGGGTCAAAACCTTCGGGCGAGCCTTCCGAGCAATAGACCAACGTATTTGCCTGTGCCGCAGCGCTGGACAACGCAATCGCTGCGGTTGCGGCCAAAAACTTAAGTTTCATGAGTTTCTCCCAAAAATGTCGTTCGTTTGGTTTTCGCTTAGTGCTTTTTTGTCAGAACACTCTTTGGCAACGCTTGCCGCCGCGAAATCACTGCTCAATGTATCCAAAATACAAAATCCATTGTCAACAAAGTTAACGAGTCCGCGAGCGCGTGCATACGCAAAGACAGCCATCCGGCGTGGAACGGCCCGGTTCTGTTCCTAGCTTTGAGGGGAATCAATCGCGCCGACTTTGATACAGCGCAAGTTTTCGGTTTTCCGCGATCACGTCTGGAATGTTGGGGCTACACCGACCGGAGGCTGTTCCAGAACGAACGCCCCGATCCGATCCAAAAGCGGCCGTCTTGGACAGCCCGGACGGGTCGCCGCGCCCAGATCACGCAGGTTGCCCGGTGCGTCGAAGGGGATAAAGCACAAAGGCCAGCGGTCGCGTTTGAATTGCTCGGCTGCCAAGGCCGACACGATTGTGCAATCATCGGAATGACAAATATGCCGACAGATCGTCTCGAACCGCAGGGCGGTCAGATCGAACCGTTTGCTGGCGCGATTTACCGGGTCGATCTTGGGCAGCCTGTTTTCCAGCTCATAGCCGAAACTATGCGGCAGGCGGATGAAATCGTGACGCGGCACGTCTTCGGGGGCAATTGATGGAAGGGTGCAAAGCGGATGCCCCTCGCGCACCGCAAGAAACAACGGCTCGGACCAGATCGAGGTGAACTCCAGCGTCTCGGTGTTGTTGACCTTGGCGACCAGTGCAAGATCCAATGTGTGATCTTCTACCATGCGCAACATGTTATGCGGCAGATCCTCGATCATCGTCACGCGCATGTTCGGGAACAGGGCGCTGAACAGGTCCGAGAAATACTGCGTCAGATAAGGGGCCAGCGTCGGCGTCATCCCTATAGTGTAGGGAACCGCCTCGGGGTCGCGGAACTGAGTCGCCGTATCGCGGATCTTTTGCGCATCGTTCAGAACACGTTCGGCAATGCGCAGAACTTGTAGACCACAGGCTGTCGGACGCACTTCGTTATTGAGGCGCAGAAACAGTTCAGCTCCCAACTCTTGCTCAAGTTTCTTGACCTGATTGGACAATGCGGGTTGCGAGACATTGCAGGCCGCGGCGGCCTGACTGAACTGGCCATGTTTGGCGATGGCCAAGACATATTCCAAATCTCTGAAATTCATTTTCGCAAACTATAAAAACCGAGTCGCACCCCTGCGGGCCGACCAATTCTTACCCCAATGCTACCCCTCGTGTATGAAAACACGATCACGTCTGGTCACATAAGTGTCAACTGTCGCAACCGAATAGTTTACCGAAGTGATCTGATTTCGGCTAAGTCATTGTTTTTACGCCAAGCGACGCTCAAAATCTTCACGAATAACGTGAGTATTTGCGTTGGTTATACCCCCAATTCGAAGGATGAATTTTAGCTGACCGGCACGGCTGGCTACCCCTTTGATACGCGGAACGCCCATCGCAGCGAGCGATCTGCAAAACGAAACAATTTTTGACGGAGTATCCAATGCTGTCCCAACTTCTGAGCAGCCTTCGCGCACGTCTCTTGACGACGTCCACGCTGGCGCAAGAGACCTCTCGTGATGGTCAGACTCTAATTAACAACTTCGCGCAAAGCACCGTGGTTGATGACACCCCGGCTTTTGTACTGGCAAACGACTTTTCGCGTCTGCTGAACTTTGGTGAAATCATCACCAACAACGCAGTTGCCGCTGTTCAAGCCCAAGGCCAGGACGTCGACATCTTCAACTTCGCCACCGGCCGTATCGAAGCCAACAACGGCCCTGACGCGCTGGCAACCGGTGTTCAGGTCACAGGCAGCGCCTCAATCCGCAATTTTGGCGAGATCGTGGGCGAATTCAACGGCGTACAATTTGCTGGCGCCGAAAGCTCGGGCAGCCTTGACAACTTTGCAGGCGGCGTGATCAGCTCGGACAGCCGGGCTGTGGACATTCAGGGCCAGGGAATCGACGTTCGCAACTTTGGTGACATCATCGGCACCGGCGATCAGCGCAACGGCACCATCTACACCAACTCGACCGCCGAGGACGTCTCGATCTCGAACTTCACGGGCGGCACCGTTGACGCAGGTGAAGGCAACCAGGGCGCAGGTGTATCGCTGCAGGTGGGTGACGAGGTCGGCGATCGTGTCGAAACCGACATCTTCAACGGCTTTGGCGCAACCATTCAGGGTCGCGGTCAGGCAGCATCGAACACATCGCTGGCCGGCGACGGCATCCGCGTCGACAACGGCGCCGAGGGCACCATCCTAGAAACCGAAATCGTCAACAGCGGCCTGATTACGTCGGAAAGCACCCAAGGCACTGCCGGTGGTATCCGCATCGCCGACGGCGCCAACACCGAAGGCGAAATCCTGAACACCTCGACCGGGGTGATCGAAGGTGCCGCGAACGGTCTGTATATCGGCCAGGGTGAACATGATCTTGACGTTCTGAACTTTGGCACCATCCAATCCGACAGCCGCGCCGTAAACATCGACGGCACAGGCGTTAACTTGATCAACGGTGGCGACATTCTGGGCACCGACGATCAGCGCAACGGCACTGTCTATGCCGATGGCACCGCCGATGATTTCTCGGTCAACAACCTCGTAACCGGGACCATCGACGCGGGCGAGCACAACCAAGGCTCGGGCTTTGGTGTTGAAATCGGTGACGCACCAGACGGCGTGACCTCGTTCACGCTGGACAACGCCGGTACGATCCAGGGCCGCGGCAACGCCGCAGCGGGCACAAACGCAGCCGGTGACGGCGTGCGGATCGGCAACGTCGGCAACATCGGCACCACCGATGCGGTCATCAACAACACCGGCACCATCGACTCGGAAGGCGCAAACGGTACCGTTGCTGGCGTACGCTTCGTAAACGGCGTTTCGTTCCAGGGTGAGTTCAACAACTCGGGCGATATCTCGGGCGTGCAGAACGGTGTCTATTTCGGCAACCCGGTCAACGGTGAGGGCGCAGATCACACCAGTGGTGTGTTCAACAACCTGGAAGGCGGGACCATCTCGTCCGACAGCCGCGCGTTCAACATTGATGGCATCGGTCTGGAAGTGAACAACGCCGGTGACATCCTTGGCACCGACAATCAGCGCAACGGAACAGTCTATGCCGATGGCACCGCGCAGGACTTTACCTTCAACAACCTCTCGACCGGTGTGGTCGATGCGGGCGAAGGCAATGAAGGTTCGGGCTTTGGCGCTGAGATTGCAGGCGAGAACAGCTTTGAGCTGAACAACGAAGGCACCATCCAGGGTCGCGGCAACGCGGCGGCAGGCACCAACGGCGCCGGAGACGGCATCCGTATTGGCAATGTCGGCAACACGGGCACGTTCTCGGGCACCATCACCAACTCGGGCACCGTTGCATCCGAAGGTGCAAACGGCACCGTCGGTGCGTTCCGTGCGGTGAACAACGTCAACTTCCAAGGTCAGCTGATCAACGAAGAAGGCGGTCTGTTCGAAGGCGGCCAGAACGGTGTGTACTTTGGCGCCGGTGATCACACAGGCGGCTCGTTCGTCAACCGCGGCACTGTGACATCGGACAGCCGTGCGGTGAACATCGACGGGATCGGTCTGGATGTTGTCAACGAAGGCGAAATCCTTGGCACTGGCGATCAGCGCAACGGCACCGTCTATGCCGATGGCACTGCTGACAACTACAGCTTCACCAACTCGGGTCTGGTCGATGCAGGCGAAGGGAATAACGGTTCCGCCGTTTCGTTGCAAACCGGCGACGAGTCGGGGGACATCGTGTCCGCTGCAGTCATCAACGAAGGTACGCTGCAAGGTCGTGGAGATGCGCTGGAAGGCAACCAGGTCGGTGACGGTCTGCGCCTGTTCACCAGCCAGGACGACGCCTCTTTCGCGGGTGTTGTGGTCAACGAAGGCCTGATCGCCGGTTCCGAGGACTCGGACGCCGCAGCAGGTATCCGCGTTGATGGCGGCCTGAACCTGGTTGGCGCGATCCTGAACGAAGGCGAAATCCGCGGCACGGTCAATGCGATCGACGCATCGGATGCAGGCTTCGTGACCATCGTCAACGACGACGAAGGCGTGATCAACGGCAACGTTCTGCTGAGCGACGGCGACGACATCTTTGTCGACCTGGGCACCACCAACGGTGATATCTCGGGCGGCGCAGGAGATGACGTTCTGATCGCAGGCGACGCAGACAACGTCATCACCGGCGGTCTTGGCAATGACTTCATCGACGGTGGCGAAGGCATCGACACAGCCGATTTCTCGGATCTGGATGTCGCGGTCGAAGTCAGCCTGGATGCAAACGGCAATGGCACTGCCACACGTGACACAGGCTTTAACGTCACCGTCACCGACGCGGTTGTTGCAGCACCGGATCAGTTCGGATCGTCCATCACCAACGGCGCCGAGTTCGTGGAGCAGGCAGTCCAGGGCAACCTGTACTACAACATCCACACATCGGACTTCCCGGCTGGTGAAATTCGCGGGCAACTGCTGGTTGACAGCGACGTGACCGAGAATGGCATCCGTACTGTCACGCTGAGCGGCGGTCTGGACGCCTCGCAGGAGCCTGGTCCTACATCCGACAGCGAAGCGACCGGTCAGGCGACCCTCGTCGTCACTCAAAACCTGGAAACCGGTGAAGTCACCTATTCCAGCGAGTTGAGCGTGACGGGCCTGAACGAAGCTGATCTGTTGACGCCGATCCCGGGTGTTGTCTCGGCTGTGCACTTGCACAATGCACCTGCTGGTCAGAACGGCCCGGTCGTGCAGGACACGCTGGTAGATGCTGGTGCAACGCTGGATACCGAAGCCACTGGTGGCACAGGTGTCATCGGCGAGGACGTCATCGACAACCAGATCGAAGTGGACATCCTGCGCTCGATCGAGCGGGTTGTCGGCTCGGATGACAGCGACACGATCGACGTCTCCAGCTTTGACGGTGTAACCGTTGATCTGGACCTCAGCGGTCCTTCGCCGAACCCTGCTGGCAGCGGTGATGAAGGTCCGCAGGACGGTGCCATCATCCAGAATGGCCAGATCGTCGCCGAAGTTGATGACTTCGAAAACGTTGTAGGCTCGGACGGGGATGACCTGATCCTTGGCAACAACGAGTTCAACATCCTCGACGGTGGTGCCGGCAATGACGCGATCCATTCCTTCGGAGGTGCCGACGTGATCATCGGTGGCGAAGGGATCGACACCGCGCTGTTCACTGCAGGGCCGGGCGTTGTTCTGGATCTGGATGAAGAAGGCAACGGCGTTGCACAGGTCAATGCACCCGATGGTGCAATCCTGGATCAGGTGTTTGGGTTCGAAAACATCAACGGCTCGAACAACGCTGGCAGCCCGAATGGTGGCGACGACATCCTGTCGGGCAACTCGGGGTCCAACACCCTGAACGGTCAGGCCGGTGACGATGTGCTGAACGGTGAGGGTGGCGATGACATCCTGATCGGTGGCGCAGGCAACGACACCTTCGTCTTCGAAGGCAACTTCGGCAATGACGTCATTCAGGACTTCGAAGTCGGTCTGGACCAGCTCCAGTTCGGCGAATTCGGACCCGACTTCGACGGCAGTGTCAGCGTTGCACAAGATGGCGACGACGCGGTCATCACCTTCGGCAGTGAAGGGTCCGTCCGCCTCGCCGGTGTCAACAGCACCGACCTGAGCGACGACGACTTTGTCGCGTAACTGACCAACTGCGGGGCGGCCTTGGGTCGCCCCGTTCTTCAAACCGGAAAGGGTCAAAGAAATGTTCAAGCAAGCCAATCCCGTCAAAATTGCCTGGGGGTCACTGCGCAAGGGTTTTGTTGCGGTCGCCTTCTTCAGCCTGTTTCTGAACCTGCTTATGCTGGCCGGGCCGCTTTACATGCTACAGGTCTATGACCGTGTTCTGACCAGCCAGAACGTCGACACACTGATCGCTCTGTCCGTTCTTCTGGTTGGTGTTTTCATTGTAATCGCCTGCCTTGACCTGATGCGGATGCGCATCCTGGGCCGTCTGGCCGCCCGGTTCGAGCTGACCGTGGGTGCCCCCGTCCTCAGCGCTGCGATGCGCCGCCGGGTGCAGGGCGAAAGCGACGCCGGCGAGCATCTGGTCGAGGATGTCAACGGCTTCCGCGAGTTCATCTCGGGCACGACCCTGATCGCCTTTTTCGACGCCCCTTGGATCCCGATCTATTTGATGGTGCTGTATGTTCTGCACCCACTGCTGGGCCTGCTGGGTCTGGTCGGCGCGCTGACCTTGACCATCATGGCATTGATCAACAACTCGCGCGCCCGCGGCCCAATGGAGCAAGCCTCGCAGGCGCGTGGACGTTCTGACGCGCTGTTCAACACCAGCGACAAGAACGCCGAACTTGTGCATGCGCTGGGAATGAAGTCAGACCTGATGCGCCGTTGGACCGCCTTGCAAGCCGATGCGCACCAGTACAAGACGCGCGCCTCGGACCGTGTGGCCAGCTTCTCGGTACTGTCCAAAACAATCCGTATGGGCCTGCAATCAGCCATACTGGGTCTGGGTGCCGCACTGGCCATCACCGGGGAATCCACCGCCGGTGTGATGATCGCTGCAACCATCGTTCTGGCCCGCGCTTTGTCGCCTATCGACCAGTTGATCGGCCAGTGGCGCACCTTCCTGGCCGCGCGCGGTTCCTATGCCAAGATCAAGAAACTGACCGAGGATTATGCGGAAGCGCCGACCAATCTGAACCTGCCACGCGCATTCAAATCTCTGGACGTCAAAATCGCGCAGGCTGGTCCGCCGCGTGCGATGAACGCCACGGTCCGCGGTATCGATTTCAGCCTGCAACCGGGTGACGTGCTGGCTGTGATCGGACATAGCGGATCAGGGAAGACCACGCTGGGCAAGATGCTGGCCGGGATCTGGTTCCCGCAGCGCGGCGAGGTTCTGCTGGATGGAAGCCCTTTATCGAAATGGAACAACGAAGACCTCGGCAAACAGATCGGCTATCTGCCGCAGGATGTCGAGCTGTTCGACGGAACGATCCGCGAAAACATCGGCCGCTTCTCGATCGCCATCGACGACGCCGAAGTTCTGCGTGCCGCCCGCGAGGCCGGTGTGCACGAGCTGATAAGCTCGCTGCCCGACGGCTATGAAACGCGCATCGGCAAGGGCTTTTTCCTGTCGGGTGGTCAACGCCAGCGTCTGGCCCTGGCCCGCGCGCTCTATGGTGATCCGTTCGTTCTGGTTCTGGACGAACCGAACTCGGACTTGGATGCCGAAGGCGAACAGGCTCTGCGTGACGCTATTCTGGCCGCGCAAGCCCGCCGAGCGATCTCGATCGTGATGACGCACCGTCCGGCCACCCTGCAAGCGGCCAACAAGGTCATGGTGCTGCGCGACGGTAACCAGACCCAATTCGGCGACAAAGACGACGTGCTGAAGGTTAACCGGCGCAACGTTCTTGATACCCCCAATCAACCCGGCGCTGCGACCCCGTCGCCACGCCCTGCAAATGAAATTCAGATCAGCGGAGCAGCCCAATGACAAACTTGGTTCCCCACTCCCAATCCTACGGTGCAGTTGCCTTTCACGAGGCGCAGCTGAAGGAAATCAACGACACCACATCAAATATCGGACGCTATATCCTGTTCGGCGTCTTCACCCTGATGGCCTTTGTCGGCGGCAGCGCCTATTGGGCCCTGGCCTCGAAACTGGACGGCGCAGTAGTTGCCCCTGCCTCGTTCGTGGTCGAAGGCGACCGCAAAACGGTCGAGCATCTGGATGGCGGCATCATTCACGCAATCCTCGTCACGGATGGCGAGTTTGTGCAGGCCGGGCAACCCCTCGTGCGGCTCGACAGCACCGAGATCGACGTGGATCTTAGCGTGCAGGGCAGCCAGTTGGGCGAGCTTTCAGTACGCCGCGCCCGTCTGCTGGCACAGATGAGCGGCCAAGGTCACTTCGACGAAGCTGCCGCATTTGCGGGTTTTCAGGAAGGCATGGAGCGCCTGCATTGGGTCTCGCCCTATCTGACGCAGAAACAACTCTTCGATGCCGAGGCCCGCGCCCGCAACACCGAAGCCCAAATCAACGCGCAGCGCGTGTCGGGTCTGCGTGCCCAGATCGCGGGTTTGAATGAGCAACGCCAAAGCACTCAAAACCAGATCGATATCACCAAAGGTGAGCTGACCAACCTGGAATCTTTGTTGGCCAAAGGTCTGGTTGCCATCACTCGCGTCAGCGCCCGCCGGATCGAGTTGGAGCGTCTTAATGGTGTCGATGCCTCGCTGCGCACGCAAATCGCGCAAGCCGAAAACCAGGTGCAGGAACTGGAATTGTCGCTGATCAGCCAGCAAAAACTGCGTGATGAGGTCATCGCCGGAGAACTGGCCGTAGTCGAAGCCCAGCTTGATCTGGTCCGTCCGCAATTTGCAGGAACGCTGGCCCGTCTGAACCGCACGCAGGTTCTGGCCCCGACCAGCGGCCGTGTGGTGAACCTGGCGGTATCAACGACCGGTGGTGTGATCCGACCCGGTGAGCCGATCATGGACATCGTGCCCGCCGATCAGGCCCTGATCGTCGAAGCTCGCGTCAAGACCGGTGACATCGACAAGCTGCATATCGGGCAAACCACGCGTATCCGCCTGTCCGCTTTCGCGCAGGCCGATGTCCCCGAAGCCAATGGTCAGATCTTCGACATTTCAGCCGACGCGCTGGAAGACGACCGCACAGGCGAGGCTTACTACAAAGCCCGCGTCAAATTGGACGCCGATCAGCCGCAGGCGATCGCGGCACTGGATCTGGTGCCGGGAATGCCCGCCGATCTGTTTGTGAATACCGGCGAACGGGCAGTCTTTACCTACCTGTCGCAACCTATCAGCGACCGGTTGGCCAAAACGTTTATCGAGTGACCTGGGTACCCCCGCGCCTATTTTTTAGGCGCGGGTTGTTCTTTTGGCGCATTTATCACCGCTATTCATTTACTTCGCTGGGGCATGGTTTTCTAATTTCACGATATGAAACTCTGCACGACCCCTCCCCGGCCATGACGCGCGCGCCTGATTTATTGGTTTTTTCCGATCTCGACGGGACGCTGCTGGATCATCACGACTATAGCTGGGCAGCCGCCAAACCCGGGCTTCAGCGCCTGTCTTATCTGAAGGCCGGTCTGGTCTTGGCCAGCAGCAAAACCGCGGCTGAAATTCTGCCTCTGCAACAGGAACTCGGGCTTGTCGGGATGCCCGCCATCGTTGAAAACGGCTCGGGCGTTCTATGGCCGGACCAGCCCAATAGCGGCGAAACCTGTTATGCCAAGCTGCGCGCAAGTCTCGCAGAACTGCCCAAGGGATTTGAAGGCTTCGGGGATATGTCCGATAGCGAGATCGCCAATTTGACGGGCCTCGACCCCCAGCAGGCGTCGCTTGCCCGACAGCGTCGGTTTAGCGAGCCGGGCCTGTGGACTGGCTCCACTTCAGGCCTTGAAGCATTCCTTGCTGCCGCGCAGGAACACGGATTGCACGCGCGTCAGGGTGGGCGATTTCTGACCTTGTCGTTTGGCTCGACCAAAGCGGACGCGATGCGCGAGGTTATCAGCCACTTTACCCCTCGTCTGACAATCGCTTTGGGGGATGCTCCGAATGACCGTGAGATGCTGGAGCTGGCCGATCACGGCGTGGTCGTGCACAACCCCCACAGCGTTGGGATATCGCAGTTTCCGTCCGATACCGAAGCCCGCATTCTCAGAACAAAACAGGCAGGTCCACAAGGGTGGTCGGACGCGATTTTGGCGCTGACCCGGGATCTTTGACAAAACGAGGCGCACGACATGGCCGATTTTCACCAGAACGGAAACATTACCACTCTGCACAACCTGCGCAGCAGACCCGCTGGCCAGTTGGCCCATGAAATCTCGGTCTTTGCCGAGACGCGCAAGATCACTCTGATCCTGCCCTGCCTCTATTCAGAGTTGGCAGGTCCCGCATTGACCGGGATTTTGCACGAACTGGCGCAAGTGCCCTATCTGCACCGCGTCATTATTGGGTTGGATCAAGCGGATGAGACGCAATATCGCCACGCGCGGGCGTTCTTTGCCGATCTGCCGCAAAACCATGCCGTCATCTGGAATGACAGCCCCCGCCTGACTGCGTTGCAGGCGCATCTGCAAGAACTGGGACTGGCGCCGCAAGAGCCGGGCAAGGGCAAGAATGTTTGGTCCTGCATAGGGTATCTGCTGGCTTGCGCCGACAGTTCGGTGATGGCGATCCATGATTGCGATATCGTGACCTATGATCGCCAAATGCTGGATCGTCTGGTCTATCCGGTGGTGAACCCAACCTTTCCGTTCCAGATGGCCAAGGGCTTTTACCCGCGCATCGGGAACGGAAAGCTGAACGGCCGCGTCACTCGCCTGCTGGTTAGCCCGCTGCTGATCGCGCTTAAAAAGGTGATCGGGGATCGCGACTACCTCGATTACCTGCGCAGTTTCCGCTATCCGCTGTCGGGCGAGTTCGCCATCCGCACCCCCACCCTGCCCGACCTGCGCATTCCATCCGATTGGGGGCTAGAGATCGGCGTATTGTCTGAAGCATGGCGTAATCTGGCCCCGAAATCCGTCTGTCAGGTCGAGATTGCCGACAATTACGACCACAAACATCAAGACCTTTCGCCCGAGGACGCAAATCGCGGCCTGTCGCGTATGTCCACCGATATCTGCAAGGCGATCTTCCGCAAACTGGCCGCCGATGGCACCGTGTTTACGCCCAATACGTTCCGCACGCTCAAGGCGACCTACTATCGCTCGGCGCTGGATCTGCTCGAGGGTTACTATACCGATGCCAAGATGAACGGGCTGGAACTGGACCGCCACAAGGAAGAGAAGTCCATCGAGCTGTTCGCCGAAAACATCATTCGCGCCGGGCAGGTGTTTCTGGACAACCCGCATGAGACGCCGTTCATCCCTACATGGAACCGAGTGCATTCGGCCGACCCCGAGTTTCTGCTGCGTCTCAAGGCCGCCGTATCCGACGATCTGGACGAATTCAGCCCGCGTTCGTGATCCAGCGGCACTGATACGGAGCCAGAACAATATCCGGGCCGTTGGTGGCTAGGATTTCGCCGGTCAATGCGTCGGTCCAGACCTCTTCGGCGATCATATTGATCTCGGCGGGGCTGAAATGGACCAATTCAGCCGAGACATTGTGCAGCGCAAAGATCGACTGGCTTCGATCCAGACTCTGCCGCCAGATGCCAAAGACGCGATCATCCAGCCGCAGGGTAAACTGCGTGGCGTTGGGGTGAAAGGCCGGTTGCTGCGACCGCAGGCGCAGACGTTTGGACAGCTCTGACAAAACCAGCGCTTGATTTGATCCCGGATCGGCCAGACGTGCCAACAGATCGGGATAGTGCCAGCGGTGCCGGTTGATCGCCCGGTTCATGCCGCGCCGTTCGACGGCCTCGTGATCATTGGGCGTGGCCAGAAGGGAATGGATGAAAAAGGCTGGTATCCCCTCCAAAGACATTACGATGGTCTGCGAACAGATGAACCGTGCCAGATGATATTGATCGGGGCCGTGGAACGTCTCGGACATGGCATCGAAATACCCGCAGTTAAGCTCATAGGGTTCCTCGCGCCCGTCGGGCAGCGCGCGCATCGAAACCAATCCGCCGATCCGGCGCACCGTGTCGATCATTCGGTCCTTTTCCTCGGGCGGCAAAACGCCCTCGGCGGGGCGCATCCCGATGCCGTCATGGCTGGCGGTGAAATTCAGATAGGCGCAGCCCAGCTGCGCGGGTGGCATCGCGGCCTGCCATTCACGCAGATATTGCGCCGTACCTGATTGCATCGCATGCAGGATCAAAGGCGGCAGAGGGAAGTTATAAACCGCGTGCGCCTCGTTCCGGTTGCCGAAATAGCTGAGGTTTTCAGTCCGCGGCACGTTGGTTTCCGTAAGCAGAACCAGCGTTTCGGTGGCATAGTCGCACAACAACCGCAACAATTGCACGATAGCGTGCGTTTGCGGCAGGTGGATGCAATTCGTTCCGATCTCTTTCCACACGAACGCCACCGCATCCAGGCGCAGAATACGCACGCCCTTGTCGATGTGCAGGCGGATGATCCGCAGCATCTCGATCAGAACCTCGGGGTTCGAGAAATCCAGATCGACCTGATCGTGGCTGAAAGTGCACCAAACGTATTTCTCGCCCTCGCTGGTATCGACTTGCCGCAACAACGGCGTGGTGCGAGGACGGACAACCGCAGACAGATCATCCTCGGGTGAAGCTTCGAAAAAGAACCGGTTATGTGGCGGTTTACCCTGCAGATAATTTGTGAACCACATACCCTGACTTGAGACATGGTTCAGCACAAGATCGGACATCAGGTGGAAATCACTGGCAATCCGAGTGATGTCCGGCCAACCTCCCAGCTGCGTACTGACGCTGTAATAATCCGATACGGCGAACCCATCATCGGAGGTGAATGGAAAGAACGGCAGGATATGAACGCCGTTGACCACCCCGTTCAGGTGACGGATCAGAAAATCATGCAGCAGATCAAGCGGCTTGTGCACTTGATCTTCGATCGAATTGCCGTACGTGATCAGAACGCTGTCTTTCTCGGACCAAAGACCATTGCCCGGCTTGCGTCCTTGTTTGCGACGATGTGTGCCGGTTGGCCAGAACGCCTCGGACACGCGCTTCGCAATGTCCGGCACGTCCTTGTCAGGGTAGATCTGCGCGACAAGCTCAGCCAGCCGGCGCGAGAAACTGGAATTCACACTGGTCAAAAGTTCCGGGCCTTTGGTTTCATACACCCGATGGTTCGCTATTATTCCGGCGTAGTCAAACCCAGCCTTGAGGCGACGCGCAGAGCCACGTCCCAATGCCTAAAGTTTAACCAAATCCCGACCTATCGAACCCCGTAATTTGCCATGAACATGTCGACCGCCTGCAAGGCGACCGCATCTATTTCGTCCTGCGAAAACTGGTTCTGAATTCCAAAAACGGCCCGCGCCCAGATCCGCACCTTACACAACTCCGAGAACTGCTCGGCCGCGAGTTGCACATCCTCAATCGCCAATTCGCCATTTTTGACTGCCAGTTGCAGATACTCCGCAATGTGGCCGGTACCGCGTTTCGGCCCGGCCTCAAAAAACGCGCGGCCCAGTTCCGGGAACCTGTCGCGCTCGGCCACGCAAATACGAAAAACCTGTTGCGCAAAATCAGATACAAGAAATGCGGTCAACTGTTTGGCCGTGATCAACAGAACGTCGCGCACCGGCAGCGTATCGTCCACCATCGACACGACGTGTTCGGCCATGAGGGTACATTCTGTCTGCGCAACTTCCATGAATAACAGACGTTTATCAGGGAAATAGCTGTAAAGCGTCGCCTTTGACACCCCGGCCGCGCGCGCGATGTCGTCAACACTTGCGCCTTCGAACCCATCCGCCATGAACACCTCGCGCGCACCGCGCAATACCTGATCGAACTTGCGTCCGGTGCGCAAAATGGCGGCTGGTTCTGACATGCTCACTCCGTTGATGAAGAGGTTAAAGTTTATAAACCGTTTAGTTCAGACACAACGATTCGCACAAAATGATGCCGCCGAAACCCTACAAAACCGGTAATTTTGTCTAGACGTATCCAACGTGGTCTTTGATCCCCATGACCATACATACGCGGCCTTGTCGTTCTGCCAAACCGTGCTAACACTTCGGCCATGGTCGATATCTTTTTGCGCACCCTGCCTTTTTTCGCGATCATCGGCCTGGGATACTGGGCCGGTCGCACCCGCTTTTTTACCGAAGAGGCGACGGCCTATCTGACAAAATTCGTGTTCTATTTCGCCCTGTCGGCGATGCTGTTTCGGTTTGCCGCCACTCTGCCTTTCGCCGAGATTTTCAACGCGCGCCTTGTCATCGGCTATCTTATTGGCACGGTGGCCGTCTACGGACTGGCCACTTGCGTCGCTTGGCTGCGCGGGCTCGACATTCCAACCGCCGCGGTCGAGGCACAGTGCGCGGCTATCGGCAACGTGGGGTTTCTGGGCCTTCCGATGCTCGCGCTTCTGTTCACCGAGGCCGCGATCGGCCCCGTCATGCTGGTGCTGACCGTTGATCTGGTGGTGTTCTCGTCGCTGATCGTGATCCTGATCAATGCAGGTCGCGACGGGCGGTTGGCCCCGGCCACGTTCAAACTAATCGGACTGGGTCTGGTAAAAAACCCGATGATCGTGTCCATCTCGGCCGGAATGCTGTGGTCCGCCATGCAGTTTCCTGTCCCAGCGCCATTGAATGACTTTCTGACCATTCTTGGCGGTGCAGCCACACCCGGCGCGCTTTTCGCCATCGGGGCGTCGCTGGCCTCCAAATCCGCCGAACGGGTTCAGGTCGCCGGGTGGTTGAGTTTTTGCAAACTGGTGGTTCATCCCGCCTGTGTGGCGGTGGCCTTGCTGTGGATCATGCCAATTGCCGCCTTTCCGGCCTCGGTGGCCATTGCCGCCGCTGCGCTGCCGGTCGCCGGAAATGTCTATATGCTGGCCGCGCATTATAACGTCGCCCCTCATCGGGCATCGGCGGCTATCCTTCTGTCGACCGCCGCAAGTATCCTGACCGTTCCACTGGTCATCGCGTGGGTCAGCACGCCCTGATCATCACCTTTCCGAAAAATGCGCGCACCCAGTGTCCACCGCACTTTACGTGCGGCTTTTGGGCGGTTAGCCATGGCGCAACCCCAATGTAAGGACACAAGCCAGATGGAAACCGTTTCGGAAAACACCTGCTTCGGAGGCGTACAGGGCGTCTACCGCCATGCCTCGACCGCTTGCCAATGCGACATGACCTTTGGCCTGTTTCTGCCTGCCGAGGCCAAGGACGGCCCAGTTCCAGTCCTGTGGTATCTTTCGGGCCTGACCTGCACCCATGAAAACGCGATGACCAAAGCGGGCGCGCAGGCGTGGGCGGCAGAACAAGGGATTGCGGTTGTGTTTCCCGACACCTCTCCGCGTGGTGAGGGCGTGGCCGATCACGAGGACTACGATCTGGGCCAAGGTGCGGGCTTTTACGTGAACGCGACCCAAACCCCTTGGGCCCCACATTTCAACACGTGGGATTACGTGGCCGAGGAACTACCCGCCCTGCTGGCTGAAAACTTTGCCATCGACATGGAGCGTCAGGCCATCTCCGGCCATTCGATGGGCGGTCATGGCGCGCTGACGCTGGCAATGAACCTGCCGGGGCGCTATCGCTCAGTCTCGGCTTTTGCGCCGATCTCGAACCCGACGGGGGCCGATTGGGGTCGCAAGCAGTTGAGCGCCTATCTGGGTGATGATGAGGCCGCATGGACCAAACATGACGCCTCGCTGATGATGAAGGAAAAAGGCTTTGACGGCCCCATCCTGATCGACACCGGGGCCAGCGATCAATTCATGGACCTGCTGCGCCCTGAGGCGTTGGCGCAGGCGATTGCAGAGCGTCGCCAACAGGCAACCTATCGCTTGCAGCCGGGCTATGACCATTCGTATTTCTTTGTGTCGACCTTCATGGAAGATCATATCACCTTCCACGCCGAGGCGCTGTACGGAGACTAACGCATGAGCGATTTCGACTACGACCTGATCATCATCGGGTCTGGCCCTTCGGGGCGGGCGGCTGCGATTCAGGCAGGCAAACTGCAACGCCGGGTGCTGGTGATCGACCGCAAAGACCGCTTGGGCGGCGTTTCGGTTCACACCGGTACGATCCCGTCGAAAACCCTGCGGGAAACCGTGCTGAACCTCTCGGGCTGGCGCGAGCGCAGTTTCTATGGGCGGTCCTATCGGGTGAAAGACCAAATCCGGGCCGAGGACCTCAAGGCCCGGTTGCACATGACGCTGGATCACGAGGTCGATGTTCTGGAACACCAGTTCAACCGCAACCACGTGGAAACGCTGAACGGTCTGGCGAAATTCGTCGGCCCGCATGAGATCGAGGTTGCAACGGATGCGGGCAAGACGACCAGGCTGACAGCCGCCAAGTTCCTGATCGCCACCGGAACCAAGACCTACCGGCCCGATTATGTGCCCTTCAACGGCAAGACCGTGGTGGACGGCGACGATTTTCTTGAAATGGACGAGATCCCCCGGTCGCTCTGCGTGATCGGCGCGGGCGTGATCGGGGTGGAATATGCCACCATGTTCTCGGCGCTGGATGTGCGGGTCACGTTGATCGAGCCGCGCGAGACCTTTCTGGACTTCATCGACAGCCGGTTGATCCACGATTTCACCCATCAGATCCGCGAAAACGGCGTGGACTTGCGGTTGGGTTCGGCGGTCGAAAAGATTGAGGATGCCGGCGGCCATGTGGAAGTCACGCTGGACAATGGCCGCCACGTGCGGGCAGAGATGCTGTTGTTCGCCGCCGGGCGCATGGGCGCGACATCGGCCCTGAACCTGTCGGCGGTGGGTCTGGAGACAGATCACCGCAACCGGATCACGGTAGATCGCAAGACTTATCAAACCGCTGTGCCGCATATATATGCGACAGGCGACGTGATCGGGCATCCCTCTCTGGCATCCACATCCCTACAACAAGGTCGCGTCGCGGCCTGTCATGCGCTGGAGACCCCAACCCTGCCGGAAAGCCCGTGGTACCCCTACGGCATCTACTCCGTCCCCGAGATTTCCACCTGCGGCATGTCCGAAGAAGAGCTTCAAGAACGCGGTATCCCCTATGAGGTCGGCGTGGCGCGGTTCCGCGAAACCTCGCGCGGGCACATCATGGGACTGGAGCACGGGATGCTGAAGATGCTGTTCTCGCTGAAGACCCGCCGGGTGCTGGGGGTGCAGATCGTTGGTGAAGGCGCAACCGAGCTGATCCACATCGCGCAGGCCGTGCTGAACCTGAAGGGCACCGTGGACTATTTTGTGCAGAACACGTTCAACTATCCGACACTGGCCGAAGCCTATAAAATCGCCGGGCTGGATGCGTTCAACCGAATGCCCATTCCCGAAGAGTTCAAGGTCAAGAAAAAACCCGCAGCGAAACAGGCGAAAAAGGCGTGACCACGCTTTATATCGATGCCGATGCCTGCCCGGTAAAAGCCGAGGCCGAACGTGTGGCGACCCGGCACAAGGTACCGATGGCACTGGTGTCAAACGGGGGTTTGCGCCCCTCGGCCAATCCTTTGGTACAGGTTGTGGTCGTATCTGAGGGCGCGGACGAGGCGGACAAGTGGATAGCCGAGCGCTGCGGTGTCGGCGATGTGGTGGTGACGTCCGACATCCCGCTGGCCGCGAAATGCGTCGAAGCCGGTGCTCGGGTTCTCCGCCCCAATGGCGAGGCCTTCACCGCCGCCAATATCGGCCAGCAACTGGCGATGCGTGATCTGATGGCCGACCTGCGCGCGGCCAATCCGCTGGGCGCGGGTGGCGGAGGGAAACCGTTCAACAGGGCCGACCGATCCCGGTTTCTGGACGCTTTGGAACGGGAGTTACGCGCGGCACAAAGGGCGTAACGCTCCCGCCCGTCAAAGCCGCATCAAAGATGCGTCACCTCCGGTTGGGCCGGGCAGCGCGTGCCGCGCGGCGGTTTTTAAGGCCATGGTCACGCTGGAACAGGGGTACGGTTTTCGCGGATGGGCAAGTGAACGATTGCGCTGAAAGCACCGATGGCAACGCCGATCCACCAGACCATCGTGTAGTCGCCATAAGCGTCATACATGCGGCCCCCCAACCAAATGCCCAGAAAACTACCAATCTGGTGACTGAAAAAGATGATCCCGTAGAGCGTACCCATATACCGCAACCCATAAAGATGGGCGACCAGCCCTGATGTCAGCGGGATTGTGGCCAGCCATAGCGACCCCATGGCCAGAGAAAAGACGATGACAGAGATCGGTGTAATCGGAAAGACGATGAAGACAGCGGCCGCAAGTGTCCGCGCCGTGTAGACCCCGGCCAACAGATATTTCTTGGGAAAGCGGCTACCCGCCCAACCCGCTACCAGTGTGCCGCCTATATTAGCCAGACCGATCAGAGAAATCGATACAGCCCCCAGCGCCGATGTTGTCGTGATCCCGACGGCGTGCAGTACTCCTCCTGGTTGGATCGGCCCACACATCTCAGTCACGAAGGCGGGGAAATGGGCGGTGATGAAACCCAATTGGTAGCCACAGCTAAAAAAGCCTAGAAAGATCAGCGCGTAAGATGGGTCTCGGAAAGCGCGCGCCAGGATTTCACCCATGCTGTCCTGCAACTCGGCCTTGGTGGCCGCTTGCGGCGCGCGCATGAAAGGCAATGTCAGGACAAGGGCCAGAATAAGCAGCGCGAAGATGATGAAAACCTGCTGCCAGGGCAGAAAGCTCAGCATCCATTCGGCTGCGGGGGCGCCAAGGACCTGTCCAAAGCTGCCCGCTGCCGTCACGATAGCCAGAGACATCGAGCGGTTCTTATCCGACGACGCCCGCCCGACAACAGCCAAGATTACACCAAACCCGGTTCCGGCAATGCCAAAACCTACAAGCCAAGCGTATAGTTGATGTTCGAACGGTGTCACCGACCATGCGGTCAGGACCATGCCCGCGGCATAAGTCAGCGCTCCAAGAACAATCGCGCGCCTGTCACCAATTTTTTCCGCAAGCGCACCAAAGATCGGCTGGCCAATCCCCCAGGCCAGGTTCTGAATCGCAATCGCCATCGAGAAGTCGATGCGCAGCCAGCCGAATTCGTCGGCGATCGGAATCTGGAACACCCCGAACGACGCGCGTACGGCAAAGCTAACCGTGATGATGATGCAGCCAACGATCAGGATCGGGTTCAGCAGGCGTTCGTATTGCGGCATTGGGCCCTCGGACGGTTCGGTCCAAGGACGGTAGAGGAAATCTTGACGTGGTCAATTCAGGAGTTTTGGGACTTCGGATCAGCAAAATTGATGCGTCGCGGGAATGGCCGCTTTTCAACGGGCTGCGCGGCGGGTATGCCTCGGAATATGACGGATTTGATTTCGCTTTACGAGGCACGCATTGCCGATGGCAGCCTGACCCGAGACGATGCGCAAGAGGCTGTTCTTCCTCATTTCGAACGTATCCGTCAGGCTCTGGCCGCCCCGGTTAAACGCGGATTTTTCCGCAAGGCCCCACCTGCACCGCAGGGGTTGTATCTGTGGGGCGGCGTTGGGCGCGGCAAGTCGATGCTGATGGACATGTTTGTTGATGCGCTGGAGGATATTCCCGCACGACGCGTTCATTTTCATGCCTTCATGCAGGAAATCCATGCCGGGATGCACAAAGCCCGCGCCGATGGCGTCGAGGATGCGTTGGCCCCGGTGGCCGATGCGGTTGTGAAATCCGTCCGCCTGCTGGCTTTTGATGAGATGCAGATCACCGATATCACCGATGCAATGATTGTGGGACGTCTGTTCGACCTGCTGCATGCGGGCAGGGTGGCGGTGATCACGACCTCGAACAGGCACCCGGACGATTTGTATAAGGATGGCCTGAACCGGCAGCTGTTCCTGCCGTTCATCGCGCATATCAAGGAACAGCTTCAGGTGTGGGAGTTGGTCTCGCCCACCGACTATCGCCAGAACCGTTTGGAAGGAGCGCCGGTCTATTTCACCCCGATTGGACCTGAGGCGCGGCAGAGCGTTCGGGCTGTGTGGCAGGACTTGTCCGGGGGTCAGGCTGATCCCTTGGTTTTGCAGGTCAATGGTCGCGCGGTCGAGCTACCGGCGTTTCGGAATGGGGTGGCGCGCGCCAGCTTCTACGATCTATGTGGGCGGATGTTGGGGCCTGCGGATTATCTGGCCATTGCAGAAGCCATCAAAGTGCTTGTGTTGGAGGACATTCCCCGCCTGTCGCGCAACAATTTTAACGAGGCGAAACGCTTTGTGACGTTGATTGACGCGCTTTACGAAGCGAAGGTGCGATTGATTTGCTCGGCGGCCGCGGAACCTGAGATGTTGTATGTCGAGGGTGAAGGGACGTTTGAATTTGAACGGACTGCCTCGCGTCTACGTGAGATGCAAGCACAAGATTGGGGGACATAGGGGGCTCTGCCCCCGACGCGCCTTGCGCGCCTCCCCCGGGATATTTTTGGCCAGATGAAGCGGCACGGATCGGGAGTTAGCCGTTTTCGCGTAGGATGTGACCAGCCAGATAGAGCGAGCCGCAGATCAGGACGCGGGCTTGCGGGTCATCCGTGACGATGGCGGTTAAAGCATCCATGACACTGTTTGCAGTAGTGGCCGGCAGATTGACTTTGGCGGCCGCGGATGCGGTGTCTTCGGCGCTAAGCGTGGCGGCTTCTCCCGGTATGGAAACGGCAGTCAGGCCTTGGGCCTGTGCGGCCAGTGGAGCCAGGTATCCGGTGACGTCCTTGGTGTTGAGCATCCCGCAGATCATATGGGTGGGGCATTTAGGCAGTTTCGCCAGCACATCGGCCAAGGCGATCCCGGCGGCGGCGTTGTGGCCTCCGTCCAGCCATAGCTCTGCTTGGGGAGCGGCATCAACGAGCGGGCCGGTTTTCAGGCGCTGCATCCGGGCTGGCCATTCGGCGCGGGTGACGGCGGCCTCATAGGCGTCATCGCCCAGGTTCAGGTGGCGCAGGACCGCCAGCGCGGCACCTGCGTTCTGGATCTGGTGCGCGCCCAACAGGTTTGGCAGAGGCAGGTCGCGCAGACCCGTTTCGTCCTGATAGATCAGGCGTCCGTTTTCCTCGTGTACATGCCAGTGCTGGCCGTAAACCAGCAGCGGCGCGCCAAGACGGGCGGCGGTGTATTCTATGACCTCGAGCGCTTCATCGGGTTGGGGTCCGACGATGCAGGGCACGCCGGGTTTGATGATCCCGGCCTTTTCCGCCGCGATCTTGCCCAGCGTATTGCCAAGGAACTGTTCGTGGTCGATGGACACGGGCGTGATCACCGTAACTGCGGGTTCGTGGATCACATTGGTGGCGTCTAGACGCCCGCCAAGACCCACTTCGAGCAGAGTGTAATGGGCCCGTGTGCGCGCAAAAGCCAGAAGGGCGGCGCAGGTCGTGATCTCGAAATAAGTGATGTTTTCGCCGTTATTGGCGGCGTAACATTCGTCGAGCACCTCGGTCAGGGCCGGTTCCGAGATCAGCTCTCCGGCCAAGCGGATACGTTCGTGGAACCGGGCCAGATGCGGCGAGGTATAGGCATGGGCCGACAGCCCTGCCCCTTCGAGCCCTGCGCGGATCATCGCCTGGGTTGAGCCTTTGCCGTTGGTCCCGGCGATATGGATCACCGGGGGCAGCATCTCTTGCGGGTTATCCAGCGCGGCCAGCAAACGCCATACCCGATCCAAGGTCAGGTCAATGATCTTGGGATGCAGTGCCATCATCCGGTCGAGGATGACGTCAGAAGACGGTGAGGTCATTTTTCGTCCGCAGGTTCAGCCAGTGCTTCGGGCTGTGCTTCTTCCGGAGCTGGCGCGGGCAGATCGCCTTTCACTGCCGGCGGCTGGTTCAGCAGCATCCGGGTGATGGTGATCAACTCGTCCCGCATTTCGGTGCGCTTGGTGACGCGGTCCAGCATACCGTGATCCAGCAGATACTCAGCGCGCTGAAAGCCTTCTGGCAGTTTTTCACGGATGGTTTGTTCGATCACGCGCGGCCCGGCAAAACAGATCAGCGCGTTGGGTTCGGAAATGTGCACGTCACCCAACATTGCATAGGACGCGGTGACGCCACCGGTGGTCGGGTGAGTTAGGACGACGATATAAGGCAGACCCGCCTCTTTCAGCATCTCGACCGCCACAGTCGTGCGCGGCATTTGCATCAGGCTGAGGATGCCTTCCTGCATCCGCGCGCCACCTGCGGCGGAAAACAGGATCAGCGGGCGCTTCAGCTTAACCGCCTCTTGCGCGGCGGCAATGATGGCGTTGCCAACATACATGCCCATCGAACCGCCCATGAAGGAAAAGTCCTGCGCCGCAGCGATGATCGGAGTACGGCCGATTTCACCAGCAGCGACCAGCATCGCCTCTTTCTCGCCGGTCTTTTTCTGCGCCGCCTTCATGCGGTCGGGGTATTTCTTCTGATCGCGGAACTGCAGCGGGTCGTCTTTGGGCGCAGGGACTTCTACCTCGGTAAAGATACCGCCGTCGAACAGGTGAGCAAAGCGTTCCCGTGGGGTGATCGCCATGTGATGATCGCATTGGGTGCAAACATTCTGGTTTGCCGCCAGTTCGCGGTGAAACAACATCGTTCCGCATTCATCGCATTTGTGCCAAAGGTTTTCGGGAACCTCGCGGCGCGAAAAGATCGAGTTGATCCGGGGGCGGACGTAGTTTGTGATCCAGTTCATGTCGGAACCTTGCTAATGCGGCTTTGACGTCAAATAAGACGCAACGGAAAGAAATGCAATCAACGCCTGAGCGCAAGGCGCGCGGTCAGCCAACTGACGGTCATGATGGCGAAATCCACGTAGAGCCATTGCCGCAATATACCGGTATCGGACATGTCGTAAGGCAGGTGGAAAAGGGCAAGGCCGCTTAGGCTGTCAGGCAACGAGATGAACAGCAACGCCACGGTATTGTTGAAGAAATGGAGTGCTATCGCAGGGCCCAACGTGCCTGAGCGCGCGGTGAGATCAGCCGCGAAAACGCCAAACATGATAGACCAAAGCGCAATCAGCCCGGCGTTCCCTTCGGCGGTACCGGGGGCGTAGTGGCCTATTCCGAACAGCAAAGATGGGACGAGTATCCACACCGCAGGCGACCGGAATCGCGCAGCGAGGGCTTGTTGCATATAGCCGCGAAACAAAAACTCTTCTGCGCTGGTTTGAATCAGAACTGCACCTAAAGACAGGGGCAGAAACAACAGCCATGTCGACAAGGCCAGATTCGGAACGAAAGCGGCCCCCATATCATATGGCGGCAACACCGTGATGACGACACCAAGCACCACCAATGCGCGCAAGACGACCCAGAACTGTGCAACACTTTGACCTAGTGGGCCCAAAACAGACGCGAGCGACCTTTGGTGAAGACGGCGGACCGCCTGTCGAACGCCCAATGTCACAAAGGCGAAACTGCTCAGCAGAACCAACATGGACAACGGTGAGGAACCGGACAAAAAAGCCTCGGCCCATTCGTAGGACCCTATAGCTGAAATGACGATCAGAAGCGCCAGATTCAGGGCAATGACAACGGCTGCGACGATGCCCAACCCCGCCAACAGACGCCAAATCTCAGCGCGCGCCCGAGCCGGGGCCACAAGCTGTTCATGCGACCCGTAGCGGGGCGAGCTGATCTCAGGCACGTTCATTTACGCTCTCGGGCTGGCCGGGATCTTCCAGGAAGATGGTTGGGTCCTTGGTCTCGTTCACCCGGTTGGCCAGTGAGGTCAGATACCCGGCAACAGTTTCAAGCAACTGAACGGCAACACCCGCGTCGCTGTCGACCACGGCGCGGAACTCTTCGGCACCAATGCGCAGGAAGGAACACTCCTCCAGCGCCACAAGGTCCAACTGACGGGGGTCCCGAGTGATGATGGACAAATCCCCGATCAGACGGCCCGGTTCAATAACCGAAACCTGCCGCGAGGTGCCGCCCTCGATAGGCCATTCCAGGCTGGCTCGGCCCGAGATGCAAAGATAGGCCGCATCCGGTGCCTGACCGCATGAAAAGATGACCTGACCAGCCGTGGCATGGTACCATTGCGCCGAAAAAGCCAGCAGGCGCTGGTTGCGGCCATCCATGCCGGCGAACAGCTCGGTCGAGGATATGATCTTGAGCTTGCGGCTGAGATCCTCAGTCGTGTCCACCTCGTCCAGGGTTCGCGTCTTGGAGACGCCGTCGATACGGCCATCCTTGATCTCGACAAACAGGTCGTAAGCCTCGGGATGGGCAAAGTGATCTTCCATGAAGATCATGATCGAGTCGGGCAACAGCTCTCGCAGTTTCAACCGCGTCCGCAGTCGGCTTTCGGAATCGTGGCTGGCCAGCGCCTTGTCCAGGATCAGGACATCGGGCCGCTTGATTCCAGCGCGCGAAAAGGCAGCGCGCTCTTGAAACACCGTCGGCAGGTTGTTTCCGCCCAGCCCCGAGGGCAAGTCATAGATGATCGCCGCCGCACGACGGCGCAGACCGGCCTCGTTCAAGATATCGGCCACCACATCCTCGATCTCATCCGCATGCGCGCCCGCCATCAACGAGATACGGCCAAAGAGCGCATTCTCAATAACCGTCATACGCTCGATATAGGTGTCAGGCGTGACGGGGATGAACATGCCCTTCAGATGCGCGCGCAGACGGTCCGCCTGTCCGCTGCGGATGGCTAGAATTTTCTCTTTGTATTCGTCGGGGAAATCGGGGCCAATCTGTTCCGCTGTCAACAGGAAAGGAACGGTCAACAGCAGCGCGCGCTCCTGATCGGTGATCCCGGCCTCACCCTTCAGCTTGCGCCGTTCCTCGATATCCAGCAGGCGGTAATACATGTCCTTGGTCATGCCCAACCGCAGGAATAGCGGGTGATCGGTGCCATCCCGTCCGAAAGTGCGGTTCAGCGTCTTCAGCACCGCGCTGGAGATCCCCATCGCGTCGTCATCCAGATCATGAGCCCGCAACATCGACATGAACCGCCGGTCGCCCGCCAGAATATCGGGCGAAATATCATGCGACGGCGCGGCGTAAAGCAGGTTGCCCCCCAATGGAACCGCCGGGTTGAACAGATCCGGGTCAAAGCGGTAAACATACCGGTCCAGCCCCTTTTCCTGTAACCGCTCGGCCACGCGGCCGCGCAGATCGACAATTTCACGCGCCAACGACGGGTGCTGCACCGGATCGAACTGAGACCGCAAAGTCCGGCGGAACATGAACTCGTCAATGCCCATGGATTCGACCAGCTGGAACCACCAGTCCCGGATGTCGTCGATATCCTCCAACCCGGCCAGCGCGGGATCGATCCACTCGTCCGACAGGGAATCCACCGGGTTTCCGGCGCGCTCCGCTTCGATCTGCCAACGTGTCGGCGCTTTTTTGGCCTCTTCTGCATGTTTCGGACGGGTGCGCAGGGGCATCAGCAGATTGTCCCCCAAGGTCCCGTCGAACAGATAGGGCCGCGAATAGGCATAGCCTATCCGGGCCGCGATCACCGCCTGATGCAACCCTTGCAGATTGTGCCCGCCAATGGTCACATCGCCTTGCACCGGAAGCAACTCGCGCGTGAGGACCTGAGCCAACGCACTGCGCTCGGCCGCGTTCGAAGATTGGATCGCAACCCGCGCGCCCTTGGGGATCATCAGGTCGATATCTTCAAGGATCGTTTTGCCGTCATCGTCGCGGACTGTCACGTTGCGCAACTGAATTACGCCCGTAAGGTGTGGAATCGTCTCTGGCTCGCCCACGAACAGGTTTTCTGGAATCATATTGTCCGGCGCGAACCGCTCGGTCACGATTTCCCAGCGCAGAGACATATCCTGCACCTGATTGTAATAAGTCAGCAAATCCTTCCACGGGCCGCTCAGATCCTTGTAGGCTCCCAGCGCCGCAACCAGCGCGCCCACCGTAACCTCTCCTTTGATCGCCAGATAGCCGCCAACCGAATAGAACAGGAACGGCGTCATCTGAGTGATCAGATTGTTGAGAAATTTCATGAAGAATTTCTTGTTGTAGATCTTGAACCGGATCTCGAACAAGGTGCCCAACCGATGACTGAACAGCGCCAGACGATATCGCCAGCCCCCATTGGTGCGTAGATCACTGATGCCCGCGGCACTTTCGCCGATTTCCGAACTCAGATGACGCACCTCCTGGATGCGGTCCTTATTCAGCAGGTTGATCTGCCGTTGCAGCTTGGGAATGATCCACGCTTGAAGCGGGATCAATGCGATGCTGGCCAATCCGAACCAAACGCTTTGCATGAATAGAAAGGTGACGATGGTCATCATCTGCCCGAACTGGAACACCGGCTGGGCAATCGCATCGCCCATCAACCCTCCCATCGGCTCTGCCTCGGAGGTGATCATCGACACCAGCTCACCCTGGCTGGTGGTCTGGAAATAGGATTTTGGGAAGCGCATGGTACGGTGGATCAGTGTGAACCGCAGCCGACGCAGCATCCGTTCGGCCAGAACGCCCTTCATCGTGTTGATGCGCATCTTCATCAGCCCGCTGATGATCACCGTCAGCAAGAACGCGCAGCACAGAATCAAGAGATACTGGACCTGTGTGAACGAGATCCCCAGCACCGTCACCGTATCGCTGGGCGCACCGATGGCATCGTTGATGATCTGCTTGGGCAACTCCAACGAGGCGTAGAGAAACGGGAAGGACAGAACCGTCAGCACCAACAGCACAATCTGTTGCTTCTTCGAATACTTCCAAATGAACGAAAAAAGAGTGGGTTCCATACCCCGGCCTTGCCTCAAGTTTTTTGATACGCGCTTTTTCGGATGATCTACAGCAATCAGGTGCCGGACGGTACGCATTGGTCCACGCGATTGCAAGAACGGCCCTGCGGGTATCAGATCGCAACCCGCCTGCCCAGCCGAAACCCGGCTGTTCCGCCGGAATTAACGCGATATTTCCGGGTTTCGGCTTTATCCTAACCACCGTCATTGACTAAACAGTGGTCAACAAAAGATGACGGGGACCATGGGCAAATTTCTGGACCGCTATATTTTCCGCAAGGTGCAGGCCCGTTGGCGGCAGGCCGCACAGATGGCCGGGCACACACCCCCCGCCCAGTTGCGCCACCAGCGAGACGAAGCGCGCAAGCTGCGCGCCGATCTGGACCGGTTGATCCATGCGGCGGATGGCCGTTTGACGCGGCCCCTGATCGGATCAAACCAATTCGCCAAACCCCTTGGCACAGATTGGAGCTGGCGCCCCGACCTCTGGCGCGAACCGCTGTCGCGCAGCGGGCTGGCCTCGGCCCCGCGCAGAACACCGTTGGACGGTCAGACTACCTTGTTTCACGACTGCTCGCTGTCGGAAATCAGCCTGCGCCAGACGCGCAACCGGCGCGACAATGATCTGGCACCCTTTGGGCTCAGTCTCGAGGTGTTCGAATTCGCAGGCTCCTTTCTGTCCCTGTCCGTCGCGTTGCCCGCAGATGCCGCGCAGGGTCTGACCAAGCAGCACCTGATACGGGTCGATGCGCAGATCGAGGCGGAACGCGATACACACGGAATGGCCCGTTTGAACATCCAGCACGGCCCCAATACCGAACAGGTTCTCAGGGAGTTAGACCCAAACCGAACAGGCGGGGTCGATTTCGATTTGGCCCACCTCCCCCTGAACGAGCGGCGGATCGACAAGATCTGGCTAGATCTCATCTTTGACGCCCCGACGATGAACCGCATTTTTGTGCGCGAACTGACCTTCTGCCGCCACCATCGCGCCGATTTATGAGGCCCATATCATGACGCACCCCATCCTGACGCCGCTCAGACTGGAAAACGGAATCTGGCAAGGGCTGATCACATCCTCAGCCGAGCCGCACGTCTCAGTTCACTACCGGGATGAGGTGTTGGACGGCGTAACTCTGACCGCCTCGCCCGATGGCTGGGCGCTGGCTATTCCCGTCCCGAACTCGGCTCTGTCGGACGGGGTGCACAGCTTTGTCATCCTAGATCGGGACAGTTCGGAAAAACTGGGCGATTTCACCATCATTGCAGGGGTTCCTGCGGCGGACGATCTGCGGGCCGAGATTGACCTGCTGCGCGCGGAACTGGACCTTCTGAAACGCGCCTTTCGCCGGTCGCAACAGTCCGATACCTGACGCCTGCGACCCAAGCCCCTATCTTTCCAGCGTTTTCCGTGCATCATGAACCGATAGGCGATTGGTGGAGTATTGGTATGGACCGGACGAGTATTATCAAGGTCATCGCCCTGATGGTGACAGGGTTTGGCATCGGGATCGACTTTACCGGCGCCTTGATACTGGTCCCCGCGATCGAAAACAGCTTTGACGCGGACATCACCTCGACCCAATGGGTGTTAAACATCTACGCCCTGTTCTTTGCCATGACCATGGTGGCCGGAGGCCGGATGGGGGATATGTTCGGCCACCGCAAAATGATGCTGATCGGGCTGTCGATCTTTCTGTTTTCTTCGGTCATGTGTTTTCTGTCCCCCAGCCTCGATTTCCTGATCCTCTCGCGCGCCTTGCAAGGTATCGGCGCAGGTTGTGTTTGGCCTTGCGCGCTGGCCTTTGGCGCCACCAAGATCGCCAAGCCTGAACAGCGGGCCTTGGTCATGGGCATGATCTTGGCGGGTGTCACCAGTGGCAATGTGTTTGGTCCCTTGATCAGCGGCGCAGCGGTCAGTTTCGGTGATTGGAGGCTGTTCTTCCTGGCCAATGTCATATTCTCGACCATCTCGATGATTACGGCACTGATCCTGATGGAGCGTGAAAAACAGCACAAACAGGGTGAGCATCTGGACATCGCCGGAATGGTTCTATTGTCCTTGGCGGTCCTGCTGCTGCTTTACGGACTGGATGTGGGCGCGGATTGGGGTTGGGCCTCGCCGCCACTGCTGATGGTGTTCTTCGTCAGCGCCGTGCTGTTCCTGTCTTTCCCCATAATCGAAAAGCGTGTGAAAGAGCCGCTGCTGCTGCCCCAAATGATGCAGAACCGAGAGTTTCTGATCACGCTGGGTCTGAACATGTTCAATGTCTCAGCCGCCTTTGTCGGGCTGCTGTATTTCCCGCAATATATGCAGAAGGTTCTGGGCTGGTCGGTCTTTCATTCAGCGCTTGGGCTGGCCCCGCTGACTTTACTGTTGGCGATCGGGTCGATCGTTTCTGGGACGCTTTATAACGACTTCGGGCCGAAGCGGCTGTTGTTCTGGGGCTATCTCATTGCCACAGTAGGGGCGCTCAGCATCGTGGTGATGCCTGCAGGGCTGGGCTATTTCCAGATCCTGCCCGGCATGGCCATGATCGGGCTGGGCGCAACGCTGACAGTGGGGCCATCGGGTACGGCTGCGGTCAGTGCGGTCAAACCCGAACGCGCCGGGCTTGTTGGCGGGTTAAGCTTCATGACCCATCTCGTCTATGGTGCCATCTCAGTCGCGTTCGCCACCGCGATCATGTATGCCACCAGCCTCTCCAGCCTTGGCAAACAGCTTGCGGTGGATGGCATCAAAATGTCCGATGCGGATCAAAGGGCCATCAACGGCGGCACGCTGACTACCGATTCCGCCAAAACCGTGATGGCCAAGCTGACCCCGACAGAGGCCGAACAGGTGAAAACCGCTATCGCATCGGCGTTTGACAGCGGCATGAACATGGCCTTTGTCTTCGCCGCCATCTCGGTCTCGGTCGGTATGATCCTCGCGACGATGCTGGATGAAGAGAAGCTGCGGAAGGTCGAAAGCTAAGTTCATAAGAAAAGGGCCGCCCTGGAGCGGCCCTTCGATTTACTGGGACGGGCCGTTGGGCCGGAAGGCCGACAGACCTTTGAGGATGTCGATGGCATAGGCCAATTGGTAATCCTCTTCCCGCAACTCGGCGGTTTCTTCAGCCTTGGCGCGGTCTTCCTCGATCTGACGGATCTCATCCTCGCTGAGGCTGTCATTGTTCAGGCTGCCACGCAGATCGGCCTCGGACCGGGTGCGGGGGTTTGTTTCCTCTTCCTCGGTATCCGCAGCGCGACGCGGTTGTTCCACAATAATGTCCGGGCTGACCCCAAGCGCCTGGATCGAGCGTCCCGACGGCGTGTAATAGCGTGACGTCGTCAGACGCATCGCACCATCCCCGCGCAGCGGCATGACCGTCTGGACCGAGCCTTTGCCAAAACTCTTCGTGCCCACGACAATCGCCCGGCGATGGTCTTGCAGAGCACCCGCCACGATTTCCGAGGCTGAGGCCGACCCGCCATTGATCAGCACCACGATCGGCTTGCCTTCGGCCAGATCGCCGGCGGTGGCGTTGAACCGCTCACCCTCGCCCGGGTCACGACCACGGGTTGAAACGATTTCGCCCTCGTTCAGGAATGCGTCTGAAACCTTGATCGCCTGCGTCAGCAGACCACCGGGGTTGTTGCGCAGGTCCAGAACAACGCCGTTGACCTTGTCGATGCCGCCGATCTCTTCGATCTGCTCGTTCAGGCCCTCTTGCAGATTGGGGAAGGTTTGGTCGTTGAACGTAGTCACACGCAGAACGACACTGGTACCTTCGGTCCGGGCGCGCACGGCAGTCAGCTTGATCGTGTCGCGGACAATGGTGATGTCAAAAGGCTCCTGCTCGCCCTCACGAACTACGGTGATCACGATTTCCGAGCCCACCGGCCCGCGCATCAGATCGACCGCCTTGTCCAGCGTCAGGCCCAGAATGCTTTCGCCATCCACATGGGTGATGAAATCGCCCGCTTCGATCCCGGCCTCATCAGCCGGAGTGTCGTCGATGGGTGAGACCACTTTGACATAGCCTTCTTCCTGCGTAACCTCGATCCCCAGCCCGCCAAACTCACCGCGCGTCTGAACACGCATCTGCTCTGCATCGCTAGGCGAAAGGTAGCTGGAATGGGGATCAAGCGAGGTCAGCATTCCGTCAATCGCCGCTTCGATCAGATCTTCGGGCTCAACCTCTTCGACATATTGCGAACGGATACGCTCGAAAATGTCCCCAAAAAGGTCAAGCTGCTGATAAACGCTCGCCTTGTTCTCGGCCTCTTGCGCCAGCAAGGGGCCTGCAATCTGAGTGGTTGCGATAATGCCTGCCACGGTTCCGGCCAAACCGGCCATCACAAATTTCTTCATACTCGGTTATCCATCCTTGTCGGTCCGAAACCACGATTCCGGGTCCACGGGGCTGTTTTCTTGTCTTACCTCTATATAGAGCGTTTCTGAGCGGTCAGTTCCAGTGCCATCACTGCTTGTTGACAAAATAGCGCCGATTTCCGGCGTTTCACCTGGCATCAACCCAACGGGTGAGCCTTGCGGGATCACCTGACCCGTCTCTCCATACACCTCTTGTAAGCCGGAAAAGACGAACAAAAGACCCGGTTGCGGCTCCAATATCACTAGATTGCCCAAATCCAGCAGCGGCCCGCGATAGCGGATCGTCGCGGCCGTGGGCGATGTAACAATCGCGCGGGGCCGGGTGCCCATCACAATGCCGGGGCGGGTCACGCCTGCGGCATCGGTCTCGCCCGCGCGATGCAGGATGATCCCCTGCGTCGGCAGGTCAATCTGACCCTTGCGGTCGGATACATCGGCATTGGTGGCGGCAATCTCACCCTCGGAAATCTCGGACAGACCGCTTGCGAAGCCTTCCAAAGTCTCGGTCGAGGAAATTAGGATGGCGGTGCGAATTGGGTCTTCGACAAAGCGGCGCGGCAGGTCTGTACGGTCGGCAATCGCGGCGCTTAGTTGGGTTCGGGCGGTTTGCACACCCACCAGACCTTCGGTCAGGGTTTCGGTCGCACTTTGCTGCAATTGGCGCAGCGTCTGAACCTCTCGCAGATCACTGGCCAGCGCCTGAGCGCGGGCATTCAGGCCCGGCGTGACCTCGGACAACATCATGCCCGCCCTCGCGGACCCCAACGGGCCCGAAGGGTGCAGCATCAAAACCGGCGGCGCTGTGGTCTCGATCGTTTGCAACACACCCAACAGTTGCGCCACATCCTTTTCCCGCGCGTGCAGTTCGGCGGTCAGCTGCGCCTCGCGCGTAGCGGCCTTGCGCAAGCCTTCGCGCATCGCCGTCAACCCGGCCTCATAAGCCTGCACCGTGGTGGTCAACGCCCGCACCCGATCCCGCGCGCTGTCGGCTTCGGTCAGCGCGATCGAGGCCGCCTCGAGCTGGCGTGCCGCGTTCAGCGCCGCAGTGGACGGGTCCGTCTGCGCGTAAAGCGGGGCTGCCAGAAGGGCTGCGAGCAGAACAGGAAGCGCCCTCATGACAGCAAGCTGCGCCCGGTCATTTCCTGAGGCTGCTCCAGTCCCATCAGGTCCAACAGTGTCGGTGCCAGATCCGACAGCCGCCCCTCGCGCAGCGTAGCGCCCTCGGGTCCGCCGACCAAAGCCACGGGCACCGGGTTCAGCGTATGCGCTGTATGCGGCCCACCGGTTTCAGGGTCGACCATCACCTCGCAGTTGCCGTGATCCGCCGTCACGATCATCGCGCCCCCTGCTTTGGTCAGCGCAGAAACGACCTGTGCCAAGCCCTGATCCACCGCCTCGCACGCCTTGATGGCTGCTTGAAGGTCGCCGGTATGGCCGACCATATCGGGGTTGGCATAGTTGGTGACGATCAGGTCATAGCCCTCTTCAATCGCCTCAACGAATTTGGCCGTCACCTCGGCCGACGACATCTCGGGCTGCAAATCATAGGTCGCTACTTTTGGCGATTTGGGCATATAGCGGTCTTCGCCCACCTCGGGGGTTTCCTTGCCACCGTTGAGGAAGAAGGTGACATGGGGGTATTTCTCGGTCTCGGCCAAACGGAACTGACGCAGACCTTGTTTGGCCACCCATTCACCGAGGGTGTTCACGATGTCTCGCTTGGGGAATACAGTGGTCATATAGGCGTTGTGGCCGTCTGAGTATTCCACCATTCCCAGCAAAGCCGACAGATGCGGACGCGGCCCGGTGTCGAAATCGGCAAAACCCGGCTCGCCAATCGCGCGCAGGATTTCGCGGGCGCGGTCGGCGCGGAAGTTCAGACAGAAGAACCCGTCGCCATCCGTCACCCCATCGAAACCGCCCAGCACCGTGGGCACGATGAATTCATCGGTTTCCGACTGGTTGTAAGCGTGGTCGATGGCCCCATGCGCCGTGCTAGCCGCCCGCCCCTGCCCGTTGATCATGGCAGCATAGGCCTGACTGACCCTTTCCCACCGATTGTCGCGGTCCATGGCATAGTAGCGCCCGCTAACAGTGACGATCTGCGCGCCGTCAGGTAGTCGCTCTTCCAGTTCAGCAACAAAGGGCGCGGCTGATTTCGGGGCCACGTCCCGCCCATCCGTCACCGCGTGCAACGCCACCGATACGCCCGCATCCGTGATCGCCTTGGCCGACGCCACGATGTGGTTCAGGTGACCATGCACGCCGCCATCCGAAACCAGACCCATCAGATGCGCCGTGCCGCCCGCCGCCTTCACCTTCGCGATGAAAGCCTGCAACGCCTGATTTTCGAAAAATGACCCATCCTCGATCGCCAGATCAATCTGGCCTAGATCCATCGCCACCACGCGGCCTGCGCCAATATTGGTATGGCCAACCTCAGAATTGCCCATCTGTCCGCTGGGCAGACCCACGTCAGGGCCGTGTGTGATCAGCTGCGCGTGCGGCCCCTGCGCCATAATCGCGTCAAATATCGGAGTCTGCGCCAGATAGGGCGCGTTGGCCTTGGTGTCCTCGGACAGACCCCAACCATCAAGAATGCACAGGACGACAGGTTTGGGGGCGGTCATTCGGACTCTCCGGGATTGCTGCTCTTGCCTGACCTTTTACCCCTTGGCCGACGCCGGGTGAACCGCCTTTTGGCGCAGACGCGGTGAATTTAATCCTTGCCAACAATCTCCCGATACGGGCGCGTTTTGCGGCCTCGGTATTTCACCGTCAACTCCAACGGCATGTCGTTTTCATCATAGATGCCAACAACAACCCCCCGGCCCCGGCTTTTGGTCCGCATCTCGATCAGTTGCGCCTCGGACCGCGTGGTGCGCTGAGACTGCCTACGGGTCCACGAAAACAGATGCTCATACATCTGCGCGATGATGTCGGCGTGGTCGGCGCTGTCGCCCAGATCGGTCAATTCCTGCGGATCGTTTTCCAGATCAAACAGCAAAGGACGATGGCCACCCTCGCAATGGATCAGCTTCCACTTCCTGTCGGCGACCATGAACATCACCGCATCGCGGACCGAGGCATTCAGTTTCTCCGCCAGCGGTGAGGCCGAATAATCATATTCGCAAATCACCACATCTCGCGGAGTTTCCGCCTGCGTCCCATGCAGGATCGGCAACAGGGAATGCCCTTCAAGAATATGTGAGGCATCTGCGCCGCCCGCCACATCAAGAAAGGTCGGGGCAAGATCAATGGATTCCACCAGCGCATCAGAGGCCGTGCCGCGCGTGGCGTCAGCGGCGGACGATGGATCATAGATGATCAGCGGCACTTTGGTCGAAGCGTCGTGGAAGAACGTCTTCTCCCCCATCCAGTGATCGCCCAGAAAATCGCCGTGATCCGAGGTCAGCACGATCATCGTGTCCTCCATCCGGCCGGTTTTTTCCATCCAGTCGAACAGGTGGCCCATCTGGTCATCCGCCTGTTTGATCAAACCCATATAGGCGGGGATCACCGCCTTGCGCACATCCTGCCGCGAGAATGTCTGGCCGATCTTTGTATCCATGAAAGCGCGCAGAACGGGATGCGCGTTGTCACGCTCAGCCTCGGACCGGTTTACCGGCAGCACGTCATCGGGGCCGTACATCGAGGCATAGGGCTCGGGCACGATATAAGGCCAATGGGGCTTGATGAAGCTCAGATGGCAACACCAGGGGCCGTCATGAGTATCCATGAACTCGATCCCGCGCCCGGTCAGGTATGGGGTTTCGCTGTCTTCCTCGGCGATATTTGCCGCCTCGGTCGAATGCTTCAGGAACCAGCCAGACAGTACGTTGCCATCTGCGTCCAGACCAGAATTGGCAAAATCGTGCCACGGGTTGTCACTCTCATACCCTTTGGCAGTGAGGTACTTGTTGTACTCTTTCGCGCCGTCCGGATCGTAATAACCATCCGGCCCCTCGGGCAGCATCCCGTCATCGCGTTCGAATACGTCAAAACCGCATTCGGCCACACGGGCCCCAATCAGGCTGTCAGGCTCCAGACCCAGCCGGGCCATCCCTTCGGCATCCGCGCGCATATGAGTTTTGCCGACCAGCCAGCACTCCATTCCGGCCCTGCGCAGGTGATCGCCCATCGTCATCTCCCCAACCTTCAGCGGGATGCCGTTCCAGGATGCGCCGTGCGAATGCACATAGCGCCCCGTATAGGTCGACATGCGAGAGCTGCCGCAAATGGGTGATTGGATATAAGCCCTGTCAAATCGCACACCCCTCGCCGCCAACCGGTCGATATTCGGAGTATGCAGATGCGGATGGCCGTAGCAGCTCAGGTAATCCCAGCGCAGCTGGTCGAACATGATGAACAGGATGTTTTTGGCTTTTGCCACGGATACGCCCCTTTGATCGTCCGGGGCTTAGGCTAACCAATTCGGCGTCAGCGGCGAAGCGGAATTTACACCTGCGCTTCGCGTTCCATCTGTTCCAGCATCTTCTTGGCGCGCTTGCACTGCAACTGATCACGCAGCGGGCTGTTCGGGTCGACATCTTTCTGACAGACCACGCATTTATCCGCACCCGAGATCGCGTTCAGACCGCCACAGCTGCCCTTGATGGTCTTGCCCATCAGCATCACGCCCAACGACATGCCCACCATCACAAGAGCCAGCAGTATGAAAGCCAGAATAAAGGTGCTCATGATCCGTATCCGTCAGTTGCTGCCCAAGGCGTCTTTGAACGCGCTGCTATGAACCGTGATATAGGCATCTTCGCCCCCTGTCACATCCCGCGAGATGAAATACACGGCAAGTTTATGCTTTTCGGCCAGTTCCAGCCCTTTTTCCTGCCCCAGCGCCAACATGGCCGTGGCCCAGGCATCGGCCATCATCGCGTTTTCCGCCAGCACCGTGACCGAGGTGGTCCGATGCGTGATCGGGCGGCCTGTCACCGGGTCGATAATATGCGAATAGCGCACGCCGTCCTGTTCGAAGAAGTTCTTGTAATCGCCCGAGGTCGCCATCCCCAGATCGTCAAGCTGAACGATCAACTGAATGGCCTGCACGCCAGTTTCAGGTTTTTCGATCCCGATCCGCCATGCCTCACCCTTGTCATTCTGACCCATAGTGACCAGATCGCCGCCGATCTCGACCATGTAGTTCTCAATCCCAGCTTCGCGCAGCGTTTCGGCCACCGCATCAATGCCATAGCCTTTGGCGATGGCCGACAAGTTGATGCCTACATCCGCATCCGATTTGGCCAACGTCCCGGCCTCGCGGTCCAGCGTCAACAGGCGGGACTGACCGACGCTGTCCAGCGCGGCCTGAATTTCGGCATCCGATGGCACAGGATCTTCGGGTTTGCGCGGGCCAAAGCCCCACAGCTCAATCAGCGGGCCAAGGGTGACGTCAAACGTGCCGCCCGTTTTCTCGTGCACGTCATTTGCCGCATCAATCACCAACGCAAATTCGTCAGATACTGCCACGGCATCGGTGCTGTCCGACGCAGAAAAGGTGGACACCTCGGAATTCGGATCCCAGTTGGACATCTTGGCGTTGACCTCGGCCAGAGTCTGATCGACTGCACCTGCCAGCGCCTCTTCGTCAAGGTCCACGCCGATGGCGGTGATGTTGAAGGTCGTCCCCATGGTTTCGCCAGACAGGCGCACGACCTCTGGTTCTTTGTCGAACAAACAGCCAGACACCAGCGCGGCAACAGCCAAAACGGGGACAAGACGCATCACAGCACCCTCTTAGGAAAACGTGCCCGGCATATGCCAGCGCCCCGGATCAGAGTCAAACCTGCGTCAGAGTTTCAGCGGCATGAAGCCCAAAACCAGCAGACCAATTCCGGCAGGCACCCCAAACAGCCACGCCTTTTTCTGCCACCCCGGCGCTTGTTGTTTCCATGCCATGCGAAAATTGTGCCCGCATACAACCACGGCGAAAAAGATCAGCGCTGCAACAGGCGGGGTCAGAGAAAGGTCGGACAAAAGTTCGGATATCCTTGGTTTTCGGCAGTTTTCCCCGGAACGGGCAATTGCACCCTATACAGGTCGTTTGGCTGCGCTAAGGTAAATAACAAAGCAGAAGGAGATTGCCCATGGCCCCAAGCTCTTACCAGCCACCGACCCGCGGCGACAAGGCCGAGACCAGCACGCGCAGCCAGTCGGTCGACTCGAACCTGTCACACTCGCAGACGACCGTGGCGAAACTGCTTGAGGGCAAGGGAAATGCGGTGTTCTCGGTGCGTCCAAACGACACGATTCACTCGGTGGTGAACACGCTGAAGGAAAAGAAAATCGGGGCGGTTCTGGTGACAGATCAAAACGGCGCACTGCAGGGCATTCTGTCGGAACGCGATATCGTGCGCCGCATGGCCGACACCCCCGGTCAGACGCTTCCCCAATCGGTCGAGGACCTGATGACGCGTGAGGTCAAAACCTGCGCACCTGATGACCCGCTGAACGACGTTCTGAAAACCATGACCGAGGGGCGGTTCCGCCATATGCCGGTTCTCGCCGACGGCGCCCTGCGCGGCGTGATCACCATTGGCGACGTCGTGCATTTCCGCCTGAAAGAGCTGGAATACGAAGCCCTTCGCATGAAACAGATGATCGTCGGTTGACGCTACAAAGTGCGAAAACCGCTTGACCTCGGGCCGGTGACAGTATCCCTGATGCAGCATCAAACGGCGATGAAACAGAGGGTTGCATGAAACGGGTTCTTGTCACCGGAACGGCCGGGTTCATCGGGTTCCATCTGGCCAAGCTTTTGCTGGCCGAAGGCTTTCGTTTGCACGGCTATGACGGGATGACCGACTATTACGACGTCACCCTCAAGCAGCGCCGCCACCAGATGTTGCTGCAAAACCCGGGCTTTTCCGCAACCGAGGACTTGCTGGAAAATCACGACCGCCTGAAACAGATCGCCGATGACTTCAAGCCCGAGGTCATCGTTCACCTCGCCGCACAAGCCGGGGTGCGTTACAGCCTGGAAGACCCGCGCAGCTATATCAACTCAAACGTCGTGGGCACATTCAATGTCATGGAGATTGCCCGAGAACATGAAGTTGCGCATCTGCTGATGGCATCGACCTCATCCGTTTACGGTGCGAACGAAGAGATGCCGTTTACCGAGGTCGAAAAGGCCGACACCCCTCTGACGATCTACGCAGCCACGAAGAAAGCAAATGAGGC
Organism: Ruegeria sp. BK1; assembly: GCF_056535645.1. Classification (NCBI taxonomy): domain Bacteria; kingdom Pseudomonadati; phylum Pseudomonadota; class Alphaproteobacteria; order Rhodobacterales; family Roseobacteraceae; genus Ruegeria; species Ruegeria sp. BK1. The sequence continues at coordinate 184,681 of NZ_JBQFIS010000003.1, read as the reverse complement.
GATGGGCCATTCCTACGCTCATCTGTGGAACCTGCCGACGACGATGTTCCGCTTTTTCACTGTTTACGGCAGTTGGGGGCGTCCCGATCTGGCGCTCTACAAATTTGTGGACGCCATTCTGGATGACCGACCGATCGACATCTACAACCACGGCGACATGTACCGCGACTTCACCTATGTCGAGGATCTGGTGCGGGGTATCCGCCTGCTGATCGACGTGCCGCCCGTGCGCCCGGACAGCGCGGATCAGATTGCCGAGGGCGACAGCCTATCTCCGGCAGCGCCGTGGCGGGTGGTGAATATCGGCAATGGAGACAAGGTGCGGCTGATGGACTTCATCGAGGCCATTGAGGATGCCTTGGGCAAAAAGGCTATCCGAAACTACATGCCTATGCAGATGGGCGATGTGCCTGCGACATGGGCCGATAATGACCTGCTGCAATCCCTGACAGGGTACCGCCCGCAAACCGATTTCAAAGAGGGCATTGCCCGGTTCGTCGCGTGGTTCCGCGACTATCATGGTAAATGACGGCGATGTTTGAAACAGACCCCAACGCCCGCAAGATCGCTGTGATCGGACTGGGCTATGTCGGCCTGCCGCTGGCCGTGGCCTTCGGCAAAATCGGCCCTGTGACCGGCTTTGACATCAACACAGCCCGGATAACCGCCCTGCGCGCCGGTCAGGACGCAACCCATGAGGTCGAGCCAGAGGACCTGCGCGCCGCAACCGGCCTGTCCTTCACCACCGATGCGGCAGAAATCGCGGAATGTGACACCTATATCGTCACCGTCCCCACCCCGATCACAGCGGGCAAGCAGCCTGACTTAACACCTTTGCTCAGCGCGTCTGAAACCGTTGGACGCGTGCTGAAACCCGGCGATCTTGTGGTCTACGAATCCACCGTCTACCCCGGCGCGACCGAGGAAGACTGTGTGCCAGTGTTGGAACGCGCCTCGGGCCTAGTGTTCAACCACGATTTCTTTGCAGGCTACAGCCCCGAGCGGATCAACCCCGGTGACAAGACGCATCGGATCGCGGATATCTGCAAGGTTACGTCCGGCTCGACGCCCGAGGTGGCCGATCTGGTGGATGCGCTTTACGCGCGGATCATCACGGTAGGCACCCACAAGGCGGAAAGCATCCGTGTGGCCGAGGCCGCAAAGGTGATCGAGAACACCCAACGCGACCTGAATATCGCATTGGTGAACGAGCTGGCGATGATCTTTGGACGGATGGATATCGACACCGATGCAGTTCTGCGCGCCGCGGGGACCAAGTGGAACTTTCTACCCTTCCGCCCCGGTCTGGTGGGCGGGCATTGCATCGGCGTAGACCCCTATTACCTGACCCACAAGGCCGAAGCTGTGGGCCATCACCCGCAGATCATTCTGGCCGGGCGTCGGTTGAATGACAGTATGGGCGGCTATGTGGTTTCGCAACTGGTCAAGCGGATGATGCGCGACGGGATCAATGTAGCCGCCGCCCGCGTGCTGGTGATGGGTCTGACCTTCAAGGAAAACTGCCCCGACCTGCGCAACACGCGCGTTGTCGATATCATTGACGAGTTGCAAGACTATGGCGTCACAGTCGATGTCCACGACCCCCATGCGGATGCAGTTGCCGCGCAGAAGGAATACGGGATTTCATTGACTTCGCAGCCTGAAACCGGTGCCTATGACGGTATCGTTCTGGCAGTTGCGCATCAGGAATTTCTGGCGCTCGCCCCAGCCGAGATACGCGCCTTTGGCAAGGATCAAAGCGTGTTGTTCGACGTCAAATCCTGTCTGCCGCCAGAGGCCAGCGACCTCCGGTTGTAAAAAAAACCGGCGCTGTGCTGCGCCGGTTTATCCTGTCTTATCCGCCGAAATCGTCCAGCATGATGTCTTCGCGGTCCACGCCCAAGTCCAGCAGCATGTTGATGACCGACTGGTTCATGATCGGCGGTCCACACATGTAGAACTCGCAATCCTCGGGCGCGGGGTGGTTCTTGAGGTATTCTTCGAACAGAACGTTGTGGATGAAGCCGGTATAGCCTTTCCAATCGTCCTCGGGCTGCGCATCCGACAGGGCGACATGCCATTCGAAATTGTCGAACTCTTCGGCCAGTTGGTCGAAATCCTCGACAAAGAACATCTCTTTCTTCGACCGCGCGCCGTACCAGAAGCTGATCTTGCGATCGCGGTTTTCCAGACGCTTGAGCTGATCGAAGATGTGGCTGCGCATAGGGGCCATGCCCGCACCACCACCGATAAAGACCATCTCTTTCTGCGTGTCGCGGGCAAAAAACTCACCAAACGGACCCGAAATCGTGACTTTGTCACCCGGTTTCAGGTTGAAGATATACGACGACATCTGACCCGGGGGGATACCATCCGAACCCGGAGGCGGCGAAGCCACTCGGACGTTCAGCATGATCATGCCTTTTTCGTCCGGATAGTTGGCCATGGAATAAGCCCGCTCAATCGGTTCGGCCACGACGGATTCGTATTGCCACAGATTGAACTTGTCCCAATCTTCGCGATATTCCTCTTCCACGTCGAAATCGGTATATTTCAACGCGTGCGCGGGGGCCTCGATCTGGATATAGCCACCGGCGCGGAAGTTCACGTCCTCGCCTTCAGGCAGGTCCAGGGTCAGGGCCTTGATGAAGGTCGCCACGTTTTCATTCGAGCGAACGGTGCATTCCCATTTCTTGACGCCAAAGACCTCTTCGGGGACTTCGATGTCCATGTCCTGCTTGACAGCGACCTGACAGGACAGACGGTCACCGCACGAAGCCTCACGCTTGGTGATATGGCTTTCCTCGGTTGGCAGGATCGAGCCACCGCCCGAATGCACCCGCACCCGGCATTGCGCACAGGTGCCACCGCCGCCACAAGCGGAGGGGACGAACAGCTTCTCGGCCGCCAGCGTTTGCAGCAGTTTGCCACCTGCTGGGACCGAGATGGTTTTCTCACCGTTGATGGTGATGTTCACGTTCCCGGTCGACACCAGCTTGGACCGCGCAGCCATGATGATGGCCACCAGCCCCAACACGATCAGGGTAAAAAGAACGACGCCTAAGCTAAAAGTTTCCATGCGCCCTTCCTTACAGTTTCACGCCTGAGAAGGACATGAAGGCCATCGCCATCAGACCCGCGGTGATGAAGGTGATCCCAAGCCCTTGCAGGCCGTCGGGGATATCCGAATATTTCAGCTTTTCGCGCACACCCGCCATCGCAGTGATCGCCAAAGCCCAGCCAAAACCGGAAGACAGACCATAAGTCGCGGCCTCGGCAAAGTTATAGTCGCGCTCCACCATGAACAGCGAACCACCCAGAATGGCGCAGTTCACCGTGATCAGCGGCAGGAAGATCCCCAGCGCGTTGTAGAGCGGCGGGAAATACTTATCCAAAACCATCTCAAGGATCTGAACCATCGCCGCGATCACACCGATATACGAGATCAGGCCAAGGAAAGTCAGGTCCACATCCGGGAACCCGGCCCAGGCCAATGCGCCGGGCTTCAGCAGGTAGTTCAGCAACAGGTTGTTGGCCGGCACGGTGATGGCCTGCACCACCATGACCGAGATACCCAGACCCAGCGCGGTCGAAATCTTCTTGGACACGGCGATGAAGGTACACATGCCAAGAAAGAAGCTGAGCGCAAGGTTTTCGACAAAGATGGCCTTTACGGCCAGTGAAATTAGACCTTCCATCAGTGGGCCTCTACCTGCTGAATTTTGTATTCACGCTCTTCCACCTGGTTCGGCTTCCATGTGCGGAAGGCCCAGATGATCAGACCGATGATGAAGAATGCCGACGGCGGCAGCAGCAGCATGCCGTTGGGCACGTACCAGCCACCGTTGTTGACGGTCTCCAGAATGGTGATACCGAACAGCGACCCGGCACCGAACAGTTCGCGGATGAAACCCACCAACAGCAGGATCAGGCCATAGCCCATACCGTTGCCCATGCCGTCGATGAACGACGCGACGGGCGGGTTCTTCATCGCAAACGCCTCAGCCCGGCCCATCACGATACAGTTGGTGATGATCAGGCCGACAAAAACCGACAGGGTTTTCGAGATCTCAAACGCATAGGCCTTAAGGATCTGGTCCACCAGGATCACCAGCGAGGCGATGATCACCATCTGCACGATGATCCGGATCGAGCCGGGTATCTGGTTGCGCAGGCACGAGATAAAGAAGGACGAGAACGAGGTCACGAAGATCACCGCCAGCGCCATCACCATCGAGACCTGCAGTGACGAGGTCACCGCCAGCGCCGAACAGATGCCCAGCACCTGCAGAGTGATCGGGTTATTGTCGACAAGCGGGTCGACCAGCATCTCTTTCTTAGTCTGAGACATCAGAATTCTCCTGCTTGCAGTTTGGCCAGAAACGGAGCGTAACCCGCATCTCCCATCCAGAACCGTACAAGGTTATCGACACCTACCGAGGTCAGCGTCGCCCCGGCCAGCGCATCGACGTAAAAGTCCGGGCCAGCGGCGGGCTGCGATTTGGCGACGGTGATCTGAAGCTCACCCGCGTCATCACGCAGACGTTTTCCATTCCACAGTGCCTTCCAGCGTGGGTTGTCCACCTCGGCCCCAAGGCCCGGCGTCTCACCATGCTGATAGAATTGCAGGCCGAAGATATCGTTGCCGTTGTTCTCCAGTGCGATAAAGCCATAGAGCGTGGACCACAGGCCATAGCCATGCAGCGGTAGGATCACCTTGTCCAACTCGCCCGCATCGTCGCGCAACAGGTAGATCACGCGATACTTAGACTGACGCCCAATACCTGCCGGGTCATTGTCCAGCGCAACGCTCAGGTCGGGATCGCTGGCCGCAGCGATGTCATCAAACGTGGCAGCGTCGAACTGATCGTCGACGAAAGCGCCCGTCGACAGTTCAAGTACATGCGGTTCGAACGCAGCGAACGCTTCGGAGACATCGACGCCCGGCTCATAGACACCGGCGACTTGCAGAACGTTGACCTGCTTGTCCTTCAGCGCGTTGGCTTCTTGCACCGGGCGCAGGCTGACCGCTGCGGCGGATACGACCATCGAGGCCACAAGGCAGACAGCGACCGCGACGACTATCGTTTTACCGACAGAATCCGGCGAGGCGGCCAGAAATTTTGCAATCGCGCCCTTTGGTTCTTGGGACTGCGTATCAGACATGGCGACGCGCCCTCCGTTTGATGTTGGCTTGCACGACGAAATAGTCGATCAGCGGCGCAAAGACGTTTCCGAAGAGGATAGCCAGCATCATGCCTTCGGGGAAAGCAGGGTTAATGACGCGGATCATCACAACCATGACACCGATCAACGCACCGTAGATATAGCGGCCCATGTTAGTGTGGCTGGCGGAAACCGGCTCGGTGACCATGAAAGCCAGACCAAAGGCGTAGCCGCCCAGAACGATGTGCCAGTACCAAGGCATCGCAAACATCGGGTTGGTGTCCGACCCGATCAGGTTCAGCAACAGGCTAAAGCCGATGGTCCCCGCCAAACAGCCCAGGATCAGGCGGTAGTTGGCAATTTTCGTTGTCAGCAGGAAGGCCAGGCCGATCATACAGGCCAGGGTCGATGTCTCGCCAAAACTGCCCTGAATGGTGCCGAAGAACGCATTGGCCCAAGTGATACCGTCGGCCGCCAGCGCCTGAACGCCCTCGGCTGCGGTGATCCCCAACGCGGTCGCGCCCGAGAACCCATCCACAGGAGTCCAGACCGAGTCCCCCGACATTTGCGCGGGATAAGCGAAATACAAGAACGCCCGCCCCACCAATGCCGGGTTGAGGAAGTTCTTGCCGGTGCCGCCAAATACTTCTTTGCCGATGACAACGCCAAAGATGATGCCCAAAGCGACCTGCCACAGCGGTGTCGATGCGGGCAGGATCAGCGTGTAGAGCATCGATGTGACAAGGAAGCCCTCGTTCACCTCATGCCCACGCACGGTGGCAAAGATGACCTCGAAAATACCACCCGCAACCAGCGTCGTGATGTAGATCGGCAGGAAATAAAGCAACCCGTGCAACACATTGGCTAACAGGCTGGACGGATCCAGCGAGATACCGAACATCTGCAGCAAAGCAATACGCCAACCGGTCGCGGCATCCGGACCAAGCGTCGCAATGGCCGAGTTCGCCTGATAGCCCGTATTCCACATCCCCCACAGGATACAGGGGATCGTGGCGATCACGACATAGGTCATGATCCGCTTCATATCCACGTAGGACCGCGCATGCGGGGCCACGGTGGTTACGGTTTTCGGAGTGTAGATAAAGCTTTCGACCATCTCGTAGATGGGGAAATACTTCTCGTACTTGCCGCCCTTGGTAAAGTTCGGCTCAATCCGATCGAAGAAGCTGCGCAAACCCATGTGGATCAGCCCTCCTTTTCAATCTTGGTCAGGCAGTCGCGCAGCGCCAGCCCGTATTCATATTTTGCCGGACAGGCAAAGCCCACAAGGCCCAAATCCTCTTCATCCAGCTCCAACGCACCCAACGCCTGCGCCGTGTCCGTGTCCATGACAAGCAATGCGCGCAGCAGTTGCGTTGGCAAATAGTCCTGCGGCATCAGCTCTTCGAACACGCCCGTCGGCACCATCGCACGACGGCCGCCGTTCAGGTTTGAAGTGAACGCATACAGCTTTTTCGCAAAGGCCGAGCCCAACACGGGCTGTACGGCGAATTTCGACGGCATCGGAAGAATCCAACCCATCGTGTGTTGATCGTGATCTTCACGGATGATCGAAACCTGCCGCGCAAAGCGGCCCAGATAAGCGGTCGGGCCTTCAGCCTGTGCACCTGACAGGATCGAACCCGAGATAATCCGGGGCGTCCCGTCCACATCGACCTCGTCACGGGTCAGATCGTCGGTCGATGCGCCCATGACCGTGCGGATCAAGCGCGGCTGACGCGCGCCCGGACCGGTCAGAGCGATCACGATATTGGGGTCCAGATGGCCGGTCTGCATCAGGCGACCAATGGCGATGACGTCCTGATACCCGATGGTCCAGACCTGCTTGTCCCCTGCCAGCGGCTCGAGGAAATGGATATGCGTCCCCGCCAGCCCCGACGGGTGCGGCCCTGCGAATGCGGCGGCTTCAATTCCTGGCACATCGGCGCCCGGTACCGAGTCACCCTCTTTGTGGCACAGATAGGTCTTGCCTTCGGTCAGGTTCGCGACCGCCGCCAGACCCGCAGCGAAAGCATCCCCTGCGTCAGCGATGATCACGGCTGCATCACCCGCCAGAGGCTCACTGTCCATCGCCGTCACGAAAATCGCTGCAGGTGTGGTGCCGGGTGTCGGCATTTTGGAATAGGGCCGCGTTCGGAAGGCCGTCCAAATACCCGCAGCACACAGCTTGGCCGTCACGCCCTCGGCGCTGTCGGCATTCCCGGTGCCCGAGAAATCAACCCCGGTGTCATTGGGGTCTGACACCTCGATCACGACGCTTTGCAGCACGCGCCGAGCACCGCGATTGACTGCGACGACCTTGCCGGTCATTGGCGCTACCATCATCGCATCGGACGCGTCTTTGTGACTAAACAGCGGCGTGCCGCGCTGGACGTCGTCACCCTCTTGTACCAGCATCTTGGGTTTCAGGCCAATATAGTCGCCGCCCAGAACCCCGACGGTCGAAAACTCGGGTCCAGGATGAATCGTCTGATCCGGCGCACCCAGCACCGGCAGCTCGAACCCTTTTTTCAGTTTGAAAGTTTGCATGTCGCTACGGTCTTCCAAGCCTCTTTGTCTGCGCCAACTCTGCCGACGTCCTTTCGGAATCCTGCAATAGCACGGTTTTTCGGGATCTCCGTCGCAAAAGCGCCGAAAACGGTCCAAAATCCGCAGGCATATTTTCGATCATGGACCCTTTACGCGGGGATGGTCATAAACGCAAACCTGTTACCGCTCAAAGCCGCAAGTAATTGTCACATTCCTATCACGTTGCGCAGTTTCGATGCGTGGAAAATGCATGTCGCACCCGGATCGCATCCGGTGTAAGCACCCAAAATGGAACACAGCGACAAATTCGAGATATTTCTGGTGGCTACGCCCGGCCTCGAGGCCCCCTTGCTGGCCGAGACTGTCGAAAACGGATTCGAAAACGCCAGAATCGTACCCGGTGGTGTCAGCCTGCGCGGCGGATGGACCGATGTCTGGCGCGCCAATCTGTGTCTGCGGGGTGCCAACAAGGTCTTGCTGCGCATCGGTAGCTTTCCTGCCGTTCACCTGGCCCAGCTCGACAAACGTGCCCGCAAGTTTCCATGGTCAGATTTTCTGCGCCCCGATGTGCCGGTCAAAGTCGAGGCGACCAGCCGCAAATCCCGTATCTACCATGCAGGCGCCGCAAAGCAGCGGGTCGAGCACGCAATTACCGAAACTCTCGGCGCGCCAATCTCGGGCGGTGCCACCCTGCGGGTCCTGCTACGCATTGAAAAGGATATCTGCACTTTTTCAGTCGATACATCCGGCGAGCCGCTGCACAAACGCGGCCATAAACCGGCAGTTGCCAAAGCCCCCATGCGCGAGACCATGGCCGCCATGTTCCTGCGCGAGTGCGGATACACCGGATCCGAACCGGTCCTGGACCCGATGTGTGGCTCCGGCACCTTCGTCATCGAAGCCGCCGAGATCGCCTTGGGGCTGAACCCCGGTCGCGGCCGCAGCTTTGCCTTCGAAGACCTTGCCGGGTTCGACCCTGCCGCTTGGGGCGATCTACGCGCCAACGGGGATATGTCCGAAACCGATCTTGTTTTCTCGGGCTCCGACCGCAATTCGGGCGCGGTTGAAGCCGCCCAAGCCAATGCGACGCAGGCCGGAGTGAGTGAGGTCACAAAGTTCCAAACCCGCGCCGTCAGCGACATCAAGCCCCCACCCGGCGACGCCGGTCTTGTCATCGTCAACCCGCCCTATGGTGCACGAATCGGTGATGAAAAACGCCTGCGCTCTCTCTACGGGGCGTTGGGCAAGGTGCTTGCCTCTCGATTCAGCGGCTGGCGCGCGGGGATCGTGACCAGCAATGCGGGGCTTGCCCGCGCAACTCGCCTGCCTTTGCTGCCGCCCGGACCGGTGGTTGACCACGGCGGCACCAAAATCCGCCTCTACCGCACGGATGCCTTGCCCTGACACCAATCGCGACAATGAGCGCGGGGTTTGAAACCGCAAAATCCCTCTTGCACATCCAAATTGCCGGGTATAGACCCGCCGCCACGGTCGGAGTGTAGCTCAGCCTGGTAGAGCACTGTCTTCGGGAGGCAGGGGTCGGAGGTTCGAATCCTCTCACTCCGACCAGATCAACTGCTTGATGTGTAACGCATCTTCTGCTGTTGACGAGGTGGCGACGCGTAGTCGCCAGTCTGATCGCTGCACTTCCGCTGCACTCAGCACAATATCTTCTGCACCAAGCGCGTCCCTCATCGCACAAGGAGAGATGCGAGATGGCAACGATCAACAAGCGACCAAGCGGTAAGTGGCAAGCGACAGTTCGACGTGCAGGCCGCAGCGCGAGTAAGACTTTCACGAAACGAGCCGACGCTGTGAAGTGGGCCAGAGATGCCGAGACTAAGGCCGAGCGCTCAGGCGTCTTCGGTCAGCGCAAGTTGGCGGGTGCCGGTGCAGTACCAGGGTTAACTTTGGCCGATGCCCTGCATCAGTTGGCAGGCGAGCAGGCTGGCGAACGGTGGCGGTTGCACGCACTGGCGCGGACGAGGATGGCAAAGTTACGCATCGACGTGCTGACGGCTGATGACATCGTGCAGTGGCGTGACCTGCGTATGCGAGATGCTAGACCATCGACGGTGGTGCGCGAGTTGTCACTGATGCAGACGGCCATCGACAGACAGTTAGGCGACGACGCCAACGCCAGCGCAAACCCGGTACGGCACGTAAAGCGACCGCGCATAGACGCCAGGCGCGAGCGAAGACTGACGGACCGCGAGTGGCCGTGGAATGCCTCATCTGACTAGGTCCACCGTTATGTATAGTGAACGGAGGACAGAGAATGGCAAACAAGCGGCACAAGCCCGAGGAGATAGTTCAGAAGTTACGGCAGGTTGATGTGCTTGTCGGCCAGGGTATGCAGCGCGTGGATGCGATCCGCGAAGTGCGCATTACCGAGCAGACCTATTACCGATGGCGCAAGCAGTATGGCGGTATGGGAACCGACCAACTTAAGGAACTCAAACGGCTCCAGAAAGAGAATGAACGGCTTCGGAAAGCCGTGTCGGATCTGACCCTGGACAAGCTAATCCTTAAGGAAGCAGCCCGGGAAACTTCTGAGCCCCGCCCGCCGGCGTGCCTGCATCGACCTGATCCGAAGTAGGATGAAGGTTTCAGAACGCAGGATCTGCCGGGTGCTGGGGCAGCATCGATCGACGCAAAGGTACTCTCCCCGAGGCCGGGAAAACGAAGACCGGCTTGTCGCGGACATGATTGAACTGGCCCGGCAATACGGCAGCTACGGTTACCGCCGCGTCGCCGTTCTGCTGAGAGATGCGGGCTGGCAGGTCAGCGTCGGCCGTGTTGAGCGGCTATGGAAGCGGGAGGGGCTGAAGGTGCCACGCAAGCAACCAAAGAAGAGCCGTCTCTGGCTGAACGACGGATCATGCATCCGCCTGAAGCCTGAGCACCGCAACCATGTCTGGAGCTACGACTTCGTGCATTGCCGCACTGACGACGGCAAGGCGTTCCGTACCTTGAACATCCTCGATGAGTTCAGCCGGGAATGCCTGTCAATCACAGTGAAGCGGAAGCTAAACTCGACCGACGTGATCGACGCTCTCACCGATCTCTTCATCCTGAGAGGGCCGCCGGCATTTGTGCGCAGCGACAATGGCCCCGAGTTCGTTGCCAAAGACGTCCGAGCATGGATCGAAGCCGTGGGAGCCAGGACGGCCTTCATCGAACCGGGCAGCCCTTGGGAGAACGGCTATGTGGAGAGCTTCAATGCCAGGTTCCGCGATGAACTTCTGAACCGAGAGATCTTCTACTCGCTGAGGGAGGCTCAGATTATCATCGAAGGCTGGCGGAAACACTACAACACTAAGCGGCCCCACAGCGCTCTCGGCTATCGGCCACCAGCTCCTGAAACCATCGTCCAGATGGACCCGAGGCCAGTCATGCACTAACAATCAAGTCGGACCAGTCAAATCAGGCCATCCATCAGCGAGTGCGCACTAGCACATCGCCTTGATTTCAGTTTTTGGTGGAACCGCTGTGATCGAAATCGTCACATGCTGGTCTCGCAGTTTCCTGCGGTCATGGCCTCCGAGCAAAGCCCGGGAGGCGTCTCGCGCTCAGCCCGCGCGGTCAGGGCAACTCGATAGATAGAGATGTCATGACGATCCATGATGATCAATCTTAAGTCAAGTGAAAAAGTATTGTGGGACAATGGCTTACATTTCTTGCTGTGCTGTACAGTTACATGCAAATGGCCCCTTCTTAAATCCAACATATCCGACATCGCCGACATATCCACCAGGCTGCGTGTGCCGTATGACCACAGAAACAACCGCACCAAATTAACTAACTTTGAATTGAAGTTGGACAGGTTGGATATGTCGGATCACTGGTAGTCAAGCATGGCAATCCAACCCTCAGATGGTATCATAAAATCCACTAATAAGGATCCAGCCAGAGCCTACGAAGACGGGAGGGCGAGATGCCGAGATCAGATAATGTCATCGATGAAACGACCAGTAACGCGGCGGATTCACTGAGGCAATCCGGTGCTTCGATCGCTCCTGTCCCAACCCTGACCCAGATGATCCGGTACGACGGCACAATCTTTGCCCACGAATTCTGCCAAATTACGGGTATTAAGCCAAATACACTTCGAATGTCTCGAGCCAGAGGTAAGGGACCGCCTTCGAAGCGTATATCCAACAATAGAGTTGTTCTCTCGCTAAGGGACGCTGCAGCTTGGTTGCAATCAACGGGCCGTTATGGGGCTGCCCTGCATCTAGCGGAGTGGCTGGATCAACAGTGGAGAGAAGCCGAACGTGATCATCGACAAGTCCATTTGCCTCCGGTTCACTGGGCTACGCAACCTCTTGATTGATCCAACGAAGTGTCTGTGTTGTGTTAGTTATACCTCGAGAGAAAGGAGCATATTCTTGATGGCTTAGTGACGCTTGGTGACGGGTAGGGGAGTTTCTTGGCTGGAAGGCTGTCAATGCAATTGTCTCAAATGGCTAACCACTGATCAAAATAGTTGAATATTGGGTTCGACTAATGCGATTCTTGACGGCTCGTATCCTCAACGAAACGGCACTCAAAAAACATGACTGGCGTTACACCGATCAGCATAGTCCAACAATCGGTGGCAATTGTCCAACAGGAACATGTTAAAAATGCGCTTAGAGAAGTCCTCTATCACTCAGCTGTCGATAACCCACTTGGATCCGCCAGATAGCCGTATCAGCAATATTGATGAATAATAGTTCGTGGAAGCGGCTTGTGCCAAATTAGGTGATCTAGATTTGGGATTTCGGCTTGGCCTTGAATTGCCCGTAACGACTACCTTCGACAAATATCCGCACTTCAAAAAAGTATCATTCATTCTATCGACACGAACTTTTATCGGTTGCTCTCAGCGCCAAGATGTGATGCTACTACGTGACTAGCAAGCCGGATACTGCCATGAAATCCCGTGAATTACTCGATCAGGTGTACCGGCTGGTGCCGGAGCATGATCGCAAACGAAAAACCGTGATCGAAGCAGCACTGTTGAGACTTGCGTTAAAGGTGCCTGTTCTGTCGTCAAGGGCAAAGTACAGATTTGCGCGTTCGTTGGCGAAGCACCGAGTCGGTTTGCTGGTCTCATCCCTTCGAAATTTAAACGATCTTCCAAGGGAAAATTTGCTGGTCTCATCCCTTCGAAATTTAAACGATCTTCCAAGGGAAAATATGTCGAGCAGACTGGCTAAAGCCGGCGGCATTGACACATTTCAGGATGTAGCCGGGACGTCAACGGAAATTGAATTCCACGAAACCGATTTCGACATCAAAATCACACCGGTTCCGAAACGCATGCTGTGCCAGAGTTTGGACTTAGGCATCATGAGTGCCGAGTCCCGTCGCGCATGGCTCGCGAAACATCAAACAACTATACTCGACACGCTGTGGGCACGCCTTTCGGAGTATGAAGTACTATCACTGGACGTATTTGACACGTTTCTTTTGCGAGGCGGCGAATCTGAGGCAGCGCGCTTTCTGGAATTCTCCGACATGGTGCTGAATGAGCTAAAGGACTCGGAGTTTGCAACTCTGCTCAAAAACAGTTCGGCAGAAAGCCTGACGCTTGCTCGTGCGCGAGGAATGCAGCACACGTACCGCTTCAGACCGCAAAAGAAGGGGTGCAACGAGGGGTCGATTATCGAAGTTGCACAATTTGTTTCGGGCAGCCTTGGCGGAAACGAACTATTGACCGACCGTTTGCTCGACCTCGAAGTGCAATTTGAAGCCGGGAAGCTCTACCGCAACCCGGTACTCAGTCCGCTCATGCAACGTTTCAAAGAGGCAGGTAAAAAGGTCATTCTGATAAGTGACATGTATCTGCACGCAGATCACATTGAACGTATTAGCAAACTGGTCGACCCATCCGGTTTTGAAACTGTCGATAAACTCTACAGCAGCGCCGATACCATTCTGAACAAGCGCAGCGGAAAGCTGTTTGGCTTTGTGGAAAAGGACTTTGGTTTGCGGCCTGAAACAACGATACATGCAGGCGATTCACACCGATCCGACGTCGAACGCGCCAGAGAGGCTGGTTGGAACGCAATGTACTTCCCAATCTCTAGGCCGGAGATCGCCAGTCGGCAGGCGTCGCTGGTCGAGACAATTTCGCATTTTGATGAAAGAGGCATCGATGTACGTGACTGGGCCAAGGTTTAAATCTGGTCAGGCCAGTATCGACATAGACTAAAAGCGATGGATACTATGGCGGAAACCTCGAGTTTCACCGAATTGGACGATGAGAAGCGCTTCGTTTTTGGACGCGATGACTTGGGGCCGGTGATAGCAAGCTATCTCCAGCGGCTCTGGGAAACCTGCCATTATTTCGAACAGACGAAATCTGCGAAAATCCTGTTCTGTGCCCGGGCCGGCGTTCGTATCCGTCAGGCTCTGGAAGTTTACATGGGGCGTTTGGACCTTGAGGTTCCCGACGACTGGGAATTGTTCTGGGTGTCCAGAATGATGATTGCGAAGGGCATTTGGCGACAAGCCCCGAGCGCCAGCAGGGACACCTTCAACAAAGAATTTAAGTATACCAAACTGAAAGTAGCAGCGGACTGTATTCTTGGAGAAAAACCGTCTAAGGCAGCACTCTCCAAAGCATACACGACGACGCCGCCGGACTTTGGTTCGATAAAGCGCTCAACATCCAAGAAACTCGCATCTCTGAAATCTCATTTGGAAGACCAATCTTCGCTTTTTGAGGAAATGACGACCGATGTGCTTGACGGCAAAGACTGCGCGCTGCTGATCGATACAGGCTGGCTGGCGACGTCGCAACGGTTGCTGACCAAAGGCATTCCAGACATCGACTGGTGGGGCGCATACTTCGGTTTGTCAGCAATCGAGCAAGAGAACGAGCGACGCGAGCACTGGAACCAGGCAATCGGCCTGATGTTTACCTCAAACGCAGTGAATCGCGACGTTCCGGAAACTTCAATTCTTGAATGCCGTCACATTGTCGAAAGCCTCTTTGAGCCAAGAGCGCCAAGTATCGAGAGCTACTATCGCGCCAGTGACGGGTCGATTGTTGCCGAGGGAGCTGCTGAAAACCTTGCTGACCGTGACAGCGTGCCGGAAGACCCAATTTTTTGCGGCGTTCTAGAAGCTCTCGCAGAAGCCCCCAAAGATCCAGCCGAAGTCGCTGCAAATGCGCAATCCGCCTGGCACAGGTTGCAGAAGTTCATACTTTTGCCGACGCGGTCAGAGACCGAAATTTATCAGACTACGGAACGCAGTGTGGATTTTGGTAGAGATATGTCGGCAAAGGTTTTGCTGCCAAAAGACGAGCGCAGCTCGGACGAGCGGGTTCGAGATTCACTTTGGACCGCTGGGCAAATTGCTTTGGAAAACGAAGATGGCATGGCAGATGCTATTTTGCGAAAGCGCTTTGGCCTCCCACATGTGATGAAGCAAGAAAGAAAGATGCCAAGATTAATGCGGGCGGACCGACCGGCCGTTGCCGTCATTACACGCACAATGGATCGCCCAATGCTTTTACGCCGCGCACTACTTAGCGTGCACGATCAAACGTTTCGTGATTACGTACAGGTGGTTGTTTGTGACGGAGGCGACATAGAGTTTGTACGAGCAGCGATCAGAGATGCCAACATCGATCACAGTAAAGTTGTTTTGGTTGACAATATCGATAACCGAGGGATGGAAGCTGCGTCAAATATTGCCATCGCTGCGGCAGATTCAGAGTACATCGTTATCCACGACGACGACGATACATGGCACCCAGACTTTCTTGCAGAAACAGTGAGCTATTTGGATGCTGAAGAAGGCGCTCACTTCGGGGGTGTATTGACAAAGAGCATATATGTATCCGAGGAGATAACAGCCGAGGGGATCAAAGTACACGGGACGTGGTCTTATCGACCGGATCTTACCCCCCCAACGTTCCATCAAATAATGAAAATGAACACCTTTGCTCCGATTTCGTTCGTGTTTAGGCGCGCTTGTTTTGACTTAATAGGCCCATTTCGCGAAGACTATCCGGTCTTAGGTGACTGGGAATTCAACTTGAGGTTTCTTGAGAAGTTCGACATTGGGGTGATCGATAAGGAGTTGGCATTCTACCACCACCGCGATGTTGGCGATGTGGAATCTTTTGGCAATTCGGTGATAGCCGGACAGGACAAACATGCAAAGCAACTCTCGATCATGCGAAACGAGTTTTTTAGACGTGCAGAGCAAAGCGGCAAATCGATTGCTGCTGCAAGCGCGTTGAGCCTAACAGTAGATACCCATTTTCGATAAGGAGGAGAGATGCTCTTCTCATAAATCACTAGAACTGGTTCATTGTTTTTATGAAATTCTTTGTGCACATCGGCCTTCCCAAGGCAGCATCGACCGCCATTCAGGAATTCATCGTTACTCTGGACGGCAATCAAAAGTGGGCACCGGTCGGTGTTCAGGATCAGGGCAATCATCGATTGGCTGGTGCGGTTATGGCGCAGAATAATCTTGAATGGATTGAACCCTGCACTGTCGACCAAATTGAAAATGAGTTCTCTCAACTTTCGGAGGGTCGAACCTACCACCTTTCGTCCGAGGTGTTCTCTCATCCTAGATTTCTCGCCGCTGGGGGACCAGAATTCCTCAAAAACCTGCTACCGCGCGTGACATTTGTTTTGTCAGTGCGAGAACAGGTGTCGCTCATCAATTCGACCTACCTTCAAATTCTGAAGCGCGGCCTTTACAGTAAGTCACCCGAGACATTCGTACGGGAAGCTTCGTTATCCCAAAGCAGCGATGTGTTTGAAATCGCATCACGTTATGCCGATTCCGCACCAATCGAAGTCATTGATTGTCACCAAAACCGCGTCTTAGAGGATTATGCCCGCATTACAGGATGCGGCGTTGAAAGGATCAGTGCCCTCCAGCGTGATCGTCACAATGTGTCGGGGTCATTTCTTTCTGCAGCGGCCGTCAATCGCCTGATTTATCCTGCAAATCCGTTGGAGGATGGCCCGTGGGAGACCAACGATCTGGTTTCCCTGGCCGAAGAAATGTTCCCGGGCGAGAAAATGGCGCTGACGGATGAACTCGTAGAGCTGCTTCAAAACAGATACCGGGACGGCAACCAAGCATTCAAGGAGGCATTCGGAATCGATCTGAACGCACACATGGAAAAGGCGTCGGGTAGGAAAACACCGGTCGCGCAGGAGGAAGTTGATGGTGCAGCGCGGGCTCTGGCGGTACGGATCAACCGCGACCGCAGCCACCTTAACCTGCGGGTACAAAATCTAGAACGGGAACTTCAGACCCAGAACGATGTGGTGCAAAACAGTACGGCAGCGAAGAGCAAGAAACGCAAGGGCCTGAGAAGACTAAAGCGAAGGATATTAGGCAGCCGGACTTAACCCAGAGCCCCGCCGACGTGCAATGGGTCAGAACCCATAACCGGCGAGTTCATCTTCAACATACTTTTCCCACAGCTGAACGCGTTGGCGTGTCTCGTCGCTATCTTCGTCTATGCGATGCTCTTGCAAGCTTTCAAAAGCCCAGGATATCTCGGATACGTAATCCGCATTCTGCATTTTTTCGTGCCGGTCCTCTCGCACGAAAATCGTGGTTATATGTTTTGATTTCTGGATGTGTTCATCTGGCTTGTCTAAACTTCCTGCCACAAAGTCAAATCGCACAAAGCCCTGCGGTGGATGTTTCTCATACCAATAAGCGGGAAAGTCGAACTCAGTGTTGTCTATGATCAGAACTTCGTAATCCGAGAGGCGCCCAAGCCGATGGAACAGTATGTAGAGATGGCTGCGCAGCCCACCATCGATCACGAGAACCGTGGCGTCCTTCGGTGACGTCGCCGACTGCAAATACCTTTGTTCCAGGCGCCGAGCCGCTTCTTTTGTCAGTACACTCGGGTATTGGCCCCAAAATCCTTGCTGCGATTCCCGCCAGGTGGGTGACCAGTCCACCGGTATCACTTCCAGTTGCCAGGCGCGCATCGCAGCTGGCAGCCTAGCTAATTTTTCGAGCAGCAAGCTGGCCCAAGCGGGGGATGTTTCCAGTGTGTGTGTGAACTGTGCACGCGCGGTGAAGTAGAGACTGCTCCGTCCGCCTCCAATCTCAAAAACGCGATCTGATGGTAGGATATTGGCATCAAGCCAAGCCAGAGCATCGCTTGTTAGCCATGGCGTCGCCAAGTCAAGAAGCTTCTGGAAGTCTTGATCGTCGTCTCTCATGGTTTCAATTCCTCAGGCAATGCCGACTGGCCTAAACTTCGTCCACGTCTCTTCTCGGCATAACGATGAGCGTATCCTGATAAGACCGTGCCGATGGTTTTTCTGCCCAAGTGCCACGTTCCACGGCGACGATTTCCAAATCGTAATCTGCGACCATCTCACGCCACTTGTTCAGCGTGTATGCACCGAAAAAGTCTTGTCCTTCGTAGGCTTGATAATAGCCAGGAGCCTTTTGTTCCACGGCAGTATGATTGCCTGTCCGCGCGACATAATCCAAGAAGAACTTATCGATGATAAAACAAGTGATGTAAGCGCAACCGCCCGGCTTAAGTACACGCCGAAACTCCTTCAAATATGCGCGTGTATCTTCTTCGATCAAATGCGTAAAGACGGATATCGCGAAGGCTACGTCCAATGCGTTGTCTGGCAAAAAGTCCAGTTTGAAGTTGTTTTGCTTTGCGCCATCAAAATCGTCAAAATAGTAGTTGTTTGCAGCTGGCAAAAGGTGAAATTTGACGTTGTCCCGTCCCAGTATCCGCTTGCAGATTGCTATACCTTCGGGCCAAACATCGGCCCCCCAGTAGTTGCCGCCTTCGCCAATCAGCTTTGCAAATGGGAAAGCAAGACGTCCACAACCGCAGCCCAGATCGAATACACTACTGTCGGGTGTCAAGTCGAACCTAACATAAATCTCAGCGAAATGATCAGCCATGATATGCTTGAAATGATCAGCCGTGTCGCTGCCAATTTTGTTCTGTGCCCAAATCGGTGGCAGATCATCTTCAGTCAATCGGTGGCAGTATGTTTTTATTTCTGATAGCTTGGTATAGAAGTCGGCTTGTCTTTGTCGTTCAGCCTCCAAGCTTTTGATAAAATCCGATGGTTCTTGGCGGGTTGTTTCTTTCATTGCATATACCTTCACTCCGTTGATCTTGAGGAAGCCACTTTTTTTGAATGAATTCAAATGGAAATTCCTTTGCCTGACCTTCCCCTGCCACTAGGGCCGGTGTGATCTAGAATCCTCCGGTTGGGTTTGACCCTAAGGCGACAGCGTGGAGACCACAAGAGTCTCAAGCGCCGGCAAGTTGGTTTTCGTCAGGAGCTCCGTTGGGGATAGATATCCGAGCGCTGAATGCGGGCGCTTGGTGTTGTAGTGGCTGCGCCATCGTCCGATCTCTTCGCGGGCATGGCGAAGGGAGCGGAACCAGTGAAGGTTCAGACATTCGTCTCTGAACTTGCCATTGAAACTCTCCGCGAAGGCGTTTTGCAACGGTTTGCCTGGCTCCATTAATCGCAGGCGCACGCCGGTCCGCTCGGACCAATCGAACACTGCTTTGCTGGTGCCCTCGGATCCGTTGTCGAGGATAATCTCCTCTGGGAGGCCTCTGCGAAGGGCGAGATCATCAAGGAACCGTGCCAAGCGTGCCCAGGAGATCGATACATCGACAATCTGGCCCGGACAGTACTGGCTGTGGTCGTCGACGATGTTGAGCAGCCGAAACCTTCGAAATTCCGCAAATTGGACGCTGACAAAGTCCAGGGACCAGCGCTGCATTGCTCTTTCCGACATCTGCGGCGCGACGTGATCGCGCCTTGGCAGCTTGCGCCGTTTCTCGGTGCGCACCTGCAAGCTATGCTCGGTGTAAAGCCGATATGTGCGCTTTTGGTTCACGACCAGACCTTCCTGCCGAAGCATGGCATGCAGGCGCAGGTAGCCGTAGCGCCGATTCTCTGACGCCAGCTCTTGCGTGCTTTTGATCGCAGCCTCGTCGTCCTTGGGCGGCTGTCGGTATTGCTGCACCGACCGCGCAAGTCCAAAGATCCGGCGGGCGCGTGTCTCGCTGAACCCACACTCGGTCATCAGAAAGCTCACGGCTCGTCGCTTCGCCATGGGCTTACCAGTGTATTTGCAGCAGATTCTTTATCGCGGGCATATCCAGGATTTGGTCTGCAAGGATCCGCTTCAGTTTGGAGTTTTTAGCTTCAAGAGCCCGAAGCCGCTTTGCATCGCCAGCCTCCATTCCGCCGTACTTCTTGCGCCAACTGTAGAAAGTGGCCGAGCTGATACCATGACGCCGAAAAACGTCATCTGTTTTGGCACCCGCCCCGCTCATCTTCAGCACGCCGCTGATCTATCCGTCAGTGAAACGCTTCCGCTTCATGAATCTTCCTCCTGCGTCCATTAAAAGGTGAGAAATTCCGGTTCGCAATGGCTCGGATATCGGGGGGAAGGTCATGAGTCCTTGGCAATCCGGGTGAAGCGCAAACTGAACTCAACCGATGTGATCGAAGCCCTAACTGACCTGTTCAACTTGCGCGGACCACCTGCCTGCTTATGTGTGCAGCGACAACGGCCGCGAGTTCGTCGCTCAGACAGTCAGAGACTGGAAATCACCTGTCGGTGCCAGGACGGGCTACATCGAGCCGGGATCGCTTCGGGAGAACGGCTATGTCGAGAGCTTCAACGCGCGGTTTCGAGACGTGCCGTTGAACCGGGAAGCCTTCTACTCGCTCAGAGAAGAACAAAAAATCATCGCGGGCTGGCGGAAGCAATACTACACCGGACGTTCCGACAGTACATTGAGCTATCGGCCACCCGCACCGGAAACCATCGTTCCGATGGACCAGAGGCCAGTCATGCACTAACAATCACATCGGACCAGCCAGATCAGGCTAGCCACTGCGACAATCCTGATCCAACATCTCCAACCTCGGAAACATATCTTTCGAGCCTTTGATTTTGCCGGAGGGGAAGAGTTCTCAATTAAAGCGCCCGATCAAAAACAAAGAACATAAGAATGTTGGACAGGGTGGATAGGTTGGATCAGATAACAGCCTTACAGGGGGGACGTCCGACATTACCGCAGCAGGGCCACCGCCTTGGGAACGGGGTTTTGGATTTGGGCGGGGGAGTATCACACCAGAGAGGGCTGTTGGCGCACTTGGCTACGCGATGCAGCGCTGCGCCTCCGCTGCAGTTCCGGCAAGATTCGCTGCAACGTTGCGGTCTTCATAGGCGAACAAGCGCCACGATGCTTATTGCATCGCACATCATGGATGTGCGAAACTAAGCTACTGACAACAAGGACGTTCTTGAGCAGACCGTTGCTTACAAGTGTAGTGCTGTGCGTGTCAGCGACAGACAGTAGGCCGCCCAAGCACTGTCTTCGGGAGGCAGGGGTCGGAGGTTCGAATCCTCTCACTCCGACCAAAAAACAAGGCCCCTGAGGGGCCTTTGTTGTATATTAGACAGCAATCCGCGGTCCATTGAACCTGAGCGTTATTCGAACTCTAACGCACTGGCAGCTCTGCGCAGAATGTCAGGCTATGAATGTTCAACTCTAATGCAGCAAGCTTCAAACAGGCACAAAAACCGCGTAGTTCTCATCGATAACGTAGTCGACGCGTCTTTGATGTCCGGTTAACGGAGTTTGCAGCAATTCTACCGGGGGAGCAATAAGCGGCTTGGGAAAGTCTTCCTCCCTCAAGGTCTCGCCTTTGATTTCGGCCTCCTTCTTCGCTTTCTCAAGCATTTTGTCAGCGTATTCTAAACTCTGTTGAAGTAGTTGATCTGGATCACCGCGCTGAAAGTCATTTTGCTCAAATTAGGAGGTTGTTCTGTGTATACGGTCGAGACTTATTTCGTGCTTCAATCACGCGAAGAGGGATCAGTTCTTCTGACTCAGACGAGGTTCCTCGGGATGTCGGCCTACCACAAGCATATGGTCCCTGTAGGCAACCATAAGCGTACATTGCAACTGCAACGTCACAGTCATCCTGATCTAAAATCCAAGTTACAACATCGATGTAACCTTTGATGTCAGGATTTAGAGACCTAATCAATCCGATCCACAACCATTGGTCTCTCTGCCCCTCCAGGAAAGGTATCATATCCACCAATTCGACAAACACAGCATCATCGGGAGTTTCCCATCGGGCTTCGTAGAGTTCTGCTGCGGTAAATGGTCTAAATTTTAACGGGTTATACTTCATAACAAAAACTCGTGTCCAAGTAACACACAGAGCAGCCTTATCTGACTGATCCAATACGATTGCTAGTTCGTCATTGATAAATTTCCCAGACCCGCTCTCAATTGTTTTTTGCAAGTTGCCTAGAGCTTCAGCTAATTGTCCATCCCTATCGCCGCGCACAGGGAGAGTACGGCGCAGCAGACTGCGGCTGCCTCGGAACCGAGGCACGACCTCTGCAAAGGGGCTTCGCAGCGCGATTAACGCCCCAGTTTACGTCCGGCGTTTCGGAACCGCATTGCCGCCCTTGGCCGCAGCGGCCCGCGCGCGGTTCTTCTTGCTGTTGGGCTTGCCTTTTGGCGGCGGAGGACCTTTGGGGCGGCGATCCGGTGTCTTGCCTGCCCAGGCGTCCCCGGCCTTGCTGCGCTTAGGTTTGGGATCGGCTTTTCCCTTGTCCGCAGGTTTGGGTGTGTCCTTCTTCCGTGTCTTTGCCGGTTGCGGTTCGACCAGACGCTCCGGACGCTCAGTTTTTCCCCGTTTCTTGTCCTTCATCCCACGTTTGGGGCCCGGCTTTGCGGGTCGCGACAGGTCTGGGGCCGTGTCCAGTCGAACGATCTCTTTCGCTCCTTCGACCTTCATCTCGGGCCCAATGGCTTCGATAAAACCGGGCACGCTGCTTTCGCGGATTTCGATATAGGTCACATCGTCGGCAATGCGGATCGCGCCTATATCGGATTTCGTGATGTTCCCGGCCTTGCAGATCATCGGCAGAACATAGCGCGGCGAGGCGTGCTGATTGCGCCCCTCAGACAGGGAAAACCAAACGCTGGGACCAAAGGGAGCGCTGGGTTTGGCTGCCGCGTTGACCTCGCTCAGTTCTTCGGGCGCGGAATGTTGGCGCGTGTATTGGCGAACGTAAGCCGCGGCCAGCTGTTCTGACGAGAACCGCGCGACCAGTTGCTCGACCGAGGCGCGCTCGGTCTCGGGAACCTCGGACTGCCAGTCGTCGGACGCAAACATTCGTTGCAAGTCCTGCGCGTTGACCTCTTCAGCCGAGGGCGCAGACCCCCACTCGGCGGTGAGTTTGGCAAATTTCAAAAGGCGCTGTGCCTTTTTGAACGCCGCCGGGGGCACGATCAGCGCACTGACCCCTTTGCGGCCTGCCCGCCCGGTACGGCCCGAGCGGTGCAGCAGGGTTTCATGGCTGTTGGGCAGTTCGGCGTGAACAACCAGATCCAGGTTCGGCAGGTCGATCCCCCGCGCCGCGACATCGGTGGCCACACAAACACGGGCGCGGCCATCGCGCATCGCTTGCAGCGCGTTAGAGCGTTCGCTTTGCGTCAACTCACCCGACAGAGCGACAACCGGGAACCCCCGGTTGGACAAGCGTGCCGTCAAACGGCTGACCATGGCGCGTGTGTTGCAAAAGACGATGGCGTTCGGGGCTTCGTAATAGCGCAACACGTTGATGATCGCGTTCTCGCCATCGCGCGGCGCCACATTCAGTGCACGGTATTCGATATCCGCGTGCTGCGTGCGTTCGCTGACCGTGCTGACCCGTTCAGCATCCTGTTGATAGCGCGCCGCAAGGCTGACAATCGCGCGCGGCACCGTGGCCGAAAACAGCAGCGTCTGACGCGTCTCGGGCGTTTGTTCCAAAATGAACTCCAGATCCTCGCGGAAGCCCAGATCCAGCATCTCGTCAGCTTCGTCCAGCACCACCGCCCGCACATCAGTCAGATCGATCGAACCGCGCATGATATGATCGCGCAACCGGCCCGGCGTTGCGACAACGATATGCGCGCCTCGGGCCAAGGCGCGGCGTTCGTCGCGCATATCCATTCCGCCCACGCAAGAGGCAAGAAACGCCCCCGCATCAGCATAAAGCCACGCCAGCTCGCGCTTTACCTGCATCGCCAGCTCGCGCGTAGGTGCAATCACCAGCGCCAAAGGTGCTGCGGCCGCGTCAAAGACATCGCCCTCACCCAAAAGCGTCGGCGCGATGGCCAGCCCAAACCCGATGGTCTTACCCGAACCCGTTTGCGCGGAAACCAACAGGTCGCGCCCCTGCAATTCGGGCGCGGTCACGGCCTGCTGTACCGGGGTCAGCGTTTCATATCCTTTGCGCGTGAGCGCATCCTGCAATGTCTGTTTCATAGATCGGCTCGCTCTGGTGATGCTGTCACCCTCAGAGCGTCCAACACACGGATCATCGTCGAAGCGCCGCTCATAGCGAGAGACGACGGGGATGTATAGAGCGGAAATGAGGCACGCATACCTGCCGCGCGCAGGAAGCAAACCGACCAGAATGCCCTATCCCGTCTTGGGCAGACGGTCAGGAAAAGCTGGGCCGAAACCACCTGGCCCAGCCATTAGGCATCAGCTGCCACGATTGCGGAAGCTCTCTTCGAAGTCCTGAGTTTGATTTTCAGCGCTGCCGCCACTTGGGCCGCTGTCGCAGGCGGCGATGAGTAGCAAGCTGGCGGAGATGAGGACGGCTCTGATCATTTGGGGACCTTTGTGTTCGGAAGATTCAGGTGGAAACACGCGCGCCTGTCCTGCCTAGCACGGAGGCGCGTAACCAACGGGTCAATCCTGTGTGACAGTGCTGTGATCCCGGTCGATTGCTCAGATCGGCTTGCGGGCGATGATCCAGATCGGGTGATAGGTCAGCGGCACAGTGTCGCCGCAGCCATGGCGCGCGACATACGCGTCCGAGAACCGCCGCAAATCCGAGCGTGTCCAAACCCCGCGGGCACGGCCGTTCACCCCGGTGCTGCGCAAATGGCGCAACAGGTCGTGGGGTGAGGCGAACCGAATGGTCCGAATATCCTCGTCTGCCACCATCACTTCCAACTCATCGCAAATGGCCGCGCTCAGATCCTCGGGGCGACACAGGCCCGGCGCTTCGGCGGATGACCCGATCTGCGTCAACTCGTGAAACTGCCGTTGCCCAAAGCCCGAAACTGCCAGCCAACCACCGGGTGCCAGCGCACGCGAAATGCGTCGCATCAGGGCCGCCGGATCGTGCAACCACTGGATCATCGACGCCGAGCAGATCAGATCGGGCCGCTGCGGCCAAGCAATCCGTTCCGCATCGCCACATACAAACCGCGCCTTTGCAGCGGTCGCGGTTGCTGCGGCCTCGGGCGCAAGGTCATTGAGCGTCAGAGCCTGAAACCGGAACCTGGCCTGTAACTCATGGGTCAGATGTCCGGTACCGCAGCCCAACTCCAGCCCATGGTCAAACTGCGCAGGCGCGTCGTGGGCGTGCAACGCGTCGGCCAAGTCTGCGGCGATCTGCGCTTGCAGACCCGCCGCCGCATGATAGCTGCCAAAACTGCGGCTAAAACTGCGTTGTACCCGGTCTGTGATCAATGTGTTCATGCCAACCACTCTGCCCAGCTTTGACCCGCTCGAAACGGAACATGCGGGCCGTCAATGCGCCGAATGGTTGAGGTCTGCCACGCCGCCTCTTGCGCCTTGGTGGGGATGATCCGGTCTTGGTGCGGAATCCACACTCGGTCAAACCGACGCGCCAGAGCGGGGCCGCGCTGAAGGATCGCACGCAGTTCCGCTTGCGCCGCATGGATGTCAATCTGCGGTGCTGGTCCTTCGAACCCGGCGCGGCGGCAGAACTTGGCAAAGCTAGCCGCGCTCAGATTGTCGGCAGTGGCGTTGATCATGTCCGGCGCGATGCCTTTTTCCACATCCGCAGGAAACAAGGTGCCGCTGACCGCAACCAGACGATCCGGGTTGACCCCCGCCCCCTCTAACCAGTGCACAGCCGAGGCGACACCGAAGGAAAACGCCAGCACATCGAGCCGATCATAATCGGCCAGTTCGGGCAGTTCAGCATCAAGCTGGGTATAGTCGTCGACAAACAGGACGTCCCCGCCGCCCTCCAGCCCGGCAAACGGGGCGGGCCCCAGCGCCCAACCACCGAACACTAGTGTCAGGTTTTCAACACCAGAGCGGGACAGCCAAACCGCCTTCATGCCTCGCCCCGCGCCAGATTAACCATCGCCGCCGTCACCCGGCTCAACTCATCGCCCGAGATCACGAAAGGCGGCATACAATAGATATTGCGCGCGAAGGGCCGCAGCCAGACACCAGTTTCGGGTGCTTGCGCATGCGCGATCCGAGGGTCAACCGGTTGCTCCATCTCGATCACGCCGATTGCGCCCAGAACCCGTACATCAGCCACGCCCGGTATGTCGCACGCGGGCGCAAGCTCATGCTCCATCTGCTTGGCAATTGCGCTGACCTCATGATGCCAGTCACGCTGTTTCAGTTGGTCGAGGCTGGCGATGGCCGCCGCGCACGCCAGCGGGTTGGCCATATAGGTCGGCCCGTGCATCAACACGCTGGCCTCGCTTTCACCAATCCCGCGCGCAACGGCTTCGGTCGCAATTGTAGCGGCCAGAGTGATATGACCGCCGGTCAGCGCCTTGCCCACGCATAGGATATCCGACACCACATCCGCATGCTGCATGGCAAAAAGCTGACCCGTCCGCCCAAACCCGGTGGCGATCTCATCAAAGATCAGCAACACCCCATGGGCCGAACACAGCTCGCGCGCGCTTTTCAGCCAGGACGGGTGATAGAAATACATCCCGCCCGCACCCTGTACCACCGGCTCAAGGATCAACGCGGCGATCCGGTCGCCCTGACGGTCCAGCATCTCTTCCAGAGCGCCAAGCCCATTCAACGCCGGATCCTCCGGCCAGTCCTGTCCCAACGCCACAGAGGGCCGGGGCAGGAAATGCTGGATCGACATCGCCCCCCGGAACAGCCCATGCATTCCATTGACTGGATCGCAGACGCTCATCGCTTTCCATGTATCGCCGTGATACCCGCCCCGGATCGTGGCAAATTCTGTCCGGCCCGAATGACCCCTGGCCATCTGGTACTGCACAGCCATCTTCAACGCGACCTCGATCGCGACCGAGCCGCTGTCGCTGTAGAAAATCCGGTCCAATCCATCGGGCAGCATGTCGATCAGCCGCTTGCCCAGCTCAATCGCGGGCGTATGCGTCAAGCCGCCGAACATGACATGGGGCAAGTGATCCAACTGCGTCTGCATCGCTGCGATGATGGCCGGGTGACGATGGCCGTGCACCGCACACCACCAAGATGACATGGCGTCGATCATCTTACCGCCGTCCTCGCGCGTCAGCCAGACGCCCTCAGCCGAAGAGATCAGGTGCATAGGCCCCGGATCCAGCACGTTGGTATAAGGATGCCACAGGTGGCGCGCGTCAAAATCCAATGGGGTCAAAGCGCACCCCGTATCGTGGTCAGGTCCATCCCCGCCATCGCATCAGCCACAGAGGCACGCGTCACGGTGTTAAGAACCGGCAGCCGTCCCAGATGGCGCGTCTCGCACATCTCGACAATAGTCTGTTCGACATCCGGCTCGGCGTCTCCGATGAATGCCACGCCGACCACGTCGACACCCGCGCCGCGCAAGGCGCGCAAGGACAGCGCGGTGTGGTTGATTGTGCCCAAAGCCGTGCGCGCCGCCAGAACGACCGGCGCCTGCCAACGGGCAAACAGGTCCAGAAAGAAATGCTGCCGGGTCAGAGGCACCATCACGCCACCCGCCCCTTCCACAACCAACGGGCCGGGAACCTGAGGCAAAGTCAGTCGCTCAAGGTCGATCTCAACCCCCATATCCTCGGCCGACAGATGCGGCGAGGCGGGCAGGTTCAGCCGATACGCCTCGGGCAAGACCGGCGCGCCAGACAGGGCCTGCACGGTTTCGGTATCCGTCGCCTCTTCCAACCCGGACTGGACCGGCTTCCAATAGCTGGCCCCAAGGGCAGCGGCCAGCCCGGCGGACAGGACGGTCTTGCCCACACCGGTATCGGTGCCGGTGACGACCAGAGTGCTCATGCGGCCTCCTTCCGGTAGCGCGACAGTGTTTCGAACAAGGCGCTGATCTCGGATTTGGTGACATTCCCGGTGATCGAGATTCGCAAACGCGACGTGCCCTTCGGCACGGTCGGCGGGCGGATGCCGCGGATATCAAAACCTTGTTCCTGCAAGCGCGCCGCCATTGCCATGGTGCTGGCGTCATCACCCAGAATGACGGGGATAATCTGACTGGTCAGAGCTTGCGGCGCGATCCCAGCACTATGCGCCACCGAATGGGCATGCGCGATCCGGTCCTGCGCCTGCTGCGTCCAAATCGGGTCGTTGCTCAGCAGCTCAAGCGCGGCCCGCACGAGGCCTGCATTAAAGGGCGACGGGGCGGTGGCAAAAATGAACGGGCGCGTGCGATTTATCAAAGTGTCGATCATCACACGCGGACCGCAGATCAATCCGCCCGCAACACCTAGACCCTTGCCGCAGGTGTGCAAGGTCAGCACATCCGCGTCCAGCCCATGCGCCAGCCCCCGGCCCTGTGGACCAAAGACGCCCGTTGCGTGGGCCTCATCGACCACCAGCACCGCATCGTGGTCCCGCGCCAGCGTTGCGAAATCGACCAACGGGGCCAGATCGCCTTCCATCGAATAGACACTTTCGACCGCAACCCAAACTTGACCCGAACCACCCTTGGTGCGCCATTGCGTCAGAACCCGGCGCGCATCGGCCAAGTCATTATGAGCAAAGCCCCGTGTGTCGGCACGCCCGGTGCGCATCCCTTCGAACGCGCTGGCATGGACCAAAGCGTCATGCAGGATCAGATCCCCGGCGGCGGGGAGGCTGGAAAAGATGGCCTGATTGGCCTGAAACCCGCCACCCATGAACAGCGCGGCCTCGGCCCCAAAAAAACTGGCAGCGAACTGCTCCAAAGCCTCGTGCTCGGGATGGTTGCCACGCAACAGGCGCGACCCGCCCGACCCCAACGGCACCCCGCGCGACAGCGCGTGCTGCGCGGACTCGGCCAATTCGGGTGACTGAGCCAGCCCCAGATAGTCGTTCGACGCGAAATCCAACCCCCGGCGCGGTGACAACACCCGCCGACGATGCCGGTTGTCCAGCACCTCAAGCATCGAGGACAAGCGCGCCGTAACCGTCATTCGGCCGCGTCAGCCCGGCTGTCCTGCGCCGCGACCTCGGCCTGAAGCCCCAGCTTGGCAAAAAGAACCGCGTCGGTGTCTTCCTCAGGGTTTTCCGCCGTCAGCAGCGTTTCGCCCACAAAGATCGAGTTCGCACCGGCAAAGAAACACATCGCCTGCAGCTCATCGCTCATGTCGCTGCGCCCGGCAGACAGGCGGACATAGGATTGCGGCATCATGATCCGCGCCACAGCGATCACCCGCACAAAGTCAATCGGATCAATCGGCTTGGCATCGGCCAGCGGTGTATCCTGCTGCGGCATAAGCATGTTGATCGGAACCGAATCCGGCGCAGGCGCCATGTTGGCCAGCGTCACCAGCATGTCCATGCGGTCCTGAACGCCCTCGCCCATGCCCAGAATGCCACCTGAACACACCTTGATCCCCGCCTCTTGCACCCGGTTCATCGTGTCGATCCGGTCGGCAAAGGTCCGGGTGGTGATCACTTCGGAATAATAACGCTCGGACGTGTCGATATTGTGGTTGTAGTAATCCAGCCCCGCATCACGCAGTTGCACCACCTGCGTGTCACTCAGCATGCCAAGCGTCATGCAGGATTCCATCCCCATGTCGCGCACGCCTTCGACCATGGCAACCAGCGCAGCCATGTCGCGGTCTTTGGGCTCGCGCCACGCGGCCCCCATGCAGAACCGGGTCGCGCCGCCCTCTTTCGCCTTACGGGCCTCGGACAGAACCCGCTCGACCTCGATCAGTTTCGAGGCCGACAGCTTGGACCCATTGCGCGCCGATTGCGAGCAATAGGCGCAGTCCTCGGCGCAGCCTCCGGTCTTGATCGACAGCAGTTTCGAGGTCTGGACCTTATTGGGATCGAAATTGGCGCGATGCACTGTCTGGGCGCGAAACAGAAGATCCATCAGCGGCAGATCATACAGCGCCTGAGCCGCGTCACGTGTCCACGAGTTTGGTTGGGTCTGCATTTTATCTATAATCTTTCGTGTAACCCGAGATTTCGGTCATTTTTTATCGATAAATTTTGTGGTTGCAATATTTTTCACTCAAACCAAGTCAGGGCAAATGGACGCGGGCATCGTAAAAATGCGAGCGCCCAATATGCGCACGGGCAGTCAAATCACCGATGTTTTTGCTGATAAGCTCGTGAGGCTGAACGATCTGCACCTTTTTCCGAATGATACGCAATTTGACGCCGGGCCGGCTTGGATAGGCTGGTGTCACATAAACCCGCCCCAAATTTCCGGGCGACGTAGATTTCCAAGCAAGAGGACATCAGCCATGAGAGTATTGAAAATCCTAACATTGGGCGCAGCGATGGGTGTTGCAGCGCTTGGGATCAGTCAGTTCAGCACATCGGTCAACGCGCAAGTGTCCGACGACTGGCAGCCTCAATGGACCGAGGATGGTCAACTGGTTCTACCGACAGGCTACAGGGAATGGGTGTTCCTGGGCTCACCCCTGACGCCGAACGCACTAAACGGCGGGCAGGCCGGGTTCCCGGAATACCACAATGTTTACATGCATCCGACGGCCTATGCTCAGTACAAGGAAACCGGGGAATTTCCCGAAGGCACTATCTTGTTGAAAGAGCTGCAACTGACCCAACCCGGCGAGGAAGCGGACGGATCGCGGCTTGAGGTGTCGGGACAGGGTTATTTCCCGGCCGGGTTCAACGGCATCGACATCGCGGTCAAGGATTCCTCGCGCTTTGCGGAAAGTAACAACTGGGGCTATTTCAACTTTGGCCACTATGCCGAAACCGCCGCCTCCGCCCCAATCGAGGCCTGCGCCTCGTGCCATATCGTCAATGCGGACGAGGATATGGTTTTCACCCGCTTTTACGCGATCCTCAGCGCGAACTAAGCGGATCGACCTCTGAATGCCATCGCGTCAGGTCGGCGCGGTGGCCAATAGGTGGCCAAAACATTCGCACCCCAAAAACCTCTCTGGACTTTCACGTGTCACATAAGCTCATTCTCGTCGCCTGTTTTGCCGCCTGCCCCGCTCTGGCGCAGATGGGCGCTGTCGTCGATCACTGCGATGCCGAACCAGCGCCGCGAGTGGATTGGCACGGCTGTGATTTTGCGCATCAGGATTTCTCGGGCTTGGATCTCAGCCACGCCAACCTCAGCGGCGCAAAACTGACTGCAGCCAAGCTGCGCGGGACCAACCTGTCCCATGCCGATCTGACCGGCACCATCCTGATTGGCGCGGATTTGCAACAAGTCAATTTCGCGGGCGCGGACCTGCGCGGGGCCTTCATGACCAAAGCCCAATTGGGGGGCAACAATTTCGAAGGCACCAGATTTGACGGGGCCTATTTCAACGACGCGCGACAATGCGCCGTTGGGTCCGTTGGCAGTTGCAAGTAAACAGCCCGCCATGATCTCGCGCCGTCAATGGATGCGGGTTGCGGGCTGTGCCATGATGTCGTTACTGGCCCGTCCGGCGCAGGCCGATGAGCCGCAACTCGACCGTCACCCGGCCCCAGAGGCCGGCTTTTTCGCCAATGCCTATCTGATCGAAGGCCCTCAGAGCTGTGTGTTGGTCGACGCACATCTGAACCTGAGCGAGGCGCAGGATCTGGCGCGTCTGGTCCGCGAAACCGGCAAACCTTTGACCCATATCGTGATCACGCACCCGCATCCCGACCACTATCTGGGCCTGCAATTTCTGGGGCCACAGTTTCCACAAGCAATTGTCGCAAGCGCAGCACAGTCTTTGACATTCATTGAAACCGCGGCCTTGGACTGGCCCAACAGGGGATGGCCAAATCCGAGCGGATTGCTGGCATGTTGACCCGCTACCCCGATCACGTCTTCCCTTTGGCTCTGCATAACAGCATCCTTGCCAGCTGATCCTGACGCTATGGCAAAAGGCAAACGCGCAGGGACCGATAATGGTTTACTTGCGAGGCGGATGTGACAAAGGTCCGACATGACACCATCAGCCCCAACAGATTCGCACGACCAGGCCACAACTCATTCATATCTGTCTGCGCTTAGGGCGACGCTGGGCGAAGCCGCCGTCCTGACCGGTTCAGATATTTCCGAGACCTACACCCGAGACTGGACCCGAGACCGGCACGGACAATGCCTGGCCGTTGTCAAACCCGCCACTTCAGCCGAGGTGTCGCAGGTCTGTGCCCTCAGCCACGCCACAGGCATCGGTATCATCCCACAAGGGGGGCATACCGGTCTGGTCGGAGGCGCGCAGCGCAATCGGGGCGATTGCATTCTGATTTCCACCCAACGCATGACCGCAATCGAAGAGATCGACGCCGACGGCATGACATGCACGGTGCAGGCGGGCGCCGTCCTTGAAACAGTGCAAACGACCCTAGGCGAGCAGGGTTTCCAGTTCGGTGTTGCCATCGGCTCTCAGGGCAGCGCTCAGATCGGGGGGCTGATATCCACGAATGCGGGCGGAGTGAATGTCCTGCGCCACGGCATGATGGGTGCTCAGGTTCTGGGGTTGGAAATGGTGCTGCCCCAAGGGCAGATCCTGTCGTCGATCACAGGATTGCACAAAGACAACCGGGGGCCGGACCCGTTGCGGCTTGCTATCGGCGCCGAAGGGGTATTTGGCGTGGTCACCCGTGCCTGCCTGCGCATTCTTCCCCGCCAGACACATAGCGCCACCGCATATGCCGGCTGCGCCTCGATGCAGGGCGCGCTGGATCTGCTGCGGCATATTCGCAGCAACGGGCACGAGGTCCTGTCGGCCTTTGAAGTGATGTCCCAAAGCTGTATGCCATTGGCCCAATCCGTTGACCCCTCGATGATCCTGCCGGTCGATGCGCCCGTCCATGTGCTGATCGCGTTTTCATCCGCGATGGACCTACCGCTGCAAGACCATCTGGAGGCACTTCTGGCCTCAGCATTTGAGCAAGGGGTGGTGCAGGACGCCGTCATCGCTCAATCGCAATCTCAGGCCGCCCGGTTCTGGTCCATCCGCGAAGGCCTGGTCGAAGGACAGATCAAGCGCGGCTACCACGTGCGCAGCGATGTGTCGGTTCGCTTGGGGCATGTGCCCCAAGCCGCGGTCGCGCTCGAAACCATGCTGGCTGAGGAGTTTCCGGGCTGGATACCGCAGACCTACGGCCATTTGGGCGACGGCAACCTTCACTTTAATGCCCTACCCCCGGAGTCCAAGTCCGAGGAAGAGGCGCGCGCCGTCGGAAAGACCATCGAAGCGCGCATATTCGACATTGTCACAGAGCTCGGCGGCTCATTTTCAGCAGAGCACGGAATTGGCCGCACCAAGGCCGGGTGGTTCCGAAAAACTCTTCCTGCACGTCATGATCTGTTGGCTCAGTTGAAATTCACGCTCGACCCTAAAGGCATCATGAACCCTGGATGCCTTCTCGTCGAAAACCTGACGCATCCGCCCGACCGGGAAGATCCTAAAACAACCGGCGCAGGCAGTCCTGCAACAAGGTGAGGCCCTCTTGGGCCTCACCTGAGATAAGCACGCGATTGCGCTTTCGTTATTTCAACAGACCCTGCTCGCGGTAATATTTGAGTGCTCCGGGATGAATGGGCGCGGACAGGCCCGCTGAAACCATTTCTTCTTTGGTCAGATTTGCGAATGCCGGGTGGAACGTACGGAAATCGTCGAAATTCTCAAAGATCGACGACACCAGCGCATAGACCGCCTCGTCCGAGACCTTGGCCGAGGTCACAAGCGTCGCACCGACCCCGAACGTGTCCACATCCCCGTCGGTGCCGCGATACATGCCTCCGGGAATGGTCGCTGCCCGGTAATAGGCGTTGTTGTCGATCAACCCGGTCACGGCGTCACCGGTCACCGGAACCAGTTTGGCATCGCAGGTCGTCGCGGCTTCGGTCAGGTTGCCGGACGGGTGGCCCGCAGTGATGATGAACGCGTCAATCTGGTTGTCGCACAGGGCGCTGGACTGTTCCGCCGATTTTAGCTCGGCCGCCAGTGCAAACGTATCCTTTGTCCACCCTTTGGCGTCCATCAGCACCTCCATCGTGCCGCGCTGGCCCGATCCCGGATTGCCGATATTAACCCGCTTGCCTGCCAGATCATCGAAATGCTCAATCCCGGAATCGGCGCGAACCATCACGTTGAACGGCTTGGCATGGACCGAGAATACCGCGCGCAACTCTTCGAATGGCCCGGCCTCTTCAAATTTTGAGGTGCCGTTCAACGCGTGGAACTGCCAGTCGGACTGGGCCACGCCAAATTCCAGTTCGCCCTCGCGGATCGTATTGATGTTATAGACCGAGCCACCGGTGGATTCGACCGTGCAACGCACCCCGGTTTCCTTGCGATTCTTGTTCATCAGACGGCAGATTGAGCCACCGGTCGGATAGTACACACCGGTCACGCCGCCAGTTCCAATGGTCACGAACTCTTCGGCCAAAGCGGCCACGGTGCCAAGCGCAAGCGTCAGGGTCGACGCCAAAATCAGTTTCTTATTCATAATTTCCTCCCTTTGAGATTGTCTTGAGTGTCGTTTGGTCAGGTTGGTTCAAGCTGGTCCTGATAGCCGAACAGCGCGGGCAAACCGCCCGTGTGCAGCATCACGACCTTCTGGCCCTTGCGGATCGCGCCGCTGTCCAGAAGCCCCAAAAGCCCTGCAAAGGTCTTGGCGGTGTAGACCGGGTCCAGAAATATGCCTTCGGTCTGGGCCATAAGCTCCAATGCCGTGCGGGTCCGGTCCCCAATTTGACCATAGCCGGGGGCAAGCGCACCGTCCCAGACGTGGATGTCTTCCTTCACCAAAGCCGGGTCAAAACCCATCAACGCTGCCAGCTTGCCAAGAACTTTCTCCATCCGGGCCTTCTGCTGGGTTTGGTCACGGCGGACGCAGATGCCGTAGACTTGCGCGCCATGACCTGACAGGCGCAGCCCGGTCAGGAACCCTCCATGGGTCGCGCCACTGCCGGAAGGCACCACCGCCACATCAAATTCCGCCATCTGATCGGCCAGCTCCGCGCCGCCCTGCACATAGCCCAAGGCCCCCAGCGGTGGGTGATCGACGCCAAGATGAATGACATAAGGTGTTCGCCCTTCGGCCCTCAGGCGCGCGGCGCGATCGTGCAACGCATTGTCCGCTCCGACCTCGTCCTCGCCCACCGGAAAGTGCATATGCTCGGCCCCCAGAATCTGCGCCAGCAGAACATTGCCCGAGCGGTAATAGGCCGGCCCCATCCCCGGTACGCGTTCTTCCAGTTGCAGCACCGACGTCATACCCAACCGCGCCGCAGCGGCGGCGGCAGTGCGCACAAAATTGGACTGCACCGCGCCCGTGATCAAAACCGTGTCAGCCTTCTGATGCAGGGCTTCGCCAAAGTAGAATTCAAGCTGCCGGGTCTTGTTGCCGCCAAAACTCAACCCGGTCAGGTCGTCGCGCTTTAACCACAGGTCGATGCCCAACCGGTCCGACATCCGGTTCAGCCGCTCGACCGGAGTGACCTCGGTCATCAACCGGACGCGGGGAAATTCGGTCAGTTTTCGGTCAATCTGCATGTGCATGGTCATCCTGTGTCATCCCATCATCCAGGCCCGTCGAATGAGGGCCACGCAGGCCAGAACCGAGATCACCCGAATCGCCTGCCCAATTACGCGTTGCGGTAACTTCGGGCCAATCAAACGACCCAAAACGCTGCCCAATACCGTCGCGGCGGCAAAAGGCACCAACCACGGCGCACCAGCAAAGGCCGTCCAATCCAGCGCCAAATGCAGCGCAAAGGCGCTGCCATAGGCAACCAGAGCAACGGGTTGCACCAGTTTGCGGGCAGCTTGCGGCGACCGGCCCACCGCCAGCAGACCAAGCACCATCAACGGCCCCGGCGTGGCCGCCCAGACAGTTGCCAGGCCGGACAGACCCGAAATGGTGCGGAATCCTGATGGTCCGATGTTCTGCCCGAATGGGATCAACGAAGTTGCAACCCCAATCAGCAGCAGCGCGGCGGTCAAAAACAGAACCGCGCGTTCGGACAAAAGCGGATAGATCAGCAGCCCCAGCGCGATCCCAGCCAGGCAGGCCAGAACCGCGTCCCGCACAAGCCCCCGGTCGCGCCGCCAGACCTGCGGGTCGGTGGCCACAAGCGACACAAGCGTGTTCAGCATCAACAGCACCGGCACCGCCGTCGCCGTGCCCAGCAACACCATCATCACCGGGGCCACCACGATGCTGAAACCGATCCCGACCCCAACCTGAAGCCCGGCCCCTAAAACGATGGCAATCAGCAAGATCAGCAAATCAGCCGACACGGGGCAAGGTCCTTTCTGCGGTTCGCAGCGATGACCCTATCGCTCATCTACTATGATGAAAAATCATCTTATTGTATTTATTGATGCTCAAATGTTATCAACTTGCATGCGCATTACCGCCCGCCAGATTGAGCTGTTTCAGATGGCCTACCGCCACAGGTCCACCCGAAAAGCCGCCGACGCCCTGCACATCTCGCAACCTGCAATCAGCCGCGTTGTGGCCGAGCTCGAGGTTGAGATGGGCGTGGCCCTGTTTGACCGCGCCGGACGAAAATTCGAACCCACCGCCGCAGCGCATAGTTTGCAGCAGGCGGTTCAGAAACACTATCAAGGGCTGGATCGCATCCGCGACACCGCCACCCAGATCGCCCTTGGGACCGGAGGGCATTTGCGCGTGGCAACAGTTCCGGCCGTGGCCGATACGCGGGTGGCCATTGCAGCCGGACGGTTGATGGCCGAGTTTCCGGCCTTGCGCGTGGATGTGGTCGTTCTGAATGAAAGGGCTGGTCTTGCGGCCCTACGAGAAGGACGGGTGGATTGTGCGGTCGTCTCCTCGGACCCCGGAGACCCCAACCTCGCCTGCACCCGCCTGACCGATCTGGACCCGGTCGCAATCGTGCCGCGCACCGATGCGCTGGCCGACAGAACCGAGGTTTCGGCGGCTGAACTGGCGACAAGACCGCTGATCACGCTGACCCCGCACAGCCCATTTCGACGCGCGGTCGAGATGATGTTCGACCGCGCCGGCACATCGTTTCAGGTCCGGGCCGAGGCCGAGACACAGACCGCTCTGGTCCATATGGTGGCGCAAGGGGCCGGGTGCGCCATTGTCGATGCAAATATCCTGGGCAGCTCGGATACCGCGGCCGTTGCGACGTTGCGCCTAACATCGCCCCTAAGCTGGCCGACCCGAATTGCGACCTTGTCCGCGTCACAAGACATCCCCGGCCTGCGCCGGTTCACCGCAGCGGTTCTGGACACCCAAGCACCCGGATCGTCACCCTAGATTCCGATCATAGCGGGCTCGTCTTCGACGACGATAAAGTGGTTCGCATCCAGATCGGCAACATCGACCCCCTCCAGCAACAGGCTGGAATCATCGGCATATTGCAAAAGCGCACCCTCGCTGGTCTGGATTAAATCGACCATGGGGTCGTAGGTGTCTTGGTACCCCACATTGATCACTACGGCGTCAAAGTTGAAGTCGAAATCATCCACCACATCATGACCAA
This sequence comes from Ruegeria sp. BK1, assembly GCF_056535645.1. NCBI lineage: Bacteria > Pseudomonadati > Pseudomonadota > Alphaproteobacteria > Rhodobacterales > Roseobacteraceae > Ruegeria > Ruegeria sp. BK1. Next base: position 147,262 of record NZ_JBQFIS010000003.1, on the reverse strand, counting down.
ATCCGCTGACCCCGTCCGCTGAGGCATCACGCGCAACACCAACCATATCGTTACCTTCACCGGTACTGATCGTGTCATTGCCCATATAGCCAGCAATCAAATCGTCCCCGGCGCCGCCCTCAAGGATATCATCCCCGGCGCTTCCAAAGATCAGATCGTTGCCAGCGCCAGCTTTGACCGTGGCCGCCGCGCCAGCGGACAGATCAATATGGTCGTCCTGCGCGGTCAATATGAGGGTTTCAAAATTGATGTATTGCGCCTCGGTCGCGCCCTGTTCGACCAGATACTGAGGGTCCTCGGGATCGAAAACGAAATCATAAGCCAATTGCACGCCTTGTGCCCTGCCCGAGAAGTCCAGCGTATCGACCCCGTCGCCACCATCTACCGTGTCCAGCCCGCTCCCGGCAAACGCGATATCGTCGCCGCCCAGCAGATCAACACTATCCCCGCCCGCAGTGCCGACCCAAACGTCATTTCCTTCGGTGCCCACGGCGGACCCTCCGATCAGGGTGACGTCTGCGGTGCCACTATTGTTAGACGAGTCCACCTCATTCTGGGCATCCGCCACCAGAATGACCTGATAGTCCCCGGCGGAAAGACCCGCATCCAAACTGGCCGATCCCGTGAGAGTCGCCGAACCTCCAGCCGTCAGAGTGGCCGAACCGCTCCAGATCACAATATCGTCGCCTGACACAGTACCATCCGTCGACAGATAGGCCGTGAAGCCCGTATTGATTGCCGGGTCAGAGCCCAAGTTCGAGACGTCAAAGCTGAAATCAAGCTGCCCGCCTGTCGGGCCAGACAAATATCCCTCGGGTCCCAGATCCAGATCCGAGGACGCGGCGATGCTGAGCATTCCCACCGACAGGTCCACCACGGGCGCGGGCGGAGGGGTCAGGGTGACGGTATGCACAATGGTGTTGTTGTCAGGCTGCGTATCGGTCGATCTGTCATCCCATTCGACGACGCTTATCAGGTGATAGGTGCCCGGCGCGAAGCCTTCGGGCAGCCAATGCGTTCCAGTCACATTTGTCGTCATCTCGGGATCGGTGCCGCCAGTGATCACTGAAATACGCTGATCATCTTCGGAAATCGTTGCATCGGTCGAGATATAGGTGGCGACCGTATACCCCGACACATCCATGTTCGAGGCGTCCTGAATGACATAGTCGATCTCGATCCGCGCGCCGCCGTCCAAATCAAGGTCCGATCCGTCGCCAACCGAGGCCGAAAGCAGTTGCAAATCGGTGCTGGGAGCCTCGACTGTGATCTGAACCCACTCTGTCAGGTTGTCGGTCTCATCCTCTTCGGTCAGGGCATCGCCACTGTCCACGCGTACCGCAACCCAATAGGTGCCGGGCTGCAACGCGCCGGGATCAAGCGTGAAGGAAACCGAGCCGCTGCTGCCGGTCGCCAAAGCACCCAGTTGCGCCGTGTCAATTGTGTCGATGATCGCCCCTTCGTCCGGAGCGGTGGCAATCACAAGGTCAACACTGGACGCGGTAGCGTCGATCACACCGTCGGAAGCGATCGAAACGCTCACATCCGTCACCTCACCCGGCGACAGCACGGTGTCCTCGACTTGCACCGCCTGCGCGCTCAGATTGGCAAGACGCGGCAATATCACATCGGCGGCTGTTTGGGTCATATCCGCAAACTCGAACAGCTCGACATCAGACAGGGTGTCTGTCCCCTCGGGTCCCGAAATCTGAATGCGCCCGTCACCCAGCAGCGTGACCTCATAAGCATCGCGCCCATAGGCATAAACCGCCGTGTCGGTCCCGCTGCCACCCAGGATCGTATCATCGCCACCGCCGCCTGTCAGACGGTCGTTACCGCCTTTGCCGTCCAGCACCTCATCCGCGCTGGTTCCGGTCAGAGTGTTGTCGCGCTTGTTCCCCGAAATGACATTGCTGCCACCCTTGTTTGGCTTCGGCATCGAAAATCTCCTGCACAAATCACTTTGAGATTTTAGGTGCCAAGGAATTGCGTCAACAATTTGACGTTGTGTGATATGTAGATATGATTAATCTTAGATTGTATTTTGACATGCTAATGTCTGTGCTTTTTGGGCCTTCCCCGACCCAAACAGTTTCTCTCATTCTCGGAAAACGCCTTGTTTTGTGCATGCATTTCCTTTGAACTGCTGAATAGACAGGCGACCAATATGACGGCTTCCCGGTTTTCTGGTCTCGCCACGTGGGAGAGCACATAAATGACCCGATCCGAGATCTTGCAGGTTTTGGCAGATTTAACGGCCCGGATGCAGGACGCCGACGATCTGACCACACGTCTGCAAGCCGCCGGGTTCAGCGAAGATGAGATCGCGCTGACCCAACAGCTTACCACCCAATGCGCGGGTATTAGCCCCAGCTCCGAAAATGGCGCGGCAGAACAGACGCTGGCCCGTCTGGTGGATGCGATCAACACCATCCCCGAGGGGTTCGCCCTTTACGATGCGGATGACAGGTTGGTGCTGGCCAATCAAACATACCGCCAGATGCTGTATCCGGGCCATGAAGATGTAATAAAACCGGGAATGAAGTTTGAGCAGGTCGTCCGCAAAGCCCTTTCGCTGGGCGTGATACAGGACGCAGCCGGTCGTGAAGAGGAATGGCTGACCAAGCGGCTCAAGCGCCACTTCAACCCTGAAGGCACCCAGATGCAAAGCCGCGCCTCGGGCGGGTGGATCAAGATCAGCGAGCGCAAGACAAGCGACAACGGGATTGTCGCTATCTACAGCGATGTCTCGGACCTGAAGAAGGTCGAGGCCCGTAACGCCGAACTGGCGCAGATCCCCGAGGAAAACCCCAACCCGGTCATGTGCATCAGCAATGACGGGGTGCTGATCTATGCCAACCGCTCCAGCGACCCGCTGCTGGATGCGCTGGACCTAAAAGTCGGCCAGCGGGTCGGCCCCGACTGGCTAAAGCGGGTCGAGACAGGCCTGCGCCAGAACGAACGACAGGATTTCGAATGTCAGGCGGGCGGGATGGTCTATGCCCTGCTGCTCTGGCCCCTGCCCGATGCCAAACATGTCAACCTCTACGGCCGCGATGTCACCCAGTTGAAACAGGCCGAGAACAGGATGCGTGAACTGTCCCGCATCCCCGAGGAAAATCCCAACCCCGTTATGCGCATCAGCGCCGACGGCAAACTGATCTACGCCAACCGCGCCAGTGCGGCGCTGATCTCGGCGCTTCAGCTCAAGGTGGGCGACCGGGTCGGCACCGGATGGCGCAGGCGCGTTGCCAAGGGCTTGCAAGAAGATCAACGCCAGGATTTCGAGTACGAGGCCGGCGGCTTGATTTACGCCCTGCTTCTGTGGCCCGTGCCCGATGGTGGCTATGCCAATATCTACGGGCGCGACATCACCACTCAGAAACAGGTGGAAAGCGAATTGCGCGTAGCCCGCGACATCGCCGAGACGGCGAACAAGACCAAAAGCACCTTCCTCGCCAATATGAGCCACGAGCTGCGCACGCCCCTGAACGCGATCATCGGCTACAGCGAGTTGATGCTGGAAGACGCCATTGACCAGAATGATGAGGCCAACCTCAGCGATCTGACCAAGATCCAATCCGCCGGGAAGCACCTGTTGGCCCTGATCAACGACGTTCTGGACCTGTCCAAGATCGAAGCGGGCAAGATGGAGTTCAATCTGGAATCCTTTGACATCTGCCAGATGGTCATGGATGTGAGCACGACGGTGCAACCCCTGGCCGAGAAAAACGCCAATGCGCTGGAAATCTCGTGTCCCGAGGATATCGGCGAGATGGTATGCGATCTGACCAAGGTCCGGCAGGCCCTGCTGAACCTTCTGTCCAATGCCTGTAAATTCACCGAAGACGCAAGGATCACTCTGACCGTGCAGCGCACGGATGATCCCGATCTGATCGAATTCGCCGTCACCGATCAGGGCATCGGTATGACGCCCGAGCAAGTCGAGAAGGTTTTCGAGGCTTTCACCCAAGCCGATTCCTCGACCACCCGGAATTACGGCGGCACCGGGCTGGGGCTGTCGATCACCAAGGTGTTCTGCGAACAGTTGGGCGGCGATATCGGCTGCACCAGCACACTAGGCGAAGGCTCGACTTTCACTATCCGCCTGCCGGGTGTCTGCCGCGATCCCGCAGCCAATCTGCTGCACGAGCCGGGCTATACCGGGGGCGATCCGAACAGTGATCCGACTGCGCCGCTGATATTGCTGGTCGACGATGATCCTACCGTGCATGATCTGCTTGGGCGGCGTCTGCGCCGCGAAGGATACCGGGTGCTAGCCTCGACCAGGGGTGAGGATGCGCTGGAATTGGCGCGCAAGACCCGGCCTGACGCGATCACGCTGGACGTGTTCATGCCCGAAATCGACGGTTGGGCAGTGCTGTCCAAACTCAAGGACGATCCCGAACTGGCCGAAATTCCGGTGATCATGCTGACCTTCGCTGATGACCGGTCCCGCGGGTTGTCGCTGGGCGCAAGCGAGTATCTGGGCAAGCCGATTGACACGGTCGAATTGCTGAACGCCCTGAAACAGCATTGCTCCGCCCAACCCTCCACCCGCGTACTGGTGGTCGAGGACGAAGCCGCCACGCGCGAGATGATCTGCCGTGTTCTGGGCAAAGAGGGCTGGCAGATTGATCAGGCCATAAACGGGCTGGACGCGCTGAACCAGATGTCGAAATCCACCCCGGATGTGATCCTGCTGGACCTGATGATGCCCGAGATGGACGGGTTCGAATTTCTGGCCGGAATGCGCAAGAACCCCGATTGGGGTGAAATTCCAGTCATCGTGGTGACTGCAAAAACCCTGTCGAACGAGGACCGCGCCCGGCTGAATGGTTCGGTCCAGACGCTGATCAGCAAGGACGGGGACGAGGTTGAAACCATCTTGTCCCAGTTGAACGCCATCCTGCCCAACGCGCGAACCGGGAACCGCTAGATCATGCGCCCCGAGCCCGACAATGAAACCCAGCGCGCCAAGGCGGCGTGGTTGGCCAATCTGCGCCAGAGCCTGATCTCACCGGTCAGCGCCATCGTGGGATTCAGCGAGCTGCTTCAATCCGAGGTCGACCGGCAGGCGCTGTCGGACGTGGCCTCGGATCTCGACCGGATCTCGAAGGCCACCGCCGATCTGAACACACAGGTGGATCAGCTTTTGCATCCCGAAACGGCGCTGAAACTGACCGTAGGTGGCGATGAAAGCGTGCAGCGTTTGCGCCACGACCTGCGCACGCCCATGAACGCGATCAAAGGCTACAGTGAAATGCTGCTCGAGGATCTGGACGATCTGGACGCAAGCCATCTTCAGGGTGACCTGGTAGGCCTTTTGGACCATACCGACGCGCTTTTGCAGCAGATCGACCATCTTGCCGCCCTGTCCGATGATCCGGCAGGCAATTCGGCGGACATCCCCAACGCGCCGCAGGACACTGCCGCGATGTTCGCCAACTTGGCCGACAGCATGCGCTCGATCGACCCGATTGCCGAGACCGAGCTTTTAACTGGCAACATCCTTGTGGTTGATGACGTCGAGGCCAACCGGGCGCTGCTGGCCCGACGGCTTCAGCGCGATGGTCATCAGGTCTGGACCGCCGATGGCGGTTATTCGGCGCTGCAAATGGCGTCCATGCAACCCTTCGATCTGGTCCTGTTGGACCTGATGATGCCTGACATCAACGGGTTTGACGTGCTGGCCCGATTGAAAGAGGATGACGCTCTGCACGACATCCCGGTCATCATGATCTCGGCGCTGGACGAAATAGAAAGCGTCGCCCGCTGTATCGAAGCCGGGGCCGAGGACTATCTGCCCAAACCCTTCAACCCTGTTCTGCTGCAAGCGCGTATCAACGCCGCGCTGGAGAAGAAACGCTGGCGCGTACGCGAACGTCACTATCTGGATCAGATGGAGGCGGAAAAGCAGAAATACAAAGACCTTCTGCACAGCATCCTACCCCAGAAAATCGTGACGCGCCTGAACCAAGGCGAAGCGACCATCGCCGACCGACACAGCGATGTCACTGTCCTGTTTTCCGACATCGTGGGCTTTACCGAGATGTCGGCCAAACTGCCCCCGGCCCATGTGGTGTCTTACCTGAACCGCATCTTCTCGGGCTTTGACCGGACCGCGACGGAACTGGGCGTCGAGAAGATCAAGACTATCGGAGATGCCTATATGGTCGCCGCCGGTGTCCCGGATCACCGCGATGACCACGCCGAGGTGATTGTCGAGATGGCCCACAGGATGCTGGCGCAAGTCGAGGCGCTGAATCGCGAGGTCGATCATCCAATGCATATCAGGATCGGCATCCACAGCGGGCCGGTGGTTGCGGGCATTATCGGCTCGCACCGGTTTCTCTATGACATCTGGGGCGACACGGTGAATGTCGCCAGCCGTCTGGAATCAACCGGTGCGCCCGGTCAGGTGCAGGTGTCTGAAGACACCGCGTGGCGGATCGCACACAGGTTTCAAGTCTCGGACCCGATCGAGACCCGCATCAAGGGCAAGGGTCAGGTCAGAACGCACTTCGTCACCGGGCGCAAACCGCCAGCGAAATAGCCGGACTTGTCAGAAGGCAGGCACCAGCTTGTCCATTTTTTCCAGCAGTCGGCTTAGCTCGACCGGTTTGGTGTCGAAATCATCGCACCCGGCCTCCAGCGCCTTTTCCCGGTCGCTGGCCATAGCATGCGCCGTCAAGGCAACAACCGGAATCGCCGCCGTCTCGGGCGTGGCCTTGATGCGGCGCGTCGCTTCCCAGCCGTCGATCTCGGGCAAGCTCATATCCATCAGGATGATGTCAGGGTTTTCCGAACCCGCCATTGACACACCCTCTAACCCGTCTTTTGCAACCACGACCTCATAGCCCTTGCGCTGCAAACGGCGCGACAGCATATCGCGGTTCATCTCGTTGTCTTCCACCAAAAGAACTTTAGTCAAAATTTCCCCCCGCGCAGCCGCGCTTTTTGACTGTGAATGATGCCGGCCAGGCACAAAGCCCCCGTTCAGTCGCCTCCCCCGCGGCTCAACCACCCTAACCTTGCCGGTGACTACATTGTCTCATCAATTTATTTTCGTGCAACGGGTATTTCGGAGGAGATATTCAATCCTTAGCGACTATTGCTTTCGCAACGCGGACTTCGTCCACCAAAGGTCACATGCCTTCGCTGATAATTTGGTCGCCAGACCGATCCCGACCAACTGGCTTTGCGCCGGTTGTTCGATATCGCCAATGTCAATGTCGCGCCCGGCCACCTGCACCAAAAGACCCGACCCATCCAGGCCCCTCACCTGCCCTTTGACCCGGAATAGCCCCTCGGGGCGGGCACGCAGGGCGGCTTGCAACGCCGTCCGATCAACCGGATCCGGGCCGGTGAACGACCACTTGGTATAGGCCGGGTGCGGGGTCTGCGGCAGATCAATCGGACCCCGCGGTGCGATCAGCACTTGCGCGATGTCCAGATCCTGCGTCCGGGTCAGCACCGCTGTGGTATTCAGGCCCGACAGGGTTTGGCGCAACGCAGGGGACAGGTCACATTTGCTGACGGCAATAATATCGCCGCAGGCGATCTGCCCTAGAACCTGAGGCGCAATCAAAGGATCAGCGCACAGCGCCTGCACCTGCTGACCGTCCACAACCGTCACGATCCCAGCATAGTCCAGATCAGGCTCCGCCTGCGCCACGTTTGCAATCCGCGCGGGGTCGGCGATGCCGCTGGCCTCGATGATCAGATGATCGGGCCTTGGGCGACGGTCCAGCACATCGCCAACCGCCAGAAACAGATCAGCGCCCATGGTGCAGCACACACAGCCATTGGCCAGCTCTATCGTGTCCTCTTTGGCCGAAACCAGCAGGTCGGCATCAATGTTGATCGCACCAAAATCATTGACCAGCACAAGAATGCGCAACCCGTGATCGCCTGACAGAATCCGGTTGATCAGCGTTGTCTTGCCCGCTCCCAGATACCCTCCGATCACCGTCATGGGCAGCGGCGTCATAGCCGATGCACCTCACCGCCCAGCACCGTGCCCAAGACGGTAATATCCATCAACGCGTCCGGATCCACTGCGGTCGGGTCCGCGTCCAACAGTACGAAATCAGCGCGCTTTCCGGTTTGGATCGAGCCGATCTCGGCATCCATTTTCAACGTCTGCGCCGCGCCCAGAGTGATGGCATAAAGCGCCTCCTCGACCGAGATACACTGCGCCGGGCCCAACGTCTGGCCGCTCATGGTGCGGCGGTTCACGGCGCACCACGCGGTAAACAGCGGCCCCATAGGCGTCACCGGCGCATCCGAGTGAATGGCGGTGATCACCCCCGCATCCAGACAATCACGCACCGCATCCATCGACTGCGCCCGATCCGGGCCGATGGTCAGAGCCGTGTGCTGATCGCCGAAATACCACAGGTGATTGGCGAAGATGTTGCAGGCAACGCCCAGCTCAGCCGCGCGGCGAAACAGGGCGACATCCATCATCTGGCAATGCTGCAACACGTGGCGCGCACCCGGCCACGGATGTTTGCGCGCCGCCGCCTCCAACGCGTCCAGCGTCACCTCGGCCGCCTCATCCCCGTTGACATGAATATGCATTTGCAGCCCCTGGCGCTGCATCTCTTCGCACAGCTGGAAAATCTGGTCGGGCGCGGTGTTCCACAGCCCGTTCGGCTGCCCGCCCACGTAACCCGGCGCCCGCACACGCGCTGTCCACCCCTGAATGGACCCATCCGTCATCAGCTTAACCGCGCCTAGCCGCAGCTTCTCGGTCGAGCGGTCACGCATCGCCCGCGCCTGTGCCGCAATCTCGGCCGGGGTGCCGCCCATCGCCCCCAGCGCAGGGACAAGACGCACGGGGAAATCCGACCGCGCAGTCGCAGCGGCCAAACGCGCGACATCCTCATCGCCCAGCGTGGCAAACAGATCGGTCACGGTGGTGACGCCCGCGCGCTTGCAGACCTCACCATAAGACCGCAGCGCCGCATCGGTCTGCGTCAGGTCGCGAAAGTCGATCCCCGTCCGGCGCATGACTGGAAACATCGCGGCCATTTCCTGCAACTCTCCGGTCGGCTGACCGTCCGACCCCTTGATGACGCCCTCGACATTGGTGGCAGCGTCATAGCCCGCCAGCGCAAGCGCTGCGCTGTTGCCGCAGAGCAGGTGAAAATTCGAAAAGATGATAACGATGGGACGCGTGGTGCTGACTTGATCCAGATGGTGGCGGCTGAGCCGCTCCGAGGTCAGGAAAATCGGATCGAACCCCCAGCCGATCAGCGGCTGATCCAGAGCCAGGGTCGCCTCGAACTCTGACAGCCGCGCAATGACCTGATCAATCTGCGTCATACCGTTGTGCATCTGACCCTGCGGGTCGATCCGGTCGTGATAGCCGCAATAGGCATAGTCCCACATGGCCCCAGCCATCATATGCGCATGGCCTTCGACAAAACCCGGCATCAACACCGTGTCAGACAGATCGACATGGGCCTCGGCCCCGCCCCACGGGTCTGCGCAATCCGGTCCGCCTACCGCCAGAACCCGCCCGTCGCGCACCGCCACATGGCCGGCGCGCGGCTGGTTTCTGTCCATCGTGACCACGGATTTCGCATGGAAAAGAAGCGTTTTGCCCATGTCCCCCTCCTCTCGGGTCTCCTACAGCTAGCCAAGCTTGGTCACTTGGAAAAATAGAATTAGTATCAGAGTATCACACAAAAAATACAGGAATTACCCGTGCGCTTTACCCTCAAACAGCTTCAGTATTTCGATGCGGCCCTGCGCACCGGTTCGATCGCGCGGGCCTCGGTCGAGATGAATATCTCGCAATCCTCGATCACGGCCGCCATCGACATGATCGAAAGCACGACCCAGGCCGAACTGTTGCGGCGGATGCCTGCCAAAGGCATTGTCCCCACCGACAAAGGCATCGAGATCGGTGCTCGTATCCGCACCTTTCTGGAACAGGCACGCATCTTCGAATCCGATCTGCTGACCCTAACCGGAGATCCAGCTGGCACTCTGCGTCTGGGCTGCTATGCCCCCACCGCGCCTTATGTTCTGCCACCGATCCTCAAGCGCATTTCGCAGGATTTCCCCCAGATCAGGGTCGAGATTAAAGAGGGCGACATGCTCAGCATTGCCGAAATGCTCAACAGCGGCGTGGTCGATCTGGCCCTGACCTACCGTCGCGCCGCGCCCAAGGCGCAGCCCTTCTTGCCCATGTTCAAGGCGGCACCAATTGCGATGATCCCCGATGTCTCTCCCTTGGCCCAAAAGGACCAGGTGGCGCTGTCCGATCTGGCCGACCTGCCGATGATCCTGCTGGATCTGCCTGGCGCCCCGGATTATTTCGAGGCACTGTTCACCACCGAAGGGCTGCGCCCGCGTATTGCCCACACCACCAAAAGCTCCTCGGTTCTGCGCGGGATGGTCGCGGCGGATCTGGGCTATGCCATTCTGAACATCTGCGGGCCGCTGGACCGCAAAGGTCAGAACGGCTATGTCGCGCGGCCGATTTCAGGGGATCAGGATGCGCCTTTTTACGGGGTAGCCTATACCGGCGCGGGCAAACGCTCGGCCCTGGTGCGCAAGGTGCTGGAAACCTGCCGCGAGATCTCGGATCAGGGCGGGTTTGATCACCTCCTGACGCAGCCTACGCCGTACGCGGCGCAATAAACCCAAAAAATGCAATAATACCCCCAGAAAACAACTGTTTTCTGCATCAATGAGGATTGGGTAGCGTTTCCCTGTCCCACTCACAGATCCGAGGGATCAGGCTTTAGCTGCCTGACACTCTTTGGCGCGCTGGGATTTGCAGAATTCTACCGCCCCGTAATAGGCTTACGGAATATCAACAAAATCGGGGCGGCAAACGGCAAGATCAAACAACAAGAACGCACCAACCAGGAGGACTTCATGAAACTTTGGAACTTGAAAACGGTGACGATGCCGGTACTGGCACTCGCACTCTCCGCCACATCCGCACTGGCCGCTGACATCACGATGAATGTCGGCTTTGGCGCGCCAGAGGAATCGCTCTATGGCCGGTTCGGCAAGATTTTTCAGGAAAAAGTGGCCGAGCACTCGGACGGTGCAATCGAAGTCAAACTGCGCTGCTGCAACCAGATCTCCAGCGAGGATGAGGCGTTCAAGGCCATGCAGCTTGGCACGGTTGATGGGTTCTTTATCACCGCCAACAACGTCTCGCCCCATTGGCCGCTGATGGATGTCACGGTGCTGCCCTATATCTTCCAGAACGCCGAACATCTGGACCGGGTGCTGAACGGCGAAGTCGGACAGCAGATGAAAGATCAGTTGCAAGCCGATACCAGCGTCCACCTGCTGGCCTTTGGTCCGGCGCTTTATCGGGATTTCTACAACTCTGTTCGCCCCGTGAACACCATGGCGGATATGGAAGGTCTGAAAATCCGCGTCCCCAAGAACGAGGTGATGATTGCCACCTTCGAAGCCTTTGGCGCAAACCCAGTGCCGCTTTCGTGGTCCGAGACCCCCACCGCGCTGCAAACTGGCACCGTGGATGGTGGCGACAACGGAACATCCTTCATTCGCGACATGAAGTTCTTCGAGTTCGAGCCGCATCTGGTCATCCTCGAGCATTTCGTGGCCTTCGCACCTCTGTTCGCGTCGGACAATTTCATGAAGAAGTTGAACGATGAACAGCGTGCCCAGATCATGGCCGCCGCTGCCGAGGCCGGGGCCGAATTTGCCGCTCAGGTCGCGACCGAAACCGAAGAGGTCCGCCAGTGGCTGGTTGACGAAGGCGGCATGGCCCGCACCGACCCGGATCGCACTGACTTTATTGCCGCGGCCCAAGGCGTGCAGCAGGAGTTCGCGGAAAAACGCGGTGATGATTTCATCGCCTTGGTGAACGCCATTCAGGCCGCCGCCCAATAAAAAAAACCGGGGCGCCACAAGGCGCCCTTTTTTCGGCCCGGCAAGCGGACGAGGGACAAAATGGCTGCACTCAAGTGGCTCGAACGGCATTTCGAGGAACTGATCTGCTGCACCTGTTTGGCGGTGATCGCCGTGGCAGTCTTTGCGCAGGTGGTGGCGCGCTACGTGTTTCAGGTGGCGCTGCACTGGACCGAGGAAACCGCCGCCATGTGCATGGTCTGGGCGGTCTATATGGGCGCATCGCTATGTGTGCGCGAGCGGTTCCACATCCGCATTATGGTCGCGGTACAGGCGCTACCCACCGGCTTCGGCAAGATCGTCATCTTCATCGCAGATATCTTCTGGGCCTTCTTCTGCCTCTTCATGCTGCGGATCAGTTGGGATTATCTGACCGTCTTCTGGCGCTTTCCCGAAACCAGCCCCAGTCTAGGCATCAACCAGTTCTACCCGCAAACCATTCTGGTAATCGGCTACGCGCTGATGCTGATCCGTCTGGCACAAACCTATGTCAACTGGTGGCGCGACGGGCGCAACGGCCTGCCCGGAATGCTGGATGAGGAATGGGAAGCAACCACCAAGGATCAGGAGCATCAGATATGAGCGCCCTGATGATCCTGGCCATCGCCTTTGTGGTGCTGACCGTCATGGGCGTGCCGCTCTTTGTGTCGGTCGGTCTGACCACGGCGCTGGCGCTGTATCTGATCGACATCCCATATACGCTGATGGCGCAGACCGGCTATGGCAGCCTGACCCCCTTCCCGCTGCTGACCATTCCGCTGTTTGTGCTGGCTGGACGGTTGATGGAAGTGGGCGGCATGGCCACCCGCATGATTTCGATCGCGACCAATCTGGTGGGGGCCTATCGCGGCTCGATGGGGCTGGTGACAGTGTTTGCCTGCATGTTGTTTGCCGCACTTTCGGGCTCAGGCCCTGCCACCACGGCGGCGATTGGGTCTGTAACCGTGCCTGCAATGAAACGCGAAGGCTATGACGTGCCCTTCGCTGCCGCCATCACCGCCAGCGCAGGCGCCTTGGGCAGTCTTATCCCGCCTTCGAACCTGCTGATCATTTACGGGCTGGTGTCTGAAACCTCGATTCCGCGCCTGTTTCTGGCGGGGCTCATCCCCGGTGTCATGGTCACGATCCTGCTGATGATCACCACCTATATCGTCGCCCGTAGGCGCGGATATGGCGGCGACGGCGAGAGGTTCTCATGGGGTCCATTCCTGCGCGCGGCTTGGGACGGGAAATGGTCCATCGGCGCGCCGGTTCTGATCCTGGGCGGCATCTATGGCGGGGCCTTCACGCCGACCGAAGCTGCAGGCGTGGCGGTTTTCTATTCACTGTTCGTGGGCTTCTTCATCTACCGCGAACTGACCCTGAAGAAGCTGATCGAAGCGCTGCGATTTACCTCGCTGCTGACCGGCATCCTGATCCTGCTGACGCCCACGCTGGCCTTCGGGCAACTGACCGCGTTCTATGACGTGCCCACGGCCGTGCAAGACGGCATCACCTCGATCACCGAGAACAAATTCCTCGTCCTGCTGCTGATCGGCGTGTTCTACATCTTCATCGGCACTTTCATGGAGTCGCTGGCTCAGATCGTCCTCTTCACCGCTGTGTTCCTGCCTTTGGTCAGCTCTCTGGGCGTTGATCCGGTGATGTTCGGTATCTTCACCGTCATCACTTGCGAAATCGGGTTCCTGACACCTCCCCTTGGCGCCAACCTGACGGTTGCGGCGCGGATCTCCGGGATATCCATCGAACGCATATCCGTCGCCGTCCTGCCGTTCATCCTCGCCTATATCATCGGCATGGTGATCCTGATATTCTTCCCCGACCTCACCACCTTCCTGCCCGACTGGCTGTACGGAGAAGCGAAATAGGAGGCACCCATGTTCGATCTTGTTCTCAAAGGCGGCACCATTGTCGATGGTACGGGACAGGACGGCTATTTGGGCGACGTGGCAGTCACAGGCGAGACCATCAGCGCCGTCCTGCCCGCCGGTGAGTTGACCGGGCAGAAGTCCGCGCAAGAGATCGACGTCTCGGGCCTGGTCGTCGCGCCGGGTTTCATCGACATGCACACTCATTCCGATTTCACGCTGATCGCTGATGGACGCGCGGAAAGTCAGGTGCATCAGGGCGTTACGACCGAGGTGATCGGCCAATGTGGTATCAGCTGCGCGCCCGTTAACAGCCCAGGCGATATCAGCCGCGTGGCCCCGTGGTACACCGATCAGGCCAAGCATGACACGTGGCTGGGTTTCGGCGACTATTTGGATGTGCTGGATCGCACCGAACTCGGCGTGAATGTCATGGCCTTTGTCGGCCACGGCACCGTGCATCGCGCGGTTCTGGGCGATCAGCTTCATCCGGGCGAGGCCGAAGACGTCACCGAAATGGCCCGGTTGGTCGATCAATGCCTGGACGAAGGCGCAGGTGGGTTCTCCTCGGGTCTGGAATATTTCCCCGGCAGCCTCGCCTCGCCGGAACATCTGGTGCCGATGTGTGAGGTCGCGGCCAAATACAAACGCCTCTACGCCACCCATGTGCGCAACCGCGATACGCATTACGATCTGGGCTTTGCCGAAGCTATCGCCACGGCACGCCAATCCGGCTCCAAGCTGCAGATCAGCCATATCCAGCCCAAATTCGGCGCGCCGGACTATGCCATGGACCACACACTGGAAATGATCGACCTGGCTCGCCGCCACGACGTGGACATCGCCTTTGACGTAATCCCGCATGACTGGAACCATACCCTCATGGCGGCGATCCTGCCGAAATGGGCGCAGGCAGGGTCCGTGGACGATGTGCTTGCGCGACTGGCCGACCCTGAATCCCGTGCGCGGATCAAGGCCAACCCCCAACCCATGTGGTTGATCGTCAAGGCCGAGAAATGGTCGGACATCGTCTTGCTGAACGCCACCGTCAACAAGGACATCGTCGGCGCCGACTTCGCCGAGATCGGCCGAATGCGGAATTGCCACCCCTATGACGCAGTGCTCGATATCCTGATGGAGGAAGGCGAGAACCTGATGGCCTGCATGTGGTCGTCCAAATCCTTCCGCAACTCGGATGTGGAACTCTGTCTGGAACAACCCGAATGCGCCGTGATCTCGGACACTGTCGCTATCGCCAATGAGGGCGTCCTGAAGGACCACATTGGCTCGCTATCGGGTTACGGCTGGGCCGCTCGGTTCCTGCAATACTACGTGCGGGACAAGTCGACGCTGTCTCTGGAACAGGGGGTGGCCAAGCTGACCTCGATCCCCGCCAATCGGTTGGGGCTCAAGAACCGCGGGGTTTTGGCCGCAGGGCAACAGGCCGATATCTGCGTGTTCGATCAGGTCAATATTGCCAGCAACGCAACCGCGAAACACCCCCGCCGCTATGCCTCGGGCATTGCACATGTGCTCGTGAACGGGGCATTGGCGATGCGGAACGGCCTGCGCACATCCAGCAATTCCGGTCAGGTTCTGCGTGATTTCAGTGCTTCTGGTTAACCCTCCTGTCTAGCCGCTGGATTCGATCCGCACTTTTCTGATCTCGGGCGCGATGCGGCTATAGGCGGCCAGCAGACGCTCGGACCAGTTGCGATGGATATAGTCCGCCTCGAACCGCGAGGGGGCGACAAGGGTAACGGTCCCCCCTGCCCTCTCGGCCTCGATCAAATGGCGAAACCAGCTGGCCCAAAGCTCGGGATCGCGCCCGTGCAAAATGGCCTGAACCTGCGTCCAGATATCTCCATCGCTTTCCTCGGGCGCCGGAGGTTTCACTTTAAACGGCACCACATTTGTGCTGGGCTCGGGCGAGTCTGACATCCGCGCGACAAAATCCGCGCCAATCGTCGGCCAAACCTCGGACGTGTCGATCAACACCTGTTTGAGGTCCAGCTCATACACCGCCACCCTGCCCCGCGCGGCGGGGCGTTTGACCGCAATCCAACCCATAGACCGCAGCTTGGACATCTCACGTTTGACTGTGCGTTCATTCACCGACCATAGCCGCGCAATCTCTTCCCGCCCGATCGACAACTCATTCGCGCGCCAGTTATACCGCGTGGTGATCAACGCAATGATGCGTAGAATACTGCGCTGCCGATGCTTGTCGCCTGACAAAGCGTGCACCGTCATCGCGGACAGGATATCATATTTTATGGCGGGCGCGTTTAGCCCAACCGGTTTTGCAACCTGCATTCCAATCTTACCGCTCTGTCTGCCTCGGGCGGAGTTTCCACCCCTGTTGCGCTGTTTGCCAACGCTTTTCGTCTTGATGCCCTGATTAGCGTCCAAAGCGACGATTCTGTCAAGAGAAGTTTGATTTGACCCGGTTTTTCAGCAACTCAAATCCAATTTCAAAAAAGAAAAATGGTGAAGTATTGGTGATGGGGGACATTCTGGTTGTCCCCTTAAGTAGCATATTTGTCCCCCCAAATCGACCGATAGAGAGTCTAACGCCCCCCTAAATATAGCGTCCTGCCCTATTTTCCAGAGGCACTGCGAATCACCGCGATTCGGGTCCTGAAGGACGTTGATTTCCCTTGTTTATGTTACCCATGGGTAAGATCGTGATCTGAGTATATTTTCTTTTGCTTAAAGTGCAAATAGGGCGTAAATAGTGAAATCATAAAAAATAGCGTCCATAGTAGTGAGACCCGAGGCATGTATACGCACGAAGACCTGAACGCATTGCGGAACCAGTCCCTTAAGTTGCAGGGCTGGATTCGGCAGCAAACCTTTAGTCCTGAGATGGAGAAGACTCTTCGTCGTTTTTCCAGCTGGGAAGTGTCCGAGCTGATCTTTCGCATTAACCAGTCGACCTTTCGGGGCAAGCTGGCTGCGGATCCCTCGCTGCCGGGTGGTGAGGTGGAACCAGACGGCCGGCAACGCTGGTTCAGCCTGGAAGAGGTGAATGAGCTCCGCCGGCGGCTCAAGGTGAACCGCAAATCTCTTATGCCGCCCCGCCCCGTTGGTAAGCGCGCGATACGTGCAGCGGTGGCAAACTTCAAAGGCGGCGCTGGTAAGTCGACCGTTGCGCTTCACTTGGCTCATGCGGCGGCGCTGGATGGCTACCGCGTGTTGGTGGTGGATTTCGATCCGCAAGCCACTTTAAGCCATTCCATGGGCCTGACCGATGTGGCCGAAGATTTCACGGTCTGGGGTATTATGGCCCGCGATCTGATCCGCGAAACCGAGCGTATGAACAACCGCCCCGTCGCTGCTGAATCAGGCACCGCCCTGCCCCGCCGCGAATTGCCGCCGTCGATCACGGATATGGGCCTGGGCGATCTTCGGATTGGGGATTTCATCAAGCAAAGCTCGTGGTCGACCATTGACGTTGTCCCCTCCTGCGCCAACGCCGCCTTTGTCGAGTTCGCCTCGGCCCAGTATCGTCACTTGAACCCAGAGTGGTCATTCTTCGCGGCCGTGTCGCGTTATCTGGATCAGATCCCCGATGATGCCTATGACCTGATCCTGTTCGATTGCCCGCCTGCGATTGGGTATCAATCCATGAACGCGGTGTTCGCGGCAGACATGCTCTATATTCCCTCAGGGCCCGGCTATTGGGAATACGACTCGACAACCTCTTTCATTGGCCAGCTGGCCGAAGCGCTGGAAGACCTTGCCTACGGTTTCGACAAGACCTTACCCACGGGTAAGATTGGCTTGCCCAAGACATTCTGTGAAATGCGCTTTCTGCTGACCCGGTACGAGCCGGGCAACGCGTTGCATTCGGCTATGTTCGAAGCGTTCAAGAAAGTGTTTGGCGAACATGTGGCCGAGCATCCGGTTGAAATGACCCGTGCGGTCGAACAGTCCGGCCGATTTCTGAGTTCGGTCTATGAAATGGACTACCGCGAAATGACGCGCGAGACATGGCGCCGGGCGCGGTCTACATTTGATAACGTGTACGAGGAATTCCGGGGCGTGATGCTTTCGGCCTGGGACCAGTTGGAGGATGACGCATGAGCCGCAAACGCAGAATGTTCGACATCGACATGCCATCCATGGAGGATATCCCGGTTGGCAAAGTTTCTGACAAGGTCTTGGAAAAACGCCGCGGCCCGATGGCCGCCGCGATCTCGGAAAACGCCGAAGCGTTGCGCGGGCAACAATCGACAGAGGACACCATACGCGCCGAAAACGATCGCCTGGCCCATGAGCTTGTTCGTCTGCGGTCCGAAGGTCTGGTGACTGAGCATGTACTTCTGGCTGATGTGGTAACTGAAAAGCTGACCCGGGATCGCAAGGACGGCCCGGATCCTGAATTGGACGAGTTGAAGGATTCGATCCGCGAAATCGGATTGTCGAACCCAATCCGGTTGGAGCGTCGGGCTGATGGTCGGTACGAGCTCATTCAAGGGATGCGGAGATTGTCTGCCTATCGAGCTCTGTATCAGGAAACCGGCAATGAAGTGTATGCGGCTATCCCGGCGGGCATTTCGGAAGGCGCGGATCTGAATGACAGCTACCGTCGCATGGTAGATGAAAACCTGATCCGCAAGGATATCTCATTTGCGGAAATGGGTGCATTGGCGCGGGCCTTTGCCGAGAACCCTGCGAATGAATGCCCGGACGTGGACAAGGCCGTTGCGCTTTTGTTCAAGTCCGCCAGCTATACCAAACGCAGCTATATCCGATCTTTCGCCAGCCTGCTGATGATGCTGGACAAGGTGCTGATGCATCCTAACGATATTCCGCGCAATGTCGGCGTTGAGCTGAAACGTAAGTTGGATGCCGATCCCGGTTTGGCGCGTCATGTGAGCACCAGTTTGATGAACGAACCGGATCGCGACGGCGCGCGTGAAGTTGCTATTCTCCGCTCGTTTTTAGAGCCGACAGCTGACAACCCCAAGAAAGTGCCAGGTGCAAGCGGTGGAAAGACGCGGCGAGCGAAGACTACGTTTCAAGTTTCGGGCAGGGCAGGGGTGGCGAAGTGCTCGGCCTCAAGCGGGCGAATTGAACTGCGCTATAATCTGGACTTCACACGGGTGAACCGTGCCAAGCTGGAGCAAGCGATCGCCTCATTGCTGGACGAGTTGCAGGAAGACGACGACCTTACCCACGGGTAAGATCAGCAACATGCTAACAAACAGAAACGCCGGGCTAGTGTCTGGCGTTTTTCGTGCGCCATTTTTAGGGCGGGTTTTCCCATAAGCTGTTTTGGACTTGATGGTAGTTGGCAGAGAAGCTTGTGGCCGAGCTCAGGCATATGATGCGAGCTTGGGATTGGATGCTTGGAACGCAATGACTGGGTCTGTCTACAAAGGAGGGGTTGGTGGACCCAGTAAGCACAGCGGTCGGTAGGGCAACGGTGCAACATGTAAGGGCAGGGGGGACTGCAGGAGGTGGACACAAGGGGATGTATTGGAGTCAAATCCTTATTTAGTAGGCTTGAATGCCGCTTTGGCTGTCTAGTTCGTGACGAGGATAGATTATGTGCTCAATCATGTAGTGCGCAAAAAGTCTTTATTATGATCATTACAAGACTGGTTGGCTGACGCAAAACACAAACTCGATCAGGAGTATCAGGTGCATACTAATGGGTCTTGACGCTCATAAGAGCTACGAGTGCCAATCGCTGGGATCAGTTTCTCGTTGGCAAAAAGATTGCTATCAAATGAGAACGACTTAACGGTTCCGATCATCCGAATGTGGGAATAAATGCGCTTAGCTCTTTTCATTCTCTTTCCGATTATGTTTGTCGGTTTGGTTGTTTTTCTGATCTTTGGTTTGAAACCGCCCAACAATATTAAGCTGGCTGCTGGCATAAACGGCGGCGGATACTGGCAAGTTGGACAACTCTATAAAGCGGAACTTGCACGTGACGGCATTCAGGTAATTCTGGTTGAAACCGAGGGGTCCGTTGAGAACATTCAAAAACTTGTTTCCGGCGAAGTGGACGCCGCTTTTGTTCAAGGCGGTCTCGAACTACCTCAGGACGAAAACTTACAGTCCCTGGGTGCCATTTTTCTTGAACCCATGGTGGTGTTCCGTGGAACGTCTAGTTCAGTTGGGGCCAATGCAGGCGAATGGGGAGACATACGTTTAGCAGCAGGAACCAAGGCGTCTGGTACTCGCGCCGCTGCTTTATCGCTAATTGAGGCCGCAGGTTTGCAAAATGTCGGCATAACCCTAGTCGATGCCGGGGGAAACGATGCAATAGAGGCGTTGTATTCCAACGATGCGGATGCAGCGTTGTTTGTCGCACCCCTCGATGCGCCTTATCTTATGGACGCAATTTTTGATCCAGAAATCGTTTTCGTTCCCATGGCTTTGGTCGATGCTCTGGCATTGAAACTTTCAGGCGCAAATTCGGTAACTGTACCGGCAGGATCAATCACACTGGACCCTCCGAGGCCGCCGGAGGATGTCAAAATCTTAGCGTTGAGGGCTTCACTTATCGCCGCTTCCGATCTTCATCCTGCAGTAACCGATAGGTTGGTGAATGCAGCGAAGAACATTCATAGCGAAGCCACTATTTTGCAAAGTGCGCGCGAGTATCCAAACACAGCTTCACCGCCTGTGCCACTAAACAAAATTGCGACAGAACTCATAAATTCTGGGCCAAACTTTTTGCATGGCGTCTTGCCATATTGGATCGCAGCGCAATTTGGCAGTGTATTGCTGTTGTTATTGCCTTTGTTGTTCTTAGTTCCTTTTCTGCGGATCGTCCCGTCTGGCTACGTTTGGTTTCAAAAGCGTAGGGTCTGGCGTTTTTACCAGCGCATCGCTGCGCTTGAGGAAGAACTCAGCAAGGCACAGACTTTGGCTGGGGTGGAAGAAGTCGCCAATAAATTCGAAGAAGTGGACACCGCACTTGCAAATCTGAACCTGCCGCTCGCATATCGCCAAGGCGCATATGATGCACGTTTGCACATAGACCTAATTCGACAGGAGATTGCGCGCCGTCGAAACGCGAAATTGATGGGCCCTCAGCAATAGCAGGCAATGCGCTAAAATTTCTTTTTGATTTGAGCTTTCGATACGGTCTTGCGCTTTAGTTAGTGCGGATATGGTTGCTTTGGGCTCACAGCTAGTACCCGAGCAAACGCGGCAATCCAGGAAAACCCCTTCGCACTCCGCTGAGGTACAGAGCCGAAGTTTAGAGCGTCGTTTCCGTTTGATTTCATCTCAACACTCGTGGCCGGACAAGGCAGGGGCGTATACTATCGTCTACTGCGCGAATTGCTGAAACGGAAAAAGCCCGGACATAATTCGCCCGTTTTTGAGCAAACTGGTGCGTGTTCATCGTTCTGTGACGCAGCGTAGGCAGAATTGCACCGCAATCGTCTTTCCCGAATCGAGGAAAAGGCGCTATGCTGCACTGCAGAAAAAGGCATGCTATGTTTCGATTGGACGGATACAAAGCAGTTGTTATCGGTGTCGCAAACGATCAGTCGATTGCGTGGGGATGCGCGCGTGCGCTTCATGCACAATGCGCAGATATCTCGCTGACTTATGTAAACGAAAAGGCCAAACCATACGTCGTCCCGCTGGCTGAAGAGGTTGATGCAAAAATCTGTCTGCCGCTGGATGTGCGGGATGCAGACCAGACAAACGCCTTGTTTGATGCAATTCGGGCGCAATGGGGCCGGATTGACACTCTTGTGCATTCTATTGCCTTTGCGCCACGCGATGATCTGCACGGAAGGGTTATCGATACCTCGGCCGAAGGGTTTGGGGTGGCCATGGATATTTCTGTTCATTCGTTTCTGCGCATGATCCGCATGGCCGAACCGCTGATGGCGCGTGGCGGAACATGTATGACGGTCTCGTTTCTTGGGGCGACTCGGGTTGTTGAAAACTACAATATCATGGGGCCGGTGAAGGCCGCTTTGGAAGCCTCGGTGCGCTATGCCGCTGCAGAACTGGGGACCAAAGGCATTTCGGTGCACGCTCTGTCGCCTGGCCCTCTGAAAACCCGCGCGGCCACCGGGCTGTCCGATTTTGATGCACTGCTGAGCGCCGCTGCCGAGCGTGCACCCACCCATCAGTTGGCGACCATCGAAGATGTCGGTGCCTATGCCGCGTTTCTTGCAAGCCGCGAGGCGTTCAACGTGACTGGCGGCGTACACCCCATCGACGGTGGGTACAGCATCGTCTGAGGAAGGATTGACCTATGGCCCGGAATTCAATTGCGAAAGAAAATGCGTCGCACCCTTCAACCGGTGAAAAAACCACAGCGACCGTAAACAGCAACGTGCTTGATGCGATTTCTGGTGTGCTTGATCAATCTGGTATGCAGTACCAAATTTTGTCGCAAGCCGCTACTAATCAGGCACAGAAAATAACTGAGCACCATTCAAACCGGTCTACGAAATGGTCAAACGAACTGCGAGATCTTGCGGTGCAATTCGCGCAGACGAAATCCGTAGGTTCGGCATGGACGGACTATATCAAGGATGCAGGTCAGCGCGTCGCCCTGACGATAGACGTCTTGCGCGAGCGCGGAGACGTTTTCCTCGAACATGAAGCGGCCGGTTGCCCGCCAGTGCTTGTCTATGACTACGAAGTGATGGTTGACGGGAGGGAGCTCGACCGGCCCTGCAACTATCAGCTTTTGCGCATTGTTCCCCCGCAAGGGATCAACGTAGACGATCACAAACGCCCCTACATCATTATTGATCCTCGTGCTGGACATGGCGGTGGTATTGGTGGGTTCAAGTCCGACAGCCAGGTCGGCGTGGCGCTGGCGAAGGGCCACCCGGTATACTTTGTGAGTTTTGGCCGTGACCCGGTCGAAGGACAGACACTGGCGGATGTGATGCATGCCGAAGCTGGATTTGTTCGCACCGTCAGCGCGCGTCACCCAAAAAGCCCGCAACCTGTTGTGACAGGAAACTGCCAGGGCGGCTGGGCGACCTTGCTGATGGCGGCCTGCAACCCCGATCTGACCGGGCCTCTGGTGCTCAATGGTGCGCCGGTCGCACCTTGGTCGGGTGAAGTTGGTGAAAATCCAATGCGCTACAATGGTGGGATGCTTGGCGGTACATGGCAGCCGATGCTCTGGTCAGATTTGGGGAACGGCAAATTTGACGGTGCCAATCTGGTGATGAATTTCGAGCAGCTAAATCCCAGCCGCAACTACTTTGGCAAGTATTTCGACCTGTACCGCGATCCCGAAGCTGGCCGTCAGCGTTTCATCGATTTTGAGCGTTGGTGGGGCGGTTTCTTTCTTCTGAACGAGGCCGAAATTCGATGGATTGTCGAACAACTGTTCGTTGGAAACCGGCTCGTCAAGAATACCGCACAACTGGAACCCGGAGTTCCTGTAGATCTCAAGGCGATCAAAGCGCCGATTTTTGTCTTTGCAAGTCATGGCGACAATATCACGCCGCCGCAACAGGCTTTGAACTGGATCGCTGAAACGTATGCGGACGAAGAAGAGATACGAGTACGCGGCCAGCGCATTATTTACATGCTTCATGATGAAGTGGGGCATCTGGGCATTTTTGTTTCCTCCAAGATTGCGCGCAAAGAGCACACAGGCCTTGCCTCTACACTTGAAACAGTCGAGGCAATGGCACCCGGTCTTTATGAAATGGTCATTGATAACATCGAAGGGGACGGGGTCGAAAAATCCTTCGAAGTTCGGTTCGTCGATCGAACGCTTTCAGATGTCGCTGCATTGGATGACGGTCGCCAGGATGAAACCAGCTTTGCCGCCGTGGCGCATATGTCGGAAGTGCAAGCGGGTGCCTATGAAACCTTTGGTCGCCCAGTCGTGCAAACAATGTCGACACCGGTGACAGCGCAGGCTTTGCGCGATGCGCATCCGCTGCGCGTACAGCGTTCTTCGATGTCTTCGAACACAGTTATGGGGAAAGGGATCGAGAAACTGGCGCAGGACGCCAGAGCGCAGCGCGCGCCAGCCGATGCTGACAACCTGTTTCTAAAATGGGAAAAACTCACCGGTGAATGGATCGAGCAATCGATGGATTTGGGCCGTGATTTGCGCGACGCATGGTATGAGGCAACCTTCTTCGCCACTTGGGGCGGGCCGTTCGCAACTTGGTTCGGGCAAGAGTATTCCAAGCGCCGAACCCTGCCAGACCCAGCGTCTTTGCGCAATTTGCCAGAGGTCAACACGGTGCTTGCGCATATGCGGCAAGGAGGTCTGCCCGAGGCGGTCATTCGAATGCTGATCTTATTGGCCGACAGTCACAAAGGCTTTCGCGCTGAGATTCTGCACCGCTGGGCGCATATCTTTCGGCACGAAGCGCCGTTCAAATCCATTTCGGTTGTAGAACGTCAACGTATGTTGCACGAGCAGACTCTGGTCGCCACTTTCGATCCGAAGGGTGCAGTCGAGACGTTGCCTTATCTGTTGCCTGACGAGGAGCAGCGCACTGAAGCCGTTGATCTGGTCAAACGCATCATAGGGGAAGTCAAAACACCTTCCAAAGAACTTGAAGAGATGGCCAACTTGCTTGTGCGCGTTTTGGACTATCGTCCCGATGCTGAAACGGGGCCAAAGGCGGCGTCGCAGACGTCAATGGCAAAGTCTTGAAATCGAATGGCGACACAAAATCCAGTCAGAATTGAACTGATTCCATTGCTTTAGGCCTGCAATCTCTATTAGCTTGGAGGCAACCGGATTTACCAAATCAATATTAAACCCTCCGAGCGCACTGGTTCGGTGGGCAGTTTTAAGGTGGAAAGAAAAATAAACTCTTAATCATGCGACTTAGGGTAGGCGATGTCTCAGAGTCTCTTAAAATATACTCGTGTTCTGGAAATCGTTGGGGATACGATCAAAGTTAGGGTTCCGTTGGACGGATCGGCTGAAGCAACCGTTAGGTTCAACGATCTGGCAGTGATCGAAACCATCGACGGACACAAAACGCTGGCGCAGGCGATTTTCATCGACCGGGATGTGGTGACGCTGCAGGTGTTCTCGGGCACCAAGGGTATCTCGACCGAGGCGACAGCCACTTTTCTGGGTCATCCTATGCAGACGCCCTATTCGGCCAATATTCTTGGCCGCGTCTTTGACGGGGCAGGGGTGGCAATCGACGGTGGGCCGGATCTGTCATCCGAGCCGCGGATCGAGATTGGCGGGCCGACCGTAAACCCTTCGGAACGTGCAGTGCCCAACAAGATGATCCGCACGGACGTGCCGATGATCGACGTGTTCAATACTCTGGTCGAAAGCCAGAAAATCCCGATCTTTTCGGTCTCGGGCGAACCGTTCAATGCCTTTCTCAGCCGGATCGGCATTCAGGCGGATGCGGATATCGTAGTCTTTGGCGGGCTGGGGCTGATCTTTGACGACTATCACACGTTCCGGACTTCGTTCGAGGATGCGGGCGTGTTCTCGCGAACGGTGATGTTCGTCAATCAGGCTATGGACCCGCTGGTTGAACGGCTGCTGGTGCCCGATATGGCGCTGGCGGTGGCCGAGAAATTCGCGGTCGAGGAAGGTAAGCGGGTATTGGTGCTACTGACCGACATGACCGCCTATGCCGACGCGATGAAAGAAGTGGGGATCAGTCAGGAACGCGTGCCCTCGCAGCGCGGCTATATGGGCGATCTCTATTCCCAACTGGCGCGGCGGTACGAGAAGGCATGTGACTATGCCAAAGGCGGTTCGGTCACTGTACTGACTGTCACGACGATGCCCGGCAATGATGTGACCCATCCGGTGCCGGACAACACGGGCTATATCACCGAGGGGCAGTTTTACCTGCACTCGGGGGTGATTGATCCGTTTGGCAGCCTGTCACGCCTCAAGCAGAACGTGATCGGAAAAACCACGCGTGAAGATCACGGGCAGATCATGAACACGATGATCCGGTTTTACTCCGAAAGCCGCGATGCAGCGCAGAAACAGGCGATGGCCTTTGATCTGTCGGATTACGATCATCAGTTGCTGAAATTCGGCGCGCTGTTCCGGGCGCGGTTTATGGATATCAACGTCTCGATCCCGCTTGAGGACGCGCTGGATCTGGGGTGGAAGACGCTGGCCGAATGTTTCCAGCCTGAACAGTTGCTGATGAAGCAGGCTTTGGTCGACAAGTATTTCCCAAAGGATACCGATGGCGCGGTTGCAGCTGAATAAATCGTCGCTGGCCCGCCAGCAGACCCAGCTAAAAAGCTATGAGCGGTTCCTGCCGTCGCTGGACCTCAAGCGCCAGCAGTTGATGGCGGAACGTGCCAAAGCCCGCGAGGATGTGCAGCGGCTGCAGCAAGAGGTTCATGATCTGGCGCGGCAGGTCGGGGAAAAACTGCCGATGCTGGCGCAGCAGGGGGTCGATCTTGACGGGTTGGTCGAGTTGAAGGATTACAAGTTGAAAGAGGTCAACGTGGTCGGCGTCAAGATGCCCGATCTGGACCGGATCGAAGTTGCTGTACGGCCTTATTCGTTGCTGGCCAAACCACATTGGGTCGATGCCGCCGCCAACCTGTTGCATGACATGATCGAGGCGCGGTTGCGCGTCAAAGTCGCCGAGGAACGGGTGCGTATTTTCGACAAGGCCGTGGCCACGATCACCCAACGCGTCAACCTGTTCGAAAAGGTTCTGATCCCGCGCGCCAAGGCCAATATCAAGAAGATCCGCATCTATCTGAGCGATGAACAGATGCAATCGGTTGTGCGCTCGAAAATCTCCAAACGCAAACATGCGCAGGAGGCGCTGACATGAGCGTCGCGCGGCTGAAGAAACTGTCCCTCGTCGGACCCGCCGCGCATAAGGGCGACACGTTAGAGGCGCTGCAAGGGCTGGGCTGTATGCATGTACTGCCGCTGGCGCCTCCACCCGCCGAGCCGGAAAAGATCAGCGAACGGGGTGCGCATGATGCCTATAAGGCGCTGCGCTTTTTGACCGACGTGGCCGACCCGCGCCGCCAGATACAGCGCGATCCGGCCTTCGACATGGACCAGTTCGTGCGCGACGTGCTGGACCTGATGCAACGCAGCCGCGCGGCGACGGATCGGCGGGATTTTCTGGCGCACCGGATCGCGCAGGTGCGCCCGTGGGGTGATCTGGATTTTCCACCCAATGATGTGCTGGCGGGCAATCGGCTGTGGTTCTACCAACTGCCGGTGAAACACCGCGAGGCGTTGTCCGAGGTCAAACTGCCCTGGGCCATTCTGGAACAGGATCACCGCTATATTTACGCGGTGCTGATCGCGCCCGAGGATCCGGGTGATGATATTCTGCCAGTGCCGCGCACTCATACCGGGTCGCTGCCGATCCATGAGCTTGAGGCGCAGCTGGAAGAGGCCGAGATCGCCATTGAGGCGCTTGAGGCGGAACGCATCGCCCAGACCCGTTACCTGACCCTGATGCGCCGAAACCTGTCGGCGGCGGAAAGCGCGGCGGAACTGGCCCACGCCACACAGAAGGTCCGCGACGAGGGCGCGATGTTTGCCCTGCAGGGCTGGGTGCCTGAAGATCGTGTGGATGCGGTGCTGGAGATGGCGCAGGCGCGAGACGCCGCTGTTCTGATCGAGGAACCGGGGCCGGATGATGCCCCTCCGACGTTACTGGAGCAGCCTGAAAACCGCAGCGCGGCGGTCGATCTGGCGCTGTTTTATCAAATACCGGGCTACAAGGATTGGGACCCCAGCATCATAGTTGCGGCCTCATTTGCGATTTTCTTTGCGATGATCGTGGCGGATGCGGGCTATGGCGCGGTGATCCTGCTGGGCCTGCTGGCCTTCTGGAGGAAGATGGACAAGACCCCGGCGCAGCGGTCGTGGCGGCTCTATGGTGTGATCATCGCGGGTGCGACGGTGATTTATGGGGTCATGGTCGGCAGCTATTTCGGCGCGTCCCCCTCGGAGGGGTCGATCTGGGCGCGGCTCAAGATATTGGATCTGAACAACTTCAACGCGATGATGATGATCTCGATCGTGGTGGGGGTGTTCCATCTGGTGCTGGCCAACGCACTGGCCGCACGCGCGGCGTGGGGACGTCGCAGAGCTTTTGCCAATCTGGGCTGGATCGGAGTGCTGATCGGCGGATTTGTCCTGTGGCTGGCCTACATGAACGAAGGCCCGACCCTGCCCGGAGCGGTCCTGATGGTTGCAGGCTTTGGGGCGATCCTGCTGTTCACCAGCGAGCGACAGATCACCAAACCAACCGACTGGCTGTGGCGTCTGATCGAAGGGCTGCAGGGGCTGGCGGGTGCGATGGGGGCGTTTGGCGACGTTCTGAGTTACATGCGCCTGTTTGCGCTGGGGCTGGCCTCGGCCTCGCTGGCGATCACGTTCAACGATCTGGCCGTATCAGTGATGCAGGCGCTGAAAGGGCCGGGCATTCTGTTCGGGCTGCTGATCCTGATCGCCGGGCATCTCCTCAATTTCGCCCTCGCGATGATGAGTGGCGTCGTCCACGGGTTACGTCTGAATTACATCGAATTCTTTAAATGGGGTCTGCCGGATGAAGGCATCGTCTTTCGCCCGTTCGCCCGCAAGGAGGTTCAGGAATGAATGAGCTTGTATTGACATTGGGTTGGCTGGGAATCTACGCGCCCATGGCTTTGGGTGCGGCGTCCAGCGCCATTGGTTGTGCCATCGCGGGCCAGGCCAGCATCGGCGCGATGACCGAGACCGAGGGCGGCTATGGCCGGTTCATCGGTGTCTCGGCCTTTCCGTCGACCATGGTGATCTATGGCATCGTGATCATGTTTACGCTGAACCGCGATGTGACGCCGGAAAACGCGGGCGGGCTGTTCGGCATCGGCATCCTGTCGGGGATTGCGCTGATGTATTGCGGCATCTGGCAGGGCCGCGCCTGTGCGGCGGCGATCAATGCCACGAAGGAGAAACCTGAGATCTTCGGCCTGTCGCTGGCCCCTGCGGCGATCATAGAAGGCTTTGGCGTTTTTGCCTTTGTCTTTGCCTTGGTCATTAGCGCGGGGATCAGCTGATGGCACAGGACGGAATGATCTCGCACGGGGTCGATGCGCTGATCGACAAGCTGCGCAGCGACGGTGTCGCGGCGGGGCAGGCGGATGCGGAAAAGTTGCGTTCTGAAGCCAAGGCCGAGGCGGCGAAGATTCTCGCCGCTGCCAAGCGCGAAGCGGATGAGTATCAGAAAAAGGCGCGCACCGAATCCGACAATTACCGCGCCGCCGGGGAAGAGGCGTTGAACACCGCCATGCGCGATGCGGTGCTGACGATGAAAGCCGGTCTCACTGATCGGTTCCGCGAAGATGTCGAACGCCTTGTCACCAAGGAAATGGCTGATCCCGAGATGCTGAAACAGATGATCCTTGAGGTCGTCGGGCGCGCTGCAGACGGGGCCAAACTGGACGGTAAGGTGCAGGTGATCCTGCCTGCTAAGGTGGCCACGCAAGAGGATATCAAGCAGAACGCTGACGATATCCAGTCGGGCAAGCTGACGAAATACGTGCTGGGCCTGACCGCCGACATGCTACGCGAACAGGTGGAACTGCACGCTGCAGACAGCACGCAGGATGGCATCCGGGTGCGGGCCGAGGATCAGGGCGTGGTGCTGGACCTGACGGACAAGGCTGTTGCCTCTTTGCTGATGGAGCATCTTCAGCCCCGGTTCCGTGCCGTGCTGGAAGGGGTGATCCGCTGACATGTCGGACCCCGACGCCTATATCGCGCTAATCAGCAGCCTCCCGGGCTCGGAGCGGTTGTTCGTCGCCAAGCAGCCCCCGATCTCGCGCCTTCGCCTGGACCGTCGGTTGCGCGCGCTGGCGCGTGAGGATGCGCAGGTGCTGCGGGTGTTGGAGCACGCTCTGAATTGGGGTGACTACGATATGGACGTGACAGACGTGCAGGCCGTCGAACGGTGCAAGGCCGCGCTGGCTGATATCCCGCAGCCGACCCTACAGAAGCTGTTTCTGGAGCGGATGGACTTGCGTACCGCCGTAGCCGCTTTGCGCCTGCGCAAACAGGGCGGAAGCCCGCCTACCGGAACCTTCGGCATGGGCCGCTGGGCCCGCCACATCCCGGCCAACTGGAGCGATCCGACCTTCAAGCTTGAGACCTCGATGCCGTGGCTCAAGGAAGCGCAGCAACTGCTGGAGGCCGAGGACCCGCTGGGTCTGGAGCGGCTTCTGCTGTCGGTTAGCCATAAACAGCTGAAACGCCACGCCGCCCGCCATCTGTTCGATTTCGAGGCCGTAGCGATTTACGTTCTGATCTGGAATATTTTCAACCGCTGGGCGCAAAGCAATGCGCAGGATGCGGCAACGCGATTTGAAAAACTGGCGCAACAGGCAATGGCCGACGTCGCCGATATCGACTTTGAGGGAGCCTACGCATGACCGCCGCAACCCCCGTCACGCAAACCGCCACTGCCCGCGTTGTCTCGGTGCAAGAGGGGCTGGTGCAAATTCAGGCCAACGCAGATGCCTCGGGCGCGCCGGGGCAATTGGTCAAGAACGAGGTGGTCTTCATCCTGCCCACGCGCCCAGGCCCCGGTGGTCGTCAGGAACGTCTCAAGGCCGAAGTGCTGCGCGTGCGCGGGGATACAGCGGATGTGCAGGTCTATGAAAGCACCGACGGCGTGGCCGTGGGCGACCCGGTGGAGCAATCTGGCCAGTTGTTATCGGTCGAACTGGGTCCGGGTCTGCTGGGTCAGGTGTTTGACGGGCTGCAATCGCCCTTGCCCAAGGTCGCCGCTGAGTTTGGCACTTTCCTGCCGCGCGGCGCGGACGTGGCCCCGCTGGATACGCTGGCGAAATGGTCGTTTACACCTTCGGTAAAGGTGGGCGACACGGTGACAGCGGGCGACAGCATCGGTACGGTGCCCGAGGGGCGGTTCGAGCATAAGATCATGCTGCCGTTTAACTGGGTTGGCGATTACAAGGTCGTCTGGGTCCAGAAAGGGGCTGCCATGATCCACGACATCGTGGCCCGGCTTGAGGATGCGCAGGGCGGCGAACACACGCTGACCCTGTCACAGAAATGGCCCGTCCGGAGGGCGTTGCCGGAAAACATCCTGAAGCGCGCCTTGTCTGAACGTCTTTACCCGACCGAGCCGGTTCTGACCTCGCAACGCCTGATCGACACGTTCTTCCCTATCGCGCGCGGCGGGACGGCCTGTATTCCCGGCCCGTTCGGTGCAGGCAAGACCGTGCTGCAGAACCTGATCGCACGGAATTCCAAGGTCGATATCGTGATCGTTGTCGCCTGCGGCGAGCGCGCGGGCGAGGTGGTGGAAACTATCGCGGAATTCCCCAAGATGACCGACCCGACCTCGGGCGGCAGCCTGATGGACCGGACAATCATCATCTGTAACACCTCGTCCATGCCGGTCGCTGCGCGCGAGGCGTCGATCTTTACAGGCATCACACTGGGCGAATATTACCGCCAGATGGGCTATGACGTGCTGCTGATTGCCGACAGCACCAGCCGCTGGGCGCAGGCCATGCGCGAGACTTCGGGCAAGCTTGAGGAAATTCCGGGTGAGGAGGGCTTCCCGGCCTACCTGGAAAGCTCGATCAAGGGTCTGTACGAGCGCGCAGGCGCGATGAAGACCAATGACGGCGCGTTGGGCAGCCTGACCCTGATCGGCACGGTCTCACCCGCCGGGGGCAATTTTGACGAGCCGGTCACGCAGTCGACCCTGTCTACGGTCAAGTGTTTCCTCGGCCTGTCGTCCGAGCGCGCTTACAAGCGGTTTTACCCGGCGGTGGACCCGATGCTCAGCTGGTCACGATATCTGGATCAGCTGTCCGACTGGTATGACAAGAATGCCGAAGCTGGCTGGACCGGCAAGGTCCGCGATCTGCTGGCGCTTATCGAAAAGGGCGAACAGGTCGATCAAATGATGCAGGTGACGGGCGAAGAGGGCGTCACGATCGAGGACTTTGTCACCCAGCAAAAAGCACTGTTTGTGGACATGGTTTATCTGCAGCAGGACGCCTTTGATCAGGTGGACGCAACCGTCCCGCTGGAGCGGCAGAAGATGACCTTCAAGCTGGTCTATGGCGTGACCCAATCCACCGCCGATTTCGCCGATAAAGCCGAAGTACGTCAGGTGTTTACGCAGCTGACAGGCTTGATGAAGAACTTCCACTACGCGGCCGAAAATACACCTGAATTCAAATCAACTTGGGCACAGATTGAAAGCCTGTGCCGGGAAAAGTTCGAAGTGTGACACGCCAAAAGCCGGCCCCTTAGACAGCTACTATTGTGAGCGAGCCGGGGGCCGATGCGACCGTCAACGCAGCTGAGGTCGACGCGCGTGTCGATCTGTCATCGGGAACGTTCGATCCGGACAACGTGAACAGCTAGCCCGCAAAAAACGGCTTTTGTCTGCCCATGCAAAATTCCGAGGGCTAAATTTCACAAATCAGTTACATCTTTTTGGGTTTAAAATGATCCAAGTCAAAGTCCTGTTTGATTTTGCTTTGCACATTTCACGCAACAGCTTGCAACGAACCTGGCCGGACTGAACGGAAGATCATCGGGCACGCAGGCAGCTTAGCTTTCATTCTCGGTATTTTCAGAGGATCGTTCAAATGAAGTTCAAGTTCCCTACTGCATACACCATTCTCTTTGCTTTGATCGCAGTGGTTGCGATCGCCACTTGGTTCGTGCCCGCCGGTCAGTATGACCGAGTCGCAAATGAACAGCTGGGCAAGGATGTCCCGGTTCCAGGCAGCTATCAGGTAGTTGACCCGCAGCCGCAGGGCTTTTTCGACGTGGTTCTGGCACCGATTGCGGGGTTCTACAATCCCGCCACCTATGAGGCTCAGGCCATCGACGTTGCGCTGTTTGTTCTTGTGATTGGAGGCTTTCTGGGGATCGTGGCCCATACCGGAGCCATTGACGCAGGCATCGCCAAAGCGATGGCAAGGATGGAGGGGCATGAAAAGTGGATGATCCCCATCCTGATGGCGTTGTTTGCTGCAGGCGGCACCATCTATGGCATGGCTGAGGAGTCGCTGGCCTTCTACACCCTGATCATTCCGGTGATGATTGCGGCGGGTTATGACGCCGCAGTAGGTGTGGCGATCATCATGCTGGGCGCGGGCGTGGGTACGCTGGGGTCCACCATCAACCCCTTTGCCACCGTGATCGCTTCGGACGCGGCGGGGGTGCCGTTCACCAATGGGATCATGCTGCGCTTTGGACTGCTTGCGGTCTGCTGGCTGGCCTGTGTCGCGTTTGTCATGCGCTACGCGGCGCGGGTCAAAGCCGACCCTCAGCTGTCGATCGTCGCCGACAAACGCGAAAGCAATGAAACACATTTCCTCAAAGGCAAACGCGAGGGCGATGCGCCTGTCACCTTTACGGGCACCCATGGTGTAATCCTTGTGATCTTTGCAGCCAGCTTCGGCGTGATGATCTGGGGCGTATCCGTCGGAGGTTGGTGGATGGCCGAGATGTCGGGCCTGTTTCTTGTGGCCGCCATCGTCGTCGGGCTGATCGCACGGATGGGAGAAGAAGAGTTCACTTCGACTTTCGTGGATGGCGCGCGTGATCTGTTGGGCGTGGCGCTGGTGATCGGGATTGCACGTGGCATCGTTATCGTGATGGATGCTGGCAGTATAACCGACACGATCCTGTATTGGGCCGAGGGTGCAGTGAACGGGTTGGGTCAGGTGGCTTTCATCAATACCATGTTCGGGCTGCAGGGGCTGTTGTCTTTCTTGGTGCCGTCCTCATCGGGTCTGGCGGTTCTGACCATGCCGATCATGGCGCCACTGGCGGATTTTTCGAACGTGGACCGTTCTTTGGTCGTCACGGCCTATCAGTCCGCTAGCGGTCTGGTGAACCTGATCACGCCGACCTCGGCTGTGGTGATGGGTGGCTTGGCGTTGGGACGTGTGCCCTATGAACGGTGGTTGAAATTCACCCTTCCGCTGCTGGGTGTACTGATCGTGATCATCATGGTCGGTCTCAGCCTGTCGGCAATTGCGTAAGGCTGTCCGATGACCTCTTCTGATACCCCACACGCTCTTGGGTTTTGGATGTGTACCGCCTTGGTGGTGGGCAATATGATCGGGTCGGGAATTTTCCTGCTGCCGTCGTCTCTTGCAGCGTTTGGGCCGATCTCGATGGCGGGATGGGTTCTGACCGCCGGAGGAGCCATCGTCCTAGCGCTGATCTTCGGACGGCTGGCGCGCCTGTCTTCTGATACCGGTGGGCCATATGCCTATGCCCGCGAAGGCTTTGGGGATTTTGCAGGGTTCATCATCGCGTGGGGCTATTGGATCGCCCTTTGGTCGGGAAATGCCGCCGTGGCCGTGGCCTTTGCTGGATATCTCAGCGTTATGGTCCCTGCCGTGGGCCAAAGCGCATTGGCCGGGTTGGCCGCGGCACTGGGGTCGATGTGGTTGCTGACTTGGATCAACGTGCGCGGCGTGCGTGAAGCGGGGATCATTCAGGTCGTGACCACCGTGATGAAACTGGCTCCGCTGCTGGTGCTGATCGTTTTGGGCTTTGCATATGTAGACAGCGCTAATTTCAAACCGGTGAATGTCAGCGGAATGTCCAACATCTCGGCGATTTCAACTTGTGCTGCGCTGACACTGTGGGCCTTTGTGGGGCTGGAATCGGCGACCGTCCCGGCAGGTGAGGTCAAAGATCCCAAGCGCACCATTCCCCGCGCCACGATCCTTGGCACATGCGTGGCGGCTTTGATCTATATCGCGACAACCTATGTGGCGCTCGGTGTCGTGTCCTCGTCACTTTTGGCGGGAAGCAATGCGCCGCTTGCCGATGTCGCCACGGTCATGTGGGGCTTCGGTGGCGCTGTCTTTATCGCCATCGGGGCCTGTATCTCAACCTTTGGGACGCTGAACGGTTTTGTTCTTCTGACTGGGCAGGTGCCCCTAGGCGCGGCCCGCGACGGGTTGTTCCCGGCCTATTTCGCGCGCCTGTCCCGCTCAGGTACACCGGCCTTTGGGTTGATCGTGTCCAGCCTTCTGGCCAGTGCCCTCATTGCCATGAATTACACACGGTCGCTGGCCGAGCAGTTCGAATTCATCATCCTGCTGGCCACGCTGTCGACCCTGATCCCCTATCTGCTATGTGCCATGGCCGAGATCATGATCCGTGCGCGTCGGGGCGATCACATCCGGCTGTCACCCAACATCCTTATCCTTGCCACGTTGGGCTTTGCCTACGCGCTCTGGGCGATCTACGGCGCGGGTGAGGATGTGGTTTTCTGGGGCGTTCTGCTGCTTTTGGCAGGTCTGCCCATCCATGTCTGGCTGCGCTGGCAGTCCGGCAAAGCAACACCGAAGGAGACATCATGACTGGATTTGGAGCCCATTCCGAGATTGGCAAACTTCGCAAGGTGATGGTGTGCGAACCGGGCCTTGCCCATTCCCGCCTGACCCCGGGCAACGCAGCCGAGCTTTTGTATGATGACGTTCTATGGGTGCACAAAGCCCGTGCCGATCACGCTGATTTCCGCATGAAAATGGAAGAGCGCGGGGTCGAAGTGCTGGAATTCCACGCTTTGCTAGAGACGACACTCAAGGACAAAGATGCCCGCAACTGGGTGCTGGAACGGCGGATCACGGAAAATCAGGTTGGCGTCGGCATGCTGACTGAGTTGCGCGGATGGCTTGATGAAATGCCGGCCAAAGAACTGGCCAGGTACCTGATCGGCGGCATCGCGGTCGAGGATATGCCCTTCAAGCCCTCGGGCATGTTCGGCAGCTACCTTGGCCCTCTGGGATTTGTGATCCCCCCAATCCCCAACACGCAGTTCACCCGCGACAACAGCTGCTGGATCTACGGCGGTGTGACGGTGAACCCGATGTATTGGCCCGCGCGGCGGCCTGAAACGCTGCTGGTCACCGCGATTTACAAGTTCCACCCTGATTTCAAGAACGGGGATTTCGAAATCTGGTGGGGCGACCCCGACGAAGATCATGGCGCGGCCACGGTCGAGGGCGGCGATGTCATGCCCTGGGGCAATGGCAGCGTGTTGATCGGTATGGGCGAACGCACCAGCCCGCAGGCGGTGGGTCAGGTGGCACGCGCGCTGTTCGCCAAGGGAGCGGCGGAACGGGTTGTGGCCTGCCAGATGCCACGCAGCCGGGCGGCCATGCATCTGGATACGGTGTTTAGCCATTGCGACCGCGAAACCGCGACCGCTTTTGTGGATGTCTGTAACGAGATCCAGTGTATCAGCCTGCATCCGGGCAACAAAGAGGGCTCGATCGAGTTCCGGCGTGAGGACAAACACCTGTTTGATGTCGCGGCAGAGTGCCTTGGCATCAAATCGCTAAACATCGTGCAGACCGGTGGTGATGCGTTCAATCAGGAGCGCGAGCAATGGGACGATGGCAACAACGTGGTCGCGCTAGAGCCCGGCGTGGTCGTGGCCTATGACCGCAACACCTATACCAACACGCTGCTGCGTAAGGCGGGTGTCGAGGTGATCACCATTTCCGGGTCCGAACTGGGCCGTGGACGTGGCGGAGGGCATTGCATGACCTGCCCGATCTGGCGCGACCCCGTAGATTATTGAGACTGATGACGAAAAGGAGACGAAGACGATGGCATTTAACCTCAAGGGCCGCAGCTTCCTCAAACTGCTCGACTTCAACCAGCGCGAACTGCGCTATCTTTTGGACCTGTCACGCGACCTGAAACGTGCGAAATACGCCGGATCCGAGATTCAGCACCTGAAGGGCAAGAATATCTGCCTGATCTTCGAGAAAACCTCGACCCGGACCATGTGCGCCTTTGAAGTGGCGGCGATGGATCAGGGCGCTGGCGTCACCTACCTCGGCCCCTCGGGGTCGCAGATCGGGCATAAGGAAAGCATGAAAGACACCGCCCGCGTTTTGGGTCGGATGTTCGACGGGATCGAATACCGTGGCTTTGGTCAGAATCTGGCTGAGACGCTGGCCGACTATGCGGGCGTGCCGGTTTACAACGGTCTGACGGATGAATTCCACCCGACCCAGATGCTGGCCGACCTTTTGACCATGCAGGAATATGGCGAAAAACCCTTGCATGACATCAAATATGCCTATGTTGGTGACGGGCGCTCGAACATGGGTCATTCGCTGATGATCGCGGGCTGCATGATGGGTATGGACGTGCGCATCGGCGCCCCGAAAGAGCTGTGGCCCTCGGACGAATTCCGAGGTCCTGCCGAAGAGGCCGCCGCGCGCTATGGCGCCAAGCTGACCATCACCGACGATCCGAAAGAGGCGGTGGACGGCGTGGACTTTATCCATACCGATGTCTGGGTCTCGATGGGTGAGGCAGCCGAGGTCTGGGAAAGCCGGATCAAGGAGCTGACACCTTATCAGGTCAACAGCGATCTGATGGCGGCGGCGAACAATCCGAACGTCAAATTCATGCATTGCCTGCCCGCTTTCCACAACACGGAAACCAAGGTGGGCGAGGACATTCATCAGAAATTCGGCATCACCGAAATGGAAGTGACCGAAGAGGTGTTCGAAAGCCCCGCCGGGATCCAGTTCGAGCAGGCGGAAAACCGGATGCACACCATCAAGGCGGTTCTGGTCGCCACATTAGGGAGCTGAGCCATGCGCATTGTCGTCGCCCTTGGGGGCAATGCGCTGCTGCGCCGCGGTCAGGCCTTGACCGCGGAGAACCAGCGCGAAAACACCGCCATCGCCGCCGAGGCGCTGGCCACCATCGCCGAAGGCAACGAGCTGATCGTGACCCATGGCAATGGCCCACAGGTCGGCCTGCTGGCGCTGCAAGGCAATGCTTACAAACCGGACGAAGCCTACCCGCTGGACGTGTTGGGGGCCGAGACCGAAGGCATGATCGGGTACATGGTCGAACAGGAGCTGGGCAACCGCCTGCCGCAGGAAACCCCTCTGGCCACGCTGCTGACCATGATCGAGGTCGACGCCAAGGACCCCGCCTTTGACAACCCGACCAAGTTCATCGGGCCTGTTTATGAAAAGGCCGAGGCCGAACGGCTGGCCTCTGACAAGGGTTGGGACATCCGCGCCGATGGCGACAAATGGCGGCGGGTGGTCGCCTCACCCCTGCCCAAGCGGATTTTCCAGATCCGGCCGATCAAATGGTTGTTGGAGAAACAGACCGTGGTGATCTGCGCCGGTGGCGGCGGAATCCCCACCGTCTATAACGACGCGGGTACGCTGGAGGGGATCGAAGCGGTGATCGACAAGGATCTGGCCTCGGAACTGCTGGCTCGCGAAGTGGGGGCGGACCTGTTCATTTCAGCCACCGATGCGGACAGCGTCTATTTGGACTGGGGCACAGATGATCAACGTGGCATCAAGACGGCAACACCTGATGCGATCGACGCCTATGATTTCGCCGCAGGCTCAATGGGTCCAAAGGTGGATGCAGCGGTTCAGTTCGCCCGCTTGACCGGCAAATCCGCCGCCATCGGCGCCCTGGCTGATCTGGCTGGGATCGTGGCCGGTACCAAGGGAACGACCATCCGCGACGACGCTGGTGAAACCGTGTTTCACTAACAGGGAGACGTCGCAAGCAAAGCAGAACGGGCCGTCGTGCCCGTCAATTGGCGTCCGAGTGTTTCGGCACATTCGGGTTTTCTTGCCAACCCGCGGCTTTCAATTGCGACAGCACAGCGCTCGCGTGATCGGAATTGATGTATAGCCTGTTCAGCGCGACAGAAGGATGAAAATCGGGCCAAATCTGTGCCAGTTCTGAAAGAAGCACTTTTGCCATATCTGTCTGACCATCAGCTTGATAGGAGGCGGCTTTGAAAAGCAGTGTCAACTCACTGACGGGACCTCCGGAAGCAATGGCCGTATCAAAGGCGGAGATAGCGGCTTCGTAGTTGCCCAAATGGAAACTCGCGACGCCAAAAATGTTTTGATGTGCGTGATGCAATCCCGCAGCTCTGCGTGGCTGTTCCGGGTCAGAAATCATCTGAGCGGATTTAAAATCACCTGTCAGTAAAAAGATCACCGCGCTGAAATCCAAAACCCGCGCATCCATGTCGCTGAGTTTGAAAGCCCGATCCGCTAATTCTTTTGCGGTTTCCAAGTCGCCCGAAGCAAAAGCCAGCCATGCTTGAGACGAGATTGACCAACCATTCGTCGGGTCAAGATCGACCGCCTTTTGTGACATCTGCGACGCTTCGCGAAGCATCGCCTGCCGCCGGGTTTCTTCCGGGGACAGAATAGCCAGAGTTGGCAGGCTGTGCGCAGCACCTGCATAGCCGCCTGAATACTCGGGATCGATGCGGATGGCCTCTTTGAACATTTGCGTGGCCGAATTCTGATGATCTGTATCCGCTATGGGAAACAAAAGTTCGCTGGCCTTTTGCGACATGTTGGCAGCCTGCAATGTTGCCATTGATTTTGCCGCCAGAGCCAGCCGTTCCTGCGCAGCATTGCTTGCGTTTTCTGTTTCTGAGGGTTGCGGCGTTTCCTTAAAAGACATCCAGAATACAACTGCCAAACTGACGATCGCGCCGACCATCAGAATGGGCCAGAGCGCTGACATTCGTCTTCCCTGAGCACGCGCATGTTGTGGTCCTGGCCGATCTGCCTGCGACCGTGCTTCGAACCGCGGCGTATAGTGGCCTTTGTCGATATGGATATGCACTGGGTCATCCGCACCATCCGCGCCATAATATTCCGCGAGCGCCCGTCGCAACCTACGCGCATCAACCCGAACAACGTTGTCGCTGCCCTTGGTGGGGTCGCGCCCATAAACATCCTGCGCGATAATTTTGCCGACAATGGCTTGCCCCCGACCGTGCAGGCTTTCGTCGACAACGTAAGTCAGAAAGTCCTGCAACCGCGCCGAGGCTGACAACTGCGGGCTGTTGAGAACTCTGGCCAACGCCCCTCGGATCTGGGCTTCGGTCAAAGGCTCGTCACGCTTTTCCATATTCGATGCGCCGCTCATCTCAGAGTCGCTTAAGTCAACAAAAACAAGTTTCTAAACCGGTATGAAGTCACGGTTTCACGTCGTATTTCACCGTATAACCCCTATCGGGTCCTTTCAACCGCGCTCATGCTGCCATGCATGGCTCTGCATATTGACAGATCGGAACTATACCCTTCGACGGTCGAATTGTACCTGCCGGACCGGCAGGTGCTTATCACGCAGCTTCGGCAATCCAACGTAGTCTTCGCCGAAATCTGCCGCGACTACGAGCTGCTGGCCGGTGACCTGAACGCTCTGATCCGATGCCGTCCCAGCTCGCATCCGGGAACACAGGCCGAACGCGACCTTCTGCTTGAAAGCCTGCAGGGGCTGGTCCGCGAAATCGAAACCGTACTTGAACGCAATCTTGGGGGCTGAACGCCAGCCGCGCGTATCCGATCAACTTATTGGAAACAGCACAGAGGAAAGGGAAACTGAAATGAAATTTAGTCTGGCAATCTGTGGCGCAGCGGTAACTGTGCTTTCGTCGGATGTGGCGGCTCAGCCCATCATCCACGACGCCGAACATTACATCCTTCATGCTCAGCACGGCGAGCGGTGGGCGACCGAAGATGCCGCGCTTCAGGAAAAACTCGATGCGCTTGCGGCTGAACACGGCACCAAACCCAACATCATCCACATCATGTGGGACGACACCGCCGTGGGCGAGGTTGGCATCCCCGAAATTCAGGCCGTGCGTGGGTTCGAGACCCCCAATATGAACCAGATGGCGGATGAAGGGATCAACTTCATGCGCATGTATACCGAACCCGCTTGCACCCCCACGCGGGCAGCATTTCAGACCGGCCGCTACGCCGTGCGCAGCGGGATGCACACAGTGTCCTTCCCCGTTGAATATTCAGGCATGGATGCTGAGGAGGTGACCATTGCCGAGGTTCTCTCGGGTGCCGGGTACAACACCGCGTTTTACGGCAAGTGGCACCTGGGGGATACCGAGTTCTCATACGCCCACAACCAGGGTTATGACGAGGCCTTGTTTACCCCCTACAATCAGGTTCCGTCGATGTGGATACCGCAGGCCGAGGTCGGCAACGTGATCACCGGCCTCTATCCGGACTTCTATGGTGAAGACAAATATGACATCGACAACTCCTGGCAGCCGTTGGGTCAGGTCTGGACGCTTGAGGGAACCAAAGGCGGCGAGACGCTGGAATGGGGCCCGCCGCCCAATATCGAGAATTATTGGGATATCGAAACAGAAGCGCAGCGCCGGACACTGGCGTTCATCGACAAGAGTGTCGAGGAGCAAAAGCCTTTTTTCATCGCTTATCACCCGATCCTGGCGGCATTTTTTCCTGATCCGCGCAAGACGCAGAAAGACACGGCCAACAAGAACCTTGCGCAAGAAGGTCTGGTTGCAATCGATCAATTCGTGGGAGAGTTGTTTGACTATCTCGAGGCCAAGGGCATCGCTGAAAACACGCTGGTGATCGTGATGGCCGACAATGGCCCATTCATTCACTACGGGCCGCGTGGCATGGTCGAGACGCTGTATACAGGCGGTAAGGGTGACTTTACCGAAGGCGGTGTGCGGGTTCCGGCAATCGCGAAGTGGCCGGGTGTGATTGAGCCCGATCAGATCGTGGGGGACATCTTGCATGTCAGCGACCTTTTCACCACCTTCGCGCGCCTTGGAGGTGCGATGGATGCCATCCCAACCGACCGGGTGATCGACGGTGTCGATCAGACCTCGCTGTTGCTGAACGGAGACGGCTTCAGCCGCCGCGACTATGTCATGATCTATCAGGGTCCCAACCTGTCGGCTGGCGTCAAGGGCCGGTTCAAGCGGGATTGGAAAAACGCAACTCCCGGCCTGTCGAAGAACGAGTTCTATGATCTCTATACCGACCCGCGCGAGAAAACCGGCGAGATGATCGAGCAGTTCCACATCAAGTCGATGTTCAATCGCCAACGCGCTCGGCACGAGCTGTGGATGGACCAATATCCGAACCGTCCCGATCCAACTCCGGGGCCTGCCCTGACGGGTATCGCAAACGAACGGCCCGAGACGCGGCAGCTTTATACCGCTCCAGTCGAGGTCGAGAATTTGCCCTTCACGCCCGAGCAGATCAACAACTATCCGCGTCCGTTCTCGGATAGTGACATGTAACGCCGCTGGTACGGGTCAGAGCCCCTTGGGGCTCTGACCTTTTCAAGCTGGAAACAGGTTTCTCAACGTGATTTTGCAACTCAGCACCCCTGGAGTTCTATCGCTTTTTATAAACGATCATCCGGCGCTTGCTGAAATCAGTCATCAGTTTCATCGAGTGAGATTTTGCAGGCATGTTGCAGGGCACCTTTGTGCTGACCCAGTACTTTTTGTATCCCACCCGGCTATTTCCAACTTAACTCTGGTGAATTTGTATTTGTGTGTCCGTCGATATGGATTTTGAAAACCCTGACGTCGTGCCCGTTGCTTGCAGCGGGCCTCGACAATTCGAGATTGAACCCATCGCTGGGTGATCGAAAACGTCAGATCCTCAAGGATTTTCATCTGGTTGCGGTCGGCTGGACCAGAGGATCAACAGCAGGAAGGAAATGTTGAGGGCAACGTTTAAGGGCGCTCCGACCAAGACCGAGCCAGTGCTGTCGGTGCAAAACCAGACCCATGCGGTGATCTGTGCCACTTTGGCTGCGGCGGCAGGGGATATCGGCACAACGTAGGTTCCCAACGCCCATTGCATCGCGCCTAGCCCGGCCGTCAGACCGCCAACAATTGCAAGCAACAATGGCGCTGGGACGGTGATATCGGCTGCAACCGAGTGGATCGGCCAATACGCCACTGTCAGAAAGATATGCGCCAGACTGTGCAAGGCAGGCAGTGCGGTCAATGTAAATAGAACTCCGGTGGCGACCAATGCCGTGCCCGACCGTCGCATTGCGATGTGTTGTGGGGTCATGACGCCCTCCTTTCGATGGTGTCCTTCATGCGGTCGGGGCGGGTCGAGATCAATTACGTCAGAGGTAAGTGATTTCTACCTGCAGGGTCACTAAGGTGGCACCATGACCCCGTATTCCAGTTTGCTGAAAGAATGGCGGAAGCTTCGGCGGATGAGCCAGCTTGACCTGGCGACCGAAGCCAATGTCAGTGCGCGACATATATC
Source organism: Ruegeria sp. BK1 (assembly GCF_056535645.1). NCBI lineage: Bacteria > Pseudomonadati > Pseudomonadota > Alphaproteobacteria > Rhodobacterales > Roseobacteraceae > Ruegeria > Ruegeria sp. BK1. The sequence goes on along the minus strand of NZ_JBQFIS010000003.1, from coordinate 104,417 downwards.
CTTTCTCGAAACCGGTCGGTCCCGGCCCAGCCCAGATATGATCCTTCATCTTTCGGACGTTATGGATGTACCTGTCGACGCCAGAAACCAGATGCTGCAGGCAGAAGGTTTCGCCGCCCGTTTTGCCAAAACTCCCTTTGATGACGCCGCCATGGCCCCGATCCGCGATGCTGTTGAATGGACACTGAAACAGCATGACCCCTACCCGGGGATTGTGTTGGATCGGGTTTGGAGGATCGTCAGATTGAACAAAGCGGCCGAGCTTCTGTTTACACCGCTTGGGATCGAAACCGGGCAAAGCCTGTTGGCGCTTGTTACAAGCCCGGTCATGGCCGAGCTAGTAGAAAACTGGCCCGAGGTTGCGCATCATACAATGCTGCGTTTGCGCTCGGAAAGCGCGAATGCCGGCGGGTTGCCCGAATTGGACGCTGCGACCAAGGCGCTTGCGCCCTATGCAAGCATCCACAGGGATATGGTTCCCGGTCCAACGGTTCCGGCGATCTATCGTTTTGGGGAGCAACGGGTGTCGATGTTTGGGACTGTTGCGCAATTCAGCACCGTGACGGATGTCACTCTGGATGACTTGAAGATCGAACTGTTCTTTCCATCCGACGAAGCAAGCGCAAGTTTTCTGAGGGAAATCTCAAGTCCGAGACATGGCGGGTAGAATACGGTCGAGCGTCTTGACGGCGCACCCCTGATCAAATGATCATCGGTTCACTGTCATGGGGTGCCCTGAAGGAAAACCGATGGAAGTGTTTGGTAGTGAAGCCCAGCGACATATGTCCACCACGGGCGAGCATCTTTTGCATCTGCTGGGGGACGACCCTCGGTTCTGTAGCCATGGGCGGGGTATTCAGGTTTCCAATGAGTATAGCGGGGCATTGGATGATGCCTATGCAATGGCCCGGATCCTTGGCGTGACCGCGATAGAGAGCATACCACGTCCTGAGGTTGCGAAAACGCTGGCAAAAATTGAAAGCCAGGGTTTCAAAACAGATACGATAGCCTGCTATCTGGGAGGTCTGAATTGCGTTGACGTCGCGCGCCACGTTGTCGAGACGCGGGCGCTGCCCGAAGATTTGACCGTGCGCGTGATTGATCGCGACTCTCCGCCGGAATGGCTGGAAGCTTTTGCCGAAGTTGCATTGAGCCACGGAGTTTTGCCGCCGATCGGACCGGTTATGCGTGGAGTGTCCCGGCCCGGGTTTGCCATGGTCGCCGTTGACAGGTCGGGTGCACCGGTTGCAACTGCGGGCTCGGTTCTGTGTCATCCACCCAGCAGCCCGTTGCATCGTCGCGCGCAATGGGGTCAGCTTTCGACCAAACCCCAGCGTATGGGCGAGGGGATTGCGACAATCTTGGGTGCAATGGCTCTGATACACTCTCATGATCAGCTTGGCGCCACCGGGTTCAAGACGGGCATTGCGCCCGGCAATGTTGCGTCTGCCTATTTGTGTGAAAGGCTTGGATTGCAGGACAGCGGCAGCGACATTGTCGCGATCATTGACCCTAAGCTTTTCGCAGAAGACCGGTTGACCAAATGAGCCGTGCAAAAGGGAAATGCCGTATTCTGTCACCAACACGTGAAAGGGCCCGGCTGAAACGTTTTTGAAAAACAATGTGGGGCGCAAAATTGTTGCACTGGCAAAGCTTATGAACCTTGGGCCCGCACCTGTGATGCCGCAGAAATCAAACCCGACAGGTCAGGCCTGAGTGTACGAACCCCGGAGTCGCAAAATGTCAAAGTCCAATCAGATTAAGAAAATTCAAACGCAGGGTGTGCACCACATCACGATCAACGGAGCGGACCGACAGACGTCGATTGATTTCTGGGAAGGGGTTCTGGGAATGCCGTTCATTTTTGATCAGCCGAATCTCGACAATCCTAACGAGGGGCATCTGTATTTTGACCCCGGCGATGGGCGCCTCATCACAATTTTTACCAATGAAGACCGGAAACCGGATGCGACCCCTGTACCAGAGGCCATCGGGTCTTTGCATCATCTCGCTTTCAACGTCAGCCAAGCCACATTCTGGCAAGTGGCAGCGCGTTTGGATGCGCGGGGCGTTGATAACACGGGTCCCGTCGATCGGGGCTTCATGGATTCGATCTATTTCCGCGATCCGCTGGGGCTCCGGCTTGAAATCGCAAGCTATAGGTTCGAACCGCCCGAAGGCTGTCGCCATGCCGATGTACTGCTAAAAGCGCATAAACTTCGCGTCGCGCGCGGGGATCATCACATCAACCGGGAGCATCTGGCAGATGCAATCGAAATGCTGGTTGAACAGAGTCAAAATTCGCTGTCGGCGGATCGCTCTGTGCGCAAGGGATACTGAAGATCTTTGGCCTTTCGCACTAAAGAGTGAGGCGGTGATCCGGTAGGGTTCTGAAGCCGCCAGAATTGGAAAGAAAAGACCGGGCTTGCGTTGAAGCCCGGTCTTTTCTTTGGTGCCGCGGGGTCAGATCCTGCCCGATAAGGTCAGGAAATCTCGCCCATGCAGAGGTATTTGATCTCGAGGAAATCCTCGGTCCCGTATTTCGAGCCTTCGCGGCCCAGACCGGATTGTTTGACACCGCCGAAGGGCGCGACCTCGGTCGAGATCAGACCGGTGTTGATGCCCACCATGCCCGATTCCAGCCCTTCGGCCACGCGCCAGACGCGCGCCAGATCACGGCTGTAGAAATACGAGGCCAGACCGAATTCGCTGTCGTTGGCCATGGCGACGACGTCGTCCTCGTCCTCGAACTTGAACAGGGGCGCGACAGGGCCGAAGGTTTCATCCTTTGCGACCACCATGTCGCGGGTCACACCGGTCAGAACGGTGGGTTCAAAGAACGTGCCGCCAAGGTCCGAGCGTTTGCCGCCCAGCGTGACCGTTGCGCCCTTGGACACCGCGTCCGAGATATGTTCCTCGACCTTGGCGACGGCCGCGTCATTGATCAGCGGGCCGGTGGTGACACCGTCACCGAAACCGTCGCCCACGTTCAGGGCTTTGGTCTTCTCGGCCAGCTTGGCGGCGAATTCGTCATAGACGCCCGCCTGCACATAGATGCGGTTGGCGCAGACGCAGGTTTGGCCGTTGTTGCGGAATTTGGCGATCATTGCACCATCCACGGCAGCGTCCACGTCGGCGTCGTCGAACACGATGAACGGCGCGTTGCCACCCAGTTCGAGGCTCATCTTTTTGATCGTGCCTGCCGCCTGACGCATCAGGATCTGGCCAACACGGGTCGACCCGGTGAAGGTGATCTTGGCCACCTTGTCATTGGTGCACATCTCATTGCCCACGCCCGAGCTGTCTGTGCCGGGGATGACGTTGAACACACCTGCCGGGATGCCCGCACGTTCGCCCAGAACAGCCATCGCCAGCGCAGACAGAGGCGTCAGCGTTGCCGGACGGGCCACAAAGGTACAGCCTACAGCCAGTGCCGGACCAACCTTGCGGGCAATCATGGCGTTGGGAAAGTTCCACGGGGTGATCGAACCGACCACGCCCACAGGCTGTTTCAGAACGACAATGCGTTTGTCACGCTGATGGCCGGGGATGACGTCGCCGTAGACCCGCTTGGCCTCTTCCGAGAACCACTCGATGAAAGACGCCCCGTACAGGATCTCGCCCCGCGCTTCGGCCCAGGGTTTGCCCATCTCGGCGGTCAGGATCGTGGCTAGATCGTCGGCGTTTTCCACCATCAGATCGAACCATTTGCGCAGGATTGCGGCGCGCTCCTTGCCGGTTTGCGCGGCCCATTCTTTCTTTGCCGCATAGGCCGCGTCCACGGTTCGCGCGGTGCCTTCGATGCTGACATCGGTCACATTGGCGATCAGATCGCCGGTTGCAGGGTTGTAAACGGGAAAGGTCGCTTCACCCTCAACCCATGTGCCGTTGATATAGGCGCGGGTTTCCAGAAGGCTGGGATCTTTCAGCTCCAGCTTGGTCACTTTGGTATCCAGCATGTTCAGGCTCCTTTGGCAGCGTCGACCGAGGCTTCGAGGATATCCATCGCCTCGGCGAAGATCTCATCCTGCACCGTCAGCGGTGCGAGGAAGCGGATTACGTTCCCATATACGCCACATGTCAGCAGGATCAATCCGCGCTTAAGCGCCTCGGCCCGCACGGCGTTGGCCATCTCGGGGTTTGGTGCGCTACCGTCGGTGGTGTTGAACTCGGTCGCGATCATGAAACCGGGGCCACGAATGTCGACGATCTCGGGTGTACGGGCGCGGATCGATTCCAGACGTTGTTTCAGACGCGAGCCCAGCTCGTTTGCGCGGGCGCACAGGTCCTCTTCTTCGATCACGTCCATCACCGCATGGGCGGCGGCGATGCCCAGCGGGTTGCCGCCATAGGTGCCGCCCAGACCGCCGGGTTGCGCCGCATCCATCAGGTCGGCGCGACCCGTGACCGCGGCCAACGGCAGACCGCCCGCCAGACCTTTGGCCATGGTGGTGATGTCGGCGGCCACGTCATAGGCTTCCATCGCGAACAAATTGCCGGTGCGGGCAAAACCCGTCTGCACTTCGTCTGCGATCATAACGATGCCGTGTTCGTCGCACAGGGCGCGCAAGCCGCGCATCAGTTCGGCCGGGGCGGGGTAAAAGCCACCTTCACCCTGAACCGGCTCGATGATGATGGCAGCAACGCGGCCCGGGTCCAGATCGGCCTTGAACAGTTTGGTCAGCGCGCCCAGCGAATCCTCGGTCGAGGTGCCGTGCAGTTCAACCGGGAAAGGGACGTGATAGGTGTCGGGCATCATCGCGCCGAAGCCGGCCTTGTAGGGCTGCACCTTGCCGGTCAGCGACATGCCCATGAAGGTGCGGCCATGGAAGCCGCCACCAAAGGCGATCACGGCGGGGCGGCCGGTGGCTGCACGGGCGATTTTGACGGCGTTCTCCACCGCTTCGGCACCGGTGGTCACAAAGACGGTCTTCTTGGTGAAATCACCCGGCACCTTTTCGTTCAGACGCTCGGCCAGACGGATGTAGTTTTCGTAAGGCAGAACCTGATGGCAGGTATGAGTAAAGTTCGCGGCCTGCGTCGTGACCGCCTCCATAACCTTGGGGTGGCAATGCCCGGTATTCACAACGGCTATGCCTGCGGCGAAATCGATGTAACGCTTGCCTTCGACGTCCCACACCTCGGAGTTCGCAGCGCGGTCCACATAGACCTGCGTCTGCATTCCCACGCCTTGCGCGATCGATGTGTTGCGGCGTTCAGCAATCTGAGCATTCAGCATATTGCGTCCTTTCGGGTTGTCGGGCGCGCGCCCGTAAATCTGATCGCGTGACTGTAGTAGCCACAGGTTTGAGCGAAAGCCTGTTTCTTGCCAACCATAAGCCCTTGATTTACGGTTCCTGCACCCCTCAAGTGATGCGGATAGTGAACATGAAGAACGCCAATCAGGATGATCTGACCCTTGGATTGCGCCTGCGCGCCCTGCGTGAACGCGCGGGTCTGTCGCAGCGGGCGTTGGCCAAAAAGTCGGATGTGCCGAACTCGACCATCTCGCTGATCGAGTCGGGCAAGATGAACCCCTCGGTCGGAGCGTTGCGGCGGATTTTGCAGGGTATTCCGATCGGCATGTCCGACTTTTTCTCGTTCGAGATCGAGGCCGAGCAGACCGTGTTCTATGCTGCAGAAGACCTGACCGAGATCGGCAAGGGCGGGCTGTCGCTGCGGCAGGTGGGATCCAACTTGCACGGGCGCGCGATGATGATCTTGCAGGAAACCTATGATCTGGGCGCGGATACCGGCCGTGTAATGTATGGCCACGAGGCCGAAGAGGGCGGCGTGGTGGTCTCGGGCCGGGTCGAGGTTACGGTGGGCGATCAACGCAAGGTGCTGGGGCCGGGGGACGCTTATTATTTCGACAGCCGCACCCCGCACCGGTTCCGTCAGGTTGGACCGGAAAAATGCCGGATCGTCAGCGCCTGTACCCCGCCGACTTTCTGACCGTCATCGCGGATGTATCCGCACTATGAACCATAGTGTTGCAATGAGTGACCAGTTGATCCACAGTATGATTCATACTGCGGGATTTTCCCGCATGTCTCATCGGGCGCTCCCCCGCCCAATTCGGAGATTTGAGATATGAAAAAGAAGCCTGCCACCCTACCGCGCGGCTATCGCACCTGTACGGCATCGCTGGCTGTTGCGGACGTGCCTGCGGCGCTGGCCTTTTACGAAAAAGCCTTTGACGCCAAGATTCAGGCCTTTGATGCGGATGAGGCCCCCGGCTTTGCCGCCATAAAGATCGGCAACTCGATGCTGTTCGTCACTGCGGGTTGGGGCGCACATGTTCCGACAGTTGCGGGCACCGTTACCCCGGTGGGCCACCACATGTATGTCGAAGACGCGGATGCCGCGCTGGAGGCCGCTTTGGAAAACGGCGCAACCCTGATGGCCGAGGCAATCGACACCTATTGGGGCGAACGTTGCGCCACGGTTGCCGACCCGTTTGGCCATATCTGGACACTGGCGACGCGGATCGAAAATCTGAAGTCTGAAGATATCAGCGAGCGCCGCAGGGCCCTGTTCCGAGCCATTCAGGATCAGGATGCTGAAGCTGTGGTCGAGACCACTGAGCCGGCAAACCAGACCGTGGCCGCGTGATCCGTCATATGCTGATCTACAGACGGATCGTGGGGTGCCGGAATGGGTGTGTTCATTAACAGGCTAATCATGAACGACGTTCCCTTTCCCACTTTCACGATCCGCCAGAACGACTTGGCCATCCTTGCCGCTGAGAACCGGATCGGAGACTATCCTGTCGCCGTGCGCACTGCGCGCGAGGTGGTTAGCGGCGGCTTTGCCAACCACTCGGCGCATCCCAACACCTGGACGGTCTATTTTTTGGTCGACGGTCAGTGGGCGCTGGTGGAATCCACGCGCGGTCTGCGGCGGGAATGGTCCAGTCTGGACCGGTTGGAGAAATGGCTGCGTAGTTGCGGGTTCCGGTTCTTTTGGGTGCGCAACGATATCGACTTTGTGGAATCCCCCGGCGAGGAGGAGGCCGACTAAATCACCCCCTTGCGGATCGTGGGCTTGCACCAATCCGTGCTTTCATGTTCCGATGAAGAACGCCGGACCACCTCGGCGGTCGCAATCGGCAAGAAGAAGAGACAAACAAGATGACCCCTTTTGCGATAACCGGAATTCAGATGCATGTGGGCGCGTTGCAGTCGAATGTAGATGCGATGCTGCACCGGATCGACATAATGATGGCGCGGTTTCCCTGGACCCAGATGGCGCTGTTCAGCGAGTTGGCCCCCTATGGTCCGCTCGACCGGTTTGCCCAGCCTTTTCCCAATGACGATCTGTCACGTTTTCAGGACGCTGCGCGTCGCTATGGAATTTGGCTGATCCCCGGCTCGATGTTCGAAAAGCGCGAGGACGGGCGGATTTTCAACACCTCGGTGGTGATCAACCCCGAGGGTGAGATCGTTTCGAAATACTCGAAGATGTTCCCGTTCAAACCCTACGAACAGAGCATTTCATCCGGCACGGAATTCTGCATTTTTGACGTCCCGGATGTGGGTCGGTTCGGCCTGTCGATCTGCTATGACATCTGGTTCCCCGAAACCACTCGCCACCTGACCAGCCAGGGGGTCGAGGTTCTGCTGCATCCGGTGTTGACCGGCACCACTGACCGTGAGGCCGAATTGTCGATTGCAAAGGCCACCGCGGCGCAGTTCCAGTGTTACGTGTTCGACGTGAACGGTCTGGCCGCTGGCGGGGTGGGGCGGTCGCTGGTGGTTGATCCCTCGGCCACAGTGCTGCACCAATCGGCGGGGCAAGAGGACATCTTCCCCATCGAGATCGATCTGGATCAGGTCCGCCGCCAGCGCGAGGTCGGGCTGAAAGGTCTGGGTCAGGTCCTCAAAAGCTTCCGCGACCGCGAGGCGGATTTCCCGGTTTATGACCGGGCCAGCGGAGCTGATGCCTATTTGCACACGCTGGGGCCGCTGCGCATCCCGCAAAAGGGCGATGTTGCCGGTGTTGCCGCTTCCGACCCCAGAACAGCGCTGGGATACAACGAAGATACCTCGACCAAGCCCGATAATCTTTATCTCTACAAAGGGCGCTCAGGCACAGACTGATACCAGCGCAGCTTTTCGGGAATTGCAGAAAGGACATTGATCTCATGCACGGCTTATCCGACAGCGAAAAGCTCCACACCATCTCGGACTATTACAGCGCCTCGCAATTGCGGGCGGACAGGTGGAGCGCGCTGCGGGAAACAGCCGAATCTCTGGATCAAAACGCCGGTGATTCTGATCGGGACAGGGCGCGCCGTCTGCTTCAGGCACTGGCCCCTATCGAGGTTTATTTCGCGTTTCCTGGCGCGTCGGCCTTTGACTATTTGCGCAGGTTGCTGGACCATGGCAATTTCGGCGATTTCTCGACCGCCGTGCGCCGGGTCTCGCGCGCGCTGACATCGGGGGCGTATCGGCGTCGCTCGATCCCTCTGATCGCGGATGAGACCGAGGGCGACGAGTTCGAGGATGAAGCGGCTCAAAGCCACGAAGCCCGTGCGCTGGGGCGACCCTATTTCGAGGTAATGATCGTCGACAATGTCAACGAACATCAGGAACGGTTCCTGCAATCCAGCCTGCAACGGATGCGCCGCAGCGAAGACCCGTTCATTTATGAGACCGTCGTGGTGCCCAGCGTCGAGGATGCGTTGATTGGCGTTCTGTTCAACCAGAATGTGCAGGCCGTGATCGTTCGTCCGGGTCTTAGCCTGAAGTCCAAGAACGAAACCAACGTGTTGGGGCGCTATATCAGCCTTTACGGCGAAGGCGCAGATCTTGATGCGCTGTCCCCTTCGGAATACGGGCCGGAAACCTGTCGCCGGATTGGAATGCTGCGCCCTGAGCTGGATGCCTATCTGATCACCGACCGCTCGGCCGAGGATATCGCCGGGCTTGATCTGGGCCTGTGCCGACGGGTGTTCTATAATCAGGAAGATTTTCTGGAACTGCATCTGAACATCCTGCGCGGGGTGCAGCGGCGGTTCAAAACCCCGTTCTTCACCGCGCTGAAAGAATATTCCAAGCAACCCACCGGCGTTTTCCACGCCATGCCGATCAGCCGCGGCAAGTCGATCAGCCGTAGCCATTGGATTCAGGATATGGGGGCGTTCTACGGGTCGAACATCTTTATGGCCGAAACCTCGGCCACATCGGGCGGGCTGGATTCTCTGCTGGAGCCACGCGGCCCCATCAAGGAAGCGCAAGAGGCCGCCGCCCGTGCGTTCGGATCAAAACAGACCTTCTTTGCTACCAACGGCACCTCGACCTGCAACAAGATCGTGGTTCAGGCGCTGGTGCGCCCTGGCGATATCGTTCTGGTCGACCGTGACTGCCACAAATCGCACCATTACGGCATGGTGCTGGCGGGGGCGAGCGTAGTCTATATGGACAGCTACCCTCTGCACGACTACTCGATGTACGGTGCGGTGCCGATCCGCGAGATCAAGCACAAGCTGCTGGCCCTGAAAGCCGAGGGCAAGCTGGATCAGGTGCGTATGGTGCTGCTGACCAACTGCACCTTTGATGGCATCGTCTACAACGTTCAGCGGGTGATGCAGGAATGTCTGGCGATCAAGAAAGACCTTGTGTTCCTGTGGGATGAAGCCTGGTTCGGTTATGCCCGTTTCGCACCCAACACGCGCGTGCGAACGGCGATGCGCTCGGCCAATATCCTGCGTGAACAGTTCCGCTCCGCAGACCATTCCGAAGCCTATGCAGCCCAACAGGTCGAGCTGGAGGGCGCGGATGATGAGACCCTGCTGAACACCCGTCTGATCGCCCCGCCGGACGCACGGGTGCGTGTCTATGCCACGCAATCCACACACAAGACGCTGACCGCGCTGCGGCAGGGCTCGATGATCCACGTCAACGACCAACAGTTCAAAGGCGCTGTGGAAGAAGCGTTTCACGAAGCCTACATGACGCACACCTCGACCTCGCCCAACTATCAGATCATCGCTTCGTTGGATGTTGGCCGCAGGCAGGTCGAGATCGAAGGTTATGAGTTCGTCCAGCGTCAGGTCGAAAGCGCCATGGCGATCCGCCGGGCGGTCACGACGCATCCGCTGCTGAAGAAATACTTCAAACTGGTCACTGCAGGCGACATGATCCCCGAGGAGTACCGCGAAAGCGGTATGACCAGCTATTTCGATCCCGATCAGGGCTGGGCGGACGTTTGGGATTGCTGGGCGAAGGATGAATTTGTTCTGGATGCCACCCGGATTACGCTGCATGTGGGCGCAACGGGCTGGGACGGTGATACGTTCAAGACCAAGATCCTGATGGACAAATACGGCATCCAGATCAACAAGACCTCGCGCAATACCGTGCTGTTCATGACCAATATCGGCACCACGCGCAGCTCGGTCGCCTATCTGATCGAGGTGCTGGTCGAGATCGCCAAGGAGCTGGACGATCTGATGGACGATGCGTCCAAGATGGAAAAGCGCGCCTTCGACAAGCGTGTCCGCAACCTGAGCGAACACGTCCCGCCACTGCCCGACTTCAGCCGCTTCCATGATGCGTTCCGCTGTGTTGAAGGCACCGAAGCGGGTGATATCCGCACCGCGTTCTTCCTGTCCTATGACGAGGACAATTGTGACTACGTGGAACCCGATCATGACATGCTGGACCGGCTGGAGGCGGGCGAAGAAATGGTTTCGGCCACCTTCGTGATCCCGTACCCGCCCGGCTTTCCTATTCTGGTACCGGGGCAGGTGATCAGCCCGGAAATTCTTAAATTCATGCAGGAACTGGACGTGTCGGAGATCCACGGTTTCCGCGCCGATCTGGGCCTGCGCATTTTTACCGAAGACGCTTTGAAATCAGTCAAGAAAACATAAGGGACTGGGAGGACCATATGCCTAAGAAGGTGCTGAAGAACATTTCGGAAATCCGCCGGTATTTCCACACCAACAAGGACCCGATCTATTTTGTGTCGGCGACCAATTTCAACTTGTTGGGGTTGGATGAGTGGGTGATGAACTTCACCTATATCTGCTACATGGATTGCTTTGACGGGCGGCATCCTAACGTGTTCGTGCCATCTGAGATGCCGCATGACGAATTCCAGTCGATCGAAGACATCAACAACTATCTGCTACAGCACAAAGAGGTCATCGACCTGGTCAAGCGGCGCGGTGGCAAGCCCAAATTTGTGTTCCTGATGTTCGATGAGACGACCGAGAAACTGGTCAAGGAACTGGGTGGTCAGCTGTGGTTCCCCAAAGCCAAGCTGCGCACCAAATGCGACAACAAGATCGAAACGGTCCGCATCGGCAACAAGGCGGGTGTGCCGTCGGTGCCCAATACGCTGAGCGTGGTCAAAAGCTATGATCACCTGAAGAAAATTTGCGACAAAGCCGGGTTGGGGCATGATCTGGTGCTACAATCGGCCTTTGGCGACAGCGGCCACACCACTTTCTTCATCAAATCCGAGGCGGATTTCAACAAACACAAGGATGAGATCGTAGGCGAGGGCGAGATCAAGATCATGAAGCGGATCGATTGTCGCGGTGCGGCGATCGAGGCCTGCGCGACGTCCGAAGGCACTATTGTGGGACCGCTGATGACCGAGCTCGTGGGCTTCAACGAACTCACCCCCTATCGCGGCGGTTGGTGCGGGAACGAGATATTCTCGACTGCGTTCCCACCCAAGGCGCGCGAACAGGCGCGGCAGCTGACCTTCCAGTTCGGCGAGGAACTGCGCAAATCCGGTTATCGTGGCTATTTCGAACTGGATTTCCTGATCGACAAGAAAACCGATGAGCTATGGCTGGGTGAGCTGAACCCGCGTATCACTGGGGCCAGTTCGATGACCAACCATGCGGCTTTTGCCCATGCCGACGCGCCGCTGTTCCTGTTCCACCTTCTGGAATTTTCGAAGAAGCCCTTCGAGTTGGATGTCGAGGAACTGAACGCCCGTTGGGCCGACCCTGACATGATCGACAGCTGGTCGCAGATGGTGATCAAGCATACCGATGACAGCGTCGACCGCATCACGCAGGCCCCGCAATCGGGCATCTACAAGATGCTCGAAGATGGCCGTGTGGTGTTTGACCGCTTCGACTATCACCGCCGCGCAGTGGGAGAGAATGAGGCGTTCTTTCTGCGCATCTCGAATGTCGGCGACTACCGCTATGAAGGGGCCGATCTGGGCATTCTGGTGACGCGGGGACGGTCAATGACCAAGGGGTTCAAGCTGACGGACAAGTCGAAAAAGTGGATTCACGGCATTACGTCGGCCTACGCCGCCGAACCGCTGCCAGCCGCGCAGCCGATGGAAGATCCTGCGTTCAAAATCATGTAGAAGGCCTCATGGCGCTTGTTTTTCGCTCAATCGACGAGGAACAGCCCGGTCCCAAGCTGGCCGGGCTGTTTGCCGAATACTGGCCCGCCTACCATAAATGGTGGGTGCAAGAGGGGTATTCGGCGCGGCCCACCTATCGCGAATGCTTGCGAGCGTTGCAAACGCACATGCCCGAGATCCTGCCGCTATATGAAGAGGTGGTTGAACTGGTGGGCGGCAGCGACAGTCAGGCGCGGTTTCTCAGCTTTTATTGCCCGCCCAAATATCTGTCGGGGTGTAGCCAGGCGATCTGGCGTGGCAAGACACCCATTTTGGTGCGCAACTACGACTACCACCCCAAAACCTTTGACGCTGCATTGTTGAAAACCCGCTGGGGCGGGCGCGGCGTGATCGGGATGAGCGATGGCATTCTGGGCCTGCTGGATGGCATCAACGATACCGGCCTTACGGTCTCATTGACTTTTGGCGGTCGGCGCGAGGTGGGCGACGGCTTCGGCGTGCCGCTGATCTTGCGCTATGTGTTGCAGACCTGTGAGACCACGGCACAAGCGGTAGATGCGCTCTGCCGCATTCCCTGCCACATGAGCTATAACGTCACCGTACTGGACGCGAAATACAATCACAGCACGGTCTATCTTGCCCCTGACCGGCACCCTCAAATCTCAGATGTGCCGGTGGCGACAAACCATCAGGGGCAGGTTGAGTGGTCCAAACATGCGCGGTTTACCGCAACGGTCGAACGGGAACGGTTTCTGCTGAACCGCCTGAACCAGCACCCCGAAAGCGAAAAGCGTTTCATCGACGCGTTCCTGCGCCCGCCGCTTTATTCCACCGCCTTCAAATCCGGGTTCGGGACGCTTTATACAGCCGTCTACCGGCCCGCGAAGAAACAGCTGCAACTTCTGTGGCCCGGCGCTGCATGGGACGTGTCTTTTGACCTGTTTGCGGAAGATAATCTGACCTTGTTGCTGCCCGATGCGGCTGAAGCGGTGGTTTGACGTCAGGTTTACGGGCCGTATCCTCAGGGAAGACACTGTGTGTTTCGACATTAAGTGCCAGTAATTCCCGGGCTAGATTCGCGTTCTGGCTCGATCCGTTACAATCGGATGCGCTTCCTTTTCCGGAACTGCAATTTCACCCAGGCGAATGCGATCGGGTTTAGCTGAGCAACGTAGCCAGCCCTCCACCGGCTGCCTTTCGCATTTCGGTAATGGGATTTGCGTTCGCCAACGCGGGTCAGGCTTTCTCCGGTGGTATCGCCCACACCTGAAAATATGCGGACCTTGTTGAAGCGGGCGGCATCGTGGCGGTGCGGTTTGCTTAGAAACTGTCGAAGATCCTTTTCGTCCCTTGGATCGGCATATTTGGCGAGCACATCGATGGGTATGGCCGAAGTGACCGACTTGATGGCACGCAGCGCGCCATCCTGAATCTTTTTGGCGCGGTGGAGGTTTTCAGCTTCTGCCTTACTGACGTCAGACATCTTCCAAGCGATCTCGCCCTGCGGTTTTTCCTGTAGACCCAGAACGCTGCCATGATCGGCAGAAAAGAAGAATTCTACGATATCGCGGAAGTCTTCGACCCAAGGATACATGAACAGAGGAAGGCCATTGGAGGCGGCGAAACTTTCGTACTCCAGCCCATTTCGGCGCAGAATAGAGGCAGCCTGAGCGCTCGTGCCAAAATAAAGACCCAGAACATGTGCGTCCTTGCCGATAATCTCATCAATAGACCGCTGTAAACTGCCGCGCCACCCGACGTCGAAGATGGCTGTATGTGTGCCTTCAGGGAAGACCGAGCGGTAGTAGTTGGACAGGACCTCCTTTTCATGCGCGAAAGATTGATAGAAAGCGTCAGGGTTTTCACGCAACAGGTTCAGGATGGTGCGGCGGCGCTCTTTTGTCAGTTCGTCCGTGCCGGATAGGCCGGCGTCTGTAAATAGAGATTTCAACAGCGGGCCTGCGGAAATCTTCCCGAGAAACGCGTCGAGCGTTTGCGAACCCTCAAGCGTGGCATGCAACATTCCCGCGATTGTATCAGGGTCTAACTCGGTAAAAGGAAGGGTCAACAAACGCCGGGAAGCAGCAACATATTGAGTTTCATATCCTCGCGGCCAAAGCAGATCGAAAACAGCTTTTGGAAACATCCCATCTCGTGCCAGAAACGCGAGCCGCGAAATGCCCTGTTTGTCCATTTCCCGCTTTATCCAAATCAACAGCGATGTAATGAGCGGAGCAATCATCAAGGCGCCAAACGCTTCAAGATACTGGTCGTCGGACAGTTTTCGAAAGTCGACATTTTCCGAGTCGTAGTGATGTGTTTCCAAGTAGTTGGCGGTAAAAATCTGTGAGATCGGCTGCGTTCCATTCAGCAGACTAGTGTGTCGCCGGGGTTTTGGAGATCGCGTTGGCAGGTCTTTGCTAGCCAGTAGCACATGCGATATGAACCCTGCCTGCGTCGCCATTTTCCCGTCTGCATGGCGGTTGTCGCCAATGTGGAGGATCTGGTTGCGGGGTACATCAAAATGCGCTGCGACGTCGTCAAACAGGCTGCCCGTGTGCTTGGTCTTACCCTGTTCACCGGAGACGAAGACGCGCTCCCATCCGGTTATACCCTTTTGCGTCAGGAGATCTTCCAACTCGTCTTTCGGCAGGTACATGTCCGAGGTGATCACCCAACGCGACTTACTGTCCTGAATACGTGTCAGAAGTTTTCTACCCAGGCTCGTCACATGCAACAGATCGCGTTCAGTCCGAAGTTCCAGCTGTTTGATCTTGTCAGCCTGATCTTTTGTGCAATTTGTCAGTTGCGCGAAACAGGCATAGATCTGATCCAGCGTCACGTCTTCGATCCGCTGTGCGGAAGCATCCTCTCGCGCCATTGCCTCGGCGCCAGTGCGATAGTCTTTGAAATGTTGGGTAGCTAGGAGGACCTCAGGGTGGTCCGCCATGAATTCGAACAGATCAACAGGAGACTTGCAGTGGCGGAACAGAAGCGTGTCGAAAATATCGACCGATAGAAAATCAAAGGAATCGACGCGTTCGAGCAGTTGATCGCTTGGAGCCAAGTTGTTCATACCTGTTATTTAAGTTCGAGCCCTGTTGAAGGTGGCAACCAATTGAAACCGGGATCTGACCACCGCATTTTATCGCGGAAATGCGCCGGCCTTCAATGTATCGGTCCGCTCAGGTGCCGAGCCCAAGTGGTTTTTCCGCAGGCTCGTAGGTTAGTTGAACCTGCGGGAATTATCTTATTTTGGACGACAGACCACTGCATCATGCACATGCCCGAAGCCTTTAGGAATAATCTCGACGACTTCCACGAATTTTGACCAGTGGTTTTGAATGTACTGGGGTGTATGGCCAATATCGCGATAATATTCCGGGTCGGTTACGTCTGCGATGTCTGGGTTCGGGTCGGGTGCGTCTACGATGCCTTGCAACATGTAGTGTTCGACCGCGTAGGGGTTTTTCGACCACTCGGCGGTAGACACGCTATACGGGCCGTGAACAGACAGACCCATCAAGCCACGGGTTATGCGCGACAATTCTTTGAGCCAGTGATTTTGGTCAGGTTCTGCAAGATGGGTCAGCACACTATGAGAGTAGACCAGATCGAATTGATCGTCATCGTAAGGTGTTGCGCTGTATGGATCGAGCACTGTGTAGTCCCCGAACGGCATGTTCTCCTTGCAATAGGCAATATTGACAGGGTCAACGTCAGCGCCAAACAAATTTGGTTTCAATATGTCGGGGATATGTCTGGCGATGCGTCCGCAACCGACGCCCCAATCAAGTGTAACGGTGTCCTTGGTTAGCGGCAGTCCCATAACCTCGCTGATGTTCATGACAACGGTTATGTCTTCTATGCCGCCTGAAATAAACGACTTATTCAGCGCATCCGGTTCAGATCCATCTGTGCCCACGACACAGGGATTATACTTACCCTGTATCCTGCCAATATTGTCGCGCGACGGTATGGGGGTTTCGTAGTCAGGAGCAATGTCGACATTGGGTGTCCGAGCCAGCGGCCATGTAGCAGCAACCGCGCTCCAGTTCCCTACGATCGCCTTGTGTAGATTCAATGCAAGTTCCGCAGGTTGCGCTGGATAAAGCGAACCGTCACCTGTCAGCGCCTGTTTTAGCTCGCTAACTTGTGCGATCAATTCGTCAACGCTGCGCTTGATGTGTTTGTTTCGAATCCGCGATTTCATAGGGTTTTTCACCTTACGGTGCCTTCCGTGTGCTCTACCGGCTATGCCACAACATTCTTAGTATCAAAATCGGGTAACTTCCGAAGCTGACCTACAGAAATCCTGGGCCAGTTTCCGCAAATTACTCAGTTTCTTTTACTGCATGGGTCGATCTGACCAGATCGTTCCACGTTTGGTCTTTCTGCGAAACTTCCTGAGCTGCCATAGGCCAATTGATGCCGATCGCCGGATCATCCCAACGCAGACCACGCTCACTTCCCGGCGCGTATGCCGCGCTTACCGGATAGATAATTTCCGTGTCATCAGTAAGGCTCATGAAGCCGTGGGCAAAGCCTTTCGGCACATACATCATCTTGCGGTTCTCAGCGGTAAGTTCAGCGCCGAACCATTGACCGAACGTCTTTGACCCATCCCGAAGATCGACGATGACATCGAAGATCGCACCTTTTACGCAGCGCATCAGCTTGACCTCGGCGTGGGGGGGAAGTTGATAATGCATACCACGCACTGTGCCCTTCGACATGGTCAATGAATTGTTGATCTGCACGAACTTTCCGACAAGGCCATGTGCTTTGAACTCGTCCTCGCAGAACATTCGGGCAAAGAAGCCGCGGTCATCGCCGCGTTTTTCCAGCTCGATCAGGTAAGCCCCTTCAAGCGGGGTCGGGGTGAACAGCATTTACAGCGACCCCCAGCGAAGATCACGCGACAAACGTCCGCTGTCGATATGCGCACGCAGTGCGTTCAGGCGGATGAAAGACGAACTGCGGAAATCAGTGTCGCCAAAGCCGAAATGTTCCAGCCCTGCGCGCAGACGTTCGATGGATTGCTCGAGTGTCACTTGCGGGATGGACTCGGGGGCCAGCGATTTGAACAGCGCGAAGTCAACCTGGTACGAGCGTTTGTCGGGCGGCGCGTCGGTATTGATCTCGACCACGGTGCCGGGGAATTGTGCTTTGACCTTTTCGGCCAGCTCAGAGATACGCACATTGCTTTCGTCACGTCCGGCATTCACGGCCAGGAATTTACCGCCATTCGACGTTTCGCGCAGAGCTGCCCATTCAATGGCGCGAGCCATGTCCTCGACATCGATCAAGGGCCGCCACGGCGTTCCGTCGCTGAGAACGACGATCTTGTTGGTAGCCATGGCGCAGGCCACGAAGTCGTTCAGCACTAGATCCAGACGCAGCCTGTCGGACATGCCGCAGGCAGTTGCGAACCGCAAAGAGGTCAGGGTCATGTCGCCCAGATCGGCCTCTTGCAGGTCAAGCTCGGTGCCTATTTTGGACCGGGCATAGGCGGTTTGCGGGGCGGTAGCGTCGGTTTCCTTGCGCGGGCCGCCCTCGGCCGCGCCGTACATGGAACAGGAGGAGGCAAAGACGAAATTCGATACGCCACATTCGGCGGCAAGCTTGGCCAGCCGAACGCTTGCGGCGCGGTTGATGTCATGGGTGACTGTTTCGAATTCTTTGCCCATGGGGTCGTTGGAAACGGCGGCCAGATGGACCACCGCGTCGCAGCCCGCAAGATGGTCAGCGGTGATGTCGCGTGTGTCGCCATAGTGCTGTGTGTCATACACGATTTCGGGCAGGAAATCGGACCCGGTCAGCGAATGCGAGAAAAAGCCCGCGTCGTACCCGACCAGATGCAGGTCCGCGTGTCGCTGTTTCAGAAAACGCCCCAGAACGGGGCCGACATAACCTGTGTTTCCGGTCACTAGGATTTTCTTAGACATGCTACGTCACCACACTTTCCATTTTGCTTCGTTGTTGGACCAAAGACGGTTCAAATGCTCTTTGTCCCGCAGGGTATCCATGGGTTGCCAGAAACCATGGTGGTACCAAGCCCGCAACTGATCGTCATTTGCAAGGTTTTCCAGAGGTTCGCGCTCCCAAACCGTGAAGTCATCGTCGATATAGTCCACGATTTTCGGAGAAACGATGAAATATCCGCCATTGATCCAGCCGCCGTCGCCAACCGGCTTTTCCTGAAACCCGAGCACCTTCTCGTCTTGAAGGTCCAGTGCGCCAAACCGCCCCGGAGGCTGAACGGCGGTGACGGTAGCCAGTTTTCCGTGTTGTTTATGGAATTCGATGGCAGCAGTGATGTTAACGTCAGCGACGCCGTCCCCATAGGTGATGCACACGGCCTCGTCATCTTTGAAATACCGCGAAGCCCGCTTGATCCGGCCGCCAATCTGAGAGTTTTCGCCGGTTTCAACCAGTGTAACGGTCCAAGGCTCGGCTCGCATTTCATGGACGGTCATGCTGTTTTGTTTGATGTCAAAAGTGACGTCGGCATTGTGCAAGAAATAGTTTTGGAAATACTCTTTGATAAAGTAGCCCTTATATCCCAGGCAAATAACGAAATCATTGATGCCATGGTGGGAATAGGTTTTCATGATATCCCACAAGATCGGTTTGCCGCCTATTTCAACCATCGGCTTAGGGCGCAATCCGGTTTCTTCTGCAAGGCGCGTACCGAACCCGCCGGCAAGAATAACAGCCTTCATTTTTCTATCTTTCAGTTCCTGGGTGTTTGGATTTATTGAACGCAAATAATTTCTTCGAGTATTTATTGTGGTTTACGCTTCCCAAATGCTGCTGCCCTTTGCAACAAGTATTCCATTCCTACTTTTGTTGCGTTGGCGCGTCCTTTTGATTGACGGCCGAGTTCAGACGATCCAGAGCGTCAGCGATTTCCTTTTGCTGTATATCTATCTTCGAAAGCTGGTCGACAGCCACCGCCTGCCGCTCGATCAGATAACTTTGTCCGGCTAACATGTGCCTCATCCGCATTCGGTTGCGTTTTCGGCTCTGGGTGAGGCGTCTCCAAGTTCTGACAAACCAGTTTTTATGCCGTTCCTGAGCATGGTGCAGCGTAGGTGTTGCCGAAAAATCTGGCTGATCGGCAATGCTTGCATCCCACATGACATGGTCTTTTTCAGGGCGCGCGGGCAAACGCTCGAGCTTTTCGATCAGGCGGCCATAGGTTTGTTGGCTATCATATTCAGCTGCAATTTCGCGCATCATGGCTGATTTTTCGCTGACAAGCTCCGGGCGATCCGTAATTTGCCGGAATATGGTTTTATACGATTCTGTATCTTTGGGTTTGCAAACGAACAACGCGTCGGGATGCCTGGTCGAAAAATCATCCCCGGACGTGTTGATCACTGGAATGCCGAAATACATGTAGTCCAGAAAGCGCATTCTGTAGCTTTGCCACGCCTCGAGCGTGTCCTGGCTGACATTGATCCCAACATCGGCGATGCTCAGATAGTCTTGGACATGTTTACCGCCCTCGTCCCAGTCTTCAAACAGGACAAGGTGTTTACCCAGCTTATCCCGGTACTTGTCCAGAATGGCACGGAATTGCGCGACGTATTCGTCGTGATCGCGGTTAAAGGGCTGTACAATTCCCATCATGTAGAGCCGCAGCCTATGAGACGGGTTTTCGACAGTGAATTCGCAGAACGCCTGGAAAAAAGTGTTGAAGTCTGTCCATTTCCAAATGCCGCCGGAATTCAGAACCATGATGTCATCGGGTTCTAGTCCCAGTTTCTGCCGCAGTTCCTGCCGATCAGGGGCCTGTCGCTTGACCTCATCCACGATCCCTTGGGGTGCGACCAGGATACGATCTTCGTAAGGAAACCGCGCCAGCAGGTGCAGCAAGGAAAACAGCACCTGCTTCATACGGATATTTTGGGTGACGTAATAGTCCACATGATAGTGGGCCGCGGTAATCACCCGCCGCAAGTAGTCGTGCGTAAACAAGCCAGGATCTTCAACCCAATGCAAAGCGGGCGTAATGGCGATGATCTTGGCACTGGGAAATGTCGGCTTGATGTTGAGAGCGTCGGGGAAAACGCTCACGACAAAATCGACGTCCTTGTTGTTAATATCTGCGGTTTCGCACACATAGTTGGGGTAGGCGCTGACTACCTTCACGCGGAATTTCGGGTCCGTAGGTTCCTGCGCTGAGGCCAAGAATACAGTGTGACCGCGTCTGAGCGCTTCGTGCACAAATTGAAACAAGGTTCTTGTCGTGGCTGTAGTTCAAGGCAAGCGGTTTGCCGTTTTCCAGCTTTGGAAACTGGATGTTGTCCAGCAGCGCGAGAGTTGTGAACGTGTGTTTTTGCGACATTTACTTTGCCAGTCTCAATGCGTTGCGTTTTGATTCCCACACTCTTTCAAGACCTTTACGAAGACTGACGCGAGGGGACCACCCCGGAACGCGCGCCAATTTGCGATTGGGCTCCATTATTTCATTCGGACGATAAGGGCGTTCACCCCATTGGATGGGGGGTGCTGCCTCCGCGATCTCGCCGATCAATGCTTCGAGATCGCGAAGCGAGTGATGCTCTCCTGAAGACACACCATAGACTTCCAATTGGTCCAGCGGGTCGCCTACCGCGCGCTCGGTCGCGGCGACAATCGCAGCCGCAGCATCTTCGACGTAGACGAGGTCCATTTTCTGAAACCCCGGCGACATTTTCAGGGGCTCTTGCGCGACGACTGCGTTAAAAACAAGATCGACGACTTTGTTGCGCCAATCTGATGGGCCGTAGTTGTCAAACATTCTAAGGGAAATGACATTCAGCCCGTTCTTTGCGAAAGGAACCAGAATATCTTCGGCGGCCTGCTTTGTCGCTGCGTAGTAGTTGAACGGGTCATAGATGTTTTCTGGCGACGAAGTTTGCCAGCTTGTGCCGCATACCACCATGCCCTTCGCCCCGCAGCGCGCCGCGCTCTGGGCCAGAAGCGACGGCAATAGCGTGTTGACCTCGAGCATCGCGCGTATGCCCTCTTCGTCTTCCTTGGCCCGAGAAACGGCCGCGATATGCACGATTACATCAGGCGAAAAGGCTTCGACCTGCGCGCAAATATCCTTCAGTTCTGGTTTCAGGATCAGTGTCTCAACGGTCGCGGAGCCATCTGCGAGAAGGTCGTCAACAGAGGTAGATGATGCCCGTTGCAAGCTGCCTATGTGAAAAGGTTTCTCCGCCAATTGGCGTAAGACTGCTTGCCCCAGAAAACCGGTTCCACCCGTCACCAATACTCTCATCCTGAGCCTCATTCCGCATTCGTCGGGTAGGTCACTCGCACACTAAAGTGACATTTACCAGACACTAGCACATTGGATTTGAACAGGGGCAAATGCAGTGGAGCGGGACAAGCGGAAAATCGCCAGTTTCGAATGGGTTATTTAAGGGGTCATTGCTTGTGTTTATGTCGATTGACTTCTAGCGTGCGGGCTGACTTAACCGCACACAACAGCTATTTTGGGCCGTGAGCTTTTTTGGCCTCCGACGCCTCACTAAGGATCGCATTTGATGGAAGTATTTTCGACAAGCCCAGATTATATGACCTTCGAGGCCAGGGATAGAACAGCGCGTTTCGTCCGGGTTTCTCAAAATCAGGATATGCACTTCCATGCCGCATTTTTCCGCCTAGACCAGGTTCTTGACCTGTCAGGCGGAAAACAGTGGGTTGAAGTGTCGTTCTCATGATTTGGGCGCCATGATCAAAGCGGCGACATGCCGCCTGTTTTCGAAGCTTATTTGGAGCACGGCGCCCCTGAAAATCGAAATTTCAACGCGGCTTCTCACCCGCGGTTACTGGATCATGCTTGGGGCCGCGAGACCTTGGTTTTCGAGCTGGATGGGTCCGAAGTGGATCCGATCATTGGCCTTCGGTTCAGCGACCCGCGTATAACCCTGATGACGTTCAAAGCGTTAAATCTAACGGTGCAATCCAGTCCTCAGGCACCGACGCCGCAGCAGTTGCAAACGCAGTATGCTCCGTTTGTAAAAGACGGCTGGTTTCCTGATCCCTTCATGCAGGCGCTGCATGATGTTGTCCGGCTATATTATACGCCGGTGCTTGAACGCGGCGGTGACGCTATCGACATCGGGGCAAACAAAGGGTTTCACACCCATGCCATGCGCAATGCCTTTCGCCGACCGGACCAGAAGCTGATTGCAGTCGAACCGCACCCGACGCTGCATCGCGCGTTGCAGCAGGATTTTGCGGGCGACCCGCAGGTCGACATTACCAATGTGCTTATCGGGTCTCGGGCGGCCAGCGATGTCAGTTTTACCTATTCCGAAACTCATCACGAGCTTGGCTCCGCGCGCCCAAATTACATTGAAGAGTTCTTCCCTGATATCGAGGATGATTTTGAAACCATCCGTATGGATATGCTGAACGTTGATGTGCTAGTCGATCAGTTCGGCCTGACACCTGGTTTCATCAAAATCGACGTGGAAGGGTTCGAGCTTGAGGTCCTGCACGGTGCTCACAAAACGTTCGAAAACTTCCGACCCGTTGTAGCGTTTGAGTTCAATGTCACGAGTTCACCCAATAACAGCTATCTGCTAGCCGATATGTTTGACCATTTCGACTATGTGATTTTTGATTGCTTTGGCAACCGGCTGGGGGCCACGACCTGGTGCAATCCCAGTATCGCTCCGATTGACCGCGTCGCCATTCCCGCTGAACAGGCCGAGGCCGTGATGGCTGCAGTACAGGGGCCTTTGGACCAGCATTGGCGAGAGTGGCAGCAGGCGCAGAAATCACCCGGCTAACGCAGTTCGGCCTCAGTGTTGCCGCCATCGACGGTAAGGACGTGGCCGGTCGTACGCTCGGACAGTGCAAGGGTCACGAAACCGTCGGCGACGTGGTGAGCCTGAACTTCGCGGCCCAGAAGATTTCCGCCCATATAGGTGTCTTCGCTGACACCACGGGCGGAGGCGCGTTCCTTGATGAAATCGTCCGTTAACAGGCCCGAGCGGATGCGGTCGGCATTCACCCCGTTCACGCGAATGCCCGCACCGGCCAGTTCCAAAGTCAACTGGCGCATCAGGAACATGGTGGCCGCTTTCGGCGTGCCATAGGCCCCGAAATTCTTGCCGGGATTGACCGCCTGTTTTGAGATGTTGAACAGAATCTGCCCGCCGCGTCCCTGCGCCTGTATCACGCGGGCGGCGGCGGTGGCAAAATTCTTGTGGGCAAAGAAATTCAATTCGAACGCCTGCCGGAAGGCCGCATCGTCCAGATCCAGCAAAGCCCCCGACGTGGCTGTGCCTGCGTTTGAGATCAGGATGTCTAAGCCGCCAAAGGCGAGGATCGCTGCGTCCATCGCCCGCTGGGCCGCACCGTCCGAAGTGATGTCGTCGGCATGTGCGACGTGCCACCGCCCAAGCTGGTCCAGTGCCTGATCCAAGGCCTGCGGGTCCTTGTCGATCAGCACCAGGTTGGCCCCCTTGGCGGCAAAGGCTTTGGCCGTGGCCAGCCCGATCGCGCCCGCACCGCCCGTGATCATGACGACTTTGCCCTGAAACGGCGGTGGCGTTCCCTTGCCCAGCTTGGCCTGTTCCAGCGACCAATACTCGCAGTCGAACATGTCCTTTTCGCTGATTGGATAGAACCCGCCCGCATCTTCGCCAACGGCGCGCACGCGGATATTTTGCTCGGCCAGATCGGCCGCTGCTGCTGCTGCTTTGGCGTTTCCGCCCATGCCGACGATGCCGATCCCTTCGATCCAGGCATGTTTGGGATCAGGGGTCAGCAGGGTTTTGGGTTCCTTGGCGTGCGGAGCCTGACGGTTGAAATAGGCGCGATACTCGTCGGCAAAACCTTCGACCTTGGCTTTGATGGTCTCGCGGTTGGCTAGATCGGCGCGGCGCAGCACCAGCGGGCGGCCCTTGGTGCGGATCACGTGATCGGGTGAGGCCATCCCACGTGTGGCCAGCGCGTCGATATCGGGGCGGGCCATGAAGGTATGGGTATGATCGCCGTTGCGCAGATCAAAGATGGGCATCGCGTCGTCGCGCTCGGCATTCACCTCGGCGATGACACCGCGCAGCATAGGCAGAACCTGCAAACCCTCAGCTGGACGGCGTTCGCCGATAGGGGTGACGCCCGTCAGGCCCAGATAGGCGGCGACCTCATTGCTGTGGCTGACGATCTTGTCATAGCTTTCCTGCGCCGTGTCACCGAAGGCAAAATGCCCGTGTTGCAGCAGCAAGAGCCCCTCGACGGCAGGGTTGGCGTCGTAGACATCAGCGGCCGCTTTGGCCAGATCGAAGCCGGGCATGATATAGGGTACAATGCCCAAACGATCGCCGAAGATCTCGCGGCAGATCTCGGCTGCGTTAGGCAGGTTAGCAAGGATCAGGAACGGAGTCGCATGGGTGTGGTCGACAAATTTATGGGGCAGGAACGCATGCAGCAGCGTTTCGACCGACGGGTTGGGCGAGGTCGAATCCAGCAAGTTCGAGCGCTGGTAGTTGACCATGTCTTCGTCGGAAAGGGTTTCAAGTTGCCGGGCCTTCAGCAAAGGATCAAGCCAGACCCCTGGCAGACCCGGTGCCTCGATCGTGTCCAGATCCCAGCCCGAGCCTTTGACATGCAGCACCTGGCGCTGGTCGCCGAACAGATCAGGACGCTCCAGTTTAACCGAAGTATTGCCGCCACCATGCATCAACAGGTCGGGGTTCTGGCCGATCAGGCGCGAGGTATAGACACGTTCTGCCAGTTCCTGATCGGCAGGGTCATCGCCCGCCGCCGCGCGCCATTCCTGTGCTTTTGCCGCGTCGTACCAGTTTTCAATCATCGGTGTTCTTTCGGTTTGCAGTCTGTGGGCTTTCAATGGGCTTTGTCGGGGAATAGGCCGGCCAGGCCTTGGGTGCTGGCGTCGCAGATGCCACGTTCGGTGATCAGCCCCGTGACCAGACGGTTGGGGGTGACGTCAAAGGCCGGATTGCCGCCTGATGTGCCCTGTGGCGTGACCAGAACCTCGCCGATCTGACCCTGATTCAGACCCTGAATAAGGGTAATCTCGGCCTCGGGGCGATCCTCGATGGGGATTTCGGCGACCCCGTCTTGCAGCGACCAGTCTATTGTGGGCGAGGGTAGGGCGACATAGAACGGCACCTCGTTGTCATGG
Source organism: Ruegeria sp. BK1 (assembly GCF_056535645.1). Lineage (NCBI taxonomy): Bacteria > Pseudomonadati > Pseudomonadota > Alphaproteobacteria > Rhodobacterales > Roseobacteraceae > Ruegeria > Ruegeria sp. BK1. The sequence continues at coordinate 78,910 of NZ_JBQFIS010000003.1, read as the reverse complement.
GCCGCCAGCGCCTTGAGATAGGTGCCGATCTTGTTGCACACATCGCCGCGTGCGGTGGTGCGATCGGTGCCGGTGATGACCAGATCGACCAGCCCGCGCTGCATCAGATGCCCGCCTGCATTGTCCACCACATAGGTGTGCGGGATGCCATGTTCGCCCAGCTCCCACGCGGTCAGGGCCCCTTGGTTGCGGGGGCGGGTTTCGTCGACCCAGACATGGATCGGAATCCCTTCGTTATAGGCGTGGTACATCGGGCTGGTGGCCGTGCCCCAATCGACCGTCGCCAGCCAGCCGGCGTTGCAATGGGTCAGAAGGTTCACTGGCTCGCCTGCGGGCTTCTTCGCGGCGATCTCTCTGATCAGGGCCAGGCCGTTTTCACCAATGCGGCGGTTGATTTCGATATCTTCCTCGAACACCTCCTGGGCCAGCGCCCAGGCAGCGTCCGCCCGGTTTTCAGGGGGCAGCGGCAACAGAGTCGCACGGCACCGCGCCAGTGCCCATGCTAGATTGACCGCAGTGGGCCGCGTCGCGTTCAAAACGGTGCTGGTGTGTTCGAAATTCACGTCCGAGGGGTCCCGCGTCATCGCCTCGGCCATGCCATAGGCGGCGGTCGCCCCGATCAGAGGCGCCCCGCGCACCCACATGTCGCGGATTGCGACTTCGAAATCTTCCAATGCGGACAAGGTGACGACTTTGAATTCATGCGGCAGCCAGCGTTGATCAATGATCCGCACTGCGCCGCTTTGCGCATCGCGCCAGATCGACCGATAGTGAACGCCGCCGACTTTCATTGCCTATCCTCCTGGTTGTGTCGCGCCCCCGAGGGCCGTGTCCCTGCCGCAACAGGCCCAAAACGCGCCAGCCCTTCGAAATGAGGATTGTAAACCACGGGCGCAGCGGGTCGGTTGACGAAATGAGACATGCAAGTTGTTGGCGATTGGCCCGGCAATGTCAAACCCTTGCAAGGTGAAGAGATCGGTGGATTTCAGCAGCCTATGGTTGTATCGCCACAATTCCGGGGCAGATTGGGTTGCACATCTTAGCTATCCGGTCTCTGCTACGGCAAACCGATTTGTAGGAGAGCACCATGCCCCAATCCCCCGACACAAACCGCCGTATTGTTCTGGCCGAACGCCCCAAGGGCCAGCCAGACGAGAACACTCTGCGGTTAGAGACAACCGATGTCCCGACGCCCGGGGCAGATGAAATGCTAGTGCGCACGGTCTTTCTGTCCTTGGACCCCTATATGCGTGGACGCATGAATGATGCAAAATCCTATGCCGAGCCGGTGGCGATCGGCGGTGTTATGACTGCGCAGGTCGTGGGACGGGTCGAGCAGTCGAACCTTCAGGGCTTTGCGGTTGGCGATTATGTCCTGAACATGAGCGGCTGGCAGGATTATGCGATCTCGGACGGGGTGCAGGTGGTCAATCTTGGTCAATCACCAGACAACCCGTCCTGGGCGCTGGGGATTTTGGGGATGCCGGGCTATACGGCCTATGCCGGGCTGCTGAAAATCGGTGAGCCAAAACCCGGTGAGACCGTTGTTGTCGCCGCAGCCTCAGGCCCGGTAGGGGCGACTGTGGGTCAGATTGCCAAGCTGAAAGGCTGCCGGGTGGTCGGCATTGCGGGTGGGCCCGAGAAATGCGCGCATGTGGTGCAAAATCTGGGATTTGATGCTTGTCTGGATCATCGCTCGGATGATCTGGCCGGACAACTGCGTGATGCCTGCCCGGATGGCATCGACGTTTATTTCGAGAATGTCGGCGGCAAGGTGCTGTATGCCGTACTGCCTTTGTTAAACCCGTTTGCGCGCGTTCCGGTTTGCGGCGTCATGGCCTGGTACAACCTGCCCGGTCTGCCCGAGGGGCCGGATATGGGCCCGGTGATCATGGGGACGTTGTTGCGGATGAAGGTACGCATGCAGGGTTTCATCATTTTCGACAATTTCGGCCCCGAAGTGTATCAGGAGTTCGTTCGCGATATGACCGGCTGGCTAAAAGACGGCTCGGTCACTTACAAAGAACACTTGGTCGAGGGGCTGGAAAACGCGCCTGAAGCGTTCAATCAGCTATTGGCCGGGGGAAATTTTGGTAAAATGGTCGTAAAGGTGGGCTGATCTGACAGCCTCTCATTTTTGCGCACCGCCCCGGACAAATCGGTCTGCCGGGGCGGTCGCGGGTTAACTTGCTGCCGCCAAAAGCGAGGCGTTGCCACCGGCGGCGGTGGTGTCAATACACACGTGACGCTCAAGCTGGCAGCGATCGCCAAAATCTGCGTCATTGATCAGCGGGATCAAAGCACCGGCTCGCTGCGCCAAGGCCGTGCGGATGGCGCGAAGCTGCGCCTCTTCTCCCCAACAGACAACCGCATCGAAGCCCGAAATCGAGCCTAACACAGCGGGTTCCAGTACACCGTCCACCGTGTTCGGACCGCTCGCCGCAGGCGCAACGACGACGGCGGAACAGCCATGCGCCACAGCGATTTCGCGCTGCGCCTGCGCGGCCTCAAGCGATGGGCCAAGACACAGGATGATGCCACGGCCATAGGTCGACAGCGTGTTCGACTCGCCCGTCGGTCCTGGTAGCTGTTGCCGTTTCAACGCGATACGCGGCGGGCGTTTGGTTGCCGTCAGGACAGCCTGAACCGTGGCCTGATCGGCGGCCTGCCCCGTGGCCGCGGTAAGGCCATGCGTCGCGGGTTTGGTGAAACGCTTGACGTAAGACGGACCGCCCGCCTTGGGCCCGGTGCCCGACAATCCCTCACCCCCGAAGGGTTGGGACCCCACGATCGCGCCAATCTGGTTGCGGTTGATATACATGTTGCCGACGTACAGTTGCGACGTAACCTGTTCGATCCGGTCGTCGATGCGCGAGTGCATTCCGAAGGTCAGGCCAAAGCCGGTGGCATTTATCGCAGCGACCACCGCGTCCAGTTCCGACGCCTTGTAGGTGGCCACATGCATGACCGGGCCGAACACCTCTTTTTCCAGATCAGCAATACCCGATACACGCAGGACGGTTGGGGCCACGAAAGTGCCGTCTGTCGGAGTATCCAGTTGTTTCAACACGCGTCCCTGCGCGCGGGCGCCTTCGACATAGGCTAGAATTTCACCCTGCGCGCCGTCACTGATCACTGGCCCGACATCTGTGCGCAAGTCCCATGGGTTGCCCACGACCATCTCATCCATCGCTCCGTATAGCATCTCGAGGAATGGTTCGGCCACGTCCTCTTGCACGTAGAGCAGCCGTAGCGCAGAACAGCGCTGACCGGCGGATTGGAAGGCCGAGGCGACGATATCCTTGATCGCCTGTTCCGGCAGCGCCGTGGAGTCCACGATCATCGCGTTCAGCCCACCAGTTTCGGCGATCAAAGGGGCCTCGGGGGCGATCTGATCAACCATGGCGCGGTTGATCGTCTGCGCCGTGTGGGTCGAGCCGGTAAAGCACACCCCTTTGATCCTTGGGTCCGACGTCAGCCGTGCGCCCACGACCGAGCCGCGGCCCGGCAGCAGTTGCAACGCCGTCTTCGGAACCCCGGCTTCATGCATCAGGTTGACGGCGACCCAGGCGGTGATGGCCGTTGGGTCCGCCGGTTTGGCTAGGACACCATTGCCAGCGGCCAGCGCGGCGGCGATCTGCCCGGTGAAGATGGCCAGCGGGAAGTTCCACGGTGAAATGCAAGCCATCACACCGCGCGCAGGTCGCGTAACTTCGATACCGCGCACGGCGTAGTAGCGCAGGAAATCGACCGCCTCGCGCAGCTCGGCGATGGCGTCCATCGGGGTCTTGCCCGCTTCGCGGGTGAGGATGGCAAACAGCTCTCCGAAGTTCTGCTCATATAGCTCGGCGGCGCGAAACAGGGTCTGGCGACGCGTTTCAGCATCTGCGTTCCACTGGGCCGCCGCGCCAAGTGCCGTTTCGACATCCTCTACCGATGACTCAGCCACCACACCCACTTTGTCCGCGTGATCGGCGGGATTGAGGACAGGGCGGTCTGTGGTGTTTTGCGACGTGCCCTCCAAAAGCGGCCCAACCTGCCAGAACTTTGCGCGAAATGGCACGCGGGCCTGTTCGATCTCGGCCAGATCCTCTGTGTCGTGCAAGTCCCAGCCCCGCGAATTCGGGCGCTCGGTTCCATAAAGGTTGGCAGGCAGCAGAACAGCCGCGTTCGAGCCTGAGTCGAGCGCGTCGAACGGGTCGGCGGCGACGATTTCCGGGGCCACGGATTGGTCCACGATCTGATTCACGAACGAAGAGTTCGCCCCGTTTTCCAGCAAGCGCCGCACCAGATAGGCCAGAAGATCCCGATGCGCCCCGACCGGCGCGTAAATCCGGCACCGGGTGCCGCTGCCCTTCAGGACCAGATCATGCAGGCTTTCGCCCATGCCATGCAGGCGCTGGAACTCAAAGCTGCGTGTGTCTGTGGCCATGTCGAGGATCGCGGCCACTGTATGGGCGTTATGGGTGGCAAATTGCGGATAAATTCGATCTGTCATGCCCAGCAGTTTCTGGGCGCAGCAGATATACGAGATATCGGTGGCCGCCTTGCGAGTGAAAACCGGGAAGCCGCGCAGCCCTTCGACCTGCGCGCGCTTGATCTCGGTATCCCAATAGGCACCTTTTACCAGACGCACCATGATTTTACGGTCCAATTCAGCGGCGAGCGCATGCAGCCAATCCAGAACATAGGCTGCGCGCTTGCCATAGGCCTGCACGACCACGCCGAACCCGTCCCAGCCCGCAAGCGACGGGTCGCGCAGAACAGCTTCGATCACGTCAAGGGACAGATCCAGCCGATCCGCCTCTTCCGCGTCGATATTCAGGCCCATATTGGCGGCCTTGGCCTGTTGTGCAAGTTGCAACGTCAGGGGCACCAGCTCGGCCATCACCCGGTCTTTTTGCCCGACCTCATAGCGGGGATGCAGCGCCGAGAGCTTGATCGAAATGCCGGGGTTTTCCCGAATGTCTTGCGCGTCGCATTCCCTGGCCAGCTTGGCGATGGCGTCCGAATACGCGGCCAGAAACGCCTTGGCGTCGTGGGCTGTCAAAGCAGCCTCGCCCAGCATGTCGTACGAATAGGTGTAACCCTCGGCTTCTTGTTTCTTGCCGCGTTCTAGTGCTTCTTCGATGGTTTCACCCAGCACGAACTGCGCGCCCATTTCCTTCATCGCCCGCGCCACCGCGACCCGGATCACCGGTTCCCCCAGCCGTTTCACCGCCCCTTTCAGGGTCGCAGCAATGCCGGTACCATCCTGCAGAACCTTGCCCGTCAGCATCAATGCCCAGGTGGAGGCGTTGACCAGAGACGACGACGATTGCCCTAGATGCTGCCCCCAGGCCGAAGGTGCGATCTTGTCCTCGATCAGCGCGTCAATCGTATCTGCGTCGGGCACCCGTAGCAGTGCCTCGGCCAGACACATCAGGGCCACGCCTTCATTGGTGGACAGGCCATATTCGGCCAGAAAGACTTCCATCAGGCCGGGGCGGCTGTCGTTGCGGATCGCGCGTACAAGATCAGCCGCGCGATTCTGGACCACCGCCCGCCTTGCTGCGTCAATCGGATTGCGGCTTGTCAGGTCCCGCAATACCTTGGATTCTGCCCGCAGGTGGTTGTGTCGAAGGTTCAGACGAATATCATGTAGCCCAGTCATGTTCTTTCCAATCCGCGTTCGATTTAAATAATCTTACCAAATCGCCGAAAGTTATGTTGACTAAAGCTTCAAAATAGGCGTGTTTATTGACCAAATTTTCTATTTAGTTTTGGCGATTGAGACCGTGTTAATAGAGAAAAATAGTCAACTAGACCGACATGACCTGAAAATCCTACGTATTCTGAGCCGTGAAGGACGTATTCCGGTGACGGAATTGTCGGCGCGGGTCGGATTATCAAAGACACCTTGTCAGGTGCGGATGAAACGTCTGATCTCGGAAGGGTATATACAGGGGTTTCGCGCGATTCTGGACCCTTCGAAGCTGGGGGTCGAACAGGTGGTCTTTGTCGAGGTTAGCCTGAAAATCACCACCGAAGCGGCTTTGACTGAGTTCAATGAAGCTGTGCAACGAGCGCCCGAGGTCGAACAATGCCACATGATTGCGGGTGCCTTTGACTATCTGCTGAAACTGCGCACCAAGGATATGCGCAGTTACCGTGAGATTTTGGGCCGTGTCGTGTCCACGCTCCCGCATGTGGACAGCACCTCGACCCATGTGTCGATGCAATCGGTGAAAGACTGAGCCGCCCGACAGCGTTCATTGATGCAGTGCATCAATGATCTGTCGTGGCATTACCAGATCGCGGAAGGCGCGATGGATGGTTTCATCCGCTTCACTCAGCGGGGCACCACCAAGGTTGAAGCTGAGAAACCCGTGGGGAAGGCTGAGCGCCAGATAGAATTTCTTGCCCGAAAATGCCGCTGAGCAATAGTCGCGCCCACCTTGGTAGCGTTTGGCGATCTCGCTCAGCGTATAAGCGAATTCGGGTTTGACGTATTGTTCCAGCTGGTGCGGGTCGTCGGTAAAAACCTCAAAGATCTTCTCGGCATCCTCTAGGCCAAGATCCCAGCGATGTTGGGGCAAGACGTTGCGGCTTGCCCAGCTATACAGCTTGTTTAGGGTCTCACCGAAATCCTTGACGAAGACCGTGCGTGGCAATGCGGCCGGGCAGTCGATTTCCAGCACGATGCCCGAGAACAGGGTTCTGGTCTTTCGTTTGTTGTCGCTGTCTCTGTAAGTGTCCGAGCAGCTCATTTGCAGCAGTTTGTAATTAGTGTCCCGCCAGGTGCCGCTGATCGCGTGATTTTCGCGCACGCGTTCGGATTCAGGTATGATTTGCAATGAAACCAAGCGCCCAATCGGAAGGAAGCTCATAGGTACGTCCGAGTGCAGCTCCATATGCCCTAGGAATTTGCACAGGATGGGGCGAATGTATTTCGAAACATCGGAACTGACTTTTCCGCCTCGTTCCAGATAAAGGATCAAGGCCGCGGCCCCGCCGAAAGCAAGTGGAAAAATCGCAAAAAGAGGATGAATGTAGTACCCGCCTAATCCGGCCAGTACGACGGCAACAACGCCAGAGAACTTGATCCAGAACATACTGCGCGAGACGGCGGCCTGACGTTCAACTTCTTTCTCGCGTAGGAATGGGGCGATCTGCTGGTCAAAGATCCGGGAAAACCCGGTCTCAAACGGGGCAGATTCGACAAACTGGTATTCTGACATCGTTAAATCCTGACCAACAAACTACGAGTTTGGCGCAGATGCTAGCGATCCCTTGTCCGCCAGAATATCCCCAGACGTGTATCATTTGTATCGGATGTGTCCGTCTTAGCCATGTTCGCGCAGGCGACGCCATTTTCGACACAGAGAAGCGCCTCGCTGGACATCGAGGCGCGATCTGATGCGCTATCGCAGGCCCAGTTTGGACAATAGCCGGTTGCGTTTCATCAGCCACCATCCGGCCTCGACGGGCCATAGGGCATGGTTCTGGTCGGCCCCTAGTGCAGCGGCGCTGCGCAGGGGCCAGTTCGGGTCGTCCAGCAATTCGCGGGCCACGGCGATCATGTCGGCGTCGCCCTTTTGAATCACCGCGTCGCACACCTTGGGGTCCCACAGGAAACCGACTGCCATTGTCGGCATATCCGCCCAGGACCGGACTTGTGATGCAAACGGCACCTGAAAGCCTTGTTCGATGGTCATCCGCTGTGGGCGATCCTTGCCGCCGATCCCGCCCGAGCTGCAATCGATCATGTCCACCCCGGCAGCTTTGAGCGCCTTGGCGATGTCAACGGTGTCTTCGACGGTCAGGCCACCGTCCACCCAATCCGACGCCGATAACCGAAAAGCCAGAGGATAGTCCTCGGGCCAGTTTCGTCGGATTTCACGTGCGATCTCGACGGCAAAGCGCACCCGGTTCTGCGCGCTTCCGCCCCAATGGTCCGCCCGCTGGTTGGTGATCGGAGACAGGAATTGATGCACCAGAAAACCATGGGCTGCATAGACCTCGATCATCTTGAACCCGGCCGCCTGTGACCGTCTGGCCGCTGCACCGAAGGCGGCGATGACGTCTTCGATATCGGCCTGGGTCATTTCGCGCGGGGTCGGCCAGCCCTCGGCATAGGGCAGGGCAGAGGGTGCCATTGCAGGCCAAGCCGCTTCCTTGCGCTGCGTGGCGTCTTCATCATTCAGCGGAGTTTCGCCGTGCCAGGGACGCCGCTCCGAGGCTTTGCGCCCCGCATGACTCAGCTGAATGCCCGGCACCGCGCCTTCGCGGGTGATGAAATCGGCGATGGGTTTCAGCGGGGCAATCTGGGCGTCTTCCCACAAACCCAGATCGCCGGGCGTGCGCCGCCCGTCACGGGTGACGGCGGTCGCTTCGGCATAGATCAGCCCCGCACCGCCCATGGCAAACCGGCCCAGATGCACCAGATGCCAATCATTGGCGCGGCCTTCATTCGCCCGATACTGGCTCATCGGTGAGACCGCGATACGGTTCTTGAACGACACAGATCGCAGGTCAAATGGACTGAACAATGAGGGCATTCTGGTCTCTCCGACTGTGATTTTCCGTCAACCTAGCGAAACCGAGCACGCAACCCAAATAGATAATCTGTTAACGACGCCCGCGCCCAGTTTGACCGGCCCCGCCATCCTTGCGCATGGACAGGCCGATGCGTTTGCGTTTGACGTCCACTTCCACGACTGAGACTCTGACGATCTGACCGGTCTTTACGACCTCATGCGGATCTTTGACGAAGCGGTCGGCCAGTTGACTGATATGCACCAGCCCGTCCTGATGCACGCCGATATCCACAAATGCGCCGAAAGCCGCGACATTGGTGACGGTGCCCTCAAGCCGCATACCAGGTTTCAGGTCGGTGATCTCATTGACCCCTTCCGCGAAAGAGGCGGTCTTGAAACTGGGTCGCGGATCGCGGCCGGGCTTTTCAAGCTCGGTAAAGATGTCCATCACGGTGGGCAGGCCAAAGGCATCGTCGACAAAACGCCGGGCTTGCAGCCCTTTCAGGGCGTCTTTCTGCCCCATGATTTGACGAATGTCGCGCCCGCAGGCGGCCACGATGCGGCGCGCCACGCCATAGGCCTCGGGGTGGACCGAAGAGGCGTCCAACGGCTCTGATCCGTCTCTAATCCGAAGGAATCCGGCGCATTGCTCGAATGCGCGTGGGCCAAGGCGCGCGACGTTCAGCAGGTCTTCGCGGCGGTCAAACGCGCCGTTCACGTCCCGATGTGCCACGATCGCGTCGGCCAAACCCGGACCCAAACCCGATACGCGCGACAGCAAGGGGGCCGAGGCGGTGTTCAGATCGACACCGACCGCGTTCACCACATCCTCGATCACAGTATCCAGCGATTGCGACAGACGGTGCTGGTCGACATCGTGCTGGTATTGCCCGACGCCGATGGACTTGGGTTCGATCTTGACCAGTTCCGCCAGCGGGTCTTGCAAACGGCGCGCGATTGAAACCGCGCCGCGCAGGGACACGTCCAAATCGGGAAACTCGCGCGCGGCCAGTTCCGAGGCGGAATAGACAGACGCGCCCGCCTCTGAGACGATCACCGTGGTCGGGGCTTTCACCGAGCTTGGCAGCAGTTTCAGAGTATCGGCGACAAAGCTTTCAGTCTCGCGGCTGGCGGTGCCGTTGCCGATTGCGATCAGGTCAATGTCATGGGTCGAGATCAGCTTGAGAATGGCGGCTTGCGCGCCGCGCAGATCGTTTTTGGGCTGGAACGGATACAAGGTGTCGGTGGCGACCAGCTTGCCGGTGGGATCGACCACCGCCGCTTTGACACCAGTACGAATACCGGGGTCCAGTCCCAGCGTTGCCTTGGCCCCGGCGGGGGCGGAAAACAGCAGATCTTTCAGGTTGCGGGCGAAGACCTGAATCGCCTCGTCCTGGGCGCGGCTTCTGAGATCGGCCATCAACTCGACCATCATCGACAGAGACAGTTTGACCCGCCATGTCCAGCCCGCCACCTTGCGAAGCCAAAGATCGCCGGGTAAATTGGTCCGCGTGCCTAGATGGGCGGCGACCATCGCCTCGGCCCTTGCGGCGCCGGTTTCGGGGTCGGGGGCAATATCGAGCGTCACGATCCCCTCTTTCGAGGCGCGCAGCATCGCCAGCGCCCGGTGCGAGGGTGTATCGGCCCAGCGTTCGCTGTGGTCGAAATAATCGCTGAACTTGGCCCCTTCGGTCTGCTTGCCGTCGATTACTTTTGCGGTCAGCAGGGCCTCGCGTTGCATGAAGCTGCGCAACTCACCCAGCAGGACGGCGTTTTCGGTCAAATGTTCGGTGATGATGTCGCGGGCACCGTTCAGGGCATCTTTGGTGGTGGGTACTGCGTCCGAGACATAGCCCCCGGCCAGCGCTTCGGGATCGGCAGAGCGGTCGGCCAATATCGCCTCTGCCAGCGGCTCCAGCCCGTTTTCGCGCGCGATCATCGCCTTGGTGCGCCGCTTTGGCTTGTAGGGCAGATAGATGTCTTCCAACTGCGCTTTTGTCTCGGCCCCGGCGATGGACTTGGCCAGGTCGTCGGTCAGTTTGCCCTGATCGCGGATTGAATTCAGGATCGTGTCACGGCGGGCATCGAGTTCGCGCAGATAGTCCAGTCGCTCAGACAGGGTGCGTAGCTGGCTGTCATCCAGCCCGCCGGTCGCCTCTTTCCGGTAGCGGGCGACAAATGGGACTGTGGCCCCCTCGTCCAGAAGTCTGACCGCAGCGCCTACCTGATCGGGGCGGGCGTTGATCTCGGCGGCGATGGTGCGTGCGATGCGGTCCAAGGGGGTCTCCTTCAACTGGGTCGGAGGGTCTTCTTAGCCACAGGCACCGGCAAGGGAAAGAGGTCGAATTCTAACGGACCAGAGCCAGCAGATCGTCGTGCAGCGTTTTTGAGATTTCTGCATAGCCCCGCGCCCTGTTGCGCGCACGCGCGGCATAGCGCCGTTGCGAGGGCAGGCGCGCGCCCTGACCCGTGATATCGGCAAACAGCCGCTCGGCGCGGGCATCGTTTTCGTCCACGCGGCCGCCGCTGAACTGGGCGGGGTCGAAGGCCAGGATGATCTCGCCATGATAAGGTGCGCTGCTGGTGCCGTCGGCATAGGCCAAGCTTTCCAGACTGGTCAGATCGTCGATCAAGGGCCCAGCCAAAAGCTCGATCATGATCGACAAAGCTGACCCCTTATAGCCGCCGAAGGTCAGCATCGCGCCTTCCATCGCAGCGTGCGGGTCGGTTGTTGGGTTGCCCTCCTTGTCGAGCGCTACGCCGTCGGGCAGGGGCCTGCCTGCGCGGCGGTAAAGCTCGATCTCTCCCCGCGCAAAGGCGCTGGTGGCAAAGTCGAAGGTGAATGGATCCTGACCATGACGCGGCCAGCTAAAGGCCAGCGGGTTGGTGCCAAGTGACCCGCGTGTACCTCCGGCTGGGGCGACCCAGGAATGGCTGGGCACCATCGCCATCGCGGCCAGCCCAGCCGAGGACAATTGTTCAACCTCGGGCCAGAGGGCTGAGAAATGGAAACACCGGTTGATCGCCATTGCGGCGATGCCGTGCGTGCGCGTTTTCTCGATCAGGTGGGGAAGGGCCTCATGAAAGGCCAGCAAGGAGATCCCGCCGCGTGCATCGACACGGACAATGGCATTGTCTGAGGGGGTGATGACTGGCGCGACATGGCCGTCGACCTTGCCCGCGTCCATCGTTTCTGCGCACATGAGCAGGCGAAACAGTCCGTGCGAGTGGCAATCGTCGATCTGGCAGGTGGTCAGCAAATCCGCGATGGCGGTGGCATGGTCCGGGCCATAGCCCGCGTTTTTTAGGATGGTCAGGCTTAGCCCGTGGATCTCATCCAAAGTCAGTTTGACCGTTTCGCTCATGCCCCGCCTTCCTTTTCCATGTTGCCATGGACAGGAATAGCGCGGCGGGGCAGGCGAAGGAACAGCTTTCCGGCGTTAGCCTTCCGATTCTGATTGCAGATAGGCAATGACGTTGGTGATGTCCTCATCCTTCTTCAAGCCGGCGAACTGCATCTTGTTGCCGGGCAGAGTGCCCTTGGGGTCAGCCAGAAAAGTGGTCAGGGTCTCGACATCCCAAACAATGCCCGAGCTTTTCAGCGCGTCCGAGTATTTGAACCCATCCGCTTGGGCAGCCGACGCGCCAACGATGCCGTACAGCGAGGGGCCTACACCGTTCTTGCCCTCTTTAATCTGATGGCACGCCTTGCACTTGCGATAAACTTTTTTGCCCGCCTTGATATCCCCTTCAACTGCGGCAACAGCGGCGACCTCAACCGGAGCAGCGGTCCCAGCGTCGGCTTTTTGCTCGTCCATGTTGAAGAATAGGCGTGCGGTGATGGGCACGGTCCGGGTGATGCCGGGAAGGCTGGCCAGCTCCATCAGCTTGTCGACCCCGGCATTTACGCCCGCGTCTTCCGTGCTGAGAAACACCATGTCGTTGGTCGAGACCATCACGGATTTCTCAGAAACCCGCAGGACGAACATTTCAGTATCAAACTCAACATCCGTGCCGATCAGCGACAGTGCCGCTTCGACATCAACGACTGCTGTTTGACCGACGGCCAGCGCCTTCACCTCGTCCATATCGATCTGGGCGGTCAAAGTCGCCGTGCCTGCATTGCGAAAGACATGCTCGATCATGCGCTCGTTGCGGATGTCTATATTCGTCTCGACCGAGGACAGGTCGATCTCGATCTCGGCCTTGCCATCGGGGCTGACATGGCCCGACAGGTTGGTGAAGGAATTGACTTCGCCCACGGTGTCTTTCTTGATGGTGCCATAGGCCAGGTGCGAGCCTTCGGGCGACAAGGTCCAATGTTCAGCCAAGGCCGGGGTTGCAATAATTGCCGACGCAATCGTGACTGCTTTCAACATAAGTTTCATTTCATTCCTCCACAGGTTATGACATTCCTGACCTCGCGGGCCCGATCCGTGAATGTCAAACACACACAGGTCACTATTTATTCAATGGGTGGTGAAATTAGTTCCGAACAGGCCGTGCGCGGCGCGATACAGACGCATTCGAAACGCGTCTGGCGCTTTGGGCTTGCCTTGTCCGGAGCCTCTGATGTGGCGGATGACCTGCTGCAATCCACGTGCCTGCGTGCGTTGGAGCGTCACCATCAGGTGACTTCGCATGATCGATTGGACAGTTGGCTGATGACGATCTGCCGCTCGATCTGGTTGAATGAGGTGCGCTCGCGCTCGGTCCGCAAGGCGCAGGCGTTGTCGGTGACGCCCGAGGCGGAATTAATTTCACATGATTCCGATTCCGAAACGAATATTTTCGCGGCTGAGGTGTTTACCCAAGTGATGCAACTGCCAGAAGCGCAGCGCGAAACGGTAATGCTGGTCTTTGTCGAAGGCTACAGTTACCGCGAAGCGGCGGCGATGCTGGACGTTCCCATTGGTACGATTATGAGCCGGTTGTCCAACGCCCGGCAGAAACTTAAAACCGTGATGCAGCAGGATGCTGCAAGCGCCGTTCGACGGAGTGGCAAATGAAGTTTTCCGATGAGACGCTGACAGCGTATCTGGAAGGCAATGTGGATGAGGCTGAGGCAAACGCGATTGAAACCGCGGTTGCGGCCGACCCCGAGCTGGAAGCGCGCCTGATGGCGCTGGATCCGTTTGCACCGGTTGTGCAGGCGGTGTTTGAAAACGTGCCCGCCGAGGCACCGCAGGTCGATCTGCCTGAACCGCAGTCGGCTGTTTCTGTTCACCATTCCGGAAGCCCGTGGCGTTTGGTGGCTGTCGCCGCTTCGGTCGCGGTGCTGGCGGTGTCGGCAACCTTCTGGAGCACCCGGCCCGAGCCGCTGGGCTGGGCTGAACAGGCGGCGATCTACCAGTCGCTTTATGTGCCCGATACGATTGCCTCGCTGGACAATTCGGCTCAGGCGCTGGACACGCAGTTCGAATTGGCCGAGGCCGAGCTGGGCCGGTCGCTGAACCGCGACACGCTGGAAGCCCTGCCGGGGATGGAGCTAAAGCGCGCGCAGGTTCTGTCGTTCAACGGCAAGCCGTTGATTCAGGTCGTGTTCGCAGATGAACAGGGTCAGCCCTTTGCCTTCTGCATCATCCGTCAGGGCGAAGGCGCCCCCAGCAAAGATGTGAACCTTACTGAGCTGAGCGGCCTTGCAACCGCGACATGGTCTGAAGGTGGATATGGGTACATGCTGATCGGCAGCAGCCCGCAAACACCGTTGCAGGGGCAGCTGGATATTCTGACGACAAGTTTCGCCAGCTGATCCCTAAGCGGCAGAATCGTCTTGTGAACTGGTGGAAATACTCGAAATATGTCGGGTATGACCACCAAACCTGTCATTCCCGATCCCGATGAGGACGACGATACGCTGGGCCCCGGCAGTATCTATGATGTCGATCCGCCCGAGGATGACGATCTGTGGTTTCTGCCTCCCGATGAAGAACCCGAGGAGGACTTTTTCCTGCCCGGGCCAAAGGCGGATCGCAGGCTGTTGTTCGATCCTCGGGATTGGCGGGCGGCGCAGGCCGAGCTGTCCCTAGAACTGGCAGATCTGGCGGCCACATTCGGTGCCTTGGATGAAAGGCTACGGGCTGGTCCCAAAGGCTGGACGCATCGTCTGGCATTGATGGATGTGTCTGATCTGGGTTGGTGGACTGGTGATCGGATCGGTGTGGATCGCTTGGCGCTGTGGACCGGGTTGCGGATCGGCGCGACCGGTGATGACGTGCAGGCTTTGTTTCGGTCCGGCTGGGCCGTGCGGCGTCTGACATCAGGTGCAGGACCGTCCGAGGGCGGATGGGCCACCGGGGTGACAGCCTTTCTTGACCGGATGGCGCAGGGGATCGACGAAGTGCCCGAGGCCATTGCCGACCTGGCCGAGGTGATGGGGCATGCAGACGGGCTGCACCCGGTCACGCAAGCCGCGATTGCTTTTCATGCGTGGCGTGCGGTTTCACCCGGCGTCGGGCACGACACCGAAGCAGCCATCATCGCAGCACGCCATGCGGCCACGATGGGTCGGGGCGGCGCGCTTTTCATGCCATTGGCCCTGTCTGGCCCTGGCGCTTTGCGCGGCATGGGTGATACCGGGGAAAAGCTGGGCGCGTGGTATCGGGGTCTTGGGCAGGCCGCCTTGGCCGCCTTGTTGCATCTGGACCGTGTCAGCGCCTGGGACACTCGTGCCCGCGCCGCGACCGATGACCTGAGCGGACGCACCCCGCCCAAACTGATCGAAGCGCTGACAGCCTGGCCCATGGTGTCGGCCCCGCTGGCCGAAGAGTTGACGGGTGCCTCGCGCGCGGCGGTTCAGCGCAATATCGACCGGTTTTCGGATCGCGGCCTGATCCGTGAAGTGACCGGGCAGGGGCGTTACCGCGTCTGGACTGCCGCGCTGTGATCCATGATCCAGTCCCGAAACCGCCGTGCCGGAGGGCGCAGAGTTCGGCGCGACGGGTAGATCAGGTGATAAGCCTCTTGCCCCGGCACCTCGATCCCGTCGAGGCATGGAACCAAGCCTGACAGAGCTACAATACGGTCTGACGCGGGCGCACGGGCAAGCGCAATGCCCGCGCCTGCCGCCGAAAGCTCGGCCGCGATAAGAGAGTTGTCGGCAAAGAAATACCGCGCCTGGCCCGCAGGCAGGCGTAGCGTTTCGAACAGATGTGGCCAGCTTGCCCGGTGGGTCGAGACCTCGATCAGGGTGAAGTTGAACAAATCCTGCGGCGTGTCGATCTGCGCAGCCAATTCGGGCGGGGCCACGGGATACAGCCTTTCACGCACCAGTTCATCGCTTTCCGTGCCAAAGAGGTTTGGATTGCCAAACACGATCTGAAGATCGGTGAAACGATTGCTGAAATCAGCGTCCAGATTGCCGGTCGACAGCGACAGGTTGATATGGGGATTTTGCGTGTGAAAATCGGGCAGACTCCCGGCCAAAACCCCATGAGCGAACAGAAGAACCGACTGCACGTAAAGCCGCTGTTCGCGTGTTTCGCCGAACAATCCGGTCGTTGCGGTTTCCAGCATCAGCAGTGATTGCTGCACCGATGGCAGATAGGCGCGTCCGGTCTCGGTCAGGGTGACGGAATGCGCATGGCGGTGAAACAGAGGGGTGCCCAATTGCGTCTCGAGAGCCTTGACCTGTTGGCTGACGGCGGCGGCGGACATGTTTAATTGGGCTGCCGCGCGCGCAAAGCTTTCGGTTCGCGCGGCGGCCTCGAACACGCGCAGCCAGTTCAGCGATGGGATACGGCCTGCCATGGCAGTTAGACTAAGCTGAACTTAGCCTGACGGGCAAGAACCTGTGCTCTGCCATTAATGACGCATCAACTAGGCTGCAATCACATGCAGTAAGGAGGAGCGCGCATGTCTGACCCTGTCTCAATGGCTCAAACCGCCCTGACGCCCGAACAATCCGCTCAGTATTGGGAGGATGGGTATTTGTTTCCCCTGACCGTTTTCACGGGCACGGAAACGGCCGCCCTGCGGGCCGAGTTCGAACAGATTGAGCGGGAATGGCTGGATGCCGATCTGCCTTTGCCGTTGAACACCTATAAGCGGGTCAATTCGCATCTTGTAATGCCTTTGGCCGCCCGCGTTGCCATGGACCCCCGTGTTCTGGATCTGGTCGAGGGCGTTTTGGGCCCCGATATCATGATCTGGTCAGCCGAATTTTTCGTCAAGGAACCGCGGACAGCGCACACGGTCGGTATGCATCAGGACCTGACCTATTGGGGTATGGGCGAGACGCCGGATCAGGTTACGGCCTGGATCGCGCTGTCGCCTGCGACGCCTGAAAGCGGCTGCATGGATTTTGTGCAGGGCAGCCATAAGAACCCGATCCTGCCGCATAACGACACCTATTCTGACACGAACCTTCTGTCACGCGGGCAAGAGATCGCCGTGGAGGTGCTGGAGGAGGACAAAACCCGGATAGAGCTGTCGCCGGGGCAAATGTCGCTGCATCACGGTTTAACGATCCACGGGTCAGGACCGAACAGCTCGGACGACCGGCGCATCGGGTTGGCGATCCGGTATCTGAACCCCAATGCCAAACAATTGGTGGCCGAAAAGGACTATGCCATGCTGGCGCGTGGGCGCGACGGGCAGAGCAATTTTGTTCCCGTTCCCCCGCCCAACAGTTTGTTTTCAGCAGAATCGCTGGCTCTGTACGACCAGGTGCGGCGCGACCAGAGCAAGGCTTTGGCCGAGGGCGCGCAGGCGGATGTGCCGCTGTACGGTTAGCGACCGACCCCGGAATAGCTCTCGAACCCGGCCTTCAGGGCCATGTCGCGGGAATAGATGTTGCGCAGGTCGACCATTCTGGCCGAGGTCATCGAGGCCGCCATATCGCCGAGGTTCAGGGCGCGGAACTCGTTCCACTCGGTCAGCAGCACGACCGCATCCGCATCCTTTGCGGCGGCATAAGGATCGTCGAACCAGTCGACACCGGGCAGCAGGGCCTCGCCTTCGGCGCGGCCTTGCGGATCGACGACGCGGACACGGGCACCGCCCCCGATCAGGGCGGGCACGATGGTCAATGAGGGCGCGTCGCGCATGTCGTCGGTGTTGGGTTTGAAGGTCACGCCCAGCACCGCGATGGTCTTGCCATTGAAACTGTCGTCGCAGGCATCCCGGATCTTGTCGATCATCCGGTTTTTTACACCGTCATTGACCCGAATGACCGTCTCGGTGATTTGCATCGGATAGGCGTGATCCTGTCCGATCCGCGCCAGCGCGTTGGTATCCTTTGGAAAGCATGATCCGCCATAACCGGGGCCAGCATGCAGGAATTTGTTACCGATCCGACCATCCAGACCGATACCGCGAGCCACCTCTTTGACATCGCCGCCAACACGTTCGCACAGGCCGGCGATTTCGTTGATAAAGGTGATCTTGGTCGCCAGAAACGCATTGGCCGCGTATTTGATCATCTCGGCGCTTTCCAGATCGGTTGTCAGGATCGGAAAATCGCGCAAGTAGAGTGGGCGGTAGATATCGGCCATCACCCCGGCGGCCCGGTCGTTTTCGACACCGACAACCACCCGGTCGGGCCGCATGAAATCATCAATGGCGGCCCCTTCGCGCAGGAATTCCGGGTTCGAGGCGACATCGAATTCGGCCTGCGGGTTGGCGGCGGCGACCACCTGTTGAACTTGACGGTTGGTGCCCACGGGAACAGTGGATTTCGTGACAATCACGGTATACCCGGTCAGCGCATTGGCGATCTCTTCGGCGGCGGCCATCACATAGGTCAGGTCTGCATGCCCGTCGCCGCGGCGGGTCGGGGTGCCCACCGCAATGAACACTGCGTCCGCCCCATCTACGGCAGCGGCGAGGTCGGTGGTGAAACTCAACCGTCCCGAGGCGACGTTCTTGGCCATCAGCACGTCCAGACCGGGCTCATAGATCGGAACTTCGCCCGTCTGAAGCATCTCGATCTTGCCTTCGGCCTTGTCTACGCAAATGACGTCATGGCCAAAATCCGAAAAACAGACCCCCGACACGAGCCCCACGTACCCTGTGCCGATCATTGCAATACGCATGTATCAATATCCTTCTTCGGAAACCGCCTTGTGGCGCATTCATTCAGGAAAGTTTCGCCGGTTTCAATGCCCAGCCGTGACCTTGGGTTGCATTCCGGGGTATCTTGCTGTTTCTGAGTCTGCGATCAAGCAGATAGAATGTGTGGAATGGACCGATGACAAAAACAGCATTAATTACCGGCATCACTGGGCAGGATGGCTCTTACTTGGCCGAGTTTTTGCTGGAAAAAGGATATGAGGTGCATGGTATCAAGCGCCGTGCCTCGTCATTTAACACGCAGCGGATCGACCACATCTATCAGGACCCGCACGTGCCGAATCCACGCCTTCATCTGCACTATGGCGATCTGAGCGACACGTCGAACCTGACCCGGATCATCCAGCAGGTGCAACCGGATGAGGTTTATAACCTGGGAGCGCAATCCCACGTGGCGGTCAGCTTTGAGTCGCCGGAATACACTGCCGATGTGGACGCCATCGGAACCCTGCGCCTGTTGGAAGCGATCCGCTTTCTGGGGCTGGAGGAGAAAACCCGGTTCTATCAGGCCTCGACTTCGGAGCTTTACGGTCTGGTTCAGGAAATTCCGCAGCGTGAGACAACGCCGTTCCATCCGCGCTCACCCTATGCGGTGGCCAAGCTTTATTCTTATTGGATCACGGTGAACTACCGCGAAGCCTATGGAATGTATGCCTGCAACGGAATCCTCTTCAATCACGAAAGCCCACGCCGGGGCGAGACGTTTGTCACCCGCAAGATCACGCGGGGGTTGGCCAATATCGCGCAGGGTCTGGAAGAGTGTCTGTATATGGGCAATATCGACAGCCTGCGGGATTGGGGTCACGCCAAGGACTATGTGCGTATGCAGTGGCTGATGTTGCAGCAGGATACACCAGAGGATTTCGTGATCGCAACCGGGGTGCAGTATTCGGTGCGTCAGTTCATCGAATGGTCAGCGGCCGAACTGGGCGTGACGCTGGCGTTTTCGGGCGACGGCGTGGATGAGATTGCCACTGTGGTCTCGGTCGAAGGCGCGGATGCGCCTGCATTGAAGGCCGGGGACGTTGTGATGCGGATCGACCCGCAATATTTCCGCCCGGCTGAAGTGGAAACTCTGTTGGGCGATCCGTCAAATGCCAAAAACAAACTGGGGTGGGAACCCGAGTTGACCGTTCAGGAAATGTGCGCCGAAATGGTGCGTGAGGATTTGAAGACCGCCAAACGCCATGCCTTGTTGAAAGAGCACGGGTATGACTTGCCGGTCAGTCTGGAAAATGGCTGAGGAGCGGGGCATGCGAAAGATCTATGTTGCCGGACATCGCGGCATGGTCGGTGGCGCGATCCTGCGTCGGTTGCAAGGCCGTAAAAAAGCAGGTGAAGCGCTTGAGCTCATCACCCGCACCCATGCCGAGCTTGATCTGACCGATCAGGCGGCAGTTCGCGACTTCATGCAATCCGAACGCCCCGATGTGGTGGTGCTGGCCGCCGCCAAGGTTGGGGGCATTCATGCCAACAACGCCTATCCAGCCGATTTCATTTACGAAAATCTGATGATCGAGTGCAATGTGATCCATCAGGCTTTTGCTGCAGGGGTTCAGACCCTATTGCAATTGGGCAGTTCCTGCATCTACCCGCGCGCGGTTCCGCAACCCATGCGCGAAGATGCCCTGCTAACTGGCGTGTTGGAGCCGACAAATGAACCCTATGCAGTCGCCAAGATCGCGGGGATCAAGCTGTGCGAAAGTTACAACCGGCAGCATGGGGTCGACTACCGCTCGGTCATGCCGACGAACCTTTATGGTCCGGGTGACAATTTCCACCCCGAGAACAGCCATGTGCTGCCCGCCCTAATCCGCCGCTTTCACGAGGCCAAGCGCGACGGGCTGGATGAGGTGGTGATCTGGGGCACTGGCAAGCCCCGGCGCGAATTCCTGCATGTGGACGATATGGCCGAGGCCTCGTTGTTCGTGCTCGACCTGCCGCGCGATATTTACGAGGCCAATACCCAGCCGATGCTGAGCCATATCAATGTGGGCTGTGGTGAAGATATCTCGATCGCGGAACTTGCCGCATTGGTGGCGCGGACCGTGGGGTATGACGGGCGGATTTCACAGGATAGCAGCAAGCCGGACGGGACGATGCGCAAGTTGATGGATGTCTCGCGGCTGGCCGACATGGGATGGCGCGCGCGGGTCGGGCTGGATGACGGTATTCGCGAAACCTATGCGTGGTTTCTGGACCAGTCTCAGGCGCAAATCCGCGCGAAGTAGCCGCCCGACATATTGCCGGGCGTCCTAAGATCAGAACCAGCGACCGATGGCGACAGCGCCGGGGGCGACCATGGCGGCGTCCGAGGTGAACGATTGCACCTTGTAGGCAACCTGCGCCGCGCTTGGGGTGCCCCATGCAGCAAAGCGGATTGTGGTGCCGCCATCACCGGACAGTGCTGGGACAGAACCCGCTGCAAAGGGCATCGGGAAGGTCCAGGTGGCTTCGGCGCTGGTAAACCCCGCGCCTGTCGCCGTGGTGCAATCCGTCGGGCTTAGCCGGGCTGTGCAAATTTGGGTGCCATCTGCAAAACGGACATAGTCGCCATTCACGTTTGAACCCCGTTCGATCACTGCGCCCGTCGGGGTGCCTGCGTTTTCTTGGACCGAGCCCAAAAGGTTGCCGGGCCCATAACCGTAATCCGCCCGCATCAAACGGCCGGTTGTGGTGTCACTGGCGTTTTGCTGGATCGCAGTACCTGATGCAGTGCCGGTTGCGGGGTCAAAAGCCAACGCGTCGCTCCAGTTGCTGCCATCCGGGGATACTTTGATCGTAAACCCAGTGGTTCCGGTCAAACCCATCTCGGCATGACCGGTCCATTCCGACTGGAACAGCAGCGATGCGGTCTCGCCCGCCGCCGCCTTGTTGATCTTCATCTGATGACCAGCGCCATCATGGCTCAGCAGTGTTGCAGCTGCCCGCACCGCAAGTTTGTTGGTATCGTCATACGAAGTTCCTATGCCTACGCCGTTCAGATTCTGCGTACCGGCGGGGGGGCTATCCAGCTCGACCCGTCCCACGATTTGAGGATGCCATCACCCTGATCCCAGGCACGCCATCCCAAGCTTGGGTCAAAAAACACCCAGCCATTGTCCAGCCATGCAGCCAGCTTCCCGCCCTGTCCCGCCCAATCGCCGGTGGGCGCGGCACCCAAAGCGTGGATGTCACCCTGCGCGGGCGTCGCAGGCGGGGTAACAGCATCGGTTGCGATAAGGCTGAGTTGCACGACCAGATCCAGATGGCGCAGAGCTTCGTTGTGGGTGACATGCTTTTGCGCCTGCGATGGCTGGATAAATGGCAGGTTCAAACGGGGTGAGTTCTGTGACATTGGGCGCGCCCTCCTGTGGTTGTCGGTCCGGCATTCACTGCGCGCCACAATGAGATTAAGCGCATGAATCCCGTGTGACCGGCACGCACGGCGGCGAAACCAGCTGGTAACTTCCAGTTTGCAAGCAGATGTTGGTTAGTCGCGGGCGTAGATGTCTTCGTATCGGATGATGTCGTCCTCACCCAGATACGAGCCTGTCTGCACCTCGATCAGAACCATCGGAACCTTGCCCGGGTTCTCCATCCGATGGACCGCGCCCAGCGGGATGTAGACCGATTGGTTTTCCGAGACCAGACGCACCTCGTCATCAATCGTGACTTTCGCCGTTCCTTCCACAACGATCCAGTGCTCGGACCGATGGTGATGCGATTGCAAGCTTAGCGCGGCGCCGGGATGCACGTGGATGCGTTTGACCTGAAAGCGGTCGCCGATCACCAGGCTTTCGAACCAGCCCCAGGGGCGATGATCCACCGGCAGGGATTCTGCCTGCTTCGCGCCCTTTTCCTTCAGGGCGGCAACAGCTTTCTTCACGTCCTGCGCCCGATCCATACTGGCCACAAGAACGGCGTCTGGCATTGCAATGGCGATCATGTCTTGTACCCCCAACGCGACTACTTCCTGCGCCGAGGATTCCGAGCGGATCAGCACGTTCTGACAGTCGATAGCGGTCGCCTCGCCTGCAGTTGCGACCCCTTGCGCGTCTGGTTCTCCCAACTCGTGAACAGCGGACCAGCTGCCGACATCGGACCAGCCTGCGGCATAGGGCACGACGCTCAGGTTCGGGGCTTTTTCCATGACGGCGTAGTCGATCGAGATATCCTCGACCTGCGACCAAGCCTCGGGGTCAAGGCGCAAGAAACCAAGGTCCGTTTTGGCGTTCGAGACTGCGGCGCGCACAGGGTCCATCAATTGGGCCGCATGGCCTTCAAAGGCTGCGATGATATCGCGGACCGCAAACAAGAAGATGCCCGAATTCCACAGATAGCTGCCATCCTCCAACATGGATTGTGCGCGGGCCAGGTCGGGCTTTTCAACAAACCGTTCCAGTGGAACAGCTTGGCCCTCACCGGTCGGTGCATGGCTGAGTTTCAAATAGCCATAGCCGGTTTCGGGGCGGTCGGGCTGAATACCGAATGTGACCAAATCACTGCGAGTGGTGATGGCGTCCACACCGGCTGCAACGGCCGTATGAAATGCCAGTTTGTCCGGAACCACATGATCGGACGGGGCGACCAGCATCACCGCATTGGGGTCGCTGGCGTGCAGATAGAGCGCGGCGGCCAGAACCGCCGGGGCAGTGTTGCGCCCTTCGGGTTCGATCAGAATGGGGCCGGGATCAATGCCGATTTCCGCCAGTTGTTCGGGCACCACAAAGCGAAAAGCATCATTGGTCAGAATCAATGGCTTGGCATAAGGGGCATCCGCAGGGCCACGCATCCGCTCGGCACAATCCTGCAACAGGCTTGTCGCGCCGATCAGCGGCACGAATTGCTTGGGATAGCTCTTGCGCGACAAGGGCCACAGTCGAGTCCCCGCCCCACCGCAAAGAATCACGGGATAAATCGTAGTCATCAATATCTGCCTATTAGCGCGTCGCGCCTATATTGCGCGTCTTGCGATCAAAGGAAAGAGTGGCCGATTACTGGGCCGCCTGATCCGTCGCAACAATGTCATGCAGATATTCGCGCAGATCGTCGCGCAGATCCGGGCGGGCCAGAGCAAAGGCCACGGTGGCTTGCAGGAACCCGGACTTGGAACCGCAGTCGAACCGCTGGCCTTCAAACTTGTAGCCAAAGACGGGAACTCCGTTGCCGATATCTTCTGCAATGGCGTCAGTCAGCTGGATCTCACCGCCGCTGCCTTTCTTCTTTTGGTTGAGGTTGTAGAGAACCGACGGCCCAAGAATATAGCGCCCGATCACAGCCAGATTCGACGGGGCTTCTTCGGGTTTTGGTTTCTCTACCATGCCGCGCGCGCGCACAACCGATCCGATGTTTTCACCGACATCCAGAACACCGTAAGATTTTGTTTTCTCTTGCGGAACTTCCATCGCGGCAACCATATTGCCGCCGGTTTCCTCATAGGCTTCGACCATCTGTTGAAGGCAAGGTTTGTCCCCCGCAATCACATCGTCGGGCAGCATAACGGCAAAGGGCTCATCCCCGATCAGGCGGCGGGCGCACCAGACTGCGTGCCCAAGACCAAGTGCTTTGTGCTGACGAATATAGGCAATCGCGCCGCTTTCCATATTGGTGGCATTCAGCGCTTCCAGCAGGTCATCCTTACCCTTGGCTTTCAATTCCTGTTCGAGGATGTGGTTGTGATCAAAGTAGTCTTCGAGGGCGGATTTCCCGCGTGACGTGACAAAGATGAATTCCGTAATTCCGGCTGCCCGGGCTTCGTCGATCGCGTATTGAACCAGCGGGCGATCCACCAGAGTCATGATCTCTTTTGGGACGGATTTCGTCGCAGGCAAAAAGCGGGTACCAAGTCCCGCGACCGGGAAAATTGCTTTGGTGACCTTGCGTGCCATAGTACCTCTCAAGTTCAATCTATAGTGCCGGAAATTCCGTCAGGTGCCCACGGCGTGTTCATAGGCGGTGCGGCCGGAATGTACAACGTCAACACTCGTATCAAATAACCAATCGCCGACAAGCGTGCCACTCAGACGGCAGGAAGTCAAAACGATCCGATGTCAAAGGTGCGCGCCGGGCGAATGAGTTCCAACGGTTTGGAAACAATCTTACTTATTTGAGTTAAACTAGTGCTGAATTATTAGTTAATCTTGCCTGCAAATTAAGCAGGGTTTGAATACGCCCGAAGTCAGCATTCTGACTTCGGGCCGGGTATCACCCATTGGCCATGATGGCATCCAACGGGTCGTGTTCGGCGACAAAGTGGTCAGGACGAACTTCGCTGAGGCTTGGAACATAGTCGGTCTCACCGGCAGACAACCGGCTGGGCAAAAAGCGCAGCGCGGCTTTGGGGTCCATGGGTGAGGGCAGCTCTCCTGGCAGCTTCAGCCGCTGACGGGTGCGTTCCACATCCGGGTCAGGGATCGGAACAGCCGAGATCAGCGACTTGGTGTAAGGATGGATCGGGTCCGAGCAGATTACCTCGCCATCGCCCAGCTCCACGATCCGACCCAGATACAACACCATGATCCGGTTCGACACGGCGCGTACCACCGACAGATCGTGGCTGATGAAGATCATCGACAGACCGAACTCCTGCTGCAACTCGCGCAGCAATTCAACGATTTGCGCCTGAATGGACACGTCCAAGGCCGAGACTGCCTCGTCGCAGATGATCAGCTTGGGTTTGTTGATCATCGCGCGCGCGATGCCGACCCGTTGGTTCTGACCGCCTGACAACTCGTGCGGATAACGGTTGATCATGTTGGCATTCAGGCCCACACGCTCCATCATTTCGCTGACCATCTGCTTGCGCTCGCGGTCCGTCAGATCGGGGCGATAGGTCTTGAGCGGCTCGGCGATTGAGGCCGAGATTGTCATGCGCGGATCGAGGCTGGCCAGTGGGTCTTGAAAGACGATCTGCAAGTCCTTGCGGTACTTGTTCAGCTCGGCGCGTTTCAGACCCACAATGGGATGGCCCAACCAACTGACATTTCCACCGCTGGGTTCGATCAGTTGTAATACGGCGCGCGCCAGCGTGGACTTGCCGCAGCCGGATTCGCCCACAACACCCAGAGTTTCACCCTTGCGGATGTCAAAGCTGACGCCATCGACAGCCTTGAGCGGCACTTTGCGGCCGAACAACCCGCCTTTGACGTTGATCGGGAAATGCACCTTGACGTCATCGACCTTGAGCAGCGGTTCTTCGACCTTCTCCAACGCCTTGGGCGCATCGCCCGCATCAATGCGCGGCATCGCATCGAGGAGGGTGCGGGTATAGTCGTGCTGCGGGTCGCGGAAGATTTCGCGGGTGTCTCCGGCTTCGACAAATTCGCCCATGCGCATGACTTGAATGCGGTCGCACATACGGGCGACTACGCCCATATCATGGGTGATCAGGGCAATGGCGGTGCCTTCGTCTTTTTGCAGGCGCACCATCAGGTCCAGAATGTCGGCCTGAACGGTCACGTCCAGCGCCGTGGTGGGCTCATCCGCGATCAGCAGCTTGGGATTGCACAGCATCGACATGGCGATCATCACGCGTTGGCGCATCCCGCCGGACAGTTCGTGGGGGAACTGGTCCAGTCGCCGCGCGGCCTCAGAGATACGGACGCGGTTCAGCCAGTCCAGGCAGCGGGCCCGCGCCTTCGCGCCTTGCAACCCTTCATGCACCTGCAGAACCTCGCGCATTTGCTGGCCTATCCGAAGATGCGGGGTAAGTGCCGTCAACGGGTCCTGAAAGATCATGCCCACGTCAGAGCCACGGATCTTGTTCAGGCGGTTGATCGGCAGGTTCAGGATTTCGGTGCCGTTCAGAGTGGCCGACCCCAGCGCCCGTCCTGCGGGTGGTAGCAAGCCCATCGCGGCCATGAAGGTCTGGCTTTTGCCCGACCCGCTTTCGCCCACGATGCCAAGGCATTCGCCGGGGTTGATGTCGAAGCTGATGCCTTTGACGGCCTCGACCGCGCCATCGGGGGTGTCGAACTGGACCTTCAGGTCTTTTACGGAAAACAGGCTCATATCAGCGATCCTTCGGGTCCAGAGCGTCACGCAGACCATCCCCGATGAAGAACATCGTGATGATGATGGCGACGTAGAAAGTCAGCGGGAACATCAATTGCCACAGGGTGCCATACCCCATGGTTCCCGCCCCTTCCGCGATGAGACGACCCAGCGAGGTGTACGGTTCTGAAATCCCCAGCCCAAGGAACGAGATAAAGCTCTCGGTCAGGATCATTTCGGGCACCAGAAGCGAGGCATAGACGATCACAACGCCCAGCAAGTTGGGCAGGATATGGCGGTACATGATGGTAAATTCGCTGACACCTGCGGCGCGGGCGGCCTCGATAAACTCGCGGTTCTTCAGGGTCAGGGTCTGACCCCGTACGATCCGCGCCATGGTCAGCCAACCAACCGCGCCAAGGGCGATGAACAGCATGAAGAAGGATCGACCCGCCACGACAAGCAGCAGAATAATCACCAGAGTTGCCGGGATCGCCAGCAAGATGTCGACAAAGCGCATCATGACGCTGTCGGTCCGGCCACCGATATAGCCGGCGGCGATGCCATAGCAGGTGCCAACGATCAGCGCTGTCGCTGCACCGATCAGACCGACCAGCAGCGATGTGGTGGTGGCCTGAATGACGCGGCTGTACAGATCGCGCCCCAAGTCATCGACGCCAAAGAAATGGCCGGTTTCGACTGAGGGCATACCCATGCCCTGCACGTCACCCATAACGTTCCAGTCGATCTCTTCATTGTTCCAGACCGCGAAGTAGGGCCCGATAAGGGTGAACAGAACGATCAGCGCCAGAATGATTACGCTGGCCATCGCGGCCTTGTTGCGCACAAAACGCATCCGTGCGTCTTGCCACAGTGAACGCCCCTGAATGACCGTGTAATCGGTGATATCTTCGGCCAGATGGGCGGCTTTTTGAGATTTTCCAAGCATGTTTCGCCCCTTAGTACCGGATTTTCGGATCGAACCAGGCATAGGCTAGGTCGGTCAAAAGGTTCACGATTACGGTCAGCGCGCCATAGAGGATCGTGACCCCCAAGAGCACCGCATAGTCACGCGAGAGGGCCGAGCCGACATAGGCTTGCCCCAGACCGCCGGTCGAGAAATAGATGTCAACGAAGACCGAACCCGTCAGAACATAGACGAAGACCGGTCCCAGATAGGACACCACCGGCAAAAGCGTCGGTTTCAGCGCATGGCGCCAGATCACGGTTCTGGTCGGCAGTCCTTTGGCCCGCGCGGTGCGGATGAAGTTCGAGTTCAGAACCTCGAGCATAGACGATCGTGTGATCCGCGCGATCGAGCCGATATATGAGGTCGCGAGCGCGATAACGGGCATGATCAGATATGGCCATTGCCCTCCGTTCCAGCCACCGCCCGGCAGCCAACCCAGCCAAAGGGTGAAGGTCAGGATCAGGATCGGGCCCATGATGAAGTTCGGCAGCGCCTGAGCTGCAATGCCCAGACCGACAGCGAAATAGTCGATCCAGCTATTGTGCTTGATGGCCGCCGCAATCCCCAGCCCCACACCAATCGTGGTGGCAAACAGGAACGACAGGGACCCATAGGTCAGTGAGATCGGGAAACCTTGGGCGATGATATCATTCACATCGCGATCCTTGAATTTGAAGGATGGCCCGAAATCGAAATGCACCACGATGTTATACAGATAGTCCCAAAGCTGCTTCCACAGCGGCTGGTCCAGCCCATAGCGTGCCTCGATATTGGCCAGTACCGCGGGCGGCAGAGGCCGTTCCGAGGTAAAGGGCCCACCGGGCGCGAAGTGCATCAGAAAGAAACTGGCGACGATCAGCAAAAGGATCGTCGGAACGGCGACCAATAGCCGCCGGATAATATAGGCAAGCATTTCATGCCCCCAATTATTGGCTGTGCCCCAAAGCGGTCCTTGGGGCACAGCGGGATCTAAAGGTGATTACTCGGCTGTTTTGTAGAGGTTTTTGGAGTACCAGTTCTGCTCTACGTTATTGACCGGCCAGTTCCCCACATCGCTGTCCATCATATAGACGCCAGCATAGTGATAGATCGGGATGACGGGGGTCTCTTGCGCGATGATACGCTCGACCTCGGTATAAAGCGGCGCGGCATCGTCTGCGGTTTTGGCAGAGGCCAGCAGTTCATCAACTTTGGCGTTGTTGTACTTGCCGTCGTTATAGCCCGAATCGGACTGCAACAGGTCCAAGAAGGTCGAGGCTTCGTTATAGTCGCCACACCATGCGCCACGGGCCAGATCGAAGTTCTGGTTGCCGCGCTCTTCCAGGAACACTTTCCATTCCATGTTGGCCAGCTCGGCGTTCACGCCCAGTTTCTGTTTCCACATCTGGCTCAGCGCCACGGCAACTTTCTTGTGCGCTTCTGACGTGTTGTAGACCATCTCGAAGCTCAGCGGATTGTCTGCGCCATAACCAGCCTCGGCCAGCAGTTCTTTGGCCAGTTCGTCCCGTTCGGCTTGCGACATCGACGCCATTTCGACGTCCGGAACGGTGAAGCCTGCGGTTGCTTCGGGTGCGAAAGTATATGCCTGCGGCTGACCGCCTGCCATGATGTTCTCGGTGATGATCTTACGATCGACAGCAAGCGACAGGGCCTGACGGACATTCGGGTCTTTGAACGCTTCCGGACCACCTTCGGACAGGTTGAACGTGTAATAATAGTTGCACAGACGCGGGAAGCTGATCGCCTCTTCCGGGTGCTCTTTTTGCAGGCGCGGGAACTGGCCTGCGGGCACTTCGGTGCGGTCCAGTTCACCGGCCAGATAGCGGGTCAGGGCCACGTTTTCGTCGTTAATGACCAAGGCCACGACTTTTTCGATAATCGTGTTGTCGTTGTCCCAGTACATCTCGTTGCGCTCGCGAACCGAGCGTTCCTGCGGCAGATGCTCGGTCAGAACATAAGCACCGTTCGACACGATGTTGCCGGGCTTGGTCCAGGCGTCGCCGAACTCCTCAATCACTTTCTGCGGGGCAGGGAAGGTGGTCGCATGCGTGGTCATCTGCGGGAAATAGGACAGCGGCGCGCTAAGCTTTACTTCCAGCGTGTGGTCGTCGATGGCTTTGACGGCCAGATCGTCAACCGGCTTTTCGCCTGCGATAATTTCAGACGCGTTCTCGATCGACATCAGCTCCATGTACCACGCATAGGGCGAGGACAGCGCGGGATCAACGGCACGTTTCCAGGCGTAAACGAAATCGCCAGCTGTAACCGGATCTCCATTGGACCACTTGGCATTGTCGCGCAGGGTGAAGGTATAGACGTCCTTGGCATCATTGGTGGTGAAGCTGGTGGCAACACCCGGCACCAGATTACCGTCTTCGTCCTGGTTCATCAGACCTTCGAACAGATCGCGGACGATCTCGGCGCCCGAAACATCCTCAACTACCTGCGGATCGACCGAGCTGTGCTCGTCCAGAATGCGATAGGTGAACGTCTGGTCATCGGCCAGCGCTTCGCCCGTGGTTGGGTGGGTTCCGGCGGCAAAAGCCGCGCCGGTGATCATAGTCGAGGTCAGCAGGCCTGCTAGAGATGTCCGAATATACTTGTTCATATTGTTAACTCCCGTTTTTTGAAGGCAAGGCGCACGCAGCCGATCAGGGTGGCCCGTTGCCACCTTGATTGCCCGACCAGAAAGCGGCCCGGAACAGGTTCAGATTTTGCTTTGTCAGATCGCAATGAACACCGCGTCACTGGGTTTCGGTTTGCAGTCAGGAATGTTGTTGCGAAAGTCGCCTTTCACTGGGGCAGACGTTGGCATTATTTCAAAAAAGGTTAAAGCCTTTGCCTGCAAATTAGGCAACCTTAGGTGGATTGTGAATGAAACCGAGAGGTCGCAGGCAATAAAATGGCGAAACTTCACGTGTTCTTGACACTTTCGTGAAGCATGAGGCTTGGACTTGACCTGAAGTCTTTGTGTTTCCCTCACGTCACCTGATCCAAAAATGCGATCGCTCCTGAATCCATCTGTCCGTCTTGTGATCCGGCAATCAGGCGCTTGGGCCTTGGCACCGCGCACGACAGAGTATAACAGGGCGCATCCCGGTCGCAGCCTACCCGGGTATCAAAACAAGGGTTCAAAATATGAAAACGATCGTAATCTGCTCGGGCGGGCTGGATTCGGTATCTTTGGCGCATATGGTTGCGCAGAATCACGAATTGGCGGGCCTGATCTCTTTCGACTATGGCCAGCGCCACCGCAAAGAGCTGGACTATGCCGCGCTGTGCGCGCAGCGCCTTGACGTGCCCCATGACATTATCGACCTGCGCCCAGTTGGGGCGGTGCTGACCGGTTCGGCCCTGACCGATGATGTGGATGTGCCCGACGGGCACTATGCCGAAGACAGCATGAAGGTGACCGTGGTGCCCAACCGCAACGCCATCATGCTGACCGTTGCATTCGGTGCTGCGGCCGCATGTGGGGCGGATGCTGTTGCCACCGCCGTCCATGGCGGGGATCACTTTATCTATCCCGATTGCCGCCCTGCCTTCACCGAAGCCTTTGAGGCAATGCAGAAGCTGGCGCTGGACGGCTATGCCGACGTCTCGCTGTTCACGCCGTTCGTGCATCGCAGCAAAGCCGATATCGTGACCGAGGGCGCGCGTGTGAACACCCCCTTTGCCCAAACATGGTCCTGCTACAAAGGCGGAGACAACCATTGCGGGCGCTGCGGTACCTGTGTCGAGCGGCGAGAGGCCTTCCATCTGGCCGGTATCCCTGACCCTACAACCTATGACGACCCTGATTTCTGGGTGGCAGCCACGACACAGAAGGAAAGCGCCTGATGTATCGGATCACCAAGGAATTCCACTTTTCTGCCTCGCACCAACTGACCCATCTGCCCGACGATCACCAATGCGCGCGGATGCACGGGCATAATTATGTGGTCGAGGTCGAACTGGCCGCCAAGGACCTGAACGCTGACGGGTTTGTCCGCGATTATGGCGAGCTGAAGCCGCTCAAGACCTATATCGACGAGACGTTTGATCATCGCCATCTGAACGATGTGATGAACATCCTGACCACGGCCGAGAATATGGCGCGTCATTTCTATGACTGGTGTGCTGCCCGTTGGCCGGAAACCGCTGCCGTGCGGGTCAGCGAAACTCCTAAAACATGGGCCGAGTATCGCCCATGACCCGCCTGCGCATTGCCGAGATTTTCGGCCCCACGATTCAGGGCGAAGGCGCGCTGATCGGGGAACCTACTGTATTCGTGCGCACCGGCGGATGTGATTACCGGTGCAGCTGGTGCGACAGCCTACACGCGGTTGATACTGCCTATCGTCATGACTGGGCGGCGATGACCACGGATGCGGTTTGGAGCCGAGTGCGCGACCTGTCAGGCGGGCGGCCTTTGACCGTGTCGCTGTCGGGTGGCAATCCTGCCATTCAGGATTTTGCCCCTCTGATCGCCAAGGGAAAGGTCGAAGGCTATCGGTTCGCCTGCGAGACGCAAGGTTCTATCGCAAAGCCGTGGTTCAGCGATCTGGATACGCTGGTCCTAAGCCCTAAACCGCCCTCGAGCGGGGAGTCGGTGGATTGGGTCGCGTTCGACGCCTGTCTGACGGCTGCTGGAAACGGCCCCAAAACGGTGATGAAAATCGTGATCTTTGATGAGCGTGACTACGCTTGGGCCCGTGCCGCGGCGGATCGCTATCCGGCGCTGCCACTGTATCTACAGCCGGGTAATGAGACGGTCGACCCCACGCAGCCCGTCGATCCGCAAACCCTGTCGGATCGGCTGCTATGGCTGGTCGAGAAAGTCACCGCAGATGGCTGGTTCACCCCTCGGGTGTTGCCGCAACTGCATGTCCTATTGTGGGGCAACAAACGCGGGGTCTAAAACCCCATCAGGAGAAGACAATGGAAACCATCTACAGCGACCTGACCCAATTGGGCGGCAAAACCGAACTGCCCACCTCTCCCGAAACCGCCGAGCTGGAACGGGTGCAAAACCCGCAGGCCGATATCGACTATTGCGTGCGGTTCACCGCGCCCGAGTTCACCTCGCTGTGCCCGATGACGGGGCAGCCGGATTTTGCACATCTGATGATCGACTATGTGCCCGGCGAATGGTTGGTGGAATCGAAGTCGCTCAAGCTGTTTCTGGGCTCGTTCCGCAATCACGGCGCGTTTCACGAAGATTGCACCGTGTCCATCGCGCGCCGTCTGGTCGATTTTCTTGACCCGCGCTGGCTGCGGATCGGCGGGTACTGGTATCCGAGGGGCGGTATTCCGATTGATGTTTTCTGGCAGACGGGGGCCATACCCGAGCATGTCTGGATTCCCGATCAGGGCGTGCCGCCCTATCGTGGGCGCGGCTGACACCGCTCGCTTGGGTCGGGCGAAAATCCGACCCGAAAAAGCCTTGAGTAATCGTGTGACTCTGCCGATAGTTGACCCAGATATCGGTATAAGGGCTTTTGGGTGTGAGGTATTTCAATTGGTCGCGGGTGCTCGTGCTGGTTGTGCTTGCACTTGTGTCCGCGCAATCCGTTTTTGCCAGCGACAGTTTTCTGGACCCGCAGGGGCCGATTGCGGCCGTGCAGAAGACCCATCTGCTGCGCGCAACGGCTCTGATCCTGATTGCGGTGATCCCGGTGTTGGTGCTGGTACCCCTGATCGCCTACCGCTATCGCCGTCGCCCCGACACCTCTGCCACTTACCGACCCAAATGGGATTTCTCGGGGCCTCTGGAATTTGCTATGTGGGGTGTGCCGGTACTGATCGTGGCCATCCTGTCGTTCTACTTGTGGAAAGCGACGCATCGGCTTGATCCCTATGCCGCCCCGTTTGGAGACCAACCCGCCCTGAACGTGCAGGTTGTGGGGCTCGACTGGAAATGGCTGTTCATCTACCCCGATCATGGCATCGCCAGCGTGGGAGAGTTCGGCATACCCGTGAACCAGCAGGTGGCCCTGACCTTGACGACCGATACGGTCATGCAATCCTTCATGATCCCGGCGCTGGCAGGGCAGATTTACGCGATGCCCGGCATGACAACCAAATTGCATCTGGTGGCCGACACCCCCCGGACCATGCAGGGCGAAAACACCCAATATAACGGCCGTGGGTTCACCAAGCAGAAATTCGTGACGCAAGCGATGCAACCGGGCGATTTTGAGGCCTGGGTCAACAGCGTCCGCACCCATGGCATTCCGCTGACCGATGAGACCTATCAAACATTGGCCATGCGCACCGATCGCGATGAGGTACAGGCCGCGTTGGGTACGCCGCTCATGCCGCTCAACGCGCTGTATTTCACGATTGAGGAGGGGGATTTGTTCCACTCGATCCTGCACCGATATCACGGTGGGCAACCGCTACCGACAGATCAGCAACCCGGAACTGCAACCTATGGGCAGGAGGGTGCGCAATGACGTCGGAAGCAGGAGGGCTGATCGGGCGGTTAAGCTGGGATGCGTTCCCGATCGTAGGTCTGATCCAGACGCCAAACGCCAATGAGATCGTGGCCAATGCCGCCGCCGCCGTTGTTCTGGTCGGGGTGGTTGCCGTTGTAGGGCTGCTGACATGGTTCCGCCTGTGGGGGCCCTTGTGGCGTGATTGGCTGACCAGTGCGGATCACAAGAAAATCGGTATCATGTACATCGTCTTTGCGATCGTCATGCTGGCGCGTGGGGTGCTGGAAGGCGTCGTTATGCGCGCCCAGCAGGCTGCGGGGCCTGGGGACGGGTTCCTTGAAGCCGAACATTTCGCCGAGCTTTTCAGCACCCATGGCACGATCATGGTGTTCTTTGTGGCGGTGCCCTTTGTATTTGGGGTCGCGAACTTTCTGATCCCCCTGATGATCGGCGCGCGTGATGTTGCCTTTCCGGTCATGAACCAGATCGGCTTGGGCCTGACGGTTTCTGCCGGGATGATGTTGATGGTTTCGCTGGTGGTGGGCGCGTTCTCGACCGGAGGGTGGACGGCCTATCCGCCCTATACCGGCGCCGCGTTCAACCCAGGGGTCGGGCCGGATTACTGGATTTGGGCGATTGTCGTATCGGGGATCGGCACCACCCTGACAGGAATCAACTTTGCGGTGACGATCTACAAGCTGCGGGCGCCGGGTATGACCTTCATGCGGCTGCCGATGTATTGCTGGACGATCATTTGCAGCTCGATCCTGATCATCTTTGCAATGCCGCCTTTGGGTGTGGCCGCCTTGATGTTGGCGGCTGACCGGTATCTGGATTTCCACTTTTTCACCAATGACCTTGGCGGCAACATGATGAACTACGCCAATCTGTTCTGGCTGTTCGGCCACCCCGAGGTCTACTTGTTGGTTCTGCCCGCCTACGGGATCTATTCCGAGATTTTCGCCACCTTTTCGGCCAAACGGCTTTACGGTTACAACTCGCTGGTTATTGCGACCATGTCGATTGCGATACTGTCCTTTACCGTCTGGCTGCACCATTTTTCACCATGGGGCAAAGCGCGCTGATCAATGCGGTTTTCGGGATCGCCACGATGCTGATTGCCATCCCGACCGGTGTGAAAGTCTATGACTGGACGGCAACGCTGTTTCGCGGGCGCATCCGGTTTTCGGTGCCGATGCTTTACGGTTTGGCCTTCCTGATGCTCTTTGTGATCGGAGGGCTGTCGGGTGTCATTCTTGCCAATCCGACCATCGACTATCAGGTGCACAATACTCTGTTCTTGGTGGCGCATTTCCACAATGTGCTACTGCCGGGGGTGCTGTTCGGGCTGTTGGCCGGGTATAACTATTGGTTCCCCAAGGCCTTCGGATTTCGCCTGAACGAAACATGGGGCCGGATCTCGGTGGTCCTGTGGACGGTCGGGTTCATGCTGACCTTCCTGCCGCTTTATTTCGTGGGGCTGATGGGGATGCCGCGCCGGTCGTTCAGTTGGGAAGACCCCAGCTTTCATCCTTATATGATCGTGGCTGCACTGGGCTCGCTGGTCATTCTTGCCGCACTTCTGTCGGTTGTCGCGCAGTTGTGGGTCAGTATCAAACAGCGTGAAACCACACGCGTTCCTGTCGGGGACCCATGGGACGCGCGCACGTTGGAATGGTCCATCCCGGCCCCGCCGCCGCCCTATAATTTCGCCGTTATCCCGCAGGTGACAGACCGTGACGACTTTGCCGAAGCGAAAGAGCGCGGCGCGGCCTATCCAACGCCGGATGCCTACGAGGATATCCTGCTGCCGCGCAACACAAGCATCGGTTTCATCCTCTGCGTGCTCAGCGGGGTGTGGATGTTCGCACTTGTCTGGTGGATCTGGTGGCTGGCGGCGCTGACTACCGTTCTGATGCTCGTGTCCTTCATCGCCTGGACGTTCAGAACCGATACCGAAGAAGTTATCTCAGCCGAACAGGTGCGCAAGGAACACGAGGCCTGGCTGGATCTGGTCCGCGCAGCGACCCCCGTTGACCGCGATCACGAATATGCGTCGGAAAACCGCGGTCTCGCTCGCCCCGATCTGGAGGTGGCGACATGAAACGCGCGCCCACTCACAGCTATCCGGGCCTGAATCTTGGTCGCCGCCACCCCGGCGCGGACAAGGCCAGTGAGGTCGTCTCGTTCGGGTTCTGGGTCTTTCTGATGAGCGATCTGGTTTATTTCGGCCTGATGTTCGCCATCTACATCACCATGATCGACGCGCAGGCCGGTGGCCCCGGTCCGCATGAGCTGTTCGATCTGACCAGTATTTTCGCCCAGACGCTGATCCTGCTGACCAGCAGCCTGACGGTCGGGCTGGCAATGCTGGCGCTGAAATACAACCTGCCCCGATCCCGCATCGTGATGTGGTTCGGGATAACGCTGGTCCTTGGCCTCAGCTTTCTGGTGCTGGAACTGCGCGACTTTATGGCCATGGCAGAGAAGGGCGGAGTACCCCAGCGCAGCGGCTTCCTGTCGGCATTCTACGGGTTAGTCCCGCTACACGGGCTGCATGTTGCGGCGGGGTGTCTGTGGTTGGTCGTGCTGGGCATACAGCTGCGCGTCTTTGGCCTGACTGATGTGCTGATGTCCCGCGTTGTGCGTCTGGCGCTGTTCTGGCACTTTCTCGACCTGATCTGGATCGGCATCATCACTATCGTCTACTTCGGAGGGCTGACCTATGGATAACCTCACCGAGATGCACCGGCGCGAACGCAGACGCTATGTTGTCGGTTACGGCGGTTCATTGGTGCTGACGCTGATCGTTTTCATCATTGCCTATGTGTTCGGCATTAAAACCACGGGCGTCTACCTGACGATTGGTCTGTTGGGCCTGGCCCAACTGATCGTGCAACTGGTGTATTTCCTGCATATTGATCGCCGCCGCAGCAGCCGCGAGGATTTGGACCTCGTGCTGTTTTCAACGCTTGTCCTGTTGATCATCATCGTGGGCACGGTCTGGATCATGGGCAATCTGTCGGTGCGGATGCATACCTATCCGATGTAGCTTGCCGGGGCTGCGATCAGTCACTGCGTCAGCCACATTCCCAGTACTACCGCCCCCCAGCACAGGGCAAGGCTGAACGCGATGTTGCCAGCGGCCAACACAAGGGTGCGTTCTCGTTTCAGGTCCAGCGTTTGATAGGCAAAGCTAGAAAACGTGGTGAAGCCGCCGCAGAATCCGAATACCAGTCGCCGCGCCTCCTCCCCCATCTCGACTGGCCCGCCGAGAACCCCTATCCAAAGCCCCAGCAACAGGCTGCCCAGCACGTTCACAAACAGCGTTGCAATCGGCAGATTGTGCCGCAGCCACAAGGCGATCCAATGGCGCAGAACCGCTCCCAACCCTCCGCCGAGGCCAAAGATGGCGTGCAGATAGGCTTCGGTCATCTGGCCCCCTTCACGCCGTGAACGCGCCGCCCGACTGCCTCACCCAACAGGGCTGCGGCAAGGCCAAAGACAATCTCGGACGTGGCAGCATAGACCGCGCCCCATGGGCTAGTTGAGGCGATCGCGGCCAGATCGGCCACGAAAGAGGAAAAGGTGGACAGCCCGCCGCAAAACCCCACAGCTCCCAGATGCAATACATGCGCATGAACCCGGTGCCGGATGGAATAGAGCCAGCCTAGAACGAAACAGGCAAGAACATTGATCCCGAAGGTCGTCGTTACGGCCAAGATACTGGGCAGCGGGACCGACAACCCTTCACGCAGCAGCGAACCTGCCGCGCCGCCGACAAAAACGGCAAGGAACATGCGCCCAATGTTGGGTTGAAGTTTGCTATCAGTCACAGACCCTGCCCAGTTCTTTGTGCCTTTCGGCATACCCACTGGCTGGGGACGGATCAACCATCGACCGCCACTATCACGAATCCGCTGGAACAGGTGACAAATGGCATAAACGCTTGCAACAAAAGATCGAATTGCCCAACTTCCGATGTAACGCAGGCCAGTTCAGGAGAGCCCCAATGATAGTCCGCCGACTCTATTACTTTCTAAGCTGTGTTTGCCTGCCGCTGACCCTGATCCTTGGGTTTGTCTGGTCTCCGATCCATTGGCTGTTGATCTTGCTGATCCCCTACGCAGTGATCGGTCTGTACGACATACTGACGACGAAGCACAATGTTCTGAACAATTACCCGGTGCTTGGGCATTTTCGCTATATGCTGGAGTTTGTCAGCCCCGAAATCCGCCAGTATTTCGTAGAAACGAACGAAAGTGGCCGCCCCTATAACCGAATTGTTCGCGGGTTGGTCTATTCCCGCGCGAAAGGTCAGGTGGACACGCAGGCTTTTGGGACGCAGTACGATATCAATTCCGTGGGTTATCACCGCACCAATCACTCACTCGCCCCCAAACATGTGGACGAAAGCGAAGAGCGCGTTTTGCTTGGCGGTCCGCAATGCTCCCAGCCTTACAATGCTTCGCGCCTGAACGTGTCGGCGATGAGCTTTGGCGCGCTTAGTGCAAATGCGATCAGGGCTCTGAACGGCGGTGCCAAGGATGGAGGATTTGCTCATAACACTGGCGAGGGCGGTTTGTCTCCGCATCATCTGGCCGAGGGTGGGGATATCATCTGGCAGATCGGAACCGGCTATTTTGGATGCCGCTCAGCGGATGGCGGGTTCGACAAGGACAAATTCGCCGAAAAGGCCAAAAAGGACGTTGTAAAGGCAATTGAGATCAAACTGTCGCAGGGGGCCAAGCCCTCGCATGGGGGGGTGTTGCCTGCCGCCAAGGTTGATGAGGAGATTGCTGAAATTCGTGGCGTTCCGGTGCACCAGGACGTCATTTCGCCCCCCACGCACTCCGCCTTTGAGGGTCCGACCGGATTGATGCAGTTCGTTCAGCATCTGCGTGAGATGTCGGGTGGTAAGCCGGTTGGCTTCAAGCTATGCATCGGTCGCCCGTCGGAATTCATGGCAATCTGCAAAGCGATGCTTGAGACAGGCATTCTGCCGGATTTCATCACTATTGACGGGTCCGAAGGGGGCACTGGCGCTGCTCCGGTCGAGTTCACCAACCGTCTGGGCATGCCTCTGAACGAGGCATTGATCTTTGTGAACAATTGCCTGCGTGGCGCAGGGTTGCGCGACAAGATCCGGGTGATTTGTTCGGGCAAAGTGGCCACCGGTTATGACATGATCGAGAAATTCGCGCTTGGTGCGGATATGTGTAACGCGGCAAGGGCGATGATGTTTGCCATTGGCTGTATTCAAGCGCTGCATTGCAACACCAACCGCTGCCCATCCGGCGTCGCCACGCAGGATCCGATCCG
The DNA here is from genome assembly GCF_056535645.1 of Ruegeria sp. BK1. NCBI lineage: Bacteria > Pseudomonadati > Pseudomonadota > Alphaproteobacteria > Rhodobacterales > Roseobacteraceae > Ruegeria > Ruegeria sp. BK1. The sequence goes on along the minus strand of NZ_JBQFIS010000003.1, from coordinate 39,635 downwards.
GGGACGTGCGGTGAACGTACCGCAAAAACGCCAGCGGGTTCATCGCTATCACGACGCCACGCTGGAAAGTTTCCGCGAAATTCTGGGGGCCATGGGCAAAGAGAAAGTGTCCGAACTTAACCCCTCGGATATCCGGCGTCGTACAGCGGATGAGCGAGAGCACTCTTACGCAGAACTGTACGATATCGTGGAAGAGGGCGCGTTCCTGGGCGATGCCGTCCCGGATGAGTTCGCAGCCGATTGGAAAATCGCCTCGGCCCAGCATTTCTGATTTTTTTCACGCGCGCGCCAAGGATTGACCTTTTCCATCCGTCTTACTCATCGTGATGCGTATGGAAACATCGGATGAGGATCTGGCCCGGGCGGCGGCAAAAGGCGACGCGGACGCGTTCGCTTCTCTTTTGCGGCGCCACTATGACCGGATTTTCCGGCTGTGTTTCCGGCTGACCGGGCGGGCGGATCAGGCTGAGGACCTGACGCAGGATATCTGCGCGGCGCTTCCTTTGAAGGTTCAGGCCTTTCAGGCGCGGGCCAAGTTCACCACATGGCTTTATCGTGTGGTGGTCAATGCAGCCGAGGATGCGCGTCGCCGCGCCACTTCTCACAGTCGCGCCGCAGCAGGGTGGGGCGACGTCGAACAGATGCGCCGGGCCGAAGCGACCGAGGCCGCCGAGGCCGTGGATTGGTTGCAAAGGGCAATGCGCAGCCTGCCGCAGGATTTGCAGGAGACGCTTGCCCTGACCCTTGAGGAAGAGATGACCCACGCGCAGGCGGCTGAGGTTCTGGGCGTGTCTGAAGGGACGGTCTCGTGGCGTATGTCGGACATCCGAAAGCGCTTGCGGGCCATGCGGCAAGAGGAATTGGACCAATGACCGACGATCTTGACCATCTCAAATCGCTGATGGATGCGGCAACACCCGCCCCCGACAGCGCACGCCGGGCGAATAATCTGGACCGGGCACGAAAATCTTTTGCGCGTGCCCAAGGATCTCGCGTCGGCGCACGTCCCACTGTCAAGCGTGGCCCAGTAGCCCGCCTGACAGAAGGAGCGATTTTCATGCTGAATTCCCTGACTTCCCGTGGTGTTTTGACCGCTACAACAGCCCTTGGGGCTATCGCATTGGTGCTTATTGTCCCGCAGATGCAAACTGGCCCGCTGCGCGTGACGGACCAGATCGAAAGCCGGGTTGTTGAACCGGCAACTATCCCTCAGCCGTTGCCACAAGCCGAGGAAAAATTTGCCGACGCTATCGCCGCTGCCCCGCAGGCGCTGAGCAAGCGCGCGGAAGGTGCAAACAGCGAGCCGACGGTTCGCCTCGGTCGAGATAATGTCGCCGAGGTTGCCCGGATCGCCCCGGCTGCACCCGACGTCGTAGTCGCATCAACTCCGAACACAGAAGCCTTCGCAAACGCCGATAGCAATCCACTGAAAGTCACGGCCGAGGACCCAGTTTCGACCTTCTCGATCGACGTGGACACGGCATCCTATGCAATTGTCCGGTCCTCGTTGTTGAATGGTCAGATGCCGCCGAAAGACGCGGTGCGGGTGGAAGAGATGGTGAATTACTTCCCCTACGCCTATCCGGCACCCGATGGTGAGGCCCCGTTTCGTCCGACGATCACGGTCAGCCCGACGCCTTGGAACGCGGGAACGCAGCTTGTGCATATCGGTATTCAGGGCGCGCTGCCCCAGATTGCCGAACGTCCGCCCCTGAATCTTGTGTTTTTGATCGACAGTTCAGGCTCGATGCAGGATGCAAACAAGCTGCCGCTTCTTAAACAGTCTTTCCGGCTATTGCTGTCGGAACTTGGGCCTCAAGATCAGGTCTCAATCGTGACCTATGCGGGCAATACAGGGCAGGTGCTGGAACCGACCCCGGCCACCGAGCGGAGTCAGATTTTGGCGGCGCTGGATAAGCTCGAGGCTGGAGGCGGGACCGCCGGACAAGCCGGGTTGCAACAGGCCTATCAGGTGGCCGAGGAGGTTGCGTCGGATGGCGAGGTGACGCGGGTCATTCTTGCAACAGACGGTGATTTCAATGTGGGGCTGTCGGATCCGGAGGCTTTGAAGGACTTCATCGCTCGGAAACGCGACAGCGGAACTTATCTGAGCGTTTTGGGCTTTGGACGCGGCAAACTGGATGATGCCACGATGCAGGCCTTAGCGCAGAACGGGAACGGGCAGGCGGCCTATATCGACACGTTGGGCGAGGCGCGTAAAGTGCTGGTCGATCAATTGACCGGCGTGCTGTTTCCGATTGCCAACGACGTCAAAATTCAGGTCGAGTTCAACCCCGCGCAAATCGCCGAATATCGCTTGATTGGCTATGAGACGCGGGCACTTCGGCGTCAGGACTTTGACAATGATGCAATCGATGCAGGCGATATCGGGGCAGGGCACAGTGTGACTGCGATTTACGAAGTCACACCTGTCGGCTCCGACGCGATCCGCAATGGTCCCTTGCGCTATGGCGCGTCTCAGGTGGTCGCGGATACGGACGAGGAGATCGGATATTTCAAATTGCGCTACAAGCAACCCGGATCGGACCGCAGCCAGTTGATCGAAAACCCTATTCGTTTCGACCAGGGCGTTGTGACGGACGATGTCGCGTTTTCCCACGCGATTGCGGGATACGCCCAGGCGCTGCGGGGCGATGAATATCTGGGCAATTGGTCTTATCCGCAAGCCATCGATATGGCCACGGCGGCACGGGGGGACGATCCGTTTGGATACAGGGCCGAGGCAATCATGTTGATGCGCCTGGCCCAGGCCTTGGCCGATTAGAACGACCTTGGGTTATTGGTCGAGTGTGTGTGTATTCTTCGAACGCTCCACTCGACCGCGTCGCGCATGGTTTTGCCCAGGGCGATATCGAAAGCGTTGACCAGATCCGGGGTTTGTTCACTTTCGGCAATCACGGCTTCTTGAAACGAACCCGACGCTATGATCTTGTCTTCGAACTCGTCGATTATCTTGATGTTCATGCGCACTTCTATGCGAACGGTCGACTCGCCATCGGTGCCGCTGACGACTATGCCCTGAAACTCGCGCAGATCGGGGACGATGACATAATCTGCTCGAAGGCCAACAGTGGACCGTCCAACCGCGGCCACTTTGCCGCTGTTTTCATAGCTTTCAACCATTAGCGCCTGCACGATCAGGGGAGCTCGGTCGACCCAACGCGCGCGGGACAGGTACTGTACTTGCAGATGCGAAGGCTGGATCGCAATCTGATCCGTATTGACCGCCGCCGTTGCGGTCGGCTCTTCTACAACGATCTGTTTCTGTACGCGTGGCAGCGACGATGAAAACGTGCTTTTAGGCGTCAGCAGATACAGGTCGTTGGGCTTTGACGCCTGTTGCAACGTACCCAGCCCGGTGCATCCAGCAAGAACCACTGCCGCCAGAACGAAAGGAAGAAACCTGATCATTGGCGAAACTCCGATGCTTGAGTGCCCAGCAGAAACCGCGCTGGGTCACGTTCAACCTTATCGACCAGCCGATCCAAAGTGACCACCAATCGTTGGGATTGTTCGATGAACCGGGTGAATTGGGGCAGGCCAACGCGCATGAAATCCGAAATCTGACGACGATTTTCCTGGACGATTCCGTCAATCGTTCCCAACAGGTTCGAGGCCGATTCCGACGCGCTGAGGATATCCTTGGAAATCTCGTCCAGCCTGTCGGTGACGCTAGTGACAGTGGTTGCTACCTGATTGGCGGCGTTGCGGATGTCGGCCATGACAGCGCCCACGTCTTCGTTGATCACGCGATTGGCTGAATCAAAGGCGCTCTCGGCAGATGTCAGCGTGCCTTTTGCGGTGTCCATTGCACCGGTGATAGAGCCCAGTGTTTCGTTGGCATTCAGGAAGGTTTCCGTGGCAGTCGCAAGCGCCACGCTGCCTTCATCTGACAGGCCGGACAGATTTTCTGCCAGAGATGAGGCGCGGTCAATAAACGGCCTCAGATCCTGCTGGATAACCTGGTCTGCGGTCTCAAAAGTCGTCTTGGCGCTATCCAGCGCGGCGGCAGCGGATTCAGAGGCCGTCTTGACGCTATTCAGTGTGTCGGTTCCGGTGGTCAGAGTGGTCTCGGCCGTATCGGCGAGCTGATCCAGGCGTTTGGAGAAGTCCGAAATCTCTCGGGCAGCGCCGCCCAGATCGGCCGAGAGGGATTCGAAATCTGACAGAGTCTTGTCTAGCCGCCCGGTGGCCGAGGCGACGTTGGCCAGAATATCGGACACGGCCTGCCGGTTTTTATCGTCTACAACCTCGTTGATGTCTTCAAGCAGGGTGATGGCTTTCTCCATCAACAAAGGCGCGCCTTCGAAGAGGGACTGAATGGCGCTGCGTTTGCTTTGGATCAGGCTGTTCTGCGGTAGGCGTTCTGCGGTTGACGATCCACCGGTCAGTTCCACGAAACTAACGCCGGTCACCCCAAGTGATTGCAATTGCGCAATAGTTTCGGATGTCACCGGGATTTCCGCGTCCACCTCAAGACGGACTCGTACTTTCGAAGGATCGTCCTCATCCAGCTCCAGCGAAATGACCTGTCCGACGGGCAACCCGTTATAGCTGACCCCACCGGCGGCGGAGAGGCCCGAGACATTGTCGAACAGCACCTCATAATACGCGTATTGGCGCGAGATTTCGAATTTGGCGAGCCAAAGGAAGAACCCGAACGCACCAAGAATGCCCGCAAGCGTGAAGGCACCGATCAGGATATAATTTGCTCGGGTCTCCATTGCCTTTACCTGCCTAGCCCTTTTTCTTGTGCCGCGCGTGCCCTTGGGCCGGTGAAATATTCTTGCACCCAAGGATGATCGACTTTGGTCATTTCTTCAATCGGACCTTCAACCAGGACGCGTTTTTCTGCAAGTACGGCAATCCGGTCACAGATGGCATAAAGGCTGTCCAGATCATGAGTTACCATGAAAACGGTCAGCCCAAGCGCGTGTTGCAACTCGCCGATCAGATCGTCATAGGCGGCGGCCCCGATCGGGTCCAAACCGGCGGTGGGTTCGTCCAGAAAGACAATCTCGGGGTCCAGCGCCAGCGCACGTGCAAGGGCGGCGCGTTTACGCATCCCTCCGGACAATTCGGACGGAAACTTGCTGCAGCTAAATTGTGGCAGGCCGACAAGGCTGATCTTGAGGTTTCCTAATGCGCACATCAGACTTTCACTAAGGCCCGTGTGTTCGCGAAGCGGCGCCATGATGTTTTGCAACACGGTCAGAGAGGAAAACAGCGCGCCATCCTGAAACGCAACGCCCCAGCGCTGTTCAATCCGGCGGCGTTCCTGTTCGGGGCCGTTCACAACATCGACGCCCAAAACCTCGATACTGCCAGCGGCCGGTTTGTTTAGCCCGACGATCGTGCGCAGCAGAACGGATTTCCCGGTGCCTGATCCGCCAACGATGCCCAGAACTTCACCACGCCAGACATCTAAATCCAGATTTTGATGCACGATCTGAGGGCCGAATTGGTTGGTCAGGTTGCGCACGCGGATAACAGCTTCGCGCTGTGTGTCCGTCTTTTGGCTGTGCTGCGGCAAAGTCCCGTCCATGTCAGACACCCATCACCGAAAAGAAGATGGAAAACAAGGCGTCCAACGCGATCACCATAAAAATGGATTGAACCACAGACGCCGTTGTACGCTGCCCAACGCTTTGGGCCGAGCCCTTGACCTGTAACGCCTGCCAGCAGGCAATCACCCCGATCACAAGCGCAAAGAAAGGGGCCTTGATCATGCCGATGGCAAATTGCCAGATGCCGGTGTTTTCTTTCAGACGCGTGGCGAACATGCCGGGGCTGACGCCCAGATCAATCCAGCTCATCAATCCGCCGCCGATCAGGGCCGCCATATTGGCAATGAACCCCAGAATGGGCAGCATGACCAGCAATGCCATGACGCGGGGTATGACCAGAACTTCGATCGGATCCAGGCCGAGGGTCCTCATCGCGTCAATCTCTTCTTGCACTTTCATCGACCCGATCGAGGCCGTAAAGGCCGAGCCAGAGCGGCCGGCCACGATGATGGCCGTGAGCAAAATGCCCAGTTCCCGAAGGACCGAGATCGAGATCAACTCGACCACGAAGATCTCGGCTCCGAATTGCTTCAGCTGGGTTGCGCCCTGAAACGCCAGAACCACCCCGATCAGAAAGCCCATCAGCGCGACTATTGGAATGGCGCGAAAGCCGGTTTCCTCCATTTGCGACACAAGCGCGGCACCGCGCAGTCGTCGAGGCATCATTAGGGTGCGCATCAACCGGTGCAGGGTCATCCCAAGGAATTCCAGCATCGACAGCGTGTCTTTCCACCCTCCTGCAGTCCGCTTGCCCAGACTTTCGATCCAATCTGCGAAACTGCGACTAGTGTCTTCTGATTCCGGATCCTCGGGGATGTTGCGTGTGACCGTCTCGATCAGGTCGGAATACGCGGGCAACGCCCCTTGAAACCGCACCTCGGCTCCGGCCAGTTTCGCCCTATGCGCAAGGTCGGCAACCACCCAAGCCCCACTGGTGTCCAGCGCCTGGATTCCAGACAGATCAATGATCAGATTGCTATCGTCAGGCTTATACGCAGCAAAGCTCTGTTCGACGCTACTGAGTGTCTGAGTCAGCAAGTCTCCGGACACCCGAAGGTAAACGCCGTCGGCGCTTGTTTCCGAATTCAGGCTAGGTCGCGTCATGGCTGTATGTGATGTAAAACTGTGTGGGGCTGCAATGTAATTTTTTGGGAAGAAGCAATTTTGTCCCTGCATCATGTCGTGAATGCGACAAGCCCCAAAGCCTGATTGCGCATGGTCTATACCTATTGCTCAATTCACCTGTTCAGGACAGTGTGGCCGCAGGTTAAATTCGGGTTTGAGAGAATTGACATGCCGCAGTCGGGGAATGTCCTTTTCATTGTCATTGATCAGCTTCGGGCAGATTGTCTGAGCGGCGCTCTGGCGGATTGTATCGAGCTGCCGAATCTCAGGGCGTTGATAGCTGATGCCGTCCGCTTTGACCGCCATTTTTCAGTCACCAATCCCTGTGGGCCGTCGCGGGCATCTATCCTGACTGGGCAATATGCGATGAACCACCGGTCTGTGCGCAACGGAACGCCCCTGCGGCATGACACGCCCAGCATCGCATCGGAAATGCGAAAGGCGGGGTATCGCCCGATGTTGTTCGGCTATACCGATACTTCGGCGGACCCAAGGGCCTATGATGCGTCAGACCCGATCCTCAAATCTTATGAGCATCCGATGCCTGGTTTTGATGAAGTGCTGGAGATGCGGTTGGAGGAGTCCTATCCTTGGCGCGCCCATCTGATGCAAAAGGGCTATGCGTTTCAGGACTATTGGGATATTCACAAGCCAACCGCACCCGACGGTGGCGCGCCAAGGCTGAACGATCCCGCACCTTATCGGGCCGAGGACAGCGACACAGCCTTTCTGACGGACAGCTTCCTGAACCATATGGCGCCGATGGTTGGTCAGGGCTGGTTTGCGCATTTGACCTATATCCGGCCGCATCCGCCGCTGGTGGCCCCGTCGCCCTATAACGACATGTATGATCCCGCCGCGTTGCCTTTGCCGATCCGGCACGCAGACGAGGCGAAAGATCGCGCCATGCACCCGTTCTTTGAGCCGACCATAGATCGCCATAGCGCAGGTGACGTTGTGTTGGGGTTCGATGAAGTCGAACCGAGTGATCAGAATATTCAGACATTGCGGTCCGTCTATCTGGGCCTGACCACAGAGGTCGATCACCATATTGGGCGAGTTATCCAGTTTTTGAAAGACAGTGGCCAGTATGAGCAGACGCTTATCGTAGTGACCGCAGACCATGGCGAGATGCTGGGCGATCATCATAGCTGGGGCAAAATGACGGTGTTTGACGCCGCCTATCATACGCCACTGATCATTCGGGTGCCGGGCAATCAGGCACAGGCCGGTCAGGTTGTGACCGTTCCGACCGAGTCCATTGATATCGCGCCCACCATCCTCGACTGGGTTGGCCGGACGCCGCCCAATGCGATGGACGGACGGTCATTGCTGCCCTTGCTGACGGGGGACGCGCCCGAAGATTGGCGCAATTATACCTACAGCGAACTGGATTTCGGAGATCCGCAAGCAAAAACTCTATGGCAACAGCGGCTTGGAACCGGCCATAGCGACTCGAACCTGTCCATCTTGCGCGACGCGCGGTTTACTTTGGTCGAATTTGCCGCCGACCTGCCGCCCATTCTATTCGATCACCAACAGTCCGGTGAAATGCAAAACGTAGCCAACGACCCCGCATTTGCGATCGATCTGGCCCGTTTGGGGCGGCAGATGCTACGTCACCGGATGCGCAATACGGATCATACGCTGTCCTTGCACTCCATCACCTCGGATGGACCGAAGGTGCAAACCCGCTATTGACGCGCACCGGCGCGAATGTCGCGCCTGTGCCCTCTACACCTGTGAAAGATCCGGTGCTACGCATATGTCGGGGAGGACGGGTTTGGACTTAACTGACAAGAACATAAAGGCCATGACGACCGCAGGCCTAAACCTGATTGGTCAGGGGCTGTCGATCTATGACAGCCAGTTGCGGATGGTCGTCAGTAATCGTCCGTTTCAGGAAATGTTCGATTTGCCGGATCGCTTGGTCCAGCCAGGCGCGTTCTTTCATGACACGATCCGATATCTTGCCGAACTTGGCGAATATGGCGACGTAGCCGATGTCGATACAATCGTTGAACAGCGTGTCCAACAGGCACTTGCTTTCGAACCCCACTATATGGAACGCGTGCGGGCCAATGGGCAGGTGATCTCGGTAGAGGGGGCACCGCTTCCTAAAGGTGGCTGGGTCGCCGTTTATACCGACATAACCAACACCAAACAGGCTGAGGCCCTGTTGCGTGCCCGATCCGAGGAATTGTCCGAACAACTTCTGGACCGGGCCGAAGAATTGACAGCAACAAACCGGAAACTGGCTGCGACGATCTCGGCGCTAGAGGAAGCCAAGCGACAGTTGACCGAGATCGAAGCCCGTACCCGGATGACGACAGAAATGATGCCAGCCCATATCGCGCATCTGGATTCTGAGGGACGCTATGACTACTCGAACCGCCGTCTGAGCACCGTACTGCCTGGCCGGCCGTCCGATATACTTGGGATGCATATTTCGCAAGCGTTGGGATCGGCCACATATCTCCGGGTCGAAGCGCATTTGCAAAATGCCTATGGCGGAGAACCTTCGGTTTTTGAGTTTAACGAGGATCAGGATTCTCGTCGCATTCGGGTCTCGTTCACGCCAGATGGCGAAGGAGGCGTCTATGTCATGTCGGTGGACATAACCGAAGAAACGCAGGCCAGAGTCGCGCTGCAACAAACACGTCGTCGGGCGATGGCCGCGCAGATGACCAGCGGGCTGGCGCATGATTTCTCGAACCTGTTGACGATCATTCTGGGCATACAGTCGCGGTTGCAAAAGATGGATCTGCCCGAAAGCGCCCGAGAACTTGTGGCTGCTACGCAACAGACGGCGCGCCGGGGCGGCCAGCTTCTAAACCGGATCGCTGACATGACCGGCAGCAGAACTCCGCAGCCCAAGGCAACCGATATGCGAGGTTTATTAGAGGATTTGCGTATCCTTGCCTCACCCTCCCTGCCACGCGGCGTGGGTCTTTCGGTGGTGAATACTTTGCCCGATGAGGCGCTGATGCTGGATCCGGGCATGGTGCAGGACGCATTGTTGAACTTGGTTCTGAATGCGCGCGATGCCTGTGGCGGCTCGGGGCAGGTGACGATCAGCGCACATACGATCGGGACGATCTGGATCGAAATTGCGGTGTCCGATACAGGCCCCGGTTTCTCGCCCGAGGCGCTGGACAAGGCGCTGAACCCGTTCTTTACCACCAAGGGCGACAAAGGATCGGGCCTGGGGCTGCCAATGGTCTATGACACGGTGAAACTGGCAGGCGGCGATCTGAGCCTGCGCAACACGCCGTCCGGTGCATCCGTCGTCCTGCGCCTGCCCTATCGTCCCGCGCCGCCGGTGCAGGAAGGGTTGGTCTTGTTGGTCGAAGATAGCGATGCCTTGCGCCAGAACTTTCGCGATATGCTGATTGATCTGGGGTTCACTGTAATCGAAGCCACCTCTGCCGATGAAGCGCTGGCTTTGACCAGTGACCTGAACGACATCGCGTTGGTTTTGTCAGATATTCGGCTTGAAGGGGATGCAACCGGTTTGGACTTGCTGACACGGATGCGGTCACGTTTACCAACAATCCTGATGACATCCCTGCCATATTCCGACCCGTTACACCGCGAAGCTCTGACGCGCGCCCCTGTTCTGCGCAAACCCTTTACGCGGGCACAACTTTCCGCCCTTCTCCGATCCGAGGTCGCTTGATGACACAGCCATTGGTCACCATCGTCGATGACGAACCTGAAATCCGCCGCATCCTGACCGATGCCCTGGAAGATGCCGGGTTCCGGACTCAAAGCTTCGCCCGAGCCCGCGAATTCGAGGCGTCGCTAAAACGCGCCACACCCGATGTCTGCCTTGTGGATCTGTCTCTGCCCGACACGGACGGCTTGGCGCTGGTGCACCGGTTGGCGTTGGAGCAAGGCGCGGCAGTCATCATCATTTCCGGCCGAGCGCAAGTTCAGGACCGCGTCACAGGGCTTGAATTGGGGGCCGATGACTATATCACCAAACCCTTTGATCCTGCCGAAGTTGTTGCGCGTATCCGCGCCCGATTGCGATCGCCGCGGGTACAGGCCGTGCAGTCGGATACGGCCCGCTTTAACGGCTGGTCGGCTTATTTCGATCGCTACATCCTTGAGAACGAGGATGGTGCAGAAACTTCGTTCAGCCATGCGGAAGGCGAAGTTCTACGACTGTTTCTTGAAAGTCCTAAACGCTTGATCAGCCGCGCTCAGATGCAAGAGGCGCTGGGTGGGGGAGCCGGTGACAGTTTTGACAGGGCCATGGATGTGCGCATATCTCGGCTGCGGACGAAGCTGGGTGAAGACCCTAAAAATCCGCGTCTGATCAAGACGATTTATGGCGCAGGCTATATTTTTCTGGGGGATGTTGAGTGGGCCTGATCGGACGGTCTCATAGTCGTCGAGACCCCGCTGCCCAGTTTGTACATGAGATGCGGAGGCTTTCAGACGGGACTATTCGCGAAACGCTTGGTCTTTGACTTTGACGACGGGACGCAAAACGTAGTCCAGCACGGTTTTCTTGCCCGACAAAATATCCACTTCTGCGATCATGCCTGGGATGATTTCCACTTCTACACCATTGGCATCCAAAATCGAGTGTTTGGTCTGAATTTCGACGACAAAAACCTCTTCGTCATTTCGCTCGGACCGGGTGATGGTGTTGGCTCCAATCCGCGTGATCTGGCCATCCAATGCACCATAACGGGCAAAGTCGTAGGCCGTAATCTTTACTTTGACCGGCTGCCCTGCGCGCAGAAAGGCGATATCTTCCGGTTTTACATAGGCTTCGACCAGCAAGCGATCGTCGAGAGGGATAATCTCGATCAACTCTTCTCCGCTTCTGGCCAGCCCTCCGATCGTAGTACGGTAGATCCGATTAACCACGCCGCGCATTGGGGATTTGACTTGGGCACGTTCGGCACGATCCTTAAGGGCCGGTAAAAGAGGTTGTAGGGTCGCAAGTTCTGCCGTAGTGATCGCCAAATCGGTCAATGCTGCGCTTCGAAACCGGCTTTGCGCTGCTAAAATCCGATCGTCAATTTCATCCAGCCCGGTTTTCAAGCGATGCGTGATCGCAACAGCCCGTGTAAGCCGCCCCTCCCATTCGGCCTCATTTCGTCGCAACGTCAGCAGTGTCGTCGCGGGTTCCATGCGCTGTTCGACCAATGGTGTCATGATGGCGCGTTCCTCTGCCAGGATTTGCAAGGTTTCGTCGGCAGTTACCTGATCAACCAAGCTTTCCTCGTATTCCCGGTGACGTTGTTGTCGTTGTCGCTCCAGGATCGCGATCTCAGATCTCAACTCGGATTGCCGGGCGTCAAATAGGGCCGCTTCCGATCTGACGACTTCCGGCGCGCCTTCGACCAGCCTTGGCGCAAATCGCAATTCGGTTTCGTTTATTTCCGCCTGCAACCGGTGGACTCTGGCCATCAAGCCAAAAGCCCTTTGTTGTTCCTGATTGAGTTGGCTGTCTATTTGCGTGGTGTCGAACTCCATCAACAAAGTGCCCTCATCCACGATTTGGCCTTCTTTGACGTGCAGCGATCGCAATACGCCGGATTCTGTGGCGTCGATGAGTTGAACATTGGCTGATGGAACGATGCGCCCGTCCACGCGTGTGACGTCGTCCAACTCAGTAAAATACGCCCAGAACCCTACTGTCAGCAGGCAAGCCAGAATTGCAAACAACAACACAGAACCGCGCCAAGGAGATTGCCCCCTTATTTCATTGGCCAATGATGCAAAGTCAGGATGCTGCGACATTCAGATGCCTCCCATTGGGGCGTGGCTGCCGTGTCAAAATCGATTTTGGCCCATCTGCGGCAACCTGTCCGTTTTCGATCACGATAATCCGGTCAACAAGCGCCAGAAGGCTGGTGCGATGGGTCACGATAATCATCGTGTCGCGTTTGGTAGCGCTATACAGGCGCTTTATGACCTCAGCCTCGGTTTTCACATCCATCGCGCTCGTGGGTTCGTCCAGTAAAAGTACCGGAGGACGGCCAATCAAAGCCCGTGCCAAGGCAATGGCTTGGCGTTGCCCGCCGGACAATCCCTCGCCACGTTCGGCAAGAGGCTGGTCATAACCGCCAGGATGGTCGGCGATGAAATCTTCCACTCCGGCAACTTGCCCTGCGTCAATTAGGTCCTGATCTTGCGGCCTGATCGTGCCACTGGCAATGTTCTCACGGATCGTTCCCGAAAACAGCCATATGTCCTGAAGCACTGAACCAATGTTGCGCCGCAGGTCGCCTGGATCAATTTGTCGGATGTCTACACCATCCAGCATCACTGACCCTGCGCGGGGCTGGTAGAGACCCAGCAATAGCCGCGAGATAGTGCTTTTGCCCGACCCGATGGGGCCTAGAATTGCGACTTTTTCGCCAGTTTCAATTTCGAAGGACACATCGCTGAGGGTGTCACGGGTTTGACCAGGGTAAGAAAACGAGACGTTCTTAAATGCGATACGTCCTTCAATAGTGCCACGGGTGATCCATGTCCTCCCTTGGGGACGCTCGCTTTCTGCTTCCATCAGCGCGTTCAGATTGCGGTACGCGCTGCGCGCCTGATTTGCGCGTGTCAACGTTTGCGCGAGTTGCCCCAAAGGGGCGAGAGCCCGACCGGTTAACATGACCGAGGCGACAAGGGCACCCATACTGGTCGCCCCTTCGGTGATCAGAAAGACACCATAGAACACGATCAAGACCTGGGCTGCTTGCTGAGTGAACCCTGTCAGGTTAAGAGCCAATTGAGTAATAGCTCGACTTTTTACACTGTGTGATGCCTGCCGTTCGACCGCACCTTCCCACCGGCAACGCATCTGATTGGCAGCGGCCGTCGTTTTGATGGTTTCAAGTCCCGAAACCGTTTCGACCAAAACGGATTGTTTGGATTGCCCTCCGGAAAAGTTTTGTTCGGCCAACCGGGACAAAAACGGTTGCACGGCCAGCCCCGAAAGCAACACGATTGGCACTGCCATGGCTGGTATTATGGCAAGAGGGCCACCAACAAGGTGGATGGTGAATACGAACAAAGCGACAAAAGGCAGATCAACGACAGCAACCAAGGTTGCCGAGGTGAAAAACTCGCGCAGCGTTTCAAACTCGCGAACTGTGCTGGCCATAGCGCCCGTCGATCCGGTTCTGGATTTCATCTGAATGTTGAGAAGGTGGTCGAAAATGCGTCGTCCCATCATCCTGTCCGATTTTTGACCTGCTCGGTCGATAAACCCGGCGCGCAACAGTTTCAGGAAGAAGTCGAATACCAGTGCTAGACCGACACCAAGGGTCAATGCGATCAGCGATTCAGTTGCTTCATTGGGTAGCACTCGATCATAGACCACCATGATAAAGACAGATGTGGAAAGCCCGAGCAAATTTGCCACCGCAGCCGCAAGCGCAACTTGCGCGTAGGACCAGCGGTTTGAACCAATGGCCGACCAAAACCAATGACCGGTCTCGGGTCTGAATGTCCTGTTGTGATCTTCGTTGTGCACGCGCCGAAACAATATCGCGTAGCCAGTGTAGATCGTTGCCAACTTAGCCCCTTCGATCTCGGTTATTTCGTTTCCCATCTTTGGGTCAAAAATCAGGAGATCGCCGTTTTCCGAAAAACCGTGAAAGACGACGGCGTGTTGATCTGTCAGAAGTAAAATTGCGGGCGTAAAACTACTGTCCAAATCCCCGAGCGCCCAACGCCCATAACCGGCTTGCAACCCAGCATTCTGAGCCACCTCGAGCAGGTCGTGAATGGTCAGCCCGCCGCCGTCTCCGGTTAGTGCGGCATTCAATGCAGCGCTTGTAAGTGGACGATCGAGATGAGCTGCAACATGCAAAAAACACGTTTCAAGCCCAGACGTTTTGGACGGCCCAATCAGAATTTGTTGTTGTGTCATTGTCTTGCCCCCTGGGTCACGACCTCAAGGCCGAGAAGGTCCAAAATGTCACCTGTCAAACTGAGCGCAGCATAGTTCGTCAAAAAGAAATTCTGATCTGCCAGGATCAGCCTTTCCTGAGCGTTTACATAGTCACGTTGGGCGTCGAGAATTTCGATGAGACTACGCCGACCTATGGTGAATTGCGCCTGCGCTGCCTCCACGCTGTCTTCGTTTGCCTTCGCGGCGATCTTGGCAGCTTGCAGTCGCTTGGCGCCGGCTTGCTGGTCAGAGCGAATAAAGTCAAGCTCGCGCCGGATATCTCGTATCAGCGTCTCGCGCGCGAATTCGGCTTCGCTTACTCTGGCTTCAGCGGCAGAAATCGAAGCGCGGCGCTGGCCGGTGCTATCCAGCTCATAGTTCACGGACAGGTCAATTCCGAAATCTGTATCATCGTCATCGTCGCGGTCTGCAAAGGCAGCCAATTCAACGCCCGGACGACGGCGTGCCAAAGCCGCTGTCAAATCTGCCTTAGCGGCCAATAAGGCCGCGTCTGCTCGTCTGACCTGAGGGCTGTTCACTACAATTTCCGTGTCTGTTCGCGTCAGCTTCGGCGCCTTTGCCGGCTTCGATAGATCCCCGGCCTGTTGGCCGAAGATGTCGCGGAATTGCGCTTCGGCACGGTCGATTCTGGCGCGTGCATCTGCGAGGCGTGTCTGCGCATCCGCCATTCGAGATCGCGCCGCCATGACATCCGCCGTTGATCCGGCACCAAGAGAGGACCTTTCAGTGATCTGGTGCAGGATATCTTCGTGAACTTCGACGTTTCGAACTGAAATGTCGAAAATCTCACGACGGCTGAGAACCGAAACGTATGCTTCGATTGCTGCAAGAGCTATTGCGGACCCTGTTTGCAGTTGGTCTCCCCTGCTTTCAAGGACGCGCGCTTTTGCTGCGATTAGCTCACTGGAGGCGACCCCGCCATCATAGACGAGTTGGGAAATACGAACGTAGGGCGTGAAATTCGCAAGGTCGGAATCGGACCGTTGCGATCGAGCGCTGAGACCGAGATTTACTTGGGGAAGAAAAGCTCCACGTGCCGCTTCTTCGGTTGCGGTAGCTCTTTTATAGCGGCTTTCACTTTCCGCAAGGCTCGGGTTGTCCTCGACCGCCTGCTTAACGCGTTGCCCAAAAGACGTTCGAAGCAGGGTCAGTGAAGGAGCAGTGGCCCCGCGACCGACTGCACCAGCGGAAAGAGACGAGTCGACATAAGATAAATTCGGTCCGAAAGCGCAAGCGGTAAGCCAGCCTGAGAGGATGAAGTAAAGGACCAGTCTTCTAGGGGATAGCCGCATTTAATAACTACCGTTTTGTTGAATTTCGTTCCATTGGGCGAGGGCCATTGCGCCGAGGAAACCCGATAGATCTGAATTTTCGGTGTACGAGGTTTGGACTTGACAAGTTGTCAGATTTCGCTCGGCGCTTGCCAGCCAAGCGCAATGAGACAACGACACTTGATGGGCGTGAACCAGCCGCAGCGTTCCATCATTGATCAGCGCCAGTTTGTCTTTGTCGGTCAGGGCTGCCAGCTTTCCAGAATCTACGATAAGAATACCTTCGGGAAATTCGATTCCTTCGTGCATTCCGGCGGATTGCAGCAAGTCAAACGTATCCAATTTATTGCAAATCGCTGCGGTTTTCTGTTCGTTTTGAGCCCGCATTTTTAAGAAGCCAAAGACCTGGCGCAGTTCAGGCGTTAGATCACCGCTGGCATTGAAGAAGGGTTCTCCTTCCTGACCTACAAACCCCAGTGACTCGTCGACCAAAAGCCCCTCTGCGTTCAAGTCCTGCTTGGCTGGATCTTGACTGGCGCGCCAGCGAAAAGGAGGACAGCGCAAATCGGATGGAACATAGCCTGCCAACCATCGCCCATCATCTGAGACGAAAGGGGTGCGGGCGCCGCTTAGACTCAGCAAAGCAAAGGGGTGAATTTCAGTGCCCGCGCGCCGAAACACGATCGGAAAAGCCGCCGCAACCTGACGAATCTCTTTCTCGACGATCGGACATTCCGTGAGGTTTTGCGCAAAGCGAAAAGAGGTAAAACGTTTCCAGTATTTTCCTTGGTACCTCGAAAACGTCAGTGGAAACTGACCGTTCTGTGCCATATTCACCTCATGCGGATATAAGACACCGCCGATTTTCAAATTCGGCGGTGTCGTTGGATCAGGCGGATGCGCCAGTTGGGTCGGTGTGCAGGATATTGTCGGGGGACAAACCGCTTAGGTCGTCCAGCCCTGTGAATTCTGCAACTGTTTCAACCGATGCTGCATTTGGTGCGCTGTATTCGACATGGACCAACACGCTGTCATCGCCATCTGTGGCCATGACATAGATTTCGTCACCCGCTTGCAGATCGCTCAAACTCTCGACAGCGTTTTCAATTGTGCCTGCGCTCAAATCTACCAAAACGGTCGTAAGACCCACGAAACCAGTATTTGTGCCAACGGCGTCTCCCAGTTCCAGGGTTTCGAAATTAGTTCCGTCTCCCCGCAGTGTGGTACTGTCGAACCCATTGAACATAATCGCATCTGTGACCTCAGCCTTTGCGCCGAGCGTAAAGCCCGTAATGGTATCCACGCCGTTGGCTGCTGGCGTAGCTTCGAAGACCACGACATCCCGCCCTGCGTTCGATACGTCTATGGTGTCGTTTCCTCCGAAACCTTGCAGGAAATTGTCGACGGCGTTTGCGGTGAGCGTATCGTCTCCTCCACTGCCCAATTGGTAGACCGAAGGACCACCGTCGGGCGTGTCTATGGTCAGAATGATTGGTTTGGAAGGATCAACGACAGCCGCGGTAAATGTCACAACGGGTTGTGACAGGTCCGAATAGGTCGTTGCGACCCCCGCGATGTTGACAGCTGATGCTCCGACTGGATTGGTCAGGAAAAGCCCGAAATCACTGTTCTCGGAAATGGAGGTAGGGTTGATTGTGACAACGGCCGGATCAAATCCGATTTCTGCTGTGACGGCCAGCCCGCCCGAAATATCGCGGTTCAGGTCGGCGTGAATTTGGAATATCACTGAAGAACCATCGTTGCTGACTTCCGAGATTGTGTATGCGGCGGGTAAATACGCGGTTGTTGTATCCGTTGTAGGTGCGGGATCCGGCCCACCCGTAACTGTTGCCTGAACTTGAAAAGTGAGGTCGTCACCAGCGTTTAGACCAGCAAAGTCGCTTGAAGAGACCGGCAAAGACCATGTCCCGTCTGCGCCAACCGAGGCTGTCCCCACAGGTGTTCCGTTCAGGGTTACACTAACAGTCTGTCCAGCTGTAAGACCTATCGAACTTCCAGAGACTGTGAGTCCCGTACTCTGCGCGTCTGCGAGCAAGACCGCTCCGTTGGTACCCGTGGAATTCAAGGATAGTATCGGGCGGAAATCCGTCGTTATCGCTGCCGTCGCCGGTGTCGCCGGATTGCCTGCCAAATCAGCGACATTTGCGCTTATGGTGAAGGCTGTTGTGTCTGCCAGGCTGCCGAGATCTCCAGAAGAGATGGTCGCGCTCCAACTTCCCGAAGCAACCGTGGCGACATAGTCCTGACCGTTCAGAGAGACCGTAACAGTTTGCCCATCCTCAGCGGTCGTGGTGCCGGATACCGTCAGGTCCGAGCCCCTTTCCGCGATGTCCAGCGTAGATCCGACAGCTAATGGGTCAATCGCTATGACAGGCGCTGAAAAATCGGTATCGAAAGTGCTGATGTCGGATGCGGTATTGCCTGCCGTGTCGGAAACAGAGGCGGATACGGTGTAGGATTCCGTGTCTTGTAATTCAGTCAGGTCAGAAGGTGGCGCGGTAAACGACCAGCTTCCCGAATTCACAGTGGCGGTCCCTGCGACGTCTACGGTGCCATCCCCCCGGACAATTTGGACGGAAACGACAGCTCCGTCGCCCGCATCGGAGGTGCCGGAAACCACGAGGTTGGTACTAAGTTCTGCGAAGTTCAGAACAGGCCCGTCCGAAAGTGAAGTCACGTTGATTGAGGGTGCGGAAAAGTCGGTGTCAAAGCTGCTTGTGGCTCGTACAGCTGGGTTTCCGGCCTCGTCGGAAACATCAGCGGTGACGGCGATGGTTGCGCCGTCCGATAGGGCGGCTACGTCACTCGCAGGAGCAGTTGCTGTCCATGCGCCGCCAGATACCGTAGCGATGTAGGATTGGCCTCCGAGATTGACGGTGACCGTTTGCCCGTCTTCGGCGTTGGTGGTGCCAGTGATTGTCAGATCCGTACCCCTCTCGGATGCATTCATGACAGCGCCAGCCGAAAAACTGTCGATGCTAAGGGTCGGCGCGGTGACGTCCTTGACGATGGCCGTGCTGGCTTGCGGTGCTATCAATCCATCCGTGTCAGACACATCTGCTGTGATGGAAAATGTTTCGCCATCGGTCAATGCGCCGAGATCGGATGCAGGGATAGTAACGTTCCATACTCCACTTGTGACCGTACCTGTATAGGTCTGGCCGTCCAGTGTGACGGTTACGGTTTGACCATCCTGAACATTTGCCGTCGTCCCGGAAATTGTCAGGTCTGATGTCACTTCCGCCGTGTTCAGTGCGTCGCCAACGGGGAGGGTTGCGATCGAGATCGATGGCCCGGTCAAGTCGACCGGAATAGATGCGTTGACCAAGGTAGAAATGTTGCCAGCCGCATCTGCTACTGAAACGCCAATTGCGACAGGTGTGCCGGTCGACAGTCCGCTTAGGTCCGCGGCGGGGATTGTGACAGTCCAGTTTCCTCCGGATGCGGTGCCCGTGTAGACCTGCATATTGAAGTCAAGCGAGACTATTTCGCCATCGGCAGCCGTGGTCGTCCCGGTAATATTAAGGTCACTCCCTACGTCAATCAGGTCGATGGATCCGCCAGCTACCGGATTGAGGGTCAACGTGGGCGCGGTGAAATCCGTTTCAAAGCTGCCTGTTGCCTGTGGCGCAGGGTTGCCCGCAGCGTCTGTCACATCTGCTGTTACCGAAATAGTTGTTCCATCTGGCAAAGCTGACAGGTCTGCCGCTGGTATTGTCGCTGTCCATAGGCCTGCGTTCACCGTGGCTGAATAGACTTGTCCGTTGACGGACACCGTGATGGTTTGCCCGTTTTCAGCGTCCGAAGTTCCGGATACGGTAAGGTCGTTTCCTTGCTCAATGGCGTTCACAACCGCGCCGTGCGAGAAATCGGTTATTGCCAGCGTCGGAGCAATTGTATCGACATTGAAGGTCACGTTTTCGACCGCCAGTTCGTTCCCCTCGCCGTCAAGATGACGGATCGTAACGGTGTTGACACCTTGGGGAAGGTTTGCCGCTTGGTCGGGTGTCAGTGCAACGTTCCAGCTTCCGTCTGGTTCGGGCACCACCGATACGGAAACGGATCCGATCGACACTTCGATATCTGTTGTCCCATCGGGCGTGACCGAATTTAGTGCGGTGCTGCTCAGCGCGTTGGATTGGGCTCCTGCCAAATTCAGGTGGGGATATGTTGGTGCCGGAGCGGGATCATCGCCCCCGCCTCCGCCCCCGCCGCCTGCAGCAGCGGCCGCCCCGGCCAAACCAAGTCCACCTAGTGCGGCAGCGCCAACCCCACTGATGCCACTTGCGGCAGCCGCGCCGCCCGCTTCTGCGGCCAGGCTGAACTGCGCAATCTCAGCCACGATATCTTCCGCGATCATGATTGCACCACTATCGAGAATCTGGATGTTCTCTGACGCCACGATCATCGATTTCCCGTTCGCCAATTTAACCAGGACATCGCCATCTTTCAGCAGTTTGACCGATCTGACACCTGGGATGGTTTCGGCGAATTGAAAGGCGTAAAGCTCTTCGATCGTAGCTTGCCCCAGAGCAGGCAGCGCCATCAGCGTTGAGCCCAACCCACCTGCAAGACCCCGACCTGCCCAGCGGCGCATTTTGTCATCAAGCCAACGACGAATCTGCGCTTTGTCCTCGACCCCGGTCACGGGGTTGTTCGCGTGGCGATTGGAATCGTGGTCTTTGGTCATCTTACCCTCACATGTGGTGTCCGCGTCCGCCCAAGGGGTACAGCTCTTGTTCATCTGTCTTGCCCTCCAGTGACTCATGGGGTCGGACCAGAAAAAATTGAGTTAAACTGATGCCGAACTTCACGTTTTCACCACATTTGTGCTTTGGTTTCGGACCGGGCATCAGATCATCCTGTCATTGAAGCCAAGTGTGGCACGGGGTGATTTGACATGATGCTTCAGTTCGAAGGTGTGGTTGCAACGGGAAGCGTAGCGCTCGATTCAGGTATCAGCGACACGGCTTTAAAAACGTTTAACGGGGACACGTTTCTATACAGCGTGACGGGCCCTGGAGGCGGCATCACGGTTTGGAAGCTGCTAGAAGGCATTGTTCCGCAACAGCAAGACATTCAATATTACAGCGGGACGATTTCGCAACAAATAGGCAATAGTGCCGAGCTCGTGACGCTTGCCGGTAGTGACCAACTGATTCTGGATGTCGATTTGGCCACGGGATTGGTAGGATACACACTTAATCCAGATGGAACTGTCGGAACGTTACAGACTATCGACAGTCTGATCGGGGGCGGAGATGTTTCCGCGCTTGTGCAATACTCGGTTGAGACGGGTGGAGTGCTGGCCTTGGCCCATGAAGATACGGGTCAAATCTCGACCTATCTAGTGAATCCGGACGGAAGTCTGACGGTGTCGGGATCCATCGCCGGTCGCGCCGACTCGATGGAGGTCATTCAATTTGGCAGTGAGAATGTCGTGGTGGCCTCTGATGCAGAGACGGATTCCATCGCGATTTACACAGTGGATTCCGCCACGGGGGGACTGTCAGAAGTTGATAACAGCGATGCGCTGAACCAACTGGGCATTGCAGTGCCTACCGCGGTTGACGTGGTGCAAGCGTACGGTCAGTCATGGGTCGTCGTCGCCGGGGCGCAGAGCAATTCCATCAGCTTGATGAAGCTGGATGCCTCGGGTTCGCTTGTACCCACGGATCACGTGTTGGATTCGTTGCACACGCGGTTCGAAACCCTTCAGGACATGTCCGTCATCGAGGTGGACGGCCATGTGTTCTTAGTGGCTGGGGGAGGCGATGACGGGGTCACACTTTTCACGATGACACCGGGCGGGCAACTGGTTTACCTGGACAGTTTTGCCGACACGTTGGACACCGGACTACAGAATGTTGAGACGGTGATCACGGCTCATGTCGGGGATGAGTTGCAAATATTTGCCTCCTCACAACATGATGGTGGTCTGACGCAATTGACAGTCGACCTCTCTGATCTGGGGATCGTGCAGGAAGGGTTTGGCGCGATCACTGGCACAGATCAAAACGACATTCTTAACGGAGGTATTCTCGACACGAGTTTGTCGGGTGGGGTGGGAGATGACATCCTGATCGCCGGTGCCGGAGCCACAGAGATGACCGGTGGGGCCGGAGCGGATATTTTCGTCATGCAGCATGGCAGCGCCCCTGTGATCATTACTGATTTCGAGGCGGGTACAGACCGTCTGGACATGTTCGATTTCCCACTGCTGCGCACGCCGGATCAACTTACATTCACGGCTACAGGTCAGGGGGCCTTGATAGAGTTTCTGGACACTACGGTCGAACTCATATCCGCTGCGGGAGGTCCATTGTCCGAGCAACAGATATTCGGCGCGGGCTTTGGTGGCCCCGATCATATACCCGTGGACCTGGGGACTTTGGGGGGCCTGGACCCCGGTAGCTCGGATGGTGTTCTGGGCGATATCTCGATCGATTCCCAAACGCAGAATCCGGCTTTGGCGAATGCAGAAATCCAGTTAGCGCTCGAAGGCGGGGGCATTTTGACCGTGCGCGCGGACGAGAATGGTGTATTCGACTTTGACCTCCCTCCTGGGATGTTCTCGGGTGAGTTTGACGTGATCAAGGGCTATTCAACGGCAAGTGCCGATATCAATGCTCTAGACGCGCTTCAGGTTTTGAGTATTTCCGTCGGGCTTGAACCAACATGGGGACCGGCCTCGGCCGAGAATCTGATTGCGGCCGACATCACGCAAGACGGCACTGTAAATGCGTTGGACGCGCTGGCGATTTTGCAGGTTTCTGTTGGGCAATCTACCCCACATTCGCCGGAATGGGTGTTCTTGGACGATGATGCGGATCTCAGCGGCATCACGCCGAACAATGTGTCCTACGAAACAGGGGTCGATATCGTTGCCGTAGACAACGTGATCACCGCAGATATGACCACTATCCTGCTTGGCAATATTGAACAGGCCTAGCCGCTCTATTCCCGGAACGCCCTGTTGAAATAGTCCGACAATGGTTTGACCAGGTAGGACAGAGGCGTACGCTCATCTGTTTTAATCATGGTTTCGACGGGCATTCCGGGGAGCAGTTCCTGACCGTTCAGACGGCCAAGCTGTCCTTCATTTGGTACAACTTCGGCGCGATAAAAGGTCAGCCCGGTGTTGTCATCGGTAAAAGCATCAGCCGAAACGTTGATGACTTGCCCTTCGATTTCTGGTGTTTCACGCTGATTGAACGCGGTGAATCGCAGCAGGACAGGCTGTCCCACGTGCAGCTGATCGACATGAATGGCGTCCACGCGCGAGGCTACCAGCAAAGGTGTGTCCAAGGGCACCACATACATCATAGGCTCGGCGGGTTGGACCACGGATTGCAACGCGAAAACCTGACTGCCATAGACGACCCCTGTCACCGGTGCGCGAATATCCAGCCTTGACAGACGCACGGTCAGGGACAGGCGTCGCTCGGCCAGTTCAGCGATCTGTGCTTGAACATCGCGCAGGGTCGATATCGCCTCTTCTCGGCGGGCAGCTTTCAGCTCGACAATCTGGATCTCGGTTGCCGCGATCTGCCCGCGCAAACGGGCGATATTGGCCTCTAACCGGCCGATATCCCCGGTCAGGCTGGCCTCTTCCCGCAACAGCGCCGAGACCCTGCTGGCCTGTGTCAGGCCCCGATCGAACAAGCTCTGCTGATCTTCCAGCTCCTCCCGGATCAACTCGACTTGACGGCGCAGAGAGATAAGCTGAGCCTCCGTACCTTCAATCTCGCTTTCCGTCTGAATGCGTTGCTTCCCGAGCTGCTCGGCTTGTTGACTTAATGTGTCCAACCGGGCCTCGAACAAACGTTGCTGGCCGCCGACTAGTTCGGGTTCGATGGCCTCTTGCCGTTCCAATTCGTCCAGACGTGCGCGCAACTCCTGTGCCGGGATGCCGTCACGTTCCGCTTCCAGTCGGGCTTTGCGGGCCAAAAGCTCGAATAGTTGAGTTTCTACGATGATTTTCTCAGATTTCAGAAAAGTACCGTCCAACCGGATTAACAGATCGCCCTGCTGAACCTCGTCACCGTCGCGCACGAAAATCTCTCCGACCACGCCGCCGTCGGGGTGCTGAACGACCTGCCGGTTGCTTTGAACTTCGATCGTCCCCTGCGAAATGATAGCGCCTGCAAGTCGGGTTTGAACGGCCCAGTTCCCCAAACCGCCAACCAGAATGGCTAAGGCGACAAATCCCACCATCGCCGGAAATGTGATGCGCCAAACAGGACGAGTATCAGAGCTGCTTTTTTGCATCATTCCCCCGCCTGACTGAGGCCGCGTTTGATCGCACCCGCGTTTTGGACCGTGGCTCCCAGCACCTCGTCGCGAGCACCGGACTTGATGATCTGTCCACGTTCGACAACGATCAGGTTTTCACATTCCGAAATTGCCTGCGGACGATGCGTCATGATTATCGCGGATTTCCCAGCTGCCTTGAAGCCGCGCACTGCAGTGTTCAGTGCCTCTGTCCCATCGGCGTCCAAGGCCGAGTTCGGTTCGTCCAAAATCAAAAGTACCGGGTCTCCGTAGAGGGCGCGCGCCAGAGCGATCCGCTGTTTTTGACCACCTGAAAGCTGGCTATCGTTGCCTTCAAGAAACGTGTCATAGCCTTTTGGCAGCGTCAGGATCAGCTCATGCGCGTTCGCTTTTCGGGCAGCTTCAACCACGGCCTCGGCGTCCGGGTTTTCCGACATTCGTGCGATGTTTTCCGCAACAGTGCCATTGAACAGGGTCACGGTCTGCGGCAGATAGCCGATATGCTGGCCCAGATCGGTCGGGTCGTATTGATCCAACGTCGCACCGCCCAAGCGGATTTCGCCGACCGCCGGATGCCACAATCCCAGCAAGGCTTTGGCTAGTGTCGATTTGCCCGAACCACTGCGCCCGATCACGCCCAGAGCGCTGCCCGGTGCCAGGTTTAGGGAAATGTTGCGCAAAGTTGGTTTTTCCGCACCCGGTGGAATGACGGTTAGTCCCTTGGCCGTCAACCGGGCCTCGGGAACAGGCAGCTTGGTACGAGGCGTTTCAGGTGGAGTTGAATCCAGAAACTCGTTCAGAGACCCCCAGGCTGTTCGGGCACGTTCGATCATCGCCCATTGGCCAATCGTCTGCTCGATCGGAGCAAGCGCGCGACCCAGCAGAATAGAGCCAGCAATCATCGCGCCCGGTGTCAACTCGTTGCGCAGAACCAGCCAGGCTCCCAAGGCCAGCATAGCGGATTGCAGGAACAGTCGCAGTGATTTGGTCAGTGAGGTAAAACTGCCAGTCCAGTCGCTGGCTGCGATTGTCTGGTGCAATGCATTGGTGCGTTGTTTTTGCCAACGCTGAATGATGTCCTTCTGCATCCCTTGAGAGCGTACAATTTCCGCCGCTTGCCGCGCGTGTTCGGAAAAGGAATTCGCCTGTGCCGAAGCCGATTGCGCCGTGGCCACCTTGCGCCGTGTCAGCGCTTGGTTCAGCAATGCTATAGTCACCAGAAATGCTCCGCCGCCTACGGCAAGCCATCCCAGCATCGGGTGGAACAGGAAGATGGCAGCCATGAAAACCGGTGTCCACGGAATGTCCATCACAGCCAACAATACCGGCGATGAGCAGAGGTTTTGAATGGCTTCCAAATCCCGCAAACCTGTTGAAGGCGCAGCCCGGACCTGAGGATTCAAAGATCGTTGTAACGTCGCCTCGAACACACGTTCGTCCAGGGTTGACTGGAACCGGGCACCAAAACGGGCCACGATACGGCCCCTGGCATAGTCTAGCATTGCCATCAACCCGTACAAAAGCGCCACTAACAGGAAAAGAGCAGTCAATGTTTCGACCGCGCGCGACCCCAGAACGCGGTCGTAAACCTGCAGCATGAACAACGGTCCGGTCAGCATCAGCAGATTCACGAAGATGCTGAACAGGAAGGCGAGCGTCAGAAAGGCTGATCCCTGATTGCGAACTTTGCGCAACTCGTGTTGTGGAGGTTGAGAGAAACGGCTTGCTGGCTTCACGAATAGGACTTTCGACGACAATGCTGTTTTGACTCTAACGCACCACAAAGGCAGTTAAAATGCATGGGTTGCGAGATAGAGCGGAACACTGCCGCAAAAGCTACATCAAACACACAGTGATGGGAATGATCGGACCGCCGCGGATCAGACGCCGTTGCTCCCCTGACAATTCCGGAATTGCGGCGATAATGTCTCACGACGCCCTCGGGCCGTTTCGGCCAGTTGAATAGCGGTGCAATCGGCGTCTACGATGAATCGGAACAAATTGATTAGTTTTTAAGTTCCGGTATACGGAGATGAGAGAACTCGACTACACGTATCACTATGCGGGCCGGTCATCTCTGACCGGAATGTCATCTCAGCAGAAGCTGAGTCTGGTGGCTGATCAGTCCGATCCAGATGCTTCTCAGGATTTCCTGATCGCACACGCCAAACACCCTCTGATCACGGCTAGGTCTTTGCGCGCGGTTTCCGATATCGTCGGCAGCCGCTTTTACGTCCCACCCGCGATGCTGGCCCGGATTCTGCGCGAAGCGGACCCAGTGGTCACAGTAGGGCACGAAACCGTGCGGTTTGAGGGGTTTTCAGCTTGTTGCAGCACCTATGCCCGTCTGGACATAGATGAGGCCGCGCTAGACGCCGAACAGCGTCGCACAGGGACAACCAATGTGGATTTTGGCCCCAACTTGAGGGCTATGCTGGCCCAGGTTTCGCCCGACAGCCAGTTGCAGATCTCGATTGGGCCCAAAGCCGTGGCCCTGACACATGATGAAAACCGACTCGTCGAACGAAAAGTACCGCTTCCCTTGCGCTGGTTGAAGGGATTTGCCGAGGTGCAGAGCCATATGGCTGGTATGGTACCCGCTCTTTCATTGGCCCCGACACCAGCACAGAAATTTTTGCGCAGTTTGCCGCGATCGAAATCGGATCATCTGGTTTGGGTATCGGCTCAGGGGCAGCGGGTCAGAGCAACAACCCGAGCTTCGCTGGGTAGCGTGCCGTTGCGCGGTGGTCATCGGTTAAACGTGTTGCTGTCTCTGGCTCCCAAGGCGAAGACACTGCGAGTTTTTGTCAACGATGGTCTGAAAAGTTCAGCCTGGGTTTTGGATTTTGCTGGGCAGCGTTTGTGTCTGGTCTTGAATGCAGATCCTTGGCGCGGGTTTTCAGGCGACGGGCAGTTGCTCTCTGACCTCACGACCGAGGCCGAGAAAACGGCTGCAGTAACCGCGCAATTGAACTGGCAGGACCGGCTTGATCCCAATATCCTGGCACCCCTCATCAACGCCTCACCGCACGAGGTGCACATCGCGCTGTGCCAATTGGCTGCGTTGGGTCGTGTAGGTTATGATCTTTGGTCGCAAACCTGGTTTCACCGAGAACTCCCCTTTGGCTTCGAGCGCGTCAGATCTTTGAATCCAAGGCTGAAAGCCGCCGCAAACCTGGCGGACAACGGAGCGGTCGCATTGTCCCAAAACTATGCGGATGTGAAAAGTGGCGATGTTACGCATCGGGTTCGCTTTGCCGAGGACGGGCACAGCTGCACATGCCCGTGGTTTGCTGCCAATGGCCATACGCGTGGTCCCTGCAAACACATTTTAGCCGTCGAACTGATGATGGAGCGCCAAGCGTGACTGAACAGGAGTTTCTGACCCTGATTACAACGCGCACTGCGCGCTATGTTCTAAAGGCCCTCGCAAAGATGTCGGAGGCGGATCGAAGGCCATTTGCCCGGCATGCGCTGAAGACGCAAAAAGCTTATGAAAAGGTCTGGTGGGAAGCGCAGATGAAAGGCCAAAAGCCGCTCAAAGCATTTACCAAAGACGGCGAAGCATTGGGGATCGCCGTGATTGCCACCGCCAGACCCTCGGAATATGCCTGTGGGGATTGGCGTATCTTGCCGCAATCCCTTCCTTTGGACGAAGTGTTTGCGCAGCTTAAGCTCAGTTGGATCGACGCCTGGGCCGAGGCTGCGGTTGAAGACAATCCCCGCCTGATCGACGCGGTACATTTGTTGAACCGAAAAGGGTTGTGCTCAATCCCTCAGACGGACGCCTATATTCTTGGCTACTACGCCATTCAGGCGGGCGTTCCCGACAACGCGCGGGATCAGTTTTTGTCTCAGGATGTCTGGCGGTTCTTCGAGGTTGAAGGCGGTGGTGATCTCAGTCTTGCTGCGCATGACAAATATTCAGGACCCCGCGCAGGATGGGCGGATGTTTTGCGAGCTCTGAGCGAAATCGGTGACCTGGACCGACAGCGCTTGTTGGATAGCTCACTAGAGGCCCTGAAGCGGGATTTTGCGCAGTTTCGCGCGGGTTGGTACTCGCGGTTTCATACAGCGCTAGAACCGAGCGATGCTGAAATCGTTGAGCGCGTCGATCAGTACCTCGGCCTCCTCAATAGTGCGGTTCCCCCGACAGTGGCGATTGCGGTCAAGGCGCTGAAGCGCGCCGACAAATGTGGTGAACTTGATGCCAAAGCCCTGCTCGACGCGATTGAACCTGCTTTGCAAAGCCGCCAGAAATCGACGGCTTTGAATGCGTTAGGTCTATTGAAATCCTGCGCCAAACGCACTCCGGATAGGGTGGCCGAAATTGCCGAAACCGCCACCTCGTCTTTGATATCAGAGGTTGGGGATGTGCAAACGCGGGCGGTGGATCGATAGAAAGCCTCGGTCAGATGCATAATGCCGGGGTTCAGACGGCGATGGCGGACTATCTGGATGTGGTGACGCCGACGGTCCGCGCGCGGCTTGCTGACACCGCACCTTTGGCCAAAGCGGAAATCACCGACTTTCCCGTTCCTAGACCTGAGCCGTTTGAGCCTGTTTCCTCCGTAGATGAGGCGGTTTCGGCATATCTGGCCCTCCTGGAGGATTGCCATGACCCCTTCCTGATCGAGCAGGCATTTGATGGAATAGCGCGGTTCGGAGCCGAGGCTGACCCGCTACTTGGCCCTCTAAAAAAGCGGGCAAATCAGATCAGAACGCGCGATCTCGAGGGCGGTTTTAGTCCGGGTAAGTATTTTCAGCGACCTATTTCGGTTGCGGGATTGAGCTGGGCCAACGGGTCCTATTTCGATGCCGAACTGCAACCCTATCTAGAGCCACGATATTCCGGTCACCAACCCTTGGGTATTTCGCCCCATAGTTTCGAAGGGATATTCGCGGCGCGCGCCAAAGAGCTGTTGTCTTTCGTTCAGGCGGGCCATTCGGTTCCGATGCTCTCGGCCCCTTCCGACAATCGCGGATGTGTTGACCCATTGCGTTTGATTGACAGGCTGGAACATTACCGTGGCCTGGGTGTTCGGCCGGGGGCCATGGATTTCAGGCTTGCGATCCTGCGGCTGGGGTCGGAAGGGCGCGAAAAGGCGTTGGCGGCTCTAAACCCGCGGACCGAAGCAGAGCGTGCGTTGGGATATGCCTTGGGCGGTGAGTTCAGGCCTGAAACAGATTGCCAACTCTGGGCTATGGCCTGGCAGGGGCGCCGACCGATTGAGGCCGACCCCAATATCCAGCGTTTGGTTGGGGGTATTATTCCCGGTCTGGGTACTCCTGCAGAGTATCGTTTCACGGCCAAAATCCGGCGTATCGACGAATATTTCTGGCCGCAGCCCAGCGTCTCTATTTTACCGAAAATGCCGGGTGATGTTGATCCGAGTTTGGGTTTTGTCCTGCCTGCGAAATTCGAACACAGCTATGGAAGCGATCCTGGTGCCAGCTGGCTGCTAGGACTGAACCCGTGGGCAGTATTGATGAACCCATCGCAGCCAGAGTTGTATTTCGTTGCCGGTATTTTCGATCTGGAACTGGATCAAAAGCTGACGCGGCACCATTGCCTGACCTATCTGGACCCGTTTTTTCGCCCCGGATTGCAGCCGGGTAAAATGGCCCATGCGATGTTGGCGTGGTATCTGGCAAGTGCGGATGAAGGTATCGGAATGACCACCAGTGACGCAATCGCAACCTTGATTGCGCAGGGCAGATTTCAATCCGAAGAATTTGCCGACGCCGCGCGCGAGTTGGTCTTTTTCGGAGCGCTCCCCCTGCGGCGCTGGACCAAACGCATGGCGCAAGTCTCTGAGCTATCCAAAATGCACGCGCATGAGATTCAAAAAGCTTTGTCAGCGATGCTGTATGACTTGCCCGACACGCTTCCGCGCGATTTGGGCGGAATTCTGGAACTGCTCCATGAGCTTTGTGTGCTGTCAGGGTCTGGTTTGACAGCACCAAAGTCTACAGCAGCTTTGGCGGCGATCAAAGCTGGCGGAAAGACCGGTAAGTTTGCAAAGAAACTGTTGAAGCTTCATAGCCTATAGGGCCTTGAGCCCGTCAGGCCGCGGCGGAATTGACGAAGATCGAATAGACAGAGGTCGAGGCCGTGATGAACAGCATGTTCCCGCGCGTGCCCCCGAATGTTAGGTTCGCAACCGTTTCGGGCACTAGGATCTTACCCAGCAAATCTCCTGCCTTCGAAAAGACATGCACCCCGTCTGCTGCCGAGCACCAGATATTGTCGTAGCGATCCACCCGCAACCCATCCGGCAATCCGTTGTCGATGGTTGCAAACTCCTGACCGCCGCTCAGACTGCCATCCGTGTCTACGTCGAACGCTCGTAGCACTGAAGGAACTTCAGGGTCGTGGCTGCTGCCTGACTCCGCAATATAGAGCCGGTTTTCGTCGACCGAAAAGGCAAGTCCGTTGGGCTGAACGAAATCGGTGACAACCGCCGAAAGTGCCTGCCCATCCGGGCTGGCGCGATAGACAAAGCTGCCCTCTTGTTCCGGGGTGGCCTGATGCCCTTCCAGATCGGACAGAATGCCATAGGTCGGGTCCGTGAACCAGATGGACCCGTCCGAGCGAACCACCACGTCGTTAGGAGAATTCAGGCGCTTGCCCATGTAACTTTCGGCAATCACCTGCCGTGTGCCGTCATGTTCCGTGCGCACAACCGAGCGGCTTCCATGGTGGCAAGTAACAAGGCGACCGTTTGGATCGCGGGTGTTGCCATTAGAATATTCGGACTGCTGACGATACACACTTGCCCCACCACCTTCGGTCCATTGGTAGATGCGGGCATGGGGTATATCTGAAAACAGCAACAGGTTATGTGCGGGAAACCAGACCGGCCCTTCTGTCCAGCGGTGCCCCGATGAGAGGCGCGCAAGGCCCATATTGCTATGGATCAGATCGCGGAACTCGGGCCGGATGATGTCGTAGGTCTGCGAAAAATCATACGTCATATCCTTTACGGCTGGCCAATGCGACGACTCCGACGATGACAAGCCCGGTCAAAATAAGCCGGACGCCAGCCCCCAAACCGTAGGAGTTCAGCATTGAGACGATGAGAAACATAAACAAAGCGGCGCCCCAGATACCGGGCACGTTGGAATTGCCGCCACCAATGGAAGATCCGCCGATCACGACGACCGCAATGGACATCAACATGTATTCAGTCCCCATATTCAGGTTTGCACCCCCCGAAAAGCTGGCCAGAAGAAACCCCGCCAGCGCAGCACAGACAGCCGAATTGACATAGACGCCAAAGCGGACCGCGTTGACAGGAACTCCGCTGAGTCGGGCAGCGCGCAGGTTCTGGCCGATGGCCGATATCCACCGTCCCGCGATCGACCGTTCCAAAAGTACCCAAGCGCAAATCGCCAGAAGGATACCGATCACGGCGACGTTGGGAATTCCAATCGCGCCACCGGTTGCGAAATCGGCCAGCGGCTCAGGCGGTTTGATACGCAGCCCTCGGTTCGACCAGATGGCCAGTGATTGATAGAGGAAAGAGGCAGACAGGGTCGCGATGATTGGTGGAATACGCAGCAACAGGATCAAGGCGAAATTCACCAGGCCGCAGCCAATGCCGACGCCGATTGCAACCAATAGACCGGGTATGATCAGCGCGGTTTCCGAGTCCATGAACTTCAGGGCCAGCGTCGCCGACAATGTCATTGATGCGGGGATCGAAAGGTCGACATTGCCGGGACCCAAGGTGATCACCAGCATCTGCCCGATCCCGACGATGGCGGAAAAAGCAGCAAATGTCAGGGCGGCATAGAACAGCGACCCAGCACCGGAACCGGCGATCAGACTGGTTGCCGCAAAAGTCAGGGCGGCGGCCACAAAGGCCCAGATCCAGGGTTTTGAGAACAAGATCCGTACAGGATTCACCGGCCCTTCGGTGGATGAGGTATTATCGGTCACGCCGCAGCCTCCTTCCGAACGAAGAGCAGCCGCACCGCCAGAACAAGGATCAGGATCGCCCCTTGCGCTCCGATCTGCCAGTCAGGCGACAGGCGCAAGAAGGACAGGAAACTGGCTGCAAGGGTCAGGGTAAGCGCGCCGATCACCGCCCCAAACGGAGAGATGCGTCCACCGACAAACTCGCCCCCGCCCAGAATGACACCGGCAATGGACAGCAGAGTGTATCGCAGCGCAATGTTGGCATCTGCCGCTGTTGTCAGACCGACAAGGCACATTCCGGCCAGAACGCCGAACAACCCGGCCAGCCCATAGGCGGACGCGCGCAGTTTGACCAGAGACCACCCTGCGCGCTCCATCGCGCGGTCATTGCCGCCGACCCCTTGCAGGATCACGCCGACCCAGGATCGTTTGATCAGCAGGTGTACCACCAACGCGATAACTAAAGGTGCGACCACAGCAATGGGGACCAGAGGTGTCTTGTAACTCATCAACGTCTTGAGCCATTCCGGCGATGCGCCACCGGGCGAAGGCAGGATCAAAACGGCCAGCCCGCCCCAGACAAAAGACATACCCAAAGTTACGACAATGGCAGGCAACCCTCGGAATTGGATCAGCGCGCCCAAACAAGCATAAGCCAGAATAGCCGTCGCCAGGATGGCATAGCCGATCAGTGGTGTGTCGTGAACGAACGTAGCAGTCACGCAGGCGCAGAAGCTGACAAATGTACCAATCGACAGGTCGATATCGTTGACCATGATGATCATCATCTGGGCGATGGTCGCTAAGGCGACCGGAATCGCCAGATTGAACAGCAGGTTCAGACCGAAATAACTCATCGCGCGCGGTTGCAGGTAGAAGACAGCTCCCAAAAGCACGGCCAGCGACAAAACGGGCAGGGCGAGACGCAGACGATCCCCGGTCATTCTGCGGCCTCCTGCATTTCGAATGAGGCGGCAAGAATGTTCTCTTCGGTGATGTCATCCCCGCTGAGTTCCGCTGCAATGTGTCCGGTGCGGAAGACAAACACTCGGTCGCATTCTAGAATCTCGTCCGTCTCGGTGGAGTACCACAAGAAACTGCGTCCCTTGGCGGCTTCGTCGCGGATCATTTGATAGACTTCCTTCTTGGTGCCCACATCGACACCGCGCATGGGGTCGTCCATCACCACAATCGGCGCGGATGAGGCCAAGGCCCGTGCGAACAAAACTTTTTGCTGGTTCCCCCCGGACAGAGACAGGATGGGGTTCGATACGTTGTCGGTGCGAATTCCAATCCTCTGTTTCCAGTTCTGAACCAGATCGGATTCCTTTCCGCGATCCACCAAAATTCGGCTGCTGAATTCGGACAGGGTGGTCAAAGACAAGTTTCTGAGGATCGACCAAAGCGGCATAACCCCGTCCCGGGTACGGTCACCCGCGACGAAGACCACCTCGGGATCTCCCGAGGATTTCCAGACCGATGAATGGTCGAAAAAGATCTGTGCGAGCGCCTCGGCCTGACCATGACCGGCCAGCCCGGCCAAGCCCACGATCTCGCCTTGACGGGCGTTCAGGCCATTCTCGGCGCGCACAACCTCGGCACCCAGCGTTTTGGTGGCGCGGGTTTCGCTGGTATCGGTGTCGTCTGGTGCCACGTGGCCCATAGCGTCCACAATGCTTTCGCGGGTGAAATTTCGGGCCGGTTGGTCATCCACGATCTGACCATCCTTCATGATCACGATCCGGGTCGACACATCGAAAATCTCACCCATCATGTGCGAGATGAACAGAACCGCGCCACCCTCGGTGCAAAAACGTTTGATATGATCCAGCAACTGCTGCGCGATGGCCGCATCAAGTGATGAGGTCGGCTCATCCAAAATAACAAGGCTGGGTTCGCTGTCGCGGTCTGCGAAGGCAATGGCAATTTCGACCATCTGGCGTTCGGCAATGGTCAGGTTGCCGACAGTGGCACTTGGTTTGATGCCGTGGCCGGGAAAAACCAGATCCAGCGCGTCCTGCATTTTCTGCCGCGCCACGCGTCGCCAATTCTTGCGTGGCATGGTGCGAAATGGAATGCGTAGGTTTTCCAGCACGGTCAGGTTCGGGCAAAGCGACAATTCCTGAAACACGCTGCGCACGCCGGATGCCTGCGCTTTTTGTCCATTGGTCAACGTGGCATCCCCGGCGCGGTAGGTCACAGCGCCCTGAGTGGGGGACAGCCGCCCGTTGATTACATTGGCCAGTGTCGACTTGCCCGCGCCATTGTGGCCGACCAATCCGATACACTCGCCCGCGGCAATTTCCAGCGTCGCTGCGCGCAACGCGTGAACGGGCCCAAAAGACATATGGGCCGCGTCCAGAGAGACAACCGGCGCAGAAACTGCGCCGGGTATCGTGTGTAAATCGCTCATTGACTACTGAGCCGACGAAATCACGGTTTTGGCCTGTTCCAACGTATATTCAACGTTGGCGACCGACCCTTTGGGTGTGGTTTTCAGCGACTCTTCCAATTCGTCCTGGGTGATGGTCAGGAAAGGCACGGTCAGGTCCTTGGGCACGTCGTTTCCGTCCAGAATCTGTTGCGCGACCCAGAAAGCAAGCGTGCTGACGCCCGGAGCAATGGACAGCGACGTGGTTTCATACCCGTTGGCGGCTTTTTCGTCGGCCCACCACTGCAATTCGTCCTGACGGTTGCCCATGACGATGGTTGGCATCGAGCGGTCGGTGGCTCCAATGGCCTGTGCGGCGCCATAGCCGTCACCACCTTGGGTCACGACACCGACGATTTCCGGCAGGCTTGGCAGAATGCCCGCAACGGCCTTTTGCGCAACGTCCTGCGCCCAGTCGCCATGAACCGAACCTACGATCTCAAAGTTGGAGTTCTTTACCTCGTCATGAATACCCGCGCTGATTTCATCATCGACGAAGACACCGGCCAGCCCACGGATTTCCAAAAGGTTGCCGCCATCGGGATAGCGCTCGGCCAGGTATTTCACTTGTTCGCGGCCCATCTGTTGGAAGTCGACGGCGATGCGCCATGCGCAGGGCTCCTGCACGATCCCGTCAAACGAGACAACGGTGATGCCCGCGTCACATGCAGCTTTGACCGCGCCATTGATTGCCGTGGGCGAGGCTGCGTTAATGACGATGGCGTCATAGCCCTGCAGGATCATGTTCTGAATCTGGGCAGCTTGTTCGGTCGCCTGATTTTCAGAGGTGGTGAAGGCATCCGCTGCGGCAACCAAGCCTTCGGCCACGGCTGCATCCCCATTTTTCTGCCAGCTTTCCAGCATGGCCTGACGCCATGAGTTTCCGGCATAGTTGTTGGACAGCGCGATGCGTTTGTCGGATGTGTCTGCGGTGGCACCGGTGGCCGCCATTACGGTAATCCCGGCGACAGCGCCAAGCATGATTGCCTTGAGTGTCATAGTTTCCTCCCTGGGCGGCCCCTCCGCCGCACGTTCATCGGGCCCGCTCAATCCGGCAGGCAGCGAGAGGATTCCGCGCAATGGGCAAAAGTGTAAGAGTAGGATGCGCGCAAAGATTGCGGGTTCCCGCAAAACTATTGCGGTGATCCGCATGACAGGGTGGGGTCGGACTTCTATACTGTGTTGTGCCGGTCGCCGCGGACCGGTTTTTCGAAAGTGCGTCCATGGCCGATCTTGCCTATTACCTGCGGATTTCCAATCACCTGGCAGGCAACCTCGACATCAAGTCCGCTTTGCGCTCGGTCAAGTCCGAGATCGACCGCATTTTGCAGGTTGATCACCTTGACGTGTGCCTGGTTGACGACAAGGGAAACTGGAACACCAGCTACGAGGTCGGTCTGCGCACCAGTTGGAGCCGCACGCGCGCGCCTGTCGAGGTTTCTCCGGTGCGCGATATCCTGCGGGGGGAATGCGACAGCATGTTGACCGGCAACGCGCTGGAAGACCCGCGATATGTGTTCGAAGGGGCCGATTGCGAGCCGATCATCAAACATCAGATGCGCAGTCGCGTTAACGTGGCGATGAAAGTGCTGGGACGCACGATCGGTGCCTTGAACTGCTCGTCGCAGAAGCTGGATTTCTACGATGACCAGGCGGTCGAACAGGTTCGCAACATCGCCGATATTCTTGCCCCCTATTTCTATGCGCTGCGAGCCAACGAACAATCGCGGCGCGAAGCGATCATGCGCGCGGAATTGCAGGCGCGTGAAGAAGGGTTGCGTCTGGGTGCATTGAGCCTGACCGACGCGCTTGAGCTTGAGCGGCAGAGGATCGGTATGGATCTGCACGACCAGACGCTGGCCGACATGACCCGGATCAGCCGAGAGCTTGAGCGCTGCAAAACTCAGAAAGATATCGAAGCTGTGCGCGGGTCGATGCAAACCTGCATCCAGGGGCTGCGCGAGATTATCGACACTTCGATCCCGTCCCTGCTGGAGCTGTTCGGGTTCCAGCACGCCGTGCGCACGCATCTTGAGCGCGCGGTCGGAACGGATCAGGAGATCGACATTGACGTGCGCGACCTGTCCGACGGGCTGATCGATGATCTGCCACAGACCAAACGGATTGCGCTCTTTCGTATCGCGCAGGAGGCAATCAATAATGCAGTACGCCACGCTCAGGCCTCGTCCATTTTGGTCGAGATCGAATGCCGGGATGGGCTGCATCTATCAGTGCGTGACGATGGGGGCAGCTCAGCAGCGATCGAAACTGGGAAAGTCTCGGGCGGTTTGACCCATATGCGAACGCGTGCCCGGCTTATCGCGGCACAGTTTGATATCCGCTACGCCGAAGGAACTGAAATCAGCGTCAGGCTCCCGGTGTCGGAATGCCGCGGCAGAGAGGAGGTGGCATGAAGGTTCTTCTGGTCGAAGATGATGCCATGCACGCCAACTACCTCAAAGAGTTGGTACTGGAGGCTTTGCCCGAAGCGTCGGAAATCAGCCTAGCCTCTAACGGGCGCGAGGGTGAGGTCAAGGCCCGAGAAGATGGTGTCGACGCCATCGTCATGGACCTGCGCATGAAAGAGCGCAACGGGATCGAGGCGGCCCGCACCATTTGGTCCGAGCGACCGGAAACGCGCATCTTGTTCTGGTCGAACTATTCAGACGAAGCGTATCTGCGCGGCATCGCCCGGATCGTCCCGAAAGAGGCCGCGTATGGCTATGTTCTGAAAACCGCCAGTCCATCGCGCATGCATTTGGCGTTAAGGGCAGTCCTGCTGGAAGCCCAGATCATGGTCGACCGTGAGATTCACCAAATTCAGCGGGATCAAAGCCGGTCGGGCGAGGCGCTGACCGAGGTCGAACTGGCGATCCTGACCGATCTTGCGCTAGGTCTTCCAGACAAGGCCATTGCCGTGCGCAGAAAACTGGCGCTGCGCACTATCCAGAACCGTTTGCTGTCGATCTACGAAAAACTGGACGTCAACGACTTGCTGATCGAAGCCGGAGATATTGCGATCAACAAACGCGTGCGCGCCGTGTCCAAGGCGATGACCTCGCAGATTTTGAACAACGAAGCCATCGTCGCTGCTGAAAAGGACCTGAGCGCGTGGCTGGCGCGCTCGGCCTTGTCGCTCTGAAATCTGCGCTCAGGTTGGCACGATATTGTGGTTGATCCGAAACAGGTTCTGCGGGTCGTATTGTCCTTTGATCTGACCCAGTTTTGCGCCATTGGAACCATAGGCTCCAGCCATGTGATTGGCCTCATCTTCGGGCATGAAGTTCACATAGGCGCTGCCTGTGGCGTGAGGTGCCATCTGATCGTACAACGCCCGCGCCCAACTGATGCAGGTAGCGTCTTTTGAGGGATCTTCCCATCGGGTGTGAACGTTCATGATGAAATGAGCGCTGCGCTCGGGATAGGCCGTTGCATCCGCGGGTACCCGCGCCATGGCACCGCCTACATGTGCGATGAACACTTCGCAAGCCGGATCAGGTAGCGTGGCGATTGCGGCAAGCAGGTCGGATGTCGCGTGGGATGTCAGCGTGCTGAAATCGTGGCTTTTCCAGTAATTGCGCGCGCCGGGCGTCAGAAGCCCATCAAAGGCCGCTTGCCAGTCCACGAATGCATGGGGCGAGATGACATCTGCAATCGGATCACCAAGACCGCGCAAGCCGGCCATAGCTTTTTCGCCGTCGGCCATTGGTCCGGCATAACACGCGGCAAAGATTAAGACCTCGCGCCCATGCCATTCCTCGGGCAAGAAGGGCAGAGGCGGGGCCTTGCGCATCACGGTCCAGACCGTCAGTTCATCTGGCGCGGAATCCGCGATTGTCACGTATTCCGGCAGTAGGTCGGGGGCCGCTTCGATCGGGTGAACGACCAAACCTGACAAGACATCGGGGCCCAGCGGATGCAGTTGGAATTCGAACGATGTGACGACGCCAAAGTTGCCACCTCCGCCCGCAGGGCCCAAAACAGGTCAGGGTGACTTTTGGCAGATGCGGTGACGATTTCGCCGTCGGCGGTTACAACCTGGGCAGAGATCAGGTTGTCGATGGTCATCCCGAATTTCCGGGTGATCCAGCCAAAGCCGCCACCCAGTGTCAAACCAGCCGTTCCGGTGGTCGAGTTGATGCCCAATGGGACCACCAGCGCATGGGCTTGTGTCTCGCGGTCGACATCGCCCAATACGGCGCCGGGTTCTACGCGCGCAGTTCGGTTGACCGGGTCCACATGTACCGAACGCATCTGCGACAGGTCCAACATAACCGCATCGTCGGCGACAGCATGGCCCGCGATCTGGTGACCACCCGACCGAATGGACATGGTCAACCCGGCCTCGCGCACGAAATTCACCGCTTTTTGCACGTCACTGGACCCAAGCGCGCGGATCACGAAACTTGGGTGCCGCTCCACGATGCTATTCCAGGTTGTGCGGGCCTGATCATACTCGGGACTGCCGGGCAAATGGACGCCGCCGCGCAGCGTTGCGTCCAGTGTCCAAGGCAGCGCGCTCGATCCGAGCGGCGCTGCCGTCCAATGTCTTGACGTCAAACATCTTAAATTCCTTCCTGGTTCAAGGAAGGTTTCTTGCCCCCTGCCCCGCCTGTTGTCCGGCGGGTACGCGCCTTTCGTCGTTTGCGAAAACTCAGGCAAAACGCCGGGGTCGATGCGATCTACCGGAGTAATCACATCTGCCGGAATATTCAGCCGTTTGGCGGCCTGTCTCAGGCTTTCTTCGTCAGGGGCCTCGTAAAGGCAATAAGTCTTGCGCTTGTCCGCGCTGAGGAAAGAAAAGATCCATTCGATCCCTTCTTCGTCATTTATTTCTTTAATATGTGCTTTGTCGCCTTCGGTCAGGTTTACCTGTTCGGCGAATTGGCGTTCAATAATATACCTTGGCATATTTCCCCCCCAGGAAATGAAAACAGGGTTCAGCTTGCAGTTCCTTCAAGCCTTCTAAGGGAAACCATACTCAATTTCTGAGCTGTTGCCAACGCCTCGGCCTCGAGATGGATGGCCTGTTCAAGGTTGTCCTTGCCGCCAAGCCTGCGCAGAG
>NZ_JBQFIS010000002.1:0-554483 GCF_056535645.1 Ruegeria sp. BK1 | reverse complement strand
TCGGCGGCGACCGAGGCTTCGGCAGCTCGCACATTGGCCTCGGCGACCGCCGGATCTTCGGGACGGGTGCCGTTTTCCAGCTCTTTCAGCGATTCCTGAGCGCTGGCCAATTCAGCCCGCGCGGAATCGCGCATGGCCAGATCATTTGCCACCTGAGCCTCGGTCACGACCGAGTTCTCGACCAGTCTGGCATTTCGGTCATAGATGGCCTCGGCATCGGCAAGGCGCGCAACAGCGCCTGCTACTTTGGCCTCGGCAATTGCAATTTCTTCCTCGCGCGGTCCGACCTGCAGTTTCAGAAGCGTGGCCTGTGCCTTTTCCAGTTCTGCCTGCGCCAGTGCCAGCTTGGCGCTTTGCAATGTGGGATCAAGCTGAACCAGCGTGTCGCCTACCTTGACCACGGAACCTTCGGCAATTGGTAAATCGACGACAATTTCGCTGGCCGTCGCGGTCAAGGCCACCCGGTCGCGCGCCAACACACCCAGAGCGATGCTGGTATCGGACCCAGAGCACCGGTCCAGAAAAGCGGGCAGGACAGCCGCCAGGATCAAAGGAATGGGGATCGTCAGATTCAACAGGGTTCCCTCCGGTGCTTGGCCTTTGAACGCGTTGGGCGATAGTCAGAGCATAAAATCAGGAAATCTGATTTATGTATACGGTTCAACAACTACAGATGGCAGGACAGGTTCATGCGGGCAGGCGCGCCAACCACTCCTCCAGCTTTTCTCCGATCAGATGGGGATTATCTTCCTGCAGGAAATGAATGCCTTTGCCGATATCCACCACAGACCTGATGTTCGCAAAATGCAAACCCAGCGCGGACGTCCAGCTCAGTTCAACGGGAGGACCACGCCTTCCAACCCCAGCGCCTCATTATACCATGCGGGTCGGGACGCCCAGCCGACAATCGCGCTAACGGGCTGGGACGGCGGGCGTGACAGGCTGCCGACGGGGACAACCAGAAACTTGCCGTTCTGTGTCTTGAATGGAAGCGATGTCCCGCAGCTTCGGCAAAACACCCGGCGCACTTGGGAATTAGGCACATTGAAAGATGTCAGTTGCTCTTGACCTTCCAGCCATTCGATCCGGTCAGGCGTGGTGAAAGCATTCGCAACATGGGCCGAGCCCGAGGCCTTTTTGCAAAAGTTGCAATAGCACAATTTGAAGGCGGTCATGTTGTCTTGCACCCGATAGCGCACTGCGCCGCAGATACATTGCCCGTCGATCATGTCTGGGTGACTCGCCAAAGAGCTCATCTCAAACACGATAGGCAAAATACGCGCGGACAGTGGTGGTGAATGTCAGGCCCATGCTAATGATCGCGATGACAAAGCCGACAACCGCTGTCGCCGGGATCGAGACCAGAAAATCAACAGCAATTGCGGCACGGATACCGGTCATGCTGCGCTTGAGAATGGACGCGACGATACAGGCAAAGGTGACGATGTAACCCAGCATCGTATAGAGCATCAGGTTGGCGGCTTGCGGGCCAGCTAGCTCTCCGACCTGCAGGCCGTAGAATTTGAAACCGGCGAAGAAACCAAAGGCCAGCAGGATTTTCAGCGCGTTCAGGATGAAGATCATGCGCAGGGTGACGGGTTTTAATGCGCCGGGTGTCGGGTCGATGGCGGTCATGTCAGGTCTCCGTTTCAGGTGCGATCACGCAGCATTTGCTGCCGCGCATCTCTAATGCTATCCATGTGGATAGAAATTGATTACTATCCACATGGATAGAAAAAGCAAGGAGAAATCTGTGGCGCGAAAACGCAAGACGGATCACGACAGTGCTGTGGCGGGAGCCTTGGACCTGTTTTGGCGAAGGGGATACCACGGTGCCAGTACGCGGGAGTTGGAGCAGCAGACGGGGCTGACACGGTTCACGCTCCAAACCACTTATGGGGAAAAGAAAAGTTTTTTCTAAAGACTCTGGATGCTTATTTGGACAATGCCGAAGCCCGGCACTTTCCTGATCCCGAAACCTATGCGCTGGACGATCTGGCTGGTTGGTTCCGGGGCATCGCATCAACCGAGCGAATGCCAAAGATTGAGGATGCCGGGTGTCTTGCCTTTAATTCGATTAGTTCATTCGACCGCTCTGATCCCGAGGTTAACGCACGAATCGAGCGGTACCTGACCGCACTGGAGGGGCGGTTTGCTGCGATACTGTGCCAGGCAAAGGATGACGGGGCCATCCGTTCCGAGGTCGATCCGGATGAGGCCGCACGGGTGCTGATCGGTCTTTGCTGGGCCTTCATACGATTATGAAAGCCCGAACCTCGGATCAGTTTCCGCAGAGCTACGCCCAGGCGGCGGTCGGGCTGATTGAAGGGTGGAAAACCAGTAAGTTATCAAACATTCTGTCGTGA
This sequence comes from Ruegeria sp. BK1, assembly GCF_056535645.1. Lineage (NCBI taxonomy): Bacteria > Pseudomonadati > Pseudomonadota > Alphaproteobacteria > Rhodobacterales > Roseobacteraceae > Ruegeria > Ruegeria sp. BK1. The sequence continues at coordinate 552,117 of NZ_JBQFIS010000002.1, read as the reverse complement.
CTAACTTCTTGCGGCGTAAGAACTGGGTTTAAGCAGTGAATGTCTGGGTGGTGGACTGCCCCTGCTGTATTGCGGTTGGCTGTTGAGTGACTGCTTTGGTGAAGCCGCAGTGCAGCTTGCTCAACGACAGGTCTGGGCCGTAACCCAATAGGCGAAGCTGGCCGAACCGCACTTTGATCTTGAGGAAAACGAAACTGGCGCTTGCACCAGCTTGCGTTTCACACTTTTGACCATTGACCCTGGTTTCGTCAGCTACGGTGTTTCCTATCGACATATAGAAGAAATCATACCCGTGCACGGCGTTGCGGTAGACCACACAACACTGAACCGATGCGTTACACGGTATTCCGGCGTGATCGCTGAAGCCGCGGGTCGCCGCGAAAGATCGTCATCGACAAAAGCGGCGCAGAAACAGCAGGTATCAAAGCCATCAACAAAATGCTGAAGGGATTTTGATGTCCGATTCCAGTCGAGGTGGTGAGGCAGAAACACTAGAACAACATCGTGGACAGGACCACCGGTTCATCAAAAGGCGAACTTGACCAATGCTGGGGTTCAAAGCTTTCGGTTTTACTGCAGCAACCGTTGCTGAAATCGAAGTCGCGAAGATGATCCGCGAGGGCCGATTCACGCCTGGACTCTGCCCCTTTCGACAATTCGCTAAACTGGCCGTCTAACTTGAAGACACGCCGAGTCTCATTGGCTAGCAGAAAAACTCTGCAACACAACCTGTTCGGCCGGACCGGGTCGTTGCAAGAGCACAACTACGCTCATTCAGAACAAAAGGTTGGGAAGAAAAAGGGTTAGTGCCGGGAACACCGTCAGGATGAAGATGGTCAACAGGTGGATGAGCCAGTATGGAACTGTCGCAATTGCCACACGGCCCAAGCCAACCTCGTTGTTGGTCAGCGCGGTTAGGACCGACAGGTTTAGCCCGACTGGGGGTGTGACCTGACCAATCTCGATGACGATGGTGATGATGACCCCGATCCAGATTGGGTCAAAGCCCAGCCCGGTAAGCAAAGGGAATACGACCGGCAAGGTCATGATCATCAACGACAATCCGTCAAAAAAGCACCCCAGCACCAGATAGATCAGCACCACGATTAACAGCACCCTGTATGTGCCCATCCCGCTTTCGGCCACGACTTCTAGGATCTGTTGCGGCACGCCCAGAATACTGGTCGATTTCGCCAGTATCGTCGCGCCCAGCACCAAAAACCCAACCGATGCAAACAACAGAACCGACTGATAGACCGCTTCGACAAGCTTCTTCCAAGTCAGGTCGCCCCATATGGAGGAAATGATCACGGCCAGTACAACGCCCACGCCTGCCGCTTCGGTCGGTGTCGCCAGCCCTCCGACAATGCTGCCGATGACCGCAATGATCAGCGCAAGCAACGGCCAGATTTGTTTGAACCCCGCCAGTGTCTGCCGCAGCGGCAATGGGGCTTCGTCGCGCGGGGCCAGGGCCGGATTTCGGGTACATCTGACCAACAGATACGCCATGAACATCAGACCAACCAGAAAACCAGGGATAATACCGGCGGCGAACAGGCGCCCGATCGAGGTTTCAGTGAGCGCGCCATAGATCAGAAAAGACAAGCTGGGCGGGATCAGCAGGCCCAAAGTACCGCCGCCCGCCAAGCTGCCCACAATCGTATCCTTGTCATAGCCGCGTTTCGACATCTCAGGGTATGCGACCGAACCCACCGCCGCAGCCGTAGACAGACTGGATCCGCTGACCGCGCCGAACAGGGTGCAAACTGCAATATTGGTGTGCAGCAAGCCCCCCGGGATGCGACGAAACAGCGGGGAAAAGGCGGAGTAGGCCCGCTCGCTAATTCCACTGCGCAGCAGCACCTCGCCCAGAAGGATGAACATGGGAACTGCGCTGAGGGTGAACGAATTGAAGACGCTCCAGATTGCGTCCACAGCCAGCGACGTGGCCCCGTTCGAGAAAAAGTGCAGAATGATCAACCCGGTCAGACCAAGCGCCGCTCCAAGGGCCACGCCCGTGCCAGCGGTGGCAACCAGCGCGCCTGTCAACGTCAGCCAGAACGACATTTATTGGTCTCTTTCGTTGGGGTCATTTGATGTCGGCCTCGGCGTCGTTCACCCTGTCCAGAATGCCGACAAGGCGTGCCACAAAGATAGACAGAGTCAGCCCAAGCGACAGCGGCATAAGCGCCATCCAAGGGTAAAGCAGAATGCGCGTGGTTTCTGTTTTAAGGTTGCGCTTGAAGGCGAATTCGAACCAAGGAATAGTTTCGACGATCAACCACAGGAAAAAAACGATACCGACCAGAAGGGCGGCGATCTGTATTGCGACATGCAGTCGACCTTTCAGAAAATCCGCCAACAGTGCCACACGCACATGTTTGGCCCGCAACGTCACCATCGGCAGACCTAGAAACAACGAAACGCTGAGCAATAGGCCGACCACTTCTTCGGTGATGTGCAGCGGCGTATTGGCAAATTTGCGCATCAATACGCTGGTGACAATGATGCCGACAATGGCGATCATTCCGAGGGCCGCAGAAACGGCGCACGCAAGGGCCAGACGGTCCAGCCCCCGCGCGATAATGTTTCCCGGACTAAGCGCCATTTTGACGTCAGCGGCCCAGGGCGGTCAGGACACGCTCACGATAGGCAGGGGCGTTGCCGCCAGCTTCTTCCGCGAGTTCAGCCCAGATTTCGGTGACGTTCGACACAAACAGATCGCGGTCTTCCTGCGAGAAATCTTCTCCCCAGGTGACACCATCTGCGACCAGCTGCTCACGTGCGGCCAGCTCGCGTTCGAAATCGTCCTCGTATTGATTGGTACGCTCCCACAAGGCGTCTGCGGCGGTCGCAATTGCCGCCTTGGTGGCGTCATCCGTAGCGTCCCATTTGTCGGTTGCGACCCCGATCACATAGGGGCCGGACGCCATCGGATACAGGAACGAAGCATATTTGGCGACCTCCTGCAAAGACACTGTGTGTGCATAAAGCGCAGGATAAAGTGCACAATCGACCACGCCGGTTTTCAGCGCCACATACATCTCTTCCTGTGGAATGATCTGCGCGGCGACCCCAAGGCGTGTGAAGGTTTCAACCTGATCGCGAGCCCAGACGCGCAGCTTTTTCGATTTCAGAGCGTCAATGGTGCGCACCGGCTCATCCCGGCAGAAGACCGACACAGATAGCATCGGGATCGGCACATACCCAACCGAGGTCACGCCCCAATCGGTAAACTCTTCCTGATAAATCTCGCGCACTGTCGGGATCGCCTTTTCGAATTCCTCGATCGAGCCAATGGTGCCTTGAACCACAACTGAACTGAGCGCTGGCGCGTCACGTCCCAGATAGTTCGCCCAGATCAGGCTCATCTCGACCGCACCCTTTGGCAGGAACCGCAGGGTGTCCGTGTTCGGAAGACCCAGCGATCCGCCGCTATAAAGCTTCAGCTTATTCTCACCTTCAAGGGCCGCGTTGACCTCTTCGACAAAGCGTTCCAGCTCTGCCGTTTCTGGGCGGGTTTCGGGTAGAAAATTGTTGAATCGCCATTCTTCCGCATTGCCTGCGGCAATGGCTGAAATGAAAGCAGCCGCGCTCAATGCGGCGGTTTGAATAATTCTCTTCATGGTGTTCCCTCCTGAAGCACTGAATATCTGGCTCTTGACGAAGCTCTTTGTGTATTAGTCTTGCTCTTCAACTTATTAGGTCGCGTAAAATCATTGACTTGGGGCGCATAGGCCGTGGGCCAGACCCACCAAATGAAAGCATAGAAAGAGCAGGGAAGGTTGCAAGTGATACCTGAGCCGCGACCTCAGCGCACTTCTGTCGGAACTTGTTGGCTTTCGTACAACCGGTTCAGAGGCCCCTCTGCTTTAACCCAACCGATCCAAATCGGATCTTCGTCTTTCGGTCCTGCTATCGGTACGTGGGCTATTGGCACGAGCGTCGTTTGACAGAAGTTCCTGATGATTAAGTCGTCTTCGACTTGATGTGCTGATCCTAAGGACATGTCGGCCTGAAAGCGGTCGATTTCTTCAAAAGGGTCAGACAAATCCCAAGTCAATGTCGGGAAAGGCGTTCCAATGCTCGCCAATGCCCGGTCAAGTCTTACGAATGCGAGAAATCGATGTCGGCTGATTTCGGTTTGGTCACTAAACTTATTTCGAAAACCATATTTGACGGCTGAATTTCTGGCGCCCTTCAGTTTGTCTGCGGATAGCTGATGATAGACAGATAGCGAAGGGGCAACGTGACCAGACGCTCGGGGCCGTGTGGCGCATCAGCCTCGAAAAACAGCGTGTCGCCGGGTTTCAGCGGATAGACCTGATCACCGTGACGGTAGTCAACCTCGCCTTCCAGCATATAGATCGTCTCAATTCCGCTGTGCTGAAAGGTCGGAAAGGTGTCGGATTCAGCGGTCAGAGTGATCAGATAGGGCTCGACGATCACGCCTGACGTGTTGGCGCCTATGGTGCCCAGCAGGTTGTATTGATGGTTAGCGCGGGTGCCCTCTCGCTCCTGCTCGACCCCTTGCCCTGCTTTGGTGTGAACGGCCAGCCGTCGTTCTTCGAACCGACGGAAAAAACTGGTCAGTGGAACCGACAGTGCATCCGCCAGCGCCTGAAGCGTCGTCAAAGAAGGCGATGTATTCCCGTTTTCGATTTTCGACACCATTCCGATCGACAGCCCGGTCATCTGCGCAAGATCTGCAACAGTGATGTTCTGCTGTTTGCGAAAGGCGTGAACTTCTCGGCCGATGGCGACTTCAAGAACCTTTTCTCGATCACTTGAACTTACGGAATGCGGGTCTTGGGTCAGTTTTGCCACCTGTTTCCTTCCGCTTCGATTCGCAGTTTGCCCGTTCATGCGGTCTTTCTTGGCAGCGAAGTTATCCTACCATGAGGAAAATGAAAGCGCTTTCGCCTTAGGAATCTGCCTAGACGTATTTTCGCATAGGGAAAAAAATTTTCTTAAGGGTAGATTTCCCTGAGGGACGTGGTTTAGGGTATCGGCAACACAACAAGAGAAGGTCTCAGACGATGTGCGGGATTGTGGGGTTGTTTCTCAAAGACCAAACGCTCGAGCCCAGACTGGGTTCAATGCTGACCGATATGCTGATCACCATGACCGATCGCGGCCCCGACAGTGCCGGTATCGCAATCTATGGTTCCCAGTCGGCAGGCCAAGCAAAAATGACGGTGCAGTCGGATGACCCTGATGCCGATTTCGCAACTCTCGCTTCAGATCTGAGTGCGGCGGTAGGAACTGAAGTCAATTTGCGTGCCAATGACACGCATGCGGTGCTGTCGATGCAGGCTGACAAGGTCGATACTGCGCGGCAGGCGATCCGTGAGATGCGCCCCGCCATGCGCGTCATGTCGGATGGTGATGCGATTGAAATCTACAAAGAAGTTGGTCTGCCAAAGGACGTGGCGGCTCGTTTCTCGCTGTCGTCGATGCATGGCAGCCACGGGATCGGGCATACGCGCATGGCCACCGAATCCGCCGTCACCACTGAAGGCGCCCATCCATTCTCAACCGGCGGCGATCAGTGTCTGGTGCATAACGGCTCGTTGTCAAACCACAACGCGCTGCGCCGCAAGCTGATGCGCGAAGGGGTGCGGATTGAATCGATGAACGATACCGAGGTCGGCGCCGCCTATCTGACGTGGAAGATGCAGAATGGGGCCACTCTGGGTGAGGCGCTGGAAAGCAGCCTTGAGGATCTGGATGGGTTCTTCACCTTTGTGGTCGGCACCAAGGACGGGTTTGGCGTGGTACGCGACCCGATTGCCTGCAAACCGGCGGTGATGGCCGAGACCGATCAATACGTGGCTTTCGGCAGCGAGTACCGCGCGCTGGTCAACCTGCCGGGTATTGAGGACGCCCGCGTTTGGGAACCCGAACCCGCCACCGTCTATTTCTGGAGCCACTAAAATGCAGAGCTATGACGTCGCAGAACAGGGCCTGCGCGGGCTGAACGCTGCCCTTCAGGCCCAAAGCACCGAGACGAACCAGACCCAGTGGGAGGTTCAGAACCCAAAGGGCAGCCATGCCATCGCTGTCGGTCTGGATGCCCCAATTGAGGTCACGGTCAAGGGTTCGACCGGCTATTACTGCGCTGGGATGAACAAACAGGCGACGATCCGGGTTGAGGGCTCGGTCGGGCCGGGCGTGGCCGAGAATATGATGTCGGGCACCGTGATCGTCGAAGGTGACGCCAGTCAGTATGCCGGGGCCACGGGCCATGGCGGGTTGCTGGTGATCAAGGGCAATGCCAGTTCGCGCTGCGGGATTTCCATGAAAGGGATCGACATCGTGGTACATGGCAATATCGGCCACATGTCCGCCTTTATGGCGCAGGCCGGTACGCTGGTGGTCTGCGGTGATGCGGGCGATGCGTTGGGGGACTCCCTCTATGAGGCGCGGCTATTCGTGCGCGGCTCGGTCAAAAGTCTGGGTGCCGATTGCATCGAGAAAGAGATGAGACCCGAGCATCTGACCCTTCTGGCCGACCTGCTGGAGCGCGCAGGAGCAGATGCCAAGCCCGAAGAGTTCAAACGCTATGGCTCGGCCCGGCAGCTTTACAATTTCGATGTCGACAACGCGGCAGAATACTGAGGAAGACCGTAATGGACGATCACACACCACGCACGATGCCGATACAGTCTGCGACGTTTTCCAACCCGGTCAATGCGGAAATCCGGCGGGCGGCGGCAACGGGCATCTATGACATTCGTGGCGGCGGCGCGAAACGCAAGGTGCCGCATTTCGACGACCTGCTGTTTCTGGGCGCCTCGGTCAGCCGATACCCGCTGGAAGGCTATCGCGAACGCTGTGACACCTCGGTCACGTTGGGCACGCGCTTTGCCAAGAACCCGATCCAGCTGGATATCCCGATCACCATCGCGGGCATGAGCTTCGGCGCGCTGTCCGGCCCCGCGAAAGAGGCGCTGGGTCGCGGCGCGTCCGCTGCGGGTACGTCGACCACTACGGGCGACGGCGGTATGACACCCGAGGAACGCGGGCATTCCAGCAAATTGGTCTATCAGTATCTGCCTTCGCGCTATGGCATGAACCCCGACGATCTGCGCAAAGCAGACGCAATCGAGATTGTAGTCGGTCAGGGCGCAAAGCCCGGCGGCGGTGGGATGCTGCTAGGCCAAAAGATCAGCGACCGCGTAGCCGAGATGCGCACCCTGCCCAAGGGGATCGACCAGCGCTCTGCTTGTCGTCACCCGGACTGGACCGGCCCGGATGATCTTGAGATCAAAATCCTCGAACTGCGCGAAATCACGGGTTGGCAGGTGCCGATTTATGTCAAAGTCGGCGCGACGCGACCCTATTACGACACGGCGCTGGCGGTGAAAGCCGGGGCCGATGTGGTGGTGATGGATGGGATGCAGGGCGGAACAGCGGCCACGCAGGATGTGTTCATCGAACATGTGGGCATTCCGACGCTGGCCTGTATCCGCCCCGCCGTGCAGGCGTTGCAAGACTTGGGTGTGCATCGCGAGGTGCAGCTGGTGATCTCGGGCGGAATTCGCAATGGCGCGGATGTGGCCAAGGCGATGGCACTGGGCGCGGATGCGGTGGCTATCGGTACGGCGGCCTTGATCGCTTTGGGTGACAATGACCCGAAATGGGAGGCCGAGTATCAGAAGCTGGGCACCACCACCGGGGCCTATGACGATTGGCACGAAGGCCGCGATCCGGCGGGCATCACCACGCAAGACCCGGAACTGGCGGCGCGTCTTGACCCGGTTGAGGCCGGGCGGCGTCTGCGCAATTACCTCAAGGTCATGACGCTTGAGGCGCAGACCATCGCGCGCGCCTGCGGCCACAACGATCTGCACAATCTGGAGCCTGAAGACCTGTGCGCCCTGACGATGGAGGCCGCCGCCATGGCGCGCGTGCCTCTGGCGGGGACAGAGTGGTATCCGGGCAAGCCGGGGTTCTGAGACAAGCGGGCGCGACCCTGACCGGGGCCGCGCCTTTTCTTTTGGGTTCAACAGGGAAAGGAAAGCCGACCATGACGACAGATCTGGCTGCTTTCGCCAAGGAAAAAGGCGTCAAATACTTCATGATCTCGTTCACCGATCTGTTCGGTGGACAACGGGCCAAACTGGTCCCCGCACAAGCCATCGCCGAGATGCAGATCGAAGGCGCAGGCTTTGCCGGGTTCGCCACTTATCTGGACATGACCCCGGCGCACCCAGACATGTTGGCGGTGCCCGATCCGTCCTCGGTCATTCAGCTGCCTTGGAAGCCCGAGGTTGCGTGGGTCGCCGCCGACTGCGTGATGGAGGGCGAGGACGTCGCCCAAGCCCCGCGCAACGTTCTGCGCAGCCTAATCGACGAAGCCGCCGCCGAAGGGCTGCATGTCAAAACCGGGGTCGAGGCCGAGTTCTTTCTGCTGACCCCCGATGGAGAACAGATCAGCGACCCGTTCGATACCGCTGAAAAACCCTGTTACGACCAGCAGGCGGTGATGCGCCGTTATGACGTGGTGCGCGAGATTTGCGATTATATGCTGGATCTGGGCTGGGGCCCGTATCAAAACGACCACGAGGACGCCAATGGCCAGTTCGAGATGAACTGGGAGTTTGACGATGTTCTGCGCACCGCCGACAAGCATTCGTTCTTCAAGTTCATGACCAAATCCGTGGCCGAAAAACATGGGTTCCGCGCCACCTTCATGCCCAAACCGGTCGAAGGGCTGACGGGTAATGGCTGCCACGCCCATATCTCGGTCTGGGATGCACCGGGGCTGAGGCCAAGACCAATGTTTTCGCGGGTGAGGGTGACGGCCCCACCGGAGAAGTGGGGCTGAGCGAGAAGGGCAAACATTTCCTTGGCGGGATCATGAAACATGCCAGCGCATTGGCGGCGATCACCAACCCCACGGTGAACAGCTACAAACGCATCAACGCGCCGCGCACCATGTCGGGCGCGACCTGGGCACCCAATACCGTGACGTGGACGGGCAACAATCGCACCCATATGGTGCGCGTGCCCGGTCCGGGCCGGTTCGAGCTGCGCTTGGCAGACGGGGCTGCTAACCCCTATTTGCTGCAAGCGGTGATTATCGCGGCGGGGCTGTCAGGGCTGCGCTCCAAGGCCGATCCCGGCCCGCGCCATGACATTGATATGTATGCCGAGGGCCACACCGTCACCGATGCGCCGAAACTGCCGCTGAACATGCTGGACGCGCTGCGCGACTACGACAAAGACACGGAACTGAAGGCGATGATGGGCGATGAATTCTCATCCGCGTTCCTGAAGATGAAGCATCAGGAATGGAATTCGTTTGTGTCGCATTTCTCGCGCTGGGAAAAAGACAACACGTTGGATATCTGACCGGGCAGGGTGCCCTGTTCTGGCCCTGCTGTCGACGGGACAGGGGCCTTTGGTGTTGTCCGCCGCCTGCAACAGGCACCGCGATTCTTCGGATACCGCAGACCTCCTTTCGAAATTGGTAGAACGTGACCCGGCTGTCCTATGGCAGTCGGGTCACTCTTTAGTGAGAATGGTGCGAAATCGACAAAGTATTGGTCTAATTGCGACATAAACTTACTGATACTTCAATATAGCTTAACGAATTCGCAGAAAAATCTAGACAGAGTGATTATTTCGCAGTTCACTTCCTGACAGCCACATTGGCCACACACCCGCAGCCCACCTGCGATTTAGGTTTTGAAACTCTGCGTCAGGAACTTGAACGATGAATACGATCTCTTCGTTGCTTGAGTCTTTTTACGAAGAAACCACACCCAAACGGGGCTTGCCTGCGGCGGCCTATAAGGATGCGGAATTCTGGGAGGCCGAATGCGCCTCGGTCTTTACGCGCAACTGGGTTTGTGTCGGGTTTGCCCATGAATTGCAGGCTGCCGGGGATGCGGTGCCGGTCACGCTGGCCGGTCATCCGCTGCTTTTGGTCCGCAATATGGCGGGTGAAATCAGGGCGTTCCACAATATCTGCCGCCACCGCTGCCTGACGCTGGTAGATGCGCCTAAGAATGTGGGCAAGCTGATCCGCTGTCCCTATCACGCCTGGGCCTATGATCTGGACGGGAAACTGCGTGCCGCACCCCATTTCGGCGGTGTAAACGAGCATCAGGCCGAAGGGTTCGACGCGTCGCAAAACAGCCTTGTGCCGGTGCGCAGCCATGTTTGGAACGATTGGGTATTCGTCAATCTGGACGGCAACGCGCCGGATTTTGATGCCTATTCCGCCTCGATGCAGGCGCGTCTAGAGGGCATCGACTGGGATAAGGTCGACTGTATCGGAACGCTCGATTTCGGAGAGATCGCATGCAACTGGAAGTTCATCATGGAGAACTTCATCGAACCCTATCACGTGCAGTTCGTCCATGCCTCGACCACGGATCAGCCGCTTGCCGACCACTATACCATCGTTGACGGCAACTGCCTTGGCAGCGCGGTCGATCTGGATGAAGAGATCGGGACATCCGGCAGTCTGGGCGTCAGCTCGCGCTATCTGACGCTGTATCCCAACTTCATTCTGGGGCGGTATTTTCCCGACCAGATGGGGGTTTACCTGAACATTCCGACGGGTCCGGGGACGATGGTCCAGAAAAGGGCGCTGTATACGACCGAAGGTCAAACCCTGACGCCCGACGTGATCGAAGGCCTCAAAAAGCTGTGGTGGGACGTGCACAAGGAAGATCACGAGATGACCGAGCGGCTGCAACTGGGTCGGTCCTCGACCGTTTCCGAGGCCGGGGGCGTGTTGTCGCCCGCCTGGGAAGACAGCGTGCGCGCCTTTCAGGAACTGGTGGCGCAGGATGTGACCACACTCGAAAAACACTGAATTGAGGAGACCAAAGTGAGCGAGAATATCAGCAGCGGATTCCGTTTGGCGCATACCATGATGCGAGTGATGGACATGGAGAAGTCGCTGGAATTTTACTGCGGCATTCTGGGCATGCAGGTCCTGCGACGCACCGATTACCCCGAGGGCAAATTCACCAACACCTTCATCGGCTACGGCCCCGAGGCTGAGTTCCCGACGTTGGAGCTGACGGCGAACTGGGATCAGGAAGACCCCTATGAAAAGGGCAATGGCTGGGGCCACATCTGCATCGAGACACCGGATGTCTATAAGGCCTGCGAAGAACTGGCGGCCGCAGGCGTGAATATCACTCGCCCGGCCGGTCCGATGAAGAACGGCACCCGCGTCATTGCGTTCTGCGAGGACCCGGACGGCTACAAGGTCGAGCTGAACGAAAGCATTCTGAAACATCTGGCCAAGGAAGGGGCGTGACCCATGGGAAATGCACCAAAACTTATGAAATGGGATTTGGTCGAGGATCGCTATAACGCGATCGGTGAAAGCGACAGCGACACCTATATCAAGCCCATGGTCACAAGCGAATTCAGCAAGACCATGTGCGGTGGGATCAATGTTCTCAAGAACATCAAGGTGCCGTGGGATCTGACCTGTGATGAGATCATCTATGTGCTGGAAGGCACCTTCCGGCTGGTGTGCGACGGCGAAACCTATATCTGCAACCGCGGCGACGTGTTGTATATCCCCAAGGACAATCACATCTCGTATGAGGCGGACGCACGCTGTGTGATCTTCTATGCCGCCTATCCCCATAACTGGAAGCAACTGGCCGGTATCACGCAAGTGCCCGGCATCGACCCCGACGACTTTGTGCCCGGCTAATTGCCGGGGCCCCGGCCCGCTGACAGGAGGAGGCCCAGATGCCAAAAGATAATCCCACTGCCAAAATCTACTACGACAGCTTTCACGACGCGGTCGAACGCAACCGGCCCAAGATCCCCGAGGTGAAAAAGCGCCTTGAGGATGCGGGTGTCAAATATGTGATGGGGGCATGGATCGACCTGCACGGCATCCCAAAGACCAAACCCGTTCCCATGAGTGATTTTGAGGCGCTATGTCTGGGCAAGGGGCCGCAATTCGCCGTGCACTCGATCTCTTACGTCCCCGAGCTGAGCCCCGCCGACAGCGATCAAGTAGTGGTTCCCGATTTGGACGCGGTCTATGTCTGCCCGTGGGACACATCGATGGCGATCATATTCTCGGACCTCTACTGGGAGGACGCACCGTACAACGTCTGCCCCCGTCAGGCCCTGAAACGCGCCATCCACGAGGCCGCGCAGGAAGGTTACATTGGTTATGCCGGGGTCGAGCCCGAGTTCATCGTGATGAAATACGATGAAAACGGTCAGCCTGTGAAAGCCTTCGACGACGACCCGGCACAGGGCCTGCGCCCGCGCCGTCAGGCCTTTGGCTATGACGTGGAATATTCGGTGGATTCGATGCCCTTCCTCAAGGACATGATCGATATTATCGAAGGGCTGGGCTGGAACCTGCACGACGTGGTGGCCGAGGGTGCTTATTCCCAGTTTGAGCTGGATTTCCACTATACCAACATGCTGGAAATGTCCGATCGGCTGGCTTTTCTGCGCATTGTTTTGAAAGAAGTTGCCAAGAAGCATGGCTGCTTCGTGACCTTTATGCCCAAGCCGACAGTGGGCGATTGGCGTTCGGGCGCGCATATCAACATGTCGATGCAGCATGAAAGCCGACCCGGTGAAAATATCTTTGAAACCTCCGAAGGCGACTGGTCGGATGAAAGCCGTTGGGCCGTGGGCGGCCTGATGCAGCACGCCGAGGCGATCACTGCCATCACCTGTCCGACGGTGAATTCGTATAACGGTCTGGTCCCGCGCGTGGGTGGGTTCGAGGGTGGCACCGTGACCTGGGCGCCGACCAATATCACCTTTGGGTTCAACAACCGCTCAGCCCAGTTCCGTCTGCCGCAAAGCCGCCACTGCATCGAAAACCGTGCCTGCGATATGACCATGAATGTCTATCTGGCGATGGCGATGCATCTGAGCTGCGCGGTGAAGGGTATCAAGAACAAGATCGATCCGGGCAAGCCCACGGATTTCGACCTGTATTCCAAAACAGAAAGCGAACTGGCTGAACTTGGCATTCGACGCCTGCCGCGTACTTTGTGGAACGCCATTCAGGCGCTGCGTGGTGACGACATGGCCGCGCATGTGATGGGACCGGTGATGCGCAACTCGTATCTGGAATACAAAAACGACGAGTGGGAGCGATACCACCAATCCGTCACGGATTGGGAAGTGCAGGAATACCTGCGGCTCTATTGATTTCCACCTCGGACGGCCCTGGGGTCGCTCGGGTCCAACAGCCAGAGGCGGGCATGACGCAAGACTATCAGATCCTTGAGCTAGGCGATTTTCCACTGTTGTCCGGCGCGGTGTTGCGGGATGCGAAGCTGGCCTATCAGACTTATGGCACGCTTGCGCCCGAACGTGACAATGTGATCGTTCTGCCCACCTTCTACACCGGCACCAATTCCCGAAACGAGGGGTTTTTCGGCCCGGGTCGCGCGATTGACCCGGCGCGGCATTTCATCGTCAGCCCGAACCTGTTTGGCAACGGGCGATCTTCGTCCCCGACGAACACGCTCGCACCACAGGACGGGCCGCGTTTTCCGCTGGTTCAGATGTGGGACAATATCGCGGCGCAGCACCGGCTGATCCATGACCATCTCGGCATCGACCGGATTGCGCTGGTGGCCGGTTGGTCAATGGCCGGATGCCAGTCCTATCAATGGGCGGCACAATACCCCGACATGGTGCAGGCGATCTTGCCGTTTTGCGCCTCGGCCCGGACCTCGCCGCATAACTTCGTCTTTCTCGAAGGGGTGAAGGCCGCGCTCTGTGCTGATCAGGCATGGAACGGGGCGACTATGACAGCCCGCCGATCGCCGGACTGAAAGCTTTTGGCCGTGTCTATGCGGGCTGGGCGTTCTCGCAGACCTTCTACCGCGAGAGACTGTATAAACAGCTGGGGTTCGACACGATCGAAGATCTGCTGCTGGATTGGGAGATTGATCATGTCGACGGTTGGGATGCCAACAATCTGCTGGCCAAGCTGGCCACGTGGCAAGCGGGTGATATCGCGGCAGGGTCATTGTATAGCGGCGATTTCAAGGCCGCGTTGGGCGCCATCAAGGCCCGCGCCATCCTGATGCCCTGCACGCAGGACCTGTATTTCCCGCCCGAAGACAACGAGATCGAGGCCCGACACATGCCAAACGCCCGTTTCTGTCCATATGACTCGCCCTGGGGCCATTGCGCGGCCAATCCTGGCAACGATGCCGGTTTTACGGCGGCTTTGGATGACAATATCCGCGCGCTTTTGCAGCAATAGGCGCGGGCAGGATGCATCGGACCGGAAATCGGTTTGCTGTCCCGGCGGGTTGGACCTTATGATCGGGGTTCACAAAACGGGCCGCTGGGCCGACAGACACAAGAAGGACGCGCTGTGAACTTATCGCGCAAACCAGAAGCGGACAGACCCTTGCGTCAGCGCAGCACGCATTCGGTGGATGAGCGTCTGAACAGTGAGATCGTCCGTATGCTTGAGCTGGACGGGCGGATGGCGTTTTCCGAGATTGCCCAGAAGCTGGACGTGTCCGAGGGAACGGTGCGCAATCGCGTCAACGCGATGAAAGAGGCGGGCCTGCTGCGGATCGTGGCCATCGCGGACCCGACCGCCACGGAATACAAGGCTGATGCAATGATCTGTCTGAAGGTGGCGCCGGGCACGACACCGCAAGCGGTGGCAACGCGTCTGGGCGCCGTTTCCAGTGTTGTCTATATCCTGTGGGTCACGGGGCGGTTCGATCTGATGGTGGAACTGGTCTGCGACGAGCCGGACGATTTGGCGACCTTCCTTGAAGACCATATACATGGGGTCGAGGACATCGTGGATTCAGAAGTGATGCTGGGCCTCAGAAACTTCAAGAACCAATTCCTGCTCAAGCGAAACTGGGAACAGCGGACCAACAACTAAAGCCTCGGATAGCAGTGTCCATTCCACGACTGGCACCGCCTCGGACCGCCTTTGGCTTCAGTGGTCGTATCTGACCAACTATGCGGACTTTGTTCTGCGGGGCTCCTGCCTAGGGGCCAGGGCTGATCTGCTTGTCCGGTACTATGGCGGAAGCTACAGTCATCGGGCAGTGCGTAAATGGGAAGACGGGAATGCCAGTTCAAACCGGTTACTTACTAATCGCCGATATTACCGGGTATACCGGATATCTGACGCGGTCAGAGTTGGAGCACGCCAACCCGATCATACGGTCTTTACTTGAGGCGATTGTTATTGAGCTGAAAGACCCGATGAAACTGCGGGGCCTTGAAGGGGACGCTGTTCTTGCCTATTCCAGCGGGCCGTTCCCATCTGGCGAAACGTTCCTCAACATATGCGAAAGCCTGTATCGAGCGTTCGCCGAACGCCGCCGGAACATCGTGCAGAACACGACTTGCCCTTGCAATGCATGCAGGAACGTCGCCGACCTTGATCTGAAAATCCTTGCGCATCACGGAAAGTTTGAAGAACTTTCGATCGGTCCGATGAAGGATATCTCGGGTGCCGATGTCATACTTGTCCATCGTATGGCGAAGACCGATGTCAAGGAGGAGACCGGGATACGCAGCTATGCGCTGTTCTCGGAAGACGCTTTTCAGGCGATGGGTATCACATCGGATCTCATGCAATATAGCGCTCAGTTCGAGCATTTTGGTGACGTGCCCATGCGGGTCTATGACCTTGCGGCAGCTTGGCAAAAATACCGAGAGATCGCCGGACCTGTGCGCGTGACCGATGAGGAGGCTGTATTCACAACCCGGCACATACTGAAGGCCCCGCCGGTGGTTGCCTGGGAAATGCTTACGGACCCCGCACTCAAGATGCGATGGATGATGTTGAGAGACGCCTATCGGGAAGGGGATGTGTCGCGTACGTCAGCCGGTGTCCGCCTGCACTGCATTCATGAGGCGGCTCACTTTCAGATGCTGATCGTCGATTGGAATCCATTCGAATATGTGACCGATATCCTCCACAATTCGTCCATCGAGGGCCTTACTAATCTAGAGACCTATGAACTGGCCCCGGTGGAAGAAGGGTCCGAGATTGTGTATCGGATGGGGCGGCTGACGGATGCCGACGGTAAACATCATCCTTCAGAGGAATCTGCGGTAATTGATCTGTTCGAAAAATTCTATCCGGTGGCGTTCGGTATTCTGGACGAAATGGCGTTGGAGTTTCATCGAGACAAACAAGAGTGACCCGTTTGGCGGTACTCCGGTCTAGGAGCGTTAGCCCGTTAAAATCTTGGCTTGATCGGTGAATGCCGAAGAGGTGAGCGTGGATCAAGGAAGACGCATGTCCTCGACCATTGCCGCTATGCTTGACCGGGGCTCTGTCTGCGCGCCTTTGCCGAGGGACTGCCTGATCATGGATGTGCTGAACACTGGCAATGTCTCTTTCGCCCGCTGAACCAGCTTTTGCGCCGTGTCATGATCCCCGCGCCGCGTCGCTGAAAGCGCAGCTATGGCTGCGGGATGCCAGACTTTGGTGTTTGCAAGTATCGCTTCGCGCGATCTTTCTTCTGCCGCCTCCAAGTCGCTTTCATCACCCCGGCAAACCAGCCCCGCTGCCTGCGTGGTCAGAAATGCCCAAACCAGAGGATCGTACGGGTATAGGCGTCGGGCTTTTTCTTCATGGGCAATCGTGGCGACAGGGTCTTTCGCAACGCCCAGTCTCAGCAGTAAAAATTTTTGGCGCGCCAACAGTGCCTGCGGCAGGGCATAGCCCGGATCTGCCTTGATGGCCGCTTCGAAAATAGGTTGTGACTCTGTCATCGCTTCGGGGGTGGCGAGTGCAAAATGATAAAATCGCGCTGACAAAGCTCCTAGGCTGAAAGGCTGTGGGTCGGTGCGCAGCGGGAAAGCATACGCTCATGCGCGCCAATCTCGGGCTCGACGCCCATGACGATGGCCCCGGTGAGTTGATCGAGAATGGCGAACAAATCGTCTGCCGGCCCATCCCAGTGGTTGGCTCAAACCTGTTCTTCGTCTTTTGCGCCGTTCAAACGCGACGAGACCCGCAAGCGGTTTCCACCCCGTCGAAAACGTCCTAGTGCAGCGGTGACATCTTCCACTAATGCGGACGCAAGAAACAATTGATCCGAGTCGTCCGTGTCAATCTCAAACGGCAACCCGGCGACACTGGTCACGTCGCGGCCGGTCTGAGCCACTGGAATGGCGTCGTCACCTACAACGTCTACGCTCTAGACTTCCAACGGATTTGGAATGTTCTCTACAGTTTGCAGCCCGAGTGACGTGAATTCAGCGTCCATGCGTCCATTCACCTGATCACGTACTTGGCGCGAGATACAGATGCCGCCAACGGGCGACAAACTCTCCAACCGAGCGGCTATGTTCACAGCGTCGCCCAATACGTCATCGCCATCTACTACGACGTCACCGAGGTTTATCCCGACACTAAACCGCAGACGGTGATCTTTTGGTTCGCCTACTTCCCGCGCGTGCATACTGTCCTGTATTTGCAGGCCGGCGCGTAGCGCGGCGACCGGAGACGCGAATTCGACCAGAATTCCGTCTCCCATGGTCTTGACGATCCGCCCTTGGCACCGCTCTAGGGTCGGTGGCCATGGCATTCATGGCCGCCAAGCGAAGCAATAGAACGCCGAATAGTGAAAACTGTTTGGCCTATTTGTTGTGCTCTGTTTCAGCAACGCGCGCGTTACAAGATTCCCTGCTAACCCCAACGAAAACCTGGCGGTGTCAGACCGGTCATGGGTCCGGTAGAGCCGGGATTGCCCGAAGGTACAGGACAATTGCCTGAAGATCATCTGAAGACATCTGGGCATAATGCGCGTACCCCATTGGGGGTCGCATTCGGCTGCCATCGGGCCGTACACCCGAAGCGATCATCATCTTTAACTCATCATCGCTATATTGGGCTAACCCATCCTCGTGCGATGTGATGTTTGGTGCAATGGAGACCCCCCACGGACCGTGAAAGGCAAAACCTCCGGCGCCAAGATGCGTGTCGAACATTGGTCCTTGTGGCCCAAAGGTAGTGTGGCATTCGATACAATGTGCAACTGGCCCGGCGAGGTATTCTCCGTACTCGACGCTTGGTCCAGCGGGCGGGGCCGTCACCGGGCCCACAGGCGGCCCATAGCTGGGCGGAAGGGGGAAGTTGTAGGTTGAAAAAGGCGTTTCATTCTTGCTCGCGGGGACGGTGCGCAGGAACATTACCATGGACATAACGTCATCGTCGCTAAGGCTGCGGTAAAGCCCGATGGGCATGGGCGGTCCGATGACAGAACCGTCCGGGCGGATGCCTTCCCGAATTGCGCGCACCAGGTCTGCGTCGCTCCAGTCTGCGATCCGGCTACCTGGCGTTATATTGACGGCCCAGGCCTCCATCATCTCGTTCTTTTCGACCAACATTCCGCCGAACTCATTGGACATGTCCGGGCCGTTGGGGCCCTGCGGTGTATGACAATTTCCGCATGCAGCTGGCCCTCGTACAAGGTACTCACCGCGTTCGATACTCGGCTCAGCCATCGCGACCAGCGGCAGAAGGATTGGGGTCAAAAACAAACCTATGCATTTCATTTTTCGTACTCCCATCTCGCGTGAACAAAGGACCCGCTTCAGGTCGGAGCATGATCCGGCGCGAGGATTGTCATGCCGATTCTATCTGCCAAAGCTACGATTGCTGGGATGTCTGGCGGGCCGTCGGGTTCAGGAATTTCTGTCGTGCCGTCCGGCATTGCTTCACCCGCTTCGCTGAAGAATGTGTCATGCATTGCGCCGGGCGCGTTGATGCACAGCAAACGACCTGCTTGGGGCCCCTTACATGTGAACGCGTGAACCGCTCCATCGGGTACTTTCACAAAATCACCTGCGCGAACGCCAAGCGTCTGCCCATCGACCATAAATTCGAACTCGCCTTCCAAAACAAAGAAGCTCTCTTCCTCTCCGGCATGATGGTTTGGAGGCGCGCCTGCTCCGGGCGCAGTCTTGATTTCGACGATTGCGTATTTGTCCCCGGTCTCCGCAGGGAACGCGTGAAAGGTCAAGAGATTGCCGAAAAGGTGATAAATGCGCGGGCGAGTCTGTTCCACGTTGAAGATTCCCTTTACTAAAATCAAAGTGAGTTTATGATACATACATCTCTTTATAAGACAAGTGTAACATTTAGGAACTTGAATATTGGCACCACGAACCAATCAGAAAAACCGGACCCGAGAGGCGTTGCTGGAAGCGGCGCGCGACATCATGGCCGAGGGTACAGAGGTTACTCTTGCGAAAGTTGCGGATCGTGCGAAAACCAGCCGTGCGACCGTGTACAGGTATTTTTCGGACCCCGGAGTTTTGGCGCTTGATGCGACGTTGGATTTCGAGGTTTTGCCGACTTCGCGCCTATTGGAAGATCTCGCTGACGTACGAAGTCGTGTGCAAAAGGTTGCGCAATATTACTTGGATTTCTCACGTGATCACGAAGCCTATTTCCGGCAGTTCCTGGCAGAGTCACTGAAGGCAGCTTTGGAGGACGCGCGCAGAAACATACGGGGGGCCCGACGCGTGGCTGCATTTGGCGAAGCGCTTGAACCTGTTCGTGGCCGAATGGATCCTCAGACTTCGAGGATCTGAAAAAGCGGTTGGCGATGACGACAGGAATGGAGCAGTTCATCATTTTGGAAGATATTCTGCGCGTTGATCAGCCAGAAGGTGACCGGCTTCTTTCGGGTCTGGTTGACGCCCTGTTGGATCGCTATTTGCCCCAAGAGAGCGCGCCGAATTGAGTTGCTCTAAGGGTGTGGACGTGAGACCGGCCTGACGCAGCGAACGCTGTTCGAAAAATCGTACGGGCTACGAACGTCGCTTGATCGGTTTGTAAAAAACAGCGAGATCTCGCCGGCTTCGCCTGTGGTCGTGCATGGGTCCCAATATCGAAGGTACCAGCGGCAAAACAGCAGTACCCATGCTCTTCTTCAAACAGGTGTTCCGACATTTGAGCCAAAGGCCCTTTACATAGAAGCCCCTCCCGCGACAACATGAGATAAATTTAAGCATTCGAATAACGGGATGAGTTTTCCCGTGTGTCCGCGGCGAATTGGGCCTCGGACATTTGCTGATAAAAAGGGGGGGAGATATGGCTGATATCGTTCGTTGGATTGTATCCGCGTTTCTGGTTTTCACACCGACGTTAGTGGGGGCGCAGTCCGAACAGGAGGGTGTCGCGGAACCTATATCAGACACCGATCTGCTCACCCAGGCCGAGCTGGAAAATCTCGTCGCGCCGATTGCTTTGTTTCCGGACACGCTTTTGATTCAGATACTGGTTGCGGCGACCAGCCCGATGGAAGTTGTCAAAAGCGACCGGTTGCTGGCCAGCATGGACAGCGAGGAACCCGAAGTCATTCAAGCTGCCGTCGAAGCCGAAGAATGGGACGAAAGCGTTGAGGTTCTGGCCGTCGCCTTCCCTGAAGTGATCGAGGATATGGCCACCCATATCGAATGGACCGAAACCATGGGCGACGCCATGCTTGCCCAAAGTGACGAGGTGATGGTCGCCGTTCAGACCATGCGGACTCAGGCGATCAACAACGGTGCGCTCGTATCGGGTGAAGAACAGCTTGTCGAGGTCACGGAAGACGAAACCGTCATCATCCAACCTGCGGATCCCGAAGTTGTTTATGTGCCGCAATATGACCCTCAGGTCGTTTATACCGACAGCAACAGCAACCTTGTTGGCGACGCCATTGTCACCGGAGCTATCGCGTTTGGGACATTCGCCCTGATCGACGCCATTTTTGACGATGACGACGACTGGAATGACTACTGGGGTTGTCGAAATTGCGGGGGTTGGGGTGGGGGCCCGATCTATCGAAACCCGAATATTGATCTGGATATCGACGGCAATGTGAATATCGGCAATGACGTCAATATCGGGAACGGTAACATCAATCGTCCTGACGATGGCTGGAAACCGGATGATCGAAAGAAAGATCAGGCGCGAGACAAGATTGCCTCCAAAAAGGATCCAGGGGGTAAGACCAAGCTGCCGATAGACAAAGGCGACAGCAGCGCGGATGCCTTGCGAAGCAAACTGTCCCAGAAATCCGGTGCGCCAGATATCTCCCGGCCCGGATCGCAGGCCAAAACGGAAGCAGTTCGGAAAACCATGAAGGATGGGGGTACGCCCAAGGTTAATCGGGCCACGCCGAATAAGGCCGTGAAGAAACCGACCCAAAAGCCAGCGGTTAAGAAACCATCCGGGACCAAGTCCCATGTCACCAAAGCCTCTAAGCCCAAAGCGGTCAGCAAGCCGAAGGCGACCCACAAGAAATCCAGCGGGCAAAAAGCACGCTCGGCTTCGCAACGGGGCAAAGCTAGCCACCAAAAAGCCCAGCGGAGGAGATAAGAGCATGACCAATACTTTGATCAAAGCAACTGCAATCACCGCATTTCTCACTGGTCCGGCCTGGGCTGAACCTGCCGCATATGCCTCTCCGCAAGAGGCGCTTGAGGCGATGGTCGCAGCGCTGAAAAGCCCTGAGGCGGGTGCTGCTCTGGCCGTCTTCGGGCCAGAGGCTGCGGACTATCTTTCCGATGGAAACCCGGTCGAGGACAAGATCAACAAGCTGGCACTGTTGTCCCTCTACAAAGAAGGCTATCGGCTTGTGCCGCAAGACGATGGCTCGGTCCTGATTGCGCTGGGTGAGGAAGGCTGGCTGTTCCCGGTGCCCATAGCAAAGACGGACACATCATGGTCTTTCGACAACGACGCAGGCCGGGAAGAAGTGCGTCTGCGCGAAATCGGCCGCAACGAGCTGGACGTGATCGAATTGATGGAGGCCTATGTCGAAATACAGGCCGATTTCCGGTCGCAGGATCAAGACGGCGACGGGGTCAGGGAATTCGCAAGCCAGATCATTTCGACTTCTGCCGATCAGCGGGATGGGCTGTTCTGGGCATCCGAAGACACGCTGTTGGGTGAGCTTTTCGCGCGTGCTTCGGCTTTTGGCTTCAGTGACGGCGAAACCGACTTCGCGCCCGAGCCCTTTTCAGGTTACTATTTCCGTATCCTGACAGAGCAAACCGATGCGGCGCCCGGCGGAGCGATGGACTACATCGTCAATGGCCACATGGTTGCGGGTCATGCCCTTTGGCCGTTCCAGCAGAATTCGGAGAGACCGGCGTGCACAGTTTCATGGTTTCGGAAAACGGTGTCGTGTTCGAGGCTGTTCTGGGCGAGGACACGCTGGAAAAGGCGGCAGGCATAACCGGGTTTGATCCGACTGAGGAATGGCAGCCTGTGAACTGATCCTGCGCGTCGATTCCAGCATCCGGTCGTATCGCATTTCCAGAAGGCATCAGAGCGTTTGCGGCGTTGGATTCGGTTAAGAACCAACGCCGCCATCGCCCTGCAAAGTGAAAGCGATTTTGGCGAGATTCCCAACTGTACTTTGCGGTCGATGCGAAAAAGCTCGGTACAGGATACTAAGGTGCTAATGTAAGTCGGTAAATGAGACGTCGAACCCAACCGATCCGGGCAAACGACTAAGGCTAAAGGAAGAAGGAAGATGCCGAGAAAACTGCTTTGGCCTTTGTTGGGATTGATCGCTCTGGCGGCCTGTTCGGCTGGGCCTAGGGATTTTGTTCAAGTCCCATCGCGGGCGGTCGAGAGCCCTTCCAATAGCAGGTTGACGACAGCGGTGCGCAAACTGGGTGATCCACGTGACGGACGGTCGGGTGTCAAGCTGATCAGCAACGGCGAAGAGGCACTGGCCGCGCGTCTGGTTCTGGCGTCGCAGGCGGATGTGACAATAGATGCGCAATACTATCTGCTGCACAACGATCTGACCGGGCAATTGTTTGCGCTGAGCCTGCTGAACGCGGCGGATCGCGGTGTACGGGTCAGGCTGCTGCTGGATGACATGGATACATCGGGTTACGACGCGATGACTGCCGCACTGGATTCTCATGAAAATATCGAGATCCGGCTGTTCAATCCTTTCTGGCGTGACCAAAGCCTGTTGGTTGCAGGTTTGACCGATTTCAAACGCATCAACCGACGCATGCATAACAAGTCCATAACCGTCGACAACACTATTTCCATCGTTGGTGGTCGCAATGTGGGGGATGAGTACTTCCTGGCCAAGGAAGAGTTTAACTATGCAGATCTGGATATCTTCGTCGCCGGGCCTGTGGTGAACGAGGTGTCCGACAATTTCGACGAATACTGGAACAGCGAATTTGCTGTTCCTGCCCGTGCGGTGATTGGCGAACCCGAGACTCTGGGTCTGGCAGATGCCCGCGTGCGTCTGAATGCGCTGGTCGATGAAGCCCTGAAAACACCGTATGCGGCAGCGGTCAAGAAGACCGCGCAAGAGACTTTTACCCTCAAGACGCTCAGGCTAGACTGGGTTCCGGCCAAACTGTATTCCGACCCGCCGTCCAAGGCAGCCGGTGTCGACAATGATCAGCCCATTCTGGCCTCGAAGTTGGTACCCTATTTCCAAAAGGCTGAAAGCTCGGTCGACGTCATCTCAGCCTATTTTGTGCCCCGTAAGCGAGGGGTTAAATGGCTGAGCGAACTCGAGGATCGCGGGGTTAAGGTGCGTGTTGTCACCAATTCGCTGGCGTCAAACGATGTGGCGCCGGTTTATGCGCATTATGCAAGGGAACGCCGCGCTCTATTGGACGGGGGCGTGGAACTGTTCGAACTGCGCCCTGACTCAGACCGGGTCAATCAGCGGGGGGTGAATTGGGGTCAGTCGCGCGCGGGTTTGCACACGAAGGCATTTACCATCGATGAGCGATACCTGTTCGTGGGCTCGTTCAACTGGGACCCGCGGTCGGTCAACATAAACACAGAAATGGGCGTGCTTGTGGACTCGCCGGACCTGACGCGACGCGCGGTTGCTGCGCTTGACGAAGCTTTGAAGCAAAACACCTATTCGGTCCAATATGACGAGGAAAAACGCGTCACCTGGAGGTCCTACCGCGAGGATGGTGCGATCTTGCTGAACCGACATGAACCCACCGGTAGTTTCTTTGATCATATCAAGGCCGGGTTTTTGGCCATTTTGCCTATTGGATCGCAGCTTTAGCGCAAGATGGGCTTCCACATCTACGCCGTCGCCATAGCCCCCGTCGCAGTATGGAGCCCCGGACTGGACAAGAAAGACATCTCGGTGCTTGCTGTCGGGATGATTGAAGATCTGCAGCGTCCCCGTGTTCCGTGTTTGTGCAATTTGGCCGGGATGCGCGGAAAAGGGATGGAACGAATGAATTTTGTTAAGGCATTTCCTATTGTGTTGCTGTTTCTGCCAACAGTTGCGTTCAGTGCCGAGTATGAAGCACAGCCCATACTGTCTGCGCAGGAAAGCGTTCAGGACGTTCCGCTTGCGACCGAGATTTATCGCATCGACGAACAGGTCCCGACGGATGGGTACATGGCGACCTACCGCATCGAGACGCAGTTCGGGCAATTCTCGGCCTCTGGTCCGGGTATGTTGCAGGCGCGGTTGGCCGAAATCCGAGCTCTTGCTGCGCTGGACCATATCCAGAATGACCAGCAATTCATCGACGCTGCCGAAGACACAGCCGGAGAGACGTTTGAAAACCTGCGCCAATTTGCGAAGCAGCCGAAGGAAACTCTGAAAGGTGTGCCCGAAGGTGTCGGGCGGTTTCTCAAACGTACCGGACGGTCGGCTAAGACGGGGCTGCAAAAACTGGGCGATGTCCGAGAGGGCAACTTGCCCGGCGTTGATCCCGAGACCACCTCTAACCTTCCCGGAGGCTCGGCAGATTCACAAGCCGGTCCGCAGGGCAGCTTTACTGAGAATTTCGCGCGCGCCAGCGGAGATGTTGCTGTAAATATCCTTGGGTTTGACAAACAGCGCCGCCGTCTGGCCAAGGAATTGGGTGTCGATCCCTATACCACCAATCAACTCCTCGCCACGCGGCTGGATGAGGTTACTTGGGCGGCCTTCGCCGGGGGGCTTGGCGTCAATGTCTTGACCAGTTTGGTTCCGGGCGGGTTGGTCCTGTCGTCATCCTCGCGGCTCAGTGACTGGGTTTGGGATACCGCCCCCGGTGATCTGCGCGTGCAGGTTGAGGAAACGCTTTTGTCCGTCGGCGTGCCGCGTGATCAAGTCGACCGCTTTTTGCGGCACAGCTACTATACGCTCAGCATGCAAGCTGTGGTGGCGGATTCATTGAAATCGCTTGAGGGGGTGCAAGGCCGGGCGGATATCCTTCCGTTGATCCTGAGTGTGGGCTCGGAAGGTCAGGCGCGTTTCCTGGTGCAGACCTTGGACATGTTCAGGACGTATCACGTGACCAAAGAATCACTGTCCCAGTTGCGCGTACAAGGCACAATCATTGGCGTTGGAGGTAGTAGCAATTCCGTGGTCATGGCTCCAGTAGACTACCTGAGCTGGACCGAAACGCTGGATGCATTCTCTGCCAATCTTACTGAGGCGACCGAAGGTCCCATCGTGCTTTTTGTTTCGGACGAGATGTCCGGTTTAGCGACGGACTCACTAAAAACACGCGGTTGGACAGTAGCGGAGACAGGGCAGATCACTCCTGATGCCTTTCCACTGCGTTGACAAGTGTAATCGGCGTTGGGCCGCCCGAAAGAGATGATTGCTAGGGTTTCGGCAGCAAAGTTCCGCGGATAAGGTCCCGGGCGCTCATTTGATTGTGCTGAGACTCGTTCCGGCAAGACGCTCACGACGCCAGCCTCTTACGGGCCCATTGAACAGTGTCTTACCGATAACGGAATCCGGTGAAAAATGCGCTGACAAGACCGAGCGCAGCCGTAGTCCCAAGTTGCTGGTTAGGCTCAGGCCTCATGGCCGATAGATGACCAAAGCGGCGAGCGCGATTGCTGAGAGGAAGATTTTGACCGTCTTTTCTTCGCCATGGTTGGCAGCAAAACGAAAATCAATGGGTCCTGAGCCTAGGGGACGAGCATCTCAAGTTTGGCGTCCGGGAAGTGGGACAAGACTGACCTGACCTTCCTATCTGGTGTCACGCATAGCGCAGTCGACAACCCATCTGCCAAGGCGGCATTTGCGGCAGAAACGGACACAGTACTCTGCGGTGCCATTCGGTTTTTTGGGTCAAGAATGTGGTGATGTCCCGCAGCCAGCTTCATCATTGCCGGTGCCGAGGTCGCGACAGCACGGTCACGTAGCGAAAGCCGCCCCCTTACGATATGCTTGGGATCTGCCAGGCCGACTTGCCAGTCGCTTCCATCGCTACGGGTGCCTCGGGCTGATATCTCGCCCATATCAACCAAAATATTGCGCAGGCCAAACCCGTTTAGCAGACTTGCGATACGATCAGTGATTTCGCCCTGGGCAATTCCGTTCAGGGTCAATCCTGAAAATCCCGGATCTGGCAGGCGGATTGCATCCGTGTTTACTAACACTTTGTGCCATCCTATCCCGCGCTGCGCGCGATTCAGTTCAGAGAGTTCCGCTCCTTTGGCGAACGCCATCCAGAGAGGTTGTATCGTTGGGTCGAACGCGCCGTCCGAGGCGTCATGCAACGCGGAACACAAGCTTAGAACTTTCAACAGTTCGGGTGACGGTGCTATCAGGTGTCCATCAGTATTCAGTCGGCTCAGCTCAGAGTGAGGGCGATACAGGCTGAAAATATTCTCAAGCCTGGTCAGCTCGGCCGTGACGGCATCGAAAATGGGTGCTGCTTCAGTGTTGGTTAGTCCTTCCACGCGTAGGCTGGCCTTTGCGCCCAATGCTGAGCCGTGCCATCGCGCAGACGCAGCGGCGGCAACCGGAGTACAGGCGCAGGCTGCGGAAATAGCCAGAAACCGGCGGCGGGTCAGGGCGGTCATGACGGGGTCTCCAGCGCAAGGTTCAAATCGACGGGGCCCAACACTTCGGCATCGGGGATATCGGACAGGGTCAGGGCGGCGCCGCCATAAGTGTCGATAAAGGCCTGCGCCGCGCTGGCATCGCCAAAAGGCACAACTTCGCGCGCGCCCATTCCCCCCGCGACGTTGGCGCCGACTACAAAGGTGGAGTCGGCGGCGGCGATCCAGTTGGAAATGCCGGGTTGTCGCCAACTGGGTGCGACGCTCATGTCGCTGACATATACGGCGGTGATGGCGGCGTCACGTTCGGGGCTTTTGAGATAAGCCACCATGTCGCGGACCTGCGCAAAGAAGAGCGGCGTAGGGTAGCCTTCCAGATGGATTTGCCCCTTGGGTCCGCCATGTTCGGCGATGTTCATCTGGCAGAAGAAACTCAGCGCATCGGGGGTTAAATCCACCGGGTCGGGGGCCTCGGCAACCTCTTCTTTGCAGGCGGTCAGGGCAATCAGGGCAATCAGGTACAAGCGTTTCATGGTTCGACCCTCCGGAAGGCCAGTCGCGCGAGCGCGAAGGCAAGCACCGGCCAGATCAGAAGTGAGGCGGGCGCGGCCCAGAAGGGCAGGGCCTGCGCGGCCCCGGTCATGCCGGAGGCCATGGCGACACCCTCGGTCGCGGCAATGTTCCACAGACGGAATGCGTCGGCCGGGTTGGCCACCATCACCCACGGAAAGACGGATTGGGTGAAGCTGCCGCCCTTGTCCATGACGACGGCCCCCAACAGGCCCAGATCATAGAGGACAACAAAAACCAGCCATAGCCCGGCCGACAGACCCGCTGCCGCCGTAGCCCCCTTTGCCAGGGCAGACAGCAGGTATCCCAGCGCCAGAAAGACGGCGCCCAGCAGGATGGATGTGAGGATCAGTCGCGTCAGAGCTATCAGGCTTTCGGCCCCCGCGCCTCCAAAGAAGGTGGCCACTGCGCCTGCCGTGCCAAAGCCGACGGTCATGGCGAAGGCTAGCGCGGCCAGATGGGCGGTGAACTTGCCCAACAGGATTTCTCCGCGCCCTGCAGGATAGGACAACAATAGGGAAAGGCTGCCCCGGTCCACGTCGCCTGCGATGGCGTCGAAAGAAATCATCAGCGCCAGCAAGGGCGCAAGATAGACCGACAGTGTGGTCATCGAGGCGACCGAGACGGTGAGCATATCGACCCCCAGCGTGCCGGTTGGCGCGCTGCCCGCAAAGGTCAGCGCCAAGGCGAACAGCACCATGATCAACGTCGCGACCAGCAGCCAGCGGTTGCGGCGCAGGATCAGCATTTCGGTGCGGGTGATGGCAAGGAAGCGGGTCATTGCGATCTCTCCTGTGCGTAATGGCGATAGAGGTCTTCCAGCTTGGGCGGCGTCATTTCCACATCCGCCACCGCGTCGCCCAATCCGGCTATGCGACGCAGGGCCTCCATCTTGTCCTCGGGAGAACACAGCAGTTCGACCGAAGCCCCATTGATCCGGTTTCCGCCCAGTTCGGCGGCCAGCGCTTCAGGGTTGGCACTGGCGCGCACTTTCAGGCGGATCGGCAGACCGGCCAACGCCGACAGGTTGGTCAGCGTGTCATCGGCCACCATCCCACCCTTGCGCATGATGGCAATGCGATCGGTGCGGGCCTCGACCTCGGTCAAGGCGTGAGACGCGATCAGGACGGCAGTGCCCTGCGCGGCAAGCTCGTCAATAATGGCATAGAGGTCCTGCCGCGAGATCGGGTCCAGCCCGCTGGTCGGTTCGTCCAGCAACGCCACTTTGGGCTGACCCAGCAGCACCTGCGCCAGACCCAGACGTTGCCGCATTCCTTTTGAATAGGCTCCGATCCGGCGGTCCAGCGCATCGCTGAGGCCGACCCGCTCCAACAGGCCGGGCACGTCTGCTTTCGCGCCCGAGAGTTGCGCAAAAAGGTTCAGTTGTTCGCGGCCCGTCAAGGCCGGGTGGAAGGATACCGCCTCGGGCAAGTAGGCTGTCTCTCGCCGCGCCTGCGCCGTACCGGGGGCGACGTCTCCGATCCGAATGGCTCCGCCATGGATCGGCGTCAGGCCAAGGACGGATTTGATCAGGGTCGACTTGCCCGCACCGTTATGGCCCAGCAGCGCAACGCGCTGACCGGGGGCAAGAGACAGGGTGATATCGTCAAGAACGGGGGTCTTGCCACGGTCTTTGCAGACTTGGTCAATCGTCAGGGCCTTATTCGTCATGAGGCACCTTTTTCATAGCTGGGGGTTCAGGGGTTTGCATCAAGGGGTTGCTGTCCACCACGCCTCCCGGCAACAGCGCCGGGAAGGCCGATTGCGACCAGCGCACCAGCTGCACGGCAGGTGAGCCGAGCAGCAATTTGGCTGCGGGTTGGGTCCACAGCACATGGTCCATTGAATCGTTGGGGCGATAGGGGGCATCGGCCACGCCGTTACCATCCACATCATAGGCGGCGAAATCGGACCAATAGTTTCCGCGCCCGTCTTCTGACCACTCGACCCATTTGGTCGAGACATATTTCACCTGTGTCCGGTTGCCGACAAAGGCGTTGCCGACGATCCGGTTGCGTTCGGACCCGGCGGTAAAGTGGATGCCGATGCCGCAGCCTTCAAACCAGTTGTCAGTGAACTCGTTCTTGTTCGAGTTATAGAGGAAGGTGCATTTCTCTTTCGCACCTTTGACCACATTGCCGGTGATGACGCTCTTGTTGGCATAGTTCAGCATCACGCCATGTTCGCGGTCATCAATCGACACATTGTCGGTGACTTTGACATTCGAGGTGAACATCACCGCATAGCCCAGATCGTTGCCGATCGAGACGTTGTTGCTGACCACGGAGTTGTCGGCATACATATAGTGCACCGCAAAGCGCAGATCACGAAACAGGTTGCCGGTGAACAAATTCTTCTTCGAAGAATTCACGAAAATCCCATCGCGGCCAAATTGAATGTCATTGTCGGCGACAACGGCCCCGGGAGCGTTCCAGACATAGACCCCATTGCCGCGCGCGTTCATGTGGCGGTCCTGCCGCCCTTCGATCCGGTTGCGGCGCACGATGCCGTCCTTGGCCCCGTGGATGTCGATGCCATAGAGATTGCCCAGCAGCACATTATCCTCGACCACAGGCGCGGTGGCCGTTTTGGTCAGTTGGATGCCGCTGTCGATCCCGTCATGGTCTGAACCGGAGCCGATCACCGTCAGCCCGCGCACCGTCACGCCGGGTCCGGTCACGGTGATAACGCTGCCTTCGCCTTGTCCGTCAATCGTGGCCTGTCCCAGCCCGTCAATCGTGATGGGCCGGTCCAGAACCAGTGTTTCGGCATAGGTGCCGGGGCTCAGGCGGAGGGTATCCCCATCCGCCGCCTGCGCCAGTATCTGATTGATGGCCCCCGCCCGGTTGGGCACATCCCAGTCCGCCGCCCAAAGGGGCGAGCCGAGCAGGAGCGGTATGAGCAGGGACCAACGCATGACTACGCGCTCCGCGGCTCAACAAACATCCGGCCGCGCATTTCCATGTGCAGCGCGTGGCAGAACCACTGGCAATAGAACCAATGCACGCCCGGACGGTCGGCAATGAACGTGACCGAGGCGGTGGCCTGCGGGGCAACCTCCATCGCGATACCGAAGTTCGACAGGCAGAAGCCGTGGGTCACATCATCCACATCGTCCAGGTTGGTGACATAGACGGTGACTTCGTCGCCCTGCTTGACGGTGAACTTCTCCATGCTGAACACAGGGGCGACCGAGGTCATGTAGACGCGCACCTTATTGCCATCCCGGATCGGCTCATCCGCGCCATAATCCAGATCGACGCCATCGGCCTCGGCCTGTTTGCGCGCATCTTCCCACATCGGGTCGTTGCGATCCCAGACATTGACCGGGTTCACTTTGGACCGGTGTACAAGGATCGAGTCATGCGGCTCCGCAAAGGTCGGGCCGTCATGGACCACCTTCATCTTGTCGCCCGAGATGTCGATCAGCTGCTCATTCTCAGGCTTCAGCGGTCCCACGTTCAGGAAGCGGTCTTTCGAGAACTTGTTCATCGAAATCAGCCATTTGCCGTCAGCCTCAGCCGTCTCACCCATCGAGGTCGAGTTGTGACCCGGCTGATACTGCACGTCCACCTTGTCGAGGATCGGATCGACGTCCGCGCCACCATAGGCTTCGATCGCTTTGGCGATGTCCCACTTCACCACCTGGCTGTCCAGGAACAGGGTGGTATAGGCGTTGCCCTTGCCGTCGAACGCGGTGTGAAGCGGGCCAAGACCCAGTTGCGGTTCCGCGACGATGGCCGAGCGCGGATCAGCGTTGTCGGCAAACAGCGCGTCGACTTTTTCGACATCGATCACCGACACGGTCGGAGACAGCTTGCCGTTGATCATGATGTGTTTCTTGTCGGGCGCGGCATTCACACCGTGTGGCGAGTTCGGGATCGGGATGTAGCGGGTCAGGTTGCCGCCAGCCTCTTTACGGCCGTCTACGACCTTGACGCCGTTCAGCTCCTGATAGTTCCCCGCAGCAATTGCGTCTTCGATGCCTTTGAGGTTGAACACGACCACGTGGTCCAGCTCATTCTCGGTCATCTCGGCCAGGTTCATGCCCATTTCCGAGTTGTACGAGGTCGAGAACGCGTATTTGCCCTGATAGTCGCAGTCGGTGTTGTCGAGGTTGCCCGACACCATCACCTGCCATGCGATCTCCATCGTGTCGCCGTCGATGGCGGTAAAGATGTTCACGTATTGCGACGGATCGTCGAGGATCTGGCCGTCATTGACCAGCGGCGCCTCATGCTCACCATTGGCAAAGATGTAGCCGGTGCGCGGGTATTTCTGCGGACGCAGACCGTGGATGTCATGCGCGTTCGGGATCTCGATGATCTTGTCGCATTTCATCACGTCGCAGCGCACACGGGCCACGCGGGTGTTGGCTTTGTCGTTCATGAACAGATAGCGACCATCATAGGTGCCATCCGTGAAGGACATGTGCGGGTGGTGCAGGTCGCCGTTGTCATAGGTGACCTTGCCGTTGGCAGCCAGAAACTCTTTGGTTTCGGGCAGCAGGCCTTCGGTCAGGATTTTCAGCGACTCGTTGGTTTGACCCCAGCCGGTGGCTGAGCAGCGGTTGAACACAGGCACCCGCATCAGCTCACGCATCGAAGGCACACCCAGGATGCGCAGCTCACCGGTTTGGCCTGAGGACCAGAAGCCGTAGTATTCGTCCAGCTCGCCCGGTTCCAGATGCGCGTTCGCAGCGGCGCTTGCCTCGCGGGCGGTCATCAGGGTCGAGCCCAGCCCGGTCCCGGCCAGAACGGCACCGGTGGCGGTCGCCCCCAGCATTCCGCGGCGTGTGATGTTCAGTTTGTTTTCTTGGTCTGACATGATCGTCCCTCCAATCAAGAAATGGTTTGCGGTTTGGCGTTCGGATGGTTCGCCGGTGGTTGTCCGAGTGGAGTCTTCATCTGCACCGACCCTGTCTTGGCCCGCCGTTTCAACTGGCGGATAACGACGGGGCATTTGTCCTCGGACTGATAGAGCACCTGACAATGCAGGCAGGTGACGCACTCGTTAGGGTTAATCTCACCGGTGGGGTGGATTGCCTGAACGGGGCATTCATTGGCGCAGGTTTGACAGGGGGTGCCGCAATCCTTGTAGCGGCGCAGCCAGTCGAACATGCGAATACGGGCCGGGATCGCCAGCGCACCGCCCAACGGGCACAGATAGCGGCAGTAGAACCGTTCGATGAACAGCCCGATCCCCAGCAAGGCCAGCGCAAAGACCACGAAAGGCCAGTCTCGCATGAATTTCAGGATGATCGCGGTCTTGAACGGCTCGACCTCGGCATAGGTTTCGGCCAGCGGGATCGAGACAAAGCTGATCCCGAACAGCACTAGGAAGATTATGTATTTTGCTGGCCAGAGCCGTTCGTTCAGACCCCAAGGCAAGATCCATTGCGGCACCTTGAAGGTCCGCGCGATCTTGTTGGTCAGCTCTTGCAGTGCACCGAACGGGCACAGCCAGCCGCAATAGGCCCCGCGTCCCCAAAACAGCAGCGCGGCGGCGACGGCGAACCACTGGATGAACACCAGCGGGTCCAGCAGGAAGGCATCCCACGAGAACCCCGTGCGCAGACTGCCCGCCAGCGCCATAAGGTTCACCACGCTCAGCTGCGCGTTGGCGTACCAGCCGATGAAGAACAGCGTCATGGTCAGGAAACCGATGCGGAACCAGTAGAACACGCGTGCATTCATGGTGGCGTGGAACTGGAAGAAGAAGGTCGCCGTCAGCACCAGCAGCATCGCGCTGAGGATCACAATCTCAACCACGCGGTCTTTCCAGATGCGCTGCCACAGCGCAGCCTTTGCCGCAGCCTCACCGCTGGCGTCATCGACAACCGCAGGGGCCGCAACGGGCAGCAGATAGTATTCGGGCAATTTGTAGCCCAGATCAAAGGTCAGGAATGTTTTCTCGACCGCACCCACGGCCCGCTGCGCCAGCAGTTGCAGGCGGAAGGGCTCGGCCGGATCAAACTCGGCATCGGCGGGGATTTTGAAGATGTCCAGTTCCGTAAAGCTTGGGGCATCGGGAGCTGCAACTTCGCCCAGACGGCGTTGTTGCTTGTCAAAGAACCGCACCGAATTGTCGCCCTGGATCAGCTGAATCCGGTCGAAAATCCCGCCCCGGACATAGCCCGAACCCTTAAAGCTGTAAGCCCCACGTCCCAGCACAAGAATGGCCTGCTCGCCCTCGTCCAGCCAGTCGACCATGTTCTGATATTCGGCCTCGCCCAGCAGCGACTTGCCGATCGACGGCACCGAGACCAGTGCCAAATGCATGTCGATATAGGTGTCATCGGGTTCACCGGGTTCGGGGCGTTTGATCGCGCGCTGATCGCCCGTCGCCTCAAACGCGGCATTGACCTGCCCGATATCCAGCGTCAGTCGCCGGATTGACCCGTCCCCCGACAGTGTCGTCCAGTCATAGATGGCGTCCTGCGCCATATCGACCTCGCGCTTGGGCCCGTCGGCCTGCGCCGGTGCCAATCCGCCCAACCCCAACGCGCGCGCCACCTTGATGCCACCACGCACAAGGCTGTCGTCGATCACCATGATCGTGACGGTCGCGCCCGAGATAATATCAAGGTCATGCCCCTCACCGCCCGTCTCGGCCTCAACCTTCAGGTCCAGCCCGGCATAGCCTTCGGTCAGCTCAACCATGTGCGCATTGGGAATGCCGATCAGCACGATCGGTTCCGAGTGTTTGACCAGTTGCACCCCGGTCAACACCGCCTCGTCATTGATGGCAGCAACCACGTGGATCGGCTTGCCGGAATATCCGGTGGTGCCCACGAAATCGGATGTTAGGAACGCCCAGGCCACCGTCTCGCCTCCTTTCAGAACGGGGGCAACCATGACGTCCTCGCGCACCGGGCCAAAGGCATCGGCACCAGGCACCAGATCGGCAGGCTCAATCTCGGGCAGAAAGCTGGCGAGGCTGTCGGCATGGGCGCTGATCGCCATCAGGCAGGACAGGGTGAAGGCCAGCAGGGCTTGGAATGCGCGACTTACGACCATGGCGCACCTCCGATACTTTGAGTAGACGCCATGGAAGCGCGCGGGGCGCGTTCAGTTGTTTTTAGGTTTGCGTGCGGGGGCCCTCGGGTTTCAGGCCACAAGCGGGCCTGATCATGGGGTTGGTTCTGATCGGCGCACCGGTACAGGGCGAGGCCGGCCTTCTGGGATAGGACCAGATGAGGCTGATCGGGCAACTGCGCCAGCGTGGTGACGGCACACAAGGTGCAATCGGCGCATTTCGGGCAGGGCGCGGTCGGGTCATCGGTCTCCTCCTCAAGGTCCACCTGAACCCAAACCGCCCCCGCCTCCGAGCAGATCTCCACCCATATGCTTTGACCGGGACTCGCCAGAACCGGGCCAAGCATTTGCAACAGCAGAAGAAGGGTGCCCGCCCATGCACAAGCCACGCGGGACGCGCGAACAGGGAGGTTGTGCAGAGGGTTAGAGGCGGGCATAGAGAATCCAACTCGGTATTCTTTTCCAGAGTTCTAGGGAATCTCTCGGACCGATACTTGACTTCTGTTAGGTGCGAAGGTTTTCGCGACTTAGCCGTCGGCCTCATCCATCAGCCCACGCAGCCAACGACCCGCCAGCCAACTTGCAGGCACGCCCAACGGCACTGACCAGATCAGCGCTGTCACCGGGGGAATGACCGCAAAACCAAGGGTATGCGCGATCAACCCAGCCAAAAACAGGTTGATGGCCACGGTCAAAGCCGTGGCCGGGTAAAGCAGGATGGACAGTTTCCAGACCGGCCAGCGCCCGTCAGTGGCTGGTGCCTTCCGAGAAGGTGATTTTGTTCCAGACATTGTATTTTCCAGACGGTTTGCGCATCGGCAGGCGGCGGACCTCTTCCAGCGTCTGCGCATCATAGACGATCACTGCGCCATCATCCTCCCAGATCGACACCAGCGCGTGGCTGCCATCCTTGGTGAACTCCACATGCGCCACGGTCTTGCCAGGGGCAGGGCGCAGGGTCTTCACGATCTCAAGGCTCTGCTTGTCGATTACATGCATGACATCCTTGTTAGGGCCAAAGAACACATCGGCCCAGACGTAAGGCGAGTTCTCATGGCTGCGCATGAAAAACCCCGGCCCTTCGGTCTTGATCCGTTTGACGGTCTCCCAGCTTTTCATGTCGATCACTGACACCGTGCCATCGGTAAGATGCGGTGTGGCCATAACGGTTGTGTCGCCATGCTGCCATGTGATGCCCGATCCCAGATGCGGCATTCCCGGCAGGTCCAGATCAGCCACCTTGTGCCCGATTACCAGATCAATCACCTGTCCGCCCTTGCCATCGCGCGACGCGCCCATAACGTATTCATAGCTCTGGTCGAAAAAGAAATCGTCCAGATAATCCGGCGTGGTGATCTTGCGCACCGGGAACGGGTCAGGATTTTTGAACTGGCCCTCGATGCGGAAATCATGGCCCAGCCCGAATTGCGGCGGGTTGGCACCGTAGAAGACCTCCCAAATTTCGGGCACGTCTTTCAGCGCCAGCACAAAGCTTTCACGCGGCGGCGCCTGATACACGGCCGAGACTCGGCTGGGCACACCCTTTTGCTTTTCACTTCGATAACCGACGCCACCGAAAGATTCTCGGTCGATAGCAACGTCAACGAATTGGGCAGATAGTTCGCCACGGCTACCCATTTGCCATCGCCTGACATTGCAATGTTGCGGCTGTTCAGGCCCGCGCGCACGCGCCCCACCTGTTTCAGCGCCCAGATGTCGTATTTCTGCAC
Organism: Ruegeria sp. BK1; assembly: GCF_056535645.1. Lineage (NCBI taxonomy): Bacteria > Pseudomonadati > Pseudomonadota > Alphaproteobacteria > Rhodobacterales > Roseobacteraceae > Ruegeria > Ruegeria sp. BK1. Next base: position 516,007 of record NZ_JBQFIS010000002.1, on the reverse strand, counting down.
CCAGCCATCGCGGGACATGATGAACACATAGCGCCCATCGGGGCTGAATTTCGGCCCGCCATGCACGGCAAACGGCGTCTCAAACCGGTCCAGAACCTCGAACGTGTCGCCGTCCAGCACGCTGACATGGTGGTCTCCGGTCTCAACCGCCAGCGTGATGTTCATCGGGTCACTGTCCCAGATCGGCGCATCGACAGGCACATAGTCATCGTCCAGCGTACGGCTGGCCATGATATCGGTTTCACCCCATTCAGGGTCCGTTTCCAACGGGGATTTCAACCAACCCGCCAATTCTTCGATCTGCAACGCATCCAGCTCATGGGCAAAGGCAGGCATCTGAGTGGCCGTGCGTCCTTCGGCAATCACGGCAGCCACGCGGGGGCCGCGCATCCGTTTCAACGTCTCGGGGATCAGCGCCGGGCCAACGCCGCCCAAGCGGCTCTCGCCATGGCACGAGGCGCAGTATTCCGCGTAATCCGAAGGCGCGTCAGCCCATGAGGTGCCCGCAAGTAGCAGGGCGCACAGCGCGCTGATTTTCAGAGTGTCAGAAGAATTGATGCGCCGGATCATATCGTTTCCCCCGGAATGGCGTCACTTGCAGCCGCTCTACCGCTTCTTCGACGCCGATTTCTTGATTGCTCAGGTAACAGGCCGGATCTTCGGCCCAGGGATCGCCGGTCAGTTGCAAAGCCCGGATACGAGTATTGCCACCACAGACGTCCTTCAACGTGCATGCCCCGCAGCGTCCCTTCAGCGGACGCGGGCGGGTGCGTAACATGGCGAGCATCGGATCATTGCTGGTCCACAGCTCGGAAAACGGTTTGGTTTTCACATTTCCGACCGTGTAATCGGACCAATAGGTGTCCGGATGCACGCGGCCCAGATTGTCGATATTGGCCACGCCCAACCCGCTGGAGTTTCCGCCCCAGGCCGCCAGATGATCCCGCACATGGGCGGCCTTGTCCGCGTCGAACCGCGCGCGCACCCAATTCAGGAAGTAACCCGCATCAGCGTCGTTATTGCCGGTGACGATATCCAGCGGACGCCCGCCAGACGCCGCCTCCCACGCGCGCTCCAGCAGCAGATCCAGCCCTTTGCGGGTGCGCAGATGTTCGGCATCTTCGCCCCGGTTCTTGTCGCCACGCCCGGCATAGACCAGATGGGACAGATAGAACTTGTCCACACCTTCGTCGTCGCACAGTTGCAGCAGATCGGGCAGATGGTGCTGGGTGCCCTCGGTCAGGCAGAAGCGCAGACCCACCTTGATGCCGCGCTTTTTGCATTCGCGCACACCGCGCAGGGCGTCGGCAAAGGCACCTTCAACGCCGCGGAACCAGTCATTCGTGGCCCCGATCCCGTCCAGCGAGATGCCCACATAGTTGAACCCCACATCGGCGATCATGTCGGCGGTCTCATCGTAAATCCGCGTGCCATTTGTGGACAGGGCCAGCATCGGCACCAGATCGCGGGCGCGTTTGGAGATGTCGAAGAAATCGAACCGATCCAGCGGCTCACCACCCGAGAGGATCAGGGCCGGGACGCGAAACTGGCCCAGATCCTCAAGGGTGACCATGGCTTGCTCGTGACTGAGCTCGCCAGGGAAGGCCACATCCGCCGAGACGGTATAACAATGGCGGCATTTCAGATTGCAGCGCCGGGTTAGGTTCCAGATCACCACAGGCTTCACCGGGCCGGGGCGACGCGGGCGTACCGGGATCGGGGCGACCAGTTGATGCATGTATTCGGTCAGGCGGAACATGGTCCTCAGCCTTTCTGTTTCAGACGCAGTCCAGTCTTTTTCAGGATGCGCGTGGAATAGAGGATATCCTGCGCCCGGCAGGCATCACCCAGGATGGCGGCAATCTCCGCGCGCTTTTCCTCGACCTCGATCGGGTCCGATCCATGGACCATGGCGAACAGGTTATAGGGCCAGTCGGGCAGGGCGCGGGGGCGTTCATAGCAATGGGTCACAAAAGGCAGCAGTCCGATCTGCGGGCCCAGTTCGGCAACTCGCGTATCCGCGACATCCCAGACGGTCATCCCGTTCGATGTCATGCCCAACTTGTAGTGATTGGGCGCCGCCGCAATGCGCCGGATCACGCCACGCGATTTCATATCGGCCAGGCGGAACAGAAGATCGTCTTCGTCCAACCCTAAATTGTCGGCAACTTGCCTATAAGGAGCGGGAACCAAAGGCAAACCGCCTTGCAGCGCTTCGATAATCTCTCGGTCTTTTACGTCAATCATGCTGCTACCCGGAAGCCGATGAAAAATTCCTGAAGTTTGGGAAATTGCAGGACTGTGATCCCGGTATCCCGTTCAATGGTCTCGGCTGCCGTTGCGATCCCCTCGGGCGTCTCGGTCGCAAGAACGAACCACATGTTCAGCCGGTGTGTGCGCTCATAATTGTGCGCCACCTCTGGATGTGCATTGACTTTGGTCAGGACGGTTTCGAATTCCTGCGGTGGCACGGCCATGGCGCAGAGGCAAAAGGCACCACCCATTGCGGCCGCGTCAAAGAAAGGGCCGAATCGGGTTATGACGCGATCCTCTTTCATGCGGCTCAACCGACTCAGAAGGTCGGATTCCTCGATCCCCAACTCATCAGAAATCGCCGCATAGGGGTGCGAGGTCAGCGGCAAGTCATCCTGCATCCGGTTCAGGATCGCGCGGTCGGTGTCATCCAGCATCATGCGGCCACCTCTTTGGCTTGGATCAATGCGCCGGTCTGTTTGAAACAACGGGTTGAGAACAGAACTTTGTGCTTGGTTCCCGACAGTTCGGGTAACGCTGAAGCCCCGGCCAGAATGTCCAGAGCTTCGGTGCGCGAACGTGCGTGGATCATGGAATAAAGACGATAGGGCCAGACGCCTTCGACCGGGTTGCGCTCGTAGCACAAGGTCACACCGGGATGGGCGGCCAATGCGGGCCCTGCTGCTTCGACCCGTTCGGCGGGCATGTTCCAGACCACCATCGCATTGGCGGACCAGCCAAGTGCGCGGTGGCGCACGATGACGCCCAGCCGGGAAATGATACCAGCCGCGTGCAGAACTCTGATCCGGTTCATGACCTGCGCGGGATTGCATCCCAGCGCGTGCGCCAGCAACGCATAGGGTTCGGTCACCAAAGGCAAACCGGAACTGAGCGCTTGCAACACAGAGCGGTCGCCATCCAGCATGACGGAGCAGTCAACGTGGCGCGGGCTGGGCACTTGGCGCTCCGCGCCGGACATGCGGAAGCCTAGATCGACGTTGAACGGGCGTACCAACCGCAGGTCCAGAACGCACAACCCGGTGCGCCGGGAAATCCGTGCCAGCGTCTCGTCTACATGCGCGCGGTCTGGGCCAGTGGCCACAAACCACAGGTTCCACTCATCCTCGCGCTGGTAGTTGTGGTTCACGCCGGGTTCCGCGTCGATCAGCGCGGCCACCTCTTCTAAACGGCTCTCTGGCACGGCGACGGCTGCCAAGGTGCTGGCCGAAACTGCGCCCGGCGCAATTGTCGCTCCAACCCGCGTGATCCGTCCGGTTTTACGCATCCGTTCCAGACGATCCAGAACTTCAGATTCTTCTAGACCCAGAGTATCTGCCAAAACCTGAAACGGACGTTCCGTGACAGGAAAATCGCGTTGAAACTCATCCAGCAGGCGGCGATCAATCGGGTCGGTGATATGTTTCATCGGCTACAGCCCCGTTTTGTGCGCACGTGCGGTGAAGAAGATGCCGGAGGGGCTGTCGGCCTCGATCTCGCGTAGTTTCTCGAAGCTTTGCGTGTCGTAGACCATGACCTTGTTGGCATCGCGCACGCTGATCCAGACCTCATGTCCGCGCGGAGTGAATTCCATATGCAGCACGGCGGGTCCTGGTTTGAATTCGTGGATGATCTCTTTGCTGACGCTGTCGATCACCTGAACCGTGTCGTTCAGCGGGTGGGCAAAGTTCACCCAGACCTGCCGCCCGTCAGGACGTGCCATGGCAAAAACCGGTTGGCCGTGCGTCTGTGTGCGACCGGTCTCGGTCAGGGTGTCGGCGTCGATCCACAGTACCTCGTGATGACCCACGGCGGGCAGCACGAATTCGCGGCCCGACAGCGCCCAACCTTCCAGATGAGGCATCTTGTAAACTGGCATTTCCTCTTGCCCGCGTCCGTAATTGGGCAGCACGCGGATGGGTTCGGGCGTCTCGGCCCACAAGTCCAGCGCAGTCAGACCGTCCTCGCCAAACAGGCCGGTGATATAGGTGCGACCATTGGCGGTGATCAGCGCGTCATAGGGGTTTTTGCCCATGTTGGGGATCTTGGTGATCGCCGGGTCACCCTTGGAGAAATCGGCAATCCAGGTCTCGCCCGTGTCCCACATGGTGAACACGAACCGGCGGCCTGGCGCGTCGACCAGACCGATGGTTTTGCTGTCGGTGGGGATGTCGGCGACCATGTCCAGCGTATCCGCATCGAAGACGCGCACGCCGCCGGGTTCATAGTTTGAGACGGCGACCAGCTTGCCATCGTCCGAAATCGCACCTCCGATGGCGTTGCCCGCCTGCACCACGCGGTTCACGATCTGGCGGATGACGATGTCGACTTTGGTCAGCCCTCCGTCACGCCCGAACACATAGGCAAAGCGTTCGTCGGGCGAATAGACCAATGAGGCATGGGACAAATCGCCCAGCCCTTCGATCCGGGCCAGCGCGGCGCGGTCGGATTGATCGACCAGCAGGACCGAGCCCTTGGCCCGTTCGATCACAAGGCCCAGATCTCCGGTGGCTGTGGGTTCGGCCTGCGCCGTGGTCATCAAGAGGGTCGCGGCAAGGGTGAGGATGAGGTGTTTCATTGGGTCTCCTGTTGCAACAGGTAACGGGCGATCCATTCGGCTTCTTCTTCACTGATCAAGGGTCGCCATGGGGGCATTGCGGTGTCTGGGATGCCGTCAAGGATCACGCCTGTCAGAATTTCGGCGTCATAGTGTTCAAGATTTTGAGGTCGGAGATCGGGCCCAAGTCCACCTTTTAGCGACAGCCCGTGGCACGAGCCGCAATCTTGGTGGACCAGCCGTTTCAGGGCGTTGGGGTCCGGCGTGTCGGCGGCAAAGGCGGTTGTGGCCACAAGCACGGCGGTTGTCAGAGCGGCGCGCGCGGTCCAGCCTGCACTGCGGGTCGTCGCGACCTCGCGAAACCCTGGTCGGCGATGGGCGAGACTAGCCATGTGCTTGCTCCAACAGCTCCGCCAAAGGCTTTTCGGCATAAAGCGAAACCACTTTGCCGATGATGAACAGCGTAGGCGCTTTCAGATCAGCCTCGCGCACATCCGCCGCCAACCGATCCAGCCGGGACACCATGCGGCGCTCATTCGGGGTCGTTGCTTTGCCGACAGCCAGAACCGGGGTTGATCCGGGCAGGTTCTCGGTCATTAGGCCTATGGCGATCTGGCCGATATTGGCGACGCCCATATAAACAACCAATGTCGAGTCCGGGTCGGCCAGCCGTTTCCAGTCAAGATCCAGCACCTTGTCGGCCTGCCGGTGCCCGGTGACATATTGCACCGACGTAGCAATCCCGCGATGGGTAAGCGGCACGCCAGTGGAGCACGATGCCCCCTGCGCCGCCGTAATCCCCGGCGCGTATTCGACAGGAATGCCACGGTCCATCAGATAGGCGGCCTCTTCAGAGCCACGGCCAAAGATCATGGGATCGCCGCCCTTAAGGCGCGCGACTGTGTGACCGGCGCGGGCTTCGTCGACGAGGATTTCATTGATCCGATCTTGCGGCACCGTATGGCATTTGGGCGCCTTACCCACGGGAACTAACCGCGCGCCATCCGCGTGCAGGTTCAAAATATCGGCCGAAACAAGACGGTCGTACACAACCACATCCGCTTCCTTCAGCATCCGCAGCGCACGCAGAGTCATCAGCTCGGGGTCGCCGGGGCCTGCGCCAATCAGAAAAACCTTACCGCTCATGTGCAAACTCGCTTGATCTGAATGTAGTCGGGACCCGGAATCGCGCTGCGTGTATGGGACGTTGCTGGGCAGGCCGGGCGTGTCTTGCCCCAAGGTTCCCGCATTTTCGGCCGTCTTGCCTTGACTAAAGTTAAGGAGCGCGGGATTTGCGCCCGCGCTCCTTTGTTCTGCCTGCATGGTTGCCTCGGCTCAGGGTTCGACGGTGATCATTCCGATCATGTTCTGTGTCTCCCAATGCGGTCCGCACAGGTAGTCCTGCGGGCCGGGGGTGAGGAAGGTCAGATCAACCGATTCCTCGGGGAAAAGCCGGTCGCTTTCGGGCTCGCTGCCATCTTTCAGCAACACCGAATGGCTGGTGCGCTTGTCCACATTGACCCAGCGCACAGTGGTCCCGGGTTTGACCGTCAGGTCGACCGGGCAGAAGGTGTATTTGTACATCAACACCACCTCGGCATCCTCGACCGCGGATGAGGGCTGGCCGAACAGCTCGACATAGCGGTCTTCGGCTTCGGCGCAGAGTTCGGCAGTGTCATCCGCCCACGCGGGCGCAGCCAGAAGCAGCAGGACGGGAAGAAGGTGTTGGGATTTCATCGTCCAAATCTCCTCTTCTTTGGGGAAGGGGCCGGATCGTCCGGCCCCTGTCGTTTACTGTTTAACCACGTTGATGAACGCGCTGTCGTCGTCCAGCGCCAGACTGGTATCCAGTGTCACGTGGTGGAACCGGGCGGCGGCAAAATCATCGTGGATTGCAAAACCGACGGTGTAGGTTTTGCCTGCGTCCAGTGGCACATCCCCCGGTGCGCCCGAGTTCAGCGGACGGGCAAAGACCACCGTCCACATTCCGCCGTCCAGGCTGGCCGAGGCGGCAATCTCGCCGTCATTGACCACGCGCTGTTCCAACAGATAGCCGTTGGTGGCGCTGCCATCGGCATAGACGCGCATCAGGTCCAGATAGGTGCCATCAGCCAGATATTGCTCGATCTGTTCAGCCGCGTGCAGCTTGTCCCAACCACCCAGAGGCTTGCCCCGGCGGCCTTTGGTGTCGATCTCGGTCCGGCTTTCACTGATATACTTAGTCACTGTGTCCTGAGCGGCCAGACGGCCCGAGACATCCGCATTTGCTGCAATCTCCTCGGCGCCCGGATCAAAGGGCATATAGGTGTTGTCCGCGTGGCACGAGGCCCAGCAACCCACCTGATCGCCCATTTCGATACCGGTGCCGGTGATCATCATGGCCACCTTGATCTGGTTGTCGGGGTCCATCTTGCCACCATCCACGAACGGGGCAGGGCTGTGGCCCGCATCCGGCCATTGCAGGCGGATATAGAGGTTCTCATCATCATGGGCCGCCTGCACGGTTGCGTCGATCACACCGCGTTTTCCGGGGATCGGTGTCGGTTCAAGCTCTCCCCCGGCAACAATCTTGTTGCCGATCGCGTCCAGCTCGGCGGCGTGACAGGTCGTGCATTTGTCGCCGCCCTTGGTCAAAGGCCGTGCGCCCCCATGAGATCGACCATTCTGCACCCATTCGAACGAGGCCTGGCCGGGGTAGAACAGTTTCATGTCCGCACCAGCCACCGCATTCCAGTCGATATTCGTGCCAACATCGCTGCCGCCTGCCGAGGCTGTTTCGTCGCTGCCGGCTTGCTGTTCGGCCAGAGCAGCATCAACAGCCGCCGCGATCTGCGCCTGGATAGCCTCTTGCTGCGCAACACGTGCAGCTTTTTCAGCCTCGGCCTCTGCGGCCTCTTTGGCTTCGATCCGTTCCAGACTGGCCAGATATTCGGCCGGAATCTCGCGGATAAAGGCCGGGTTCGGGGCTTCGAGTTCTTCCAGATACTCCTCGTCCGCCCGATCACGGGCATCCGAGTGGGCAATCCCCTTGTGGCAGTCGATACAAGTCTGACCGACGGTCATCGCGTTCAAGTGCTGCTGCCGTGCGCGGGGTTTCTGGAACTCGGGCATCATGGATTCGAAATCATGGCAGTTACGGCATTCGCGCGAGTCTGTGGCCTTCATCCGTTCCCACTCGTTCATCGCCAGGTGCACGCGCTTGGCTTCGAATTTCTCGCGCGTGTTGATGGTACCGACCATCTTGCCATACAGCTCTTTAGACGCCTTGATCTTGCGGATGATCTTGTGCGTCCAGTCCTTCGGCACGTGGCAATCGGAACAGACGGCGCCGACGCCTGAACGGTTCACGTCGTGGATCGTTCCGGTGTATTCTTCGTAAACGAAATCGCGCATCTCGTGGCACGAGACGCAGAATTCCTTGGTGTTGGTCGCTTCCATGGCGGTGTTGAACCCGCCCCAGAAGATGATGCCGCCGACAAAGGCCGCGGCGATTCCAGCCACGGGCATTCCCCACAGGAAATACCGGCGCCAGATTGGTTTTTTCTTTTCCGGTTCGGAGGTCATATCCAGTCTCCGTTATGGCTTTCTTTTCTGGCCCTGGGTGTCAGGCCTGTGGATTTTGATGAGAAGTCAAACGAAGAAAGGGCGGGCGAGGGGCCCGCCCTTTCCGGTGTTTGGTGCTGAACCCGTCAGGTGACGTGGTTCGACCGGTTGTAGACGTTGAACTTGCCAGTTGGCGCGAACAGACCTTTCACGCGCGCTTTCTCTTCCAGCGTTTTGGCGTCGAAGATCACGATCTCACCGTTAGGCTCTTTCGAGGTCGAGCGGTTCCACTTGGAAACCCAGACCTCGGAGCCGTCCTGGTTGAACTCGAAGTGGACGGCGACATTGCCTTCCTCTTCGGTGATCTGGATTGTTTTCACGATCTCACCGGTGGCCTTGTCGATGACCTGCACCGATTGCTGAATTTCAGGCTCGGGGTGTTTGGTCTGGTCGGCCCAGATATAGTCTGATTCCGGGTGGGTCCGGATGAACAGACCGGGTCCATCGGTTTCAACTTCATAGCAAGTCTGCCATGCCTGATCGGGGTGACCTTCGGGGTCGTTACCCCAAACGGTGACCGTGCCTTCACCCAGGTGGGTTGTGCCTGCAACAGGACCGCAATTCGGGTCATCCCAGTTTGCACCAGGGCCGGGGTGCGGCAGCGGCGCAGTGTCGATCAGTGCTTCCAGCTTGTGAGTCTGGGTATCGACGACAACCATTTTGTTCGACGCGTTTGCGGCGATCTGGAAGTAGCGACCGGTTGGGTCGAAGAACCCATCATGCAGGAACTTGGCGCTGTCGATCTTGTCGATCCGCAGGTTGTCCAGGTCGGTGTAGTCCACCTGCCAGAGCTGGCCGAGTTCCTTGACGGCGACAATCCATGTGGGCTCGTTCGGGGTGGTGTAGATGGCGGCCACACGGCTTTCTTCCACATAATCCCCGTCCACGTTCACACCGCGCGTTGAGACAACCTTTTTCGGCTCCATGGTTTCGGCATCGACGATTGCAAAGTGCGGCGGCCAATAGGCCCCACCGATGACGTATTTACCGTCACCCGAAACAGCCACGTCGCGGGCGTCATACCCAATGGTGACTTCGGCCACGAGCATGTTTTCAGGGTTCTGCCACAGGTCGATCTTGGTCATCTTGCCGTCCCGGCCCATCGTGTACCAGAAGCGGCCCGGATTTTCCGGTTCTTCCAGTTTATGGTGCTCGGACGCTTTCAGAACGTGCACGGCATAGCCGGTTGGGATATGCGCTAGCACTTCCTTGGTATCACCGTCGATCACGGCCACCTTGCCTACGTCACGCTCAATGACGACAAAGAAGTTTTCCCAGTTGCGGCCATGCAGAGGCTCGGTCGGGTAATCTTCGGGTTCCACGTAGACCTTGCGGGTCGCCATCATCTGTTCCAGCGACATCTCGGGCGGCTTGGGCGGCTCCATCTGGATGTAGGTCGCCATATCGCGGATTTCGTCCTCGGTCATGACGTCCGAGAAGTTGTTCATCCCACCTTCGGTACCCCATGCGATGATCTTCTCAAGCCGTTCCTGACCCAGTTTCAGGGTACCGGATACGGTGACGGTGCCATCGTCATTTTTCTTCTCGACCACAGGTTCAAGGCTTTTGCCTGTTGCCCCTTTGCGCAAAACGCCGTGACAACCGGCGCAGCGTTCAAAGTACAGCTGTTTCGAGGATTCAAAGGCTTCTTTGCTCAGGGTTGGCTCTTCTGCCAGGGCAGGTGCAGCGACGCTGCCCAGCAGCATCGCCAAACCGACCCCAAAGGCGCGACCGGTTTTATTGTAGCTGATTCCAAGTGACATGATCACTCTCCGTTTGCTGGTGAGGCAGGTCCAAGCCTGAGACATCGGCGACCGGCGATCCTTGACGAAAGTCAACAGTGCCGAGGCAATTTGTCGTCAGCCGCGAAAAAAGCCAGAAAATCCGACAGTGAAATCTGAGTCTTACGGGCATGTTTGCCGGGTTTTGACTTTGGTTAAGCAGTGCGGTTGAGCGCCTTGATAGGATGACCAAAACCGTCAAGGAGAGCAGCCATGCCCACAATCATAACCCGCGTATTTGGGGAAGGGTTTCGCGTTTTCTTTCTGTCTGCTGGGCTCTACGGCCTATTTGTCGGGTTGGTCTGGGGTCTGTGGTTAAGCGTGCCCTATCTGGCACCGAACTACGGGATGACGCCCCCAATGTGGCATGCACATGAGATGGTTTTCGGCTATGCAACCGCAGCGCTTGGTGGGTTTTTTCTGACGGCAGTTCCCAACTGGACAGGAGCGGCGGACGCGCGCGTGCGGTTCATTACATTGGCTGCCGCAATGTGGTTGGCAGGGCGGATGGCCATGTGGTTTTCAGGGATGATATCACCGGTTCTGGTTGCGGCGGTTGATCTGACCTTTTTGCCGATACTGGCGGCCAAGATCGCGACTCAGCTGATGCGGCGGCCGAAGCCGCAAAACATGATTTTTCTGCTGTTGCTGGTCTTCATCTGGGTGGCGGATCTGTTAACGCATCTGGAATGGATGGGGGTGACGGAAAACACGCTGCAAACCGGCCTGCGCGCAGGTTTGCTGACTTTGTGTGCGATGATCGCCATTTTAGGAGGACGGATTACGCCAGCTTTTACTCGCAACGCCATGAAACGTGCCGCTGTTCCCGAGGCGGAGTGGCCGGTATCTGTCGCGGCGTTGGACAGGGCGGGGATGGTGTTGGCGCTGACCCTGCCGCTGAGCGTGTTGGTCTTCGGCATAGGTCGGGTTGCCGCGGCGTTGGCCCTGCTGCTGGGTGGGGTTCAGGTTCTGCGCATGGCACGCTGGCGCACTCGCTGGACCCTGCACCAACCGATCCTTTTGGCGCTGCATCTGGGGCTGGGCATGTTGGCGCTGGGTCTGATCCTATGGGGTCTGGCCGGGCTTGGCCTGGGCAATGAGGTCGCCGCGCTGCACGTATTAGGCATCGGCTGTGTTGGGGGTATGACCTTGGCCGTCATGAGTCGCGCCGCACTGGGTCACAGTGGGCGCGATTTGGTCGCGCCGGGACCGATGGTGGTGGCCTACGGGCTGATGGCCGTCGCCGCGCTGACCCGTTGGATCGGCACCGATCTGAACGCGGGCTATCTGGTGGCGATGCTGCTGTCGGACGGGCTGTGGGTTGCGGCTTTTGCCCTGTATCTGCTTGCGATGTGGCCCGCGTTGACGGGCGCCCGCGCAGCCCGATCCGCGTAAAATCCCACAGGCTTGACTTTCGTTAAGGAGCCGGGCCTGCCCAATCTCCATTCTGCCCATACTAGCTAATCTGCGCAAAGGAGAGCGCAATGCGTGAAGTCATGACCAAGAGCATGGCTCGCAATATATTCTACGGCGGGTCCCTGTTCTTTATCCTCATCTTTCTGGCTTTGTCGGCCCATTCCCATCTGTATATCCTGCGGTCGGAAAACACCGCCAAGCTGGATGAAAGCGTGGTCCGGGGCAAACATGTCTGGGAAAAACACGCCTGTATCAACTGTCATACGATCCTGGGCGAGGGCGCATACTATGCCCCCGAAGTCGGCAACGTCATGACCCGTTGGGGCGTGCTGGACGACCCGGAATCGGCCTTTGAGTCCCTCAAGGGCTGGATGGAGGCGCAGCCGACCGGCATTCCCGGTCGCCGGCAAATGCCCAATTTCAACCTCAGCGACGAAGATATCCGCGATCTGGCGAACTTCCTGATCTGGACGGACAATATTGACGCTCAGGACTGGCCGCCCAACGAGGCGGGCTGAGAAGGGAACCGGAACAATGAAATATGAATCCCAAAAAGTGGCCTACGCGTATTTCGCATTCGCAATGGGCCTGTTCGCGATCCAGGTGATCGGCGGCCTGCTGGCCGGTCTGATCTATGTGTTTCCGAACTTCCTGGCTGATCTGTTGCCGTTCAACATCGTGCGTATGCTGCATACCAATGCCCTAATCGTCTGGTTGATTACCGGCTTCTTTGGTGCGGCGTACTTTCTGATCCCCGAAGAGGCGGAACGCGAAATTCATTCGCCCACGCTGGCCTACGCGCAACTGGCGATCCTGATCCTCGGAACACTGGGCGTGGTGCTGACCTATACGTTCAACCTGTTCGAAGGCAACTGGCTGCTGGGTAAAGAGGGACGCGAGTTCCTGGAACAACCCAAATGGGTCAAGGCCGGCATCGTCGTTGCCGCGCTGATCTTCCTTTACAACGTGTCGATGACCGTTCTGAAGGGTAAGAAGACCGCGATCACCAACATCCTTTTGTTGGGTCTGTGGGGTCTGGCGCTGCTGTTCCTGTTTGCCTTTTATAACCCCGGCAACCTGTCGCTCGACAAGCAATACTGGTGGTATGTCGTCCACCTGTGGGTTGAAGGCGTGTGGGAGCTGATCATGGCCTCGATCCTGGCCTATCTGATGCTCAAGCTGACAGGCGTGGACCGTGAGGTGGTCGAGAAATGGCTCTATGTCATCGTCGCCGCGGCGCTGTTCTCTGGCATCCTTGGCACAGGGCACCACTATTACTGGATCGGTACGCCTGCCTACTGGCAGTGGATCGGGTCGATCTTCTCAAGCCTCGAAGTGATCCCGTTCTTTGCGATGATGGCCTTTGCCTTCGTCATGGTCTGGAAAGGCCGCCGGGACCATCCCAACAAGGCCGCTCTGCTGTGGTCGCTGGGCTGTGCGACGCTGGCCTTCTTTGGTGCCGGTGTCTGGGGCTTCCTGCATACGCTGCACGGGGTGAACTACTATACCCACGGCACGCAGATCACCGCGGCCCATGGTCACCTGGCCTTCTATGGCGCCTATGTCTGCCTGAACCTGGCGATCTTCAGCTATGCCATGCCGATCCTGAAAAACCGCGATCCGTATAATCAGGTGCTGAACATGGGATCGTTCTGGCTGATGTCCTCGGGCATGGTCTTCATGACCTTTGTGCTGACCTTCGGTGGCACCGTCCAGACACACATGCAGCGGGTGGTCGGAGACTACTTCATGGATGTTCAGGACCAGATTGCGATCTTCTACTGGATGCGTCTGGGGTCTGGTGTGGTCGTTGTCCTTGGCGCGCTGCTGTTCATCTACTCGCTATGGGTCCCCCGGAAAGAGGTGATTGAACCCGGCGCAGCTGAAACCCCTGCGGAGTGATGGATATGGACGGCTCCATTAAACTGAGTGAGGGGGCGGCAAACGCCCCCTTCTACCTGCCCCAAGGCGATGAATGCGATGTGTTCTGCGCCGCTTACAACAACGACCTGCCGGTTCTTCTAAAAGGCCCGACAGGCTGCGGCAAGACCCGGTTTGTGGCCCATATGGCCGCTCGGCTTGGCCGCCCGCTTTATACCGTGGCCTGCCATGACGATCTGGCCGCTGCCGACCTGATCGGCCGCTATCTGCTGAAAGGCGGTGAAACCGTCTGGGTCGACGGCCCCCTGACCCGCGCGGTGCGCGAAGGCGCGATCTGCTACCTTGATGAGGTGGTCGAAGCCCGTAAAGACGTCACCGTCGTGCTGCACCCGCTGACCGACGACCGGCGCATCCTGCCGATCGACCGCACCGGCGAAGAGCTTGAGGCCGCGCCCGGTTTCATGCTGGTCGCATCATATAACCCCGGATACCAGAATATCCTGAAAACCCTGAAACCCTCGACCCGGCAGCGGTTTATCTCGCTGGAGTTCGACTTCCCGTCGCCTGAAATGGAGGCCGAAGTTGTTGCCAAGGAAAGTGGCCTGCCGCTGGAACGCTGCAAGCCGCTGATCCGGCTGGCGAACAAGCTACGCGGACTCAAGGGTCAGGACCTTGAGGAAGGCGTTTCTACCCGTTTGGTCGTCTATGCCGCGACACTGATCGCACAGGGCATGTCCACCGACCGCGCCATCCTTGCCGCTATGGTTGAACCTCTGACAGATGACGAGGATATCAAACGCGGGCTCCTCGATCTTGTCACGGCTGTCTTTGGGTGAGGCCGGCCGATGGTCAGGATCGATTTTGAGCCATGGGAACCCGAAGAAACGATCGGGAAACTGTGGCACACCCTTGCCAGCCGCCTCGATGCACCCAAGGTGCATGATGGAGCCGCGGTCGACCTCTCAGAGGTCGCGGGGCGGCTGGCCGTCCTCTTTCGAGGACTTGGGGGTAGCCCGGGCGTTGAATTGCGCTCGGTCTCACCCGAGATTTCACGCCACCGTCTAAGCTGGCGCCGCAAACTGGCGACCGAGGCCGAGCTGATGCCGCGCGCCTCGTTCGACGGAGAGGTTCTGCGTCTGCCCGACCGATTAGCGGTCTATCCGCTGCGCGAGGCCAATGGTGCGCTTTATGTCTGGCTGGCCGCTGCAGCGGCCCATGCCGGAACCCGCACAGACGAAACCGACCTGCTGCGCGCTGATCTGCGCGCGCTGGCTGCGGCCCGGCAGATGGTCAGGGACACCCTGGAAGACGCCCCCGGCCTGCGCCCGCTATATGCCGAGCTGTGCAAGGGTTTGCTGCATCAACGCAGCGTCCCCGATCTGCCCCCTGCCGAAGCGGCGGTTGAAAGCATCATCCGAAACATGCTTGGCGATCCCGATCCGCTGTCCGACCGGGCCCGCGCCTATCTGGACCTTCAGGCTGAGGCCCCGCGCGGCTATCAACGCTTTCGCCCGGTGCCCCTGTGGCCAGAGCTACGCACCGTCGGCTTTTCCGAACACAATGAGGTCGAGAACCCCGACACCGAAGGAGAACCCGAGGAATCGGGCGAAAAAACCCACCGCGCTCGCCGTCGCAAATCCGATCAGGCCAACCGCAGCGACAGTTTCATCCTGCATAAGTTCGAAGCCATCCTTAGCTGGGCCGAGTTCCTGAACATCAACCGGCGCATCGATGATGACGACCCCGACAACGCCAAAAAAGCCGCCGACGATCAGGAAGAGATCGGGCTGGGCCAGATTTCCAAAGCCCCGCCCACCAAGCTGAAACTGCATCTGGACCTGGCCCCCGAGGACGTGAATCGCGAACGCCTGTCGGGCCGAATTCTCTATCCCGAATGGGATGTGCGCACCGGTCAGTACCTGCCAGACCATGTGAACGTTTTGCTGTCCGACGCCGATATCCGCGACGACGCCGCCGAGTTTGGCAAGAATCCGGCCACCGCCCGCCGCATCCGTGCCGTCAAACGTCAGTTCGAGGCTCTGCGCCCGGGCCGCGTCATGACGCGTGGCCATCTGGACGGTGATCAGCTGGATATAGAAGCCGCCGTGCGTGCCGAGACCGATCGCCATGCCAGCGGCGAAGGCAATGAACGCATCTGGATGCAATCCCGCCCCGAGGCGCGCGATCTGGCGGTCTCGATCCTGCTGGATGTCAGCCGCTCGACCGAAAGTGCCGTCACTGGTCGCGCGGTAATCGACATCGAACGCGAGGCGTTGGCAGCCTTAGCTTGGGGCCTGAATGCCTGCGGCGACGATTTCACCATCCACGCCTTCAGTTCGCTGAAACGTCAGCGCGTCTTTCTGCAACGTTGCAAGCGGTTCGATGAGCCGATGGGCTGCACCGTCGAACAACGCATCGCCTCGCTGCGTCCAGGTCACTACACGAGGCTTGGGGCCGCGATTCGCCATTGCTCGGCCGATCTGGCGGCGCAATCCCGAAAACGCCGCTTGCTGTTGGTCGTCACCGACGGCAAACCTAACGATCTGGACCACTACGAAGGTCGCCACGGAATCGAGGACACCTGCATGGCGATCCGCGAGGCGCGCCGCGCCGGGCAATCGGTATTCGGTGTAACTATCGACAAGATCGGCAAAAGCTGGTTCCCGCGCATGTTTGGCCAGGGTGGTTTCGCCGTCATCCCCGACCCGCACCGCCTGACCATGGCGCTGCCGCAGATCTACCGCCAATTGGTCGGCGCATGAGCGACAGCTCTCTGATCGACGCACTTCCGGGCGAGTTGCTGATGTGGGTATTGATCATCTCGGAACTGCTGGTTTTCGGCGCGGGCCTAATCGCGTTCATGGGCGTGCGCCTGACCGACCCGACAGGCTTTGCCGAGGCGCAGTCGCATCTGCACCGAGCCGGAGCCGCCCTGAATACCGCAGTTCTGGTGACGTCAGGGTATCTGGCGGCAATGGCACTGCATTGGCGGCAGACTGAGCGTGGCAAAGCTGCGCGGTTCAGCCTGATCGGCGCGGCCCTTCTGGGTGTTGTCTTTTTGATCATCAAAGGGATCGAATACGCGGACAAAGCCGCCCAGGGCATCTCGTTCGAAACACACCCGTTCTTCCTATTCTACTACCTGCTGACCGGCTTTCACGCGGCACATGTGCTGGCCGGTGTGGGTGTGCTTCTGCTGGTCGCCTGGCACGACCACCCCCGCAACATCGAGGTGGGCGCCCAGTTCTGGCACATGGTCGATCTGGTCTGGATAATGCTGTTCCCTGTTATTTACCTTTTGGGATAAGGGCGATGTCCGCACTTTCTTCTTGTTCCAAATACGGCCGCCGGAGGCTCCTGAACCCGCTCACACGCACCTGGGTGGCTTTGCTGGCGCTGACTGTTGCGTCGGCCCTGCTGATCCCGTTGCCGATCCCCAGATCGGCACTGGCCGCAGCGATCCTGTTGCTTGGGCTGATCAAATCGCGCCTCATCCTGGCCCGCTATTTGGACCTTGCTCACAGCCCTGCCTGGCTGCGCGGCTTCAGCTTTGGTCTGATCTGCTTTGCAGTGGTGTTGTTTGGCCTCTACCTGATATGAAAAACCGCCACCCCAAGGGGCGACGGCCTTTCAAGCGTGGGGGCGCTTTGGTTATTGAGCTGCCATCGGCATCCGCGCGATCTGGCAACGCTGCCAGAGAGCGGACAGCGCGCCGACCAGATGGTCGATATCTTCATCCGTATGTATGGGCGAGGGGGTGATCCGCAGACGCTCGGTTCCTTTGGGGACGGTGGGGTAGTTGATCGGCTGAATATAGATGCCGAACTCCTCCAACAGTGTGTCCGAGATGAATTTGCACTTCACTGGATCGGCCACCATGACCGGGATGATATGGCTGGGGTTGGGCAGATGCGGAATGCCCTGGGCATCTAGCCGCGCGCGCACCTGCGCCACGCGGGCTTTTTGCAGGTCGCGCTCTACATTCGACTGTTTCAGATGTCGGATCGACGCCGCAGCGCCTGCCGCAACAGAAGGTGGCAGTGCTGTGGTAAAGATGAACCCGCTGGCAAAGCTGCGCACGAAGTCACAAAGCGCGGCCGAGGCCGCGATATAGCCGCCCACCACGCCAAACGCTTTGCCCAGCGTGCCCTCGATCACGGTCAGGCGATCCATCAGCCCTTCGCGTTCGGCAATACCGCCGCCGCGGGGGCCATACAGCCCGACGGCGTGGACTTCGTCCAAATAGGTCATCGCGCCGTATTTATCTGCCAGATCGCAAATCTCTTTGATGGGCGCGATATCGCCATCCATGGAATAGACCGATTCAAAGGCGATCATCTTGGGCGCGTCGGGGTCGGCTGCGGCCAGCTTGGCCTCAAGATCTGCAAGGTCGTTATGGGCCCAGATCACCTTCTGTGCCCGTGAGTGGCGGATGCCTTCGATCATCGAGGCATGGTTCAGCGCATCAGAGAAAACGATCAGGTCTGGAATTTTTGCCGCCAGCGTCCCCAACGCCGCCCAGTTCGACACATAGCCCGAGGTGAACAGCAGCGCGGCCTCTTTGCCATGCAAGTCGGCCAGTTCAGCCTCAAGCAGCACGTGGTCATGGGTGGTGCCCGAAATATTGCGCGTGCCGCCCGCACCTGCGCCGCAGCGATCCAGCGCGTCATGCATGGCGGCAATGACAGCGGGGTGCTGACCCATGCCCAGATAGTCGTTGGAACACCAGATGCGCACATCTCGTTCTGCGGTGCCATCGGTTTGCCTTGCATTGGGAAAAAACCCGCAGCGTCGTTGCAGGTCTATGAATACACGATAGTTTCCTTCGTCCCGAAGGGCATTAAGGCGCTGGGTAAAAAATCGCTCGTAGTCCATTTCGTGCTCCCCCGGATTGCTGGCGTTGCACCAAGGGTAAGCCAGGCGTGCAGCTTTCGACATGACTATTGTCAAGTTGACCCGGCATCAAAAGATTGATGCGAACGCTGCGGGTTTGACATAACTTAAAGACAGTCTGCCCGGACGGTGGTTTTTCGGCGGCTTAAAAGACACCGGGAGAGTATTCTTGCCTCATGAAGCACAAAAAGCGATCGCACGTCAGTCGATTTTGCTGCGCAGTTTGCCGGATCAGCACGTCGAGACGCTGTTGAGCCATGCGATATGGCGGCAATATGATCGTGGCGAGACAATTTTCCTTCAGGAAGAAACTGCGAAGGCTGTTCACGTTGTACTGGCGGGGTGGATTAAACTGTTTCGCATTACACCGACCGGCGCAGAAGCTGTCGTCAGTGTTTTCAAGCGCGGCGACAGTTTTGGCGAGGCTGTGGCCCTGCGAAACGTACCGTATCCGGTATCAGCCGAAGCGGTATCGGCTTGCGAATTGATGCATATCCCCAGCCCGATCCTGATCTCGTTGATGAAAGAAGACCCCGAAATAGGAATATCAATCCTGGCGTCCACGTTTACCCATTTGCATTCGTTGGTCGCTCAACTAGAGCAGCTCAAGGCGCAAACGGGCGCTCAGCGGGTCGCCGAGTTTTTGTTGAACCTTTGCGACAGCGACGAAGGTCGTTGCGACGTGTCGCTACCTTACGACAAGATGCTTATTGCCGGTCGTTTGGGAATGAAACCCGAAAGCCTAAGCCGAGCGTTTTCCAGGCTCAAAACAGTTGGTGTGAATATCAATCGAAACCATGCCGAGATTTCGGATATCGACGCGCTCCGTAGCTATGTTGAAGATGAATCTCCTAGTGGGAAATCGTGGTAGCTAAGGTGCACTCAATCGTCCGCTGAGGTGGCGTATTTGAGGCATTTCATAATTCATTTCAGCTAGTTGTCAGTTTCATACAGGGAATCTTCCGTGTGCTTTTGTTAGGTTGGCAAAGTTGACTAGGTTGCTCAAGTTGACAAAATTGTCAATTGATACCATATTGGCAGAGCGTAGTAGTGTCCGTTGAAGTCTAGTGCGGACTGATCGCTTCTCACGCTTTCACAAAAACGGTTTCCGATATGACCCGAAAAACAAACATGAAAACAGGAACTTCCGCCGCGATGCCCGGTGGGGTTGAGGTGTCATCGTTCGATATGAATGCAAGTGATGCCGATCTCGGGGCCGCTTTGAGGACCATGTTGTCCAACCTGGGCGAAGAGGAGGTTGTGGCCTTTGGTCATAGTTCCGAGCCGAGCATTCCGCAGACAGGCAACCCTAGTACGCAAAAGGCCTTCTATGGCGTGGAGCATGCCGTCAGTAACGTTGAGTATGTTCAGGGAAGTGTCAGGATTCATACCGATATCCCCGCCGCAAAGACGCTTACGGCAGGTGTCAAGAAGGGTTCGAAGGGTAAACACGCCCGAGGCGGTCGGCGCGAAAAATCATATACTTTGGCAAAGTTTGTCGAAGTTTCAAAGTCGACAGGTTCCGTGGTCAATAGCCCGCTTGAGAAGGCACTGCGCGCCGCTGAACGACGCGGCGTTGCCGCGAGCAAAGCTGTGCTTGCTGGTGATGAGATGCTGACCACACCTCAATTGGCCGATCTCATTGGTGTTACACGCCAAGCAATCGACAAGCGCCGCAAATCGGGACAGCTTCTTGCTTTGCGCGGGGGGCCGAAGACGCTCAAATATCCCGAGTGGCAAATCTTGCCGACCGGAGAAACAATTGAGGGACTAAGCGAGGTCATTGATCGTTTGGACGGTGACGCCTGGACGGCCTATCGGATGCTGACCGAAACTTTTCCGGATGCGCAAGGAGAGCCCGTCTACGAAAAACTTCGCCGTGGAGAAGCCTCAAAAGTTCTGGCGCATATAGATGGTGTACTTGGCGGTAGCACAACTTAATGCCAGACAGTCTGTTTCCTGATGAATTCCTGCCGACCGAGGCATTCCACGCGCGCGATCTCAATCTTGTTGACCTTGACCAGGTGCCGCATTTTCGCGCGTTTCAGACACGATATCCAAACCCGTTGGGGTTTCGCCCCGCTCCAAGCCGTTTCTCAGATCCCAGGATTGGTAGCGGCACTGCCGATACGTACGCGACTGTTTATTTCGGGACGAGTGTCGAAACTTGCGTTTTAGAAGCCATCATACGCGACAGCGGGCTGGGCGCCGGCAAGGAAGGTATCCCCATCTCTCGAAAGTATCTGCAAGGATGGTCGATAGTTCAAATCGCCACAACAGAACCTTTGAAACTTTTGGACCTCCGTGGGTCAGGCACCCTGTCTTATCGGATCCCGACAGATGCGGTCCGGGCACAGTCTCATGAATTGGGACAGATTTGGTCACTGGCCATTCATGAACATAAAGATCAGCCCGACGGGATCATTTTTTCATCCCGCCTGAATGAACAGTCTAATGTGGCAGTATTTGAACGTGGGATGACCAAAGTCCGATCAGTCCGCAGCGAACCCCTGTTCTCTTACGGTGCTGAACTGGCGGAAATTCTCGACAAGTACCAAGTTGCTTTGATCAACCCATAACAAGATGCCTGCGCGCAACAGTAAAGGTGGAAACGATGCAGCAAAGGATGTTGCGGACGCCCACTGGGCGGGACCAATATGGTCAGAGGACCCGCGCAAGAAAGGCCTTGGTGCGTTCTTCTTGCGGCGCAGCAAAAAGTACCTCGGGCGGGCCTTGTTCCAGAATACGACCTGCATCCAGAAAGCAGACCTTGTCAGCCAGTTCTCGAGCAAAACCCATCTCATGGGTTGCCAGCACCATGGTCATGCCCTGCTGTCGCAGATCGCGCAGCACATCCAGCACCTCGCCCACAAGTTCGGGATCAAGCGCGCTTGTTATCTCGTCAAAGAGCATGATCTGGGGCTCCATCGCCAACGCTCGGATGATCGCCACCCGTTGCTGTTGGCCACCTGAAAGCTGATCTGGATAGTGCCCCATCCGTTCGCCCAACCCGAAGCGGGCAAAAAGCTGCGTTACCCTTGGAAGCAGGTCTTGCCGGCTCAAACCACGTACACGACGCGGGGCCAGCATCACGTTCTCGGCTGCGGTCATGTGGGGAAAGAGGTTGTAGCTTTGAAATACAATGCCGATTTGCTGGCGCACAGGCTGTGGGTCCAGCCCCGGCTCGGATATGTCCGCGCCGTCCAGCCAAATCGCGCCATCGTCAATCGGTTCCAGCAGGTTCATGCAGCGCAAGAGCGTCGATTTGCCAGACCCGGACGCCCCGATCAGACAGACCATCTCGCCCTCGGCCACGTCCAGATCAATGCCTTTGCAGACTTCGTGATCGCCAAACCGTTTGCGTACCCCTCGCAAGGATAGTTTCGTCGTCATGTGCGCGCCCGGTTCTGCTTGTTCATCAGATAATCTGCATATCGTGTGGCAGGGATGGTCAGGGCTAGGAAGATGAGCGCGGCACCGACATAGGGCGTAAAATTCGCGTAAAGCGATTTGTAGACCCCGGCCTGACGAAAAATCTCGACCGGACCGATGAAAGACAAAAGCGCCACGTCCTTCTGCAAGGCAATGAAGAGGTTCATATTGGCAGGAACAACGTTGCGGATAGCCTGCGGCAATACCACAAAACGCATGGTGTCCTGATCGCTCAGACCCAAGGAGGCTGCGGCGGATCGTTGTGACTGATGGATCGAGTCGATGCCGGAACGGATAACTTCAGCCACATAAGCCGAGTAGACCAGCACCAGCGCCAAGGTGCCCCAGATATAGGGGCTGTTCCAGGGTCTCGGTAGGCCAAGGCCGGGCACCCCGAAGCCAATGATATAGATGACGAGAACCACCGGCAAGCCACGGAAGATATCCGTATACGCAATCCCGAACAGCCGAAGCGGAAACAGCGCCGGCGCGCGAGTGTCACGACACAGCGCAATGGCAAGGCCGGTGATGGCAATAAGCGGCGCGGACCACGCAAAAATCATCACGTTCAGCAGAAAGGCCTCGAGCAGGCCCGGAAACGTCGCCGCAAAGACCCGACCGTTGAAAAAGGCGCGCTGTACAGCATCCCAGCCGGGGGCAAGCGGCACTAGCACCACAATGGCCAGCACCACGATAGCCGTTGAAGTCAACGCGATCCGGTTCGAGCGCCGCCGAATCCCGGCCTCATAGACCTCACGCCGCGTGGGCGCCGAGCCAGAGCGCTCGGTCGCCTTGTTCTGCACCGATGTTTCGCTCATTTATTCGATGACCGGAACACCCGTGGCCTCGGCCAGCCATTGGGCCTCGATGGCGGCAAGCTCGCCACTTTCCGTTAGTTCAGATATCGCCGCGTCGACGCATTCCTTCAACGGGTTCCCTTCCTCCATCAGAAGTCCGAACTGATCGGGGTTTTCCGACTTGTCCGGCGGGAACTGACCCAAGAGCGCGCCGCCTTCCACCACCACGGCCGACAGATAAAGTGCCGTGGGCAGATCATACAGTGCGGCGTCGATCTGGCCCGCCATAATGGCGGCATTCACATCGGCATTGTCATTGTAAAGCAGCGGATCGCTGGCAGGTTGGATCAGGTCATTGAGGATCGGCAGCGCAGTCGTGGTGGCCACGGCACCCCATTTCAAACCCTTGAGGCTGTCCAATGTTGCTTGGGCGCCGTTGTCGACCACATTTTGAGTTGTCAGAACCGCCATGGCCGAGGCGTAGTATGGCAGGCTGAAATCGACCATTTCCTCGCGCTCGGCGGTGATCGAGTATTGCTGCATGTTGAAGTCAAAGTTCTTCGCGCCAGGTTGAATCGCCTCATCGAAGCTGGTGCGGACCCAGGTGACATCATCCGAGCTGAAACCCATTTTATCAGCGATGGCATAAGCAACAGCCGCTTCGAACCCCTGACCGCTTTCGGGCGCGTCATCCATCACCCAAGGATAATAGGCCGGGTTCCCAGTGGCGATGGTCAGCGTTCCTTCCACAAGTGTTTTGTCCATGGCACAGGCACCACCGCCTGCGGCATACGCCACCGTCGCAGAGACCATCAAAGCCAAAGCTGTGCTGGAAAGCAGTTTCATCAAATGTCTCCCTGTTTTCTGTTTGGCTACAGGTTCCTACAGGTAAAAGGCTTTGTCTAGTGCAGCGGCCGTCAAGACATTTGCAGCGCGAACGCAACAGATGAAGCGCTGCGCAGGGATGCCCGAAGAACGCCTGAGGCTTGTAACATGATGAGTTGCCAAGGCGTTTTCAGAAAACGGCCTCATAGGTGAGTATTTAGTCCACAAAACTGGTGCAAATGCAGCGGGTGCTTGCATATTGGACGACGACACCCCAGCTTTTTGCTCTACGTTCTGGCCGGTGCCGGAGTTAGCATCGGCACGGGGATCAAAAGGATCTGGAGATGACACAAAGCGAAAACCTTCGGCGCAACGGGCCGCTGTCGGGCGTCCGGGTGGTGGATCTGACGGCTGTGGTCTCGGGCCCGATGAGCACGATGATCCTTGCGGATCAGGGCGCAGATGTCATCAAGATCGAGCGCGCCGAAGGCGATTTTACCCGCCATGTGGCCACGCGGCGGGGTGGGCATTCGGCCTCATACCTCAATAACAACCGCAACAAGCGCTCGGTAGTGGCGGATCTGAAGAACCCTGACGATATCGAGATGATCAAGTCTCTGGTCAAAACCGCAGATGTGTTCATCCAGAATTTCCGCCCCGGTGTCGTGGATCGTTTGGGCCTGAGCTATGAGGTGTTAAGCGCTCTGAATCCGCGTCTGGTCTATATGTCGATTTCGGGCTTCGGGTTCGACGGTCCCTTGGCGAATAAACCGGTATATGACCCGCTGATTCAGGCTTTGTCGGCCTTGACCACGGTACAGGCCGGTTCGGACGAGGAACGCCCGCGTCTGGTGCGCACCATTCTGCCCGACAAGTTGACGGCGGTGCAAGCGAGCCAGGCGATCACCGCTGCGTTGTTCGCACGCGAACGCACGGGGCAGGGGCAGAAAGTGACCCTGTCGATGCTGGACACGGTGACAGCTTTCCTTTGGGCCTCGGATATGAACGGCCACACATTTGTTGGCGATGAGATGGAGAAAGAGGAAAGCCAGTCTTTCCACGACCTGATCTACAAGGTGAAGGGTGGGTATCTCAGCATCTCGGTCATGCTCAACAAGCATTGGGAGGCGCTGGCCCACGCCACGGGTCGCCTCGATGTTCTGGAAGATGAACGGTTCAAGACCCCCGAATTGCGCGACATCAACCGCCATGCCCGGCTGGAGCTGACCCAGACTATCGTGCAGGAAATCGACCGTGACACCCTGTTGGCCGAACTGGAAAAGGCCGGGGTGCCCTGTGCACCTGTTCTGACCCGGCAAGAGATGCGCCAACATCCACAATTGCACGCCAACGGGATGATCGTGGAATATGACCATCCCGCGGCGGGCCGATTGCGTCAAACCCGCCCTGCCGCCGTATTTCACGGCACGCCCGCAACCGATCTGCGCCCGGCGCCAGAGCTGGGCGAACATACAGACGCAGTGCGCGCGGAGGCGCAGTCAGGAGACGCCTCATGATCGACTTTTACTATTCTCCTACTCCGAATGGTTGGAAAGTGGCGATCATGCTGGGCGAAACGGGGTTGGAGCATCGCACCGTCCTAATGAATCTGCGCGCCGGAGACCAGTTCACGCCTGCCTTCCGCGCCATCAGCCCCAACGCGAAAATGCCCGCAATTGTCGATCACGACGCGCCTGATGGGCCGCAAACCGTATTCGAGAGCGGCGCAATTCTGCTCTATCTGGCTGAGCGGACGGGACAGTTCGGGCCGCAAACCCCGGCCGAACGGATAGCCTTTAACGAGTGGTTGTTCTGGCAGGCCGCCAACCAAGGCCCGATGGGTGGGCAGCTGAGTCACTTCGTGAATTACAGCCCCGAAGATCAGCCCTATGCCCATAAACGCTACAAAGGCGAATTCGAGCGCGCGCTGGCGGTGATGGAAACCTGGCTGGAGGGTCGGGATTATATGCTGGATCGCTATTCCATCGTGGACATGATGTGTTTCCCTTGGGCCTTTATTGCGAAACCCTTGGGGGTTTCACTGGACGGATTCCCCAATGTGGCCGCTTGGCGTCAGCGTATCAAAGCGCGCCCGTCGGTGATCGACGCGATCAACCTGCACAAGGACGCTCAGTTCTCGGGCAAGGCCACGGCCAAGCAACACGCCACCCTGTTCAACCAGTCCGCTGCACATCTGATGACCGAACCCACGAAGCCAACCTAGAAATTGGTGGTCAAAAAGCCTGGGCAGAAGAGTTCAGCCAAATGGTCAGGGGTTTAGATCGTCGATGGAAGTGGCCCCGATCTGAGCCATTGTGATGCTGAATTCATCGCTCAAGACGTCCCAGAGCTGATGCAGCCCAGCCTCGCCAGCGGCGGCGATTGCGTATTGCATGACCCGGCCGAAGAACACAAAATTGGCGCCGGAAATCATAGCCTTGACTGCGTCTTCACCCGAGCGTAGCCCGCTGTCGTAAAACAGCGGAAATTCCGGCCCAACGGCATCTCGTATCAGGCGCAAGGCGTCAAAGGCGGCTGGGGCGCTGTCCAACTGTCGTGCGCCGTGGCTGGACACCTGAACCGCATCGGCTCCGGCGGATTTTGCCGCCAGCGTGTCTTCGGGGTGTAAAATACCCTTCAGCACCAAGTTTCCGTCCCATTGGTCACGCAGGCGGGCCAGCGTTTCCCACGTGGCTTTGGCCCGGCTTTCGGTACGGTCGAACTCGTAACCTTCCATCAGGAAATTGGCCATCTGAGGCTTTCCCGACCGCAATGTGGCCAAGGACCAGCGAGGATGCATCGCAAAGTCCAGAAACTGCTGTGGACCGATGCGGAAGGGCATCTTGAACCCGTGGCGCAGTTCGCGCGGTCGGCGACCCACTTCGGGGACATCGACGGTCAGCACAAGGGTCTTGTACCCGGCTGATTTTGCGCGATCGACCAGCTTGAACGTTCCCGCGCCGTCTCCGCTAAAATAAAGCTGAAACCAGGCGTGCCCTTCGGCAATCTCGATCAGCTTCTCCATAGGGGTCGAGGCGACGGTCGATACACCCAGAGGTATGGCATAACGCGCCGCCAACCGTGCCAGCATCAGATCGGCACCGGGCGCGGACAGGTTGCACATGCCCATCGGTGCAATGCCAAAGGGGCGCTGCGCGGGCTTGCCAAAAAGTCGCGTTTCCAACGTCCGCTCGCTGACATCTCGCAATACCCGTGGACACAGGGTCATGGCGTCCAGTGCCGCGCGATTGCGTATCGCCCCTTGTCCGGTACCGGCTGCGCCATCTATGTAGTCGAACACCATCCACGGAAGACGCCGCCGCGCCAGACGACGGGCATCTTCGGCACTGTGGATGGTGGCTAGCATCAGGCCATCACGGCTTTCATAAAGCGGTCGCGGATGACGACTGGGTCCATCGTGATCGGCGGCATCTTGGCGTTTCCGCTTTCGCATTTACACACAATGATGGTCATCTGTTTGGCATCCAGCGCCTCTTGCAGCACCCGGCCGGTGTCTTCGGCCTGACACTCGATCACGCGCTCGCAGCCTGCCGCCTCGGCCATTTTCGTCAGCGAGGTTTTCTGTCCCGCGTAGGTCGGTTGATCGCCGGTCGAGCCGTAAGAGCCGTTGTCGACGATTAGCAGGATGTAATTGTCGGCTACGTTGTTGGCGATGGTCGGCAAAGTGCCCAGATTGGTCAGGACCGAGCCATCACCGTCGATGACTATCACCGGTTTGGGCTGCGACAACGCCAGGCCCAGGCCGATGCTTGAGGCCAGACCCATTGTCCCCAGCATATAGAAATTGCTGGGTTGATCGTCGATGGCGTGCAATTCCTGACTGGGAATACCGATATTGCAGACCACAAGCTGATCACGCAGGATCGGAGCGATTTCTTTCAAAACGTCAGAACGGATCATTGGTCGCCGTAGCCTCCCCAGAAATTGGCGTCGGTCAGAATGGCGACCGGTTTGTTGCACATGAAGGTGTATTTCAGGATCGCATCCAGTTCCTCGACATCCGCCTGATTGTGAAAGTGATAGGTCGGGATATTCAACTGTGCCAGCAGCGCCTTGGTGTGCACGGCCATTTCCACCTGACAGGCGATGGGTTCGCGCAGCTCGCCCCGGTACGAGATCAGCATGGGCAAGGGCATCCGGTAGTACTGGATTAGCGTGGCCAGCGTATTGATCGTTACCCCGATCGCGGTGTTCTGCATGATGATCGCAGGACGCTTGCCACCCATCCATGCGCCCGCGCACAGGCCCATGCCCTCATCTTCCTTGTTAGAAGGGATGTGGTAGATGCTGTCATGGGCGTCAATCTCGGCAATAACTCCGGCCAGTTGCTTGCACGGAACGGTGGTGACGAACGAGATATCGTTGGCCACCAGGTCATCCGTGATCTTCTTGTCTATGTTCATATCTTGTGTGTCCGTCCTGTATTGGGCGCTTTGCCAGCGCGATGAGCTGTTTAGGTTCGGCGATGCACATGCACTGCACAGCCTGCATGGCGCACGACTCGTGACGCCGTTGAGCCAAGGAAATAGTCGCTAAGCCCCGGTTTGTGCGATCCGATGACAATGCAGTCAAAGCTGTGTTCATTGGCGAAATCAATGATGGTACGCGCGGTGTGGCCTTTGATGATTTCCGGCCTCACGCCCTCGAGCCCCGAGACCTTGTCGCGCAGCAAATTCAGCGCGGCGCGAAAGCCTTCATCTACCACATCCTTGTCCAGATACGCGCTGACCGAACCCTGCGGCATCTCATAGACATGCAAGGCCACGATCTCGCAGTCATCGGCGGCCAATGCGCGGGCCACCTGCAAGGTGTGGGGTGAAATGTCGTGATCCAGCGCCATGGGCACAAGAATTTTCTGATACATGAATGCCTCCGTTTCTGCCGGGCCTATTCCCACGGCGTGAGGATGATCTTGGGCACGGCCACCGATCCGTTGCGCAACTGACGGAACGCATCGGCACCTTCGGACAGGGGCCGCATTTCGATCCAGTCCAGTGCGCCCAGCCTGCCATCAAAAATAGCACTTGCGGTTTGGCGGAAATCCTCGACCGTATAGGTATAGGTGCCGATAAATGTGATTTCCTGCAAGGTCATACGGCGTATGTCCAACCCGTCGCCCCCGTCGCCCAGGCCGACATGAGCGATCACACCCCCCGGTTCGACTAGGGCCGAGGCAGCCTGGCGCGTCGCTGCGAAGCCTACCGCGTCGATGACCAGTGGGAACGTCTCGGTTGTTTCAGCTCGCAGGTTAAAGGGGCAAATACTCGCCACATAGGTGCGTCTGGCGTCGTTGGGTTCCGTGATGGTGACATCGCTGACACCCATTGCCTTCAGCGCCAGCGCTGCGGCCAACCCGATGGCGCCACCGCCGATGACCAAGGCGCGCCGATCCATCGCGGGATGCAGCGCCTCCAGCCCTAGCCGGGCCGTGTGCCAGCTTACTGCCAGCGGTTCGGCCAATGCTGCTTTGGCCAGCGGCACGTCGTCAGGCACCGTCACCAGATTGCGGTCCGGCATGGCGACGTATTGCGCAAAGGCCCCTTCGCGGGGCGGCATCGAGATGATCTGGCGGTTGGGGCAGATATTGACCCGGCCCGATTGGCATGCCGTGCAGGTGCCGCAGTGGACCAGAGGGTTGATAGTCACCCTGTCCCCATCGCGTGGGCCGCCCACGATTACCCCGGCGGCTTCGTGCCCCAGGATCAGCGGCGCAGGACGTCGCGCATCGTGCCCCAGATAGGCGTGCATGTCCGAGCCGCAGATACCCACCGCCTCGACCCGGATCAGATGTTCGGCATCCTGCGGCGCCGCGTCGGGCATATCCCGATAGGCCACATGTTCCACGCCTTCATACACCAGTGCTTTCATTTTGCGGTGAACCCCCCGTCAACCATCAGGACCTGTCCGGTGACATAGTCCGAGGCCCTTGAGCATAAGAAAAGGATCGGCCCGTTGATATCCTCCATCCGTCCGTTGCGCCCGATACAGGTCTGGGCGGCGTTGCGCTCGGCCCTTTTGGCGTCGTCGAACACGGCTTGTGTCAATTCGGTCGGAAAAAACCCCGGCCCGATGGCGTTGGCGGTGACACCGTGGGGCGACCAGGCCTCGGCCATGGCGCGGGTCAACTGGCCGATCCCGGCCTTGGTCGCGCCATACGCGATGCCGCCGGGAAAGGCGCGGGTGGTTTGCAGAGACGCGAAGGTGACGATGCGGCCCCAGCCCTTGTCTTTCATGGCAGGCACCAGCGCTTGGCTCAGGAAAAACGGTGCACTCAGATTCAGGGCCAGCGTTGCATCCCAACCCTGGCCGGTCACGTCATCTGCCGCTTCGCGGGTGTTGATTCCAGCGGCGTGAATCAGAATATCCGGCGGTCCGAAAGGGTCCGAGATATCTTGCGCCACCGCTTCGATCTGGTCCCTATCCGCGATGTCGGCGGCGACCATGGCCGCGCTGTTACCAATCTCGGCGACCAGCCCGGCCAAAGCATCGTGTCGACGGGCTACAGCCACGACCCTTGCTCCGGCGGCTGCCAGAACCTTGGCCGCTTGCCGCCCAAGGCCGGAACTGGCGCCGGTGACACACGCAACCCGACCGGTCAGGTCAAAAAGCGCGCGCGGGTCATCCATCTGCGGACAGGTCGAACTGTTCATCGGGGAAGTATTTCGCCAGCCGAACATCGGCAGCGCGGGCGTGGCCTTCCATGCCTTCCAGTCTTGAAATCCGCGCAGTCGCAATGGCGATGGGCTTCGACCCTTCGCGGGTGGCCCGCTGCCATGTGACGATCTTCATGTATTTGTGAACGCTCAGCCCTCCGGTATAGCTGGCCGCGCCGGAAGTCGGCAGGACGTGATTGGTGCCGGTGGCCTTGTCGCCATAGGATACTGTCGTTTCCTCACCCAAAAACAACGAGCCGTAGCAAGTCAGCCGATCCAGCCACCACTCCAGATCCTCGGCCTGCACGGTCAGGTGTTCGGGCGCGTAAGAGTCGGAACAGGCGGCCATTTCCTCTCGGTCGCCGCACAGGATCACCTCGGCATAGTCGCGCCACGCGGCCGAGGCATTCTCGCGGTTCAACTCGGGTAGGTCTTCGATCAGGGCGGGCACCAGCTCCATCACCTTTTCCGCCAAAGCCCGGTCATCCGTCACCAGCCAAACGGGTGAGTTGTAGCCGTGCTCGGCCTGACTGACCAAATCGGTTGCCACCACATGCGCGTCGGCGCTGCTGTCGGCAAGGATCAGACTGTCTGTGGGACCGGCGATCATGTCGATGCCGACCTTGCCATAGAGGATGCGCTTGGCCTCGGCTACGAACTGATTGCCCGGGCCCACAAGGATATTCGCGCGCGGCAGGCCGAACAGCCCATAGGTCATCGCGGCCACGCCCTGTACCCCGCCCATGGCCAAGATGCTGTCGGCACCGCAGATATGGGCGGCATAGACAATGGCTGGGGCCACACCTTCACCGGGACGCGGGGGCGAACAAGCAGTGATATGACGACATCCAGCCACCTTGGCTGTGGTCACGGTCATGATTGCGCTGGCGATGTGGCTGTAGCGCCCGCCGGGGACGTAGCAGCCTGCCGCGTCCACCGGGATCGCCTTTTGGCCTGCGGTCACGCCTGGTACGATCTCAACCTCGACGTCCGACACGGTCGCTTTCTGGGCCTCGGCAAATCGGCGCACGTTGTCATGGGCGAAGCGGATGTCGGCCTTCAGCTTCTCGGGCACCAATGCAATGGCGGCGTCAATCTCGGCCGGTGTCATCAGCACATTGCCTTCGAACTTGTCGAACTTGGCGGCGTATTCCAGCGCCTTGGCATCACCACCCGCCTCGATTTCGGCAAGGATCGTCTTGACCGTGTCGTGCACTTCGGACGCATGAGATTGCGCCGTCAATGTCGCCTTTTTCAGATAGTCACGGGGCATGGTCAGCAGGTCCTATTGGTAGATGGCAGGAAGCAATGTCGTCGACACCGCCGGTACATAGGCGATCAGGATTACCACGATCAGCATGGTCAAAACAAAGGGCACGGCGCGCGCCGCGATTTTTAGAATTGATTCTCCGGTTATCCCGGAAACAACGAACAGGTTCAGACCCAACGGCGGGGTGATAAAGCCCACGCCCAATGCGGTGATCATCATGATGCAGAACTGAATCTCGTTCATCCCGATATTGTCTGCCAGAGGTTTCAGGATCGGGGCGAGGATCACGATATTCGGCGTCGTCTCCATCACGCAGCCTGCCGCGATGAGGATACCGATCATCAGCAGGATCAGCAGATAGGGGTCATCGGTCAGCGAGGTGACGGCCGTCACGAACCCCTGCGGTACGCCCATGATCGCCAGTGCCTCGGCCAGTGGAGCCGAGAAGGCAATGATCGGCAGGATCACCCCGTTCACCTTGGCGGAACTGACCAGCATCGACGGGAAATCAGCCAACGTCAGCGTCCGCAGGATGAAGCCCATGATGATGGTGACGACGACAGCGGTCGCACCGGCCTCGGTGGGCGTCAGGCGGCCCGAGAAGATGCCGTAGAAGATGATCCCCGGCACAATGAACGCGTACCAGCCGGATTTCAGCGCCTTGCCCAGATTGGCCAGCCATTCACCCATGGTCATCATGCCGCCGCCCTCATAGGCGTAGATGCGGTTCATGATGATGTTGGTTACAAGGATCGAGACAAGAATGGCCAATCCGGGGATGAGGGCGGCCAGAAACAGGGTCGAGGCCGAAATACCCAGCACAAGACCGATGATGATATAGGCGATCGAGGGCGGGATCAGGATGCCGGTACAGGCCCCAGCCGCGACCAGCGCACAGGCATAGGGGCGGGGATAACCGCTTTCGACCAGCCGATTGATCGTCATTCGGCCCACCGCAGCAGCGCCCGCCGCGTCCGAGCCCGAGATCGCCGCGAACATGCCGCAGACCAGAACAGTGGCCGAGCCAAAGCCACCCTTGGCGAAACAAGTCAACGCCTCGGCCACGTCCAGAAACTTTCGCGACAACCCCGTGCGTACCAGCACGTCCCCGGTTAGGATGAACAGCGGTACGGCGGTCAGAGCAAAGGCGTCGATGCCAGTGAACAGACTTTCGCCCACAAGGCTCAACGGCAGGTCGCCGGACATGACCAACATCACGATGGCGGCAGTGCCGATGGCCGCCCAGACGGGCACAGCCAAGGCAATCAGACCAACGAACAGGATCACAGGCAGGTAGAAATCCCACCCAAGTTCAACGGTTTGATTAAGAGAACCCCAAAGCATTACGTGTCCCCTCAGTCAAACAGCTTGTCGCCTTCGAAGACGGGCGTGCCGTCCCTCAGGCATTTAATGTCGCGCATCAGCGACTGGATCAGCCGCCAGATCATCAACCCAAAACCGGTAGGTACGGCCATCAGGAACCACACCTTCGATACCCGCAGCCCGTCCGTCACCGACCCGAACTTGGCCGAAACATGCACCGCCTCATACGACCAGTAGAGCGCGATGACCGCCACGCCGAACATGACCAGATCGCCAAAGATATACAGCAGCGCCTTGGGACGCGGCCCAAGGTAGTGCATGATCACGTCGATGCGGATATGGGCGCGTTCCTTTACGGCTGCTGCCGCACCGATCCACGCAAGGTAGATGAAAGAATAGCGGACGATCTCTTCGCCCCAGATCGACGAGAAAGCGAAAATCTCACGCCGAAGAACCTCGATGGCCATGGTGATGACCAGCATCACGTAGAACACCAGCAGCAGCCAGCGCTCGGCGTTGCGGTCTATGTTTTGAAGTAGGGTCATCTGTTCCCTCGGCAAAAGAGCAACCGGGCCATAGCCTTCTGTGGCGGGCCTGCTTCAGGTCCGGCTGCTTTGGAAGATCGCGGGCTCACTCGCTGCGCCCGCCGCCTGTCTGTTAAGCGTCGTGGACGTAGTATTTGCCCTGCGTGCCAGCGGCCTCGACCAGCTTTTCGAACGCGTCCATCGACCCGGCAAGCTCGGTCTTAAACGGATCCCATTCGGTGTTCTGATAGCCGCCGACGCTTTCCCATTCGGCCAGTTGATCGGAACTGAGCGAGTGGAACTCGACCCCCGCCTTGTTCAGCTCGGCCATGGCGTAGGCGCGGGCCGAGGGCACTTTGGCCAGGTTCTGATGCGCGGTCATTTCGGCACCCCACATGATACCCTCCTGAACGTCAGGCGGCATCGAATTGAACCACTCCAGGTTACAGGAATAGACCTGACTGTCCGGCACCGCCTGCGTGAAGGTCACATGGCTGAGGATATCCTTGAAACCGAACACGAACAGTGCGCCTACTGACGGGTCCAGCGCATCCGCGACACCTTGCTTAATGGCCGAGGGGGTCTCACCCCAGGCAACCGGCGTCGGGTTTGCGCCCGCCATACGGTAATATTGCTGCAGCATCTTCGAGCCCGGAACGCGGAACTTCACACCACTCATGTCGCCCGGCGTGATGATTGCATTGCCACCCTGACGCACCGCAACCACGCGCGGGTCGATCACAACGTAGAACAGCGCCTTGAAGCCGGCGGCCTCGACCTTGGGATGCACCTCGTTCTTCCAGGTGTCCGAGGTCACGAGGTTGGTGAATTTCTGGTTCGAGCCGCACAGATAAGGCATGTTGATCAGGTCTACGGTCGAGGCAAACGGTGCAAAGTTCGACAGCGAGTGCTGGGCGGCCTGAATTGTACCACCCTGAACCTTCTGCACCAGCGATCCGCCCGCTCCCAACTGCCCGCCGGGGGCCAGCTTGACATAGACCTTGCCGTTTGTGGCGTTCTGGATGTTTTCCTTCAGGTCCAGCTGCATGATTGGATAGCTGCGCGACGCACCCAGCACATAGGCCGTGGCGATGGTCATCACGTGATCGGCCGCGTTTTCACGCTCGCGTTCTTCCTTTGCGGTCTGCGCGGCGGCCTCGGATGACCACAAAACTCCACCGGCCCCGGCGACCAGGGCTGCCGTGAATGCCCCCGTGGCGCTGAGCTTCAGGAAATTGCGGCGCTCGGCCGACGCCAGTTCCAGTTTATCCTTGTTCATTGTTTGCCCTCCCAAGCAAAAAAGTCAGCCGTCGCGTTCTGCGTTGCGATCAGCCTCCTTTTTCAGAATTGCGACAACGAACAGGATCGACGCCGCGAACAGAACCAACATCTCTCCGACGTCGCCGAGAAATGCGCCACCCGCAAAAGCGCCCATTGCGACGTTCGCAAAGTAGATCACGAAGACGATAACGGATGCGGTCAGGAACATGTCTTGGGCTTTCTCGAGATTCGGTTCAACATCATTTGTAAGCGCTTACATGTAAATTGCAAGCGCTTACATAATTGCTTTCCTACGGCGGCCGTTGCGTCTAGACTTATTGGCAAAGACAAATGGCAGGATTGGGAATGTCAAAACTTCGAACGGCACCGACACTGGACGATGTCGCCAAAATGGCCGGAGTTTCGACCGCAACCGTTTCGCGCTGTCTCAATACCCCCGACCGGGTGGTCAAGGCGACGCGCGAACGGGTGCAATCGGCCGTTGATGCGCTGGGTTACATGCCTAACTTTGCTGCAAGGGTCATGGCAGCGAAGCGCAGCCTGACCGTCGGGGCCATCATTCCGACTATGGAGAACGCGATCTTTGCGCGGGGTCTGCAGGCCTTTCAGGAAGAGCTGCACACACATGGCTATACACTGCTGGTCTCAAGCTCGGCCTACAAACCCGAAATTGAAGAGGAGCAGATCCGTACCCTTATCGCGCGGGGGGCGGATGCGTTGTTGTTGATCGGGCATGATCGTGCGCCGCAGATTTACACAGAGCTGGAGCGACGCAAAATCCCGGCCCTGATTGCGTGGTCTTTTCTGCCGGACGCACAATTGCCGTCGGTTGGATTTGACAACCGCGCCGCCATGGCCGAACTGGCCGACCGGGTGATCGGTCTGGGTCACAGGCGGATTGGCGTGATTTCGGGCATTCGGTCCGGCAATGACAGGGCGCGACTTCGGATCGAAGGAATAGAACAGGCGGCAACCCGGCATGGTATTTCACATTCGGACCTGACGATCATTGAAACATCTTATGAAATCGAAAATGGCGCCGCGGCGTTCGATAGGTTGATGTCGCAGAGCGTTCGGCCCACCGCAGTACTATGTGGAAACGATGTTCTGGCTGTTGGTGCCCTGCATCGGGCCCGGGAAATGGGTTTGAACGTGCCGTGCGATGTGTCCATCACCGGGTTCGATGACATTGAACTGGCCCGCATCGTCTCACCGGCTTTGACGACCGTTCACGTCCCGCATCGGGAAATGGGGCGCAGGGCGGCTATGGAACTGGTTTCGATGTTGGAACAACAGTCAGACGGAACCGGATCAAGGCTGGATACGCATATTGTCGAACGTCAGTCGTTGGGCCCACCGGCGAAAGGCTAGGCTGCCTCGCCTTCCATCGTCCGGAAGTCGTTCTTTAGCCAGCCATGGCTTCCCGCCATCGGCTCGGTAAAGTGTTGGCGGATCAGTTGAGTCATGACCTTCTGGATCAGTTTCGAAGTTGTTTCAGGGTACACTTCCGTCGTGAACAGTGAGACCGTCCGCACAAAGTTCCGACCCGGAAACGGAAGCGCTTTTACGCTGTCATGGAACCGTTGAGCCCGGTGAAAACATGCGGCCGTCGTGATTGCCCAGCCGCTGCCTTCGGCGACCAGCCCGATGATTGAATGATTACACTCCATCTCGAACCGGTTGGGCAGGTTGTATTTGCTGCGGGTTAGCTGAATCTCGATCTGCTTGCCGATCATGTAGTCCCGAGAATAGCGCAGCAGGGGCAATTCCGCGTCCGGCTTCAGCAGGTTTTCGGGCGCACCCTGATAGGACATTGGTAAAATCACGATGAATGGATCGCGCATCAGAGGGTATTCGATCAGCCCCTCGGTCCGTTCCGACGGCCGCGTGGCCACCCCGGCGTCCAATTTGTGTTCCTGAAGGTTAGCGAGAATCTCGTGACTGGGGCGAGTGTAGTGGCGAAAACTGCAACGAGGTAGCGCCTGAGCCAGAAAGCGGAACAAATCCGGCGCGATCTGATTGTCGAAATCGTCAATCAGAGCTAGGCGCAGATCGGTTGCGTGTTTCCAGTTACCGGATCGAATTTCGGCTTCACCCCGTTTCAGCACGGTCAGTCCGTCGCGCACATAGCGGGCAAAGACCTCACCAGCTGGGGTCAGGCCCATTGGTCGCCGACCATGGTCGACCAGCTCAACCCCCAGTGCGGCTTCAAGGCTGCGCAGGTGGTTGGAGACAGTGCTGATCGACAAGCCGGTCTCGGACGCAGCCTGTTGGATCGACCCCGACTTGGCGACCAGACGGAACACTTCCAACCAGCGCAGGCTTAGAGCTTTGGACACGTGTAATACCCGTTGTTTCGATTTCCTCAAAACAAAGCCAAGCAAAGTTTTCGACCCACGGCAACGGGAAATTCGCCAGAGAGGATGAAATCAGGCCTTCACCCGGTCAAACCCCGGATCGTATGGGGATGGCGGAATGATCGTGGCGCGCACGATCTGTCCGCAGGAATCCAGATCGATCTCGGTTCCGACTTCGGCTAGCGCTGGGTTCACAAACGCATGTGCGAGGTTCAGGCCAACCCGATGCCCCCATGCGCCCGAAGTGACAGTGCCGACGACCTGACCGTCTTGCATCAGTGACGCGCCCGGATGCGCAGGCCGGTCAGTAGCCTGAAGCTGCAAGGCGACTAATTTTTTGCGCGGGCCGTCAGATTGTCGTTTCAGCAGTGCATCACGGCCGATGAAGTCGCTTTTGTCCAGTTTCACAAAGCGCTCCAGACCGGTTTCAAAAGGATCGAACTCTGTGATCAGATCGGCCTTCCAATGCAGAAAGCTTTTCTCCATCCGCATGGATTCAACCGCGCGGGCGCCAAACAGGTTCAGCCCGTGCGCTTCACCCGCCTGCCGTAGCGCCAGATAGGCTGCATAGAGCGAAGCGTTAGGGACGTGAATTTCATAGGCCAGTTCACCGGAAAAGCTAACCGCCATCACGGTGGCCGGGGCGAACCCGACATAACATTCGCGCAGGCTGAGCCACGGGAAGGCCTGCGCTGACCAGTCGCCCCGCGCGCAGGTCGACAGAACATCGCGCGACTTAGGGCCTGCAAGGATCAGAATAGTCTGGTCATTGGTCAGGCTTCGCAGCTGCACGTCTTCATCGGCCCGGATATGGCGGGTCAGCCAATCCATGTCATGGAACTCACTGGCCGCTGCTGACCCGTACCAGACCCTCTCGGGCCCGCGGTCACTGGCGGGCAGGTTGGCAACTGTGGCCTCGGCCTTGATCATGCCATGGTGGTTCAGAAGATAGCCCAAACCGACCCGGCCAGTCTTCCGCGTGACAGTGCCGCATAGCATCCGATCCAGGAAACTGTGCCGGTCAGCGCCGGTGATCTCAATTCGGTTGAAACCGTTAACCTCGGCCAGCCCGACGCCGGCCTGCACGCTGGCAACCTCGGCGGCGACCAGATCAAAGGTTTCGTCAAAATCGAAACTGAGGGCGTGGGTGAATTCAGGAGATGGCTTGATATAGTCCACCCTTTCCCATCCGTTGATCACCGTGAACTCAGCCCCTTCGGCCGCTAGCACCGGTGTCAATGGCGTCGTCTTCGCCGGTCGTCCGGCGGGGCGGTGTTCGTGGGGGAAGTGAAAGCGAAACTCATTCTGGTAGTCTTCAATGGCTTTCAGAGCGGTCAGTTCCAAATTCGCATGCCCGGTAAACCGGCGCGGATCGAGGCACCATGTGTCATAGCATGCCTCACCATGCACGATCTGCTGCGCCAACAGCCAACCGTGGCCGCCGCCTTCGCCCAGACCTGCCCGCAGGCCGATGATGCAGAATGCGTTGCGCTTGCCGGGGATCGGCCCGACCAGAGGCGCGCCGTCGATGGTATAGGTGATCGGGCCGTTGACCACGGTGTGAACCCCAGCCTCCATCAGGGCTGGCATGCGGGCAAAAGCGCCCTCCAACACATCGGTCACCCGGTCCAGATCATCGGGGCAGAGCGCATTGACGAAATTCGGGTCGATCCCGTCCATGCCCCACGTCTTGCAGTTTTGTTCATAGAACCCCAGCAACAGCCCGTTCTTTTCCTGCCGACAATAATAGTCGCTGATCGGACAGCGCAGCAGGGGCATGCGGTGCCCCGCATCACGGATGGCGGGGATCTCTTCGGTCAGAAAATACTGATGCTCCATCGAGGCGACGGGATGATGCACCCCCATCATCGCACCGACCTCATTCACGCGGTATCCGCAGGCATTGACCACAACATCGCAGTCAATGTCGCCATGTTCTGTGTGCACGGTCCACGTGTCGTCGCTGTGCTGGGTCAGGGCCGTGACCGGTGTGTTACGATAGACCTCGGCCCCTGCTTTTCGGGCGCGACGGGCCAAGGCCTGACACAGCTGCGCCGGGTCGATATCGCCATCAAGCGGGTCCCAAAGTCCGCCGATCAGGTTTTCGGTCGAGATCAGCGGATGCCGCCGCGCGCATTCCTGCGCATCGATCACCTCAAAATGCACATCCATCCCGCGCGCCATCGAGGCAAAGTGGCGATAACCCTGCATCTGCGCCTCGGTATTGGCCAAACGGATGCCGCCATCGCCGTGGTGGTAGTTGATCGGATAGTCGGGGTCTTCGGCCAACTCCTTGTACAGCCGGATCGAGTGTGACTTAAGCCCTACCATCGTCTGGTTCATGCCAAAGTTCGTCACCTGGGCAGCCGAATGCCATGTCGTGCCTGATGTCAGCTCATTCCGTTCGACCAGAACAACGTCGGTCCATCCTTCCTGTGTCAAATGGTAAAGTGTTGAACACCCGGCGATCCCGCCGCCGATCACAACAGCTTTGGTGCGAGACTTCATCGGCAATGCTCCTTTTGGTACAAAGCCAGTTTTGCGTAAGAACGAAGCAGCGCGACAACAGAGGTGTTGTCAGTGTGGAAAAATCGAAACGGCGATTGAGGATATTGATATTCGCAGTTCGCTTTTGCGAATGGCTGTGATTGCCGATTAGGCTGGCCGAAAGATAGGCAGTAAGAGGTACGATGCCAGCAGAAAGCGGTAAGCGAAGCGGTCGAAAAGCCCGGCACGCGCAGCGCGCGGCCAGGCCGGTTATCGACCCCTGTCCACCCGGCCAGAGGGGCGGGGCGTTCAAACCTCTGTCTCCGATAGAATTGGACCAGATCTTTGAGACAGCTTTGCGTCTTCTGGAGACGCTTGGCATGGGCAATGTGCCCGACCGTCTTGCCGCGGATTTGCGTGCAGCCGGTGCCCAGCCGAGAGATCGAGAGAGGCTGGTCTTTCCACGCGCCATGGTGCAGCGGTCGATTCAGACGGCCGCCAAGACATTTACCTTTCATGGCCGCGACAAGGTGCGGTCGATCGAAGTAGGCGGTGATAGCGTGTATTTCGGCACTGGTGGCGCAGCCGTCCAGACGCTGGATTTGGAGACCGGGTTGTATCGCCCATCAACCCTGGCCGATCTGCATGACTTTACGCGTCTGCAAGACATGCTTTCCAATGTCAGCTGGTTTACGCGCTGTTGCGTGGCCACGGATGTGCCAGACATGCGCGATCTGGACATCAACACGGCCTATGCGCTGCTGCGCAACACGACTAAACCTGTGGCGACCTCTTTCACACTGGCCGAAAACGTAGCTCCTATTGTTCAAATGCTGGACATTGCGGCTGGTGGGCCAGGCGAATTTTCCAAACGGCCTTTTCTGAAGGCCCATATCAGTCCGGTGATCTCACCGCTGCGCTACGGCGAGGATGCGGTGGACGTAGTCTATGAGTGCGTCGCCCATAACATCCCGATGTCCTGTATTACAGCCGCCCAAGCGGGGGCAACGGCACCGGCAACGCTTGCAGGGTTTCTGGCCCAGTCACTGGCCGAAACATTGGCTAGTCTGGTGATGGTCAATACAATCCGTCCCGGTTTTCCGATGGTGTTCTCGAACTGGCCCTTTGTCGTAGATCTGCGCACCGGAGCGTTTGCCGGGGGCAGTGGCGAGACGGCGATTTTGAATGCTGCTTCCGCGCAAATCACCAACTGGCTAGGCTTGCCATCCGGGGTGGCGGCGTCAATGACCGACGCCAAGGCCATTGACGCGCAATACGGTGTTGAAAAAGCGATGACGTCTTTGGCCGCCGCTTTGGCGGGAGGGAACTTGATCTATGAAAGTTCGGGCATGACGGCATCCCTGCTGGGGGCCAGCTTCGAGGGTTTTGTACTGGATGATGAAATGCATTCCCACACATACAGGGCTTTACGCGGAATCGAAGTAACCGAAGAAAATCTGGGTTTCGAGGCGATATGCCAATCTGTGCTTGGGGACGGCCATTTTCTGGGCAGCGCCGAGACTTATGCAGCGATGGAGCGCGATTATTTCTATCCGTCGCTGGCCGACCGGAATGAACCCCGCACCTGGCAAGAAGAAGGCGCAACAGACGCCTGGGCTGCTGCGCGGGAAAAGGCCAAAGGCATATTGGATACCCATCATCCTGAATATCTCACACCTCAGCAAGACGCCGAAATCCGAGGGCGCTTTGATATTCTGATCTGAACCGTTCCGGCCATTCCCAAGTCTGATGTCAGCGGCTAGGGTCGCAGTATGACAGGGTAGAGGCACCACATGACCAACTCTTTTTTTCAGCCGGTTTCGGCGATGGATCTGGCCCGGTTTGCAGGGATTCCGACGTTCATGCGCTTGCCGGGCATGACGTTGGATCACGAACGCATCGCCGAGGTCGAACTGGGCCTGATTGGCATCCCCTGGGATGGCGGCACTACCAACCGCCCCGGTGCACGGCATGGGCCGCGTCAGTTGCGCGACTATTCGACGATGATCCGCGCAATGAACCCGGTGACAGGTGTTGCGCCATTCTCGTTGGTCAATTGTGCTGATCTTGGGGATGTCGCGCCAAACCCAGTGGATATTGAGGATACGCTGAACCGCGTCACGATGTTTTACGCCGACTTGCACGCG
This sequence comes from Ruegeria sp. BK1, assembly GCF_056535645.1. NCBI lineage: Bacteria > Pseudomonadati > Pseudomonadota > Alphaproteobacteria > Rhodobacterales > Roseobacteraceae > Ruegeria > Ruegeria sp. BK1. Next base: position 474,509 of record NZ_JBQFIS010000002.1, on the reverse strand, counting down.
CGCGGCATTACTCCGTTGACGGCCGGGGGCGATCACTTGACCACTCTGCCGGTGCTGCGCGCGCTGGCTAGTTCCGGTCCGCTGGGTCTTGTCCAGTTTGACAGCCACACGGACCTGTTCGACACCTATTTCGGTGGACACAAGTTCACCCATGGCACCCCCTTCCGGCGCGCGGTTGAAGAAGGGTTGGTGGACCCCAAACGCTTTGTCCAGATCGGCGTTCGTGGCACCGCCTATAACACCGAGGATATCGAGTGGGGAGAGGAGCAGGGTATCCGCATCATCCGTATCGAAGAACTGTTCGACCGCGGCATCGGCGATGTGATGGCCGAGGTGCGCAGTATTGTCGGTGATGCGCCGACCTATTGCACCTATGACATCGACTTCGTCGACCCCACCTTTGCCCCCGGCACCGGAACGCCCGAGATCGGCGGCCCAAACAGCTTTCAGGCCCAGCAGGTTATTCGGGAAATGTCTGGGATCAACCTCGTAGGGGCCGATTTGGTTGAAGTTTCTCCACCCTTCGACGCTTCGGGCAGCACCGCGTGGCTGGGGATATCATTGATGTTCGAACTGCTCTGTGTTCTGTCGCAAGCCGTGGACGCCCGCCGCTAGCGGACATTTTCGGCGATCATCGAGATCATTTCGAACATCACTGCCGCTGCCGTTAAAGCAGTGATGTTGTTGGGGCTGTCCTTGGTGGGCATCATGCAGACGACGTCTCCGCCGACGATATTCAGCCCGCGCGCGGCCCGCAAAATCCCCACGGCTTCGTCAATGTCGAAGCCCTTCTCGCCGGGTTCCAGATTGGACACCGCGGGCGCGACGGTCGGGTCGAGGCAATCCAGATCGAAGGTGATATAGACCGGACGGTCGCCCAACACTTCGCGCGTCTGCGCCACCACGTCCTCCAGCCCGCGCTGGCGGAATTCGCGCATGGTGACGATGTTGTAGCCATAGTCATAAGACGGTTGCAGCCAGTCTAGACTGCGCGGGTGACCTCGCAGACCGATCTGCATAGACCGCGTTGGATCAACTTGCCCCTGATCGGCCAGGTAAGCGCCCCAATGGGCGGCCGATTTCTTTGCGCCCAAAAAGTGATCGACCTTGGTAAATACATCCGTATGTGCGTCCAGATGCAGGAAGCTGATCGGCTCACCTTTAGCCAGTTGACCACGCCCCAGCGCCTGCACGATGCCGCCGGTGATCGAGTGGTCTCCGCCCACTGATACGGGCCGCGCGCCTGCTGCGTCGATGTCCTTGAAAAATGCCGTGATACGCTCGATGCAGTCCTCGTTGTCATTCGCGCGCGGAAAGGGCACGTCGCCCACATCTGCGATCTTTGCGCTGCTCCACGGGTCAATTTCGAATAGCGAATGCACCCGGCGTTGCACGGCCGAGACATGGCGCAACGCGCGGGGACCAAGGTGCTGATCCCGCTCAGTCGTGCCGTTGCCGGTGGAATGGGGGACGCCGACCAAGGCGATGTCCTGACCCTCGGCCCCTGTATTGGGACAGCGAAACAGGGTCGGTACGCCCCACCAATAGAGGTTATCCATCATCGACTGTTCATAGCGGTCGGTCATCTGCGTCCCCTTAAAAGGAAAACGCCCCCGGCTGGCGGGGGCGCTTTGTGTTTAGATTTTCTCGTCTTCTCGCCGGAAGGCCCCCTGCACGATCCGGTCGATGACCATGGCACAGAACAGGATGGCAAAGCCGCCCAGCAGACCCGGACCCTTGGCCGCATATTGCAGCGCCTCAAGGATTTCCTTGCCCAGACCGCCGCCGCCAATCAGCGAAATGATCACCACCATCGACAGGCACATCAGGATGGTCTGGTTCACCCCGGTCATGATCGAGGGCAGCGCCAGCGGAATCTCAACATCCTTGAGCAACTGCCATTTCGAGGCACCGAAGGCCACGGCAGCCTCTTTGATGCTGTCGGGCACGCCTCGCATCCCCAGCGCCGTTAGGCGGATCACCGGCGGCATGCCAAAGATGATCGTGGCCAGAATGCCCGGCGGATTGCCAGTGCCAAAGAAGGCGATGATTGGTATCAAATAGACGAATGCGGGCAGCGTTTGCATCAGGTCCAGCACCGGTTCAGCCGCACGGTAGGCCCGTGCTGATTTGCCAAACCAGATACCCAACGGAATGCCGATTACCACGCAAAGCAACACGGCAGCACCAACCAGGGCCACAGTCTCCATCGCGACATCCCAGTAACCCAGAAGTGCGATGTAAGCCAAAGACGCGGCAGTAAAGATCGCCACGCGCGGCCCCGCCGCACGCCACGCGGTGACGCAGATCACTAACATCACCACCGGCCACGGCGATCCGATCAACGCCACCGTCAGCGCATCCAGGACAGAGCGTACCCCGGCAACAATCCCGTCGAACACATCCCCGCCCGCAAGGGCTGCGGCGTCGATCTTGGCCTCCATCCAACTGGCAAGGCTTGAGAACAACGTGCCGCCATCTTCACCCAAAAACAGTGCCGAGACCTCTTTTTCCGGGAATGCGTCCAGCATCGCAATCGACGCATTGACCGTGAACTTATAGACGATCAGCGGCGCGATCGCTGCTACAAGCACTGCGCCCAGAACTGTGTTGCGCGTGGACCGGCCGCTTTCCGTACTGTCGGGATCAATGCGCCATCTGGAATACTGTTTTTCATAGATGCGATCAGCGTAAAGGCCCTGTATCAGCTTGAATACAACGAGCATGACCAGACCGGTGAGCAGGATTCCCGTCGCTTCGGCCTGAGCAGCTGCCGCCCGTTCCAGACTGGTATCTGCTGCCTTCTGGATGTTTTCAGCCAAACGCGTGAACCGATCGATATCCGACTGCTCGGTTGCGTTTGCTGCGCGTTCCAACAACTCGGCGGCACGGTCCAACTGTCCGGCTGCCCGGTCCGAAAACTCGGCCCCCGGATTGCCCCATGCGCCGCGCCCGATCTGGACCCATGCGATGATCTCAAGGATCAAAAACGCCCAGAACATCCCCCAGATCGCGCGGGAGGCTGACCAGAGCGGACCCAGCGCTGCCGCCCATTTGTTGAAGGTATTGGGCATTGCGCTGGTCGCGTCGTGAATTTTGTGGAACGCGTTTACATAATAATCTCCGTTCGGGCCGGCAAATTCCTGAATGGACTTGTCCAAAGCTTCGCGGTCGACTTCGATGTCGGAGGCTGCTGTTACTTTTACCTCGGCGGTTGCATCAGTCATTTTTGCCCCCCTGAATGCCGCGCAGCAGGCGCGGCTTGGTCACGACACCGATGTCATTGCCCGCATCCGTGATGACGACGGGCAAATCAGTTCCCACTGCCAGATCAATCAACTGATCCAGATCCGAGCCTTCATCCGCGCGCGGGGCGCCATCAAGTGGCCCGGCATAGCTGTCGATCGGCTCCATGATCGAGTGCGCCTTGACCAATTTGAGTTTCGAAATGCCCTGAACGAACTCACGCACATAATCGTCGGCGGGGTTCATCACGATGTCTTCCGGAGTGCCGATCTGAACGATCACACCATCCTTCATGATCGCAATCCGGTGGCCGATGCGGATGGCTTCGTCCAGATCGTGGGTGATGAACAGGGTGGTCTTTTGCAACTGCGCCACAAGCGCCTTGAACTGGTCTTGCAATTGTAGCCGGATCAATGGATCCAGCGCCGAGAAGGGTTCATCCATCAGCAGGATCTCGGGGTCCGAGGCTAACGCCCGGGCAATACCCACCCGCTGTTGCATCCCGCCAGACAGCTCTTTGGGCAAACGATCCTCGTAACCGGTGAGGTTCACAAGGCCGAGCGCATGGTCCGATACTGCCCAGCGTTTGGATTTAGATATTTTTCTGATCTCAAGCGGGTAGGCGACGTTATCGCGCACGGACCTATGCGGCATCAGCGCCATGTGCTGGAACACCATTCCGATCTGCTGTGCCCTGATACGGCGCAGCTCGGACTCGGAAATCTTCGAAACGTCCTGCCCTAGAATTTCGATCTTTCCGGCGGTCGGCTCTATCAGCCGATTGACATGGCGCACCAGCGTCGACTTACCCGAGCCGGACAGGCCCATAATGCAGAAAATCTCTCCTCTGGGGACTTCGAACGTCGCACCTTGGACGCCGACCACGCAATTAAATCTTTCCAGAACTTCGGGTTTTCCAATTCCTTCCGCCCTAACGGCAGCCATGGCTTCCTCGGCGCGCGCGCCGAATATTTTCCAGACATTTTCTAGTTTTACGACAGGTTCGTCCATATGTCCCTCGTGCGGCGAAGTTTCGCCCGCAGATATGCAAAGGGCCGCCGGGAAGATCTCGGCGGCCCGGATATCTGCGACTTAGTTTGTCAGCCACCCGATGACGGTGTCTTCGTTGTCGTTTACCCACTGACGGGCAAATTCTGCGGCTTCGATATTGTCAACGGCCAGTGCCTTGCCCATTGCGCTCAGGTCATCGCCACTCATCTGATAATTGTTGAATAGAGCTGCCACCTCAGGGAAGTTCTCTTCCAGCTCTTTGGCATAGTGCAGATGCAGAGTGGCCCCGTTCCAGGCCGAGGATGCCTCGGATTTTTCCAGCCAATCCGGGTCGTCTGTCGGCTGCACGATGGTCCAGGTTGCCGGATCATGCGCGGGCTCTTCCAGAACAGTCAGATCCTGCGTGACAAAGATATAGTGCGGGCTGTAGCAGAACCCGATCCACGGATCGCCTGCCTTCGCCGCGTTTGCCAGATTGGCATAAGCGATGGTTTCTTCATATTCGGTCAGATCGAAAATCTGGTCATAGCCATAAGACTTGGCCCGGATTTTCTCGACCACGGTCGAAGCCCAGCCCGGCGCACCGATCCACACCTCGGGGGTTCCGTTTCCATCCGTGTCAAAGATGGCCATCTTGTCCGGATCACTGAGGTCGTCGATGGACTTGATGTCATATTTTTCGGCGGTGGCGGTGGGCACACACATGCCCTGTTCAGCCTGCACGGGGTTCTGGTTCATCACGACAGTTCCATTGTCTTTGACATAGGTGTCGTGCAGGTTTTGCTGGTTCGGCATCCAGACTTCGGGATGGACGTGCATCGATCCGCTGTCCATCGCCTCAAATACGATAGGGTTGGTGCCGTTCTGCAGTTCAACATCCAGACCGAGGTTTTCTTCGATAACAACCTCAAGGATATGGGCTGTGGCATTGACTGACGCCCAGTTTGGAACGCCGATAACAATATCTGCGGCCATTGCCGGTCCGGCGATCACCACGGATGCGCCCCCCAAAAGCGTTGTAAGTTTCTTCATCTGATTTCTCCACGTTGGTCGTTTTTCTGTTGGTGTTGTTATGAGTATTAGCAGGGTCGTTTCGCCCTTTTAGGTTTTTGGGAAAGCTGACCTTTCCTTGGTTTGCGGCCAAAGGCCATCTGCGCCGGGTGGCCAGAAAATTGAAACACGCCGGTGTGCCGCCCATCAAGTGTCAGAGACGACAAACTGGCGTATCCGAAATTATCATAAATTAGATTCGGAATTTTGCGAATTTGGTTCTACTTTGGATGCAGAAATGATAGGGCAATATGTGGAATAAGGCCTTTTTTAACGCAACTTCGCGACGTTGTCTTACGGCTTGCGTTGCTCGAATCCCAGCTTGATACTCCGCTCCCGGCTATCCGTGTTATTGCCCAAAGGTATGTTCTAAAGCCCACAAACCGTTGATCGCCAGACATATTGCCAAGATGCTCCGCGGCGGGTTAGCCATACGCATCGGAGGACATCATGACAGATCGCGCGTGCTATTTCATAAGCGGAAGCCCGCCTTGTTGGAGCATTATGCTCGCTCTGGCTGTCAAAGGATTGTCTTACGACGCGCGACGCCTGAGCAACTCGGCAGGTGAGCAGAAGAGTGCGGAGTTTCTAGCGATCAATCCCCGTGGAAATGTTCCCGTGCTTGTGGATGGCGACGTAACGGTGCGAGAGACCAACGCGATTTTGGCCTATCTGGATGCGGCCTATCCAGAGCCGCCACTGTTCGGAACCGACAAGGTGCAGACTGCGGAAATATGGCAGACCGTCTGTGAAGCCGGAGATCGCCTCAGAGCGCCGATTGGCAATTTGGTCCGGCCAATTTTCCGCAAACGTTCAGCGGAAAAGGCCGACGAGATCATGACGGCAATCGAGCCTGTGTATCAGGAACTGTCAGCTCTGGAGGCGAACCTTGCCAATCGGCATTTCGTCTGCGGGTCCGATATTTCGGCCGCCGATTTAATCGTCTTTCCCGCCGTGATGCAGCTTTTGCGCGGGGCTAACTATGATGGCGCTGATGGGCTGGATCTTCAGGTGCTGCCCCTGGACGAACACTATCCGAACCTTGCTGACTGGGCGCGGCGAATAGAGGCTATTCCTGGGTACGAAGCGGCCTATCCACCTCACTGGCGATAAGATTGCGCAAACCGCGTTGCCGTCATGCGCCGTCCCACCAATCCTTGGGCTTCAGGCGTTTGGCTCGGTTGCTGCGTTTGTCCAGCCACAAGGCCAGTTTGCGCCAGCGGCCAAGTGCAAGTTTTCGCCAAAGCCGGTCGGTCAATTTGTCAAAGTCGCGATTGAATGGGCAGACGCGCATACAAATCGCGCAATCGCTTTGCAGTTTGGCCCAATACTGGAAACAGGCTTTGGCGTCCGATGTCCATTTGCGCACACCTTGGATGGCTGATGCCTCGGATGCCGCGCTAACTTCAGGTAGCCCATAGGGCAGGGCCTTTGCCGGACAGGCATCAGCGCATTCGGTGCAAATGTCGCAAAACGCCCGAACCCCCAGCGGGCGCGGAGCGTCATGGCTCAAAGGCAGGTTGGTGAAAATCTTGGAGAACCGCAACCGAGGGCCAAATTCCGGGGTGATGACCATTTGGTTGCGGGCGTATTCGCCCAGCCCGGCTTTGATTGCATAGGGAATAACCAGCCCGGTATCATTCATTGAGGGTACCGCCTGATATCCCAAATTGCGGATATAGGCAGCCAACTGTATGACGATTGCGGCCTCGTGGCTGTATTCGCGCCCAGTGGCTGCTCCGGCCAAAGCCGAAGGATAGGTTGCCACCAGTTCCTGATCCATTTTGTGGCCCAATACGATCACGCTGGTCAGCCCCACGGGCAACGTATTTTCGGCGTCCGAGAAATCCCGCGTGTCAACGCGACTGGAATAGATCCAACGGTCATCGAAATCGGTAAGCCCAACCAGATCAGCGCCAAAGAACCGGGCGATACGCTTGATCTCTGCCGCCATGGCCATTGGATTATCGATCTCAACCTTGGTTTCGGCGACGGGCGTGTCTTCCGAGATCGGTGCCTGAAAGCCTTCACGCCGCCCCTGATCAGCCGAGCGATTGCTGATGATATCGGAGATAAGCCAACTGGCATTGCGAAGGGCAAAATCTTTTTGCCGAAACCCGTCACCGTTGCGATAGTTCGCCTTCATTCGGTAGCTTTGAAAGAAGCCATCCGTATGTTTCGACCGCACCGTATCGTCCCAGAATGCGCGGGTGAACATATCGTTGAGCTGTTTGAAGGGCTCGAAATCTTCCGTGGTTACGATACCTGCGGCAGCGTCGCTATCGGCGTATGTGTCACGCCATCGCTGGCGATCCTCTTCGGTTGTCCTGTGGCTGCTGGGCCAAGCCATGCTGACGCTCCAATTCTGCTTGGTTGTGCCGTTGGGTTTGAAGTCCAACATTCCAATCAGGGTTTACTGTGAACGCCCCTCAAAAAGCATTCAATCCCAATGAGGAATTTTCAACAGCGTTAAGGCTGGCGCCTCTTTGTCGTCCTGGTCAGGCTTTTCATGGTTTTATGCACAAACTCGCAGCTGTCGGGCACGCGAATAGCCGCAGCTACCGCATCACAAACGGGTCCGGGATCGGGTCATCGCTGGTGCGCAGCCACACTGCTTTGGTTTTGGTGTATTCAAGCGCTGCCTCAACGCCTCCCTCGCGCCCGTGCCCTGACAAGCCAAAGCCACCAAACGGCACAATCGGGCTGACGGCGCGATAGGTGTTTACCCAGACGATGCCCGCACGAATGCCCCGCATCATGCGGTGCGCGCGGGTCAGGTCGCGGGTGAACAGGCCCGAGGCTAGACCGAACTGCGTGTCATTGGCGATGGCCAGCGCCTCGGCCTCGGTCTCAAAACTGAGGACCGACAGAACAGGGCCAAAGAATTCATTGGTCACGCAGGGCGCATCGGGCGCGTCGGTGCAATCCAGAATGGTCGGGGGGAAGAAATACCCCGCACCCTCGGGCACCTGCCCGCCAATGACTAGTCGCGCGCCCTGCGCAACGGACCGGTCAATCAGGTCAAGAGCCCGGTCGCGCTGACGCAGGGTGCACAGCGGTCCAACCTCGGTCGCCATGTCCTGAGGTGATCCGATCACCACATTCTCGGCCTTTTCTTTCAAGCGTGCCAGAAATTCGTCCTTGATCGAACGTTGGATCACAAGGCGCGATCCGGCCACGCAGCTTTGCCCGGTGGCCGCGAAAATCCCCGACACCTGCGCATTCACGGCGCTGTCGAGATCGGCATCTTCAAACACGATGAACGGAGATTTTCCGCCCAGTTCCAGCGAGGTTGAGGCCAGATTGTTGGCAGAATTGCGCACGATATGGCGCGCGGTTTCTGGGCCGCCTGTAAAGGCCACATGGGCCACTTTCGGATGGCTGGTCAGGACCGATCCGCAATCAGGCCCGAATCCGGTGATGATGTTCAGAACGCCCTTGGGAAAACCCGCCTGATCGAAGATTCGAGCAAATTCCAGCATCGGCGCGGGGCCTTCCTCGCTGGCTTTCAGCACGACCGTGCACCCCGCCGCCAAAGCCGGGCCGATCTTGACCGCCGACAGGAACAGTTGCGAGTTCCAGGGAACCACCGCCGCCACGACGCCCACAGGCTCACGCCGCAACCAGACCTGCATGTCCGGCTTGTCGATGGGCAGAAAAGCCCCTTCGATCTTGTCAGCCAGACCGGCGTAGTAGCGGTAGTATTCGGCCACATAGGCGATCTGGGCGGACGTCTCGCGAATGATCTTACCGGTATCGCGGGTCTCAAACTCGGCCAGACGCGGTGCATTTTCCGCGATCAAATCTGACAAACGCAGCAAAAGCTTGCCCCGCTGCGTTGCAGTCATATTGGTCCATTCGGGATCCAAAAATGCCCGCTCAGCAGCATTAACGGCCCGGTTCACATCTTCGGCGCGGGCCTCGGGCATCAAGGCCCAGGGCTGGCCGGTTGCCGGGTCCCTGCTTTCGAACTGTGCGGCTCCGTCCGAGAAAGCACCGTCGATATACTGCTGAAACTGTTGCATATTCTGTCCTTACTGAAAGGCTGGCATCACATCCGAGATGAACCGTTCAAGCGAGGCTTTCTTGCGCTCGAACGGCATTGAGCTGTCGATCCAGAAAGAATACTCGTCATATCCTAGGGCCTCGTATTTCTTCAGCCGTTCCACCAGCTCTTCGGCGGTTCCGATGGCCAAATCGCGCTGAATCGCTTCCGGCGTATAGAACGGATGTGCGGCGATGTCGTCGTCTGACAGCGGATCGATCAGACCCTGATTAATCTCGCGCTTGTTCATGAACCAGGCGCCGAAATAGTTGTAGAACCGGTTTAACTCGACTGCGGCCTGTTTCGCATCGTCCGCGTCGCTGGCAACGTAGGTGTGCAGCAGCAGCATGATGCTGGGGCGCGGCTGATCAGGGAATTTGGCGCAGGCGTCGTTGAACTTGCCCATCAGTGATTCAATCTCGGGGTCTCCATTCCACAGCGGCGTCACCTGCACATTGCAACCGTTTGACACGGCGAATTCATGGCTGTTGGGGTCGCGCGCGGCGATCCAGATCGGCGGACCGTCTTTCTGCACCGGCTGCGGGGCAGAGGTGGTTTTCGGAAACTGCCAGAATTCGCCGTCATGCGCATAGTCCCCGGCCCAGAGCTTTTTGATCGCCGGAACCTGTTCGCGCATGCGCAGGCCAGCCTCCCACGCGCCCATACCGGGCATCATGCGTTCATATTCGAACGAGTAAGCCCCGCGCGCGATGCCCAGTTCCAGCCGGCCATCGGTGATCAGATCGGTCATCGCGGCCTCACCGGCCAGACGGATCGGATGCCAGAAGGGTGCGATAATTGTGCCCGTGCCCAGACGCACATTCTTGGTCTTGTTGGCCAGGTCCACCAGATTGATGAAGGGGTTCGGGGCGATAGTGAAGTTCATCCCATGATGTTCACCCGTCCAAACCGAGTTGAACCCGGCTTCATCCGCGATCTGACACAGCTGAACGAACTCATCATACAGCTGTTTTTGATCATCCTTCGGATCGATGCGCTCCATATGTGCAAAAAGCGAAAACTTCATTGCGTCACTCTTTTTCAGATGAGATCGGGCGGATTTTGCCGCTGACCTGATTGCCAAAATAGACCCCGAAATTGCCCATGCGGTTTTCCTGAGCGAACCGCTCCAACATGGTGCACATCGCGGCATCGGCAATGTCCATCAGAGTGGTTTGAGTCAGTTCGGTAAAGGTGCCTTGGGTGGGTTCCCCCTCGACCGCCTGGCACAAGAACGAGATGTGCTGTTGTTCGCGCGCTTCGTCTTCGTAGACGGAATAGATAAACCCCGGCTCGGCGCGGACACCGCATTGCTCGATCAGACGACTCAGGGCGGCTGAGGCCCCGTTCTTTCCGGTCTTGGTTTCGGGCAACGTCAGACGACCCTGATCATTTCCGATCAGCAGTACCTTGCCCTCACGCTCGATCAGGGCCGAGACGATCAGGTTTGTACTCTGGCTCAGCGCTTCCGCTTCGGCGGCCGGGGTGACATAGGCGCCACGGGCATAGCCCAGCCCCGGTGCGGTCGAGGTGTCAAAGGCTTCGACCTTGCCGATCAGGATCAGGTGATCCCCGGCCTCGACCGTTTTGAAAGTCGAGCAGTCAAACCAGGCCGAGACGCCAACGAACACGGGCGACCCCACAGGACCGGGGTGCCAGTCCACGGCGGCAAAGCGATCTTCGACCGGGCGGGCAAAGGTGTTGGACACATCCTTTTGCGATTCCGACAGGATGTTGACGGCAAAGCCCTTGGAATTGGCAAACGCCTCATAGTTCCGCGAGCTGTTGGCCAGACAGACCGACACCAGTGCCGGATCCAGCGACACCGAGCTGAACGAGTTCGCGGTAAAGCCCAGCGGGTTGCCGTCTTCATCATGGGTCGTCACAACCGTGACGCCGGTCATGAATGCCCCAAACGCGTTCCTCAGCGCGCGTGGATCAAAACTCGTCATGCGGTTTCCCTTTCGTCCATCGGGGTCTGCAACCAGTCGGCCAGTATCGCATTGACCTGTTCGGGCGCTGTCAGATTGACCATGTGGCGCTCACCTTCGATGGTGGCGGCGCGCCCCAGCGGAGCTGCATCTGCCATGGCCTGCGCCATTTCAGGCGTCGAATTTGGGTCCAGCGCGCCGGTTAGCGCCAGCAATGGGCAAGGGATTTTGGCAAACCCGTCCGCATATTCCTCATCCCCATCCGCAAAGGCCCCATAGGCATCAGCGTAGCCCTTAAGGTTCACCGAAGACAGCCAACCAGCCACTTTGGCGCTGGCGACCTGTTCAGCCGGGGCGTCACCGAACCACCGTTTTAGCGGCGTTTCCAGATCAAAACTGCCCTTGCGGATCTCAAGCGCGCGGGCTGTTACTGCATCTCGGGCAGCCTGCGTGCGGCGAAAAACGCCATTCAGCAAAGCAACACGCGCCACCCTCTGCGGGTGAGTTACGGCATACCCGCCCGAGATCAGAGCGCCCATCGAGTGCCCGGCCAAACAGACCGGCCCCAAATCCAGAGCGGCGACAACCGCGTGCAACCAAGCCACATAGTCCGGTAACTTTGGCGTGCCGCCCAACGCGTCGCTGCCCCCATGTCCCGGCATATCCAGCGCCATGACATGGTATTGCGTCGAGAACGCCTCAATCTGCGGCTGCCATGCAGCCGACTGCATGCCCACGCCATGAATCAAGACCAGCGGGGCACCTCGCCCCGCCTCGCAATAGGTAACGCGCCCGAAAGGCTTAGACAGCCGCAGGGTTGTCAACGTCATGGCCCAATTCCTTGAGGTCCTGATAGCGGTCACCGATACGGTGATGCGGACGTCCTCCAATCGATGCCCCCAGAGCAACTACGATCTCATCCGGCGCGGGCGCATCGGCGACTGAAAGCTGAATGGTCAGGTAGTGGCTGCGTCTGCCGCCGTCATTCTTGTCCATCAGCGGGATTTGCAGCGGCGCGCTCGCGGGGCCACGGGTGTTGGTGAAGGCCAGATAGGACTTCGCGCCCACTGCTTCACGATAGTGGTTGCCGAACCGCAGCGTGTGGATCAGGGCCGAGGCATGCTCGACCTCGCCATTCACGCCGACGATGGCGGATTTACCATAACCTTCGACCTTGTCACCGCCGCCGGATGCATCCAGGATCATCCTGGTTAGCAACTCGCCCAGCCCTGGTGCGCAATCATGAATCGCAGGGCGCAGGTCTTCGACAAAGCCCTGACCGGCCCAGGGGTTCCTGATCACTGCAATCGCCGCGATCATCTTCAGCGGGGTCTCGGCGGTTTTGCCACCTTCAATCAGCGTCTCTTCGACATGCAGCAGTGTTTTTCGAATTTCAGCAGGCATTGCTGTGGCTCCATCGCAGGTCGTGGTTTTATAAGGTAAGATGGTATACCATCGACCAAGATGTCAATCCTGAAAACACCTTGGCCGGGCGTCTCCGCGGCGTGCGAAAAGTCAGGTTATGAAGTTTGGAAAGCGGAATAAGGTTAGATACCGCTCAGTATAACGGCGAGACATTGATGAGTTTGGAGTTTTATGGACTTGAACCATGCGGCGACGCGTCTTGATTCCAAACTCGCCCCGATACGCCTGCGGCGAATACAAGGTGTTCGAGCCTTCATGGCGCTTGGCCAGGCAACTCAGCCGCCGTTCAACCCCTCGATCAGAGCGATATCCGCCTGACAAGCATGGGCCCGTTTTTCGCGTGCAAGGCGATATTCTGGCGAATTGTAGCAACCCCGAGCCTGTTCAATGCTGTCAAATTCGATAATGACGCGCCGTTGCCAGTCTTGGCCCTCTAGCGTTTCCGCCGCCCCCCGTGCCAAAAACCGGCCGCCGTATTTTTCAAAGGCTTCCGGTGCAAGCGCTTGATAGTCGGAATAGGCCTCAGCGTTTGACACGGTGACATTGGCGATCCAATAGCCTTTTGGTCGATCTGTCATTGCCCATTATCCTGCGATGCAAACACACGTTCCGCGACCGAAGTCGCCTCGTCCAGATGATGCTGAATGGCAAGTCGCGCTGCGGCGGGATCGCCTGATACGACCGCGGAAAAAATGTCTTCCATATAAGAAATGCCGGGTCGGGTACGGTCAGCCGAGGTCAGTGTCAACATGCGAAGCCGGCTGATGCGACCGTTCAAACGTTGCACGACCTCCCAGGCAATGTGATGTCCTGCGCCATGAAAGACCACTTGGTAGAAATCCGAAGTTGCCCGGAACAAAGCCCCCCGCGTCTTGCCCTTGGATTCCTTTTGCAATCGCTTCAGCGCAGCCCCCAGCTTGCGGGTGATGTCTTCGTCGATATTGCGCGCGCATTGCTCGGCCGCAGCCGTTTCAAGCAGGCGACGAATATCATAAATCTGACGGGCGTCATCCCAGCTCATGGAGGCGACAATAGGCCCGTGACCGGGCAAGATCTCAACCAGCCCTTCGGCTTCAAGATAGCGGATCGTTTCCCGAATGACTGTCCGGCTCACTCCAAGCTGTTCGCATAGCGGGCGTTCGACTAGCCGCTCGCCCGGTTGAAACACACCTTCGACAATGGCCTCGCGCATCCTGTCTTGCACCATATCGCGCAGAGTGGCGGGCTGGTGATCAATTTTTGCGAGCTTGGCTGTTGTCATGGGCCGAATGTCTATTCACCGGTCTCAAATATGACAAGTTAGAAATGATGGACCGTATGATGGTGTTCCATCGGCAACTCGCAAATCAACAGGTCACAAGAGTGGCTTTGAAAAGGGATCGTCAGCAATTTCCGATCTTGCGTTGGCAGGCTACGGATAGCAGGTCCAGAAATTCATCGTTGAGTTGCGAGCTCGCCTGAATCATTTTTCCCTGTTCTGCAAAACCAAAGGATGTCACTCCTACGATGCGGTTTGGGCTGGCGAAAAGAGCTCCAACCTGGCCGGTCGCCTGTACACCGAAATTCTCATACCAGGCAGCGCCGGAAGACGCATTGCGCATGTCTGACCCATAGAATGAAACACCTTCCTGACCGTCGGCATGCCATGCACTATCGACCTGATGCATGATCTCACCGCTGTCATGGTTCTGCGGGTAGCCTACTTGTTTAGTGTGATTGGGCGAAAGCGCGAAAGTACGAAACCCCGCCCATCCCACGATGTCACCGATCCGCATCATCCGTCCGTTGACGTTCTGATCGGCTACTTCGATGATTGCGAAATCTGCGCTGTTGGGAAATTTTCGACGGGATTCTGACCAGCTTTGGGTTGTGCCAACCCAGGTCCAATACCATTCACCATAGGGCGCGTGGCCTTCGTGATACGCAGGTACGAATTTGAAATTCTTGTAGAACCCCGAGCTTTTATTGCGCCCGAAATGCACACAATGCCCTGCGGTCAAGAGCAGTCTCGGGCGTAGAACCGCTGCTGAACAGACCTCATTCTTGCCGTCGAATTTGGTGAAGTACAACTTACCGTTCAATCTGTAGGGATAGTGAAACCTGGCATCCATCGGGACAAGACGAGAACTAGAGAAAAACGCACCGTCCGAGGCAATGCCCGCGGCTTCCTCTTGCACGGACGCAACCGATTTCGGGTCTGCGATATTGACATCCTGCGGAGCGATCTGATCGGTCTCGCCAGTGAACCGTCCATCGAGCAACTGAGACGCTTCTCTCGGATGCGGCTCTGCCAGCAGAAGATCCTCATAGTTGGCTTGCGGGACAGGCAATCCGGCGTTCACTGCGTCAGACAGAGCCTGCCGTGTCCAGTGATCGACCATCGCTTGCTGATCTGCGTTGGGGTTTTCTTTGGAGACGGGTTGCGCCACCGTTGGGCCGGGAAAGGCAATCCATACTGCGACAAGCACAAGCGACAGCAATACGTCGGTTGGAGTGTTTGGTCTAGGCATCAACAGGCCTCTGCGCTTGCTGTCGTGGTCTGCCCGGTTACGCCAGTGGACAGGTCGAGCAAATGGGGAAGTGTCGCAAGGTTCAGGCAATTTGTGACCTCGGGGTTAGTGTGGCCCGCGCGGTGTTGGCCAACGACTTCTCCGGCCAGATTGAAAACGGGGGCACCTGACGATCCTCGCAGTGTATCGCAAGTGTGGCCGTAGGCGTTGGGATGTGTCTGAGTGCGCATATCTTCCTGGCGAACGCAGTCGACGATTGAAAGCTTCTGGGGAAGCCCTCCGGGGTGTTGCGGCACAAACAGTGGGTCTCCTTCTTGCGGTGAATCGGGCGTGAAACTGGCAATTTTGTAGGCCGCATGCGGCTCGGGATGAACTCGCAGAATGGTCGTATCCGCCTGGGTGGGGGCGGCACTGTCGACGATTTCAAGACATCGGACCTTTTGGCCAGTAATGGGTAGGCCAAATTCGTTTTTGTGATAGTCAAACCAGATCTGAGTGGTTTCGCAAAAGTCCGTTTCATCTGAAATGCAATGACTTGAGGTCTGCACCAGATCAGGACCTATCCGGAACGCCGTGCAATAGGTTTCCGTCCGGTCTTTGATAACCGACAGGCGCGCGACGGAGCTAGCGCTTTCGGTAACAAGATCGCTGTCGGCGCCGGTATAGCTGTTCGTTTCGATCAGATCGCTGGTTCCGTAAAGGGATTCCAGCTCCAAATCCTCAAAGGGAAATGCAATTTGGTCGATCTCGAAAGCCAACCCTGTCAGGGCGTCACAACCAAATACCGATACCTCTGCGGCAATGCTTGAGATTGAAAGGGTCCAGATATCAGAGCGACCCGCCAAAACGGCCCGATCCAGCGTTTCGACGACATTGCCCGATGTGTCTGCGATTTCGATGTGAAACGCGTCGTTGTCGGGCAAAACCAAATTGTTCAGATGGACCCTCATTTCGGGTTGCTTGATGTTGCCCGGAAGTACGGGCGCGTCCACGCGAAAGTTCCACACCAACCCTGTGCAGGTCAGCCCGTCTTGATCAGGCGGAAAGGCGAGTGGTGTCGAGATGTCTTCAACTATGCTGCCTACATAAGGTTGGGCGGCGACTTCGTAGCCCAGAACGCCCAGGACAGCTGCTATGAAGGCGACTCGCACTCTCATCAGTCCATCTGAGAAATATAGTCGACGACTTGTGATAATTGAAACTCTGCCACACTACCTGGCTTGACGCTGTCGGCGCAATCCTCGGACGCCCGGTCGACTCGCATCCGCAAGAAATGTTGCTTTCCTTGCGCAGACAGGTACGAGGCGACCATTCGTGTAAAATTGCGTCCGTCGCGAAAGAAAAACACGCCCTTGTTTTCGTCGGCATTCCAGTGGATGCGGCGCATGTCGAATTTCGGAACATATCTCCACGGGCCTTGGTCGTTGGGGACGATATCGAAACTGCCCTCTTGCGGCGTTCCGTCAAGGACACGGACAAGCGTGATGAATTCGCCCGCAACCTTGCAGTTGTCGGCCATGTGCAACCAGTCCTTGTCAATGCGCAATGCAGCGGTGGCGTCCAAGGCACCGCCGTTGATTTTGTCGATGGAATCCATCGACATACGCGCTGTATAGGTCAGCCGTTGGCGGACCTGGATCGGGTTCGCGCCTGAGATTTTCTTCAAAAGCGCGGCGGCTGCCGTCACTTGCGGTGCCGCTTGCGAGGTTCCCGACAGCGGCCCGAATCCATCCACACCAACGGTCGACAGGATATCCCGAGCCGGCGCACCGATGTCAAAAACAGAAGCCCCGTAGTTTGTTCGAAACTGTGTTGGGTCGCTTAGATTGTGGAGCAACTTCAGATTGTCCTGATCCGCTTCCAATCCAACCACGCCGATGATGTTCTCGACGTGACTGGCATAGCAAGCTGGCGGGCTTAGACAGGGCGGCAGCTCGTCTGGTTGTCCGAACGAGACCGGTGGCGCTGTGAACAGGTTTCCGCCCTTGCCGGCGGCGACAACGAACAGAATGCTGGGGTGCCATTTCTTGATCGCTTCCCCAATCTTATCTGCGCGCCTTATGTTCCTAAGGTTGTAGGAAAAGCTCAGATTGATGACGCTGACGTTTAGGGATCCGGCACTGTCGATTGCATCGGCCAATTGGCGTGCCTTGGCTTCGTCGATGAGCACGCCATCGGTTTCACTGAACGGTATGAGAAGATAAGAAAGGTCCTCAAACCCACCCAGCAGCCCACTTATGCCCCGTTGGTTTTGGGGTGCTGCAATGATGCCTAGGACATGAGTTCCGTGGTCAATGCCCTGCACCTGCCCGGCCAGTCGCATGGTATCGCACCCGACGGCTGTGTCAGTTGATGCCGCATCATCGTCTGCTTCTCCGGAGGCTTGCGTTGGAACGAATTCGTTGTCGACCAGAACCTTGGCATTGATATCAAGATCGCAATGGCGATGTTCCGGTGTCTGATCCATCACACCGATAACAAGGCCGTCCAGGTTTTTGTCGGACAAATCCGGGCAGCTACCGTGCAGCTGCGTGTTGCAGAAATGATCAAACAGTTTTTGGCTGTGCTCAGATAGCGGCTCACGCTGGTAGCCGCTCAGGGCGTGGACGTTTGAATCCGACGTTGTGCTTTGGGATTCGATTGAGAAGGTACCGACAATGCCCGCCCCAATTCCAGCATCCAGTTTCAGAAAAGAGGGGTCGCGGAAATCGTAGGGCAGGCTGTTCTGAGACTTGATTGACTGGTAGTCGGGTAACGGGTCTTCGCTCAGCTCAATACGTGCGTTCAACTCTGGTATCAGTTTCAGAGCGCGCCCCTGACCTTCGGCGTCGCGGGTGGCCACCACAACTTCGCGCAGGCGACCTTTGACATTCCAACCAGGTATATCGGGCTGGTAGTCATTGACGCAATAATCTGCACTCAGGCACCGGTTTTGGACGTTTAATCCCCTGATCTCGACTCGAGCGTCATTTTCGGCCGGGGCAGGGGTCGAAACCTGCACGATTTCAACATCGGGAATCCAGACAAGATCGTTCTTCCCGACTGTCCAGTTCTGACCGACGCCTACTATTCCGGCTACATGCGCACCGTGGTCGGTTATCTGTGCCTGGGCAACTGGCGCTGTGGTCAGATTGCAACCTGATCCGTTGACCGCGCAAAGCATCGCGGCTACCGGCTCAGTCATCGGTCCGACCCAAGCGCCCTGATCCCGCATCACGTCTTCAAGACGCTTATGGTCCCCCATCGGGACCAACTTGAAGCGAAGCCGGCCCGTGTTGAACAGATTCAGATAAAGGTCTTCCTGCGCGCGCTGAGCTTCAACTCCGGTTGCCGCTGGTGCAGTCCAGAAGACTTCTTGGTCTTGCATCTCGGCCAGAGCACAGGTCGCTACTGCGCTTAGAACAAGTCCCAATGAACACGCGCGAGTTATTCCATGCAACATGCCATCTCTCCCTTGATCTTGGTCAGGATCGTGGAGCTTCATGGGCACCTACAGCCCTTTGAGATATTCCACGATAGCCCAACGTTCGTCGTCGGTCAGATCAGAATTGTTGTAATCGTGACCGGCGTTTGAATTTCCCGGAATAATATTTCCGGCGGAATCGCGCACGCGATACACCCAGGGTGCATTTTGCACATCACTGACATAGCCTACCTTAACGGGATCGAACTCGCGAGAGCCGATACCGAATTCTTCCGGGCGTACTGGACCGGCGACGGTCACCTCTTCACCGACGTTGCGGGCCACGGCAGGCAAAAGCAAATCATAAAGTGTGGGAACCGATCCGTTGTGCAGATAGGGGGCAGTGGCCCAAATCCCGTTGAGAGGGCGCGCCTTGTAAGCCAGTAGCTGGTGATCAGTGTTCAGACATTCCTTTGCCTGGGCTCGTTTTTCCTCGTCCGCAACACCGGGCAAGATTGGACTGTCACCCGTGCCGCTGAAACCGACCCGCCCATCCTCTGGTTCAACTTGCGAAAATACCGCATCGGCCAGTTCACCCAGCTTGCCGACAATGGCCCCGCTGGCGGCATTGGTCAGCATCTTGTGGATCGCGTCCGTTTCTTCGATCCACTCGCCCTTCAGAGGAATGCTGCGTTGCCCGGCAGTGTTCCCTGCGTCGGTTGTGCGAAGATAGGTATTGCAAGCTAGGAAAACATCTGTCCCCGCCTCATCAAGGCCAAACATCTCGATCTGCGCGGACGATTCCAGATCTGTGGGATCGAGATGCGCATGACAACCCCTACAATTCGCCTCGAACAGATCTTTGCCCCTTGCCGCCAAGGGCGCATCAATCTCTCCAAGCACGTCCTGGGGCCAAACGGGGGATGTCATCTGCGACAACAGGCGTTCCAATCCAACCATGTTGCGCACGCGCACGCTGCTGTCATAGCCGCGTATCGCCCAGCCGTCATCGGCCTCAATATGAGCAAACACGCCAATAACCTCGGAAACGTTCCTGACTAGTGCTGTCAGCTCGGTGTCACGTCCCCAAACCTGGATCGGCTCACTGGCTTCGGCAATTCCATTCCATTGCAACTTGGCTTGCTGATGTGTGTTCCAGATAAACGGATAGCTGGCCGGTGCATCGGCAGAGAACGCATTTGACGGCGTCTCTGCGCCGATGACCATCGACACTTTTGTCAGGATGTGACCCTGGGCATCCAAACGGCCGGGCCCGGCTGTGACATCGGAATGATTGATGTCGTGTAGCGCCGCCATCCAGTCGATTTGTTCCTGCAACTGAGTTGCCAGACCGGCTTTGGTCTGGTCATTCACCGGGCCGTGCAGCACCAAGCGCGCGAATTCATGCATCCGATCTGGGTCGGCAATCGTCGCTTCAAGCGCGCTCTGCGTGCTGTTGACCAGATCGTCGAACCGCGCCAGCGTCGGCGCGCCTTCAACGCGAACGCGCTGCCCGTCAAAGGTGATTTCCGTCGTGTGACAGGCCGAACAGTTCATTCCAACCCAAGGTGCGCGCATTGTGCCAGCGCTACACATTGTTGGAAAACGGTCGCACATCAGGTCGGCATCTTCAGATGAGTCATGGTCCACGGCAAAGCCGACTGGCAATCCATACGGGTTGTCCTGCGAATACGGGTTGGGGAGGTACCCGAATGCGCCAAGGCTTTCCGAGCTGTACAGTTCATCTTCGCCACTTGCCGACTTTAGCGCCAAGGCCCAGTCCAGCGGCAACAGGCGAGATCCCTGCGATGTCGTGTACCACCATTGGCGGCGCTCATCACTCCAGCCCTGATCAAGGCACATCGCATCCCCTTGTGAGCACGATGTTGCGATTTTCGGCAGAGTTGATTGTGACCAGGTCGGAGAAGCCAGAGAAGTAGCAACCGTTACACTCACAGCGGTTAGTATTGGTCCCTGAAAATAATTAACTAGTGAAATAGACATGGTAATTGCTCCTCCAACCTAGTCCAATTCATTTGGCCGCTAATTTCTATCGGGCGCATCGCCCAAATGGGTTAACGGCTGGTCAAAAATTGCCCGCCAATACTGGAAACGCGCCGTATAAGTTGTGTTCTGTTAGAGCAACTCGTCTTAGACAGGAGCGTCTTAACCTGTGCATTGACGGTGTCAGTAGAACGGTCTCGGCGTTCAGCGATCTGGCGGTTTGTCATGCCCTCAGCCAGAAGCGTAACCAAAGCGCTTTCCGACGGGGTCAGCTTAAGTACTTTGTCGATCATCTCTTGGTTGAGTTCCAAGCCGCTGCTTGTATCGAGACTGCAAACCATGAATGTATTTTCAATAGGCTCGCCAAGAACACGATCCGACGCAAGCGGCACGATCTCAACCGCCAGAACAGGTCCGGTTTCATCTTCGGCAGCCAAGGCTTCTTTCCGGGGTCGGGCACCAAATCGGCCATGTTTTCCTGCGGAACGGGTCATGCGACGAAACCAGTCGCCGTGTTTTTCGGCCTGGGGTTCCAACCGGCCTTCGGGCGTCACGCGGAATAGTCGGACCTCTTCCAGCTGGCGCTGAAACTCCTGATTGTGGACCAGCACCGTTCCATTCGCGCGAACCAGACAAATCCCGATCCTTAACTGGTCGATTGCGTCAACCAGAACCTGAGACCTCAACCTAAATTGTCGAACGGGTCGCGCCAATTCGCAGGCCTTTGCCATATGGGGCAGAAGGGTTGATAAAATTGCTCTGTCCGATTGTCCCAATGGGCCGTGGCGGCGCGAAAACTGGACGGAAAACCGATCGCGCATCGGTTGGTCACGGCTGAGCAACGCGCCGCCACGATGCATGATGCCGAATTCGGCCATTGCCTGAGCATTGGGACGGCGGGCGACGGCCTCGGGCGTTTCGGCCAATACTTCCTCACCAATGACGTCTATATGGTCACCCATCGAGGAATGACGAGCAAAAAGCCGTTGGTCTTCAATTTCCCATTTGGCGAATGCCTCGGCATAGCCCGCGACTGCCGCCGGATCATATCGCGACGACATGAAAGGGGCGACAAGCTGTTGTTTCCCATAAGGATCTTCGACGAGGTCGAACATGATGCAGCCGCGTGCGTCCACCGCCTCAGCCACCCGGTCCAACACGTCCTGCCAGCCCTCGGGGGCGACAACGGTGTCGTAGATGGCTTGTATCAGGTCACTCTGTAAGGATGTCATGCCAGATAACCTAACTCATAGAACAGTTTTGTCGCAACAATGCACCAGTGGCCAGAATGGCCTTAATCTTCACTTAGATCAGAAACTTGGCCTCTTTGTGTCCGGCGCTGTGCAATGACGCATGGGCTACCTTCCGACATGCAGCTTGTGGGCCTGTCGTGGAATTGACAGCACCTTCTCGAGGATGATCTGCTGGCCGCCCCTCTGGAAGGCTGGGGCGATTCACAAGGAGCAGTTTTTGTAGCTGTCCCGGGCCATCAATAGAAATGAGGCAGATTTTTCGTTCGGGCCACGCGGACCCAATTCGGGACAAAGGGGATGATCTTGTCCTGCGTTGGGACCATGATTTCGATAAAATTCGCGCCAGGATTTGATATCGCCTGTGTCAGGATCGGCTCGATCTCGTCTTCGGATGTGATGCGGGCAGTCTCAAAGCCGAAGCCTTCAGCCACTTTCAGATAGTCCACGGCGCCGAAATCGGTTGTCCAGGGTGCGTCGACGTCATCCAGCAAGATGGCCTCGCCCCGGATCCAACCGAAACTGTCGTTGCGGTTCAGGATGATGGTCACATTCTTGCCTGACCGCTTTATGGTTTCCATGTCTCCCAGAACAAACCCGATCGACCCATCCCCCGTTAGTGAGATGATAGGACCTTCGGTGGCGTAAGACGCGCCAAGACCCGCAGGAATGGCATAGCCCAACGCGCCCATCGAATAATTGGTGATATAGCGACGGCCGGCCTCTCGGAAGGTCAGCAGGGCAGAAGGGTAAATAGCGCTGACGCCGGGTTCGGAGGTGACGATTGCGTCGGCAGGCATGATCCTGTCCAACACTTGCGACAGCTTCACGGGCGATATCGTTCCCTCTGGCATCGGGATATTCGCGTTGAACACTTTGTCTAGCGCAGTGCGCTTTGTCTGGGTCAGATCAATACGGGGACGGGTCAAGCCCGGATGCTCGGATTTCAGGATTTCCAGCATATAGGCCAGGCTGGCACGGGCATCACCGGCAAGGCCTATCTTGACCGGGAAGTTATTGCCGATATGGGCCTCGGCGATGTCGAGATGCAGAAAGGTCTTGTTCTGTGGGTCGCCATACAGTTTCCAATGATCGGTCGCGGCGCTGTCGGTGTTGGACCCGATGAAAAAGATCAGATCGGCGTCGTGCACATATTGGTTGGAATACTCCATACCACCACGCGCACCGATGACCCGTAAGGCCAGGGGGTGATCTTCGGGTATAGTACCCTTGCCAGGCGTGGTCGTGCCGACCGGAATTTGCAGAAGCTCGGCCAGTTCCAAAATGACGTCACCTGCCTTCGAGATCAGCCCACCCTGGCCGCAGACAATCGCGGGTTTCTTGGCCGAAAGCAACGCGTCGATGGCGCCCCGCAACTTGCCGTGATCGGCTACGGGCCGGTGCGCCGGATAGGCTGCGTATTCCGGTTCGGCATAAAGGTCGTTCAGGTCGGCCTCTTCACCGAAGATGTTGATCGGGATGCGGATATGAACAGGGGCAGGGCGGCCCGAGGTCGCGACGCGAAACGCTCGGCGCAGCTGAAACGGAATTTCTCGGACGTTCGTGACCGTGAAGGATTCCTTGCAGATGCTATCGTACAGTGCTGTTTGATCGACCCCGGTCAGCCCGTGCCTTTTGTCCTGATTGATCGGGATATCGGACGAGAAGAAAATCACCGGCACCGAGCTGAGAAACGCTTCGGTGATGCCGGGGCTGCAATGGGTGACGCCGGGGCTTGGTGCTTCGAGCACGGCGGGTTTGCCGGTGATCTTGGCATAGGCTTCGGCCGCGTATGAGGCTGTGCGTTCGTCGCGGGTGAGGACGAATTCAATGTCCGAATTGGCGCGCCATTCCTTGTACCAACCAATGGTTGTCTCGCCGGGCAAGCCGAACACATGGGTCACATCGTGCAGCTCAAGCATCCGCAACAAAGCCTGCGCGCCGTTCATTCGTATTAATTCGGCCATCATGTGTCCTTCAAAAGCTGGGTGCGATACCGCCCCAACATGTCGGGGTCCGGGGCGACGCCCAGCCCCGGCGTTTTGGGAACCTGCACATGACCGTTCCGGACGGGGAAGGGCGACTGCGCAATGTCGGCCTGGGCATAGTAAGTGGACATGTAGAACTCACACCCCAGCGTCAGGTCGGGGATGGCCGCCATAAGATGGGCGCCTGCCATGTGCGCGATCGAGGTTTCGAACATGCAGCCTCCGTAGACATCAATCCCCACCGCGCGGGCGATCGCGGCGATCTCGATACAGCGCCGGATGCCGCCTGATTTGGCGGTCTTTAAAGAAAAGATGTTTGCAATGCGATCACCGGCGCCCTGAAGCGCCTGATGCACGTTGAACACGGCCTCGTCCGCCATGATGGGGACATCGACGGCGCGTGTGATCTGGGCCAACGCCTCGCGTTCATGCATCCGGACCGGCTGTTCGACGAAATCCGGGCGGAAAGCTTCAAGGTCGCGAATATGGCGGATGGCGTCATAGGCCAGAAGCCCCTGATTATAGTCGATCCGCAGGCGTATTGCCTCGCCATATGTGTTACGCAGGTGTTCCAGCCGCATGAGGTCGAAAGCATGATCGGCGAACCCGGTCTTGAGTTTGAACAGGCGCACCCCATCGCTCCACAAGCGGGCAATATCTTCGAGGTCGGCCCCGAAATCGGGATTCGCAACCGAAAAGCTCAACGGTATTTCGCCGCGATGCCTACCGCCGACCAATTCGGCAATGGGCAACCCGGTGATCTGACCGGTCAGGTCCAGGAGCGCCGACTCAAGAGCGGCTTTGGCTTCGGGATGACCAACCAGCACGCGATCCGCCTGCGTCATGGTCGGCTCTACTTGGCATGGATCCTGACCAACGACGTGCGGTCGCAGATGCACATGCAGCGCGGCGGCGGCGGCCTCTAGCGTGCCAGTAAAGACGGGCCAGGGTGAAGCCTCACCCCATCCGGTCAGGCCGCTATCTGTGGTTAATTCGCACAGGGCTGCGTTTATACCGCCCACATCGCCCGAACCGTGGGAGTGGACGGCCTGCGCCGGGATGTGAACGCAATGGACACGCAGGTCGATGATGCGATGGTCGCTCATGGCTGGTCCTGCGGGATATCGTCAAGATGCGGTGGGAACCGCCGTGGCAGCAAGCCAGACTGGAACCAAAGCAGGTAGGTGTAGATGGAAAAAACGGGACGCCCCGTCGCCCGGCGGATATCGGCGGCGTAGGGGACCATATTGGTGCATTCAAGAAGGATCGCGCCGATATTGGGGTGGTCCGAGACCAGCTTTTGGGCTGCGCGAACATTGTCCATGCGCGCCTGTTCAAAGTCGATCTCTGCAGCATCGCCCAACACGTGCGTGGTGAAATGAGACCCGGCACCCGTGCCGGCGACCGGAGTTCCCTCGGGGATGCCGGCGGCATCAAGATGGGCGGTGGTCAACGTTTCGGACGAGATCGTCAGGATACCCAGCTCCTGATCGGCGGGCAGGGATTGACGGATCAGCGGGGCCTGAAGCAGCGAGGATGATGCAACAGGCACCCCAAGCGCGCGCGAAAGTTTGGTTTGGAACGGGACGAGGAAGCCACAATTTGTGGCAATGCCATCGCAGCCCATGGCCACCAGTTCTTGTCCGGCCTCTATGAATGCACCCAGCAGCGGGGTTGCATCGCCGCGGACCACATTGTCTGGCGTGGCCGCTGAGACAATCTTGTATTGCACCGGGAAGGGCCAGGTGCCGGCGTTGCCGATATCGCCCGGAATGCGGGGAAATTGGGTGTTTAGCATCAGGATGCCGACCGATGCTCCGTATACGGTTTTACCGCCAAATGTTGTCATCAGGGTGTATCCTGCGGGGCATAAAGATCTGCGAAGGCAAGGCGCACGGCGGCTGACGCATGCTGCGCACGGTTTTCGATATGTTGGCGCATCGCTTTCGCTGCGCCCTCTGCGTCCCCATTCCGGACCAGATTCAGTATGATGCGATGCCTTTCGGTTGTGGTCCGCCCAGCGGCCTGCAAGCTGCGCAGGTCTGCCGCGCGCACAAATCGGATCTTGTCATAAATCGTTGTCAGCAGCCGCGTCAGTTCGGGATTATCCGCCAATCGCGCAAGGCTCATATGAAACGCCTCGTCCAGCTCCAACAACCGCAAGGGATCCGAGCACGTGGCATATTCGTCTGCTGTACTGTCCAGCGAGGCGTTGATGTCGTCTAGGGCGTCGGACCCGGCGCGTAGTGCTGCTTGGCGTGCTGTTTCACACTCTATTGCCATGCGCGCCTGGTACAGATGGGTAATCCGCTCATCGGTCAGGGCCCGGCAGAAAAATCCACGCCCGGCATGAAAATCGACGAACCCTTCGGCCACCAGCCTGTTCAAAGCCTCGCGCAAGGGGGTGCGGCTGGCTCCAAGGTCGCGGGACAGTGCGGATTCGTTGATCCGCTCGCCCGGTTTGAACGCAAAAGAGGCGGCCATGGATCGCAGCTGCGCATAAACTGTGCTGACTGTGTCTTCGGTATTGGAAACTGCGAGTGTCACAACCGTTTTCCCTGAGATTTGCAGCTAAAATACGCAAGGCTTGCTTTGAAGGCAATACTGTGCATTGATCTGTATACAGAAAGAGGGTGAGACCATTCCAAAACGGATCATCATAGCAGGTGCGGGAATTGTCGGCGTATCGACAGGTATCTGGCTACGCCGCTTTTCTGATGCAGACGTGACGATCATAGATCGGCTTCCGCCGGGCGAGGGCACGTCTCATGGCAATGCAGGCGTGATCGCCGCCTGTTCGGTTGCGCCGGTGACGGCACCGGGATTGGTGCGAAAAGCGCCTAAGATGCTGATGAACCAGGACTTTCCGCTGTTTATGCGCTGGGGATACTTTCCGAAATTGCTGCCATGGCTGATCAAGTATCTGGGCACCGCAAATGACAGCGACACCCGCCGCATATCCAGCGGGTTGACCACAATCGTCGCCGACAGTGTCGAGCAACACAAGTCTCTGGTCGCGGGTACAACCGCCTCGGATTGGGTGCAGGAGAGTGATTATTCCTTTGCCTATGCCGACCGAGCGGCCTTCGAGGCGGACAGCTACACTTGGGGTCTGCGCCGGGATGCGGGATTTGAACCGATCATTCGCGAAGGAAGTGCGCTGCGAGATTTTGAGCCAAACCTTGCGCCCTCGGTCGGTTTGTTGGCAACGATGGCCGATCATGGCTATGTCCGGGACCCCGGTGGATATGTAAAAGCTCTGGCAGACGTGTTCCAATCTGCGGGCGGTACAATTCAGCAGGCCGAGATCAAGGATGTCGAGATAACGGACGATAAGGTGTCCGCTGTTTTGACATCGGCAGGACCGCATCCTTGCGATCAGCTAATACTAGCGACAGGTATTTGGTCGAAGCCATTGATGCAGAAGCTGGGTTTGGACGTTCCACTTGAGACCGAGCGCGGTTATCACATCATATTCGAAGACGCCGAAAGTGGCCCGTCCCATCCCATCATGGTGGCCAGCGGGAAATTTGTGGCAACGCCAATGGCTGCGGGCTTGCGCTGCGCCGGAGTGGTCGAGTTCGGCGGATTGGACGCAGGCCCCAATGATGCAGCCCTGAACCTGTTGCGTCGTAAGGCCAAGGCGGCCTTTCCAAACCTGACATACAAGGCAGAGGTGCCCTGGCTTGGACATCGTCCGGCCCCCTCGGACAGCTTGCCTCTGATTGGAGAGGTGCGAGAAACCGGGGTGTTTACCGCTTTTGGCCATCACCACATTGGATTGACCGGTGCCCCGAAAACGGGAAGGATCGTCGCAGGTCTTGTCGCGGGCCAACCAGTCAACACCGACATCGGTGCATTTGATCCCATGCGTTTTGCATGAAGCCGCGAAGTTTTGACTATCAGGGAGACTAAAATGACAAAAATTTCGACAACTTGTGCAACCATTGCCACGGCGACCGTGTTGGGGCTTCCCGCTGCTGCACAGGAAAAGTGGGATCTGCCCATGGCGTATTCGGGCTCGAACTTTCATTCAGTAACCGGTGCGGAATTTGCCAAATGTGTGACCACCGGAACCGGCGGTGAGATCGAGATTACCACGCACCCTTCCGGGTCGCTTTATGCAGGGGCCGATATCAAACGCGCTGTTCAAACCGGCCAGGTGCCGATTGGTGAGCGTCTGCTGTCCGGACATCAGAATGAAAGTGCCATCTTCGGTTGGGATTCGGTTCCTTTCCTCGTGTCCTCGTTTGACGAGCATGAGAAACTGTACGAAGTGGCGCTGCCGCACGTGCAGGATTTGCTAGCCGAGCAGAACATGACGATGCTCTATTCTGTACCGTGGCCGCCGCAGGGGCTGTATTTTAACAAGGAAGTGAATTCCATCGCTGATATGGAAGGGTTGAAGTTCCGTTCGTACAACAATGCAACAGCCCGCATGGCCGAGTTGACCAAGATGCTGCCCGTGTCCATCGAAGCGGCTGAGATCAGTCAAGCCTTCGCGACAGGCGTGGCCGAGTCGATGGTGTCGTCTGGGGCTACGGGTTATGACCGGAAAGTTTGGGAAAGCCTCAGCCATTTCTATTCCGTCGACGCGTGGTTGCCGCGCAACTACATGCTGATCAATAACGACGTTTGGAACGGCGTTTCTGATCAGAACAAGAACGTGATCAAGGCCTGTGCCGAGTTGGCCGAATACGCGGGGACATGGCGCGCCAAGGAATATACCGGCTTCACCCTGGCAGGTCTGGCCGAAGGCGGCATGACGGTTGCTCCGGCGGGTGACCAGTTGATGTCCGATCTGCGGGGCGTGGGTGAAACCATGGCCGCCGAATGGCTGGAAGCGGCGGGAGATACCGGTGCGGCCATTCTGGACGCTTATAACGCAGCGCAATAAGTACCTTCGCCCGGACCTCTGCACTGGTCCGGGCCTTTTCTGCCCCGGAGACCGACCTATGACGGGTGCCTTGCGCGGCCTGCGCCGCTTTCTCGATTTTCTCTATTTTGCGGCCGGTGTACTGGCCGCGTTATGCCTGATTGCGATCCTGTTGCTGATCGTTGCGCAGATGGTGGCGCGCTGGACGGGTGAAATCTTTCCCGGCGCGGCGAACTACGCGGGCTATGCGATGGCAGCGGCCAGCTTTTTTGCCTTTGCCAATGCGTTGAACCGGGGCGCGCATATCCGGGTTTCGATCCTGTTGAACGCTGTCCCGCAGGCGTTTCGTCGGGTGCTGGAAATCTGGTGCTTCACCATTGCGGCAGCGGTGATGTGGTACTTTGTGTATTACGCCTATTGGTTCACGTACTGGTCTTGGAAATTCAACGAAGTCAGCCAGGCACAGGATGCGACGCCATTATGGATTCCGCAATCTGTCATGGTCGTCGGGGGCGGCATTCTCGCCATCTCGCTGACCGATCACCTCGTACACGTCATTTTCCGGGGCGATCACCGGATTCAGCGTGATCTCGTCGATCAGAGTTTCGGAGAGTAGGGCGATGGAAGAAATCTATGCAATCTCTCTATTCCTGTTCGTCCTGTTTCTTCTTCTGGGCACAGGCGTCTGGGTTGGCCTGGCGCTGATGGGTGTGGCCTGGGTCGGGATGGAGCTGTTCACGACCCGCCCGGTAGGCGACACGATGATCACCACAATCTGGGCATCATCCTCAAGTTGGACCCTGACAGCGCTGCCGCTGTTTATCTGGATGGGAGAGATCCTGTTCCGAACGCGACTGTCCGAAGACATGTTCCGCGGTTTGTCGCCCTGGATGGCGCGGCTGCCCGGAGGATTGGTGCATACCAATATTGTGGGGTGTACGGTCTTTGCGGCTGTGTCAGGGTCCTCTGCCGCGACGCTGACCACGGTTGGTAAGATGTCCATCCCGGAACTGCGGGCGCGCAACTACCCCGAGCGGATCGTAATTGGGACATTGGCGGGTGCTGCGACGCTGGGTCTGATGATCCCTCCTTCGCTGGCTTTGATCGTCTATGGCGTCACCGTGAATGAGAGCATCACGCAACTGTTCTTTGCCGGGGTGTTTCCGGGTCTGTGTCTGGCGCTGATGTTCATGGGATATGTGGCGCTGTATTCGTGGTTCTCGGGTGCCTGGAACCCGAAACAGGAAACGTTCATGAGCTTTGGTGAAAAGCTGAAGAACTCTCGTTTTCTGATCCCGGTCATGTGTCTGATCTTTGTGGTGATCGGGTCGATGTATGCGGGCTACGCCACCGCGACCGAAGCTGCAGCCATCGGGGTCATAGGGTCCTTGGTTCTTGCGGCCAGTCAGAAGTCGCTGAATTGGAACACCTTTACGGAAAGTTTGATGGGGGCGACGCGGACCTCGGCCATGATTGCGCTGATCCTTGCGGGCGCTGCGTTTTTGAAGCTGGCAATGGGTTTTACCGGCCTGCCGCGCGCCTTGGCGGACGGCATCGCCGCGATGGAGCTATCGCGCTTCGAGTTGCTGATGATCCTGATGGTGTTCTACATCGTGCTGGGCATGTTTCTGGACGGAATATCTTCGGTTGTTCTGACGATGGCCGTGGTCGAGCCAATGGTGCGCGAGGCGGGGATCGACCTGATCTGGTTTGGTATCTTCGTCGTCGTCGTGGTCGAGATGGCGCAGATCACGCCGCCGATCGGCTTCAACCTGTTTGTTTTGCAGGGTATGACAGAGCATGAGATGGGCTATATCACCCGTGCCGCGTTTCCGATGTTCATGATCATGGTGCTGATGTGCTTTGTTCTGATCTGGTTCCCGGATGTTGCCATGTGGTTGCCTGAAACCATGCGACAGGCGCCCTGACAGGTGGTTTCAGCGCTTGGTTGGCTGGGGCAGCAAGGCCGCTACTGCCTGATTGCCGGGCTAATTGCAGGATTGCTGGCCCCAGGCCTTGCCGAGTTTCTGCGTCCGTGGATCGGGGTTCTAGTGGTTTTGCTGCTGCTGGTCACCGGCATTCGTGTAGGCGCCAAACAGGCGTTGGGTGTCCAAAGTGATTTGACTGCGACAGTGCTGCGCATCGTGGCTCTGCAAGCGGTGTTGCCGCTGATCGTGATTGTAACCTTGGCGGCGCTGGACCTATTGCACTTCCCCTTGGCCATGGCGGTTTCCTTGATGCTGGCTGCGCCTTCACTGACGGGTGCTCCGAATTTCGCGATCATGATGGGTCAGGACCCGGCACCGGGAATGCGGATTTTGGTCATCGGAACGGCGTTGTTTCCGATCACGGCCCTTCCGGTGTTCCTTATCCTCGACCCTGCTGGTGGAGGGGTTTTGAGTGGAATCAGCTTGTCCCTTGGCCTTCTTGCAGCGATCCTTGTTTCGGTCGGGATCGGATTTGCCATTCGTCATCTGTTGCCCGTTATGGGGCAGCCAAGGGAACAGGGTGCCTTGGACGGGTGTTCCGCCCTGTTGCTGGGCGTCGTCGTGGTCGGGTTGATGAGCGCGATAGGCCCGCTTTTGCAAACCGAACCTCTGGCTCTGCTTCTTTGGCTCATGGCAGCGCTTGCCATCAATTTCGTCCTCGTCAGCGGGGCATTGTTGGTTTCAAACTGGGCACGGTTGGACATGTCCATTCCAACGGCGATCTACGCGGGCAATCGCAATATTGCCCTGTTCCTGATCGTTTTGCCGGAAGAGGCAGCGGCCCCATTGTTGATTTTTGTGGGGTGTTACCAAATCCCGATGTATCTGACGCCTATCCTGCTGGCACGTTTTCGTGGGCTGATTCAGTAACTCCTGTGGGTTTCCAACAAGGCCATAGAGTGACTGCCTGTTAAATGCAGGTGAGCCTGCTTTCGGCCAACTGGCACCGAATTTGAACCTGCCCGGTGTCCCCAATGGCCTCCATCAGCCATGTATTGTCAGTGCCCTTGGTCAACATCAAGAAACCGAATTCGCCATTGTTGACCACAAGGTCTGCCAAGTGTCCGGCGATTTCGATATCCCTTGCAACGCCTGTGGGCATTGGATCAAGCTGCGTGCCACTGTTGCCGACGATGCTTTGAACCGGACCGTCCGACAGGTCGATGGCTTGAAACGCATGAATATGACCCGACAGGATGAGGGTGACGGCCTGGGGCATGGCACCGCCAAAGGCTGCGCGCTGGGTGTCATCCCCGTTAATCAGCTCCCCAAATGCGCGCATGTTCGCCCAAAGCGGGCGATGTGTCAGAAGCCAGCCTTCGCCATTGGTTCTTGCGATGAGATCGCGCGCCATTTGCGAATATTCCGGTAGCAAGTCGGGGCTGCTATGGGGCGCGGGACCGGCGGAGGAATCAAATACGATCAGATCCAACCCATCGAAAGATGTGATCCATGGCTGGGAAACTGCTGGGCAATCTGACGGCACCGGGCCGTCTGCGAAATACCGAAACCACCCTTTGTCTCCACGTCCGCAATTTTCGTGATTTCCCCTGAGGAAAAGAAACGGCGCGGCCTGGAACAGCTGTTCCGCCGGGGTTAGCCAGTCGGCAGACCAGGCCTGAAACGTGTCTCCGAAGGGTGAGCCGCCGCATTTTTCCGCGTCCGGGCATTCCGAAGACCGGTACAGATAATCGCCGACGTGAATGATCAAATCCGGCGATCTGGACGCGACTTCCTCTGCAATTTTCGTCAGGGGCCAGGCACTCGGATCATTGCAGGCCTGGGCCCTGTTTCCGCGAATGCGGCAGCCGGTATCACCAATGACAGCGATACGTTCTACGGTCGGGCTGAGCGTTGGAAGCACCTTTGTGTCCACAGATATCCGACCAAGGGTTTCCTGAGCCCGATGCTCGCAAACGTGGCCCGGGAACTGGGCCGATGGTGTTGCCCTTTTCTGCATGGCGACAGAACGGCCTTCGACTTGTAGCAAAGGACATTTTGGCGACGCCGAGATAACACGGACAACTATTTCGCGATCCGGTCCAAGTTGCACCCAATGAGACAGAGTTTCCCCAGAAGCAGCTGAGATCGCGCACAACAGCCAACTCCACGCCAGTAAGACGAGTGATACGACCCTGACCGACACACGGATACCCCGACCAAACAATGCGGCAACAGTACGATAGGGGATTGAAAAGTCTAGTGCGGATCACTCACTTGGCTGGCGACCTCGCCCTCAGCTTCAAAGCAATATCGAATGCATCCAGCGGGCATAGCAGACCGATGTTTTGTTGGTAAACCCATACACGCTTTGTGCGCGACTTCCGGAAATACTTGTTTTCTACACCGTTTCTATGGGGTTGAGATGGCGCAAGTCCACATTCATCCTCCGGTTTGTTTGATCCCCGTTGTCCGAGAAAGAACGTCCACCCCTTGCTGTTTCCAAAAATGCAGCAAATCAATGAACACCCAGTTTTCGGCCAGTTTATCATCGGCGCGCCGATAAATGTCGATCACCCTAAACTCGCCCGGCTTGCCAGTGGATGGCATGCCCATGAACCCTCCTGACGGTATTGCAGTGAAGTTTGGCCAGCCAAAGAAGCCGCCGTAGTTTCCTTCGGCCAGCCGACAGACATGTTCTGTCTTTGAGCGTTCTGTGAAACCTGCACGAAAGGGCCCGGAATGTTGTTTGGCATAACGGTCTATTGTGTAGGTCGCGCCAATACCCTCGGGCCCCCACCAGATCATGTCCTGGTGCCAGGTTCGGGCCAATTCCTCTTGCAATGTCATTCCGCTGTTCCACTGCCCGAGATCCGAGATCATAGCATTGATGAGCGCCAGTGTCTTATTGCCTTCTTCAATGGGTTGCTCGTTCCACAGCAGGCCGTCATGGGTCAACGGCCCGGGTTGGACCAAATGCGCTGCTGTTTGCGGCGGAAACGGATTTTGCCCGGCCTGCACCATCAAATGCGGAATGTCGAAATACATCGCTGTTTCGACAATCCTGTCGCCTGAGACTTTGTAGAATGCGCAATACCGCAGGAACGCCATCTTGCCGGTCGCGCGGATACCCAGCCACGGTTTGTCGAACAACCCCATCAAATGCCCCATGGAAACGACCCATACGTCGTCTGGGTCATGTAGTGAGTTGTGCCCCGCGAACAGGATATCGACACGGTTCTGCATGTGGGCGAGGCTCGCCCTCAAAGGTTGCCAGAACTGCCGGGCAACCTGGTCAGCACCGGTGATTTCGTTGAAGGGATGAAAACCACGCCACTTCAAATCCGTCGTACTGAATTGGCTCATCACCTTTGGGATGTCATGCTCTGTTGCGGTATCCATGGCCGTTTGAAACGCATAGACAAGTTTTTTCTGGGTCTGAAAGCTCACGATTTTTCCCATTACTGTCAAAGTGTTGCGAGGCGCGCGAATCTTTTGATCGGGCGTTTTTTCCAATATTCTTGCATACGTATGCAAAAATGTCTTGCCTGATTTGATATATGCGAATTACAGTTTTGCAAACGTATGCAAGCGAATCTTTGTGGGGGCACCATGGCGGAAATTCAGTTACGCAACGTGGGTAAGCGATGGGGCTCGTTCATTGGGGTTCACAATTTCGACCTGACCATTGCAGATCGCGAGTTTCTGGTGCTGCTGGGCCCGTCGGGCTGTGGTAAGACCACCACGATGCGGATGATCGCCGGGCTTGAGGACGTGACCGAGGGCGAGATTCTGATTGACGGCAAGGTCGTTAATGATCTGGAACCCAAGGACCGTGACGTGGCGATGGTGTTCCAAAGCTATGCCTTGTACCCGAACATGAACGTCTATGAAAACATCCGCTTTCCGCTGAAAGTGCGTGGCATCGATCCAGCGACCCATGACGACAAGGTGCGCCGCGCCAGCGCTATGGTCGAGCTTGACGATTTTCTGCATCGCAAACCGGCCGAACTGTCGGGCGGTCAGCGGCAGCGTGTGGCGCTGGCCCGCGCCATCGTGCGGGAACCGAATGTCTTCCTGATGGACGAGCCTCTGTCGAACCTCGATGCCAAGCTGCGGGTCTCGACCCGGGCGCAGATCAAGAACCTCAGTCATGAGTTGGCGGTGACGACGATCTATGTGACCCACGACCAGATCGAGGCGATGACTCTGGCCGACCGTGTTGTGGTGATGAAACAGGGCGTGGTGCAACAGGTCGGCAGTCCGACCGAAATCTATGACCGTCCCGCGAATACTTTCGTGGCCAGCTTCATCGGCTCGCCGGCCATGAACCTGATGGAAGGAGAGGTCACAGGCGGCGTATTCCGAGCTGAACATGTTGAAATTCCGGTCAGCGCGCCTGATGGCCCTATGACTCTGGGGTTCCGGGCCGAGGATGCCAGCCTTGCTGAAGGCGCAGGCCAGATCACCGCTCCGATCTACACGCTGGAGCTGCTGGGCGACGCGACCATGATCTCGGTCCGGGTCGGTGGAGCTTTGGTGTCGGTCAAGGCCGACAAATCTTTCCGTGCCGAGATAGGGGACAATGTCTCATTCTCAGTGCCAACAGAAATCTGTCACCTCTTCGAAGCTGGAAGCGGTGCGCGGATCGGGGAGTAACCCCCATAACAGCCCATACGGGCATAGCAGCGGTCCGGACGTCGACGACGGACCCATCCTGACAGGGAGAAACGCATGAAACTCAAGACGATCCTTTTGGCAGGGGCCATGGCCATCGCAGCAAGCGGTGCATCAGCGGCCTGTTCTTATGAAAACGAAGTGCCGCTGAAGTCGCTATCAGCGGGTTTCGAAGCGTGGAAAGCGGTGACGGACGCGATGGCCGAATGCGGCAACTTCAGCGCTTCGCTGGATCAGGAATTCCGCGAGAAGCAGCCCGAAGCTTTCGCTGCCAACCCGTCGCTCTATCAAATCGGCGGCGTATCCAACGCGACCCTCGTGCCCTTGCTGAACGCAGGCACAATCCGGCCTCTGGATGATCTGGTCGAAAAATACGGCCAGAACCTGCTGCCGAACCAGCTGATCAAAGTCGATGGCAAGACAATGGCAATCGCTTTCATGGTCAATGCGCAGCACCTGATGTATCGCAATGATGTTTTGGCTGATCTGGGCATCGAAGAACCAAAGACATATGGCGAGATTATAGATGCAGCGGCCAAGATCAAAGAAGCCGGTGTAATGGATTATCCGATCGGGGGCACTTTTAAGACCGGTTGGAACCTTGGTCAGGAATTCGTCAACATGTATCTGGGCGAAGGTGGCGCATTCTTTGGTGATGGCAACATGCCCGCAATCAACAATGCGCAAGGCGTAGCTGCGCTGGAAATGCTGAAAGCGATGACGGACTATATGGACCCGGAATACCTCGTCTCGGACTCAACCTATGTCCAGCAGCAATTCCAACAGGGCAAGATTGCCATGGCCAACCTGTGGGCCAGCCGGGCCGCTGCCATGAATGATGAGGCTGAAAGCCAAGTTGTCGGCAAGGTCACCATGGCCTCTGCGCCGATGGGGTCCTCGGTTCCAGCCACGACCGTTTGGTGGGACGGCATCGTCCTGGCCTCGAACATGAGCGAAGAAGAAGCAGACGCGGCCTTCCGTCTGGTGATGGAAGGTATCGATGCCGAGATGGTTGGCGCAAACAACGACACCGCTGTCTGGCTGAGCACGGCGTACACACCGGGTGAGCTGGCTGCGGGCGCTGCGGCCTCGGCAGAAGGTGGTGCTAAACCATATCCTGCGTCTGGTCCCATGGGCATTATGCACACGTCGCTGGGCAATGGTCTGGCCGATTACCTGACCGGTGCTAAAGATGCGCAAACCGCGCTGGCCGATATCGAGGCGGATTACATCACCGCCGCGAAAGAGGCCGGTCTGATCAGCAACTGATCCTCTCTGGGGAGGGCCCCGTGCCCTCCCTCTTTTCCCACCCGAGAACCATGAGAAAGGCAGAGCCATGAATTTCCGGACATTTGCCGCCTTTGTTGGCCCCTCTGTCTTTATGATGCTTCTCTTTATCGCGTTCCCGCTGGTTAGCGTGTTCAAGCAGAGCTTTTATATCACCCAACCCGTCTATGAGACGGTCGAGGTCGAAACCTGCACACCCGGCTTCCTGACCCAGACCTGCGTGACCGAGCTGAAATCGCAGCCCAAGCTGGATGAACATGGTGAGGTGATCACCCGGACCGAATATGTCGGCCTTCAAAGCTATCGCAATGTGCTGGAGCCTGAACGCGCGTGGCGCGCGATCACCGAGGGCAACTGGTCGGTCCTGTCCACCATCAACTTCTGGAAGGCGCTGCGGTTCACTCTGACCTTCACGCTGATCACGCTGCCTCTGGTCATCGGGTTCGGGCTGGGCATCGCGGTTTTGATCAACAACGCCGCGGGGTCGATCCGCGGGCCGGTCATCTTCATCTCGCTGCTGCCCTTCATCATCACGCCGGTGATCGGCGCACTGTCGATCAACTGGCTGTTCCGTGGGGACGGCATTCTGACGGCGTTGCTGGAATGGTGGTTGAACCGCGACATAGCTCTGTTTGCGCAGGCGTGGACGATAGAAATCCTGATGATGTTCTACCGCGTCTGGCACGTGGCCCCGTTTGCGGCCGTGGTGTTCTATGCCGGGTTGCAGACCGTCAATCAGGACAGTCTGGAAAGCGCCGTGATCGACGGAGCGACCCGCTGGCAGCGCATGAAGTACATCGTCATTCCGCACCTGATGCCGCTGATCATCTTCGTGTCGATGATCCACCTGATGGACGCCTACCGGGTGTTCGAAGAGATCGTCGGTTTCTCCAGCCAGGCTTACGTCATCTCACTGCAATGGCTGACCTTCGACTTCCTCGTGCCGGATCAAGCGGGCAACCGGTCGATCAGCCGGGCCTCGGCCAGCGCGATGCTGACCATGATCGGGATCGTCCTTCTTCTGATCCTGCCGCTGCGCCGTACTTGGCGCGACCATAAAGGAGGCCACTGATATGTCCTCGCGCGCGCTTCGCCAACCGCTCAGCCTGCGGCTGACCTCGAACATATTCCTCGCGTTCTGGTGCCTTGTCGCCGCCTTCCCGATCGTCTGGATCGCGATCATGAGCGTCAAATCCCCCGTCGACGCCTATGACAGCAACGCCTTGAACGTGATCTTTGGCCCCGCGACGCTGGCCACAGGCAACGGGTTGTCGGTTCTGGATATCATCCTTGGCATCGCAGTGATCTGGGGCGCGGCCATTGTCGTGACCAAAGTGCTGCCCGCGAAGATCAAGGAATACACGTCACCGGGCCAGGAATGGTTCGGTTGGGTGGTCGGAGTGCTTGTCGCCCTGATCGCCTTCCTGCTGGTATTCTTTGTGGTTCTTCCGGCGGTTCTGAATGTGCTGAACCCGCTGTTTGGCCCCTTGGGTCGTGACGTGCTGGGCATGACGACCGAGCACTATAAAACCGTTTGGGTCGACCGGGGCTTTTCCAACAACTTCAAGAACTCGCTGATCGTTACCGCCGGAGTGGTGACCGTGTCGCTTACCGTAGGCACGCTGGCGGGCTATGGGCTGGCGCGATCGGGCTCGACGCTGGCTTTCTGGATTTTGCTGATCGCGCTGATCTTTCGCGCGCTGCCACATTCGGTTCTGGTGGCAGGCTATCTGCCGGTCTTCATCAATTCAGCCGAATGGCTGGCGCCTATTCTGGGTGAGAATGCACCGACGCTTTATGGCAAACCTTTCGCCGTGATCGCGGTGCTGGTGGCGATCAACCAGCCGTTCACGATCTGGATGCTGCGCTCGTTCTTTCAAAACATCCCTGCCGAATTGGACGAGGCCGCGCGGGTCGATGGCTGCAACCACTTTCAGGCCTTCCGCCGGGTGATCATGCCGGTGATGTGGCCGGGGGTGATTACTACCGGGCTGTTCAGCTTCCTGCTGGCCTATAACGACTTTCTGGTGACCTCGCTGCTGCTTGATGCGCAGAACCAGACGATGGTCCCTGCCATTGCGGGCATGTTCAACCGCGAGACAACGACGACCGATCAGGTGGTTGCCGTGGCAGCTGCTGTGTCGATCATCGCCCCGCTGTTCTTCCTTGTGATGATCTTCCAACGCCAAATCGTCAGTGGCCTGACCGCTGGCGCAGTAAAAGGATAAAGAAATGAAGGGTTCCCGCCCGGAACAAGCCGTTCTGACCCGTGATACGGACATGTCCAAAACGGATGAAACGCGACGTGTGATCGAGACGATGGTCGATGGTCTGAATGACCACCGCATTGATGATATCGGCGAGTTCTTCTCGCAAGGATTCCGCTGGTTGGGTAATCAGGGCTGTGGCACCAAAACTGGCCTGAAAGAGTTTCAGGACAACTGGCAGCGCCCCTTCCAGGCGGCGTTTTCCGACAAGACCTGCATTGACGAAGCGCGTCTTTACATGGGCGAATGGGCCGCCGCCTTTGGCCGGCAAGAGGCCACCCATTCCGGCGAATTCCTCGGAATCGCCCCCACCGGCAAACGGGTTGAAATCCGTTACATGGATTTCTGGAAAGTGGTCGATGGCAAGATCGTCGACAACTGGGTGAACGTGGATTTCGCCCATGTGGCCGCGCAGCTGGGTGTGGATCTGTTCAACGGCGAGGGCTGGGAAGCCTATGACCGAGGTGAGAAAACCGCCCCTCGCCCCGACAAGTAAGGATCAGAATTATGGCTATCGAGTATCTCAAACGCGGTAAGTCCGACGCTGACCGGGCCGAGGATGACGCCAAGACCCGCGCCGTGGTCGAGGCCACGCTGAAGGACATCGAAACCCGGGGTGATGCCGCCGTGCGCGAGTTGAGCGAGAAGTTCGACAACTATTCCCCCGCCTCGTTTCGCCTGTCGCCAGATCAGATCGACGAGCTGATCGGCCAACTGACCGAGCGCGAGCTGAACGATATCAAATTCGCGCAGGAACAGGTGCGCAACTTTGCGCAGGCGCAGCGCGACTCGATGCTAGATATCGAGGTTGAAACCCTGCCCGGCGTCATTCTGGGCCACAAGAACATCCCGGTGCAGTCCGTGGGCTGCTATGTGCCCGGCGGCAAGTTCCCGATGGTGGCCTCGGCCCATATGTCGGTGGCGACGGCCAGCGTGGCGGGTGTGCCAAGGATCATCGCCTGCACACCTCCGTTTCAGGGTAAACCGAACCCGGCAGTGATCGCAGCCATGCATCTGGGCGGCGCGCATGAGATTTACGTCATGGGGGGCATTCAGGCCATTGGCGCCATGGCGCTGGGAACCGAAACCATTGATCCCGTGCACATGCTAGTCGGCCCCGGCAATGCCTTTGTGGCCGAAGCCAAGCGCCAGCTCTTTGGCCGCGTGGGGATTGACCTGTTCGCCGGCCCGACCGAGACCATGGTGATCGCCGATGAGACTGCAGCGGATGCGGAGCTTTGCGCCACCGACCTGCTGGGTCAGGCCGAGCATGGCTATAACAGCCCCTGCGTTTTGCTGACCAATTCGCGCAAGCTGGCCGAAGATACTCTGGCTGAGGTCGATCGCCTGCTGGGCATCTTGCCCACCGCCGACACCGCCAAGGTGTCCTGGGAAGAATATGGCGAGGTGATCGTCTGTGCCTCCTATGACGAGATGCTGCAGGTCGCCGATGATATCGCCTCTGAGCATGTTCAGGTGATGACCGACCGCGATGACTGGTTCCTTGAGAACATGACCTGCTACGGCGCGCTGTTCCTTGGGCCGCGCACCAATGTGTCGAACGGTGACAAGGTGATTGGCACCAACCACACGCTACCCACCAAAAAGGCCGGGCGCTATACCGGCGGGCTTTGGGTGGGAAAATACCTGAAAACACACAGTTATCAGAAGGTTCTGACTGATGAGGCGGCGACGCTGATCGGCGAATATGGCTCGCGCCTGTGTATGCTGGAAGGCTTTGTGGGTCATGCCGAGCAATGCAACGTCCGCGTCCGCCGCTATGGCGGGATCAACGTGCCCTATGGCGAGGCGGCCCCCTATCGGGACGCCGCCGAATGAGTGATATTCATGCGCAGCATAAAGCCCTGATCGCGCCGGTCAGGGCGGCTATGTATGACTTTACCGAAACGGGTGTGCGGCAGGCGCTGGCCAGGGTCAGCGCCCCGGACGCCCTGTTTCGGTTGTGCCATCCGTTTGGCGACAGCACCGGCAGCGATGCCTTCTATGACACCGCCTTTAAGGGTCTGCTGGACGCATGGCTTGATTTGGAGCGGCGCGACTACATCGTCATGGCCGGGCCGGATGAACACGGCGCGGATTGGGTCGGTTGCGGCGGCTATTATACCGGCACCTTCACCGGGCCTTGGCTGGATATCCCGCCGACCGGCCATCAGGTGACAATGCGGTTCCATGAATTCTATCGCTTCCGCGACGGCAAGATCGTCGAGATGCAGGCGCTGTGGGACATCCCCGAAGTGATGATGCAGGCCAACGCCTGGCCCATGGCCCCCAGTCTTGGGCATGAATGGCATGTTCCGGGCCCCGCGACACAGGATGGTCTGGTGCCGGGGCCATATGATGCCGATAAAGGCCAGCAGACATGCCAGCACATCATCGACATGCTGGATCACCTCAAGAAACACCCATCAGAAGGTGGGCCAGAGGTGATGGAAATGGAAAAGTTCTGGCATCCCCGCATGAACTGGTACGGCCCCGCCGGGATCGGAACCGGGCGCGGCTATGCTGGGTTTCGCAACTGGCACCAGATTCCGTTTCTGAACGGAATGCCGGATCGCGGGCAGTATGTGGATGACATCACCTATCACTTCTTTGGCGATGGCGACTATGCCGCCGTCACCGGCTGGCCGAACATGATCCAGACGGTGACCCATGACGGTTGGATGGGGATTGCGCCGTCGGGCCAGCGGATCACCATGCGCAGCCTGGATTTCTGGCGGCTCGAGAATGGCCTGATCCGCGAAAACTGGGTTCTGGTCGATCTTCTGGACGCTTATCGCCAACTGGGAGTTGACGTGTTCGCCCGTCTGCGGGAATTCAACAAGGCTCGGAATATGGACCGAATTGAAATACCGGATGGAATGAGCTGATGACTGACCTGCCCCGCACCCCCTCGTTTTCGCTAAACGGTAAAATCGCGCTGGTTACCGGTGCCTCCTCGGGCATCGGTCAGGGCTGCGCCGTGGCGCTTGCCGAGGCCGGGGCGCATGTGGTCTGTGCTGCGCGCGGGGCGGATCGCCTGGCTGAGACAGTCGCCGCACTGCAGGCGCAGGGCTGGTCGGCCGAGGCCACCGTGGTGGATCAGGGTGACTTGCAGGCGCTGAAACAGCTGTTCGAAGGCCGTACTTTTGACGTGGTCGTCAACTCCGCCGGAACCGCCCGCCACAGCCCGGCTGTCGAGACCACGCCTGAAGATTTCGACGCAGTTACCAGCGTCAATCTGCGTTCGGCCTATTTCCTGTCGTCCTATGCGGCCAAGGCGCTGCTGGCGGCGGACAGGCCGGGGTCGATCATTCATATCTCAAGCCAGATGGGCCATGTGGGCGGCGTGGACCGGGCGCTTTATTGCGCCACCAAACACGGGCTTGAGGGCATGGTCAAAGCGATGGCTATCGAATGGGGCAAACAGCGCATCCGCATCAACACCGTCTGCCCGACTTTCATTCGCACGCCACTGACACAATCCACGTTTGATAACCCCGAACGTGCCGCTTGGATCATGGAGAAGATCAAGCTCGATCGCGTGGGCGAAGTCGAAGACATCATGGGGGCGGTCACCTATCTGGCCTCAGACGCCTCGGCGCTGGTGACCGGCACCTCGATGCTGATTGACGGCGGGTGGACGGCGGACTGATGGCTGAAAAGGTCACATCCCTGCAGGTTGCGCAACTGGCCGGTGTCAGCCAATCGGCGGTCAGCCGGGTGTTTACGCCCGGTGCATCCGTCAGCAAAAAGACCGAAGACAAAGTGCGCAAAGCCGCCGCTGAACTGGGGTACAGGCCCAATGTTCTGGCTCGCGCCATGGTGTCGGGCAAAAGCCGCATCATCGGTTTGGTGGTGGGGTATCTTGAGAACTACTTCTATCCTGAGGCGTTGGAAAAGCTCTCCAATGCGTTGCAGGAACAGGGCTATCACGTGCTGATTTTCATGGCCTCACGCTCGGCCGGGAATATTGACGACGTGATGGACGAGATTCTGGACTATCAGGTGGACGGGGTCATTCTGGCCTCGGTTCCGATGTCGTCGGATATCGCCACGCGCTGTCAGCAGGCCGGTGTTCCGGTGGTGCTGTTCAACCGTTCGCAGGATATTGATGGGATCACCACGGTGGCCTCGGACAACTATGCGGGCGGGCGCAAAGTGGCTCAGTTTCTACTGGCCGGAGGACATAAGCGTATCGCCTATATCGCGGGTTGGCAGGGCGCCTCGACGCAGCGTGACCGCGAGGCTGGGTTCCGTGCGGCCCTGGCTGAAGGTGGGCAGGATGTGTTCGCCCATGATGTCGGAGATTTCCACACCGAAAACGCCCGCGCCGCCGCCCGTCGGATGTTTGATGTTGCCCCTGATAAACGACCTGACGCGGTCTTTGTGGCCAATGATCACATGGCTTTGGCGGTGATGGACGTGATCCGCTTTGAACTTGGCCTGCGCGTGCCCGAGGATGTCTCGGTCATCGGTTATGACGACGTGCCGCCCGCCGGGTGGCCCGCCTATAACCTGACGACAATCCGCCAGCGCGCCAATCTGATGGTGGCTGAAACCGTCACCGCTTTGCTTGACCATATCGACGCCCCGGCCACGGCCGAACCGCGCAAAGTGGCCATTGACGGGCCCCTGATCGTGCGGACCTC
Organism: Ruegeria sp. BK1; assembly: GCF_056535645.1. NCBI lineage: Bacteria > Pseudomonadati > Pseudomonadota > Alphaproteobacteria > Rhodobacterales > Roseobacteraceae > Ruegeria > Ruegeria sp. BK1. Next base: position 430,962 of record NZ_JBQFIS010000002.1, on the reverse strand, counting down.
GGCGCGTTTGCCGAAAGGGTGGAAACCACAAAGGACTGAGACATGAAGGGCTTTGATCCGAAATTTCGGGATTTTCCGGACTACATCATCGGGATCACCAAAGAGATCTGGGAAGATCGCGGCATCGTCACGCTGCATGACTATTATAGCAAGGATATCGTCGTGCGCTCGCCCGGGTCGGTGGTGCTGGGCAACCAGAACGTCATCGGCGCGACCATGGCGACTCTGGCCGAATTTCCCGACCGTCAATTGCTTGGAGAGGATGTTATCTGGTCCGGTACTCCGGAAGAGGGGATGCTAAGTTCGCACCGGATCATCTCGACCGCGACACATTTGGCCGAAGGTGTTTACGGTAAAGCGACCGGAATCAAACTGCGCTATCGGATTCTCGCCGACTGCCACGCCATCGACAATCAGATCAATGACGAGTGGCTGATCCGCGATCAGGGGGCGATCGTGCGTCAGATGGGTTGGGACCCCAAGGAATACGCCGCCGATTTGATCGCGCGCGAAGGTGGACCTGAGAACTGCGTCAAACCGCTGACACCCGAGATCGACCAGCCCGGTCCCTACAAGGGAACCGGCAACGACAATGAATGGGGGCAGCGTTACGCCGATATCCTGACCCGGATCATGAATGCCGATTTGGGCGCAATCGAAACCGAATACGACCGCGCTGTTCAGTCCGAGTATGTAGGCGGGGTTACCGGTCACGGCTGGGACTCAGTGGATCGGTTCTGGATGGGTTTGCGCGCCAGTTTCCCCAACGCAGAGTTCAAGATCGAACACCAGATTGGCCGCGATGACCCGAATATGCCCCCTCGCGCCGCGATCCGCTGGAGCCTGTGGGGCAAGCATGATGGCTGGGGTGTCTTTGGCGCGCCAACAGGTGCGCAGGTCTATGTTCTGGGCATCAGCCACGGTGAGTTCGGCGAGTTGATCGCCGACCAGCCGCAGCTGCGCCGGGAATACACCTTGTTCGACGAGACCTCGGTCTGGAAACAGATCCTGCTACAGGGACAGGAGGACTGAGTGGCTGCGATGTGCCTCTCCCTGAATGCCAGTCAGGCGGCGCGGCGCTTTCACACGCATCGCGCCTCGCTGCGCGCGCGGCGTTTGAACAGCCGACCTCCCGGGGGACGGGATTGATCCCATCACCCCCATTTTCAAGGAGACCATCATGAGCACAATCCAACAACGCATCGTCCGCTACGGCGAACTGCAGCCCTGCAAAACCGCCTTCATCGACGCCCATACTCCGGGCAGCGATCAGAAAGAGAACTTTACCATCATCGGCGGTGGCGTGTCCGAAAGCCCCGATCAGCATGTCCATATCACCGATAAGATTGGCTTTAACATTGGTGCTGCAGGGCAGCCTCCGAAATGCCGGAATTCACTGCACAGCCATACCACAGCCGAGGTCTTTTTCGTCGCCAAAGGGCGCTGGCGGTTCTTCTGGGGCCGCTATGGCACAGCGGGTGAATTCATTGCCGAAGAAGGCGATATTTTCAATATTCCCACGGGTATTTTCCGAGGTTTCGAAAATGTCGGTCAGGACTATGGGATGATCATGTCGATCCTGGGCGGCGACGATGCAGGCGGCGGAGTGACCTGGGCCCCTCAGGTTATTGAAGATGCGCAGGCACATGGTTTGATGCTGGGTGACAATGGGGTTTTGTACGATTCCAAAAAGGGGCAGGAACTGCCACACAATGTGCATCCGATGCCTCTGTTGACTGAAGAGCAATTGAAGGACTACCCCGAAGTTCCGGTTGAGGATGTCGTAGGCAAATATGTTGCGCGCTATTGGGACCTAATGGCTTTGTCGGCCAAAAAGCCCGTTCGGGTGATCGGTGAGAATGGAATAATCAAGGACAAACCTGGGTTTGAGGTCGATTTCCTTGGACGAGGGTCTTCTGTTACCGAACCAACTGTTGCAGCATATGCCGTCGTTCTTATGCCTGCAAGCGGCCACTGGCGCATTTCGATCAACGATCATGAAACCACATTGTCCACCGGTGACACGGCTTTGGTCCTGCCTGGTGAATCCTATTGTGTGCACCCTTCGATGACAGGGCAGGCGGGTCTCTATCAGATCACAGCAACGGATGATCCGGCGGGCCCCACTTGGATAGGATGAGCGTGGACACCATAGACGCGCAGGCCAAAAATGCGCGCAAAAATATCAGGAGGCTCTGATGACGATCAAAACCACCCATGTTGGGTCTCTGCCTCGAACGCAGGACGTTGTGGATTTCATTTTCGCCCGCGAAAACGACACGCCTTATGTCGGGGATGCTTTTGACGCTTGCATGGCAAATGCAGTCTCCGAAACGGTTCGTAAACAGGTCGAAGCCGGCGTGGACATAGTCAGTGACGGTGAAACGTCGAAAATTTCATACGCGACCTATGTCAAGGATCGGTATTTTGGATTTTCAGGTGACAGCCCCCGCAACGCGCCCGCAGATTTGAAGATGTTTCCCAGCTTTCTTCAACGGCTGGCTGAGGGTGGGGGCACGCCGCAATACGCACGGCCAATGTGCACTGGCGAGGTTCGGTCCAAAGGGCAGGGAGAGCTGGAAAAAGACCTTGCCAACCTCAAAGCGGCTATGGCGCAGCACGGGGTCGAACATGGCTTTATGAACGCGGCCTCACCGGGTGTAATCTCGTTGTTTTTGCAAAATGATTTCTATCCGTCGCGCGAAGCGTATCTGACGGCGTTGGCCGACGTTATGAAAGAGGAGTACGAAACCATTGTCGCCGCAGGTTTGGATCTGCAATTGGATTGTCCGGATTTGGCTTTGTCCCGCCACATGCTGTTCACCGACCTTTCAGACGACGAGTTCGTCAAGATTGCGGATATGCATGTCGAGGCTCTGAACCATGCGCTTCAAAACGTTCCGCAAGAGCGCGTGAGGGTTCATATTTGCTGGGGCAACTACGAGGGTCCGCATTGCTGCGACATCGCAATGGACAAAGTGTTTGGCGCGCTGATGGCGACCAAATCACGCTATGTATTGTTCGAAACTTCGAACCCGCGCCACGCACATGAATGGACAGTATTTCGTGACCGCAAGGCCGAGATTCCCGATGATAAAGTTCTGATCCCGGGCGTGGTCGACACGACCACCAACTTCGTTGAACATCCCGAACTCGTGGCCCAGCGGATCGAACGTTTTACCCAGATTGTAGGGGCCGACCGGGTGATTGCTGGCAGCGATTGTGGCTTCGGAACATTTGCAGGCTTCGGCGCGGTCGATCCGCAGATTGCTTATGCCAAACTGTCCGCACTGTCAGAGGGCGCAAAGCTGGTTTCCTTATGACCCCATTGATCTTCTTGCCCGGCATGATGTGTGACGCGCGGCTTTTTGGCCCTCAAATCGAAACATTGTCCAGTGTTTTGCCGGTCATGACCTTTCCGCTAAGCCAACACGATAGCGTCGAGGCAATGGCAGCTGACATCTTGGGAAATGCCCCACCGCACTTTGCACTGGCGGGCCTGTCGATGGGCGGGATTGTGGCTATGGAGGTGCTGCGTCAAGCCCCCGACCGTGTCGCACGTTTGGCGTTGCTCGATACAAATCCGTTGGCCGAGTTGCCTGAAGTGAAAGCGCGTCGCGGGCCGCAAATGGAAGCGGTGCGTGCAGGTCGCCTGCAGCAAGTGATGCGCGAGGAAATGAAACCCAACTATCTTGCCGAGAGTTCTCGTCAGGGCCGCATACTGGATCTTTGCATGGAAATGGCCGTCGATCTGGGAGCGGACGTCTTTCTGCGTCAGTCGCTAGCACTAATGAATCGACCGGATCAGCGCGCGGTTTTATCCAGCTATCGCGGACAGACATTGGTTCTGTGTGGGCGAGAAGACGGGCTATGCCCGATCGAGCGCCATCAATTGATGGATGATCTCTTGCCAAACAGCACATTGAAAATCGTCGATGGTGCAGGTCATTTGCCTACATTGGAACAGCCAAACGAAACAACAGAAGCCCTTTCGAGCTGGTTGGAGAACACATGACACCGTCTCTTTTGTCTTTGCTTCGTAAGGTCGATACGCCGACTGTCTGCAACGCCATCGAAGTGGCGCAGGGCCAGCGCGGATTCAACAGGTTTACACGCGGTACAATGCTCTGCTCCGCTCCTGAAGAACCCGCGATCGTTGGCTACGCGCGTACGGCCAAGATAGCTGCAGTTCACCCCCCGAATGAGCCGCCAGAGGTCATTCGAACACGTCGCATGGCCTACTACAAATATATGGCCGAACCGCCCGGCCCATTCATCGCGGTGGTCGAGGATACGGACTATCCCGAATGCGTCGGTGCATATTGGGGTGAGATCAATACAACGGTTCATAAAGGGTTCGGCATGTCGGGCGTCCTGACCAATGGCGTCATGCGTGATCTTGGGGACATGCCTAAGGGATTTCCGGTCATCGCAGGCTCCGTCGGACCAAGTCACGGCTTTGTCCATGTCCGCGAGATTGACACGCAGGTTTCAATCTTTGGACTTGAGGTGTGCCCCGGCGATTTGGTCCACGCCGATCGACATGGGGCGTTGGTTGTGCCGGAAGACATTATTGATCAACTGGAAGCCGCCATTCAAAATCTTTTGTCGACCGAGCGTATCATCCTGGACGCCGCCCGACAGCCGGGATTTGATTTTGAAGCCTTCGAAACTGCCTGGAGTGCATTCGAAAAAGCGAGGGTCTGATTGACAGAAAGCACTGGGCGGTTCCGGCTGGCAGGTCCTCTGCTTAGTACCTGCCTTATTCAAGATTTTCGGTCGGGGCATAACTGCCATCGTCCCGGTGCACTTCTTGCCCACTGAGCGGTGGTGTGAAAACGCAGACAAGTCTAAGGTCGGCGTCAGTGGCCTGCACCACATGCCGATCGTGCCGGTCCAGTGCATACAGGGTGAAGGGTTCAAGGGATTGCCAGGTTTCGCTATCAGCAGCCCTGATCTGCCCCTGACCTTCGATGCAATAACACGCCTCTAGATGGTGGGTGTATTCCAACTCAAGCGCCGCGCCCTTTTTGATGATTGTGTCGGTCAGCGAAAATCCCATGCGGTCAGAGGCCAGCAGCAATCTTCGGCTGTTCCATCCCGGACCAGAGACATCCCGTTCTGTCCCCAAAATGTCTTCGAGTGTCTTGACGATCATCTTTTCCAGCCTTGCACCTAGCGTACCGCGCGGTTCATCCCGCCATCAGACAGGATACTCTGACCATTAATATACCGGGCCCCTTCGCTGGCAAGAAATACACAAGCCTGTCCAATTTCCTCGAAGGTTGCGGGCCGCTGAGCTGGGATTTCCCGACGCGCGCGGTCCGACAGGTTTACGTTCTCACAGAAGCCTGGCAGCAGATTGTTCATGCGAATATTGTGACGGGCATATCGGTCGCCATACAGTTTTGAGAAACTGTGCAAGGCACCGCGCAGCATGCTCATCGGGTAGGGCGCGCGGGGTTCTATCGTGTTCATGGATGAAATGTTCACGAAGGCGCCGCCACCTTGTTCAATCAGGATGGGCGTGACAATACGGGCAATCTTGACGACGTTCAGCACATACATGTCCAAACTTTCGTGCCACAGCGCGTCGCTGAGTTCTAGAAGTGGCCCGTCAAAGTCGGGATCGAACCCAACCGTTTTGATGGCTTGGGGCACTGACCCCCCGTGGCCCATATTGCTAACAATTGCGTCGATACGTCCATATTCGTGCATGGTGTCGTCGACCATCGCTTGCAGATCATCGACATCCAACACAGAGCCCCGACGGCCTATTCCCCCAAGCTCTTGTGCGAGTTCGATCGATCGATTGGACGGGGACATCAACGAGACCTTGTAGCCAGCCTTGGCCATTTCAATGGCGCAACCTCGACCGATGCCTTGGCCTGTACCGGTCATCAGCGCAACTTTGACTTCGGGCATGGTTCATCCTTTCCGAAAGCACAGGTGTTTGAGGGTATTCTGAGTCGTGGCCAGTCTAACTCGGCAGAAACTGGGACCCCTACGGAATTCTCGATGCAGTGCCGCTGTCCGCCAAAACCATGTGACCGTCACAGTGGTCAGCGGACAGCTTGGATTTTCGTTTCGGGCGCTGCTAGGTGGTGACTTGGGCGCGAGTGGAAGCGGCTTCTTGTTTCGGGACGGTCTTGCTGGGTGACCCTGAAATATAGACTTCCTCAATCGCGCGATCGTCGCCCATCATTTGCAAGACGAACAGTTCTTCAGCAAGGCTGTCAACGCGATCCATACGCAGGGCCATAGCCGGTGTGCTGCGCGCATTCAGGACGACGATATCCGCCTCGGTTCCGGGATCGAGACTGCCGATTTTGTCTTCAAGGCCCAGAACGCGGGCATTTCCACGGGTTGCCCAATGGAACGCCTGTAACGGATGCAGCGCCATACCTTGCAACTGAAGGATCTTATATCCTTCATTGAGGGTTTGCAGTATCGAATAGCTGGTGCCTGCACCAACATCCGTCGCAATCCCGTTTGAAATGCCGCGCATGCTCAGACCTTTATGGTCAAACAGGCCGCTACCTAGAAACAGGTTTGAGGTCGGGCAAAAAACAGGGTGCGCGCCGGTTTCTGCAATTGCTGCGATCTCACGTGCCTCGAGGTGGATGGAATGCCCGAGAAGTGTTTTTTGCCCCAACAGTCCAAAGGACTGGTAAACATCCAGGTAATCGCGCGCTTGCGGATAGAGCTGCTTTGTATAGTCGATCTCATCCTTATTTTCCGACAAATGAGTCTGGATGTGGCAATCGGGATGTTCCCGCGCCAATGCCTGGGCCATCCTCATTTGATCCGGCGTTGACGTGATTGCGAACCTGGGTGTGATAACATAGCCGTTGCGACCTTTGCCGTGCCAATCGGCGATCAGGGCTTTTGTGTCATCATAGCCGGATTGTGACGTGTCCCGTAAACCGTCGGGCGCATTCCGGTCCATCAGAACCTTGCCGCCTATCATGCGCATGTTCCGCCTGGTCGCTTCGGTAAAAAATGCATCCGCCGACGTTTTGTGGACCGAGCAATAGGCGACCGCAGTCGTTGTGCCGTGGTCGACAAGCTGATCGAAAAGCGCTCGCGCCATAAGCGTGCTGTGTTCGTCGGACGCAAACCGGATTTCTTCCGGGAACGTGTAGTTGTTGAGCCAATCCAAGAGCTGGGCCCCCCAAGAGGCGATCACTTGAACCTGGGGGAAGTGAATATGTGTGTCGATGAAACCGGCCATCATCAGATGCGGGCGGTGATCCGTCACTGGCACGTTTACGGCTTTTGCACTCAGCTCGGCATAGGGGCCCGTTTGCTGAATAATCCCGTTTTCGATCAACAGGGCGCCATCTTCAAGATAGGTGTAGGCGCTCAAGTCTTTGCCGTTCTGAGGCTCACGATGGAAGGTCAGCAGACGACCACGCAGCAATCTCTGAGTCATGAAAATTCTCGTTTATAGGAGGGGTGAGATGGGGCAGCCCGCGCGGCTGCCCCAATGCGGATCAGGCCTGCTGCGCCGGCGTGTTGTCGTCGATGAAGTCAGGTTCATCCGGGACGATCACGCGGTGCTCCAGATCTCCTTTCGGTGCGAGCATCGGATACACGTAAAGGAAGGTTCCGACGATCAGGTAGCCGACGGTGATCCCGTCAAACTGAGGCATCTGCAACGTGTATGCATGAATGATCCCAACCGAGGACATAAGGCCACCTGCCAGAGCGAACGCTCCGGCCATCCGAAAGCGGCCATCAATTACGTCAGCCACTATCGCACCCCAGATCAGCCCTGTGATGATCGCGCCTTGGCTCAGGGCAAGGTGCCCCTCGTAATGCGCCCCTTCCATGAGAAGTGCGGCCGTTAAGCCTTCGTCACCAAGCGAAGGAAGCCCCTCGACGCCTGAGCTGCGCAGTGCATTCATCAGTGATCCCCATTTGACCATCAAGAATGCCGAAATGTGCGGCAAGATCGCGAAAGATACGGCTGCCATGTGCATCGGTTTTACGGCCCAGGCGGTATTGGTGATCAGGCTGACAGAGACAAACACCAATACCGGTGCTGCAGCGGCAATTGGGATCAACCCTGCAAGGAAAGACAGAAAACCGACAAAGGCAGCAGCGGCAATCACGACCGCGACGCCCACGATATATCCTGCATGTGCATCAAGTCGCTTATACGCCGGATGACCGATGTAAACGGTGGTAGGGAACGGCGAACCGAACACAGCCCCCAGCATCGTACCTGCACCATCGGTCACCTGACACAACCCAACCGGATAGTGATCCCCGGCCGCTTCGGCCGATTCCACGTTGTTCATGGTTTCGATGAAGTTGTAAATTTGCACTGGGATCAGAACAAGGAACAGTTCCGGGTTGGCGAACAGGTACTGCACACCGGCGATCAGGTCTCCGATATAGGGGATTGGGGGGTAGAATCCGATACCGCTTGTGTCAATTTTGGACTCGCCCAGAACAAGGGCAATGACCGTACCGGCAGCAATCGCAACCAACCCGGCCGGAACGTTGCCCGGAAGGCGAAAACGACCGATCAAACCCCAGAGAATGAACAACAGCGATGTGAAACCAATGATGGGGTTTTCGAAAACTTCGGCTAGCGGTACGGAGCCGATAAAGACCAAGGCAATCCCGCAAAGCGTGCCCAACATCCCCGCGCGTGGGGTAATGCGCTTGAGGTAAGGTCCCACGATGGCACCCAATGCCGCGACGATGCCCCCCATGAAACCGGCGCCGATGCCCACTTGCCAAGCCAGCATTGGGTCGTTGGTCGCCCAATAAATCGGCCCGATCACACCAAAAAGGTAAACGAACATGACCGGTGTCGAGATGCCGTAAGGCAACGCGGTGACATCTTCGCCTTTTAAGGTTGCCGCATACTTGGCAAGATAGGTGTAAACAGCGACCCCGGCCAAAATTGCAATCGCCGCACCTGGAACGATACGGCCATACACGATGTCGGCCGGCATCTGGAACACGAATTGACAGACCCCAGACAGGATCAGCAAGTTTACCAGGTTGTCAGTAAAAAGCGCCCAAAAAGCGCTGAAATCGCTGCGCGTAAACAGCTTATATTCGTAGGTCCTCCCGTCCATGACGGTTTCCTCCTCTGATATGACCGGAATAGCCCGACAAGTGTCAGGCCAATCTCCCTTTCCGGTTGTGATAGTGGCCCACGAGGGGCGCTTGGTTTGCCCCGGTCGGGGCGGTCGCGGCAGTTTCAGAGGTCAGTTCAGCCATCACCTCGGATACCACGAAGGCGGCGATGATGCTGGGCCGCTTGTCGCGGCTACCGCTGGCCCCAATGGGGCATCTCAAATGTTCGATGGACTGTCCGTCACAGTGTCTATGCGCCCAATTCCTGAGCTTTACCCGCTTTGTCGCAGATCCAATCATGCCTACATAGGCGGCGTCCTGACGTTCAAGAGCTGCAGTTGTAAGCAGGAAATCCAGCCCGTGATCGTGGGTCAGGACGACAAATGCGCTGCCTTCGGGTGCACCGTGAATTTCGAATTCCGGGATTGCGCTTAAGCGAGTTTCGACATTCGCCGAGCAAAGTTCGATTTCCTCGGGTCTTGTATCAACAAGAATGCAACGCACAGGCAAATGCTGAAACTGGTTGGCCAGTGCACGTCCGACATGGCCGGCGCCCATCACATAAACATGGGGCAAAGTTTTATCATGACGCGCCGCCCGTTTCGTAGCAGAGTGCCTATCTGATGCGCGCATACGGTTCAGTTTCAACTCGACCCGTCCGCCACAGCATTGGCCGATCTCGGGCCCCAGCGGCACATCCATCTTTTGATGCAGAACCCCATCAGCCAGCATCTTCCGCGCGGCATTGATGGCCATGAATTCCAATTGCCCGCCGCCTATGGTGCCCCAAAGCGCCTCGGGGGCTACGAACATTTCTGTCCCCTCATTGCGCGGCGAGGACCCGCGTACGCGCGTTAGCGCGATGCAGATCACGCTGCGCTGTGCGGACAAAAACTCTTTCAGGGACAAGGCAGAGTTCATGGCTCAAGTGCTTTTCTGCAAACGGTCAACGGCCATCAACACACGTTCCGGCGTGGCCGGAGCATCCAGACGAGGGCATTCCCGATAATCGGCGACAGAAGCGACCGCCATCGACAGCGCCTCGAACACCGAAATTCCCAGCATGAATGGTGGTTCGCCAACAGCCTTGGACCGTTTGATCGTCAATTCGCGGTTCTCGGACCAATCGGCAAGCTTCACATTGAAGATGCGCGGGCGATCCGATGCGAGCGGAATTTTGTACGTCGAAGGTGCATGGGTGCGCAGGCGACCGGCATCATCCCACCAAAGCTCCTCGGTGGTTAGCCAGCCCATGCCCTGAAGAAAGGCGCCTTCAACCTGACCCTTGTCGAGAACCGGGTTCAGTGAACGTCCGACATCATGCAGCACATCTGTGCGTTCAACCCGATATTCACCTGTCAGCGTGTCAATCGTCACTTCGGAACAGGAGGCACCATAGGCATAGTAATAGAACGGGCGGCCTTGTCCTTTTGCTCTGTCCCAATGGATCTTTGGGGTTTTATAGAACCCCGCTGCGGACAGTTGCACGCGCGCTAGATAAGCCTGTTTGATAAAGGCCTCGAAGGGCAGAACATCTTGACCGATATGTACCTGGTTGGCGAGGAAGACCACTTCGTTAGGCGCGACCCCCCAGGTTTCGGAGGCGAATTTCACCAGACGGTCTTTGATCTGCTCAACCGCGTTCAAGGCGGCCATACCGTTCAGATCCGTCCCGCTTGACGCCGCAGTGGCCGAGGTGTTGGGAACTTTCTCAGTGGTTGTTTTGGTGATCTTGATCCGGCTGAAATCGACCTGAAAGGCCTCGGCCACAACTTGCGCGACCTTGGTGTTCAGGCCTTGCCCCATTTCGGTGCCGCCATGGTTCAGATGGATCGATCCATCGTTGTAGACATGCACCAGCGCCCCGGCCTGATTGTACCATGTGGCCGTAAACGAGATGCCGAATTTGACCGGCGTCAGCGCGATGCCTTTCTTCAGAATAGCAGAGGTCTTGTTGAACGCGATGATGTCCTGACGGCGTTGGCGGTACTGCGATGTCTCTTCCAACTCTCCGACCAGCCGGTCGAGAATGCTGTCTTCAACCTTCTGATGGTATGGGGTTATGTTGCGTTCCCCTGAGCCGTAGAAATTAAGCTTGCGAATATCCAGCGGGTCTTTCCCCGTGGCATAGGCGATTTCTTCGATCATCCGCTCAGCGGCGATCACGCCCTGAGGCCCTCCGAACCCGCGGAAGGCGGTATTGGATACCGTGTTGGTTTTCATCGGGCGACTGTTCAGGCGCACATTTGGATAGAAATACGCGTTATCCGCATGAAACAACGCCCGGTCGGTGACTGGCCCTGACAAGTCTGCCGAATACCCGCAGCGCGCGGCAAAGCAGCCATCGACGGCCTGAATGCGGCCGTCGTCGTCATGGGCAACGTCATAGTCGATCACAAAGTCATGGCGTTTGCCTGTGGCGGTCATGTCCTGATCCCGGTCGGGCCGGATTTTGACCGCTCGGTTCCACTTCTTCGCAGCTATGGCAGCCACGGCGCAGAACAGGTTCATCTGGCTTTCCTTGCCGCCAAAACCACCGCCCATGCGGCGCACATTGACCACAACTGCATTGGAAGGCACCCCAAGCACATGGGCCACCATGTGCTGTGCTTCCGACGGATGCTGCGTCGAGCAATGCACGACCACGTCATCGTCCTCACCCGGAAGGGCAAAGGCGATATGGCCTTCAAGATACATATGATCCTGCCCACCAACCCGCATCCGACCCTTGATTCTGTTTGGGGCCGTTTCCTGTGCCGCGTTTACGTTGCCGCGCTCCAGCTTGAGCGGTGCTGTTACATGCGGATACCCGGCTTCCTGCGCCGCAATCGGATCCAGTGCATGCGACAAGGCCTTATATTCTATCTTTGCCAACTCCGCTGCGCGCCGCGCGATGTCACGGGTCTCGGCGACCACTGCGAACAACGGCTGGCCGTGAAACTGAATAGTGTCGGTCGGAAAAACGGGTTCATCATTCAGATGTGTCGGGCTGATGTCGTTGACCCCTGGCACGTCATCTGCAGTTATCACCCCGACCACGCCGGGCACTGCCAGAACGTCTGCGAAATCAATGCCTATAAGCTTGGCATGTGCTACGTCTGAGACACCGAGATACGCGTGCAAAGTGCCCTCGGGCAGCGCGATATCGTCTGTATAGTCGGCGCGTCCGGTGACATGCTTGACTGCGCTGTCGTGGTTAACGTTTGTGTGCGGCGCGCCAATAATGGAAACGTTGTCTTTCATTGTGGGTCTCCTTGTCAGACACAGGCCAGCTGCGAAGGGCCAGTTGTTTCGGCGTCGTTTTCAAGAAAGAACCTGAGCAGCAGATTTTGCGCGGTCAGCATTCGGTAATCTGAAGATGCGCGCCAATCCGTGAGCGGAGAGAAATCCTGCGCCAGTGCCGCAGCGGCGGTCTCAAAGCTTTCGCGGGACCAAGGCTGGCCATTTAAAGCTGTTTCCGTGGCAGAGGCCCGCTTAGGAGTGGCGGCCATGCCACCGAATGCAAGGCGCGCATCGCTGATGATGCCGTCCGCGACCGAAATATGGATACCGACCGCGACCGATGAAATGTCTTCATCGCGGCGTTTGGAAATCTTGTAGGCCGCGTCCAGATCATTGGGTTTCGGCAGAGGAACGCGTATGCTTTCGACAAACTCGTCCGGTTGGCGGTCTTGTTTGCCGTATTCAAGGAAATATGCCTCGAGTGGCAATGCCCGGATATCCGAACCGCGACGCAATGTGATCTCGGCGTCGAGCGCGATCAGCACTGGTGGCGTGTCCCCGATGGGCGACCCGTTGGCGATATTGCCGCCGACCGTGCCCATATTCCGCACTTGCCATCCTGCAATGCGATCCCAGTACCGGGAAAGGTGTGGCAAGTGCTTGGACAGGTGCTCTTGGCAATCGGTGTAGCTTGCGCCAGCTCCTATCAGGAGGAAGGAACCCTGTCGTTCAACTGTTTGCAGGTCTTCAAGATGACCGATAAAGATCGCCGGCCCAATTTTGTGTAGAAACTTGGTGACCCAAAGACCAACATCGGTAGCCCCTGCAATGATCGTGGCTTTTGGATAGGTTTGCAGACAGACGGCCAGGTCATCGACAGAGGCAGGAAGGATACTCAGGTTATCCTCTGGGCCAGAAACGACCCGCAATCCGTCCTTCAGCGCAGCCAGGCGCAATGTCATGGTTTCACGTTCGGTATTCAGATGATCCGATGCTGGGGTGCCATAGCGACTGACGGCTATCGCGGCTTGTACAATCGGTTCATATCCGGTGCAGCGGCAAAGATTACCCTGTAGGGCAGTTTCGACCTGTTCTTTGCTCGGTTCTGGCGTTTTCATCCAAAGCGCGTACAGGGCCATCACAAAGCCCGGTGTGCAGAAGCCGCACTGGCTGCCGTGATGGTCGATCATGGCTTGCTGAACCGGATGCAGGCGTCCATTGGGTCCGGAAAGGTGTTCAACCGTCACAACATGACACCCGTCTACAGACGCAAGAAAGCGAATACAGGCATTAACTGGCACGTAGGTAAGACCTGCCTTTCCAAGCCGTCCGACAAGTACAGTGCATGCGCCGCAATCGCCCTCGGCGCAGCCTTCCTTTGTGCCGGTCAGCCGTTGCTCCAGTCGCAAAAAGTCCAACAGAGTTTGGTTTGCTGACACGCTTGGAACGGTCACATCCCTGCCGTTCAGGACAAAACGAATGTCGGTACGAAACGTCATGAAGCTCTCCCTACTCCCTGCCTGCTTGGAGGTGACCGGGGGACCATAGAGTCAACGATTGAGTCTTAAAATCGTCGGAAATGGAAAATACTTTCAACAGATCATTGAAAAAAGCAGGTCCTCAGCGCAATCTGACCGCATCGGGAGGGTTGAATGTCATATATCGAAAGTTTGCGGGTTTTTGTCAGAGTGATGGAACTGGGAAGCATCACGTCCGGCGGGCGCGATCTGAGGTTGACCCCGGCGGTGGCTAGCAAGCGGTTGAAAGAGTTGGAAAACCATTTGGGCGTGCGGCTGTTCAACAGAACAACCCGTTCGATGACGGCGACCGAAGTTGGTTCCGTATTCTATGAGGAAGCCAAAGCGGTCCTGCTGGCGCTTGATCATGCCGAAGCGCGGGTGGCCAGCTTTTCCGACGCCCCCCGAGGTGCAATTCGCATCACCGCACCATTGGGTGTCGGTCGTAGAATCGTTGCGCCGCTGGTCCCGGAGTTTTCGGATCTGTACCCGGAAACAGAGGTTCGCATGCGCCTGTCCGACCGCAAAGTGGATATAATGGCCGATGGCCTGGATATCGCGTTCTTCATAGGAGAGCCCGGCGACTCCACCATGAAGCTGAGAAAATTCGCGGATTGCGACCGTGTCCTTTGCGCGTCGCCTGACTACCTGTCCAACTTCGGCGTGCCCAATACTCCAGACGACCTGCTACAGCCGACGCATAACTGCCTATTGCTGCGCTATCCCAGATCGCCCGAATATTTTTGGACTCTCAATACCGATATGGGTCCTCGAAAGTTGGAAGTCCGCGGCAAGTACGACGCCGATGACGGGGACGTGCTGACGGATTGGGCGCTGGCAGGAAAGGGGATTGTCAACAAGCCCCGATTTGACGTGCGGGAATACCTGGCGAATGGAAAGTTGGTCGAGGTCCTTCCAAAGACGCCCCCAGTGCCGACGATTTTTGGGTGTTTGTACCCGCACAAAAAGCTTCAGGACCCCAAGGTGCGTTTGTTCGTCGAACATATCGCGCAGAACAGTAAGCGATTTTTCGTGTCTCACTGAAAACAAGCGAGATCAGAAACTAGACTGATTTCGCCTTCGCTGGTTGGTACTGTCTGGTTTTACTGAGCCCTGACTTCCTTTACCCATGCTATGATCGTCTTGCGCGCTTCATCATCCATTTGAACCGCGGATGGCGGCGGCATCGCGTGACTGATCCCTGCCTGAAGATAAATCTGGTCGGCCTGTCGGGCGACGTCGCCGGGTGTTTCAAGGTAGACCTTCTTGGGCGCCCATTTCATCGTGCCATAGACGGGCTCTCGAGCGTGACACATAGAGCAATTGCCCAGCACGGTGTCATATGCGGCCTCGAATCCGGCGGCTGAGGCAAATTTCTGCTCGTACGGCGTCAGTTCGCGCGCTTCTGCGTCTTCCCAGGTCTCGCCGGATCGAACGGAAGACAACCAGGCGATCGCGACCATAAGAATGACCGAAACACCCCAGGTCCAATGCGGCCCCTTGCCAGTTGCGTGCATCGTGTTGAAGTAGTGCCGTATGGTCACGCCCGTCAGGAAAATCAGGCTGGCAAGGATCCACGAATACTCGGTCCCGAAGGCCAACGGGTAATGGTTTGACAGCATCAGAAACACGACAGGCAATGTCAGATAGTTGTTGTGGGTGGAACGAACCTTCGCGATCTTACCGTATTTGGCGTCCGGTGTTCGACCTGCCTTGAGGTCCTCGACCACAATTCGCTGGTTCGGCATGATCTGAAAGAACACGTTGGCCGTCATGATGGTGGCTGTGAACGCACCAAGGTGCAACAGCGCCGCGCGTCCGGTGAAAATCTGATTGTAGCCCCAGGACATGATCACGAGGATCACAAACAAGAGCAGCATGAGAAGGGTGGGATGATCGCTTAACTTGGATTTGCACATGTAATCATAAAGGAGCCAGCCAATTGTCAGTGACCCGCCAGAGATCAAGATCCCCTGCCACAGCGCCAGATCCACTTTGGTAGGATCAAGCAGAAACAACTCGCCTCCGACCCAGTAGATGATCATCAGCAATGCCGCTCCTGAAAGCCATGTCGTGTAGCTCTGCCATTTGTGCCAGGTCAGGTGCTCGGGCATGCTGGCGGGTGCGACCAGATATTTGACGGTGTGGTAAAACCCGCCCCCGTGGACTTCCCACTCTTCTCCATAGGCACCATCCGGCAGCGCAGCGTTCGGTTTAAGCATGAGGTCAAGCGCAATAAAATAGAAAGACGCCCCAATCCACGCCATCGCAGTGATCACGTGCAGCCAGCGGACAGAAAAGGCGACCCACTCCCAGATTACGGCTAGGTCATACATGGCATTGCTCCTCAGTATCCTTTTTCCGGCACTCTATGCGAGTCCGATTTGTTCTGGTATTGCTAGCAAAGACCAAGCAGTATCAAAAAATGCAAAAAAATGTCATACCTAGATAACATCAGAACTTTTGTCCGGGTTTACGAGTTGGGCAGCATGTCTGCGGCAGGTCGCGATCTGAGGGTTTCTCCAGCTGTGACATCGGCAAGAATATCCCAACTGGAAGAGCATCTGGGCGTGCGATTGTTTCAGCGCACCACACGAAGCCTGACCCCGACCGAGCAGGGAAAATCGTTCTACCGGGGGGCTGCTGAAATTCTTGAGGCGGTCGAAAGAGCAGAAGCGCAGATCGTTAATATTACAGAAAACCTGAAAGGGTCACTTTATGTTGCCGCCCCGTTGGGGGTCGGTCGCCGCTTGATCGCGCCGCAAGTGCCAAAGTTTCTAGCTGAATATCCAGAGGTGAATGTAAGGCTCAGGCTGACAGATCGAAAGGTGGATCTGACGACCGAAGGGCTGGATCTGGCGTTTTTCCTTGGTCAGCCGGAAGACAGCAACTTGCGTATTCGCAAGATAGCTGATGTGGAGCGGGTTCTCTGTGCATCTCCGAAATACATCAAAAGCCGCGGAATGCCTGAAAGCGGTGATGACATTATCGCCGACAACCACGAGTGTCTGAGCCTGCGCTTTCCGGGCGCGACTGAGTTTCAATGGCTGCTAAGAACCTCTTCCGGGCCAAAGCGGTTTCGCGTTTCGGGACGCTATGAGTCAGATGACGGTGACGTGCTAACCGATTGGGCTCTTGCTGGTCACGGGATCGCGTTGAAACCGATATTTGAAATTTTCCAGCATCTTAAGTCGGGAAAACTGGTCCCGGTGGCCGAAAAAACACCCCCGGAACCGATTCAGATGGCGTGCCTGTTCACGCATCGTCGCATGCAGGACCCCAAGACGCGGCTTTTCATGGAGTTCATCATTGAACGTATTGGATCATCCATAGCTGCGGCCAATACTTCTCGGTAAACTACTCAGCTGCCGCGATAGGTTGAATACCCGAAGGGTGAAAGAAGCAAAGGCACATGGTAATGCGAATGTTCGGACATCCCAAAGCGAATGGGTATCACATCTAGAAAACGTGGGTCCTCGGGCGGGGTACCGGACGCGTCGAGATATGCGCCTGCATGAAAGATCAACTCGAACTCGCCTGTCGAAAACTCAGCTTCGGGCAATATTTGTTCGTCAGTTCTGCCGTCATCGTTGGTAACCAATGTTTTCAGTAAACTGCGATCTGTGCCGTCGATGCGGAAAAGCTCGATTTTTAACCCTTGGGCGGGGCAGCCCCGCGCGGTATCTAGGACGTGGGTGGTTAGGTAACCAGTCATTTGCGCTACTCCTCAAGTCACCCAGTTACTAATCTTATTTCTTGCCAATGGGCAAAGGCAGACTGTCCGAAGCTGTTTTTCGTATTTTTTGAAAAATATCTCGAATTATCTGGGGTATTGATCAATTCAAGTAGAAGGAAACTGACGTGAAGCCTTATCCACGAGATATGACCGGTTACGCTGGGCGAGTGCCCAAAGCGAACTGGCCAAATGGTGCCAAAGTCGCGGTTCAAATCGTATTGAACTATGAAGAAGGCGGTGAAAACAACATATTGCATGGTGACCCCGCCTCTGAGGCGTTTCTCTCGGAGGTCACCGGTGCCGCCCCGTGGGTGGGGCAGAGGCACTGGAATATGGAGTCGATCTATGAATACGGCAGTCGCGCGGGATTCTGGCGTGTGCATCACCTTTTGCAGGATCTGCCGATAACCGTTTATGGGGTTGCTACTGCCTTGGCGCGTGCTCCTGCGCAAGTTGCGGCAATGAAGCATGCAGGATGGGAGATCGCCAGTCACGGGCTGAAATGGATTGAACATAAGGATATGGCTCCGGAGGAAGAGCGTGCTCAAATCCGTGAAGCCATCCGCTTGCATACTGAAGTTACCGGCCAGCCTCCGCGCGGTTGGTATACGGGCCGCTGTTCGATGAATACGGTCGATCTGGCTGCCCAGGAAGGCGACTTTGCGTATATCGCTGACAGCTATGCGGATGATCTGCCATATTGGACCAAGGCCGGAGGCAAAGATCAGTTGATCATGCCATATACCTTGGACTGCAACGACATGCGTTTTGCGATCCAGGCAGGTTTCACAAATGGCGAACAGTTTGAAAGCTATCTGAAAGACAGTTTTGACATGCTCTATGCCGAAGGTGAGGCAGGGGCGCCGAAAATGCTTTCGATTGGATTGCATTGTCGATTGATTGGTCGGCCAGGTCGCGCGATGGCACTGAAACGTGCGCTGGACTATTTCAAGAAACATGATGGCGTCTGGTTCGCAACGCGCGAACAGATTGCCGACCACTGGGCAAAGGAACACCCCCCCATGCAACGCCTGACCCCGTCCGAAATGGACCAGTCTACCTTTGTGTCCGAATTTGGTGGAGTGTTTGAACACAGCCCGTGGATTGCGGAAGGCGCACATGAGCTTGAGCTGGGGCCAACCCATGACAATGCAGCTGGCGTCCACAACGCACTTGCGCGGGTTTTTCGAACGGCACCTTCCGAGAAACGGCTTGATGTCCTGACGGCCCACCCAGATCTGGCCGGCAAGCTGGCTGCCGCTGGACGGCTGACCAAGGAAAGCACCGCCGAACAGGCCGGGGCCGGTCTGGATATGTTAACCGATGATGAGCGCGCAACGTTCACCGTGCTGAATGAGGCATATACCACCAAGTTTGGTTTCCCTTTCATCATCGCGGTCAAAGACAACACGAAGGCAAGCATCCTTGACGCATTCCATCGCCGCATCGACAGCGACCGGGACACCGAGTTTGCCGAAGCCTGCCGCCAGGTCGAGCGGATTGCAGAACTGCGCTTGATCGAGAAATTTGCGGGATGACGGTTGCGCTGAAACTCCGGCCCTTGACGTCGCAAGTTTTCGCGCCCTTTGGTGATGTCATCGAGGTGTCTGGCAACGCGGACAAATACATCAATCAAGGCAATTGTGCTCGATATCACGACCGTGCCTTGCTTGATTTCAACGGCGGTCGCGCCGGGATCAGCGTGTTTCAGTCCAAGGCTTTCAGCCTTCCGATTAAGCTGGAAATGGTTGAACGTCACCCGGACGGCAGTCAGGCGTTTCTGCCATTGTCGGACAAACCCTTTGTCGTAGTCGTCGCTCGTGATGAAGATGGCATCCCCGGTAGGCCTGAGGCTTTCAAAACAACGCCGGGGCAGGGCGTGAACTACCACCGCAACACCTGGCATGGCGTGCTGACCCCGCTTCACGATCCGGGTCTATTTGCGGTCGTGGACAGAATTGGCAGCGGGCCCAACCTTGAGGAATATTGGTTCCCCGAGCCGTTCATGATCATGGACTAAAAAAAGCCACCGGAAAAAGAACCGGTGGCCAAGCTTTTTGTGCAACTAGTTCTGTGTCGGATGTTTCCCTTGACCCTCAGAAATCAACGTCGATAGCGATCCCTTTATCTACGGCCAACTCTACAACGGACGCGGCCACCGCTAGATCCTGAAGTCCAACTCCGGTGCCATCGAACAGGGTGATCTGATCGTCCGATATCCGGCCGGAATTCGTGCCGTTGATAACCGCGCCCAGCTGTGCCACATCGCTTTCCTTGATCAAGCCCTCGGCCACGGCATGCTGCGCCTCGCCGATTGTGATGGATTGCGCAACCTCGTCCGTGAAGACGGATGCTTTTGCCAACAACGCGGCTTCAACTTCTTGCTTTCCCTTGGTATCGGTGCCCATGCAGGCGACATGCGTTCCAGGGCTGACATGGTTGGCCATGAGCGAAGGAGAAAAGGCCGAGGTGATTGAGATGATCACATCTGCTTCGGTCATTCCGTCGAGTTCTACAGTTTCGAATGGAACGCCTGATTCATTGGCGACCTTTTCAATGTTGGGCAGCATTTCCGGGTGGTAGTTCCAGCCAATGACCTTTTCAAATGCACGTTGCTCGAGTGCTGCGCGCAGCTGAAAGGCGGCTTGATGGCCGGCGCCGATCATACCGATCACTTTTGCATCCGCGCGCGCGAGATGCTTGATCGACACAGAGGATGCCGCCGCAGTGCGCAGTGCGGTCAAAAGATTGCCACCCACCATGGCCGAAGGTTTGCCGGTGTCGGGATCGAACAGGAAAACGGTGGACTGGTGGTTGATAAGCCCGCGCTTTTCCAGGTTGTTCGGCCAATAGCCCCCTGCTTTCAAACCCAGCGTAAGGCCGGCGCGGTCAAAGCCGCCTTTGAAGCCATAAAGCGCATCTTCGTGCCCGATGGCTTCCCGAACAACGGGAAAATTGTAGGCATCGCCAGCGGCCATTGCAGCAAAAACCTTTTCGACGGCGTCAAAGGCGGCTTGTCGGGTCATCAGGTCACCGATTTCGCGCTCGGGTACGATCAACATGTTGTTCTCCACTCAGAATTCACGCGCCCGTGTGCGTCTCTGGAAGGAAGCGAACGCACACGGGCGACTTGTCGGGCTGCTTTTTGAGCCGGATTTGCCTGCTATTGGGTGTCGGGCATCAATACGCGTGGCCGCGGGCAGATACGGGCCACACGGTTTCAACCTTGCCGTTGCGCACGCCGACATACCAATCATGCACGTTCGCGGTCGGGTCACAGTGCCCCGGAACCAACTTGAGCTTGTCGTTGACCTTGAGTACCCCGTCCGTGTCCATGACGACGCCATGTTCGTCCGAACATTTGATATACTCGACATCGTCGCGCCCATAGACGACCGGCAGGCCGCTATCAACCGACTGTGCCTTGAGGCCGGCATCGACGATTGCCTTGTCAGCCTTGGCGTGACTCATAACGCTTGTCAGGATGAAAAAGGCGTTCTCCCACTCTCCTTGGTCGATGCGATTGCCGTCCTTGTCCAGAATACGGCCGTAATCGGCGTCCATGAAAGCGTAAGACCCACACTGCAACTCGTTATACACGCCCGAGTTGGATTCGAAGTAATAAGATCCGGTACCGCCACCCGAGACCAATTCGCATTCAATGCCTTCCGCCTTCAGCCCTTCAACGGCGTCCTTGACCATGGCAATCGCCGTGTCGAGCTTTTCTTTACGCGCCTCATAGCTGTCGAGATGCTGCATCGCGCCTTGATAGGCCTGGATGCCCGTGAATTTCAGATTTTCGGCGTCTACTACGGCTTTGGCAATCTCGATCACTTCTGGGGTTGTCGTGACACCGCAACGCCCGGCACCGCAGTCGATTTCCACAAAAACTTCCAATTGCGTCCCGTGATCGACGGCCGCGCCAGACAAGTCTGCGACATTGTCCACATCGTCCACGCAGACGATGATGCGGCTGCCCAGCTTTGGCAGGCTGGCAAGACGGTCGATTTTGGCGGGGTCACGCACCTGATTTGATACCAGAACATCCTTGATGCCACCGCGAACGAAAACTTCCGCTTCGGAAACTTTCTGACAGCAAACACCAACGGCGCCACCGATCCTTTCCTGAAGTTTTGCAACGTCCACAGATTTGTGCATTTTCCCGTGCACGCGATGGCGCATACCATGCGCTTTTGCATAGTCGCCCATTTTCTTGATATTGCGTTCCAGTGCATCGAGATCCAGCACGAGGCTAGGGGTCTGGATATCGGCTTCATCCATTCCGGGCTTGGCCGGAATGTCATAGCCGACTTCGAATTCGTCGAGATTGGTCATGTCTTTCATTTCCGTGTTCCTATATCGGGATTGATGTCTGTCGGGGGTGGTCACACAGTCAGCCAGGGCAGCTTGTCTAGATCGACATTGCCACCGGTGATGATCAGACCGACCCGCTTGCCTTTGAACGCGTCTGGATTCTTCAGTACCGTGGCCAATGGAACGGCCGAGGACGGCTCCATCACGATCCGAAGGTGTTTCCACGTCAGCTTCATTGCGTCGATGATCTCCTGTTCCGTGGCCGTGTAGATTTCGGAAACGTGGTTCGACACGAAGTGCCACGTGAGATCTTTCAGGGGGACAAGAAGACCGTCGGCGATTGTCTTTGGAGCATCATCGGCGATAATGTGCCCTGCTTTGAAGCTGCGATAGGCGTCGTCGGCTTGCTCGGGTTCGGCTGCGATGATTGCAGTCTCGGGCGCTAAGGTCGAAAGAGTCAGACACGTCCCAGACACCATGCCGCCACCTCCGATCGGGGCAACAACAGCATCCAGGCCATCCGTCTGTTCTATGAATTCACGCGAACATGTGCCTTGCCCGGCGATCACCCTTGGATCGTTATACGGGTGAACGAAATCGCCGCCCGTCGCTGCTTGAACCTCGGCAAATGTCGCTTCGCGCGACGAGGTAGAGGGTTCACATTCCGTTATCTTTCCACCGTAGCGGCGAACCGTGTCCTTTTTTGCCTGTGGCGCGGTGCGCGGCATGACAACATTGCACGGTATGCCCCGCTTCATTGCAGCATAAGAGAGGCACGAGGCGTGATTGCCAGACGAATGTGTCGCGACGCCCTTCTTTGCCTGTTCCTCATCAAGGCCGAACACGGCATTGGTAGCCCCGCGCACTTTGAAGGCGCCGGGTTCCTGGAAGTTCTCGCATTTGAAGAACAACTGCGCCCCGGTCAGTTCATTGAGGTAGTCCGAGGTTCGAACCGGGGTGCGGCGGATGTAGGGCTCGATCCGGCTGTGGGCGTCGAGCATATCTTCGTAGGTCGGGATATACATCGTGCAATCCTTCATTATGCAGCGTCCTTCTGCGCGACGGCTGGATGACCGCGATAATATTCCTGTGCAGCCGTAACGCCCGAGCCCAATTGGATGTTCAGTCCCAGATCGGCCATACACATTTCAGCTGTGGCGATGCCGGACAGCGCCATGACATCGGTCAGGCTGCCAAGGTGCCCGATACGGAACACCTTACCGGCGACCTCGCCGAGCCCGACACCAAAAGCAACGCCATATTTTTCGGCGGCATGGGTGACGATGTTTGTTGCATCAAAGCCGTTCGGCGTGCGTATCGCGCTGACGGTGTCTGAATACACCGATGGGTTGGCTGCGCAAAGCTCCAAACCCCAGGCGCTCACGGCGGCGCGAACACCTTCAGCTATGCGGTGGTGGCGGGCAAAGACGTTTTCTAGACCTTCACGCAGCAACATGTCGCAAGCCTGATTGAGACCGTTCATCAACCCGACGGCGGGCGTGTAGGGATAGGCATTGTTGACGTAACCCTTGGCCATGTCACGCACGTCGAAAAACGTGCGGGGCAGGGTGCCGGTTTTGGTCGCTTCCATCGCTTTTTTGCTAAAGCCTACAATGGCAAGCCCGGCGGGCAGCATGAATCCTTTTTGCGATCCGGTCACCGCAACGTCTACGCCCCATTCGTCAAAGCGGAAATCCATGGATGCAATGGACGAAACTCCATCGACAAACAGCATGGCGGGGTGCTTGGCGGCGTTCAATGCTTTGCGCACGGCAGCAATATCCGATTTTACGCCTGTTGCTGTTTCGTTGTGCGTGGCCAGAACCGCCTTGATTTCGTGGTTCGCATCCGCGGTCAAAATCTCTTCGTAGTGGTCGGCGGGCAGGCCCTGGCCCCAAGGGGTTTCAACGATTTTCACATTCAACCCGTGACGTTGACACATGTCGATCCAGCGATGGCTGAACATACCGTTGCGCGCTGCAAGAACCTTGTCGCCGGCTGACAGGGTATTGGTCAAAGCGGTTTCCCAGCCGCCGGTCCCGCTGGAGGGAAAGATAAAAACCTCGGCGCTTTTGCTTTTCAGGATTTTCTGAACACTGGCACGCGCGGGATGCAGAATTTGCCCAAACAGCGGCGAGCGGTGGTCGATCGTGGGCATATCGCAGGCCTTGCGCAGGCTCTCGGGGATATTGGTCGGACCCGGAATGAAAACGGGGTTTTGAAAGCTCATGGGTGGTCTCCTTCCGTCGTTGACCAAACAATACGACCAAGGCGTTCGTCGGGAAATTATTTTGAAAACACTTTTCAAAATACAGATAATGACATTTATCTTATAGTTGTCAGAAGCTTACATTTTTCATATCATGAATTAAGCTTTCAAAACAGATCAAAGGTATTTTATGGATTTCCGGAACAATGAGCCTGAGTCCCGTCGCAAAGCCAGGGGAAGACCCCGAGGATGGGATGACAAGACCGCGCAAAATACCATCAAGTCCTTGGATAGGGCGATGGAGGTTTTCGAATATCTGAGCGAAGCGCAAGGGAAGGCTCTGACGACGCTGTCCGATGAAATGAAGCAGTCCCCAGCAACGGTTTATCGTATTCTGGTGACGCTGGAGGGCAGGGGGCTTGTCGAATTCGATCGTGATGAACAAGTCTGGCATATTGGCCCGCGCGCCTTTGTTATAGGCTCGCGGTTTCTTAGACGAACCAGCCTTGTTGATCGGGCACGGCCCGTCATGCGAAAGCTGATGGAAGCGACTGGAGAGACCGCCAATCTGGGCGTCGAGAGAGAAGGGGCGGTGCTATTTCTGAGCCAGGTGGAAACACACGCCAGCATCCGTGCATTTTTTCCTCCGGGCACTTTGTCCCCGATGCATGCTTCGGGTATTGGGAAGGCTCTGTTGGCTTATATGGATGAAGATCGGCTGGATCGCTTGTTGGCCGCCGCCGAGTTGCAGGCTTTCACGGATCGGTCGATTACGCAGCCGGATGCACTGAAAGAGGATCTGGTAGCCATCCGATCGCAGGGCTACGCGATTGATAACGAAGAAAAGAACACGGGCATGAGATGCATTGCAGCACCCGTGTTCGATATCAATCGAGAGGCGGTGGCCGGGATATCGGTGTCCGGGCCAACAAGCCGTGTGAGCGAAGCCGAGATCGAGCGACTAAGCCGCCCCGTCATCGAGGCAGCCCATCAATTGACGCAGGCGATCGGGGGTGTCGTCACTCTGCCGCGGACCTAAGGCGCTGATGTCGTGGAAACGCTGCGGGTCCAGTCCGCAACGCCATGTGGCGGTTCACGTCCTTGTATAGCAAGTACCGGAATTTCCCTGGCCCACCTGCGTAGCATGCCTGAGGGCAGAAGGCGCGCAGCCACATATAATCCCCGGCTTCGACCTCGACCCAGTCATTGTTCAGGCGATAAACGGCCTTGCCCTCAAGAACGTACAGGCCGTGTTCCATCACATGCGTCTCAAGAAAGGGGATGACCGCGCCGGGTTCAAAAGTCACGACGGTCACATGCATGTCGTGTCGCAAGTCGTTTGGGTCTACAAATCGCGTTGTCGCCCATTTGCCATCCGTGCCCGGCATCGGTGTTGGCGCAATGTCGTTTTCGTTGAGAACAAGGATATCAGGTGTGCCCAGCCCTTCTACAGCTTCGTACGCCTTGCGGATCCAATGAAATCGCAAAGTGCCCTCACCGTGGTTTCGCAAGGTCCAATCGGTTTCAGGAGGCAGATAGGCATAGCCACCGGGGGTGAGCTGATAGGTGGTACCGCCAGCGTGCAATGTCGCGTTGCCTTCGACCACGAACAAGACGCCTTGCGCCTCGGGATCGGTCTCGGGCCGGTCAGAGCCTCCGCCGGGCTGAACTTCCATGATGTATTGCGAAAAGGTTTCGGCAAAGCCGCTCAGCGGGCGCGAGATGACCCACAGTCGCGTGTCTTCCCAAAAGGGCAAAAAACTGGTGACGATGTCCCGCATCGTGCCCCTAGGGATGACGGCATAGGCGTCAGTAAACACGGCACGATCTGTCAGCAACTGGTCTTGTCCGGGATGCCCACCTTTTGGTGCGAAATACGTATTGCTCATGTGTGCTCCTGAAGAAAACCGTGCCTGTTAACATATGCTCTGGTTGTAGGTTTCCGACCAGACACAAGGGAACGACAGCTCTATCTTGAAAAATTTGACAATCGCGAGGGTTTTCAGGTGAAGCGGCATTCTCTGGCCCGTCGTGACAGTACACCCGGCTGATCCGACGTCTAGTGAACCGGCAATCCAGTTCGACCCCACGTCACGCCATGCTTTCCGCCAGAATCCGGTATGACTCACCGTATCGCGAATAGAAAAACGGCGTACAGGATGCACGCACCTTTAGCACTTTCGGGACAGAACGGAGCAACGGTTTCAAAGGTCGGGGAAACGCTGGCCGAACACCTGTTTTCATCTGACGTTCAGGTTGGCTAGGTGCATCAAAACTGGGGTAAGGGGCGGCGGCGCCGCCCCCAATCGCAAAAACTGAGGCACCTGAGAGGCGGTGCCAACAACAGACTCATCACGGAGGCCAAGGCCATGAAAACCGAAATTACCGAACTCTTTGGCATTGAACGCCCAATCATTCAGGGCGGGATGCACTATGTCGGGTTTGCCGAACTCGCAGCCGCCGTTTCAAATGCTGGCGGTCTGGGAACGATCACTGGACTGACACAGAAAACGCCCGCCGATCTGGCAAATGAGATCGCGCGTTGCAAGGATATGACCGACAAACCTATTGCAGTGAACGTCACGTTTCTGCCAACCGTCAACGCGCCGGATTACCCGGCTCTGATCAAGGCGATCATCGACGGTGGCGTCACAGTGGTAGAAACGGCTGGGCGCAACCCGGCACAGGTTATGCCGTATCTTAAGGATGCAGGGATCAAGGTGATCCACAAATGTACCTCGGTTCGCCATGCTCTCAAGGCGCAGGAAATCGGCTGCGATGCCGTATCTGTTGACGGGTTCGAATGCGGCGGGCATCCGGGCGAGGATGACGTGCCCAACATGATCCTGTTGCCCCGCGCCGCTGATGAGTTGGAGATCCCCTTCGTCGCGTCCGGCGGTCAGGCCGATGGCCGCTCACTGGTGGCTTCGTTGGCTATGGGGGCGTCGGGTATCAATCTGGGTACGCGTTTCGTTGCCACCAAGGAAGCGCCTGTGCATCAGAACGTAAAGGACGCCATCGTCGCGGCGACCGAACTGGACACGCGCCTTGTCATGCGCCCGCTGCGCAACACGGAACGGGTCATGACCAACCCGGCGGTCGAGCGCATTCTGGCCAAGGAAAAAGAAAAGGGTGAGACAATTCAGTTCGAAGACATCATCGACGAAGTGGCCGGTGTCTACCCGGGTATCATGCAGGGCGGGGATATGGATAGCGGTGCTTGGTCCTGCGGCATGGTTGTTGGCCTGATCAATGACGTGCCTTCCTGCCAGGAGCTGTTGGACCGCGTCATGTCCGAGGCTGATCAGATCATCAGCGAACGCCTGGCTGGCTATAACGCTGCCTAACAGACAACCCGAAAATAAACCTGCGAAAGAAACGAAAATGACGAACGAAAATACAGCCACGCAAGGTGTCGCGACCGAGAAACTGGGTTCTACCCTGCGTATAACGATGTCGAACCCCGGCAAAAAAAATGCGATCGATCGGTCGATGTATCTTGGTCTGGCCGAAGCCCTGACAACCGCAGCCAAAGACCCTGAAATTCGAGTGGTTTGGCTGCGCGGTGCAGACGGTGATTTCACCAGCGGCAACATGGTGAGCGATTTTCACAACTCGGCCTCTGGTGAAAATCCGCCCGTCGTGGCTTTTCTTGAAGCGCTGATCAAATTCCCCAAGCCGATTGTCGCACAGGTAGAAGGAGTGGCCATCGGGGTTGGCGCAACAATGCTGATGCATTGTGATCTGATTTATGCGGCCGAAGGCACGCGATTCCGTCTGCCTTTTGTCAACCTTGGTCTGGTACCCGAAGCCGGGGCCAGCTACATCCTGCCGCGTCTGATGGGGCAGGCCAAAGCGGCGGAACTTTTGCTTCTGGGCCGGATGTTCTCTGCCCAAGTTGCGCTTGAAACCGGGCTTGTCAGTGGGGTTGTCGCCGCCGAGGATCTGGAAGACACGGTTTCAGCCGCGGTTTCCGAGCTTGGTGAATTGCCACCGAACGCTTTGATGAAAACCAAAGCGCTTCTGCGCCGCCCTCTTACGGGTGATGTCTGGATAAGGGTCACCGAAGAGTTGACGGATTTTGCTGCTCAGCTTGATCATAGCGAATTTCAGGAAGCCTTTCAGGCGTTTGCAGAAAACCGAAAGCCGGTCTTCAAATAGTCAGTCCAAGATTGTTTGTCTTAAATTTCCGACCCAAGTGCTTCGCGTCGGCTTCGGACACTTGGGTCGTCATGGCGAATTGAGCGCAATCCGGGATCTGTAGATACCGTCTACAGGCGTGAGGCGGAAAGACCACTCGAGCCTGTGAACTAAATTGATCCGTACCATCTTCGTGTTTGCAGTCGCTGAGGCACGCGTTTTCCGA
The DNA here is from genome assembly GCF_056535645.1 of Ruegeria sp. BK1. Taxonomy (NCBI): domain Bacteria; kingdom Pseudomonadati; phylum Pseudomonadota; class Alphaproteobacteria; order Rhodobacterales; family Roseobacteraceae; genus Ruegeria; species Ruegeria sp. BK1. The sequence continues at coordinate 402,499 of NZ_JBQFIS010000002.1, read as the reverse complement.
CGTTTAGGCAATGTGAGCGAACGCCGTCCATTAGTCATAAGAGCGCGCGAGTTAGTCGCGCGCTCTTGGCGCGTTTCTTCAATACTGGCGGCGTCCATTACTTCCAGAGGATCGTGAAGCAACGGCGGGAGTAAACACTCAGAAATGGCCTTCTGACATGCTCCGGTTGGATGTTGCAACGTCAAGTTGACTTTGGCCGAACACCGTGGAAGATCGCGTAGAAGACGGGCACCATGATCATTGTTATCATTGTACCAATGGTCAAACCCGCAGCGATGGTCGTCGCCATCGCGACCCAGAAGATATCCTGTAGCAATGGCAACACTCCCAAAATTGTCGTGGCCGCACCCAGCAATACCGGGTTCAAACGTGAAACCGCTGCCTCGACCAGAGCGTCGTATGGCTCCAGCCCACGTTGGAGGTTCACATTGACCTCATCCAGCAGCACGATGGAGTTCTTGATCATCAAACCAACCAAGCTCATCGCGCCCAGCAATGCCATGAACGAGAACGGCTGACCGAACGCGAGCAATCCGCCGGTGATGCCGATGAGGGCAAATGGGACGACCGTAAAGATCACCAGCGCCGGGCGGAACGCATTGAATAGCGCCACGATGATAAACACCATGATGACCACTGCAGGGCCTGAGCCGGGTATCAAAGCCTCTTGCGAGTCGGCGGTGCTGAAAGTCTCACCTCGCCATTCCAGATGATAGCCAGGGGGCAACTCGATAGCCTCGAATTGGTCCCGTACATCCTGAACCAAAGCGGGCAGTGTCACACCCACCGGACTCGCCTGAACGGCGATAGAGCGCTGGCGGTTCCAACGGACAATGGTGGGATCTTCAATTTCGACACCCACCCCATCCGTAACAGCGGCCAATGGCACGCTTTTGGTGGTGAAGGCAGGTGTGACCTGCAAACTGTCGAAATTTCCGGCTGCGGTTTGACGTTCTTCTTCAGTGCGGCGCAGGATGATTGGCAACAGGTCTTCGTTCTGGCGGTAAAGGCCAACAGGCATACCGTCAAATGCAACTCTTGTAGCGTTCGCGATATCGTTGCGGGAAGTCCCGGTCCAAATACCTGTGACCTGATTATAGTCTGGCACCAGTTTGGTCACGCGATTACGCATATCATGCCGGATATCTTTGGCATGGTTTGAAGCGCGCAGGATGTTCATTCCCTGTTCAGCCAGATCACGCAAGACGGTCGGATCTGCATTCGCCGGACCGCTAAAGCGCACCTCGAACGGCCAGGTGTTGCCGGGACCTGCTGTGTATTTGCGAACTCGCACCATGGCCTCGGGCACTGCTTCGATGGTCCACGGGTCAAGCTCTGCAATCAGGTCGTTCACCACCTCAAGACTTGTGGTGTTCACAACAACCTGCGCGTAGCTGGCGTACGGAAATTCTGGGTCAACAGGTAAATAAAACCTGGGACCACCCGAGCCGACGAAAGTGGCGATTCCTTCGACGCGGGGATCATCGGCCAGACGTTCTTCGACCCTTTGTGCCAGTTCGGAAGTGTGATCAATGGTGCTGCCTTCTTCGGCCCAGATATCCACCATGAACTGCTGCCGGGTGGCGTCGGTAAAGAACAGACGGTCAACCGAGCCAAACCCATAGAGAGCCGACCCTAACAAGGCCACGGCAACCACAGCCGTAATCCCACGGTGATGCAAACACGCCCCGAGAACATTGCGGAATACCTGCGTAGAGACGCTTTCGCGGGGTGTCTCGATCACTTTCGGAGGATTGAGCAGGTCAATGCACATAAGCGGCGTGATCGTCATTGCGATAATCCAGCTTATCAACAACGAGATTGCTACAACCACAAAGAGTGACCCGGCATACTCTCCGGCGCTGGCCGAAGAGGCATAGATCGGAAAAAAGGCCATCAACGCCACAATGGTTGCGCCCAATAGTGCAACACTGGGTTGGCTTGCGGCCTCGATCGCGGCGTCAACCTTGGCCATGCCTTTGCGCAGGCGCGTGGCCATGCCGTCCGCGACGACAATGGCATTGTCCACCATCATGCCCAAGGCAATGACAAGCGCGCCCAAAGACACCCGATGCAAGTCGATCTTGAGCACAAACATGACGATAAACGTGGCCAGAATTGTCAACAGCAGCGCGGCGCCGATGATAATCCCCATCCGCCAACCCATGAACACGGCCACAACGATCAGAACGATCAGAACAGCCTCGGCCAGATTGACGACAAAGCTGTCGATGGCTTGGGTAACCAGATCGCTTTGCCAGGCCACGCGATGCAATTCCACCCCGACGGGCAGGCGGGCGGAAATCTCGGCCAATGCGACCTCGAGGTTTTTGCCGGTATCTACGATGTTGCCGCCGGACACGTTGGCAATCGACAGGCCGATAGCGGGCAAGCCATTATAGCGCATTTCGGTGAACTTTGGTTCAAGATAGCCTTGACGGACTTCCACAATATCCCGCAGCCGCACGATCTCGGCATCTCGTTGAATTGGCAGATCCAGCGGAGCATCCAGATTCTCGACCGCATCCAGAACCGTATCGGCAAGAGCCGGTCGCAGCTGCAGATCGCCGATATCTTGTGGCGATTGAAACTGCCCTGTCGGCGCGATGCGCAACCGGCGATCACCGATATTCAGCCCACCTGCTTCGACAACCTGATTTTGCACATTCAGGGTCGACACAAAATCAAGTGCCGATATGCCCAAATCCTGCAGACGCTGTTCTGATGCGTCGAGATAGACGACCTTGGGCTGCACGCCCCATGTTTCGACGCGAGAAACGCCCTCAACCAGGTTCAGGTCCTTGCGGATGGATTTGACGTATTCCTCAAGCTCGGCATGGCTGAAACCATCACCGGTTACGGCCAGCACGAAGCCATACACAAAGCTGAAATCATCCGCGACCAGAGGGGTTCCGGCGCCCGGTGGCAACTGGCTTTCAACATCGCGTACCTTGTTACGCAACTGGTCCCAGACCTGTGGCAATCGGTCTGCCCAGAACTCCTGTTCGATCTCAACTTTTACAATTGAAAGACCGGCATGAGAGAACGACGTCAAAAAACGCAGCTCGGGCATTTCCTGAATTGCCGTTTCGATCCTGTCCGTCACCTCCAGCTCAACTTCCAACGGGCTTGCACCGGGGTACTGCGTGGCGACAATGGCTGTTTTTACTGTAAATTCAGGATCTTCCAATTGGCCCAGTCGAAAATAGCTGAGCGCACCGATCACGAGGATCAGAAACAGGGTAAAATAGGTGACCGACCGGTTCTGAACCGCAATTGACGCAATCGACATCAGTTCATTCTCCGACTTTGGGCAACAAGACTTCTTGCCCTTCCTGCAGGGTGTTAACCCCCGCAGTGGCGATCCTTGCCCCTGGTTCAAGACCAGTGACCAACAAACCGCGATCAGCAAAAGATGTTACAGTGACGGGTGTTGCGCTGACAGTGCTGGTTTCCGGGTCGATGACCCAGACAAAGGCCTCGTCCCCGGAAGATGTATTGGGCGAGAACACCGCTGAAGCCGGAACCTGAATCCCGGTTTGGGCGTAGTCTTCGGGCAGTCGGACCAACGCTGTTGCGCGGCCGGCCATGCCCGGTTGAATCTCGGCCTCTTCAGGTTGTTCCATCACGATTGTAACCGGATAGGTCCGGGTGGATTCCGATGCTTCGTTTCCGACCCGCGCTATTTGCGCTTCAATTTTGACACCAGGTAGGCTTGCGTATTCAACCTCGATAGCTTCGACATACTCCTCGAGATTTATCAGGCTTTCTGGAACCGCAATCTCCATTTCAATCCGAGACGTGTCGAGAAGTCGCAAAACTGGCTGACCGGCTGTAACGTTTTGAAATCGCTCGGCATAGGTGTTGGATACTGCCCCGTCAAAGGGGGCTTTAAGAGTTGTATAGCCAAGGTTTAGCCGGGCTTCGTCCAGTTGCCCTTCAACCGCATCGATATTGAATTCCGTGGCCCGAACCAGTGCAATCTGATCATCTACCCGCGCTTGGGCAACAAAATCGTTCTGCGCCAGCTGCTCGCGGCGAGTTAACTCGGTCTTCGCATTTTCCAGTGTAGCCACCAGCGCAGCACGTTGTCCTTCCAGCGCATGGACCCGGGCGACGTAGGGATCGGAATCGAGGGCGGCAAGAACGTCCCCCTGCTTTACAGTCGTACCAACATCACTGGGACGTGCCAAAATTTTTCCGGGCACTTCAAACGCGATGTTAACCTCGCGAACCGCTTGCGCGCGTCCGGGATATGTCGCTTGCCGAACCGACTCAACGTCTGCAACCACTATGGACAAGACTGGCCGAGGCGGCAGTTCAGTTTTGGAAACTTCTTCCTCTTTACAGGCAGCCAACGCGAGGAGGGTTAGGGCTGGCAGTTGGAAAATTCTACGACCACTATAGGACATCCTGATAGCCTTTTTTTCTCAAGTTCGAACGGAAAACCACTTTGCTGATTCATTTCAAAACACCTACCGGAAGACCCTTCAAGTACAGCCTCGAAGAAGTGATCGGAGATTTGAGTTCCCCCCTGCTCAGGCCTAATGCACTGGCTAGTCTTGGTGTTCCGGTCCATAGTCGTAACCCTATCGTTCCAGGCAATGGCCGGTGTTCGGCCTGATTCCGTAGTTCTGGGGCATTACGTAAGGAAAGTTAGGGTTTGCGGATATGCCATTTCAGGACAAAACGTTGACTCGTCTGACCTTTTCGACATCACCGCAGAGCAGTGGGTACCACCTTGCTTCGCTTTGGCAATACGGCAATCGCGCCATACAGCAGTGTTTGTACCGCAAGTAGTTTTAGGCTTGGCAACACCTGATGAAGGGTTGCCCCCAGTTGGTCCACCTGAACAAACGCAGCCGTTGCCAAAGTGGATGGTACTGCCAACGCGATAAGACGGATGATGTCCGGGATGGATTCAGTCGGCCAGGAAATTCCGGACAAGAAAAACAGCGGCAAGCCTTGCAACAGCAAAAAGAACATCATCGACGCACGGGTCGGAAAAACACGCAGCAAAGCAAAGCCCATAGCCGTGACAGCCGTCAGGAAAGGTAGGGCAACAACCAACATCGGAAGAATGTCGCCGACACGAGAAATCCCATAGGCCGCTGGCACGAGCAGTCGGGTGACGACAATCCACATCAAGTACAAAAGGATGTATGCCAATGGGCTCGCGATCAGTTCCAACCCCTTTAGTTGAGGGCGTCCCGCGTGCAGCAATCCGATACCGGTCAACAGAGTCTGCTGCAGGATCAAAACAAATGCCGCCGGCAGGATATAGGTCGCGAAACCACCGTGCGGATTGAAAAGCGGGACCGCAGTGATCTCGAGTGGAGAGACGATGGACTGTGCCCGATTGCTGTCCATGCCCGAGGACACCAGCCGTTGGATTCGAACTTCGGTGCCTAGGCTTCGGCTGGCGTTTCGCACGGCGGCGGCAAACGACTGGTACAAAGTGAAGTGCCCACCATCACCGAAAACCGCCACCGAGGATGGAAGGCCGCCCAGTAGATCACGTTCGAAATGGGCCGGCACCAATACGACCCCAAAGACTTCCCGAGCGTAAAACAACTCTTGCGCCGCAAGAAGATTGTCATTGGCTGCATGAATGGCGACCGAGTCGGTGTCGTCAATCCGCCGCAAAAACTCTCGGCTAGCCGTAGATTGATCCGAGTCGACGACCGCAATCGGAACGTTCCGCACAACTTCATTCGCATAAGGTTGGGGGTAAAGCAGTGCATAGATACAGATCGCCACGATCATCGCAGATCGCGCGTTCTTGTCATACCACAAGTTCTTAAGTGACGTGCATACCGCGTGGAATAAGGCAATCATGCCAGCCCCTCCTGACCAAAGGCACGCGGTCTGGATTTGCGCCACAGAAGCAGCGCTGCCAGAGAGCCGTAAATGAGCACTTGCGCGGTCAGCCATGCAAACCCTGACAGCGACACCTCTGGTGACACACCGCGCGAAACCTGATCGGTTCTGAGCTGTAGATAGGGTACCAATGGCAGCAAACTGCCCCAAGACCATGCAAAGGTGTTCATGGTCAACCGTGGAATGCTGACCCCGGCAAACCCAAAGGCCGGGGCGGCCAGAACACCGGACAGACCTAGCGCGCCAACGGCCTCGCCAGTCAGCGTCCCGACAACTGCGCCAAAACACTGACAGGACAGGACAAATAAAACCGTGTAGCACATGTGGACAGGAATGCTGCCCCGAAACGGGGCGCCGAAGAAACCAAAAATAATTGCGTCAGAAACGATGAGGGAAAACAGGCTGAAAACCGCCTAAGGCGCCAGTTTTCCCGCGAGAACGCCGAACGGCGTTCGACCCAGTGTAACTAACCTTGATGAACCTGAACGAACGCTGGAATGCCTCATCTGACTAGGTCCACCGTTATGTATAGTGAACGGAGGACAGAGAATGGCAAACAAGCGGCACAAGCCCGAGGAGATAGTTCAGAAGTTACGGCAGGTTGATGTGCTTGTCGGCCAGGGTATGCAGCGCGTGGATGCGATCCGCGAAGTGCGCATTACCGAGCAGACCTATTACCGATGGCGCAAGCAGTATGGCGGTATGGGAACCGACCAACTTAAGGAACTCAAACGGCTCCAGAAAGAGAATGAACGGCTTCGGAAAGCCGTGTCGGATCGACCCTGGACAAGCTAATCCTTAAGGAAGCAGCCCGGGAAACTTCTGAGCCCCGCCCGCCGGCGTGCCTGCATCGACCTGATCCGAAGTAGGATGAAGGTTTCAGAACGCAGGATCGCCGGGTGCTGGGGCAGCATCGATCGACGCAAAGGTACTCTCCCCGAGGCCGGGAAAACGAAGACCGGCTTGTCGCGGACATGATTGAACTGGCCCGGCAATACGGCAGCTACGGTTACCGCCGCGTCGCCGTTCTGCTGAGAGATGCGGGCTGGCAGGTCAGCGTCGGCCGTGTTGAGCGGCTATGGAAGCGGGAGGGGCTGAAGGTGCCACGCAAGCAACCAAAGAAGAGCCGTCTCTGGCTGAACGACGGATCATGCATCCGCCTGAAGCCTGAGCACCGCAACCATGTCTGGAGCTACGACTTCGTGCATTGCCGCACTGACGACGGCAAGGCGTTCCGTACCTTGAACATCCTCGATGAGTTCAGCCGGGAATGCCTGTCAATCACAGTGAAGCGGAAGCTAAACTCGACCGACGTGATCGACGCTCTCACCGATCTCTTCATCCTGAGAGGGCCGCCGGCATTTGTGCGCAGCGACAATGGCCCCGAGTTCGTTGCCAAAGACGTCCGAGCATGGATCGAAGCCGTGGGAGCCAGGACGGCCTTCATCGAACCGGGCAGCCCTTGGGAGAACGGCTATGTGGAGAGCTTCAATGCCAGGTTCCGCGATGAACTTCTGAACCGAGAGATCTTCTACTCGCTGAGGGAGGCTCAGATTATCATCGAAGGCTGGCGGAAACACTACAACACTAAGCGGCCCCACAGCGCTCTCGGCTATCGGCCACCAGCTCCTGAAACCATCGTCCAGATGGACCCGAGGCCAGTCATGCACTAACAATCAAGTCGGACCAGTCAAATCAGGCCATCCAACGGCCCCGTGGATGCGCGAAGGATCGACAAGGCCGTCATGCCCGCGAGCGCGGTGAATGTTCCAGGTGACGCAAATCAATCGGGTAGCGTACATTTGATGTTCTTTGTCGATGCGGAATGCGTACTATGTACAGGTAAGTCTTGCACCCTAACTCGACAACTTGACGAGGGCCACCGATGCGCCACCTAGCCTTAAGCTTTCTGATCGCCACCACCCCAGTCGCAGCCGTTGCTGAGATGGCCCGGTATGAGCTCGACCCCGATCACACAACGGTTTACTTCACGGTCGAGCATATCGGTTTCGCAAAAACGCTGGGCATCTTTGGTGAGGTTCGGGGCAGCTTTGACTATGACACCGACACGCAGGAACTTGCGAATGTGCAAGTCGTGATCGCGTCCGACAGCGTCAACACCTTCCACGACGCGCGGGATGGGCACGTAAAGGCAAAAGATTTTCTTCATGTGTCCGAGTTTCCGGAAATCACCTTCACCGCCATGGCGGGTCAACCGGCCTCGGCGGATGCGGGTACCGTGACCGGAGACCTAACGATTTTAGGGATCACACAACCGGTGACGCTGAACGTAAAACTCAACAAAGCCGATACGTATCCGTTCGGGCACAAACGTATGGTTCTTGGCCTGTCTATCGACACATCGGTCCAACGCAGCGAGTTTGGGATGGCCTATGGCGTAGGAAACGGTCTGGTGGGTGATCAGGTGGATATCAACATCGAAACCGAAGCGATGCGGGTCGAATAACCGGTTCGCTTTTGTCTTAAACAACTTTGGCTTCGACATGTAAGGCACCGACCAGCAATCGTTGCAAGCCATCAGAATCCGACTGTCAAAGTTTTCGCGAACGTCCTGGGCTCACACTAGGTCATCATCAACGCGTCGCAAGAAAGCGGCGCACTTTTAAGCGTTGTCGTCAAATCAGAACGCAATTAGCCGGCTCAATCCTGCCTAGAAATGCAATTGCCAGTGGGCAAAAGGCGTATTCGATAGGCATCCAGAGCCCACTGGCAAGGTCGAGCGGAAAAAACACCTTGGTGCTAGTCTTTCTGCAACTGGCCCTTGCCAATCAGGCACAGGGAACTTCAAACACTTACTCTAAAAGTTTGTGAGAATACCCGATTGTCTTTGAGAATTGGAAACCTTCCACCCAATCAACGGTAAAGGCATAATCATCCTCTGTCAGGGGCTTGTGGCACGCCATGCAGGGCGCTTCATTTACGCCGTCTTTGTTGCTGCCATCAGCTTCGAACACGGAATACCGCCAGTTGTCATTTCGATAGATATCGGGCACGCCATCACCCCACCCGGTTCGTTTTTCCATCGCGGTGTATAACTTGCGTTCACCAGCGATAAGACGGCCTTCTGCATCTTTGAGCAGATTGCCATCGGCGTCCTTCTTGGCGTCGAATACTTCCACAAGGAAATAGGCTCCGGGTTCAAAAGGCCCCCCATCCGCCACTCCGGCAAGTGCAATGTTGTTACCGCTGAAAAACCGCACTTGCTTACGATCGTCATAGTCTTTGCGATGATATCGGGTGAAAGTTGTTTGGTAGTCCTCTGGCAGCTTCAAGAGTGAACCGTCCAAACCAGTTTCATTATTCGCGACCGCGCCGGCTTCACCTCCGGGCAGACTGGCAAAATAAGTAGCCAGGTTCTCGATATCCGAGTCGGTCAGGTTTGCGGCAATTGCATTCATCAGATCGTTCTTCCTCGTCCCTGATTTGAATGCCTTCAATTGCGCCTTGATATAACCTTCTTTTTGCCCTGCGAGGTTTGGAAAATTATCTGCGGTGCTGATCCCGGCATTGCCATGACAGGCGGCGCATTGACCAGCTGTCTCACCACCAGCCTGTAGATCGCCTGCATGCACTGCAATACCCATTGAAGCGCTGAATACGGCGGCGCCTAGAAGAGCTTGAGTCAAAGAGTTCATGAGGTGTCCTTTCACTGGCTAACAACATCCCAAAGACCGATAAAAACCCGTCTGTAGTTCGAGGCAACAATAGGCCCGTGGCAGAGGCCCGCAATGGATGTCGGGATCACAACTTTGCACGAAATCAAGAGATCGGCTCGGCGGGTTTGCCTCTTGGTGAACCTGCTATCCTGTTCCGATGTTTCGTTTTGCTACTTGCGCCTGACCATCTCGGTCGGGATAGGAGAGCCAAACTCCTTCTACGTGTTTCCTTTCATTATTGGCGCGATCCTTAAAGCGTTCAAAAAATAACCAGGTTGCACTTATTTTAACTTTTTTGTTGCCGAAACCGGTTTCGGAACGAACAAATAGCTTCAATGACTGCGAATCTTTCATATCCACCGCGTGACCAATCCGGTCCAGCAACCGTCTCGGGCCGGGTAAAATTGGACGAATTGGCTGCGCATCTGGGCTTGTCCAAAAGCACTGTTTCACGCGCGCTCAACGGGTATCCGGATATCTCTTCGACGACGCGCGCACGTGTTGAAAAAGCGGCTCGGGTATTGGGATACCGCCCGCTCAGCCATGCGCAGGCGATCCGAACCGGGCAAGTTCGTGCGATAGCGATGGTTATCAACAGCGAGGAACCGGATCAGCACAATCCCTTCTTGCAGGACTTTCTGGCCGGAGCCTGCGAAGCAGCAAGCTGTCTGGATTGGACCATGACGATTTCCACGGCGACCTCCGAGAAAGACACACTAAAAGTTCTTAGCCGCCTCTACGAAGAACGGAAGGCCGATGGGTTTATTCTACCGCGGACAGCGGTGAAGGATGCACGTATCGGCCTGCTGCGCAGTCTTGGGGTGCCTCATATCCTGTATGGTCGCACCGGCTATGGACAACCGAACGATTGGGACGAGACTTCGTGGTTCGACATTGCCGGGGAAAGCGCGATGCGCAATGCCGTTTTGCGGCTGAGCAATTTGGGGCATACACGCATAGGCTTTGTCGGGAGCGATCCCAAGTTCAACTACGCGCATCTACGCCGTGACGGTTATGCCGAGGGTCTGCACGCTGCTGGTCTGCCATTGGATCCGGATCTGATCCAGGAGGGTGCGCGCACGCGCGAAGATGGCGCAGCGCAGGGACGAGTACTGATGGCCTTGGATCAACCTCCAACAGCGATTGTCTTCGCGACCGATCTGGCCGCACTGGGGTTCTGCGCGGATGCGCAGGATCAGGGGCTCGAGATAGGGCGCGACATCTCGGTGATTGGCTATGACGGCATTCCGGAATGCCGTTACGCGCGGCCTGCACTGACCACATTTTCCGTCGATTCCCGCGCGGCCGGTGTACGGCTGGCGACATTACTGATCCGACAAATCCGCGGCGAAGCGGCTGCAGGCTTGCGAGAACTGGTCGAGGCCACTCTGATCGAAGGTGGCTCTGACGGGCCACCAAAACTGACGTCACACGAATTGGCGCAGAAACTAAACCATCTGACGTGAACACAACCGGGGAGGACACCGATGAAACTAACACCCAAAGCTGCGAAGCTGATGCTTGGCTCGTCACTTGCGCTGGCGCTGACAGCGCTATCAGTGCAGGCCGACACAATCCGTTTTTGGACAACTGAAGAGCAGCCCGAACGTCTGGCCAAACAGCAAGAGATGGCGGACCAGTTCAAAGTCGAAACCGGCACCACAGTTGAGGTGATCCCGGTCACCGAAAGCGATCTGGGAACGCGCGCGACTGCCGCTTTTGCTGCTGGCGACCTGCCGGATGTTGTCTATCACACGCTGCAATACGCGTTGCCCTGGGCCGAGGCTGGCATTCTGGACACCGAAGCCGCGACCGAAGTGATCGAAGAACTGGGCGCAGACACTTTTGCACCCGGTGCTTTGGCGATGGCTGCGTTCAACGGCGAAACCGCCTCGGTTCCAGTCGATGGCTGGACGCAGATGGTCGTTTACCGCAAGGACCTGTTCGACGAGGCGGGTTTGGAGGCCCCCGACAGCTTTGCGGATATTAAGGCCGCATTGGAAGCCTTGCACAACCCGCCGGAAATGTACGGGTTTGTCTCAGCCACCAAGGTTGACGAAAACTTCATGAGTCAGGTGCTGGAGCACGTGTTCCTCGCCAATGGCGTCAGTCCCGTTGGCCCTGATGGGTTCCAACCGCTGGACGAAGCCAAGACCACCGAAGTTTTGGATTTCTACAAAGCAATCTCCAAAGCGTCACCTCCGGGTGAGCTTTTCTGGAAACAATCGCGCGAACTGTATTTTGACGGCAAGGCCGCGATGATCATCTGGTCGCCATTCATACTGGACGAACTGGCCGGTCTGCGTGACAGCGCCCCGCCAACGATCAACGACGACCCGACCTCGCGCGATCTGGCCGGCAAGACCGGCATCGTGACCAAACTGTCGGGTCCGTCGAACCCTGATGGCGCGGCTTGGGGGGATGTGCGGTACTTTGGTATCACCAATGATGCCGATACCGATGCAGCGATGGAGTTCGTGAAATACGCCATGGACGAAGGTTACACCCAGACGCTGGCCATCGCGCCGGAAGGCAAGTTCCCGGTCCGCCGTGGCAATGCCGACAACCCAACCGCGTTCTCGGAAGCCTGGGCAGAGCTACCTGTTGGTGTCGATCGCAAGGCCCCGCTGGGTGATCTGTACGAACAATCCATGATCGACGAAATCGTTGGCGGCCTGGATGTGGCACAGCGCTGGGGTGTGGCTGAAGGCCAACTGGCGTTGGCATCGAAGATGATCAACAGCCAGGCCATAAACCGCGTCGTGCGCCAGTATATCGACGACGAGATCGACGCGGCCGCAGCCATCGCGGCAATGAACGACGAGTTGGGCAAGGTTCAGTAACCACCCCGGCACCTGCAGCGGCGTGCGCGCCGCTGCCCCTAAACCCTTCGAGGTAAACTATGACTTCGGCCACCCCACCGACCGGAACCGGGGCGTTAGCCAAACGCGAGGCGCGTCTGGCCTGGACGCTGCTGGCTCCGACCATCATCAGTGTGTCGCTGGTTGTGATCCTGCCCCTGCTGGCGATCTTCTGGATCAGCTTCAAACCCTTCACCCTTTCTGACCTACGCCCTCCTGCGCCGGTCGTGCGTGAAAGCCTGCGTGGATCGGGTGATGATCTGCGGATCGAATACCGCCTGCGCAACTCCAGTCAGGATATTGCGATTGATGGCGTGACCGTCCGGGATGTCCTGCCCGATGGCGTGATGCCACTCGGCGACGTTGCAGCCCCTTGTGCGTTAACCGGGCAAGAGCTGTTCTGCGACTTTGGTACGCTGGAAGGTGGCCAACGCGAGCGTATTCGCGTCCCTGTTGCGGTCGATGGTGACCCGGACGCGTTCGAAAATTTGGTTGAAGGGTCAGAACCAACAGTCACTGGCAGCGGCCCCAGTGTTTTGACGAATTTCGAGTTCAGCCTGGAGAACTTCGCCCGTGTGTTCGACGGCGACGAGTTCTGGGGCGTGCTGTGGGTTACGCTGTTTTACACGGTTTTCGGCACCATCGGCGCACTTGTCATGGGGCTCTTTGCAGCCCTGCTACTGAACAAAAGTTTCAAGGGACAAGGGTTCATCCGGGGTCTTTACCTGTTTCCCTATGTGGCACCCGTCATCGCCGTGGCCTTTACTTGGGTAACACTGTTCGATCCCTTCTCAGGTTCGGCCAATGCGCTGCTTGTGCAGATGGGGCTAAGCAGCGAGCCGATCAACTTCTTCGGGGAACGCCCGCTGGCGCTGATCATGGTCACCGTCTTTGAAATCTGGCGCTACTTCCCGCTGTCCTTCCTGTTCATTCTGGCGCGGATGCAGTCCATCGATAGCAGCATGTATGAGGCAGCGGATATGGATGGCGCGTCACCGTTCCAGAAGTTCTGGCTGCTGAGCATCCCGCAACTGCTGGGTATCTTGTCGGTCCTGTTCCTGCTGCGCTTCATCTGGACGTTCAACAAATTCGACGACATCTTTCTGTTGACCGGTGGCAATGCAGGAACCCGCACGCTGACTGTGAACGTCTATGAACAGGCATTTGCAGTGTCGAATATCGGGGCGGGCGCGGCTGTGGCCGTGGTCATATTGCTGTGCCTGATCACCTTCAGCTTAGTCTTTTTCAAGTTCATTAGCCGTGAGGAGGGTCTGTGATGCGACAAGGTTATTTCACTGGCCCGATCCTAGGCGCGCTTTGGCTGGTTGTAATCGCTACCACCATCGCGGTCACAATGTCCTTCGCCACGGGTGCTGCTTTCCGTCCGCAGGTTCTGCTGAGCGTCATCTGGGGCGCACTTGCGGGTTTGGCGTATGTCCGCTTTCCGGCCCGCCATGCCTCTGCGCGTCTGGGCGTGTCGGCTCTGTTGGGTCTAACCTGCCTGACCAGTTTTGGCCCGGTTCTGATTGGCTCGGACACCACATTGCAGGCCGTGCTGGTCACTGTGGTGGCGATTGCTGCCGTCATGCACCTGTCGATGGCGGAAATCCTGAAAGAACTGCCCTTTGGCGAACTTACCCGTCATGAATATGAAGACGCTGTGATCCGGTTCTGCACTGGTTTTGGATACATCTTCTTCACGGCCATCGTCGTCATCCCCTTCTACGTGATGGTGATGACCAGCCTCAAATCTCAACAGGCCCTGTTGCAGAACCCGCTGGATTTCTCGCTGGATTTGGATCAGGGCTGGGCACTGTTTCGCAGCTACACAGAACTGTTCCGCGACTTCAATTTCGGCTCGTACCTGTGGACGTCCTTCTACGTCTCGGTGCTGACGGTCTTCATCACACTGGCTTTCAGCATTCCAGGGGCCTATGCGGTCGCGCGGTTCCGGTTCAAGGGCCAAAAGGCATTCTCACGCTCGATCCTGCTGATCTACATGGTGCCGATGATCGTTCTGGCGCTGCCGATTTATATAGCATTCTCGCTCACTGGGTTGCGGAATTCGATCCTTGGCATCGTCATGATCTACCCGGTCACCACTATCCCGGTCGCGCTATACATGCTGCAGGGGTATTTCCGCGGTCTCCCGACCGAGGTGGAAGAGGCCGGTCTGATGGATGGTCTCTCGCGCCTGGCAGTGATCTGGAAGATCACCCTGCCGCTCAGCCTTCCTGCGCTTGCTTCGGTGTCGCTCTATGTCTTCATGATCGCTTGGAACGAATTCCTTCTGGCCTTCATGCTGCTGGACGATCCCTCGAAATTCACCCTAACCCGAGGCGTCACAATGCTGAACTCCTCGGAAATCCCACGCCAACACCTGATGGCCGGCGCGGTGATTGCCACCGTTCCGATTATGGCCCTGTTTCTGGGGCTTGAACGTTTCATGACCAAGGGCCTGACTGCAGGTTCGGTCAAAGGATGACAGACATGAACTACTTTACTTCGCCGACGGATTCAGCGCGCAATATCCTGATTGCCAACGATCGGGGCGGCTATACGATCCCAACCAGCGGGCTCTATCCCTACCAGTGGAACTGGGACAGCGCGGTCGCCGCGCTGGGTTTTGCCGAGTTCGATATCGACCGTGCCTGGACTGAGCTTGAGACGCTGTTCTCGGGCCAATGGGATGACGGAATGCTCCCACACATCCTGTTTCACAAACCGGATCCGGGCTATTTTCCCGGGCCGGATGTCTGGGGCGGAACTGGGCCAATTGCCTCGTCTGGCGTAACCCAGCCACCACTGGCGGCCACCATGGCGCGGCGGATATGGGAGAAAGACCCCGCGGCTGGTGAAGACCGCCTCCGCGCCCTGTTCCCGGCCATGTTGGCTTGGCATCAGTGGTTTATGAGATGGCGTCTTGATGATCAAGGCGCGGTCTGCACCACCCACCCGTGGGAGGCAGGGCGTGACAATGCACCGGACTGGGATGGCGCGATGGCGGGCATTGATGCCTCGGACGTAGGGGAATACCAGCGCCGCGACACCAGCCACGTGAACAGCGCCGACCGGCCCACCAAATACGACTACGACCGCTACATCAAACTGGTGCAGATTGGGCGTGAAGCGGGCTGGGATCAGCAGCAATTGTTGGAGAAGAACCCGTTCCGTGTTGCCGATCCTACTATGAGTTTCACAGCCCTACGTGCCGCCCACGATCTGCTGGCGATCAGCAAGGAATTGGGGATCAGGGCTGAAGGCCTTAGTGCTGACGTGGACCGGCTCGACGCCGGTGCAAAGTCACTATGGAACGAAACGTTGGGAGCCTTTGATGCCCGAGATGCGCATACGGGCCAGTGGGCTGAAAGCGTCTCAAATGCAAGCTATCTGTGCTGGTATGCAGGCATCGAATCCCAGCAAATGTTGGACCGGTTGAAAACTGTTCTGACTACGGTTCCGCACCCGATCCCCAGCTATGATCCCACATCGCCCAAATTCGATGAACGTCGATATTGGCGCGGGCCAACATGGGCGTTCATGAACATGCTGGCGGGGTTCGGTCTGAAGGATATGGGCCACGGGGTTGAGGCCGAAGCGCTGCGCCTGAAAACCGGTCGTCTGATCGCAGGCCACGGGTTTGCCGAATACTACGATCCGATTACCGGGAGTCCTGCCGGTGGCAATTCGTTCACATGGACCGCCGCCGTCTGGCTGCATTGGGCAGGGAGAAACTGATGGGTAGCATCGAACTCAAATCCGTCGAGAAGTGGTTCGGCGAAGTGCAGGTGATCAAAGGCATCGACCTAAAGATCGAAGAGGGCGAGTTTGTCGTCTTCGTTGGCCCGTCGGGCTGTGGTAAATCGACCCTGTTACGGATGATCGGTGGGCTCGAGGACATCTCGCGTGGGTCACTTTTGATCAATGGGGATGACGTCACCGACAATCCACCTTCAAAGCGTGGGCTGACCATGGTGTTCCAGTCCTACGCACTTTATCCGCACCTGACCGTGGCTGAAAATATGGGGTTCTCGCTTAAAGTGGCTGGCGTATCCAAGAACGAGATTGCCGAACGTGTGGGAAAAGCCGCCGAGGTCCTCAAGCTCGAATCCTATTTGGAGCGCAAACCCAAAGACTTATCCGGCGGCCAGCGTCAGCGAGTGGCGATCGGTCGGTCGATTGTGCGTGACCCCACCGCCTTCCTGTTCGATGAGCCGTTGTCAAACCTGGACGCGGCCCTCAGGGTCGAAATGCGGTATGAGATTGCCAAGCTTCACCAGAGCCTCAACCGCACCATGATCTATGTGACTCATGATCAGGTCGAGGCGATGACACTGGCTGATCGCATCGTGGTGCTGGAATTCGGCAAGATCGCACAAGTCGGTACTCCACGCGAACTATACGAACGCCCCGCCAACCTGTTCGTGGCGCAGTTCATCGGCAGCCCGAAAATGAACGTCATTCCTTGCACTGTGTCCGGCGATCAGTTTCAGCTGGAAAACGGTGGAGGCGGCCCGTTTGATCGGACTGGTACAGCCACGATGCTGGGCATCCGTCCAGAACATATAAGTGTCGTCGAACCTGGCTCTGGTCACAGCGACGGCAAGGTTGAGGTGGTCGAGTATCTTGGCGCCGATATGTTCATCATCGTCGATTGCGGGTTTGAAGAGAAAGTGACGGTTCGCCTTGGCGGGGACACACAGATTAGGGCCGGATCACAAATCGGCTTACATTTTGCACCCGAGAAACTGCAATTTTTCGACGCGGCAGGGCAGACGATCAATCCCGATGACCGGACGTAGCAATTCTGAGGTGGTCAGTCCGGGTCGGCCTAAAGATTGCTCTGCCCGGTTGTGGAGTTGACGCACTCAATAGGCTACTTCCTGATAGACAGGGGGATCGTTAGGCTGCCCGGCGACGGGTTTTGTCGCGAGTTTCTTCGAAGGCAATGTAGGTTGAGCAGGAAAGGTGACTATCCTGCCAATTGCGCGAACCGTTGAAACGGATGATATCCGGGCGTGAATTGACCTTTGCGGATCATGTTGACCAAGTCTATGACTGTCATTCCTAAGCTTAGCATTGGAGGCGATAAGGTAGTTGGTATTGTCGATCTCGATCCAGTGGCTGGCAAAATAGACCAACACCACATCGGTCCCCGCCGCCTTGTCGGAAAAATCACGAAGAGCCAGCCGCATGTGGCGATAGTCCAGATCGTAGAGCTCGGTCACATCAAAGTGGATACGCCCCAGTGCTGCGGCGACGTCCTGCGCGTTATTGGATGTGTTGGGAAGGTTCGAAACATAGTCATATTGTGCGTTTCTGATCACAGGCGCCATTCATTTGGTACCCAAGATATCCGCCAACGCAATAACCGGTCCGCATAACAAAAAAAGGCCCAGCAAAAGCGCGAGCGGCGAAAATCCAGAAAAAGCAATACGCAGCATCCAAGGTCCTGACCCTAGCACAATTTGCACCACCGCGCGACCTTGGCGCGATGCTGCCTTGGGCGGTTTGACCAGCAAGAAGATGCGCTGCCAAAACCGATCAGCGATTACTGTTTGTCAAGGTTTTCACGCGCTTTTCCGGACAAAGATGCTGCGCGCAGACAAAAATGACGGGCCTAGAAGTTTTAGCGACTACGAAAGGCTCCGTTCTGTCGCCCAGCAATTCGCCCCAAAACAACCGCGCTCAGCAAGCCATTTCCTGACAGATATCCGCTGTCGCCCGTACCCGAGACACCGCAGGCGGCGCCTCCTCCAGCATAAAGGTTCTGGATCGCAGCACCATTTGCACGAAGCACCCGAGCTGAGGCGTCGATCTTCAAACCACCTTGAGTATGAAACAAGGCACCGGTGACACGTACGCCCTTGTAGGGCGGGGTCAGAGGGGGTGAACTGAAAGTGCGGCCAAACCTGTCTGTACCGCCTTCCGATATGTCCCGCAGCGTTTGTGCCAGGGAGTCAGCAGGCATGGCGAGGCGGGTCGCGAGGTCCTGAATTGAATTTGCCGAATGGATGGCCCCAACTGCCTCGGCTTGTTTGAAATCCTCAAACTGGCGCGCTATCGCCGCGATGCGCTCGTCGAAGATGGCAAAGGCTTCACCACCGGGTTGAGACAGCACAGCACGGGCGGCTTCGGAATAGCCCTGCGCCTCGTTCCAGAAGCGTTGGCCGTCGCGGTTCACCTGGACGCCACCTTCGGTGATGACGGCCCAGGTTATCAGGAAGCCATGTGGATGGGCGACATTGCCGTGGCCCTGAAAGGCACCGAGGTTCTGCAAGTCGGCCCCCATTGCTTCACCCCACAAAACGGCCTCACCCCGGTTGCCGCTGTGGCCGAACCACAAGGCTTGTTCGATCTGGGGCATATGTTGGGCGACCAGTTCGCGATTGCCGCCGTACCCGTTGCAGGCAAGGATCAGACGGTCGCATTCGATGGTTTCGACGAGGTCATCCGGGCCGGTGACAGCGATACCGAGGATCTGGTCGTCGTCTCGATACAGCACCGTTGCGCGACGGTCGCAGATGATGTCCAGACCCGCGTCTTCGCAGGCGCTGCGCAGGGCATTGATCAGTTCCTCGCCCGAGCGGGTCGGAAGGCCGTGCATCCGTCTGCGGGAATGTCCGGGATAGTCGAAATCCGTCACAACCGAAAAGGGTAGGCCGTACCGATCGGTCAGCCAGTCAATGACCTCTGCGGCAGTCCCTGCCAGCAGATCCACCAGTGCCTGATCGTTCTGATGATGGGCTTTTGCCTGAATATCGTTTGCAAACAGCGCGGCAGAATCGGTGATCCCCGCGGCCTGTTGCAATCGGGTGCCCGCAGCTGGGATCAACCCCGCGGATAGGGCGGTTGAACCGCTGGGGACCGGGTCAGCCTCGATCACTAACACATCTTGCGCCTGTTCAGCGGCAGACAGGGCCGCGACCATGCCGCAAGCGCCAGCGCCGACAATCAAAGTGCCGGTCTTCAGATCAAATTGGTCGGGCAGGGCGCTTTCAACTCTGGGGGTCGTCATAGCGCGCCCCGGCTTCCAGCATATCGGCGGTTCCGATAACTTCGTTCAAGCCACCGAAGTCGAACATGCGATCCGCAAAGGGTTTGTTGGAGCCGTTTTCGGCAAGGCTTTGGTAATAAGCCTGTGCTGTCTTGGCCAGCGCCCGCACGATACCGCCAGGGAAGATGACGATGGAATAGCCCTGCTCCTCCAGATCGCTGGCCCCGAGAATGGGGGTCGCGCCCCCCTCGACCATGTTCGCCAATAGGGGCACACGGTGGGCGAATTGGTCGGCAATGGCAGTGAGTTGCTCTCGGCTCTGCGGAGCCTCGATGAACAGCACATCTGCGCCTGCCTCAAGATAGGTTTCGGCGCGGTCGGTCGCGGCGGAGAAGCCTTCGACCGCGATAGCGTCCGTTCGCGCGATGATCAGCGTATCGGCACTGGCGCGTGCATCGGCCATGGCGGCGATCTTTCCGGCCATCTCCTGCGCTGGGATCAGCGATTTGTCCGACAGGTGCCCGCAGCGTTTGGGATAGGTCTGGTCTTCAACTTGTAGGGCCGAGGCTCCGGCGCGTTCGTAAAGCCGCATGGTGCGCTGTGCGTTTAGCGCGTTGCCAAAGCCGGTATCCGCGTCGAT
Source organism: Ruegeria sp. BK1 (assembly GCF_056535645.1). Taxonomy (NCBI): domain Bacteria; kingdom Pseudomonadati; phylum Pseudomonadota; class Alphaproteobacteria; order Rhodobacterales; family Roseobacteraceae; genus Ruegeria; species Ruegeria sp. BK1. Next base: position 382,444 of record NZ_JBQFIS010000002.1, on the reverse strand, counting down.
GATAACCGGCAGCCCAACCCGATCCGCGATTAGGGTCATGGTGTCGGCCATTTCCGAGGCAGTGGACAAGCCGATATCGGGACGTCCCAGCCGGGTATAGGCCACGGCAGCACCGCTAAGATACAGCGCCTCGAACCCTGCCTTTTCGGCAAGCGAGGCGGTCAGCCCGTCATAGACACCAGGTGCGACAAGAATTTTTTGCTGTTGCAGGCGGGATTTCAGGTTCATTCTGCGCACTCCAGCCAGTTCAGGACCTCGGCGCAGGTGCGTTGATGTGTGACCGTGCCCAGTGACAGGATCGTGGCCTCGTGAACCTCATCCCGGAAGGCCGCACAGCCGTCGGTCAGTATCACAGTTTCGATATTGCGCAGATGCGCGTCGCGCAGGGTCGAGGCAACGCCGCCGTTGGTAACGATCCCCCCGACGATCAGGTTTTCGATCCCCACGGCGCGCATCAGGTATTCCAACCGGGTCTGGTAGAAGGCAGAATAGGCGACTTTTTCTATGACGAAGTCGCAAGGTTGCAGCGCGTCGACCAGTGCGTGACCGAACCCTCCGGGCGCAAAATCGCCCTTGGTCAGGAAGGGGCGCAGCTGTTTTAGATGTGGGGCGATCAGCGGCTCGCCGTTGCGATCGGGCACCAGCGTGAACTGGGCCGAGAAATAGCGCCCTCCGGCCTCTTGCAGCCGCCGTGCCAACGGCGCGATGCGGTCGGGCAAAGCCGCAATGGCGGGGGCCGATTGCCCGGCGCGACCGTATGCGCCCTCGGGAAGCAGGAAGTCATTTTGCAGGTCGATGGTCAGAAGGGCCGTCTTTTGCGGGTCCCAGGTGATTGGATCGCTCATTCACTCGGCCTCCTTCGGTTCGATGATCGTGTTACCATAGGCATCCACGCGGCCTTGCAGATGCGGTTCGATCAGTACGGTGGTGTCGGGCTGCGTCAGGATCGCAGGCCCCTTGATGACAGCCCCGACTGGCAGGGACAGACGGTCAAAAATGGCCGTGTCGTACCAGTTTTGTGCAAAGTGAACCTTTCGTGTTGCCATTGGTTCTACCGAGCCTCGCGTTGAAGGGGCCAGCGTGGACAGTTCGAATTTGGGCCGTTTGCCTGTAACCGCGCTGCGCAGGTTCAGGATGCGGCGCATACCGTTTTTCAGAAGTCTGCCATAGGTGGCGTTGTAGGCCGCGTCAAAAGCCTGTTCTATGGCCGCGCTGTCCGGCGGATTGACCTTTCCGTCCGACACGGTGACAGTCAGCGGCACCGGTACCGTGTGCGTTTGTCCCACATAGGCCATGTCGAGCTCGAACGAGATTTCGCGTGCCTCGAACGTGGTTCGGGCGGCGTCCAGCAAGGCCATACCCTGATCGACGTGATCCTGCATGAAAGCCCCCATCGCGGTGCTGTCCAACTGCGATACCAGCGTGTTGATCGTTTGTACGAAATCCTGCCGCATATCCGCAATCACGCAGCCCATCGCCGAGGTTACGCCGGGATAGCGCGGAACGATGGCGCGGGCGATGCCGACCTCGGCCAGCATGGCCCCGGCATGCAGTGCTCCACCACCGCCGAAGGGCATAAAGACGAACCGCTTGGGATCAAACCCGCGTTCGATACTGACCAGTCGGATCGCGCCTGCCATGCGAGAATTGGCGACACGCAGGATGGCCTCGGCGGCCTCAACCGTGGACAGGTCAAGTGGCTGACCCACATGAGTGTCAATCGCCTGACGGGCCGCCTCGACATCCAGTCTTTCCAGTTTGCCGCCAATGGGATTGTCAGGGTCGATCCGGCCCAGCACCACGTTAGCGTCGGTCACAGTCGGGCGGTCATTGCCCAGCCCATAGGCCACCGGGCCGGGGTTCGAACCGGCACTTTCCGGGCCGATATTCAGCAACCCCCCCTTGTCGACCCAAGCAATTGACCCGCCGCCTGCGCCGATGGTCGTGATCTCGATCATCGGGTTGCGCACGACCATGCCAAAGTCGATTGAAGTCTGGGCCGACAGCATCGTCTGCCCTTCGGCAATCAGCGAGACGTCAAAACTAGTGCCGCCCATATCGCCGGTGATAACATTGTCGAACCCCGCCGATTGCGCGATGTAACCGGCTGCGATGACCCCTGCGGCTGGGCCAGACAGGGCGGTGCGCACCGGCAATTGGCAAGCGGTACCAACGCCCATGACACCCCCGTTGGATTGCACGATCATGAACTCACCATCGAACCCGCCCGAGTGCAGTGCGTTCTCAAGCCGGTTCAAGTAACCCGAAACCTCGGGCTGAAGATAGGCGTTCAGCGCGGTGGTCGAAAACCGCTCGAATTCCCGGATTTCCGGCAGGATTTCGGATGAGGCCGAAACATGCGGGTTAGGCCAGATGTCGCGCACCGCTGCCACGGCGGCGGTCTCGTTTTCGGGGTTGGCATAGGCGTTGGCGAACAAGATCGCGACGGCCTCGCATCCCTGATCGCGCAGTTGATTGGCCGCCGCGCGCACGGCGTCCAGATCGACCGGGGTGCGGATGCTGCCGTTGGCTAAGGTGCGCTCGGGCACTTCCAGCCGGTCGCGCCGATCCACGACGGGTTCGAAATCACCGCGCAGGCCCCATGTGCGGGGGCGGTCGCGGCGGCGCATTTCCAGCACGTCACGCAGGCCGTGGGTGCAGATCACGCCGGTTTTTGCGCCCTTGCGCTCCAACAAGGCGTTCGTGCCCGCGGTGGTGCCATGCACGACCACTGCAATTTCGGACAGATCTGATACCTCGCGTCCGATCCCGTCTAGGAAACCACTGGACTGATCCGGTCGGGTGGTGGGCACCTTGGCGACGGTTGCGGTGCCATCTTCTTCGTTCAACACGAAGACATCCGTGAAGGTACCGCCAACATCGACGCCAATCATATGTCCGGTCATTGCACCACCTCCCGCCAGGCGGAACCATAGGCCTGATCCGCCTGATCGGGGCTGACTAAACCGCGAGAAACGTCTTTGGCGATGTCTTCCGGCGCACGGCGTTTCGTGGCACCATATCCCCCGCCACCGGGGGTTTCCAACCGGACGGCTTGCCCTTGGCGCAACTTGATCCCTCGCATTTTCGACACCAAAGGCGGCGCTTTCCAACCATCATCCTGTTCGTAAGTGAAGACGTTCATCGCGCCATCCTGACCTTCGACGATCCCCTTGGGCGCAAAACGTCCGCGTTCTCCGAACAAAAATGCCTCGGCCCCGTTTTCTTCCAACACTTCGATTTCATAGACAGCCCCAAGACCGCCGCGATGCGCCCCGGCCCCGGCGCTGTCCGGGCGCAGGGCCCATTGCCGGAACATAACGGGATAAGCGGCTTCAAGGATTTCCATCGGCGGGATCGTGGCGGTGGAAATTGGCGCATTGCCGTGATTCAACCCGTCGCTTTCGATCGAGCCGCCGTGCCCACCCCCGTAAAAGCTGAACATTACCCAAGGCTGCCCGTTCGACCGTTTGCCCGCAATCGACAGAGCGTTGATCGTGCCATAGGCATTGGCCACCACCCGGTCCGGCGCGGCCTTGGCGAAGGCGGAAAAGACCACGTCGATCATTCGTAAGATGGTTTCAGTATATCCGCCGGTCGGGGCCGGGAACTTGGCCGAAAGCAGACTGTCATCGGGCACAATGACCTCGATGGGCCGCATCACCCCGGCATTGGCGGGCAGGGATGGGAAGACATGCTTGATGGCGACATAGGCCGTTGCGACAGTCGTCGGCAGAGCGATATTTACCGGCCCTGCACATTGCGGCGAGGAGCCGCTGAAATCCAGAACCATCCGGTCGCCCGATATCTCAAGAGCCATGTAGATGCGCAGGGGCGTGTCCGTGATGCCGTCATTATCGAGGAAGTCCTCGGCCACCCACCGGCCATCAGGCAGGTCCTGCAATTCGGCCCGCATTAGTGCCTCGGCCCGGTGGCCGAGCGCATCCAGCGCGGCTGACACGGTGTCCGCGCCGTACTCGTCCAGTAGCTCATCCATCCGGCGTACGCCCAAATCAAGCGCCCCCAACTGGCCGTTCAGATCGCCCATGGCGGATTGGGGCAGGCGGGTGTTGCGCAGCAGGATGTCAATGATGTCCTGATTGACCTCGCCCTTCCGCGCCAGTTTGACGGGCGGCAGAACGAACGCTTCCTGAAATACGTCCGTTGCGGCGGGGTTGTAGTTTCCGGGAACCGCACCGCCGACGTCATGCCAGTGCCCGACCGAGGCGAGATAGCAAAATAGCTGACCATCGCGAAAATAGGGCCGCACCAATCGCATGTCCGACAGATGCGTGCCGCCGATATGCGCGTCGTTGAAAATATAAATGTCGCCATCTTCCAGATCACCATCGGCGGCGGCCTTTTCGATCACCGCCTTCACCGCGAAAGACATCACGCCTACAAAAATCGGCAGGCCCGATTTTCCCTGAACCAACGTGTCACCAGTTGTGGCCGAGTAAAGCCCGTGGCTGGCGTCATGCGCCTCGGCAATGATGGGGTTAAAGGCCGCGCGGAACAGTGTTGCGTCCATCTCATCCGCGATTTGTTCCATGCGACCTGCCAGAACCGAAAGAGTGATCGGGTCAATCTCGCTCATGCCTGTGCCCTTGTTTCTGCGATGTCGTTCCAGACATCCTGCTGCGTGATCAGATTGTCGACGACCTCGAACCGGTCGATAAAGCGGATGCCTTCGAAAGGGGTCCCATCGGGCCATTGCCCGGACAAGGTGCCCCGGCAATAGACAATCGCGGCGTCGCTTACGCCTTGCATTGCGTCGAAGCCTTCATAGCTCTTGGCGATGCTGCGATAGCGCGGTGCCGCCCAGTCCATCAACTCGGACAAGTCGTGCATCGGTTGTGCTCCGGGGAAGTGCATCACGAAACCCGGTGCCAGTCGGGTCTTCGCTTTGTCGAACGCGCGTTCACTCATCTCCGCCAGAAAAGCCCGGACGATCTTTTCGGGGTCATCCTTCGCTGGCGCGGGCTGTCTGGTCTGGCCACCCCGGTAATAGTCTTCAGGTGGGAGGTCATGGATAAGCACCGTGACGAGATCAGGCGGAGCAGGCACGACGAATCGCACTGCGTCAGTCAATGCTTGGCCAAGTCGTTGTTTTTCCTTGGTGCTGTAGCCTTCTATCACATGTAGCTCGACAATTGGCACGCCGTTTACCCCTCACAATTGGTATTATTTGTAATACAGCTTTGCCATCAATGGTAAGACTATTTTTGAAAGACCCATAATACTAAAGCTTGATTTTCGAAGTGTCCCTCTTACGATTGCCAATGCTGGGAAAGGGGAATCATCGGGTGAACCAGATCAAAGCGGCCAATCTTCCGGACGGAACCAAGGCGCAGCGCGTCTACCTGTCTCTGCGCGATCAGATCACCGAGGGGCAGTTGTCGGCAGGGGAGACCCTGCCGGGCGAACAGCGTCTGGCTGAGAAGTTCGGCGTGTCCCGCGTAACCATCCGGCGTGCGCTTGAGGCGCTGGCAGGCAACGGCCTGATCGAACGGCACGCGGGCAGTGGCACACGGGTATCGGGCCGGTCGCCGCATGGGGCGCGGGCGGCGATGGACTTCAACACCTTGATGCCGCAGCTTGTGGAAATGGGCCAAAGCACGACGGCCCGGCTCTTGTCGTTTTCCTATGGGAAAGCGCCCGAGGCGGTGGCGACAGCCATGGGTCTTCAGGACGACCGGCAGGTGCAGATTGCTACGCGGGTCCGCCTGACAGACGAAGTGCCGTTTTCTCACCTGACAACATATGTTCCTGCCGAAATTGCCCGGAATTATTCGGAAAGCGATCTGGCCACGACGCCGTTGTTCAAGCTGTTGGAACGGGGTGGTGTGCAGATCGAAGAAGCGCACCAGACGGTGTCGGCAACGCTTGCGGGCCCCGACGTGGCCGAGGCTTTGGGCGTCGCGGTTGGCTCGGCGCTGCTATCGTTGAAACGGATTGTGCGGGATGTCGAAGGCAATGGGGTCGAATACCTTTCTGGTCTTTACCGGCCTGACATGTTCCGCCTTGAGATGCCTCTGGCGCGAGTTGGAACCGGGTCAGCACGTCATTGGGAACCTGCCATTGGCCGCAGCGAGGCCGAGGAATGACCGCCCCGCGTACAATGCTCGACAAGCTATGGGCCTCGCATGAGGTGCTGCGGCGCGATGATGGCGTGTCGCTGCTGTGGGTGGACCGGCATCTTGTACATGAAGGCTCGCACCATGCCTTTGCCAAGTTGGCAGAGCGCGGATTGCACGTGGCCGAACCGGATCTGACCTTTGCGGTTGTCGATCACTATGCGCCGACGCGCGATCGCGGCCGGATTTCTGATCCAAAGATTGCCCGCATGATCCAGACGTTGCGCAACAACGCTGCCCGGCACAATCTGCGGATTTTCGATCTGGATGATCCGACACAGGGTATCGTGCATGTGGTCGGGCCGGAACTTGGGCTGACACTGCCAGGTCTGCTGATCAATTGCGGAGACAGCCATACATCTACGCACGGTGCCTTTGGGGCTTTGGCTTTCGGGATCGGCGCGACCGAGGTTGCGCATGTTCTTGCGACGCAAACCGTCTGGCAACGCAAGCCCAAGGCGATGAGGATTACATTGAATGGTCAACTGGGTCCGGGTGTCTCGGCCAAGGATATCGCGCTGAACTGGATTGCGATGCTGGGCACAGGTGGTGCGCAAGGTCACGCAGTGGAATATGCGGGACAGACGGTTCGGGACTTGTCCATGGAGGGTCGCATGACCCTGTGCAATCTGTCCATCGAAGGAGGCGCGCGTTTCGGCATGGTGGCCCCTGACGAGGTGACGTTTGCCTATCTCGAAAATCGCGATCATGCGCCGGACGGCCCGTATTTTGAGGCGGCCTGCCGGACGTGGCAAAAGCTGACCACTGATGAAGGTGCGGTATTCAACAGCGACGTTGCGCTGGATGCGTCCGGCATTGCTCCGACCGTGACATGGGGCACAAGTCCGGAACAGGCACTACCTGTATCAGCATCGATCCCGAATCCGGACGTGATGGACCCTGCTAAGGCAAATGCCGCCCGCGATGCGCTGGACTATATGGGATTGGCAGCGGGGCGCGCGCTGGACGGCATCCCTGTAGATCAGGTGTTTATCGGATCCTGTACAAATGGCCGCATCGAAGACCTGCGAGAGGCCGCGTTGGTCTTGTCCGGACGCGGTGCGAAAGTGCCGGGTTTGGTCTCGCCGGGATCTGCGCGTGTCAAAGCACAGGCCGAAGCGGAAGGGCTGGACCGTGTTTTCATAGATGCCGGATTGGAATGGGCCGCATCCGGCTGTTCCATGTGTGTCGGAATGAACGGCGATCTGGTCGGTGAAGGCAAGCGCTGCGCCTCGTCGACCAACCGTAACTTTCGCGGCCGGCAGGGGCGCGGTGCGCGTACGCATCTGATGTCTCCGGCAATGGTGGCTGCAGCTGCTGTGACAGGTACGATCACGGATGTTCGACCATTTTTGCAGGGCAGGGCTGCGTGATGGCCGGGTGGAGCAAGCATACGGGTCGGGCCCTGGCGTTGGCTGTTGACAATATCGACACCGATCAACTGATCCCAGCGCGGTTCATGTCGGTTCCGCGTAGCGATGGGTACGGAGGGTACCTGTTGCACGATATGCGGCGCAACGCTGATGAAGAATTGCACCCGGACTTCCCGCTCAATCGGCATGAAGACATCAGTATTCTGGTGGCAGGTCAGAATTTCGGTAGCGGTTCATCCCGCGAGGCAGCGGTATACGCTCTGGTCGATGCTGGGATACGCGCCGTCATTGCGCCCAGCTTTGGCGACATCTTCGCCAATAATGCAATCAACAACGGTTTACTACCCGCACGGGTAAGCAATTCGACGCACGAACGCCTTATTCAGACACTGACAGACGCGCCCGCAGAGCTTTCGGTTGACCTGCCCGAAGGCCGGTTCACTTTGGAAGGCCGCACTGAGAAATTTGAACTGGACGAAGGATGGCGCGTCAAGCTGATCAATGGCTGGGATGACATTGACCTGACCCAACAGCACGCGCAGACAATCCGTGCTCACCGACACCACCGCAGTCAGACCGCGCCTTGGGCATGGCCTGCACTTTGCGAATAAGCCACGTCGCGCAAAGACGACGCAACAGGCCAAAAGGCCAGGAAAACAAGGGGCGCATTCAGAAAACTGCCCCAACAACATGTGGAGGAAGACTCATGAAACTGAACTCATTGGCTGGCCTGTTCGCCGGAGCCGTGATGGTTGCCGGAGCAGCCAAAGCGGAAGAAACAATCTCTGCCGTGCACGCCTTTCCTGAAACTCTGATCTACACCCAGAGCTTTCTGGATTTTGTTAATAAAGTGAACGATGCGGGTGAAGGTGTCATTCAGATTGACGTGCGCGGTGGCCCCGAGGCCATCGGCATGTTCCAGCAACCTGACGCGGTGCGCGATGGCATTGTCGATATGGTTTATACGCCGGGCTCTTTTTACGGCGGTGCGCTGCCTGAAAAAGACGCGATGGTAGCCTCAAACCTGACCGCGATTGAGACCCGCCAGAATGGCGGGATAGAGCTGATCGATCAGATTCATCAGGAAAAAATGGGTCTGAAGTATCTCGGCTGGTTCGACAGTGGTGTTTGCTACAACCTCTGGACCCGGAATGAGCCCAGCTTTGACGCCGATGGCAATCTTGAGGTCGAAGGGCTAAAGCTGCGCGGCAACAACGTGTATAATGCGTTCTTCACCAACTATCTGGGCGCGCAGGTAATCGACTTGCCAACGGGTGAGGTCTATTCAGCCCTGCAACGCGGTGTCGTGGACGCGACCGGCTGGACCCAGATCGGTCTGATCGACCTGAAATGGAACGAATTTTTGAACTACCGGATCGAGCCCTGTTTCTTCTCGACCGATCTGGGCGTCATTGTGAATCTGGAGCGCTGGAACTCGCTGTCGGATGAGGCCAAGACTATCCTTCAAGACGTGGCGATCCAGCATGAGAAAGCCAGCGTCGAAGCCCTGCGCAGCAAACGGGATGATGATTTCGCCGCACTGGATGCTGCAGGCATGACCGTAGTCAGCTTGGAAGGTGAAGCCAAGGCGAACTACCTTGCCGCTGCGCGCGAAAAAACGTGGGAGCGGATGAATGGCCTTATGGCAGAACAGCCGGGTGGAACCGACAACTATGATCGCCTGATCGAGTTGTTCTACGATCTCGACGCAGCAAACTAAGACCAAGGACAGGCCCGCGGAAACCCTGCGGGCCTGACCGGAATTCGGGGCAATGCAGGCATGACCATGAAAAAGGCCTATGATGCGGTGCTTTTTGGCATGGCCATTCTGGCGGGGCTGTTGCTGGTCTGGCTTATGCTGTCTGTTATTACCTCGGTGCTGATGCGCAATGCAGGGCTTCAGCCTTTTGCGTGGCTGTTCACCTCGGCCGAATACGGGCTGTTGTATATGACGATGCTGGGCGCTCCCTGGCTGGTGCGCGAAAAGGGCCATGTACATATCGAGCTGGTTACGGCTGCTCTGCCATTGCACCTGCGCCGGATCGTCAGCCGTTCGGTCGCAGCTGCCTGCGTGCTGGTCTGCCTGATCCTTGCGTGGCAGGGGGGCGATCTGGTTCTGACTAATATCGAACGCGGGGACTATGATACGCGCGCCTACTACTTCCCCCGCTGGATGCTGACCATCGCCTTTCCTCTGTCCTTTGGGCTGATGGCGATTGAATTTTCACGCTTTGTGTTTGGCCCTAACCTGATGCACAGCGGCGAAGCAGGGATACATGAATAATGGAATGGTACGAGGCCCTTGCCCTGCTGTTGGGCTCGATCGTGTTCCTGATGGCCATCGGAATGCCGGTTGCGCTGGCCTTTCTGGCCGCGAATATTCTGGGGGCGTGGGTATTCATGGGCGGCGAGCGCGGGGTGACACAGCTGCTCAACAACGGGCTGGGGGCGTTGACGAAATACGCCCTGATGCCCATCCCGCTGTTTCTGCTGATGGGTGAGATTTTCTTTCACACCGGCCTTGGTGGGCGAATGTTCAACGCAATCGACAAGCTGCTTGGCCGATTGCCCGGGCGGCTCAGCTATGTGACTGTTCTGGGGGGAACGGCCTTTTCTACTTTGTCCGGGTCGTCGATGGGGTCCACCGCGCTGCTGGGGTCGCTGATGGTGCCCGAGATGAAGCGGCGTGGTTACAAATCGCACATGAGCATCGGCCCCATTTTGGGCACGGGCGGCCTTGCGATCATCATCCCACCCTCGGCGCTTGCGGTTCTGCTGGCCACGCTGGCGCAGATCGACGTCGCTGCGTTGCTGATCGCGGGTGTCATTCCCGGCCTGATCCTGGCCGGGTTCTATATCGGAACGATCTGGCTGCAGACCCGGATCGACCCGACCGCCGCACCGGCTTATGACGTCGAACCGATGTCGATGGGGTGCCGCCTGAAATTGCTGATGACCGAGGTGGTTCCGATGGTCGGCGTCATGGTCGTGATCATCGTTCTAATGATCAAAGGCTTTGTCACCCCGTCCGAGGCGGCGGCTTTCGGGGCATTGGGGGTACTGATCCTCGCTGCCGTTTTTCGCTGCCTGACATGGGAGGCGATGAAGAAGTCCGTCATTGGCGCGCTCAAAGTAACGCTGATGGCTTACCTGATCGTCTTTGGTTCGGCGACGTTCAGTCAGCTCTTGGCCTTTTCCGGCGCGTCCCGAGGGCTGGTCAATTGGGCGATTGCGTTCGATCTGGCCCCTCTGGCGATGCTGACGGTGATGTTCGCCGTCCTACTGCTGCTGGGCATGTTCATGGAGCAAATCTCGATCATGCTGCTGACGGTACCGATCTTTTTCCCGCTGGCCCAAACGCTCGGGTTCGATCCGATTTGGTTCGGCCTGATCATGTTGTTGTCGCTGGAAATCAGTTTTACGACGCCGCCCTTTGGGCTGCTGCTGTTCGTGATGAAAGGCGTCGCCCCGCCAGGCACTACGATGCGCGAGATCTATACCTCGGCCTTCCCGTTCATTTTCTGCTCGCTATTGCTTGTGGTGCTGCTGATCGCCTTCCCAGGGATCGCGTTGACCTTGCCGTCCTTGTGACATTTTGCGCGTAGGCTGACACTGTTTTGCAGGGCGCAATCACATAGATCACATCATCTCGAATCCGGTATCGGTTTGCCCCACAACCAACATTGTCGAGGTCTCGGCAACTTCGGGAAGGTTTTGAACCGTGGTGGTAATGAACAGACGCAGGTCCTCGATATCCGGAAACCAGGCTTTCAGGATATAATCCGCCGCACCGGTCACCATCAGGCATTCCGAGACCTCGGAACTCTGTTTTACAGTTTGTTGAAAAACCGCATGGCCGTCTGGGTTGTGTTTCGCCAGTTTCACTGAAATCAGCACACAGATTTGTTTCCCAAGATTTTCCGGCGAGATGTCTGCGTGATACCCGCGAATAATCCCGGCCTGCTCAAGCTTTCTGACCCGGCGGGCGCAGGGCGTCGGTGAAAGCCCAACAATTTCGGCAAGATCACTTATGGCAAGGCGCCCATCGCGCCGTAGTTCCGCCAGTATGCGTTTGTCGATACTATCCGGGTCGAACATTAACGTTTTCCTCTATTTTAATGCCAAAAATTAGCACAAATCATCAATATTGACAGGGATAAAAGCGAAGAACGCCGAGAAAGCGCGCGCGACTTTGGCTATCCTTCCGAAGAACCGATCAGGAGACTTAATGTGAAGTTGGAAAACAAACTGGAACGTGTGGGCGAGCCGGTTGTCGAGCCCGCAGCCTTTGCCGGTTGGTTGTCTGAGACAAATGAAATCACACGAGCTTTTCTCGCGGCCGGTCAAATTCCCGGTCTGCTCAACATAGCTGGGGGGCTACCTGAACCTGCGACCTATCCCGGTCCCCAGATCGCAAAACTGGCCCAAAGGGTTATTGAGACCCACCCGACCGAGACACTGGGATATGGCCCGATCGAAGGCCTCCCGGAATTGCGCAATGCCATTGCGCACCGGTTTTCTACCAAAAACGTAAAACTGACTGCCGCAAATGTGTTGATAACAACTAGCGGCATGCAGGCGCTCGACCTGTTGGGAAAGGTCTTGCTGAACGAAGGGGATCTGATTGCGGGGCAGTTTCCGACCTATCTGGGAGCTCTTGACGCATGGCGACCCCGTCGCCCGCGCTTTCGAAACATGGATCTGAATGCCGCCGCGTTCGACCCGTTTCAAGCCATGAAAGGCGCAAAGTTCGCCTATACTGTGCCCAATTTCTCTAACCCGACAGGACGATTGGTCGGATTGGAGGCGCGCCGTACCTTGCTGGCCGCGTCCCGTCAAACCGGGGCATGGCTTGTCGAGGACGATCCCTATGGCAGTCTTTGCTACGACGGTCCTTTGCCCCCGAACCTGCTTGATCTAGCGCTTCAGACTGGGGAATTGTCCAACACCGTCTATCTGGGCACGATGTCGAAGCTGATCTCCCCTGGTCTACGCGTGGGTTGGGTGATTGCGAGGCCCAAGATGATCTCCGCACTGACACTTGCCAAACAAGGGTCGGACATGTGCACAAGCGGTATTACCCAGCGTATTACGTATGAAATCCTGAAATCCGACTTGATCAAGGCAACACAATCGCAGGTCCTGGACATGTATTGCAGGCGACGAGATGCCCTGTGTGCGGCTCTGAATTCCTATCTGGCGGAGTGGTTCGAATGGGAGGTGCCCGCAGGCGGCATGTTTGTCTGGGCTCGTGCGCGGGATGAGAGTATCGACACGGACCGCTTGTTTGAAATTGCGCTGGACGAAAAGGTTTGTATTTCGCCTAGTAGCGTTTTTGATGCCCATGGGGAAAACAGGCAGGGGATCCGTCTGAATTTCACCTTAAACGACGAGGCCAAACTGACCGAAGCCGTCCAACGATTGGCGAAAGCTGTTCAGCGTCAACTTGCCGAGAAAGGGTAAAGAATGTCGGTAACCATACATCCCGAAAACATTCCCTTAAGTCAGGACCAAGTCGAGGCGTGGCGGGGTGTGCCCGCCAGTATCGTGGCCGACTTGCAGCCTTCCAGTCTGATCGATCCGGCGATTCAGGTAAGAAACTTGGATGCCGGGCCACTGCATCTGCTGGGGCGGGCCCGGACTGTCTCGGTTTCGCCACCTGATTTCGGGGGCGTCATTCACGTTTTAGACCATGCAAAGCCCGGCGAAGTTGTTGTGATTGCCGCCAACGGTGAAACAGAATTCGCCATGATAGGTGAAATTCTAGGCGGGCACCTGAGGGACCTCGGCTGCAAAGGGGTTGTTGTAGATGGGGCCGTACGTGACATAGACACGCTGGGTTCATGGGAGGATTTTCCTGTCTTCGCCCGAAGCATTACGCCCCGTGGCCCCACCAGCGCTAACGATGGAGAAATCAATGCATCAGTCTCTTTCGGCGGATGCAAAACAGCTTCGGGTGACCTGATTTTGGGTGACCGTGACGGACTTGTGGTCCTTTCTCCGGTTGCTGCCCGTGATCTTCTATCCGACGTGAAGGACAAAATCGGCAAAGAAGCTGAATGGGTCGCAGGGCTCAAGGCGGGTAAGAACGCCATGGATGTGTTTGGCCTTTGAACTTCTGGGCCGTTCCGAAACTGAGACGCACAGACGGCGTCGCGAAGACGGGTTCAATCCAAGGAATTTTACCTCTCTAACTCGTTATCTTATGAAAGGAGACGCATGTCTCGTTAGCGCGCCTTGCTTCAGTAGCAGATCTTGTAATCCATGTTATGTTAAAAACAGTGTGTTATTTAACGCCAACAAAAAGTTCACTGGTCAAACAGCTGAACACGACCTTACTGATCTTATCCTCAGGCTCTCAGCGACAATACCCGTGTCAGTCAGTGGCGGTGAAAATGGTAGTATCCGTTTCCATAGAAGGTATGATGCAGTTCAGGCTGATACAGCCGGTTCGGATCATGCGGTGGATAGTGACAGGCTGGGTCTTGTGGTGAATGGTAGCAATACGGCCCGGGGACTGGGTGATAAGGATGGTAGTAGCGGTTCCAATACGCAAACCAGGGATAGGCTTGATAGTGGTTTTCCCAATAGGCCTGGCTGAACTCTACAATGGCAATTCCCAATGCGGCTGCGATGACGGGGTTCATCACCTTGGTCTGTCCCTCGCTATCAACCAAAATGTAGTTCGAAGCGATCCAGCCGCGCGCCGAATTCCAGGAGACGTCGCACCAAGTATAGCCCGGTTGACAGCCATAAAGCTCGATCGTTGCGTCTTGCGGTAATGTAGCCACCACGGGATAGTTTGTGCCTGGCCCTGCGCGCATATGAACTGAGGTGGTTGTGTGCGCTTGAGTTTCGGCAAGTGCCGCGCTCAGCGAGAATGCCAGAAAGAAAGTGGCCGCCAGAAAAGGCACAAAAATTCGCATAATTCGATCCAATCCAAATTCGTCTTTTTGCACTACAACCGTCAAAAAGACGCTCGTCAAGTTAACCTTTCAAGCGATCACGAAAGCGGATTTTCTCAAGGTTCGGACCCCGTATTTACGCCTGTCCTTGCAGACAAGTTTGAGTCTATTCTGCCGAGCGCAGTAACTTACCAATTCAATTGATCGGACCTGTTTATGCCAACGCTTTTTCATGCCCCATTCACATGTTCATTGGCTGCGCGGTTCGCCGCAGCCGAAGCGGGTGTCGAACTGGAAATTGAGCCGTTGCACCTGCGCAGTAAACATCTGGCGGCAGGTGGTTCGCTCTATGACGTGAACCCCTTGGGGCAAGTGTCGGTTCTCAGCTTTGACGATGGAACCAAACTAACCGAAACCTCGGCAGTCATTGCCTGGATTCAGGCACAGTCCAAAGACAATGATTTCCGGATATCGCCTGACAGCCCGGAGTATTTTCAGATGCTGCGCTGGCTGGCTTTCTGCGCGACGGAACTGCACAAGGGGCTGTTTCGTGTGGTGTTCTACAAGGAAGCCACGGATGAAGTGAAAGATCGTGTACGAGCTCTGGCACCGCTCAGGTTTCAGATAATTGAGGATCATTTGAACGGGCGCGATTATCTGTTGGGTAACAGGTTTTCGGCGGCGGATGCCTATCTGACGTGGTTCTTCGTTTTGTCGGATCATGCAAAAGTTGATCACTCGGCCTTTCCAAATCTCAACGCCTATCGAGCCCGTGCCTTGTCGCGCCCGACTATTGCCGCTTTGATCGATGACGACCGGGCGCTGGATCGCAGGCTAAAAGAACTGTTTTCCGCTTAAGTCTCCAAGTTTGAAACCAAGGGAAATTGGTTAAATTGCGAGCGAACTGAATCGAAACCAATCTGGTCTTGGCAAAAGCCAGTCAGGAGTTATGAAAACCCCATCCCCGACCAGAAGGCGTACTTCAATCAGGACCAGCTCATAGCCTGCAGGGCAACTGATCCAAGATCATGAAGGTGATCGCCAGAAGTCGGGGATGGGCATCGCGTCAGCCGTTATTAGGGAAAACTTCGACGCGATATCGCTTAGATTGACGAGGAATTTTCAAACGTGTTCGGTCGACCCCATTCTGTGAAGCAACCTGTCGCTAGTTGACCGGAGAGCCACATCAACCGAAGGTGCCAAGTTAAAGACGAGGATATACAAGCCAAGTCAACTCGACAGAACATTGGCCTGCCAGTACGTCTCAATTGCCTGACAAAACGTGTCAGAACCAAGATCTGATCAAGGAATTTAGGATAGAAAAGGTCTAGACGCCGCTGTCTCGATATGCCGATGCTGTCATTCCGGCCTGCTCGCGGAAGAACCGACCAAAGGATTCCGGGGTTTTATAGCCGCAAAGATGGGCCACGATCTGGATCGGCATGTCTGGCTGGTTCACCAAATAGGATTTTGCCAGTTCGAATCTTGCGCGACGGATATGATTGCCGAACGTGTCGTTGTGGTCTTGAAACGCGCGAAACAGGGACGATCTGGAACATTGGATTGCATCCGCGACCGAGTCGGCCCTGAGATTTTCGTCCCCAAGATTCAATGCGATGTAACGCGTCGCAGCAGTATGAAGTGCGTGCGTTTGCGCAGGGGCGCCCGCAGGTGGCGGATCAGAACCCAGGCGCGACAAGGCCCCCAGAGCCAGGCTTTGCAACGAGTCAATCAGATGCAGAGTTTCAACTTCAGAAAGCTTGGTGCACTCCTTGGCCATCATATGCAACTGACTTTCCAGGAAGGGGGCCAACCCATTGGGTGCCATTTGGGCAACCCCCCTGCCCGCGGGACGGACCTCGCCCCCTAACTGATCTCGGATCAGCTCCATCGGAAGGGTCATGTAGACATGCGAATGATCTCGTGTGCGGGTTGAAACTGGGACTGAACCGTCCAGAACAACCAGGTTTGACCCCGCCGTTACCGTCTGGCCGTCGCCATCCTTGGTCTCAAGGCGAACGGCCCCGGAAATTGTCGAGCTAAGAACCAAATAGTCCCCCGTCGGTTGACCGAAATAAGTGGTCGTATCGTCTGAACGGGTAAATCCGAAGGTCGCGCCCGAGGACGCGCCAAAATAGGAAAGCTGGCCTTTATAGTTGGCCTCGCGCGATCGGTCCGACGCGTCCATAGAAATCCACGGGTGCAGGCTGCGCCAGAATTCAAACTTTTCCTTGGGGCGGAATTTTTGGGTCGAAAGATGGACGAACCGATTTTCGGCTGCGTTGGCGTTTCCGTCTGAAATGGCCCGCTCCTTCGATCCTGCGGGTCGAACCGGGGATCGACCACATTACCTTTGCGAATTCCCAAAAGTTAGGCTGCACAACAAGAGGTTGTCTACCCTTTGATACCGGGTTCGAAATTCAAAATAGCTTTCTCACAGCTATGGTTTAGTCGTTCCAAAAACCTCAAACAGAACTCGGTCGGGCGGCACGTCCGCGTTCTCAAGCCCCGATTTCAGATCGGTTACAAACCCAGATGGGCCGCACAGCATGTAATGGGCATCGCGTCCGACACCCAAAGCCAGAAGGTCGGTGGCCGAAATCCGACCTGTCGCTTCAAAGTCCTGTCCCAGCTGGTCTGTGCTGTCGGGTGTGCTGTAGAAGATGCGTTTTCTAAGGGTGCGGTTTGTAGCCACAAGCTGTCCAACCTCGTCCGCCATGGCGTGGTGGCGCCCGTTGCGCGCGGCATGTACGAACCAGACCGGGCGTTGGCTCCCCTGCCCCGCGAGCTGGTGCAGTATCGCCAGCATCGGCGTTAAACCGACGCCTGCGCTGACCAGAACCAAAGGCGCATCTCCTTGGGGAATGATGAAATCCCCGGTGGGCGGCTTGGCTTCGACAACATCTCCGATGGCCACGTTATCATGCAAGAAACGTGAGGCGACACCACTGGCCTCGCGTTTGACAGTTATCCGGTAGTGGTCGCCTCCTGCTGTTCCTGACAGGGAATAGGTGCGGCGGACCTTTTTGTCATGCGACGGGATATCCAATGCGATGGGCAGGTGCTGACCGCCTTGAAACAACTTCAGCGGATCGCCGTCGGTTGCCGCAAGATGGAAGGACGTGATCCCCTCAGCCTCGACAACCTTGTTGGTGACGATCAATTTCCGGGATGGTGTCGGTTGCGCTGACCATCTGAGCGTCAGGGCTTCGGGCCGGTCGATCACGGCGTCGAGCTCGACTTCTATCATGCGCAGAACGTTCGGATCGCGCGCTTCTTCGGGAGACCAGTCAATCGTGGCGCGCCCGGTCAGATGCAACAGTCCACCGGTTTCGAAATCGACAAACAGCAACCCGACGCGAGGGTCCTGCAGCAAGTTGCCAATCGTATTGAAAAAGTTGTTGCCCGAGTAATCGGGGATGCGCAGACGGTTTGGGCTGATCACGCGAACAAATCCCGGCTCGCCCCCCCTGTGAGACGCATCATACCCGTTCGAGGCCGCCCCTTGTTGTCCTTGCTGACCAGAGCCAATGAACAAAGTGTCGGCGGCTTCAATCCGCTTGATCTGTGCGGAATTGAGGCTTTCCGATGTTAGTGGCCGGACGGGCTGGTTGCGTTGAACCCGCCACCAGTCCCGTTCGTTGATATATTGGGGGCAGTTGCCGAAAGTCTGACGGATATCTATGGCGAGCCCACTATCGGTTGGCCGCGTTCTGCCGCTGAACCGGTTGCGTCGCCTTGTTGCAAGCTCGATCCCGACCACGCCAATATCGGTTCCGGCTGTCAGTGTCTGCGCCAGCGGGTCGGATGGATCCGGGGTTGTGTCCAAGGTTATTGTGTGGGCGTCAGGGGACCGGACAAAGCCATCGCGCCCTTCGATAATACTAGCCCAGACCCGGCCTTTTGTGTCTGCGGACGCAGCAACCAGAAAGGGTTGCGCCTGATAAAAGGTGCGGTGCTGGTCGGGCATGAACTCTCGGATGAAAGGCGCGCCTTTTGTGGCGATATAGCCAACGCCCGCGCGTTGCTGCGCGGCAAGTTCGCCTGCGTGGAACGGAGTTGCGGCATCGGTCATCGTCCTGATCCCTTCGGTTGCCAAAAGTCCCAGGGCCAGACATGCCGACCATGGGGCGGGTTTGGTTCAGGCCACAAGGCCAGCGGCGGTTGCGGGCATGGCTTCGAACCCGTTCAGCGCCTCGAATCGGGCAATCCAAGCGCGCACGTTCGGATAGGGTTCAAGCGAGACATTCCCCTCGGGCGCATGGGCGGTGTAGGAATAGGCGGCGACATCAGCGATGGTGGGTTGATCCCCGACCAGCCAATCGCGGCCTTCCAGACCCGTTTCCAGCTTTTGCATCGCCTTGGCAGCGGTGGTTGCCGCGAAGTCAACGTCCAGCGGGGCGCCAAAGACAGTAATCAAGCGCGCCGCGCATGAGCCAAAGGCGATTTCGCCCGCAGCCAGGGTCAGCCATTTCTGGACTTCAGCTTCCCCGACCGCATCGCTGGGCATCCAGTCCGGCGCGTATTGACGGGCGAGATACACCAGAATTGCATTCGAGTCCGAGACAACCACATCGCCATCTTCCAAAACCGGTACTTGGCCGTTGGGGTTCATCGCCAGAAACTCGGGCGTCTTATGCGCGCCAGCGACCAGATCGACAAAGACAGCCTCATGCGGGATATCCGCCAGCTTGGCGAAAACCAGCGCCCGGTGAGCATGGCCTGACTTTGGGAAATGGTGAATGCGAACTGGGTTAGACATGTTGTGGCTCCGATCATTGAATAACTGTGAACTGGAGCGACAGATAACGCTTGCACGGGTTGATGATAATTGCCACTTTTGGTGGATGATTAAGCCCTGAGAGGGCGCAATAACCATGGATAAGATAGACCGAATGCGCGCATTTGCGCTGGTGGCCAAGAACGCCTCTTTCACCGCCGCCGCCCAGCGGTTGGGCAAATCTGCGCGACTGGTCAGCAAATACGTGGCTGATTTGGAGGACGCGCTGGGGGTGCAATTGCTGAACCGGACCACACGCAGCGTGTCTCTGACTGATGCGGGCGCGACCTATCTGACTATGTGTGAGCCGCTACTGGACGGGTTTGACGAGTTGGAGGAAACGGTCAGAAATGCCCAGACATCCTTGCAGGGCGTTATTCGAATCTCGGCGCCGACCGGGTTTGGCTCTGTCCGTCTTGCGCCGTCTCTGGCTGCTTTCGCCACCCTACATCCCGAGGTCGAGATTGATCTGCAACTATCCGACCGTCGCGTGTCGATCATAGAGGAAGGGCTAGATCTGGCCGTCCGCATCGGTCCGATGCGCGATAGCTCGCTAAAGATCCGGCAGTTGGGGCCGATGCCCCTGATCATCTGTGCGGCGCCCGCGTATCTGGCGCGTGCTGGCGTGCCTCAACATCCATTGGAGTTGGCAAACCATGATTGCATTCTGGACGGCAACATGTCCGAACCCGCCTTGTGGCGGTTTAGTATTGATGGAGAGGATGTGGCAGTACAGGTGAGTGGGCGGTTGAAAGCGAATGCTCCGGCCGCGTCAGCACAGCTTGCGGTCTCTGGCGCGGCAATCGCGCGATGTCCGGCCTATACGGTCGCCAGAGAACTGCAATCAGGTGCATTGGTCGAACTGTTCTCCGACCATCGCGTCACCCCCTATGTCGTCGCCGCCTTGTTCCCTCAGAACCGCCGCCTTACCACCCGAGTCCGTGCTTTGATCGATCACCTTGCCGGTGACGAGTTGATCTGCAACGCGGGCGTCTGACAGGTTGCAGATCGCTACTTCGACATCGAGTTCGACAAGATGCGCCTTTTTTCCGCCATGGCTTCTCGACGCCGCCTTTCCAGACCGAGTTTGAAGGATTCCTCGACGAAATCGATGTGATCGTGCGCGGCTTTCTGTGCACGGGTTTCGTCGCCGTCTATGACGGCCTGCCCCAGTTCGCGATGCTGTTCTATCAACTGTTTGCCGGTTCCGTCGATGGTTTTCAGAAAATCGCGATTGTAAAAGACGCCTTGGCGGGTCAGTTCATAAATTGACGCCATCATGTGGATCAACGTTGCGTTCTGGCTTGCGTCGACAATGGCTGCGTGCAGCGCGAAATCCGCCTCTCGCGAAGCCAGAGCATCCCCTTCACGCCAAGCGCGTTCATCCTCGGCCAGGATTTCAGAGATCCGCTCCTTGTCTGCCGAGGTTGCACGACGCGCGGCCAGACGGGCGGCAAACCCTTCCTGTTCGCGGCGGTATTCCAGATAATCAAAAAATGCCGGTTCGTGCCGTTCATAGAGCGCCAGCAAAGCGGGCAACATGGCGCTTCCGGTCAGGGCGGCGACAAAAGTGCCTTCTCCGTGCTGCGTGGTGACAAGACCGCGTTCTTCCAACGTATGCAGCGCTTCGCGCAGTTTTGGGCGTGAAACCCGCAGCATTTCGGCCAGCTCTCGCTCGGATGGCAGCTTGCGACCCTGTTTCAACACGCCCGACGCAATCAGATCTTCAATCTGCGCAACCACCGCGTCCGCCAGTGATTCGTGGCCAATCGGTTCAAAAATCGCAGTTGGGGTCATGTCGGGCCGCCTTTCTGATCAGGGTCCTGTACATAGCACTTGGTAAAATAAGTTAACCTTTGAAACTTTAGTATTCAACTTAATATTTGCCGCTAGGTTGTATTCCCGGAAAGTACACTTTTCGCTGTTTTGAAAGAGAAAAATCGCAAAGAAACTGAAGCCGGGTGCTCTTGCACTCTTTCCAGTTGCGAAAAATTTCAAACCGATGGGCAGTTGCGTGACCAGACCAGTGGTAAATAAAGTTGTTGACTGATTGATATGGTAAACTTTATTGACCACTCAAGGCGCCAGACAACCTTGCGTCACAGATTGATTGGACGTTGCGTCCGAAACATCCCGGAGGAGAATTCATGAAAAAGACCCTGACGAGCCTTGCGGTTGCTGCCAGCCTGATGGCTGCACCCGCGCTTGCCGCTGATAAGTTGCTGTTGAAAACCCCGATCGCATTCTCGACCGAATTGCCCGGTCTGGGCTCGCCTATTCCGCGCGTGGCCGAACAGCTTGAGCTGATGTCGGGCGGGACGTTGAAGATGAAGGTCTATGAACCCGGCAAACTGGTCCCGCCGTTTGAAATTCTGGACGCGGTGTCGACTGGCAAGATCAACTCGGGTTACACAACCGCCGGCTACTGGGCGGGTAAAATCCCGGCTGCACCGCTGTTCTCGGCGGTACCTTTCGGCCCCGAAGCCGGCGAATACATGGCGTGGCTCTACTATGGCAACGGTATGTCGCTGTATCAGGAAATGTACGACCAGGCGGGCTATAACGTCCACGTCATCCCCTGCGCCGTTATTGCGCCTGAAACATCAGGCTGGTTTGCATCCGAGATCAACAACCCCGAAGACCTGAACGGCCTGAAGATGCGCTTCTTTGGTCTGGGCGGCAAAGTCATGCAGAAACTGGGCGTTGCCACTTCGCTGCTGCCCGGTGGTGAGATCTTCCCGGCGCTGGAAAAAGGCGCGATTGACGCGACCGAATTCTCGATGCCTGCAATTGACGCCCGTCTGGGCTTCCACAAGCTGGTCAAGTACAACTACTTCCCCGGCTGGCACCAGCAGGCGACTGTGTTTGAGCTGATGATCAACAAGGACGTTTGGAACGAAGCCAGCGATCAGCACAAGGCGATCCTCGAAAATGCCTGTAAGGCCTCGATGACCGACAGCTTTGCCGAAGGTGAGGCCATTCAGCACGCCGCACTGATCGACAACGTTGAAAACAACGGTGTCACCATCAAGCAATGGTCGCCCGAGATGTTGGACACGTTCCGCGCGACCTGGGAAGAGGTTGCCGCTGAAGAGGCTGCGAACGACGCCTTCTTTGCCAAGGTCATGGATGACATGACCCAGTTCCGCGATGGCTATGACCTGTGGAAAACCAACGCGTTCCTCCCCCGTCAGTAAGCTGAATTGCTGACGCTGCCGGGGCGGCGGCCTTCCTCTGCCGCCCTGGTTCTCTCAGGATTTATACCTGCAATCCCTTGACCGCGGTTAAGCCGGTCAACCGAGCGAGGATTACCCATGGCCACGCCTAAAGACCTCAATGATCCGGTCGAAGCCTATGAAGGCCTCCTGGAGCACCCCGATACAGACCGCCAGAAAATTGCCGTTGCCATCGACTCGGGCGTAAAGGCCGTTGGGCATGTCGTGATGTGGGCGAATGTGCTGCTGGTGGCAGCGATCTTTTCACAGGTTTCGCTGCGCTACCTTTTCAGCCAGAACTATCCCAAGCTGGATGAGATCCAGTGGCATTTCTACGGCATCGTCACGATGATCGGCATTTCATATGCCCTGATCACCGACAGCCATGTGCGTGTGGACGTGCTGCATATGCAGCTGTCTCGCCGTGCGCAGCGGATCATCGAAGTGATCGGCATCCTGACCCTGCTGACCCCGTTTATCTATCTGATGATCGATCAGGGCTATGACTATTTCTACGAAAGCTTCCGCGTCAATGAACGGTCTGACAGCCCCACTGGTCTGCCTGCACGTTGGGCGTTCAAGGCGGTCATTCCGATCAGTTTCATCCTGCTGGCTTTGGCGGCGCTGGCGCGGCTGATCCACGATGGGCACGCATTGCTATACGGACCGGCCTCGGAACGTGAGGGCGCACCTTTGCGCCGTATCCTGCTGGTGTTGGCTGTCTTTGCCGCCGTTTGCGTGGGCCTGACGTTCCTTGTTGAAACGACCGAGGAAAAGCTGGTCATCGCGATGTTCCTGACCTTCATCGCGCTGCTGTTTACCGGCTACCCGGTGGCTTGGGTTCTGGCCGGTGTCGGTGTGGCCTACTGTGGTCTGGCCTACCTGTTCGACAATGATCTGATGCTGTGGACGGGCCTTGAAAGCACATTTACGGGGCTCGATTACCTGACCCTCGGCGCGGTGGTGAACCGGGTTTATGCGACCATGTCCAACGCGGTTCTCGTGGCCTTGCCGATGTTTATCTTCATGGGCCTGATGCTGGACGAATCCGGTGTGGCCGAGCGTCTGATGTCCTCGATGCAGCGCCTGTTCGGGACGGTGCGCGGGGGGCTGGCGATCACCGTGACCCTGATCGGGATCATTCTGGCTGCCTCGACCGGCATCATTGGTGCGTCGGTTGTTCTGCTGGGTGTGCTGTCGCTGCCTTCGATGATGCAGCAGAAATACCAGCCGACACTAGCGGCGGGTGTGGTTTCAGCCTCGGGCACGCTGGGCATTCTGATCCCGCCGTCGATCATGCTGGTGATCATGGCCGACCAGATGGCCCTGTCTGTCGGAGACCTGTTCATGGCCGCCGTCTTTCCGGGCGTGATCATCGGTGGTCTGTACCTGACCTATATCTTCATCCTCGCGCTGGTGAAACGCGACGCAGCCCCGGTGCCCGAGGGCGCAAAGGCCCCCGACTGGGCCGCCGTCAAGGACGTGCTGATCGCGGTCATCCCGACGCTGATGCTGATCCTCGCGGTTCTGGGGTCGATCTTTGCTGGTCTGACCACTCCAACCGAGGCCTCAGGTATCGGTGCGTTGGGTGCGACGCTGCTGGCGCTTGGCTATCGCAAGCTGACCTTCGCGAAACTGTGGAACGTGCTGGTCTCGACCTTCAACACCACCGCCTATATCTTCGCGATCTTCCTTGGCGCGACCGTTTTCTCCTACGTCCTGCGGGAACTGGGTGGGGACGAGCTGATCGAACACGTCGTCCAATCAACCGGGTTCGGTGCCAACGGCACGATCCTATTCATCCTGTTCATCGTCTTCCTCCTGGGCTTTGTGCTGGACTGGATCGAGATCACGCTGATCGTGCTGCCCCTGATGCGCCCCATCGTGAACGGGTTGGGCATCGACATTCCCGGTTTTGGCGTTCTGGATGAACCGGCGCTGGTGTGGTTTGTCATCCTTGTCGCGGTGACGCTGCAAACCAGCTTCCTGACACCGCCGGTTGGATTCGCCCTGTTCTATCTGAAAGGCGTCTGCCCGCCCGAGATCAAGCTGACCCACATCTACAAAGGCATCATCCCCTTTGTCCTGTTGCAGCTGACCGGTCTGGCGCTGGTCTTCCTGTGGCCCACATTGGCCACCTGGCTGCCCTCGGTCGCCTATTAAGGAGCCTCAACAATGCGCCTGACCCAATGTCATAACTTCCACGATTTCCGGCGGTTGGCCAAACAGCGGCTGCCGGGACCGATCTTCAACTACATCGACGGTGGCGCGGATGATGAGGTGACGTATCGCGAAAATACCAACGCGTTCGACCGTTGCGACCTGTTGCCCTCGGTCCTGCGCGGCGTGAAGGACGTGGATATGTCGGTGACGGTGATGGGGCAAAAGCTGGATATGCCGGTCTATTGCTCACCCACCGCCCTGCAGCGCCTGTTCCACCATCAGGGGGAACGCGCGGTGGCGGCGGCGGCTGAGAAATACGGGACGATGTTCGGGGTCTCGTCACTGGGGACGGTGTCGCTGGAAGAACTGCGCCAGAAACACAAGAACCCACAGGTCTATCAGTTTTACTTCCACAAGGATCGCGGGTTGAACTCGGCCATGATGCAGCGCGCTAAAGAGGCTGGTGTCGAGGTGATGATGCTGACCGTGGACTCCATCACCGGCGGCAATCGCGAACGTGATCTGCGCACGGGGTTCTCGATCCCGTTCCGGCTGACGCTGGGCGGCATGATCCAGTTTGCGATCAAGCCGATGTGGGGCATCAACTATGTCACGCACGAGAAATTCCGCCTGCCGCAACTGGATGAACACGTGGACATGAGCGGCGGGGCTAGTTCCATCGGTGGTTATTTCACCGAAATGCTGGACCCGTCGATGAACTGGGACGATGTGGCCCAGATGGTGCGCGAATGGGACAGTCAGTTCTGCCTCAAGGGGATCATGACCGTCGAGGACGCCCGCCGCGCGGCCGAGATCGGCTGCACCGGGATCATCTTGTCGAACCATGGCGGACGTCAGCTGGACGGCTCGCGCACACCTTTCGACCAACTGGCCGAGATCGTGGATGCGGTGGGTGACAAGCTGGACGTGATGATGGACAGCGGCATTCAACGCGGCACTCATGTGCTGAAGGCGCTGTCTCTGGGGGCCAAGGCGGTTGGTGTCGGACGGCACTATCTGTATCCGCTGGCGGCTGCTGGACAGCTCGGTGTCGAACGCGCGTTGGGGCTGATGCGGTCCGAGATTGAGCGCGACATGAAGCTGATGGGCGTCACGCGGGTTGATCAACTGTCGCGCGCCAATCTGCGGTTTCGTGACCCGGTGACGGTTCAGGGGTTGGCGCATCGGAACGCGGCATGACCAACGATGCCCTCATATCCGACTTCCGCGCAATCGTCGGGTCACGCCATGTGCTGACCGGCGCACGCGCCACCGAGCGGTTCCGCCGTGGGTTCAGGTCGGGTGAAGGCGAGGCGCTGTGCGTCGTACAACCCGGCACCCTGCTGGAACAGTGGAAGGTGCTACAAGCCTGTGTTGCAGCCGACAAGATCGTCATCATGCAGGCCGCCAATACGGGCCTGACCGAAGGGTCAACACCCTCAGGCCGCTATGACCGCGATGTGGTTCTGATCAACACCCGCCGCATGGATACTCTGGTGCCGCTGAACAACGGCGAACAAGTCGTCAGCTTTCCGGGTGCCACGCTCTTTGCATTGGAAAAGTTGCTGGACCCAATGGGGCGTGAGCCGCACTCGGTGATCGGATCCTCGTGCATCGGGGCGTCGATTGTGGGCGGGGTCTGCAACAACTCGGGCGGTTCATTGGTTGAACGCGGGCCGGTTTACACCGAGCTGTCGGTCCATGCCCGCATCACCGAAGACGGCACGTTAAAGCTGGTCAACCACCTGGGCATTGATCTGGGTGAGACACCGGAACAGATACTGTCAAATCTCGATACTGGTCAGTTCGAGCGCAATCCGGGGGCCACGAATAAACGCGCCTCGGCCAGTGACTATGCGCAGATCGTGCGCGACGTGGATGCCGAAACGCCCGCACGATACAATGCGGATAAGGCGAAGCTGTTTGAAACTGCGGGTTCAGCCGGAAAAATGGCTGTGTTTGCCGTGCGTCTGGACACTTTCGCCAAGAACGAGGCTGAACAGGTTTTCTATATCGGAACCAACTCCCCAGACGATCTGGCCGAGTTGCGCCGGCATATCCTGTCGCAATTCGCGTCCCTGCCAGTCTCGGCCGAGTACATGCAGCGCGACGTGTTCGACATCACTAAGGCCTACGGTAAGGACACGGTGTGGATGATCGACAAGTTGGGCACAGATCGCTTGCCGATGTTCTTTGCGCTGAAGGGCGCAGTGGATGCACGTTTACGGCGCATTCCTTTTCTGCGCAATTTCACCGACCGGTTCATGCAGGCCGCAGTCAGCCTCCTGCCGCAGGTCCTGCCCAAGAGGATGATCGAATACCGAGAGGCCTATGAACATCATCTGATCCTGAAGATGAAGGACGATGGCATCGAGGCGATCCGCAATTGGTTGCCCGGCTTCTTCGAAGGGCGCGATGCAGGTTTCTTCGAATGCACCCCCCGCGAAGCCAAGATCGCGGGTCTGCACCGGTTTGCAGCCGCCGGTGCTGCGGTGCGCTACATGGCGATTCACGCAGATGAGGTCGAGGACATCATCGCGCTGGACGTAGCCCTACGCCGCAATGATCGTGATTGGCTTGAGGTTTTGCCGCCCGAGATCAGCGATCAGATTGTTCACAAACTCTACTATGGCCACTTCATGTGTCACGTGATGCACCAGGACTATGTGGTGCGCAAAGGGGCGGATCCCAAAGCACTGAAGGCTGCGATGCTGAAGCTGTTCGACGCACGTGGTGCTGAATATCCGGCGGAACATAATGTCGGACATCTCTATAAGGCCAAACCCGACCTTGCGGCGCATTACACGTGTTGCGATCCGACAAACTCTTTCAATCCGGGGATCGGCAAGATGTCAAAATCCCGCAACTATGGCTAAGGGATCAAGTAAATCGCCCAAGGCTATGCGTGGCGTTTTTCAGATAGTTTAACGTTAAACTTTTCCTGAGACGCATAGCTGGTATTCCGCTCAGGCCTATCCGTACGCTGAAAATTACGCTACGTAACAAAGTGAGTTAGGTCAAAGTTTCTGACTAATTGGAGGAATTGAAAATGACACGTACTGCACTTGTAACCGGTGGTAGCCGGGGTATCGGCGAAGCAATTTCTAGAAAGTTGAAGGCTGAAGGATATAATGTAGCCGCGACTTATGCAGGCAACGATGAAAAGGCCGCCGCCTTCACCGCCGAGACAGGTATCAAGACTTACAAGTGGAATGTTGCCGATTACGAAGCCTCGGCCGCAGGTATCGCGCAAGTCGAAGCGGACCTCGGACCCATTGACGTTGTCGTGGCCAATGCAGGCATCACTCGCGACGCACCATTCCACAAGATGACCCCGGACCAGTGGAAAGACGTGATCGACACCAACCTGACCGGTGTGTTCAACACCGTCCACCCCGTCTGGCCCGGTATGCGCGAGCGCAAGTTTGGCCGTATCATCGTCATCAGTTCGATCAACGGTCAGAAAGGTCAGTTCGCGCAAGTGAACTATGCCGCAACCAAGGCGGGCGATCTGGGCATCGTCAAATCTCTGGCGCAAGAGGGCGCGCGGGCTGGCATCACCGCCAACGCGATCTGCCCCGGATATATAGCAACCGAGATGGTCATGGCTGTCCCCGAGAAGGTGCGCGATTCGATCATCGCACAAATCCCGGCGGGACGGCTGGGCGAGCCTGAGGAGATCGCCCGCTGCGTGGCCTTCCTAGCCTCGGATGACAGTCAGTTCATCAACGGTTCGACCATCTCTGCTAACGGCGCGCAGTTCTTCGTCTAACGCGCGGACACACACAAAAAAGGACCCTGCCACATGAAAGACCTTGAACCCGACATCGACCCAATCGAGTCTCAGGAGTGGCAGGACGCCATCGAAGACGTCATCGAACGGGACGGCGCCAATCGTGCGCATTTCCTGCTGGACAAAGCGGTGCAAAAGGCGCGCGCCGCCGGGGCGACTCTGCCGTTTTCGGCAACCACGCCATACCAGAACACCATTCCTGTCGATGATCAGTATGCCTTTCCCGGCGATCAGGACATGGAATGGCGCATTCGGACGATCAACCGCTGGAATGCGATGGCGACCGTTGTGCGGCGTAATAAGGTCAGCAGCGAATACGGTGGGCACATCGCCTCATTCGCCTCGTCGGCGGTCATGTATGACATTGGCCTGAACCACTTTTGGCGGTCGAAATCAGCGATTCATGGCGGCGATCTGGTGTTCTTTCAGGGCCACGTGATCCCTGGCATCTATGCCCGGTCCTTCATGGAAGGTCGCATCAGCGAAGAGCAGTTGGAAAACTTCCGCTCGGAAGTCAGCGGAGGAGGTCTGTCCAGCTATCCGCACCCGTGGCTGATGCCCGATTACTGGCAGTTCCCAACCGTTTCGATGGGTCTGGGCCCGTTAATGGCGATCTATCAGGCGCGGTTCATGAAATACATGCACAACCGGGGCCATATCGACATGGCCGACCGCAAAGTGTGGTGTTTCCTGGGCGATGGTGAAATGGACGAACCCGAAAGCCGGGGCGCTATTGACCTTGCCGTGCGCGAAGGTCTGGACAACCTGATCTTTGTTATCAACTGCAACCTGCAACGCTTGGACGGCCCGGTGCGCGGCAACGGAAAGATCGTGCAAGAGCTTGAGGGCGACTTCCGCGGCGCAGGTTGGAACGTGATTAAACTGCTCTGGGGTAAAGGCTGGGATCAGCTGTTGGAGAAAGACACCACCGGTCGTCTTCGCCAGTTGATGGATGAGACGGTCGATGGGGACTACCAGACCTTCAAATCCAAGGACGGCGCTTATATCCGCGAACATTTCTTTGGCAAATACCCCGAGACTGCCGCTCTGGTCGAAGACTGGACCGACGATCAGATCTGGGCGCTGCGCCGGGGCGGGCACGACCCCGAGAAGGTCTTTACCGCGTTCAAACGCGCAACCGAGAATGAAGGCACGCCAACCTGCCTGTTGGTGAAAACCGTTAAAGGCTATGGCATGGGCTCGGCTGGCGAAGGTCAGAACACCACACACCAGCAAAAGAAACTGGCCGAAGATCAACTGCGGGCCTTCCGCGACCGGTTCCAAATCCCGGTTAGCGACGAAGATCTGCCAAACGCGCCGTTCGTGTCGCTGAACAATGCACAAAAGGCTTATCTCGCGGACCGGCGCAAAGCGCTTGGGGGTGAGTTCCCCAAACGCGACAGCACCGCACCCGTGCTGGACATCCCGGACCTGTCCAAGTTCGAAGCGCAGCTCAAAGGCACCGGCGATCGTGAGATTTCGACCACCATGGCCTTTGTCCGCATCCTGACCACGCTGCTGCGTGACAAAGGGATCGGCAAGAACGTGGTTCCGATCGTGCCGGATGAAAGCCGCACATTTGGGATGGAGGGGCTGTTCCGCTCGGTAGGCATCTATAATCCGGCGGGTCAGAACTATACCCCCGAAGATGCCGATCAGATGATGTTCTACAAGGAAACGACCAACGGTCAGGTCCTGCAAGAGGGTATCAAT
The DNA here is from genome assembly GCF_056535645.1 of Ruegeria sp. BK1. Taxonomy (NCBI): domain Bacteria; kingdom Pseudomonadati; phylum Pseudomonadota; class Alphaproteobacteria; order Rhodobacterales; family Roseobacteraceae; genus Ruegeria; species Ruegeria sp. BK1. The sequence goes on along the minus strand of NZ_JBQFIS010000002.1, from coordinate 352,365 downwards.
GAGGCCGGAGCCATGGCCGACTGGATTGCGGCGGCGACGTCCTATTCCAACCACGGCGTGGCGATGATCCCGTTCTTCATCTACTACTCGATGTTCGGGTTCCAGCGGATTGGCGATCTGGCCTGGGCCGCAGGCGACAGCCGCGCGCGGGGCTTCATGTTGGGCGGCACTGCCGGTCGGACCACGTTGAACGGCGAAGGGTTGCAGCACGAGGATGGGCACAGCCATATCCTTGCGGGCACCATTCCGAACTGCATCACCTATGACCCGACCTTCAGCTATGAGGTCGCGGTGATCATCCAGAACGGCCTGCAACGGATGTATGGCAATCAGGAGGATATCTATTTCTACCTGACCCTGATGAACGAAAACTATGCCCATCCCGATATGCCGATGGGCGCTGAAGAAGGCATCATCAAGGGGCTCTACCGGTTCCAGGAGGTCAAAAAGCCGGGCAAGAAGCACGTCAATCTGATGGGCTCGGGCACCATTCTGGTGCAGGCGTTGAAAGCGGCCGAGATGCTGAAGAAAGATTTCGGCGTGACCTCGGATATCTGGTCGGCAACCTCGTTCAACGAACTGGCTCGCGATGGTCAGGACGCGGCGCGCGCGAACCGTCTGGACCCGCTGGCCGAAGAACGTGTGCCGTATGTGACCGAGCAGCTGTCTAAAGCCAAGGGCCCGATCATCGTGGCCACCGACTATATGAAGAACTACGCCGAGCAGATCCGCGCCTTCGTGCCCGGTCGCTACACCGTGCTGGGCACGGATGGCTATGGCCGCTCGGACAGCCGGGTGAACCTGCGCCGGTTCTTCGAGGTCGATGCCAACCACATCGCGGCGGCCGCCATGGTCGATCTGTACCGTGAAGGCGCTGTGACCAAGGCCGAGCTCGAGAAAGCGCTCAAGACATATGAAATTGACGGCGACAAGCCGAACCCCCGGTTGGTTTAAGGCCACGGGGCACTAGGAGATATAGAAATGGCAATCGAAGTAACAGTCCCGGATATCGGGGATTTCTCGGACGTTCCCGTCATCAGCATTTTGGTTTCGGTCGGTGACACCATCGCCGCCGAAGACCCGCTGATCGAGTTGGAAAGCGATAAGGCAACGATGGAGGTTCCCTCCCCGGCCGCTGGTGTCGTCAAGGAAATCAAAGTGGCCGAGGGCGACAACGTGTCTGAGGGCGCGCTGATCCTGCTGCTGGAAGGCGAAGGGGCCTCTGCCGCCCCGGCCGAGGCTGCGCCCGCACCTGCTGCCGCTCCGGCACCGACCGCAGCGCCTGTTGCCCCGGCACCTGCGCCCGTTGTGGATGGGGGATTCGGCAAGGCCCACGCCTCGCCATCGGTGCGCGCCTTTGCGCGCCAGTTGGATATCGACCTGTCCAAAGTCAACGGTTCGGGCCGTAAGGGTCGCATCCTGCGCGAAGACGTCACCAAGTTCCTGAAAGCCTCAACCGCGGCGGCCCCGGCTGCTGCCGGTGCGGCGGGCGGCATGGGCATCCCGCCGATCCCCGTTGTCGATTTCTCGAAATTCGGCCCCGTGGAAGATGTGGAAATGCCGCGGATCAAAAAGCTGTCGGGCCCCGCCCTGCATCGGTCCTGGCTGAACATCCCGCATGTGACGCATAATGACGAGGCGGACATCACCGATCTGGATAAGTACCGCAAGGAAATGGACACGATGGCCAAGGAAGAAGGCTATCGCGTTACACTGCTTAGCTTTGTCGTCAAAGCCTCGGTCCGTGCGTTGAAACAGCATTGGGAATTCAACTCGTCCATCCACCCTGATGGCGACAAGTTAATCCGCAAATCCTACTACAATATCGGTTTCGCCGCGGATACGCCCAACGGGCTGGTGGTTCCGGTCATCAAGGATGCCGACCGTAAGGGGATTGTCGAGATTTCCAAGGACCTGATGGAGCTGTCCGGCAAGGCCCGGGCGGGTGAGCTGAAGTCAAACGATATGCAGGGCGCGACCTTCACGATTTCGTCGTTGGGTGGTATCGGCGGCACGCATTTTACCCCCATCGTCAATGCACCCGAGGTGGCAATCCTGGGCCTGACCCGCTCGAAAATGGCGCCGGTCTGGAATGGCGAGGAGTTTGTGCCGCGCCTGATGCAGCCAATGTCGCTCAGCTATGACCATCGTGCCGTCGATGGCGCCTTGGCCGCGCGCTTCTGCGTGACGCTCAAGACGCTGTTGGGCGATATGCGCAAGCTGATGTGGTAAGGAGAGATCAGATGGACGTCAAAGTACCCGATATCGGTGATTTCTCCGATGTACCCGTGATCAGCATTCTTGTCTCGGTCGGCGATACTGTCGCCGCCGAGGACCCACTGATCGAACTGGAATCCGACAAAGCCACGATGGAGGTCCCCTCCCCCGCCGCAGGCAAAGTGGTCTCGATTGCCGTGTCCGAAGGCGATAACGTCTCAGAAGGTGCGTTGATCCTGACATTGGAAGCCGCCGATGGGGCCGCGCCCGAAGCTGCCCCGGCAGAAGCACCCGTCGCCGCGCCGCAAGCCGTGGCCGCCACCGGCACGGCGACTGGTCAGGGCGATGTGCATGCCGAGGTAGTTGTGCTGGGCTCTGGCCCCGGTGGTTACACCGCCGCTTTCCGTGCTGCCGATCTGGGTAAGAAGGTGGTCATGATCGAACGCAACCCGACACTGGGCGGCGTCTGCCTGAACGTGGGTTGTATCCCTTCGAAGGCGCTGTTGCACGTGGCCAAGGTTATCACCGAAGCCGAAGAGATGGGCGCACACGGTGTTAGCTTCGGTAAGCCGAAGATCGACCTGGACGAGCTGCGCGCCTTCAAAGACAGCGTTGTCGGCAAGCTGACCGGCGGACTGGACGGCCTGTCCAAAGGCCGCAAGGTTCAGATCGTGCGCGGCTATGGCCGTTTTTCGGGCCCCAACATGATCGAAGTTGTGGGTGATGATGGCATGACCACCGTTTCCTTCGACCAGTGTATCATCGCTGCGGGCTCTGAACCGGTTGAATTGCCTTTCATCCCGCATGACGACGATCGCGTGATCGACTCGACCGGGGCGTTGGAACTGGCGGATGTGCCCAAACGGATGCTGGTTCTTGGTGGTGGTATCATCGGTCTGGAAATGGCCTGTGTATATGACGCTTTGGGGTCGAACATCACCGTGGTCGAACTGATGGATCAGATCATCCCCGGTGCCGACAAGGACATCGTCAAACCCTTGATGAACCGCATTAAGGGCCGGTACGAGAACATCTTCCTCAAGACCAAAGTGACCGCGATTGAGCCTCAGAAAAAGGGCCTGAAAGTCACGTTCGAAGATGACAAGGGCGAAAGCTTCACCGACACGTTCGACAAGGTGCTGGTCGCCGTGGGCCGCAAGCCCAATGGCAAGCTGATCGACGCAGAAAAGGCGGGTGTTGCGGTGGATGAACGTGGCTTCATCGCCGTAGACAACCAGCAGCGCACAGGCGTGCCGCATATTTTCGCCATCGGTGATCTGGTCGGCCAGCCCATGCTGGCACACAAGGCCGTGCACGAAGGTAAGGTCGCCGCCGAAGTGGCCGCCGGTCACAAACGGTTCTTCGACGCCAAGCTGATCCCCTCGGTCGCTTATACCGACCCCGAGGTGGCATGGTGCGGGTTGACCGAGACCGAGGCCAAGGCCAAAGGGATCAAGGTCGAAAAAGGCGTGTTCCCTTGGGCTGCATCCGGCAAATCCCTCTCTAATGGCCGGTCCGAAGGCATCACCAAGCTGCTGTTCAATCCCGAAGATCAGCGCGTCGTAGGGGCATGTATCGTGGGCACCAATGCAGGTGATCTTATCGCCGAAACTGCGCTGGCCATCGAGATGGGTGCAGACGCAGTCGATCTGGGCCACACGATCCACCCGCACCCGACGCTCAGTGAGACGGTGAACTTTGCCGCCGAGATGTTCGAGGGTACGATCACAGATCTGATCCCGCCCAAGAAACGTCACTAAGACCCGGGCAGCGAGGTCAAAAAGAAGTTGAGCGGTATGCGCTCAACTCCCTCCCTTTGCCGGTAGGTGCGTGGCTAGAAAAGCGGTTAGTGCCGCCCAGTATTCGGCCCCATCCGCACTGACGAGAGCCGACGCCCCGTGCCGACCCCGCCCGTCTGGTTGAAACCCGGTGACGGGACCGGCGATTTTGGACGCGAAGGGCTTCCACTGACCGGCCTCATTCCTGGCCGAGGTCAGAAAGACCGGATCTTTTAAATCACCCAGCCGTTTGGTGACATAGGTCTTGCCACCGAAATACTCACCCGGTGAAAAGGCCATGACAGCATCGGCGAATTTGCGATCCTGCGCGGCGAGGACAAGAACCAAACCCGCGGAATACGAGGACCCGAGAACTCCGACGTGACGCGCGCCAGCGTTCTTACGCGCCCAGGCTGACGCCGCCTGCATGTCGGGGATCGCTTCGGTGTATGCCACGTTGCCGCCTGCCTTGGCGGCGGTTTCGTTCTTTACGCCGTTGAACTTGCCGCCCGAGCGTTGATCGACGGCCAGCGATGCATAGCCAAGTTCGTTCAGCCGCTTGGCAATATCACCATATTCGCCCCGGCTGGCCCCGGCCATGTGATAAAGGACAAGGACGGTGTCATAGGCGGCACTGGGCTTTTGAAAATCGGCGGTGACAACAACTCCGTCCGCCGCCGTGAACCGCACGGTTTCGGCAAACGCGGCGCTGGTGGCAAGAAAAAGGGCTGCAAACGCAAGAAGCAGTCTGGTCATGGAATTCTCCCAACTCGGTCGCGAGAACTCTAACACCCCTGCCCCATGCGCTGCGGTCACGTTTTCAGGATCAGGCTATTCGACCGCGAAGCAATAGAACAGGCCAGCGCCGCCAGACCGGGGCAGATCGCCCTCGCCACACCCGCGCGAGCCGTGGGACGAATTCCACGACACCATGTTGCGCGCATCGTTCAGCCCAACGCGATCATGATGCCCGACAATGGCCGATCCGTTGGGGCTGTTGCTAGTCCAGTTGCTGCATGTGCTGTCTCCACCCGAGGTCGAGAAATGCCCCGCACTGTCCGAGCCGGTCAGAATGTCATGCCGGTTGGGCTTGCTGCCCCGCCCGTTCACCGGATTGCCGTTTTCATCCAGCGCGGTTTGCAGGCTGATATTGACCGCGTCCGAATGCAGGCTGTCGACATCCTGCGCAATCATTTCCCCCTTGGCATTATACCACGGGCCAGTCCCGATCCGGTCCCGCGCCGATATACCGTTGGTGATGGTCATCGGGTCGGTGCTGCGGTCGATCATCATGCTTGTGCTCAGATATGCCGCCCAAGTCTTAGATGAACCGGCAGCGTTGGCCAATGCGTTGCAATGGGCATCAGCCCCTTCCAGACCGCCAAGATTGGCACCATCCCCTTTCCCGACGCTGGTGATGAAGAATGACATCTTTTCGGTATCGGTGTCGTCTGCCTGAACGGTCCCCGCGATGGCGGTCGATGCGATCACAAGAAGCGGGAGGATGGATTTACGGTCTGGGAACATTGCATTTCACCTTTTCTGTAAATTTCTACCCCATGCTAAAATTGAAACTGCCGTGGGTCTATGCAGTTAATCACACGAAAACGTCATCATCACCTTTAGCGACCCCACACCCGCCGTGGCTTGCGGATGGACGCATTGTCGGGAATGCTCTACCACCTTTCCAACAACAGCCCGGATCCGAATAACCGGGCAACGTGTCAGAGGAGGAGCATCATGGCTGCGCAGGGTCAGCAGATCTCGGTACAGGAGGCGTTTTCGTTGGCTATGGCGCAGTACCAGAAGGGTGCGCTGGCACATGCCGCGCCGCTTTTATCCAAAATCATTGCCGCCGCCCCCAAACATGCAGACGCGCATCACATATTGGGCCTGATCGCGTTCCAGACCGGACAAACCGTTGCAGCCATACAGGCGGTTGAGCGCGCGGTTCAACTGCGCCCCGACAGCGTTCAATACCTTGCCAACTACACAGAAATTCTGCGGAGTGCAGGGCAATTGGATCAGGCCCGCGCCGCCGGGGAACAGGCAGTCCGTCTGGCGCCGGGGCATGCGGCGGCGCAGTCCAACCTTGGTCTGGTTTTTTATGACCTTGAAGACCTTGAGAAAGCCCGCGCCGCACAAGAACGGGCGTTGGCTCTGTCTCCTGATTTGGATAGGGCTTTGAACAATCTGGGCAGCATTGCTCGTGATCAGGGGGACCGCGCCAAGGCAGCCAAGCTTTACCGTCAGGCGCTTCGGCTTCAACCAGCATCGTCCGAGACCGCCAACAACCTGATCTCGGTCCTGATTGAGCTTGAAGATGTCGCCGCCGCCCGCTCTGTGGCAGAAGCACATGCCGAAACTGCGCCGCGCGATGCTGAGCTGCGCCGCAATTTTGGCCGTATCGCGCTGTTGGAATGCAATTTGGATGAGGCCGAGAAAGCCTTTCGCGCCGCCATCTCTTTGGATGGGACAAAGACGGAAAGCTACGTGGGTTTGTCGCAGGTCCTGTTTGAAAAGAACCACCCCAAACTGGCGTTGATCGAGGCTGAACAAGCCTTGAAGCTGGACCCCGAAAGCGCGGTGGCTTGCCATCAAATGGCGTTGGTCCAAGCGCATTTGGGGGACGAGAATAGCGCACGTGCGCTTTATGCCAAAGCGCTTGCGATCAAGCCGGACATGACCTCCAGTCGGTTGGCGCTGGGGCATTTGGCGATGGAACAGGGCGATTTCGACGCGGCGCGGGATGCGTTCACCGCCGCCGCCGAAACCTCGGATGATCCGCTAAGCGCGCAAATCGCCTTGGCGCGGCTGAATAAGATCACCGAGGATAGTCCGGTGTTTCAAGCTTTGGAGGCGGCTTTGACAAAGGCCGCCGAGATGTTGCCGCAAAAGGCGGTCTCGTATCGGTTTGCGATGGGGGAATGCTACGAGAAGCTACAACGTTATGACGAGGCCTTCGCGCAATTCGAGGCAGGCGCGCAGTTGAAGCGGTCTTTGATCTCCTACGATGCGGCCGAGACGGACAAGCTGACCGACGATCTGATTGCTACCTTTACAGCCGACCGGATCGCGCAGCTTCGCCGCCATGGCGTTTCTAGCGCAAAACCGATTTTCGTGCTGGGAATGCCTCGGTCGGGCACCACGCTGACGGAATCCATTCTGGACGCCCACCCGCTGGTGGCCGGGGCCGGAGAGTTGAATGAAATGCAACAGCTCTTTGGCGCGCTGCCTGACGGGCGCAACAACGTACCGCACGCCCTTAACGGTCTGTCGAGCGCCGATCTGACCCGCCGCGCCGAAGACTACGTGGCCATTCTGTCCCGTTTGGGCGGTGAAGCGCCCCATGTGGTCGACAAGATGCCAGCGAATTTCCAAATGGTTGGCCTGATACATGCGTTGATGCCCAATGCCCGGATCATTCACGTTACCCGCGACCCGCTGGATATCTGCCTGTCCTGCTACACACGCCTGTTCGAACGCAGCCAGTTGCACAGCTATGACCAAGTCGAGTTGGGGCGTTACTACAACGCCTACACACGGTTGATGAGGCATTGGCAGACGGTGTTGCCGCAAGGTGCCTTTCATACGATCCGGTATGAGGCGCTAGTGGATGATATCGACACGGTCGCGCGCGGGCTCATCGACTATTGCGGGTTGGACTGGTCAGAAAGTTGCCTTGAATTCTATACCGGCAAACGCCGGGTCCGCACCGCCAGCGTGCAGCAGGTGCGCCAGCCTCTCTATGCGACGTCTAAAGAGAAGTGGCGCCGGTACGAAAAACACCTGCAACCTTTGATCAAAACGATCTTAGAGAACCGCCCCTGAACGACCCTGTCCGCAACTCTTGTGGTTCGCAACAACGCATTGGGCTAAACAAACTATGAACAGTCGCAAGTTCTGCGGCACCGGCGGCGCCCCAAATAACGATCAGAGATCATGCTAAAACAATCTATTGGGACTTTTTGCCTTTTTGTCTGCATGCTTTTGGTGACTTCTGCGCAGCCGCGCGCAGATACGGATGCGCTGTTTAATTCCATCAACGACCGTCTGTCATGGATGAAGGGTGTCGCCGCGTGGAAGTATCGAAACGAGGTCGACGTGGAAGACCTCGCGCGTGAAGCGGTGGTTCTGCAAGCCGCTGTGGAAGCTTCCCAACAGGCCGGTCTGTCCGGCCCCAGTGTCCAGATGTTTTTTCGCGCTCAGATCGAAGCAGCGAAGGCTATCCAGCGGTGCTGGATCAGCCAGTGGCAAGGCGGCGACTCTCCGGTACCAAACCCGCCTGATCTTGTGGCTGATATCCGTCCTGAATTGCTGCGGTTAGGTCAAACTATCCTGACCGAATTGGGCAACGAAGTTTCTAAAAACGGTAAAATTGACGATACAGACCACGCAGATTTTGATATGGCATTGTCCGTTCCCTGTCTGAGTGAAAATGCGAAATCTGAAATTTTCGACGGGCTCAAACAAGTGACCTTGGCGCAGTGATCTAACCGTCGGCGATCTGCCTGCTATTGGACAAACGATCCCATGCGTACTTCCGGTTTCACGCTTGATACGACTGGCTCAGAGGCAACATTGCTTTGATTCTTGCAAACAATGCAGCCGCCACAGCCCTATCGTCGCCGAAATCCGGAGTAATCAGCTGAATTTCAAAGGTTTGAGAGTCAGGGCACAACAAAACCACCACATCTGCGCTGGTAGTTTGCTTCGTGGCCAAAAGGCTGCGGAACCTTTTTTGGAAAAGCTTCTCCAATCGCGTGCAACTCGGCGTAACATCATGATTAAAAGGCCATTTTATAAACCTGAGTGTTGACCTGCTGCCAAGCGCAAACAAGGTTCCAGCAACCTTGCGTCTACTTCAACGACTATTTCAAATTAACGATTGTGGCCAAATCTTGTCGGAATTTGTTCATTTTGGGTTCATCAATGGTTCATTTTGGTGTAAAGTTCTGTTTGTTTTTCGACGTTTCAACGGTTCCAACACTTAATGAGTTGTTCAGATGGGTATGAGTTTTGAGGATTTGAACGAAGGGCAAAACAGAGCACCTTCACACAAGAAACCACACTGCGATCTAATGAATTCCGGTGGCCTGCCTGAGCGGTTTCGGCGCGACACCAGAGGCGGTGTTTTGGTTCTGGTTGCGATAGTGTTCATCCCGATGATGGCCTTCATCGGATATGCCTTCGAATTAGCGCTGACCGAGGACGCACGGGTTAAGCTGCAAAACACAACCGATGCAGCCAGCCTGGCGGCAGCTGATTTGGAGCAAACGCTCGATCCCGAGGATTTGGTCGAAGATTTTTTCGCCAAGGCAGGTTTGGCAGACAATCTGGATAACGTAACTGTTGTCAGCGGCATTGCGGAGAGAACCGTATCGATCGAAGCCAGTGAACGTCTCCCGGCATACCTGTCCCGTGTTGTCGGCAACGAAGCTTGGGATGTGGCCGTCGCCGGCGCCGCTACGGAATCGCGTCAGGATTTGGAAATTGCCGTGGCGCTGGACAACTCAGGATCAATGTCTTGGGCACCGGGCGCGACGTCCGGCCCAGCGTCAACGCCGTCTCGGATGGATCTTTTGATCCCTGCTGCTCAGGCTTTTGTTGATGCGGTGCAACCCAGACCTGGACAGCCGGGGCGAACAACGATATCGCTCGTACCCTTTGCGACACAGGTTTCGGTTGGCGAAGCCCTGTTGGGCAATTTCTCGGTTACGGCAGAGCACAACCTGTCCCATTGCGTGACGTTCAGCGACGAGGTTGATTATCAGACCACGGCGATTTCAACGACGGATTTGTTGAACCGGACAGCGCATCATGCTCCAAGTACGGGGGCTCGTTCGGTCACCAGTGGTACGGTCGCCTGCCCTACAGATTCGGCGACCCGTGACATTGTACCGTGGTCAGAAGACCCCGAAGTCTTGAAAGCGCGCATCAGAGCAATGCAGCCGGGCGGCTTTACCTCGATTGAAATGGCGACGAAATGGGGGGCCGCTTTGTTGGACCCTACGTTGCGACCGGTTTTGTCATCTCTATCGACTGAGCCGGGGTTTGAATATCTGTCTGGTCCGGCCGTGCGCGGTGTCCCCGACGAATTCACCAGCGATGAGACAGTCAAGTATCTGATCGTCATGTCGGATGGAGAAAACACGCAGAGCTATGACGTCAAGCCGCCGTTTAGGACCGGTAATTCACCTGTGGTCCAGGTACGTGGAACAAACAGGTTCTATTATTTCCAGAACCGCCCCAGAACCCGCAACGATTTTTTCGAAATATCTACAGCCCGGTGGGTGAGCCGACCGAACGGAACGCTGGTTCAATTGACTTGGCCAGAGGTATGGGCCCAATTCCCGGTATACAGATTTGCCGAGCTTGTTCTCGCCAGAGTTGACAGACGCAGGAGCGCTGTCGGCCACTACAACCGGATTATCGACCAAACGGTAAACACCTCGAAAAACCCGCGCACGTCGGCAATCTGTCAGGCAGCGAAAGATAACGGCATCACTATCTTTACCATTGGTATGGATACCTATGCCCAGGGTGACGCAACTTTGCTGGATTGCGCTTCGTCCCCTGCCTTTTTCTATGACGTAAATAGCTTGGACATCGACTCGGCGTTTCAATCGATTGCGCGTCAAATCAACCGCCTGCGCCTTACGCAGTAGTTGAGTTGGAGTGTTTGAATCATGATGAATTTCGCAAAAATCCCCACCCCTTCTGCTGCAACGCACGGGCGTGCATACGGGACCTTTTTTCAGCGCATCCGGGGCTGGCGCAAAAACGAAGATGGTGCAGTCCTGGTCGAATACGCGCTCTGTCTGCCATTGCTTTTGCTGATGCTCTTTCTGACGCTTGAGTTTGCCCATCTGAAGATGCGGCAGATCTCTCTCGATCGGGTAACCGACCAGACATTTCGCGAATTGCGACTGGGTCTGATCCCCAACCCAGACCACGACAGCGTCAAAGATGCGATGTGTGCCAAAACGCTGGCCCGGATCATTCTCTGGGATTGCTCGGAAAGCCTGTTGTTGCAGGTGCGCGAAGTTGAAAGATCGGTTTGGAATCTGGATCTGGGTCAAACCAATTGCCTGGATACGACTCCCGAGGACGGCTATATGCCGCCGATTGATTTCACGGCAGGTATCGAAAATCAGTTGATGATTGCACGCGCCTGTTTGATCCAGCGCTCTCTGTTTCCCCCGATAAACGCTTTGCGGTCTTTGCCACGCTATGATGAGTTCGGCAATTTCGCCCTTGTTTCAAAATCTGCCTTTGTGAACGAGCCCTTCTGATGTTTTCCAAACTCAAGACACATGCCCGCGCTATTCATTGTGCAATCCTCCGCTTTAAAGATGACACAAGCGGCGCAGCACTTGTGGAAATGGGGATGGTGCTTCCTTTTTTGATTCTACTGACCTCTGGCGGCCTTGTGGTCCAGGACGCGATCCGGGTGTCTTATATCCAGTCGAAGGCGACCTATACGGTATCCGACATGGTTAGCCGTGAAGACAGTTTTATTGATGCCAACTATTTCGACGGGATGGACAGTGTCTTCAGGTTCCTGACTGATAACGGCTATCCAACCGAGCTGCGCATATCGACGGTCGAATGTACCGAAAATTGCGCGGATGAATCGCAACGGGTTCTGGAGTTCTGTTGGTCCGAATCCACTGACGGGCTGTTGGACCTGACAAATGACGAAATAGATTTGTACGCAAGTCGCATTCCGTTATTCGCGCAAGGCGACACGATGCTGATGACCGAGTCTTTTTTGGACTACACTCCTTTGCTGGGTGATTTTATCATCTCGCCAAGCAGATACGCCTCGATTGCCTTCACGCGCCCCCGAATCGCGCCTCAAATCAAATTTGATGTAGGCGCTGTAGATGTGGACGGGAACCCCATTGTTTTGGATTGCTTCAACAACTAAAGACTTATTCGATAACTTGAAGTGGCCTTTGTTCAGCCGCTTTCGAACCGCAAGCAAACACACAAGCTATGCCCTTGGCTTTTGTTTTCAGCTGCTTGTGTTGGCTCGATGACGAGTAAGGAAACCCGAAAAACGTTCCAGCCCCAGCTTTAGATCTGCCGTCGGATTAGTATAGCCCAGCCGCAGCCAGCCTTCCATTTCCAGCGCGCTGCCTGGGGTCAGCATCACGCCTTCTTCTTGCAATAGCGCGACGCATAGATCGCGCGATGTCATCGGCAGATCGTATTTTAGCAGCGCGGTGGTGCCGGACATAGGCTCGACCCAGCTCAACAGAGGTTCCGACGCGATCCAGTCCTTTACAATCTGAAGGTTCTCGCGCGTGATCCTTTGGCTGCGGGCCAGTATCTTGTCACGGTTTTCCAGCGCGATCGCGGCCAGAAACTCGTCCACGACACCGACCGAGATGGTGTTATAGTCGCGATGGATCATCACCTGGTTCAGCATGTCTTTTGGTCCGGCAATCCAGCCCACGCGCAGCCCCGCCAATGAAAACGTCTTTGAGGTGCTGGCTGTGCTGATCCCCTTTTCGTAGATATCCGCGACCGATGCGGTAAACCCGTCGCCGGTCTGGTCGGTGCCGCGATACACCTCATCACATAGCAGCCAGGCGTCCACGCTTCGGGCGATATCCACGATTTGGTCCAGCAACGCACGATCCATCAGCGCACCGGTTGGATTGTTGGGGTTATTGATCGCAATCAACCGCGTATCTGGGCGGATCATCGCGCGCAGCTCGTCCAGGTCGGGCAGGAACGCGTTTTCTGACCGCAGGTGCAACAGTTGGACGTCTGCGCCAATGCTTTCGGGTATCGAATAATGCTGCTGATAGGTCGGAATGACCGAAATCACGTGATCCCCACGCGACACCAGCGTTTGATGTACCAGTGCATTGGCACCGATGGTGCCATGGGTGGTCAGGATATTGTCACGGTTCAGGGTTTCGTACATGCCGCTGATTGCATCGCGCAACCGATCCGACCCTTCGATTGCGCCATAGGACATCTTCATCGCCGACAGGTCATTCAGAATGCTGTTGTGTTGACCAGACATCTCAAGCAACTCGCCCAACGTGATGGATTCCACACAGGTTTCGGCCAGGTTGAGCTCGCAAGTTGTCTCGAACTCGTTCATCCACATTTCAACGCCGAACGGTTTGATGTGCATTGTCGCCTCGTGGTTTTAGTTCGTCGCTGTCCAAGGGGCGCGTTGCGCGGCCCCTATAGTGGTTCCTCATCGGCCTTGTAGTAGCCGATGACATCATTCTCGGTCGTTGCACCAAGCCCGTTGAGCAATCTGTTGGAATAGTTGAAATAGGCGCAGACCTGATTGACCTCGAGGATCTCTCCGTCAGAGCAGCCTGCGATTTTCAAAGCCTCAAAGTCCGATTTCACCATTCGGCCGACATCGGTGGTCAATTTGCCCGCGTATCGCAGCAACGCCAGTTCTTTGCCCTCGAACTCATCCTCGGGGCGGTGCGCCTTCAGGGCAGTAAAGATGCTGTCGCTGCGGGGTTGGTCTTTCAACAGGTTGCGCACATTCATGAAGTGATGGGTCAGCGAATAGGTGCAATCGTTCAGTATCGAAGTATAGCTGGCCACAATCTCAAGAAACCAAAACGGCAGCTGGTTGTCGTCGGAATGAAGGACCGAGCGGTACAGCGTGACATGCCCGTTCATCGTTTCGGGCCGCAGGGAATGGACGCGCATGACGGTGTCGACCGTGCCATGCGGGGTGCGAGCCTTGTCCAAAAGCTCTTTCAACCGGCCTTCGGCCTGATCATCCGAAACCATTTCGATCCAAGCGCTCATGCCGGGGCCTCCTGTCTAGAACGACCTCAGGTTATGGGCGAAGGCAACGCGGGTGTCAGCAGATATTTTTTCTGCACAGTCATTTTTGCTAGATCACAGGATCGTGAGCGGGATAGTCTGCACCGTGACATCGCGCAGGAGCCACCATCATGATTCGTCCGAACCAGAAAGCGGGCGCTGAAAACCTGTTGTTCAACTGCGCCGGGCTGTCGTCAGGCGACCACCTTCTTGTGCTGCGCGAAGACCCCGACTACGCCTATTACGATTCCGAGATCGCTGATGTTATTGTGGAATGCGCCCGTCAGAACGGCGTCAGGGCGTCGGTGCAAACCATACCCTTTGACCCGATGGAAGCGCGACTGCCGCAGTCCGTCGTGGCTGAAATGAAGGCAGCCGATCGCACATTGTTCCTGTCGCGCACGGGTGATCAGCTTCGCTTTAATCCCGAGATTACGAATATCCGGCCGATCATGTCCTATGCGCTGGATGTCGAGATGTTGGGATCGGGATTTGGCTCGGCCGATTACGCGGGGTTTGTCGCGCTTAAGAATGCGGTGAACACAGCGCTGGCGGATGCGACGCACATTCATGTCACCTGCCCGCTTGGCACCGATTTCTGCGGACCGGGCGCTGCATTCCCGACCGCCAGTGCGGCGGATGTCAGCGTGACCCGCTTTCCAATGTCGGTCTTTGCGCCGGTACCTTCGGCGGGGTTTTCGGGCCTGGTCATACAGGATGGGTTTCTGGTCGGGACCGGGTCGAAATTCTACGAACCATATGGCTGCGATTTGCAGGAACCGCTTGCGGTCGCGTTTGAAGACAACAGGTTAACGGGCTTCTCGGGCCATCCGATGGACGTGCATTGCGCGCAGATGCACTACGAGAAGGTCGGCCAGATGTTCGACCTAGACCCGATGACAATGCATTCCTGGCACGCAGGCATTCACCCTGGCTGCGCCTACCCCACCCCCGCGCATGAGAATTACGAACGCTGGAGCGGCTCGGCCTTTGGCAACCCCCGTTTGATGCATTTCCATACCTGCGGAAACTATGCGCCGGGTGAGATCTGCCTGAACGTGCTGGATCCCACAATCCGCGTCGACGGCGTGGCCGTGTGGGAGCACGGCGTATTCCGGCCCGAGCTGATTGAGGGCGGCTCCGATATTCTTGAGGCCTATCCCAGCATCCGGGCCGTGTTCGACGCCCCTGCGCAACAGGTCGGTCAAGGCCCGAACGGCCGGTTGTCAGCCGGCTAGTCGCGCGGCCTCTTCCCCGGCGATCAGTTTGGCGACACGGGCCCGGAACCGCATGGCGCCTGCGTCCAGCCCCAGATTGATATACCCTGTCTTACGGCGCGCCATGCCGGTCTGGACATGTTCCAGAACCTCTTTGTCCTCGTTGAACGCCATGACTGCACCGTCAAACATACGCTGAGACATGGCCGCGTCATCCGCATGCATGTTGCGATGCTGGAACCAGAAATAGCGTGAGTTCTCACCATCGACCGGCGTGATGAAGTTGTACGAAATATTGACAAACGCGTTTGCTGAAAAGGGTCGGTCCGCCCCACCCTCGCCCGTTGGAGTATAGACGGACATATTAATCGCCGTCGCGGGCAGGCGGCATTCATAGTGCTGCTTGCGGTCACAGCTTGGACCAAAGGGCAGGATCGGCGCGTAATAGGGTGGCGCGGGCTCATCCGCGATCCAGCGCGAGACGATGACTCCGTTCTCTGTTTCCTCCAGATCCAGCGGGCGGTTGTCGGTTCCGGCCCCAGCGAACGAGGTCAGGTGCACCCAGGCCACATGGCTGGGGTCAAGCAGGTTGTCGATAATATACAGGTAGTGACATGCCATCTCCATCGCGCCCTTTTGGGTTTTGCCCCAGTCCGGGTTGTCGAAATTGGGGATGTCGATGATGTCATCTGTGCTGGCCTGCTCCGGGTCGCCCATCCACAGCCACAGAAAGCCCCAGCGATCCTCGGCTGGATAGGCATGCACTGCGGCACGGCGGGGTGGATTGTCCAACTGGGTTGGCGCACTGACGCATTCGCCGCCACAGCCGAAGGTCAGCCCGTGATAGCCGCAGACCACGTGGTCGCCCTCGATTGTCCCTTGGGACAGGGGCAGTTTGCGGTGTGGGCAGGCATCTTCCAGCACGATGGCTTTGCCAACGGTGTCGCGGTAGATGACAATCTCTTCGTCCAACATACGCAGGGCGGTCAGGTTGCGACCAAAATCTTCAGACCGTCCGGCGACATACCAGGTGTTGCGAATGTAGCCTTCAGCTCCGGCCAGATCAGGGCGCATGGGGGTTACTCCGAAAATTCGTCAAAGGCTTTCAGTGCTTTGGCACTGTAGGCAAAGGATGGGCCGCCGCCCATATAGGTGGCCATGGACAGGGCCTCGCACAGTTCGCCGCGCGTGACCCCCAGACGGACCAGGGACTTGACGTGGAACCCGATGCAACTGTCGCAGCGAGTGGAGATGGCAATCCCCAGAGCAATGAATTCCTTCGTCTTTTCGCTGAGGACGCCGTCGGTTTTCGCCGCCTTGCCCATGATACCGAAGCCGCGCACGGTGTCGGGGATTTCTTTTGACAGGGTGCCGATATTGGCCTCGGTCTCGGCCATGAAGTCTTTCCAGTCCATTACTGTTTCTCCTTATCCGCGCTCATCCGCGCCCATGCGGCGTTCCAGCCAGCGTACGCCCGCGCTGATGATCAGAACCAGGATCAGGTATTCGAAAATCAGCAGCGTATAGATCTCCAGCGGGCGGTATTCCGTCACCACCAACTCATTCGCGCGGCGGGTCAGTTCCTGCATCCCGATGACGCTGGCAAAGGCGCTCATCTTGACGATGTAGATGAACTGGTTGGCCAGCGGCGGCAGAATGCGCCGGATCGCCTGCGGCAGGATCACATAGCGCATGGTCTGCACATAGTTCAGCCCGATGGTCTGCGCCGCCTCGCGTTGGCCGCGCGCGATGGATTGAATGCCCGCGCGGTAAATCTCGGCCGTAAAGGCGCTGTCGGAAATCGCCAGCGTGATAATCGCGCCCCAGAAAGGATCGATTGGGATGTTCAATCCCATGGACTGGAACACGATGGGCAGGCCGTAAAACACCCAGAACAGCATCGGCAGCAGAGGAATCGCGCGAACGAATTCGACATAGATCCGGTTGACCCAGCGCCAGCCGCGTTTCTCTGACAGGCCGGGCAGCGCGACCATCAGGCCGAGTACGATCGACAACACGGCGGCGATCAGCGAGATCTGGATCGTCGCCCACATGCCCGAGATCAGGAATTTCACATTCGTCCAGCCCGATTGCGTGGTCGGGTCGATCACATACCAGCCCCAAGTCTGGGACGAAGAACAGCTCGCCAGCAACAGCAAGGGCACGATCAGCAGAAGTTTTTTCATCGGCCTCTCTCAGTGCTGTAGAATCTGCGACAGGAATTTGCGGCAGCGCTCGGATTGCGGGTTGGTGAAGAAATGTTCGGGGTGCCCTTCCTCAACAATCTCACCGGCATCCATGAAGATCATCTTGTCGGCCACTTTGCGGGCAAAACCCATCTCGTGCGTGACGACAACCATGGTCATCCCCTCTTGCGCCAGTTCGACCATGACGTCCAACACTTCGGAAATCATCTCGGGGTCCAGGGCCGAGGTCGGTTCGTCGAACAACAATACGCGCGGCTCCATGCACAGAGAGCGGGCAATTGCGACGCGCTGTTGCTGGCCACCCGAAAGCTGAATGGGGCGCTTGTCGGCCTGATCGGGGATATGGACGCGGTCCAGATAGTGGCGGGCTTTTTCCTCGGCTTCCTTGCGGGACAGGCCTCGCGCCTTGATCGGGCCGAGGGTCAGGTTTTCAAGCACGGTCAGATGCGGAAACAGGTTGAATTGCTGAAACACCATGCCAACCTCGGACCGGATCGTGGCGACGGATTTGGGATCGTCGGTCAGCTCGACCCCATCCACCCGGATCGCGCCTTTCTGGTGCTTTTCCAATTGGTTGATACATCTGACAACCGTGGACTTGCCCGACCCGGAAGGGCCGCAAATGACGACCTTTTCCCCGGCATTCACGGTCAGGTTGATGTCTTTCAGAACATGAAAGTCGCCGAACCATTTGTTTACGCCCGCAAGTTCTATGGCGGCTTCTGACATTGGCCGACCTGCCCCTTTTTGTTGATATTAGAATATTTTCTTGAGGTTATCTTTGGCTTTGCGCTTAAATCAACCACGAAAGCGGCCACGAAGTCGAAACACCACCAACAGGAGAAGTCCATGAAGAGTATATGCAAAGCCGCCGCCATTGCGGCGCTTAGTCTGGTCGTGACGGGTGCAGCCAACGCGCAGTCGGCCCTGAACGAGGTGCTGGATTCCGGCGTGCTGAAGGTGGGTACCACGGGGGATTGGAACCCTATGTCGCTGCGCGATCCGGCGACCAATAGCTACAAGGGCTATGACATCGACATCATGAACGAACTGGCCGCCGATCTGGGGGTTGAGGTCGAGTATGTGCCGACCGACTGGAAAACACTGGTCAATGGCGTCGTGGCAGGCAAGTACCACCTGACGGGCTCGGCCTCGATCTCACCGCCGCGCATGAAGGTCGCGGGGTTCTCGGACAGCTATATCTCGGTCGAACTGTTCCCCTACACAACCAAGGACAAGGCTGACAAGTTCGACGGGTATGACTCGATCAACCAGTCGGGCGTCAAGGTCGCCACCACTTTGGGCACCACCTTTGAAAAACGTGTGCGTGAATGGTTCCCGAATGCCGAGATCAAAGTGGTCGAGGCCCCGGCCCGCGGCTTTCAGGAGGTGATCGCCGGGCGTGCCGACGTGTTCATCACCTCGAATATCGAAGGCTCAACGTTGGAAGAAAAATTCCCGGTTGTGCGAGTCAAGAATGCGGGCCCACGGTCACCCTCGCCGATTGCGATGATCCTGCCGCAGGGCGATCAGGTCTGGATCAACTATGTGAACAACTGGATCGAAGTCAAAAAAGCCCAAGGGTTCTTCGACCAGAACCGCGAGAAATGGGGGCTTTGAGCCGCTCATAACTCAAAAGCCCGGCTGCATAAGCTGGGCTTTTGTTTCGGTGCGCGCTCGGCGCTGGCAACGCCAGAAGCCGGGCATTGATTGTTTGAGGTCAGAGGCCGATCGCGTCGAGTCCGGCCTTGGCGCATTGCACGTCCTCTGGCCCTGCTGCGCCAGATACGCCAATCGCGCCGATCAGAACTCCATTCTCGTGAACCGGAATCCCGCCCTCCCATGCGCAAATATTGGGGCGATTGACCATTCCCAGTTGGAGCTCTGGCCCGGACAGCATGCGTTTTGCGAAATCCTGGGTGGATTTGCCAAGGACCGCGGTTCGGGCCTTGTCCAATGCAAATCCAGCAACAGCCGCTGGCGCGTTGTCCATCCGCCCCGCCGCCAGCATGTGACCGCTGGCATCAACGACGATTGCGGCAACTGCCCAGCCATTTTCCTGAGCGTACCCTATGGCCGCCTGAACGGCTGTGGACGCCGCGCTGCACGTGATCATCTTTTTCGAGATCGAAACCGACATCTCTTCCCCATCTATAAGTCAAAGATCAATTCGTTGGTACCCTGCTGAACCCGCTGATCATCCTGGTTCAGAACATCGAAGTGGAACGCGATGATCCCGCGCTTGCCAGACGCGGTGATGCGTTTTGCCGTCACCGTCAGAACGGCTCGTATCCTATCGCCTGCAAATACCGGGTTTTCAAAGCGCCAATCCCAACCCAATGAAGCAAGACCATCCAGTTTTGCTTCGGCCTGGAACTTCAGCCCATCGACCACCGAAAGCACCAAAAGTCCATGGGCCACCCGAGATTTGAAGCCGCGAGCGCGCGCGACGTCATCATCCAGGTGCAGCGCGTAACGGTCCCCGGTTAGGTTCGCAAAGCTCGTGATCAGGTCCGCCGATATCTCGGCCGTTTCGGTATGTATAAGATCACCGGTTTCCAGGTCATGAAACCCGTAGGTGCCGGCCTTTAGGAGCCCAGTCATGCGGGAACCGGAGCGTCCTCGCGCAGCAACCCTTTGGTTTTCAGATCGGCCCAGAAATCGGATGGAATGTCGTGGCTGAACCAGTTGAGGTTCTGGTCCAACTGCTCGACCGTCCGTGTTCCAGCCATGAAGGTCGGTACCGCCGGGTGGGCGACGACAAATTGCAGCGCGGCTGCCGGCAGTGGAACATCATACTCGGCGCAGACGGCTTCGATTTTACGGACCTTTTCCATTATGTCTGCCGGGGCTGGCGCATAGTTGTACTTGGCCCCTTCTTTGGCGCCGGTCGCCAGAATGCCTGAGTTGAACCCCCCACCCACGACAACGGCGGCGCCGCGCTCTTCACACATGGGAAGGAATTTATTCAAAGCATCCTGTTCCAGTAGCGTATAGCGTCCGGCCAGCAGAAAGCAGTCAAAGTCGCGCTGTTCCAAGGCGGCGTGGCAGACTTCCCATTCGTTGACGCCTACGCCAATCGCCTTGACAATGCCTTGATTGCGCAGGCTTTCCAGTGCCTTCCAGGCCCCATCCATTGCCTGCTTGAACACTTCGGGCTGTTCGTCGCCACGGGTGAACACGTCGATATCGTGGATAAAGCAGATATCCATCCGTTCCAGCCCCATGCGTTGCAGACTGTCCTCGAACGAGCGCATCACACCGTCATAGCTGTAGTCGAAATGCATGGTGAAGGGGGCAGCATTGGTCCAAGGTTCAAAGTTGATATCCTGACGGCGCGCCGGTTTCAGAACACGCCCAACCTTGGAGGACAGGATGAAATCGTCCCGATTCTTCCAGCGCAGGCTTTGGCCGGTGCGCAATTCGGACAGGCCGTGGCCGTACATTGGTGCCGTGTCGAAATAGCGAACACCAGCATCCCAAGCGTGCTGAATCATCGCGTCCGAGGTTTGCTCGTCAATCTCGCGAAAGATGTTGCCAATCGGCGCAGTGCCAAAGCCGAAGGTGGATACTTCAAGATCTACGCGGCCGAATTTGGCCTTGGAATTTGGTGTCATGCAAACCTCCCTTGCGCAAACCGGGGCGGTCCGATCTGCCTTCTTATAAGTAACTGTTTGGTTATTTATATCAATTCACACTCTCGATCAAGCCACTTGACGCGGGCACCTAGGACATCATATTAGTAACTGATTAGTTACATTTGGGGACGCCACCATGTTTCTGACCGAAACACATATCCAGGTCCGCGATATGACCCGCCAGTTCGCACAGGATGTCATTCGCCCCGCCGCGGAAGAACTAGATCGCGATTCTCGTTTTCCCTCTGAAATCTATGACCAAATGGCTGAACTCGGCCTGTTCGGTATCGGCGTACCTGAAGAATTGGGAGGGCCCGGATTCGACACTTTGACCTATGCCTTGGTGATGGAGGAATTATCTCATGGTTACGCCTCAATCGCGGATCAATGTGGCCTTCTTGAACTGGTGACGACCCTACTGGTGCGCCACGGGACGGCCGAGCAACAAAGCAAATGGTTGGGGGAATTGCTGGCCGCAAAAATGCGCCCTGCCTATTGCATAACGGAACCCGAAGCGGGCACCGACGTGTCTGGCATCCGCACTACGGCGGCACGTGATGGCGACGGCTGGGTGTTGAATGGAGGTAAAATCTGGATTCACAACGCGCCCGTTGCGGATGTGGGTTT
Source organism: Ruegeria sp. BK1 (assembly GCF_056535645.1). Lineage (NCBI taxonomy): Bacteria > Pseudomonadati > Pseudomonadota > Alphaproteobacteria > Rhodobacterales > Roseobacteraceae > Ruegeria > Ruegeria sp. BK1. The sequence continues at coordinate 330,862 of NZ_JBQFIS010000002.1, read as the reverse complement.
TGTTCTGGCTCGTACCGACCCCGAGGCCGGGCATCGCGGCATGTCGATTTTCATGGTCGACCTGCATGCTGACGGCGTTACGCGCGGCCCGAAAGAGATCAAGATGGGCCAGCGCGCCAGCCAGGTTGGCCCGCTCTCCTTCGACGATGTGCGCCTGCCGGCCGATGCGCTGTTGGGCACAGAAGGGCGCGGGTTCCACATGATGATGAGCGTTCTGGACAAAGGCCGCGTAGGCATCGCTGCTCTTGCAGTGGGGATCGGTCAGGCCGGTCTAGAAGCCGCAACGGATTATGCGCAGCAGCGCAAACAGTTCAACAAGCCGATCTCAGATTTTCAGGGTGTCCAGTGGTTGTTGGCCGATATTGCCAAAGACGTCGAAGCCGCCCGTTTGCTAGTTCATTCTGCCGCTTACAAAATCGACGCAGGTCAGGATGCAACCAAGGCATGTTCTATGGCAAAATGCTTTGCCGGCGACATGGCTGTGCGGCGGTCCTCGGATGCGGTGCAAGTCTTTGGTGGATCCGGGTATATTCGCGGTTTTGAGGTTGAACGGCTTTACCGCGACGCCAAGATCACCCAGATTTATGAAGGCACCAACCAAATTCAACGTATGATCATCGCACGGGAACTGCTTGCAAAAGGGGCTGCTACATGAGCAGACAGGTTGCATTAGTAACAGGATCGTCCCGCGGGATTGGTCTGGCGGCTGCCATAGCCTTGGCAAAACAAGGGTTTGCCATCGCTGTGAACGGCCCGGAAGCGGACGCAGAGTTGCAGGCCGCGCTGGACAGGGTTCGCGACCTTGGTGTTCCGGCCGTGGCGGCTGCGTTCGACGTCTCGACCATCGACGCTCATGAAGCGCAACTGTCGGCCATCGAAGACCAGCTGGGCCCTCTGACGACATTGGTCAACAATGCCGGCGTTGGCGTTCTTCAGCGCGGAGATCTGTTGGAGGTGTCCGAAGAAAGCTATGACCGCTGTATGGAAATCAACACAAAGGCAATGTTCTTTCTGTCTCAGGCCTTTGCCAAACGTCTGCTGGCGCGGGATCGCGATGCAAACGCGTTCCATTCAATCGTCAACGTGACCTCGTCAAACGCGTCCGCAGTCGCGGCGCCGCGCGCGGAATATTGCGCGTCAAAAGCGGCGGCGGCGATGGTGTCGAAAACCTTCGCCGTGCGGCTGGGTCCCGAGAATATCGCGGTCTACGACGTGCAGCCCGGACTGATCGCGACCGAGATGACCGCCCCGGTGATCGACAGCTATGAACAGCGCGCCAAGGATGGGTTGACCCTGTTCCCGCGTGTCGGTCAGCCCGAGGATATGGGCAATATCATCGCCTCGCTGGCCAGCGGCAAACTTCCCTATACCACCGGACAGGTGATCTCGGCCGATGCCGGGATGCTGGTCCCCCGTTTCTGAGGTCGACTGATGAAGATCAAACTGCCTGATTCGGCCGGAACGCTGCATGACTATGCCCTTGTCGGCACCCCTGTTGCGCCGTCGAAGCTGACGCCCAATTCTGCCCGCGTGCTGTATTCCGCTGCCCATGTCGTGGCGGACCCGTTTGGTGATCACGACCCTACAGGTCCTGCTCATGTGGATTGGGCCAAGACCATGGAATTCCGCCACTATTTGGCTGGGATGGGTATGGGCATCGCCGAAGCGATGGACACCGCCCAACGAGGCATGGGGCTGGACTGGACCGGCGCATTGGAGCTGATCCGGCGCACGAAAGAAGAGCTGCCGGATGCTCTGGTCGCCAATGGCTGTGGGACGGATCATCTGGATCCGGCAGATGCCACGTCGCTGGACGATGTCCGCCGCGCTTATCTGGAGCAGGTCGAAGCAATCCAAAAGCTGGGCGGACGCATTATCCTGATGGCGTCTCGGGCGCTGGCCAAGGTGGCGACGGGGCCGGATGACTATATCGCGGTTTATTCCGACGTGCTGGAGGCCTGCGATCACCCGGTCATCCTGCATTGGTTGGGCGAGATGTTTGACCCGCAGCTTGCTGGGTATTGGGGTGGCGCAGGTTTTGACGATGCGCTGGACACCGCACTGACCGTGATCCGCGCTAATCCGGACAAGGTCGACGGCATTAAAATCTCGCTATTGGACGCGGAAAAAGAGATCATCATGCGCCGCCTTCTGCCAGACGGCGTCAAGATGTATACCGGCGACGATTTCAATTACCCCGAACTGATCGAGGGTGATGAGCAAGGCTTTTCGCACGCCCTGCTGGGGATATTCGACCCCCTCGCCCCGGCGGCGGCCTATGCGGTCAGCAAACTGAGCGAAGGTGATACCGCGGCCTTCCGCGCAACGTTGGACCCGACCGTTCCGCTAGCCCGGCACATATTCCGCGCGCCCACGCAATACTACAAAACCGGCGTGGTGTTTCTGGCTTGGCTGAACGGGTTTCAGGATCATTTCGTGATGCTGAACGGCGCGCAGGCGACCCGGTCTTTGCCCTATTTCACCGATTGCTTCAAAATGGCAGAAAAATGCGGCTTGTTGCGCGACCCTGATCTGGCGGTTGCGCGCATGGGGCATATGCTGAAGCTCTACGGGGTCTGATTTTGCGCGATTTCTCTGACGATCATTCTGCGCTGGCGCTGAATACGGCTACGTTGGGCCATAATCTCGATGGCTATGGTGCCGGATGGTCGCCCGAGCAGGTGATCGACGCCTGCGCGGCGCGCGGCTATGGCGGCATCACCTTCTGGCGGCGCGAGTTGAGTGGACGCGAGGTAGAAATCGGCGACCGGGTGCGCGCGGCAGGGATGCAAGTGGTCGGTCTGTGCCGAACGCCATTTCTGACCGGGCCGCTGGCCTTGCCCTCGGACCAGCAGATTATGGATGATTTCTACCTGTCCATTGATCAGGCCGCAGGCCTTGGGACGAACGTCCTGACTATCGTCACTGGCGGACCAGAGCCCGGAACCAAAGGCGTTCTGGACAGTCAGAAAATCCTGGCCGACCGGGTGGCGCGGGCGGCGCCTTATGCAGCGGACCGAGGCGTTAACCTAGCGCTGGAACCCCTGAACCCCGCGACAGCCGGGAACCGGACCTGTCTGATGACAGCGGCTGATGCGCTGAATGTTTGCGATGCTGTTGGAGCAGAAAATGTGGGCGTTGCCATCGACGTTTACCATGTCTGGTGGGACACTACGCTGGCCGACACGTTGGCCCGCCGAGCGCAAGGCCGCATATTGGGATATCACCTGTGTGATTGGCTGGCCGACACGACCGACGTCTTACTCGATCGCGGTATGATGGGAGACGGCGTCGCCGATCTGCGTGCCCTGCGTGATGCGGTAGAATCTGCCGGCTATTACGGGCTGTGCGAGGTCGAGATTTTCTCGGCTGAAAACTGGTGGAAACACGACCCCGATGAGGTTCTAGACACGATCGTCAGCCGCTTTCGCGCCTGTTGCTGAGCGTCACGCAGGCCCTGCCACGGCGGACTGACCCGCGCTGTCGGGTGCTACATCTCAATGTCGCAGACAAAGACGCTGTCCGCGCCGCCCTCCAGTTTGGCCACAATCCGTCCGCCAATTTCTTGATGGGTGGGGTCCACAAGGTAAGCGTCACGCACCGAAATGTCCCGAAAATCAAACCAGAACATGTCGTTGAACCCCCGCACCAGGGGCGTTTCGACCGAGATATTCTTACGGTGCTGAAAATCCAGAATGCCGTCGATATGGCCCGAAAGCGCGGCCAGATCATCGTAGAGCGCTTGTTTTTCACCCTCTGACACGGTGTCAGCAAAGCGCAGGTGGACAAGGTGGCGGATCATGCTTGTGTCCTTTGGATGTTACTTCCAGAAATCTGCTTTTTTGCGGGCCTTGAAGGCGGCCAACCCGGTCTGAAGCTCGGGCTGCATAGCGGCAGCGCGGCCAGCCAAAACTTCGAAAACGCGTTCACGCTCTTCGCCCTCGGCGGCGTTGATCAGCATTTTGACCAACTCGGTCGCAATAGGCCCACGATGGCGCAGCGTTTCGGCCAGTTCGGTCGCGGCAGCCAGACCTTGGCCTTGTTCAACGACTTGATCCACCAACCCCAGACGCTCGGCCTCGACCGCGTCGAACTGAGTTCCGAACAGTGCCATGCGGCGCACGGTTTGCGCTCCGAAACGACGCACGGTGCGTTGTGTACCGGACCAGCCCGGAATTATGCCCAAGGCGGGTTCGGGTTGGCCAATTCGGATATGCGCCTCGGCGATGCGCAGATCGGCGCAAGCAGCCAGTTCCAACCCACCCCCCAACGCATGACCGTTCAGCACAGCGATCACCGGCTGCCGCAGCCGCGCCAAAGCGTCCAAGGCCTGGTGCCCGTCGCGCAGCCAGTGCCGCGCAAATCCATCGGGCGTATGATCGGCCCAGGCATCAATGTCTCCGCCTGCGCAAAACGCCCTGCCTTCACCGGTCAGAATGACAACATGTGCATCCTCTGCCCTTTCGATCTGACGACACAACGCCAAAAGATCATCCATCATCGCTTCGGTCAGCGCGTTCAGCCGGTCCGGGCGGTTGATCGTCAGCCGAGCTATGCCGTTTTGGATATCGAGCAGGAAATGGTCCATCACGCCGACTGCAACTCCAATCCCATCAATGTCGGATCAAACAGATCGGCATCCATGGTTTTCAAATCCTCCGAGACCAGCAAGGGAGTTGCTGCCTGATCCAGAATATCCCGCTGCAAGTCTAGGCCCGGTGCAATTTCGGTGATCATCAGCCCATCATCGGTCAGTTTGATCACACAGCGCTCGGTCACATAGGTCACGTTCTGCCCCTGCATCTGCGCGCGCTGGCCCGAGAAGGAAATCTGGTCAACCTCGTCCACAAACTTGGCCACTTTCCCCTCTTTCAGGATGGTGATCTGCCCATTCTCGACCGTCATTTTTGCGCCCGCATTGAAATTGCCCGAGAACACGATCTTGCGCGCCCGCGCCGTGATATCAACGAATCCTCCGGCCCCCGCCGTGCGGTGCGGGATGGCCGACAGGCGCGAAACATTGACCGAGCCGTGTTTGTCCACCTCAAGGAAGGACAGAAGCGAGGCATCAAAGCCACCCGCCTGGAAGTAACAGAACTGATGCGGTGACGGCACGAACGCCTCGGCATTGGCCGAACAGCCAAATTTGAAATCCAACAGCGGCACACCGCCCACTGCGCCCTGCTCAATCATCCATGTGACCGAGCCATGCAGCCCCTCTTCGACCAGAATGCGCGGAACGTTGGCTGAGATGCCGAAACCGATATTGACGGCCCAGCCGTCTTTCAGTTCTTTCGCGACGCGGCGGGCAATGACCTTGCCAATGTTGAACTCGGCCGTGCGAAAGCTTTCGATGGGACGGGTCAATTCGCCCGAGATTGCGGGGTCGTATTCTGTGGCAGTGGTCTGCAACTGATCGGGCGCTTCGACAATCGCGTCCACCAGAATACCCGGCACATGTACGTCATGGGGACGGATACTGCCCGCCGCCGCGATCCGCTTTGCCTGCGCGATGACCACACCGCCATTGTTGCGAGCCGCCAGTGCCATTTCCATCGCGCCTAGATAGGCTCCTTCATGCTCAAAGCTCAGGTTGCCTTTTTCGTCAGCTGTGGTCGCGCGGATAATGGCAACGTTGGGGGCCATGGATTTGAAATACAGCCAATCTTCGCCCTCAAACTCCATTCGTTTGACAATGGGCTCGGCCCGCGCCGCTGCATTCATGGCGCAGCCTTCGATCTGAGGATCGACAAAGGTGTCCATTCCCACTTTGGTCAGAACACCGGGCCGTTTGGCCGCCGCTTCGCGCAGCATGTCGAAGATGATGCCTGAGGGCACGTTATACGCCCGCACCTGCTCGCCCGTGATCATCTGCCAGATCAAGGGCGGTTCAGCATTGCTGGGACCTGACGGATACGAGCCACCAATGATCCGCGTCAGCAGACCAGGTTTGGCAATATGATCGACCCCTTTGGTGCCAAAGAAATCTCCGGCCGCGATGGGATGAATGGTGGTCAGGTTTGTCGGCGCGTTTTCCTCATCGAATCGTTCGCCCAAACCCTTCAGAACCGCATCGGGACAGCACAGACCGCTGGACGAATTCACCGCCACAGTCGCCCCATCTGGTACGAGATTGGCTGCTTCGCGCGCTGTCATCTGCTTTGTCATGCGATCCTCACGAAAGTAACTAATTGGTTATAAGTTTATGCCTTGGCGGGCGTCAAAAGGCAACTGAAATTACCAAAACGAAGGAATTGACCAGAATACAAGTAACTATTAGGTTACTTGTAAACTTATCCTTTGGGAGGATCATCGTGAACATATACTTTCAGAATACCAATCAACGTACATTTGGCACTTTTCCACTGACCGAGAAAGAGCTTCGCGACGCAATGGGTATCGCGGCTGAGGTTGGGTATCGTTCCTTCGATACAGCACAAATGTATGGAAATGAAAAAGAAACCGGTGACGCGCTGGCCGATCTGGGATTGCCCCGCGAAGAGATCTGCGTGACAACTAAAGTGCACCCCGACAATTTTGGCGCAGCAGAGTTCTTGCCTTCGGTCGAGGAAAGCCTCAAGAAACTGCGTCTGGACTATGTCGATGTTCTGTTGCTGCACTGGCCGCCGATCGGAGGGGATATCGCACCTTCGCTGCAACTGCTGGAGCAAGCTTATGAAAAGGGGTTGGCGAAGAATATTGGTGTATCGAACTATACCGCCCAGATGATGCGTGACGCGGTAAAAATCATTGATGCGCCGATTGTCTCGAACCAGGTCGAGTTTCATCCTTTGCTGAATCAGGATGTCCTGCTAACCGCAGCCACCGAGACAGGTATTCCGCTGTCGTCTTATTGCTCAGTCGCGCGCGGCGAGGTGTTCAAGCATCCGCTTTTTGCCGAGATTGGCGCAGGCTATGGAAAAACGGCGGGGCAGGTCGTGCTGCGTTGGATTCTGCAAAAAGGGGTGTCGATCAACACCATGTCCACCAAACGGGCCAACATTCAGGCCAATTTCGACGTTATGGATTTCACGCTGTCCAGCATCGACATGGACCGGATCGACGCGATGACCCAAACCGGATACCGGATTGTAACCGAAGATCTAGTGCCGTGGGCCCCCGAGTGGGACTAAGGAAAAAAAGCGGTGCCGGGATACGGCACCGCCAGTTTGGGGAACGCTTTCAAGTTCAGTGATTGCCCCGGATCATGTCCGATGCTTTTTCGGCCATCATGATTGTCGGTGCGTTGGTGTTTGATCCGATCAGGCTGGGCATCGCCGAGCTATCGCAGATTCGCAGCCCATCAACCCCGCGCACCCGCATTTGCGGATCGACCACCGCCATCTCATCCACACCCATTTTGCAACTACATGTTGGGTGATAGGAAGTACGGCCATATTGGCGGGCATAGGCTTCGTATTCCGCCTGTGTTTTCACGTTGTCACCGGGGAAGTGAATTTTGCGGATGTAGTTTTGAAGGCTTTTCTGCCGAAAAATCTCGACGCTGTGCTTCACTCCTTCGACCGAGATTTTCAGATCATCCGGGTGACCCAGGAAATTGGGATCGACCAGCGGCATATCCTCGACCTTGTTCGAACGTAGACGTACGGTGCCGCGCGCCTTGGGACGGACAGTATACGAATTAAGCGTAATGCCCGAACTGCCTTTGGGCACACTGGGAACCCCGGCCTCGGCACCGGCCCCCGCAAGGAAATGAAATTGCAGATCCGGCACCGTGGCCGTGGCGTCTCCATACCAGAACGCCCCGCCTTCAACCACGTTCGAAGTAACAGGCCCTGAGCCGAACAGGTAATACTGTATTCCAGCCCAGGCCGCCCAATGGGGCTTGTTGTATTTGTCCAAACTATAGTGCCCGTTCAGTTCGGCCACGATATCGATGCCGAAATGGTCGTTCAGGTTCTCACCCACACCGGGCAAGTCTTGTTTCACCTCGATCCCGTGCTCGCGCAGATGCGCGGCGGGGCCGACACCCGACAACATCATCAGCTTGGGTGTTCCAATAGCGCCCGAAGTGATCAGCACTTCCTGATCCGCCGATGCCGTCTCAACCTGTCCGCCCTGATCGAATTCAACACCGGTCGCCCGGCCATTTTCGATGACAATCCGATGCACCTGACACCCAGTTTTGACCGTCAGGTTCCCGCGCGACATCGCCGGTTTCAGATATCCTACAGCAGCCGAGCAGCGTTTCGCATTCCAAGTGGTCGTCTGGTAAACGCCTGCACCTTCCTGAACCGCCCCGTTGAAATCCGGGTTATAAGGGATGCCCGCCTCTTGGCACGAGCGTACAAAGGCGCGGGTCATCTCTTGCGGGTCTGGGATGTTGGACACACCCAAAAGCCCTTCGGTCCCGTGCCAGTCTCCGGACAGGATCGCATTGCGTTCGGAGCGAATGAAGTATTTCTGGATATCCTTGAAGGCCCAGCCCTCGCACCCTTCCTCATTGGCCCAACGGTCATAATCGACCGGGTTGCCGCGCGTGAACACCTCGGCATTGATCGAGCTTCCACCACCGATCACCCGGCCCTGAGCATAGGGGATTTCGCGATTGTTGGCGTTGACTTGCGGGACGGTGTTAAAACCCCAAGTATGCGGCCCGTCCGTCATCTTGGCAAAGCCCACAGGCATGTGGATCAACGGGTGATTGTCCTTTCCGCCCGCCTCTAGCAGCAGCACCTTGACAGCGCCGTCTTCGGTCAGGCGATTGGCCAAAACACAGCCCGCTGATCCGCCACCAACGATGATATAGTCAAATCCGATTGCCATTACTCTACCCAATGCGACCGTTTGCCGATCTCGACATGGATCGACTTGATCTGCGTATATTCCTGGACGCCGTGCATCCCGGCTTCGCGGCCCCAACCAGATGCCTTGAATCCGCCAATCGGCAGTTCGGGTCCCCCAGCCAGGGTTGTGTTGACCCAGAACCGTCCCGCCTGAACACGGCGAGAAATCGTCAGCGCCTTGTCGATATTCTTGGTCCAGACACTTGCCGCCAGACCGTATTCAGTATCGTTGGCAATCGAGATCGCTTCGTCAATCGTGTCGAAAGGGATGACGACCAGAACCGGTCCAAAAATCTCTTCCCGCGCGATGGCCATGTCGTTGGTCGCATTGGTGAAGATAACCGGGTCGATATATTGCCCACCCGCGATTTCGGGCGTTCCGCCCCCGATCAGCAGGGTCGCGCCCTCTTCCTGACCCTTGGCGATGTAGGACAGGATGGTGCGGTTCTGCGCGTCTGTCGTGATCGCGCCCGCCTGGGTGCGCTCGTCCAACGGATCGCCCACGCGGACCTTGCGCAGCTTGTCCGCGACCATACCTGCAAACTTTTCTGCAACCGAGCGTTCAACGAGCAAGCGGGCGCCGGATACACAGCACTGGCCCGTGTTGAATGCGATGCCGAAAGCTACGCCATCGGCTGCGTCTTCTAGGTCGGCATCGGCAAAGACGATCTGAGGGTTCTTGCCCCCCAGTTCCAAGCCTAGCTTTTTGAAATTGCTCTGCCCCGCCGCTGCAACGACCGAGCGACCAACAGCGGTTGAGCCGGTAAAGGACAGCATATCCACATCCATGTGTTCCGCCAGCTTCTGGCCGATCACGCTGCCTGATCCGGTGACCACGTTGAACACACCATCCGGCAATCCTGCTTCCGACAGAATCTCGGCCAGCAATAGGGTCGTGGCACTGGTCACCTCGGAAGGTTTGGCAACGATCGTGCAGCCCGAAGCGAGGATATAGGGCACCCGTTCGCAAAGGATCAGGAAAGGGAAGTTCCAAGGCGTGATCAGGCCAACCACGCCAACGGGCTCGCGTGTGACAATCCCCATGGCGCCGTCGCCACTGTTGTTAAAGCTGTCACCGTGCAGAGCCCGAGCCAGACCTGCTGCAAATTCGAACATGCCAACGCAACCGCTGACCTCGCCCCGCGCTTGGCTGATGGGTTTGCCGTTCTCCAGCGTCTCCCAATAGGCAATTTCATCGGTGCGCTGGCAGATCAACTCAGCGGCTTTAAGCAAGACCGCCGCGCGGTCGGCCCCGGACAACCCACACCACCGGCGGTCGTCGAAGGCCGTGCGGGCCGAAGCGACAATGATGTTCAGATCGTCCTCTGTACAACGCGGAATACGTGTAACTGGCACGCCATGTCCGGGCGAAGATCGCTCGAACAGATCGCGGTCTCCGGCAGGTACCCAGCGGCCCTCCATGAAGAACCCGAACTCACGAGGTTCGGAGGGTGGCGTCAGTATCTGTGCGTTTTGGTCCATCATCTGGTCTCCGAAATAAGCGCGCGTCAGGCCGAGGCGTCCAGCCCGTCGCGGAAATCATTCCACCCGCCATCCACAGAGGACGGCGCATCATGCCATTGGTGCAGGATATCCCCGGTTGCGGGGTCCTTGTCCGGGATAGGCAGCATCATGATCCGCTTGGCGGCCGCCTGAAACATCTCGGGCGTCAGGAAGGCTTCCTGAATGTTGTCCCAGTCACGACCCCCGGCGTAGCCGCCGACCATCATGATATCGTCGGAATGACCCACCATCTCGTGGCTGACACCGGCGGGCATGACGATGACATCGCCCGCCTCGATCCTGACCCGGGTCCAGCCCTCGACGGACAGGTTGAACTCCATCCAGCCAATCGCGCAGCCGAGACTTTCATGCGAAGTCGAGTGGAAATGGGCGTATTCATAGACACCTGGATATTCCCAATTGTTCCCCCAGCCATTGCTGCGAAACCTGGCCTTGACCGCATCCACGCCGCCACCGGGTATTGCGCCGCGATGGATCAGCAGGGGAAACCGGCTGTTTGGGATCATGCCTTCGGGTTTGGATGTGTAAACTTCTACAGTCATGTGCGCTCCTCCCATTGCGGCTAGTCTGTTAATGCTATCTGCGTCTTGAGGCCCTGCGGACGGTCGACAAAACTGTCAAAAGCGGCCTGTATCCGGTCCAGTGGATAAGATGCGCCGGTAAAGTGACAGGTTTTGATCCGCCCATAGGTCAACAGCGTCAACGCGTCGTGCATATCCTGCCCCATGCCCGCGACCGAACCCTTGATCGAGTTCTCTTGTAGAATGGTTTGAAGAATATCGACAGGTAAGGTCTCACCCGCCCCGGTGATACCGAAAGCCGCGATGTGACCGCCTTTGCGGATCAGGCGCGTCGCTTGTTGGTAAAGCGCAGGCAGTCCCACGCTTTCGATCACCACATCCGCACCGCGTCCATCTGTATGGTGCAGAACAGTGTCTTTCAGCTTTGTGGGGTCGCTGACACCCACGTCTGCACCGGCCTCCAGCGCCATTTTGACGCGCTCCTCGGACAGATCGGCCACGATGATCGGTGCCGCTCCTATTGTGCGAAGCAGTTGTACATGCAAGTTGCCGATAGGGCCCGCGCCCAGCACGACAACCGATTGACCGAAACTGATGTTCGCCTTGCGCGCGCAACGCACGACACAGGCCAGCGGTTCAGTCAGGGCAAGAACCCCGGCGCTTACATCACCGGGCGCAGGGATCACCAAGCGCGCGGGCACCGAGATATATTCGGCAAAAGCCCCATCCATCGTGATGCCCATTTGTTGCATATTGGGGCAGTTCAGGATCTCATTGCGGCGACACCAATAGCAGGTACCGCAACCGATATTCATATCGACCACCACAGGCGCGCCGATGGTCAGCCCCGTGACACCCTGGCCAAGCTCTGCAATCGTTCCGGTGAATTCGTGACCGGGAATCATGGGCAGGTTCTCGGCCGCGTAGTGCCCGTTGAATATGTGCATGTCCGTGCCACAGATCCCGACCCGAGAGATGCGGATCAAAACCTCGTCGCGACCTGGGACAGGACGGGGAACATCCTGAACTTCGAACTGGCCGGGTTTCACCAAAACGGCCGCTCTCATGGTTCCGGTCATTTCACGACCCTCAGCTTTGTGCGGTCGATGGTCAGCGCGATAGCCGTGATCAGGATCAGGCCAAACACCATCTGCTGCTGGGTGGCGTCCACTTCGAAATACAGCATCGAGGATCGAATTACCGCCACGATGAGTGTACCGATCAGCGTGTTGATCACCCCGCCTACTCCTCCGGTCAGTGGTGTGCCACCGACCAGAACCGCGACGATTGCTGGCAGCAGGAACCCGTTCGCCAGAGTGGGAGAGCCTCCGGAGAGTTTGACCGAGAACAGCAAGCCTGCAATCGCCGCAAGTCCACCGGACAGGGCAAAGGCCATGATCTTGATGCGGTTAACATTCAGCCCCGAGGCAACAGCGGCCGGTTCCCCTGCCCCGACAGCCTTGAGCGCGCGCCCAAAGGTGGTGCGCGACTGCAGGAACCACGCGCCCAGAACCAGCACTGCAGCAATGATCAATTCCGCGGGCAAACCAGCGACCGAGCCGGTCATCCAGCCAAAGGTCGAATCCCGCATCTCTGCATCCATGAACAAGGCCCGTTGCCCCGACATGTATTGTGCGGCCGAAAAGGCGATGCCGCCCACTGCCAGGGTCGAGATAAAGGACGGCACAAATAGCCGAGTCGTCACAAAACCAGAGACAGCGCCCAGAACAATGCCGGCCAGAATACAGATCAACGCCGCGCCGATACCAAAAGTCGGCAGGGCAATTGTCGCCACAACCGTGGTCATATTGGCCACCGACTGTGCCGACAGGTCGATCCCGCCGATATAGATCGCGAAGGTCATCCCAAGCGCCATGATGAACAACGGCACAATGTCGGCCATCATCGAAATCAGGTTCGCCGGGCGCAGAAAATTAGCATCCGCAGCCCCCACGACCAGCACAAGCGCCAGCAGCGTGATCCAGGGCAGATGGGGTTTGATGCGTTCAAAGCTCATGGGGTCGGCCTCAGATCATGTGGTGGACAAGGTCATAAAGCGACGGCTTGTCCCCTGGGCTGCAATCGAAACGTTTTTGGGCAACACCGTCTTTGAGAACGATGATCGTGTGGCTGAGGCCGATGGCCTCTTCCAGCGTATCTGCCACGAGGATGATGCCGACGCCGTCATCCGACATCTCACGCACCATGTCATAGACATCTTCCTTGGCGCCGATATCCAATCCGCGCGTCGGGTGATCCAGCAGGATGATGTCAGATCCGGCCGAGCGCCATTTGGCCAAAACCACCTTCTGCTGGTTGCCCCCCGATAGCCCGCCACAATCCTTGTAGACATCCGGTGTCTTGATCGCCAGACGGTCAATCCACTGATTGGCCAATGATTTTTCTTCACCAATTCGCAGCACGCCGGAATTGGCGTAGTTCCCCATCTGGCTGAGCGTCATGTTCTCGTAAACATTCATCCCGGCCACGATGCCTTCAACTTTGCGTTCACGCGGGATGTAGCCGACGCCATTGGCAACTCCGGCCTGCGCATTGAACTTGGCAACCGTTTCCCCTTTGAGCGCGACCGTTCCCGAAGACGGGGTTTCCAGCCCAAAGATCGTGCGCAGGATCGCCTCACGCCCCGATCCCTCTGTACCGACAAGGCACAGAACCTCTCCTGGGCGCAGGTCGAATGAAATATCGGAGTATTTTCCGGCCACAGAGACATCGTTGAAGGCTACCAACGGTTTCGCCTCGGCCTGATAGGGCTTTTGCTTTTGTTCGCGGTAATATTCCTTGTCGACGTCGCGGCCCACCATCTTGTGCTGGATTGCATCCACATCGGCGTCATCATGGGCGATAACGTCCACAACCTCGCCGTCCTTCATCACATAGATACGGTCTGACAGGTCCAGAACCTCGTCCATGCGGTGGCTGACAAAGATGAAGGACGCCCGCTTGGTGAGTTCCCGCACGAGGCTGAACAGCAGCTCGACCTCTTCTTTCGCCAGTACGCTGGTCGGTTCGTCCAGCAAAATGACCAGATCGCCGTCGATCCGCTCTTCCAGTGTCAGAACCTTGGCCAATTCGACCAGCTGACGCTGTGCAAAGGACAGTTTCGAGGTCGTGGTCGCCGGGTCGATATCCAGCTTGACCTTGGCCAGTTGCTTGCGCGCGGCCTCGGCCATGGCTTTCCAGTTGATCACTCCATAGCTGACGAATTGCTGCTCGAACCCCAGAAAGATGTTTTCCATCACGGTCAGGTTGGTGATCAGAGACTGCTCCTGAAACACCATGCCGATGCCGTGATCCATCGCCTGACGCGGGTTCTGGAACCGCACTTTGGTGCCGTCGATGGTAATATCGCCTCCATCGGGTTGATACGCCCCATAGATGACCTTCATCAGGGTGGACTTGCCCGCGCCGTTTTCACCAACAAGGCCCACGATCTCACCGCGACCGATCTTGAAGTCCACGGATTTCAGCGCGTGGACGCCTGGGAATTTCTTGTCGACATTGATCAGTTCGTACATCTGCCGGCCCCTATTTCACGAAGGTTACGGATTTACGGTCGGTCGACAGTACCACCGCGGCGATCACCAGAATGCCCAAAACTCCGTCCTGCACGTAGCCGGGCAACCCGATCACAACCATGCCGTTGTTGATGACGTTGACGATCAAGACCCCGATCAGAGTGTTCCACACGCCCCCGATCCCGCCCCACAGCGCGGTGCCGCCAACAACGACAGAAGTAATCGACACGAACATGAAGTTCGACCCGGTCGCGGTTTCCGCGATCCCGATCCGACCCACAGCCAACAAGGCCCCAACCGCATAGAAAATACCGGCTAGTGCAAACCCCATGATCCGCACGCGATTGACGTTCAGGCCCGAGGCATGGGCCAGTTCCTCGCCTCCGCCGACAGCGTAGAAATTCCGACCCAGCGTGGTGCGGGACTGGATGAACCAGGCGATCAGCAGGAACAGCAGCGCGACATAGCACATTATAGGAAACCCGAGCCAACGCTCGGTCAGCAGGGACCGGAACAGGTCATCCTCGACTCGGATACGGTCACCGCCCGTCAACAGCAGCGCGAACCCAGTGCCAACGAAACCCATTGCAAGTGAGGCCATGAACGACGGGATTTTCAGCAGGACATGGACCAGCCCGTTCACGAATCCTATGGCCCCACCAACCAACAGCGCCAGCGGGATCGCCAGCCACGCCCACGACGCCAACGTGCCGCCCAAGGCGATAAAGGCAAAGGCAAACACCACAGCGCAAACCGACACCGTGCCCTCCATCGACAGGTCAATCGAGCCCATGATGATGATGAAGGTCACACCGATTGCGACCATCAACGCCGGTGCGGACGAAATCCCGATCCGCGCGAAATTGCGCAGCGAAAAGAAACGGGGTTCCATCATTGTGAAAAACAGGACCAGAACCAAAAGGACAATCAGGGGCGCCCATTTGATCAGAACATCCCGTGTCAGCACATTGCTCACGTGCTTTCTCCCACTGAGTGAATTGGTGGGGGTCGCTGTCGCCGCAGACCCGTGTGAGCGGGCCGGATCACGTCCGGCCCGCCATCACTTTATTTATACTGAATCTGGCCGTTCGACGTGGACCAGAAATCCTTCCAGTCATAAGTCGGGACGCTGTCCAGATATTCAGCCTTGAACGCCTGTGCGTCTTCAGGGCGGACCATGATGGTCGGGCCGTAGAATTCGCGGTGCTCGTTGGGCTCTTCGGACGGCTTGAAGTGACCGGTTGCGGCATAATAGGCCAGCGCTGCCGTGATGCCGCCACCCCAATGCGGGTTGGTAAAGACAGTGGCTAGAATCTTGCCTTCGCCGACCAGTTCAACCGCCTGCGGGTTACCGTCATAAGATACGATGGGCATATCCTCGATACCTTCCGCACGCAGCGCTTCCAGCACGCCATAAGCAATGGTGTCGTTGGCGCAGTGCACACCTTTGATGTCGTCGCCATAGCGGGTCAGGAAAGCGCTCATGACCTGATTGGCTTTCTGAGTATCCCAGTCGGCAGGCTCGGCTGCCAGCAATTCTGCGTTGGGGTAGTCTTTCAGCGCGTTGTTCAGTCCAGCCAGACGCTCGATCGCAGGGTTGTTTGACGCGATACCGCCTAGATGAACAACCCCACCGGAACCGCCCATGGCATCCAGAAGAATTCGCGCCGTCTGTTCGGCCGGGCCTTCATCGGACCAGCTCATGTGGCTGACATAGTTATCGCCGAAGTCCCAGGGGTGCAGGTCGTCGGTTTTATTCCACAGCGTGGATACATAAGCACCTGCCTCGACACAGCTTTCCACCACCGGACGCGCATTGGGCGCATCATTGGTGTCGATGGCCAATGCCAATTCACCATTGGTTTTGGACAGCAACGCCTTGACGTCCGCCAAGGATTTCTCAGAAGAGCCCTCGTTGATCAGGTGAGTCAGGAAGTCCTTGGGCTTGCCGAGGCTTTCGACAAACGCCTCGCCGCCCGAAACGATCTCGTTCCAGTATGGGTTGGTGCGGTTGCGATAGGACCATGCAACTGTCGGGTCAGTAATAGCCGCACGCGCCATGCCCCCCAACATGCTGGAAATCGCAGCACCACCAACGCCATAGGCCGATGCAAGCAACAGATTACGACGCGTGATCGTCTCTTGTTCGATGTATTTTTTGATAAATGACATTACGTCCTCCCGTTTGGATCCGCAGTCAGAAGCAAAGACACGCGCGTGCCGCTCCCCCTCGGCGCAAGCTACGCACCCTCTCAGGTGCGAATTTTATGCACTAACTAGTTACTTCTTTACGAGAGCATGTGTCAAGCGTTAAGAAAAGGAAACCCAGATCGCAAATTGGGCTGCGGTCGACTGCAATATTGCGCGGCTGGATGGTTTCGCTGGAACAGGATTTGAAATATTGAAGTTGCAGAGAAGCCAGTAGCAAAAAGTATTGAGGACCAAGGACGTGGGCGAACCAGAAAAGAAGGGTAGAAAGCGGGATGCCCAGGCGACCAAGGCCCGAATACTAAATGCGGCCAAAAAAGAATTCGCCAAACACGGATTGGGTGGCGCGCGCGTTGACGAAATCGCCGAGCGCGCAGATGCTAACAAGCGGATGCTGTACCACTATTTCGGCAGCAAAGAGGACTTGTTCCGAACCGTTCTGGAAGAGGCCTATCTTGATATCCGCAGCGCCGAGCGCAAGCTGAACCTCGAAAGCTTGTCGCCGTCAGACGCACTGGAATCCCTGGTGCGATTTACGTGGAAATACTACCTCAAAAATCCCGAGTTCATTACTTTGGTCAACAGTGAAAACCTGCATCGCGCCCGACATATCAAATCGCTGACCAGCTTGCAGGATTCGACCCGAGGACTTGTCGATATGGTCGAGTCGATCCTGAAGCGCGGCCAGGAAACCGGCGAGTTTCGCGCGGGCATTGATGCAACCCAGCTCAACATTACGATTGCGGCTATTGGCTATTACTATCTGACCAACCGCTTTACGGGATCATTTCTGTTTCAGCGCAACATGATGGACGAGCAAGCTTTGGAAGAACGTCTGAATTTCAACGTCGAAAGCATTCTCAGGATCGTTCAGGCACCCTGAGACAGTCGATGTCGATGATCAGGCCGAACAGGAATTCAAATTGCGGTACATCCGCACGGCTGAGCACGCCCAAACGTAGCTGACGCCCGATCGGCCAGAGTCGGGCGCCAAGGTTCTGTCGTCGGCAGACAAGAACGCCTTTCAATTTACCCCGGCCAGGGCAAGGAATAGGTTTTGACGTTGGTGAAGAATTTCATCGCTTCGATAACGCCTTCTTTGACCCCGTTGCCGCTGTCCTTAATACCTCCGAAGGGGGACATTTCGATGCGGTATCCGGGTTGTTCCCAGATGTTGCAGGTGCCGACGTTCAACCCGTTAATAAAAGCGATGGCGCGATTGAGGTCGTTGGTGCAAACGCCCGAGCTGAGGCCAAAATCGGTCGAGTTCGAAATGGCCATGACCTCTTCGTCGCTGTCTGGCACACGGACGATGGGAATGATCGGGCCGAAGGTTTCCTCCATCACCAGCTCGCTGTTATGGGGCACCTTGTCTACCACGATGGGCGGCAGCAGCGCGCCTTGGCGACCAGGGTGATAGAGGATTTCTGCGCCCTCGTTCTCGGCCTGATAGACGCGATTCTCGAACAGTTCAGCAGCCTTGTCATGGATGACACAACCAAGTTCGGTATCCGGGTCCTGCGGGTCGCCAAACTTGATCTTCTTTGCCTTCTCCAGCACCAGCGGCACGAACTTATCCGCCACGCTGTCCTGCACCAGAATGCGCTTAATCGCGGTGCAGCGCTGGCCTGAATTCCCAGTTGCTCCGGCCACGGCGATAGTTGCTGCCTTATCCAGATCGGCGTCCGAGAGGTCATTCAGAACGATCAGCGGGTCATTGCCTCCCAGTTCCAGCGCCTGTCGTTTGTATACTGCTTTGGACGCAATCAACTTGCCCACCGGTACGCCGCCCGTGAAGGTTATGATGTCGATGTGGTCATTGGTGATCATCTCATCACCAATATCCTGCGGCCAGCCAGTGACCACCTGGAACATTTCGGGCGGCAGACCGGCGTCATAGAGGATATCAGCCAGCGTCAGGCACGTTAGAGGCGTCAATTCGGTCGGCTTGCACACCATGCAATTGTTGGTGGCGATTGAGGGCGCAATCTTGTGGCTGACCATGTTCAGCGGGTGATTGAAGGGCGTGATCGCGCTAATCACATTCACCGGCTCGCGCGTTGTAAAGATCTTGCGGTCCTTGCCGTTGTGGGTCAGGTCACAGGAAAAAATCTCACCGTCATCCTTCAGTGCCTCGGCGGCGGCGAATTGATAAACGTCCTGCGCGCGCTTGGTCTCATAAATCGCGTGCTGGTGGCAGATGCCAAGCTCCAGCACCAACCACTTGGCCAGGTATTCGCGGCGCTCACCGATCAGCTCTCCGGCACGCTGCAGGATTTGGCTCCGCTCATAGCGGGTGAGTTTCGGTTTAAAGGCAGCAGCAATCTCGAACGCCTTGCGGGCATGTTCGGCCTTACCTGCGGGGACGTGCCCAACCACCTCGTTGGTGTAAGGGTACAGAACTGGCACCGTCTCGTCGGTAAAGACTATCTCGCCGCCGATACGCATCCCTTCATTTCTGATCTCGGTCATGGGCTGATCTTTCATAACTTATTGTG
The DNA here is from genome assembly GCF_056535645.1 of Ruegeria sp. BK1. Lineage (NCBI taxonomy): Bacteria > Pseudomonadati > Pseudomonadota > Alphaproteobacteria > Rhodobacterales > Roseobacteraceae > Ruegeria > Ruegeria sp. BK1. Next base: position 311,768 of record NZ_JBQFIS010000002.1, on the reverse strand, counting down.
CCGCCGCTGTAGTGGCGTAGAAAAACGCATCAAAGTTGCGCAGATCGGGCGCGTTGCCCAGATCAACGACCCGGTTGACGATGAAGGGTACCTCTTGCTCGGTCAAGCCGCCATGGCTGCGCAGCGGCTCTTTCAGCGCGGCCAGATCGTGACGGTCGGCCGAAGTTCCAATCGTCATATTCTCGCCTGAGATCATCACGATATCCCCAATCCGGTCGGCAGGCAGCTCAAAGCGTTTGATTGCCTCTTCCTTATCCACCACCAGGATCAACTCGTCCCTTGCGTCCAGCTTGGCCATGATCTCCGCGCGATCCGCGCCCTCGGGCAGATAAGCGGTAGCAAAGGCGCCAAGCGCGCCGTGATGGACCACATAGGGGTCAGTAATCGGCAGGATCACGCGGGCCTGACCTTCGCCCAGCCATTCATCCATCAGATCCTGCGCGTAGATCACATTGGGCTCACCCGCAGCGTTGTGCTTGGGCTTCATGCCGTGGTCCGCGGTGACGACAATGGCCGCGCCCATCTCATCCAGCTGCGCTAGGTATTTGTCGAACATGGCGAAGAAATCCAGTGCGCCCTGCTGTTCGGGGGCGAACTTGTGCTGGATGTAGTCCGTGGTCGACAGATACATGATGTCGGGCTTGAACTCTTTCAGCAGCTTGACGCCTGCGGCAAAGACGAATTCGGACAGATCCGCCGAGTATACCTCGGGCACCGGCATGCCCAGCCATGCACTGGCATTGTCGATGCCATGCTCGGCCTTGGTAGTCTCGCCCGAACGTTCTGAAGAAAAAGCCACCGCGCGGTCTTCGTCGAATTTCAGGCCCGCGCCCAGCAGCGCGCGCAGCTTGTCCTTGGCCGTGACCATGGCAACACGATAGCCCGCATCATAGAAATGCGAAAAGATGGTCGGCGCGCGCAGAAAGCGCACGTCGTTCATCATCACCTCTTCGCCGCTGTCAGGGTCGATCAGGTAGTTGCCGCAGATACCATGGACAATCGGCGGACGACCGGTGGCAATGGACAGGTTGTTGGGGTTGGTAAAGCTGGGGATCACCGAATGGGCCAGTCGGTCGGTGCCAGTCTCGCGAATACGTTTAAGTGTCGGCATCAGGCCCTTGGCAATGGCCACTTCCAGATATTCCGGCTCGCACCCGTCCAGGCAGATGGCGATGGCGGGGACTTTGGGGGACGGGTAGACGCGCTCATTCGCGGTCACGGGAGTTTGAATGGTCATAGGCGTGTCCTTGTCTCTTATGCGGCCAGTTTGGCGCGTTCTTTCAGAGCCTGCGCCGGAGGTGTCGCGCTGGCGACCCCATTTGGGTCAGACTGTCTTTGGCGGCGGCCACAACCTGCCGCATCACATGTTCATCCATCTGTCCGATGCAGCCGACGCGGAAACTGTCCACTACAGTCAGCTTGCCAGGATAGATGATAAAGCCCTTGCCCTTCATCAACTCATAGAAGCGGTCAAAAACGAACTTCTCGTCCGCAGGGCAAAAGAAAGTCACGATGATCGGGCTCAACCAACGGTTCTGCAACAGCGTCTCAAACCCCAATGCGCGCATACCCTCAACCATCGCATCGCGGTTGCGGCTATAGCGAGCGCCGCGCGCGGCAACACCACCTTCGGCTTCATGGGCTTTCAGCGCTTCCAAAAAAGCAGAAACCACATGGGTGGGCGGGGTAAATCGCCACTGGCCGGTCTTTTCCATATGCGCCCATTGCGCATGTACATCCAGCGATAGTGAGTGGCTGTTGCCTTTCGCCGCCTCAAGCTCGTCCTTGCGGGCGATGACAAAGCCAAAACCCGGCACGCCTTCGATGCATTTATTGGCCGATGACACGACAGCTTCATACCTGATGTCCGAGGGCTTCAGCTCAATTGCGCCAAAAGCAGACATCGAGTCGATCAACAACTTGCGCCCCGCTGCGTAGACAGCTTCGGAGATTTCTTCGACCGGATTCAAAATGCCGGAACTTGTTTCGCAGTGGATGGCAATCACGTGGGTTATCGAAGGGTCATGCGCCAGAATCTCGGCCACTTCCGCGCCACGCGGCGGCAGGTAGTCGCCCTTGTCCAACACCACATGTTCGCGCCCCAGATAGGCGAGCGTCTGCGCCGAACGCAGCCCATAAGCCCCATTCGCCAGCACCAGCGCTTTGCCTTCTTTCGGAATGAACGAGGCCAGCATCGCCTCAACCGCGAATGTGCCGCTGCCTTGCATGGGAACGCAGTCAAACGCATCCGCACCTTCGCCCAGCAGCGCCAGCAACCGACGACGCATTTCACGCGTCATGGCACGGAAATCTTCATCCCAGCTTCCCCAATCCCGCAACATCGCCTGTTTCACCGCGTAAGAAGTGGTCAGCGGGCCGGGTGTCAGAAGATAGGGTTCGCCCATTTGCGGCTTCGGGATCGCTGTGTCGTGTCCGGTCATATCAAGATCCTGCACCAGGTTTTCACGACTGATTTGCAACGAGGTTTGCCATATGTAAAATTGCTATTATCAATCTATCAATAAATCTGGCCTATATATCGAGCTTCAGTAGTTCCTCATGCGTTACAGTCAACTTCGTGCCTTTCATCATGTGGCCTTGCACGGCGGGTTTTCTCGCGCGGCAGAAGCGCTGTTTCTAACTCAGCCTGCTGTCTCGGAACAGGTCCGACGGTTGGAACAGGACCATGACCTGCTTTTGTTTCAGCGTGAACGCAAGCAGGTGGTCTTGACCACCGCCGGAGAGCGTCTGTTCCGGTTCACAAAGCAATATTTTGAGACCGAGGCGCAGATCGAAGATTTCCTGTCGGAATCTCGCGCAGCCATTGATGGAGAGTTGCGCATAATCGCCGACTCCGCGCATCACCTGACTGACTATCTGGGGCAGTTTCGGGCCGCGTACCCCAACATCACGATCACCGTCCGCAGTGGGAATGCGAACGACGTTTTAGACGAACTGCGAGCCTATAATGCGGAAATCGGCATTGTTGGCAGCCCCTCCCCCGGAAAAGACATGACCTTGCTGGACCTTGGTTCAGCCCGGATCGTCGGATTTGCCGCACGCGAACGTGTCTCGGATGATCTGCTGTCTCTGTCGATGTCCGAATTGCAGAACCATCCTTTGGTCTTTCGCGAAAAAGGGTCCAAAACCCGTCAGAAACTGGAGGATGAAGCCCGGCGCGCCGGATTCACATTGAAGCCTGCCATTGTCGCTGAAGGGCGCGAAGCCGTGCGCGAATTGGTCGCCTCGGGGGCAGGTATCGGGTTCGTTTCCCAGGCCGAATTTGGCCGGGATGATCGCATCCGGCAGATCCCGCTAGAAGGAGTTGATCTGCAAATGGGAGAAAGCATGATTCATCTGACGCAGCGGGCAGATGTCCGTGTGATCCGCGCCTTCATGGAGTTTGTTGCACGCATCAGAAATGAAACTTCTGTGTGAATGAATGGCCGGGTTTTGCTACCCGACCTCAGGAGTTGGTCTCAATTTCTGCGCCTGTAACCCCCGGGCTAGATGACGCAGCGCGCGCGCGCGCGTCTCAGCCCTGCGATTACGTGGTTCTGACCCCGTACCAGTTCTGTTCGTGAAAACCCCCAAAGGTCTTTGGATCGGGACGCTATCTTTGTTGCTTCTTCCAATCCGGGAAGGGGTGGAATGGTCAGGGCCGGATCATGCCGGAACCGGTCCGAGCGGTTGAAATTCAGCGGAACCAATATGCGGGCAAGGTCCTGAATAGCCGCGTTAGCCTTCGCCTGAGGGATATCTCCCTTGGCGGCGCGGTCGTAGAAGGTTTCCAATTCCGCCAGCAAATCGTCTGCGGCAGAGGCGGCATCTGACAGGTCGAACCCGTCCCCGGCCTGCTGCTGATAATCCGCGATCGTCGCCTGAAACTCCCGCGCTGTCGCACGCCAGTCCATCGGAAGAAGACCCGCATTTGCGTTGCGGAAGACGGCCAGCAGATAGACCTTGATGTCGCGCAACAGGATATCCTTGTTGGCGATCTCAAGCGTATCATTTTCGGTATGCCAGGCGATGTTCATACCGCACCCACCGACGGCGTAGTACCCCAGCTCTTCCCGATGCGCGTCGGTCATGGCCGAGGATAGCATAAGATAACTTGAAATCCCGATATCGTTGAAGGAATAGTCCCCAGCCCGATGCGGCCGTTCGGATTGCAGCGTTTTTCCGGCCACATCCTGAATGACCCCCGCCAGAAAATCATGCGCTTCGGACATGACCGAGACATGGATGAACTCGGTCGCCCACCGGCAGCCTGGGCTGTCACAATTCACCTGCGCCACGCAGTTTTCATCCAGATCCAGCGCGAACGTGTCCGAATACCAGGTCGATCCGGCGTACCGCCCGGTCGAATGCCCGGGCCACCAGCAGATCTTGATCGTGCGCCGCAACTTGTCCCGATTGGCCCACAGCACGCGTGCGACCTCTAGCATCGTGGCGTCGCCGGTGGCATTGTCGCCGACGCCCACATCCCAACTGTCCAGATGACCGTGCAGCAGTACATATTTCTCAGGCTCTTCAGTGCCGGGAATGGTGATTTCGGGCAGTTTCGAGCGGAACCAGCCTTCCTCCATCTCGGTAAAGATCGTGGCCTCACCCCCGGATTTCGCCAGCTCGATCAAGGCCTTTCCACTTTCCATATTCACCGCCGCCGCCGGAATGTTTGGCTTACGGTGCAGGTCACTGACACTTGGGATGCCCCAGATCGTCGTGCAGATGCCCCAATGGATATCGACGCCGGGATTGATCGCAATCACCCCAACTGCGCCGCACCCTTCCATCAGCGAGATGATCGCCGGGCTAGCAAACCCTTCGGTCAGAACGATCTTGCCCCGAACGCGGGCTTCCATTTCGGGCCTCGCTTCAAGCTGGCTTTCAAAGGCGTCCTCTTCATCCATATTGGTCGTGCCACGGATATAGACCAGAGGTCCGCTGAACCCATTAGGCGCATTAGCGCTGAACGCAGGCGGTTTGGCCCGGTGAATCACGCCGCCCGCTTCGATGCGGGCCTGACCGGGTAGACTCAGGAACAACTCGGGTTCATGTACCTTCACTTCTACGCCGTGTTTGGTCAGACGTTCCACCACCTCATCCATGCCGCGATTGACGTCATCGGGATGCTCGCGCTTGAAGGTCGAGAAGCTTTCTACAAGCGCCCAAGGCTCATCAATCGTAACCTGGTCCAGCAAGGCGGTTTCCTGAGGGGTCATAGGCTTCTCCAGTGTTTTATTGAGTGAAACGAGGTAGCATCAAATAAAACATATGCAGACAAAGTGATTCCGCGCAAGGCCCGCTGCCCTAGCTCGGAAATTGCAAAAAATGGAAAGCACTCGACGCAAAAGCGAAGGTTTTTCTCAGCCCAATGTCAGCTTTTCTGAGATCTCATTGGCAGCAGCAATAGCTTTTTTGATGTAGCTCGCCCGACGCACTTCATCCAACCGGACCGAGGCCCCGGCGACTGAGATACCCGCGATGATTTCGCCCGCGCTGTTTTGAATCGGCGCGGCGATAGAAAAGGCCCCGTCATCCAGATCGTTGATCGCGACATTGTATCCGTTGGTCCGGATCAGCAGCAAAACCTCGCGCAGACGGTCGGGATCGGTGATGGTGTGCGGGCTGAATTGCTCCAACTCAGAGGAGAGAACACTGTCGCGGATACTAGGTTCTGCATAGGCCAGCAGCAGCATCGATGCTCCGCCCGCATGCAAAGGCCCGCGCCGCCCCGGCTGCGCAAAAAGCCTTATACTGTACAATCCCTCACGCGTTGCGATCGCCACAGACGCGGTGGCTTCCCGTATCACTAGATTGACATTCTCACCCGTATCATCCCGTAGCGCGTCCATCACAGGGCGCGCCACTTGCAGCAAGGCGCCCTCGCGCCCGACCCGTTCGCCAAGCAGCGCGATACGGTATCCCAGCGAATAGATTGCACGTTCCTGGTCGCGCTGGACATAGCCGTCTTCTTCCAGTGTTTGCAGCAAGCGAAAGACGATCGACTTGGTCAGCCCCAACTGTTCAGACAGAGCCGTCGCGCCGATGCCGGGGGTTTCGGCCAAAGCCTCCATCACGCGCAAGGCACGGGCTACCGCGTCGATGCGATACGACTTTCGGTCTTTTCCAGCGTCGGAAGAATCTTGTGACACGCGCAGCCCTGACACTCTTGCTTTTAAACGAATCTGTGTTTTACTGAATGAACGTTAGCAAACTCGTTTCATTCAGTAAAACAATAATATCGCCTCGCAGGACGGTGGTAATCGTGAAGCGGATATTGCGCATAAGGCGGCACCACAACGACCGCCATGATGGAAACAGCCCGCGCGCATCGTGGGCGAACCAACGGGAGAACGACATTGAAGACTCTTGTTACGGCTGCTGCCGGACTTGCCGTCGGAGCATCGCTCTGGGCCGCAAGTGCCAGCGCACAGGACCAGATCCGCACGATTGAGCTTTTAACACGGCCACAAGCCGCGCAACCGGCCGAATTTCAGGCCATCCAGCTGATTGCCCAGGAATGGCGCAAGCTGGGGCTGGACGTGAATGTGAATGTCATGCCCTGGTCGCAAATGGCCGATGCGGTCTGGTATAACCGCGATGACTGGGATGTGACGGCCTGGCAAATGACCGGACGGCCCGAGCGGTCCGACCCCGATGAAATCATCTATAACCTGTTCCATTCTTCAACTGCCGAGAACGGGTATAACTTCATCGGCTACAAGAACCCCGAATATGATGCACTGGTCGAAGAACAGCGCGTGACGGTCGACCCAGAGGCGCGGCAGAAACTGGTGCTGAAAGCGCAGGAAATTCTGGACGCCGATCAGCCAAATATGATGCTGGTGCATCCACAGCAAGCCTTTGCCTTTGACAAGACCGTGTTTGACCCTGCCTCGGTGGTGGATCAGTCCGGCATCGGTATTCGCAGCTATTGGACGTGGCTGGGTCTGACGCCTACGGGCAATCAGAAGGATATCATCGTCAACAGCTCGGACAACGTAATTGCGGTGAACCCGCTTTATATCTCGGGCGTGACCGATAATTGGCTGACGGAACTGATCTATGACCGTCTTTTCCGTGTGGGTCCCGATGGCCTGCCGCAGCCCTGGGCAGCGGAAAGCTATGATTGGCGTGATGATACCACCATTGCCGTCACTTTGCGCGATGGACTGACCTTCCACGACGGCAATCCCGTCACGGTTGACGATGTGGTCTTTTCCTACGCAGCGACCACCGGCGGCGAGGCGCCGATGTATGCGCCCTTTGGCAGCAATGTCGCCAGTGTCGATGTCGAGGGCGACAACACCATCGTGTTCACGCTGAATACGCCTTCAGCCTCGTTCCTGACGTCCAGCCTGGCCAAGATCAACATCATCCCGAAACATGTGTGGGAACCCATTCTGGCCGATCTGTCTACGAAGGAAGAGAATGCGGAAAGCTATCAGGAGGATATCCCTATTGGCTCGGGCGCGTACAAGTTTGTGCGCTGGCTGCCGAATGAGGAAATCGTGCTTGAGGCCAATGCCGATCACTTCAACGCCCCCAAGGCCGAGCGTTTCATCCTGCGTCTGGTTCCGAACGCCGAAGCCGCGTTGGGGATGTTGCGGTCGGGTGAGCTGAACTTCCTCACTGATTTCCAGGGCGATCCGCAAGTGCTGCTGGATGCCGCCGAGCAGGATGGCGACCTCGAGGTCGTCTCGACGGTCGACATCGGCTTCCGCTACGTGGCCTTCAACCTGCGCCGTCCGCCGTTCAATGACCCGGCCTTCCGTCGTGCGTTGTCGGCTGCGGTCGATCGTCGCTTGATCGTAAACGCGGCCTTCAAGAAATTCGCCGTCCCATCCAACTCTGTCGTCTCCCCGGCGTTGGAATATTGGCACGCCGAAGATGTCGTGACCGGGTTCGAAGCCGGTAGCGACGTAGCCAAGTCAATCCTGCAAGAGGCCGGCTATGGCGGCGTTGGGGATCGGCTGACCTATCCCGACGGAGTTAAGGAAACACTCGCGGACTGATCTCCGTCGGGCTGGCGCGGCGGGCAACCGCCGCGCCATTCTTCCCACTACAACCAAACCCTTCGGGGCGCTTTCAGGACAGAGATGAGCACTCTCAAGCCTTTCCTAATACGTACGCTGCAATTGATGCTCGTCCTCTGGGCGGTCGTGACGATCCTGTTCCTGATGTTCCGTCTGATGCCCGGCAACCCGCTGGCCGCCTATATTGACCCGACCTTCACAGCCGAACAGCAAGAGGCACTGATCCGGCAATTTGGCCTCGATAAACCCTTGTGGCAACAGTATTTTACCTATCTGGGCAATCTGTTGCAGGGTGAGCTTGGCTATTCCTTCCGCTATCGCACACCTGTGGCCGAACGGATCATGCTGTTGCTGCCCAATACGCTGATCCTGACATTCTCATCCCTGATCGTGGCTTACACATTCGGAATCCTCGCTGGGGCATGGCTGGCTTGGAAGCGCAATTCACGGTTCGAGGCTGCTGCCTTACCCGCCATTCTGGCCACCCGTGCTATGCCTGAGTTCTGGCTGGGCATGGTGCTACTGGCGATTTTTTCCTTCTCGCTGGGCTGGTTCCCCGCTGGCGGCACGCGGTCAGCCGGCACCAGTTATGACAGCCTGTGGCAGCTTTATACCTCGGCCAATTTCCTTTCGCATCTGTTCCTGCCGATGATGACACTGGCGATTTACTCGCAAGGTCTGCCGTTGCTGCTGATGCGGTCGAACATGCTGGACGTGATGAAAGAGGATTTCGTCACTATGGCCAAGATCAAGGGGCTGTCGCCCTCGGCTGTGGTGATCCGGCACGGCGCGCGAAACGCTTTGCTGCCAGTGATGACCTCGTTCGCCATCGCAGTGGGCTATCAGCTTCAGGGCAACGTGGTGGTCGAGAGCGTGTTTTCCTGGCCCGGTCTGGGGCGAGAGCTGGTGAACGCGGTCGCCGCCTCGGATTATCCGCTGGCGCAAGGTGCGTTTTTGATGATCGCCATCGTGGTCATCACGATGAACCTGATTGCCGATCTGCTCTATACCTTCCTGGACCCGAGGATTTCCCATGCCTGATACCAGCGTCAAGGCACCCTCCTCGGGCATCGCGCGCATATTCGAGGCGATCAAGCTGCCCGTTGGCGACCCGTTCGCGTCGGCAGGTCTGATCATCTATGCGCTGTTCATTTTCACGGCCATCGCTGCGCCTCTGATTGCACCTTACGACCCGACCGAGATCCTTTATACCGAGGACTACGACCTCGCCTCGGACCTGTTGCCGGGGGAAGAGGGGCATATTCTAGGCACCACATCCCTTGGCCGCGATATCTTTTCCCAGATCGTCTGGGGGGCCAGATCAGCCTTGTTGGTGGGGTTCACGGCGGCGTTCATGGTAGCGTTCATCGGCTCGGTCGTGGGATTGCTGGCAGGGTATTTCGGAGGCCGTGTCGACGCCTTTCTAATGCGACTGGCCGATGTGGCCTTCGGCATCCCGTTCCTGCCCTTCGTCATCGTGATCTCGGCCTTTTCCGAGCCGTCGATATGGAACACGGTCATCGCCATGGCGCTGGTGCTATGGCGCGACACGGGCCGGGTGATCCGATCGCAGGTCCTATCCCTGCGCTCGCGCGGATATGTAGAGGCGGCGCGTGTTGTCGGGTCTTCCGATCTGAAGATCATCCTGCGCCACATCACCCCGAATATCCTGCCGCTGAGCTTTTTGTATGGCTCGATTGCCATTGGCTGGGCCATCCTGACCGAGGCATCAATCAGCTTCCTAGGTTTCGGCGATCCGGATGCGATTAGCTGGGGTTTCATGCTGCAGGACGCCTTTGCGAGTCAGGCGTTGGCGCGGCAAGCTTATTACTGGTTCATCCCGCCGGGACTGGCCATCATCCTTGTGGTCAGTGCCGGTTTCTTCATCTCGCGTGGGTATGAAAACCTGCTGTTTCCGAAGCTGGGGCGCTGACAATGGCAGACACGCTTCTTTCCATCCAAGACCTGTCGATTGCCTATCAGGTGGGCGCACTGGATGTGGTCGCGGTCAGTGAGGCGTCTTTCGACGTCCCGCAAGGCGCCATCGTCGGTTTGGTGGGGGAATCAGGTTGCGGCAAGACCACCATGGCCCGAGCCTTGACCCGAGTGATTGCCGACAATGCGCGTATTGCCGCCGGCGCGATGCAGTTCGCCGGACAAGACCTTGCCGCGATGTCCGAGCGTGAAATGAACAACCTGCGCTGGCGCGATATTTCGTTCATTCCGCAATCGGCGATGAACTCGCTCGATCCCGTCTATCGCGTAGAATATCAAATCTTGGAGGTGCTGCGCGACCGAGGCGGAATGAGCAAGCAACAAGCCCGCGCGCGTGCCGTCGAATTGTTTGAGATGGTGGGGATTGATCCGGGTCGCCTCCGCGATTTCCCGCATCAATTCTCGGGCGGCATGCGGCAACGCGCGGCGATTGCGCTGGCGCTGGCGCTGAACCCGAAACTGGTCGTGGCGGATGAGCCGGTTACAGCGTTAGACGTCATCATTCAGCGCCAGATTCTGGACCAGTTGCGCAGCCTGCAACGCGACCTTGGCTTGTCTGTCATCATGGTGACGCATGATATCTCGGTCGTGGCCTATATCTGCGACCGCACGGTGGTGATGTACGCGGGCAAGGTCGTTGAAAACTGCGACACCGCGACCCTGCTGAATGAACCGCTGCACCCCTACACGATGGGGCTGAAAAACGCGTTTCCCGATCTGCAATCCGCCGGAACCGGTGTTCTGACCCCTATCGCGGGCAGCCCGCCGGACCTGATTGATCCGCCCAAAGGCTGCCGCTTTGCCCCGCGCTGCCCCTTCGCCACCGAACTGTGTCGCAGCACAGAGCCACCGCTGACCGAAGCCGCCGCAGACCACCACGTCGCCTGCCACCGCGCCGATGAGGCCGCCACCTTGCGCGAAGTGGCGCTGGACCCTGCGACATGGGGGACCGCCGCATGACCCACCCGATGATCCAGATGGAAAACGTGCAGTTGCACTACAAGATCGGCAACGCGATCTCAGCGATGATGGGGCTGCCCTCAACCGTGAAGGCAGTGGATGGCGTGACGCTGACCCTGAACAAGGGCGAAAGCGTCGGTCTGCTGGGCGAATCCGGCTGCGGAAAAACCTCGATGGGTCGCATCCTTGTGCGGCTGGAGGAGGTGACGGGTGGCTCGGCCCGGTTTGACGGGCAAGAGATCAAGGATCTGTCGGGCGATGAGCTGCGCGCCTTCCGCAGCCGGTCGCAGATGATTTTCCAGAACCCGTTCGATGCGGTGAACCCGCGCTATTCCATCCGAAAGACGCTGGAAGAACCGCTGGCCAACGCCCGCATTCCGCGTGACGAATGGCATACCCGCGTCATCGACGCACTGGAGTTGGTCGGGCTGGGCGATCCGAAACAATTTCTGGAGCGGTATCCCCATCAACTCTCCGGCGGGCAGTTGCAGCGCGTCGTCATGGCCCGCGCGCTGATCCTTCAGCCGGAATTCGTGGTCGCGGATGAACCTGTCTCGATGCTGGACGTATCGGTGCGGGCAGGCGTGCTGAACGTCTTTCGCGATGTGCGCGACCGGCTGGGGCTGACGGCGATCTATATCAGCCACGATCTGGCGCTGGTGCGCTATGTCTGTGACCGCACCATCGTCATGTATCTGGGCCGGATCATGGAAGACGGCCCGACCGAGGACATCGTGCATGCCCCACTGCACCCTTACAGTCAGGCGCTGGTCGCGGCGGTGCCTACGCCCCATGTGGACCAAAGCCATGATCCCCTGCCCATAGGCAGCGGTGCCCCGGACCCGCGAAATCCGCCTTCGGGCTGCGTGTTCCGCGACCGCTGCCCCCGCGCGCAAACCCGATGCGCCGACGAAGTCCCAATACCCCGCCCCATAGGAACGCGCCGCGTCGCGTGTCACTTCGCCGAAGAATGACTTGGGCAGCCACATATACGCGCACGGTCTGCGTCACCGTGCATTTTCTCAGCTTACCAGATGGGAGATGACCATGAACAAGCCCTCAACGCTTAAAACAGCGGCGCTGTGCGATCCGGTCTCGCTCGAAATCATCCGTGGAGCCATTGCCGCCGCGCAATCCGAAATGGAGGCGCTGATCGAGCGCACGGCCATTTCCGCCTTTATCCGCGAAAAGAAGGATTTCTATACGGCGCTGTTTGACGGCAATGGCACGATGGCCGTGGGGTCGATGGTGCCGATCTTTGGCGACATGACCCGACCCGTGCTGGAAAAATTCCCGATTGAGACGATGCAGGACGGCGACGTCTACTGGTACAATGACTGCTACGGCTCATACGGCGCGATTTCCCATTCCAACGATCAGGTCCTGCTGGCCCCGGTGTTTCGTGAGGGCCGTGTCTGCGCTTTTGTCATGAGCTGGGCGCATTTCGCCGATATCGGCGGCTTGCGTCCCGGCTCGATCAGCCCTGATGCCACCGACATCTTTCAGGAAGGCGTCATGATCCCCGTGACCAAGATGGTCGAGGCGGGCCGCGTCAATCAGGCTGTGCTGGATATCTTCCACCGCAATTCCCGCTATCCAGAGCAGAGCGAAGGCGACATGCGCGCGCTGATGGCCAGTGTCGAACTTGGCGTGCGCCGAGTGGGTGAAATCCTCGACCGGTTCGGGCCGGACGTGACCGAAGACGCGTTGGCGCAGTTGCTGGAACGCACGCGAAATCTGGTGCGGGACAAGATGGCCGAGACTTTCGACTACGGCACCTATTCCTTCACCGACGCGATTGACACAGATGGGCACGGCAACGGTCCATTCCACATGCGCTTCTCGCTAACTCGCGCAAAGGGCGCAGATGGTGCGGATCATTTCACTTTCGACGCCCGCGACAGTGACGATCAGGCCCCCGGCCCGATCAACTACCTGATGAACAACGGCGTGCCCGGTATGGCACTGGGTCTGTTTTATCTGGGGGGTGATCCCAGTCAGGTCTGCAATGCAGGGGGGCCCAATGCGCTGGACGAGGTCCTATTTCGCAAGGGCAGCTTTCTGCAACCAGAATACCCCGCCCCACTGGGTCTGCGCGGCCTGACCGCGATGCGGATGATCTCGGCCATGTGCGGGCTGTTGAACGCGGGCGGTGGTGAAGCCCCGGCGGCGAACTCGGCCTATGTGGTCAACATCATGCGCGGGAAGTACCGCACCAAGGATGGGACGCTGGAACCCTACTTGTTGGCGGATGGGATCGGCGTTGGCTATGGCGCACGGTCCACGGCGGACGGAATAGATGCGGTCTATTTCGTGGCGCAGGAAAACTATCCGGTCGAGTTTCTGGAAGCGGGCTATCCCGTGACCATGCGCAGCTATGGCATCGTTACGGATTCCGGCGGAGCGGGTCGGTATCGCGGCGGGTGCGGGATCGTCCGCGAATATGAAATTCTGGCCGAAGAAACCATGGTCGCCATCCGTATCGACAGCGTTCAGAACCCGCCATGGGGCATTCACGGCGGCAAATCTGGTCGCCATGGCATCGCCATCGTGAACCCGGGCACGCCGCAAGAGGTGCGCCTTGATCCGCTGTCGGATGGTAACATGCTCAAACGCGGCGACATCCTGCGGATCGAGACCGGGGGCGGTGGTGGCTACGGCCATCCCTATGACCGGCCCGCAGAGACCGTGTTGCAGGATGTTCTAAGCGGCTTTGTCACCGTTGATGCCGCCCGGTCCGAATATGGTGTGGTTGTCGCGAGCGACACGCTGGACGTGCAAGCCACGCAGACCCTGCGCGCCAACAGGCCCGAAACCCGCCGCTTTTACCGACAGGAGTATGTCGATGCCCTCGTCTGATATGTTCTTTGACCCGTCCTTTGCCGTGGCCGTTGATATAGGCGGGACTTTCACGGATATCTCGTTGCTTGACCGCAGCTCTGGCGCGGTGTGGCGGGCCAAGACCGCCTCGGTGCCCAGCGACCCGTCGCAGGCGTTTATGACCGGCGTGAACATGGTGTTGGAGGATGCGGGGCTTAGCGCCGCCGACCTGTCGCGCGTTCTGCACGGTACGACGGTTGCCACGAACATGATCCTCGAAGGCAAAGGCGCGCGCACTGCCCTTGTGACGACCCGCGGATTCCGCCACGTGCTTGAGATCGGGCGACAAGACATCCCGCGCCACGCCAATCTGTTCACTTGGGTTAAACCCGCAAGGCCCGTTCCGGCAGACCGCATTCATGAGGTCGATGAACGGATCGGCACCGGCGGTCATGTGGTCGAAAAACTGGACGAAAGTAGCGTGACCGCGCTGGTGGACAGCCTGCGCGTCCAGCAGGTCGAGGCCATCGCCATCTGCCTTTTGCACGCCTATGCCAACCCCACTCATGAAAAACGCGTGGCCCAGCTGTTGCGCGCAGCGCTGCCAGATGTCGCCATCACCTGCTCTACGGATGTTCTGCCTGTGGTGCGCGAATTCGAACGCTCTCTGGCCACCGTCTTAAACGCAAATGTGATGCCGGGGGTATCAACCTATATCTCACGTCTGGAAAACCGGCTGGCCGAAGCGCAGGCGAGCTCGCCTCTGTTGCTGATGCAATCCAATGGCGGTGTCGCGGGGACCGAAGCGATCCGCACGGCGCCTGCTTTAACCGCACTGTCTGGCCCTGCCGCAGGCGTGGTGGGCGCGGTCGATGCGGCGGCGGCCTGCGGGATCAAGGATATCATCACTGTGGATATCGGCGGCACATCTGCCGATATCTGCCTGATCCGCGACGGGCAGATCAACCTGACCCAACAGGGCAAAGTGGGTGAATGGCCTTTATCCCTGCCGATGGTGGATATGGTGACAATCGGCGCCGGGGGCGGGTCTATCGCTGCGGTGACCCATAACACCCTGTCGGTCGGGCCAAACTCGGCCGGGGCGCGGCCCGGACCGGCGGCCTATGGGCATGGCGGGGCCGAAGCCACCGTCACCGACGCGCATGTCACTTTGGGCACCCTGCCCCATGCCCTGCTGGGTGGCGCGATGTCTTTGGATGTTACGGCCGCCAAAGGCGTCGTCACCGACAATGTCGCCCGCCCGCTTGGCCTGACACCCGAAGAGGCGGCGCAGGGCATTCTGGCCATCATGAACAACAACATGGTGGGCGCGGTTCGCACCGTTTCCGTCGAGCGCGGCCATGACCCGCGCGACTTCACCCTTGTTCCCTTTGGCGGGGCTGGCCCGCTGCATGGTTGTGCTTTGGCCGATTTACTGGGGATCAACCAAGTAATGATCCCCGCCGCGCCTGGGCTACTTTGTGCCGCAGGGTTGTTGGCCGCCGACATGAAGGCCGAATTCACCCGGGCGTTGCCCAAGCCTGGCCCGGTCGATCAGGATTTGGGAGACAGCATCGTGGCGGAATTGACGCAAGATGCCTCTGATTGGATGGATCACGAAGGCATTGCACCCGAGCAGAGGGCGCTTAAGGCCCGCGCCTTATTGCGCTTTCACGGACAGGGTGGGGAAATCGCGATCGATTGGGCCGAAACACCTAACGATACGGAAACCCGGTTCCGCGAGGCGCACAGGTCTCTGTACGGCTTCGTTTTGGATGCTCCGATTGAGCTGGTCACATTGCGGATCGAGGCCGTCGGCAAGACCGCTCCGGTGCAAACTCCGACGTTGGACAAGACTGACCAGCCCGCACCCTTGCAGATGCAACAGGTCTATTGGCCAACCGGGCTGGCCGAGACGCCTATCTATGACCGCGCAGCGCTTGGAGCCGAGGCCACAATCACCGGACCGGCAATCCTGACCCAGTTGGACACCACCGCCTTGATCGCACCCGGATGGGCCGCGACGGTCCACCCATCGGGCGCTCTATTGCTTATGAAAGACACAGAATGACCCAAGCCCTTTTCGACCATATCGACACGCAGGCCGACAGTTTCATCGCGCGGGTGATGGATTATGTGCGCCACCCGTCGATCTCGGCCCATGACATTGGCATACGCGAGGTCGCGACCATGCTGGTCGGGTTTCTCTCCGATCTTGGGTTCGATGCTGGTTTGGTCGAAACACCGGGACATCCCTTCGTGCTAGGCCACGCCACCGTTGATCCCGAAAAGCCCACCGTGCTGCTGTACGGTCATTATGACGTGCAACCCCCTGACCCCCTGGACCAGTGGGTCAGCCCGCCCTTCGAGCCAACGCTGCGGGATGGCCGCATCTGGGCCCGCGGGATTGGCGACAACAAGGGGCAGCACTTCGCGCAGCTTCTGGCGATTGAGACGCATCTGGCCGTGAATGGCACCCTGCCCTGCAACATCATCTTCCTGCTGGAGGGTGAAGAAGAGATTGGTTCACCCCAAATCGCCGAGTTCGTGCAACAGAACGCGGATCGGCTACAGGCCGATCTGGTTGTCACCTCGGACGGGCCCCTGCATGAAAGCGGCGCGCCCGTGATTAACTTTGGCGTGCGTGGCGTGGCCTCGTTCGATCTGGTGGCCAAAGGGGCGGCCCGAGATGTGCATTCCGGCAATTACGGCGGCGTGGTGCCCAACCCGATCTGGACGCTGGTTCACTTGTTGGCCACGATGAAAGACGCCGACGGCAACATCACGGTTGAGGGTCTGACCGAACCGGTGATGCCGCCAACCAATCTGGAACGCGACGCCGTGGCTCGCCTGCCTGACGACGAAAAGGCGGTGATGGAAGATCTGGCACTGGATCAGATGGACGGTCCGCTCGAGCGCCCCTATTGGGACCGGCTGATGTTCCACCCGACGCTGACCATCAATGGCCTGCATGGCGGCTATGGCGGACCCGGCAGCAAGACAGTTCTACCGAATGAGGCATTTGCCAAATGCGACGTGCGTCTGGTCGAGCCGCTGACGCCAAATTACGTTTTCGAGCGGATCGAGGCTCATGTCGCCAGACATGCCCCGAACGTTCAGGTGGTGCGCCACAACGGGATGCTGCCGTCGAAGACACCCTTGGACAGCCCATATGCCAAACCACTGCGCGACGCGATTGTCGCGGCCCGCGGGGTCGAGCCTCTGATCTATCCCACGGTAGGGGGATCCCTGCCAGATTACGTCTTTACAAAAATATTAGGCAAGGACGCCTTCGTTATTCCTTATGCCAACGCAGACGAGGCTAACCACGCACCAAATGAGAATTTGGAGATTGTCAGATTTCTGGATGGAATTAAAACCGGCGCTGCCGTTTTGGACGCGTTGGGGCGGATAAACACTCCAAAGGTATAGACTAAACACAAAAGAAACCAAAAATTCGTTGAGTTTTGCGCGCAAAGATTTCAAATTTGTGCGAAGTTAAAAGTGTGATCGTTACCAAGTGCTGTCGCAAATCTTGTTTACCGCCAGCACCGTCGCGTTTTCTTGCGCTCGGGGGAGGCATAGAGATGGCATTGGACAAGACAGTAGTAAAAGACCTCAAAGGTCATATTGCTGCGGCCCGAAAACGGGATCTCAATTTCGCTATTTGCTTGGGGAAGAAATCTGACACTACCGTTTTCCTGCTGGACCGCATCAAGGCCCCAGACCTGTTGGGCCGAAACGCGAAAAAGGCCGGAGAAACTCCCAAGGTCGCCTTTGGAACCTGTAACGCTGACGGCAATACGCTAAACTTGACCCTTATTTCCGATGAATTGGGCGGGCTGTCCAAAAAGACCCGCGCCTTTCTGACTTTGGCCAAGCTGCCTATGAAAGTGTGTATCCTGGATGCTCAGGGAAACCTGATCGAACAGGATGGCGAAGATGCGGATGCCCAGGGCGATACCGCGGAAACCCAAGCTCCCGACCCGCTTCAAGCGAAATGGGAACAGCTGAAATCGACCGTTGAACCCAAAATACTGCAATTCCTCAAGACCTCGACTGGCGATGTATCCAAGATTAGAGCCGCTTGGACCTATGCGGTGCGGATCGGCGATGAAGAGACCGACTATGCCGGGGCGATCAAGGTCGCCAAACGGGTGATTCAGTCGATGACCGCTGCAGACCAGCAACCCGAGGAAGCGCCTGCACCTATCGATCTGAACGAAAAGAAATGGCAAATCGGCTCGGCCAAGTTTGAGCCCGTTCTGAAAAAAGCGATCGATGCAGGCCGGATCGACGGCGGCAAAGCCAACGCGGCCTGGGTCAAGGCGGTGGCCGAAGCGGATGCGCGCAATTTTGAGATGGCGTTGAAAATTCTCAAAGCTCTGTCCGGCCAGATTCAAGCGGGGAGTACTGCGGAACCCGAAACCCGGCAGACTGACGCTCTGGCAGGCAAGCAGAAATACGAACAGGAGCGCGCCCGGATTGCACCGATTCTGGCGGCGGCCCTGAAACGGGACGCAGCACAGTTCGCAAAGCCCAAAAAGATATATGCGCAAGCGGTCACTCGGGCCGAGGCCGGGGAATACCCGATTGCGCTGAAAGCGCTGGCGATGATCGAACAGGAATTGGCCAGCGCTGATGCGACCCCCGCAGGCCTTGACCCCGGTCCGACTGGTCGGGAAGCCGCCAAACGCGTGCGCGATATCTGGGACGCGGCTTGCACTCAGGCCAATGGTCAGATCGAATCCTTGCGGAAAGAGTTGGCGGGTTTCCCAGACCCCAATTGCCAGATTTTGGCCGATAACGGCCTGACCGGATTTTCCGACAATCTTTATACCCGGTTGAATGCGGCCTTTCTGGGTCTTGACGCCGCGAATGAGGACAAGCTGCCCAACGCTAAGGCCGAAGCGCAGAGCATTTTTGACGAAATGGGCCAGTTCCTGAACACGAACGAGGCCATTCAGATCATGGATGGAAATGATCTGAACGTATCGATGACTTTGGCCGAAACGCTGGGTGGGGCGGTCGAACAGATGAAACAGGCCTTGAGCACCAGTTAAAAGGTCCGTTGGGGGGAAAGCAAATGCCTGAAAGCGCAGAAGTTCAGGAACTGGACGACACTGTAGATCCGAAAAAAGCCGAACGGGCGCGCGATTTTGCCGCCAAGTTGATGGCAGCCCTAAAACTGAAATCCGTAGTGGTGCCCGACCGGCCCGATGGGACGTCCATCGAAGAGAAAATCAGTCAGGCGGCAGCTCAGCTTTATGGTATGACCGAAGAGGGTGCCGATCTTGATGAGTTCGACCCCGAGCTGTTCACTTTTACAGATCGGGAACTAGAGAAGTTCGAGCTGTCCTCGCAGGAGGTCAAGCTGCTGAGAGCATGGCGGCATCCGATTGATTTCCGTGACCACCAAAAAGACAAGAAACTGCGCGACAAGAAAGTTGCGGCGCTCAAGGCCTCGATTGACCTGAAACTCAAGACCGTGCGGGGCGATCTGGCCGATCTGCAAGACCAAAAGGCCGAAAAGGGCGATCAGGACAGCGATCACGACAAGCTCGCCCGTCGGGGTCAGCGCGTGCTGAAACGGGCTGCGAAAGTGGCCGAGAAACTGTGCGCCGATGGGGATTATTCCAAGGCTCAGGCGGTTCTGAATGGTTTATTGTACCTTGAGACACTCGAAAAATTGGCCCTGTCCGAAAACCAAGCCGCCGATGCCCCGAAAGGCGAGATTTTGGGGAATGAGGATCAGGATCTGGAACAGGCGGTCGCGAGCCGGAAATCGACCGAGGAACTGGCCGACGAAGCCGATGCCAACCGGCTGGATAGTCTGGCGCGCGAGGTGGTCGATACCACTCGGCATATGAGGGATATGCGTATCACCGCAAGTAAAATGCGCAAGAAATACGCGTCAAGATACAAGGACAAAAAGAATAAACCCTATGAGGCGCTGGCCAAGTTCAACGACACCATGCCCAACTATGTGCACCTGCCAAAGCTTGACGAAGCCAAGGACCATTTCGAGGAGGATGTCGACAAGATCCTGGCATGGCAGAAAAAGGTGGTAAAAGAAGTCGCTGCCGGTGAAAAACTGCTGGCAGCCTTTTTCAAGGAATGCGCCGAATTTCATGAGAAAAAGCTGGCCAAATATTTGGCCATCTCAGATCATGAGATCAAACAGGAAGGCGCTGATGCCACTGGCCACGGTGAATTGCAGACCCGCCGCTCGATCCCGTTGATCCGGCGCGGCCTTACTGGCCTGCCGCAAGAAGTGCTGCGTCCGCTGGCCGCAAATCTTGAGGTTATGCAGTTGATTGCGGGGTCAGAAGAGCTGGGCCGCGCCGATCTGGAGCTGTTGGAAACCTTCGAACAAGAGATGGCTGCCGAACTGAAAGTTCTGGAGGATAATGTCGACGACTATATCGAATATGAAAAATGCGCCCAGAGGTGGCAGACCCAACTGGATAAGGGCGTTCTGAAATACACCGCTACTGGCAAGCAGTTTTATAAAGATCAGTTCGACGGGGCGAATGAAAAGGTCAAAGACCCCAAAAACCTGCCTGATTGTCTGAAAACCCTGAAATCGCAGGAAAAGAAGTTGGAAGCTCAGGTGGAAAGCGCGGAATATTATCGCACGCTCTACAAGGATTTCGAAAAAAGATTCAATTCGGCGCGCAAGGACCTGACCAAAGCCTATGTCAATCAATTCAAGGCCACGTTAAAGGCCTTTTCTGACAAGCTGGACACCGGCAATGACAACAACATGGCCGAGGGGCTGAAGATTGACGCCGCGATGCTGAAACGGCTTAAGTCTGCCGCCGACCGCAAAGACTACGTCGGAAGTTTTGAGGGAAAATTTGCCAAGCTCTGGGGAACCATCGAAATTGGCGACAACACAACCTACGAATTCAACGGTGAACCGGCCCTGAAAAAACTGATTGCCGAGATTGGCCGTGAAACCCGGTTGCTAAAACAGGCCGAAGACGCGTTCAAAGGGCTGAAGGGCAAGAAAGCGCCTTCGGCGCTGATTGCCGGCATAAAGGGGCATGGTAGCACGGCGTTTAAGGACGCACTTTCCGATATGGACACGTCGGGCGACAAGAACGAAAAGACCGCAGAAGCCAAGGCGCGGTACAAAGAAGCCCGCGACCGGTTCGACAATCTGATCTCGGCGGAAAAGAAACACCTCAAAGGGGCGGCACGGGACAGTTTCGAAAGCAACGAGACCCTGCTGAAAGCGCTGAAAAGCCGCGCAAAATCTGCGGCCTCGGTTGAGGATTGGGACGAATTGCGCGACGAAGCGCTGCGGTTGATGGACGAGGCGCGCGAGTTTGCCGATGCAAATGTCACGCTGGACCTGAAAGGCAAACCGCCCGCTGAGAAGTTTGAGATGATCCTGAACCGGCTGATCGACAGTCTGTCGCCCTATTTCAAG
Organism: Ruegeria sp. BK1; assembly: GCF_056535645.1. Lineage (NCBI taxonomy): Bacteria > Pseudomonadati > Pseudomonadota > Alphaproteobacteria > Rhodobacterales > Roseobacteraceae > Ruegeria > Ruegeria sp. BK1. The sequence goes on along the minus strand of NZ_JBQFIS010000002.1, from coordinate 290,513 downwards.
GGAATGGATGAGTTTTACGGCAAGCACGTGAAATCCGTCGCCGCCAAAGCGCGCGACTCGGACGCGGATGAAACGGCCCAAAACGTCGTGGCTCTGATCGACAAAAATGAAAAAGCAATCAAATCCGTTGCCGAACAGGTCGGCCTAAAGATGGACCTTTCGGCCGAATGTTTCAAGCTGATCACCGCCGCCAAGGATGCGGACATGCCCGAGCTTATTGCGCTGCGCGAACAGGCCTTTGCCATGATCCGCCGCAACAGGCGGTTTCTGGACGAAAGCAAGATCGGCGGGCTTTACAAGACCAACCCGTTTGACGGCGGGCGCCCGGTGCGCAGGTTCCTCTACTTCCTCGAAAAAACCGAAGCCGACCTTCTGGCCGAAGTCAAACAGTCGTAACCGGGGACAAAGATCATGGCATTTGAAAAAGAACATGAATGGCTGAAACAGGTCTGCGGTGAAAATGATACTCTGGCCCCTGAACTGGCCAATGAGCTGCACGATTTCGAACAGCGTCAGAGTTTCATCGACGCGACGTTGAAGACCGCAGAATTCGACAAGATCAAATCCGACCTCAAGACGCATTTGTCCGATATGGATTTCGTCGTCATGACTTACGACAAGAACATCGAAAGCACGATGTCCCTGAACCCTGCTGCCGGACTTGTGTGGAAAAAGATGGGCATCAAAACGCCCAAGCGCATTCAGGTTCTGGCCAATGTGGGCGACAAGAAAATCCCGGTCGAGATCGAGAACGCCGAATGGGACAGCTATGCCGACCGCGCGGGTGAGTTCAAGAAGTTGAAAAAGGGCGACGAGGAATTTGCCTTTTCCTCGCCCGAGGCCGCCGCTGCAATCCGCGAGATGTATGCCAAGCTAGAACCGCTGATCGAAAAATCCAATGATCTTGCCAAGCTGCAAGGCAAGGATGGCAAGCGGCTGTTCAGCGACCGCGACATCGAAAAGGAACTGTGGACCCCGCTGGTGCGCGAAGGGGTCATTCCGTCCAACCTGGTGCCCGACAGTTTTTCCGAGGGGCTGAACGTGTTCAGCAATGCCACCGCGATCTATACCCGCCTGATGGCGGAAGAAGAGGGGCAGGAAATGGGCGGCTCCAAGCTGGGGTCGGGTCTGCGCAACGCCAAATTACTGATTGGTGCGGCGAATTTGGCAAGTTCGCAGGCCCTCGACTACGCCAATCTGTCGATCACCGAGGCCAGCCGCGACGATATTGCGGAATTCATGAAGTTCAAGGGCGCGGATGTGATCGAAGGCGATGTCGTCCCGTATGATGAAATGCCCGACGAATATGACGATCTGGTAATTGACGGCAAAACTATCGCCGAGATCAAGAAGATGGACGAAGAGGACCGCCCCAAGATTTCGCAATCTGATCTGACCGAAGCGCGCTATGCCAAGGCCCACCCGGACGGCGCGACAAGCTACAAGGATTGGCTGTCGCAGGAAGAAGAAACTCTTGTTGCGCAGATGGAGACGGAAAAAGACGAAGAAAAGCTGATTCAGCTGCGCAATGAGTTGGACGGCGTGTCGGTTGAACAGAACAAGCTGGAATATGCGAACCTTGAGATCAAGGACGGCATGACCCTGTCAGAACTGGCTGATGACGAGGCCAAGGTCACGCAATTGCAATTGACGCAGGCACAGTTCGACAAATTCAAAGAGGACGGCGGCAAAGGCGACTACGACGACTGGCTGGCGGGCGAAGAAAAGCGGATTCTGGCCGAGATGGAAACCGCCTCAGTGACAGACAAGGCCGAGCTTGAGCGCGAGCTGGGAAATATCAAGGCCGCCAAGATGACCCAGGCCTATGGGGAATACGTGCGGCAGGACGCTGCCCGCAAATGCGCAGTTGCAGCAGCTCTTGGTGCGGTCGAGGCCGTTGAAGGCGCGCGGGACAAGAAGAAAAAGAAACGCGAGGTGGCGATTGGTCTGGCCGGGGCGATGGCCGATGCCTTCGCGGCAGGCATGACCGCCGGCAGCACCGCCAAGGAACTGACCAGCGACGCCGATACGCAAAACCGCGAACACAAGACCAAGTTCGGGATTCTGGCCGGAAAGGCCGGGCTAAAAGCAGTCTCGAAGCTGAGCGAACTGGCTGAGGCCAAGGCCAAGGGAACCTTGCGCGATCCGCGCGAGCTGGTGGTCGAAGCGGTCGCCGATCTGTGTGACGCGGCAGGCGAAAGCATGTCGGCCAGCGGCACCAAGGGTGAAGATGGCGGCTGGGGCGACACCGGCAAGGACAGCCGGGACGAGGCCGCCTCGTGGGGGATGCTGGCCAAGGCCATCGGGATGTCGACCCAGATGATCGACAAGATGGTGGCGGCCGCCCAGAAAGGTGATTGGGACACGTTCGTCAAGGAACTGGCCCTGTTGCCTGTGGCGGCAAGTTTTGCAGGTACCGCCGGTTTGCAGGGGGATGCGGTCCGCGTCGACAAGGACGCGCGCGATATCGAGGCCGGTTGGGGCGGCCACGGCAGCGACTCGCCCTTTGCAACCAACCCGTTCGAGGAAGAGGCCCATGCCGGGGGTCAGACCGATTTCGGCATGAGCGGCAACATGGCAACCGTCGCCGATCAGCGCGGGGTCATGGACGAAGCGCGCGAGTTGTCTCAGCAAATCGCGGACGAAAGCTTTATGACCGACCGGGTCAAGGTGAAAAAGGCGATGGATAAATGCCGCGCCATGGTCAAGAAATACAAGCTGCCCGAGGACCAGAAGGATGTGAAACTGTTCCTTTCGTTGGACCCGGACAAGGCCGATCCGACTGCGGTTATGGGCGCGCTCAAAAAATTGGGCGAAATTTACGACAGCATGGTTTCGCAGGATGCGCGCGACGTGGCCGAGCTTAACCTGTCACCCGAAGATGAGAAGGCGCTGGACGATAAACTGGACTCGATGATCGACAAGATCGATGAGATTGAAAAACGACCCACACGTAATAACAATAAGCTCGAAGCCGAGGTGCGGGTTCTCTATGACGACGTGACCGCCACTTTGCTGAAGGATCCCAAATTCGTCGCCTCGGTCGAGGCGGATATCGATGAAGAGGACGAGTGGCTTGAAAAACTGAAAAAACAGGCCGATTTGACGCGGTTGGACCAATATTCCGACCCGAAAATCTATGCTGAAGAGTATGAGCGGGCGATGTCGGCGGTCGAGGAACTGACCCTGCAGGTCAAGAAAACCGACCAGCGCATCAAAATGATTGATCAAGCCACCAAAGGGGCTACCGGCATTTTGCTGGCCGCCATGCCGGGCGCGGCACTGTTGGGCAAGATCCGCACTCTGATTGCCGACAGCATCAAGCTGCATCGCCGCCGCAAGTCGCTGAACAAATGGAGCCGCGAGATGAATGCGATACGTGGCAGCTACAGCCCCTATGAACCTGCCGTGGTGGGCGAGCGGGACGTGCTGATCGCAGGCACCGCCCATGATGCGGCGCAGGTCGCCGCCGATTCAGCTGGCGTCGGGGCCGAAATTGCCCGGCTGACCGATGCCACGCATATCGGCGCGGCTGTTCTGACCAGTATCGAGAAGATCGGCAAGTTCCTCAACAGCTATTGGTTCGGGAAACATGGCCGCGAACAAATCCAGAAGGGTTGGGAGCTGTTTGTTTTGGCGCGCGAGCAGCCCAAGAACCGCCGCCTCGCCCGTGAAGCGATCAAGGTCAACACCACGCTTGGAAAATGCGTTCTGGCCTATGGTGCCTGTATCGATGGCGACGCACAGGCCCGCCGCGCGCTGCAAAGCTGTGGCCTGACGCCCGAGGCGTTCGAAGACAGCGCGGACGTGTGTCAGGGCGTGGTCGCCTATCTGCGCGCGGCCCTGCAGGATAAAGAGTTCGAAACCATTGGTTCGCACGCGGATGTGGACTGGTTGCCCTGTGATGTGGAGCCCGACGTGAAAGCCTGGTCGCGGATCAAGGCCAGCGCGGTGAAATCGAAACCGGGCATGGACTCTCGGTATTTCAAGACACCGGAAATCAACAAATTGCTCGAAAACTATGTTGTCCCCGACGACTCTGCTGATCACGCTATTCTTTCCAGCTTTGCGAAGCGCACCAAAAAACTGTCTGAGGCGCTGAACAGCTATCGCCCGCTGGACACCGAATTGAACCCGCATGCGGCGATGATTGTTGTGGCACAGGAGCTTAAGCATCAGGTCGACGTTGCCGGGGATCAGGCTGCCAAACGGCTGGCAAAGGAACGGACAAGCTAAACTGTGTCCCAGGCGGCAGGCGCGGCCTAGCCCGCGAATTTAACGTCGTGCGGGAAAACGAATTGTGGTCATTCGATTCTTTGCGGTAATGTGAGTATATGAATGTGATCCGCCTGATTGCTGGCCGAGTTGCCCTGTTTTTCTGCGCGGTTCTGTGTGCATCTCCGCTACTTGCTTCGGACCGTGTCGCGTTGATGATAGGCAATTCGGACTATGCATCGCCGGATATGTCGCTGCGCAACCCCGGCAATGATGTCTCCGCCTTGAGCGACGCGTTAAAGGAGCTGGGCTTTACCGTCATTCAGGCCTTAAACCAGAACGCCGCAGCCATGGAACGCGCGGTGGATCAATTCGGTATCGCGGCGCAAGGGGCGGAAATGGCCGTGTTCTTTTATGCCGGGCACGGGGTGCAAATCGGTGGGGCGAATTACCTGATCGGCACCGATTTCCAAGGGTCAGATCTCGGCTCGCTGCAGCGCAGTTCGATGACGCTGGACCGGGTGCGGGACGTGATGGCCAAGGCAGGGCCGGATGTTGGCATCCTGCTGTTGGACGCCTGCCGCAATAATCCGTTTTCGGATAGCGGGTTAGTGGAACAAGGGCTGGTCCGAATGCGCGGCGGCGCTGGTCTGTTGATCGCCTATGCCACGGATCCCGGCAATGTGGCCTATGACGGCGAAGGTCAGAACAGCGTGTTCACCTCGGGGCTTTTAGACCATATCTCAACCCCAGATCTGGACGTTCGACTGATGCTGGGTCGGGTCCGCCAACAAGTGGTTCTCGAGACGGAAGGGCGCCAGATCCCTTGGGTTGAGGAATCGGTTCTGGACGAACATAGCTTTGCGCCGGGCTTGCCGGGCAGCACGCCCCAAGACGACATCGCTGCCGATCTGGAACATTGGAGGCAGATCGCCTCGAGTTCAGACAAACGGGCGTTCGAAACCTATTTGCAGACCTTTCCAGACGGATTGTTCGCAACTTTCGCGCACGAGAAACTATCGGGGCTGGACGGTGCGACAGCTCTTATTGCCGATCCAATCCCCACCACGATGACCGAGGCAGACCCCGAGCAACTTGCCTCGGCCCTGATGGCTTTGGGGCATTTGACTGACCCGCTGACCCGTGATCTTGGCCCGGCGTTAGACAGGTACCGGCAGGGACTGCCAATGCCTGAAAACGCTTCGGCCGCGCAATTGTTCGAGGATGCGGCGCAAGTCTCGGTTTTTCTGGCAGCCACAACGATGCAACGGCTGCGCACTGATATCGTAGCCTTGCGCAGCGTCGAACGCACACTGACCATTGCCGAGGATGCCCTGCGCCAAATCGAAGATATTGCCCGCTCAGATGACAGCGCTCTGCCCGTTTTGCAACAGGCGCGAAACGATATCTACGACATCTACCGTTCACGCGGGATCATCCTGCGGCGGCTGGACCAAAGTCGCAGCTACTACGACGAAGTGCTACGCCGCGCCGTCGTGTTTTTCCCGCCCGACATAAATATTTCGATTGTAAGTGCCGCGTCGGAGTCGCGTGATCTGAATTTTGCCGACGCGCAATTGCGTCGGGATGCCGCGCTGTTCCTCCGGCATGTGTCGCAAGCAGATGATAGCAGAAAAGGAAGTTACCAATGGCTGGCCGATTTTGTCCCACCCGAATAGGCGCAGGTCTTGTTACACTGTCTCTGGTCCTGTCGGCTTGCGGCGACAGCAGCCAGAGTTCGGCCCCGGCGACAGCGCCAACTGGGTCAACGCAGGCCGAGGCAGATCTGGTCAAACAGGCCGCTGCCATGCAAAAGACCATCCTTCAGGGTGCCGTCGCCGGAGGTGCGATTGGCGGCGGGATCGGCTTTGGGCTGGGTGGTAGCGACGATGCGGGAAGCGGGATTTCCATCGGTTTGGGGGCTGGCGCGCTTGCCGGCACCTATGTGGCCTTTGTTCAGCGCAACTATGCCGGCCGCGAGGCGCGACTGCGCCAGATCCGAGAAGATCTGGACCGCAATGCCGCCGAGATGCAGACAACGCTGACTGTCATGAACCAGGTACTGGCCGCGCAGAAAGCTGAATTGGACGCGCTGAACGCCAGCATCGCTGCGGGCAAGGCGGACCCGGCGCTGATCGAAAAAGAACTGGCTGAAGCCAACGGCAACCTTACCCAGATGGAATTGGCCATAGACGGTGCCACCAAACGACAGGCCGAGTTCACCGAGGCACGAACGCTGACAATTGCCCGTGGTCAGACGGCATCGCCCATTGATGCAGACCTGACAGCGCTGTCGAACCAGATCACCCAAATGCGCGGGATCGCAAGCGATCTGGCGTCGTCGTTGTAATGGGGGACAGAATGATGCGCTTTGCCGCCCTTCCCTGCCTTGTGCTGGCCGCATGTCAGACCACGACCGACCCGGCGGATGGAGGGTTCTTTGCCGGGGTTTCGGGCATTGCCACCGGAGCCTATGACGACCGGATCGCCGCCGCCGAGGGTGACGTTGCATCGGCGCAGGCTCGAAATGATGCGTTGGCCGCGCAAATTCGCACGTCCGAAACAGAATTGGCCCAGCTAAAACTGAAAATACTGCAACAGCGGGATGCGATTGGAGGAGGTGACGCGGCAACAGCCGCACGCATTGACCGCGTCCTGAACGACGCCCCCGGCGGTGCAACGCCAGATGCCCGGCTTGCAGCCCTGCAAAAGAGCATCGCGGATGCACGCGCGCTCAGCGCTGATCTGGCGAAATTGTCGGGCTAGGACCCTAGCCCTGACATCCGCCCAATGCCCATCGGCGTAGGTTAACCTTCAGACCGCCGCCAAATGGGTGCTGTTTGGCGACATTCCCGGCCTCGGGGCGATTGACATAGGTCTGGGCCTGATTGCACAGGTCCTCGGGCGTCCATTGGTGGCAGTTCGAGCAAGACTGGTCTTTCCACAGCTCATCCGGCAACCCTTCGATCGGGGGAAACAGTGGCGCGCCTGCCACCAGCTGATTGATCGTCTGTCCGCGCACATGGTCGTTTCCGAAATCCAATATCGAGTCCAAAGTCATCGGGGTATCGCCCGATGGCGCGATTTCTGACACCTCGGCCTCTGGCTCGGTCTTGCGGGTGACGGTTTCCTCGCCGTACTGCAAGGCAGCAAGACGTTCAGCGGCTTTGCCTGAAAACGCCCCCTCGGGGAAGCTCTGCAAATAGACCTCATAGGCGTGGACCGTGTCATCAGCTAGCGCCAGTTCATACATGAGGCGTTCAGTTTCGTTCGCTTCGACCACTTTTTGCGCCGGCACTTTTGGTTGCGGCACGGTGCCGAAGGATTCGGCCAGTACGGTTTGCAACAGCTCGCTGGCCTCGTCAGCATGAATACTGTCTGGATAGGCGCGCATGAACAGCATGATTTGCACCGGATCACGGTTTGTGATCGCTTCCTGCCACAGCTCATCTTCGCTCTGGGTTTGAACGATGGGCGTTTGAGTTTCGGGTGAGAACGCGAAATCCTGCGTCAGCGACGAAGTATCCCACGGCGTTTGCAGCCCTCGGGTCTGTTCCAGCACATCCACGCGGACTTTCTTGAACAATTGTTCGATGGCCATCCCCGGTGTTTCGATATGGCTCGCCAAACTCAGCGTGAAGGGGCTGTTGCCCTTTTCACCGTCCAGCGCGACGCCGCCGGGGTCAGTGGCATAGGCCAGAAACGTGCCCGTGGGAGCCTTCATCTCAGCCAAACCGTTGTCATCCATATCGGCGAGATTTTCGAACGGGTTGTTCCGGCAGGCATCCAGAATGACGATATTTGTTTTGTTATGCGCCGAGGCCATCTGATGCAGGACCGAGCGCGCCTCGACCGCCATCAAATCCAGATCGGCGGGATCGCTCAGCGAGATATCAACCGGCAACAAGTAGTTCGACCCAAAGGACTGCACTCCGTGACCCGCGTAGTAGAACAGACCCACCGCATTCTCGCCCCCCTGCCGCAGATCGCGGCCAAACTGGGCAATGGCACGCTTCATCTCGATCTGGGAACTATCGGTCAGGTTACGAACCTCGAACCCCAGCTCGGTCAACTTGCCGGAAATCAGCGTCGCGTCATTGACCGGATTGTCCAGCGGCGACACCGAGCCATAGGCCGAATTTCCGATCACCAGCGCAATGCGGGGCTCGGCCCAGGCGAGGCTGGTCCATACCAGGCTGATTATCGCAATCAGAGGGTAGAAAATGCGAAACACATCGGATCCTTTATCGCCGTTCTTTTATCACACCCGTGACGCCGTAGCATCATGCCAATCTGAATATATCTAAATCTATCGTTTGACTTTATTGTGGCCATCGCCTGACATATCCCGGATTGGCGATCAAGCATAGGAAGAGGGTCACACATGCCGCGTTCAAACCTGATGCGAAGCTTTTTTGCCATAGCCAGCCTTATGCTGGCCAACGCGACATGGGCGCAAAGCGCTGATCCGTTTGAACACGGCTGGACGCTGGATGGTGCCGCGTCCGAGTTGCAATTCCTGTCGGTCAAGAAAAGCTCGGTCGCGGAGAATAGCGGGTTTGCCAGCCTGTCAGGCGTGATCGGCCCGGACGGTGCCGCCGAGATCCGGGTACAGATGGACAGCGTGGATACCAAGATCGACCTGCGCAACGTGCGGATGCGGTTTTTGTTCTTTGAAACCTTCAAATACCCCGAGGCCATTATCACCGCCCAGCTTCCGCCCGAAAAGCTGGTCGACCTGCATCAGGCCCGGCACAAGATCATCGACCTTCCCTATTCTCTGTCGCTACACGGTGTGACCAAGGATGGCGTCGCGCAGGTCGCCATCACTTTGGTCGACAATGACCGCGTGGCGGTGGCCAATACCACGCCGATTGCCATCGCCCTGCCCGATTTCAACCTCGAAGAGGGTCGCGGCAAGCTGCAAGAGGCCGCGGGCGTCGACATCCTGCCCTTTGGCTTTGTCAGCTTTGGGTTTGTGTTCGACCGCGCCCAGGCGGGCACCCCGCCGCAATTGATCACGGCGGCGGCCACCCCCGGCGCTGCGGCGCTTGAGACCAAGGGTGATCTGGACCGCGAGGCTTGCGAAGGCCGGATGGAGATCCTGTCCCGCACCGGCAATATCTATTTCAACTCGGGCAGCGCGCGCTTGTCCGACGCCTCGATCCCGCTGCTAACCAACCTGCATGACATCGTGAACCGCTGCCCGGACCTGACGATCGAGATCGGTGGGCATACGGATAGTGATGGATCAGATGCGGCCAACCGGGTGCTCAGCGAACGGCGGGCGCAGGCGGTGAACGCCTATCTGGTCGATCAGGGGATTGCGCCGGAACGTCTTGTAACCGTGGGCTATGGCGAAAGCCGCCCCGTGACCTCGAACGACACGGCAGAGGGCAAACGCCGCAACCGCCGGATCGAATTTGTGCCGGTGAACTAGAGGCGTCAGTTCGCCGCCAGGATGATCGGATCGAATCCGCCGCTGCGCCATTGTTGCAGGGCCGAGATGAAATTCGGCCCCGGCACACCGTCGATGGTGCTGTTGTAGTACCCGGCCTTTTGCAGCAGCTTTTGCACTTCCATCACCGTCTCGCGCGTCCACTGGTCCGAGGCCAGCGACAGTTGGTTCATGATCGCCCCGTCATCCTCAGCCGCGCCACGCAGCAACATGCGCGCGGCCTCAAGCGGATCGCGGGGCATGCCGCGCCCTTCGTCCAGCAGGATCGCCGCTGCCAAATAGCCCTGATATTCGCCTTCACGTGCGGCGCGCTGGAAATAGCCAAGTGCCTGATCGGGCGAACCTGTAATTCCATCCTGCGCCAGAACGCCCAGATTGAAAGTCGCCTTGGCTGACCCCCCATTCGCTGCCTGTTGCAACAGCGCAATTGCGCGCGCTTCGTCCTTGGGGACGATCTGACCTTCAAACAGAGTTACGGCAAGATTGATCATCGCATCAAAGCTGCCCCCTTGGGCGGCTTGTTCATACAGAGATAGCGCAGCGGCCTGATCTTGCGGAACACCGGTGCCGCCCTCGTGCAATTGCGCCAGAGAAACCATGGCCCGCAAGTCCCCCGCTTCGGCTGCCTGCTTGTAAAGCGTCACCGCCCGGTCCACATCCCCTGCCGCAATCGTAGCCCGCGCCAGCAGGGCCACGTAGTGGGACAGGTCAGGCGTCTGCGCCGCTGCAGCACTGCACGCCTGAATGGCGGTCAGGGCGTTTTCCTGAAGACGGTTGAACGGCACGCCGGGGATGCTGGCCGTGCGGTCGCGCGGGTGGGTAGCCAAACGTTCACATATGCCGCCGGGTGTGCTGTCCTCGGGGCGCGGGATGGATGCAATCAGACGCTGCGCCTGTGCCGCATGGGCTCCGTCGGGATATTGCTCAAGATAGAACTCCAGCAGCGGGCGCATCCGGCTGCGCTGCGCCAGCTTCCACAGACGCTCAGCCTGTTCGTCTTTGTTCTCGACAGCCACCGCGCGGGTCAGTGTCTGCCCCTGCCCGGCCCGGTCCAAAAAGGCCACAACCTCATTCACATGTGCGCCCTGCGGGTAGCGATCCATATAGAGCTGCATCAGGGACGCATCCTGCGCATTGGCGGCAACCTGCCACAGCAGCGTCTCCTCAGACGCCGTGACAGGGCTATTGTCGAACCGGAACTGCCGCGTCAGGGACGAGTTATCCCACGGAATCTGCCTTCCCCCTGTCGAGGCCAGCACGTCCTTGCGCACCGAGATCATCAGATCCGAAATATCCTGCCCGGGTGTGTAAATATGGCTCAGCAGCGCCTCGGTGAAAAAGCTGTTCCGGCCGGTGCCGTCATAGGCCACGTTGTCCGGCTGCGTCGCATAGGCAAACATGAAGTCCGCCGCGCTGCCAACCCGTGCCAGACCCTCGCCACCAACCTCGAGTCCCGTTCCTTCGAACGGGTTGTCGCGGCAGGCATCCAGAAACACCAGACGGATGCCGTCCGAGCGTTCCATCCGGTTGACGAATTCCTCCATCTGGATTGTCTGCTCGGGGATGTCTTCGGGCTTGGTGATCTGCGCATCAACAGGGACCAAATAATTGCGCCCGTTCACCTGAAACCCGTGCCCGGCGTAGAACAATAGCGATACATCGGAATCCGCAGCAGTCGTGCCATAGGACTCTGCCAGCGACAGCATCTCATCCCGAGTCAGGTCGGTGCCCAGAAACACCTCGAACCCCAGCCCTTCCAGCGCGATAGCCAGATCCGAGGCATCGTTGATCGGGTTGCCCAGCGGGCTGACCGACACGTAATCGGAATTGCCGATGATCAGCGCAACTCGCTTGTCCGCCAGCACCATGGTTGCGCTGAACAACATCAGGATAAGCGCTGCGAAGCAACGTTTCAGAGACACAGGTCCACTCTCCGACGTATCAAAGCCCGATGGCGCGGGTCAGTCCGATTTCCGCTTGACCGACCGCAGCCACAATCGTTTCTACCTGCTGGTTCTGAACGATGGCAAGCTCGGGATCGGTTGCTCTTATCAACGTGATGGCCTTGCGGATCTCACGTTGGGCCTGACGGATCTGCCGACGGGCCTGTTGAACCGCCTCGCGGCGGATGGCGTTGCGCTCTTCGGCGGTAGTGGCCAGCGACAAGCGGCGATTGGCTTCATCACCAGCCTCGCGGATACCCGCGCTGGCACCGCGAATGATGTCACCCACCGACTCCAGACCCGGCGGCAGGCCTTTCACGATACCGTCCAGCTCAGAGGCATAGTCGTCCATTGCCTCGGCTAAGCAGGCCAAATACTCGCTGACGTTGTCACCGCTGCTTGCGCAAGAGGCGATCTCTCCTCCAAATTCCTGCGAGGCATTGTCAACCGTTCCAAGCGCGGTTTCGGCCTCGGTCACGGTTGTCACGGCAGTCCCACCTCCGCCGCCGCCGCCGGTAATGGTTGTGTCAACGGTTGGCGTCACCTCGACCTCGGGCGTTGGCGGCACCGGGATTGGGTCGATAACGGTAACGACCGCGCCGGGAAGGGATGCCACCTGATAGCCAACATCTGCAGCACTGGACAGGAAGTCCGTCGTCAGGAAGAAGAAAGTCTCACCCCCTTCGGTTTCGAAAAACTCCAGCCCCTGGAACACGGTCGAGGTGTCCAGTGAATCCGACTCGGGGCCAAACAGGTAAACCGAGGGGCCGCCATTGATCGTGCCGGTGGTGAAGTTTGGTGGCTCTTCGCCATCCAGTACCGCGATATTATCGGGGATAGCGAACACTACCGGCGAGGTGGTGTAATTCGCGGGGCCGACTTCGCCAACACCGGGTGCCCATGTATTAGTGAAATCCCACCCCGCAGCCGAAGCGATGGCAAAGAAGGTTTCCGTATCACGCAACTGAAACGTGGTCAGACCGGTCCCACCGGCGCTGGTTCCCTGACCCGAGTTTTCCGTATCCCAGAACGAGGCTGAAACCGACCCGGTGTTAATGCCAACCAGCCCGCCCAGCGAGGGGAAATCGCTGCCGGAAAAGTCGACAAACCCGTCGGAATAGCTGCGTATGACCGAACCACCATTGTTGAACCCGACCAGCCCGCCGACCGCTACCGTGTTGGCAGGTCCCGAGAACTGGCTGGTGCCATCGACATTCGAGTTCGAATAGGAATCCACCACGGTGCCCGAGTTCTCACCCACCAGGCCGCCCATAATGAAGTCGCCGAAGCCAACTCCCAATACCGGGCCGACACTGTGCGAACGCCGGATCGTGCCCGAGTTCTCGCCAACCAAACCGCCTGCAACGACGAAATCGGCCTCGATCTGTTCGACCGAAACGGTCGCGGTCGAGAAACTGTCGACAATCGTGCCGCCGTTGTTGATGCCGACCAGGCCACCTGACACGTCGTCACTGCCGTTGAACCGCCCCGAGACGCTGACGGCTGAGATTGTGCCGGTGTTTTCACCGGCCAGAATACCGCCGCCTTGCGCCGTCACGTTGGCGTTGCGGATGCTTAGGTTGCGCACAGTGCCATTCAAAGTTCCAAACAGACCGCCGAATACGAAATCGTTGTTCACAAACAGGTTGTCGATCGCAAAGCGGTTGCCTTCAAGTGTGCCTGAAAAGTCGGCAGGCACAAAGCCGAAGGACCAGCTGGACGTGGGCGATGCGTCGATGTCGTTGGCCAGTGCAAAGGACTGGCTGGAGCCGTTCAGGCCCTGCAACCCATAGACATCGGTCAACTGAAACGGATTCGCGCCAGATCCGTTGCCGCCCGTGGCGCGCAGGAATGTGGCGTTGGGCGAGACGATGAAATCCCCCGCGAAAAAGCTGGGCAATGTGGCCGAGACCTGGTCCCAGAAACCAGCCACCAGGTTGAACGTGGCCACATTGATGCTACCGCCCGGGCCAGTGGTGATCCGGCCAACGCCGTCAACCGCTCCCATTGCGTTCAACAGCAACCCTCCGCTGACCGCGTTGATCGCACCATTGATCGTGATCATGTTATCCGCGACCAGGAACAACGTATTGGCCGCCATCCAGTCGATATCGGCGTTTATCGTAATATTACCCGCATCCGACCCGGCCATCGACGTTGTCAGAAACACATCCGCAGATTCAAGCTGGGCTTCCAGGCCCGCTTCGGTCAACGTGCCCGGGATCGTTATGTTCACCGGATCAATCAACAGTTCGCCGGTTTCCCCGTTCGCGGCGCGAAGGTCGGTAAAACCCCGATAAACCAGATCGGTCTGGCCCGAGACCTCGACAAAGCCGCCATCGCCCGAAATATCCCCACCACGGGCCGAAATCTGGCCATGGAATTCGGTCAGATCGTCGGACCAGATGATCACGCGGCCGCCATTGCCCTCATCCCCGCCATCGGCCGAGATCGTCGTACCCGCATCTACAAAGGTGGTCTGCGCGGTGGGAAGCGTGCCGCCGCCTTGGAAATCGCCGCCGACCAGAATGGTGCCGCCATCGCCACCCACGGCCCCGTCGGCGGTCAACGTGGCACCTGCCAGTGTGATCGCTTCGCCGGTTATGGTGATTGATCCCCCACGCACTTTAGGCCGTAGCGAGGTTGCCACCAGCGTTTCCTGCGCCGAAGTGTCAATTCGGCCGCTGACCTGAACCGCACCGCCGCTGCCGCCAAGCACAACAGCGCCGGACACGCCACCCACTGATTGCGCCTCGATCACACCGGACATGTTGATCACCTGACGCGCCGCATCGCGGGCGCTGGCTGCCTTGAGGTGGACGGATCCGCCATTGGCCTCGATCCGGCCGGAATTGGTAACCAGCGCCTCCATCATCGCGTCATCGCTGTCCGAGGGCACAGCAACCTGCAAAAAGCCGTCGCCGGAAATATCCAGCGTCACCTGCTCACCCGCGCCAAGCCCGACCTTGCCCAGCGGCACCCGGATCAGACCCGAGTTCGAGACCTTGCCGCCGATCAGCGCCGCATAGCCGCCCGGTACGATCGAGATCGTGCCTGCGTTTTCCACCGCCGCCGAGGCTCCGTTTCCGGCAAAATTGTTGCGCCCGTTCAGGAAGTCTTCATCAGTTATGTTCAAGGTCGAGGCCACAAAGCCGCCCGCGTTGACCGCACCATTCGGACCGATGAAAATCCCGTTGGGGTTGACCAGGAACACCTGCCCATTGGCATTCAACTGGCCAAGGATTTCACTGGTCGTGTCGCCCGTCACCCGGTTCAGGATTACACTCTGCTGTCCGGGTTGGAAGATATTTACCGTTGAATCGGCACCAATTGAAAAGCCATTCCAGTTAACAATGGCCGAGTTCGACCCTTGCGAAATGTCCAACTGCGTGCTGCTGGGCTGCGTGATCGTCACGGTGCCGGCTGCCACGGTCCCACCAGTTGGCAACGATTGCGCCAGCGCCGTCGTGCCCCACAGCGCCGCCGTCGCCGACAGGATCGCACACCGCAGCATGCTGTTGCGGTACTTAGAACCTACGACTAGCAACAATACTGAAGCGGTTTTCGTCTTCCCCCAGGTCATCGCGTTCACCCCTCCCATATTCAACTCGTAACGATCCCGACTTGTAGGTCGAGTCTTCAATCGTAATCAGATCAGCCCCAATCCCGTAGGAATAGGCCGTAGTTGTGCTTTGTTCTAGAATCGTTGGCTCTTCAATACCCAATTCGCCATAGGCGCCAAACAGATAAGGCTTTAGAATCAGAGGAAAACCCGCCACTTCGACACGCTGGGACCGTCCGACCTCGGACCTAACCACCCAACCATCATCACCGCGCAGGGACCCCGCGTCAAAGGTCGACAGTTCGCTGGTGCCTGCAATGCTGAACTGTTCCGACGTCACCAGTGCATCGCCAAAGCTCGTCTGTATCCGACCGTTCACATTAAGCGACCAGTTGGCGCTCAGGGGGCGCTGATACTGCCCCGACAAAACCAGTTTTGTAAACTCGGGTTCGGCATTCTGCCGCGAAAACGGGGTTTCGCCCGGCCCGACCGAGGTCCGCGCCCCGAGAATATCCAAACCGCGTGACAGCACCACACCACCGCGCAGGAAGCCACCATTGTCATAGGCGCGTGTGGCATCCAACGTCGCGCGCAACACGCTAACATCGTCGTCAAAGATCGGAATTTCGAACGGGCCGATCAGCAGATCCTGCGTGTCGCTGATCCGATCAAGGATCAATTGCGACGACAGGTTAAGCTGCCGGGAGCGGATCCAAGGATAAAACAGACGTAGCGAAAACCGTTCGAATTCGCTTTCATTCGGCAGAAAATCGGTGTCGGGCTGTGCTGTGCTCGACGTGACCTCGGCGTTGATCGTCAAGCCATTGTAGCCTATGGGGAACACTGCACCCGCCGCCAGAATTCGATATTCGGCATCGTCCGAAAAGAACCGTGTGGGCGAGCCGCCGAGGTTGAAATAGAATGTCTCACCCAGGTCCAGAAGGCCGTTGAACTCCAGCCCAAGGCTCAGGTTCACGGGGCCAAGATCATCGGACAAGGTGTTGTCGAACCCGTAAGAGCCAGTGAATTGTTTGAACTCACCGTCCAGTGTCAGAACGGTGCCACCATTGGCCTGACCCGCCGACAGGGTCGAGGCCAACCGGATGCCGAACGTGTCCCCCGCCAAAAGCAAGGCTCGTTCGATTTGTTGTAGCTTAATGCCGCGTTTTCCGATCAGCGGCTCGGTAATTTTGACGACCCGATCGCGCACCCTTTCGGGCACTTTCGAAGCGTCGATGCGTTCGACAAACCCGTCAACCACGACGATCCGAAGCGTCCCGCCGTCGCGCAAGGTCTGTTGCGGCAGAACGACCCGGCTAAGGACAAACCCCGCATTGTTATAAGCACTTTCCAGACGATTGGTGGCAGCAAAGATCTCGGACGCGGGAACACGTTTGCCGGAAAGGCGCGCGATAAAGGCATCATTTGCGGCCTCCATCTGCGGCAGCGCACCTTCGATCTCGACCCTACCAACAGTCACAAACAGCCGGTCTGCACCTTCGGGGACCGGGGCACCGGGATCGCGTGCAACAGTAACGGGCCCGCTATTGCGTTGATTTTGCGGCTGAAACGTAGATGGCGCAAGGTTCGATGCGCTTTGTGCAAGCGCCATATCAGAAAGCGCAAGAATACCAACGGTCACGAATACAAATATCATGCTGAGACGTGGAATTCGCGTGATCGTCCGATACATAGATCTTGGCATTCGCTACCCTTGCTGAAATCGTGAAACAGTACCTAGAAAAGCCCAGCCCCCAGGCCAAAGCAAGATTGTATTTCCCACCACCGGATACCCGTTTGGATTGCGGCTATACATATCTCAGTTGATTCTATGGTTGTCCGTGTCCCAGTTCACAATACCGTGTGCAACACACAAAATTATAAAAGTCCTTGTTCCAGCCACTCTTCAATCTTGTTGCGGCTGACCTCGAAATGCATCGAATCCTCGCGCCCCCAGGCCGCGCCCCAGACCCAGCCCTCCTGCCGGAAGAAATCAGCCAGAATGGTCAGGCCCAGCTGGGTTTTCCCGTCACCCAGCGTATCCAGAACCCCGTCGACGTTCAGGTCGACAGCCAGACCATATGCATGCGCCGAGGCCGACGATGTCGCTCCGCGCACCCGACGCACACAAAGCGACCCGGCCGTGTTGATACGATCATAAAGGTCGGGGTCGGTTCGGCGGATATTGTCGAACACCGTTCGCAGAGATTCGATTGCAGGTTTCAGCATGCGCACACGAACCGGCCCGACCTCTTCCAGCACCAAATTCTCTTCAAGACGCGGATTGGTCATGGATTGGCAACTATCCGTCAGGTCTTCGCGCGGGAGTCCAAACGCCTCTTTCAGAAAGGATGAACTGGCAAGTTGCAGATCCTGATTGACGTTGTTGCGGTCGGCAATCAGCACGACCTGCGCATAGGCATCAATAATCTCGTTGGGGGTTGAGCTGTCATAGCCATAATCATCCGCTCCATCAGCCCCCTGCAACGGTGCCGCCGCCCCGCTTTGCGCGCGCGAAATTTCAAGCGAGAGCCGTTCGATTTCCGCGCGCATATCCTCGACTTGCTGGCTGAGCATCTCGATTTCGATCCGTGCGCCTGAATCGATGGCGGGCCCTTCGAAGTCGTCTTCAATTGGAACGATCAGCGGGACGACATACCAGATGACCGGAGCAAGGATGATCGCGACTCCAAGAATGATCGCTGGAACAATGCGCATCTGCCTTATTTTCCTGTTTTGTCGTGCCTGTCGCACCAAACCTAAAAGCCACCGGTCGGGATGTCACGCATTTGCCTGCGTTTCTGCCCCCTATATGTGACATTCTTCATTGCCGCGTCCCTGAGGCACGGATACTCTTGCCGTCAAACAGGGAAGGACTTTGGTAATGATTGCATTCTCGCCTAGGAAATATATCGCGGTGCCGTTTGTGGCGCTGATTTGTTCGGCGCAGGTTGTGTTTGCGCAGAGCACTGAATTGACGGAAGACGAGATCACCGACGCGTTCAACAAGCAAAAGACGCGTGGGCTGGTCATCGTGCCGTCCAACACCGATACCGCCTCCACAGCGGTCGAGGAAACCACCGTAGCCGCAGCGCCTGCGGAATATCAGCCTGTTGCGGCCGAAGATCAGGTAAATATTCAGGTCCGGTTCGATTTCGCATCTGCCGCGTTGCGCGACGACGAAAAGCCGAAGCTGTCGGCGCTGTGTAACGCGATGAAAAACGTGGATGTGAGCGTCTTCCAGATCATCGGTCACACCGACAGCGCCGGGTCTGCGGATTACAACCAGAACCTGTCGCTGCTGCGCGCGAAAGAAGTCAAACGTTTCCTAGTCAGCGATTGCGGTATCGCCGACGAACGGCTTGAGGTGCTGGGCGTGGGTGAGGCCGAGCCGCTGAATAAATCCGATCCGCGCGCAGACGAAAACCGTCGCGTCGAATTCCAGGCCCTCGGCTGAATCCGTAGCCTCTGAAGACAAAAGAATAACGAGGGCAGCATGACTGAATCCCGCGCAGGCGATCTGTTTCAGCCGGGCGATCTGGTGAACAACACATATCGGATCGAGGCGATCCTTGGGCGGGGCGGAACCTCGGATGTCTACCGGGCGCGTTCGGAAATTTCGGGGCGTTTGGCTGCGCTCAAGGTGCTGAAGGCCGAGTTCTCCAGCAACGAAGATTATCTGGTCCTGCTGACCCGCGAGGAAGAAATCCGCGACATCCGCCATGACGCAGTGGTGCGGTATTCCGAAAACAACCGTACCGCCGACGGGCATGTGTATCTGGTGATGGACTACGTCGACGGGCCGGGGCTGGACCGGAAACTGGCCGATGGCCCCATGTCGGCGGACGATATTCTGACCATCTGCAAGCGCGTCTGCGAAGGGCTTGAGGCCGCGCATGCGCGCAACATCGTCCACCGTGACCTGAGCCCGGACAACATCATCCTGCGTGACGGTGATCCGGCACAGGCGGTAATCATCGACTTTGGCATCGCCAAGGACACCAACCCTGGTGCCGAAACCATCGTGGGCGGAGAGTTCGCGGGCAAATACGCCTACGCCGCGCCCGAGCAGCTGTCGGGCAAGACCGACCAGCGCACTGATATCTATTCGCTGGGCGCGCTGCTGCTGGCAAACTTCCGTGGCGAAAAGGCCAATTCCGGGCGTAACCTGTTGGAGGTTGTGGAAAGCAAAAAGCAACCACTGGACACTGCAGATGTGCCCGAGCCTCTGAAAACCGTGCTGGACAAGATGACCGCGCCGGACCCCGATGACCGGTATCAATCGGCCAGCGATGTTTTGCGAGCTCTGTCCTCGACCCGCTCGGGACAGGTGCAAGCCCCCCCTGCTGACACCGATGACGACGCGACGATTATCGTTCCCAAAAGTAAACTAGCGACTCCTGCGCAGCCGGCCCCTGCCGTCGCCGCGCCCGCTGCACCTCCGGCCCAAACGCCCGAGAAATCACGCACCGGTCTGGTTGCCGCCCTTGGCGCGTTGGTCATTGTCGGCGGTGGCGCCGGTGCCTATTTCAGCGGCGCATTCGACGACTTTACCGGGCCCCAATATCCCGTGGCAGCGCCCTATACGCTGGTGGCAGACAAGCGCGAGGGCCTGCCGCCGCGCGCCGTCGGCTTTGTGCCCTCGGAAGACACTCGTGATGCCATGACCCGCGAGATCACCGATCAGGGTGGGACGGTTGATTTGACGCTCGCGTCCGGAGATATCTCGGAAAGCTGGGGCGCTGCGGTCAGCGACGTTATCGACACAGTGATGGAGCTGGATGAATGGCGGCTGGTCGTGAATGGAAACGACGCTCAATTGACAGGGCAAACCACGGATCAGGCGCTGCATGACAAGCTGGAACAGCTTTACTCGGCTGGCTTGCCCGCCGGACTGCAAGGCACTGTCGAGCTGGAACTTGAGCCGCTGTTCCTGTCCGCCACAGATATCCGACCGATCCTGGCCGGTCTAGCCGATTGCGGCGCGCTAAAGCTGGAGAATGCCCCCACTGCCGGATACGGCCCCGAGACCCCGGTTCGGGTCATTGGCACCTTGGCCTCGCAAGACAGCCTGACCGGCCTGGACACTGCCCTGACAGCTTTGGTCGGAGCGCGACCGATAGATCTGGGCGGCGTGAATGTATTGAACCCGACTCTTTGCCTGATCGAGAATTTCCTGCCAACAGCACCCACCAGCGATATCTCAATAGCGTTCTATAACGGTGAACAGAACGACGCCCCCAATCCGACCGGAGACTACGTTGTCGGCCAGAACCCGGTGATCGACGTGGACCTGCCGCAGGATGTGCAGGACGGGTTCCTATCTGTCTCGGTTCTCGATGTGTCTGGTAACGTGTTCCACTTACTGCCAAACGTGACACGTCAAGAAAACGGGATTGCCGCGCTGCGGGATGGAGAAAGTGGGCCATTGTCGGTTCGTGTGGCGTATTCCATCCCCGAAAGTCAGGAAAACGGCGGCATTGCCTTTCAGGTTGATGACAGCACCTTGGGCAAAAGCAAGGTAATCGTGCTGCATACCGACAATCAACTGTTCGACACACTGCGTCCCACCACGGAATCCGCCGCCGGATATGCCGAAGCGCTGCGCGAACAGGATCGCAATGTGGAAACGCAGATTTTGTCGCTGGACAGCCGTATCCTGACCACTCTCGCGCAATAGCGCGGGGCTTAGGGAATATCGACCACGATCACCGAGATATTATCGGCCCCGCCCCCGTCCAGCGCGATCTGTATTAACTGATCCGCGACGGTTTCGATCGGCATCTCAGACAGAGCCTTTTCCAGCATCGGGAATGTCGCGTATTTGCTCAGCCCGTCCGAGCAGATCAGGAACCGGTCGCCCGGCTGAACCTCGCCCCGGATCTTGTCCAGTTCCAGCACATCCCCGACCCCGACCGCTCGGATAATGGCGTTGGACTGCGGATGCTGCTCGGCCTCGTCCCAGCTCATCTGTCCGGCCAGCACCAGTTCGGCAACGACCGAGTGATCGGTGGTCAGCATTTGAATCTGGTTGTCCCGCAGCAGGTAGATGCGACTGTCGCCCGCCCATAGCCCGACGAAATGGCCATTGGCCAGCATCATGCAGGCCACGGTGGTGCCAATGGTCTTGCCGCCGCGCGCCTCGGCCTCGTGCACAATCGCGACATGGGCTTGTTGTAGCACATCGCGCAACGCGACCAGACGGTCCGCGGGTGGCAGGCCCGGCGGGATTGCGGCCACCATATCGACCACCAAACGACTGGCAAAATCGCCACCCTCGTGGCCCCCCATACCATCGGCGACCAACCACAGGCTTTCTTCGGGCAGTGCCAGAATGGCATCTTCATTGAGCTTCCGCTTGAGGCCCACATGGCTGCGGGCGCTGTACCGAACGCGGTGACTTGAATTCATATTGGCCGTGCCTCGGTCCAGACTGACGCGTGAAGATTGAATAAGCCTTGCATGTTTGCCCCTTGCGGTAAACCTTCGCAGACCATCATGCGGGGGACACCGGCGATTTCGGTGCTCCAGATTGTCGGAGTGTGATAGCGATGCGACACCAGCCCCGCCGCAAGGTCAGGCAACAGGCTGTCCGAGACCTCGCCCCGCGTCAGAACCAGCGTTTTACCCTCGGCCCGGACCGGGGATGTGGGTTCCTGCAATGGAACGGGCAGCGCCTCTAGCCCCTCGGCCAGCTTGTCGCGGGTCATGTCGTCCTCAAGCGCGGCCAGGGCCAAATCTTCGAGCTGACGGTACACGGCATCCGCGCGGAAATGGGTCAGAATGGCCGAACCTTCGTTGGACACCCCAGCCACCAGGGTCAGCGGGAAACGTCGCCCGACCCGATCCACCGAGGGCATCAGTACACCCAGCATCTTTTGCGGCCCCGCCAGCCCCGGCGCCAGACAGAACCGCCAGATCGGGGCCGACATGTAGTGGGCATCCCATGACGCGCCTAAAGCCTCAGACGTGGCCAACATGCTGTGCTGTATCCACGTGTCCCACGGCTGGACGAAATCCTGCGTCACCCCCAGTCGGAAGAAATCCCCGACCGACGGCATTTTACCAAATGCGCCAAATCCGCTGCGCTGCATCAGAACGATTTGGGGCAGCTGAATTTTTGCAGCGCCGGAAGGGCAAAGGGATTGATGACCGAGCCGGATTGCAACTGGAAGATCGCAATGCGGCCACCGACGTTGAAGATCACCTTCTTGCGGTCCGATACATTAGTCCGCCGCACCTCGGCCGCGTCCAGCAGACGGAACCACGCCCATGGCCCGTCCTTGGACAGCACGCTTTCGATGTTGCGCTTGTCGGGCTGGAACGTGACCCGCGCCAACCCGACCTGCCCCGGCCACGTGACCGCCATCGGCGACGGCAACCCGCCGCGATGGCGGAACTCCAGCGACTGGCCGTCAATCTCAAGCGTGACGCCCTTGGCTTTGGGGTCCAGCGCCTCGGGCATGATCTGGAACTGAATCTGCGGTTGAGGGCCTGCGGCAAAGAAAGCCTCGCGGATTTCGGCGGCGTTCTGGAATTGGGTGAGAACGGCCTGGCTGATTCCCAGATCGGCCTCGTTCACGCTGCTTTTCCAACTCCAGGGGCGCGTGCGCATGTCCACGTGTTTGGCGAGGTTGTCCGTAAAGAACGTGTCGATCAGACCTTGCGGGCCGAACAACCGGCTGAAATCGCCCATCGCCACATCCGCACCTGATCTGCGGCTGAACGGGTAACGGTCAGTGACGACCTGCTCGCAAAAGGGCAGCACATTGGCCTGCCAGCGCGCATTTAGCGAGGCTCGCGTGCTGTCCGAAGTGATCCCCGAAGATCCGTCGATGATCTGCACCGCCCAGCGTTCCATCGGGCCGGGAATGCGCGCCGCTTCCTGTTGGAATTGCTGCAAAGCCTGCCCAGATTCACCGCCCGAGGTTCCGCTGAAGGACATCTTGTTCAGTTCCTGATAGACACCCGTCAACGACCCCATCAACTGATCCAATTGCGAGGGCTGCCCCTCGGGCCGGTCAACAAGCTGGTGCAGCCAGGCAAAGCGATCTTCTACATATTGACCCGGCTCTTGCACCGGCTCGGACACCGTCGCGCCGCTGGACTTAGCCAGTGCCTCAAGCAGAATTTGCGTCTGGACCGAGGTCGCCGATTGCAACTCAAGGCTGGCTGCGCTGGACAACCCATCGCTCAGCGCTTCGGAATTGGGCAGGACCGATCGGCTTTCTGTCAGCTTCGTCTCGTCCGAGATCGAATTCAGGATGTTGACGATAGGCGAGGTCGGCCCGGACAGCACATTGGTCACTTCGACCGCATGGCTGAGGCTTTCCATCGGTACGATGTCGATATCGCCCAGCATCGCGTCGTAGCGCGCGATATAGTCGTTGTAATACAGGTCCAGAACATCGCGGCTGAGCGCCGCCAGCGCCAGTTCGGTCTGTTCCGCCTCGCCGCGCGGACCCAGAACCCAGCTTTCCTTTTGCACCCGTTTGGCTACGCCAACTGCTTCGCCGACAAATACGTCGTTGAAACCGCGATAGGTAAAGATCCCCTCGATCCCGTCATTCAACGGTTTGCCCGAGGACCGCACCAGAACGCGCGCAACCGCTGGGCCGCCAACCTCGGTGATACGCCATTCCGGCAGCGCCGTCGCGGATGGACTTGAAATGATGCCGTTATACACGCGCTGCGCCAGTGGCAGTTCGGACAGCAAGCCCTGTATCTGCTCGACCATAGGGCCGTTCAACGCGACGGCCTGCATCGGCTGGCTCAGCAATGCCTCAAGATGGTCGTTCAGATCAGCGCGGAATTCCTCGCGCGAGGGGCCGGGGAAGGACACCGTCCAGTCGATATTCATCCATTCCTTGACCAGGTTCTGGTTCATCGGACCTTGCAGACCCAGCATCAGATAAACCTTTAGTGCCTCATACAGCACATCGGGGTTGTTGATATTGGCGCTCATCTGTTCTTCGAGACGCAACAGCAGCCGCGGCAGAAGGCGCTGGTTCAGCGCCGCGCGGTAGGTCTGCGCCGCCTGCGTGCCTATCACGTCCCCCTGATACAGGCCGTAGGTCAAGCGCGTTTCAGGGTCCGGGTCGGACAGGGTCGGGTTGGCGGGCAGATCGCGCAGTGTGTTCAGCGCCTGCACTACCGGTACCAGATCGGTGTCGCCCACCGGGCTGGGCGGCAGAGTCGCGGCCGCGGCCTGATAAGCGGACACGCCTTCTTGTGCCTCAGCGATCAACTCGGAATTTCCCGAGAAGCTGCGCACCAGCAAAGCACCCACTGCAACAGCGGCAATCAGCGTCGCCGCGACCGAGGCCCATTTGGTGATCTTATAGCGTCGCTCGACCTTGTCATCGGCGCTGACCAGACCGGCCTCACGAAAAATAACCTGATCGAATAGGCGGGTCAGGAAATACGACCGCCCCGAGCCCTGCCCCGAACCAATCGCCTGACGTCCGATCCCGAAGGTGCGCGCCATGCCCAACATCAGCCGGTCAATGGGGGTGCCTTCTTGCGTGCCGGATGTGAAATAGACCCCGCGCAGCATGTGGCGATGCTGATAACGGCTGTCCTGAAACACCTCGGTCAGGAATTCATGCGCCACCTTGCGGAATGAGGCCACCTGCATCGGGAAGCCCGCAACCAAGGCGCGGCGCTGCGGGTCGGTTTCAGTCTGCATCCGCTCCAGCGATTGGGCGTTCAAACGGCCCAGAAGCAACGCGAATTCCTCATCAAAGGCGGCAACCGGGGATTGCTCAGACCGGGACTTGTCCAATGGCAAGGTAAAACCCCAAACCTGTTCACGGTCTTCCTTACCCAGATTGTCATAGAATTCGGCAAACCCGGCGATCAGGTCGGCCTTGGTGAACAGGATATAGACCGGAAAGCGCACGCCCAGTTTTTCGCGCAGCTCTTCCAGACGACGGCGCACGGCTTTTGCGTGTTCTTTCTGTGTGATCTCATCCTGCAAAGACAGATCCGACAACGAGATTGCGATCATCGCCCCGTTGATAGGCTGACGCTTTCGGTATTTCTTGAGCAGTCCAAGGAACCCAATCCACGCCGCGTTATCGACCTGCGCATCGCTTTCCTGCGTCGTGTATCGCCCGGCCGTATCGATCAGAACGGCGTTTTCGGTGAACCACCAATCGCAGTTGCGCGTGCCGCCCACACCGCCAATCGCGGTTTTACCCATCTCATCAGCCAGCGGAAAGTTCAAACCGGAATTCACAATCGCCGTGGTCTTACCCGCGCCCGGTGGGCCGATCATCACGTACCACGGCAGCTCATTCAGATGCCGCCGCCCGTTCTTGGACTTGCGCAGTGCCGCCATTGCGGTTTTCAACTTGCCGCGCAGCTCTGAAATTTCACTGTCGATCATGTCGCCGCCATCGCTGACGGCCTCGGTGATCTCTTCGGTCAGCTTCTTTTCGCGTCTGCGGCGGATAAAGAAAATGGTCAGCGCGATGATCAGGAAAAACGCGTAGATCACACCGCACCAGATCAGCCGGGTGGTCATCCCGTCCAGCGGGCGCCATTCGTCCGACCCGATCAGCGGGCCGAAGAAATACAGGCACAAGGACAGAGCCGTCGCCGTAAAGAACAGCACGGTGTAGATCGACATGAAAACGAATCTGAAGAATCTACTGATGTTCATTGGGTATCCTCCTGCACTAACAGGACTTCGATCCGGCGGTTGGTGGCACGGCCTTCACGGGTGGAATTGTCGGCAATTGGGTCACTGTCGGCCCGGCCTTCGGCGCTGAGGCGATCGGGGTCGGTCAATTCGGGCGACATCTTATTCATCACCGATTTTGCGCGCGCCAGCGACAAGGCGAGGTTGGATGGAAAGCGCGCGGACCGGATTGGTACATTGTCCGAATGTCCGGTCACGATCACCGTGCCCGGCTCGGCATTCAACGCCACGGCAACCCGGCGCACCGGCTCTTGGAATTTGTCTTGCAGACTGTCCGAGCCTGAACCGAACATGCCCGACCCCTTGATGCGGATGACCAGCGTATTGCCTTTCTCAAAGACTTCGACCAGCCCCTCATCAATCTCGGGCTGGAGGAATTCGACGACCTTCGCGATCTGAGGTTGCTGTTGCGGAGGAGGTGGCGGTGGCGGAGGCGCGCGGCGCTGCAACTCGGTCACGGGGCCCGCGTCGATCACCGACATCTGACCCACTAGATTTTCGGTCTTGTTCGACAAAACGTAAGACAGGCCGCTGAATTCGATCACCAGCAACAGAGCCGTCACGCCTAGCGCAATCCAGACCGGTTTCCACATGCTGAGCGCACGGTATGGCTTGTCCACACCTGCCCAATGCGGGGCCAGATCACGTTCGACAGGGCCACGTTGCGCTCGGATGACCCGCGCCAAGCCCTGCCGGATTTGCAAGTGCTTATCCGGGCCGCCTTGTTCGACCCGCAAGCGGCCTTCAAAGCCAAGCGACAGGCACATGTAGACGAATTCCAGCAGCTCGATATTGTTCGCAGGCTCCTGTTCCAGCCGCGCCAAAAGGTCGTAGAACCGATCCCCGCCCACTGTTTCTCGGTGGAAGGTGCCAACAAGTGATTGCGTCGCCCAACTAGACTGACCGCCCCACGGCGTGTTCAGCACGACATCATCCAGCGTCGCACATAGAGCATAACGCGCCACCTTGACCGATTGCGCTGGGATGCCCGCCTGTAGGGCGGCATTTTCAAAGCTGCGCACCTCGGCCACCACGCTTTGGCGCAACTTGTCAGGGTCCATGTGCTGGGCGCGGTTGCGGATGCGGCTGATCAGCGAAAACAAAGGCGCGGCGCAGGCGTTAAGCCGGTTCATCCCGGTTGCGGCCACCTGTTCTCCGCCGCCTTGTGGCGGGCGCGACTGTGGGGCCTGCACCGGAGGCACGCCATATCCGTCCGCTCCCGCAGCGGGCTGTGGCTGTGGCGCTTCCATCGGCTCGGGGTAGCCCGCCGGTTGCTGAGGCGGGGCAGGTTGTTGCGGCATGGTCCCGGCCTGACGTCGTCCACCCGGGTTGGGGCGAATGACCGTCTTGTCTGTATCGTCCGGTTCGGCAAAAGGATCGTTGTCGGACATGATCTACCTGCTTCCTCACAGCGCCCGCATAGTCCAGTGGTCCACGCAAGCAACCCCATCAATTTGTTTCGTACCAATCAGCGGCCCGGACGGCTACTGATTGCGGATCGCCCACAGCTCCATCTGCAAGCCGGGATATTGCCCCGACACATGTACCGCGATCCCGCCCGAAGTGGTCATCTTGCTCCAATACGGGCTGGCTGCGTCCAGTTCGAAATAGACCACGCCCGAATGGTACGGGATCTGGCGCGGCGCGACCGGCAGCGGGCGCAAGGTGATGCCTGGCAGGGCCGAGTTCACCAATTGGCGGATTTCCTCAACCGGGCCGGTCTTGGCCTGACCCGCGAAGTGCCGCCGCACGTCTTCGGCGGGGATATCCGCATTAACTGCCAGCACAAATCCGGCCGAGCCGATCAGCTTGCGATCAGCAATCACACCGACGCTAATGCCGTATTTGCGCGGCTCCAACGGGATCGAGATCGCCGTCTGCTCCAGCACCGAGCTGAGATATTGGCGCAGCACTCGGATCACCGGGGCAAAGCTTTCGGTCAGGTTGTCGTGCTGGTAGGCGGGGAATTGCACTGCTTCTTTCTCGGCGCTCATGAAGGTCGCCAACTCGCCAGCTAGTGCGGCGCAAACGCGGTAGGCGTGTTCGGGATGCACGTTTTCGATATTGGCGAAATGGCGCACCAGCGGCAGGTTGCGGTTGATCACCATCAACAGAAGGAAATCCGAAATCTCCGCGGCACCCTTGGCAGGTCCGCCTTCGGACAGCCGCCCGGCCAGCGCCTGCATCCGGTGCGACAGCATTCCCTCAAGCTCGTTCATGAACCCCGCCAGTGCCGGGGCTGCGCGCACATCTAGGACCGAGGGCACAAAGCCGCGATCCAGTACAATCTCTTTGTCCGGGCGCACTTCGATGATGCGGGCAATCGGAATGGCCAGCTTGTCGGCCAGATCGTCCACCGCCAGTGCAAATTGAAGTCGCAGCTTACCAACACCCAGCGTTACCGGCTTTTTCTGCTGGCTCATCACGTCAGTGATTTCCTGCTCGGCGGGACGCAGGCGGCTGACGGATTGTTCCGCACCGCTCAGATCCACCTCGGACGCGCCTTGGCGCCGCTGCGGTACGGTCAGGTAAACAACGCAATCCTTGATCGTTTCGGGCACTTCCAAAGCGGGCGGATGATCTTCGGCCTGCGGTACGCGAAACACCTGCCCGTCCGGCGTCAGCCCTGAACAGGATTTGAGCGCTATTTGCCCGACCTTGAGCACCTCGTCATCCAGCTCAAGCGCGCTCAGCCCCCAGGCATAGGGTGTCACCCGGCGCGCAAGCCCGGCCACCAGCGCCTCGGTATACCGGTCGGCCTGCTGGAAATGGTGGGGCTGCAAAAACAACCCTTCGGTCCAAAGCACCTTGCTGTCCCAGGACAATGGCTGCCCTCCCTTGTTATTGCGCCCGATGGGGCGTTACTTCAGCTTTTCCAGCTGTTCCTTATACGCACGCGCGAATTCCCGGCTGAAGAGATCGTGAAAATCATTCTCGGCCTGATCCGAAATTTCCGCATACATCTTTTCATACACTTCCCAATATTGGGCCTTCTTACCCTTGAAAAGTGACCCAAGTTTGCCGGAGCCTTCGATTTTCCCGGCCAGCACCTCGGGGTCGAGCCGCGACAACACGCCTTTGAGCGCGGCCTCCATCCCTGTGACCATGGCGACCTCATGGGCCTTGATATCGTTCAACGCCTCGGCGGTGGCCTCCTCGGAGGCGAGGTAGCCTTTGACCCGCGGTTTCACCAACGCCTCGATCGCCTGTTCGGCGCTGATCGAAAATTTCAGCGGGTTGTTTCCGCCGGCGCTGATCATGGTCTGATCAATGCGGAATTCAGACTTGATAGAGGTACGCGTCATCAGAATTTCGCGCAGACCCGTGATCATTGCCCGTAACACGCGCCCCATCCGGCCCATCGTGGCGGGCAGATCGGCGTCGTCGATGCGCAGATCGTCCACCTCCAGCGCCTCAAGCAGGGCGCGGGCGGCGGATTGGTCCCCACTTGCCGCAGCGGGAGCAGGCGTTTCGACTACTGTGGGCTCATTTGCAGGCTCGGGCGCAGGCGCCGGAGCCACTGGTTCCGACGGCGGAGGTGGGACCGCACGCCCGCCAGGTGTTGGCTTGGCCGGTGGAGCGGCCGGTTCCGGCGGTGGCGCAGCAAACGGGTCCGAGGAGGACGGCTCTTGCGGCGACAGGAAGTCGTCATCCCAATCGTCGGGGATCAGATTCGCGCCGCCGCCACTGCTGGGCGCTGAAAACGCATCCGTGGCCGAGGGGTTGTGCATCGGGTCGCTCGCCCCCATGCCCTGATGCGCATCCGCCGGTTTGGCAAAGAAAGGGTCATCATCGCCGAGTGGTGGCAGCAGTTCGTCCATGGGATCAGGCGTTGCGATCTGGCCCGGCCCTTTGGGGGCTTCACCACCCAGCAGGTCGTCCAGAAAATCCCCGCCCGGCGAGGACGCGTCCAGCAAATCCAGGGGATCCGGCGCGTTTTGCGACTGTCCGGGCGAGACATTGCCCTGCCGCATCGGCTGTGGGATCATCTCTTCGAACGAAGGCAGATCGGCACCGATCTCGACCACCATCTCATAACCGCCCGCCGTCAGCACATCGCCATTGTTCAGCGGCGTCGGCGTCCGACCCAAAGCAATCTTGGAATAGTTCAGAAAGGTCCCGTTGGTCGACAGGTCTACGATCACCACGTTGCCATTGTGATCCTCGATCACGAAATGGTTCTTGCTGAGCGTCCGCTCGGGGTCGGGCAAAACAAGATCATTGGCCGGACCACGCCCTACGGTCAGCGATCCCCCCTGCATCGATACAGGACGCCCGTCGCCCGGCACGACGCCGGTGGATTGGAATTTGAGCGTGACCGTCATTCTTCTGTCTTCATCCTCCGACCAGCACGGTAAATTCACCTTTGACGATGGGCCCGCCACAGGCGCATGTATCCATCACCCGCGCAGCTGGCATCTTGCCAATCAAAACCGTCGCCGAGCCTTTGATGATCGGGTGCGGAAAGGCGGGTGTGGCCATGTCAAATATTCGCGCCGCAGGCATCTTGCCCACCAACACTGTCGGGCAGCAGGGCGGCAGGATGGGCATCGGCGCAGGCACCGGCGCGGGGGGCGCAGGCGGTGGCGCCAGAAAGGTACAGGTGTGGAGATCCGCAACGCGGGCCTGAGGAAATCCCATATCTACTCCTTCGCCTCCAGCTTGCCGTTTCCACCACGGGCGATATCAAGGCCACGGTCGATCAGCAATTGCACATAGGCATCGAAGTCGCCCTCATGATAACCCATCGCGGTGACATTCATGGCAAAGGCCAGCGCCTCGGCCGCGCCAAGCGGAGCGGTCATCCCGGCAAGTTCACCTGTACCCAGTGTCCCATCGGCATAAAGCGCGCACATGGCGCAATTTATCGTCTCATCATCCGGATCGGCCAAGTCTATCGTCTGTTCAGCCTTTTCACGATTCTCGGGCGTCGGGCGAAAAACCCAAGCCTCAGACGCTGCCAGCGACGGCGTGTTGTGTTCAGGCGCCTCGCCGATATAGTCGCGCGCCGCCAGACAGGACCACCATACCCGTTCACGCGGCGGCAGAGCCACGCCCAGCAGTCGTAGCATGTCAATCGGGGCACCTTTTTCATCTAGCTCAGCCAGAACCACATCCAGAGGCGCACTGGCGGGCGCGTCCAGCTTGGTGCCCAATCGCGCATTGGCATCGGCCAGCATCCGGGCCGCGGGCATCTGGGGTGTCTTGGTCAAATTGGCAAATCGTTCGCTCATCCATCCGACCCCTAGTTAATCATCGTCACGCCACCCTTGAGGGTCAGCATAGCATCGCCGCTGACCGTCGTCAGTGGGCTTTTTGCGTCAAGCTTGGCGTTCGCCTGAACGTTGATCATCGTGCTTTTGACAGTGATACTGGTCGGGTCCAGCTTGATCGAAGAGGTCCCGACCTTAAGCTCGATCGACTGCATCGCGGTTATGGTGATTTTCCCGGCTTTGGCGTCGACCTGAATGTTCCCCATTTTCACGGTCGTTGTCTTGTTGCCCTGCTTAATCGTCTCGGTGTTGTTGCCGGTGACGGTTCGGGTGGATTTCCCTTCGACCGTTTCCGTCTGGTCGGTCTTGATGAAAACGTCCTGATTGCCCTTTTCGATCGTGAACGTGTGATCACCTTCCTTGATCGTCTCATCAACGTCTTTCTTGACCACCTGGCTTAGACAGCCGTCGCCTCCATTGCCGCCCGTGTCCAGCTTGTCATAGCCGATGGTGATGGTGGATTTGTTCTTTACCAGCTTTTCATGGTCCTTCTGCGCCTGAAAGCGCACCAGTTCCGCCCCCGCTTTGTCCTCGAACATCAGCTCGTTGAACGTGTCGGTTTTGCCCTTTTCTGACGACCGGGTCCTGATACCGGACTGCGTCTGGTTTGCCGGCAAATCATAGGGCGGCATCGTTTCGGCATTATACAACATGCCGGTGCAGATGGGCCTGTCGGGGTCGCCCTCTTCGAACTGGATGACGACCTCCTGCCCAATCCGCGGGATGTGGATCATGCCCCAGTTCTTACCGGACCACGGGGTGACAACACGCACCCAGCACGAGGTCTTCTCGTCCTTTTTACCTACACGGTCCCAGTGGAACTGCACTTTGATCCGGCCATATTTGTCGGTGTAAATTTCTTTGCCCGCTGGGCCGGTGACAATTGCGGTGTGCAATCCAGCAATCTCCGGCCAGGGCGTGGTACGGGCGTTGCGATACTGGACCTTCTTGGGCTGAACGTCGAACTCAACCATATACATTTCGCTGTTGTCTTCAGGAAACTCCAGCGCACCCGTATCCAGATCCTTTTCGTTCTTTACAAATCCGTAGCCTTCGGTCGTCTGCAAATAGAAGGTGGCTGCCGTGACCAGATATTCCTGGTTCTGATCCTTGTCGGGATGTTCCTTCAGGGTGAAGGTCTTTCCGACCTCCATCGCCCGGACCGAGGCACGACCCCGGCGGCGGTCATATTCGGTTTCTTCAGCCTCCATCCGAACCTGCGCGCGCGGCTTGCCCTTGTTGGCGTCGCTGTAATGACCGGGCGTGTCGTACAGCTCATATTTATTGTGCTTGTGATCGGGCGAAAGGATGGTTTTCGACACCGAGGCCATTTTGGCACTGGGTGTCTCAAAATTGAAATCGCCCAAGGCAACGACACCGGGAACGATCTGCTGTGCGGTGGCCCATTCGGTCACACTGTCGGGCAGGCGCTGTTTGTAGTCGTCGCCCGCCCGGTAAAACAGCTCCGACATTCCGGTCAGCGGCGTGTGTCCCGACAGCCCGTCACACAGGACCAACGTTTCATATTTGTTATTCGCCTTGGCATAGTCGAAGAAGTAATAGATGCCCTCTTCTTGCATCAGGCGTGAGACAAAGTCGAAATCGGTTTCCCGGTACTGGACGCAATATTCCCGTTGTTCATAGGTTCCGCTTAGCTTCTTCTGGAAATCCGAGAACCCGTGTGCTTTGAAAACGTCCTCGATGATCTTGACGACCGACATGTTCTGAAAGATGCGGCTGTTGGTGGTCTGTTGAAGCATCCAGAACCACGGACGTAGCTCGGCCAGCAGATGCACGAACCCATCCCGCAGCGCCAGCCGTTCAACGCGCACGATCGTGCCGGTGAACTTGCGCTCTTTCCCCTCGCTCGAGGCCATGTGGATCGTCAGGATTTTACCCAGCAGCTCTTCCAGCTTGATGGTCTTGTCCGACGACAGCAACTCAACCTGTATCTCGGTCAACTCGCCCATCTTCTCGTTGATGATCGCGCGGCGGATGACGAGCTCTTCTTCCTTGTACTTGTAACTGCCGGTGATCCGAAGCGGCCATTCCTTGCTTTGCAGATTGTCAGACATTTCCTAATCCTTCCAAATCGCGTTGGACACGCCGTTATAGATCGGCCAGCAGAGCGGCCAGCTCCGGGTCCATTTCATCATCATCCTCGTCTTCATCGGTGTCGTTATCGAAGGAAGCAAGGAAGTCGTCCAAATCATCAACATCATCCGACGCGTCATCGTCAGAACCGGTATCGTCGTCCAGCCCCAGATCGTCTAGATTGAAATCCTCCTCGGCGGGGGTGTCTTCAGACTCGGGTTCCGCGGGGATATCGGGCGACGGCGCCGGGGCGGGAACGCCTGACCATGGCCCCAGAAGTTCTTGTCCTGCAACCGAGTTGAATGATCCCAGCCGGATCTCATCCCGTCCCTTGACGGAAAGCACCGGCATATAGCCCCGCTGAACCGAATGTTCGTGCTTGTCCAGCGACAGGTTGCGTTCGGTACAAGGCAACGCCACCTGATCGCCATAGCGGTCGTTAACGAAATGATAGGGCACCCCGCCCAGGCTCATAACCGAGCCGAGGTTCATCGCCTTACCATTCTGTTTGAAGGACCGCGCCAGCAGGATCGTTACTAGAACCGCCGGATTGGCCCATAGCATGCCACGCAGACCTTCGGTTTGGGTGAATTCCTCGAACTCAAACTCATAGATGGGCTCGGATTTGGCCCCATAGGGCCGACGTAGTAAAAAGCGCGGCGAGGCAAGGCCTACATGCCCGGCCTCAGGCATGGCGCGGAACGTGTCCCAGGCCTTGACCACTAGCGGGTGGCGGTCCTCTTTCTTGACGTCCAAATAGGCGGGCGTGATTGCGCTGATGAAAGGCGCATCCACATGAGCGGCTACCCGGCCGATACGTCCCAGCAACTCGGCATGAGGGGGGGTTTCCTCGAACGTATAAAGCCCGATCAGGGCGGAATAGCCGCCGCGCCCGTTTTCCTCATCCAACGGCCCCTCGGTCAGCAGCCGGACCAAACCGGTCTGCGCCAGATCTTCCTCCGAGGCCAGATCGGCACCAATTTCCTCGGCTGAGACATCATAGAGGATCACGTCCAGCGTATCGTCATCCTCAACGCTGCGCGCGATCAGGTCCAGACTGCGCCACTGCGCCTCGATCGACTGGAATTCGGGATGATGCAGAACCATGCGCATCGCCGCACTCAGCGCCTCATCCACTGCTGTTTTCATCGCTGCAACATCCGGGCTTGGTAGTTTGCGAATATGCGGCCCGACCACCCGTTTCAGTAGATCATCCACCGGAGAAGGCTGCGCCAGCTCTCCGCTCGTATCTCCGATCAACTTCTGAAAATCGCTGAGCTTCAAGTCGGCCCGCACGGTATTGCCACCCGAAGTCTTGCGCGGTGGAACCACGGCCCGTCCGAATTCCTCGCCCCAAGCGGTCAACTGTTTCGCCGCATGCTCGGCGGTTGCTCCGGCCCCAAGCTGGCCTTTCAAGCCCGACAGCCCTTCGAACAGCGCGACCTTTTCATAAAGTTCGTCAGGGTGCAGATCGTCCAGTTCGGTCAGCTTGACCTCGATCCCCGCGCCGTCCTTGCCGATAGGCAGAACCAGCGTGGTGGCAAAGCCTGAGATCACATCTTCGACCGTATCGGGGTCCAGCAGGATCGGCGCACGCGCAGCCAGCGCATCGCCTGTTTCCATCTCACCCCGTGCCGCACGACCCGAGAAATCGCCAAAGATGGCAATGCGGAATCGGCTTCGTTTCAACTGTTCAGGTTCGGGCCGGTCGGCGCTCATGCGGCCAAAGGCCAGCACCGGTTCACCATCCGGTTGGGCCCCATCCGGCGCCGAGGTATCATCTGTATCATCATCCTCGGCCAGCAGACCGTCGAGGTCGAAATCGTCCGTATCGTCCGTATCGTCCGAGGCAGGCTCGTCGTCATCGCCCAGCAAGCTGTCCAGATCGAACTCATCCCCGTCGTCCGCTTCGTCCGCGTCATCAGCCAGCAGGCTATCGAGGTCCAGATCATCGTCAGAGGTGTGATCCGCCAGAAGCGCATCCAAATCATCCTCTGGCGTGTCTTCATCCTCTGCTGTCAGATCATCCAGCAGACCGTCGAGGCTGGCGTCTTCGTCCTCCTCTGGCGCGGTATCCGCCAGATCGCCCAGAATATCGTCGAGGTCATCTGCATCCGCGTCCTCTTCAATATCCGGGAGAGCGCTCAGAATATCATCCGTCTCATCTTCGTCTGACTGTTCAGATTCATCTGCAAGATCCGCCAGCAGATCGTCCAGATCCATGCCTTCATCCTCGTCCTCCGTCACATCGGGCAAAGACGCCAAGGCATCATCAGTCGAACTGTCCTCGGCGTCATCATCATCCGACGCCATATTGGCCAGATCACCCAGCAGGTCATCAAGGCTGGTATCTTCGTCTTCCTCCTCGGGCGTCGCGTCACTGAGTTCAGACAAAATATCGTCAGTCTCGTCGCTGTCTTCGTCGTCTGAAGCCAAATCCGCAAGGTCGCCGAGCAGATCGTCGAGACTGGTATCCTCGTCCTCATCCTCAGGTGCGGCGTCGGCAAGTTCTGAGAGGATATCTTCGCTGTCATCTACGTCTTCAGCCGCGACCGCATCGGGCAGAGAGGCCAAAGCATCGGCAGCAGAAGTGTCTTCTTCGCCCCCATCCGGAGCCAAATCAGCGAGATCGCCGAGCAGGTCGTCGAGGCTGGTATCCTCGTCCTCCTCCTCGGGTGCAGCGTCGGCGAGGTCCAAGAGGATATCTTCGCTGTCATCCGCATCTTCCTCCGCGACCACATCGGGTAGTGAGGCCAGAGCATCGGCAGCAGAAATGTCTTCGTCGTCCCCATCCGGAGCCATATCGGCAAGATCGCCGAGCAGATCGTCGAGGCTGGTATCCTCGTCCTCATCCTCAGGTGCAGCGTCGGCAAGGTCCGAGAGGATGTCTTCGCTGTCATCCGCGTCGTCCTCTGTTACCGCGTCAGGCAGTGAGGCCAAAGCGTCGGCGGCAGAGGTATCTTCAACGTCCTCATCCGGAGCCATATCGGCAAGGTCGCCGAGCAGATCGTCGAGACTGGTATCCTCGTCCTCATCCTCAGGTGCGGCGTCGGCAAGGTCCGAGAGGATGTCTTCGCTGTCATCCGCATCTTCCTCCGCGACCGCATCGGGTAGTGAGGCCAAAGCATCGGCGGCAGAGGTATCTTCGGCGGCGTCATCCGGAGCCATATCGGCAAGATCGCCGAGCAGATCATCGAGGCTGGTATCCTCCTCATCCTCGGGCGCCGCGTCGGCAAGTTCCGAGAGGATATCCGCGCTGTCATCTGTCGCGTCTTGTTCCTCAGTCTCGGGGATAGACGCCAACGCATCTTCGATTGCAGTGTCCTGCGGGACCTCGTCGGGGGCGGCGTTGGCAAGGCCGGACAGCACTCCGGCGGTGACATCGGGTTCGGCATCGGCGTCAACCGCGTCTGGAACAGAGGCCAGCGCATCCTGCACAGTTGTATCTTCCGGCGCGCTCTCGGGGGCTGCAGCGGACAACTCGGACAAGACATCCGAGGTCTCGCCCCGGGGCGCTGTGTCCTCGGCTTCGGGCAATGAGGCCAGCGCATCGGCGACCGCAGTGTCCTGAGGCGCGTCTTCCGGGGCCATTTCGCGTAGGGCGTCCAGCGTCGATTGGCTGTCCTGCGCGTCAACCGGGCTGTTGGCCAATGTCGCCAGCAAAGCCGGGTCGGCCAGGATCTTTTCGATCAGCGCCTCGGCCCCGGCCTTGCCATCCATATAGGCCAACAACGTGGCCAGTTGTGTCCGGGCCTCAAGCAGTTTCTGCAATGGCTCGATCTTCGAAGCGATCTGTGCAGGGCTGAAATCGCTCATCTTCTCGAAGGTCAGATCGACAGACAGGTTGCCCTCGCCGGTCAGCGTGTTGGGCACGGCAAATTCGACACGCGGGGCCATCGCCTTCATGCGGTCGTCGAAATTGTCGACGTCGATCTCAAGAAACTTGCGGTCGGATATCGAGGGTGTCTCGGCCTTGGATTTCCCGGACAGATCGCTCATAACGCCCATCACGAAGGGCAATTGCACCTTCTTTTCGGCGCCGTAAAGCTCGACATCATATTCGATCTGAACCCGCGGCGCCCTGTTGCGCGCGATGAATTTCTGGGAATTGTCAGCCATCCCCCTGTCCTTTCAATTCCGCCACTTCGCTGCGCAGGGCTCTGACCTCGACCAGCAGCTCTTTCACCCGGTCGTCCACGATATCTGTTTCACTGCGCACCAGATCCCGAAGGTGAGAGAACTCCTCGACCGCATCATCCTCCACCGCCGATTGCATCGTGTTGACCAGCAGACCGATGAACAGGTTCAGCACCGAAAACGCAGTGATGACGATGAAGGGCACAAAGAATATCCATGCGGTGGGATGCACCTCCATCACAGGGCGCACGATGCCCATGGACCAGCTTTCCAGCGTCATGACCTGAAACAGCGTGTAAAGAGACCGACCAAGCGTGCCGAACCATTCCGGGAAATCGGGACCGTACATCAGCGTGGCCATGACGGCAAAGACATAGAACACGATCGAAATCATGATGATCACCGCGCCCATCCCTGGCAGCGCGTCCAGCAATGCCTGCACCACGGATCGCATCTGCGGAATGACCGACAGCAAGCGCATCGCGCGGATGACCCGCAACCCCCGCAGGGCGGATAGGCCATCGCGGTTGGGCAACAGGCCCAGTGTCACCACCACAAGGTCAAAGATGTTCCAGGCATTGCTGAAAAAGCTCATCCGATAGGCGTAGAATTTCAGCAGCAGCTCGGTGACGAAGATGCCCAGAACAATCTGGTCGAAAACGCTCAGGATATGACCGATATTGGCCTGAATCGACGACGAGGTGGACAGGCCCAGCGTGATCGCGTTGAAGATAATCACACCCAAAATCGTGTTCGTGACCGTCCTGCGCTCGACAAATTCGCGCACAGCATCACGGAGCGTTTCACCCTTTCCGATTCCGGTTTCCAACTTTGCCTCCTGTCGTCCGTTCGGGGCGCACGGTCCTACCCGCGCGCCCCGTATTCTTTACCCTGACCTGCGTCAGGCGGCGTCAAACACCGTTCCGTCCAGCGCCTTGCTGGTGATCTTGTCATAAGCATACCCGCCAACCGCGCCGCCGACACCCAAAGCCAGATCCTTGGTGGTGTTCGCAATCGCGTTTCCGTCGATCGGCGATGTGGCCAGCGCGGCAAATTTCAGTCCTTCGCGGAAGACCTTGAGGCCCTTGGGGTCCTTGATCTTCAACTGTGCGACGCGCTTCATCAGGTCCTTGATCTTCGGGGCCCATGTCCGCGTGTCCGCATACATTATCTGGACCTTGCTGATCGCTTCATCGACCGCCTTGTAATTGGGTGCCAATGCAGTGTCCAAAGCCTTACTGATCATGGTCAACTGGGCCTTTTTGTCCTTCACCGGATGCTTCTTCAGCTTGCTGGCAACCTCTTTCAAGAACTCGGCCTTAAGCTTGTCTTGTTCCTTCAGGACCTTGTTCAGCTTTTTGGACAGATCATGCACCTTGACGACCATCTGGGCGTATTTCGCCTTGAGCGTATCCGCCGCATCTTCGACGGTCTTGATCGAAGGTTGTGCGACGCCCACGAATTCATTCAGCACGGCGGCGGAAATTTCGTTTGCGGCGTAAAGGCCTTTGTTCTGGGCGGCTTTCTCAACTACCTTCAACTCGACCAACAGGTGTTTCTTGGCAGTATCGATATCCGTTGCAAGCTTGCCGATATCCTTGGCCAGCGATACACCAGATTTGATCAGCCCAAGAATGCCGAACGCGGCCCCCGCGCCCCCCGAGAACGGAGAGGTCGCCATCGCCGCAATGGACACAGCCAGACCAGCCACGGTGCCTGCAATGGACACTGCAACCTTGATCTTGAACTTCTTCCATTCCTTTTTCTTGGCCTGAAGCTTGGTCCACGCCTTTTGCGCGGCCAGCTCAGCGCCTTTTTCAGCGATCTTCATGTCATTCTTGATCGCGTCGTTCAGACCCTTGAGCTGCTTTTGCATGTCCTTGTCGGATGCGCCCTTGTTAACCATCTGAACAAACGCTTTGTCGAACACCTTGCATTTCTGTTCGATCGTCTTCTTGGTCTGCTCCAAAACCTCGCTGGCCGAGGCCTGAAATTCCTGCTGCAAAAGAGGGTCTTTCTCGACACCTTTTTCCATCTTCTTGTCCAGCTCGACAACCACTTTGAACGACAGTTCTGGTGGTTTCACCATCTCAAGGCCTGTTACCTTGATGGGGACCTTTTTCATGTCCATGACAACGTGTTTAACCACTGGTTTTCCTTTCCCTTTTGCAGTGACGCCTCAAACAACCACAGTTCTTAAGGCGCCTTCTGTGAACTCAATTTCAGAACAGAGTTTTTTCTGCCCGGTGTGGCCGGGGATCAGTCAAAACCATAGGTGAAATCATTGTCCTTGACGTCGATCGTGACTTTCGACACCTCGTGCCCTTCCATCATACGACGCAAGAATTCGGCAGATATGTCGGGCAGCATCGTGTTGGTCACAATCGCGTCAATCATGCGCCCACCGCTGTCCAACTCCTGACAGCGGTTGACGATCTCTTCGACCACCGCATCCGTGTACTCGAACGGCACGCCGTGGGCCTCTTGCACGCGTTTCTTGATGCGGCCCAGTTGCAGCTTGGTGATCTCGCCCAGCATATCGGGGCTAAGCGGGTAATAGGGGATCGTCACCAGACGTCCCAAAAGGGCGGGCGGGAACACTTTCAGCAGCGGATCGCGCAGCGCTTTGGCCATGCCTTCGGGTTCGGGCATCAGGTCGGGATCTGCGCACATATCCATGATCATTTCGGTGCCGACATTCGAGGTCAGCAGAATCAGCGTGTTTTTGAAGTCGATCACACGGCCCTCGCCATCCTCCATCACGCCCTTGTCGAAGACCTGAAAGAAGATCTCGTGCACGTCGGGATGGGCCTTTTCGACCTCATCCAACAGCACCACGGAATACGGCTTACGTCGCACCGCCTCGGTCAAAACACCACCCTCGCCATAGCCGACATAACCCGGAGGCGCGCCTTTCAGGCTGCTGACCGTATGGGCCTCCTGATATTCGGACATGTTGATGGTGATGACGTTCTGTTCACCCCCGTAAAGCACCTCAGCCAGCGCCAGCGCGGTTTCGGTTTTACCGACACCCGAGGTACCTGCGAGCATAAAGACACCTATGGGCTTGTTCGGGTTATCGAGCCCCGCGCGGCTGGTCTGCACCCGCTTGGCGATCATCTTCATCGCGTGATCCTGACCGATGACGCGCTGCGCCAGACGGTCTTCTAAGTTCAAGATCGTCTCGATCTCATCCTTGACCATGCGACCCACGGGTATACCGGTCCAGTCGCCGACAACGCTGGCCACGGCCTGATGATCAACGATGGGCAGGATCAGGGGGCTGTCGCCCTGCACCTCTTCCAACTCGGTGTTCTTGGCCTTGAGTTCCGCAAGCAGCGCGTCGCGGTCGATGGGCTGTGCACCCGGTGCTTCTTCGGTCGCGGCTTCGCCTTCGGCGGTGCCGGTGCCTTCGACCTCCTGTCCGCCAGCGCGCAGTTTAGCCCGCAGATCGAGGA
The DNA here is from genome assembly GCF_056535645.1 of Ruegeria sp. BK1. NCBI lineage: Bacteria > Pseudomonadati > Pseudomonadota > Alphaproteobacteria > Rhodobacterales > Roseobacteraceae > Ruegeria > Ruegeria sp. BK1. The sequence continues at coordinate 249,668 of NZ_JBQFIS010000002.1, read as the reverse complement.
TGTCTTCGACCACTTTCTTTTCGGCTTCCCATCGCCCGTTGAGTTCGGCCAACCGCGCCTCTTCCGCCTCTTTTGCGGCATTCACGGCCTCGCGCCGGTCGGCGACGTCATATCCAGCAGTTTCATCCCGTTCGATTATCTCCAACTCGGTGGTCAGAGCCTCAATCCGGCGCTGGCTGTCGTCGACCTCGGCCGGAACCGCGTGCTGAGACACCGCGACCCGCGCGCAGGCCGTGTCCAGCAAGCTGACCGATTTGTCCGGCAATTGCCGCGCGGGGATATAGCGAGCGGACAGAGTCACCGCCGCTTCGATCCCCTCATCCAATACCTGCACGCGGTGGTGTTTTTCCAGCATTGAGGCAATGCCGCGCATCATCAAAACCGCCTTGGGGATATCGGGCTCTTCGACGTGCACGACTTGGAATCGCCGGGTCAGAGCCGGGTCTTTTTCGATGTATTTCTTGTACTCGGCCCATGTGGTCGCGCCGATGGTGCGCAACGTGCCCCGTGCAAGCGCCGGTTTCAGCAGGTTGGCCGCGTCGCCCGTGCCAGCCGCGCCGCCAGCGCCGACCAGAGTGTGGGTTTCATCGACAAACATCACAATCGGCGTTGGGCTGGCCTGCACCTCGTCAATCACCTGACGCAGACGGTTTTCAAACTCGCCCTTCATGCTGGCACCAGCCTGCAACAGACCCACATCCAGCACCAGCAGGCGCACATCTTTCAGCGCAGGCGGCACATCGCCACGCGCAATCCGCAAAGCGAACCCTTCGACAACGGCGGTCTTACCCACCCCGGCCTCACCCGTGAGGATCGGGTTGTTCTGACGGCGGCGCATCAACACATCGACGATCTGTCGAATTTCTTCGTCACGACCCACGATCGGATCAATCTCACCATTGCGAGCCTGTTCTGTCAGGTCGGTGCAGAACTGCTCCAGCGCCTCACCCTTGCCCATGGCACCGGGGGCCATCGCGCCGCTGGCCTCGCCAGGCTCGGCCCCGCCACCGACGTTTGAACCATCCTGCGCGCCCAGCGTGTCCTCGGGCGAGCCATCGGTGGCTTCGGCAAACTTGTCGGCCAGATCATCGGCACCGATCTTGGCCAGTTCCGGCGACATGCTGGCCAGAATGTTGCGCAACGCAGGCGTCTTCAGCATACCAAGGATCAGATAGCCGGTGCGCACCTTGCTGTCGGAATACAGAAGCGAGCCCCAGACCCAGCCCCGCTCCATCGCGTCCATCAGATGGTCCGACAGGTCCGAGATCGAGGACGCCCCACGCGGCAGCATGTCCAGCGAACGAGTTAGTTCGGACGCGATCTTGCCGGGGTCCAAATCATAGTGCTGGATGATGCGGTGAATATCACTGTCCTGACCGTTCAGGATCTGGTGCAGCCAGTGCTGGATTTCGACATAAGGGTTGCCCCGCATCTTACAGAACACGGTGGCCCCTTCGATCGCCTGATAGCCCAGCTTGTTCAGCTTGCCGAACAGCGACACGCGGCTGATTTCCGTCATCTTCAATACCTCTCGTTGGGGGCCGATTTGTCGGCCTCGAATTCTTGGTTCATGTATCCGGGGTATAGGATCAGATCCTCTGCATCCGGGCGGGCCTCGTCCGGGTCATCGCGGGTTCTAATCCAGCTTGTGTGGCCCAATTGGGTTGTACCGCCCAGCGAGGCGCGCGGCACCTCGTCACCGGCCAGCACCAGATTGACCTCCCAATCCAGCGTGTCACCGACATAGGTGCGCAGGATCGCTTCAAGACGTTTTTGCGACACCCCGCCAGGCAGCAGGCGTTTGTAGTCCTCCAGCGAGACGGGCCCCAGACGGATGCGAAACTTAGCAGACCGCGACCAGACCCGGTTGCCGATACTGGTGGATTGCCCCAGCCGCGCAGGTGCACCCAATTGCCATGTGTCGTCGGGCTCTAGCTCCAGCCAGGTGCCGACGAATTGCTGCACATGTGCCTCGACGCCGAAATAGTCGGACAGGATGGCGATCAGGCCTTCAGCCGTTTTGGTACCTGACCCCAAATGCCCCGCAAAGAAGCGCCGCAACATGTCCGACATCGCGTCTCGATTATCGAAGCCGGTGCCTTTGTACCCGGCCAGTGCGGCCACCCTTTGTTCAAAGGGATCATCGCCGCGATCAAAGCTGGGTGCGGGTTCGGCGGCAGACCAGGCGCGATACAGCAGGCTGAGCATCCGGTGCGTCAGCATGTCGGCAAAGGCCACAAAGGTCGGGTCGCGGTGGTTGCGCAGCCGGTCGCGGGCAAATTCGGTCAGATGCAGCGGCAAGGGCCCCTGCGGGCCGAAATAGCCAAAGAACAAGTTGCTCAGCTTTCCCGGTGCATCATCCGAGGCCGGTTGGAACCGGGTCAGCGTGCTGGGCGGGAAAGCCAGCGAGACCTCTTGCCCCAGCCGCACTTTGTCCTCGCGCGGGCGGCGCGATTCCCCAAGACGTGGCGCGTCAGCATAATGCGCCTCGATCACGCGAAGCGCCTGAAAGACGTGATGCCTTTCAGGATGCGCCGCCAGAGCGGCAAGCAGGTTCAAATGACCCTGCCCAGACCCGCTGCCGGTCGCCATCTGGCAATCTCTCCTCGTCTTTCGGTCTTCAGAACGGTTTCCGTGAAACTGTTGATCGTGGTGTATTTGCGGAAAAACCGTTCCAGCACTGCGCCCAGAACGTAGACGCTGGTGCCTTCGTAAAAGCTTTCGTCAAAGCCCAGCGTGATCTCGAGCCCGCGTACGGCGGTGCTTATCACCTCGTCGCTCATGCGTCGCACGATCGGGCGGCTGTTGACCGAAACGACGCCCTCAAGCTGTTTCTCGGTCACGCGGTTACCCAACGGCGCGTAAATGCCCAGCAATTCGCGCAGCGCCCCGGCTCCGCCCTCCTTGCCATCGCCCGAGATGGATAGGTAGTTCAGGCTGAGATGACTGATTAGTTTCCACGCCGCGTCGCCCTGCGCCAACGTGGCATGGGGCCGGGTCGGCGTTACCGGCGTGCGTACTGATTTGACCGGGCCACCTTCGGGCAGATGAAACACATCCGCCCCACCGGCTGCCAGCAGCATCGGCAGGTCACGGTTCGAACACAGCGCCTCGACCGCAAGCTGATCCAGCGTGCCGGGATACGGCGCCTCGGCCCGGTCCACCAAAGAAAGATAGACTTCGGACCCCAGATAGGACGTGCGTACCCCGCGCAGGCGTTCCTTTTCGTTGCGCTGCCGCATCCGCCGCTTGATCGTGTAATAGGCACTGTGGTTGTCGCCCGCTGCGGTCAGGTCTGTGTCGCTGTAGAAGGGGCGGAAGGGGATGTCGCCCTCATCATCTGATTTGATGCCGATGACACGCTGGATCGAGAAAATCTCGTAGTCCAGACCGGCCGTCCTGTTCGGCACCACATGGTGCTGCGTGTCCATCTGCGTCAGATGCACCCGGTCGCAGCGGCGGTGGAACAGATTCACCGCCGGAACTGCGTTCAGCGCAAAAGCCGCAGGGGTGACCGCTGGGGCCACATCGCGCATACCGTCCTGCAAGAGAATATAGATATCGACATCCGTGCCTGCCGAATTCTGCAAAGCCGGCTGCAGACCTGTCAGTTCCACGAACAGGAACCGTTCGGGCATGGCAAAATATTCCTGAAGCAGGCGGTAGCCGTCAAAGGACTGGCGTGGGGTCGGCAACAGGGCCTCGTCGCGTTCAAACCCTTTGGGGGTCACATCCGCCGCGGGCAAACGCACAGCCCAATCGGCGCGGCGATCGGTCGAACGCCCGGTCAGGCCCACGCATTGGGTCGCCAGCAATTCATGCAGTGACCAGGCCTTGCCGCCTTGCGTGTCCAGATGCAGCACCAGGTTGTCCAGAGCCAGCTCTGCCATCGGCGCGCCGTCGGTGCGGTTCAGCCTTAGGCGAATACCGGCCCGTGCCTCGGTATCCCTAGCCACTCCTGCCGCGACCAGCTCACCGCGACCGTCGATATATTCGGCCTCGGTAATCTCGATCGGCCACATGGTCATGTCCGCTGAGGTGCGGAACTCGCAGGCGGTCTGTTCGCCCTCAGCCAGATGCGAACGCAACGGTGTGCCGCGCGGAATGTCATAACCTTCCTTCAGCGCCGCATTGGCCACATCCGGTTCGAACTGCACCACCATCATGGACGGCGTTGGCGCGAGATAATGGGGATAGACAATTTCCAGCAGGTTCGACGTAAAGGCCGGGAACTGCATCTCAAGCTCAAGCTGCACCCGCGCGGCCAGAAAAGCGCTGCCTTCCAGCAGACGTTCCACATAGGGGTCGACGACCTCGATCCCCTCCATGCCCAGACGGGATGCGATCTTGGGATAGGCCGCCGCGAACTCGGCCCCCATTTCACGCAGAAAGGCCAATTCGGTTTCGTAGTGTTTCAGAAGCCGTGTGTCCATCTCGCTAGCTCCGCTCGATTGCGACTTCGCCGGTCGTTACATCGACCCGGCTGCGCAGATAGAGTTCCAGCGGCATTGGCTGCGCCCACATCACGGCACGGATGTCATATTCCACGTGCATCTCGCCCGATCCCTTTTCAGAGCGCAAATCAACCGAGACCGAACCCTTGACGATCCGGGGCTCGAACGCCTCAATCGCATCTGAAATCGAGCGCTGAATACGCTGCGCCTGCCGCAAGGTCGAAAACGCTCCCGAGGTTTCGCGGATGCCATAGTTCAGAACCGATTTGGCCGCGTTGGGATAGATATCTTCATCAATCAGATCGGACTGATCGGTGGTATTGAGCAGCAACGACAGGTCGCGCTGGATAATCTCGCGCAGACGCCCGACGTCGATGACCCGCGCGTCGCGCCCTTCTTTCAACTGGTCCGGCGCATTGTCAGTCAGCCGGTCCAGCAGCGAAGGCTGAAGGCGTTCGGCAAGGGTCTTCTCAGCCATCTCCTGCCGCTTCCCCGGCCTCGGTGGCCACGTTCAGTACCAGTTCGCGCACGTCCAGAAGCGCAACATCCGATTGATCCGTCGTCAGCAGACGCTGGCCCAGACCCACAAATGTTTCGGACCCCGCATCCATCCAACTTGTGGCTCTTGCCAGCCGCGCGGCGTCGTCACCCTGCTGGGTTGTGCCGGGATAGCGCGTTGGGATCAGCGCAGCGATCTCACCGCCGCTGGCCACGGTCAGAGTGCAGGCGGTCCAGACCGCGTCGCGCAGGTCGCTGGGAGGCTCGATTTCAAGCCGTGCAATCTGCGCGAAAGGCAGCCAGAAATATCGCCCGTTCACGATGACCTCAAGCACAGGACCCAGCCGCATATCCGCATCGGCAATCCATTCGAACGGCTCACCATTCACTGTGCCCGAAGTGGCAGGAGCGGCGTCAAAAGCCTTGGCGCGCATCACGGCAGCCTGATCGAAATTGCCGCCTGCGGTAAGCTTCTGGGCCTCGATCAGATGGGCCAGCCACTCTTCGGGTTCGCCAAAGATCATCGGTGTCTTTTCCGCCGCAAAGACTTTTTCGCGGTACACCTCGCAGATGATTGCCTCGCGGTAGGTCTTGGCCATCATCGTGGCCGCTTCGTCCATTTCCGCGCTCAGCTTCAACTGGGTGATCGCACGTTTCCAGTCACCCAGAACGCAAAGAAGCTGAAACAGGAAAATCCGCAGCTTGGCATCTGCGGGATTTGCGCGGATCTTGTCTTGCAGGGCGGCAAGCGTGGCAGTCAGATCGCCTGTTCTTAGATGGTCTTCCGGCGTCATGCGGCCCTCGTATGGTCAGAAATGGGTAGTGTGGGCTTGGGCGGCACATACCGCCAAAGCCCGGATCGTGGAGGAAATCAGCTGACGTCGCCGGTTTCCAGGTTCCACTTGAACTCGTTGCAATCGCTGAGCTTGCCGTCTCTGAAATCGGCAATGCGGTATTTGATCGAGATACCGCGATAGGCAACAGTCCAGTTTTCCGACGGGATCGATTCCTCACCACCCGAGACCGAATAGCTGTCGACGATGGCGTCGCGCAGGGTGAAGATCAGGTAAGGCTCCATGCCCTTCTTTTCGTCATCGCCCGACCGGCAGAGGTGAATTTTCATCTCTTTGTTGGCGCGGCCCGAGGCAACATACGTCATCAGCTTGGCCGAGGCCTGGCTCAGTTCAGTCGTCAATGAGACCTTACCGAAATTCGCGTTTGCGTATCCACGTTGGGTCGTGCCCATGTCACCCATATCCAGGGTGCGCGCAACTTCCCAGCTGATCTCTTTACAAGCGATCCAGCCAGAGTGTTGTTTTTCACGGGCTTCACCGGGGAAGTCCATTTTGATGAATACGTTTTCCATTTTACCTTCCTTTAAGGACTAGTGATGTCACTGAGATATGCGAGGTTTGATTCGACGGCAGTGAACCACTTCACATGCCGTCGAAGTTTTTGATTTAACCGGACTTTTCAGACGGCAGCTTAGACACGAGGCGCAGCGATACCGACAGGCCCTCAAGCTGATAATGCGGCCGCAGGAAGAACTTGGAGGAGTAATAGCCGGGGTTGCCCTCGACGTCTTCGACCACAACCTCGGCCGAGGCCAGCGGCTTGCGTGCCTTCTCGGCTTCGGCGGAAATGTCGGCGTTGAAGTCAACATACTGGTTGATCCATTCCTGCAACCAGCTTTCCATGTCCTGACGGCTTTTGAACGACCCGACTTTGTCGCGCACCATGCATTTCAGGTAATGCGCAAAACGGCAGGTGGCGAACAGATAAGGCAGACGCGCGGCCAGATTGGCGTTGGCGCTGGCATCCGGGTCGTCATATTCGGCAGGCTTGTGCAGCGACTGCGCGCCGATAAACGTGGCCGAGTCGGTGTTCTTGCGGTGGATCAGAGGCATCATGCCGTTCTTGGCCAGTTCCGCCTCGCGCCGGTCCGAGATTGCAATCTCGGTCGGGCACTTCATGTCCACGCCGCCATCGTCGGTCGGGAATGTATGCGCGGGTAGGCCTTCGACCGTACCGCCGCTTTCCACACCGCGAATGCGCGAGCACCAGCCATATTCCTTGAACGACCGGTTGATGTTCACCGCCATGCCATAGGCCGCGTTGACCCAGCTATAGCTGTCGCTGTTGGCGCCGCTGGTATCTTCCTCAAACGCAAACTCCTCGACCGGTTCTGTTTTGGAGCCATAGGGCAGACGACCCAGGAAACGCGGCATCGCCAGACCAACATATTTCGAATCCTCGCTTTCGCGCAGGGACCGCCATGCGGCGTATTCCGGGGTCTGGAAGATCTTGGTCAGATCGCGCGGGTTGGCCAGTTCTGACCAACTGTCCATCTGGAACAGGCTGGGCTTGGCCCCAGTGATCAGCGGCGCATGGGCTGCGGCTGCGATCTTGGACATCTCGCCCAACAGCTCAATATCTTGTGGGCTGTGGTCGAAATGATAATCGGCCACCAGCGAGCCATAGGGCTCGCCACCGAACTGGCCGAATTCTTCCTCATAGAGCTTCTTGAAGATCGGCGATTGATCCCATGCCGTCCCTTTGAACTTGCGCAGGGTCTTGTGCATGTCTTTCTTCGAGATGTTCATCACGCGGATTTTCAACATCTCGTCGGTTTCAGAGTTGTTCACCAGATAGTGCAGACCGCGCCACGCGCTTTCCATCTGCTGGAATTCTTCATGGTGCAGGATCAGGTTGACCTGTTCGGTCAGCTTTTTGTCGATCTCGGCAATAATCCCTTCGATCGAGCGCAGCGCGTCGTCCGAGATCAGGCCGGTATTGGCCAGCGCCTGTTCGGCCAGCGTCTTGACCGCGCTTTCAACGGCGGTTTTCGCCTGATCCGATTTCGGGCGGAATTCCTTGGTCAGCAGAGCCTCGAATTCCGAGGACCCGAACGCTGTTGCGCCCTCAGTGGCTTCTACCTTGGCTTCTTGATCGGCCATCTTTTATTCCTCCTCGGCAGCGTCGCCGCCCGGTTTGGGCTGCGCAGCAAGTGTCTTCAGCAGGCTTGGGTCCTGCATGATTTTCGAGATCAGATCTTCGGCCCCGGTTTTCCCGTCCATATAGGTCATCAGGTTGGACAGCTGTGTGCGCGCATCCAGCAGCTCTTTCAGCGGTGCGACCTTGGCCGCGATGGCGGCGGGGCTGAAATCATCCATGCTTTCAAAAGTGATATCCACGGCCAGATTGCCCTCACCGGTCAGCGTGTTGGGCACGGTAAAGGCGGCACGCGGGGCCATAGACTTCATCCGGTCGTCGAAATTGTCGACGTCAATTTCCAGGAATTTCCGGTCGGCAACAGCAGGCTGTTCCACCTCGGACTTGCCCGCCAGATCGCTCATGACGCCCATGACGAAGGGCAGCTGTACCTTTTTCTCGGCGCCGTAAAGCTCCACATCATATTCGATCTGAACCCTCGGAGCCCTGTTCCGGGCTATGAATTTTTGTGAACTGTCAGCCATCTGTTGCTCCTCGATTCATCCGTCAGTTTTTTGTGTCCATCCACGCCCCGGCCTTGCCGGAAGTGGATTAAAATCCATGGTCATCATCATCGGTTTTCAGGCCGCCAATCTGGCGCACTTCGTCCAGACCTTCCTTGGCCATATCTTCGATAATCGTAAGAAAGTCCGCGTTGACCAGCCGCTTGGCGCGTTCCAGCAGAACCGGCAGCGGGCTGGAGGGCTCGCACCGCGCGTAATAGTCCATGATGCGATCCAGCATCCGGGTTACATCATCAGGCGAGTTGATCGCACCGCCACCCGCAGGAGCCGCGGCACCGGCCCCGCCTGCAGCAGCCGTGGCTGCGGCGGGGGCACTTGTATCGGCCACATCTTCGGCGGCAACCTCGCCTACATCGGCATATTTTGCCAAGGCCTGTCGGATGCTTTTCAGCGCCTCGATCAGCGGGTCCAGATTGGGGCCTTCGCCCGGTGTCTTGTCCGTAAACACCGCATCAATCGCACCCACATCTTCCAGCGCAGCAGACACTGCTTCGGCATTGGCCGCCAAAACCTCGTCATCGGTATCTTTGAAGGCCGCCGCAACGCCGTTGGCATCCGGTATATCATCCAGATCGGCGGGCATGTTGATCCTGCCATCCACAACATCCAGATGGCGCAGGGTCATGCGCCCGAACATGCGGCTGTCGGTTAGACCGGTGCGCCGCAGCGCCCGCACCATCCGGTCGGTCGAGGCCAGACCACGCACCGCGTTGATCCGCATCGTGGCGTCGCCATCGTCTTCGTCCAACTCAGGGTGGCAAGTGTCCCAGAAATCCTCAAGCAGGGATTTCGCATAGTTCAGGGTCGTCGCAAACGCGGGCAGACCCTTGGTGTGCAACACGGCCTCGGCCAGATAGATTGCTGCGCGCAGATCGTGGCTTTGTTCCATGACCGCCAGCGCCTTGGTCTCGACTTCAGCCCAATCCTGTTCTTCGGCGGCGACCACCTCGTCACCCATCTGCCGTTCTTCACCGGGCTGCGCGGCAATTTCCAGATCGGTAAACGCCGGATCGTATTCCAGGTTTTCTCCGCTTGGCTGGTCTTCGCTTCTGGGCTCCAGATAAGACGATAAATTCATACTCTCCCCAATAACATCGCGGTTATTCACCACTTGTCTGTTTGTTGGCACCGCTTAACGTGATATCGTTGACGACCTAAATGAACTACTTCACAAGGCCACGACATTTTCTCACATTTCGCACATCATGCGCAGTCACTGTGATGAATCAGCCGCATACCCGGCGTAAAGTCAAACCTAATAAATACGTTTTTTTTGCGACATGACTTGGTCGCACCAGCGCCGAGGCGCGTTTTTTCTTATGTCTAACCAAGTTAGTTGTCTTGCACGGGAATTTTTTTCTTCTCGGCTGCGGGGTGTTGCTGCAATGATCAGACAAGCCCGGTCCGCGTCTCACCGGCAAACGGGCTTGCGAGTTTGGTCAACAAGACTGCCAGATCGGAAAATGGGGAGAAGAATGAAATCACGACTATTCGCGGCCATTGCGCTGTCGCTTGCCGCTGTCACTGCGCAGGCCGAGGACGGCAAGCTTTCCATCGAGCTGAACAAGTTCGAACCCGGCGAATCCGGCGGCTGCCGGGCCTTCTTTCTGTTTCGAAACCAGACCGGCAACAGTTTTGAAGCGTTCGAGATGTCGCTGGCCATCCTTGATACCAACGGGGTAATTGACCGGCTCTTGTCGATCGACGCAGCCCCCTTGCCGGTGCAACGGACGGTTTTGAAATTGTTCGAGATCCCCGAGATTGACTGTTCCGACATATCCGAGGTTCTGCTGCACGATCTGCCCGCCTGCAAACCGCAGAACGCGGACCCGGTCGATTGCTTCCCGCTGCTGGCGCTGGACAGCAAGACCTCTGCCAATCTGGCGCAATAAGCCATGCCGGGTTTGGAAAATCTGGGCACCGGAGGGCCCATCATTGCCATCCTCGGGCTGTTGTCCCTGCTGTCGCTGACGGTGATCGTCGTCAAATTGATCAAGCTGGCCCCGGTGCGCGCGGGCGGACCGGCGCGGGATGCGGCCTTTGTTCAATGGTCGGGCGGCGACCGACAAGCGGCGCAGCAGGCGGTGGCTGCGGGGAAATCCCCTGCCGACCGGGTCTGCGCCTATGCCATGCAGGCGCTGATCGACGGCTTCAAGGGCCCCGCCCTGATGGCCGAGTTGACCCGACGCGGCAATCTGGAATTTGCCGCCATGAACAGCTGGCTGCGTGTGTTGGAGCTGATCGCCATGATCTCACCCCTGCTGGGGCTTTTGGGCACGGTCACTGGGATGATCCAATCGTTTCAGGAGCTTGAGTTGGCGCAGGGTGCAGCCAACGCCTCGGTTCTGGCCGGAGGGATCTGGCAAGCGTTGCTGACCACCGCTGCGGGGCTGGTTGTTGCCATTCCGGCCGCCATCGGCGCCTCGCTTTTGTCGGGCCGGGCCGAGGCCGGCGCGCAATCCATCGAGAACGCAGTTGGCCGTCTGATGGTGTTGGAGGAGCGCGGCGCGCATTAGGATCATGGCGATGGACAGCGATCTCAGCCTGAACAGACGCAAACCGACGGGGCCCTTGATCTCGTTGGTGCCGATGATCGACGTGATGCTGATCCTGCTGGTCTTTTTCATGGTGACATCGACCTATCTGAACCTCGACATGATCCCGGCGCTGGCGCAATCCGATCGGCCTGTGCAGGCATCGTCGGGTCAGGCGGGTTCGGAAACCTTGCTGGTTCGTATTGGTGGCGATGGGGCGCCCTATCATCGCGGGCAGGCGATGACGCTGGACGCACTAGCCGATGAGATGACGGCGCGCCTGACAGCGAACCCTGCACTTCAGGTCATCATTCTGCCGACCGGTGGGGCCAAACTGCAAGCGCTTGTCTCGGTCATGGATACTGTCACCGGCGCCGGGGCAGCGAACATGCGCGTGGTCCGGCTTGAGGCGCGCCCATGAAGATCACCCGCCCCACCCCGCGCCGTCACCCCGAGACGATCATTGCCCTGATCGACGTTGTGTTCTTTCTGCTGGTCTTCTTCATGCTGATCGGTCGCATGGATGCCACCGCGCCCTTCGAAGTTTCACCACCCACAGCCCTGACCGGTGCGGACATGCCCGCAGGTGGCGTCACCCTGTCCGTTGCCGCTGACGGAACCATGGCGCTGGACGGTGAGGCTATTGAACCCGACCAGATCGAACCGCGTATTCAGGCGTTGCTGACGACGCAGCCGGACGTCCTGATCCGCATCAACGCCCACCGAGACGCCGCCCTGCGTGCGATCTTACCCCGGATTGCTCAGTTCGAGGCGATGGGCGCGCGCGATGTGGTGCTTGTGGTGACACCACCGGGGCCAGTGCGGTGAACCGGGGGCCGGTTATATGGGGGATCGGGTTGGTCAGCTCGGTCTTGCTGCATGTGGGCGGAGCCATTGCCCTTGTCTGGAGCGTTCAGCCTGATCCCGTAGCGGAACAGCCCGTCCCAGAAACCCGGATGCAGCTTGCCGCACATCAGGTGCAGCAAAGTCAGGCCATTGAAGCCCGACCAGAACCAGAGGCCGCACAGGCTGAGGACGCCACCGGCGCGCAACTGGGCCAAAGCGCAATCGCGCAGTCTTCTGCCACCGCCGCGCCCCTGCCACAGCAAGCCGTCGTGGCCGCCGAACCCGCGCCGCAGGCTCTAACGCCTCAGGATTCCGGGGCCACAGTGATTGCACAGACCATCGCCGAAGCCGCGCCGCTGCAAGCGGCTGAGGTTGCAGCGGTGCAACTGGTTTCGGCTGCAGTGTCAGCGCAGCCTGTCGTCCTGAACCTGCCGCCAGCGCAGACGACCCCGCTTGCGACCCTCAAAGCGCAGGAGGCCCAGCCTCTGCAACCCGAACCCGTCGCCCTGCCCCAGACCATCCCCGATGTTCCGCAAACCAGCGCGTCCGAGGTCTTTTCCACCACCGGTGACGGCCCTATCGACCCGGTCTCACTGGCTGCGATCCAAAGCTTCATGCGACCTGAGGATGCCGGTGCCCGCGCGCAAGACCTGCGGGATGGGATCGACGGCCTGCTGGCGCAAGTGCCTTGCGCACGGCTTCAGGTGCAGTTTCGGCCTGACAGCAATACTCTGGAAGTCATCGGTCATATCCCCGAAGACGGGCTGCGCAACCCGGTTCTGACCACCCTACAGGCGCAGATGGGCAGCAATATTCGGGTGGATGACAACATTCGTATCCTGCCCCGCCCGCAATGTGGCGCGCTCAGCGGGATTGCCGATGTGGGCCTGCCGCAATCCACTGATCAGATCACCAATCCGCTGCTGATCGGACAGGATATCCACGCTCGCGACTTTCGCTATGTTGATGGCCAGCAACTAGTACTGGAACTGACCGGTGCCGACTATGACGCCTATGTCTATGTCGATTACTTCGATGCCGAAGGACAGGTGATCCACCTCAGACCCAACACCTCCACCCCGATGGAGCTAACGCCCGCCAAGGCTCGGTTACAGGTCGGCGCGGCGCAACAGGGTGACCCGGGCTTGTTCATCACCATCGGCCCTCCCTACGGTCAGGAAATCGCCGTCGCATTCGCCGCGTCCGAGCCGCTTTACCAGACAGAGCGGCCCTTGGTGGAACCCGCCGAAGGCTATCTGCAATTCCTCAAGAACCGCATTGCCGAAGTCCGTGCGGACAACCCGGATTTCAAGGGCGAGTGGGTCTATTTCTTTGTCACCACCGCCGCGCGGTAAAGATCGGTAACCTGAGACAGAGGCGTTTCGCTGTCTCAACCATTTCCAAATGTTTCGGTGGATGCAAAAGTCCTGAATTCCGAAACATGGCCCGCAAAATGAAATGGAAAATTCTCGCCAAAATTTCTTGACCCCATGACGACCGCCCCATAGGGCATTTGGCATGGACATATCCCCTGACAGCACGTCATCAGCCGATATTTACGACACCCTGCGCGATGGGTTGATTTGGGGGCGTTGGAAATCCGGCCAGCGGCTGAAACCACAGCACTTGAAAGACGAATTCGGATGCTCGACCGCAGCATTGCGCGAAGCTTTGTTACGCCTGGCCGGTGAAGGGTTTGTCGAAAATGAAAAGAACCACGGATTTCGCGCCGTGGAACACTCAGATGAAACGTTCCAACAGGCGGCACACTTGCGAATGGTGTTGGAATGCGAAGCGGTTGAGCTGGCATTGAAACAGGGCGATTTCGAATGGGAGATGGCGCTGAACGCGGCACATCATAACCTCGACTATATCGAGGCGCGTATGGAGCAAGCAGAAGATGTCACACCGTTTGTCAAACGCTGGTCCCGGCAGGACTGGGTGTTTCACAGCACATTGTTGGGGGCGTGCAACTCTGATCTGCTGATGCGGATCTACAAATCGGTCTACGACACCTTCCGAATGTGCGCGGTGTCCCGAATTGAAGGGTTTGGCTTCTCTCAGTTGACACGCCGTGAACATCGGGCGATCTATGACGCCGCCATTGCCCGCGATCTACCGGAATGCATCGGCGCCATTCGGGCGCACTTGGCCTTGTACCGAGATGACAACCGCCCAATCGAAAGACCGGAACAGATGGAAAGAGACAAGGCTTGAACCTGATTTGGGTCCGGACAGGCAGTTCCAGGCCAAATCAGCTTCGATCAGAAAGAGAGGCGGGCACCGGCCTGTCAAAACATCGCAAAATCGCCATTCCGTTCAGAAAGAACGCGCGAAGGTGCCCGCGTGTAAAGCATTTTGTTCCAGCCGAGAACCTGATATTTGCAAACCTGCACTCCAGATCCACTTCACTGGGTTTGGCAATCGGAACCGCCAGAATTTCGCCATCGGCAAGGCGATAGATCCGCGAGTTGATAATCACGTCCATGGTCCCCTCGAGGCATTCAAGGCGAAGGTCGCCGTCATCGCCCGGAGCCAGTTCAAGCTTTTCCTCCTGAACAGGTGTTTCAGCCAATATCGTACTATCCGCAACCGTTTGCGCGAACGCTTCACTAACCGGCAGTGCGCTGCAATTCACTGTAGACAAGACCGCTTACAAACCCTTCCAGAAACATGAGAGAGGGGGCGTTGTCATGATGTGATCCTGCAAGAAAGCGACTTGGTTTGTGGGTTAAGTACGAAACTACTTACCGCTGATCCCGACCCGCTGACCATGAAGCGATTGCGGCATGATGGACAGGTCCTGCTGCACAACGAAAGGTTGGGCGTATTCCTGTTGCGCGACGGCGCCTTCCAACCAGAGACGAACTGATTTCTGAGTGCCCAGGCTGATCCGCATCCAGACCGGACGGGCGAAAATCCCGTCCAAGCGAACCAATACATTGTAGTGCGAGATGCGCGGGCCAGACTGGTTTTTGAAATGCAACTGTTCGATTGTGTGATCTGTAACAACGCCTTGAATAACGGCGCCGGACTGGATTGTATCGGGGAGCTGCGCAAAAACCTCGTCCGGTTGAAGTTGCGCAACCAATTTCGGATCATGAACCGAGGCGGCCAGAGCTATCATCGCGACTGTGCCGCTGACAACTGCGCCCAGAAACAAAGCCCTGTGATGGGTCCAAAGCCAGGCAAAGCCATCTTCCAGGGGTCGGCCCGAGCTATCACCCAAATCCCCCTGATAGTCGACAGACCAGCCAATCAGCCCAATAAAGAACAGCCCGAGGATCACCAAGGTCAGGCAGTGCATTAGACCCGCCTTTATCGCTGCGGCTGTGGTGAAGGATTGCCAGCCCAAGGTATCCTCGGCCCGTTGGCCGAACCGCAGGGTTTTCTCCCATCGCAGATCGGAAAAACGGTCGGTGAACACGTCGTTGTCATCGTGGACGGCGCTGGACGTCGCGACAATCTCGCCCGCGGGATAGAGCCGGAACACCTCGTTGTGCAAATCATGGCCAACCACGACCGAGCGTTCCGGTTGACCAAAGTACCGGGCATGGATGGTGACAAGCGAGGTTGATGCAAGTAAGGCGTGCAGAAACAGCACAAAGACAAAAAGCGCGCCCAGCACCCAATGAAACCCGGTGCCCTCGAACCATGAAATCGCAATTAGGATACCGGAAACCCCAACCGTAAAGCGACAGAACAGATCAAACAGGCCCAGCATCGCGACAACGGCAAGCAGCAACACCCAGTGATTTTGCTCTGAGTATCGCGGCGCATCAGGAAAAGCCGGGGGCACCGGCGCGACAGCCATGGGTGAAAAAAATACTGATAGCCCGCCAAAAGAATGGACAGTAACAGAAACAACGCGCCCAGCACCCCGGCGGCGAACGGTATCATGCCGCTCATACCGTCAAAGTTTTGTTGCCCAGCCTGCGTATAGAATCCCCAGAAGGCGAAGGTCGTGCCACCGACCCCCATCGCGAAAAGGACGAAATTCGTCGCGCTCATATGACCTGCTCCATGCTAGCCGCGAGGGCAAAACAGCCCATCTTCGCGTGATGAGGGGATGCTGAACGCGCTGTGTATCATCCGCATGCCGCGGAGTGTATCAATTGTAATTCCACCACTTTTTCGGGTTCTCCGGGCTGCATCTGACCCAAGCGACAGTGATACATTTGATACGGGGCGCAACCTACTACAGACACACGGCACGGGCAGCATGGACGAAAAGCCGGCACTCTATTCTGCGAAAATTTGACAGGAGAGATGATGTTTCCTTGGAAACCAGCCCTTTTTGCGGCTGCTATTACGGCCCATCCAGCCCAAAGCTGTAATCTAAAACACGTCCTTGAATTCAGCATCGAAGACGGCCACGCGATTATCTTTCTGAATGACGTGTACTACCGCAAATTCGTAGGTCCAGATGAAAACGTTCTGGGCTTTGCCGAATGGAACATTCAAGGCGAAAATCGGGTTCACATCCGATTTGAAGGTGATCAGAGCGCGATGTTTCAGATCAGGTCCGCCTGTGCCGGGGGTTTTGAAAATCAGGCGGCGTCTTCCAAGGCTGACCTGTCTGGCGGGGGCGAAGTGGCATTCTCGGTTCATTTGACGAAACCCGGCAATCCTCTATTCGAAGCGTTGGAACCCGGCGACCCTGACGGGCTGGCTGCGGCCTATGACGCGTTTCGCGACACAGTCCTTGCGCGGGATGCGCAAGCCGTACTGAGCGCGTTGCAACTTGTCATAGACAGGAGTGTCGAAGGCGGGTTGGATCGGGATGCCCTTGTTGCTCATCTGATCCATGCCGTGACAGAAGGTATCTTTGACTTGCCCGAAAACAGTACCTTTTATCCCGCCGCTGAAGGCAGGATCTTCCAACGCCTGACCGATGGGTACGATGTGGCGTTGACGTCCCGTTACAAGTACGATGGCAGCGCCTGGACACAGCCCCTTGGCACCTATTGGGCCAGGATCGACGGCGAATGGTCTATCATCCTGAACTGAGACAATCAGGTTATACCCGCCGCCAGTGAACATCCTGCATCACGTAACGCGCATAGCGAAAGTCCTGAATGCGCAGCAGTTTTTGGTCCGAAAAGGTCAGGCGAATGACATAGACCGGGGCAATGCCGGGTTTTTCACGGTCAAAGACCAACACCGTAGGCGTCCCGTCCACATGGCCGGGCACCATCATCCAATCCGCCACCTTCGCGTAGTTTGAGTAATACCCGCCCACCGCCTCAGCGCCGGTGCGGTGTTCGATGCTGACGACATCCAGCGCCACCTCCTCCGCCAGCATGGCGCGGATCGTATCAAAGTCATGTGCGTTGAAGCAGGCAGTGTATCGCGCCAAAAGCACTTTGTCAGTGTCGTTCAGATCGCCCAGTTGCTCCGATGGCGCGGATCTCAGCGCCGCGCGTCCACGTTTGAGCGTCGACTTGACCGCGTCGATGCTGGAATCCGAGATATCGGCCACCTCGCTAGCGCTGTATCCCAACACGTCAAACAGGATGACAGCGCTGCGCTGTCTAGGCGTCAGCGCCATCAAAGGGCGCAACGTATCCGCCGTCCCGCCCGAAACCGGCAAAGTTTGTGTGACCTCTTCGAAATGACTCAGGCGGGATTTCATGGCCTGCTCCGACTTTCGGGCGCGGATGGCGTTGAGCGCGGTGTTCCGAGCGATCCGAAACATCCATGCACGGGGGTTTTCGACCCGAGCCCCCGTCTCAATGGCGCGCAGCGCGGCAAGCATTGTGTCTTGCAGCACGTCCTCGCCATCAAAGACGGATCCCATCATACGCGACAGAAAGCGATGCAGATCAGGACACAGTGTCGTCAGTGCAGCGGTCAAGGCGGCATTGGTCGTTGGCAAATCAGGCTTCATGTCACCCCAAGTTTTCCACGCCCGCGCCGTCAATGCCATAGGCCCCGGCTTTGGGATGGGCGACCAAGGTGCACATATGCGCAGAAATCGCCTCGGGTGTCAGGGGGGTGTCCCATTGGCGCATGAAGCTGGCCGCATCGCCGCCGCGCATCTGCCCATAAGCTCTCGCTGCCTCTTGCGCGATGGCGGTGCCCGCGATCAACTGTTTGGGGTAGATCGTGGCGAAGGTCAGACCGAGCCCGCGTTTGTCTGCTTCCATCTGCGCGTAGTTCATCACGAAATGCTGCATACGTTTTGCCCCCGCGTACCCCCCGGACAAGGGCGATCCGTTCAGGGCTGCGCCGCTGGCAAAGGTGAGGACAGTACCGCCTTGAGGTATGGCACCGTTCAACGCGGCCTGTGCCAGATCGAAGGTTATCTTGGTGTCGTTGAACCACGGCGCACAGAAATCCGACCAGTCATAGCTGCTGATCGGCCCCATCTGCGGTTTGATCCCACCGATATGCAGAACCGTGTCGGGACCGTGTTTTCCAAGCAGATCAGATACCGCGCCATCCTCGGAGGCATCCATGACTTCGGGCGTGATGTTGTCTGTTTCCGCGCATAAACTGTCCAGATCCACAGCCGAGCGTGATACCGCAACAACGTTTCGCCCCTTTTTGGCTAGCGCGGTCGCCGTTGCGCGCCCGACGCCCCGCCCGGCCCCAAGGATCAGTGTTTTTCCGACCATTTCAAATACCCCTTATGGTGTCAGTTCACTGGATAAGACACGGGAGAAGGGCAAAACGGGGCGCTGGGGTTTCAATTTTTGGGATGTGCAGCATTGCGCCCGCAGGCGCGACACCCTCCGCTCAGGGTTCCAGAATGGCCCATGCTCCGTCGACGAAGATCCACAACGTACCACTTGACCACCCATGGGTGCCGTCAGAATGCGTCCGGGTAATGGACACGGGCGGTTCACCCCGTGGGCCAACCACCTGCCAGGCTTGACCGTCCAGAACAGCTTTCATCTCAAGCTCGTCCTGAATGTGCAGCTCGCCTTCGGCAATCATACCGCCGACATGCGCATTGATCCGTTCCAGCGGCGCGCCGTTGGCCACCATGTTGGCAAGCAGAGGCCCATGCAAAGCAAACACCGCGTCGCTATTGCGGCTGCGAATGGCATCCTGCAGTGATTGCACGGCGGCCATCAGACCAGAGCCGTCGGTTCTTTCCACGCCGGGATAAATTGCGGTGTCCTGCACTTCGGTGTCAAATTGCAGCGTCTTGGTCGCCGTGCTGTCAAAGCTAACCTGCGCAATCGGGGTTTCATCTGGAAGGCCGCCCTTGCAGCTTTTGTGGACGCTGTAGCGCGCCGTGCTGTTTGCATCACGGGCCGTGAACGCAATCGAAACCTCGTTGATGCCGGCCACCAGCCCTTTGCTGAGCCGCGCGAAACCGCTTGAATGGTCGCCTTTGTCGATTAGGACATCATTCAAATGCACGCTATGCTCACCCTGCCCGTCGATCGAGTAGCGTAGGGAATGTTCAATGTCGCACGCGTTTGCCTGCGCGGCGATACCGGTCGACATACAGGCTGTCAGGATGGCGGGTTTAACAAGACGCATAGGGTTTCTCCGATACAAAAAGGTTGTCATAGCCCCTTATCCGCCCCGTCTGTCTCAGCAGGATGTTGCGGTTTGTCTCATTTGTATCAATGGGTTGACGTTTTATCAGCGGGTGTGGTTCATCATGGCCCCAGCGCTCTAGCTGAAGACATATCCAATGCCGCGCACGGTTCGGATCGCCTCGGGCTTTGTCGGGTTGTGTTCGATCTTGCGCCTGATCCGAGAGATACGCAGGTCGATGGAGCGGTCGAAAGGCTCCCACCCGCGATCATGGGCCTGTTCCAGCAGCTGGTCACGGTTCAGCACACGCCCGCGGTTTTCTGCAAAAACCCGCAACAGGCTGAATTCCATCGCGGTGATTGGGATTTCCTGCCCATCGGCACCAAAAAGCCGAGCCTGATCCAGATCGAGGCGGCAGGTTCCAAAAGGTACTGTGCCCGACAACCTGTTCAGCGATTCCTGCTTGTCAGTCTGAAATTTGTTCCGCCGAAGGGCGGCGTTGACGCGGGCCTGCAATTCGCGCAGATCCACTGGCTTCACCAGATAGTCATCGGCCCCGAACTCCAGTCCCAGCACCTTGTCCACCACATCCCCTGCCGCCGTCAGCATCATCACCGGAACGGTCGAGGTTTCGCGGATTTCGCGCAAAGCGGTCAGGCCATCCTTGCCTGGCATACGAATATCCAGAACGATCAGATCGGGCTCTCCGGCCTCCAGCAGTTCGGCCAGTTCCTGTGCATTGGCTGCCTGATCCACGGTATATCCACATTCACTGAGATGGTCGTGCAACATGCGACGCAGGGGGGCTTCGTCATCGCAAATAGCAATTCGAGGGGCGGTCATTTCGTGGAGTCTCCGATCAAGGATGTCAGCAGGGACAGCAACTCATCTTGCATAATGGGTTTTTCGATATGGGGGCGTTTCGAGGTTTTGAAAAAGGTTGTGACCTGCGTACTCATCGCGTCACCGGTGATAAATCCGGTTCGGGCGGCATTTTCCGGGGCAACAGCCCGCAGAGCACGAAAGAAAGTATCACCGCTCATCTGAGGCATCTTGAAATCGCTCAGCACCGCATCGAATTGTTGTGCCTCGGCCAACTTCAGTGCAGCAGTCGGATCGGTGGACATGGTCACTGTATATCCCGCCTCGGTCAGCAAATCGGTGATCAGCCGCGCGACGCCCTCTTCGTCATCCACGACCAGAACCGAGCGGCTGGACGGGTGTTCAACCTCGGGACCAGTCAGAAGAACGCTGTCATCTTCCGATGCCAACAGGCGAACGGTGAATGTGGCCCCCTGCCCCACGGTCGAGGCCACGGTCAAAGTACCATCGTGGCTTTCAACGATCCGGTGGCTGAAGGCCAGGCCAATCCCGGTTCCTTCGCCGACATCCTTTGTGGTGAAGAAGGGCTCAAAAATGCGTGGCTGGATGTCCTTGGGGATGCCGTTGCCATTGTCCGAAATGTCGATCTGCACCTGCCCGCCTTCATGCCGGGTTCGAACCGTGATCTTCCCGCGCGCACCCTTGTTGCGCACTGCGTGTCCCGCGTTGACGATCAGGTTGCTAAACACCTGTGCCAGCTGGTCGAAATCCCCCGTAACATGGGGATCTGATCCGTCCAGATCGACAACCACTTCGGTTCCGTTGGATTTCAAGGAATAGCTTGAGACCTCAAGCGCCGTTTCCAAGATGTCATTGACCGGGCAGGGTTCCATGCTAGTCGGACGTTGCCGTGCCATGGCCAGGAAAGTACGCACGATCTTGGCCGCCCGTTCCGAAGACTGGCAGATCAGGTCGACACGTTCCGACAAGACCGGGTCGTTGATTTTGCCTTGCAGCATCTGAGAATAGCCGAAAACAACAGATAAAGGGTTGTTCAGCTCATGCGCGACCCCAGCCAGAAGCTCGCCCAAAGCCGAAAGTTTCTCGTTCTGATGCGCGATCTCGCGCTGTTGCTCCAGTTCAGCTTCCAGCTTTTGCTGTTCGGTAATGTCACGCACAAACAGCAGCGCACCACCGTAGGAGGTCAGGTGCGATGAACCCATGATGTGCCGGCCGTTGGCGAACTTCACATGCGCCCGTTTGCCGTGCTGGGACATCTCGGACATCATCCACTGCATGTATTCCTCGCCCGACATGCCGCCCATGTCGTAGTGCCCCATGGCGATAAGGGCGGCGAGGTTTTCAACGACACTGTCTCCGACCTCGGGGATCATGTGCTCAGCCCCTTCGAAATTCATCTTTTTCCAGGCGTCATTGCCAAAGACGTAATTCATGTCCCCGTCGCACAGCACCATGCCTTCATCCAGCGCCTGAAAAGCGTCCAGCAGCATATCCCGCGCTTCCTTCAGCGAGGTCGTGTCTGTCATCACCAAAATGGTCTCGCCCCGTGTGGTCGAGGCACGTTCGGCCAGGATGTGGCGCCCGTCCCTGAATTTCATCTCAACAGGGATGAACTGTTCGCTATGGGCGCGCATGATCGAGCGTTGGGCGCTTAGCGGGAAGCCGTCGCAAGGAACGTCGTTCAGGGCCTCGAGCTTGTCATACAATTGGGCGATGCGATCCGCCCGCGATAGCGACTTCAATTCGTCGCCCGAAATACCGTAGAAACGGCTGAACGCGTCGTTGCAATGGGTCAGGCGATGGTTTGCATCTTCGACCGCGACGCCCACGGGCAGGTTTTCGATGACGTCTTCCAGAAGGTTTTCCACCCGCGCCTGATCGGTGCGATCGCGGTAAACCAGCAGGTACCCGCCCTGATCGGTCTTGTGCGACGAGGCCAACAGTTCACGCCCGTCAGACAGCCGGATTTCGCGGTATTTGGCCCCGTTTCGCACGTTTTCAACCGCCAGCCGCGCACGGTCTTCTGGGTCGACGCCGTCCTCCAGAACCCAGAATCCATCCAGCGCGAGACGGCGCCAGATCGCCTCAAACGACTGGCCTGGTTCGAAACGGTTGCCATCTCTTTGAAAGAACTCAGAGGCGCGGGTGTTGAAGACCTCAAGATTCATGTCGCTGTCGAACAACATGATCCCGTCATCCAAGGCGTCCACCGCTTCACGCAACATGTTCCGCGCGCGTTCGGCGGCCTCCATCGTATCGCGGGGTGTCACCTCGGTCGTCGAGACCAGATATCCGCCAATTTGGGCGCGTTTGGCTGAAGCCTGAAATTGTCGCCCGTCCCGCAATTTCCATGCCATACCCTGCTCGCAAGATGTAATGGCTCTTCGCAGATCGGCCTTGAGCCCTACTTCTTCCAAACCATCCGGGGTTTGGAAATGATCCAGAGACCAGTTCTCGAAAGGTATCTTGTCCACTTTCCCGCTAAACCGAGATGCAGTTTCACCACCGAACGCGATATCCGCAAAGCTCTCGTTAACCAGAACAAAATTCAGATCTTCATCCAACAGCGCCATACCGCAGGCGACGCCGGAAAACGCATCTTCCAGCAAGGCAATGGCCGCATCGGCGTCAAGTTCGGAGCGTAGGGCAAAATCTTCCAAAACCACCGTCCTTTGCGAGCGTTCGACTGGCGAACAGGTTAAAGAACCATGACAGTTTTTCCATTTGATGTCGCTATTTGTATCAATTGTATCCATGCATGAACCCAAACCGACGGCGTTGAATTGGACAGAATTTAAACCTGTTTGATCGCCCCGCATTGAGCAGACAATCCAAGATCGAATTCGGATGTCATGATTGTTCTGTTTCTATGTCTCAGGGGGATGTCGGGTCATGTCTCAATTGTATGTCCAGACTTTACCGTCTTGAACGGCCAGTGTTGCACCCCTCAGGGTGCGCATCGCGCGCCACGCCTGCCCCATGGCCTCGCCGACCAATCACAGGGCCTACACCTGGACCTTCGAGCAAAAATTATGTGCGGATGATAAAATATTATAATTGTATACAACTTGCATTTTAAGGTATCTGACCGAGAGACAACCCCCATTGTCGCGATTCTGATTTCACAGATCGCAGGGGCGCGCGATGAGAGGACCTGAGATGAAAGATGCATCCCGGCGCAAGAAAACGCAGCTCTATGAGCATTTGAAAACAGCGGTGATGACGCTTGCACTGACGCCAGGGGAAGATTTGGACGAAGCCACGTTGTCAGAAGAGTTCGACTTGTCCCGCACGCCCTTGCGTGAAGTGTTCCGACTGTTAGCGGGCGAAGGGTATCTGGAGCTTCGCGAAAACCGCGGTGCGCGGGTAACCGGGATGTCGTACACGACCCTGCGTGATTTCTTTCTGGCCGCACCAATGATTTATGGGGCAATTCTGCGCCTTGCGGCAAAGAATGCCACAACTGCTCAACTTGCCGATTTGAAAGCCGCACAGGAAGGCTTCAAGACGGCATTGCGCTCGGGTTCGGGTGCGGACCGGGCAATGGCCAACAACCTGTTCCACGAGATTACCGGCACCATGGCAGATAACACTTATCTGTTGCCGTCCTTCAAGCGACTGCTGATTGACCACGCCAGAATTGGCATGACCTTTTATCAGCCGCAGGACCAACACATGGCCGAAAACCTATCAGTCGCCAGCAGTCAGCACGATGCCATCATCGCCGCCATCGAGGCGGGCGATGAGGCGGCTGCCGCGCAGCTCGCCATCGACCATTGGAACCTGTCCCGCGACCAGATCGAGCTGTTCGTCACGCCCGCAGGGCTTGATGTACCGCTTGGATCTTTTGCGCGCAAAACCCCTGCATGAGGATGTAAATGACACCCCTGTTCAAATTTGAAGGGATCTACACGCCCGTCGTGACCCCATATCACGAGGATGGCAGCGTCAACTGGGACGCGCTGTCGGATGTGATCGAATATCTCATCGAAAACGGTGTGCATGGCCTGATCTCGGGCGGGTCCACCGGCGAGAACTATGCGCAGCCGGTGGCCGAGCGCCTGGAGCTGGCGAAGTTCACCCATGAACGATTGAATGGCCGCCTGCCGCTGGTCGTCGGCACCGGTGCGATGATGACGCCGGATTCCATTGCGCTGGCGACAGGCGCGCGTGAGATTGGCGCAGATGCGATCCTGCTGGCCAGCCCGGCCTATTCGGTGCCCACCGACCGGGAAAACGCGCTGAACGCGCTGACCATCGACAAGGCGGCTGATCTGCCGGTGATGCTGTACAATTATCCGCACCGAACCGGCACCATGATGGGCGAAGAGTTTCTGGATCGCGTGGGTCGCAGCCGCAACTTCTGCGGCATCAAGGAAAGCTCGGGCGATATCAACCGGGTACACCTGCTGGCGCGTGACTATCCGCATATCCAGCTGGGCTGCGGCATGGACGATCAGGCGCTGGAATTCTTTGCCTGGGGCGCGCCGTTCTGGGTCTGTGGTGGGTCGAACTTCCTGCCAGCGGAACATGTGGCGCTGTACAATGCCTGCGTGGTCCAGGGGAACTTTGACAAAGGCCGCCGCATCATGTCGGCCATGCTGCCGCTGATGCATGTGCTGGAACAGGGTGGAAAGTTCATCCAGACCATCAAGCACGGCGTCACCATGAACGGTATCGACGCGGGCATCATGCGCCCGCCGCTGAAGGGTCTGAACAAGGATGACAAACGCGCGCTGGAACAGGTCACGCGCGTGTTGAAACGCAAAATCGCTGACATCGTGGCGGAGGGATAAGGCATGAGCTTGCTGACACAGGACGAATATAAATCCATCGCCGCGGGTCTGGACCTGCCCACCGGTGCCTTTATCGACGGCAGCTTCCGTCCGGCGATCTCGGGCAAGACCTTCACCAGCACCAACCCGGCGACCGGCGCGACTCTGACCGAGATCGCCGCATGTGGTGCGGAAGATGTGGATTTTGCCGTCGAAAAGGCGCGCGAAGCCTTTGACGATGGCCGCTGGTCGAAACTGCACCCGTCCGAACGCAAGGACATACTGATCCGTCTCTGCAAGCTGATGACCCGCAATGCGCGGGAACTTGCGGTGATGGAAAGCATCGATAGCGGCAAGACCATCTATGATTGCGAAACGGTGGATGTGCCCGAGACGATTCATTGTCTGAAGTGGCATGCTGAGGCGATCGACAAGATTTATGATCAGGTGTCACCCGCGTCTGACGATCACATCGCAATGGTCGTGCGCGAACCCATCGGTGTAGTCGGCCTTGTGCTGCCGTGGAACTTCCCTCTGCTGATGTTGGCGTGGAAGATCGGTCCGGCGCTGGCGGCGGGTTGTTCGCTGGTGATCAAACCAGCGGCGGAAACCACGCTGACGGCGTTGCGTGTGGCTGAACTGGCGATGGAGGCCGGTGTTCCAGCCGGTGTTCTCAACATCGTTCCCGGAGGCGGGGCCAATGTGGGCGAACCCATCGGGCGGCATATGGATGTCGACATGGTGTCCTTCACCGGCTCGACCGTAACCGGCAAACGGTTCCTGACCTATTCGGCGGAAAGCAACGCCAAAGAAGTGGTGCTTGAAATGGGTGGCAAGAACCCCGCCATCGTGATGGATGATGCGGAAAACCTGGACCGCGTGGCCCAGCATCTGGTCAACGGGGCGTTCTGGAACATGGGCGAGAACTGCTCGGCCTCGTCCCGCCTGATCGTGCACAAGGACGTCAAGGCCGAGCTGTTGGAGCGTATCGCGCATCATGCGAAACAGTGGAATATCGGCGACCCGCTGGACCCGGAAACCCGCATGGGCGCGCTGGTATCCGAGGGGCATTACACCAAGGTATGCGGCTATCTGGACCAGGCCGAAAATGTGCTGATCGGCGGCACTGCCAAGGATGGTTTTGTCGATGCCACCGTGGTCGAAGTTGCAGACAACAATGCCGTTCTGGCCCGCGAAGAAATCTTTGGCCCGGTTCTGTCGGTGATCGAAGTCTCGGGCTTTGACGAGGCGATCGCGGTCGCAAATGACACCGAATACGGCCTGTGTGCGTCGATCTTCACCGCCAATGCCAAACGCGCCATTCGCGGTGCCCGCGCCCTGCGGGCTGGGACTGTCACAGTCAACAGCTTTGGCGAAGGCGACATCTCGACCCCGTTTGGCGGGTACAAACAGTCGGGCTTTGGCGGCCGCGACAACTCGGTCCATGCCCATGATCAATATACCCAGCTGAAAACCATCTGGATTGATCTTGCCGATGACGCCGATGAGGCTGTGAATTGACGCGGTACACCGCTAAAACCCTGCCGGTCCAACGCGGACCGGCTGCTTGGAACACGATTCTGGGTCCGCAAGCTCAGCCGACGGAGCTGGACGAGGATCAGACTGCTGATTTTGTCGTTGTTGGGGCGGGCTTTGCGGGACTGACAGCCGCACGCCGTATTAGACAGTTGCAACCCGAGGCCAAAGTCGTGGTCATTGAGGCCGGTCGGATCGCCGAAGGCGCAGCAGGCAGAAACTCGGGTTTCATGATCGACCTGCCGCATGATCTGGCCTCGGACGACTATGCAGGCAGCGGTGACGATCGCAAGATGATTGATCTGAACCGACAAGCGATCCGTTTTGCCCGCATGGCCGTTCAGGAATATCAAATCGACCCGAACTATTTTGACCCGGCGGGCAAGGTCAATGGGGCGGTCAGCGACACGGCTGAGGCGCACAACAAAAGCTATGCG
Source organism: Ruegeria sp. BK1 (assembly GCF_056535645.1). Lineage (NCBI taxonomy): Bacteria > Pseudomonadati > Pseudomonadota > Alphaproteobacteria > Rhodobacterales > Roseobacteraceae > Ruegeria > Ruegeria sp. BK1. The sequence goes on along the minus strand of NZ_JBQFIS010000002.1, from coordinate 222,733 downwards.
CAGCACCTGACATCGTTGGGCGAAGAAAGCCAGATGTTGGATGCTCGGCAAATGTATGAACTGACCGGCTCGCACCACTATACGTCAGGGCTTTACACGTCAGGTACGGTGATGTTGCAGCCCGCCGGTTATATCCGCGGGTTGGCGGACGGTCTGGTCGGGCAAGGCGTGCGTCTTTTTGAAAACAGCCCTGTCACCGGCTTTGCCCGCGAAGGCAAAGACTGGCGCGTGCAGGCAGAGAAAGGCAGCGTCACGGCACCCATGGTGATCCTGACCGTCAACGGCCACCTTGAAAGCTTTGGGCTCGAGCGCGACCGTTTGATGCATCTGTTTCTGTTTGCGTCGATGACCCCGGAATTGGGCAGCGATGCGTTGGAGAAACTGGGCGGCCAACCTCGCTGGGGAGTGACCCCGTCCGATCCCATGGGCACCACCATGCGCCGTATTGACACCGGACAAGGCGGCAACCGCATCATCACCCGAACCTGCGCCGCCTTACGCCCCGGCATGACCGCTACTGCTCGCGACCTGACGCGCGCCTCAAAGGTCATGCAGCGCAAATTCGACGCGCGCTTCCCCCAGCTTGCTGGCATGAAGATGCAGTACCAATGGGCAGGTCACCTGTGCCTGAGCCTGAACGGCGTTTCAGTCACCCGCGAAATCGACACCGGGGTCTATTCCGGCTGCGTACAAAACGGGCTGGGCACTGCGCGCGGAACCCTCACAGGTATCGCGGCGGCAGAACTCGCCTGCGGTCACAGTTCAGCCATCTCACAGCACTTCTCGGCAGAAGCTCAACCAAAACGACTGCCACCGCAACCCTTCAGAGAAATCGGCGGCAACGCCGTGCTTCGGTGGAAGGAATGGCGCGCGCGTGTAGAATAGTCAGGGCGCCGGGCGGATCCGCTCGGTCGCCCGCAACATTGTTTTCCCACCTCGAAAAAAAGCCCGCCTATTGAGGCGGGCCAGTACGGGGAGAGACTTTTCTCAGTAAGTCTGGTTCAGTTCATCAGCTGCAGGGATCTCACGTTCACGGCGCGCGATGTAATCCAATAGCTCTTCGTTCTTGGCTTCGTCCAATTTGGGTTCTTGGTACTCGGCCAACAGCTTTTTGGCGTGTTTCAACGCGCGTTCGGTAATCTCGACACTGCCTTCTGCTTGCCATTGCTCGATCGAGTTGTTGTCGAACAGTTCCGGCATGAAGAACGCCTCCTGGAAATTGTCTTGCGTGTGCGGATGGCCCAAGTAGTGACCACCGGGCCCAACATCTGGAACCGCGGCAAGCGCCTGATCGAAATCGTGCCATTTGGGGCCTTCTGCCATGCGATAGGCCATGGCGCATTGTTCCGCATCGACGATGAACTTGGCGACCGAGCAATGCATTCCCGCTTCGTTCCAACCGGCGGAGTGCCAGATATAGTTCGCACCGGCATGGATCACCGCACTGAGCGTTGTTGCGGATTCGTAGCCTGCCTGCGCGTCAAAGGTCTTGGCACCGCCCAAAGTGTTCGAGGTGCGCCACGGAACATCATAGAACCGCGCCATCTGACCGATCATGAAGTTCATCAGGCTGATCTCGGGTGTGCCCGCCATCGGCGCGCCGGATTTCATCGACACAGTCGACAGATAGTGACCCCAGATCGCCGGGGCCCCCTTGCGGATCACCTGTGTATAGGCCAGCGCCGACAAGGCCTCAGCCGTCAGCTGCGCCACGGTGGCGGGAACGGATGCCGGCGTGTTTGCGCCACCCAGCACAAAGGGCGAGCACAAAACGGGTTGATTGCGTCGGCTGAAAGCGCGCATCGCGCCCAGCATGGTTTCATCCCATACCAGCGGGCTGTTGCCATTGCAGTTCCCCGTGGTGACGGGATTGTTGTCGATGAACTCATCGCCGAACAGGATCGCGCACATATCCATCACGTCTTCGGCGTTTTTGGGCGAAGTGGTCATACCCATGAACATTTTGTCGGAATATTTCATGGACGAATATGTGATGCGCAAGTGACGCTGGCTGATCGGGTGATCGTAGGGCTCGACAATATGGTGGGCCGAGCTGTGCAGCGCCGGCATCATGTGGCTGAGCTTGTGGAACATCGCCAGATCTTCCAGCAACGGGTTTCGCCGCACATCCTCCAGATCTCGCAGGAAGGGCGCGCCGGTCATCGGCACGAAGACCGAGTGCTTGCCGCCCAGCATCACATTCTTTTTCGGATCGCGCGCGTGATATGTAAACTGCGCCGGGATGGTTGCGATCAACTCGCGCACCATGTTGCGATCCAGATAGACCAGTTCGCCAACGACCTTTGCACCAGCCTTCTTCCAGTCTTCCAGCGCGATCGGGTCGCGGAACTGGACACCGACATTTTCCAGAATGTCCATGGCCGCATTGTCGATCAACTCTACCTGGGCGCCGTCCATGACTTCACAAACCGGCAAGTTGCGGGTCAAGCCGGAAAGCATGTCGAACACCGGAGCGGTACGAATGGCCCGCCGGGCAGAACGACCGCCAGAGCGGGAACGGGTGCGAGTTTCTGTGGTCATCGGGATTCTCCAGGATTTTCACAGAATATGGCAGTTGCCGAACGCGGCTGCGTCAAAATGAGCGAAGCATATTTGATAGATGCGACATGATGGTGCCGCGTGCGACACGACAAGGGCCCGGGACTCGAATCAACCTTCGAAGCCCCGGGTCGGCCCTGGCGTATGAAGCTAGTCTATCTTGTTGCGCTGCGCGTGAGGCGAAACGCCAAAATGGGCACGATAGACTTTCGAAAAATGACCGGGGCTTTCATATCCGCAGGCCAACGCAATGTCGGTGATCGAATCCTCGGTCTGCAACAACAGCGTCCGTGCCCGGTCCATTCGCATTTCGACATAGTATTTTTTGGGAGTCGAATTCAAGTATTTGCCGAACAGCCTTTCAAGTTGGCGGGTCGAAATGCCGAGCTGCGTTGCAATAACCGAAGGCGAGACCGGCTCGTCGATATGATCGCGCATGACACGGATCGCGCCGACCAGATGTTTGTTGCGCATCCCATTTCTGGATTGCAAGGAAACGCGCTGTTCAGCGGTGGCGTTACGAACGGCGACATAGACCATCTGGTCTGCGACATCCAAGGCGAGGTCTTCACCGTGATCCGCTTCGATCAAATGCAGCATCAGGTCGGCGGTCGCCGTGCCTCCAGAGGCGGTGATGTATTTTTCGTCCGCGACAAAGACACTGCGCACCAGATTCACATCTGGAAACTCTTCCATAAAGCTGTCGTGATATTCCCAGTGGATGGCGGCTTTCATACCGTCCAGAAAACCGGCCTCTGCCAATATCCATGCGCCCGAGCACAGCGCACCGATCTCTGTTCCTTTCGCACGTTCACGCCGCAGCGCCGCCAACAAGGGGCGGCTGACATGATTGCGCATGTTGATGCCAGACAACACCAGCAACCTATGACATTTCGGGACGACAGAAAAATCCCCGTCCACCAGCGTTTCTGAACCGTTCGACGACGTAACCGATACCCCATCTTCCGAGCGCAAGGACCATTCGTATAGTTCCTTACCACTGATCAGGTTTGCAATTCGCAAAGGCTCGACTGCACAGGAAAACGCCAGATGCGAAAACTCATCCGTCAGAAAGAACACAAACTTTTGGGGTGGGGACATTAACGCCTCAATCGCCGCCTGGTCGCGCACCAAAACCGTTAAGGGTGCGCTTCTGCGCTATATCACTGTATTTTCTGCGTCAAGCGCACAAAGTGTTCAGGACAAAATGTGGACGGTCGAGGGTTACGTTCACGGGTCACACCATTCCGCGTCGGCTCTTCGGTATAGCAGCCCGCTTCTTTCAGCCGGTACTGGAAAATATTTGATGTAAGGCGAGACGGTCCCTTTTGTGCAGGTCTATCCGGCTTCTGCTTGCGCGGTGGCAAGAAGCCATTCCTTGACCCTCTGCGCATCATCAGACAAGGGTCTTCTCTTCGACCAGATAAGGTAAAACCCCTTCCCCGTTGTCCATTGCCATTCCGGTCTGGCCGCCAACAGACCTTGCTCAATCAGCCGGTCTGTCAGGTGTTTCCAACCGAAGGCAAAGCCCTCACCGGCCATGGCAGCCTGAAGGACCAGAGCATAGTCATTGAGACGCAGACCCGTTTGCGGCACCGCTGTATTGACCGAAAAATTCGCGAACCAATCTCGCCAACTTGGACGTTGACGAATGGGCTCTTCCAAGTGGATCAGGCGCTGGGTCAGCAGATTGGGCAAGCTACGCAGATCAACAGCCGCCGCCATGACGCGCGGTGATGCAACCGGATAGATCACCTCGGGCGCGATCAGGGCGCTTTCGCATTCCGGCCAGTTCCCGTCCCCCTGCCGAACAGCAAGACTGATGTTTTCCGCGTCGATGTCGGGGTCCCGGTCGCTGGACTGCAATCTCAGGTCAATTTGCGGGTGTTGCTGCTGCAAGTCAGCAAGGCGCGGCATGATCCAATAGTTATTGAAAGCCGTCGAAGCGCTGAGAGTCACATATCCGGTCTGACCAAGCTGTTGGATGGATGAGACAGAAAGAGCGAGCTGTTCAAAAGCGCGGGTTACATCGGCCAGCAACCTCTCGCCTGCCGTGGTCAGGACAACCTGACGGTGGCTTCGGGTAAAAAGCACCGTTCCCAACCCCTCCTCAAGACGTCGGATCGCGACACTGACCGCCGGTTGTTGGACGTTAAGCTCTTGCGCAGCCCGCGTGAAGGATTGAAGCCTTGCGGCAGCTTCAAATACCACGAGATGCCGCGGAGATCCGAGAAGTTTCCAGAGTTCTTGCATAAATACTGTTTATGCTACGCATTCTTTTTTTCAAGCATCACAGCGCCATTTCAAGGTCTTAATATGTCGAAAAAGAATGGAGTGATTCACTATGGCTCGGCGTTCGCGTCAATCCCGGTCCCACAGTTCAGAGCCCGGTTCGGTTCCGGCCTCCCCATACATCCAGCGCAAACTGGCGTTTTTCGACCCTCTGACCGAAGAGGCCCTGACGCGGCTTGAGGCACAGGTTGACTGGATTTTTCAGGATGTAGGCATCGCATTTCGCGACGATCCGCAGGCGCTGGATTTGTGGCGACGTGAAGGTGCGCGGGTCGAAGGGGATATTGTGCGGGCCGACGCACAATGGATTCGCAGCTTGTGCGCCAAGGCACCTAAGAGCTTTACCCAAATCGCGCGCAACCCCGAACGATCAGTGGTGATCGGAGAAGGCAATCAGGTCTTTGCACCTGTCTACGGCGCGCCCTTCGTACGCGACCTTGAGGGCGGTCGCCGCTATGGCGACATCGACGCGTTCGAAAAGCTGGTCAAACTGACCTACATGCACCCATATCTGCATCATGGCGGGTTCGTCACCTGCGAGCCCTGCGATGTTCCGGTCAGCAAGCGCCACCTGGACATGATGTTTGCGCATATGACCCTCAGCGACAAACCGCATCTGGGCGCAATCACCGAGATGAGCCGGGCGCAAGACAGTGTCGACATGGCCGAGATTGTCTTTGGCGCGGACTTCATGCGCGAAAACTGCGTCATCATGGGCAACGTGAACACGAATTCTCCGCTGCTGGTCGACCGCGTTGTCACCGAAGCGGCGCGAGTCTATTCGACTCGCGGCCAAGGCATGATCGTGGTTCCGTTCATCTTGTCCGGCGCAATGGGTCCTGTCAGTACTGCCGCCAGCGTCTCACAGGCCATGGCCGAGGCGATGATGGTCTGCGCCTATGTGCAACTGCTGCGCCCCGGCGCGCCCTTTGTCTTGGGCAATTTCCTGTCATCCATGTCGCTGAAATCCGGCGCACCGACCTTTGGCATGCCTGAACCGGTGATGTCGAACTATGCGATCGGACAACTGGCCCGTCGGGCTGGCCTGCCACTGCGCTGCGGCGGCTCGCTGACCGCCTCCAAGATCGAAGACGCGCAAGCCGCCTACGAATCCGCCGATTCCATGCACTCCACCATGCTGGCCGGAGCCAACTTCGTGCTGCACTCAGCCGGTTGGCTCGAAGGTGGCCTGTGCACCGGGTTCGAAAAACTGATCATGGATGCCGACCGTCTCGGCTCTTACCAGAAAGTGCTCAGCCAGGGCCTGGATACTAGTGACGAGGCCTTTGCACGCGACGCCTATGGCGAGGTCAAGGCCGGAGGACACTTCCTGGGCTGCGCCCACACCATGCGAAACTACCAGACCGCGTTCTATGAGCCCAGATTGAGCGACAGCGAAAATGTCGAAAGCTGGGAAGAAGGCGGCTCCAAGGACATGCGCCGCCGCGCCTATGAACGCTGGAACCAAATGTTGAACGACTACCAGCCGCCTGAAATGGACGAGGCCAAGAAAGAAGAACTGGCCGCCTATGTTGCCAAGCGCAAAGAAGAAATCCCAGACGCCTGGTACTAGCACCGGGATCTCTTCATCTGGCCAAAAATATCCTCGGGGGGAATCGCGCGCCAGCGCGGCGGGGGGCAGACAGCCCCCTTCCCCAGCCAAACGAAAGACACAGGACCCTCTCATGCCCGAGATTCAAAAAGATGAAACCACATCCGGCAAACAACTGCCCTCCCATGCCAAAGTCGTCATCATCGGCGGCGGCGTTGTAGGCTGTTCGATCCTGTTCCACTTGGCCAAGTTCGGCTGGAAGGACGTTGTCCTGCTGGAACGCGATGAACTGACCTCAGGCTCCAGCTGGCACGCGGCGGGTCAGATCCACACGATCAGCTCGGACCCCAACATATCGCGCCTGCAAAGCTATACCATCGATCTGTACAAAGAGATCGAGGAAACCTCGGGCCACTCGGTCGGCATGCACATCACCGGCGGTTTCTACGCGGCCTCGACCAAGGAATGGTACGATTATCTCAAGCGCGAGCGTTCGAAAGCGCGTTACATGGGCCTGCATCAGGAATTCATCAGCCCGCAGGAACTGGCCGAGCGTCACCCGCTGATCGACCCCAAACACTATCACGCCGCGCTCTGGGATGAGCAGGACGGCGACGTGGACCCCTCGGGCGCGACCTATGCCTTTGCAAAATCCGCCCGTCACCACGGCGCGCAATACTTCACCCATTGCGGTGTGACGTCGATGACCCAACGCCCTGATGGCAGCTGGGATCTGACCACCCCCAAAGGCGTCATTAACGCCGAGCAGGTCGTGAACTGCGGTGGCCTATGGGCGCGTGAGGTGGGCCATATGTCGGGCATCCACCTGCCGGTGCAGCCGATGGAGCACCACTATCTGATCACCGATGCGATCCCGATGATCAGGGACCGCATGGAGAGCCTGGGTGAAGCGGGTCGTCTGCCTGCGGGTATCGACTATGAGGCCAACATCTATTTCCGTCAGGAACGCCACGGCATGTTGCTGGGCACGTATGAGCCGAAATCGACCCCGTGGAAGGTCGATGGCACGCCGTGGGATTTCGGCCACGAACTGCTGCAACCTGATCTGGACCGCATCGCCGACCGTCTGGAAATGTCGTTCGAGCGTATCCCCGCCATCGGCGAATCCGGCATCAAGGACACCATCAACGGCCCATTCACCTTTGGCCCAGATGGCAACCCGATGATCGGCCCGGTTCCGGGCATGAAGAACTACTGGGTCGCCGTGGGCGTCATGGCGGGTTTCTGTCAGGGCGGCGGTGTTGGCCTGACCATGGCCGAATGGATGATCGACGGCGAGCCCTCGATTGACGTCTGGGCAATGGACGTCGCCCGCTTTGGCGAGTTCGCAACGCCGGACTGGGGCACCATCAAGTCCTCGGAAAACTACGAGCGTCGTTTCGTGATGACCTTCCCGAACGAAACGCTGCCCAAAGGCCGGATGCAGAAAACCACCGCGCTCTATGACCGTCTGGTCGAAAAGGGCGCCGTGATGGGGCAAGGCTTTGGTCTGGAAAACGCGCTGTGGTTTGCTGGCAACGCCGAAGACGCGCATGAAACCCCGACTTTCGAGCGGAACCGCAGCCACGACTATGTGGCGCGCGAAGTAAAAGCCGTGCAAGAGGCCGTGGGCGGCATTGAGATCGCCAACTTTGCCAAGCACGAGTTCAAGGGCGCCGGGGCGCGAGACTACCTAAACCGCACTCTTGCAGGCTATGTCCCGAAACCGGGCCGTCTGGCGCTGACCCCGATGCTGACCGAAAAAGGCCGTCTGTACGGTGACCTGACCGTGGCGTGTCTGGGCGATGACCATTTCATGCTGTTCGGATCGGGCGCAATGCAGGATGCGCACCGCCGCTGGTTCGAAAAGGACCTGCCTGCGGACGTGAGCTATGCCAATGTCTCGGATGACTGGCACGGGATCGCGCTGTCAGGCCCCAAATCGCGCGAACTGCTGGCCCGTATAACCCGCGACGACGTAAACGCCGATGCGCTTAAGTTCCGCGATCTGCGCCAGACCTTCGTAGGCGGCGTGCCGGTGATCCTGAACCGTATCTCGTTCTCGGGCGAGCTGGGCTTTGAGATCTATTGCAAGCCGATGTACCTGCTGCGTCTGGCCGAGGCGATCGAAGAGGCCGGGGCCGATCTGGGCTATCGCTGGTACGGCGCACGCGCGTTGATGTCGCTGCGCCTTGAAAAAGGCTGGGGCGTCTGGACCACCGATTTCCGCCCTGATTTCAATGCGGTCGAATCCGGCATGGATGTCTTCATCAACTGGAAGAAGGACTTTGTAGGCAGGGAAGCGACCGAGAAGTTCAAGGCAGACGGCGTGGCACGAAAGCTGGTCACCATGACCATCGACGTGGACGGCATCGACGTCTCAAACGACGAAGCGATCCTGAAAGACGGCGAAGCGGTCGGCTATGTCTCGTCCGGCGGTTACGGCCACCGTGTCGGCAAGTCGATGGCCATGGGCTATGTCGCCTCGGACAGTGCGGCACCGGGAACCAAGCTGCAGGTGGAAATCCTGGGCGAGTTCTACGACGCCGAAGTTCTGGGGGGACCTGCATACGACGCCAACGGTGCAAATATGCGCGCGTAGCCGAGGCATTTGTATCGCGAAAGCCGAAGTCGAACCGTCAATCTGTCGAGATGAACCTGCGCCCGGCCGCCAGTAGGCTGGGCGCTTTCTTGTTCGACCTCTAGGGCGATCTACCAAACAACTCATAGAGTTCGATTGTGGTTTTTACCCCAACTTTCAGCTGAATGCGCCCCCTATGAATTTCGACCGTGCGCGGGCTGATATTCAATTGTGCTGCGATTTCTTTGCTGGTGGTGCGGCCGGGGTTGCGCAGAATATACTGCAATACCTCGTCTTCCCGATCTGTAAGGCGCCCTCGCTTTTCCGCAAGATCCAGCCGTCGCGCTTTTTGCTGGCGCAACTTCTCTCCTAACTCCCAAGCCACTGCGATCCGGTCTGTCAGAACGCTCAGGTCAAAGGGTTTTTCCAGAAAGTCGATCGCCCCCGCCTTGGTGGCACGGACAGATTCCGGGATGCCACCATGCCCCGAGATGAAGATGATCGGAAGGGTCGAATCCTGCCGGACAAGGTAATCTTGCAGTTCAAGCCCGTCCATGTCGGGCATCCCGTAGTCCAGGACAAGGCATCCAGAAGCATCTGCGTCGACCTGATCCAGAAAGCTCTGAGCATCAGGGAAATGCGCAACCGTCATGCCGCGCCTGCGCAAAGAACGGGACAAGGCAATACGAACATCATCATCGTCATCAATGATATAGACGGTCAATTCGGTCATGTATCTTCTTTCCCGGAACGGTCGCTGCGCCGCAAGGTGAAACAGAACCGCGCGCCCGACAGAACAGACGGGTCATGCCAGATTTCACCGCCATTCGTCTTGATGATCGTGCGACAGATCGAAAGACCCAATCCCATGCCTTCGGCCTTTTGTGTGTCGAAGGTGTTGAACAGTACCACATCGGGACTGACCCCGGGGCCGTTGTCTTCAACCCGGACTTCGACAACATCTTCTGCGGCATGTGCGGTGATCACGATAGATCCGACCCCGGCTGAGTCTCTAGCCAAGGCGTCGATCGCATTGCGCAGCAAATTCACGAGGACCTGAGCGATCTGGGTCCGGTTTCCGATCACCGGCGGCAGGTCTACCCGATCATATCTCAGCGCTAAATCATGGGCTTTGGCCTCGGCCTCCATCAGGGTGATGGTCTGCGCGATTAGGCCACCCAATTCGAAAGGTGTTTGCCGCCCCCGGTCCTTGCGGACCATATCGCGCAAGGCACGAATGATGTCACCGGCACGACGCGATTGACGGTCAACATCGCTGAGAATTTCGGTCAACTCCGGGTCCGTCTCGCCCAGTTCGTCCAGCGTCATAATGGCCGCATCGACATTGTATGAAATCGCGCTGAGCGGCTGGTTCAGCTCATGCGCCAAGCCCGATGCCATTTCCCCCATCAGGTTCACCCGTGCCACATGGGACAGGTCGCGGCTCAGACGACTGGCCTCAGCCTCGGCTAGCTTGCGGTCACTGACGTCGTCGATGATGGCTACCGCATGATCTGGCGCGCCACTTTCGTCGCGAATTAAAATCGCGTTCACACGCAGCCAGATATTCGACCCATCCTTTCGAACAAAGGGATTTTCAACGATAAACTCAGAATCCTGCAATAGCGTTTCGCGGAGTGTCACAGCGATCTGCTTGCCATCTGCAGGCAGGATATCGGCCAGCGTCATCTTTTCCAGCTCACCCGGCTGATACCCCATGATGTCGCAAAGCTGCTCATTCACCCGCAGAAACCGGCCGGTTTCGGGAGAAATCTGTGCCATCCCACGCGACGCCAAATCAAAAGTGCGCCCATAGGCCGCCTCAAAACGCTGCCGCTGCCTCACCTGCTGCGCCAGCGCCGCGCCGGTATCCTCGAGCTCGCGATAGGGGCTGTGCAGGCTTTCTCCGGCCGGGATCTCTCCACTGGACAGGCGGCGCGTCTGACTGGCAAACATGCGCACAGGGGCATAAATCCGGTCCGCCAGCGCCAGACCGATGGCGCCCGTCAGAATCGCAATGGACAGGGCAATCCAGATCCCTTGCACCCGGTTCTTTTTGACTTCGCCAATAAAATTATCCTCGGCGGCATAGAGCCCGATCAGCCAGTTCAAACCGGGCTCCGAGACATCGATCAACATGGCAACATAGTCCTGACCGTCCAACTCGAAATCAGTATGAACAGGTCCGGTGATCTGACTGCTGCCCCTCTGCGCCAAAGCACCAAAGGCCTGGCGGGCCAATTCGTCGTCAATCTGATCCACCATTGGCAGTTCAGGATTGTCAAAATCCGCGTCCTGGTCGATCAGAACAAGAGTTGGGTGGGCAAGGACGGAACCATCCTCGTTCAAAACCAGCGCAGCCCCGCGGCGCTCTGACCAGATATCCAGCAAGAACCCCGACAGGGCGTCAATCTGAATATCCACCCCCAGAATGGCCCGTATGTTTCCCTCGTCATCCAAAACCGGCACCCCATACGTAATCCCTGGCTGGCGGGTGGTGAAGAAGATATAAGGCTGGGTCCAGATCGGGGCCTTCGCCTCGGATACCATCCTAAACCAAGGCCGGGTGCGCGCCTCATAAGTATCTGTCTGGGATTGCGCCGTTTCCAAAAGGGTAAACCGGTCATTGCGCCACTGAAAACTTGCCGGATGCTCGGTCAGTTCAGCGGCAAAGGGCGGGATCACCTTTGTGCGATACCGACCTGGCTCCTCGGTCCGCATGACATAAACGAAGCGCCCGCTGTGGTCTGCCAGATAGATGCCTGCCAATTGCGGAGCCACCTGAATTTGCTGAAAGAAATGGCTTTCCAGCGCCGAAGTGTCGTTGATATCCAGCACATCGTTTTCCGCCAGCCGCCTAGTGGCATCCAATACTTGCTGTGCCGGATTGAGAAAGTTTCGCACCTGGCCAATGACATTGACGCTGACCTCGTTCAGAGAAATCCGCGATTGCCGTAGCAGGGCTTTTTCCGAACTGACAAAAGTCGACAATGTCACGGACAGCACCGCTACGAATTGCAGCCCCGCCAGACATAGCGCCAGCGTCGCACGCAGTGATCTGCGCCTGCGGGCCGGCTCTGAGTGATCTTGATGGAAGGGTTGCTGTGCTGTCGTGTCCAATAGTCAATCCAGACGGTCTTTTCACCTGGGCCGTATCGCGGTGGCTGCTCTTTGAATCACCAGCCTATACGTAATCTACCGTATAGACACGCCTTGTCTGGTTTCGCTTAGTTCCTTGCCATCTGAATGGCTGATTCCAAACGACGTTTCGGGTGGATCAGTCATTCTCACAAGGATCAAAAAAACTGACAACAGGAGTGTCAAAGTGCTCAAAAAATCTTCTATCACAGCCTTCGCAACCGCCGCATTTTTGTCGCCTGCGGCTTATGCTGAGGAGTTCATCACGATTGGCACGGGTGGTGTAACGGGCGTTTATTATCCGACGGGTGGCGCGATTTGTCGTTTGGTTAACAAGGGCCGTAAGGAGCATGGGGTTCGGTGTTCGGTGGAATCGACGGGTGGGTCGGTTTACAACATCAACACCATCCGCGAGGGTGAGCTGGAGTTTGGTGTGGCGCAGTCTGACTGGCAGTACCATGCTTACAACGGCACCTCGAAATTCGAAGATGCGGGCGCGTTTGAGAACCTGCGCGCGGTGTTCTCGGTCCATCCTGAGCCGTTCACGGTTGTGGCGCGCGCGGATGCGGGGATTTCCAGCTTTGAAGACCTCAAGGGCAAGCGCGTGAACATCGGCAACCCGGGTTCGGGTCAGCGCGGCACGATGGATGTTGTGCTTGAGGCCGTGGGCTGGACGCTGGACGATTTCGAGCTGGCCTCGGAGCTGAAAGCGGCTGAGCAGTCGGCGGCGCTGTGCGACAACCAGATCGATGCGATGATCTACACCGTGGGTCACCCGTCGGGCTCGATCCAGGAGGCGACCACTGCGTGTGATTCCGTTCTGGTGAACGTGACCGGCGATGCGATCGATGGTCTGATCGACGGCAATTCCTACTACCGCACCGCGACCATCCCCGGTGGCATGTATCGCGGCTCGGATGGCGACACCACGACCTTTGGTGTGGGCGCGACCTTTGTGACCTCGGCGGATGTATCCGATGACGCGGTCTATGCGGTTGTCAGCTCGGTCTTTGAAAACTTTGACGATTTCAAAAAGCTGCACCCGGCATTTGCGAACCTGAAGCCCGAAGAGATGATCTCGGACGGTCTGTCGGCGCCGCTGCATCCGGGTGCCGAGAAGTACTACAAGGAAAAAGGCTGGCTGCAGTAAGCCGGACCTGATGTGGGGCGCGCCTGTGACGGGCGCGCCCCTTTTGCACCCGGAGCAGCCGGGTGGACGATAAGGCCGAAACGGCCATATGACGGGAGACGCCAGATGAGTTCCGACACACAATCCAACCGCCCGCTATCCGAGGAAGAGCTTCAGGATCTGGTGGCGTCCTCTGACGCGGGCGCGCGCAATCCGGCGGGGAATGTGGGGCTGTTTCTGGCCATCGTGGCGGTGCTGTGGTCGGTCTTTCAGGTGGTGCTGGCCTCGCCCTTGTCGAATGTGCTGCTGCCGGGCAGCGTGGTGAACAACTCGCGCCAGATCCATCTGGCCTTTGCGATCTTTCTGGCCTTTGCGGCCTATCCGGCGCTGAAATCCAGCCCGCGCAATTACATCCCCGTGCAGGATTGGATCATGGGCGTGGTGGGTGCGGTGATCGCGCTTTATGGTTATATTTTCTACGAAAAAGTCGTGAACAATGGCCTGCTGGCCGATGACGTGGACAAATGGGTGGCCCTGGCTGGGTTGCTGTTGCTGTTCGAGGCCGCGCGGCGTGCGCTTGGCCCGGCGATGGCGATCATTGCCACGATTTTCCTGGCCTATGTGTTCTTTGGCTCATCCTCCTGGGTGCCCGAGGTGATCCAGTGGAAGGGCGCCAGCCTGAAAAAGGCCATGAGCCATATGTGGATCACGTCCGAAGGTGTGTTTGGCATCGCTTTGGGCGTCTCGACCAAGTTCGTCTTCCTCTTCGTGCTGTTCGGTGCGCTTTTGGATAAGGCGGGTGCGGGCAATTACTTTATCAAGATGGCCTTTGGCGCGCTGGGTCACCTGCGCGGCGGCCCGGCCAAGGCGGCTGTGGTGGGGTCAGCGGCGACCGGACTGATCTCTGGTTCTTCGATTGCCAATGTGGTGACTACCGGCACCTTCACCATCCCGCTGATGAAGCGGGTGGGCTTTTCCAGCGAACAGGCGGGCTCGGTCGAGGTCGCCTCTTCGGTGAACGGTCAGATCATGCCGCCGGTGATGGGGGCAGCGGCCTTTTTGATGGTGGAATATGTGGGCATTTCCTATGTCGAGGTGATCACGCATGCCTTCCTGCCGGCGGCGATCTCGTACATCGCACTGGTCTATATCGTGCATCTTGAGGCGGTGAAGCGGAACATGCCGACGCTGGGCAACCGCGTGGTGTCGATGGGCCGCACGATCGGTGGCATGGCGCTGTTCTTTGTGGGCTTTGCCGGGCTGTGCTATGGCATCCAATACCCGATCAAGGCGGTGATTGCGCTGATCCCCGGTGCCTCGGGTCTGGTGCTGTCGGCGCTGGTTGTTGTGGCCTATATGATCTTGCTGAAACTGGCCTCGGGCGTCGAGGATCTCGTCCCCGATGACCCCAACGCCAAAGAGGTCGAGCTGCCGGTCATTGCCGAGATCTACAAGGCCGGTCTGCATTACCTGCTGCCGATCATCGTGCTGGTCTACTTCCTGATGATCGAGCAGAAATCGCCAGGTCTGTCGGCTTTCTGGGCCACATCGCTGCTGTTCGTGATCCTGCTGACGCAGAAGCCGCTGAAATCGATCTTTCGGGGTGAGAACAACACGGCCAATGCCTTCATGGCTGGCGTGGCCGACCTGTGGAACGGCCTGATCGACGGCGCGCGCAACATGATCGGCATCGCGCTGGCCACCGCGACGGCAGGCGTGATCGTGGGCACCGTGACGCTGACCGGTGTGGGGCAGGTGATGGCCGATCTGGTCGAGTTCCTGTCGGGCGGCAACCTGATCGCCATGCTGGCGCTAGTGGGCCTGCTCAGCCTTATTCTGGGCATGGGCCTGCCGACCACGGCGAACTATATCGTCGTCAGCTCGCTGATGGCGGGTGTGGTCGTGGAACTGGGCGCGCAGGACGGTCTGATCGTGCCGCTGATCGCGGTGCATCTGTTTGTGTTCTACTTCGGCATCATGGCCGATGTGACGCCGCCCGTGGGTCTGGCCAGCTTTGCCGCTGCTGCCGTGTCAGGAGGCGACGCGATCAAGACGGGCTTTACCGCCTTCTTCTACAGCCTGCGCACCGTGGCGCTGCCGTTCGTGTTCATCTTCAACACCGATCTCTTGCTGATTGATGTGGGCTGGGTGCAGGGCATTCTGGTGGCCATCTCTGCGACCATCGCGATCCTGATCTTCACCGCCGGCACCATGGGCTGGTTCCTGACCCGCAACCGCATCTACGAAAGCGTGGCGCTGATCCTGATCGCCTTTGCGCTGTTCCGTCCGGACTTCTTCATGAACCGCATCGCGCCGCCCTTCGCGCAGATCGACCCGGCACAGCTGGAGCAAGCCGTGGGCGACGCCGCACCGGGCAGCACCCTGCGGATCGAGGTCGCGGGCCCCGATTTTGACACCGGCAACATGACCGAAACCACCGTGGTCCTGACGGTCGGCGACGAGGGTGATGGTGCGGCCCGCATCGACGCCCTTGGCCTGTTGCCGCTTGAGGAGGACGGCCTGGTCAAGCTGGATGAGCCTCTGTTCGGCACCCCGGTCTCGGACGAGCTGTCGAACTTCGACTACTACGCCGACGAGCCCGTCCGCATCACCACCGTGCAGGCCCCCCAGAACCAGCCCCCCAAAGAGCTGATCTTCATCCCGGCGCTGATCTTGCTGGGCTTCATCGCCTTCCTGCAACGCAGCCGTGCAGCCCGCACAAGCGAACAAGAGGTAACATCATGATCAAATCCGTCCTCTGTGCCGTAGATGCCGGGAAGCCCGAAACCGATGCCGAGGTCCTACGTCAGGCCGCGCGGCTGGCAGAGCTCGACAATGCTCAGCTTGATGTTGTTACGGTGCTGCCCGATTTTGGGAATCCTTTGTCGGCAGCTTCTTCGAGCCCGAGCATCACGAGCAAGCCGTGGCCAAAGCGCAAGAAGCGCTCGAGGCGCTGGGTCAATCGGTCCTGGGCGAAGCGCGCAACGCACAGGTACGCCATGTGGTCGCCACGGGCACGGCCTATCAGAAAATCCTGCACACGGCCAAAGAAGCAGGCAGCGACCTGATCGTCATCGGCGCACACCGGCCCGACCTCAAAGACTACCTCCTCGGCCCAAACGCAGCACGCGTCGTCAGACACTCAGAAGTCTCAGTCTACGTCGTGCGCTCGGCCTCTGCGGCTGGCTAGATCAAACAGAAACACCCCAAGCACAGTACAAGAAATCAACCGTCAATCATCGCCCGGGAGAGCACCTGATGATGCAAACGTTTCTGATAACCGGTGCTGTGCTGGCCGCAGGCGGCACTGCCCTCAGACGCGATGATCGCCGTTCAGCTGATGCCAGACCTGGTCGAGCCGCAATTGTCCGGCATTGGTGGCGGTGCGTGCGTGCTGTATTGGAACGCCGAATCGGAGACGCTGATCACCTTTGACGCGCGCCAAAAAAGCGCCGGACATTTTGCGCCTGATGGAAGTGACCGATATCCTGTACGGCAAAAAATATTGGTCCTCTTTGTTCAAGTCGAACATCGTGATGAAAGATGGCAAGCTTTACCTACGTATCGGCTCGCCCGGTGGCAGCCACATCATCAACAATGTGGATATGACCATCATCGCGATCCTTGACTGGGACATGAACCCGCAGGACGCGATCGAGACTAGCCGCTTCGTGCATCGCAACGGCTCCGGCATGGATGTGGAACAGGAAACCGAAGCGGCTGAATTCGTAGAGGCGCTGACCGCCACGGGCCATGAGGTCAAGACGGGTGACCTGAACTCGGGCCTGCATGCGATCCTGATCAAGTAGGGCCTGTTGACCAGCGCTGCCGACCCCAGCCGAGGCGGCCAGACCCGGCAAACTGCAGATCGACCTGATCCGTCGGACGGGAACGCTCAGCGAAATGGTATTGAACATGTCCTAAGCTAGTCGCGAGGCTTGTTCAAAGTACCTTTCTCGTCATAACGCTTGGTGGGTGGGCTCTGCTGCGCAGGGGCAGGAAGCTTTGCCAAAACGAATGAGACCTTAGAGGCCATAACACCAACAAGCGTATCCGCTGCAAACCTGACCAGCGGCCAAGCTGGACCAGAGGTTTCATTCCTTTCCAAACAGGCGTCTGGGCCCAATCAAATCAGGTCCAAAGTTGCCATTGGCGCAATGGGCAAAGAAACTCAGTGACTTCTAGCCTACGCTCTCTAAAATCCGGCTTAGTGTACTTCATTGGTTTGCCTGGGAGCTTAAGCACAGGTGGGTAAGAAAAGGACATCAGGGACAGCCGAGAATTCAGTATCGCGGTCTGGGCAAAATGCGATGCTCGGCGTAGATGACCAGCAAGCACGGTTCGAGGCGACCGCGCAGGTTATGCGGGCGATCTCGGAAGCTAAGGAAGATGTGCAGCCCGTCTGCGATCTGATCGTGACGCTGGCGAAGGACCTGTGCGACGCTGTTTTCGCCGGTCTGGTTCTGGGGCGCAAAGAAGACGCCCTCCAACGACTGGTTGCCAGCGTCAATCTGCACCCGGACATCCGGCAGCTCTGGCTGGACGGCAAATACACGATGGAGCCTGGCAATTCTCTTGTCGCCGACACCATCCTCAGCGGTCAAACACAACATGTTCTGGACATGGGCGACACCGATTTTCACAAAGCGGGTGACGCACGCTTCAAGCTTGTTGTCGACACCCATGGGTGCCGCAGCATATTGCTTGTTCCGCTCAAACTGGATGGTGCCGCGATCGGATGCCTGATGCTGGCCCGCGATGAGGTGCGCGCCTATTCCGACGATCAGGTCGAACTGATCGAAACCTTTGCGACGCAGGCGGTAGTCGCAATCGAAAACGTCCGCCAATTTCGCGAGTTGCAGACCCGTTTGGCACGCGAGGGGGCCGCGCGCGAGGTTCTTGAGGTCATAAGCCAGTCCAGGGATGACGAGGCACCCGTTTTCCAGACCATCCTCGAAAACACGGCCCGACTATGTGAAACAGACGTGGCGACATTGAGCCTTCTGAACAAGGCGGGAACCTACCTGGAATACGCCGCTCATTTCGGAGATCAGTTGGCAACCTATCAGGTCGGTGTTGATCGCTGGTCTTTGGATTCCAATCTGCAAATCGCGCAATCCGTCCGCGAAGCGCGGGTTATTCACAATGTCGATCTGCGGCTGACCGACCACTACATCAATGGCGATCCCTGGCGCCGCCAGCTTGTGGATGAAGAAGGTGTCCGATCGTTTCTGACGGTGCCGCTGATGTCAGCCGATGGCGCGCCCGTAGGCGTCATCGGTATTTACCGACGCGAAGTGCGCCCCTTTACCCCGGACGAGATCTCGTTGGTTGAGGGTTTCGCGGCCCAAGCCGTCATCGCTATCGACAACACACGCCAACTGACCGAACTGCACACACAGCTTGAACGGCAAACTGCGACACAGAAAGTGTTAAGTGTCATCAGCAAGAGCCGAGATGACGATGCGCGCGTTTTTGAAACGGTCTTGCAGCAAGCCACCGAGGTGTGCGGTGCCGATCAGGCGGCGCTTGTTCTTGTGAATTCAGGCCGAACACATGCGCGTCTGGCGGCGGCATGGGGTCATGAACAAACCGAGGTTGAACTTGGGCAGGAATGGCCGCTTGACGGCTCTGTTACAGCTGCAACCGCAATTCGATCCGGCAAAGTCGTATGCATCGACGATATTGCCGATACCGACTACTACCGCTCGGGCAATCCGACCGCCGTCGAGATGGTCGACGTTGAAGGGATCAGGTCGCGCGTTGCGGTTCCGCTGATGCAGGGGGATCAGGCGATTGGAGCAATTGCGGTCAGTCGCCGTGAAGTGCGCCCGTTTTCTGACTCGGATGTGCAATTCATCGAAGAATTCGCCAAACATGCGGTGATCGCCATCGAAAACACCCGCCAGTTTCGTGAAGTGCAGGAACGGCTCGAGCGAGAGGAAGCATCCCGCGAAATCTTGGAAGTTATCAGCCGCAGCCGCGACGACGACAACCCTGTTTTCCGCAGCATCCTCGAAAATTCCAGCCGCTTGTGCAAAGCACCGCTGGCCTTTCTATGCGTGGCCGATCAGGACCAACAGCTTGCGACGATCCCGGCCAACATCGGCGCGACCGAGGATTTTGACAACGCCCTGAAACACTTTGTCGAACCTCTGACACGAACCGAACTGATTGCGATCCGTCCAATGATCGACGGCAAGGTAATCCGGCAGGACGATATCGCCTCTGACCCGCTTTACTACAAGGATCGCGATCCTCGTCGGGTACAGATGGTCGAAATCGAGGGTGCCCGTTCGGTTCTTGCGGTCCCGCTGATGAAGAACGGCGTCGGGCTAGGGGTGATTGTCCTCTATCGGCGCGAAGTTGCGCCTTTTTCAGACGACGACGTCGCGTTGGTTAAGACCTTTGCGGCGCAAGCCGTCATTGCGATGGAAAATGTGCGCCAGTTCCGCGAGGTGCAGGATCGCACGGCAGAGGTCACTCAGGCGTTGGAATACCAGACTTCGACTTCGGAAGTGCTTCGGGTCATCTCGGCCTCGCCAAACGAATTGTCCCCGGTCTTGGACGCCATTCTGGAGGAAGCATCGCGTATCTGCGAATTGCAAGACGCCTATGTGGCGATGCTGAACCCCGACGATCAGCTTTTTCATATTCACGCGATACGGACCAAGGATACCACTTTCGCGGACTATGTATCGGCTCACCCTATTTCCCCAAATGACAGTGGTGTCACCGGGCGTGCCATCCTGTCGAAACGCACAATCTACATCGAAGATGTTCAGGCCGATCCAACCTACACTTGGATGGAGGAAAGCGGCGTTGGTGAATATCGTTCGGTACTGGGCGTCCCATTGGTAAAAAGCGGCGCAGTTGTGGGTGTGATTTCAGTGGGTTCGCGCGAGGTGGACGGATTTTCCGAAAAACAGATCAAGCTGCTGGAAACCTTCGCCGATCAGGCCACGATTGCCATCACCAATGCCAACCTGTTCCGCGAAGTCAAGGAACGCACCGCCGAAGTCGAGCTATCGCTGGAATACCAGACCGCAACCTCCGAAGTTCTGGATGTCATTTCACGCTCGCCCAACGATTTGCCGCCGGTTCTAGACGCGATTTTGGAGGTGTCATCGCGGATTTGCGACCCTGAATACGCGTATTTTGCCATGCGGGACCCAGAGGACGGGCTGTACCGCGTGGTCATGTCCCGAAATGTCAGTGACGCCTTTCTTGCGTTTCTTTCGGAAAACCCCATCGCGCCCGAAGAAGGCTCGTGCATCGGGCGCACAGCATTGCATGGCAAGACGGTTTACATCGAAGATACGCGCAACGACCCATCATACACTTGGAAAGAGGCGGCGCAGATTGGCGATTATCTGACCACGTTGGGGGTTCCGTTGGTCAAGGACGGGCTGACACTTGGCGTTATCGTCATGGCGCACAGGCAGGTCGGGGCCTTCAACGAAAAGCAGATAAACCTGTTGGAAACCTTCGCCGCACAGGCTCTGATCGCTATCAACAACACCCGGCTTTTCGAAGAGGTGCAAGCCCGCACTGCCGAGGTTGAAGAGTCGCTGGAATATCAAAAAGCCTCCAGTGAAGTACTGGAGGTTATTTCCCGGTCCCCCGACGATCTGGAACCGGTTCTGCAATCGTTGTTGGCAGTTTCCTCCCGCATCTGCCGCCTTCAGGATGCATTCGTGGCGCTGAAAAAGCCCGAAGACGGTAAATTCCACTACTTCGCCGGGCACAATGTTTCAGCCTCTTTCGCTGAATTTCTGAAAGCGCACCCGTTCGAGCCTGGCTCAAAATCAGCCACTGCGCGCGCCCTGTTGCATGGGCGCGCCGACTATGTGGAAGACACTCAAGCCGACGCAAATTACGACCCGGTTCTCATCTCGCATCTTGAAGGGTACCGATCCGTTCTGTCTGTCCCTCTGATACGTGATGGCGTCACAATAGGTGTTATCAGCATGGGAAGCCGCAAGCCCGCCGCCTTTGACCAAAAGCAAATCAAACAAATGGAAACTTTCGCGTCACAGGCGATTATCGCAATTCAGAATTCGCAACTTTTCAACGATACGCAGACCGCCCTTGCACGTCAAACCGCCAGCGCGGACGTGCTGCGGGTCATTTCTGAATCGCCCACCGACACCAAACCGGTTTTCGAGAAAATCGTAACGCTGGCAACCTCTTTGATAGATTGCGACTTGTCGATCGCCATGCAGGCGGACAAAACTCACTACTGGCAGGTCGCAGCCGCAACCCCCAAAGGTCTTGAAGAAATCACTTGGACCGAGCGTCTCCCAATTGACCCCGAGGATAACCTGCCCTCGCGTGCCATCCAAAGCGGCGAAACTCTTCTTTTTGACGAATCCCGGTTTGGTGAATTGTCCCCTCGTGACACTAAGATTGTGCAGCAACAGGGGTTCAAAGCCTTTTTCATGGTGCCGCTGATGCGCGGCAAGGATTGTTTCGGCAATCTGGTCTTTATTCGCAAATCGTCCCGCGCCTTTCGGGACGACGAAGTTGCCATCGCTGAATCCTTCGCCGATCAGGCGATCATCGCGCTTGAAAATGTGCGCCTGTTCCGTGAGGCCGAAGAATCCCGGAAGGCTGCAGAAGAGGCAAATGAAGCCAAAAGCGCTTTTCTGGCAACGATGTCCCACGAAATTCGAACACCGATGAACGCGGTCATCGGCATGAGCGGGCTGTTGATGGACACCGAATTGGATACCGAGCAATGGGATTATGCCAATACGATCCGCGACAGCGGTGACGCGTTGCTAGGGATCATCAACGAAATCCTCGATTTCTCGAAAATCGAAGCGGGACAGATGGATATCGAAGCCCATCCGTTCGACCTTCGGGAATGTATCGAAAGTGCACTGGACTTGATCAGTGGCAAAGCAGCCGAAAAGCAGTTGGATCTGGCGTATGAATTCGACGATCAGTTACCACCAGCGATCAGCACGGACCTGACCCGTCTCAGGCAAATATTGTTGAACCTATTGTCCAACGCCGTGAAGTTTACGGAACGTGGCGAGGTGGTTTTGTCCGTTGAACGCTCTGCCATTACGCAGGACGATATCGAGCTCACGTTCAGGGTAAGGGACACGGGCATAGGACTGTCTGAAAAAGGTATGAGCCGCCTGTTTCAGTCTTTTAGTCAGGCCGACAGTTCGACGACCCGGAAATACGGCGGTACGGGTCTTGGTCTTGCAATCTCCAAACGACTGGCCGAGCTTATGGGCGGCACCATGCAAGCGGAAAGCAAAGGCGAAGGGCATGGGTCGACCTTTGTCTTCACGATCCGGGCCAAGCCTGCAAAGCCGGTGAAATCATCAGCGCGCAATCTGGTCGGTATCCAGCCCGAACTTGAAGGTAAGCGCATTCTGATGGTGGATGACAATGCCACCAACCGCAAAATTCTGTTGTTGCAGACCGAAAAATGGGGTGCCCGCACGACAGTGTCCAGCAGCCCGTCAGAGGCGCTGAAACTGTTGGCAACCGAGGATCAGTTTGATCTGGCAATCTTGGACATGCATATGCCGGAGATGGACGGCGAAGAACTGGCCCAAAAGATACGCAAGTCACAACCCGCTCTGCCTTTGATCCTGTTCAGCTCTCTTGGCCCGCGCGACATGGATATCGAAGACGGGTTGTTTACCGCGAACCTGTCCAAACCTTTGCGTCAATCCCATCTGTTCGACACGTTGGTCACGCTGTTTGCAACAGAACAGACGCGCAAGATACCGGCGAAATCCTCGAACAAACCGCAATCCGACCCGGATATGGCAAATCGGCACCCGCTGCGCATCCTGTTGGCCGAGGACAATCTGGTAAACCAGAAGCTGGCGCTCCGCCTGCTTGAACAGATGGGGTATCGCGCTGATTTGGCCAGCAACGGGGTCGAGGCGGTCGACAGTGTGATCAGGCAGACCTACGACGTGGTTCTCATGGATGTCCAAATGCCCGAGATGGACGGGCTGGAAGCCTCGCGCCGTATCATTCAGGGCTTTCCCGACAAAAACCGCCCGCGCATCGTCGCCATGACCGCAAACGCCATGCAGGGCGACCGCGAGATGTGTTTGGACGCCGGAATGGACGACTACATCACCAAACCCATCCGCGTCCCGGTTCTGATCGAAGCACTGCTAAATGTTCCCAGCTCGAAAAGGTGATCCATGTCAGACAAACCGATACTAGACCACCAGATATTCACAGAGCTGAAAGACGCCACAGGAGAGGATTTTGCGGCCGAACTTGTAAATACGTTCCTTGAGGAAGCCCCCGGAATGATCGGCGACCTGAAAGCCGCCCTTGCGGCATCAGACGCAGACGGCTATCGCCGCGCGGCCCATTCGATCAAGTCCAATGCGCATACTTTTGGCGCAGCGGCACTGGCAGAGCTGGCAAAGCAGATCGAACTCGGGGCGCTTCCCGCAGCCGATGATCTGTCCGATGCGACACAATTGGAGGCCGCTCTAACCAAGGCGGGCACAGCCCTTCGGAGCCTGATTGATGATTGAAACCCCCGGCCAGTTGCTGATCGTCGACGACAACAAGGTCAATCGGCTTTTGTTGTCCCGCAATGTCGAGCTTTTGGGTCATCACGCCTCAGTTGCGGAAAACGGCCGGGTCGCCATGGAGATGCTGTCCCGTCAATCTTTTGACCTGGTGTTATTGGACATCGAAATGCCTGAAATGGATGGGTTTCAGGTTCTAGAGGCGATCAAATCAAGTACCGAACTACGCGATCTGCCCGTGATTGTGACGTCATCGGTCGAAGGTTTGGACAATGTCGTGCGCTGTATCGAACTGGGCGCGGAAGACTACCTGCCCAAACCGGTCAACAAGACCCTGCTTGGGGCGCGGGTGTCCAGCGGGCTTGAAAAGAAAAGGCTGCGCGACGAACAAAAACGCCTGCTTGAACGGTTTGCCACAACCGAAGTAGCGCAGGATTTGCAGGAATCCGGTTTTGCCATCGGCGGAAAACGCGCGAATGCATCTGTGTTGTTCTGCGATATTCGCAGCTTTACGACATTGTCGGAAGATCTGGCCCCTGAAGAAACGATTGATCTG
This sequence comes from Ruegeria sp. BK1, assembly GCF_056535645.1. Taxonomy (NCBI): domain Bacteria; kingdom Pseudomonadati; phylum Pseudomonadota; class Alphaproteobacteria; order Rhodobacterales; family Roseobacteraceae; genus Ruegeria; species Ruegeria sp. BK1. The sequence goes on along the minus strand of NZ_JBQFIS010000002.1, from coordinate 198,400 downwards.
CTCAACACCTTCTACACTTTGATGTTCGAAGCCGTGTCCAGCAATGGCGGGATTGTCAGCCTGATGTTGGGCGACGGTTTGATGGCCTTATTCGGGGTGCCGCAACCGTTGCCGAACTCGGCCCAAAGTGCGGTGACCGCTGGGCAGGAAATGCACAGTATGATCGAGGTTCTCAATCTCGAACGGCAGGCCGAAGGGAAAAGCGACCTGAAAATCGGTGTAGGGATTGCGACCGGCGAAGTTGTCGCTGGCTATGCCGGAACAGACAATCGCGCGACTTACACATGTATCGGGTCAACCGTAAACCTCGCCGCGCGCCTTGAATCGGAGACCCAGAAGACTGGCAGTCGGATATTGGTTGATCAGGAAACCTGCGATCTTTTGAACGGGACACCCGTGCTGGAAACCTACGGCAACACCACAATCAAAGGCTTTTCAGAACCCTTTGACATCCATGCGCTTTGACGATGGGTGCAGCCGTGGTGGCAACATTCGCAGCGTCGTCAAAGCGTGGTTAAGACTGTGAAACCGGCGCTTGATCATCCAGCAGACCTTTCGATTTCAGCGTAAGCCAGAAATCGTTTGGAATGTCCGCGTTGAACCATTCAATGATCTGTTCCAGTTCTGACTTGTCCCGCGGCCCTGGGATCACTGACGTGACTATGTCGTGACCAAGGGGAAATTGCAGGGCTGCAGCAGCCAGAGGCACCGCAAATTCATCAGCAACCTCTTGCAAAGCTCTTGCTTTGGCGACCACATCCTCGGGCGCTTTGGCGTAGTTCCACATCTCTCTTCCGACAAGAATGCCCGAGTTGAACGGGCCACCGCAGATTATTGATGTCCCGGCCTCGGCGCAGGCGGGGAACAACGTCGATAATGGCGTCTGTTCCAGCAAAGTGTAACGACCGGCCAATAGGAAAACATCCCAGTTGCCGATGCCCAGTGCATCCATGCAGACTTGATTTTCGTTCACACCTAGTCCGATTGCCTTAACCTTGCCCGCGCGACGCAGCTCGTCCATTGCACGGTACCCACCCTCAGCCAAATCTTTGAAATGGCGCGTGTTCTCATCGCCGTGGGTGAATACTCCGATATCATGAGCCAAAAGAATATCTATGCGGTCCAGTCCGAGACGTTGGAGACTGTCTTCGAAACTGCGCATGACCCCATCGTAGCTGTAATCATAGATGACGTGGAACGGCAGCGGGTCGATCATTCCAAAATCCATCGGATTTTCGACGCTTCCGGGAACCAGAAGACGCCCGACCTTGTTAGACAGGACGTAGTCAGTGCCGCGCAGCAAATCCCCCATGACCCGCTCGGACCGACCAAAACCATACCACGGCGCTGTGTCAAAAAACCCGATCCCAGCATCCTTCGCGGCCTGGATCAATTCGGCAGCCTGACCATAGCCAAGGTCCACAAAATTTCCACCCAGTGGAGCGCCACCGAGGCCCAAAACATCAACTACGAGGTCAGTCCGACCCACCCGCCGTTTATCCATCTTCATTTTCCTTCAAGTAAACATCGTACCAGTTTTTTTTGCCCGACGGCATTGAATTGCCATGGTCTTCGCCCTGTCTTTTCGGCCGTTGCGGATCGACTTAACCACGTTGAACAGGCGTTCGCGTTCGCTGCGCGACAGCGAAGTGGTGGCTTCGTCAAATATCAGCACACGCGGGTTACAATGAAGGGCGCGTGCGATCTCAACTCGTTGCCTGTCACCGGTGCTCAACCGCGCCATCGGTGTGCGCGGATCGCCCGTAAATCCCAATGGTCCCAACAGCGCCGCCGCTTGTGCTTCGGCTGCAGCGCAATCCACAAAGCCGAAGCGTTTCCGAGGCATCCCGTCGGCAAAGATGTTCTCGGCCAGGGTCGAGCCTGATTGGGTCATGTCTTTACCCCCGCGGCCATTGTCACGCACTTGCGGCTATGACGGGTGTTGAACCACGAACAATCAACTCTGGCTGCAACAGAGCGTTTTCGCCCGCCTCTTCCCCATCAATCAAATGCATCAGCTTCTGCCAGGCCTGACTGGCGATCTGGGCCGAAGGCTGGCTGATCACAGAGATGCCCGGCTGCATCATGGTCAGCGCCTCGAAGTCATCCATCGCCAAAAAGCGTGTATCACCGGGAATGGACCACCCTTTGGCCTGAAGCGCAGGCAATACACTTTTCGACGCAAGGTTCGAGGCCGCAAAAATCGCCTGCGGTGGCTTATCCAGGGCCTTCAACGCTGTCAGCGCCTGTTCTTTGCCTACAAAAACGTCCAAAGACAGGCTGAACGACCTGACCGATACCTGCTCAGGCTGGTTGGCCAGAGCGGCACTAAACCCATCTTCTCGCTGTTTCAGAATCCAGTAATCGGGACGGCTGTGCCCAAAATACACGACATCGCGTGCGCCAATCTCCAATAGATGCCGGCCTGCCATTTCGCCGGCTGCCTTGTGATCGACAGAGACTGAGGGAAATGGATTTTTTTGTGAAATCCTATCGGCAACAACGATCGGAATACCGTATCGCTCAAGTTCCGCCAAAGCGGGCTGGTAGTCGAAGGCAGGCACAATGATCAGCCCATCCACACGCCGGGAAATTATTGCTTGCAAGTGTCGGCGCGTTCGCGCCTCGTCCTCGCCTGTCGTCATAAACATGACGCTTTTCTCGCTATCCAGCGCAAGGTTCTCGATTTCTTGCAATACTTCCGAGAAAAATGCGTTTTCGATATTGGGCACAACCAATGCGATAACCCCGGTTCTGCTGCTGCGCAGGCTGGCGGCCAACGTATTGCGGTTGTAGCCAAGCTCGGCTGCTGCGGCTTCGACCCTTTCGACAAGCGCTTTCGAAACCACAGGACGCCGGTTCATCACGTTCGATGCGGTCCCGACCGAAACCGAAGCACGTTTCGCTATGTCAACAATCGTCGGGTTTTTCATTTTTTCCACCTTGCGAGAATCACCATTTAAAACGTTTCAAGCTATTTTGAAATGTTTCAATCGGGTTTTGGCGACGAATTTGGAATCCATTCGACCCTCAGCTCGACGCTTATCCGCTTACTTCCTAGGCATGTGCACCGGCACGTCGCAGAGAAAGAACATTTCGGCCGTATGTTCAAAGCAGTAGCCAAAATCACCAACTCAGTTGCTGTACTAAGGTGTTCAAGACCGCGCCAAAAAGCGATGCCTACAAATCGGGCAGTTTCCTCAAAACAACCATTGCACGATCAAAAAACCTCAATCATCCGTTGACAAACATTTTGCCGCAATGCAACCAATTGCGTATAGGTTGCTATAAAGGTTTCACTCGTGCCCAGCTCAAAACCCAATATTGAGCCTGAAAAAAGAGATGCCATCCTGAAGCTTTCGGACTTCAGCCTGTCTTTTCGTGGCCAAACTGCCACCGCCGTAGACGGATTGAACCTGACCGTCTCAGCAGGCGATACACTGTGTATCGTGGGCGAATCCGGCTGCGGGAAATCGGTGACCGCCATGGCGCTGATGGGGTTGTTGCCGCTCGATGTGATCGAAATCCCTTCGGGTGAATTAGAATTCGAAGGCCGCAGATACGACCTGCGGACGCAGCAACTGGACGCCGCTACGCGGGGCGACCGGATGGCGATGATCTTTCAAGAGCCGATGACCTCGCTCAACCCCGCGTTCAAGATCGGAGATCAAATCACCGAGGCGGTCCTGCATCACCGCAACTGCACTCTTGCAGAAGCCGATGAAAGCGCACTGACCATGCTGCGGCGCGTTGGCATTCCGGCCCCGGAACAGCGGTTGAACGAATATCCCCACCAGCTTTCAGGTGGAATGCGGCAGCGGGTGATGATCGCGATGGCGCTGATCAACAATCCCTCGCTGCTGATCGCGGATGAGCCGACCACGGCCCTGGACGTCACCATTCAGGCCCAGATCCTTGACCTGATCCGGGAACTTCAGGCTGAAACAGGAATGGGCGCGGTGTTCATTACCCATGATCTGGGCGTTGTCGCTGAAATCGCAACGAATGTGGCGGTGATGTATGGCGGACAGATCGTCGAAAGCGGCCCGGTGGATGCAGTGTTCGATGATCCGCAACACCCCTACACCATTGGCCTCATGAGCTCGGTCCCGCGCATGAGCGGATCTCTCGACAGGTTGATCACTGTGCCCGGCACCGTGCCTGCGCTGGCGGACATGCCGCAGGGTTGCCGCTTTCGCACGCGCTGCCCCTTTGCGACCGAGGATTGCGCCGATCGTCCAGTGCTGTCTGATGTCGGGGAAAACCACGCAGTGGCTTGCCACTATGCCCCGCTGGAGCAGCTCAAGGGGGTCAGATGCGCGATGTAATCCTTGAGGCACGAAACCTCACCCGTCATTTCACACTCGGCACCGGCCTGTTCGAGCGCAAAACCAAAGTGCGCGCGGTCGATGGTGTTTCTCTGTCGGTGCATAAGGGCGAAACCTTTGCCATCGTCGGAGAATCCGGTTGCGGTAAGTCAACGCTTGCGCGGCTGTTGATGCGGCTGGATCGGCCAACCTCGGGTCAGGTTCTGTTTGACGGGCAAGAGGTTCAGGACCTGCCCCGCCGTGACATGGCCCCGCTGCGCCAACAGATGCAATTCGTGTTTCAGGACCCGTTCTCGTCCCTGAACCCCCGAATGACGGTGGGCAAATTGGTCGGCGAACCGTTAGAAGTGCACGCGCATGAGCCTGATGAGGGCGCGCGTCGCCAAAAGGTTGCCGCGCTATTGGCGCAGGTCGGGTTACTTCCAGATCACGCCAACCGCTATCCGCACGAATTCTCGGGTGGCCAGCGCCAGCGGATCGGAATTGCCCGTGCGCTGGCCTCGGGTCCCCGGCTGCTGATCGGGGATGAACCGGTCTCGGCTTTGGATGTGTCGGTACAGGCGCAGGTGGTAAATCTGCTGAACGATCTAAAAGAGGATCTGGATCTAACGCTGGTCATTATCGCTCATGATCTGGCCGTTATCCGGCATATGAGCGACCGCATCGCTGTGATGTATTTGGGGCAGGTAGTTGAAACCGGCCCCGCCGATCAGGTGTTCGAGGAACCGCGCCACCCCTATACGCACGCACTGCTATCCGCGATCCCGGAACCCGAGCCAGGGCGTGAACGTGATCACATGGCGCTGAACGGGGAAACACCCAGTCCGTCTGCGCCACCGGCAGGGTGCCGGTTTCATACCCGCTGCCCCTTTGCGCAGGACAATTGCCGGACGACACCCCCAGTTCTGGAGGACGCAGGCAGGGGCCATCACGTCGCCTGCCATCATTGGAAAACCATACCAGAGGCCGGAAAACCGGCCCCGCCCCGACGCCGCAGCGCCGGAGCAGAAGAGCGGTTCGCGCTGTATCGCGCGGCTGTCCAAACGCCCCCGGCTTCTGCCGAAAACAGAGAGGAAACACCATGAATGTCTTGAAAACCGGTCTGTTGGCCGGACTGCTCGGTGCAATCGCGCTCAGCGCGCAAGCCGCCGACCTGCGCATCGCTCTGCAATCCGACGCAGATGTGTTGGACCCCGATCAGTCGCGCACATTTGTTGGCCGCATCGTCTATGCCTCGATGTGTGATAAGCTGGTCGACATCACCCCTGACCTTGAGCTGATCCCGCAACTGGCCACCGGCTGGGAATGGAGCGAGGACGGCAAAGCCCTGACCATGACCCTGCGCGAAGGCGTGGTGTTCCATGACGGCACGCCGTTCAACGCACAGGCCGTGGCCGACAATATCGACCGGTCGCAGAACCTTGAGGAATCGCGCCGTAAGTCCGAGCTGAAGTCCGTGACCGGTGTCGATGTGGTCGATGACTACACTGTTCGTTTTACCATGGCCGCGCCCGACGCGACCCTGCTGGCGCAATTTGCCGACCGCTCAGGCATGATGGTTTCTCCGACGGCAGCCAAGGCGGCAGGGGCGGATTTTGGTCTGAACCCAGTCTGCTCGGGCCCGTTCAAGTTCAAGGAACGTGTCGCTCAGGATCGTATCGCGCTCGAGCGGTTCCCTGACTACTGGAACGCGGGTGAAATCCATTTCGATAGCGTCACCTTCCTGCCCATTCCGGACACAACCGTCCGTCTGGCCAACCTGCAATCGGGTGACATCGACATGCTGGAACGTCTGGCCGCGACTGACCTCGCGCAGGCTGAAGGTGATGGCGGGATCAACGTTGAACGCGCTGTTTCGCTTGGATATCAGGGCATTACCGTCAATGTGAATAATGGTGACAAGGGCGACAACCCGTGGGGCAATGACAAACGTCTGCGTCAGGCGCTCAGCTATGCGCTGGACCGCGATGCGATCAACCAGGTTGTGTTCGAAGGTGCGTTTGCGCCGGGCAACCAGCCCTTCCCGCCCACGTCTCCATGGTATGACGCCGATCACCCGGTGCCCGCGCGTGACGTGGAAAAAGCAAAGGCCCTGCTGGCCGAGGCGGGCTTCCCCGACGGGATCGACCTTGAGGTTCAGGTTCCCAACACCACCGTTCCGCTACAACTGATGCAGGTCGTGCAGGCCATGGCGGCCGAAGCCGGGATCAGAATCGAGATCACGTCCAAGGAATTTGCCACCCTGCTGGCCGATCAAAGTGCCGGTGACTATCAGGCCAGCCAGATCGGGTGGTCGGGCCGCGTGGACCCGGATGGCAATATCCACCAGTTCATGACCACCGGTGGCGGCATCAATGACAGCCATTACTCGGACCCGAAAGTGGACGAGATGCTGAACAACGCCCGCGCCTCGACCGATTTTGATGTGCGAAAGGCGGATTATGACGCTGCACGGGACATTCTGGCTCAGGATATGCCCATCGTGTACCTGTATCACCAGACATGGATCTGGGCACTTGATGATGGCCTCTCGGGCTTCACCCCCTATCCGGATGGGATGATCCGGTTGGAAGGCGTGAAACTGGAGAAATAAGCCACTCACGGCCCGCCCGGTCCTCCAGCCGGGCGGGTATTTTATCCGAAAGCCCCTGTTATGCTGTCTTTCATTCTGCGTCGCATCCTGATTGCGATCCCCACGATCCTGCTGATCTCGATCTTCGTGTTCAGCCTGCAAAAGCTGTTGCCCGGCGACCCTGTGCTGGCCATGGCAGGCGAGGAACGTGACCCCGAAGTGCTGGAATTCCTACGCGAGAAATATCGTCTGAACGACCCCATTCCAGTGCAATATCTGACATGGGTCGGGAATGCATTGCAGGGGGACCTGGGCATTTCGCTGCGCACCAATCAGCCCGTGACCGAGCTGATTACGGAAAAGCTGCCGGTTACGATCCAGCTTGCCATCATGGCGATCCTGTTTGCGCTGGTGATCGGGATACCAGCGGGCATTCTGTCGGCGGTCAAGAAAGGCACTATTACAGACTACATCGCCAATATCGTGGCACTGTCCGGGCTTTCCATTCCGAATTTCTGGCTGGGGATCATGCTGATCCTGCTGGTCTCGGTAAAGCTGAACCTGCTGCCAGCCTCAGGCTATGTACCCCTGTCCGAGGACCCGGTGAAATCCATCACCACCATGCTGATGCCTGCCTTTGTGTTGGGAACTGCGCTGGCCGCGACGCTGATGCGACATACCCGATCGGCGATGCTGGGCGTGCTGAAATCCGACTATGTCCGCACCGCGCGCGCCAAGGGCCTGTATGAACGCCGCGTGGTGTTGAAACACGCCTTCCGCAACGCGCTGACCCCGATTGTGACCCTGACCGCCCTGCTATTCGGAGAGCTGATAGCAGGCGCCGTTCTGACAGAGCAGATTTTCACCATCCCTGGTTTCGGCAAGATGGTCGTCGATGCTGTGTTCAACCGCGATTACGCTGTGGTGCAGGGCATCGTGCTGGTCACAGCCGTGGGGTTCATCGTGATGAATCTGCTGGCTGACGTGGCCTATGTGCTGCTGAACCCCCGTCTGAGGAATGCCTGACATGGCCCTAGCTGATCCCATCCTCTCGCGCCGCCCGGAAAATCGGGTCTGGAAGAAATTCCGCACGCATAAAAGCGCCATGCTGGGCGGTTTTCTGGTTACGTTTTTCGTGCTGATTGCCCTTCTGGCCCCGATCCTGCCGGTTCCCGACCCGGCAGCCACCGACTGGGGTGCTGTGCGCAAACCACCTACAGCAGCGCATCCGTTCGGCACCGATGAAATTGGCCGAGACGTACTGTCCCGCATGATCTGGGGCGCGCAGGCGTCGCTGCTGGCAGGTGTTGTCTCGGTTGGGATTGCGGTGCTGCTGGGCGTTCCACTTGGCATTGTCGCAGGCTATTTTGGCGGCTGGATCGACGCCATCATCTCTCGCTGCACTGAGGCCCTTTTGGCCGCGCCCTTCCTGATCCTCGCCATCGCTCTGGCGGCGTTTTTGGGGCCGTCCCTGACCAACGCGATGATCGCCATTGGCCTGTCTGCGACCCCTGTCTTCATACGCCTGACCCGAGGGCAGGTGCTATCAGTCCGGGCCGAGGACTACGTCACCTCAGCCCGCGCCATCGGCTTGCCGACCTCGAAAATCCTCAGCCGCTACATTTTCCCCAACGTGCTTCCGCCGGTTCTGGTGCAGGCCACACTGACCATCGCCACCGCCATCATTGCCGAGGCGTCATTGTCCTTCCTTGGCCTTGGGCAGCAGCCACCTGCGCCTAGCTGGGGCTCGATGCTGAACACGGCGAAAAACTTCCTCAATCAGGCCCCGTGGATGGCCATGTGGCCAGGCGTCGCAATCTTCCTTGTGGTGCTGGGGTTCAACCTTCTGGGTGACGGGCTGCGCGATGCGCTGGACCCGCGCGAACATTGATTTCGGAGACTAGGAATGACTGAATTCACCACCCGCCCCGAGATCCGAGGCACCTTTGGCGTCGTCACTTCGACCCATTGGATCGCCTCGGCTGTGGGCTTTGGCATTCTGGAAAAGGGCGGCAACGCGTTTGACGCCGCCGTTGCCACTGCGCTGACCCTGCAAGTGGTCGAGCCGCATCTGAACGGTCCCGCAGGCGACATGCCTGCAATTTTCCACTCGGCCAAAACCGGCAAGACCGAAGTGCTGTGCGCCCAAGGCCCCGCGCCCGCCGCCGCCACGATTGAACATTACACGGGGTTGGGGCTGAACCTGATCCCCGGCTCGGGCCTGTTGGCCACGGTCATCCCCGGAGCCTTCGACGGCTGGATGCTGATGCTGCGCGACCATGGCGTACTGCCCCTGCGGGACGTGGTGCAACCCGCCATCGACTATGCGCGCGACGGCCACCCTGTCTTGCCGCGCGTGGCCCATACTATTGACGGGCTGACCGACTTTTTCAAAGACGAATGGCCCAGTTCGGCAGAGACATGGATGCCCGATGGCAAAGCACCCGAACCGCACAGTAACTTCGCCAACCCGGCTTTGGCCGCAACCTATGAACGTCTTGTAGCCGATGCCGAAGCCGCGCATGACGACCGCACGGATCAGATCGACGCTGCCCGTCGGGCGTGGCGCGAAGGGTTCGTTGCCGACCGCATCTTCGACTATCTGGCCGAGGCTTCGGTGATGGATGTCTCGGGCCAGCGCAATTCCGGCGTGATGACGCGCGCGGATATGGCCGACTGGCGGGCCTCGTATGAAGACACGCTGACCTATGACTATCACGGCTGGACCGTGCACAAGACCCAAGCCTGGAGCCAGGGTCCGGTTCTGTTGCAAGCGCTGGCGATCCTCAAGGGGATCGACCTTGGGTCGATGGACCCCAACGGGGCAGAGTTCGTACATACAGTAATCGAGGCGATGAAGCTCGCCTATGCGGATCGCGAGGCCTATTACGGTGATCCCGACCATAGCGACATCCCGATGGATTACCTGCTCAGCGACGCCTACGCCGCCGAGCGCCGCGCGTTGATCACCCCAGATGCCTCGCAGGATCAACGCCCCGGCCGGGTGCCCGGCTTTGAACATCTGGCCGATGCCTACATCGCTCGCGCCGAACGAGATTTCTCGGCCAGAACCGGCGCCAGCGCGGGTGAACCGACCATGTCGCACCTGACCGAGAAGCGCGGCGACACGGTGCATCTGGACGTAATCGACCGCTGGGGCAACATGGTGGCGGCCACACCCTCGGGGGGATGGCTGCAAAGCTCTCCGGTCATTCCCGGGCTTGGGTTTCCGCTGAACAGTCGGGCGCAGATGTTCTGGCTGGAACCGGGGCTGCCGACCTCACTGGCACCGGGGCGCAGGCCGCGCACGACGCTGACGCCAAGTCTGGCGGAAAAAGAAGGCGTGCAACTGGTCTTTGGCACGCCCGGCGGCGACCAGCAGGATCAATGGCAGCTGATCTGGTTCCTGCGCTTCGTACATTTCGGGCTGGGATTGCAGGAATGCATGGACGCGCCGCTGTTTCACTCGATGCATTTTCAAGGCTCGTTCTATCCCCGCGCCACCGCCCCCGGCGAGATGATGATCGAGGCCACATTCGGCGAAACCGTGATCGAGGACCTGCGCGCACGCGGCCACAAAGTCTCGGTGGCCGAGCCTTGGACGGTGGGTCGCCTTACGGCAGCCCTGCGCGAAAAAGACGGAACTCTGCGCGCGGCGGCGACGCCACGATTGATGCAAGCTTATGCGGTGGGACGGTGACATGACCTATTCTCTGATTGCAAAAGACCCGGAAACCGGCGCCATCGGCCTTATCGTGGCCAGCCGCTTTTTCGCCTGTGGCGCGCGTGTTCCCAATGTTGGCCCGCGTAGCGCCATCGCTTCGCAAGCTTTCTCGAACCCGGTTTGGGGCACCGAAGGCTTAAGGCGACTTGAGGCTGGAGAGGCCGCGCAATCGGTATTGGATGATCTGGTCGCCCGCGACACCGGCCGGGACGCGCGGCAGGCCCATCTTATGGATGCACATGGCAATTTCGCCGCCTGTACCGGATCGGCCTGCGTTGACTGGGCCGGGCATCGGATCGGGCAGATGCACTCGGTCGCGGGTAATATGCTGGCGGGACCCGAAGTGGTGGATGCGACCTTTGAAACCTATGCGGCCGAGGGCGCGCTGCCCTTCCCCGAACGGTTGATGGCGGCGATGGAGGCGGGCGAGCGTGCAGGCGGTGACAAGCGCGGCAAGCAGGCTGCCGGCTTGGTCATCAATCGCGGTCAGACCCATTCTTGGCTAGATCTGCGCAGCGACGACCATTCTGATCCGCTGGCCGAACTGCGACGGCTTTATGATGTCGCCAGTGAGCGGTACCTGCATTTCGCCGAGGCGATGCCGAGCGAACAGAATTTCTCGGGCAATCCCGACCGCACCGCCCTTGACGCAGCGATTGCCGAGGCCGAGGCCCAGCGGCAGGCCGAAGGGCGCGTCAGCCGTTCACTGGCCACTGATTCGGCGTGATGCATGGGCGGGATTGACGTTTCCACCCTGGCGACCTTGATCGCGATTGCCGCAGCCGCTGGCGTGTTCGGCGGTATTCTGGCCGGGTTGCTGGGGGTTGGCGGAGGGATCGTAATCGTCCCTGCCCTGTATTTCGCATTGTCGCTGACAGGTAGTGATCCGGCGCTGACCATGCAGGTGGCGGTTGGAACATCGCTGGCTACCATCGTGTTCACTGCTTTGTCCTCAAGCTGGGGGCACTATAAGCGCGGCGCGCTGGATATGGCGTTGCTGAAACGTTGGGCCCCGGCCATTCTGGTCGGCGTGGTGATCGGCGGGATATTGGGCGGTGTGGTCAGCGGCTATATTCTGGTTGCTGTTTTTGCCACGGTGGCAGCTGTGGTCGCGCTGGACATGATCTTTCGCAAGCCCGGCAATGACGGCCCGCCCCGCAGCTTTTCACCCCGCGTTTGGGCTGCAACCGGCGTATTTGCCGGGGCGATTTCGGCAATGATGGGCATCGGTGGCGGCACGGTCTGCGTGCCCGTACTGAACTTTTTGGGCTATGACATCCGCCGCGCTGTCGGCACATCAGCTGCCATCGGCTTCGTCATCGGCCTGCCCGGCGCGTTGATCTATGCGGCGACAGGGCTGGGGCGGACGGGGCTACCGCCCTTCTCGCTTGGCTATGTCAACTTGATCGCGGCAGCGCTGATCATCCCGCTGACGACCAGCTTTGCCCATGTCGGCGTACGCATCGCTCACACGATCTCGCAACGTGCATTGCGTCTTGCCTTTGGCGCCTTCCTGATGCTTACGTCCTTGCGCATGTTCTATGACCTGATCGGAGCGTTCTGACCTTTGGGAAATTGTCCAACAGATATCGAACTGACTACAGCCTTGCGGGCGGGAATCGAAACAGGTGATTTCCTGAAGAACGGCAAGCTGCTGCCAGAGCGGGCGCTGGCCGAGGCATTGAACGTGACCCGCACCCGGATGCGTCGAATACTGGATCAGCTTGAAGAAGACGGCACTGTATTTCGCCGCCACGGTCAGGGAACCTTTGTGTCACCACCGCCCGCAGTGGGTGCCAGCCCGTTCCGGGCTGTGGCAGCCAAAGTGATGCCGCGCGACGTGATGGAAGTGCGACTAGAGATCGAACCCGCACTCGCGGCTCTGGCGGCGCAACGGGCCTCTACCAAAGAACTGCGCACGCTCGAGCAACTGATGCAGGCCACGCTGGATGCGGCTGATACTCAGGCCTATGGGGTCGCCGACGATGTATTTCACTACAAGATCGCGGAACTTGCGCATAATCCGCTGTTTCTGACGGTCTACGATTCAATCCGCGCGGTTCGAAAACAATCGGAGTGGACCCGGCAGCGCGCGACGCAATATTCCGCCTCGACACTGGTGCGTCTGGGCGAACAGCATGAACAATTGTTCAGCACGATTGCCGCGCGTGACAGTCAGGGCGCAGCGGAAGTTATGCAGTCACATCTGCTGTCCGTTTCCAACGCCATGTTGCGCGAAAGGACTTATGGGCTAACCCAGCACTTAACCGATCTTCACTCGGATTGAAAAGAGAGCATCAGCGCCTCGCAATTCTAATACTCCCTGCTTTGAAGCCGCAAACAATACTGGCAAGGCGTTCAATGCAAAACGACCCTCTGCCGCAGGTTCAAATATCCAAACTACCGTAATATCGCTGCTTTCGACTGTCTTCCGGCTTTGACCTGTAGTGCTTGAAGAAAGCCCGAGACATTGCCACCCGCGACGAAAACCCCGTGGCAATGGCAACTTCCGAAAACGGTAAGTCGGTATGTCTCAAAAGACAGTGCACCCGCTCCAATCTAAGTTCTTTATAGGTGTCCAATAGCTTAGTGCCCGTTTTGCACAGATACCGTCGCTGCAACTGACGTGTCGATGTTCCAACGACTTTTGACAATTCGGAAATACTAAGCGGTTCCTCAATCGTCTCCAGCATAGTTTTCAGCGTATGAATAACCAATTCGTCCCCGCCAGAGCGACGCACCAGCCGATTTACAACCCGACTTTCGCTCCCCCGCGTCGGTTCTTCCAACCCGATATATTTGCGTAATACATCCGCTATATGTTCGCCATGATCAATCGACACGAAGCGGGCCAGTAACCTGAGAGAACTGATCCGGCTATTGGCACTATGCAGGCGCCCCGTCGCAGAAAGATGGGTTGATGTTCCGCAGCTTTCCAACCCTTGCTCTGCCGCACCGGCTTGGAAACCCGGATGGACCGCACCCAGCTTGCGACCAGAACCGCCCGCCAGCATCAACAGCATCACAGCCCCTCCGACAAGCATTGTCCGAGGCGCAAGGTTCAAGACCTGAGCGACCCAAAGCCGTTCTGATCCAATAGGATGCCAAGTCTGCTCGTGATCGCCCCAGAAGATGACAGAGCGACCAGTCCAATAAAGGGGCTCGCCAACTTTGTCTTCAGCAAGAATGCGTAGGTTGACGACATAGGAGTGCGCCTCGATCAACCTGTTCAAAGCCCTGTAGAACGACATAATCGGTTCTACGGTCGCTTTATCCTCAGGGCGTTGCAGAACAACTTCGATGTTTCGAACGCGTTTTGCCATTGGCTGCACTGCGTCCCTATTCGCCTGATCTTTTTGAACAACGTAGTGTTTCATCAGATTTACCAAGTCTGGTTGTGTAAGGTCAGAAAAGGTGCTCCTTGGATGGTGTTTCCCCCGCTGGGCGGGGGATTTATCTGAGTATTATTCCGCCGCTTCCGCGTACGCGTCCATTGGAGGGCATGTGCAAACGAGGTTTCGGTCTCCGTATGCGTTGTCGACGCGGTTGACGGGGGACCAGTATTTGTCGACGCCCATGGAGCCCGGAGGGAAACAGGCCTGTTCGCGGCTATAGGGCCGGTCCCAGTCGCCGACCAGATCGCGCACCGTGTGGGGGGCGTTCTTCAACGGGTTGTTCTCCGCGTCGATCTTGCCGTCGATGATATCCTGCGCTTCGGATCGGATCGAGAGCATGGCGTCGCAGAAGCGGTCCAACTCATCCTTGGGCTCAGATTCCGTGGGCTCCACCATCAGGGTGCCGGCAACCGGCCAGCTCATCGTCGGGGCGTGGAAACCTGAATCGACCAGACGTTTGGCGATGTCGTCGACGGTCACATGCGCCTCGGCGTCCAGCGGACGGGTGTCGAGGATGCATTCATGCGCGACCCGACCGGTCTCGGAGGTGTAGAGGATCGGATAGGCATCCTGCAGACGCGCTGCGATATAGTTGGCGTTCAGGATCGCAACCTTGGTCGCCTGCGTCAGACCCGCGCCACCCATCAGCAGCACATAGGCCCAGCTCACTGGAAGGATCGAGGGAGAGCCAAAGGCGCCGCCGAGACCGGCCCCACGGCGGTGCCGTATTCCGGGTGACCGGGCAAGTGCTCTTCAAGGTGTGCCTTGACACCGATCGGGCCCATGCCGGGGCCACCACCGCCATGGGGGATGCAGAAGGTCTTGTGCAGGTTCAGGTGGCTGACATCGCCGCCAATGTCTCCGGGACGCGACAGGCCGACCATGGCGTTCATGTTGGCCCCGTCGATATAGACCTGACCGCCGTGGTCATGGGTGATCTGGCAGACCTCCTGCACGGTGGTCTCGAACACGCCATGGGTCGAGGGGTAGGTGATCATGCAGCCGGCCAGATGATCCGAATGCTTCTCGGCCTTGGCGCGGAAGTCATTCAGGTCGATATTGCCGTTCTCATCCGATTGCACCGGCACCACCTGCCAGCCCACCATCTGCGCCGAGGCCGGGTTGGTCCCGTGCGCCGAGGTTGGGATCAGGCAGACATTGCGGTGCCCTTCGCCGCGGGCGAAGTGATAGTTGCGGATGGTCAGCAGGCCTGCATACTCGCCCTGCGCGCCCGAGTTGGGCTGCTGGGAGATCGCGTCATAGCCGGTGATCTGGCACAGCTTGTCGTTCAGATCGGCAATCATCTCATGATAGCCCTGCGCCTGATCTTCCGGAGCAAAGGGGTGCAGATTGCCGAACTCGGGCCATGTGACCGGGATCATCTCGATCGTCGCGTTCAGCTTCATGGTGCAGGATCCCAGCGGGATCATCGCCCGGTCCAGCGCCAGGTCGCGGTCGGCCAGACGGCGCATATAGCGGGTCATCTCGGCCTCGGCCCGGTTCTTGTGGAAGATCGGGTGAGTCAGATAGGGCGTCTCGCGCAGGGCGTAATCCGGCAGGCGGTACGCCACGTTCGAGCTGTCATCCTGACGGTCGATGCCGAAGGCGCCCCAAACCGCCTCAATCGTCTCGGCGCGGGTCTGTTCATCCAGGCTGATGCCCACTTTCGTCTCGCCGACCTTGCGCAGGTTGATGCCACGGGCAACGGCGGCCTCCATAACGGTGGTCTGCAAGTGGCCGACCTCGACCGTGATGGTGTCAAAGAACACCTCGGGTTCGACCGAGAAGCCCGCCTCTTCCAGACCGGCGGCCATGCGCGAGGTTTTGCGGTGCACCGATTGCGCAATCGCCTTGATGCCGTCGGGGCCGTGATAGACCGCGTACATCGAGGCCATCACCGCCAGCAGCGCCTGCGCGGTACAGACGTTCGAGTTGGCTTTTTCGCGGCGGATATGCTGCTCGCGGGTCTGCAGCGCCAGGCGGTAGGCCTTGTTGCCCCGGCTGTCGATGCTGACACCGATGATCCGGCCCGGCATCGCGCGCTTCAGCTTGTCGGTGGTCGCCATATAGGCGGCATGGGGCCCGCCATAGCCCATCGGCACGCCAAAGCGCTGGGTCGATCCGATGGCGATATCCGCGCCCATCTCACCCGGTGACTTCAGTAGCGCCAGCGACAGGATGTCGGCGGCGACGATGGCAATCGCTTTGTGCTCATGCAGCGCCGCGATCTCGGCGGTGAAGTCGCGCACATGGCCGTGGGTGCCGGGGTATTGGAAGATCGCGCCAAAGACGGCGCCTGCTTCCAGTTGGTCGGGATCGCCCACCTGTACGTCGATGCCCAAGGGCTCGGCGCGGGTTTTGATCACAGCGATGGTCTGCGGGTGGCAGTTGCGGTCGACAAAGAAGGCGGCGTTGTTGGCCTTGGACCGACCACCGCGCTTGGCCATCGCCATGGCCTCAGCCGCGGCGGTGGCTTCGTCCAGCAGCGAGGCATTGGCCACGTCCAGCCCGGTCAGATCGCTGACCATGGTCTGGAAGTTCAACAGCGCCTCAAGCCGGCCCTGGCTGATCTCGGGCTGATAGGGCGTATAGGCGGTGTACCAGGCCGGGTTTTCCAGGATGTTGCGCAGGATTGGCGCCGGCGTGGTGGTGCCGTAATAGCCCTGACCGATCAGCGAGGTCAGAACCTTGTTCTTGCTCGCCACCTCTTTCATGTGGAACAGCGCATCGCGTTCCGTCATCGCCGGACCCCAGTCCAGCGGCTCTTTCTGGCGGATCGCGGGCGGGACGGTGGCGTCGATCAGCGCGTCCAGCGTCTTGAAGCCGATCACCTTGAGCATGTCGCGCATCTCGGTCGGGCTGGGCCCGATATGGCGGCGATTGGCAAAGTCATAGGCTTCGTAGTCGGTCAGTTTGAAAGCCATTGCAGCGCTCCTATGAATAAGTCAGGTCGGGCGGAGACCACGCAGGCCTCCGATACATCATCACGAGCCGGTTCGGCCCGAACGGGCGAAGCCCTGTACAGGGCCCCGGTCTGGATCAGCCGATGAAGGCCTTGTAGCCAGCTTCGTCCATCAGATCTTCGAGTTGCGACGCGTCCGCGATCTTGATCTTGTAGATCCACGCCTCACCCTCGGGGTCTTCGTTCAGCGCGCCGGGATTGTCGGCCAGTGCTTCGTTGACCTCGGTGATCTCGCCATCCACCGGCGCATAGAGTTCCGAGGCCGCCTTGACGGATTCGATCACGCCGATCTCGCCGTCTTTCTCGAACTCGTCACCCACTTCCTGCTGTTCCACGAAGACCACATCGCCCAGCTGCTCGGCGGCGTGCTTGGTGATGCCCAGCGTGGCCGTGTCGCCGTCCACATCCAGCCATTCATGTTCTTCGGAATAATAGGTTGCCATGGTCTTTCTCTCCTGACTTCAACGCTTGTAATTCTGGGTGACGAAGGGCAGCGCCACAACCTCGGCCGGTTGCGGCTTGCCCCGGATGATCAGGTTGACCACCTCGCCCGGCGCGCCATGGCCCGCCGCCACATAGCCCATCGCCACCGGTCCACCCACCGTGGGGCCAAACCCGCCCGAGGTGATCTGGCCAATGCTATTGCCCTCGGCGCATTGGATTTCCACGCCCTGACGTGCAGGCGCTCGACCTGTCGGCTTGATGCCCACCAGCTTGCGTGCAGGCCCGTCGGCCAGTTCCTTTTGGATACGCGCAGCGCCGGGAAAGCCGCCCTCCTCCTTGCGGCGCTTCTGGATTGCCCAAGCCAACGAAGCTTCGATCGGAGAGGTGCTCTGGTCGATGTCATTGCCGTAAAGACACAGCCCCGCCTCCAGCCGCAGGCTGTCGCGCGCGCCCAGACCGGCGGCTTCACAATCCTCATGCGCCAGGAACGCGCGGGTCACTTCTATGGCCTTGTCCTCGGGGATCGAGATCTCGTACCCGTCCTCACCGGTGTAACCCAGGCGTGAGATACGGCATTCAACGCCGTTGATATCCGCCACCGTGGTTTCCATGAACTTCAGATCCCGCGCCGCAGGGCAGAGATCGCCCACCACATCCTCGGCCTTGGGTCCCTGCACCGCAACCAGCGCACGGTCGAAGATCTCGGTCACTTCGACGCCGTCCAGATGTTCGCGCATATGCGGAATGTCCTGATGCCGCAGCGCCGCGTTCACTACCACAAAGTAATGGTCCCCCGCATTCGACACGATCAGGTCATCCATGATCCCGCCGTCTTCGTTCGTAAAAAAACCGTAGCGCGCCTTGCCCTCTTTCAGCGTCGCAAAAGCCTGCGGGCACAAAGCTTCCAGCTTCTCCCCCACATTCTCACCGCGCAGAATCACCTGACCCATATGGCTGACGTCAAACACCGCTGCCCTCTCGCGACACTGCGAATGCTCACCCATAATCCCCAAAGAATACTGAACAGGCATCTCCCACCCAGCAAAATCAACCATCTTCCCGCCCAACTCAACATGCAAGTCATACAAAGGCGTGCGCCGCGGTAATGTCATATCTATAACCTTTCAATTAGCGGGATTGGTCGCGAACGACCGTGACGGTGCAGTGCGCGTTCCGCACCACCCGGGCCAGGTTCGGGCCAATTTCATAGTTCGGAAAATCGCCCTTGGTGGAGGCCATGACGATCAGATCAAACCCCTCTTTATAGGCGAGTTTCAGGATTTCACGGTAGACGCTGCCTTCTTCGATGTGGATCGCCACATCGGAGGCATCGCCGTGATCCAGAATGGCCTGGACCGCGTTGCGAACGTGATCCTTGGCACCGGCACCATAATTCGCAGGCAGGTTCGGCAATTGAATTATCTCAGGGATGACGGAAACCGCGTGCAGTTCGGCGCCGTAGAATTTCGCTTGTTCCAATGCGACCGGCAGAGCCAGTTTCCAGGAACGGTCATCCGTATGATCAATCGGCAGCAGGATTTTCTTGGCCATCACGTCTCTCCTCGAGATATGGAATTCTGTTTCAAAGGCGGGGGGCCGGGTTGGCCCCCCCGTTTTGGTCGGGCCGAACCTATTCGGCGGGTTTTGCGCCCGGCTCTTCAGACTGGCCGCCCGAGGCAAAGAACTCTTTCGTCAGTTTGAAGACGATTGGGCTCAACAGGGCCAGAGCAATCAGGTTCGGGACAGCCATCATGGCGTTCAGCGTGTCCGCCAGCAGCCAGATGAAGCCCAGATCCGCAGTTGCGCCGAAGTAGATCATGACGATCCACAAAACGCGGTAGGGCATCAGGGATTTCACACCCAGCAGGAACTCGACACATTTTTCGCCGTAGAAGGACCAGCCAAGGATTGTAGTGAAGGCAAAGATCGACAGGGCAATGGCGATCAAATACCCACCGATACCCGGCAGCGACAGTTCGAACGCATGGCTGGTCAGCGCCGCACCGGATTCACCGGATGTCCAGGCACCCGACGCGATGATTGCCAGACCGGTGATCGAGCAGACGATAATGGTATCGATGAACGTACCCAGCATCGCGATCAGGCCCTGGTTTACCGGACCTTTAGTCTCGGCAGCGGCGTGCGCAATCGGGGCGGAACCCAAACCCGCTTCGTTCGAAAACACACCACGTGCCACACCAAAGCGGATGGCGGCCCAGACGGCTGCGCCCGCGAACCCACCTTCGGCGGCGGACGGGGTGAATGCGTAGGTGAAGACGAGGGACAGCGCATGTCCGATGTTGCCGATGTTGATCAGCAGAACCAGCAGGCCCGCGATGATATAGGCAACAGCCATGAACGGAACCAGCTTGCCCGCGACAGCACCGATGCGCGTGATTCCGCCCAGGATAACAGCTGCGGTCAAGACCATCAGAACAACGCCGGTGACCGAAGTATTCAGGCCGAAATTGGCCTCCAACACCTGAGCAACACCATTTGCCTGTACGCCGTTGCCGATACCGAAAGCTGCGACCGCGCCGAACAGGGCAAAAGCTACACCCAGCCAGGCCCACTTCGCACCGAGGCCGTTCTTGATGTAGTACATCGGGCCGCCAACATAGTTGCCCAGCTCGTCTTTCTCACGATATTTCACCGCGCAGACGGCTTCAGCATATTTGGTGGCCATGCCCACCAGGGCGGTCATCCACATCCAGAACAAAGCACCCGGACCGCCCAGGAAGACAGCAGTGGCCACACCAGCGATGTTGCCCGTACCGATAGTTGCCGACAGCGAGGTCATCAGCGCGTTGAACGGGCTGATCTGCCCCTCGCCCTGCCCTTCGCGGCCTTTGAACAGCAGGCTGAAGCCTGTGCCAATGCGCAGGATCGGCATGAATTTCAGCCCGACCTGCAGGAAGAAGCCGACGCCGAGGATAAGAACCAGCATCAGCGGTCCCCAAACGACGCCATTGATGGCCCCTACGATTGAATTTAACGCTTCCATGGTATTCCTCCCTAGTGCGTCTGGTTATGCCCCGGCAGCAATCGCCCGCTGGCGAGCTTGCTTGAGGGCGGCAAAATCTTCGTCCGCGTGGAACGACGAACGGGTCAGCGGTGTGGCCGACACGAGCAGAAAGCCCTTGGAGCGCGCGATCTGCTCCAGCTGGGTGAACTCTTCCGGTGTCCAGAACCGGTCGATCGGATGGTGTTTCGGAGTCGGTTGCAGATATTGCCCAACCGTCAGGAAATCGACCTGTGCCGCGCGCAGGTCGTCCATCACCTGCCGCACGTCATCCAGGCTTTCCCCCAGCCCGACCATCAGACCGGATTTGGTGAAAATCTCGGGATTGGCGCGTTTGGCGTCGTCCAGCAGGCGCAGCGAAGTATAGTAGCGTGCGCCGGGACGAACCGTCGGGTAGAGATGCGGGACCGTTTCAAGATTGTGGTTGAACACATCCGGCGCAGCTTCGAAGACGGCCTCCGCCGCGCCGCCCTTGCCCAGAAAGTCGGGGGTCAGGACCTCTACCGTGGTGCCGGGGTTTTGATGACGCACGGCGCGGATGGTCTGTGCGATATGTTCGGCCCCGCCATCAGTCAGATCGTCACGGTCCACGGATGTGATCACCACATGGCGCAAGCCCAGTTTTTTGACCGCCGACGCGACGCGGCCCGGCTCGAACACATCGAGCGCATCCGGGCGTCCGGTTGCGACGTTGCAGAAGGAACAACCGCGGGTGCAGACCTCGCCCATGATCATCATGGTGGCGTGACGTTTGGACCAGCATTCGCCGATATTCGGGCAGGCGGCTTCTTCGCAGACAGTTGCCAGATCGTGATCGCGCATCAGGCGGCGAGTCTCATAGTACTCGGCGCTTTCGATCTTTTTTCGGCGTATCCACTTGGGCTTGCGCGGGATCACGCTGTCGGCCTTTTTGGCCTTTTCCGGGTGGCGAGGGCGAAGCTGGATGGTCATCTGGCTGAACTTCCTTAGGCGTGGATCGCGCGACCCATGGCGTCGAGGCAGGCTTCTTTCACCACCTCTCCCATGGCTGGATGTGCGTGGCAGGTCGCGGCAACATCGGCGACGGTGGCGCCTTTGGTCATCGCCAGAACGAGTTCTGCGATCAGATCGCCGCCATGGGCTCCGCAAATATGCGCGCCCAGAATTTTGCCGCTCGGGTCAGCCAGAACCTTTACCGCGCCGTCGGTTTCCCCGGTCGAACGCGCGCGCGAGTTGGCCATGAAGGCGAACTTGCCGACCGTGTAGTCGGTACCGGCCTCTTTCAGCGCCTCCTCGGTTGCGCCGACCGAGGCGACCTCGGGGTCGGTATACACAACACCCGGTACGGTGTTGTAGTCCACGTGAACATCCTGCCCGGCCAGCATCTCGACACAGGCTACGCCGTCCTCTTCGGCTTTGTGGGCCAGCATCGGGCCGAGGATGCAATCGCCGATGGCATAGATACCGGGCACCGAGGTGCGGAACTTCCCGTCAACCGGAACAAAGCCGCGCGGGTCAAGAGCTATCCCCAGATCTTCCAGCCCCAACCCGCGCGTAACGGGACGGCGGCCAACGGCGATCAGGACCTTGTCGGCCTCAATCACCTCTTCCTTGTCTTTGCCGACCCGATCCAGCGTAAGCGTCAATCCGGTTTCTGATTTGTCGATGGCCTTCAGCGCGCGCCCCAACTGGAATTTCAGCCCCCGTTTGGACAAGGCCCGTTGCGCCAGTTTCGCAATCTCGCCATCAATGCCGGGCAGCACGCGGTCGAGATATTCAACCACCGTAACCTTAGCGCCAAGACGCACCCAGACTTGCCCAAGTTCCAGCCCGATCACGCCCGCGCCGACAACAACCAGATGATCCGGCACCGTGTCCAGCGCCAAGGCTCCGGTCGAACTCAATACGTGCTGCTCATCAATCTCGATCCCGTTCAGCGGCGACGGCTCGGACCCGGTGGCGATCAGGATGTTCTTGGCTTCATAGGTATTAACGCCAACCTGCACCTGCCCGTCGGCGGGAATGCGCGCCCAGCCTTCGATCAGCTCAACGCCGTTTTTCTTGAACAGAAACCCAATGCCCTTGGTCAGATCACCCACGATCTTGTCCTTGCGCCCCATCATGGCGGGTACGTCGATGCTGGCCCCCTCGACCGCAATGCCATGGGAGGAGAGATGTGCAAGTTCGGCATATTTGGCCGAGGAGGTCAGCAACGCTTTGGAGGGGATACACCCCACATTCAAACAGGTACCACCCAGCGCCCCGCGCCCCTCGATGCAGGCCACTTTCATCCCCAATTGGGCGGCGCGAATGGCCGCGACATAGCCGCCCGGGCCGCCGCCAATGACGATCAGGTCATAAATGTTCATGGGTCGTCTCTCAGTAGATGGGGTGTTGTGCGCACAGGGCGCGGACCTTATCGCGGGTCCGTGTTTCAACGGTCGCATCGCCTTCGGGCGTCCGGACCAGCGCATCCAGAACATCGCCAATCAAGTGGCCGATCTGGCGGAATTCATCCGGCCCGAACCCACGGCTGCATCCGGCGGCAGTGCCCAAACGGATACCGCTGGTCACAGTTGGTTTTTCCGGGTCGCCGGGAACGCTGTTCTTATTGCAGGTAAAACCTGCACGCTCCAACGCGGCTTCGGCGTCTTTACCCTTCACCCCGATAGGGCGCAGATCGACCAGCATCAGGTGATTGTCCGTACCACCAGAAACGATGTCGCAACCGCGCGCCATCATCACTTGGGCAAGGGCCGAGGCGCTGTCGACAACCCGTTGCATATAGGTTGAGAATTCAGGTTTTAGTGCTTCGCCAAACGCGACGGCCTTGCCTGCGATCACGTGCATCAAAGGGCCTCCCTGAAGGCCCGGAAACACTGCCGAGTCCAGCTTTTTGGCCAGCGCCGCATCATTGGTCAGGATGATGCCACCGCGCGGACCACGCAGCGTCTTATGCGTAGTTGACGTCACCACATGGGCATGACCGACCGGCGAAGGGTGCAAGCCCGTTGCCACAAGCCCTGCAATGTGTGCCATATCGGCCAGCAACCAGGCCCCGACCTCGTCCGCGATCTGGCGGAATTGGGCGAAATCAATTGTCCGGGAATAGGCGGACGCACCTGCGATGATCAGTTTGGGTTTCTCGGCCCGCGCCAAAGACGCCACCTGATCATAGTCAATCAACCCCGCATCGGTCAGTCCGTACTGTACTGGCCGGAACCACTTGCCCGATTGCGCGGGTTTTGCACCATGAGTCAGATGGCCGCCAGCGTCCAACGACATTCCAAGGATCGTGTCACCGGGGCTGAGCAAAGCCAATTTGACAGCCCCGTTTGCCTGAGCACCCGAATGCGGCTGCACATTGGCAAATTCGCAACCAAAAAGCTGTTTCAGCCGCTCGATTGCCTCGGCTTCAACCTCATCCACAAATTCGCACCCGCCATAGTAGCGGCGACCCGGATAGCCTTCGGCGTATTTGTTGGTCAGCACGGAACCTTGGGCCTCAATCACAGCCTGAGAGACGATGTTCTCTGACGCGATCAATTCAATTTGCTCAGCCTGCCGCTGGCTTTCGCGTGCGATCGACGCAGCGATAACCGGGTCTGCTGTATTGAGCGAAGTTTTGAACATTGTCTCCTCCCGTATTATCGAATCCCATGTAAGAGATTTTGTTTCCTATAGTGGAATTATATCTCTTAAAGCAACATTATTCTCAAAATTGTGAAGTTGTGCAGCTTGGGAAAACCGGCTAATCTTTGAAAAACAAGGAGAATACATGTCTGAAGATACCCCCGGCGATGTTTCCAATGCGGAAGAACATGACGATGGGGCGGCACTGGGCCGGTCCATTCGGGACGCGCGGCGTGCAAAAGGCTGGACTCTGGAAGAGGCCGGGCGGGCGGCGGGAATCGGGCGCTCGACACTCTCGAAGATCGAAAACAACCAGACCCGCCCCAGCTTTGACATCGTTCGACGGCTGACTCAGGCGCTGGATATGAGCACGCCTCAGTTATTCCTGCAATCGGGTCAAACAGGCATTTCGGGTCGGCGCGACTTCACCCCCAAAGGTCAGGGCGAAACGCGGGACACCCCCACATATCTGCACGAGCTATTGTGCCCTGAACTAACCAGCAAACGGATGCTGCCCTATATCGCCACGATCAAGGCCCGCGATGTCTCAGAGTTCGAGAACTGGATCAGACATAGCGGAGAAGAGTTCATGTACGTCATCAGTGGCGAATTGATCTTTGTGTCCGAACACTACCGCCCGCTTCCAATGAAAGCCGGAGACTCGCTTTACTACGACAGTGGAATGGGGCACGGCTGCATCTCGACCAGCAAGGAAGATGCAAAGGTGCTTTGGGTGTCTTTGGAAGGCTCTGCCGCGCAAAATCTCAGATGACGGCGACACAGCCAAAACGCATTCAATCCCTGTCCGTCAGGCGCCAGATTTCCTGCTGTTCAAAGCCACGAACGGATTTCAGGCCAACACTTTCAATGTCGAACTGATCTTTCAACACCTCGGCGACTTCGTCCTGAACGGTGATTTGCATCGGTTCCGAAAACTCTTGCAAGCGTGAGGCCAGGTTCACCGCCGGTCCGAAAATATCGTAGACATATTTCTGGATACCCACGACCGAGCCCACAACCGAACCCGAGGCCAGCCCGATTCGACAGCGCCACTGGTGCGGATGGCTCAGGTTGCGGCGGGTCAGATAACGGACAAAACGAATGGCCGTATTGGCGATTGCCTTTGCGTGATCCGGCGTCGGATCCGGCAAACCTGCAACCGTGATATAGGCGTCACCAATGGTCTTGATACGCTCGCAACCGAATTGCTCACCGATCCGGTCAAAGGCGCTGTAGATGTCGTTCAACTCGGTAACCGTCACGCTGGGGTCCTGCGAAGCTACCATCTCGGTGAAACCCACGAAATCCAGCATCAGGACGGACACTGGATCGTAAAGCTGCGGCGTCACGACCCCAAAGGTCTTGTATTCCTCGTAGACAGACCGCGGCATCAGGTTCAGCAACAGCTTTTCAACCTGTTCCTTTTCCCGTTTCAGCTCACGCGTATTGCGCTCAACCATCATCGAGTAGGAATCAATCATAGACTCCAGCTCTTTGATGCGGGTGATGTTCTGACAGACAAGAACCAGCACATCATCATGCGCGACTGTAAAGTCCAGCGCGATCACCAATGTCCGGCGTTTCTTCTTGAAACTGATTTCCGAGGTATAGCGACCGGATTCAAACAAGCTCTTGCGAACCGTCTCAATCTCCAGATCGGGGAATAGCTGCTGCAAATGCGACGATTGAGTTTCGGTATTGAACCAATCCTCGAACGTGTCGTTGCGGAACCCGAACCGAAGTGTTTCGCGGTCCAAAAGCGCAACACCCACACCGATGGCACGCAGCAACTGTTCATTGATGGCTTCGATAGTCATGGTTTACCTAACAATCAGAGGACGACGTTTCCCGAATTCTGCCAGGACAACAGCGATATCGTCCTCTGCCACGTTGTGTTTTTGAAGCGCGCCTTGCAACACGGTTTCCAGCTCATCGAAATGAGCATTCGTGATCTCAAGATGCGAATGCAACTGACGCAGTTGTTTGTCTGTATAAGAAGCCGGGCCACCTAGCAAAGATGCGATGAATTTTGTTTGATGGTCTACCATTTTCGTCATGTCCACATGATCAAAGAATGGGCCAACCTCATCGTTGTCCAAAAGTTTGTCGTAAAAAGAAATCACGATTTTGCTGATTTTGGAAAACCCGCCGTATTTCTCGTAAAGTGTGCGCTCAACCATTTTAACAAATCCCTATCTGAAAATTACTCTTCACCCGCATACCCTGATTTGCTCATGCGCATTTCTCCAACGTTCCTGAACATATGTGTTGAAACGTTGGAGAAATGGCGTTCGAAATCAGCGGCGTTCCGCGATGATCTCGGCGTATTCCGAGGCAATGCACAACGTGTCATTTGTCGATACATCGAATTCCCGGATCAACGTCATCATGTCTGCGCGCAAGGCGGCTTGCCCAAATGTATCCAGTGCCTCGAACGCTTTCTGCATCGGGCCATAGAACGTGCGGAAGTATTCCAGAAAATGCTCGGCCGATCTGTAGCGGAACATGAAGGTTTTGCGCCGGAAAGACGTGATTTCGCACTTGCCTCCAAACGTCTCTTGAACCCAGGTTTCACTGCCCCATTGCGCCGGAGAGTTCACACCCGCAGGCGGTGGCACATGCTTCCCAATGGTTTTGAACAACTGTCCGATGAAACTGTCCGGTGTCCAGTTTGCCATACCGATCTTGCCACCCGGACGAACCATGCGCTGAAGCTCGGCCGCGGATTGCTGCTGATTGGGCGTGAACATCACACCAAAGGTTGAAACCACCGCATCAAAAGTCTGATCCCCGAAAGGCAGGTTCTCGGCGTCGGCAACTTTGTAGGTCACAAACAGACCTTCGGCTTTGGCGCGCTGGCTACTGGCCTGCAGCAGAGTTTCAACATAGTCGGTCGACGTGACATCGCAAAACCGCCGGGCGAACGCCAGGGTGGCATTGCCATTTCCGGCCGCGACATCCAGAATTTTGGCACCCGGCGTCATCGCCATCGCCTCGGCAAGCTCTTCTCCGGTGATCTGCAGGGTCACGCCCACTTTGCTGTAGTCGCCAGACCCCCAGGCAACGTTCTGTTTGGCTTTAATAGCCGTAAAGTCCGGGGTGGCCGTGGTAGATGTTTGAACATTCATGATCACAATCCTTCTTGCTGAATGCTGAATTTATGTGGCTCAGGCGGCTTTCCCGCTTGGCCAGCTGATGTTCACGGCGGGCCGCTCGGTGCTGGCCACGTGTTCAATGATCCGCGAGTTGACCCATTCCGACTGGAAGATCGGAGCCATGTGCCCCAGCTCGGGCAACAGCGCCATCCGCGCATTGGGCAGCGCCTGCGCGATTTCCACTGCCGCGTGCTGCGCAATCTGCGGTGATTCCAGCCCGGTCATGACCAGAGTCGGCATTTCAAGCCTGGACAGTTCGGACAGATCCCAGTCTTCGGCGAAACCATTTTCGAAATCGCGCAGGACCGAGGGCACCATCGTGGCGAAGCGGTCTTTGGCCTGTTCGGGCAGCGCCTCCCAAAATCCATCTTCATTCCAGAAGTTCAGGAAGTGCTGCATCGCACTGGCGGGATCACCCGTGGATACCGCAGTCGAGACCGTCGCCGACACGTGCTGAATGTCGCGAAACAGCACTTGGCCCAAGTCATTCCCTTGAGCAAGGAAATGAAATGTTGCCGGCTCGTAGAGCGTCAGGCTTTTCACCAGGTCAGGGCGCAGCAGAGCGATCTTGATCGCGATGCCGCCACCGTTGGAATGACCGACCAGATGCACGGGGCGTCCCAGTGCTTCGATCTCGCGCAGAACAGGTGCTGCCGAAATTGCCGCGCCAGTCTGGGACATGTCAGGTTCAAGGGGATCGAGCCCGTAGCCGGGCAAATCAAAGGCATGGAGAGAAAACCGCCCTGCCAGATCCTTTGCCAACTGACCCCATTGGCCACCATTTGATGCCGAGGAATGCAACGCGACAATCGGTGCGTTGGTTGTTTCGGTAGTGATAAAAGAAATACTCATCATTTTGACCCAACTACAATTTTGATGGACCAAAACTGGGCGTTTTATGTTTCAATGTGATTTCTGAAATCAGCGGTTCGTGTTTCAGTTGTTGCTCTGTGAAGCCGTTCACACAACGCGCTATCCGGTTCCAAACACGCCATGTTTTCGAAGGTCTGTGGCAGGAAAATGCACGCCTTGAAACAATTGAAACACAGCTGGCCGATTTTGAAATGGCACTGAAACACTGATATTCTAGACATTCGGAATGAACATGGACTCGGCAACTGATCTAGAAGAAATCGAAAAGGCGCGGGATCTTCTGCGCGACGCGATCGAGTCCTTGAAAGAGGGGTTTGCCCTTTATGACGACGATCGTCGTCTGGTCATGTTCAACCAACGCTATGCCGAGATGAACAAAGGGGTTGCCGACCTGCTGGAACCGGGCCTCGACTGGGAAATCCTGATGCGCGAAACGGCGCGGCGGGGCATCTACGCGGACGCAGTCGGCAATGAACAGCAATGGGTCTCGGACCGGCTGGCCAATGGTATCGACTTCATTCAGGACTTTGAGCTTCTTGAAACGGATGGGCGGACGTTTCTGGTCTCTGTTCATCCAACGAAGTTCGGCGGTTTCGTCGTCACGCGCGAGGATATCACTGAACGAAAACAGGCCGAGGTTGAAGAGCGCGATGGGGATCTACTGATCCGCAAGGTGCTGGATGCCAGCTCTGCCGTCGTCACCATGGCGCGCATTGGCGATGGA
Organism: Ruegeria sp. BK1; assembly: GCF_056535645.1. Lineage (NCBI taxonomy): Bacteria > Pseudomonadati > Pseudomonadota > Alphaproteobacteria > Rhodobacterales > Roseobacteraceae > Ruegeria > Ruegeria sp. BK1. The sequence continues at coordinate 169,589 of NZ_JBQFIS010000002.1, read as the reverse complement.
CAGATCCTCTATCGCTCGCCGGCGGCGTTGCAGTTGTTCGGCCCTTCGAAGTCAGCGCGCGAGCACTATTTGAACCCGGAAGAACGCGCAGATTTCATCACTCTGCTTTTGGCCGATGGCCGGGTTGAGGACTACAAGCTAGATCTGGTGAACGCAGCGGGCGCGACGTTTCCAGCGTCAATCTCTTCGCAGCTGATCGACTACAAAGGCGAAGAAGTCATCGTCACCAGCATCATCGACCTGACTGTGCAAAAAGAAGCCGATGCGTTGATCCGACAGGTTATGGAGGCCTACCCTGCCGCGATCAACATGACTCATGCAGAAACTGGCAAGGTCTTGTTTGCAACGCCCGAGATCAAAGCGCTGTTTGGCGATGCCGAGAGCTCCAAGTCGTACTATGCCGACCCGACCGAGCGCGAGCGATACTTGAACGACCTGCGAAAAGAAGGTGCGCTGAAGGACCGGCGGATGGAGTTCGTTGACGCGCGTGGGCGCAAATTCTGGGCCGCGGATTCGTCTCGACTTATCGAATTCAATGGCGAGGAAGTCATCGTTTCGAACACGCGTGATCTGACAGACGAACTGGCCATTGAAGCCGAACTAACAAAACAGCGCGAGATGCTTTTCCAGAATGAAAAAATGTCGGCCCTGGGAGAGCTGCTTGCCGGTGTCGCCCATGAGCTTAACAATCCGCTGTCGGTGGTTGTGGGTCATTCGCTGATGTTGAAGGAAGAGATAACAGATCCGGACCTGACAGTCAGAATTGAAAAGATCGGCAACGCCGCGGAACGCTGCGCCAAGATCGTCAAAACATTTCTTGCGATGGCACGGCAGCAACCCAGCAAGATCGAACCCGTCGATGTGCTCACTTTGATCGAAACTGCTGCCGATGTGGCGGGCTATGGCAGCACCTCGGGTGAGATCAATATTTCTCGCGTTGTTCCGCAGGATATGCCACCCATTGCAGGGGACGCAGATCAAATCACGCAGGTTATCATCAACCTGATTATCAACGCGGAACAGGCGATGACATCTTCGGGTGTCGGCGATCGGATCACGTTGTCTGCCGAAACCCGGGCAGACACAAACATGATCGAAATCACAGTCGAGGATAACGGCCCCGGCATCCCCAAAACCATAGCACCGCGGATATACGAGCCCTTCTTCACCACCAAGGAGGTCGGCGATGGCACAGGCATCGGCCTGGCCTTTTGTCACCGCATAATACTGTCCCATGGTGGTCAGATCAGGCTGGAGCAAACTGGAGGCACTGGCACGTGTTTCCGAATTACCCTGCCAATCGCCTCTGACGAAAGCACCCGTTCGGATGACACAAAAGACTCCATTCCAGCCGCATCCAGGCATAGGGCCTTAGTAGTGGATGACGAGGTCGAGGTCGGGGAATTGAATGCCGAGATCCTGCGACGGGAAGGGTTCGAGGTAGACTTCGTGTCCTCGGGTGAAGAGGCGCTGAACCGGCTGCAGATATCGTCATACGATATCTTTCTAAGCGATCTGAACATGCCGGGTGTCGATGGGCGAAAGATTTTTGAAGCGTTGAAAACGCGCTTCCCCGAGATGCTGAAGAAAACCGCTTATATCACCGGTGACACGATGGGCGAAAGCTCTTTGGGTTTACTGAAGGAATCCGGCCTACCCTATCTTGAAAAACCCGTATCACCCTCGGAACTCCGGACACTTGTCGGGCAGTTGCTTGCAGACCAGAAGGACTTGTCAGATGAATAGTCAGCAATGCCACATTCTGGTGTGCGACGATGAAATCGACGTGCGTGAGATGTTGCAAGAATATCTGGGCAAACGCGGGTATCAGGTCTCAACTGCCTCTGGCGGCGAAGAACTGCGCGCGATTGTTGCAGATGTGCCGGTCGACCTGATGATCATGGATATCAACATGCCCAACGAGGACGGCTTGTCCATCCTCAGATCTCTGCGACCAGATAACATGACGCCAGTCATCATGCTGACGGCAGCCGGCGACGTTGTAGACCGGATTGTCGGGCTTGAGATGGGCGCAGATGATTACCTGGGCAAACCGGTCGACCTTCGGGAACTTGAAGCCCGGATCAAGGCCATTTTACGTCGCGAAGCCCTGACTGACAAACCCTCGGCGGGTTCGACTGACGCCGAACAGGCCGCATTTGGACATTATGTACTGGATAAAGAGGCCGCCAAACTTCTGGCCGAAGATGGGTCAGAAGTTCCGTTGACGGCCATGGAATACAGGTTGCTCAAGGTTTTCGCGGAAAACAAAGGGCGTGTTCTGAACCGTGACCAACTACTTGAACATGCGCATGATCGGTCCTGGGACCCGTTTGATCGCAGTATCGACATCCGTATTTCCAGGTTGCGCCGAAAACTGGAGACAAACCCCGAAAAGCCCCAGATCATCCGGACCGTACGCGGGATCGGGTATGTCTATGATCCCAAATAGACTGCGCAGATTTTGACAAAACCTACGGCGAAACCACAGACAACCTTGGAGTCCAAGCGTCTGGCGGGTCATTGCCGTCATTAGGTTCGGCGCAAGCTCAGTTACCTTACTGGATTGAGACCGGCTGCCACACGCCATCACTATCGGACGATTTGAGTGCAGCCGAGATGAATGCCATCCCCAGCAAACCATCACTCAGCTCAGGCAATAGATCTTGGCGATCTTGATCTTTTCGGATCAGCGCCGCTGCGTCCTTGTAAATCGTCGCAAACCCTTCCAGGTAGCCTTCAGGGTGACCGGGCGGAATGCGGGTGGCCGCGCGCGCGGTTTCTGATGTCGCCGCCGACCCTCTGGTCAGAACCTGAGTTGGTTCACCAAAGCGGCTAAAGTACAGATGGTTGGGGTGTTCCTGTGACCATTCCAACCCGCCCTTGTCGCCATAGACCCGAAGTCGCAGCCCGTTTTCATTTCCCACAGCCACCTGACTGACCCACAGCATGCCTCGCACACCATTGCCATAGCGCAGAAGGATATGGGCGTTGTCGTCCACTTGCCTGCCCGGCACCATGCTTGAAAGGTCCGCCGCCAGATGTGAGGGCACTTCACCCGACACGAAATACGCCAGATTGAAAGCGTGTGTGCCGATATCGCCGATCGCCCCAGCACCCGACCGTGCAGGGTCCGTGCGCCAGTCGGCCTGTTTGTTGTCGGCATCCGCCGGTTCGGTCAGCCAGTCCTGCGCGTATTCGACCTGCACCAGCCGCAACTTACCCAACTCACCCACCTGCACCATCTCACGTGCCTGCCGGATCATCGGATAGCCGGTGTAATTGTGCGTCAGGATGAAATGGGCGGATGACGCCTCGGCTGCGGCCTTGATGCGCGCGGCATCCTCAGCAGTGGCGGAAAGAGGTTTGTCGCAAATGACGTGGATCCCCGCTTCAAGAAACGCAATCGCCGGATCGGCATGCATATGGTTGGGCGTCACAATCGCTACGGCGTCGATACCGTCGTCGCGCGCTGCCTCGGCCTGTGCCATCTGACGAAAATCTGCATAACTCCGATCAAGCCCCAGCTCTTGCGCCGAGGCCGCCGCGCGCTGCGGGTCGGAAGACAGCGCACCGGCCACCAGCTGCCACTGCCCATCCAGCCGGGCGGCAATTCGGTGTACGGCTCCGATAAAGGCGCCTTTTCCGCCGCCGACCATGCCCAGTTTCAATGGTGTCATTGGCCCAACCCCAGCATGGATCGGATCATGGCCTGATCCACTTCGCCGCCTGCGAAATCGTCAAAGGCCTTGTCCGTGGTTTCAATGATATGACGCGCGATGAAGGGCGCGCCCTCGGCAGCGCCCTGCTCGGGCGATTTTAGACAGCATTCCCATTCCAGAACAGCCCAGCTGTCATATCCATATTGCGTCAGCTTCGAGAAAATCGCCCCAAAATCTACCTGCCCGTCGCCAAGGCTGCGGAACCGCCCCGCCCGGTTGGTCCAGCTTTGATAACCGGAATAGACACCTTGGCGACCGGTCGGGTTGAACTCGGCATCCTTGACGTGGAAAGCACAGATGCGCTCGTGATAGAGGTCGATGAACTCTAGATAGTCCATCTGCTGCAACAGGAAATGCGAGGGATCGTAGTTGATCTGGCAGGCCTCGTGCCCGTTCACCGCATCCAGAAACATCTCGAAGGTGGCTCCGTCGAAGACGTCCTCGCCAGGGTGAATTTCAAATCCGATGGCAACGCCCTGTTCTGCATAGGCGTCAAAGATCGGACGCCAGCGACGGGCAAGCTCGGAAAAGGCTTCTTCAATTAGACCTTGGGGGCGCTGCGGCCAAGGGTAAAGATAGGGAAAGGCCAGTGATCCGGTAAAACTTACCGTTGTGTCCAGCCCCAAGCGCCGGGCCGCATTGGCAGCTTTCTTCACCTGGTCCACAGCCCAATCCTGCCGCGCTTTTGGGTCGCCATGCATGTTTTGGGGCGCGAAGGCGTCGAAAGCTGGATCATAAGCCGGGTGAACGGCAACCAGCTGGCCTTGCAAATGGGTCGACAGTTCACTTATCTCAACCCCTGCGTCGCGGCAGGTGCCAAGTATTTCGTCGCAATAGGTCTGACTGTCCGCCGCCTTGTCCAAGTCGAACAGCCGCCCATCAAAGGTCGGGATCTGCACTGCCTTGTACCCCAGACCGGCCGCCCATTCCGCAATCGACCCCAGCGAATTAAACGGCGCGGCATCATCCGCAAACTGCGCAAGAAACAGTCCTGGCCCTTTGATTGCACCCGACATCACAGACTCCCTTTCAAATTCCGAATACCGGGGCCTCAAGCAGCCCCGGTGAATTCACTCAGTTATTTGCCACCCCAGCGTTCAGGGTAGCCGGGCATGTCTTCACACCCGCAGGCTGCGTAGTGCAGCGGAGGCATGGAGGGGTTCACAAAATCGCCGAGATTGTCGCTGGTGATCGCCGGTTGTGGCAGGTTCCATTCCGGCCCAGGAATGGCCTCGCCATCCAAAACTTTCAGAGCTGCCAGGATAGGCGTGCGCCACTGATAAGTCGGGTAGGTCGGAGCAATGGTGTTCAGGCCAATCTCCTGCCATTTCTGTAGGAAATCCTGCTGATCCTCGCCGGTTACGATCGGAACCTCCAAGCCCATATCTTCGAAGGCTTCGATAGCGGCGACTGAAGTGGCACCAGCGTCCATCCAAACTGCGCCCAATTGGGTTCCGCGCTGGATATAATCCTCGACAATCGCCTTGGTCTTGGCACGGTCGCCATCGGTGAACTCGGCCCCTACGATATTTAACCCAGCCTCTTCCATGATGCGCTTGGCCGCGGAATAGCGGGTTTCCAGCACATCCACGCCGGGCAGGATGCGCAACATCAGTACGTCCGAGCCTTCGGGTGCGTTGGCGGCGATGAACTCGCCCGATTGAATGCCGAAACCATACCCGCCGACCGGTTTGATAAACGTCACGGGACAATCCGTGTTTACGCCGCGGTCAAACACGATGACCGGCAATTGCGCGCAGGCTTTTTCCACAGCGGGGGTCAGGGCTGCTGTCGTGTTGGGGGACACGATCAAGGCGTCACAAGTTCCGCCAGCCAGCAAATCTTCGATATCGGCGATCTGTTTGTCATCCGAGCCTTCCGCATCGGTCACAACGAAGTCCGCAATGTTGTCGTGCCGCTCGACCTCGGCCTGCATTGTATTCCAACCAACTACGCGCCAAGGATTGTTGACGCCCGCGTTCGAAAAACAAATCGTATGAGGGCCGTCTTTCTTGTACGCCGACGTATCAGCCATCACGTCGCCATAGTACTGCAACCAGGGTGTTTCAGCCTCGCCGTTGGCGGCAGCCCCCAGCATGTCCTTTTGTTTGGCGAACTCCACCGGGTCATCGAAATTCTGTGCTTGCGCGGGAAGCGCTACCACCAAAGCCGCCAAGGCTGTCGCTGTAAACTTGTTGATCATTTTGTTTTCCTCCTCTGAAAAGTTTCGGGCGCCTATCCCCCTGATCGGCGTCGTCGGTATCCGGCGATCACCACCGCCGAGATCAAAATCAGACCCTGAACCACGTCCCGGATCGGCTTAGGGAAGCCCAGAATGTTGAGCAGCGTAAACATCGCCTGCAATACCAGCGCACCCGCGATCGTTGCCCCGACAGTGCCGCGCCCGCCTAGCAATTGCGCACCGCCGATCACAGCAGCGGTAATGGCCTGCAGCTCCAGCCCGACACCCACATCTGTGGACACCCCCGCAAAGCCGCCAAGAAGGATCCCGGCGATAACAGCCGAGACCGAAGATACGACAAAAGCGATGATCCTGGTCTCGGTAAGCGGGACGCCCGCCAGCAATGCAGCCTTTGGGTTGTCGCCCATCGCAATCAGACGCTTGCCGTAATTGGTGCGATGCATCAGCCACCACATACCGGCACAGACAATGACCATAACGATGACCGCCACCGGAAGAATCTTGATCAGCGGCACATCCTTGATCAAATACCGGCCGAAGAACCTAAAGTTCTCTGGCAGATAACCGCGAGGAGCCCCACCTGACCATGTCAGAGCGACACCGCTGAGCGTGATCATCATCCCCAGAGTAGCGATAATCGATGGCACTTTGAGCCACGACACCACGAGCGCGTTCGCCGTTCCGACAATCACACCTACACCCAGCATGACCAGGACAACCCACCACGTCGCGCTAGCGTCGCCATCCAGCAGAATGGAACTGCCGATCACGGTCAAAGTCACCAACGCCCCTGCCGACAGGTCGAATCCGCCCGAATTGATGACGTACAATTGCCCAACGGCCAAAATTGCGATCGGAGCGGCCCGTTTGAGAAAATTCATATACCCGGTAGGCTGCAGGAAATACGGCGACAGGATCGCAATCGCCACAAACAAAAGTGCCAGTACCAGAAAGACGGGATTGATCTGCTTTAGCCGTTCGATCACGCCTCGATCCTCCGGCTCCGCACTGCATAGACGGCAACAGCCGCCACAATGATGATCCCGCGCAGGATCTGTTTCGCGAAGGCATCGACACCGGCAATGTTGAAAATCGAGTCGATCAGCGAGAAAATCATCACCCCCATCAGGGTGCCCCAAACACCTCCGCGCCCACCTGAAAGCGCCGTGCCGCCGATCACCACCACAGCGATGGACTCCAGATCATATACCCCGTCCCGCCCAATCCACGGCGCGCCCGAACGCAACCGACTGGCCAGATACAACCCCGCAATGGTGGCGCAGACCGAGCAGATCACATGCGCCATGATGACCACGCGGGTTGTCCGCATACCCGCCAATTTGGCGGCGTCCGGATTGCCTCCAACTGAATAGATATTCGACCCGGCGCGGGTAAAGCGCAGAAACAACCAAGCGGCCACGGTCAGCGCGATCAGAAAGATCAAACTGATCGATATTCCCCCGACTTGCCCATAGGCAAAGACCTGGAACTCTTCTGGCACCTCGCCGGCAAAATTGTTGAACGTGGCGCTCAGAAGGCCCTGCAGGACGAGCGCCATGCCAAGAGTAGCGATCAGTGGGTTGACTTCGAACTGGGTGATTACCAGCCCGTTGATCAACCCGACCACAACACCCACAGCCAAAACGGCGGCAATCGCTGGCAGCATCATCGAAGGATCGCCCGACATGATTGATGACGCCAGAACGGCAGATACCGAGATTAAGTTCGCTACACTCAGATCAATTGACGCGATCAATATGGCAAAGGTCTGGCCCACTGCCGTGATCCCAAGGGCAATTGAGCGCCCCAACAGACCAAGAAGGTTTTCAACCGTCAGGAATTGGGTCTGGCCTGTCAGCACGGCCACGATGACATAGACAGCGATCGCGGCCATCAGCAGCAAGAATGGCGCAAAAGCCATGAGATTTCTTGAGCCCGCAGGTTTCATGAGGTTTCAAGTCCCAAATGCGCTTCAGTTGCTGCATGCATGACCTCAGTCTCACTGGCGCCATATCCAAATTCGGCCACGATTTTACCGTCGCTCATCACCAGAACCCGGTCCGATATGCCTAGAACCTCGGGCAAGTCAGACGAGATTGCCATAACTGCCGCGCCGTCTTGTGCCAAACTGCGCATCTGAGCATAGATGACGGCCTTGGTGTTGACGTCGATCCCTCTGGTCGGTTCAACAAAGATCAGGACTTTTGGAGCCAAGGACAGCCAGCGGGCAACGATGGCCTTTTGCTGATTACCGCCGGACAAAGACTGAATCTCGACCTCGTAATTCGCAGCTCGCAGGTCAAAGGAGTCAAACAGCTTATCCATCTGATCCAGTGTCGCAATCGGCGTATTGTTCGGCGCGCCCAAGGGGTTGGAAAACGCGCGTGCCGAGATCATTCCGTTGTCCCGAACCGATTGCATCAGCATGAGCCCCTCGGCCTTGCGATCACCTGGCAACATGGCGATGCCCGCCTTGGCGGCCTTGCGCGGGCTTGTCAGCGAAACCGGTTGCCCTTCGACCGACACTGTGCCGGTCTCAAAGGGTTCTGCGCCAAACAAGGCCAACGCCAATGCAGTGCGACCTGCCCCCTGAACACCTGCGAATCCGGTGATCTGACCTGCACACAGTTCAAGATCAATGTCGAACAAGCGCGCGTTACCCCCACCGTGCACGGTCAGAACCGGGGCGCCGACCTCGTCCGATGTTGCGGGGTCGGGATAGAAATGCCCGATGTCTCGCCCGACCATAGCTTCTACGATTTGGCCGGTTTCGGGCACATCATCAAACGCGGCAGCTACTTTTCCGTCCTTGATGACGGTCACACGGTCGGCCAGACGCCGAATTTCGCGCATACGATGGGTAATATAGACGATCGAACGCCCCTGCCCCCGCAGGTCTTCGACCAGTTGAAACAGCAAGTCACATTCCGCATCGTTTAGGGCTGCGGTTGGCTCGTCCATGACGATCACTTGCGCGTTCAAGGACAATGCTTTCGCGATTTCAACCATCTGCTGCTGCGCAACGTCCAGATCACTGACCAGCGTGTCGGGTCCAAACCGATGGCGATCTCCAAACAAAGCCAGCACGTTGCGCGTTTCGCGCCGCATCCTCGCGGCGTCCAAAATACCAAACCGGTTGGTTGGTTCGCGACCCAGAAATATATTCTCGGCCACTGTTCTGTCCGGCAGCAGCGAGAACTCCTGATAGATCACACTCACACCCTGGGTGAGCGATTCCAGCGGATGCTGAAACCGAACCTTCCGACCGCGAAGGAATATTTCCCCTTCTTCCGCCTGATAAACACCCGACAGAACTTTCATCAGGGTGGACTTGCCCGCGCCGTTTTCTCCGACCAACGCGTGAACCTCACCAGCCCGAGCCGAAAAACTGACCGAATCCAGTGCTTTGATCCCTGGAAAAACCTTGGTGATCCCTTTCATCTCAAAGATTGCGTCACCGGTCATGCTTGGGCCCAATTCTTACGAATGAACTCAGCACTGTCCCGAAACAACTGCGCATGAGTATCGAACATGGGGCGCCAGATACGCGTAGCCGCAGCAAGTTCCGGCACGCCTGCGCCAAAGGCTTCCATAACGACCCATCCGTCGAACCCGGTCTTTTTCACGGATGAGAAAACCCGCCCAAAATCAATCTGCCCTGTTCCAGGGGTGCCCCGATCATTTTCAGAAATGTGCAGCACGTTGATTTGACCAGCGACTGCAGCGATTGCCCTTGCCTGGTCTTTTTCCTCGATATGTGCGTGAAAGGTATCGTACATGATCCCAAAAGCGGGATGATCGACCATTTTACAGTATTGCGCGGCCTGTTGGGCGGTGTTCAGGAAATGGGTCTCAAACCGGTTGAGCGGCTCAAGCGCCAACCGCATTCCTTGCACTGATGCCTTTTCTGCCATCCGACGATGAGCATCAGCACCGCGTTTCCATTCTTCGGTAGTCGGACCACTGCCGGTGAAGTGGCCGATCGGTGCGTGGAAAGGTCCCCCGATGGTTTGAGCACCCAGTGCGTTGGCGCAATCTACGATCCAGTCCAGATGCTCCAGCCCACGCACGCGGATTTCAGGATCAGCACTGGTGGGGTCCGCATTCGGGTCAGGCGTAATCGCGGTGCATGTTCGCTCCAACCCCAACGCGTCCAATTCGCCGCCCAGCCATTCATAGTGATCAGCTGTTCCTTCGAGCACGGGAATTTCAACACCGTCATACCCTACTTCAGCCGCTAACTGACAGAACTTCAGCTGCGACTGGTCGATAAATCCACCGACACAAAGCAGGTTCACGCCCAGCTTCATTTCCCCTCCCAAGGCAAAATCGCACACCCGTCTCGAATCTTATGTAATCGTTTTCATTTTTAATGTAAAGGATTACATTCTGTCTTTTTCGCTGCTATTACTGGCTGACATGACAAAGAAATCGAACAACAGACCCACGGTTCGGGACGTCGCACGGGTGGCCGGAGTTTCGACGGCTACAGTAAGTCGGGCGCTGCAATCCCCTGATATCGTTTCTAAAAAAACACGGGATGCAGTGTTTGCCGCCGTTTCGGAAACAGGCTACAGCGTCAATACTGCTGCACAGATGCTGCGTCGCAACAGGTCCGGGACTATACTTGTCATCCTCCCGGATATCTCCAACCCCTTCTTCTCGAAAATCCTTTCCGGTATCGAAGAGGTTGCCACCCGCGCAAATTTGACAATTCTGATAGGCAACACAAACGGGGATAGCACGCGCTACGCGAATATCCTCGAAAACCTGCGCAATGGACGCGCGGACGGGGCCTTGATCCTGAACGGGGAAGCGCCCCCAGACGGAATGCTACCCGAAGGCACCCCTGCCGTTTCGATCTCAGAACGCCTGGACGGAACACCTTATCCGCACGTTGGCACGGATAATGAAAGGGCCGCATTCGACGCCACACGGTACTTGATTGAACAAGGTCACCGGAAAATCGCCCATGTCACCGGACCTCAGGACAATACGCTGACCAAAGACAGGCGAGATGGATATGTGAAGGCAATGACCGAAGCGGGGCTGTCAGACCACATTCGCCTCATAGACGGAGGCTTCGTATACTCAGACGGTGAACACGCAGGGCACCACCTGGCAAAAAACTGGCCCGACACGACTGCCGTGTTTTGCGCAAACGACGAATCCGCCATGGGGGTCATACGAAGCCTGCAACAGCACGGCTACTCGGTACCGGATGATATATCCGTCATGGGTTTTGACGACGTCCCTTTCGCTCGCATTTTCCAGCCTGAGTTGACCACAGTGCATCAGGCCCGGAACCTTATTGGACAACGCGCCATGGAAATATTGCTGGAACAACTTGAAAAGAAACCCTTTTCGACCGGCTCGGTCTATTTGGATCACAGGATCGTTTCGCGAAACAGCGTGGCCGGACCGCGAAATTAAAGTACAGCATCAGGACCGTGCCGAAAGTTCAATAGAGCGTCGATGCCGTAAGGGACCAGCATGTCCCAAGGCCAGGACATCATTTGAACCCACAAACCCTGTTCCGCGGGGACGGTATCAGCTTTCCAGCCGCTTACCTGTTTTGCTGTCAAACAAGTGCATATGCTTGGGCGCAACCGAAAACCGCATTTTCGGGTGGTGACCTTCGATAGGGTGGACGCCCGGAAGACTGATCGTGATTGTAGCGCCAGAGTTGGCAAGGAGGCCGTGTAGCAACGTGTTTGCGCCCAACGGCTCTGCCATTTGTACACTGGTTTCAAAGGGGCCGCTATTGTCAGCAAACAAATGTTCGGGACGGATACCCAGCATTAGGTTGGCATCCGGGCCTTGTGCAGGGCCAATCTCGATATCCCCAACCTTGATCAATCCGTTGTCGCGGTGCGCGTCAAAAATATTCATCGCGGGGCTGCCGATGAATTGCGCTGCAAACAGTGTTTTCGGCGTTTCGTAAACCTCAAGCGGAGTTCCGATCTGCTCGGCCACGCCTGCGTTCATCACGATCATCCGGTCCGCCATTGTCATGGCTTCGACCTGATCATGCGTCACGTACAGGGATGTAATCCCAAGTTTTTCCTGAAGTTCACGGATTTCAAGGCGCATCTGCACGCGCAGCTTGGCGTCCAGATTCGAGAGCGGTTCATCAAACAGAAAAACAGCTGGTTCGCGAACAATGGCCCGACCCATTGCCACCCGTTGACGCTGGCCACCGGACAACTGTCTGGGTTTTCGATCCAACAATGGCTCAAGCTGCAACAGCTTGGCCGCTTCGGTCACTTTCGCATCAATTTGCGTCTTAGGCAGTCCAGCGATCTTCAGCCCATAGCCCATGTTCTGGCGCACCGACATATGCGGATAGAGCGCATAATTCTGGAACACCATCGCGATGTCGCGGTCCATCGGCTCTTTCTCATTGGCGCGCTCATCGCCAATGCGGATTTCGCCCGAAGTAACGGTTTCCAAACCGGCCACCATGCGCAAAAGCGTAGATTTCCCACAGCCCGACGGGCCGACGATCACAATGAACTCTCCGTCGGCAATGTCGATGTCGATGCCGTGGATCACATCCGTGGGACCAAAGCTTTTCTTGACGTCTTGCAGGGTTACAGTTGCCATTTCTTACTTCTCGCTATCGACAAGGCCGCGCACAAACAGCTTTTGCATGGATACGACGACGATGACCGGCGGGATCATCGCCAGTATGGATGTGGCCATGATCGTCGGCCAATGGGCAAAATCATCGCCCGAAGGGAACATCTGCTTGATGCCCATTACAATGGTGTTCATTTCCGGGTCGGTGGTGATAAGCAGCGGCCACAGATATTGGTTCCAGCCATAGATGAACAAGATCACGAACAGCGCCGCGATATTGGTGCGGCTCATGGGCACGACAATATCAATGAAAAACCGCAACGGGCGGGCACCGTCGACACGCGCGGCCTCGGCCAATTCATCGGGAATGGTCAGAAAGAACTGACGGAACAGGAAGGTCGCGGTGGCCGAAGCGATCAGCGGGAAGATCAGCCCCGAATAGCTGTTGAGCATACCAAACCCGGCCACAACCTCGAATGTGGGAACGATCCGCACCTCGACCGGCAGCATGAGGGTGATGAAGATCATCCAGAAAAATGTCTGACGACCGGGAAAGCGGAAGTAAACAATCGCAAAGGCCGACAGCAGCGAGATGATGATCTTACCCACGGCAATGCCGATGGCCATCACCAGACTGTTGAACAGCATCGTCGCCACGGGCACGTTGACGCCTGAAAACAGCGCCGCCTTGTAGTTCACCCAGAACTGGTCCCCTGGCGTCACCGGCATAGGGGGCGACACGATATCAGCCTGCGTGACAGTCGAGGCAACAAAGGCCAGCCAGATCGGAAAGAAGATGATCAGAACGCCCAGGATCATGAAGGCATGGGTCAGCCAGATTCCCGCGCCGCGTTTCTCGACCATTCCGTGTTGTTGGGCGGCCATCAGTAGTGCACCCTCTTTTCCACGTATTTGAACTGGATGACGGTCAGAAGGCCAACTACGACCAACAGGATGACCGACTGGGCCGAGGACGATCCCAGATCTTGCCCCACGAACCCGTCGGAGAAGACCTTGTAGACCAGAATGGTCGTGGCTTGTTGCGGCCCGCCCCCGGTGATCGTGTGGATAACCCCGAAGGTTTCAAAGAACGCATAGACCACATTCACCACCAGCAGGAAAAACGCGGTTGGCGACAGCAATGGCAACACGATGGTGAAAAACCGCCGCCAAAAGCGGGCGCCGTCGATCGCGGCGGCCTCGATCACCGATCTGGGGACCGATTGCAGGGCTGCGAAGAAAAACAGGAAGTTGTAGCTGATACGCCCCCAGGCCGAAGCTACGACGACCAGTCCCATCGCCTCGGTCCCGTTCAGAACGTGGTTCCAATCATAGCCAAGCTGGCCCAGATACCATGAGATCACGCCGACGCGAGTGTTGAACATGAACAGCCACAACACCCCGGCCACAGCAGGCGCGACCGCATAGGGCCAGATCAACAGCGTCCGATAGACGCCCGATCCTTTGATCAGCCGATCCGCCAAAACCGCCAGAAACAGCGCCGGAATCATTGAGCAGAGTGTGACCAGCGTCGAAAACACCGCGGTGGTCACGAAAGACGCACGATAGAACTTGTCGCTGAGCAGGAATTCAAAATTGCCCAATCCAACGAATTGCGAAGATAACCCGAACGGGTCGGGGATAAACAAAGATTGCCAGATCGCCTGACCTGCGGGGTAAAAGAAGAAAACGGCCGAGATGATGACTTGCGGCGCGATCAGTGCTAGTGGCAAAAGCCAGCCGCGAAAGGTGACGCGTTTTTCCATCCTAGAGGCCCATCAGCAAATAAACATGTGGGCCAGGACCGGCCCACATGTGCCTTTAATTCTAGCGATTTGCAGTCTCAAAGCGGCGCAACAGGGCGTCTCCGCGTTCTTTTGCACTGTCCATCGCCTCTTGTGCGGTCTTTTCTCCCGACCAGATCGCCTCAAGTTCCTCGTCGATAATGCCGCGGATTTGGTCGAACGACCCAAGACGCAGACCTTTGGAATTAGCGGTTGGCTCTTTCGCGGTCATCTGGATCACGGCAATATCAGTGCCAGGGTTCTCTTCATAGAACCCTGCATTGCGCGTCTCGACACCGGCTTCGGCGGTGATCGGCAGATAGCCGGTATTCTGGTGCCAATCGGCCTGAACACCCAAGGTCGACAGGAAGCTGAGAAACTCGCCAACGCCTTTATATGCATCGTCCTCATGGCCTTCCATCACCCAAAGCGAAGCACCGCCGATAATCGTGTTCTGCGGCTCGCTGATCACGCCAGACCAATAGGGCAGCGGGCGGACATCAAAGTCGAACTGGGCCTCGGCCTTGATGCCCGCATAGCCCGCTGAGCTTTCGGTAAACAGTGCGCACTCGCCAGACCGGAAGTTGGCTCCGCCTTCGTTGCGGCGACCGGTATAGATGAATTTTCCGTCCTTGGCCCAATCACCCATGGCAGTCAGGTGTGCGACCTGCGTGGGCCCGTTCAACATCAACTCGGTGTCCAGACCGGCAAACCCATTGTCCTTCGAGGCAAACGGGACGTCGTGATATGCGGACAGGTTTTCAAGGTGAATCCAGCTCTGCCAAGCGGTGACCAGCGGGCAGTCTTCACCGCCTGCTTTCAACTGATCCAAAACCGCGCCGACATTTTCCCACGTAGACAGGTCGGTGTCGGGATCAACACCGGCAGCTTCGAAAGCGTCACGATTGACCCACAGAACTGGCGTCGACGAGTTGAAGGGCAAGGACAGCATGTCGCCATCGGTGGTGGTATAATAGCCTTTGACAGCGCCGATATAAGCGTCGGGGTCAAAGGATGCGCCGCTTTCGGCCATGACCTCAAACACAGGTTTGACAGCTCCCTCGGCGGACATCATCGTGGCAGTGCCGACTTCGAACACCATCAGGATGTGGGGTTGTTCCCCCGCGCGAAACGCCGCGATGCCTGCGTTCAAGGTTTCCGAGTAGTTACCCTTGTGGCTTTCCACCACGACAAATTCATCCTGGCTTGCGTTGAATTCTTCCACTTGGGCTTTCACAAGCTCACCCAGACGACCTGTGAAAGCGTGCCAGAACTGAACTTCGGTCTGCGCCATTGCCGCCACCGGAGACAAAGCAGTTGTTACGGCAAGAGCGCCGAGAAATTTCTTTTTCATGATTCCTCCCATGCATCAGGTTCGATGCTTCGTTGAATACCGACCGCTCAACAGCTTCGGCACACATGACGATTTCCCGACGTTAAACGCACAGAATTATAATTCAAGTCCGATCTGATGGATAAAAAAATAACATGGTGTTATGAAAGCTCGAGAACGATTGGAAACAGCGATGAACCAAACTCTGCGGGTCCGGCAATTGGAAGCACTGATGGCCATGACGACCAATGGCTCGGTCACGGCGGCCGCAGTCGATTTGGGCGTAAGCCAACCGGCTGTCAGCAGGCTACTTTCAGATCTTGAAAAGTCGCTCGGGTTTCAACTTTTCGACCGTCGAGAAGGTCGTTTGGTTCCCACGCAAGAGGTGCGCTACCTCCTGCCTAGCGTTGAACGCGTCCTTGAGTTGATGAATCAAATCTCGGATGTCAGCCAGGACATCACGCAGCGCAAGGCAGGGCATATTCGCGTTGCCTGCCTTCCCGGATTTGCAACCAGCCATCTGCCCAACGTGGTTGCAGGGTTTTTAAAAGATCGACCCGGAGTGACTTTGACGATCGAACCGGACCGGCCAGAGCGCATTCTGGAATGGATGATCGGAGAGCAATATGATTTCGGCATAACAGACAGTTTCAACGGTCATCCTGCGGTTGAAAGCAACAACATCGACGTCCGCACCGTTTGCGTTTTCCCAACAGGACATCACCTTGAAAACCTGTCTACCATAGCACCAGCGGATCTTGCTGACTGCAAACTGATCCACACCCGACGAGACAGCGATTTCTTCAGCAGGCTTTCCAAAGCCTTTCACAACGCCAATGCGACGTTGAATTCGCATATCGAGGTCAGGCAGTTTACCGCAGCCTGCGAGCTGGCCATGAAAGGCGTAGGCGTTTCTGTCGTCAGCGAGTTGGACGCCGTGCAATACGCCTCACGTGGTCTTAGCTTTCGACCGTTCACACCTGAACTTCCACATACCCTTTCGCTCGTCCGGCCTATCCTGAAGCAACCGTCGCTGGTGACGTTAGAGTTCATTGAACAGTTCAAGGAAAGCCTTACCCCATTTGCAGTTCAATAAGTCGGGCAGATAGTCCGATTTTTTGCGTTATTTAGAGCCACAATCGTTTCATCTTGGTGGAGAATGACACGCTGAGCCTGGCCTGCGTGCAACACAAGGTCTTGGTATTTGGTCATGATCCCGTAGTGGGGACCGCTGAACCTGATCGAACTCAGCGGCAAGCTGTTTAACTGGGGCATTGCCCAGCAAATTGGCCTCTCATTCCGAGTCCTGAGCTTCTAAAAAAGGATTTCGCTTGGGGCTCCTATCCGAATGCGATTTGCGCCTTCATTGCCTGCGTTCGATCCCCCGCCAGGTCAAAGCCCGCCTGCGCCTGGTCCAAAGGCACCGTGTGCGAGATCAGCGGTTTCACATCCAGGCTGCCATTCTGCATCAGGGCAATGGCGGTGGGGAATTCCTCGTGGAACCGGAACGAGCCGCGCAGGTCCAGTTCCTTGGCGGTCAGCATCTGCATAGGGATGGTCATGTCTCCGCCCAGACCCAGTTGCAGAACGATGCCGCGCGGACGCAGCGCGGCAATGCCTGCGGCCAGCGCCTGGGGGCTGCCGGAACATTCGTAGAGGATATCGAAGGTGCCTTTGCCCGCCTGATAGGCGGCCAACGCGTCGCTATCGTGCGCCACGTTGATGACCCGATCGGCACCCACCCGAGACGCAAAGCCAAGCGCGTTATCCTCAAGGTCGGTCACGACAATCTCGGTCGCCCCTGCTGCACGTGCAGCCAGCACAGCCAGAGTGCCAATGGGACCGCTGCCGGTGATCAGAACCCGCTTGCCCAAAATTTCTCCCGCGCGTCGGGTGCCATGCAACACGACCGAGAGCGGTTCGGCCATCGCCGCCTCACCCGCCGTCAGGCCCGTTGCACGCACGCATTGGCTGGCATCTGCCACCAGAACCTCACGAAACGCGCCCTGAATATGCGGGAACGGCATGGCAGAGCCGTAAAACCGCATGTTTTCGCAATGGTTGCGCAGGCCTTCGGCGCAATACTGGCAATTGCCGCAGGGCCGCGATGGGGATACGGCAACCAAATCGCCAACAGCCAGCCCGTCGACACCTTCGCCCAACGCCTCAATATGACCCGAAACCTCATGCCCGAGGATCATCGGCTCGCGCAGGCGCACCGTGCCAAAACCACCGTGGTTGTAATAATGCAAATCCGAGCCGCAAATACCCCCTGCGGCCATTTTTATACGAACTTGACCAGATCTTGGCTCTGGCACTTCGCGAGTTTCAATACGTAGGTCGCGGGCAGAGTGAATGACAATCGCACGCATGGCTTACAAGCTCGCCGTGATGCCGCCGTCCACGAACAGAGTATGTCCGTTGACAAAGCTGGATGCCGGGGACGACAGGAACACGCAGGCCCCCACCAGTTCCTCGACCTTGCCCCAGCGGCCCGCCGGGGTGCGTTTTTCCAGCCAGGCCGAGAATTCGGGATCGTTGACCAGCGCCTCATTCAGGGGCGTATCGAAATAGCCCGGCGCGATTGCGTTGCATTGCAGCCCATGCTTGGCCCAGTCAGTGGCCATACCCTTTGTCAGATTGCCTACGGCGCCTTTGGTCGCGGTGTAAGGCGCAATGCCGGGCCGGGCGAGCGCGGTTTGAACGCTGGCGATGTTGATGATTTTACCCGCACCGCGGCCGATCATATGCCGCGCACAGGCTTGCCCAACGTTGAAGACCGTTGAGATATTGGTCTCCAGCAGCTTGCTGAACATCTCGGCGGGGTAATTCTCCAGTTCTGACCGAAACTGCATCCCGGCGTTGTTGACCAGTATGTCGATCTGCCCCGTGCCCTCATACCCGTCCACAGCAGCCTTGACGGCCGCATGGTCGGTGGCGTCGAAGGGCAGCGCCGTGACGCTGTGGCCTTCGCCGGCCAGCTTGGCAACGGCTGCATCCAGTTTGGTCGTATCGCGGCCATTCAACACCACCGAGGCACCGGCCTCGGCCAAGCCTCGCGCCAGCGCAAATCCGATCCCCTGAGAGGATCCGGTGACAAGGGCAGTTTTTCCGGTCAGGTCAAATAGGGTCATGGTTCAGATCTCAACATAAACATCGTCGCCTTCAACAGCGACAGGGTAGGTTTTCAGCGCCTCGCAAGCTGGTGCCGCGGTGGGGTCGCCGGTGCGGTAATCAAAGGCCCCGAAATGCAGCGGGCATTCGATGTTGAAATCGTCCACCAGCCCGTCGGACAGGTGCTGCTTTTCGTGGGTGCAATAACCATCGGTGGCATAAAAATTTCCGTCCGGGCCGTGGATGATGATCAGGCTTTTGTCCCCATGATCAAGGCGTAAGACGTCTTCTTCTTCGATGTCGCCCGTTGAACAGGCGCGGATTTTCTCGGCCATATCAGCCCTCAGATCCTGTGAAATGCGTCATGGCCATGCGATGCACGAATGGTGTCCACCTGCGTCACCCGCGCCCGATGAAAGGCATGTTGGTGGCCATGACGGTCATGAACTGGACATTCGCCTCAAGCGGCAGATCGGCCATATGCAGAACTGATTGCGCCACGTTCTCGACACTCATCACTGGTTCAGGCTTTATCGACCCGTCCGCCTGCGGCACACCGCCGGACATTCTCGAGGTCATTTCCGACGCCGTATTGCCAATGTCTATCTGGCCGCACGCGATGTTAAACGGGCGACCATCCAACGAGATCGACCGGGTCATGCCCGTGATCGCATGTTTGGAGCTTGTATAGGGCGCTGATCCGGGTCGGGGCACCGCAGCCGAGATCGAGCCATTGTTGATGATCCGTCCGCCCTGCGGGTCCTGATCGCGCATTAGGTTAAACGCCCCCCGCGCGCACAGAAACGCTCCATAGAGGTTTACGTTCATCACGGTCAGGAAATCCTCGGGTGGGACATCCCCAATCGGCGCTGCGGGCACATTGTTGCCGGCGTTGTTGAACAGGACATCCAAACGCCCATGCGCCTGTTTGATCCGGTCGTACAGGGCATCAACCTGTGCCGCATCCGTCACGTCGCAGGCCAAAGCCAACCCGCCGCCCATGGCAGCAACAGTTTCGTCCAGCGGTTCCTGCCGCCGTCCGGTGACCACAACCGTGTATCCGTTTTCGGCCAGCTTCACCGCACAGGCCTTGCCAATGCCAGAGCCGCCGCCCGTCACCAAAGCAATCTTGCTCATGTCCCTTTTCCTCCCTTGGGCGCCAACCTGTTTGGCAGGCGGTTATTGTCTTCATACAACGCCAAATGCGCGCGTATCGCATCAAGGCAAGCAGGCAAGTCGCGGGCGATGGCAGCATCGTAAATTGCCCGATGTTCGCCCCGCGTGACCTGTGAGAACCCGAACCCGGTGATCCGGGATACGGCGTACATTCGAAACGTGTCGTAGACGGACTTGTAGGTCTGCATCAGCAGATCAGATTTGCACGCCCCCAACAATGTGCTGTGAAACACCCAGTCCTGCCGGGACCAGCGCCTGAGAAACGGTTCAATATCATCCGCCCGCTCCATACGCACCTCAATAAATTCAAGGTTGTGATGCGCCGCGTTCAGCGCCATTTCCCATTCGAAATCCCCTTGTTTCAACGCCATTTCAGCCGCTTCGCATTCCAGCAAAAGCCGCAGATGCGCCGCCTGCCGAAACGTGTCTTCCGAATGCTCGACTGCGCGGAAACCATGGTTCTTTTCGTTTTCGACAAAACCTTCTCCGGCCAGCCGCAATAATGCCTCACGAAGGGCTGCGGTGGTGCTGCCGAACTCGACCTTGAGGTGCTGAGGTTTCAGACGTTCCCCAGACTTCCATCGCCCCCAGATCAGCCCATCGCGCAGGCTGTCGTAAATATCCGGCGAGGATTGCAGGGCAGAGGAGTCGTCCATGTCAAAAGGCGTAAGGACAGGTTGAAGTCACGTCAAGATTATTTTGGGAGATGTCTATTTTTTCGCCATTCCAAGACAGTTTCGAAACTTTTGTTGACGGAATGCAGGCTCCTCTCTATCCGAGTATAAGGTTAGTAGCGCCCTTTTTTCCGGGTTTGGGTGTGGGAAGGACATGAAATGGCGAAAAAGCCCAAGATCACGATTGACGAACATGGTCAGGAACGAAACCGCCGTGGTGAATGGTGGTCGGGCCGCCCGGTTTTTCTTGAACCGCTGCTGGACGATCCGCTGAATTTCCCGAAGATATTCAGATGGCTAACCGGTTTTCCGGGGTTTTTCTTTCCGTGGTTTGCCATTTACATGGTCCTGATAGGCGTCTGCTATGTCTGGTTCACGCCAGAACTGTCGCGCATGGAAACTTTCCAACTTGGTTGGATGGGTGAAATATTCTTGCGCAATCTTGTGCTGATCTGGGTTTGGACTGGGATAATCCACCTGTGGTTCTGCGGTTTCAAAATGCAGGGGCGTCTAAAAAAGTACAACGCCAACTGGCAGGCAAAGAACAACGCGACTTTCCTTTTCGGTGATCAGGTCTGGGACAATATTTTCTGGGCGCAGGTCGGTACACTGATCTGGACCGGTTACGAATGTTTCCTGTGGTGGGGCTATGCAAATGGCTGGATGCCCTATCTTGATCCGGCCGAGCATCCGATCCTGTTCTGCCTTCTCATGATGGCAATTCCGTTCTGGCGCAACTTTCACTTCTACTGGATTCACCGGCTGATCCATTGGAAACCACTGTATGACTGGATACATTTCCTGCACCACAAGAACGTGAATGTCGGCCCTTGGTCCGGATTGGCAATGCATCCGGTTGAACATCTGATCTATTTCTCATGCATGCTGATTCACGTGATCGTACCCAGCCATCCGCTGCACATGATGTTCAACGGGTTCCAGACTGCCCTCGGCCCTGCAGTCAGCCATTCAGGATTCGATGAAATCGTGTTTGGAGATGAGCTGGCCCTGCGCAATGACCGCTATATGCACTATCTGCACCACCGCTATCACAACGTAAATTTCGGCGAAAGCAACGTGCCCCTGGATAAATGGTTCGGCAGCCTTCATGACGGCACCCCCGAATCTGACGAATATTTCCGCAAGCTGCATACAGAGCGCGCCAAAGCCATGCGCAGCCGCCAAGAATGAGCAACACTTTCGCTGCTGCACCTCAGATCGCGGGGGCAACAGCGCTTTATCTGGAATAGAACCCCGCAATCATATAGCCAAGCTGGATCGCGAAGTCTTCACACGCTCTGGCTGCGCTCGGCTGGAAAGGTCTGGCCCAAGGTGTGTTTCCACCAATCGAGCTGTTAAAAAGAGTTCTTCTGCTCACGTTTCCTCAGACCTGGAGGTGAGCAGAATCTCATTCAATTGGGCAAGAATGGTTTCAATTTCGTCCCCACCCTTTTGGATCAGCGTATCGACCGATCCATTCAGGCGTATTCGATCCTCGCTGGATAGGGTTTTGGCGGTCACAATGATGACCGGTATATCTTTCCAGTCGGGGTTTTTCTTCATTCCGGCCAGAAACTCGAACCCGTCCATTTCGGGCATCATGAGGTCCAAGAGGATCACGTCTGGAACAGATTCAGACAAGCGTTGCAACGCGTCCAGCCCGTTGACGGCCTCGTCGATCTGCCAACCCTCCCGGCCGAGGACGCGGCAGATCAATTCGCGGGTTGCAGCTTCGTCTTCGACAACCAGGACAGTCGGGGTTGGTTGCGTTGGGCAATGCTCTTTGAGGGCCTTCAGCAGCGCGACTGTGTCGATCGGCTTGTCCAGATACTCGCTGGCCCCGAGAGACAGGCCCCGTTTTCGGTCCTCGGCGAAAGTCAGCATGATAACCGGGATATTCCCCAGTTCTGGGTCTTCTTTCAGTTTGGACAACACTGCCCAGCCGTCGATCTCGGGCATGAAAACATCCAGAGTGATAGCGTCAGGCCGCGTTGTCCGTGCTAGTTCCAAAGCCTCATCACCGTTGGTCGAAGCCAGCACGCGATAGCCTTCGCGAACCAGACGCCGCCCCAGCAGATCATGCACAGTCGGATCGTCATCAACCAGAAGAACAAGCGGCGCGTTTGGATCGCTGTTCACGCTGCCCTCGGTATATTCGGCCCGTTGCAACAGATCAGCGGACGGGTCCTTGCAGATGCGCGGTAGCCGGATGGTAAAGGTCGACCCTTCACCCAACGTGCTGTCACAGTGAATATCGCCGCCCAGTTGCTCGCAAAAGGCTTTGGTGATCGACAGACCCAGCCCAGTGCCGCCATAGTTGCGCGTGGTCGAGGAATCGGCCTGTGTAAAGGCATCGAAAATCCGGTCAACCTGCTCTGGTGACATACCGATCCCACGGTCGGTAACGGCAAATTCCAATTGACCGCCTTCGTTAGACTCCACGACCGACAGCGTGATCTTCTCGTTTTCGGTGAACTTGCAGGCATTGGACAGTAGGTTCAGCAGCGCCTGTCGGACCTTTGTCAGGTCACAAACCATCTCGCCGAAATCTTCGGGGCACGAGATTTCCAGCGTGTTGTCGTTTTTCTCGGCCAAAGGTTGCACCGTGGTACTGACGTCGTTGATCATCTGAGAGATGTCGAACGTGTCCAGAGTGAACTCCATCTTGCCCGCTTCGATCTTGGACAGGTCCAGAACGTCGTTGATCAACGCCAGCAGATGTTTCCCTGCGGACTGAATCTTTTTCAGGTCGTTCAGGTTGGCTTCATCATTCTGGTCTATCGCTTCTTCAAGCATCAACTCGCTATAACCGATGATGGCGTTCAGGGGCGTGCGCAGCTCGTGACTCATATTGGCAAGGAACGAACTTTTGGTTTGACTGGCCGCCTCTGCAATGTCGCGGGCGACGCGCAATTCACTTTCGACCCGTTTCTGTGTGGTGATGTCGCGGCCGTAGACATTCGCGTAGCCCCCATCCGGGACCGGCCAAAGCAACAGCGCGTAGATCAAGTCGCCGGCGGCATGTTCGAAATCCTGCCGCTCGTCCTCGGTCATGCCGCGCGAGACCCGCTCGCGCCATTCGGCTGCGACCTGCGCGCCAACCTTGAAACCCAGCGCCTTGATCAATGGTGCGCTGGCCCGGTTGGCGTAGATAAGCTTGCCCTCATCACTGATTCGCAAGACTGGGTTGGGGTTCTCTTCAGGGATGCGAGCAAGTTCACGTATCCGGCCTTCGGCCTTAAGTTGTTCGTTCAGCGCTTTGGTATTCGCCAAACTCAACTTGATCCCGTTGATTGCGCTTTTTCTGGTCAGGAACGTGAGCTGCGTAATCGCCAAAACCGTGCCCAAGATTGTGAGCGTGTTGAAATACCACTCCAGCGGTCCCCACAGCAGCATGGACAGCCAGGTCAGAAACAGGACCGGGCTGGAGAAGCCCCACGTCACCCTCAGCGAAAAAGTCGTAGAACCGCCAAACGCGCCGATAAAGGCGAACAGATACAGAACCATCTGTTCGTGCGGTGCCAAAACCGGCATCATGAAAAAATTGAAGCAACCCCATGTTGTTCCAAGGATCACGGAGGTAATGAGGATAACTTTCAAGCGACGTTTCGAGATCGACTTTGGCCTGGGCTTATTACGCAGCGCGTAATAACTTTTCATCCCCATTACATTCATGGCCAGTAACAATGCCAAAGATACGACCGCGGGAAGCGTCAGGTTTGCAGGGCCGAACTGCAAAATCATAACGACAAAAGCCATCAGGAAAGACAGTGCAAATACAGGCGTCGTCGACGCAACGTCCAGTGCCTCGTGAATTCGCAGCTCGCGTTCGTAGTCTTTGTCCTGCCCGTCCTGCACGCTCTTTCCCCCCAAAAGCTCGCCAGCATCTGGACACAAGATCAGGTGCATCCTTCCCCTTGCAAGGATTATCTGCCGAGCGCGATCAATTGTGTTCAATGCGCCGGATCAGGTTCGTATCATGTCGCGGTTTCGGCACCGTCCTGCGATGCTTGTGATGCGGTCCGACAATCTGCGCCCGCAAATTCGCGCGCGTCTTCATTGTCAAAAGCCATGACCGGCGGGCTGGGTTTGTTGTTGAACATCAGCCTGAACACGTCAGGGCGCGAATAATGCCCGCAGGGATCGGCTGCTGCCTTGCCAATGGCAATCATGTTCAGGTCAATCTCGGCAATCACCAACCCTTCTTGGTCCGGCGGGATGACCTCGCCCAAAGGCGATCCGTCGGGGCCGAAAATCCGAGCATAACCACCGCCCTTTTTCAAAAGCTGCTGCTTGACCGGTGTGTCGCACAGCGCTTCAACCATTTCGTCGGACACGGTTGCACAGGCGGCCAGCACGAAGCACTGCCCCTCGACTGCGTAGACCTGGCTGGCGGCGGAATTGACCTCGGGGCCCAGGGCATAGGCCCCACCTTCATAGACCGAAAAGCTGGGCCAGGCGGCGATGTGGATCTGTTCGTTCTGCGCAAACATCGCGTATTTGTTCAAAGGCTGAATATGTTCCCAACAGCACAAGGCCCCGACCCGGCCCAGATCGGTGTCATAGACCACCATGTCGCTGCCATCACCTTCGCCGTAAACCGTGCGCTCAACATGGGTGGGTTTCAGCTTGCGCCGACGCGAGATGACCTCGCCATCCGGCCCATAGTGCCACTGACCCATGTAAAGCGTGCCGTTCACGTTCCACGACAGCCCCATCACCACATGCATGTTGTTGTCGCGCGCGGCCTGCGCCAGCCGTTTATCCTGCGGGCTGCCCGCCACGATCGAGTTTGCCGCGTATTTCGGCACCAACGGCATGTAAAGCGCGGTCGCATCCAGCCAGATGTACCAGGGATAACCGGGCAGCCAGGTCTCAGGGAAAGCGATGATCTTAACGTCCTGCGCAGCGGCCTCTTCGATCAGTTTGATCGCTTTGTCGATCCCCGCATCCAGGTCAAGAAAGGCGGGAGCGGCCTGAACGGCGGCGGCTTTAAACGGGGCAGTCATGGCAATCTCCTTCAGTATCGGTCGGGTCTGATCCGTACTGTGGCACATCTGCGGGTGGCCGATTTCTCAATCTGGGCGGAAAGACGGGTCAGAATGGGCGACATACCGGCAAGGTTTCTTGAAACAACGGTTTCATGATAGAAAACTGACGGGAGATGGGGTTTCCAACATGACGTCTTTGCTCAGCACCAATAGCGTTCGGCGGAAAGACAGGTTTGCATTCTGGCGCGAGGCGGTTTGCGACGCTTACGTTATGCTCGATTGCCACTGCGACCGCCCCGAGGCCTTCGACGGCGAGATCTCACTCAACCGTATGTCGCGCCTGTCCACATCCTTTGTGACCGGCAGCCAGCAACTGGTGCGCCGCCGTCAGAAGGACGTCTCACGCGCCAGCGAGGAAAGCTTTCTGATCAGCCTGCAAATCGCCAAAGAGGGCACCATCAGCCAATGCGGGCGCGCGGCTCATCTGCGGCCCGGCGATTTCACACTCTACAGCAGCACGGATCGCTACAGCATCGACCTGCAGGACGGGTTCCGTCAGTTGGTCGTGCAAATCCCACGCGAAGACCTGCTGGCCCATCTGCCCAATGCGGATCAGTTCACCGGGATCACAGTGTCCGGGAACAGCGCCATCGGGCGCGTTGCGGGGTCCAGCGTGGTGCAACTGGTCGAGGCCGCAGATACCGCAGGTGAGGCCGTGCAACACGCAATGCAGACGACCATCCTTGACCTGTTCGTGACCGGTTTGGCCTCGCTCGGGGAAACAGCGTTCGAGCTGTCCAAGCCCGAACAGCAGATTCTGTTGCGCTCCGATGCCGCCATTCAAGCCAACCTGCGCGATCCGTCTTTTGACCGGAACGTGCTGGCGGCCGGGATGGGCATGTCGGTTCGGCGGCTGACTGAGATTTATGGACGAGACAACCGGTCGATCTCGTCCACTATCCGAAAAATGCGGCTTGCCCGGATCGCCGACGACCTGCGAAACCCGCGCTGCGCGCGCATGTCGATCAACGAAATCGCTCTGCGTTGGGGGTTTGGACATCACCAAAGCCTGACCCGGAACTTCAGAGCGCAATACGGAGTGACGCCCCGCGACTACCGGATGCGATGCGCGTGACCCTCGGGGTCCTGTCGCCGCACTGAAGGAGTTTCCGACCCAGATGGGGTTCGCCCCGTTCCAAACCGGCCCTTTGGCCGGACCAAAAGACATGACCGTTGCGCAGCAACGGACCGTTTGAAAACAGGGAGACACAGATGAAATTGAAGCCAACTTTGGACCTGCTGGCCGGAGATATGTTCAACGCGCTACAGGCGGGTCTGCTGCATGGCCGGATCAGCCGCCGCCGGTTTGTTCA
This sequence comes from Ruegeria sp. BK1, assembly GCF_056535645.1. Lineage (NCBI taxonomy): Bacteria > Pseudomonadati > Pseudomonadota > Alphaproteobacteria > Rhodobacterales > Roseobacteraceae > Ruegeria > Ruegeria sp. BK1. The sequence goes on along the minus strand of NZ_JBQFIS010000002.1, from coordinate 142,637 downwards.
GCTGGCCCTTGCCACAGGGGCAAGCGCATTGGCGGTTCAGGCTGCAGCGCAAACCCTGGGCGATGCGGCGATCACTCAGCGCTACAACGCACAGGCACTGGCCCCGCAATATGACTATATCGTCATCGGATCAGGCTCGGGCGGGACCGTCGTTGCAGGCCGGTTGGCCGCTGAAACCGACGCCAGCGTTCTGGTGCTTGAGGCCGGAGGAACCGACCAGATCGACGCGGTGCTAAACCCGCTGCTCTGGCCGACAAACATCCGGTCCGAGCGGGATTGGGGTTACTCGGCTGACCCCAGCGATGCCTTGAATGGCCGCTCTCTGATCCTGCCGATGGGCAAAGTTGTCGGCGGCGGGTCCTCGATCAACGTGATGATCTGGGCACGCGGGCACAAGAATGACTTCGATTTCTGGGCCGCTGAAACCGGAGACGACGCGTGGAACTATGCCTCGGTGCTGGAGATCTACAAACGGATCGAGGACTGGCAAGGCGCGCCCGACCCCGACCGACGCGGAACCGGAGGGCGCCTTTACGTGGATCAGGTGCGCAACATCAACCCCTCGGCCCAGTCTTTTGTCGAGGCCTGCGGGACCGTGGGCATCCCCGCATTCGAGGACATGAACGGCGCGATGATGGAGGGCGACGGCGGCGCGGCACTGGCCAATGTGCGCATCCGCGACGGTCAACGCCTGAACCTGCCCGCCTCTTACCTGTGGGAGACATTGGCCCAGCCCAATATCACGCTGTTGACCGGGGCGACCGTGCATGCGCTGACGATGGATGGCACCAAGGTGACGGGTGTTACCTTCGAAAAGGATGGTCAGGTTCAGTCTATCACCGCCGGATCACAGGTGATCCTGTCGGCGGGGGCCATCAACTCACCGCGCATCCTGATGCAATCAGGGATCGGCCGGGCGCAGGATTTGAAACCACTTGGGGTCGAGGTCAAACACGACCTGCAAGGCGTCGGTCAGAATTTTCAGGACCACATTCTGGCCGCCGGGTGCATCTGGGAATACAACACCCCCCTGCCCCCCGCCAACAGCGCCGCCGAGGCCACGTTTTTCTGGAAATCCGACGCGTCATTGGACACGCCCGACCTGCAACCGTTCCACATCGAGGTGCCCTATGCATCAGAAGTCACCGGCGTGCAGACCGAGGTTCCGCCCGGTGCATGGACCATTGCGCCGGGTCTGGTGCGCCCGCAAAGCCGCGGCAGCGTGCGCCTGACCAGCGCTGATGTGACCGCTCCCCTTGCCATCGACGGCGGGTTCTTGCGGGAAGAGGCCGACCTGACCGCCCTGACCACCTGTATCGAGCTGTGCCGTGAAATCGGCAACGCCGCGCCAATGGCCGAATACGCCAAGCGCGAGGTCATGCCAGGGTCGCTGGACAAGGCCAGCCTGAAGGATTTCGCCCGCAACGCAGCAGGCACCTATTTCCACCAAAGCTGCACCTGCAAAATGGGTCGGGATGAGATGTCCGTCGTCGACGGTAACCTCTCTGTTCATGGGCTTGAGGGGTTGTCCATCGCCGATGCCTCGGTCATGCCGCGCGTTTCAACCGGCAACACGATGGCGCCCACCGTGATCATTGGCGAACGGATGGCGGATATCCTGATCGGCTAGGCCTTAGCCGGGAAAGCGGTCGGACAGGGAAATACCCTGGTCGGCGCACCGCCACAGGGATGGGCTGACCGCCCAGGCCAGGCTGTCTTCTTGCGCGTAGGTCTCCAATCGCGCCAGAAGGGTCTTGGCCCCGATTGTGTCTGCATAATGCATCAACCCGCCGCGCCAGCGTGGAAAGCCAAGTTCTGTCACGCTGGCACAATCGATTTCGCGGGCCGAGGTTGCGATGCCTTCGTCCAACAGGGCGACCGCTTCGTTGATCATGGCACTCAGCAGCCTGTCCGTGATCTCATCTGCGGAGTAATCGCAGCGGGTGATCTTGGCAAAATGCGCCTCTTCCAGCGCGAGATCGGCCACAATCGGGTCCTCGACCTTGCCGCCCCCGCCGGGATAGCGATACCAGCCTGCGCCGACCTTTTTGCCCAGTTTACCCAATTCGATCATCCGGTCCGCGATGGGAATATATCGACGGTTCGGGTCGCGCGAGGCGTTTTTACGGCGATTGGCAAGGGCGATGTCCACTCCGGTCAGGTCCTGCGCCTCGTAGGGGCCCATGGTATAGCCGAATTCGACCATGGCCTCGTCCACCTCCCACGGGGTCGAGCCATCCATCAGCACCGTATCCGCCGCTTCGTGGTACCGGGCAAGAATACGATTTGCGATATGGCTAGTGCTGGGGGTGTCCTGCCCCCGCACAGCGCGTTCGGCAAAGAAGATATGGCGCAGGGCGCGGGCTTGTGCGCCTTGCCGCAAGTCCAGAAACGCGGCGCGTTCTTGGGCCATTGCGTCCGACAAAGGGGTCGTGGCGCACAGGGCCACCAGATCAATCGCCCGAGGCGGCGCGATCTGGTGGGGCATCCGCTGCACGACATCGGCGCGCACGGCCGCAATCGCCGTGTCATCTGCGGCAGGCCAGTCCCGCAATCCGGGTGGCACAGACAGCTCCAGCGTGCCTACATCCAGAAGCCGCGCAACATCCACCGGGTCCTCTGCGATACCGTCCACCAGCCCCAAGGCTTCGGCCTGTTCAGCGGGTACGGGCTTGCCAGTTGCAATCAAATCAACCGCCGCCGCAATCCCGATCAGGCGCGGCAAGCGTTGCGTGCCGCCCGCGCCGGGCACCACGCCCAGCGTCACCTCGGGCAGGCCAATCCGGACACCCGGCGCCGCGATCCGATAGCGGCAAGCCAGCGCCAGCTCACACCCACCACCCAACGCAACCCCCGTTATCGCCGCAACCCACGGCACGTCCGAGGCCTCGATCCCATTCAAAACCTCCGGCAAATGCGGCGCAACCGGCGGCGCGTCAAACTCTCGCGCATCCGCGCCCGCAGCAAATACGCGTTGCGATCCATGCAGTACCACCCGCGACAGACCTTTCTGTGCCTGAACCCAAGCCAACGCATCCCACAGGCCCTGCCGAACGCTGAGACCGATGGCATTCACAGGCGGGTTGTTCAGCCTGACAAACCCAACGGCCCCCTGACGCCAGACATCCACGGCCATCATCGGCTCCTTCTGCGTTATAGTTCACTTTTGTGTGGATATAGTCCTAGGTCACGCATCCAACAGCTTTTGCGTCCGGATCATCGTCACCAATTCATTCAGCGACTGGTCCAGCGCCCGCCCCGACGTGTCCAGCATGAACCGCGCCCGCGCATAGAGAACCTCGCGGCTGGCCAGAATTGAAGTCAGCTGCTCCATCGCGTCGGCATTGCCCGCCATGGGCCGCTCATCACCCTGCGCGCGCACCCGGTCCATATGCTCCTGCGGCGAGGCCTTCAGCCAGATCGTATGGAAACTGGATAGCAACTTGTTGAGCGTTTCGGGCTCGGACACGATGCCACCGGCCACGGCCAAGATCACGCGGTCATAGTTTTCGATCACTCGGTCCAGCGATCCAGCCTCAAGCTTGCGGTACCCTTCTTGCCCGTAAAGGGCGAGGATTTCATCAATCGGCATTCCGCCGTGCAGGGCGATTTCCTTGTTCAGCTCCAGAAACGGCGCATCCAGTTGTTCAGCGGCCCGTTTGCCCAGCGTCGATTTCCCGGCACCACGCAACCCGATCAGACAGACGCGCTGTGCCCGACCCGCCTGATCGCTGTCGGGTGAAAGGGCCTGCAACACCTGATCACGCGTTTCGCTGTCGGCGGCAGAGAACAATTCGGCCACGCGCAGGCTGGTGGAGTTCCACGGGTCTTCGGCACCCACGAACCACTCGATCCGGTGATCCAACGAATGCGCCACACGTTGCAGCAACCCGATCGATATATTCCCCGTCCCGGATTCAAGCTGCGCCAGATAGCGCTGTGACACGCCCGAGCTTTCGGACAGAACCCGACGAGAAATGCCCTTGCGTTCACGCGCGCTGCGGACCCGTTCGCCCACCTGCACCATCAGCGCCGAGATGCTGCGTTCGATCTCGGATTCCGTGTCGATCTGGGTCGACACCCCGCTGAAGGTTGTAATTTCCGCCATGTTCCGCAATTCCGAATGTGTATAATAATGCACAATACGTTCGCCGGACCAAAAAGGAAAATGGTTATGTCCCGGTCTGCCCGGCGTCATGCAAAAACGGAGCCAACAGGTCTTGGATATCCTGCGGCGGTTGGCGTTTTTCAAACGCGTCCGCCACGATGAAGACGCTGACCGTTTGGGCCGAAAAGCATATTTGGCTGTCCTGTTCGCCATCGACGCGAAACGTGATGGAGGATGTGCCCAACCGACTGGGCCATACGTGACAGGCCAGCGTGTGCCGGGGCGTGACCGGCGCTTTGAAGTCCATCTCAAGCCGGACGAAGGGCGTGCCGACATTGCGGTCCAGTTCCAGCTGGTACCAGCCCTGACCCAGATGCTCTTCCCACCAGGCGTTGATCGCATCCAGCGTGAACCATGGCAGGCGCCCGGTATAAGCGATGCGGGCTGGGTCGCAATCGCCCCATGTCACCCGTATATCATGTCGATAGGCCGAGGCTGGCCGGGCCGACATCAATAGGTCTCCACGTGGTACCGACCGGAGTCGCGCATCTGGTCCCGTAGCGCGGTCCAGTCCTGCCCTACGCCCGCCGCAATTTCGGTCAGGGCCTGCTCAACCCCGTCCTCCATATCCCTCAGGCCGCAGATATAGACATAGCTGTTGGAGTCTTGCAGTAAGTCGGCGACGATGTCCCGTTTGGCCAGCATCCTGTCCTGAACATATTCCTTGTCCTGACCTTCTTGCCGGCTGAATACCAGGTGCTGATCCAACAGCGTCTTGGGCACTTTCTGCAACGGTCCGAAATAGGGCAAACTGTCGGGCGCTCTCGCCCCGAAGAACATCGTCATGCCACCGTGGATCGTGCCCACCTTGCGCTGACGGCGCATGGTAAAGGCGCGCATCGGGGCCGAGCCGGTCCCGGTACAAATCATCAGGATACGTGCGTCGGGATCATCAGGCAGCAGAAAGGTCGACCCGAATGGACCTGTGACATTGACCGCATCACCCTTTTTCAGATCACAGATATAGTTCGAGCAAACGCCGCCCTCTTCGCGTTTGACGGTTAGTGAGACATTGTTGAAACCGGGCCGTTCGCCATCCCGCGGGCTGGACACGGAATAGAGCCGCGGCAGATGCGGTTGCCCCTCGCCTGTGGTGCCGGGCGGAATGATCCCGATCGACTGGCCTTCCAGAACCGGCATCGGGTGACCTTGAAAATCCAGAATGATATGGCGCACATCACTGTCCGAGGACGCCTCGGTCAGGCGGTAATTTCCCTGCACAACGGCCTGAACAGGTTTGCCCAAATTGTACAGGTTGATCGTGGGTTTCGATGCCGTGGCCGGGGCCTTGGATTTGCCACCAGCACCCTTATGGGCATCGGCCAGCAACGCGGCCATCGCATCATCCAGCGCCTCTATCCCGGTGTCGGCGTCATCCGAGCCCAGATCCTCCTGTTCCGGCAACTCCTCCCACTCATATTGCTGTTCCAGGCTGTAAGGTTCGGTCACCACGCGCCATTCGTCGATTGATCCGGTCGGACAGACCGGGATGCAATCCATGCAGAAGTTGCACAGATCCGCATTCACAACCACGTTGTTGTCGTCATGTTCGATGGCCTGTTCGGGGCAGGTCATCTCGCACGTGTAACAACGGATACAGATTTCCGGGTCGATCAGGTGCTGTTTGATGGGTTTGTTCATGATTTATGCCGTCGCTGGATAAGGGCGGGAAGGGTCATGGCGTCGATAAGTGCAGCGCAGATTCCGGTACAGGTGTCACAGCCAAGACAACGCCCCCGGATCACCGAGTGATTGGGCTGTATCTCGGCCTCGTCTGCGCTGAGTGCGGAACGTTCCGCTGCCATCATCCATGTCCTTCCCGCGTTGGCTGGCAAGATGCGGCGGGCAGAGGGGGTCCCCACTACCCTGCCAAACAGGCCCAAGATCAAGCCATGTGCAGTTTCACATATTCGAAATCGCCGGGCTTATTGTCGATCCCGACCTTCGGGGCCGAGATCCAGCCTGCGTATTTGCCGGGCTCATAGCACGGCACCATAAGCGACTGGATATAGGCCCCATCTTCCTTGGACGGCAGCCATTTGTCGGCATTCGCGGCCCATTCCGCTTCAGAGATGATATCACCTTCGGGATTGGCCTTGATCGCGGCAAAGACGCCGATCTGACGGTGGAACGCCTCGTCTGGCAGGGCCAGATTGAACTCGATCCCGGCTTTCTGAATGATCTTGTTCCAACGCCCGACGCCGCCCGAGGCATCGCGGACATAGTCGTCGCGCAACCGCATGTTGATCGCCGTCAGCGCGGGCACATCCTGCGTCACGATCGCCCCATCAACAATGGATTTCACTGCATAAGTGTCGCTTTGCAGCATGTGGTCGTCGTCGATACGGTTCTCCATATACCGGCCCTTGATACCCGCATTGAAAGCGTTGGCGGCATTGGTCGAAACCTCTTGTCCGAACAGGTCCAGCGACAGCGAATAGTGCAGGTTCAGCTTTTTCTGGATCGTCGGCAGGTCGATCACGCCCAGATCGCGGACCTTGCCGATATCATAGGGGTCGGTCAGACCGGCCTCGTTCATCGCCTCGCAGGTGCGTTGCACGATACGGCTGACACCGGTTTCGCCCACGAACATATGGTGGGCCTCTTCGGTCAGCATAAAGCGGCATGTTCGGCTGAGCGGATCAAACCCAGATTGCGCAAGACTTTCCAGCTGCATCTTTCCGTCACGGTCAGTGAAATAGGTGAACATGAAGAAAGACAGCCAATCGGGTGTTTCTTCGTTAAAGGCGCCCAGCATCCGCGGCGCTTCTTCGGAGCCCGAGGACCGGATCAGCAGGTCATCGGCCTCTTCCCGGCCATCCTTGCCAAAGTACTTCTGCAGCAGATAGACCATCGCCCACAGGTGGCGGCCTTCTTCCACGTTGACCTGAAACAGGTTCCGCATGTCATAAAGCGATGGTGCTGTCAGACCCAAGAACCGCTGTTGTTCGACCGAGCCCGGCTCGGTATCGCCCTGAATGACAATCAGACGTTTGAGCATGTTGCGGTATTCGCCCGGCACCTCTTGCCATGCTTTCTCGCCCTTATGCTCACCCATTGGAATGATGCGCTCTTCGACCTGCGGGGCCAGCAAAACGCCCCAACGGTATTCCGGCATTTTCACATAGTCGAACTTGGCCCAGCCTTTGGGGTCAACGCTGACGGCGGTGCGCAGGTAGACCATCGAGTCCTGAAAGTTCTGCGGGATCAGCTTGTTCCACCAGTCGATATAACCGGGATGCCATTTCTCAAGCGCTTTCAGAACCTTGCGGTCCTGGCTCAGGCCGACATTGTTGGGGATCTGAGTGTCGTAACTTACGTTGATGACGTCTAGCATGTCTTTCTCCTGATGAAGCTCGGGCGGAACCTGTCACACACGTTCCATGTCATATTCGCCGCGCAACCCGGTGCCGTACCGTTGCAACGCGCCATCGGGACCCACCGCATTGGGACGGTTGAAAATCCAGTTCTGCCACGCGGTCAGGCGGCCAAAGATGCGAGTTTCCATGGTTTCGGGGCCCGCGAAACGCAGGTTCGCCTCCATCCCGGTCATCGCATCAGGGCTGAACGAGGCGCGCTCTTCCTCGAAGATGCGGATCTCGTCTTCCCAGTCGATGTCATCCAGGATCATCGTCACAAGGCCCAGCTCGTCGGCTGCTTCGGCATCCAGCGCGGTGTTTTTATGGTCTTCCATCTGGCCAGCCGCATTGGGCGTACCGTAGAACCGGGTTTCAAGCCGGGTCAGGTCATTGCCCATAGGCAAAGGTCCGAAATTGGCATCGGTCAAAGTGACCGTCGCCAAGGGACGATTGTCGCCTTCGAACTCGTCTTCCATCATATACGTACGATCCACCGCCCACAGGATTTCGGCCAGAATACCCGTAAAGCACGAGCCATGTTCGACCAGCGCGGACATCGACCGCGAAGTGACGTCGATCCGTTTCAGTAGGCGCTTCCAATATTGCAGCACCTCATTAGCCAACCAGTGATCGCGATTGGCCAGCAACAGCGCCTCATGCGCCTGAAACAGCTCGGGGTCGCCTTGGGTGCGGAAGACCAGCAGGCCCAACTCCATTTCGTTCAGGCGCAGATGCAAGATGGCATCGTCCAGTTCGCGTGCCAGCCGCAACAGATAGGCCTGATACCCTTGCGCCGTGAACGCGGCCATGTCCTGCGGCGCGTCGGCATCCGGGCCGCTGATCGTTACGGTCGCCTTGCGGACATCTCGATCAACAGCCACTTCAATCAGGCTATACGTGACCGAGCCATCTTCGCCGACCGTCTTGTCCAACGGACCCAGAACAACCCCGGCAGCATCCGGCTTGGGCATCGCAGCGGCGAATTCGCGGGCACGTTCTTGCACGGTGGCGTCGAACTTGGAGTTCGGCACGACCTCATCCACCAGACGCCAATCCAGTGCCCGCTTACCTTTGACCCCTTCTTCGGTCGAGCAGAACACATCGGCCAGATCGCGCCGCACCTTGCGTTTGTCCGTCACCCGCGTCAGCCCACCCGTGCCGGGCAGAACCGCTAGCAGCGGCACCTCGGGCAGTGCGACCGAGGAGGTGCTGTCATCGGTCAGCATGATGTGGTTGCAGGCCAGCGCCAGCTCATAACCACCCCCGGCGCAGGCGCCTTTGACGGCAGCAATATATTTCTGGCCACTGTCTTTTTCGGCGGCTTCGTAGGTGTTGCGCGTCTCATTGGTGAATTTGCAGAAGTTCACCTTGTGGCTGTGGGCAGCCCCCCCGAGCATGCGGATATTCGCGCCCGCGCAGAACACCCGGTCCTTACCGGATTGCATGACGACCACTTTCACCTCGGGGTGCTCAAAGCGCATCCGTTGCACGATATCGGCCAGTTCGATATCGACGCCCAGATCGTAAGAGTTCAGCTTGAGTTGATACCCCTCGAACAATCCCTGATCTTCGTCGACATCCATAAACAGGTTCGCAACCGGCCCATCATATTCCACCCGCCAATGGCGATATTGCGATGGATCGGTCTGAAAATTGATGACCTTGGTCATGTGCAACTCCTAAGTTCAGTCATGCAGAATAGTGCGCTGCATGTATCGAGTAAAGAATTGAGTGCAAAATAACGCATCTTCTAGATACATTTTTTGCCATTCTCATCCCCCAATTCTACTATTTTGTGCATTATTTTGCACATCTCACCATGCAAACCCAGAACAGCCCCTCCTGCCCGGTCCATCGCCTCGCGAGCCAGATCGTCGGATAAGGTCATTAGACGCGCCATCGCGCGAGGCTGCCCCATCCGGCCTTTCAGACAGGCGTTTGCGTATTGAATAACCGCCTGCACCATCAGACGTTCTGGCGAATTTGGTGGGCAGGCCAGCCAGACGGCCTCGAGAACCTCATGCGCCTCCCAAAAATACCCTTCGTTCAGAAAGGCCAAACCGCTGGTCCAGGCCGATGTATTCTGCAGATCCGACGGCGCAACATCCGACAGGCCGGTTTTCAGCGGGTCAAACAGACCTTCGGGGTGACGCGCTGTCTGACCCGGTACGTAAGCGTGCGGAGGCCAACAGTCGCTGGTCATGCCATTTCAGGCATTGCGTGTTCCAACCGCTCAAGCCGGGCGGTGAACTCTGCGATTGCTGTCAGGGTTGCTGTGGGTTGATCAAACTGAGGGGCGTGTCGACAATTGTCCAGTATCGCTGTTTCGACCGGGGCATAGCTGCGGGTTTCAACCTCGGCAATCTGAGCCAGTGTTCCATACTGATCTTCACGCCCCTGAATCGCAAGCGTCGGAATGCGCAGGTAGTCGATAACATCCGCCACGTTCCAGGTGCGGAAACCGGGGTCCAGCCACGCATCACACCAGCCATTAAATGTCGCCGCCGGGTCGCGGTGATAAGACGCCAGCCGCCCTGCTAGGTCGCCGGTATCAAACGCTTCCCGCGCGGCGGCAATCGAAGCCAACCCCATCTCTTCGGTAAAGAAATGCGGCGCCATCAGGATTAGCCCCCGCACCCGCTGGTCCGAGACCGAACCCGCATAGATCGCCGCAATCGTCGCACCGTCGGAATGGCCCAGCAGAACCGCCCGCTGAATGCCAGCCTGATCCAGAACGGGACCCAGAACCTGCTGCGCTTCGACGGTCATGTAGTCCAGCGGGCGCGGCAATTCTGCTGGATCGGATTGGCCATAGCCAGCACGGGAATAGGCCAGAACACCAAAACCGGTTGCCGCCGAAATCTCGGCCGGGAAATCCCGCCACATCGCTAAACACCCCAGCCCTTCGTGCAGCATCACGATAGTCGGCGCATCCTGTGGCGCAGGGCCCCAGATGCCGTATTCCAATTCCTTGCCGTTCACATCCATGCGGCCCGAGCCGCCATCCTGCCAGATCATGCGGTTTCCCTCAGTTTGAAACGTTGGATTTTGCCGGTTGCGGTTTTGGGCAGATCGTCCACCACCTCGACCCAGCGCGGATATTTCCACTTGCCGATCCGGTCTTTGACAAAGTTCTTCAGATCCCCGATCGCATCCGCGCTTTGACCATCTTTCAGAACGACAAAGGCGCGGGGCTTGTCCAAGCCTTGCTCGTCGGCATGGGCCACAATCGCGGCCTCCAGAATGGCGGGATGTTCGATCAGCGTCTGTTCAATCTCGAACGGGCTGACCCATATGCCGGACACCTTGAACATGTCATCCGTGCGCCCGCAATAGATATAGCGACCCTCGGCTGTGCGCTCATACTTGTCGCCGGTCCGGGTCCAATGCCCTTCGAAAGTCGCGCGCGATTTCTCGCGCCGGTTCCAATAGCTTTCGGCAGAGGAAGGACCCCGCACCAGCAGCTCGCCCACTTCGCCATCGCCCACCTCGTGATCGGCTTCGTCGACCAAACGCACGTCATAGCCCGGCACTGCCGTGCCAGAGGTTCCATAGACAATGTCGCCGGGCCGGTTTGACAGGAAGATATGCAGCATCTCGGTAGAGCCCACGCCATCTACGATCTGCGCGCCCATATTCTTCTCCCATGCTTCGCCCACCTCACGCGGCAGCGCCTCGCCAGCCGATGTACACAGGCGCAGATTTGGTTCGCTTTGTAGATCGCCCGCCTCGAACCGCGCATTCATCGCGGCAAAGAAGGTGGGCACGCCGCAAAACAGCGTCGGCTTGTGCGCGGCGATGATCTGAAACGCCACATCCGGCGTTGGGCGGCCACCAAGCAGGATCGTCGTTGCCCCAACCGACAGCGGAAAGGTCAGCCCGTTGCCCAACCCATAGGCAAAGAACAGCTTGGCGACCGAGAACACCACGTCCTCTTCCCGGATACCCAGCACCTGCGCCCCGAATGTATCAGCTGTAGCCCGAAGGCTGGACTGCACATGGCGCACACCTTTCGGCAGACCCGTCGAGCCCGAGGAATAGAGCCAGAACGCGGCCTCATCACTGTCCGAGGTGACGGTTTCCACTGGCGTGGCCCCATCCATGAACGCCTCAAGGCTGGTGGTGCCATCGGGCGCGTCGCCTATAACGATAACCTGCCGCAGATTTGTATTGCCTTGGATCGCAGGTGCGACCGTGGCCCACATCTCGGCCGATACGATCAGAACCGTCGCGCGGCTATCGTTCAGGGTCGCGGCGTAAACCGGCGCGGATAGCAATGTGTTGATCGGCACGGGAATGGCCCCGGACTTTATCGCGCCCCAGAACAGGATCGGAAATTCGATCTGGTCCAGCACGACCATCGCAACACGCTCTTCCCGGCGCACGTCATGGCGCGCCAGCGCGCCGGCAAACCGTGCGCTTTCCTCGGCCAAGGCGCGATAAGTCAAGGTGCGTTGCTGTCCGTCTGCCTCGTGAAAGGCCACTTTGTCGCCGCGCCCTTCACGCAGGTGACGATCCACAAACCAAAGGGATGCATTCTGGTTTTCTGACACGGGTTCCTCCTCCCCTCGACAGGCCAGCGGCTGCTTGCCGGAAAAACAATCACCCTGCTGCGCGACCCATCTCCCCCATTGGGTCGCCTCGTTCGGGGATCATTCGAATCGAGGTTTTTGGAAAATTCCGCCCCGACGCCTGAAATATGCGTTATAATGCACATTTCTCGGATATGTTTGCAACAGTGTTTTTTGCGTTTGTGCATTTTCTTGCACAAATCAGCGCTGATCAGCCAAATGGGATCAGGAATAGGGTGATCGCCGGGAACAGCACCAAAAGGACGACCCGCAGGATGTCGGATCCGACAAAGAACAGCACGGCCTTGTAGGTCTCGGTCATGCGGGTTTCACGGTCCATCGTGTTGATCACAAACAGATTCATCCCAACCGGAGGCGTTATCAACCCGACCTCTACTACGATCAGCACGAGGATACCGAACCAGATGGCTGTGCGCTCTTCGGCGATGCGGTCCGCCATGCCTTGTGTGACGCGGATACCGATCTCTTTCTGCAAATCGCGACTGATCTCGGCCCCCGAGGCAATCAGAGATTCGATCTCGGCCCGGATGTCTGGAGCAATGTCGGTGGCTCCGGCCAGAGCAGCGCGGGCTGCATCATGTTGCATCGCGATCAGGTCAACCAAACCGAAATCCAGCACAGATATGACCGGGTAAAAGATGGGAATCGTCAACAGGATCATGCTGAGGCTATCCATTACGCAGCCCAGGATCAGATAAAACACCAGGATCAGCGCCAGAATTGCCCAGGGGCTGAAGCCCTGACTCAACACGAAATTCGCCAGTTCCTGCGGCACATTCGTCAGCGCCAGAAACCCGTTATAAAACCCCGCGCCCAGAATGATGAAAAAGATCATCGCGGTGGATTTGGCTGTGGTGGTGAAACTGTCTTTCAGCGTCGACCATGTCAGCCCCCCATTAGCAACCGCGATCAAGCCAGTTCCAGCCGCCCCTACAGCAGCGCCTTCCGTGGGCGTGAACCACCCCGCATAGATGCCGCCGACGACGCCGCCAAAGACAACCAGCACGGGCCAGACGTCCAGCAGCAACCGAAACCGTTCGCGGTAGGGCACGGCGGGACGGGTTCCGGCGCTGTCTGGGTAAAGGCGCACATAGACCGAGACGGCAATCACATAACCCAAAGCCGCCAGAACGCCGGGGATAAATGCGGCCAGAAACAGCTTGGCAATATTCTGTTCGGTCAGGATCGCGTAGATCACCAACACGACCGAAGGCGGGATTAGAATGCCCAACGTCCCCCCTGCGGCCAGCGTGGCGGTAGAAAAGCCACCGGCATAGCCATACCGACGTAACTCAGGCAGCGCCACGCGCCCCATCGTGGCCGCCGTGGCCAGCGACGATCCGCAGATCGCCCCGAACCCCGCGCAAGCTCCGATCGCGGCCATGGCCACACCGCCCCTGCGGTGACCCAGAAAGCCCTCGGCAGCCTTAAACAAGGCCGTAGACATCCCGCCCAGTGTCGCAAAATACCCCATCAGCAGGAACATCGGCACAATCGACAGCGAATAGCTTGAGAAGGTCGTGTAGGTCTCGGATTTCAAACGACCCAGCGGAATGTTCAGGTTTCCGGTGACGGTCACGATGCCGACCAGACCGGTGACGAACATTGCCAACCCAATCGGCACCCGGGCAAAAATCAACAAAAGCAGAGCCGGAAAGGACAGCAACCCGATGGCGAGATCGCTCACGGCAGGAGTTCCTTTCCTGTCGCGCATTCGCGGATGCGGATGCCCGCCATATAAAGACCAACGACCGCCGCCACTACGGCTGCGCAAAAGCTGGCGGCGTAACCCCACCAGACGGGGAATTGCAGGATAAACGTATTCTCGCCAAACCGTAGCTTCGCCATCATGCCCCCAAACAACTGCACCGCTATCAGTACCAAAACGGCGGCAAAGACCACCTCGGCCAACATCCGCAAGATACGGTCAACCCGAGGCGATAGTTTCGAGGTAAAAATATCCACGACCGCATGACCCGAATTCAACTGGCAGAGCGGCAGAAAAGCAAAGATTGCAAAGGCCACGCCCGCCTCGACAATCTCAAAATCGCCATTGATGGGCCCGACGCCCAACCCTAGCGCCCATTCGGAAAAGCCCGGCGCAACCTGCCCGAGCCACCCATGCAGCAATGTATTGAGGGACCGGCCCAGAACCGAGATACAGATCAACAAGATCAAAGCCGTCAGAACCGCCCCGCCCAGCAATGCCATGCCGCGCGCCAGCTTTTCTATCGTTTGGTGCATGTCCCCTCCACCAACGGTGCCGATGCAGATTTTGGAATAATTGCCGCGCGGCGTTCGGAATACGCCGCGCGGAAGGTCCGGCTTAGCTGCCGTACTCGTTCATCAACGCTTTGGCCCGATCGATCAGGGCCTGACCGTCAATGCCCTTTTCGTTCATCTCGGACAGCCAGGTGTCATAGACAGGCTGTGCGGCCTCGGCCCAGGCGGCGGATTGTTCAGCGTCCAGAGTCACCACGTTATTCCCGCGATCCAGCGCGATTTCACGTGCGGGCTCATCATAGGCCTGCTGGACTTCGCCTGCGAACATGGAAAATTCCAAACCCGAGTTGTCGTCGATGACGGCCTTCAGATCATCCGGCAGTGCGGCGTACTTGTCCTTGTTCATGGCAAGAACGAAGGTAACGGTATACATCATCGGCCCGGTGAATTCGGTGTGATTCTCCACCAGTTCCGGCACTTTCAGCGCCTTGGTCACTTCCCACGGAATGGTCGTGCCGTCGATCACACCCTTGGACAGCGCCTCGGGCACCGCGGGCACAGGCATACCTACCGGGGTCGCGCCCAATGTGCTGAGCAAGGCATTGACCTGACGCGAGGCGCCACGGATTTTCATGCCGTTGAAATCGTCTGGCGTCAGAACCTCCTTGTTAGCGTGGATCATGCCGGGGCCGTGGACCCAGCCACCCAGAACCTTCACGTCCGAGAACTCACGCGCAGCGATGTCTTCTTCCAGCAAGGTCCAGAACGCGGCCGAAGCGGGCTTGGCGTCATTCACCAGGAAGGGCAATTCGAACACTTCGGTCGACGGGAAGCGGCCCGGCGTATAACCGATGACGTTCCAGGTCATGTCAATCACGCCGTCGATCACCTGATCCAGAAGTTCCGGCGGCTTGCCGCCCAGTTGCATCGAGGGATAGCGGGTGATTTCGATGCGTCCGCCCGAATCCTCTTCGATCTTGTCGGCCCAGACGTCGATGATTTTCGATGGAATCGTCGCCTGCGCAGGCAAGAAGCTTTGCAGGTTGAATTCATACTCGGCCGCGTTTGCCGCCGTTCCCATGCCAAGGGCCAAAGCCCCCAACGCCCCGATGAGCGTGCGTTTGATCTTCATTGGTTCCTCCTCCTCTGCGCGATGCGCCATGATGCAGTTTAATGCATAACATGCATAATATCGCAACTTTTTTGTCGCTGTTTTTGTCGCAAGGTCAAAGCCTTTGAACCTGCACGGCCCGTATCCGGCCATCGCATAGGGTCATGTATGGCCCCCTTATGCTTTAATCGCAACGGTATGCTGGCATCCATGCGTTGCGAAACCCTGTCTGCAATGCAATCCTGCGCAGCGGGGACAGGAGGATCAGATGCGGACACAAGTTCTTGTGATCGGCGGCGGGCCGTCAGGTTTGCTGTTGTCACAGCTTCTCGCAACGCAGGGAATCGACAGCATCGTTCTGGAACGTCGAACAAAGGACTATGTGCTGGGACGCATCCGCGCCGGTGTGCTGGAACAGGGCTTTGTCGACCTGATGGATCAGGCAGGCGTCAGCGCGCGCCTGCACGCTGAGGCAATTGAACATAGCGGCACATTGATCGCGGTCGAAGAGGATTGCTTCCGAGTCGACTTCCAGCACCATACCGGCACCCCGGTTCTGGTTTACGGCCAGACCGAAGTGACCCGCGACCTCTATGACGCGCGCGAAGCCGCAGGTGGCGCGCTGATCTTCAACACCGAAAACGTCACCATTCATGACGCCGAAACCGACGCCCCCTATGCGACCTTCACCGCCGATGGGCAAGATCAGCGTATTGACGCGGAATTCGTCGCGGGCTGCGACGGATTTCACGGGGTCAGCCGCCAAACCATCCCGCTGTCGGTTCGGCGCGAATACGAAAAGATCTATCCTTTTGGCTGGCTGGGCATTCTGTCCGAAACCCCGCCTGTGCATCACGAACTGATCTATGCCTCGTCCTATCGCGGCTTTGCGCTGTGCTCGATGCGCAACGAGGCGCTGAGTCGCTATTACATCCAGTGTTCTCTGTCCGATCACCCGGAAGACTGGACCGATGCCGCCTTTTGGGCCGAGCTGAAACGCCGCATTCCACAGGAATATGCCGATCGCCTTGTAACCGGCCCGTCGATCGAAAAATCCATCGCGCCACTGCGTTCCTTCGTGACCGAGCCGATGCGCTGGGGGCGGCTGTTTCTGTGCGGGGATGCGGCGCACATCGTGCCCCCGACCGGGGCCAAGGGGCTGAATACGGCAGCCTCGGACGTGCACTACCTTTTTCAAGGTTTGAAGGACTATTTCCGCGACGGGTCTGAAGCCGGGATCGACGCTTATTCACAAAACGCTCTGGCGCGGGTTTGGAAGGCCGAGCGGTTCAGTTGGTGGTTTTCATCACTTCTGCACCGCTTTCCCGACCAATCCGAATTTGACCTCAAGATGCAACGGGCCGAGATTGACTTTCTGCGCAGCAACGAAGCCGCGCAAAAGGCGATGGCCGAGAACTATGTAGGGTTGCCCTATTGAAGATGACCGACGAAAAGGGGAACGTGATGGATCGCCATGCAACCGGCATGTCCGTGCGCCGCAAGGTTCTGGGCGACGCCCATGTGGATCGCGCCGAGGCCCGGAAAACCGCCTTTGACGCGCCGTTTCAGGACATGATCACCGAAACCGCGTGGGGCACGCTGTGGGCGGATGACACGATCACCCCGCGCGAACGCTCCATGATCACGCTGGCGCTGCTGGCCGCGACGCGGAACTTTGACGAGATCCCCATGCATGTGCGCGCCTGCGCCAATACCGGGGCCTCGAAGGACGATATCCTTCAGGCTTTCCTGCACGCCGCCGTCTATGCAGGCGTTCCTTGCGCCAATCGGGCCATTGCCCTTGCCAAACAAACCTTTTCCGAGATGGAGGACATGGCGGAATGACCCAGCTTTTTCCCCGCGACCGGGCCTGGCATCCGCAAGCCATGGACCTCAACTACAAGACCAGCGTGACACGGTCTCCGAAACAGCCGCTTTTGTCGCTGGAAGGAACCACAAGCGAGCTGTCCGGCCCGACCTTTGGCCATGGCGACATCGACCCGTTGGACAATGACCTGCTGCGCAATTTCGCTACAACCGGCGATCCGGTGGGCGAGCGTATCCTGCTGCATGGACGGGTACTGGATGAAAACGCCCGCCCGGTGCCCAATACTCTGATCGAGATCTGGCAGGCAAATGCAGGCGGGCGGTATCGCCACAAGAAAGACACCTATCTGGCCGCCATCGACCCGAATTTCGGCGGCTGCGGGCGAACGCTGACAGATGATCAGGGTTACTACCAGTTTCGCACCGTCAAACCCGGCGCTTATCCTTGGCGCAACTGGGTCAGCAGTTGGCGGCCTGCGCATATTCACGTGTCAGTCTTCGGAACCAGCTTTGCGCAGCGCCTGATCACGCAGCTTTACTTTGAAGGCGACTCGCTAATCGCAAAATGCCCGATCATCAACACGATCCCCGACCCGCGCGCGATTGACCAACTGGTGGCCGCGCTGGATATCAACGCCTCCGTTCCCTTCGACTGTCTTGCCTATAAATTCGACATCGTGCTGCGCGGGCTGCGGTCGACCTATTTTGAAAACCGGCCCGAGGGGAACTGACCATGGTGCAAAAGCTGGACTATCTCAAGGAAACGCCCTCACAGACTGCGGGGCCCTATGTGCATATCGGGCTGGCCCCCGGAGACGCCGGGTTCGATATCTACCGGCACGAGTTGGGCCGTGACATCGCGGGGCCAGATGCGTCAGGGACGAAGATCACTGTGCGCGGTGTGGTGCGCGACGGAACCGGCGCGCCGGTCAAGGATGTACTGATTGAAACATGGCAGGCGGATGCAAATGGCGTTTATCCCAGTCTGGGTACTGTTGATCCGGGCTTTCGTGGCTGGGGCCGTGTGATACCGGATTTCGACACGGGCGAATGGGTGTTCGACACGATCAAACCGGGCCCCGTGACAGACCAATCCGGCGCGGTGATGGCCCCACATATTAACCTGTGGCTCGTTGCACGTGGGATCAACGTAGGCCTCAACTCCCGGCTTTATTTCCCCGATGAAATGGCGGCAAATGCGTCGGATCCGGTGCTGAACCTGATTGAGCAGCCCGTGCGCAGGCAAACTCTTATCGCGGAACGGGTGGAAGGCGGCTACCGGTTCGATATTCAATTACAAGGCCCCTCAGAAACAGTGTTTTTCGATGTCTGATCCTGTCTCTCAAACCCCCTGCATCATCTGTGTGGCGATCACAGGATCGGTGCCCACCAAGGCCGATAACCCGGCCGTTCCCATCAGCGTATCGGAACAGATCGAAAGCACGCACGAAGCGTTCGAGGCCGGAGCCTCCATCGCTCATTGCCATGTGCGCGACGCCGAGGGCAAACCCACCTCGGACCCCGACCTGTTCGCAGCGCTGAAGGAGGGGATCGAAACGCACTGCCCCGGCATGATTGTGCAGCTTTCAACCGGGGGGCGGTCCGGCGCGGGCAAAGCGCGCGGGGGTATGTTGCCGCTGTCCCCGGATATGGCCTCGCTTTCGGTGGGATCGAACAACTTTCCGACGCGCGTTTATGAAAACCCGCCCGATCTGGTGAACTGGCTGGCCAGCGAGATGGCAACCTACGGCGTCAAACCCGAGATCGAGGCTTTTGACTTGTCACATATACTGCAAGCGGCCCGGATGCACCGCGAGGGGCAATTGCCCGATACGCCCTATATCCAATTCGTCATGGGGGTCCGTAATGCGATGCCCGTGGATCGAGATGTATTCGACTTCTACGTCAATACCGTGCACCGCCTGTTCGGAGACGTCCCGTGGTGCGCCGCCGGGATCGGGGCTGGGCAGATCAAGCTGAACGAATGGTCCATCGCGGCGGGCGGGCATGTGCGCACGGGGCTAGAGGACAACGTGCGTCTGGATCGCGACACGCTGGCCCCGTCCAATGCAGCGCTGGTGCAGCGGGCCGTCGATCTGTGCCATGCCCATGAACGCCCGGTTGCGAGTGTAGACCAGGCGCGCGCCATTCTGGGTCTGCGCTCGGCTGCGGCCTGACGCCAGTCCGGACGACCCAAGATAAGGACAACGACGATGACCGATCTGTTCTCGCACCCCTGGTTTTCCGGCCTGTTCGGCGACGCCGAGGCGCAGGGCATCTGGTCTGCAGAACGGTCGCTCACCCATATGCTGGCCTTCGAGGCTGCCTATTCACGCGGCTTGGGTGCAATCGGTAAAATCCCCGCCGACCAAGCGGACGCTGCTGCCGCATGGATTGAACAATCCGCGCCCGGTATGGATACTTTGCGCGCGGGCACCATCGCGGACGGGCTGCCTGCACCAGCACTGGTTCAGGCCCTTAGATCGGATGCAGGACCACTGGCACCAGCCATTCACACTGGAACGACCTCGCAAGACGTGATGGACACGGCCTTGGCGTTGACCTTGCGTGAGACCACGAATCTGTTGCAAGCGCGCCTGTCACAGTTGTCGGACGTGCTGGGCGATCTCAGTGAAAAATTTGGTGGACGCCAAATTATGGGACGCACGCGGATGCAGGTTGCCCTGCCTGTCTCGGTCGGCCACCGGATCGAAACCTGGCGCGATCCGCTGCGCAGCTATCACCAAAACCTATCCGACCTGCGGCCGCGCGTGGAATGCGTGCAACTGGCCGGACCTGTTGGCGATGGTCAGACGATCGGGCCCTCGCTGCACGATTTGGCGAAGCATATCGCCGATGCAATTGGGCTGCATGTGGAAGATCAAAGCTGGCACACCACCCGCGACAGACTGGTGGCGTATGCCGATCTGCTGTCGCGCATCTCGGGGTCACTGGGAAAGATGGGGCAGGATATCTGCCTGATGGCCCAACAAGGCGTGGACGAGATCAGGCTGTCCGGTGGAGGAACATCCTCGGCCATGCCACATAAACAGAACCCCATTCTGGCTGAACTGCTGGTGACACTGGCGCGGTTCAACGCCGTACAGGTGTCCGGGATGCACCATGCTATGGTGCATGAACAGGAACGATCCGGCAGCGCGTGGGCATTGGAATGGATGATCCTGCCGACCATGGCCCAGACCACGGCTCGGTCACTTGCTGCGGCCACCACATTGTGCACGCAGATCATTTCAATCGGCGCAACGCCCGACTAACGCTTCAACAAATCCAATGTGGATCTGCTCAATTCGGATGCCCGTTGTGTGGCTTCAACTCGTGCGAACTGTTCCGTCAGTTGGCGCGGGCCACGAGCTGATAACCTGGCTTGGCAATGGCTCGAACCTTGGTAATCGGCGCACTATTAATCCAAGTCATGCCCTTCATTCTGATCCAGATCTTTGCAGTCGTCGTCATATGATTCTTGCCCACGATCGCAACCTTTCTACCAAAGCTTCTTTTCTTGGCACGTTTTGGAGAAGGTCCGGCGCGACGGCGGCATCCTCTCACCGAACCTAGGGCGGAACACCGCCGGGCCCGATTCAGATGGCTTGCCGGTTTACCCCCCGCCGGAAGATGCCGCAGGGATATGGCCGGTCGGCTTAGACACAAATTCGCAACGCATCTTCTGGGTCGACAGACGTTACTTTAGACGCATGCCCAATACATATAGGCCAGAGTTTGCGACAGAACTACTTGGCGATACCTCTAGGGAAGCCTTAGAGACAGGCATGACATACCACCGTCCAACTTGGCACAATCGGTATTGTCTATCTCGACAACTTCATAGCCTGCGCGGTCCAGCATATCGGCCGTTCGAGGGAAGCCCGCGGCCATCAGCACCAGATTGTTGAAACGGATGGCATTGGCAGCGGCTTCTTCTCCTTCGGCGACATGTAACACACGGTAGCCGTCAAAACAGCCTGATGCGTCCAGTCGGTGGGTGGACAGGATGGTCTCGGCATCCATCAGCGAACAATCTGTTTTGAAGTGCAGCACACCTTTGGGCGTGAAGACTTCCCGCAGCTTGTGTCCCCAATCAGAAGTTATCCTTGCCAGTTCAGCGACACCTTCCGCGTCGGTACGATCTGATCGGCCCACCAGAATTTCCCGACCGGTTACAATAATATCACCGCCTTCGATATGACCAGGGCCTTCGATCGCACGAACCGTATCGTAGCAGTCATGAAGGGTCGGAGCCATTTCGGCGACTTCGCCCATGCGCGATGGCGCACCAGGCCGCATCAGAACCACGCCTTGAGGGAGGCAAAGAGCAGTGTCTTCGACAAATTGTGCGTCTGGAAAGGTATCGAGCGGACCAAGCTCGATCACCTCTGCACCCGTGCTCTTTAGGGTGGCTACATATGCCTGATGCGCTGCCAACATCCCATCAAGATCTGGATCGCCGACATCCTCAGCGCGCAGCCCGTTTGCGATTGTGGATGCAGGGCGACGGGTGATGGCGCGTGAAAACTCGAAAGTGGGGTCTGTCATGGGTCAGTCTTTCGTGGGTGCAAGTTTTGCGGCAGTGATTTCGATCATGGACGGTCCTTTCACGGCGACAGCGTCGCGTAACTTTCGCGCGACCACCTGTGGTTCCGCACGAGCTTCAAAATACGGAATGCCAAAAGACTTTGCGGTTGCCGCAAAATCGGGAGGCGTAGGATTACAACCGATCACTGTTACACCGACGTCCCTCATCGACGTTGCAATTTCTCCGTACCCGCTATTGTTCCAAATCACGAAGATGACAGGCAGGTTTTCGTCGACGGCGGCCATGATTTCAGGAAGGGAAAACTGGGCGCCACCATCCCCGACAATACACACCACAGGGGTGGAAGGGGCGGCGATTGCAGCTCCGACCGCCGCAGGAATTCCGTAGCCAAGCGCACCATATCCGGTTGCAGCATTGAACCAGCCACCCGCACGGTCGTGGTCATAGTACAGGTTACCCGCATAAATCGGTTGGGTTGAGTCCCCGATCACAAGCGCATTGGGCACCGCATCGCGGATCGCATTGAGAATATCAACTATTTCGCGATAGTCCGGGCCAATTTCGTCCAACGCAGCGGTGCGTACAAGCTTGGCCCGCATTTCACCTTCGCCCTTTTTTGCCGTTTTTGGCAATGACGCGGCCAGCACAGGTGCGACCAGTTCGACATCTCCGTGAATCGCAACCTTGGCTGTATGGCGGGCCAGCTGATCACGGCATCGGTCCACCCGGATCAGACCGTGCATCTCTGCCATCTGGCCGGTTGCATACATGTCGAAATCGGTGGGGCCAAGTTCGGTTCCCAATGCCAGCACGCAATCTGCGTCTTCAATCAAGTAGCGCACGGCCGGCAAGCTGGGGCTGGCAGGCACAGTCAATGGATGATCATGCATGAGGCCTCGGGCGTTGACGGTTTGCACAACCGGCGCGTCAAGCGCTTCGGCCAACGCTTGCAAAGCACCCTCTGCGCGCTTTGCACCACCACCGGCGACAATTACGACGCGCCCAGCCTCGGCCAGTCGGCTTGCAGCCTCACTGATCAGATCAGTACCTGCCTGACACTCGGTGTGGGAAAGGGCAATGGGCGCCGCGACATAGGGATGGGCAGCCACATCCAAGGGAACCTCGATATGCACAGGCCCGGGCCGCTCGGTGGTCAAGCGCTGAAAGGCGCGGTCTACGACCGGGTCAAGCTGATCGGCGTCAGAAACCTGTTCAGATAGCAACGCGACTGTTTGCGCAAGTTTCAGTTGATCGGGCAGCTCGTGCAAATGCCCCATGCCCTTTCCAAGCGATGCCGTCGGGTTAACACCGGACACCACCAACAAGGGCACTGAATCCGACCGTGCCTGGGCCATAGGGGTCAGCGTATTCGTCAAACCCGGCCCAGTTATCACAAAAGCTACGCCCGGCTTACCCGATACACGTGCATAGCCATCCGCCATAAACCCTGCGCCCTGTTCGTGCCGAGGGGTGACATGTCGAATACCCGATGCCGCAAGACCGCGGTACAGCTCGATGGTATGGACACCCGGAATACCGAACACACAGGCCACTTCTCGGCGCCGAAGCTCTGCGACCAAAGCTTCCCCAACTGTCAGAGCGCTCATGCGACCTCACGCGGTATGTTGTTGGCATGATCAACAATGCGGGTGATGGCAGTGGCGAAATCATCGTCACTGATCGTCAATGCCACACGCACCCAGTTCTTCAGGCTGTCGCCGAAGGCCGAGCCCGGCATGACAGCAACTCCGGCTTGCAACAAGCGCCATGCGTAGGCCTCACCATCAAGACCGGTGTTCGCAACATCAATGAGTGCGAACATCCCAGCCTCGGGACGGTGCACAACAAGTTCAGTGTCGGCCCCCAAGCGATCCGCCAGCAAACTGGCCCGGCCCGCGAACCGTTTGGCCATGCCAGAGGCAACCTCTGACCCGTCACGGATCGCTTTCTCGGTCATATCCGCGATGAAGGGCTGATTTCCGAACAGCAAGGTTTCAGAATAAGGCAGCAGTGCCTCGCAGAAGTCGGATGGACCGACACACCAGCCACTGCGGAAGCCGGGCGCAGCGTGTGACTTCGAAATGGATGAAACTCCGATGACGCGATCCGCAAATTCCGTATACGCAAGGGGCGAGACAAATTGTGACCCTTCAAAGACCAGGTCTTCGTAAACCTCGTCCGTTATGATCCACAAATCATGCGCGATTGCCAATTGCCCGATCTCCGCAATTTCTTGCGCAGTCAGGATCGCACCGGTTGGGTTGTGCGGCGTCGTCAGCAAGATCGCACGGCTGCGCGGCGTGATCCGTTTGGCGATGTCTTCAGCCTGAAGGCGAAATCCATGCTCGGGTCGCAAGGGAACGGGCACCATGTCTGCTCCTGACGCGCGCACGACACCTTCGTAGGTGGCATACATCGGATCGCCGACCAGAACCTCGTCGCCAGCCTCAGCAACCCCGGCCATAACCGCGAAAAGGGCGGTTTGCGTGCCGGGAAAACAGAGGATGTTTTCAGATTTAAAACTGCGTCCCCGGCGGAGCGAGTATCGCTCGGCCAACGCATCCAACAGGCCCTCTTCTCCACGACCATTGGAATATCCCGTCCGCGCTGCATGCAGCGAATGTACCGTAGTCTCGATCAGAGAGGCGGGCACAGGAACATCCGGCTCACCTATCGTCATCTCGACGATATCAGCACCTGCTTTGACAAGTTCGCGGGCTTTCAGGTGTACGCTCCATTTGGCGCCACCCAAACCCGCCAACCGAGCTGTTACTGCTGAGGTTCTCATGACTCTGCTGCCTCTTTGTTCAACGTGATACCTAGAATTGCGCCGACCGAGTCTAGGCCGATCTGGGGCAACTGGCCTTCGGCAAACGCATCCGGAAGCGCACCGCCTTCCAGCCAGAGGCCGTCGATCACCGCGTTGCACGCGATCGCCAACTGTTTCGCCTCGAAGGGTTCCACATCGCGCCGGGTTTCCTTGAGCGCAGCGACGATGAGCGCTTCGAGATGGTCTCGGAAGTAGTCATAAGTGCGCTGGTGGACATGTTGCATTTTGGGGTCCGTCTGGACCTTGTTCAGAAATCCGGCCCAAAGGGCGACGACCTTGGGATCGACAATTGGTGGCCGCAAAGACGCATCGACAAAGTTCGACAACCGAGACACCGCCGTCCCTTCCCCGGTATAGGCGGCCGTTTTGACGGTCAGCGTATTCATATGATGCTCGTAGGCCGCGTGCACCAATTCGTCTTTCGAGGTGAAATAGTGTCGGATCAAACCTTGAGTCACGTTTGCACGCGCCGCGATCTCACGCACAGTTGCGCCACGCACCCCCATCTCGGCGATCAGGTCCAGAGTTGCCAAAATCAATGCCTCGCGCCGATGCTCGGCGGACTCACGCGTAAATTTTCGGCTATTGTCCTGCACCGCGGGCATATCCATGACATGAAGTTATTATACACTTGCATAATCACGAGATTCGGGGCTTACTGCAAGCTGAAATCAGAAGATGCCTGGATATGGACGCAGCCAAAGCCGCTACACCCGTAAATCATACGACAGAGAATGACGAAGCGATTAAGGTTGAAGACCTACACAAGTCCTTCGGCCCGCTAGAGGTTTTGAAAGGCGTGTCCTTGACGGCGCATAAAGGCGATGTCGTCGCAATCATCGGGGGGTCGGGCTCTGGCAAGTCGACAATGTTGCGTTGCATCAACTTTCTGGAAACTCCGAGTTCGGGCAAGATCACGATAGGTGGCGAGCAGGTCGAGATGCACGACGATGGCAGCCCATCCAATCGTCGACAGATCGAGCGTATACGCACCCGGCTGGCGATGGTTTTCCAGCAGTTCAATTTGTGGACCCATCGTACGCTTCTGGAGAACGTGATCGAAGTGCCGGTGCACGTACTCAAGGTTCCCAAAGCTCAGGCCATCGCGCGTGCGCATGAGTTGCTAGAGCGCGTGGGGCTGGGCGACCGGGCCGACACTTACCCTGCATATCTATCCGGCGGACAGCAGCAGCGCGCGGCAATTGCGCGAGCGCTGGCCGTAGATCCTTCGGTCATGTTGTTTGACGAGCCGACCTCGGCGCTGGATCCTGAACTGGTCGGTGAAGTGCTGACCGTGATCCGCGATCTTGCGTCCGAAGGGCGGACGATGCTGCTGGTGACCCATGAGATGAAGTTCGCGCGCGAAGTCGCCAATCACGTCGTCTATCTGTATCAAGGCCGAATTGAAGAGCAGGGACCACCTGCCGAGGTTTTCGGTAACCCCAAGTCTGAACGATTGAAGCAGTTTCTAAGTTCGGTCGCATAGTCCAACAAAACAAAGCCAACAGGGAGTAACATAATGAAAATCAGTAAAATTTTTGCATCCAGCCTTGCTGCTGCACTTCTTTCAGCTGGCGTCGCCAGTGCCGAAGAGGTCAAGATTGGTATCGCAGCCGAACCCTATCCGCCATTCGCGTCGCTTGACAGTTCCGGCACCTGGGTCGGCTGGGAGATCGACGTGATCAACGCTGTTTGCGCGGCGGCCGAACTTGATTGCGTCATCACTCCAGTTGCGTGGGACGGTATCATCCCGTCGCTGACGGGTCAGCAGATCGACGCCATCATGGCCTCGATGTCGATCACCGAGGAACGTCTGAAAACCATTGATTTCAGCGATCCTTACTACAACACTCCTGCGGTCATCGTCGCAGATAAGTCGATCGATATCGATGCAACTCCGGAATCCTTAGCGGGCAAAGTTGTTGGCGTGCAGGCTTCGACCATCCACCAGGCCTATGCACAAGAATACTTCAAAGATGCGGAACTGCGCGTCTATCAAACTCAGGACGAAGCCAATCAGGACCTGTTTGCGGGCCGGATCGACGCCACACAGGCCGACAGCATCGCAATGGCGGACTTTGTGAATTCCGACGCTGGTGCCTGCTGTGAAATCAAAGGGGCCGTTAAAGATGATCCTGCCATTCTGGGGCGCGGCGTTGGGGCCGGTGTCCGCAAAGGGCAAGATGATCTGCGAGAGGCGTTGAACAGGGGTATCGCTGCCATCCTGGCGGATGGAACACATGAAAAGATCACCTCGAACTACTTCTCTGCCAGCATCTACTAAGCCATTAACGTGACCGGACTACTGGAATCGCTAGGTTTGGCGCAGAGCGCAGAGCTGCTGTCGCTCTCGCCTCCAGGATGGGGTGGCAATCTGCTGCGCGGTTTGTCCAATTCATTGCAAATCGCCTTTGGTGCTTATGCGCTCGGCCTAGTGATCGGACTGTTCGGAGCTTATGGCAAACTATACGGCGGGAAGGTCACACGCGATCTTCTTGCCATTTACACGACCGTTATCCGGGCTGTGCCGGAATTGGTCCTGATCCTGATCCTGTATTATGTAGGGTCGGATATTATTAACAAGATATCCGCAGCCATAGGTGGCGGACGGGTCGAGATCAACGGAGTGGCCGCTGGCATCTGGGTGCTGGGCGTTGTTCAGGGGGCTTATGCCACCGAAATTCTGCGCGGGGCCATTCAGGCCGTACCGCCCGGCCAGATCGAAGCTGCCAAGTCCTATGGCATGCCAGCCTTTATGACCATGCGCCGCGTAACGATACCAGCAATGATGAGCTTTGCCGTGCCCGGTCTGGCCAATCTATGGCTGATCGCCACCAAGGACACCGCGCTGCTTGCAGTCGTTGGCTTCAACGAACTGACCCTTGAAACCCGACAAGCCGCCAGCAGCACCCGCGCCTATTTTACCTTCTTCTTGTCTGCCGGGTTTCTGTACCTCATGGTCACCCTGTGCTCGGGCGTCATTTTCGGCCGGATTGAAAAGTGGGCCCGCCGTGGCCAGCCCTCTCTGACAGGGGGTAGTAAATGATCAGTCTTAGATCTCTGATGCAACCGCATCGCGTCGTAATGATGCTGATTTTCGCAGGGATCGTCATCTGGTGTGCCGTCTCGCTGCAATGGGACTGGCTGCCGAAATACGCTCCGCTGGCCTTGCAAGGTATTTGGACGACAATTTGGCTGCTGGTCGTCACGGTCGTACTTGGGTTCTGTCTTGCGGTTCCTCTTGGGTTGGCGCAGGCTGTTGGACCTTGGTATCTTGCTGCCCCGGCCAAAGCGTTTTGCACCATCATTCGCGGCACGCCCTTGCTGCTTCAACTTTGGCTTTTGTACTACGGTCTCGGGTCACTGTTCCCTCAGTTCCCGTGGATACGCTCGTCTGAACTCTGGCCGTATCTGCGGCAGGCCTGGCCCTATGCGGTTTTGGCGTTGACCCTGTCCTATGCAGGCTACGAGGGCGAGGTTATGCGCGGGGCCTTCAAAGGTGTTGCCAAGGGGCAGCTAGAGGCCGCCAAGTCGTTCGGCATGCCCAGACTGACGATGTTCCGCCGCATCTGGTTGCCACAGGCAATCCGCAATGTGTTGCCGACTTTGGGCGGCGAAACCATCTTGCAGATGAAGGCGACACCTCTGGTGGCGACCATCACTGTTGTCGACATTTATGCAGTTTCATCGCGGGTGCGTTCGGACACGTTCATCATCTATGAACCACTGCTGTTGCTGGCGGTATTCTACATTCTGGTCGCTGGCCTGATCGCAGTTGCCTTCCACTGGCTGGAGGTCAAGGTGCTTGGGACCGGGCAGGAACGACGCTAGGCTCATGGCTTACAGTCAACAGACGATCAAAGCGTCGAGGGCAGTTGCTGTGAGGAAAACGTCGTACCGCTTCGCGACAGGTGCCAGCCGCTAACGCAGCCAAACATGATCTCGCATTGTGGGCCTTCACCACCCAGCTTCTGGACCTGCTCACCAAGTCCAGAAGTGATAAGGCTGAACTCTTGTGCGAAAATCCTAGGCGCTTTTTCTGCAATCTAACGCAGACCGTTCCAAGGCACCTTGTCCGCGACATCTTCGATCTCGTACCCCATATCTCCGACACATGGTCCCAGAATTGCCAGAAGAGTCGCTTCGTGATCGCCAATGTTAAACGTGGCGTGGACCACATCCGCGCCAATAAAGACCGAGTCCCCTGGTCCCATCACCCGCTTTTCCTTGCCAAGCCACTGTTCGACCTCACCCGCGACGCAGTAGATAACTTCCTCCTGATCGGGGTGTTTGTGAAAATTGTGGCCGTGGCCCGGAGCCAGGCTGACTTCAATCACCGTAAGCTGTCCGGCGCCTGTAGCGGGCGGACTGCTCATCCACTTCAACTTACCCCAATCAAGCGTTTCCTGCGGCGTATCCGCCGAAAGCATGAATTTTCCGATCATCCCTATTCTCCGGTCGTGTTTTGATTGCGCACTAGTTCTGCAAGTTGGTGTCTTGTCGTCATGCGACCCCTTTAGAGCGTTCAACCCCCCGCCGCAGCTTTCCGAATTCTGCAGTCTGAGCTGTAATCGCCCGTTCGGTGGGCAGACGCTCCATCGATGATGCTCCGTAAAAGCCATGACAGTCCGGGCAGAGGTCCAGGAACTTCTGTGCATCCTCGGGTTCTGCTAATGGGCCGCCATGGCAGATAAAGATCAGGTCGTCGCGATAAGTGCGCGCTGCTGCGGCCCATTCGTCGTAAAGCCGCGCGCATTCGGCTATATCCGGTGCGCTGTCCCCGGCCCCGATGGTTCCGCCCGTGGTCAGACCGAAATGTGCGACGATGACATCCGCGCCCGCCTTCGCCATTTCGGCAGCGTTGTCAGAACTGAAAACGTATGGCGTGGTCAGAAGGTTGCGCTCATGGGCCTTGGCGATCATTTCGACCTCCATGTCATAGGACATGCCGGTGGCCTCAAGTTCGCGCCGGAAGCGGCCGTCGATGATGCCCACCGTGGGAAAATTCTGCACACCTGCGAAACCCATTGCCCCCAAATCATCCAGAAACTTGTCCATTAGACAGAATGGGTCGGTGGCGTTTACCCCTGCCAGAACAGGGGTGTCCTTGACGACCGGCAGAACTTCGCGCCCCATATCGACAACGATCTCATTCGCGTTGCCGTAAGACATGTAGCCCGCCAGAGATCCGCGCCCGGCCATGCGATAGCGACCCGAGTTGTAGATGACGATCAGGTCGATGCCGCCGGCCTCTTCGCATTTGGCGGACAGGCCGGTGCCTGCACCGCCACCTATGATGACTTGGCCAGCGGCTATCTTTGCCCGCAAGCGGCTGAGGATGTCTGCGCGTCCCGTGACTGCCATATCAGGTATCCTTCTTGGTGTAGATTTCTTTGAAATTGGCGATCGCCGCCTCGGCAAAGTCGGGATCGTTGATGTGCATGTCCAACTCGATCAGTTGTCGGTCGGGGGTCTGTGCCACCGTATCGCGCAGAGCCTGAAACAGTGCGTCATTGGCTGCCGGGTCGTGGAAGGCTCCACCTTCGATATCCAGCGCCGAGACGCCCCGCAGGGGCAGCAGGAAGCGCACCGGGCCGTCACAAGCGTTCAGCTTGTTGCCGATCCACACGCCTATCTGTGCGCATTCTTCCGCTGTGGACCGCATCAGCGTGACCTGCGCGTTGTGGTGATAGAAATTGCGCCCTTTGAACTGTGCGGGCACCGTATCGGGTGCCCAGAAATTCGCCATATCCAACGCGCCGCACGAGCCAACATAAGGGAGTTTGCTGCGGGCAATGCTGTCGAGCCGGTCTTCACCTGCACTGAGCATCCCACCCACGATCAGGTCGCAGATTTCGGTGGTGGTGATGTCCAGCACCCCGGCAACGTCACCCTGATCGACCAGTTGCTCCATCGACCGGCCCCCGCTGCCGGTGGCATGAAAGACCAGGCAGTCGTAGTCATCGGCCAGTCCTTCGGTGATGGCCTGGACGGCGGGGGTGGTGACACCGAACATCGACAGAACCAACGCGGGGCGATCATCGGTGTTTTCGGGGACTTCATTCGCCATCATCCCTGCCAGCGCGTGCGCCGCATTGCCCAGCAATCGGCGCGAGACGCGGTTCAACCCCGATACATCTGTTACAGGATGGAACATGTTCACATCCGATGCACCAACATAGGCCGAGACGTCACCCGACGCGAGGGTGGAAACCAGCACCTTGGGTACCCCAATCGGCAAAGCCTGCATGGCCGGAGCAATGATCCCCGAGCCGCCCGAGCCGCCCAGCCCGATGATGCCGCCCAGATCGTCGCGGCCCAGGACAAAGGCGGTCAATGCCCGCGACATCTCGGTCACGGCCTGCCCGCGATCATTCACGAACACCGCCGCCGGCCCGTCGGGATGGCAGGCGGCGACACTGGCGGCGGTCACATCCACGCCGGTCTCGCCGCCTTTGGTGCCGACATTGACCAGTACGGTTTCCATCCCCGCCGCGTCGATCAGGTCACGCACATAACGCAGTTCTGGCCCCTTGGTGTCGGCGGTGCCGATCACGTAAGCTCTTTTTGTCATCCTTCCCTCCCTTAACCCGACTGCCCGGGTTCCAGCCCCAGATGGCGTTTCTGCATCGCCGGGTCGCTTTCCAGCGCTTGCGCCGTCATCCGCTCGACCACTTCTCCGCCAACCATGATGGCCACATCCTGCACGGCGGCCAAAGCCGCGTGCATGTTCTGTTCGACCAGCAACACCGCAATGCCTTCGCCTGCGATCAACTCGATCAGATCAATCACGTCCGAGACGATGGCGGGGGCCAGCCCCTCGGTCGGCTCATCCAGCACCATCAGGCGCGGGTTCAGCAGCAGCGCACGGCCGATCGCCAGCATCTGCTGTTCGCCCCCAGATAGACGGTCGCCCAGATTGCGGCGGCGTTCTTTCAGGCGCGGGAACGTCTGGTAAACCCGTTCAATCGACCACGCAACGCCCTTGCGTTCGACGATCCGCAGATGTTCCTCGACCGTCAGAGACCGGAAGACGCGCCGCCCCTGCGGCACAAAGCCGATCCCCATCTGCGCACGTTTTTCGGGCGGCAGACCGGTCATATCCACCCCATCGAACCGGATTTCCCCGGCCGAATGCGGATGCAGACCCATGATTGCATTGCACAGGCTGGTCTTGCCCATCCCGTTGCGCCCGAGGATGCCCAAAGGGCGGTCCGAGACGTTCAGGCCGACGCCATGCAAGACGTGGCTTGAGCCATAGCGCAGGTCCAGCCCGCGGATTTCCAGCAGATCAGTGGCCATGGGCGCCTCCGATATAGACGCGATGCACATCCTCGTTGCGCATGATGTCGTCGGGCGACCCTTCGGCCAACATCTGCCCGTTATAGAGAACCGAGACACTCTCCGAAGTCTGCAGCGCGATATCCATATCGTGTTCGATCAGCACCACGGTCACATCCTTGGGCAGTGACATCAGCAAGGCGCTCAGCTTGGGCCGCTCGGCTGGCGACAACCCCGCCGCCGGTTCGTCCAGCAGCAAAATCTTCGGGTTTTCGGCCAGCGCGATCCCAATCTCAAGCTGTCGCCGCTGACCGTGGCTCAGTTCCGAGGTCTCGCGGTCCAGCACATCCGCCACGCCTGCGATCTCGGCCAAACGTTCGGCCTCGGCAAGCCGTGCGTCAGTGGCGCGCAGGGGCAATACCTGCCGCCAACTGCCCCGCAGCCCGGCCACGGCCAGAAACAGCGTGTCACGCACGGTCAGGCCGTTGAACAGATGGGCGTGCTGATAGGTGCGCCGCAGCCCAAGTTGAATTCTCTTGTTGATCGGCTCGCGCGTCACGCTGTCGCCAAACAGGGTGATCTGGCCGGTCGTGGCACTGGTATCCCCGGTCAGCACGTTGAACAGGCTGGTCTTGCCCGCCCCGTTCGGCCCAAGGATCGCGCGCCGCTCGCCGGGGCGGACGATCAGGTCGATATCCTGCATCGCCCAGAACCCGCCAAAGCGTTTGCCAATGCCCCGGACCTCCAGGGCATTGGCGGTGTTATGCGAGGGGGTTACGGGCACGAGGGGTTGTCCCGGCTGACCGGACCCGAGGCCAGAAATACCTCTTCGTCCTGTCCCAGCAGCTGATCCACATCGCGCACAACCTTGACCACGCGGTTGCCAAGCGTGCCATCCTCACGCTCGTAGACCTCGGTGACAAAGTTGTCGATCACGCCATTGCGGTTCTTATCCAGCCGCATGGTGCCGCCGGTGGGGGTGGTGAAAGTCAGATCGTTCAGCGCCGCGCGGAAGGCCGCCTGATTGTCGGACAAGTCGCCATCAACCTCATCCAGCGCCAGCATCGCAGCCTTTGCGCTCATGTAATAGTGATGCGCAAAGATCGAGGGGGCCGAGAAGCCATCGGGGAAGGCTTCGGTGTAGCTGGCGGTAAAGGCTTTCCATTCGTCGCCGTCATAATCACCAACGGTCGGGGTGCCCGCAGGCGCACCCACCAGCAGCTTTTTGAACGGGCCTTTGCTGTCCAGAATGGACTGGTCGATGGTGATCGAGCCGCCGATGATCGGCTTGTCGCCGCCCGCCTGGCTGTATTGCGTCAGGAAGTTGACCGCATCCGCGCCACCCAGCGCCACGAACAGCGCATCAACATCCTGCGGGATCGAATAGACGACCGAGGAGTAATCCTTGTTGCCAATCGGCGTCCAGAACTTCTCGGGCACCTTGCCGCCTGCTTCACAGAACTCGGTCATGAAGCCCAGAACCTGCGTGTAGGGGAAAGAGTAATCCTCGGCGATCACAGCCACGGATTTGTAGCCCATGTCGTTAAAGGCATAGTCGCCCACGCCCACCATCCATTGAGCCCCGTCGCCGCCAAAGCGGTAGAAGTTGTCAGAGCTGTCGCGCAGGGTTGTATCCTGTGCCGCCGACGATCCGTTCAGGAAGGTCACGCCGGGATAGGATTTCGACAGATCGCGCAGGGCCAGACCCTCGGACCCCGACAGCGGGCCAACGATGATATCCACGCCGTCCTGCTCGATCAGTTTGCGGGCTGCGTTCACAGCACTGTCGGGGCTGGCGTCGGACGACATTGTGATGACTTCGATCTTATTGCCGTCGACCTCTCCACCGGTTTCCAGCACCGCCAGTTCCGCACCGCGGATCCCATCCTGACCCAAAGCAGCAAACGCGCCTTCGAGAATTGAGATCACGCCGATCTTGACGTCTTCGGCAGATGCAGGCATCGCCATTGCGCAGAGCGCCAGCGCGGATGCAGCCATTTTGAGCTTATTCATTTTTCAGGTTCCTCCCTATGAGTTTGCTCAGACAGTTGATTTCTTTGGAGCCTCGGGACGGCGCAGCCGCGCCATCCAGTCGCTTGCCAGTTGTTGAAGCCCACCGGGGGCTACGATCACGATGAGCAGCAGCACGACGCCGATCAGTGTGTTGAACCGCTCGCGGTCGATCAGGTCGACGGCAAAGGTGTCCAGCAGGACAAAGACCACCGCCCCCACAAACGCCCCGCCTGGATGGCGCAAGCCGCCGATGACCGAGATGATGAGGATGTCGATTATGGGCCCAAGGCCGACTGAAAAGGATGAGATGCGTTCCTGATACCAGACGTTCAGGATGCCCCCTGCTCCGGCCAGCAGGCCCGAGAAGGCAAAAGCCGCAACGATGGGTGTGGTAACGGAAATCCCCAGCGCCAGCACCCGTCCCGGCGCGTCACGCACCGCTTGAATGGTCAGGCCCAGCGGCGAACGGACAAAGCCGCTGACCAGTGCAAGCGCCAGCGCAGCGACGCCCAGAGACAATAAGTACAAGGGCAGCGGATCGCGCAGACTGAGGCCAGCAATCTGCGGCGCGCGGACGCCGGAGAAGCCGGTCCAGCCATTGAAAAGCGTATAGTTCTGGCGGGTAAAGTAGAAGAACGCGACCCCAATCGCCAGCGTGATCATGATGGCATAGATACCCCGTGACCGACGAGCGATAAGGCCGATCAGACCCCCGGACACCACGGCCAGCAGCAGCGCCAGCGGGATCGAGACCCAGAACGGTAACTGCACGCCGATCCCCACGCTGTTCGGTCCGAAAAAGGCGATGGTATAACCCGCGATCCCGGCCATGGTGGCCTGCGCAAAGGACACGACGCCCAAATAGGTGGCCAGAAAGCTCAGGCTTAGCGCCATGATGCCCAGGATCAGTGATCGTGTGGCAACTTGTGTCAGCCAGAAATCGTTCAAAACGAAGGGCAGGATCAGCAGCGGGATAAGGGTCAGCGCCTGTTTCATAGCTCGGCCTTTCCCAGCAGACCCTGCGGTCGGACCGCCAGCACCAGAACCATGATCGCAAAGGTGAACACCACGCCGTAGGTGGGCGCATAGGCCAGCCCGTACTGTTCGGCCAATCCGACCAGCAGCGCTCCCAGCGCAGCCCCGCCGATCGAGCCCATACCGCCGACGATCACCACTACCAGCGAAGACAGCAGGAATTGCAGATCCGTTCCCGGTGCAATCGATAGCGCGCTGGCAGCGACGACCCCAGCCATTCCGGCCAACATACCGCCCAAAGCAAAGACAAGAACAAAAATGCGGTTGATCGGATAGCCAAGCGCCCGCAGCATGTCCTGATCATCCACACCTGCGCGGATCACCGCACCGAAACGAGTCCGCTGGATCAGGAACCACAGTCCAATCCCCACAACCAGCGCAAAGCCCATCAGCGCCAAGCGGATATTGGCGTAGCCCACACCCAGAACCGGCAGACGCTGCCCTCCAGCCAGTGCATCAGGCAGCTCTACTTGATAGGTTAGTCCGCCCCAGTACCACAGCATCAGATCGGCCATGATGATTGAAATCGCAATCGAGGCTAGAGTCTGACGCAGCTCATCCCCCTGCATCCAACCCAGAATCCCCGCTTGCACGATGGCACCGGCCAGACCTGCGGCCAAACCACCGCCGATGACACCCAGTCCCCACGACCCGGTAACATCGACAATGCTGTATCCGACATAGCCGCCCAGCAGCAGCAATGCCCCATGAGCCATGTTCACAGTGCGCATCAGCCCGAAGATCAGGCTGAAGCCACTGGCCGCCAAAAAGTAGAGCGCTGCTAGCGTCAACCCGTTCAAGGTGACGATCAGAAATAGTGTCATGGTTCCTCCCGTTGAGGGGCAGCATGGCGCAGAAAACGGGGTAAAAACAGAAACGAGAGGTTTTGGAGATCAATTTTTAAATGTTATTTTTCAATGTCTTATTCCAAATCCTCATTTTTTATTTTGGGAAATATAAGAAAATATAAGAAATTACTTCTCAATAAGGGAAATTCTTTCCTAAATAGGTCCATGACAACTCTCACGCTCACCGGTACGCAGTCTACCGCTGCCCCTTCGGATAACCGAATCTATTGCCCTGCTCTGAACGGCCTGACCGCCATGCAAGCTGATCTGGCATTTGTGATGCCGCGGCTGGATCATAACAGGGCCGTCCGCGAAACCCCCTGTCAGGGCGGTTGGGCCGCACTGCTGGCCAGCGACCCGTTCGGGTCCCAGGCGGCTTTGTTTGCTCAGTTGTACGAACTGGGCTATCGCGGCATCACCAACTGGCCATCTTCTATCCTGCTGGACGGGTCGTTGAGGCAATCCATGTCGACCATCCCGGCCTCGCCCGAGTTCGAATATGACTTTCTGGCCCGTGCCCAACGGGCCGGGTTCCAAACTTTGGCGTTCTTCCTTTCGCTCGCGCAAGCCCGCGCCGCTTTGAAGGCAGGGCTGGATAATCTGGTGCTACATCCCGGACTGCTTGAGGTGGAAACCGCGGAAAGCGGCGCGCTGGTGCTCGGGTCGCTGCAGCGCATCATCGACACGATCCGGGCTGAGGTTCCGCAAGTATCTATCTATGCCTATACCTCGGACTGGCATGAACGATCGGTCCCCCTTGGTACACTGAACGTGGACGGGCTGGTCCGGCACGAGGCCGCAGCATGAGCGCGCGCGACAAGAACTTTCTGTTCGCCGCCGTGGTCGGGTCTGGCCTGACCGCAAAGGCAGCGGACAAGGCGGGGGCCGATTACCTGCTGGCCCTAAATGCTGGACGGTTTCGGGTTCAAGGGGCATCCTCCCTGACCAGCTTCCTTCCGGTCCGCGCGGCCAATGAGTGGGTAATTGAATTTGCCGAACGCGAAATGCTGGGGCGGTGTACCGCGCCGATCTATGCCGGGTTTTCGGTCAGCGATCCTAATCTCGACATTGCGGAACTGGTGCGGCGCACCAAAGCGCTGGGGTTTTCCGGCATCTGCAACTTCCCGTCGACAACTTTGATCGACGGACGTCTGGGCGCCGCGATCGAGCGGGAAGGCTTGGGGCTGGACCGGGAAATCACAATGGTCAAGAAAGCAACAAATATTGGGTTAGGGGTGTTCGCTTACGTCCAGACTAACGCTCAAGCCCGTAAAATGGTCGACGCCGGGGCGACGGCAATCTGCGTAAATATCGGATTCACAAGCGGTGGCACCGGGGTCAACACACACCTGACGTTAGAGAAAGCTGCCGCCCAAATTGACCGCGTTCTCGAAGGAGTTCCCACCTCGGTGGACAAGCTTTGCCATGGCGGACCCATCACTTCGCCCGAAGAAGCATTGGCGATTACGCGACTTTGCGGTGTGCAGGGTTTCGTGGCCGGCTCGACGCTGGACCGGCTGCCAGTGGAACAGACGTTGAATGAGGTGACAAAGGGGTTCACCGCCATTCCCAGCTTGTCACGGATCGAAACCGGTGCGCCAACCACTGAACATGAACTGGTTGGATCTTCCTACTCCATGCAGTTGATCCGAGAAGAGCTTGATGATCTTGCCTATGAGGATATCCCGATCCTGTTGATCGGCGAAACGGGAACCGGCAAAAGCCGCGCTGCCCTCAAATTGCACGAGGCAGGGCCCGCAGCGCGGCGTCAGCCCGTTGTTGTGGATTGCCCCGCCTTGGACAACGAAGAAGGCGGTGTGCATCTTTTGGGCAAGGCCCCCGGCGCATTGGGAACGACGGGCACTCAGCGTGGCGCTTTGGAGCTAGCGTCTGGAGGCACGCTCATCTTTGACGAAATTTCCGCCTTGCAGCCTGCGCATCAGGGCAAAATCCTGAAATTCACCGACGA
Organism: Ruegeria sp. BK1; assembly: GCF_056535645.1. NCBI lineage: Bacteria > Pseudomonadati > Pseudomonadota > Alphaproteobacteria > Rhodobacterales > Roseobacteraceae > Ruegeria > Ruegeria sp. BK1. The sequence goes on along the minus strand of NZ_JBQFIS010000002.1, from coordinate 104,829 downwards.
GAAGTCTGTGCAGAGGATTGGGGATCATACACTCAGGCGGGCCGAAGCGCGGATCATTTCGACAACCACTCAAGACCTCCCTGGCCTGATTGAGATGGGCGCGTTTCGTCAGGATCTTTACTATCGAGTCTCCGGTCACGAAATCACCCTGCCGCCCTTGCGCGAGAGGGTGGATGATATCCCTGAACTGGCCATATATCTGGGGCGGCAATTGAGCGGCGAGCCTCCGAAGTTTTCAAACGCTGCGCTGCGGTTGATGCTCGAACACGATTGGCCCGGGAATGTGCGCGAGCTTCAGCACGCGGTCCAGCGTGCAATTCGCAAATCCGGAGGGTCCACGATTGACCTCAAGGCTATCGACTTCCTTCGCCAAAGAACTACGGGGATTTCGAAAGCTCCGAGAGAGGAAACTCCGGTTCGGGCCGCGGTATCCGAGCGGGACTGGATTGCCGAGGCCCTAACGCGAAATGGTTTCCGTCGCGCGCAGACCGCCGAAGAATTGGGTATGACCACGCGCACGCTTTACAACAAAATCAAGAAACACGGGCTGCAGGGATAGCTCGGAAGGTTGCTCTGCAACATCCAATTCTTTCATCAAAACGGATCGGAGATCCGTCTGAGTTTTGTCTCCCTAAGTTCAGGCCTCATAGCCAGTGCATGACAATCGCTGCGAGTGCGGTTTTGGACGGAAGAATGCCACTACCTTCTTGGGGACAGGAGGGAGGTCCGTTTCAAAAATCATGAACACCTTAGGACGTACTTAATCCAATGCAGGCCGGACAAAGCCGGTGCTGCACAACAAGGCCATTCCTGCTCAGGTGAACTGGAGCAAAAGCAATTCAGCGTGAAACACACATTTCCCAATATTACCTAGCGTCAAAAAACGAGATGTCCGCTTAGGACAACTATCTGGCCAGTCGCGACATTTTTTGAAAAAGCCAAATCGTTCATTAACGGAATTAGAAACGCAGGGGTCGGCTTGACGCGGAAACCCCGGTGTCGGTGGAAGACAACCGCCGCGACCAAAACGTGAGGAGGAAAATATGAAACTCAAATCTTTTGTCGCCGGAATTGCACTGGCAGCCGGCCTGACCAGTACCGCCTCTCAGGCAGAAACAGTATTGAAACTTGGAACCGTTGCGCCACTGTCATCGCCTTGGGGCCAATGGGCGCAGGGTGTTGCGGATCAGATCGCCGAGATGTCAGGTGGCGAACTGAAAATCGAAGTCATTGGCGATGCGCAGCTGGGCGACGAACAGACAATCCTGCGGCAAGGTATGAAGGGTCGTGTGGATCTGGTGATGGTGTCCAACATTCCATTGTCCCTAATTGGACAGGAACTGGATCTTGTGTCTTCGCCATTTCTCTATGACAGCACGGAACAGGGCAGCTGTGTCGCCTTCAATCATCTGAGCGAGATTTTGGGCCCAAGCCTGCAGGATTCGGGCCTTGAGCCGCTGACCTGGATGGAGGTTGGCAATTACCTGGTTTTCTCGCAGGAACCGGCCAGAACTCCTGATGCGTTGGAAGGTCAAAAAGTCCGCGTGGCTGCAACCACGGCGGATGAACTGTTTGCACGTAGACTTGGCGCGGTAGGTGTGCCGATGGGCACCTCTGACACGATCCCGGCCTTGCAGACCGGAAACGTCAAGGCGGCATTCCTACCCGGCGTGTTCGGCATCGCCATCGGGACCCACAAAGTGGCCCCTCATGTCACTGTCAGCAACCACACCCGTTTGATCGGCACTGTTGCTGTGTCAGGCCGGAGCTACAAGAAGCTGAGCGATCAAGAGAAAGAATGGCTGTCGGCTTTCACAGAGGGCGGCACCGGCCTGTCGGCCACGATCCTGGGTGCTGAAACCGCTCTGTTGGGTCAACTTGAAGGAGCAGGTGTTCCGGTTGCACACCTGACAGACGAAGAAGCCGCTGCTTGGCGCGCCGCATCCGATGGGCTGCGCGAGGAACTGGCTGAACAACTAGGCCCCAAAGCTGTTTCGATCCTTGAGCAGATCGAAGCCGCCAAGCAAGCCTGCGGGTCTTAATCCAATGGGTCTACTTCGGTTTCTGATGAGGATCGAAGCCATTGTGGCAGCTTCAGCATATGCTGCCACAACCCTGCTTCTGCTGGCGGATGTGATCGCGCGCGAGTTGCTATCGCAAGCTCTGTGGGGCGCGCAGCAAACTGCGGTTCTGTGCAGCATTCTGGCGGCAATGGTCGGTCTGACCCTTGCCACCGGGCGCGGCGCCCATTTCCGACCCGAGTTTGCCGACGGCATCCTGAAATTCGCCTTTGTCGACCGGCTGGGTGATCTGATTTCGGGGATTTTGCTGCTCGTCTTCGCCTATTTCGCGGTCGAGTTCGTCATGGAATCGAAGGAATTCGCCGACCGTGTCCCGGTGGTCAACATCTTGCTCTGGCCGGTTCAAATCATTGTGCCATACGCGCTGGCGTCCTCGGCTTTGAAACATCTGGTGTTTGCCTGGGACCCGATGGTGAAAACCGAACTGAGGAAGATCTGACATGGACGGCATCATTCTTCTGGGGATCGTCATCGCGATGCTGGCACTGCGCCAGAACGTTGTGCTGATCCTGCTGATCGTCACGGCCTATATCCAGCTGGTCTGGGCCGGGGGAGACGTTCTTTATGTTATCGAGGACCTGTGGTCGTCGATGGACAATAAGGTTCTGCTGGCCATTCCCATGTATATCATTGCGGGAAAGCTGATGTCGCGCGGCTCGATTGCCCGTGACCTGATCGCCATGGTCCGCGCCGCGACCGACTGGATGCCAGGCGGTCTGGGCATGGCGTCGGTCCTGTCCTGCGCACTGTTTGCGGCTGTGTCCGGCTCCTCCGCTGCGACCTTGCTGGCCGTTGGGGTGGTGATGTACCCGGCCCTGAAAGAGGCAGGGTATTCCGAAAAATTCTCAATTGGGGCTGTCACTTCGGCGGGGACGCTGGGCATTCTGATCCCGCCGTCGATCCCGCTGATCATCTATGGCATCGTGACCGAGACCAATGTGGCCGACTTGTTTCTGGCCGGGATCATACCGGGTATTCTGCTGACCGCTATCTTCGCGCTGTATTCGATGGGCACAAACCTGAACAACGCGCGCGGGACGTTCTCGGTCAAGCGGCTGTGGGATGCTGTTCGTAAGGGCATCTTTGCACTGATGACCCCCGTGATCCTGCTCGGCGGGATTTACTCGGGCTATTTCTCACCAACCGAAGCTGCAGCCGTGGCCGTGGGCTACGCCATTCTCGTTGAACTCATCGTCTACCGCGAACTGTCATCCAAAGATTTCTTCGAAGAGTTTGTCTCGACCGCGGTAATGCTGGGTACTCTGTTCCCGATCGTCGCGGTCGCGCTTTCGCTGAAGTCGGTTCTGGCGATCGAGGGGTTTCCGGCGGCTTTTGCCGACTGGCTGCAAACCGTTTTCACCAGCAAGGTGGCCTTCCTGTTGGCACTGAACGCAGCGCTGCTGCTGGTCGGGTGCCTGATTGACGTTGTTTCAGCCATTTTGCTGCTAGGTCCGGTTCTGCTGGCCGCTGCGGCGCATTTCGGGATCAACCCGGTTCAGCTGGGTATCATCATGATCATCAACCTAGAGATCGGCCTACTGACGCCGCCAATCGGGCTGAATCTTCTGGTCGCTTCAGGGGCATTCAAGAAACGGTTCGCAGAGGTAAGCCTGTCGGTCATCCCCTTCATCATCCTGATGTTGATCGCTTTGTTGCTTGTAACCTTCATTCCCGAATTGACGTTGTATTTCGTCTCGTAGACAGGTGTCACTATCAAAGGAATGCCCGACCCGCTGGCTGGGCATTTTCCGTTTCTTACCGTCTGTTCACGTTTGAAACACAGTGAATCGCATGTCCGAAATTGATAGAAACTTGTCCTCTTGGAACATGTTTTCAAGCCCGACCAATCCCCATGTTAGTAGCACGTTTCAAGCCAGTGCTTGTTCCATTGAGTCGTGAGTGAGACACCCCCATGTCTGTTCGGAACGTCGTTGAACTTGACCATGCAGATTCCGATCTCCCTGCCGAGCTGCAGGCGACCTACCGGAATGTTCCTGCCTCGTCCCACGAGACCCACTCGGGCGGTGTTTGCATCAACGACGTTGTCACCCAAGTGACCGTTGATGACATACCCTTTGGCGGCGTCAGGTCATCTGGGGTGGGGTATTGTCACGGCAAAGAGAAAGGCCCGAGCTTCTCAAATGCCAATGATGCTGTCCGCGAATGCAAATTGGACGGCAACACGTTCGTTGGCACATCTTGGGACAGCAAGACCTTTAAACTGCTCGTCAAGTTTCACCTGCGTCGGTTCAGAAACCTTGAACCCGCAGAATTGGCTCCGATCCTCTGCGCATCCCTTCGCTCTCTCCCCAACCGTGCAAAGGGTCGGGCCACCCAAAAACTAGTTGCTAACGGAAGGTGATTGTCATGCTTCACGCTCCTATTCGTATCGCATTGCGGGCGCTGTCCACGTTCTACGCGCCGCAAAAACCACTAACGTTTTCAGGCCCGGATGCAGCCCGCAAACTGGCCGACTTGATGGTGACTAACGGGCAGAGGCGTCCTTTGATCGTTACGGACAGCTTTCTGTTGCAAAACGGAATGCTGGATGACCTGATCACCTTTCTGAAGGGCCGGAGTTGTCACGTGACAACCTTCGACGGCATCATCCCGAACCCCACATTCGCCGTAGTTGAAGCGGGGCTGAAAGCCAGCCGCGACAACAAATGCGATGCCGTATTTGCTGTGGGTGGCGGTTCAGCCATTGACGCTGCAAAGGTGATTGCGGCCGCAAGCACCAGTCGTAAGTCCCTGAAAAAGCTGACCGGCACTTTGAAAGTCGACGCGCCGCTGCTGCCGTTCTATGTGGTACCGACCACATCAGGCACCGGCTCCGAGGTGACAAACGCGGCGGTGATATCGGACACCGAAACGCACAAGAAAAAGTTCTTTGTTGATCCGAAATACATCCCGATTGCCGCCGCTTTTGACACCGGGTTGCTGAAATCTCTTCCAGCGCCCATGACTGCCGCCACCGGTATGGACGCATTGACCCACGCGATCGAGGCATATACCTCGCGCAATCGGTTTGACGACACCGACCGCGATGCGGCAATGGCGATCAAGCTGCTGTTTGAATATTTGCCGATTGCCTATGAAAATGGTCATGACGAACATGCGCGTGAGATGGTGGCGGCGGCATCGTTCCTGGCTGGCTTTTCCTTTACCAAGGCCAGCCTGGGGTATGTGCATGCAATCTCACATCAGATCAGTGCGCACTACAATACGCCCCATGGGCTGGCCAACGCGGTCATTCTGCCGCGTGTGTTGCGGTTCAACAAAAAGACCTGCGCCGCGCGGTTTGCTCAGCTGGAACAAATACTGACTGCCAGCGCTTCAAACGACACAGACCTGTTGGCCGAGCAGTTCATTTCCCGTCTCGATGCCCTAGCGGACCGCGTTGGAATTCCCGCCAGCCTGACCGACCTCCAATCAAAGGACTTCGGTGTAATTTCCAGCGATGCGCTGGCCGAAGCGCGCTCATCCTATGCCGTTCCGCGTGTCATGCGGCGGTCACAAGTCACCCGGGTTCTACAGTCCGTGCTAGCCGGAAACCGTGACCTGACATTCAGTTGAAACCAATAGCGAAAAGATTTTTACTGATACCCGTGGTGCAGGAGGGGCAGATTTCGGCGGAACCCGAAGCTGCGCTTTAGCCCGGCATCAGTGACTTTACCAACCGGTCTTTTGAGGCAGGTACCGAAATCGACCGGTTTACCCCAGTACCCTCGATATTGAGCAGGTGAGGTTGTCTTGGGGCCTTAGGATCCAGATTGCGCAGCTCTGATTTCTTTGACGGTTTCACGCACTACTGCAATCCTTTGGTCGATGTCTCGGGCACTCAACATCCCCTGACTTTCCAGCGTTTCTTCAATCGCCTGCAGCCAGCAATTGAAATAGAGGCCTTCCACCGCCGCGGCCGAGGTTGCATGTTTCTGCTTTTCGGTCTTTGTCACCAACGCTGCCAATCGGGATTGAAAAGTGGTCCAGGAAAAGTGCCCCTGTTGGACCAGAGCCACAACAAGGGCGAAGACCCTTGTCTGCCAGGGAGCCCTGAACAACGGGTTATCTTCACTTAGCCCCGGAATAGAGCTGCGTAGCTGGGCTGCTGCCTGTTGATGCGCGTCAAGCGGGTTCAAGGTAGTTCTCCCAAAGATCCAGGCATACACGACCCTTCGGGTCCGCGTCATTGCCCCATAGGTCGGTCGCCAAGAACTCAACACAGTAGCAATGCTGTGGGCTAGGTCCCTGCCCTACGGCCATGGTGTCGGCAAACTGGAAAACTCCGGCATTCAAGGTGATCTGTCCCACGTGGTTGCGCACATAGCGCGGCACCCGCGTATGGCCGGCGGGGCTATTGGCTAGAACGCGCACCGACTGGCCAACGGTAAAGCGTGGCGCGGCGGTGGTTGGGGGAAATGTCATCTCAGCCCCTGCTTTGGTAGCCGCCAGTATGTCAGCCGGGCCAACCGCTGGGTGGTCGACCAATGCAATGTCGAACCGTTTGCGGCCCGATGCGACTTCCTGCGGATCAACCAGACCTGCCGCCTGTACCAGCGCGGTGGCGGCCACGGTCCATTTTTCGAAGTAGTCCAGCCGCAAGTAGTCTTCCGGCGCGATACGTTCAATCGCGGCGCGGTGTTCATCGGCGCAGAAAGGTACGGACCACGCCAAAGCCTCGGTCAGGGCGAAAGCGCGCTTTTGCCAGTCGTGGTCAAACGCCCGGTCCTGATCGCAGGGCACCGGGCCAAACCCGTGCATCCCGCCCATATCATGAATGCCGTCCATCCCCTGCCCCTAAACCAAAGCCGTGCCGATCATGCCGTTGCGGGTGACAAGATCAGCCAGTTCTTCGGTGGAAAGCCCTTCGGTCCCGTCGGGGCGGCGTGGCAGAACCAGATAGCGGATCTCGGCCGTACTGTCCCAAACCTTGATCTGCACCTCATCGGGCAGGCTGACACCAAATTCCGCCAGAACCGCACGGGGTTCGCGCACCACACGCGACCGGTAGGCGGGGCTTTTGTACCATGTGGGCGGCAGGCCCAAAACCGGCCACGGATAGCAGGAACACAAGGTGCAAACGATGACGTTGTGAACCGCATCCGTGTTTTCGACCACGCGGATATGTTCGCCCTGGAACCCGCTGAACCCCATCGCATTGATCGCCGCAGAACTGTCGCGCAGCAACCAGTCTTTGTACTCTGGGTCCGTCCACGCCCGCGCCACCACAGCCGCGCCGTTGCGCGGGCCGGTTTCGCGCTCATAATATTCAACGATACTGTCCAGCGTTTCCGCTTTGACCAGGCCTTTGGCCACCATCAACTCTTCCAACGCGCGCACGCGCAAGGCGGGGCCTTCTTCCAGTGGATCGTGATCATGGGGCATGGCTCGGTTACTCCATCGCGCCGAGAATACGAGCGAGGTTCGAGAACCGCGCGATCAGGGCAAAAATCACGATATTGATCACCATGAAGATCACCGCAATCGACGCAATAACCGGCGTGTACCCATAGCGCAGGGCGTTGAAAATCTTGATCGGCAGCGTCTCGACCGAGAAGCCCACGGTCATGAGCGCGATGATGTATTCATTCAGGCTGAGGACAAAGCAGAACGCAAACCCCGCAAAAGCAAAAGGGGCAGCAATCGGCAGGATCACCGTGCGGAAGACGACGGCGTTCGAGGCGCCCATGGTCTGGCTGGCCTCGATCAGCGCGTGATCGACGCTTTCCAACCCCAGTGAGATCGTGACCAAAGGCAGCGCCAGCAGGAAGACCGCATGGGCAATGATGACGTTGATCATCAACCCGTTCAGCCCAATCCCGGTGAAAAACAGCAGGAAGGCTAGCGCCATGATCACAGGCGGCAGGATGAACGGTGCCACCCCAAGCGCCAGCAGCGCCTTGGCATAGCGCAGGCCATAGCGCCACGCGCAATATGCCACCGGCATCGCGATCAGAACCGACAGACTGGCCGAGGCAAAGGCGATGAACAAAGAGTTTTTCAAAGCCGTGAACCAGTCATTCGCCACGAAAACCTCGGCATACCAGCGGAAGGAAAAGCCGCGCGGCGGGAAGGCCAGAAACTTTTTGGCGTTGAAAGACACGGCCGCGATCACAAGGATCGGTCCGATCAGATACAGCGCAAACAGCGCCAGATAGATACTGCGCAGCGCTCTCATGCCTTTTTCCCCGAGAATTTCGTGACCAGCCAGATCACCGTCGCGCTGAGAACCAGCAACACCACCGCCAGCGCTGAGGCAAAGGGCATATTGAAATTGAATATCGCCTGATCCGTAATCAGCACTGACAGCGTCCAGTGTTCGGGCTTGCCCAGAACCTGCGGCACGATGATGGCCCCCAGCGTCAGCACAAATACCGTGACCCCGCCCGAGATGATCGCAGGCCGCGTAACGGGAATGATCACCGTGAAAAACGTCCGCAAAGGCGAGGCCCCCAACGTGCGCGATGCCTCGATCAAGCTTTTGTCCAACCGGCTGAGCGCGGGAAACAGCAGCAGGACCGAAAACGGCACGGTCAGGTAGACCAGCGCGGCCACCACTGCGCCTGCGGAGGGGGTCATGGCAAAGCTTTTCTCAATCACGCTAAACCAGACAAGGATATTGGCCACGCCTGCGGTGCGGGACAGCAGAATTTGCCAGCTAAACGCGATCAGCACTTCGGACAGGGACAGCTGCGCCAGAATGTAGATCAACCAAAAGGTCTGCGAGCGCGGTGGGAACGTGGTCAGGAAATAGGTGAAGGGATACGCGATCAACAGGCTCAGAACCGCGATCAGCGCGCACAGACTTGCCGAGAACAGCGCCCGTTCGATGTAGAACCACGTCAGGAAGCGTTCAAAATGCTGCAGGTCAAAGCCGGTGGCATAGCCTCCGTCATCGGTTGGCGTGGACACGCTGGTCAGCAAGATCAGGACGAAGGGGATCACAAAAAACGCCCCGATCATCACCGAGGATGGGATCAGCCCAATATAGCGGGAAAGCGCGCTCGATTGCATCTTCTCCCTCCTAAACCGCCAGCACGCTGCAGGCCGCAGCGGGCATTTCAACATGGACCTGATCGCCCACTTTCACATTGGGCCAGTCCTTTGGCGTCAAGACCGAAATCACCTCGTGCCCGGCGCAATCCACCAAAATCTCGATCGTGGCGCCGATATCGCGCACGAATGTCACTGTGCCGGTGACCGAATTGGCCACATCCACATCTGAGGGGTGATGCACGAACACCTCTTCCGGGCGGGTCATCAGAAGAACGTCATCGCCTTGGGCAAAATGACCTGTGTTGCCGCCCACGTTCAGAGCGGCCCCGTTCACATGCACGCTGTCAGGCCCTGACATCTTGGCAGGCAGCAGGTTGCTGGTGCCGATGAACCCGGCCACGAACTTGTCGACCGGAGTCTTGTAAATCTCCATCGGGGTGCCGGTCTGCAGCACCTGCGCCTTGCCCATGACCACTATCTGATCGGCCATCGTCATCGCCTCGGTCTGGTCATGGGTGACGACGACGGTAGTGATCCCTAGCTCTTGCTGCAGCTTGCGCAGCTCGATCTGCATGACCTCGCGCAGATTGGCATCCAGCGCTGACATCGGCTCATCCAGCAGGAACACCTGCGGGTTCAGTGCCAAGGCGCGCGCGATGGCCACGCGCTGGCGTTGACCCCCCGACAATTGCGAGATCTTGCGATCCTCAAGCCCCGGAAGGTGAACCATATCCAGCAACTGCCGCGCGCGGTCTTCGCATTCCGACCGGGAATGACCCCGAATGCGCATCGCATAGCTGATGTTTTCGCCCACATTCAGATGCGGAAACAGCGCAAAAGACTGAAATACCATGCCGATATTGCGCTGATGTGCGGGCACGCCGGTCAGGTCCTGATCCTCGAACCGGATCGTGCCTTGCGTGGGTTCGTCCAGCCCGGCGATCATCCGCAGCAGAGTGGTCTTGCCACAGCCAGACGGGCCTAGAAAACAGATCATCTCGCCGGTATTGAACTGAAGGTTCACATCTTTGACGGCCGTCACGGTGCCGAATTTCTTGGTGACGTTTTCGATGCTTAAACCGGGCATAAGGGTCTATTCTTTCAACAAAGGAAGCGGCCCGCCCCACCTGCGCGGGACGGGCCAGTGTCGTGAGTGGTGTTATCCCGCGATCATCTGATTCCAGGTGTCGGAAATCCAGTCCGCGTGATCCTTGTAAATGTCATAGCGCGGCACGATCGGCGCTTTGGGGCTGCTGACGGCCGCCAGTTCTTCTTCGGTCAAATCAGTCAGCGCAGGGTCGACGACCGGCGCGGTGCCCACGTTGCGCGACAACAGGGCCTGCGTTTCGGCCGCCGAGATAAAGTTGATGAACTCGTGAATCTCATCCACCGGCTGGGCGTGTTCGGGCACGATCCAATAGCCCGAGTCCACAACCGCGCCTTCTTTCGGGAAGGTCGAGACCACCGGGAAACCTTCGGCAGCGGCAAGACCCGCCACATCGTGATAGTACTGACCCATCGGAATCTCACCATCTTGTAGCGCCTGCTGGAACGCGCCTTCGTCCTTGTACCAAAGCCGCACATTAGGGACGAGTTCAGACAGCTTGTCGAACACCTGCTGGATACCGTCCTTGGTGTCCAGAATATCTGTACCACCAAAGAAAGTGGCCGCCGTTACCTCGAGCATATGCGAGTTCGACGCGAGTCCCAGCAGACCGATTTGATCCTTATAGGTCTCATCCCACAGCGCGGCCCAGCTGTCCGGGGCTTCGGGGATTTCGTCCGAATTCGTGCACAGCGTGATGTACCACGACACCGCGCCGACACCGTACAGGGTACCGTCGTCATAGCGGTCCTTAAACCTGTCAGGCATGTTCGACAGGTTCGGGATTTTGGAGTCGTCCAGCGCCTTGAACACTTTCTGATCCGCCCCATGGCTGCGCGGGATACCCGCCATCAGCGACACATCCGCCGGGGCGGTTTTGGCGCGGGCAGCGTTCTTGATCTGCACCAGCCATGTCTCGCCGGTAGGTACGGCGACCGAGTTCACCTCGATCCCGGTGGCCTTGGTGAATTCGGGGAAGATGAACTGCTTGAAGCTGTCTTCAAAGAACCCGCCATAGGTTCCAACCTTAAGTGACTGGGCGGCTTGCACGATGGCGGGTGCGGCCAGCGCGGCAGCCCCGGTTGCGGCAGCGGTACCTAAAAATCGGCGGCGTGAAAGGGTGGTTGGCATTGTGATCTCCTGTTGGTTTTGTTCAGTTGGCCCGGTTCTTGGGCAGGACGCAAAGCATTTCATAGGCCAAGTTGGCCCCGATCAGCGCAGTGCAGCCGCTGACATCATATTGCGGCGAGACCTCGACCAGATCGGTTCCGACAAGGTTCAGCCCGGCACAACCGCGCACGATTTCGAGCGCCTGAATATTGGTCAGCCCGCCCATTTCGACCGTCCCGGTTCCGGGCGCATAGGCCGGGTCCAGACTGTCGATATCAAAGGTCAGGTAGGTCGGCACATCCCCGATCCGCGCGCAGATATCCTGCATTAGGGGGGTCAGGGATTTGTGCCAGCACTCCTCGGCCTGAATGACAGTAAAGCCTTGATTGCGGCCCCAGTCAAAATCGTCAGGCGCATAACCCGTCCCGCGCAGGCCAATCTGGAACACCTTGTCATTCTGCAGCAGCCCATCTTCGACCGCACGGCGGAACGGAGTGCCATGGGCAATTTTTTCGCCAAACATTTCGTCATTCGTATCTGAATGCGCGTCCACATGGATCAAGGCCACCGGGCCATGTTTGCGGGCGATCGCGCGCAGCACCGGGTAGGTCAGCGTGTGATCTCCGCCCAGTGTGACCGGAACGACATCGTGGCTGAGAATCTGATCATAGGCGCCGGTGATTATGTCCATGGTTTTCTTCAGATCAAACGTGTTGATCGCCACATCGCCAATATCGGCAACCTGCATGTTGGCAAAAGGAGCCGCGCCCGTGGCCATGTTGAAGGGCCGCAACATGCAGCTTTCGGCCCGGATCGCACGTGGCCCGTGACGCGTACCCGTCCGGTTCGAGGTGCCGATATCCATCGGAATACCCACGAAACAAGCGTCCAGCCCGGCGGCGGTTTCCTGCGCTGGCAGGCGCATCATTGTCGTGCCGCCTCCGAAACGGGGCATGTCGTTGCCACCCAAAGGCTGATTGTATCGCGGCGCGGTCGTGTCTGGCATTGAGGGTCCTGCGGCTGAAGTCATACAAGGGTCTCTTGGACCGTACGCCGCCCAATTGGGTCAAAAAATAGCGTTCCACAAACTCTTACATTTTCATCTTGCAATGTAATCCCCTTGGTACATCTGCCGAAGGATCTGGATGAATAGCGTGTTTACCTTGGGTGCCGCACCGGATCGCGTGACAATCTGCATGTCGCAAGAGTAGTCGCGGCTGCTGTTGGGCAAGCGACGCAACCGCCCCCGACCTTCCCAGTCAGCGGCCAGATGCAGCGGCAATAACCCGATATAGGCCCCGCTGAGGATCAGGATCAGTTGCGCTTCAATTTCTTGCACAAAAAGGTCTCGATCCGAGGAATGCTGGGTCTTTTGCCTTTGCTGGTTCCAATACCCGCGATGAACCCAAGCGTGGTGAGAAATAGCATCGTCACCAAGGGCGTCCGCGGGTGCCGAAAACAACGGATGGGTGTCCGAGCAATAAAGCGCATGATGTTCGCAATACAGATCGGCTATATGCAAGCCATTGCTCACATTATCAAAACTTCCGAATCCGATATGGTACGTACCGTCCAATACGCCTTGCTGAATATCTTGCGGCTCGGAAATCGCAAGGTCGATGCGCACGGCGGGAGCGGCCTCGGTGAACTGCTTGATTGCTTGGGGCAGTTTGAATGCCTCATCGGTTGTGGTGGCGTCCACGACGGCCAGTTTCAGCCGTCCTACCAGGTTGCCCTTTAACTCGGCCAGATGGGTCGAGTGCTGATCCAGAGAGTCCATCAGCGCAAGACCGATCTGATGCACCATCCGCCCTTTTTCAGTCAGCAAAAACCCGCGCCGTCCACGCTGGCACAGACGCACGCCCAGACGTTCCTCGAGCGCAGTGATGTGGTTCGAGATCGTGGGCTGGCTAAGGCCCAGCTCAACCTGCGCCGCCGAGAATCCCCGGTTCCGAACAACACTGTCAAAAACAGTCAAAAGATGGATATCTGAGCCTGTGATTTTCATCCTTGCATTGAGCCAGAGAAATGTATCGTTTTGCAACGCACTATTTGCAAATTCTGGCGTGCTGAATACCGTCACAGCTGCAGGCGCTGAAAATTTGATCGAACCGCGCCGGAACATAGGGACGTGTGCCATGAAGATCGCCGCATTTCAGATGCAAGCCGGAGGCAGCACCGAGGATCGGTTAGCCCAAATCGAACAGGCCCTGCACGATTCGGATGCCGATCTGCTGGTTGCGCCCGAACTGGCCATCACCGGATACGGGCGCGGTGCAGTTCTGCGCGATCTGGCGCAACCGAAAGATGGGCCATGGGTGCAACGGTTGACCCAAGCCGTACGCGACAGCGGCGTCAGCCTAGTCGCCGGTTTCCCAGAGGCCGAGGGCGACGCCCGCTATATTAGCGCCATGATCATCGACCGTGATGACCCTGATAGTCCGCTGATCTATCGCAAAAACTGTCTGTATGGCCCCTATGAAAAAGGTATATTCCAGACGCCCGAGCGGTCCTTGGTGATGACCACAATGGCCGGTCTGACCTTTGGTTTTCTGATTTGCTACGATATCGAATTTCCTGAAAACGTGCGTCGGTTGGCGCATGCCGGGGCGCAAGTGATCATTGTGCCAACAGCGATGGCCGAAGGCCCAGCCGGAGCGTTCATCACGCAACAGGTTGTACCGGTGCGCGCCTTCGAAAATCAGGTTTTTGTTGTCTATGCCAATCACGCAGGCTCTGACGAAAGCTATGCCTATCAGGGCATGTCCTCGATCGTGGCCCCAGACGGTCAGCAACTGGGTTTTGCCACTGAGGGCGGACAGGTGATCTCGGCCTCGATTGATCCAGATGCCTATGCCCAATCGCGCGACGAGAACCCCTATTTGTCAGACACCGTGGCACTGAATCTAGCCCACCCTTAGTCGAAAGCCGCGCGCATGACCTCTTCGCTTGCAATCGTGAATGCCGATCTGCGCACGATGGAGCCCAGTGGCCCGCGACAGCAGGCGATATTCGTGTCGGGGGATCGGGTCGCAGCGGTTGGATCAACGGAAGAGATCAAGGCATTATGTACCGTCGACACTCGGGTCGTCGACGCCGAGGGCGCAACGGTTCTGCCGGGCTTTGTCGAAAGCCATATGCATCTGTTTTTCGGCGCCTATTCCCTGAAGGTATTGCGGCTTGAGGCGATCACGGGCACCGCAGCACTGACCCGCGCCATTCAGGAATTTGCCGCACAAAACCCTGATTACAACCTGCTTGTGGCACAGGGTCTGGCCTATGCGAGTTTTGACGGTGGCCAAAATCCGGACCGGCATATTCTTGACGCGATATGCCCCGATCGCCCGCTGTTGCTGCAAAGCGCGGATTTTCACAACGGCTGGGCAAATACTGCAGCGCTGCAGGCTGCTGATGTGCTACGGGGGCGCGATCTGGGGCCGGGTTCGCATATTGAACTGGACGCGGACGGGATGGCCACTGGCACGCTGATTGAGCCTCCGGCCGTTGCCACAATACAGGCGCGTGGCCCCCATGGTGGGCGCGAGGTTCTGGGGCTAGAGGGGGTCGAACCGGCCCAAGAAGTGACGCAAGCTCAGCGCGAGGCCGACAAGGCATTGATGCGCGAAGGGCTGAAATTCTGCGCCCAGCACGGTATCACGACAATCATCAATATGGACGGCAACCTTTATCAGGCCAGTCTTTTACAAGAGATCGAGGCCGAGGGCGATCTGTGTTGCCGGCTTGAGCTTCCCTATCACTTCACGCCCGGCGAACCCGTCGAAAACATCGAGATTGCCGAGCAGATGCGGCGTAAGCTGGACAGCCCGATGCTGTGGTGCAACCGGGTCAAATTTTTCATGGACGGCACGCTGGATGCGCACACCGGATACCGGGTGCGGGACTACCCCGATACAGCCGGCCACAAAAGTGCGCCGCTGCATGACCCGGCCCGATTTTCCGATCTGGCGGTGGAACTGGACAAGCGCGGGTTCCAGATCGCGGTTCATGCCATTGGGGATGGGGCCGTGCGCGCGGTGTTGGATGGTTATGAGGCCGCCCGCTCTGCCAACGGCCCGCAGGGCAATCGGCACCGGATAGAACATATCGAGTTGCTAGACCCTGCAGACCGGCCCCGCTTTGCCGCGCTTGATGTGGTCGCCTCGTTCATGCCGCCGCATCCGCCGGGATGCGGGGATTTCCCGCTGGAGCCTCTGGCCTCGATCATCGGCAGGGACCAATGGCCCGACGCCTACACGTGGCGGACGCTTAAAGAGACGGGCGCGCGTGTCTGTTTTTCAAGCGATTGGCCGATTGCAGCCCTGCCACCTTTGACCGGGATCGACATCGCCTTGACCCGGCAGGTCTGGGACGCCGATCAAAAGGACGAGCGTCTGAGTTTTGAAGACACCCTTGCCGCCTATACCAGCGAAGGGGCCTATGCCTGCCGCCGCGATGATCATTTTGGGCGTCTGGCGCCCGGCTTGCTGGCTGATATAGTGGTGCTGGACCGGATGCTGACGGACAGCAACGCAGGCGGCACTGCCATTGCGGCAACGATCTGCAACGGGGTCGTGACATACTTGGCTACAGACTGAAATCCACGCACAAACGGCCGGCTACATCCCCCGCTTGCAGCCGATCCAGCGCATGGTTTACCTGATCCAACGGTACAGTTTCAACATTCACTGCCAAAGGGTTTTGCGCCGCAAAGTTCAGAAAGTCCAACAAATCCTGCCGTGTCCCAACAGAGGAACCGTAAACCCTGTGCCCCCCGTCGATCAGCCACAGCATCGACAGATCAACCGGATCATCCACTAGAGCCACAGCCACAATATCGCTCAGCGGGTTCACAGCGTCCTTGATTGTCTGCCAGACCCGAGGGGTTGGCGCAAAGTTCAGCGTCACATCGGCACCTCCGGCCTGCCGTACAGCCGCGCCTGCTTCGGGACCGGCAAGGATACCCAAGTCCGCCCCCAGGTTTTGCGCCGTCTGCAACTTGGCAGGGTCCTGATCCACGACGATCACCCGCGCGCCACGGGCTTTGGCGATCAGGACAGCGTATTGCCCCAAACCCCCTGCCCCGATGATCAGAACATTTTGGCCTGCCTCAAGCTTGGAGCGTTTCAGCGCGCTCCATGCAGTAAGCCCTGCGCACAGCAGCGGTGCGCCTGTGATGGGGTCGATCTGATCGGGGATTTCGCAGGCAAAGCGGGCCTCAAGCACCGCATATTCTGCAAAAGCCCCATCCTGTTCAACGCCCCGCGCTTGTTGCGTTGGGCAATAGTTCTCAAGCCCGGATCGGCAAGGTTTGCAGGCAAGGCAGGTGTCGTAAAGCCATGGCAACCCGACACGCGCGCCAATAGTCGGAGCCTTGAAAGTACCTGCACCCACAGCCACAACGCGCCCTATCCCTTCATGCCCAAACACTCTGGGATAAGCGTCGTTGGGTAACGTTTCATCACGCAGATGCAGATCGCTGTGGCAAATCCCACAGCTTTCCAGTTTGACCAGAACCTGACCCTGACCTGCTATGGGCACTGGTACCTCGGTCACGACCAGCGGCGCACCCGGCCCCGTACTGATCACCGCTTTCATCCTGGTGGGCAGGCCAGTCATGGCGCCGTGTACTTTCCTTCCAACCACGCGCGAATGATTGCGCGGTGGCGATCCCGGCCATAGCTGGGAAAGTGACCCCCATGCACGGTTTCCACCGGCAAATCATACAAGCGCACCATCGAGCGGTAATAGTCCTGAGCATTACTGTGATAGGTGTCTTCGATCAACTCGCCATCATAGACAATATCGCCCGAGAACAGGATGCCCGTTGCGGCCTCCCACAAGGCTATTCCGCCCGGTGAATGACCCGGTGTATGGATCACCTCGAAATGCCTGTCCCCAAGATCGACGATATCGCCATCGTCCAGCAGTCGCGTCGCCTGCGCATCGCTGACCGCATATGTGTCGGATCGGTAGGGCAAGGGCGGCAGGCAGTCGAAAATCTCGTCCGTCACGTAGGGGTCGGCCAGCGTCGCCACGCGCGTCGGGTTGGCCAGAATATCGGCCTCGGCCCTGTGGACCGCGCGATCCTCGAACTCATGATGACAGCCGATATGGTCGAAATGGGTGTGGCTTGCGACCGCCGTCAACGCACGTTCGGTCACCAGAGGCACCCATGTCCGCAGTGACACAACGCCCATGCCGCTGTCGACCAGCATATCGCGGTCGCGCCCACGTACATGCCACATGTTGCAGCGATAGAAAGGCGTGATGAAAGGCTCATCGATCAGGGTAACGTCTTCACCTTTGCGGGTTGTGCGGTACCAATCCTGCGGTTGCGCGCGTTGCATCAGGGGGTCTCCGGTTCGAACAGGCGAAAATTCTCGACATCTGCGGACACCGATACCACATCGCCCTGCGCCCAAGGGCGGTCAGGGGCCAGATAGGCCGTCAGGCTCAGGTCCGGGGCACAGGCCGGCGACAGGTGCGCCCGGCAATAGGTTCCGAAAAACGCCGCCGCAGTCACCGTGGCCTGCCCCATCGGGAATGATCCTTGATCGTCGGCGCGGATATCCTCGGGACGCAGGCAGATTGCGGCTTTGGTCGAGGCCGGGGCGTTCAGGGTTGGCAATAGTCCAAACGGCGTTTCAAAACCCGTCCCGGATTTCACACCTGAAATGTGGTTATTTTCGCCCATGAAATCCGCCGTGAACAGGGTTGCCGGATGGCGGTAGACCCGATCTGGGGTGCCATGATCTTCGATCCGGCCACGGCTCATTACCACGATCCGGTCCGCAATCGCCATTGCTTCCTCCTGATCATGGGTGACGTGGACAAAGGTTGTGCCGATCTGTTGCTGAATGCTTTTCAACTCATCCTGCATGGATCGCCGCAGCTTGAGGTCCAGCGCGCCCAGCGGTTCGTCCAGCAGCAGAACGTCCGGATTGACCGCCAGGGCCCGCGCTAGGGCGACGCGCTGTCGCTGCCCACCGGACAAGGCATGAGGACGTTTGAGCGCGGCATCCTTCAGACCAACCAGATCCAGCATCTGTTCGGCGCGTGCGTGGCGGTCTTTCCGACCCATACCGCTCATACGCAGGCCAAAGCCAACATTGTCGCGCAAGGACATGTGCGGAAACAGGGCATAATCCTGAAACACCGTGGTCGTGGGACGTTTGACCGGTGCTACACGGGTCATGTCCTGACCGCCGATCAGGACGCGGCCCTGGGTAGGCTCAAGAAACCCCCCTAGGATCGACAAAAGAGTGGTCTTACCGCAGCCGGACGGGCCCAGCAGAGTCACGTATTCACCGGCCTCGATCTGCAGGTCGATCCCGGACAGCGCCTGAAACTGACCGAACCAGTGATTGAGACCCGAAAACGTGACAGACGCGGTCATTGGCGGCCTTTCCGAAAGATGGTGAGTTCCAGCAGCAGCACAGCCGCAACTGAAATCAAGAAGACAAAGCTGCCGATTGCGTTCAGTTGCGGCGACAGGCCCGACCTGAGCAGCGACCAGATTTCAACCGGCAAGGTGACGTCAAAGCGGGTCAGCAGGAAGGAGATAATAAACTCATCCCAGCTGAGGGTGACCGACAAGAAAAAGGCCGCCGCAATCGAGGGCAGCAACATCGGTACTGTCACCAACGCGATCACCTTGGGCTCGGACGCGCCCAGATCACGGGCGGCGCGTTCGGCGTTTTGCTGTTGCGCTCCCATCGAGGCATAGATGATGGCGAAAGCCAGCGGCAAGTTGATGACCACATGCCCGATCGCTGCGGTCCAAAGCGAAACGCCAAAGCCCGAGCGCGTCAGAAAGATCAGCAGGCCCAGCCCGACGATCAGGTAGCTGACCGTCAAGGGGGCGATCAGCAGCCCTCGGATCAGGGCCGATCCCGGCAGAAGGTGCCGCGCAAGCCCGTATGCCGCCAGAAACCCAAGCGCCACGGCAACCGCAGACGACCCGAACGCGACAAGGATCGAATTGCGCAGCGCTGCCATCAAATCCTCGTCCCCAAGAATGGTTTGGTACCATTGCAGGGACGGCCCGTTGAACGGTGGCACAGGCAGCGATCCTTCCTGAAACGAGAACAGGACCAGCACGCCCACCGGAAGGTAGATAAAGACAAAAGCGGCGATCAGGTACGCCCAGGGCAGAAAGCGCATCATAACCGGTCAAGCCTTAACCAGCGGGCTGACAGCAGATAGGCCAGCGCAACGATGCTCATCAAGACAATGGCCAGCGCCGAAGCCAGCGGGAAATCCGCACGCCGTCCCAGTTGCACCATGATGACCTGTGGCACGGTCAGTTCGGTGTTGCCGCCCAGAATCTGCGGCGTGACGTAGTCGCCGATACACAGGACAAAGGTCAAGAATGCTCCGGTGACGATACCGGGCAGAGTCAGCGGCAAGATCACGTGCTGGAAGGTCTGAAACGCGTTGGCGCCAAGGTCCATTGCGGCCCGGCGATAGTTCGGGGACAGCTGGATCAGGTTGGCATAGATCGTCAGGGTCAGAAGCATCACAAAGAAATGTACAAAGCCAGTCACCGTAGCAAAGCGCGTATTGGCCAGCGTGATCGGCTCGGCGATGGCTCCGATCCACATCAGCGTTTCGTTCACCACACCCTCACGCGCCAGTACCAGCAGCCACGCATAGGATCGCACCACATAAGATGTCCAGAACGGCAGGATAGCCAGCAGCAGGGCAAGTCGCTGCCAGCGCGGTGACACACGAAAGGCAATGATCCAGGCCAGCGGATAAGCCAGCACGACCGAGATCACCGTCACCGTCAGTGTGATTTCCAGCGAAACCAGGATCGCCCGCCATAGATATTTCTTTTCAAGCAGCTCGGCGTAGTTGGCCAGTGACAGATCCCAAACAAGCGTTCGCCCTTCAAGCGAAGCAAGGCTCATCGCGCCCATCACAACGAAAGGCACGATGAAAAAGGCGATGGTCCACAGCAGGGCCGGGGTTACAAAGCCCCAGCCGCGGACCTGGTCCTTGGACATGTTCACTGCTGCAGAGTTTCCAGCCACAGATCCTGCATTTCGATGTCCAGATCTGCATTCGGTGCAGGGTAAAGCTGTGTCAACGCCAGATAGTCAGGCTGTTGATCCCAGCGCAGGATGTCTTTTTGTGCGTCGGTCAGAACGTCTCCGGCCTTGGCATTTGCGGGCATTCCCCAAAAGCACGAAGACGTCGCCAGACGGGCCTGCCCTTCGGGGCTGGTGATGTACTTGATGAACTCAACCGCCAGATCGGGGTTACTGGCCCCCTCGACCACGCCGATGGATTGCGCCCAGCGAACCGCGCCCTCCTTGGGGATGGTCCATGTCAGTTCCGGCTGTTCCGAGGCGAGCACGGCCGTCAGCCACTCACCCCCACCCACAACGATATCTACTTCGCCTGTCGCCAGTGCTGTTTGCGCCGCAACCACCCCCGCGACCGAGGCAGCTCGGCTTCGCATGGTTGAAAGGACACCATCGATCTTTGCCAAATCTCCCGCGCCAATTGCGTCCGTTGCAATGCCTTCGGCAATGGCGGCCAGCCCCATCACGGGCAGGTAGTAGTCATAGATCGAAATCCGCCCGTCGTATTTCTCGGACCAGACAGTGCTCAGGCTTTCCATATCAGCGGGATCGACCTTGGCCGAGTTGTACGAGATCGTGTTGTAGCCAAATTTCTCGGTCACGGCATAGGTCACGCCGTCAACTGTGTTGTTTTCGGCCATGACAACTTCGGGGAAGTAATCCGCAGTCGAGACCGCGCCCTCGGGCAGCGGGGCCAGAACACCGGCCTCGACTGCGCGGAACACATCGATCCCGTCGACCACAAGCACGTCCCAGTCGCCGGGCCTGGATTGCTCCAGCAGTGCAAGTGCCGCCCCCGTTCCCTCGTATTCCCGCAGATTGACCTTGACGTTATGCTTCGCCTCAAACGGAGCGATCAGTTCGGGATCGGTATGGTCGCACCACACCAGAGCATTCAGTTCGCCTTCGGCCCAGGCATTGCCAGCCATCAGGGCCAGTGCCGACACACCAAGGATTTTACGTCCGGTTTGCATTCCTCATCTCCTGTTGATTGTGGGTCGCCCGGTTTTTGAGTGGGTCTGTTCGAAAAAACTTGAACAGCCTCATCTTTTTAGTCAACTCTAAATTTGGATTTGTGCTACACGAGGTCATTTTTCCAAATGGCAGGATTAAGAGAGCGGCAAAAAGCAGCGCGCGAGCGTCGCATCCTCGAAGCTGCATCCATAAAATTCCGGTCGCACGGGTATAGATCCGTGAAAATCGAAGAATTGGCAGAAATGGCCGAAGTGTCTGTCGGCACAGTTTACAACTACTATGAAACCAAGGGCGACATTCTGATTGCAACTGTTGCGATGGAAGTCGAAGAGGTCATCGCCGCAGGCGCGCCCATCCTGACCGACCCTCCGCAGCGCGTTGATGATGCGATACTGGCGTTGATTTTCCAGTATTACGATCACTCGCTTGAATACCTCTCAAAGGAAATGTGGCGCACGGCGATTGCCCATTCTATTGAACACCCCAACACACCAAGCGGTCGGCGCTATGCGGAACAGGATCGTCGGTTGGTGGCGCAAGTAACCGAATTGATTGCGGTTCTGCAGGATCGAGGAAAAGTTCGCCGAAACCTGGTGGCAACAGATTTGGGCGCGCTTGTCTTCAGTGCATTAAATCAGGCGTTTATCGAATTCATCAAACAGGATGAGATGACTCTCACTCAGCTTAGAGATCAAATAACCGCACAGATTGTTCCAGTCGCGAACCTCATTTCCGCAGATGCTTCACCATCGGTTTAAGACTTAAGGCCTGTTGTTCGCAAAGGTTTTTTTGGTCATTGTCGCTAGGTTCCAATGAATAGAAGCCAGGCAGAAGTTTAAGTGGCTCGGCAGCATTCTGAAGTCGTTGCCCTTGGACCCCGACGCGATGCGGAGATTGGTGGAAGGCAAGCCTCACACGCTTAGCGTCGCTTCCTATGTGTCAGCCTGAAAATTGCGACCTTTCCTGAGACGAAAAAGTTAAATTGTCACCATTGACAAACTAATGTGCATAGTTATTTGTCATCAGTGACAATTTATGGGGCCAATATGCCGCGACCTTCGTTAAAAGACCAAAGATCTCAGGAAATTCTGGACGCCTATCTCACATGTGTGGCGCGGTTCGGGCTTGACGGTGCGACACAAGAGCGGATCGCTGAGATGGCTGGCGTGAAACGACCGCTTCTGCGTCACTACCTTGGAAACAAGGACGAAATGGTAACCGCCTTGGCCGGCTACGTCATTGCAGGTTTTGATGAATCGCTGGAAGGACTCCGACAGGCGCTGCCAGGCGGAGCAACGCCGTCTGACCTTGTAGACGCCCTGTTTGCCGACGATAGCGGGACCGATCCACGGTTGATGCTGGCCTATCAGGCATTGGTGGTCGCGGTTCCGGATCGTCCGGATCTGAGGCAAGATCTGATGGACAGCCTTACGGAGTTTTTCGATGTGGCCGAGGATATCCTAAGGCGTGCGACCCCTAACGCGCCAGATACACACATTCGCGCCGTGACTCAGGGAATTTCTGCAATCTTTGTCAGTATGGACGCCCTGTCGCCGCTGGACCCACCCAAAGTCTGGCGTGCGGAATTGAAACTGGCTGCCTCTTTGCTGGCCTCCACTCTGGAGGCAACGCCATGAGCCATGCCAGAACGGCGAATTACATTGCTTTGCCTATCCTGCTGATCACCACCGTCTTAGAGCTCTACTGGGTATGGGGGCTGCTTTTTGTTTGGTGGATCGTCCCAACCGTTCTGAACCGGCAAGCCTTTCTGGTCTTCGAGATCAACCGAGATGACGACCCTTTGCTCTACTGGGCTATAGTTTGCCTGTGGGCTTTGTCGGGACTGATGATGATCGCCGCCAGCCTGTTTCCGCAATACGCCCACCTGCTTGCCTGAGGAATTGACATGACCAAAATGTACCACCACCTGCCGGTCTCGGCTTATACCTCGCAGGACTGGTTCGATCGGGAACAGCGGCAAATCTTTTCGCGCACCTGGCGGTTCGCGGGATTGGTCGAGGATGTCGAGGGCCCGGGGCACTACATTTCCGTTCAGGCAGGCCTGAACAACCTGTTCATTGTCATGGGGCGTGATCACCGTCTGCGCGCTTTTCACAATATTTGCCGTCATCGGGGCACCCAACTGATCCGCGCAGTTGGAAAAACGCAAAAGGCGCTGACCTGCCCGTATCATGACTGGACCTATGACCTGGAAGGCAACCTGATCTCCGTCCCTGATGAGGTGTCCGAGTTCCCTAATGGTGTCGATAAGTCTTGCCTTGGTTTAAAGCCTGCAAGTGTCGATGTCTGGCGCGGCATGATGTTTGTGCACCCCGACCCAGACGCACCGACTTTGGCAGAGTGGTTCGGAGAAGTTGATCCCTTGCTCGGTCCACACAAGCCTGAAGAGTTGGTCGGGATCTGCTGCAACAGAGTCCTCCGGCATAGTCCTGTATTCTAGCATCTCTGGAACTTAATACTCATTAATAAATCTTTTTGCGCACTACTTTCTACTGGTGATTTCCGTGAACAAAGTCGATGTCACTACACCGTCGGGTCATAAGCCCTGCCCTGCCGGTAGTTTGATCAATTCAAATGAAGCACACATTGACACCACACTCAAGAATCCTTCCCTGCCCCACCCAAGACAAACCCGACACCCTAGACATCGCTTCAAACGAGCGTTGAAACGCGGGTTTCGCAGCGAAACTAACCGATGTGATCTGCAAGCTGACGCAGCAGCACTTCAACGGCCTCACGATCCAGGCTTCGCCCTTCTACCCGGATACGCACCTCGCCCGGTGCGACCTCGGCGCTTAACGAACCTCCATTTGCCAAGGCCACAGGGTCAATGCGTTCGACCTGTTGCGGACGTCCCCCTCGGGACTTGATGACAGGCTGCACGGGCGCGTCCTTTGCCGCCTGCTCCAGAAGCTTCCATTCCGATCGGGCATCCAGTACCTCGGCCCCGTCTAGCGCCTCACGGAACCGTGCCTGAGCACCGTTGCGCAACCCTGCCGCCAATTGGAGGCCCGCTTTCTCCGTCAGTTCCGTCGGAAACTGAAGCAGGTCGCCCAGGGCCTCATGCACTACCGCAAAGCTGCGAACCTTAGATCTCTTGGCTTTGGACGCAGTCGAGAACAAGGCATTGACCGCGTCTTCAACCGAGTCGAACACACCTTGCCCTGCAGCCAACACCGCAATGCGCCCCCGCTCATAGTGGCTTAGGTTCGAGCGCAACTCATTTTCTTCCACCATCGAGACATAGGCACCCTGCCCCGCTCCGGCATCGCGGATGAATGCAGGGATCTCTGCAAAATTCGAATCCGTCGCAGCCAAACGCCGAAACGCTTCAAACCGCCGATACCCCGAGATCAATCCGTACCCGTCCTCAAGCCCGGTGACTTCGATCGGTGTGCGAAGACCATGCGCGCGGATGGACTCGATCAACTCCGCCATTTCCTCTTCGTTGATGTCCAGTCGATCGCGCCGAATGTAGTCGGGCTCGACCTCATCCAGAGCAACCTTATGTGCAACCAACCCGTCACTTTGCGCCACGCGCCAACGCTCAGCATCGCCCTGATCCTGAGCCAAGGCAGCGCGATCCGTGACAGCGGCCATGCCCGAGAGGGCTGCGGCCTCGGCCGCAACCTGTGCAATTGGGGGCGTCAGTGAGTTGGTCTCAAACGGATTGGATTGCGGTTTCGCGGCGAAACCCTCCTCCATCTCCTGCAACGCGGTGGCGTCCGGTGCGGTCAATCTTCTGCGCTTAGCCATCTGCCTGCTCCTCCATCTGGGCGTCCCGCCACCAGCATCCGATCAAAAGCTCTTTGAACTCGGCATAGGTTCTGTCGAATGTCTCGCGTCCGCGGACATATGTTTCTCGGTTAAATTCACGGTAATCCGCTTCGTAGATTCCATTCACTTGCTCGCCGGCCTGCCCGACCAGAGCGGTATAATCCTGGCGATAAGCGTTCATGAAATCGCCGAAATAGGCCTGAATCACATTGGCCATATCGGTCTGTTGGCTCGCATCAAACCGCGTAATGATCGCGCGGACCACGTCCCATTCGAACTTCATCTCAGGCAATCCAGCAGCGCGGTGGGCTGCGTTTTCGCCATCTTCGATACTGGCAAATGTCGAATACAGCATGTCAAAGAACCGGCCGGTTGAATCAAACTCCAGAAAAGACGCCCCAAGCGGCACCAGCAAGATATCGGCCGCGGCCAGCGCATTGATGGTCAGGTAGCCAAGGGCAGGGGGTGTGTCCAGAAAGATGACGTCATACGCATCCAGAACACCGTCATCGTTCAAAAAGTTGGTCAATCCATCCCACAGAGGCCAACTGCGCAATCCCATACGCCAGACGGGAATCTGAAACTCGGCCCAGTAAAGGTTCAACTGCGCACCGATCAGATCAATATTGGGCCAATGCGTTTTCTGGATGACGTCATGCGGCTGAATGGTCAGCGCCTCTCGCAACGTTTCATCCAGCTGAATTTCCGGCTGCTCAGCTGCGGCACGAACCTGATTTTCCTGCTGAACAGCACGCGCATAGTCCTTGGCGATCAGCGGAAACACGGTTTGCCATTCATCTGCAACATTGCCGCCCAAAATCGAAGTCATCGAGCCTTGGCTATCCAAGTCGATCACCAGAACTTTGTAGCCGTCCAACGCGGCTGACATGGCCAGATGCGCGGCGGTGCTGGTTTTGCCAACGCCACCCTTGAAATTGGCCACCGAAACCACCTTGGCGGGCAGACCTTCGGGACGATAGGGCAGGTATTCTTTAGTGCTGACCCCTTCGCTGGCAAAGAACTTGCGTAGGGCCAGCACTTCTTCCAACGTGAACCACTTGGACCCGCCCTCTCCCTCGCCCTGGGGGAGTTCTGGATTGGCCTTGAGTACACGCCGGAGATGGGCGGGAGCGACAGGGATGAGATATTTGGTGATTTCCCATGTGGAAAACCGTCGCAAGCGTTTTTCACCATCGGGCGCGTATCCACGACGGGCAAGATCATCACGACCTTTGGCGCAAAAAGCGGCGGCTTTCGCGAATCGCTGAGTCCCAATAGGATCCGGTAATCGGTCAGCCGCAGCCTCTGGATCAAGATTCAGATAGGGGGGCAGGCTAGGTTGTGCAGGTTTGTTCACTGTCGGTGCCTCAGAAAATGTTCGCCTTATCAGCGTATATTCATCAATCTAACGTACATTCTGTTCTTGGGCTATCCTTGTTTGAAAATTATTCGGGTTTTAGGCGGTTGTGGAATCAGTTTCGCTACGAAACCTGTAGGATTCGAGAAAAAAACAGCGACAAATAGTTTTGATTCTTTAGGGTATTTAGAAACTTTGCAGCTGTAATATTATTTATTATCAACAGGGTAGACGCAACTGGGTGCCCGAATTCAGGCTGTTGGGTGCCTGTATACGGGATCAATGGAACCCAAATGCGGGATGAAAGGTTGCCGTTCTCGGGAACAAGAGCGCCGATTCTCGGGACGTCACAAATGGCTGAAAAAGGAGTCTATTATTGCCGTTTAGCCCCTAGTTTCAGCGTCACGTGATGATCGCTGTTGTTCTATTCCTTAGATCAACTCTGAAAGACACGCCGTTCAACCTAGTAAGGTACCTGTCTACAGGACGTATCTCATCCTGTATTTGGGCACCCAATAAGAATTGAAATCAAGGTACCTTTCGTGACAGACTAACGCAAACGAGCAGTCAGGCAGGAAAATGCCAGAGACACAGGTCAATATGGATACTCTCACGGGCGCGCTGCGGCGTGAGACCGTGAAAAAGAACGTTGCCGCTATTCATATCAGCGGCAAGCTCACATTATTACAGCGTAAACTGTCAAATGTATTGCTGCTAAATGCCTACGACACTTTGACATCAGCTGCGACCCACACGATTGATGCGCGGACGCTGGCCATGATGGTCGGATATAATTCCAACGATTTTGACACACTCAGATCCAGCTTGCGCGCCCTTGCCGAGACGGTGGCCGAATGGGACATGCTGGATGAAGAAGGGCGGCAGGAATGGGGTGTTTCGTCGCTTTTGAGTTTCGCCAAACTCAAGAATGGTATCTGCGAATACGCTTACTCTCCGGCGTTGGCGCAAAAGCTGTTCGATCCGAAGATCTATGCACTGATCAATGTACATATCCAACGTAATTTCAGCTCAGGCCATGGCTTGGCCTTATACGAAAATTGCTACCGTTTTGTACGCACCGGGTCGACGGGATGGTGGGCGCTGGATGTATTTCGCAAACTGATGGGCGTGGATGGCAGCGACTATTACGGCAGCTTCAAGCATTTGAACGCCAAGATCATAAAGCCAGCAGTGGCCGAGGTGAACAAAAGCTCGGACATCGTGATTGAACCAGAGTTTCGCAAAAAGGGCAGGGCGGTCACGGATATTCGGTTTCTGATCCGGGAAAATCCGCAGATGGCCATGTTCCAAATTGATGACGGCGACGGGGTCCGTAATCTTCCGGTTTACAAAAAACTGCGTAAACAGGGGGTCGCGGATCGGTTGGCCCGACAATGGATCGCCGAACATGGTGAGGACTATGTTCAGCAAAAACTGGATTACATGAATGAACGGCAACAGGGCGTAAAGTCGACGATAGGGTATCTGTCTGCGGCTTTGCGCGATGACTACAAAGTTCCGGATAAGCCCGTAC
This sequence comes from Ruegeria sp. BK1, assembly GCF_056535645.1. Taxonomy (NCBI): domain Bacteria; kingdom Pseudomonadati; phylum Pseudomonadota; class Alphaproteobacteria; order Rhodobacterales; family Roseobacteraceae; genus Ruegeria; species Ruegeria sp. BK1. The sequence goes on along the minus strand of NZ_JBQFIS010000002.1, from coordinate 76,784 downwards.
CTTCCGATCCCAGCCCCGAGATTTTGGAGGCCGCTCGGAAGCGAAAGGCTGATCAGGCACAAGAAGATCAGGCATATGAAAGTCGCGCGGCCGAGCGCACGGAACGGGCGCGGAAACTGTCGGTGGTTGAAGATTTGGTTTCGCGGCGAAACCCCACGCAACGCGACGCAGATAAAAGGCTCTTTCTATCGGGCTTGTCAGATGATCTGGATCGCGAGCATTTTCGCGCGCATGGGTGGCGATCCGGATTGAACGCGACTGCTATCTTTGCGTTCTGGGATGAATTGGAACCCGGAGCGTTTGAGGAACAGGTGTAAGGCTCGGGGTCAGTGATTGCGATGAAGCGGCTCTGTGCGTAGGTTTTGGTGAACGAAAGAACTGGTCGCTGTGGCCTTCCAAATCTGCAAAAGAAAGGCTTGGTTGTTGTGTCAGAAATCACCATCACAAAGCTGAAGATCTGCCCTGTATTGGTTCCATTGCGACGCCCTGTCGTTGTGATGACCGGGCAGGTTACGATGGCCCCTTTGGTGCTGATTGATCTCGAACGAAGTGATGGGTCCGTTGGCCGCAGTTACCTGTTCACGTATTCTCCGATTGCCTTAAAAGCCACGGCGGCTCTATTGCGCGATCTGGCGCCAGTAGTGGAAGGAACTCCTGCGGAACCGCGTGGACTGCACACGCGTATCTTGGGGCAGTTCAAACTGCTGGGGGCCGAGGGGGTTACACTGATGGCCATAGCCGGGATTGACATGGCAGCATGGGACGCTGTTGGGCAGTCTATTGGCAGACCTTTGTATCAGGTTCTGGGCGGCGCTGCGAAAGCTCTTTCTGCTTACAACTCGAATGGAATGGGCTTGATTGGGCCCAGTAAGGTTGCGGGCGAGGCCCTGGACTTGTTGGCAGAGGGTGGATTCTCAGCCTTGAAAGTTCGGCTGGGTTATCCCGACGTAGATACTGATCTGGCTGTTTTGGACGAAGTGCGGACCGCGGTTGGCGAAGCGACGACAATTGTGACTGACTATAACCAGGGGCTGTCAGTAGCTGAGGCAAAACAGCGGCTAACCGCCTTGGCCGGGCAGAAGTTGGGATGGATCGAAGAGCCGATTGCGTTCGACAATTATGATGGGCTGGCCGAACTGCGTGCAGTTTCTATCATTCCTATTCAAGGGGGTGAGAACCATTGGGGGCCGGGTGACATGGCGCGAGCGACAAGCGCGGGGGCGCTTGATTTGGTCATGATAGACGCCATGAAAATCGGTGGGGTAACGGGTTGGCTCGAGGCTTCAAGCCTTGCACGCGCCGCAGGATGGCCGGTATCGTCGCATCTTTTCCCCGAGGTTAGCGCGCATCTGATGTGTGCGGATCCGGGCGCACATTGGTTGGAGTGGGTCGATTGGGCGAATCCAATCCTCAAAGACCCATACGAAGTGGTCAACGGCAAAGTAACCCCGCCCGATCGCCCGGGAATGGGTTTGGAATGGGACGAGGGTAAAGTGGCACAATACGCCATAGGTTAACGTCGACCCAAGCCTAGATTTAGCAATCTGCGCGGAACGGACTTTTGATTTGCGTTCGAAGTTAGGTGGCCGCTACTTGGAACCCGCGATGTAATACCGACAAACTTTCGTCTGTGCCTTGGGCTTTAAGGGGCTTTCGATGTTGAAAAATCCTACGCTTCAACGATGCCGGTGCTAAGCAATCAGGTGCTGCGATTGTCCAGTTTTGCTGGGTTGGCGGTGAAGTGGTCATTTTGTGTTTATTTTGCGCACATAAGGGCAATGCCGCCTTGAAAACGGCCTTTGCATTCAGCTTGTTCGAAAGATGTACTTCAAGGTCACCGGTGAAAAGTGTGAAACACAATCATGCGAGAAGGTCCTTTCCAATCCGATGGGGACACTTCAGCTCAAATCGAAGACAAAAACTCCCGCATTACCCGGTTTTGATTGTCGATTGCTTTGTCAAAAATACCCGTCGCTTTTGCGGCGTCGTAGGAAAGATCTCCAACGTTGAACCTACCCAAATGGAAGCGCCCAAAATCTCCCAAACTTTTATCAAGAAAGCGCAGGTTTCTGGATTTCATCTTTTGCACGACGAACAAATCGCCGATGCAACCGATGCCAAGACCGGCAGAAATCGCATTCAGATAAGAGTTGATGCCCGCCGCGCGGCATACGACCTTATATCCGACGCCCAAGGATTCGAGTTTTGAATAAAAGACATTGGAAAACCTAACAAATTCAGAAAGCTCTACTATCGGAAGCTGAGTGCTGCCCCCGAAATTCTCTAATGGAAAATCAGAGCTGGCGATCCAGCGCATAGTGAATGGCCAGCTTTTCCGGAGTGACGGCAAGTTTTCGTCCCGAACGACCGAATACGCGACATTCCCCTCGATGAAACGAATTTGATCTTCGAGGTCATCATAGTTTTGCATTTCTATAAATAACGAGGACCGGGCGATATCGGGGGCCGTGTGAAATAAATTGTAGGGATTCAGGAAAGCTTCGATCGTTGACAAAAACGCGATGCGAACAGGCTGGCTGCCTCTACTGTCTGAGATGTTCCGTATGCGATGTATGTTTTGCAGTATTTTCTCGCTGCAATCCAGAAGTTCGCGGCCGCTTTCCGTCAACGCTAGATTGGGGTCACCATTTTCGAACAAGTTGACCCCGACCAGAGTTTCAAGCGATCGGATCCTGTTGCTTATGGCTGGCTGAGATCGACCCAGCTCTTTAGCCGTCTTCGAATAGGACTTGACCTTACACAGGATCGCAAACGACTCAATTGCCTCGAGTGAGATTCTCATTGTTCTTGCCTGCTAAACAAATTCCGCCCTCTCGGGCGGAATTACCGTTTCATTCGTCCCGGAACGTTTTGGACATGGCATCCCGAATGGGCCGCGACAGATATGAGATGACCAGTCGTTCCCCGGTTGAAACCAGTACTTCCACCGGCATACCGGGAACCAACTCGTTGTCCTTGATCTTGGCAAATTCCTCGGATTGAATCTCTACCTCGGCACTATAGTAAACAGCGCCTGTCGCAGGGTCTGACAACGTGTCAGCCGACACCCATTTCACTGACCCATTCAACTCTGGGGTCTGGTTGAAATTGAACGCGGTCAGACGAACCCGCGCGTCTTGACCGGGAACGACCCTGTCAATTTCGGTGACGGGAATATTCGCCATAAGAATGGGCTGCTCGGCGACCGGAACGATATCCATGATCGCCTGCCCGGGCGCGACAACGCCACCTTTAGTGTGGAATCCAAGGTTCAGAACCCGACCGTCCAGCGGCGCCAATATCTGGCTGCGAGCAATTCGGTCCTGAGCTGTTGTCTTACGTTCCAAGACTTCGCGCAACCGCTGAGATACGTCGGATAGTTCGGTCGAGACTTCTTCACGGGATGTGGCCGCATTGCTGATCAGTGCGCTTTCGACCTCGGCGATCTGGGCCCGGACACTGTCGATCTGAGCTGTGTTCGTGGACAAGCTTGCTTCGATATCCAACGCAGCGCGGCGCACCTGAAGCAGTCGTGTCACGTTTGCAAGACCTTTGTCGTTCAAGACCGAAACAGTCTCAAGCTCTTCCTGGGTCAGTCTCTGGTTGGCTTCCTGCGATTTGATCTGGCTGCGCAGGCCTGCCACCTGAGCCAACAGCGCGTCCTTCTGGGTTTCAAGCTGAGCGATATTGGCAGCTTTTGCCATCGCACGGCTTTCAAAAAGCTGCGCTTCGCTTTCGAAAATCTCGCGAATATCTTCGCTGTGATCAAATTCCGAGGCGAAAGACAGGAAGTCCAGGTTGGCCAATTCAGCTTGCAACCGCGCCTTGCGAACGGTCAGAGTTGCAATCTGGCTGCTCAGCGCATTCAGTTCCGCCTGTTCGCGCGTCGTGTCCAAGCTGACAAGAACCTGCCCCTGTTTCACGGCATCATCTTCCGAGACGTGGATCTCATAAATAATGCCACCTTCAAGGTGCTGGACCGTCTGGCGATCCGTCTCAAGCGCCACCATGCCGGGGGCAACGATCGCGCCGTCGATGCGGGTCGCAACGGACCAATAACCTAGCCCGCCTACCATCAGACCCATAATCGCGGTTCCAAGCAGAACCCACTTTCCAATTCCGTCTGCCGGAGCTGTCTTTGCGTTACGCATTGGTCTTACCCTCACGTTTTGGCGCAGCAGTCTCTGCGTCTGCGCTGGCTTTCTTGTTGCGGTTTTCCGAGTAGGTCCGAAGGATTTCGTCCCGCGGGCCATAGGCCGAGACCGTGCCGCCATCCATTACCAGAACCTTGTCCGCCTGATTCAAGGCACCAAGACGATGCGCGATCATGACAACGGTTCGTCCTTCGCTTTTGAGGCGATCAATCGTCATCGACAAAGCCGCCGTACCAGCCGCATCCAGGTTCGAGTTCGGCTCGTCCAGCACGATCAGGGACGGATTCTTGTAAAGAACACGGGCCAAACCGATCCGTTGACGCTCGCCACCCGACAGCGCGCTACCGCTTTCGCCCAGAGACGTGTCATAGGCATCGGGCAGCTTCAGGATCAGGTCATGCGCATTTGCCGCTTGGGCCGCTGCGACAACATCGGCGTCGCTGGCATCGGCTTGGAAACGGGCAATGTTCTCGCGGACCGTACCGTCGAACAGCTCGACCGTCTGCGGCATGTAGCCGACAGAGTCGCGCAGTTGCAGGGCGTTCCAATAGCTCATGTCCGCGCCGTCAAGCCGCACGCTGCCCCGACTGGGTTCCAACGTACCGACGATCACACGGGCCAGCGTGGATTTCCCCGATCCACTGGGGCCGATAACCGCAAGCACCTCACCAGGGTCCAGCGACAGGGAGACGTTTCGCAGTACCGTTGCACCGCCGTTCGGGGTGGTCGCAAAGACGTTTTTCAGCTCGAGAACACCGCGCGGTTGCGGCAGTTGAACCGATGGGCTGGCAGGAGGATAGTCTTCCAGCAAGCTGTCGAGACGCTTGCGCGCAGCGCTGGCCAGAACATATTGCCGCCAGCTGCCGATCGCCTGTTCGGCAGGTGCAAGCGCGCGCCCAACCAGAACCGAGGCCGCAATGATCGAACCGGCACTCAGATCACCCGAAATGGCAAGATAGGCACCCAAACCCAGAACGGCGGATTGCAAAATCAAGCGCACGGTCCGCGAGATGGATGACAGTGTCGACGCCATGTCGCTGATCTGGCTCTGTTTCACTTGTGCCTGACCGTTTAGACCGTGCCAGTGATCATACAGATCATCGCGCATCCGCATCGCGTGGGCGACTTCATGGTTGCGGTTTACGTCGTTCAGGACTCGATTGCTGCGGACCTGAAACTGGTTGGCACGTGCTACGCCGCGCTGCGTCAGCACGTTGTTGAGCATGGCCACCGCCAGCAAAAACACCACACCGGCAAGACCGGCATAGCCCAGCCAAGGATGCAGCAGATAGGCAAAGCCAAGATAGATCGGGGTCCAGGGGGCATCAAAAATAACTGCTGGGGTCGAGCCGCCCATAAAGTCGCGCAACGTGCCCAAGTCGCCCACGGCATCGCGCCCCTTGGCGCCGCCTTCCTTGACCGAGCGTTCAATTTGCGCCTCGAAAACGCGTTTTTCCAACGTGTTGCCAAGTCGGTTGCCGATACGCACCAGAATGCGGGACCGCACCAGGGACAGCAGGCCAAACACAGAATACAGCCCCAGCATCAGCACGCTCAGACCCAGCAAGGTCTGGTAGCTCTGGCTGGGCAATGCCCGGTCATAAACCAGAATCATGAACAAAGGACCGGTCAGCATCGTCAGGTTGATCGCCATGCTGATGACACCGGTGGCAAAAAGACCCGGGCGAGCAGCACGGAACGCTTGCTCAAGCTCGGTACGTTTGAGGGGACTATGGGACATGGTGGCCCTCTTTCTGACATAAAGGAATGGAACGGCGGCGACCGTCTGGGCCGCCGCCGTGTTTGGGTTAAACCAGAACGTTGTCTTCGTTCAGGTCGGCAAGCTGAGTACCCAGCAGCGTGATGCTGCCTTCGGCACCCAGGTCGATGACAACGTCATCACCGTCCTGCGACGCGACTGCGGCCAGATCCTCGAAGTCGTCGAGGTCGAACGCTGCCGAGGTCAGGTCCAGTGTGTCGCCGTTGGCAAAGGCTTCAAAGTCAGCGATGACATCGTCGCCAAAGCCAGCTTCGAAGACAAAGGTATCCGCACCGCGGTTCCCTTCCAGACGGTCATTGCCAGCACCACCGTTGATGATGTCATCACCGGTACCACCGCAAATGTCGTCATCACCTTCGCCGCCATCAATGACGTCATTGCCACGACCACCTTCGATCATGTCGTTGCCCAGGCCGCCGTCCAGGATGTCGTCACCGCGACCACCGTCCAGAGTGTCGGCACCATCGCCGCCCTCCAGCAGGTCATCACCGTTGCCGCCATCCAGGTTGTCGTCACCCAGACCACCGACCAGATCATCGTCGCCGTTGCTGCCGATGAGTTGATCGTTTCCGGCTTCGCCGTCCAGATCATCATCGCCATTGCCACCGTCGACCACGTCGTTGCCAGCACCGGCCTCAACGATATCGTCGCCGTTGCCAGCTTCGATCTCGTCGTCACCAACGCCGCCAACCAGATCGTCATCACCATTGGTCGGAGCGACAACTTCTTCTTCAGCGAAGATAAAGTTCTCGGCCACCAGCTCATCGGGGCTAACCCCTTCGAGAGTGATCTGATCACCATTGCCCAGGTCGATTACGGTGTTCTCACCATCGGCTGTGATGCTGAGCTCTTCGAGCTGCGTGACACCGAAGTCTGACACATCCAGGAAGTCACCGTCTTCGATGCTGGCCGAGAAGTCCGCCACGACGTCGAAGCCCGTTCCACGACGGAACGTGAACGTGTCGCGGCCAGACCCACCGATCAGGGTATCGTTGTCGGCACCACCATCAAGGATGTCGTCGCCACGGCCACCATCGATGATGTCGTCGCCGGCACCACCGAACAGTTCGTCATTGCCACCTTCTGCAATGTCGATCACGATCCGCAGAAGCTGCTCTTCACCATTGTTGCGGGTGAAGTCCCCTTCGATCGGGTCAACAATCGTGTTGGCAGCGGTTGTTCCACCCAGAATGTTGACAGGCTCTCCATCCGGATTGCCTTCCGAGCCGTTGAAGCCCGGGTGCGCACCCACGACGCCGTTCTCGGCAGTACCCTGATCGCGCGCGGTCTGGTTGAGGAAGGCTGCACCTTCTTCATTGTTGACCTCGGTTCCCGCATCCAGAACATCGTTGCCAAAGCGTTCGATGACAATCGGGCCAATGAAGTTGCCTTCTTCGTCAAAGATGGGATCAGCAAGCGCGTCATCCGGTACGGCAAGGAAGGCGTCGTTGGAAGGGATGATCATGGTTGCCCAAGTAAAGAAACCTTGCCCAACCTGATCAGGATTGACGTTCAGCGTGAAGCTGGCCGTTTCACCCGGATCAATCGGTCCCGGAGCACCGATGCCGCCGATAATTGTCGCATCAACACCGTTGTCACCAACCTGCTGGTTGAATTCAGCCGCGATACCTTCGACGCTGCCGTCTTCGGCCAGACGTTCCAGACCCAGGCTGGCTTCTTCACCAACTGTGAACAGATCAAAGTTGGCGCCATCGTGGAAACCGAACCAGACGGGTGTCAGGAAGGTTCCGCCTTCACCCAGTGTGTTGGTCACCGACACCGTGATAGCTTCGCCTTCACCGACAGCATCGCCGCGGATGATATCGTTGCCCGCACCGCCGTTAATGACGTCGTCACCAGCGGCGCCTGCCAACAGGTTGTCACCATCGTCACCAGTCAGGAAGTCGTCGTTGACCGACCCGGTCAGGTTTTCGATGCTGATCAGCTGGTCCGCAACCGCATTGCCGTTCGGCGCTGCATAGGTCGCAGTACCGTTCGCCAGGTTGGCTGTGACCGAAGACCCGATGTCCTGGAAATCAGCAGTGTCGATACCTTCACCACCATCGGTGATGTCGTTACCGCCGCCGCCTTGCAGGACGTCATTGCCTTCTCCGCCTCGCAGGATGTCGTTGCCACCACGGCCAACCAGCAGGTCATTGCCGATATTGCCGGTCAGGGTGTTGGCGCCACTGTCACCAAACAGCTGGTCGTCATTGGCAGACCCATCCAGGTTTTCGAACCCGTCGAAGTTCTCGAAGATCGTGACGTTTTCATTTGGCGCGTAAGATGCGCTTCCTGTTGCCAGATCCGCAATCACTTCGGCACCGATGCCCTGGAAGCTGTTGGTGTCGATGCCTTCGCCACCGCTCAGGTCATCCAGACCACCGCCACCAGCGATGAAGTCATCACCCGCACCACCGTCGATGGTGTTCGGAGCAGCACCTGTCGCAACAATCTCGTCATCGTTGGACGAACCGGTGATGTTTTCGATGCTGGTAAAGGTTTCTTGGATCAGAGGACCATTTCCGCCACCGCCATTGTATTCGGCCGTACCGCTGCCATCAGCAGCCAGCGTGACACGAACACCTGCGATCGTCGGATCTGCGGCGCCCACGTTGATGTTCGAAAAGTCGTTGGTGTCGAAGCCTTCGCCGCCATCGATGATATCGGTACCGCCGCCACCGATCAGAGTGTCATCCCCTGCACCGCCGTTAAGAGTATCGTTGCCACCCAGACCGCTCAGAACATCGTCGCCGTCCAGGCCGTTCAACACGTTGTCGTTCGCGTCACCGATCAGTACGTCACCGTCATTCGATCCGATGACGTTTTCGATGCTGTTCAGACTATCGGTTTCAGATACAGCAAAGGTCACTTCTTCGATGTTGGTCACGCCCGAGGGGTTCTCGGAGACTTCGTCGGCACTTGCCAGGATGCCACCAGCGTCAACCAGCGAGTCGCGCACAACCGGGCCATTCTGACCGGCGGGCGCGTTATGCAGGTGGATCGCCGAAACCACGCCTGGGATCGGGGTCAGCAAGTCGGATACGGCCAGACCGGTTACCGACAGTTCGGACGAGTAGGTTGCGACACCGTTTTCAACAGTAACGGTCACGGTCGCCAAGCCGGTTGCTTCTGAATCCGACAACGGGCCGGGCTCTTGAGCTGCGTCCAACCGTGCGGTCAGAACCAGTGTGCCGTTCCCTTCAGGGTCCAAGTTGTTTTGAGAAACAAGCAACTGACCACGGATCTCACCACCGGGGAAATCCTCGGTGTGGATGTTGTAGTACAGGTTTCCAGCCAGCGCTTCGTCGACCAGGCTGTCCTCAGGATCACCGAAGTTCACGAAAGGTGCATCCTCGATCGAAACCGAGAACCCTGTCTCACGTGTTGCTGTGCCTGCACCCAGATCAACTTCGACAGGAACGTCGATGTCATTGAAGGCTGCAGTATCGATGCCTTCGCCGCCATCCAGCGTGTCATCGCCCAGACCGCCGGTCAGAACGTTGTCATTCTCGTCACCGATCAGGTTGTCAGGGTCATCCGAACCGATGATGTTTTCGATGCTGGTCAGAGTGTCAGTTTCCGAATCCGGAGTGGTCACTTCTTCGACATTCAGAACACCCGACGGGTTTTCCGAAACCTCTTCGGCGCTTGCCAGTTCGCCACCGGCATCAACCAGCGAGTCGCGCACAACCGGGCCGTTCTGGCCGGCGGGTGCGTTGTGCAGGTGGATCGCCGAAATCACGCCTGGGATCGGGGTCAGCAGGTCGGATACGGCCAGGCCGGTTACCGACAGTTCGGACGAGTAGGTTGCGACACCGTCAACAACAGTGACAGTGACGCTGGCTGTACCTGTTGCGAACGAATCCGACAGCGGGCCGGGCTCTTGTGCAGCATCCAGTACTGCGGTCAGAGTCAGCGTACCGTTGCCGTCCTGATCCAGGTTGTTTTCGTCAACCACCAACTGACCACGGATCTCACCGCCGGGGAAATCGGCTGTGTGGATGTTGTAGTACAGATTTCCGGCCAGCGCTTCGTCAACCAGGCTGTCTTCAGGATCACCAAAGTTTACGAAAGGCTGATCTACGATCGAAACCGAGAATCCTGTCTCACGCGTTGCTTCACCTGCGACCAGATCAACGTCGACGGGCACGTCAATGTCATTGAAGGCTGCGGTGTCGATACCTTCGCCACCATCCAACATGTCATTGCCCAAACCGCCAGTCAGAACGTCGTTGCCTCCGAGACCTTCAATCTGATCATCGCCGCCCAGACCGTTGATAATGTCGTCTTCGGGCGTTCCCATCAGCATATTGTCGTTCTCGTCGCCCTCGATAATCGGGATCATTATTTCATCAGGGTTCATTTTACACTCCAAGCTAATAAGCAAACGCTGATGCGCTCACGCGGCGTTACCTGAGCTTGGGAAAACTCGTCTCAACCATTCAAAAATGAAGGGTGGATCATCAATTGAGAAGGGACCTCGGATAAAACGTTAAGTCTCAGAAAAAATTGTGAAATTTTTTTCCAATCACGAAACAACAAGTAAAGTTGAAGACGGTTTTTTTTCTGTTGAATTGTGAAAAAGTAAGTAAAGAATAAGGGTGTGGACAGATGAGCAACAACGCGGCGACAGACGCATTAGAAAAGATTCCGGTACAGGACTGGGACTTGTTGCGCTTCCTCGTTTCGGTCGCGAGATCAGGAAGCATCGCAGGCGCCTCGTCGCAATTGTCCGAAAGCCCGGCAACGGTCGGGCGAAAGTTGAGAGACCTGGAAAAAGCGCTGTCCCTGCCGCTGTTTGATCGCGGGACAACGGGCGTCGCGCTTACACCAATTGGCGAGGATATTCTGAAAATCGCGCAACGGATTGAAACGGAACTTTGCCATATGGGCGAAGTGGCGCGCGGGCATCGTGACTTCAAAGGCAGCAGGGTGTCGGTCGCTGCGCCCGAAGGGTTCGGTGCGTCGGTGCTGGCGCCCAAACTGATCGAATTTCACACGTTGAATCCGAACATCAAGATCGACCTCCTTTTGTCCAATCAGAAGGTAAATTTGCACAACCGCGAGGCTGACATTGCCGTTCGTCTGGGTAAGCCAGAAGCGTACAGAGTGAATGCGGTAAAGCTTGGGACAGTAAAATTTGGTATTTACTCGTCACGGGAATACCTGTGCGACCTTGAGCCGATCCATACGCTGGACGAATTTCTGGGGCATAACGTGGTCGTCGCCACTGGCGCACTCGGAAACACGGTCCAGGAAACCGAGTTCCGAAAAATAACGGATCAGTGCAATATTGCGGCCAGAACAGATAACGTAAACGCTCAACTCTCTGCAGTCAAAAGCGGACTGGGGTTTGCCGCGCTGCCGAAGTTTATGGCCGGGGACAATCCAGATTTGATCGAAGCCCTGCCTGGCTTTTTGACGCAATCACTGGATCTTTGGGTTCTGACCCATAGCGACATCGCCCCCTATCCACATGTCCAGACTACGCTCGAATTTCTGGTCGACCTGTGCAGCAAGGTTGTAGAACCTGAGTAACCCGCGCGGTAGACGGCCTACCGTGATCCGCAATCGCCTTGTCCCAAACGAGCTGTGCGGCGATTTGTACACCAACTCTTTCGAATAAAAGCCTCAGACAGGTGTTTTTGAGACATCTGTCGGCTCAATCGGCAGGCAATGGAAAGGATCGAAAAATGTCTCTCACGCGTCGCGGTTTTCTTGCATCTGCCGGCTCGGGTCTTTTGGTTGCCGCAGCCCCGGCTTTTGCAAAAAAAGCAAATGCCGCCGAAATCTACACACTCCCGTCCCTTGATTACAGCCACAGTGCGCTGGAGCCTGTAATTGGAGCAGAAACGATGGAGCTGCACCACGGCAAACATGCTGCCGGTTATGCCCGCAACCTGAATAAACTGATCCCCGGAACCAGTCTTGAGGGCCAGTCTCTGGAAGATATCATCAAGACCGCGGCTGCGGATCGCGGGACATATCAGACCGTTTTAAACAATGCAGGCCAGCACTGGAACCACACCGAATTCTGGAAAATGCTGGTTCCGGGCGGCACCGGCGTGCCCGGCAGCCTGCAGAAAAAGATCGAGAGTGATTTCGGAAGTTTTGAAGAATTCCGCGAGCAGTTGGTCAATGTATCCAGCAAACAATTCGGTTCTGGTTGGGGCTGGCTGGCCATAGACAACTCGGGCAAACTAGTCGTTTTGTCGACGCCAAACGGTGAAAACCCGCTTGTGCACGACATGGTCTCACTCTTGGGTATCGATGTTTGGGAACATGCCTACTACGTCGACTACCGCAATCGCCGCAAAGAATACGTTGCTGCTGTCGTCGAAAGTATCGTCAACTGGGAATACGTGAACGCCCGCCTGGCCAACGCATAGTTTTTTGTGCGGACTGCCAAAAGCAGGCGATCCTCCTGATTGCTGTGCCTTGTGGCGGGTGTCTTAACCGAACTAATCATCAATTGAACGGCCATATTTGCATCAATATGGCCGTTCACGCATTTAGCCGCGACACCTAGATTGCTAGTCGCAGACACATTGCCGGGCATTTGGCCCGGTTTTTTCCCTTAATTCACGGGTATCCACAGGCCACCGGCGACCTATTTCGAAGGTGCGATCCGCCTTTACACCGATTTGTTCGATTGCCTTTTTCACCGCTGCCAGAAAATCGGGTTTCGTTAGGTTCTCAGAGTTTCGTGCTGGCAACCGGGTCTTCTGAAATGTGCGATCATCTTTTGCCGGGGCTAGCGAACTGCATGAAAGGTGAACGAATTGATCGAATAAGTTGCGTCGATCAGCGAATGCCAAACCTGCCGTGGGACTAAGACACATCGCAATAGATACAGTCGCCAATGGTCGCGTCATCACTAGGTGCACAGCAGCGAGCATAGCAAACTGGTCATGGCCAGACTTGGAGCAGAACCTCGCGTGACGAAGTTCTACCCATACGACCTGTAGCGCCAAGTCCACTCACCGACCAACTTGCTGACTTCCGAGGCAATATAGTTGCTCCAACCAGGTTGCGCCTTTCAAAGCTCGGACTTTCAACCGCATGGGAACTTGAAACTCTTCGCCTGACGCTGTGCTGAGAGGTAATAAGCAAGTAGCACAGGACTTACAGGTCATAGACCTAGCGTAGCGCCAATGACGCAGAGAGATACCAGGGACTTTTTGCGTGCAAGTCGGACAGTTGTGAAACTGTCTGAGCAGGATACACATTCGAATGGAAACGCCGTTGCTCGCGACAGCCGCCCGCGAGCTAGTTGTGGACTTCGTCGATCATGATCGTCTTCAGAGCTTATGTCGCGCAAATGGCTGAGGGCACGCGCGCCCAGTTTGGACACCGTGTGTCGCCCGCACATGGGCGCCGATCGCTGCCAGAACGTGCTGACCAAGGCGCCCATTATCGAGTGCAGGAGGCGCCTGTATTGACAGGATCGGTGTAAGGGTGACGCCAATATCTGCTTCGTATCTTGTTTGGTACAGGTCTTCCATTCGCTTCGCGATCATGGTCTTTCCTATCTCTGAGCTGCAGTAAACCATGAGGCCTGCCATCCGGGGCTGTCTAGGCTCAGGACCAATTGACTTCGATTTGCTGCGTGATTCATCGCGTTCGAAACGAGCGTTGAACATGTCAGATCGGGCGCACCAAGGGTGGCATGAACGCAAAGTGACATGCGGTTTGTGACAGATGAGCCATGGTGCGCCATTGGTTTAAGCACAAGGGCGAATGACGCCTTTTGAAACTATTTGTCTTCGCGGGTCAGGTCAGCGACAAAACTGGTGCGAAAGCATTAATCAGCAGTCTGTCAAATGTCGAATGGGTGCTGGGTGACCGCGGCTATCGTGCCGATTGGATCAGAGAAACGGTGAAAGAAATAGGGATTGGCGCGAGCGTCCCGGGTCGCAAACAGCGCAACACTGCCGTCCGATACGACAAGAGACGCAATCGGATCAAGATCATGTTTGGCAGATTGGCGCGCTGTATTGAAGGCTCTGCTGGGGCCTTGGATTGGCCCGCTTGCCTCGGTTCACAAAGCTTGGCGCAAAAGTGATTTTGCCTGCGTGCGCAGATCGTCCAACCTTTCGCGGGGCGCCACGCAGGGTCGTATTGCTGAAACAACGACATTCAGGCGCGTATGTGCTCAGACAATGGGTGGGGTTATGGAGACGATTGATCAAAAAGCTTTGTTGATGACACGCAAAAGCCATGCTTTTGGGTGCCTTCTTTTTGCAGCGTCGTTTCTTATTTTGACTTTTATTTACTCGGAGCCGTTGCAGGCACAAACGGCAAAGCAGTTGCCTGAATACGTGATAGAAGAGTTCGGCCACCCACCAGATCGGCCGACGGACCCGCTGAGCCCTGCGATGCAATTTGCGCTTCGGGTTGCGTTCGTTGACAGCGTTGTTCTGTCGACATGGGATGAAAATCAAAAGCTTGCACTAGCTGAAATCGCATCTTCTGGTGACCCGCGATTGGCGTGGATCATCAGCGATTTGATGCGATTTGTGCCCTCAGAACAGTTGAACACAGAACTGACGACTGCCGCCTCAGCGCTCTTGGGGAAAGAGATCAGGCTGGATAACAGCTGGGGTGATTTGACGGACCATCTTATTGCGTGGGACATTCCCGCACCGCCTGAATATCTTTCGTACAAACGGTCGATTTTCACCAATATCGTACCCGGATGGGAACGCATCTTTGTCGAAGGCGACATCGATTGGAGGATGGTATCCTGGGGCGGAGTGCTTATTGATGACCGCCCCTATGACACGACTGACAATGGATGCAATTGTATCCCCGCCGCCGACAACCCACAGACCAGCAGTGCCGAAGACGCAACTTGGTTGCAAGACGACGACGTCGTTTTTGGCATTTCTATAAATGGCGAACATCGGGCCTATCCGCGTCATATTATGGAAGTGCGCGAGATGGTAAACGACACTCTGGGTGGTCGCGATCTCGGTATTCCGTACTGCACTTTGTGTGGGGCTGCGCAGGCTTATTTTACCGACGGTTTGCCCGAGGGGATCGAGCGCCCGATTCTGCGGACTTCGGGGTTGCTGAACCGATCCAACAAAGTGATGTACGACCTGAACACCTACTCTGTGTTTGACACGTTCTTGGGTCACGCCGTAACGGGTCCCTTGGCCGAAAAAGGCTTGCAGCTTGATCAAGCCACAGTCATCACTACCGACTGGGGCACGTGGAAAGCGGAGTATCCGGATACCACGGTTTTGCTTGAGCGCTATGCGTTGGGTCGCGATCCCGATTTCCGCAACGGACGAGACGCAAACGGCCCCATCTTTCCGATCGGTGATGTCGACCCGCGTTTGCCCGTTCACGAGGATATCATTGGTGTGGTGACAGCCTCGGGCAAGCCTGTTGCATTTCAAAGAAGCACCGCGCTTTTGGCTTTGCAACGCGGAGAGGAGATTGTTGTCGAAAACGTTCGGTTGGAAATTACGGCCGGCGGGATTAGGGCCGTAGGCAAAGACGGATCAGACCTTGGCAGCCACCAAGCCTTTTGGTTTGCTTGGTCTCAATTCCACCCCGATACAGAATTGTGGCAACGGTAGCGGGTGTTTTGGTTCGTCTTTTGAAACGCCTTCATCCTCAATTGGGTCGCTTCTTATTCCGCGGCTCGCAACTCACGAACCAGATCAGCGTTTTCAAACTCCCAACTCTTGAAGCGTCTGTAGGCAAGGATGTTCTGCTGCGCTGTCAAACGCGTTTCTTCGCTGTCCAAACTATCATGGACAAATATCCGTTTGGCTTCTTGATAGGCGTTATTGCATGCAAAGCGTTCTGATTGAGTCAATTTGTCATCGACAGCAAGAGCCGTGCATTTGTAATAAATACTTAAGAGAGCGATAAGTTCGACCATCTCTGTCACCTTAACACAATGATCGTTGAAACAGATTTCAAGATATCGCGCGTTTCACAGGATACTGTGTTTTGCACGAGGCCCCCGTTCGCGAGGTGTGGCCACAAAGTGCTCTAATACTTCACCCGATATTTCGGACGGCGCTCGCCTATGCTTTGACAACTCGTCTTCAGAACTAGTTTTTCTGCGCTGTCGGTTCAGCCCGCTGACACAAAGAATTCCAGCTTGTCCGGCGCAACCCCTTCGCCGTTTACAGGCGTCATGTCCTGAGGGCAGGCCGACATCACGGCGACCAGATCGGCTTCGGCCCGCAAAGATATTCGATCGCCCGCCCGCGCGACCGGAGTTTCAAAACTGGTTGATCCGTCCGGTTTGAGCGGCACATTCATCCAGATGTTGAACGGGGCGGGGATGAGCGGCGCTTTCAGCCCGATAGCGATAAGCGCCATGCGCAGGTTGTCCGCACAATTGTCGTGATACCCTTCACATTCCAGTTCGCGGTACCTCGCGTGGTCACAGCAGGCGATAACTGTGTCATGCACGCCTGGCGAAGTGTCCACGACGATAGTCAGCAAAGACCTCCGCTGGTTGCTGACAAGGGCGTCGCCAACCTTTGGGAAGATTGATGCAATCGAAGTGTGCAGATGCGGCATCGAAAGATGTTCGTTTAGGTTCTCGGCAGCGAAGGCGAAGAAGTCACAGACCTGATGACCACTTGGATTTACGATGTTTAGAACCTGCCCCCGCGCAAGCCTGACAGCGATACCGCATCGGGCAGGTATTTTGTAGGTTCGCCCCACTTCCGCAGCCCCGTCAGCTGAGATGGCGATATCAAGGCTCTGGTTTGACCCGTCCGGGATCGAAATATCGGCTCTGCTCACGTCAATCCCCCTTTTCTAGGAACAATAAGACCGATTCATTCAGCTGCGAAGTGCTATTTAGTTCGCGTTCCGGTTGCCTGACATTTTGCTTCTTACTGCTACCGGTGGGTACTTTGTTCTTAACTCAAGAAAGATTCAGGCGTTGACTAAGGCAGTAAAGAACTGGAGCGCAATTTTGCTGTGGTTTGAGGGGCAATAGCGAGGCTTGGCACTATGCCACGTTGGAGCCTTCAAAGCTGTGAACAACACCATAGCCCCGCTGGTTCGGGCTTAGACTTCAGTTCACTCACACCTTCGCTTTGATAGCATGCGTGCTGCGAATATTTCCTTTGGTTCGCTGCGCCTCCTCGACGATGCCCGCCGATCAACGGAAGTAGAGGGCCGATTACTGGCATACATTCCTCGCACCGCTTCGGTGTTTACTCAGCCGATCTCGACTTCCTTACTGTGCTCCCTGGAATAAGTCGAAACCCGACATCCGTAGTGGACTTGGCTGGTTCACCGTTGATCTGAGCCAGAACCATCTCGGCTGCGATCTGGCCAATCTTAAGGTGGGGAACTGCGATTGATGTCAGCCGATAAGGTTGTATTGCCGAAATTGGCAAATCGCCCCATCCGGCGACGCCGATATCTTCCGGAACGCTCAGGCCGATTTTCTGGACATAGTGAAGCCCGCCAATCGCCATGTTGTCGTTCTGATAGAATATGACTTCGATATCGCGATGCGAGGCAAGCAGCTGCTCGGTGCCGTAGAACCCGGTGTAAAACCCCGGCGTATCTTTTAGGAGCAGTTGTTTTTCCAGTCGGCCGTTTGCATCCTCGATGGCTTTAGAGAAGCCGTTAAGGCGTGCGGTTGCCGCGTTCGCCACGTCATGAGACGTGCCGACATAGCCGAATTTTTGGTAATTCATTCCGGCCAAATAACGACCCATGCTATAGCCGCTGTCAAAGTGGTTCAGCCCGACGCACATGTCCAAAGGGCTGGAATTGAAGTCCCAGATTTCGACCAAAGGAATGCCAGCACCGCGCAACATCTGGATCGCTTTCTGGCTGTGTGAGCGACCGGTAATGATCAGCCCGGCAGGTTGCCAGGACAATACGGTCTCAATCCACTTTTCCTCATGGTCGATTTCATGCTCGGTCAGTCCCAGCACCGTCTGGTGGCCAAATGCACCAAGTTTTCGGTCGATGCCTTCCAGAACCTGCGCAAATATTTCGTTGCCCAGTTCAGGGATGCTGACCCCGACAAAAGTGGACTTCTTGTCGCCCGCAAAAACCGTCGCTAGCCGATTCGGTAGGTAGCCCAACCTGTCCACCTCGGCCATAACCTTAGCGCGCGTTTTTTCCGAAAACCCGCCTTCATCGCGCAGGACTCGACTGGCCGTCATCTTAGACACACCCGCAGCCTTTGCCACCTCGGCAAGGCTTACTTTATTGTTTTTACTTGATTTATCAGTGTCGCTGCTCATTTACGTTACGGGTAACTCTTTTTTATTGACAATGGGCGGGTCTGTGCGAATGCTAGCGTAACGTTACGGGTAACTCAATACGATGTTGAGGAGCATCAGGGTGACCCAAGCCTAGGAGGAGACAGCCGTGCCCGGCACAGCGCAAAACAATCTGTTCTTTGACGGGATAAAGAAGCATTTCGGAGGTACCTATGCGCTGCGCGACGTGTCACTGAATGTCGAACGCGGAGAGATTGTTGCCCTACTGGGAGAAAACGGAGCCGGGAAATCGACCCTCATCAAAATCCTCGGCGGAATTCACAAAGCGGATGAAGGGCGGGTTTTGATCAACGGTGAACCCTACGAACATCGTCCAGGCGGGTTCGGCGAGCGTCAGTCCGTGGCGTTTATCCATCAGGATCTCGGCATGATCGAATGGATGACCGTGGCCGAGAACATTGCGCTTGCTCTGGGCTATTCGCGAAAGGGCGGTTTGATCAATTGGAAATCCGTGGAGAGCTTTGCACAGGACGCGCTGGACAAGGTGGGATGTGAATTCGACCCGACTACGCGGGTTCAGGACTTGTCGCGGACCGAGAAGTCTCTGGTCGCGATTGCCCGCGCTTTGGCCGTTGATTGCGACTATCTGGTGTTGGATGAACCAACCGCATCCCTGCCTGCGGATGAGGTCGAACGATTGTTCGAAGCCTTGCGCCCGCTGAAGGAACAAGGCGTCGGTATGATCTATGTGTCGCATCGGCTGGATGAGATTTTTCAGATTGCTGATCGGGTTGCCGTACTACGAGACGGAGAGATGGTTGGGCTGCGTAGCATTGACCACACCACACCCGAAGAACTGGTTTATATGATCGTCGGCCGCAAGACTCGGCAGGTGATGAAACCAGACATGCCGCCGGGTGCAACGTTGCTTGAGGTGTCTGGCCTGAACATGGAAGCAGCGCACAACGTCAGTTTCCAGTTGAAGACAAATGAAATCGTCGGGCTGGTGGGGCTGCGCGGGGCGGGTCACGAAAACGTCTCGCGCGCGCTGTTCGGGTCGGAAGGGTTTAGCGGCCAGATAACCCTGCATGGTGAAACGCCTGACCTGAGCACGCCGCAAACTGCGATGGCATCAGGGATCGGGCTGGTTGCGCGGGACAGAACCGAAGAGTCCGTCGCCATGTCACTGACCATTCGAGAGAACACGTTCCTGAACCCTGCCGCGATCGGGCGGTCGCTGTTGTCGTTCATGAGCCACAAAGCTGAAACAGAGAGCGCCACCCGGATCGGAGCGGACGTCGCCTTGTCTCCCAATGATCAAAGCATGGCGATTGAAAGCTTGTCGGGTGGAAACCAGCAAAAAGTGGTCATCGGACGTTGGCTGGAAACCAAGCGCAGGCTGTTGATCTGCGAAGACCCGACGGCGGGGGTTGATGTTGGTGCGAAAGCAGAAATTTACGCGCTGTTGAACCGCGCAATGGAAGAGGGCGTCGGCATCATCGTCGTTTCCACCGATTTCGAGGAAGTTGCAGCCATCTGCCATCGCGCCATTGTCTTCAGTCAGGGTCAGATCGTGCGCGAATTGACCGGAACCGAACTGACCACTGAAAACCTGATACAAGCTGCTTCGGCCTCGAACGCCGTCGCGAGTTAAGGAATACGAGAATGCAATCGCTTGAATCCAATGCGCTGGAACCAACCAAGGCCGAGCTGAAAGATGTCTCGCTAAAGACACGGATCCTCAGGTTCCTACCGGTCTATGGCCTGGTTTTGCTGACAGGTTTTCTGATCATCCTATTTTCCATCCTGCTGCCAAACACGTTCCCGACCCTTTTGAATCTACGGGCGATTATCTCGGACAAGGCGATTATCGCGCTTTTGTCGCTGGGGGCGATGATCCCAATGGCGGCGGGTCGTATCGATCTAACCGTGGGATATGGGATCGTGCTGTGGCATATCCTTGCGATCTCGTTGCAAACCACGTTTGGAATTCCATGGCCGATTGCCGTGGCAATCGTCCTGTCGCTGGGTTTGCTAACCGGGTTCCTGAACGGACTGCTGGTCGAGGTTGCCAAAATTGACAGCTTCATTGCGACCTTGGGCACGGGCACGGTGCTGTACGCTCTGGCACTGTGGCACACGGGCGGACGTCAGATGGTTGGGGCGTTGCCGGATAGTTTCTACGCAATCAACGGCACCTTCGTGTTCGGCCTGCCAATCACGGGGTTTTATGTGCTGGGTATCACGGTCGCGATGTGGCTGATCCTGGAATACACGCCGATTGGCCGGTATCTCTATGCGATTGGGGCCAATCAGCGCGCTGCGCAACTAAACGGTATTCCGACCCGGAAATTCGTCATCGGCGCTTTCATGTCTTCGGGGCTGATCACGGCTTTTGCCGGAGTGCTGCTGGCGTCGAAATTGCGGATCGGGCAAGCCTCGGTCGGTCTTGAATTCCTGTTACCTGCTTTGGTTGGGGCCTTTCTTGGGTCCACGACCATCAAGCCGGGACGCGTGAATGTTTGGGGAACAGTCGTGGGTGTCGCGATCCTGGCTGTTGGCATCTCGGGCATTCAGCAATTCGGAGGATCCTTCTGGGTCGAGCCGATGTTCAACGGTGTCACGCTGCTGATTGCAATCGGTATTGCCGGTTACGCTCAGCGTCGCAAAGGCGCCAACAAGTAAACAGCATAAGGGAGGAGATTATGCTGAAACGGACTTTCATGGCAGTATCCGCTGCTGCGCTTCTGACTGGTTTGGGACTTCCGGTGACCGCCGAGACGGCGTTCGACGGCCCCACCAGTGGACCCAAAGCCGCCGAGGGCAAATCCATTGTCGTCGTCGCGGGCGATCTGAAAAACGGCGGTATTCTGGGCGTAACCAATGGCGTCGAGGAAGCTGTCGGAACCATTGGCTGGGACGTGCGCGTTCTGGATGGTGCGGGTTCTATTCAGGGCCGGACCGGGGCCATTGGCCAAGCACTGGCTTTGCAACCTGACGGGATTATCATCAACGGCTTCGATGCCATCGAACAGCAGGCCGCGTTGGAAGGCGTGGTGAACGCAGGCATTCCGATGGTGGCCTGGCACTCCGGTCCCAAGATCGGGTGTGACGCACCCGGAGGAATTTTCGCCAATGTCTCGACCGATGCCATGACCGTCTCTGAGGTGGCCGCGGAATGGGCGATGGATGACGGCGCCGATGGTGTTGGTGCCATCATCTTCACCGATTCGACCTATCAGATCGCCATCGACAAAGCGGACCGGATCAAGGAAACCATTGAGGCTGCCGGCGGTACGGTGCTTGAATACGTCGACACGCCCATCGCCGATACCTCGGCGCGGATGGGGCCGCTGACCACCAGCCTGTTGCAGAAATATGGTGATCAGTGGACCCATGCGCTTGCAATCAACGATCTATACTTCGACTTCATGGGGCCTGCATTGGCGGCGGCGGGTATCTCGTCCGAAGATGGGCCGCAGGCTGGGTCTGCTGGTGATGGATCAGAGGCCGCTTTCCAACGTATCCGCAGCGGCAACTACCAGACAATTACAGTGGCCGAGCCGCTGAACCTGCAGGGCTGGCAATTGGTCGACGAGTTGAACCGTGCCATTCAAGGCGAGCCATGCTCGGGCTATGTCACGTCGCCTGCGTTGGTGACCGAGGAAGGTTTGGCAAAACTGGGCGACAGCAATCAGTTCGATCCCGACAGCCCCTACCGCGAAGCTTACGCAAAGATCTGGGGCAAGTAAGCGAACCGGCGGCCCCTGCCTGAATCGGTAGGAGCCCCGTTCAAAAAATGACACAGCGCACAGCCAACTCAGCGGTCTTTTGACCGCCATGGCGGAGCTTTGCGCAGAGGAGGAAACCATGAGCGACCAGCCATTGGTTCAAATGCAAGGAATAACCAAACGTTTTGGCGGCGTGACGGCGCTGCAGGATGTTGATCTGACCGCGTATGCGGGCGAAGTGCTCGCTATTGTTGGAGATAACGGGGCAGGCAAATCCACCCTGATCAAGATTTTGACGGGAGTGTATCAGCCCACCGAAGGGTATATTCTGATGGATGGAAAACCGTTGGAGATGGCCAGCCACTCTGACGCAATCGCGCATGGCATTGATGCGGTTTATCAGACTTTGGCGTTGGCTGATCATCTGTCGCCAGCAGCGAACATGTTTCTTGGCAATGAGTTGACCAAGAACGTTTTCGGCATTCCGTTTCTGGACAACAAACGCATGAAGTCCGAGGCCGCGCGGGTTTTGGAAGAACGCCTTGGTGTCCGGCTGCGGTCAATGGATGTCATGACGGAAAGCCTTTCGGGCGGTCAGCGTCAGGCGGTTGCTATTTCGCGTGCGGTCTACCACGAAGACCTTCGCTTGCTGGTGATGGATGAACCCACCGCAGCTTTGGGTCCGCAGGAAACCGCGCGGACGTTGAAACTGATCAAGGCGCTGCGCGAACAAGGTCTGGCCGTAATACTGATTTCACACTCGCTTGACGACGTCTTCGAGGTCGCCGACCGCGTTCATGTGCAACGCCGAGGGCGCGCCGTTGGCGTTGTCAAAACTGCGGATAGTTCCGTTCAAGACGTACTGGGCCTGATCGTCGGCGCCCAGGATGCGGCCGCGTGAAGGAGAACGGTATGTCCGCAACCACCACAAATCCCGAACAAAAGACCATCATGGACCGGCTCGAGCCTTATCTGGCGTTCATTGGTCCAATGGTGATGATCCTGGCGATCCTCATCTTTATGGGCATCGCTGAACCGGCGCGATATTTCCGTCTGACCAACCTGAACCTGATCCTGCTGGACGCGGCGCTCTATATGCCGATGGCCATGGCGATGACTTTCGTTATCACCCAGCGTGGGATCGACTTATCTATTGGCTCAATCGCCGCGCTGTCCGCGATCCTCATGGCGTTTTTGGTCAAACAATACGGGTTTCCCGCCTGGGTCGCTGTTCCTTTGGCAATTGTCCTTGGGGCGCTGATGGGTCTGATCAATGGTCTGGTCATCACCCGGTTTAAAGTTCCCGACCTGATCGGCACGCTGGCGATGGACCTGGTCTATCGCGGTCTGGCGCTGGTGATTGCCAAAGGTCTGGTTCTGGCCCGTTTCCCGGACCTAATCACGGAAATTGGACGGGGTCAGATCCCGGGCTTTATTCCAGTCCCGGTGGTCCTGGGGCTGATTACAATGGCCATCGGCTACGTGGTCCTGACCCGCACTTATTTCGGGCGCTACACCATTGCTATCGGTTCGAACCCCGAGGCCAGCGAGATGACCGGTGTCGCCGTCGATCGCCACAAGATCTATGCCTATGTTCTGATGGGCGCTGCGGCAGCCATGGCTGGAGTCATGCTGACCGGAAAGCTGAACGCCATTCAGGCAACCTCGGCCCCCTATTTCAATCTACACGTCATCGCTGCGGTTGTTGTCGGCGGTACGTCCCTGTTCGGCGGGCGTGCCTCGATGATTGGATCTTTGGCCGGGGTGTTGTTGCTGTCGATGATGATCAACGCGCTGGTGACCCTGCGGATCGAATTCTTCTGGCAATCCGTCGCCTCGGGTGTGGTGATAGTCAGCTCGGTCGCACTGTACACCTGGATGCAAAAGAAAGACCGGGACGGGGCGCATGGCCTGATGGCGGCTCTGCGCAGCAAGGAGGCGCAGAAACTCATCCGCTTCTCTGCAGCGCTGATCGGCGCCCTGATCCTATTGCTGGCCCTTGGGGCGGGACTGGCAACCGAGCCTGCGCCAAGCGGCTAAGGCAATCAAAGTGGTGCGCCCGGAGGTAGGAGTCCTGGCGCACCTGCAAGACCCCACAATGTTCGCGAAAGGGAGGACTTACCGTGAAACAATTGAACAAAGCACTACTGACGACAAGCCTGTTTTGCCTGTGTGCCGCTTCGGCCATGGCGGAAACCAAGCTGCCTCTGAAGGAACTGCCCGGCATCGGCGACCGAGATTACTGGGTGCCCGGCGAAGTGAATGCCGAGGGCAAGCTTGAGGCGCTTCAGGCAACGACTGGCGCGGAAGCCGTGAAATACACCGGTACGCAGGATGCGCCGTTGCAGATTGCGCTGATCTATCCGTCTGCGGATACGTCCGATTTCTGGGCGCGTAATTATCTGGCGATGACAAAACGTCTGGAAGAGCTGGGTATTGAATACGAGACGACCGAGTTCGCCAGCCGCCAGATTGAGCACAGCCTGCAATCGACCTATGCCAACCAGGTGGTTCAGGATGCAGATCTGTATGACTTCGTGATCTTCGGGCCGTCAGAACTGGCCATTCAGGCCGACAATATTGACAAGATGGCAGGCAATGACGGCTTTGCGACCTTTGTCTGGGCCTTCCACACACCGCCCAAAGACCTGACCAATCAGCCCGATGCGTGGTTCGACTTCAGTTCGGCTGCGGGCGCACTGACCATGTGCGACTACATGCTGGAGCGTCTTGGCAATGATGTGACCATGGCGATGAACCGGGGTATTCCGGGCATCACGGACGATCAGCGCTCGGGTGATTTCAAGGCCTGCGTCGAGGAGAAAGGCAATTGGAACACCGTTTACGAACACTACGGCGAGTATCAGCGTGAAGGCGGGTTCGAAGGCACCAGCCTGATCCTGCAAGCCTATCCCGAGGCTACAATTATCCACAACGCCAACACTGCAATGGCGATGGGATCGGTTGAGGCTCAGGTCGCGGTCGGCAAAGAGAAAGACGTGTTCTCAACCGGCTGGGGCGGCACAGGCCTTGAACTGGATGCCATCCGCCGGGGTGAGCTGGATGCTACGCCGATGCGTATGGGCGATGACGTTGGGGCCGCCACGGCCGAGGCGATCAAGGCGCATCTGGAAGGACGTCAAGACGAACTGCCCTTTGTTTTCCTTGGCCGGATCACGGTTGCTCATGATCAGATGAGTGCCGAAGAACTTGACGCGCTGGAACAGGAAGCCTTCCGCTTCTCAGGCGTCGGGGCGCTGGAACGCTAAGGAGCGCGTCTGTGGCCGATATGTGAGTGGTCGGCCACAGACACCTCGACAATTTACTATTCAGATGAGGTCTACATGGCGCAGTCCATGATGTTGGTTGAAAAATGCAGCCATCGAATAAGCTGGTACGACATAGACACCGGCGCATCGCAGGGGTGTCTGGAGCTGCCGCAATTCCCCCACGAGTTCGTCGTGGATGACGAATTTCGTTATGCCTATGTGGGTCACTACGGTGTGCAGAATTCAGACATAGCCGGCAATCACGGCCGATCGGTCATCGTGATTGATATCCGAGAGAGAAAAATCGTTCACGTCTACGATCTGGGTGAACACGCGCGTCCCCACGGGATTGGGCTGGATGGGCAGGGGCGTCTCTACGTCCTGTCGGAATGGTCGGGTCACTTGCTGGTCAAGGAGAATCCTCGCGCTTTCGACCAGGGTTGGGATCACATCACGCCAACAGGGGGCACCAAAGGGCACCTCTTTGCGCTGACCAAAGACGGCCTGACGGCTTTTGCGATGAACCTGACCTCGGGTGATGTCACCAAGTTCAATCCTTACGACGCCTCGATCGAGCCTATCTCGATCAAGACCGGACAAAAGCCCGAAGGGCGCTGCCTGCGTGAAGAAACAGCGACGCTTTATACCTCGCAACGCATTTCGAACACGGTTGCCGTGATCAACACGCAGACGCTTGAGATCGAACGCATGTTTCCGACGCCCAACGATCCCTGTCGCATCTACTACGATGAAAAGCGCAACCGCCTTCTGACAATGAACCATTTTGGCAGGTCGTTTTCCGTTTTTGACGAAGCGACAGGCGAACTGCTGCACGAACAGAAAACACCAGCGAACCCATTGGCCCTGTGCATCGACGACGAAGCGGACTTTGCCTACATCGCAGTTGATTGCGAACAGGTGCAGCGGTTCGACCTTGATACATTCGAGGTGGTTCAAACTTTCGACACGGGTAACGAGCCAGACGTCATGGTCATCTTGCCCGATGGATTTTCGAGACATTGGGAGAAAGCGGCATGACCAAACCCCGCATTGCAATTGTTCCCGGCGACCCTTCGGGTATCGGGCCGGAACTGATCGCCAAACTGCTTAATCAGGAGGGGGTGCAGGACGCTGCCGATATCGTGCTGGTTGGTGACAGTCACCTCTGGCAGCGCGGTGCCGCGCATGCGGAACTAGATGTGCCGCTAAATACAATAAACGAAGTGTCGGACCAGCCGGGCCTGATCCATCTTGAGATGGACACGATCTCGCCCGGGGATGTCCAGCTTGCTGAAGTAACGGTTGAGGGCGGCACGACCGCGTTACGCTGTCTGGACAAGGCCATGGATCTGGCGATGGAGGGACAGGTCGATGGCATTCTGTTTGGGCCATTCAACAAGGCGGCAATGACCGCCGCAGGGCTGAATGCCGAGGATGAGCACCGCTATATGGCGCGCTATATGGGACATACTGGTTATCACTCGGAACTCAACGTTCTGGATGAGCTGATGACGACCCGTGTAACTTCGCATATCGGCCTCAAGGATGTCGCGGCCAATATCACCGAAGAGGGTGTTATGAAGGCGGTCAATCTGGCCAATGACACGCTGCGCAAGGCGGGTAAGGCGCGCCCCAACATCGCGGTCGCGGCGCTGAACCCGCATGCGGGGGACAACGGCAAGTTTGGCCGCGAGGAGATTGACATCCTCGAACCCGCTGTGCGCCAAGCACAGGAAAAACAGTTGAATGTAACGGGCCCATGGCCTTCGGACACGGTGTTCCTCAAGGCGCAGCGGGGCGAGGTCGATGCGGTCGTGACCATGTATCACGATCAGGGCCAGATCGCGATCAAGCTGATGGGGTTTGAACGCGGCGTGACGGTTGCAGGTGGCTTGCCCATCCCCGTTGCCACACCGGCTCATGGCACCGCTTTTGATATCGCCGGACAGAACAAGGCCAATCCGGGCGCAACGCGGCAGGCATTCGACCTGCTGGTGCGCATGGCCAAAACACATCGCGCCGAACGCCGCGCGGACTGAGAGGACAAAGATGACCAAGATTAAATCCGTTCGCACCCGCGTCTGGAACTGGACCGGACCGACCGTCCCGCCCACCGGCAATTTCTGCACCAACACGTCGGACGTGCTGTACGAAAAAGGCGATGCGATGTCGTCTTTCCGGTTTCACCAATGGCTGACCTGCGAGATCGAAACCGAAGACGGCACCATCGGCATCGGCAACGCAGCCCTCGCACCCTCGGTGGTGAAGGCCGCCATTGACGAATGGTTCGCGCCATTGGTGATCGGCGAGGACCCGTTCGACTATGCCTATCTGTGGGAAAAGATGTACCGCCGCAGCCACGCCTGGGGGCGCAAGGGGATCGGGATGATCGCGATCTCGGCCGTTGATCTGGCGATCTGGGACCTGATGGGCAAACTGGCGGGTAAGCCAGTGTTCAAACTGCTGGGTGGCCGCACCAAGGAAAAGATCCCGGTGTATTACTCCAAGCTCTACTCTGGCCCGATCGATGTGATGCAGGCCGAGGCCGCCGAGGCGCAAAAGAACGGCTATTCGGCCTATAAAATGCGGTTCGGCTGGGGGCCGAAGGACGGCATGGCGGGCATGCGCGAAAACCTCAAACGGGTCGAGGCCGTGCGCGAGGTCATCGGCTATGACGTCGATCTGATGGTCGAATGCTACATGGGCTGGAACCTGGACTATGCCAAACGCATGCTGCCCAAGCTTGTTAAATTCGAACCGCGCTGGTTGGAAGAACCCGTGATTGCCGACGATGTTGAAGGTTATCGCGAGCTGAATGCGATGAACATCATCCCGATCTCGGGCGGTGAGCATGAATTCTCGATCATCGGGTGCAAGGACTTGATCGAGAAAAAGGCCGTCAGCGTCCTGCAATATGACACCAACCGCGTGGGCGGTATTACGGCGGCACAAAAGATCAACGCGATTGCCGAGGCGCATCAGATACCGGTCATCCCGCATGCAGGTCAGATGCATAATTATCATCTGACCATGGCCAACGCGAATTGCATGATCAGCGAATATTTCCCTGTCTTCGACGTCGAGGTAGGTAACGAGCTGTTCTATTACATCTTCGAAGGTGACCCCGAGGCGGTGGACGGCTTCCTTGATCTGGATGACAATAAGCCCGGTCTGGGGATTGAGATCACAGACAAACACCTGAAACACTTTGAGATTACGGAGTAGTCCATGAGCTATACCGGTATCTGGCCCGTTGCGCCGACACCATTCCACGAAGACGGAACACTTGATCTGGAAGGGATGAAGCGCGTTCTGGATTGCCTGATCGATCAAGGCGCGGACGGGATCTGCGTTTTGGCTAATTTCTCAGAGCAATTTCTGATCTCGGATGAGGAGCGCGCGATCCTGACCCGGCTCAGCCTTGAACATGTCGCGGGCCGCGTGCCCATGATCGTGACGATCAGCCATTTTGCGACGCAGATCGCAGTGGAACGGGCCAAATTCGCCAAAGATCTGGGCGCGGACATCGTGATGATGATGCCGCCCTATCACGGGGCGCTTCTGAAGGGGACCGCGCAGCAGACCTATGATCAGTTTGCAGCCGTGGGCGAGGTTGGCATTCCGATCATGGTCCAAGACGCGCCCTTGTCGGGCGTTGATCTGCCGGTGCCGTTGCTGGTGCGCATGGCGCAAGAGATTGAAATGGTGAAGCTGTTCAAGATCGAATGCCCTCGGGCAGCGAACAAGCTGCGCGCGCTGATTGCCGAAGGCGGAGAGGCGATTGAAGCACCTTTTGATGGCGAGGAAGGTATCACCCTACTGGCCGATCTGGATGCGGGGGCGACGGGTTCGATGACCTCGGGCATGATCGTGGACCAGATAAAGCCGGTCATCACGCATCACCTTGCAGGCCGTGTAGACGAGGCGACAGCGGCCTATGGCCGGGTGGCGATGGTGATCAACCATGAAAACCGCCAATGCGGCTGGCAATCCTGCAAAGCGGCGATGGTCGAAGGGGGCGTCATCGGGTCCGAGTTCTGCCGCCATCCCATTGATCCGCTGCAACCGGTCATCCGAGACCGGTTGATAGACCTTTTAAAACCGCTGGACCCAATGGTCCTGAATTGGGGAAAATAAAATGATACTTGGACAAAATCTGATCGACGGCGCATGGGTCGGGTCAGACAATCTGCGTGCCTCAGACGATCTTGACGGCCAAAGCTTTGCTCAGGCCACCGCCGCGCAGGTGGATGACGCGTGCCGCGCCGCACGTCGCGATTTCCGCGCTTACTCGGGTAAATCGCGGACCGAGCGCGCCACATTCTTGCGCACGATTGCCGAACAGATGGATGTGCTAGGTGACGAGATCACGCAAACCGGCATGGCCGAGACAGGCCTGCCCGAGGCGCGGCTGGTGGGTGAACGTGGACGCACAACGGGCCAGTTACGCATGTTCGCAGATCTGATCGAAGAGACTGGGTATCTCGATATACGTAAAGAAGGCGCCCTCCCTGACCGGACACCTCTCCCTCGTCCGGATTTGCGCCTGACGCACAAAGCAATAGGTCCAGTGGCCGTGTTTGGTGCGTCGAACTTCCCGCTCGCCTTCTCCACGGCGGGCGGGGACACCGCCTCGGCCCTTGCTGCTGGGTGCCCGGTGATCGTCAAGGGACACAGCGCTCATGCAGGCACTGCTGAACTTGTAGGACAAGCCATTGCCAAGGCGATCGAGATTTGCGGTATGCCAGCTGCTACATTTCAGATCTTGCAAGGATCAGGGCGCGAGGTGGGTTCCGCCCTTGTTCAGCATCCCGAGATCACTGCCGTCGGTTTTACAGGATCACTCGCCGGGGGCAGGGCGCTTTATGATCTATGCCATGCGCGTTCAAACCCTATCCCCTTTTATGGTGAGCTTGGCTCGGTCAATCCTATGTTCTGCCTTCCAAACGCGATGCGTGCCCGCGCGACCGAGATCGGCGTAGGCTGGGCCGCGTCTCTGACCATGGGGGCCGGACAGTTCTGCACCAATCCCGGGGTTGCCGTGATGCTGAAAGGCCCGGATGCGGATGCGTTGGAAACCGCCTGTGTCGCCGCGCTGAACGACACGGCAGAGCAGAAAATGCTAACAGACGGAATCCTTGGCGCTTATGAGCAGGGGGTTCGCGAATTCCGCGATCTGATGGTCGAGGTTACGTCTTGCAGTGCCGCGACGGGCAAACGCGCGGCTGTGCCTGCTTTGTTCAAAGTCAGTGCGGCGGAGTGGATGGCGAACCCCAAGCTGCAGCACGAAGTATTTGGTGCTGCTGGCATTATCGTCTTGTGTGACGACACAGAGCAGATGCAACAGCTGGCGGAATGTCTGGAAGGACAGCTGACGCTGACCTTGCATCTGGACGACTCGGATGCCGCGTTGGCCAAGTCACTGATGCCCATTCTCGAGGAAAAAGCAGGTCGTTTATTGGCAAACGGCTATCCCACCGGGGTCGAGGTGTGTTCATCAATGATGCATGGCGGGCCCTATCCGGCCAGCACAGATGTCCGAGCAACCTCCGTCGGGACTCTGGCGATCGTGCGCTGGCTGCGCCCGGTCAGTTATCAAAACATTCCCGACGCGCTTTTGCCGGATGAATTGAAAGGCTTGAGTGCCTGACGGTCGCTATCGTCAGGTGACCGCCCCTATACGGTCCTTTAGGCCATCTCTGGCCTGACCCGGTACTGCCTGGAGTGCGCAGCTTTTCACTCCAGGAGAACAGAAAAACGAAGGAGAAAACGGATGTACGGCGTTCTCGACGGAACCGGTTTTGAAGTCATCGAAAAAGAATTCGAGGCCTGTTTCATCGGCCATGCTCGGGTCGAGCGGTTGTGGACCGGTGCACGGTGGTCCGAAGGCCCGGCGTGGTTTGCCGCCGGGCGTTATCTGGTCTGGTCGGATATTCCCAACAACCGCCTGATGCGATGGGACGATACAGATGGTTCGGTCTCGGTGTTTCGGCAACCCTCCAACAACGCCAATGGCAACACGGTAGACCGGCAGGGACGCTTGGTGTCGTGCGAGCACTTAACGCGCCGCGTCACCCGAACCGAGCATGATGGATCCATCACTGTTCTGGCGGACGCATGGCAGGGAAAGCGCCTGAACTCACCAAACGACGTCGTTGTTAAATCGGATGGGTCCATTTGGTTCACGGACCCGTCCTATGGGATCATGATGGACTATGAAGGCGAGCGCGCCGAAAGCGAGATTGGCGCGTGCCACGTGTATCGCGTGGACCCGACATCGGGCGAGGTCACAGCGGTTGCAACTGATTTCGTCAAGCCTAATGGCTTGGCTTTTTCACCGGATGAGAGCGCACTCTATATCTCGGATACCGGTATCACGCATGACCCCGAAGGTCCGGCACATATTCGGCGTTTCCGCGTATCGAACGACGGAAAAACCCTTTCAGGAGGTGAGGTCTGCGCCAATTGCTCTGCCGGATTGTTCGACGGGTTCAGGCCAGACCGTGAAGGCCGCATCTGGAGTTCCGCCGCAGACGGTATTCATTGCCTGAACCCCCAAGGAGATCTGATCGGCAAGGTCCACATGCCCGAGATGGTAGGAAATGTGTGTTTTGGCGGTGCCAAGCTGAACCGACTGTTCGCGGCGGGAACAAGCAGCCTTTACGCGATCTATCTGAATGTAAACGGCGTCTCACCCGTTTGATTCTACTTGCTGCAATAGGATTGAATGTAGGGGGAAAACTACAAAGCGCTCTATGTGTATGCCGTTCAGGTTGTAATACTAAGGTCTGCAAGGCATTTTTGGGTGAAGGCAGTGAATGTCCGCAATGTGAGTAGGCTGCGGTGTTTAAGCACACAGTTTAATGGCAGGATTGGGCCGTACCAAAAAAATGTAGCTGCGTGCTTACCCTTCATACACAATTGTCAGAAACTCACCTCTTCATTTTCGAGCCTATGACGCGCGTAGGTACATCCCTGCTTGTTGGTTGTCCTCGCTTGTGCGCCCGGACCCGTACTGCTTTCCCGTTGGCATACTGTCTTTCGTGTTCGGCCACCCAATGCTCAGTTGGCGCAGCTCGACTTGCTGTTTGTAGTGCTCAAAGCGAAGCCTTGCCTTTTGTTCAGTCAGATGCCGCGCACCTGCAGGTCCAATTCGAATGGTACGGTGAGACTTGAAAACTCGGTCATTCAAGCCTTGCTAAACATCTGCGCTGTTTTGGCCTGAGATGCCGAGAGGCTTGCAACCTTTTGTGACTTTAAATAGTCCTCACGCGCAGCAAGAGCCGCGAAAAGCATAAACCCAATTGTCGTCTCGTATATGAGGTGACATTCATGCCGCTTCAGATGTTTTCTCAATGAAGTGTCGTTGGGCAATAGTCCTGCCCTCATAAGCCCTACAAATACGGTTCGTGAAGTTGCCAATGGGCGACACTAAAGTTGGGTCGACTATCTTGCGACCTTGATGTCTCCAGCGCACAGGACGCATCAAAGTAGATGGTGCTAGTATTGCAGATATGGACTGCGCTCCTTTCCACGACACCATCGGAATGAAGGTGTTTGTCACCGCCTGACGGCGGGCGGCTGGCCCACTGCGCGGCCAAGCCTGTAGCACTTTGGCCCCAAAAGAAAAATGCTAGCCCCTGTACATCAGATCTGAGCCGCCAACATACCAACGCCGTCGCCGGTCAAGAGATCGAAGGTCTGGCAAATGTCAGCAATGTAGAATGCGACTGCAGAATTCAGTACCAATCTGGAACGGCAGATCAGGGTCGATCTTCAACCCAACCGTTTCTTGAATCTTAGAGTTGCCGCCAGCAATCCGAATATCGCAAATCCGATCATCCAGAGAATTCCCCAGCGTAACTCGTATAGTGACGCGTCACGAAGGACCACGCCGCGGATCATGTCCATGAAATGGGTTGCCGGCAGGACCTGAGCAATCATCTGGACGGGTGGTGGCATACCGTCGAAAGGGAACATGAAACCTGACATCAGGATTGAGGGCAGCAGGACAAATATGGTCATCTGCATCGACTGCAATTGGTTCTGCGCAAGCGTGGAAATCACCAGCCCAAGCGACAGGCTGGCGACGATGAATAACAAAGTCACAACAAGCAGAGTGCCCAATCCGCCGTTTATTGGCACATCGAACAGGACATGCCCGAGGCCGAGGATGATTGCGACCTGTATCAGGCCCAGAAAGATGTAGGGGATGATCTTTCCGATCATCAGTTCGATCGACCGGATTGGCGTGTTGATCAGCATTTCCATATTGCCCCGCTCGCGTTCGCGGACGATGGCGGCTGAGGTGAATAGGATCATCGTCATGGTCAGGATCACGCCGACAAGACCCGGCACGATATTGACCGCCGACCGTTGCTCGGGGTTGAAGTAAAGCGTCACCTCGAACGTGGGCACCTGCCGGTTTGGTGGTTGTTTCAGCAGTTCTGTCAAAGGCATTGTGCGCATGGACTTGATCGCGCTGGCCACCATCGTGTCCGAACCATCCACGATCCAATGGGCAACCGGTCGGCTGCTTGTCTGGTTGGTTGCGTTGGGCAGGCCCAGCCCGACAGACGGGCTGCGGGCAAGGCGCTGGCTCACGTCCGGGGGGATGATTAGCGCAGCACGCACACGGGACTCGGTTATTGCGCGTTCGGCCTCTTGCGGGGTGGTCAGCTGCTCGGTGATGGTCACGACCTGCGTCGCTTGAACGATCTGCGCCAGCGTGCGGGAGAGTTCGGTTCCGGACTGGTCCACCACCGCGACAGGGACATGGCGCAGGTTTGTGTTGATCGCGTATCCAAACAGAAGCAGTTGGATCAGCGGGATCATGATGACCATGGCAAAGGTCATCCGATCCCGCCGCAGTTGCAGCAGTTCTTTCTTCAGTACAGCAGCGATGCGACGTGGCGAAATCACTGTTCTGGCCCCCGTGTGGCGCTGACGAACACGTCTTCCAGATTTGGCCTCTGCGGGGTCAGGGACAGGCCAGGAAACGCAGCAATTTGGCCGCGCAACATGTCCACCGGTTGAGGTTCGGATTTGTCCACAAGCACACGCAGCCGCGACCCGACTTGCGCGGTCGACAGGATCTTGGGTTTGCCATCCAGCGCGTGTTTGACCTTTCTCAGATCCGGCCCTTCAACCTCAACTACATCGGCCTGAAGATCATCCATCAACTGGCGCGGAGACCCGTCCGCCTTTTTCACACCGTGTTGCAGGATCGCCAGCCGGTGACAGCGCTCGGCTTCGTCCATGAAATGGGTCGAAACGATCATCGTTGCGCCTTGATCTACCAGATCGAACAGTTGTTCCCAGAAGTTGCGACGTGTTTCGGGATCAACGGCCGAGGTCGGTTCGTCCAGGAACAACAGTTTAGGTCGGTGCATTACGGTTGCAGCAAGGGCCAGTTTCTGACGTTGCCCGCCGCTCATGCTTCCGCTGAGTTGATTGATATTCGTTGTCAGATCGTAGGTGTGCAGCAACTCATCGATCCGATCTTTGGCCGTTTTTACCGGAATGCCGTAAATCTCCGCCGCGAACCTGAGGTTTTCCAGCACCGTTAGGTCGCGGTAATACGAGAATATCTGGGTCATGTACCCGATCTCATTTTTTAGCGGCTCAGCCGCTTCGGGCATTGACCGGCCCAAAACCGAGATCGCACCGCTGCTGGGGGTCAGCAGCCCAGTCAGCATGCGCATTGTCGTGGTTTTGCCGCAGCCATTCGGTCCCAGAAACCCGTAGATCTGGCCGGTTTGAATCTCAAGATCCAGATTGTTGACGGCGATGTTTTCCCCGAACTGGCGGGTCAAGCCCTTCGTCGAGACGACCACATCGTTCATGGCATGGGGACCTGTACGGGGACCCCGGCAGGCAGGTCCGGTGAGGCATTGGGCAGGTCAATCTCAGCCAAATAGACAAGGCGCGTGCGGTCGTCCTTGTTCAACCCGTAATAAGGGGTGAAGGACGCGTCGTCGCTGATCCAGCGGATCACGCCATCCAACGGATCGGCCAGCCCGTCTACGCGCACTTCCAACGTGTCACCGGGTTTCAGTTTGACGCGATGTGGTTCGGGTACATAGACGCGCGCGTAAGGCGTCTGGCCCGTGACGATCACGGCAACCGGGCTGCCGGATGTCACCCGCTCGCCCAAATTCCACGGCAGGGAATCCAAAACGCCGTCGCGGGTGGCTATGACCGTTAAATCATCCAGCAATGTCAGTTCGGCGGCGACCGAGGCTTCGGCAGCTCGCACATTGGCCTCGGCGACCGCCAGATCTTCGGGACGGGTGCCGTTTTCCAGCTCTTTCAGCGATTCCTGAGCGCTGGCCAATTCAGCCCGCGCGGAATCGCGCATGGCCAGATCATTTGCCACCTGAGCCTCGGTCACGACCGAGTTCTCGACCAGTCTGGCATTTCGGTCATAGATGGCCTCGGCATCGGCAAGGCGCGCAACAGCGCCTGCTACTTTGGCCTCGGCAATTGCAATTTCTTCCTCGCGCGGTCCGACCTGCAGTTTCAGAAGCGTGGCCTGTGCCTTTTCCAGTTCTGCCTGCGCCAGTGCCAGCTTGGCGCTTTGCAATGTGGGATCAAGCTGAACCAGCGTGTCGCCTACCTTGACCACGGAACCTTCGGCAATTGGTAAATCGACGACAATTTCGCTGGCCGTCGCGGTCAAGGCCACCCGGTCGCGCGCCAACACACCCAGAGCGATGCTGGTATCGGACCCAGAGCACCGGTCCAGAAAAGCGGGCAGGACAGCCGCCAGGATCAAAGGAATGGGGATCGTCAGATTCAACAGGGTTCCCTCCGGTGCTTGGCCTTTGAACGCGTTGGGCGATAGTCAGAGCATAAAATCAGGAAATCTGATTTATGTATACGGTTCAACAACTACAGATGGCAGGACAGGTTCATGCGGGCAGGCGCGCCAACCACTCCTCCAGCTTTTCTCCGATCAGATGGGGATTATCTTCCTGCAGGAAATGAATGCCTTTGCCGATATCCACCACAGACCTGATGTTCGCAAAATGCAAAACCCAGCGCGGACGTCCAGCTCAGTTCAACGGGAGGACCACGCCTTCCAACCCCAGCGCCTCATTATACCATGCGGGTCGGGACGCCCAGCCGACAATCGCGCTAACGGGCTGGGACGGCGGGCGTGACAGGCTGCCGACGGGGACAACCAGAAACTTGCCGTTCTGTGTCTTGAATGGAAGCGATGTCCCGCAGCTTCGGCAAAACACCCGGCGCACTTGGGAATTAGGCACATTGAAAGATGTCAGTTGCTCTTGACCTTCCAGCCATTCGATCCGGTCAGGCGTGGTGAAAGCATTCGCAACATGGGCCGAGCCCGAGGCCTTTTTGCAAAAGTTGCAATAG
This sequence comes from Ruegeria sp. BK1, assembly GCF_056535645.1. Classification (NCBI taxonomy): domain Bacteria; kingdom Pseudomonadati; phylum Pseudomonadota; class Alphaproteobacteria; order Rhodobacterales; family Roseobacteraceae; genus Ruegeria; species Ruegeria sp. BK1. Next base: position 40,238 of record NZ_JBQFIS010000002.1, on the reverse strand, counting down.
CACAATTTGAAGGCGGTCATGTTGTCTTGCACCCGATAGCGCACTGCGCCGCAGATACATTGCCCGTCGATCATGTCTGGGTGACTCGCCAAAGAGCTCATCTCAAACACGATAGGCAAAATACGCGCGGACAGTGGTGGTGAATGTCAGGCCCATGCTAATGATCGCGATGACAAAGCCGACAACCGCTGTCGCCGGGATCGAGACCAGAAAATCAACAGCAATTGCGGCACGGATACCGGTCATGCTGCGCTTGAGAATGGACGCGACGATACAGGCAAAGGTGACGATGTAACCCAGCATCGTATAGAGCATCAGGTTGGCGGCTTGCGGGCCAGCTAGCTCTCCGACCTGCAGGCCGTAGAATTTGAAACCGGCGAAGAAACCAAAGGCCAGCAGGATTTTCAGCGCGTTCAGGATGAAGATCATGCGCAGGGTGACGGGTTTTAATGCGCCGGGTGTCGGGTCGATGGCGGTCATGTCAGGTCTCCGTTTCAGGTGCGATCACGCAGCATTTGCTGCCGCGCATCTCTAATGCTATCCATGTGGATAGAAATTGATTACTATCCACATGGATAGAAAAAGCAAGGAGAAATCTGTGGCGCGAAAACGCAAGACGGATCACGACAGTGCTGTGGCGGGAGCCTTGGACCTGTTTTGGCGAAGGGGATACCACGGTGCCAGTACGCGGGAGTTGGAGCAGCAGACGGGGCTGACACGGTTCACGCTCCAAACCACTTATGGGGGAAAAGAAAAGTTTTTTCTAAAGACTCTGGATGCTTATTTGGACAATGCCGAAGCCCGGCACTTTCCTGATCCCGAAACCTATGCGCTGGACGATCTGGCTGGTTGGTTCCGGGGCATCGCATCAACCGAGCGAATGCCAAAGATTGAGGATGCCGGGTGTCTTGCCTTTAATTCGATTAGTTCATTCGACCGCTCTGATCCCGAGGTTAACGCACGAATCGAGCGGTACCTGACCGCACTGGAGGGGCGGTTTGCTGCGATACTGTGCCAGGCAAAGGATGACGGGGCCATCCGTTCCGAGGTCGATCCGGATGAGGCCGCACGGGTGCTGATCGGTCTTTTGCTGGGCCTTCATACGATTATGAAAGCCCGAACCTCGGATCAGTTTCCGCAGAGCTACGCCCAGGCGGCGGTCGGGCTGATTGAAGGGTGGAAAAACCAGTAAGTTATCAAACATTCTGTCGTGACTAACTTCTTGCGGCGTAAGAACTGGGTTTAAGCAGTGAATGTCTGGGTGGTGGACTGCCCCTGCTGTATTGCGGTTGGCTGTTGAGTGACTGCTTTGGTGAAGCCGCAGTGCAGCTTGCTCAACGACAGGTCTGGGCCGTAACCCAATAGGCGAAGCTGGCCGAACCGCACTTTGATCTTGAGGAAAACGAAACTGGCGCTTGCACCAGCTTGCGTTTCACACTTTTGACCATTGACCCTGGTTTCGTCAGCTACGGTGTTTCCTATCGACATATAGAAGAAATCATACCCGTGCACGGCGTTGCGGTAGACCACACAACACTGAACCGATGCGTTACACGGTATTCCGGCGTGATCGCTGAAGCCGCGGGTCGCCGCGAAAGATCGTCATCGACAAAAGCGGCGCAGAAACAGCAGGTATCAAAGCCATCAACAAAATGCTGAAGGGATTTTGATGTCCGATTCCAGTCGAGGTGGTGAGGCAGAAACACTAGAACAACATCGTGGACAGGACCACCGGTTCATCAAAAGGCGAACTTGACCAATGCTGGGGTTCAAAGCTTTCGGTTTTACTGCAGCAACCGTTGCTGAAATCGAAGTCGCGAAGATGATCCGCGAGGGCCGATTCACGCCTGGACTCTGCCCCTTTCGACAATTCGCTAAACTGGCCGTCTAACTTGAAGACACGCCGAGTCTCATTGGCTAGCAGAAAAACTCTGCAACACAACCTGTTCGGCCGGACCGGGTCGTTGCAAGAGCACAACTACGCTCATTCAGAACAAAAGGTTGGGAAGAAAAAGGGTTAGTGCCGGGAACACCGTCAGGATGAAGATGGTCAACAGGTGGATGAGCCAGTATGGAACTGTCGCAATTGCCACACGGCCCAAGCCAACCTCGTTGTTGGTCAGCGCGGTTAGGACCGACAGGTTTAGCCCGACTGGGGGTGTGACCTGACCAATCTCGATGACGATGGTGATGATGACCCCGATCCAGATTGGGTCAAAGCCCAGCCCGGTAAGCAAAGGGAATACGACCGGCAAGGTCATGATCATCAACGACAATCCGTCAAAAAAGCACCCCAGCACCAGATAGATCAGCACCACGATTAACAGCACCCTGTATGTGCCCATCCCGCTTTCGGCCACGACTTCTAGGATCTGTTGCGGCACGCCCAGAATACTGGTCGATTTCGCCAGTATCGTCGCGCCCAGCACCAAAAACCCAACCGATGCAAACAACAGAACCGACTGATAGACCGCTTCGACAAGCTTCTTCCAAGTCAGGTCGCCCCATATGGAGGAAATGATCACGGCCAGTACAACGCCCACGCCTGCCGCTTCGGTCGGTGTCGCCAGCCCTCCGACAATGCTGCCGATGACCGCAATGATCAGCGCAAGCAACGGCCAGATTTGTTTGAACCCCGCCAGTGTCTGCCGCAGCGGCAATGGGGCTTCGTCGCGCGGGGCCAGGGCCGGATTTCGGGTACATCTGACCAACAGATACGCCATGAACATCAGACCAACCAGAAAACCAGGGATAATACCGGCGGCGAACAGGCGCCCGATCGAGGTTTCAGTGAGCGCGCCATAGATCAGAAAAGACAAGCTGGGCGGGATCAGCAGGCCCAAAGTACCGCCGCCCGCCAAGCTGCCCACAATCGTATCCTTGTCATAGCCGCGTTTCGACATCTCAGGGTATGCGACCGAACCCACCGCCGCAGCCGTAGACAGACTGGATCCGCTGACCGCGCCGAACAGGGTGCAAACTGCAATATTGGTGTGCAGCAAGCCCCCCGGGATGCGACGAAACAGCGGGGAAAAGGCGGAGTAGGCCCGCTCGCTAATTCCACTGCGCAGCAGCACCTCGCCCAGAAGGATGAACATGGGAACTGCGCTGAGGGTGAACGAATTGAAGACGCTCCAGATTGCGTCCACAGCCAGCGACGTGGCCCCGTTCGAGAAAAAGTGCAGAATGATCAACCCGGTCAGACCAAGCGCCGCTCCAAGGGCCACGCCCGTGCCAGCGGTGGCAACCAGCGCGCCTGTCAACGTCAGCCAGAACGACATTTATTGGTCTCTTTCGTTGGGGTCATTTGATGTCGGCCTCGGCGTCGTTCACCCTGTCCAGAATGCCGACAAGGCGTGCCACAAAGATAGACAGAGTCAGCCCAAGCGACAGCGGCATAAGCGCCATCCAAGGGTAAAGCAGAATGCGCGTGGTTTCTGTTTTAAGGTTGCGCTTGAAGGCGAATTCGAACCAAGGAATAGTTTCGACGATCAACCACAGGAAAAAAACGATACCGACCAGAAGGGCGGCGATCTGTATTGCGACATGCAGTCGACCTTTCAGAAAATCCGCCAACAGTGCCACACGCACATGTTTGGCCCGCAACGTCACCATCGGCAGACCTAGAAACAACGAAACGCTGAGCAATAGGCCGACCACTTCTTCGGTGATGTGCAGCGGCGTATTGGCAAATTTGCGCATCAATACGCTGGTGACAATGATGCCGACAATGGCGATCATTCCGAGGGCCGCAGAAACGGCGCACGCAAGGGCCAGACGGTCCAGCCCCGCGCGATAATGTTTCCCGGACTAAGCGCCATTTTGACGTCAGCGGCCCAGGGCGGTCAGGACACGCTCACGATAGGCAGGGGCGTTGCCGCCAGCTTCTTCCGCGAGTTCAGCCCAGATTTCGGTGACGTTCGACACAAACAGATCGCGGTCTTCCTGCGAGAAATCTTCTCCCCAGGTGACACCATCTGCGACCAGCTGCTCACGTGCGGCCAGCTCGCGTTCGAAATCGTCCTCGTATTGATTGGTACGCTCCCACAAGGCGTCTGCGGCGGTCGCAATTGCCGCCTTGGTGGCGTCATCCGTAGCGTCCCATTTGTCGGTTGCGACCCCGATCACATAGGGGCCGGACGCCATCGGATACAGGAACGAAGCATATTTGGCGACCTCCTGCAAAGACACTGTGTGTGCATAAAGCGCAGGATAAAGTGCACAATCGACCACGCCGGTTTTCAGCGCCACATACATCTCTTCCTGTGGAATGATCTGCGCGGCGACCCCAAGGCGTGTGAAGGTTTCAACCTGATCGCGAGCCCAGACGCGCAGCTTTTTCGATTTCAGAGCGTCAATGGTGCGCACCGGCTCATCCCGGCAGAAGACCGACACAGATAGCATCGGGATCGGCACATACCCAACCGAGGTCACGCCCCAATCGGTAAACTCTTCCTGATAAATCTCGCGCACTGTCGGGATCGCCTTTTCGAATTCCTCGATCGAGCCAATGGTGCCTTGAACCACAACTGAACTGAGCGCTGGCGCGTCACGTCCCAGATAGTTCGCCCAGATCAGGCTCATCTCGACCGCACCCTTTGGCAGGAACCGCAGGGTGTCCGTGTTCGGAAGACCCAGCGATCCGCCGCTATAAAGCTTCAGCTTATTCTCACCTTCAAGGGCCGCGTTGACCTCTTCGACAAAGCGTTCCAGCTCTGCCGTTTCTGGGCGGGTTTCGGGTAGAAAATTGTTGAATCGCCATTCTTCCGCATTGCCTGCGGCAATGGCTGAAATGAAAGCAGCCGCGCTCAATGCGGCGGTTTGAATAATTCTCTTCATGGTGTTCCCTCCTGAAGCACTGAATATCTGGCTCTTGACGAAGCTCTTTGTGTATTAGTCTTGCTCTTCAACTTATTAGGTCGCGTAAAATCATTGACTTGGGGCGCATAGGCCGTGGGCCAGACCCACCAAATGAAAGCATAGAAAGAGCAGGGAAGGTTGCAAGTGATACCTGAGCCGCGACCTCAGCGCACTTCTGTCGGAACTTGTTGGCTTTCGTACAACCGGTTCAGAGGCCCCTCTGCTTTAACCCAACCGATCCAAATCGGATCTTCGTCTTTCGGTCCTGCTATCGGTACGTGGGCTATTGGCACGAGCGTCGTTTGACAGAAGTTCCTGATGATTAAGTCGTCTTCGACTTGATGTGCTGATCCTAAGGACATGTCGGCCTGAAAGCGGTCGATTTCTTCAAAAGGGTCAGACAAATCCCAAGTCAATGTCGGGAAAGGCGTTCCAATGCTCGCCAATGCCCGGTCAAGTCTTACGAATGCGAGAAATCGATGTCGGCTGATTTCGGTTTGGTCACTAAACTTATTTCGAAAACCATATTTGACGGCTGAATTTCTGGCGCCCTTCAGTTTGTCTGCGGATAGCTGATGATAGACAGATAGCGAAGGGGCAACGTGACCAGACGCTCGGGGCCGTGTGGCGCATCAGCCTCGAAAAACAGCGTGTCGCCGGGTTTCAGCGGATAGACCTGATCACCGTGACGGTAGTCAACCTCGCCTTCCAGCATATAGATCGTCTCAATTCCGCTGTGCTGAAAGGTCGGAAAGGTGTCGGATTCAGCGGTCAGAGTGATCAGATAGGGCTCGACGATCACGCCTGACGTGTTGGCGCCTATGGTGCCCAGCAGGTTGTATTGATGGTTAGCGCGGGTGCCCTCTCGCTCCTGCTCGACCCCTTGCCCTGCTTTGGTGTGAACGGCCAGCCGTCGTTCTTCGAACCGACGGAAAAAACTGGTCAGTGGAACCGACAGTGCATCCGCCAGCGCCTGAAGCGTCGTCAAAGAAGGCGATGTATTCCCGTTTTCGATTTTCGACACCATTCCGATCGACAGCCCGGTCATCTGCGCAAGATCGCAACAGTGATGTTCTGCTGTTTGCGAAAGGCGTGAACTTCTCGGCCGATGGCGACTTCAAGAACCTTTTCTCGATCACTTGAACTTACGGAATGCGGGTCTTGGGTCAGTTTTGCCACCTGTTTCCTTCCGCTTCGATTCGCAGTTTGCCCGTTCATGCGGTCTTTCTTGGCAGCGAAGTTATCCTACCATGAGGAAAATGAAAGCGCTTTCGCCTTAGGAATCTGCCTAGACGTATTTTCGCATAGGGAAAAAAATTTTCTTAAGGGTAGATTTCCCTGAGGGACGTGGTTTAGGGTATCGGCAACACAACAAGAGAAGGTCTCAGACGATGTGCGGGATTGTGGGGTTGTTTCTCAAAGACCAAACGCTCGAGCCCAGACTGGGTTCAATGCTGACCGATATGCTGATCACCATGACCGATCGCGGCCCCGACAGTGCCGGTATCGCAATCTATGGTTCCCAGTCGGCAGGCCAAGCAAAAATGACGGTGCAGTCGGATGACCCTGATGCCGATTTCGCAACTCTCGCTTCAGATCTGAGTGCGGCGGTAGGAACTGAAGTCAATTTGCGTGCCAATGACACGCATGCGGTGCTGTCGATGCAGGCTGACAAGGTCGATACTGCGCGGCAGGCGATCCGTGAGATGCGCCCCGCCATGCGCGTCATGTCGGATGGTGATGCGATTGAAATCTACAAAGAAGTTGGTCTGCCAAAGGACGTGGCGGCTCGTTTCTCGCTGTCGTCGATGCATGGCAGCCACGGGATCGGGCATACGCGCATGGCCACCGAATCCGCCGTCACCACTGAAGGCGCCCATCCATTCTCAACCGGCGGCGATCAGTGTCTGGTGCATAACGGCTCGTTGTCAAACCACAACGCGCTGCGCCGCAAGCTGATGCGCGAAGGGGTGCGGATTGAATCGATGAACGATACCGAGGTCGGCGCCGCCTATCTGACGTGGAAGATGCAGAATGGGGCCACTCTGGGTGAGGCGCTGGAAAGCAGCCTTGAGGATCTGGATGGGTTCTTCACCTTTGTGGTCGGCACCAAGGACGGGTTTGGCGTGGTACGCGACCCGATTGCCTGCAAACCGGCGGTGATGGCCGAGACCGATCAATACGTGGCTTTCGGCAGCGAGTACCGCGCGCTGGTCAACCTGCCGGGTATTGAGGACGCCCGCGTTTGGGAACCCGAACCCGCCACCGTCTATTTCTGGAGCCACTAAAATGCAGAGCTATGACGTCGCAGAACAGGGCCTGCGCGGGCTGAACGCTGCCCTTCAGGCCCAAAGCACCGAGACGAACCAGACCCAGTGGGAGGTTCAGAACCCAAAGGGCAGCCATGCCATCGCTGTCGGTCTGGATGCCCCAATTGAGGTCACGGTCAAGGGTTCGACCGGCTATTACTGCGCTGGGATGAACAAACAGGCGACGATCCGGGTTGAGGGCTCGGTCGGGCCGGGCGTGGCCGAGAATATGATGTCGGGCACCGTGATCGTCGAAGGTGACGCCAGTCAGTATGCCGGGGCCACGGGCCATGGCGGGTTGCTGGTGATCAAGGGCAATGCCAGTTCGCGCTGCGGGATTTCCATGAAAGGGATCGACATCGTGGTACATGGCAATATCGGCCACATGTCCGCCTTTATGGCGCAGGCCGGTACGCTGGTGGTCTGCGGTGATGCGGGCGATGCGTTGGGGACTCCTCTATGAGGCGCGGCTATTCGTGCGCGGCTCGGTCAAAAGTCTGGGTGCCGATTGCATCGAGAAAGAGATGAGACCCGAGCATCTGACCCTTCTGGCCGACCTGCTGGAGCGCGCAGGAGCAGATGCCAAGCCCGAAGAGTTCAAACGCTATGGCTCGGCCCGGCAGCTTTACAATTTCGATGTCGACAACGCGGCAGAATACTGAGGAAGACCGTAATGGACGATCACACACCACGCACGATGCCGATACAGTCTGCGACGTTTTCCAACCCGGTCAATGCGGAAATCCGGCGGGCGGCGGCAACGGGCATCTATGACATTCGTGGCGGCGGCGCGAAACGCAAGGTGCCGCATTTCGACGACCTGCTGTTTCTGGGCGCCTCGGTCAGCCGATACCCGCTGGAAGGCTATCGCGAACGCTGTGACACCTCGGTCACGTTGGGCACGCGCTTTGCCAAGAACCCGATCCAGCTGGATATCCCGATCACCATCGCGGGCATGAGCTTCGGCGCGCTGTCCGGCCCCGCGAAAGAGGCGCTGGGTCGCGGCGCGTCCGCTGCGGGTACGTCGACCACTACGGGCGACGGCGGTATGACACCCGAGGAACGCGGGCATTCCAGCAAATTGGTCTATCAGTATCTGCCTTCGCGCTATGGCATGAACCCCGACGATCTGCGCAAAGCAGACGCAATCGAGATTGTAGTCGGTCAGGGCGCAAAGCCCGGCGGCGGTGGGATGCTGCTAGGCCAAAAGATCAGCGACCGCGTAGCCGAGATGCGCACCCTGCCCAAGGGGATCGACCAGCGCTCTGCTTGTCGTCACCCGGACTGGACCGGCCCGGATGATCTTGAGATCAAAATCCTCGAACTGCGCGAAATCACGGGTTGGCAGGTGCCGATTTATGTCAAAGTCGGCGCGACGCGACCCTATTACGACACGGCGCTGGCGGTGAAAGCCGGGGCCGATGTGGTGGTGATGGATGGGATGCAGGGCGGAACAGCGGCCACGCAGGATGTGTTCATCGAACATGTGGGCATTCCGACGCTGGCCTGTATCCGCCCCGCCGTGCAGGCGTTGCAAGACTTGGGTGTGCATCGCGAGGTGCAGCTGGTGATCTCGGGCGGAATTCGCAATGGCGCGGATGTGGCCAAGGCGATGGCACTGGGCGCGGATGCGGTGGCTATCGGTACGGCGGCCTTGATCGCTTTGGGTGACAATGACCCGAAATGGGAGGCCGAGTATCAGAAGCTGGGCACCACCACCGGGGCCTATGACGATTGGCACGAAGGCCGCGATCCGGCGGGCATCACCACGCAAGACCCGGAACTGGCGGCGCGTCTTGACCCGGTTGAGGCCGGGCGGCGTCTGCGCAATTACCTCAAGGTCATGACGCTTGAGGCGCAGACCATCGCGCGCGCCTGCGGCCACAACGATCTGCACAATCTGGAGCCTGAAGACCTGTGCGCCCTGACGATGGAGGCCGCCGCCATGGCGCGCGTGCCTCTGGCGGGGACAGAGTGGTATCCGGGCAAGCCGGGGTTCTGAGACAAGCGGGCGCGACCCTGACCGGGGCCGCGCCTTTTCTTTTGGGTTCAACAGGGAAAGGAAAGCCGACCATGACGACAGATCTGGCTGCTTTCGCCAAGGAAAAAGGCGTCAAATACTTCATGATCTCGTTCACCGATCTGTTCGGTGGACAACGGGCCAAACTGGTCCCCGCACAAGCCATCGCCGAGATGCAGATCGAAGGCGCAGGCTTTGCCGGGTTCGCCACTTATCTGGACATGACCCCGGCGCACCCAGACATGTTGGCGGTGCCCGATCCGTCCTCGGTCATTCAGCTGCCTTGGAAGCCCGAGGTTGCGTGGGTCGCCGCCGACTGCGTGATGGAGGGCGAGGACGTCGCCCAAGCCCCGCGCAACGTTCTGCGCAGCCTAATCGACGAAGCCGCCGCCGAAGGGCTGCATGTCAAAACCGGGGTCGAGGCCGAGTTCTTTCTGCTGACCCCCGATGGAGAACAGATCAGCGACCCGTTCGATACCGCTGAAAAACCCTGTTACGACCAGCAGGCGGTGATGCGCCGTTATGACGTGGTGCGCGAGATTTGCGATTATATGCTGGATCTGGGCTGGGGCCCGTATCAAAACGACCACGAGGACGCCAATGGCCAGTTCGAGATGAACTGGGAGTTTGACGATGTTCTGCGCACCGCCGACAAGCATTCGTTCTTCAAGTTCATGACCAAATCCGTGGCCGAAAAACATGGGTTCCGCGCCACCTTCATGCCCAAACCGGTCGAAGGGCTGACGGGTAATGGCTGCCACGCCCATATCTCGGTCTGGGATGCACCGGGGGCTGAGGCCAAGACCAATGTTTTCGCGGGTGAGGGTGACGGCCCCACCGGAGAAGTGGGGCTGAGCGAGAAGGGCAAACATTTCCTTGGCGGGATCATGAAACATGCCAGCGCATTGGCGGCGATCACCAACCCCACGGTGAACAGCTACAAACGCATCAACGCGCCGCGCACCATGTCGGGCGCGACCTGGGCACCCAATACCGTGACGTGGACGGGCAACAATCGCACCCATATGGTGCGCGTGCCCGGTCCGGGCCGGTTCGAGCTGCGCTTGGCAGACGGGGCTGCTAACCCCTATTTGCTGCAAGCGGTGATTATCGCGGCGGGGCTGTCAGGGCTGCGCTCAAGGCCGATCCCGGCCCGCGCCATGACATTGATATGTATGCCGAGGGCCACACCGTCACCGATGCGCCGAAACTGCCGCTGAACATGCTGGACGCGCTGCGCGACTACGACAAAGACACGGAACTGAAGGCGATGATGGGCGATGAATTCTCATCCGCGTTCCTGAAGATGAAGCATCAGGAATGGAATTCGTTTGTGTCGCATTTCTCGCGCTGGGAAAAAGACAACACGTTGGATATCTGACCGGGCAGGGTGCCCTGTTCTGGCCCTGCTGTCGACGGGACAGGGGCCTTTGGTGTTGTCCGCCGCCTGCAACAGGCACCGCGATTCTTCGGATACCGCAGACCTCCTTTCGAAATTGGTAGAACGTGACCCGGCTGTCCTATGGCAGTCGGGTCACTCTTTAGTGAGAATGGTGCGAAATCGACAAAGTATTGGTCTAATTGCGACATAAACTTACTGATACTTCAATATAGCTTAACGAATTCGCAGAAAAATCTAGACAGAGTGATTATTTCGCAGTTCACTTCCTGACAGCCACATTGGCCACACACCCGCAGCCCACCTGCGATTTAGGTTTTGAAACTCTGCGTCAGGAACTTGAACGATGAATACGATCTCTTCGTTGCTTGAGTCTTTTTACGAAGAAACCACACCCAAACGGGGCTTGCCTGCGGCGGCCTATAAGGATGCGGAATTCTGGGAGGCCGAATGCGCCTCGGTCTTTACGCGCAACTGGGTTTGTGTCGGGTTTGCCCATGAATTGCAGGCTGCCGGGGATGCGGTGCCGGTCACGCTGGCCGGTCATCCGCTGCTTTTGGTCCGCAATATGGCGGGTGAAATCAGGGCGTTCCACAATATCTGCCGCCACCGCTGCCTGACGCTGGTAGATGCGCCTAAGAATGTGGGCAAGCTGATCCGCTGTCCCTATCACGCCTGGGCCTATGATCTGGACGGGAAACTGCGTGCCGCACCCCATTTCGGCGGTGTAAACGAGCATCAGGCCGAAGGGTTCGACGCGTCGCAAAACAGCCTTGTGCCGGTGCGCAGCCATGTTTGGAACGATTGGGTATTCGTCAATCTGGACGGCAACGCGCCGGATTTTGATGCCTATTCCGCCTCGATGCAGGCGCGTCTAGAGGGCATCGACTGGGATAAGGTCGACTGTATCGGAACGCTCGATTTCGGAGAGATCGCATGCAACTGGAAGTTCATCATGGAGAACTTCATCGAACCCTATCACGTGCAGTTCGTCCATGCCTCGACCACGGATCAGCCGCTTGCCGACCACTATACCATCGTTGACGGCAACTGCCTTGGCAGCGCGGTCGATCTGGATGAAGAGATCGGGACATCCGGCAGTCTGGGCGTCAGCTCGCGCTATCTGACGCTGTATCCCAACTTCATTCTGGGGCGGTATTTTCCCGACCAGATGGGGGTTTACCTGAACATTCCGACGGGTCCGGGGACGATGGTCCAGAAAAGGGCGCTGTATACGACCGAAGGTCAAACCCTGACGCCCGACGTGATCGAAGGCCTCAAAAAGCTGTGGTGGGACGTGCACAAGGAAGATCACGAGATGACCGAGCGGCTGCAACTGGGTCGGTCCTCGACCGTTTCCGAGGCCGGGGGCGTGTTGTCGCCCGCCTGGGAAGACAGCGTGCGCGCCTTTCAGGAACTGGTGGCGCAGGATGTGACCACACTCGAAAAACACTGAATTGAGGAGACCAAAGTGAGCGAGAATATCAGCAGCGGATTCCGTTTGGCGCATACCATGATGCGAGTGATGGACATGGAGAAGTCGCTGGAATTTTACTGCGGCATTCTGGGCATGCAGGTCCTGCGACGCACCGATTACCCCGAGGGCAAATTCACCAACACCTTCATCGGCTACGGCCCCGAGGCTGAGTTCCCGACGTTGGAGCTGACGGCGAACTGGGATCAGGAAGACCCCTATGAAAAGGGCAATGGCTGGGGCCACATCTGCATCGAGACACCGGATGTCTATAAGGCCTGCGAAGAACTGGCGGCCGCAGGCGTGAATATCACTCGCCCGGCCGGTCCGATGAAGAACGGCACCCGCGTCATTGCGTTCTGCGAGGACCCGGACGGCTACAAGGTCGAGCTGAACGAAAGCATTCTGAAACATCTGGCCAAGGAAGGGGCGTGACCCATGGGAAATGCACCAAAACTTATGAAATGGGATTTGGTCGAGGATCGCTATAACGCGATCGGTGAAAGCGACAGCGACACCTATATCAAGCCCATGGTCACAAGCGAATTCAGCAAGACCATGTGCGGTGGGATCAATGTTCTCAAGAACATCAAGGTGCCGTGGGATCTGACCTGTGATGAGATCATCTATGTGCTGGAAGGCACCTTCCGGCTGGTGTGCGACGGCGAAACCTATATCTGCAACCGCGGCGACGTGTTGTATATCCCCAAGGACAATCACATCTCGTATGAGGCGGACGCACGCTGTGTGATCTTCTATGCCGCCTATCCCCATAACTGGAAGCAACTGGCCGGTATCACGCAAGTGCCCGGCATCGACCCCGACGACTTTGTGCCCGGCTAATTGCCGGGGCCCCGGCCCGCTGACAGGAGGAGGCCCAGATGCCAAAAGATAATCCCACTGCCAAAATCTACTACGACAGCTTTCACGACGCGGTCGAACGCAACCGGCCCAAGATCCCGAGGTGAAAAAGCGCCTTGAGGATGCGGGTGTCAAATATGTGATGGGGGCATGGATCGACCTGCACGGCATCCCAAAGACCAAACCCGTTCCCATGAGTGATTTTGAGGCGCTATGTCTGGGCAAGGGGCCGCAATTCGCCGTGCACTCGATCTCTTACGTCCCCGAGCTGAGCCCCGCCGACAGCGATCAAGTAGTGGTTCCCGATTTGGACGCGGTCTATGTCTGCCCGTGGGACACATCGATGGCGATCATATTCTCGGACCTCTACTGGGAGGACGCACCGTACAACGTCTGCCCCCGTCAGGCCCTGAAACGCGCCATCCACGAGGCCGCGCAGGAAGGTTACATTGGTTATGCCGGGGTCGAGCCCGAGTTCATCGTGATGAAATACGATGAAAACGGTCAGCCTGTGAAAGCCTTCGACGACGACCCGGCACAGGGCCTGCGCCCGCGCCGTCAGGCCTTTGGCTATGACGTGGAATATTCGGTGGATTCGATGCCCTTCCTCAAGGACATGATCGATATTATCGAAGGGCTGGGCTGGAACCTGCACGACGTGGTGGCCGAGGGTGCTTATTCCCAGTTTGAGCTGGATTTCCACTATACCAACATGCTGGAAATGTCCGATCGGCTGGCTTTTCTGCGCATTGTTTTGAAAGAAGTTGCCAAGAAGCATGGCTGCTTCGTGACCTTTATGCCCAAGCCGACAGTGGGCGATTGGCGTTCGGGCGCGCATATCAACATGTCGATGCAGCATGAAAGCCGACCCGGTGAAAATATCTTTGAAACCTCCGAAGGCGACTGGTCGGATGAAAGCCGTTGGGCCGTGGGCGGCCTGATGCAGCACGCCGAGGCGATCACTGCCATCACCTGTCCGACGGTGAATTCGTATAACGGTCTGGTCCCGCGCGTGGGTGGGTTCGAGGGTGGCACCGTGACCTGGGCGCCGACCAATATCACCTTTGGGTTCAACAACCGCTCAGCCCAGTTCCGTCTGCCGCAAAGCCGCCACTGCATCGAAAACCGTGCCTGCGATATGACCATGAATGTCTATCTGGCGATGGCGATGCATCTGAGCTGCGCGGTGAAGGGTATCAAGAACAAGATCGATCCGGGCAAGCCCACGGATTTCGACCTGTATTCCAAAACAGAAAGCGAACTGGCTGAACTTGGCATTCGACGCCTGCCGCGTACTTTGTGGAACGCCATTCAGGCGCTGCGTGGTGACGACATGGCCGCGCATGTGATGGGACCGGTGATGCGCAACTCGTATCTGGAATACAAAAACGACGAGTGGGAGCGATACCACCAATCCGTCACGGATTGGGAAGTGCAGGAATACCTGCGGCTCTATTGATTTCCACCTCGGACGGCCCTGGGGTCGCTCGGGTCCAACAGCCAGAGGCGGGCATGACGCAAGACTATCAGATCCTTGAGCTAGGCGATTTTCCACTGTTGTCCGGCGCGGTGTTGCGGGATGCGAAGCTGGCCTATCAGACTTATGGCACGCTTGCGCCCGAACGTGACAATGTGATCGTTCTGCCCACCTTCTACACCGGCACCAATTCCCGAAACGAGGGGTTTTTCGGCCCGGGTCGCGCGATTGACCCGGCGCGGCATTTCATCGTCAGCCCGAACCTGTTTGGCAACGGGCGATCTTCGTCCCCGACGAACACGCTCGCACCACAGGACGGGCCGCGTTTTCCGCTGGTTCAGATGTGGGACAATATCGCGGCGCAGCACCGGCTGATCCATGACCATCTCGGCATCGACCGGATTGCGCTGGTGGCCGGTTGGTCAATGGCCGGATGCCAGTCCTATCAATGGGCGGCACAATACCCCGACATGGTGCAGGCGATCTTGCCGTTTTGCGCCTCGGCCCGGACCTCGCCGCATAACTTCGTCTTTCTCGAAGGGGTGAAGGCCGCGCTCTGTGCTGATCAGGCATGGAACGGGGGCGACTATGACAGCCCGCCGATCGCCGGACTGAAAGCTTTTGGCCGTGTCTATGCGGGCTGGGCGTTCTCGCAGACCTTCTACCGCGAGAGACTGTATAAACAGCTGGGGTTCGACACGATCGAAGATCTGCTGCTGGATTGGGAGATTGATCATGTCGACGGTTGGGATGCCAACAATCTGCTGGCCAAGCTGGCCACGTGGCAAGCGGGTGATATCGCGGCAGGGTCATTGTATAGCGGCGATTTCAAGGCCGCGTTGGGCGCCATCAAGGCCCGCGCCATCCTGATGCCCTGCACGCAGGACCTGTATTTCCCGCCCGAAGACAACGAGATCGAGGCCCGACACATGCCAAACGCCCGTTTCTGTCCATATGACTCGCCCTGGGGCCATTGCGCGGCCAATCCTGGCAACGATGCCGGTTTTACGGCGGCTTTGGATGACAATATCCGCGCGCTTTTGCAGCAATAGGCGCGGGCAGGATGCATCGGACCGGAAATCGGTTTGCTGTCCCGGCGGGTTGGACCTTATGATCGGGGTTCACAAAACGGGCCGCTGGGCCGACAGACACAAGAAGGACGCGCTGTGAACTTATCGCGCAAACCAGAAGCGGACAGACCCTTGCGTCAGCGCAGCACGCATTCGGTGGATGAGCGTCTGAACAGTGAGATCGTCCGTATGCTTGAGCTGGACGGGCGGATGGCGTTTTCCGAGATTGCCCAGAAGCTGGACGTGTCCGAGGGAACGGTGCGCAATCGCGTCAACGCGATGAAAGAGGCGGGCCTGCTGCGGATCGTGGCCATCGCGGACCCGACCGCCACGGAATACAAGGCTGATGCAATGATCTGTCTGAAGGTGGCGCCGGGCACGACACCGCAAGCGGTGGCAACGCGTCTGGGCGCCGTTTCCAGTGTTGTCTATATCCTGTGGGTCACGGGGCGGTTCGATCTGATGGTGGAACTGGTCTGCGACGAGCCGGACGATTTGGCGACCTTCCTTGAAGACCATATACATGGGGTCGAGGACATCGTGGATTCAGAAGTGATGCTGGGCCTCAGAAACTTCAAGAACCAATTCCTGCTCAAGCGAAACTGGGAACAGCGGACCAACAACTAAAGCCTCGGATAGCAGTGTCCATTCCACGACTGGCACCGCCTCGGACCGCCTTTGGCTTCAGTGGTCGTATCTGACCAACTATGCGGACTTTGTTCTGCGGGGCTCCTGCCTAGGGGCCAGGGCTGATCTGCTTGTCCGGTACTATGGCGGAAGCTACAGTCATCGGGCAGTGCGTAAATGGGAAGACGGGAATGCCAGTTCAAACCGGTTACTTACTAATCGCCGATATTACCGGGTATACCGGATATCTGACGCGGTCAGAGTTGGAGCACGCCAACCCGATCATACGGTCTTTACTTGAGGCGATTGTTATTGAGCTGAAAGACCCGATGAAACTGCGGGGCCTTGAAGGGGACGCTGTTCTTGCCTATTCCAGCGGGCCGTTCCCATCTGGCGAAACGTTCCTCAACATATGCGAAAGCCTGTATCGAGCGTTCGCCGAACGCCGCCGGAACATCGTGCAGAACACGACTTGCCCTTGCAATGCATGCAGGAACGTCGCCGACCTTGATCTGAAAATCCTTGCGCATCACGGAAAGTTTGAAGAACTTTCGATCGGTCCGATGAAGGATATCTCGGGTGCCGATGTCATACTTGTCCATCGTATGGCGAAGACCGATGTCAAGGAGGAGACCGGGATACGCAGCTATGCGCTGTTCTCGGAAGACGCTTTTCAGGCGATGGGTATCACATCGGATCTCATGCAATATAGCGCTCAGTTCGAGCATTTTGGTGACGTGCCCATGCGGGTCTATGACCTTGCGGCAGCTTGGCAAAAATACCGAGAGATCGCCGGACCTGTGCGCGTGACCGATGAGGAGGCTGTATTCACAACCCGGCACATACTGAAGGCCCCGCCGGTGGTTGCCTGGGAAATGCTTACGGACCCCGCACTCAAGATGCGATGGATGATGTTGAGAGACGCCTATCGGGAAGGGGATGTGTCGCGTACGTCAGCCGGTGTCCGCCTGCACTGCATTCATGAGGCGGCTCACTTTCAGATGCTGATCGTCGATTGGAATCCATTCGAATATGTGACCGATATCCTCCACAATTCGTCCATCGAGGGCCTTACTAATCTAGAGACCTATGAACTGGCCCCGGTGGAAGAAGGGTCCGAGATTGTGTATCGGATGGGGCGGCTGACGGATGCCGACGGTAAACATCATCCTTCAGAGGAATCTGCGGTAATTGATCTGTTCGAAAAATTCTATCCGGTGGCGTTCGGTATTCTGGACGAAATGGCGTTGGAGTTTCATCGAGACAAACAAGAGTGACCCGTTTGGCGGTACTCCGGTCTAGGAGCGTTAGCCCGTTAAAATCTTGGCTTGATCGGTGAATGCCGAAGAGGTGAGCGTGGATCAAGGAAGACGCATGTCCTCGACCATTGCCGCTATGCTTGACCGGGGCTCTGTCTGCGCGCCTTTGCCGAGGGACTGCCTGATCATGGATGTGCTGAACACTGGCAATGTCTCTTTC
This sequence comes from Ruegeria sp. BK1, assembly GCF_056535645.1. Taxonomy (NCBI): domain Bacteria; kingdom Pseudomonadati; phylum Pseudomonadota; class Alphaproteobacteria; order Rhodobacterales; family Roseobacteraceae; genus Ruegeria; species Ruegeria sp. BK1. Next base: position 22,662 of record NZ_JBQFIS010000002.1, on the reverse strand, counting down.
GCCCGCTGAACCAGCTTTTGCGCCGTGTCATGATCCCCGCGCCGCGTCGCTGAAAGCGCAGCTATGGCTGCGGGATGCCAGACTTTGGTGTTTGCAAGTATCGCTTCGCGCGATCTTTCTTCTGCCGCCTCCAAGTCGCTTTCATCACCCCGGCAAACCAGCCCCGCTGCCTGCGTGGTCAGAAATGCCCAAACCAGAGGATCGTACGGGTATAGGCGTCGGGCTTTTTCTTCATGGGCAATCGTGGCGACAGGGTCTTTCGCAACGCCCAGTCTCAGCAGTAAAAATTTTTGGCGCGCCAACAGTGCCTGCGGCAGGGCATAGCCCGGATCTGCCTTGATGGCCGCTTCGAAAATAGGTTGTGACTCTGTCATCGCTTCGGGGGTGGCGAGTGCAAAATGATAAAATCGCGCTGACAAAGCTCCTAGGCTGAAAGGCTGTGGGTCGGTGCGCAGCGGGAAAGCATACGCTCATGCGCGCCAATCTCGGGCTCGACGCCCATGACGATGGCCCCGGTGAGTTGATCGAGAATGGCGAACAAATCGTCTGCCGGCCCATCCCAGTGGTTGGCTCAAACCTGTTCTTCGTCTTTTGCGCCGTTCAAACGCGACGAGACCCGCAAGCGGTTTCCACCCCGTCGAAAACGTCCTAGTGCAGCGGTGACATCTTCCACTAATGCGGACGCAAGAAACAATTGATCCGAGTCGTCCGTGTCAATCTCAAACGGCAACCCGGCGACACTGGTCACGTCGCGGCCGGTCTGAGCCACTGGAATGGCGTCGTCACCTACAACGTCTACGCTCTAGACTTCCAACGGATTTGGAATGTTCTCTACAGTTTGCAGCCCGAGTGACGTGAATTCAGCGTCCATGCGTCCATTCACCTGATCACGTACTTGGCGCGAGATACAGATGCCGCCAACGGGCGACAAACTCTCCAACCGAGCGGCTATGTTCACAGCGTCGCCCAATACGTCATCGCCATCTACTACGACGTCACCGAGGTTTATCCCGACACTAAACCGCAGACGGTGATCTTTTGGTTCGCCTACTTCCCGCGCGTGCATACTGTCCTGTATTTGCAGGCCGGCGCGTAGCGCGGCGACCGGAGACGCGAATTCGACCAGAATTCCGTCTCCCATGGTCTTGACGATCCGCCCTTGGCACCGCTCTAGGGTCGGTGGCCATGGCATTCATGGCCGCCAAGCGAAGCAATAGAACGCCGAATAGTGAAAACTGTTTGGCCTATTTGTTGTGCTCTGTTTCAGCAACGCGCGCGTTACAAGATCCCTGCTAACCCCAACGAAAACCTGGCGGTGTCAGACCGGTCATGGGTCCGGTAGAGCCGGGATTGCCCGAAGGTACAGGACAATTGCCTGAAGATCATCTGAAGACATCTGGGCATAATGCGCGTACCCCATTGGGGGTCGCATTCGGCTGCCATCGGGCCGTACACCCGAAGCGATCATCATCTTTAACTCATCATCGCTATATTGGGCTAACCCATCCTCGTGCGATGTGATGTTTGGTGCAATGGAGACCCCCCACGGACCGTGAAAGGCAAAACCTCCGGCGCCAAGATGCGTGTCGAACATTGGTCCTTGTGGCCCAAAGGTAGTGTGGCATTCGATACAATGTGCAACTGGCCCGGCGAGGTATTCTCCGTACTCGACGCTTGGTCCAGCGGGCGGGGCCGTCACCGGGCCCACAGGCGGCCCATAGCTGGGCGGAAGGGGGAAGTTGTAGGTTGAAAAAGGCGTTTCATTCTTGCTCGCGGGGACGGTGCGCAGGAACATTACCATGGACATAACGTCATCGTCGCTAAGGCTGCGGTAAAGCCCGATGGGCATGGGCGGTCCGATGACAGAACCGTCCGGGCGGATGCCTTCCCGAATTGCGCGCACCAGGTCTGCGTCGCTCCAGTCTGCGATCCGGCTACCTGGCGTTATATTGACGGCCCAGGCCTCCATCATCTCGTTCTTTTCGACCAACATTCCGCCGAACTCATTGGACATGTCCGGGCCGTTGGGGCCCTGCGGTGTATGACAATTTCCGCATGCAGCTGGCCCTCGTACAAGGTACTCACCGCGTTCGATACTCGGCTCAGCCATCGCGACCAGCGGCAGAAGGATTGGGGTCAAAAACAAACCTATGCATTTCATTTTTCGTACTCCCATCTCGCGTGAACAAAGGACCCGCTTCAGGTCGGAGCATGATCCGGCGCGAGGATTGTCATGCCGATTCTATCTGCCAAAGCTACGATTGCTGGGATGTCTGGCGGGCCGTCGGGTTCAGGAATTTCTGTCGTGCCGTCCGGCATTGCTTCACCCGCTTCGCTGAAGAATGTGTCATGCATTGCGCCGGGCGCGTTGATGCACAGCAAACGACCTGCTTGGGGCCCCTTACATGTGAACGCGTGAACCGCTCCATCGGGTACTTTCACAAAATCACCTGCGCGAACGCCAAGCGTCTGCCCATCGACCATAAATTCGAACTCGCCTTCCAAAACAAAGAAGCTCTCTTCCTCTCCGGCATGATGGTTTGGAGGCGCGCCTGCTCCGGGCGCAGTCTTGATTTCGACGATTGCGTATTTGTCCCCGGTCTCCGCAGGGAACGCGTGAAAGGTCAAGAGATTGCCGAAAAGGTGATAAATGCGCGGGCGAGTCTGTTCCACGTTGAAGATTCCCTTTACTAAAATCAAAGTGAGTTTATGATACATACATCTCTTTATAAGACAAGTGTAACATTTAGGAACTTGAATATTGGCACCACGAACCAATCAGAAAAACCGGACCCGAGAGGCGTTGCTGGAAGCGGCGCGCGACATCATGGCCGAGGGTACAGAGGTTACTCTTGCGAAAGTTGCGGATCGTGCGAAAACCAGCCGTGCGACCGTGTACAGGTATTTTTCGGACCCCGGAGTTTTGGCGCTTGATGCGACGTTGGATTTCGAGGTTTTGCCGACTTCGCGCCTATTGGAAGATCTCGCTGACGTACGAAGTCGTGTGCAAAAGGTTGCGCAATATTACTTGGATTTCTCACGTGATCACGAAGCCTATTTCCGGCAGTTCCTGGCAGAGTCACTGAAGGCAGCTTTGGAGGACGCGCGCAGAAACATACGGGGGGCCCGACGCGTGGCTGCATTTGGCGAAGCGCTTGAACCTGTTCGTGGCCGAATGGATCCCTCAGACTTCGAGGATCTGAAAAAGCGGTTGGCGATGACGACAGGAATGGAGCAGTTCATCATTTTGGAAGATATTCTGCGCGTTGATCAGCCAGAAGGTGACCGGCTTCTTTCGGGTCTGGTTGACGCCCTGTTGGATCGCTATTTGCCCCAAGAGAGCGCGCCGAATTGAGTTGCTCTAAGGGTGTGGACGTGAGACCGGCCTGACGCAGCGAACGCTGTTCGAAAAATCGTACGGGCTACGAACGTCGCTTGATCGGTTTGTAAAAAACAGCGAGATCTCGCCGGCTTCGCCTGTGGTCGTGCATGGGTCCCAATATCGAAGGTACCAGCGGCAAAACAGCAGTACCCATGCTCTTCTTCAAACAGGTGTTCCGACATTTGAGCCAAAGGCCCTTTACATAGAAGCCCCTCCCGCGACAACATGAGATAAATTTAAGCATTCGAATAACGGGATGAGTTTTCCCGTGTGTCCGCGGCGAATTGGGCCTCGGACATTTGCTGATAAAAAGGGGGGGAGATATGGCTGATATCGTTCGTTGGATTGTATCCGCGTTTCTGGTTTTCACACCGACGTTAGTGGGGGCGCAGTCCGAACAGGAGGGTGTCGCGGAACCTATATCAGACACCGATCTGCTCACCCAGGCCGAGCTGGAAAATCTCGTCGCGCCGATTGCTTTGTTTCCGGACACGCTTTTGATTCAGATACTGGTTGCGGCGACCAGCCCGATGGAAGTTGTCAAAAGCGACCGGTTGCTGGCCAGCATGGACAGCGAGGAACCCGAAGTCATTCAAGCTGCCGTCGAAGCCGAAGAATGGGACGAAAGCGTTGAGGTTCTGGCCGTCGCCTTCCCTGAAGTGATCGAGGATATGGCCACCCATATCGAATGGACCGAAACCATGGGCGACGCCATGCTTGCCCAAAGTGACGAGGTGATGGTCGCCGTTCAGACCATGCGGACTCAGGCGATCAACAACGGTGCGCTCGTATCGGGTGAAGAACAGCTTGTCGAGGTCACGGAAGACGAAACCGTCATCATCCAACCTGCGGATCCCGAAGTTGTTTATGTGCCGCAATATGACCCTCAGGTCGTTTATACCGACAGCAACAGCAACCTTGTTGGCGACGCCATTGTCACCGGAGCTATCGCGTTTGGGACATTCGCCCTGATCGACGCCATTTTTGACGATGACGACGACTGGAATGACTACTGGGGTTGTCGAAATTGCGGGGTTGGGGTGGGGGCCCGATCTATCGAAACCCGAATATTGATCTGGATATCGACGGCAATGTGAATATCGGCAATGACGTCAATATCGGGAACGGTAACATCAATCGTCCTGACGATGGCTGGAAACCGGATGATCGAAAGAAAGATCAGGCGCGAGACAAGATTGCCTCCAAAAAGGATCCAGGGGGTAAGACCAAGCTGCCGATAGACAAAGGCGACAGCAGCGCGGATGCCTTGCGAAGCAAACTGTCCCAGAAATCCGGTGCGCCAGATATCTCCCGGCCCGGATCGCAGGCCAAAACGGAAGCAGTTCGGAAAACCATGAAGGATGGGGGTACGCCCAAGGTTAATCGGGCCACGCCGAATAAGGCCGTGAAGAAACCGACCCAAAAGCCAGCGGTTAAGAAACCATCCGGGACCAAGTCCCATGTCACCAAAGCCTCTAAGCCCAAAGCGGTCAGCAAGCCGAAGGCGACCCACAAGAAATCCAGCGGGCAAAAAGCACGCTCGGCTTCGCAACGGGGCAAAGCTAGCCACCAAAAAGCCCAGCGGAGGAGATAAGAGCATGACCAATACTTTGATCAAAGCAACTGCAATCACCGCATTTCTCACTGGTCCGGCCTGGGCTGAACCTGCCGCATATGCCTCTCCGCAAGAGGCGCTTGAGGCGATGGTCGCAGCGCTGAAAAGCCCTGAGGCGGGTGCTGCTCTGGCCGTCTTCGGGCCAGAGGCTGCGGACTATCTTTCCGATGGAAACCCGGTCGAGGACAAGATCAACAAGCTGGCACTGTTGTCCCTCTACAAAGAAGGCTATCGGCTTGTGCCGCAAGACGATGGCTCGGTCCTGATTGCGCTGGGTGAGGAAGGCTGGCTGTTCCCGGTGCCCATAGCAAAGACGGACACATCATGGTCTTTCGACAACGACGCAGGCCGGGAAGAAGTGCGTCTGCGCGAAATCGGCCGCAACGAGCTGGACGTGATCGAATTGATGGAGGCCTATGTCGAAATACAGGCCGATTTCCGGTCGCAGGATCAAGACGGCGACGGGGTCAGGGAATTCGCAAGCCAGATCATTTCGACTTCTGCCGATCAGCGGGATGGGCTGTTCTGGGCATCCGAAGACACGCTGTTGGGTGAGCTTTTCGCGCGTGCTTCGGCTTTTGGCTTCAGTGACGGCGAAACCGACTTCGCGCCCGAGCCCTTTTCAGGTTACTATTTCCGTATCCTGACAGAGCAAACCGATGCGGCGCCCGGCGGAGCGATGGACTACATCGTCAATGGCCACATGGTTGCGGGTCATGCCCTTTTGGCCGTTCCAGCAGAATTCGGAGAGACCGGCGTGCACAGTTTCATGGTTTCGGAAAACGGTGTCGTGTTCGAGGCTGTTCTGGGCGAGGACACGCTGGAAAAGGCGGCAGGCATAACCGGGTTTGATCCGACTGAGGAATGGCAGCCTGTGAACTGATCCTGCGCGTCGATTCCAGCATCCGGTCGTATCGCATTTCCAGAAGGCATCAGAGCGTTTGCGGCGTTGGATTCGGTTAAGAACCAACGCCGCCATCGCCCTGCAAAGTGAAAGCGATTTTGGCGAGATTCCCAACTGTACTTTGCGGTCGATGCGAAAAAGCTCGGTACAGGATACTAAGGTGCTAATGTAAGTCGGTAAATGAGACGTCGAACCCAACCGATCCGGGCAAACGACTAAGGCTAAAGGAAGAAGGAAGATGCCGAGAAAACTGCTTTGGCCTTTGTTGGGATTGATCGCTCTGGCGGCCTGTTCGGCTGGGCCTAGGGATTTTGTTCAAGTCCCATCGCGGGCGGTCGAGAGCCCTTCCAATAGCAGGTTGACGACAGCGGTGCGCAAACTGGGTGATCCACGTGACGGACGGTCGGGTGTCAAGCTGATCAGCAACGGCGAAGAGGCACTGGCCGCGCGTCTGGTTCTGGCGTCGCAGGCGGATGTGACAATAGATGCGCAATACTATCTGCTGCACAACGATCTGACCGGGCAATTGTTTGCGCTGAGCCTGCTGAACGCGGCGGATCGCGGTGTACGGGTCAGGCTGCTGCTGGATGACATGGATACATCGGGTTACGACGCGATGACTGCCGCACTGGATTCTCATGAAAATATCGAGATCCGGCTGTTCAATCCTTTCTGGCGTGACCAAAGCCTGTTGGTTGCAGGTTTGACCGATTTCAAACGCATCAACCGACGCATGCATAACAAGTCCATAACCGTCGACAACACTATTTCCATCGTTGGTGGTCGCAATGTGGGGGATGAGTACTTCCTGGCCAAGGAAGAGTTTAACTATGCAGATCTGGATATCTTCGTCGCCGGGCCTGTGGTGAACGAGGTGTCCGACAATTTCGACGAATACTGGAACAGCGAATTTGCTGTTCCTGCCCGTGCGGTGATTGGCGAACCCGAGACTCTGGGTCTGGCAGATGCCCGCGTGCGTCTGAATGCGCTGGTCGATGAAGCCCTGAAAACACCGTATGCGGCAGCGGTCAAGAAGACCGCGCAAGAGACTTTTACCCTCAAGACGCTCAGGCTAGACTGGGTTCCGGCCAAACTGTATTCCGACCCGCCGTCCAAGGCAGCCGGTGTCGACAATGATCAGCCCATTCTGGCCTCGAAGTTGGTACCCTATTTCCAAAAGGCTGAAAGCTCGGTCGACGTCATCTCAGCCTATTTTGTGCCCCGTAAGCGAGGGGTTAAATGGCTGAGCGAACTCGAGGATCGCGGGGTTAAGGTGCGTGTTGTCACCAATTCGCTGGCGTCAAACGATGTGGCGCCGGTTTATGCGCATTATGCAAGGGAACGCCGCGCTCTATTGGACGGGGGCGTGGAACTGTTCGAACTGCGCCCTGACTCAGACCGGGTCAATCAGCGGGGGGTGAATTGGGGTCAGTCGCGCGCGGGTTTGCACACGAAGGCATTTACCATCGATGAGCGATACCTGTTCGTGGGCTCGTTCAACTGGGACCCGCGGTCGGTCAACATAAACACAGAAATGGGCGTGCTTGTGGACTCGCCGGACCTGACGCGACGCGCGGTTGCTGCGCTTGACGAAGCTTTGAAGCAAAACACCTATTCGGTCCAATATGACGAGGAAAAACGCGTCACCTGGAGGTCCTACCGCGAGGATGGTGCGATCTTGCTGAACCGACATGAACCCACCGGTAGTTTCTTTGATCATATCAAGGCCGGGTTTTTGGCCATTTTGCCTATTGGATCGCAGCTTTAGCGCAAGATGGGCTTCCACATCTACGCCGTCGCCATAGCCCCCGTCGCAGTATGGAGCCCCGGACTGGACAAGAAAGACATCTCGGTGCTTGCTGTCGGGATGATTGAAGATCTGCAGCGTCCCCGTGTTCCGTGTTTGTGCAATTTGGCCGGGATGCGCGGAAAAGGGATGGAACGAATGAATTTTGTTAAGGCATTTCCTATTGTGTTGCTGTTTCTGCCAACAGTTGCGTTCAGTGCCGAGTATGAAGCACAGCCCATACTGTCTGCGCAGGAAAGCGTTCAGGACGTTCCGCTTGCGACCGAGATTTATCGCATCGACGAACAGGTCCCGACGGATGGGTACATGGCGACCTACCGCATCGAGACGCAGTTCGGGCAATTCTCGGCCTCTGGTCCGGGTATGTTGCAGGCGCGGTTGGCCGAAATCCGAGCTCTTGCTGCGCTGGACCATATCCAGAATGACCAGCAATTCATCGACGCTGCCGAAGACACAGCCGGAGAGACGTTTGAAAACCTGCGCCAATTTGCGAAGCAGCCGAAGGAAACTCTGAAAGGTGTGCCCGAAGGTGTCGGGCGGTTTCTCAAACGTACCGGACGGTCGGCTAAGACGGGGCTGCAAAAACTGGGCGATGTCCGAGAGGGCAACTTGCCCGGCGTTGATCCCGAGACCACCTCTAACCTTCCCGGAGGCTCGGCAGATTCACAAGCCGGTCCGCAGGGCAGCTTTACTGAGAATTTCGCGCGCGCCAGCGGAGATGTTGCTGTAAATATCCTTGGGTTTGACAAACAGCGCCGCCGTCTGGCCAAGGAATTGGGTGTCGATCCCTATACCACCAATCAACTCCTCGCCACGCGGCTGGATGAGGTTACTTGGGCGGCCTTCGCCGGGGGGCTTGGCGTCAATGTCTTGACCAGTTTGGTTCCGGGCGGGTTGGTCCTGTCGTCATCCTCGCGGCTCAGTGACTGGGTTTGGGATACCGCCCCCGGTGATCTGCGCGTGCAGGTTGAGGAAACGCTTTTGTCCGTCGGCGTGCCGCGTGATCAAGTCGACCGCTTTTTGCGGCACAGCTACTATACGCTCAGCATGCAAGCTGTGGTGGCGGATTCATTGAAATCGCTTGAGGGGGTGCAAGGCCGGGCGGATATCCTTCCGTTGATCCTGAGTGTGGGCTCGGAAGGTCAGGCGCGTTTCCTGGTGCAGACCTTGGACATGTTCAGGACGTATCACGTGACCAAAGAATCACTGTCCCAGTTGCGCGTACAAGGCACAATCATTGGCGTTGGAGGTAGTAGCAATTCCGTGGTCATGGCTCCAGTAGACTACCTGAGCTGGACCGAAACGCTGGATGCATTCTCTGCCAATCTTACTGAGGCGACCGAAGGTCCCATCGTGCTTTTTGTTTCGGACGAGATGTCCGGTTTAGCGACGGACTCACTAAAAACACGCGGTTGGACAGTAGCGGAGACAGGGCAGATCACTCCTGATGCCTTTCCACTGCGTTGACAAGTGTAATCGGCGTTGGGCCGCCCGAAAGAGATGATTGCTAGGGTTTCGGCAGCAAAGTTCCGCGGATAAGGTCCCGGGCGCTCATTTGATTGTGCTGAGACTCGTTCCGGCAAGACGCTCACGACGCCAGCCTCTTACGGGCCCATTGAACAGTGTCTTACCGATAACGGAATCCGGTGAAAAATGCGCTGACAAGACCGAGCGCAGCCGTAGTCCCAAGTTGCTGGTTAGGCTCAGGCCTCATGGCCGATAGATGACCAAAGCGGCGAGCGCGATTGCTGAGAGGAAGATTTTGACCGTCTTTTCTTCGCCATGGTTGGCAGCAAAACGAAAATCAATGGGTCCTGAGCCTAGGGGACGAGCATCTCAAGTTTGGCGTCCGGGAAGTGGGACAAGACTGACCTGACCTTCCTATCTGGTGTCACGCATAGCGCAGTCGACAACCCATCTGCCAAGGCGGCATTTGCGGCAGAAACGGACACAGTACTCTGCGGTGCCATTCGGTTTTTTGGGTCAAGAATGTGGTGATGTCCCGCAGCCAGCTTCATCATTGCCGGTGCCGAGGTCGCGACAGCACGGTCACGTAGCGAAAGCCGCCCCCTTACGATATGCTTGGGATCTGCCAGGCCGACTTGCCAGTCGCTTCCATCGCTACGGGTGCCTCGGGCTGATATCTCGCCCATATCAACCAAAATATTGCGCAGGCCAAACCCGTTTAGCAGACTTGCGATACGATCAGTGATTTCGCCCTGGGCAATTCCGTTCAGGGTCAATCCTGAAAATCCCGGATCTGGCAGGCGGATTGCATCCGTGTTTACTAACACTTTGTGCCATCTATCCCGCGCTGCGCGCGATTCAGTTCAGAGAGTTCCGCTCCTTTGGCGAACGCCATCCAGAGAGGTTGTATCGTTGGGTCGAACGCGCCGTCCGAGGCGTCATGCAACGCGGAACACAAGCTTAGAACTTTCAACAGTTCGGGTGACGGTGCTATCAGGTGTCCATCAGTATTCAGTCGGCTCAGCTCAGAGTGAGGGCGATACAGGCTGAAAATATTCTCAAGCCTGGTCAGCTCGGCCGTGACGGCATCGAAAATGGGTGCTGCTTCAGTGTTGGTTAGTCCTTCCACGCGTAGGCTGGCCTTTGCGCCCAATGCTGAGCCGTGCCATCGCGCAGACGCAGCGGCGGCAACCGGAGTACAGGCGCAGGCTGCGGAAATAGCCAGAAACCGGCGGCGGGTCAGGGCGGTCATGACGGGGTCTCCAGCGCAAGGTTCAAATCGACGGGGCCCAACACTTCGGCATCGGGGATATCGGACAGGGTCAGGGCGGCGCCGCCATAAGTGTCGATAAAGGCCTGCGCCGCGCTGGCATCGCCAAAAGGCACAACTTCGCGCGCGCCCATTCCCCCCGCGACGTTGGCGCCGACTACAAAGGTGGAGTCGGCGGCGGCGATCCAGTTGGAAATGCCGGGTTGTCGCCAACTGGGTGCGACGCTCATGTCGCTGACATATACGGCGGTGATGGCGGCGTCACGTTCGGGGCTTTTGAGATAAGCCACCATGTCGCGGACCTGCGCAAAGAAGAGCGGCGTAGGGTAGCCTTCCAGATGGATTTGCCCCTTGGGTCCGCCATGTTCGGCGATGTTCATCTGGCAGAAGAAACTCAGCGCATCGGGGTTAAATCCACCGGGTCGGGGGCCTCGGCAACCTCTTCTTTGCAGGCGGTCAGGGCAATCAGGGCAATCAGGTACAAGCGTTTCATGGTTCGACCCTCCGGAAGGCCAGTCGCGCGAGCGCGAAGGCAAGCACCGGCCAGATCAGAAGTGAGGCGGGCGCGGCCCAGAAGGGCAGGGCCTGCGCGGCCCCGGTCATGCCGGAGGCCATGGCGACACCCTCGGTCGCGGCAATGTTCCACAGACGGAATGCGTCGGCCGGGTTGGCCACCATCACCCACGGAAAGACGGATTGGGTGAAGCTGCCGCCCTTGTCCATGACGACGGCCCCCAACAGGCCCAGATCATAGAGGACAACAAAAACCAGCCATAGCCCGGCCGACAGACCCGCTGCCGCCGTAGCCCCCTTTGCCAGGGCAGACAGCAGGTATCCCAGCGCCAGAAAGACGGCGCCCAGCAGGATGGATGTGAGGATCAGTCGCGTCAGAGCTATCAGGCTTTCGGCCCCCGCGCCTCCAAAGAAGGTGGCCACTGCGCCTGCCGTGCCAAAGCCGACGGTCATGGCGAAGGCTAGCGCGGCCAGATGGGCGGTGAACTTGCCCAACAGGATTTCTCCGCGCCCTGCAGGATAGGACAACAATAGGGAAAGGCTGCCCCGGTCCACGTCGCCTGCGATGGCGTCGAAAGAAATCATCAGCGCCAGCAAGGGCGCAAGATAGACCGACAGTGTGGTCATCGAGGCGACCGAGACGGTGAGCATATCGACCCCCAGCGTGCCGGTTGGCGCGCTGCCCGCAAAGGTCAGCGCCAAGGCGAACAGCACCATGATCAACGTCGCGACCAGCAGCCAGCGGTTGCGGCGCAGGATCAGCATTTCGGTGCGGGTGATGGCAAGGAAGCGGGTCATTGCGATCTCTCCTGTGCGTAATGGCGATAGAGGTCTTCCAGCTTGGGCGGCGTCATTTCCACATCCGCCACCGCGTCGCCCAATCCGGCTATGCGACGCAGGGCCTCCATCTTGTCCTCGGGAGAACACAGCAGTTCGACCGAAGCCCCATTGATCCGGTTTCCGCCCAGTTCGGCGGCCAGCGCTTCAGGGTTGGCACTGGCGCGCACTTTCAGGCGGATCGGCAGACCGGCCAACGCCGACAGGTTGGTCAGCGTGTCATCGGCCACCATCCCACCCTTGCGCATGATGGCAATGCGATCGGTGCGGGCCTCGACCTCGGTCAAGGCGTGAGACGCGATCAGGACGGCAGTGCCCTGCGCGGCAAGCTCGTCAATAATGGCATAGAGGTCCTGCCGCGAGATCGGGTCCAGCCCGCTGGTCGGTTCGTCCAGCAACGCCACTTTGGGCTGACCCAGCAGCACCTGCGCCAGACCCAGACGTTGCCGCATTCCTTTTGAATAGGCTCCGATCCGGCGGTCCAGCGCATCGCTGAGGCCGACCCGCTCCAACAGGCCGGGCACGTCTGCTTTCGCGCCCGAGAGTTGCGCAAAAAGGTTCAGTTGTTCGCGGCCCGTCAAGGCCGGGTGGAAGGATACCGCCTCGGGCAAGTAGGCTGTCTCTCGCCGCGCCTGCGCCGTACCGGGGGCGACGTCTCCGATCCGAATGGCTCCGCCATGGATCGGCGTCAGGCCAAGGACGGATTTGATCAGGGTCGACTTGCCCGCACCGTTATGGCCCAGCAGCGCAACGCGCTGACCGGGGGCAAGAGACAGGGTGATATCGTCAAGAACGGGGGTCTTGCCACGGTCTTTGCAGACTTGGTCAATCGTCAGGGCCTTATTCGTCATGAGGCACCTTTTTCATAGCTGGGGGTTCAGGGGTTTGCATCAAGGGGTTGCTGTCCACCACGCCTCCCGGCAACAGCGCCGGGAAGGCCGATTGCGACCAGCGCACCAGCTGCACGGCAGGTGAGCCGAGCAGCAATTTGGCTGCGGGTTGGGTCCACAGCACATGGTCCATTGAATCGTTGGGGCGATAGGGGGCATCGGCCACGCCGTTACCATCCACATCATAGGCGGCGAAATCGGACCAATAGTTTCCGCGCCCGTCTTCTGACCACTCGACCCATTTGGTCGAGACATATTTCACCTGTGTCCGGTTGCCGACAAAGGCGTTGCCGACGATCCGGTTGCGTTCGGACCCGGCGGTAAAGTGGATGCCGATGCCGCAGCCTTCAAACCAGTTGTCAGTGAACTCGTTCTTGTTCGAGTTATAGAGGAAGGTGCATTTCTCTTTCGCACCTTTGACCACATTGCCGGTGATGACGCTCTTGTTGGCATAGTTCAGCATCACGCCATGTTCGCGGTCATCAATCGACACATTGTCGGTGACTTTGACATTCGAGGTGAACATCACCGCATAGCCCAGATCGTTGCCGATCGAGACGTTGTTGCTGACCACGGAGTTGTCGGCATACATATAGTGCACCGCAAAGCGCAGATCACGAAACAGGTTGCCGGTGAACAAATTCTTCTTCGAAGAATTCACGAAAATCCCATCGCGGCCAAATTGAATGTCATTGTCGGCGACAACGGCCCCGGGAGCGTTCCAGACATAGACCCCATTGCCGCGCGCGTTCATGTGGCGGTCCTGCCGCCCTTCGATCCGGTTGCGGCGCACGATGCCGTCCTTGGCCCCGTGGATGTCGATGCCATAGAGATTGCCCAGCAGCACATTATCCTCGACCACAGGCGCGGTGGCCGTTTTGGTCAGTTGGATGCCGCTGTCGATCCCGTCATGGTCTGAACCGGAGCCGATCACCGTCAGCCCGCGCACCGTCACGCCGGGTCCGGTCACGGTGATAACGCTGCCTTCGCCTTGTCCGTCAATCGTGGCCTGTCCCAGCCCGTCAATCGTGATGGGCCGGTCCAGAACCAGTGTTTCGGCATAGGTGCCGGGGCTCAGGCGGAGGGTATCCCCATCCGCCGCCTGCGCCAGTATCTGATTGATGGCCCCCGCCCGGTTGGGCACATCCCAGTCCGCCGCCCAAAGGGGCGAGCCGAGCAGGAGCGGTATGAGCAGGGACCAACGCATGACTACGCGCTCCGCGGCTCAACAAACATCCGGCCGCGCATTTCCATGTGCAGCGCGTGGCAGAACCACTGGCAATAGAACCAATGCACGCCCGGACGGTCGGCAATGAACGTGACCGAGGCGGTGGCCTGCGGGGCAACCTCCATCGCGATACCGAAGTTCGACAGGCAGAAGCCGTGGGTCACATCATCCACATCGTCCAGGTTGGTGACATAGACGGTGACTTCGTCGCCCTGCTTGACGGTGAACTTCTCCATGCTGAACACAGGGGCGACCGAGGTCATGTAGACGCGCACCTTATTGCCATCCCGGATCGGCTCATCCGCGCCATAATCCAGATCGACGCCATCGGCCTCGGCCTGTTTGCGCGCATCTTCCCACATCGGGTCGTTGCGATCCCAGACATTGACCGGGTTCACTTTGGACCGGTGTACAAGGATCGAGTCATGCGGCTCCGCAAAGGTCGGGCCGTCATGGACCACCTTCATCTTGTCGCCCGAGATGTCGATCAGCTGCTCATTCTCAGGCTTCAGCGGTCCCACGTTCAGGAAGCGGTCTTTCGAGAACTTGTTCATCGAAATCAGCCATTTGCCGTCAGCCTCAGCCGTCTCACCCATCGAGGTCGAGTTGTGACCCGGCTGATACTGCACGTCCACCTTGTCGAGGATCGGATCGACGTCCGCGCCACCATAGGCTTCGATCGCTTTGGCGATGTCCCACTTCACCACCTGGCTGTCCAGGAACAGGGTGGTATAGGCGTTGCCCTTGCCGTCGAACGCGGTGTGAAGCGGGCCAAGACCCAGTTGCGGTTCCGCGACGATGGCCGAGCGCGGATCAGCGTTGTCGGCAAACAGCGCGTCGACTTTTTCGACATCGATCACCGACACGGTCGGAGACAGCTTGCCGTTGATCATGATGTGTTTCTTGTCGGGCGCGGCATTCACACCGTGTGGCGAGTTCGGGATCGGGATGTAGCGGGTCAGGTTGCCGCCAGCCTCTTTACGGCCGTCTACGACCTTGACGCCGTTCAGCTCCTGATAGTTCCCCGCAGCAATTGCGTCTTCGATGCCTTTGAGGTTGAACACGACCACGTGGTCCAGCTCATTCTCGGTCATCTCGGCCAGGTTCATGCCCATTTCCGAGTTGTACGAGGTCGAGAACGCGTATTTGCCCTGATAGTCGCAGTCGGTGTTGTCGAGGTTGCCCGACACCATCACCTGCCATGCGATCTCCATCGTGTCGCCGTCGATGGCGGTAAAGATGTTCACGTATTGCGACGGATCGTCGAGGATCGGCCGTCATTGACCAGCGGCGCCTCATGCTCACCATTGGCAAAGATGTAGCCGGTGCGCGGGTATTTCTGCGGACGCAGACCGTGGATGTCATGCGCGTTCGGGATCTCGATGATCTTGTCGCATTTCATCACGTCGCAGCGCACACGGGCCACGCGGGTGTTGGCTTTGTCGTTCATGAACAGATAGCGACCATCATAGGTGCCATCCGTGAAGGACATGTGCGGGTGGTGCAGGTCGCCGTTGTCATAGGTGACCTTGCCGTTGGCAGCCAGAAACTCTTTGGTTTCGGGCAGCAGGCCTTCGGTCAGGATTTTCAGCGACTCGTTGGTTTGACCCCAGCCGGTGGCTGAGCAGCGGTTGAACACAGGCACCCGCATCAGCTCACGCATCGAAGGCACACCCAGGATGCGCAGCTCACCGGTTTGGCCTGAGGACCAGAAGCCGTAGTATTCGTCCAGCTCGCCCGGTTCCAGATGCGCGTTCGCAGCGGCGCTTGCCTCGCGGGCGGTCATCAGGGTCGAGCCCAGCCCGGTCCCGGCCAGAACGGCACCGGTGGCGGTCGCCCCCAGCATTCCGCGGCGTGTGATGTTCAGTTTGTTTTCTTGGTCTGACATGATCGTCCCTCCAATCAAGAAATGGTTTGCGGTTTGGCGTTCGGATGGTTCGCCGGTGGTTGTCCGAGTGAGTCTTCATCTGCACCGACCCTGTCTTGGCCCGCCGTTTCAACTGGCGGATAACGACGGGGCATTTGTCCTCGGACTGATAGAGCACCTGACAATGCAGGCAGGTGACGCACTCGTTAGGGTTAATCTCACCGGTGGGGTGGATTGCCTGAACGGGGCATTCATTGGCGCAGGTTTGACAGGGGGTGCCGCAATCCTTGTAGCGGCGCAGCCAGTCGAACATGCGAATACGGGCCGGGATCGCCAGCGCACCGCCCAACGGGCACAGATAGCGGCAGTAGAACCGTTCGATGAACAGCCCGATCCCCAGCAAGGCCAGCGCAAAGACCACGAAAGGCCAGTCTCGCATGAATTTCAGGATGATCGCGGTCTTGAACGGCTCGACCTCGGCATAGGTTTCGGCCAGCGGGATCGAGACAAAGCTGATCCCGAACAGCACTAGGAAGATTATGTATTTTGCTGGCCAGAGCCGTTCGTTCAGACCCCAAGGCAAGATCCATTGCGGCACCTTGAAGGTCCGCGCGATCTTGTTGGTCAGCTCTTGCAGTGCACCGAACGGGCACAGCCAGCCGCAATAGGCCCCGCGTCCCCAAAACAGCAGCGCGGCGGCGACGGCGAACCACTGGATGAACACCAGCGGGTCCAGCAGGAAGGCATCCCACGAGAACCCCGTGCGCAGACTGCCCGCCAGCGCCATAAGGTTCACCACGCTCAGCTGCGCGTTGGCGTACCAGCCGATGAAGAACAGCGTCATGGTCAGGAAACCGATGCGGAACCAGTAGAACACGCGTGCATTCATGGTGGCGTGGAACTGGAAGAAGAAGGTCGCCGTCAGCACCAGCAGCATCGCGCTGAGGATCACAATCTCAACCACGCGGTCTTTCCAGATGCGCTGCCACAGCGCAGCCTTTGCCGCAGCCTCACCGCTGGCGTCATCGACAACCGCAGGGGCCGCAACGGGCAGCAGATAGTATTCGGGCAATTTGTAGCCCAGATCAAAGGTCAGGAATGTTTTCTCGACCGCACCCACGGCCCGCTGCGCCAGCAGTTGCAGGCGGAAGGGCTCGGCCGGATCAAACTCGGCATCGGCGGGGATTTTGAAGATGTCCAGTTCCGTAAAGCTTGGGGCATCGGGAGCTGCAACTTCGCCCAGACGGCGTTGTTGCTTGTCAAAGAACCGCACCGAATTGTCGCCCTGGATCAGCTGAATCCGGTCGAAAATCCCGCCCCGGACATAGCCCGAACCCTTAAAGCTGTAAGCCCCACGTCCCAGCACAAGAATGGCCTGCTCGCCCTCGTCCAGCCAGTCGACCATGTTCTGATATTCGGCCTCGCCCAGCAGCGACTTGCCGATCGACGGCACCGAGACCAGTGCCAAATGCATGTCGATATAGGTGTCATCGGGTTCACCGGGTTCGGGGCGTTTGATCGCGCGCTGATCGCCCGTCGCCTCAAACGCGGCATTGACCTGCCCGATATCCAGCGTCAGTCGCCGGATTGACCCGTCCCCCGACAGTGTCGTCCAGTCATAGATGGCGTCCTGCGCCATATCGACCTCGCGCTTGGGCCCGTCGGCCTGCGCCGGTGCCAATCCGCCCAACCCCAACGCGCGCGCCACCTTGATGCCACCACGCACAAGGCTGTCGTCGATCACCATGATCGTGACGGTCGCGCCCGAGATAATATCAAGGTCATGCCCCTCACCGCCCGTCTCGGCCTCAACCTTCAGGTCCAGCCCGGCATAGCCTTCGGTCAGCTCAACCATGTGCGCATTGGGAATGCCGATCAGCACGATCGGTTCCGAGTGTTTGACCAGTTGCACCCCGGTCAACACCGCCTCGTCATTGATGGCAGCAACCACGTGGATCGGCTTGCCGGAATATCCGGTGGTGCCCACGAAATCGGATGTTAGGAACGCCCAGGCCACCGTCTCGCCTCCTTTCAGAACGGGGGCAACCATGACGTCCTCGCGCACCGGGCCAAAGGCATCGGCACCAGGCACCAGATCGGCAGGCTCAATCTCGGGCAGAAAGCTGGCGAGGCTGTCGGCATGGGCGCTGATCGCCATCAGGCAGGACAGGGTGAAGGCCAGCAGGGCTTGGAATGCGCGACTTACGACCATGGCGCACCTCCGATACTTTGAGTAGACGCCATGGAAGCGCGCGGGGCGCGTTCAGTTGTTTTTAGGTTTGCGTGCGGGGGCCCTCGGGTTTCAGGCCACAAGCGGGCCTGATCATGGGGTTGGTTCTGATCGGCGCACCGGTACAGGGCGAGGCCGGCCTTCTGGGATAGGACCAGATGAGGCTGATCGGGCAACTGCGCCAGCGTGGTGACGGCACACAAGGTGCAATCGGCGCATTTCGGGCAGGGCGCGGTCGGGTCATCGGTCTCCTCCTCAAGGTCCACCTGAACCCAAACCGCCCCCGCCTCCGAGCAGATCTCCACCCATATGCTTTGACCGGGACTCGCCAGAACCGGGCCAAGCATTTGCAACAGCAGAAGAAGGGTGCCCGCCCATGCACAAGCCACGCGGGACGCGCGAACAGGGAGGTTGTGCAGAGGGTTAGAGGCGGGCATAGAGAATCCAACTCGGTATTCTTTTCCAGAGTTCTAGGGGAATCTCTCGGACCGATACTTGACTTCTGTTAGGTGCGAAGGTTTTCGCGACTTAGCCGTCGGCCTCATCCATCAGCCCACGCAGCCAACGACCCGCCAGCCAACTTGCAGGCACGCCCAACGGCACTGACCAGATCAGCGCTGTCACCGGGGAATGACCGCAAAACCAAGGGTATGCGCGATCAACCCAGCCAAAAACAGGTTGATGGCCACGGTCAAAGCCGTGGCCGGGTAAAGCAGGATGGACAGTTTCCAGACCGGCCAGCGCCCGTCAGTGGCTGGTGCCTTCCGAGAAGGTGATTTTGTTCCAGACATTGTATTTTCCAGACGGTTTGCGCATCGGCAGGCGGCGGACCTCTTCCAGCGTCTGCGCATCATAGACGATCACTGCGCCATCATCCTCCCAGATCGACACCAGCGCGTGGCTGCCATCCTTGGTGAACTCCACATGCGCCACGGTCTTGCCAGGGGCAGGGCGCAGGGTCTTCACGATCTCAAGGCTCTGCTTGTCGATTACATGCATGACATCCTTGTTAGGGCCAAAGAACACATCGGCCCAGACGTAAGGCGAGTTCTCATGGCTGCGCATGAAAAACCCCGGCCCTTCGGTCTTGATCCGTTTGACGGTCTCCCAGCTTTTCATGTCGATCACTGACACCGTGCCATCGGTAAGATGCGGTGTGGCCATAACGGTTGTGTCGCCATGCTGCCATGTGATGCCCGATCCCAGATGCGGCATTCCCGGCAGGTCCAGATCAGCCACCTTGTGCCCGATTACCAGATCAATCACCTGTCCGCCCTTGCCATCGCGCGACGCGCCCATAACGTATTCATAGCTCTGGTCGAAAAAGAAATCGTCCAGATAATCCGGCGTGGTGATCTTGCGCACCGGGAACGGGTCAGGATTTTTGAACTGGCCCTCGATGCGGAAATCATGGCCCAGCCCGAATTGCGGCGGGTTGGCACCGTAGAAGACCTCCCAAATTTCGGGCACGTCTTTCAGCGCCAGCACAAAGCTTTCACGCGGCGGCGCCTGATACACGGCCGAGACTCGGCTGGGCACACCCTTTTTGCTTTTCACTTCGATAACCGACGCCACCGAAAGATTCTCGGTCGATAGCAACGTCAACGAATTGGGCAGATAGTTCGCCACGGCTACCCATTTGCCATCGCCTGACATTGCAATGTTGCGGCTGTTCAGGCCCGCGCGCACGCGCCCCACCTGTTTCAGCGCCCAGATGTCGTATTTCTGCACCCAGCCATCGCGGGACATGATGAACACATAGCGCCCATCGGGGCTGAATTTCGGCCCGCCATGCACGGCAAACGGCGTCTCAAACCGGTCCAGAACCTCGAACGTGTCGCCGTCCAGCACGCTGACATGGTGGTCTCCGGTCTCAACCGCCAGCGTGATGTTCATCGGGTCACTGTCCCAGATCGGCGCATCGACAGGCACATAGTCATCGTCCAGCGTACGGCTGGCCATGATATCGGTTTCACCCCATTCAGGGTCCGTTTCCAACGGGGATTTCAACCAACCCGCCAATTCTTCGATCTGCAACGCATCCAGCTCATGGGCAAAGGCAGGCATCTGGTGGCCGTGCGTCCTTCGGCAATCACGGCAGCCACGCGGGGGCCGCGCATCCGTTTCAACGTCTCGGGGATCAGCGCCGGGCCAACGCCGCCCAAGCGGCTCTCGCCATGGCACGAGGCGCAGTATTCCGCGTAATCCGAAGGCGCGTCAGCCCATGAGGTGCCCGCAAGTAGCAGGGCGCACAGCGCGCTGATTTTCAGAGTGTCAGAAGAATTGATGCGCCGGATCATATCGTTTCCCCCGGAATGGCGTCACTTGCAGCCGCTCTACCGCTTCTTCGACGCCGATTTCTTGATTGCTCAGGTAACAGGCCGGATCTTCGGCCCAGGGATCGCCGGTCAGTTGCAAAGCCCGGATACGAGTATTGCCACCACAGACGTCCTTCAACGTGCATGCCCCGCAGCGTCCCTTCAGCGGACGCGGGCGGGTGCGTAACATGGCGAGCATCGGATCATTGCTGGTCCACAGCTCGGAAAACGGTTTGGTTTTCACATTTCCGACCGTGTAATCGGACCAATAGGTGTCCGGATGCACGCGGCCCAGATTGTCGATATTGGCCACGCCCAACCCGCTGGAGTTTCCGCCCCAGGCCGCCAGATGATCCCGCACATGGGCGGCCTTGTCCGCGTCGAACCGCGCGCGCACCCAATTCAGGAAGTAACCCGCATCAGCGTCGTTATTGCCGGTGACGATATCCAGCGGACGCCCGCCAGACGCCGCCTCCCACGCGCGCTCCAGCAGCAGATCCAGCCCTTTGCGGGTGCGCAGATGTTCGGCATCTTCGCCCCGGTTCTTGTCGCCACGCCCGGCATAGACCAGATGGGACAGATAGAACTTGTCCACACCTTCGTCGTCGCACAGTTGCAGCAGATCGGGCAGATGGTGCTGGGTGCCCTCGGTCAGGCAGAAGCGCAGACCCACCTTGATGCCGCGCTTTTTGCATTCGCGCACACCGCGCAGGGCGTCGGCAAAGGCACCTTCAACGCCGCGGAACCAGTCATTCGTGGCCCCGATCCCGTCCAGCGAGATGCCCACATAGTTGAACCCCACATCGGCGATCATGTCGGCGGTCTCATCGTAAATCCGCGTGCCATTTGTGGACAGGGCCAGCATCGGCACCAGATCGCGGGCGCGTTTGGAGATGTCGAAGAAATCGAACCGATCCAGCGGCTCACCACCCGAGAGGATCAGGGCCGGGACGCGAAACTGGCCCAGATCCTCAAGGGTGACCATGGCTTGCTCGTGACTGAGCTCGCCAGGGAAGGCCACATCCGCCGAGACGGTATAACAATGGCGGCATTTCAGATTGCAGCGCCGGGTTAGGTTCCAGATCACCACAGGCTTCACCGGGCCGGGGCGACGCGGGCGTACCGGGATCGGGGCGACCAGTTGATGCATGTATTCGGTCAGGCGGAACATGGTCCTCAGCCTTTCTGTTTCAGACGCAGTCCAGTCTTTTTCAGGATGCGCGTGGAATAGAGGATATCCTGCGCCCGGCAGGCATCACCCAGGATGGCGGCAATCTCCGCGCGCTTTTCCTCGACCTCGATCGGGTCCGATCCATGGACCATGGCGAACAGGTTATAGGGCCAGTCGGGCAGGGCGCGGGGGCGTTCATAGCAATGGGTCACAAAAGGCAGCAGTCCGATCTGCGGGCCCAGTTCGGCAACTCGCGTATCCGCGACATCCCAGACGGTCATCCCGTTCGATGTCATGCCCAACTTGTAGTGATTGGGCGCCGCCGCAATGCGCCGGATCACGCCACGCGATTTCATATCGGCCAGGCGGAACAGAAGATCGTCTTCGTCCAACCCTAAATTGTCGGCAACTTGCCTATAAGGAGCGGGAACCAAAGGCAAACCGCCTTGCAGCGCTTCGATAATCTCTCGGTCTTTTACGTCAATCATGCTGCTACCCGGAAGCCGATGAAAAATTCCTGAAGTTTGGGAAATTGCAGGACTGTGATCCCGGTATCCCGTTCAATGGTCTCGGCTGCCGTTGCGATCCCCTCGGGCGTCTCGGTCGCAAGAACGAACCAC
This sequence comes from Ruegeria sp. BK1, assembly GCF_056535645.1. Classification (NCBI taxonomy): domain Bacteria; kingdom Pseudomonadati; phylum Pseudomonadota; class Alphaproteobacteria; order Rhodobacterales; family Roseobacteraceae; genus Ruegeria; species Ruegeria sp. BK1. Next base: position 543 of record NZ_JBQFIS010000002.1, on the reverse strand, counting down.
ATGTTCAGCCGGTGTGTGCGCTCATAATTGTGCGCCACCTCTGGATGTGCATTGACTTTGGTCAGGACGGTTTCGAATTCCTGCGGTGGCACGGCCATGGCGCAGAGGCAAAAGGCACCACCCATTGCGGCCGCGTCAAAGAAAGGGCCGAATCGGGTTATGACGCGATCCTCTTTCATGCGGCTCAACCGACTCAGAAGGTCGGATTCCTCGATCCCCAACTCATCAGAAATCGCCGCATAGGGGTGCGAGGTCAGCGGCAAGTCATCCTGCATCCGGTTCAGGATCGCGCGGTCGGTGTCATCCAGCATCATGCGGCCACCTCTTGGCTTGGATCAATGCGCCGGTCTGTTTGAAACAACGGGTTGAGAACAGAACTTTGTGCTTGGTTCCCGACAGTTCGGGTAACGCTGAAGCCCCGGCCAGAATGTCCAGAGCTTCGGTGCGCGAACGTGCGTGGATCATGGAATAAAGACGATAGGGCCAGACGCCTTCGACCGGGTTGCGCTCGTAGCACAAGGTCACACCGGGATGGGCGGCCAA
>NZ_JBQFIS010000001.1:3125000-3734137 GCF_056535645.1 Ruegeria sp. BK1 | reverse complement strand
GGAGACCGCCCTGTGCTCACCTCAGTCCAGCGTGTCTTGTAGATCACGCCGTCCTTCATGATGACCTTCAGGTTGGGATCAGGATCGGCCAGAAGCAGGATGTCTTCGAGCGGGTTGCCATCGACCAGCAGGAGATCCGCGCGCCTTCCTCGACCACGCCGAGCGGGCCATCCTGGTACGGGTTGTTCAGGCCCGTAAGCCGGTTCATGCGGGCGCCGTTCGATGTGGCCATCCGCAGAATGTCAAAGGGTTTGAACTTGGCCTCGTGCAGGTATTTGAACTCGTCGTTCATTTTCTTGTCCTGCTCAAGTGTCTGGTCCCAGTTGTTGATGAGATCGGTGCCTAGCGTGTAGAGGTCGATCATGCCCGGTGTCGTCTGGATCACCTCGATCATGTTGGCGGCGGCGTCACGGACGCTCTTCCATTTGGCGAACGAGGCTGGCGTATAAAACGCCTCTGCCTGCTCGGTTGAAACCGAGTAGACCGGTGCTACCGCAGTTGCGAACATGACTTGTTTGTCGACCATCTCTTCGGCCACTTCGGCAGTCAGAAACGGGATGTGCTCGACGGTTTTTGCCCCGTTGTCGATACAGTTGCGGATCGCCTGTTCGGTGAACACGTGGCAGGTCACGTAGGTGCCCCATTGCTCGGCCGTTTTCACCGCCATCTGGATTTCGTCGTCTTGATATTGCAGTGAATGCAGAGGGTCGAATTCCGAGGTCACACCACCGCTGACCATGATCTTGATCTGGGTTGCGCCGCGGCGCAGGTTCTCGCGCACCGCCATGCGGATCTGCTCCGGGCCATCCGCGATGAAGCTCATGTCCGTGTCGACCCAATGCGATGGGCCTTGCCCCGACAGGGTTGGATGCCGGTCGTTCAGCTTGCGGAAATCGGCATGGCCCGATGTCTGCGTGATGAAGGCCTCCGAGGAATAGATCCTCGGGCCGGGAACATACCGGTATCGATGATCCGCGCGATGGACTTTGCCGGTCCGCCGAGGTCACGAACCGTCGTGAACCCGTTCATCAGGATGCGCTCGGACCGGATCGTTGCAACGCCACCAAGATGGAAGGGCGTGATGTTCTGGCGCAACCCGTCACTGAGCGGGTTGAACACCAGCAAATGCACGTGCTGGTCATGCATCCCCGGCATGAGCGTGCGCCCGCCGCCGTCAATCATGGTTGCGTTGGGCGCTTCGATCCCGTCCGTCGAAATTTCCTTGATCAGGTTGCCTTCGACCAGAACGCTGGCGTTTTCGATCCGCGCCTCGTTCACGCCGTCAAAAACATGGACATTGGTGAACAGGGTCTGCGGCAGCGCTTCGTCCTGCGCAGAGGACATGCCGGCAGCGAGCGACACCACGCCCGCCAGTAATGTGGACTTGAAAAGATGCTTCATAAGTTTGCCCTTCCGCAATGTTGACGGCGGGGCCAGCGCCCCGCCGAAAGTTCAGTTCAACGTGTTCTTGTAGAACTTGCCGTCCTTCATGATGACGCGAATGCTCGGCACGTCCTGCCCGCGTGGCTCGGCATCGAACCATGTATCGACAGCGCCGATGGCAGTGATGTCTTCGAGCGGGTTTCCGTCAACGATGAGGATATCGGCATAGGCACCTTCCTCGATCACGCCGAGCTTGCCTTCGGGATAGGGGTTTCCGCGTCCCGTCAGTGCGGCCAGTTCGCCGCCATTCGAGGTCATCATCTGCAAGGCCCAGAGGTTGCCGAACTCACGCGCCATGAAAGCCTTGGTGAAGTCCATCGACTGCCGGTACGGCACACCGGTCAGCAGCACGTAGTCGGAATCGAACACCATCTTCGGCTTGTACTTCCGCACCAGATCAAACAACTGCTCGCTGTTTTTCCGCAACCAGAGGAACTTCGCCGTCGGCGGGAAGGTCGGGTCCTGGTGCATCGGATGCTCAAGCGCCTCGGGCGCCAACGCGGTCAGGTTGGGCGAGAAGAACGCTTCCTTCTCTACCAGCTTCTGCATCGTCGGTTCCGTTATGGTCAGGCCGTGATCCACCACTTTGACCCCGAGATCGAGCGCGCGCGACAGGTCGCTATCCATGAAGACATGCATGGCGACATAGGAATCCATGTCCCCGGCCACCTCGACGGCAGCGGCGATTTCTTCGTCTGTAAAGGCGGACTGGTAGATCGGGTCCTTGATGGAGGTCACACCACCACTGACCATGATCTTGAGGTAGTTGGCCCCAAGCGCAAAGTTCCGCCGCGCGCCGTGGAGCACTTCGGCAGGGCCGTCGACAAGCCGCGTGATCTCCAGCCGTTCAAGATTGCTTTCGTTCTTGCGTTGCCCGGCGATCCCCCAGTCGCCATGACCACCGGTCTGGCTGAGGCAGGCGCCGGACGAGTATATCCGCGGGCCGGGAAGCGAACCTCGTCGATTACCGCACGAAGTCCACCATGTGCACCGCACATGTCGCGCACGGTTGTGAAGCCCATCGCCAGCATTTCCTGCGCAAAGGCCGCAGAACGTGCGCCGATCTCCTCCCATGTCGTGTCCTGAAGGCCCGGGATCGTGCCATCCTTGTACATATTCACATGCACATGGCTGTCGATCAGTCCCGGCATCAAGGTGCGTCCGCCGCCGTCGATCACATTGACCTCGACCTCTTTGGTCTCGATACCGCGTTCGGTCTGGATGGTGAAAGAATAGCCGTCGATACCGCCAACAGGATCGGGCAGGCGCTTGCTTCCGCCCGTTCGAACTTCGACTTCCCACGTGCCGGATCGGGAATGTCCTCTGCAATCTTGTGAATCTTGTTCTTGACGACGAGCACGTCGACATCTTTCAAGCCGTCATTCACCCCGTCGAAGACCATCACGTTCTTGAACAGCGTGACCTCTGATGGAATGTTGGGGATATCCTGCGCAATGGCAGGCGTCGTGAGCGCAATTGCCATTGACATGGCCGGCAGCAACGCCTTCAGGTTGAGTGTTGTCATTCGGTGTCCTCCCAGGGGTCGGTCTTCCTGCGGACCGATCCTCCCACTATGCACATGTGCCCCGAGATTCTTTTGACCCGCTGATCCCGTGGTGCATTTTTCTGACCCGATCCGGTCAATTTCAGCCAATTTCTGCTTGGCCGTCAGGCGCCCGCGCCCGTAGCGTGTCGGAGAGCGAAAGGGTGATGTGGATGCCGCAAGGAGAACAAAAGGACGGTTTGTCCCTCGTACGTGCTACGGTCCTCGGCCCCGTCGTAGCGATGATGCGGCGGCTCGATGCGGATCCGGCCTTTGCGCTCGGGCTGCATGGATTGAGCGAGGAACAGGTCCTGAACCCGGCCGAGTTCATCCCGCATGACACGGTCTATGCGGCGCTGGCCTCCATCGCCGACATCACCCGGCCGGATATCTGCGCCTTGGCGGGACAACAGACAGACCTGTTGAAGTTCCTGCCGCGTGGGGCGCTCCTCGGCCAGTCGGTGACCCTTGGCGATTTCTTCACCCGGTTCACCCAGATCGTCTCGAAGGAAAGCAACGCGGTGTCCTTCCGGCTCGTGATCGAGGAGGAACACGCCTACTTCACCACCAGTCGCAATTTCGAACCCGAGGTGTCGCCGGGCCATTCGGACGCCTTTCTCGTCGGGATCCGGATCTCCTGCTGCACCGTGTTCTCGACGGGGATCCAACCCAGGTTGTTCTGCGCCTCTGCGATCCGACCCTGCTGCCGGAGCAGTTTCATGGCGTGCGGGGCATCAAGTGCAACAACAGGGGATTCTCCATCCGCTTTCCGGCGGCCTGGCTGTCGCTTCCAATCAACCCCGAACTCCTCGTGAACCACGACAATGATATCGAAGAACCGGTTCAGGTCGATGTGCCCCTGGACTACCTCGAAGGCTTCGAAATTCTCGTGCGATCAAGGCTGTCCGATCCGGCGCTGACGGTGAGCGAGGCCGCCCGGATGTGCAGCATCACCACCAAGGTGCTCAACAAGCGCTTGTCCTCCTACGGGACAACGGCTTCCAAGGTGATCAACAGACCGGATGGAACGGGCCTCGGAGTTGCTCACCGGGTCTGATCACTCGATCAAAGAGATTGCCCAATTGGTCGGCTTATCCGAAACATCGGCCCTGACCCGTGCTTTCACGCGGAACTTCGGCATGTCCCCGAAAGATTGGCGCAAGAAGGAGGCACAAGAGGCCCAAATTGCCGGTGCGCCTGCAGATTAGCCTGACCCCGCTGCGACTTTTCAGCTACCGAAATCTCTTGGGACCTCGGTCGCCCAAGGTAATGCCGAAGAGATGCATGAACCGGCGAGCCCTTCGCCGGGAGCAATCGATGGGAAAGGAGACCTCCGTGCTATCCGCAGCGAACTTCCGTTTGCCGCCCTTAGCGACAAATGCTGCACTTAATTTCTAAGTCGCCTTCGGGCTCAAGTCAGTCATCTGAGTCGTTAAGTCAGATGACGGCTTAGGAACGGATAGCAGTCATTGTTGGTGGTCATTCCGAGAAATTTCGCCTGAACGTCTGCATTGAACGGCGCTGGACGTTCTTTGAAATCTGCTGAACGGCAGAGTTTCGGTCAAAGCAGACACGGGAAATAACAGACCGCGTTGCCTCGTTTGAATATCGCACTCGATCTGGCCACTCACTCGGATAAACCAAAATTCGTTGCTTTCTAGACAACGCCCGCACCAGTTTCGGCGGGCTAACCAAAACCTTGATGCTTGAGGCGAAGAGACAAAAAATGACGAATAAATGACCCCGCAAACTGCGGGGCCACAAAGGGTTTGACGAAAAGGCGACTCAACTTTTTTGAGGTTGAGCAACGGCCTAAGTTAGCTTGCAAGTGCAAGGTTGCATTTACGCCCTTCTTCCATAGCCTTCTTTGTACCGGTTAGGTCCACAATGAAATTTGCGGACTTCTTTGGAAATGCGATCAAAGTCTGTCCTTCGGCCACGGCAGTCGCCATGTTTGCGTCCTTTACAACGATATAGCCACCAGAGTAGTCATCCGCTAGCTTCTTGCTTTTTATGCCTTTTGCGCGACCTTCATACACGAAGTCGTCAATTGCTATTTCTATTTTTTGACGGTTTTTGATGTCTATGTCAGCTTGCGTGAATACTCCCAAGTAACCGTGTTTTTGGTTTTTGGTTAGACCCATTTGCATGACGTTCCCGCTCTCGAAGACTTTTTCTATCAGGCATGTACCAGAGTCGTTGTCAGCATAAACCGTCCAGCCTTCAACCTCACTGTAAATCTCGAAGTTGTCGCTACTTGCCGGAACTGGGTCTTTGGCAGCGGCAACAGTTGCATAAGCGGAGATTGCCACGGCGGCAAAAATGGCAGCATATTTCATGTATTCCTCCCAATTAGATGATGCGTCGCGTAGCTACCTACGACGCAACAAAAGCAAATATTTCGATGTGAATTCATTTCAACGAGTGAAAGCGTCGTTTGCAAACAACTGCTCGAAAAGCACTGCGGAACGTCGGTGAACACCTATAGCCTGAACAACTCGCAAGCTCCTCTTTCAAAATACAAATCTTTTGTGGGAGTTTTGATCCAAACTCATGATGGCTTCGTACCTATCATACCCCTAACTGATACCCACGGTCGTCTCCCATCCCATGAACGACCGTGGGTTTTTTCGCCAATTCCATTGGTTCGTGTCTGGAAATGACTAGGGGCTGCACCCAAAACAGAACTACAAAAGCTCGTCGCTGCATTTACAGAAGTATTTTCCATCTCGTGGATGCTTTTTGAGTAATTGTTTGGAATAGCTCCAAAAAGTATCAACCAACATAAGCAACCAAACAATTCTAAGAAGGTGCTCGGTTAACTCGCGACCAAAGCTCTCCATCTCGAGGGGTGTGCGCATTGCATGCTCCGACTTTTAAGAAGTTGGATCATCAAATATCCAAATTGGATACATAAATAGAGCAAGCATCGAAATATCAGAATGTTTCCGTAGTGAGTGCGGGCGTCATTTGATTACCTAGCACTTTCCTACAGCCCCGCGTTGATCCTATCCCAGGGTAATCGACGCGGGGCAACAGATAGAATCACCTCTACAAGCAAATAGTCTGCAACTTTGTCATTGTTCCAGTTCACTTTGTTTCTTGATCCTAAAAGAAAACGTATAAAGTGATCGAACTAGGTTAGCTTCCCGCCCTACTCGGGTTGGACGCGGTTACTCGTCGCATCCAACCTGAACTTTAATTTGTGAGCAATGCAGACGCCAGCGGCTTGCTTTTGCAGACGACCATTCAAGTATGACCGGAATTCCTTTGGCGATAGTCAGAGGGTGCCAATCCCGTTACCTTCTTAAATGCGCGGCTGAAATTATTTGCGGTTTCATATCCTAGCATGGAGGAGATACTGGAGACTGTCTCACGCGTATCTATGAGGAGTTCCTCGGCCCTTGCTACCCTGATATCGTTGACGATTTCGCGAAAACGAACCCCTTCGCTTGCTAACTTCCGTTGTAGTGTGCGAACGCCAAGATCGAGCGAACGCGCGGTGGCATCAATCGACATTTCCTCCCGATGAAGTTGTTGCCAAACCACTTCCTCGACTTGTCCTCTAAGTGTTTGAGGTGGGCCGCCCAATCGTTCGCGTGAAATATCTCCGACAGTTGTCGAGCCTCCGCTAAGTTTTTTGGGCGCGGCTTCGGAGCTCAAAGCCGAAGCTTCAAACTCAACCCCAAGGCGGGTGGCGTTCCAGATTACAGGACAAGCGTAAGTGTCTTCTGCCTCGACAAACCCAGGAACTTTCGGGAAGTCCAAGAGCACGGCCGATGGCTTCCAGTCGTTTCCTAAATACGCGCGGAATATGCTCAGAAAAACCCCAACGGCCGAGAAACCGATGTCCGGATACGCGAAATGCGAGCGAAGTCCAAAACGATAACAGTAGCGCACGCTAGTGCCCGAAGTTTCAAGCCACGCGCGATCCGTGGACGAATGAAATGGCATGACGGCAGAAGCTCGTATTAGCGCTGCCCCCAGCGTTGGAGCAGAAAGAACGTAACTTCCCCAGGCGCCGTAGTCAGCGACAGTGAGATACGGTGACCACAACAATCCGATGTTTTGTTGTCCCGAGGATCGTGCGGCTTCGTGCACAAAGGTCGCCAAGGCATGCTCCGAGATGTAACCGCCTCTTTCCTCAATGAAGTGAACAGGAAGATCGGCAGAGTCAAAAGCACGCAACAGGCGTCTTTCCCCAGCGGCCTCAAGCACAAACTGGGGCATCGCGCCCAAGGCCTTGGCCGAAATCATCGGTGGTAGGTTCAATCCGTCAACCCGCTTGTTCGCCCGCGTGTCGTGAAATGATACGCATCGGCTGAACGGATGTGCAAGCTTTCCACAAACAGCAGGGAGCATTGCGCCATGAAAATACTTGGGCCATCACACAGCGGTTTGTCGACGCGTCTTTTTGGCGTGGCGCTTATTGTGGGTATTTCTTCCTCGCCAGTTCTTTCCCAGTCTTTCAATGACACGGGTGACATCCTTGCACGATCAGCCGAAGTCGAGGACATTGATTACAAGATCATGGTGCAGCGCGCCACTCAGACTGCAATCTGGGGAATGCCCGCCGCTGGTATGATCGATTTTCTGAAGGGCATTCGCCGCGACCTCGGTGGCGACTACAACGACATCATTTATCTCAATAAGCCGTTCGATTCCAAACATGGGTTTCTTACGGCTAACGATGTTACGGCCTATGCTTGGGCTTCAATGACCTCGGAACCCGGTCCCCTTGTCATTGAAGTGCCCGCTGCCACCGAAAAGGTGAACTACTTCGGTACAATCGTGAATGCTTGGGATGTTCCTATCGTGGACGTTGGTCCCGATGGTTTCGACGAAGGTGCCGGCGGCAAGTACCTCATGCTACCCCCAGGCTACGAGGGGGATATGTCCCTGGAGGAATTAACTGAGGCGGGATACCTTCCCTTTGAAACAGATACCTACGAATATGGTTTTTCGTTCCGGCCAAAACTGACGAATGGCGGAACGGACGCCGATGCGGCCGAGTACGCTCAGACGATCAAAGTGTACTACCTGTCCGAGGCCGACAATCCGCCACCCAACAACTATCTCGAAGCGTCAGAAGTGCCGTACGACTCGCTTCCATACTACAACGAGACATTCTTTCAGGACCTGAACGATTACGTTCAAAACAACCCGATCCGTCCACAAGACAAGGTTATGGTGAATTTTCTGAAAGATCTCGGGATCGAGAAGGGAAAGCCTTTCGAACCAAGTGAATTTCAAATGCAGGCAATGAACGAGGGATTGTTGCTCGCGTACGCCTCGATGCAGAACTACTTTGTGACGCCCGGGAAAGCCATGATCCCACTTTGGGTCGACGATAGCGGCGAGATGAGGAGCCAGTGGTTGATTTGGGATTTCGCGGATGGTCAACCCGAGGCTGGTTTCCCCTATGAGACTGAGACCGAAGTCCTTGTGGATGCGCGTGCGGGCGGCAGTTATTTCTGGATTACATACCTGCCGAAACAACTGGGCGGAGGTACATTTTATCTGACAGGCCTGCGCGACAGCGACGGGGAAATGTACGATCACAATCAGACCTATAAACTGAACGTCCCAGCGGATACACCTGCCGACGATTTCTGGTCCGTGATTGTTTATTCGATGGAGACCAAGAGCTTCATTCGGAACGTTGATCCTGTCGGTTTGTCCGAGCGCGACACTGATGCGATGCAGGCTAATGAAGACGGTTCTTACGACATCTTTTTTGGACCAGAAGCACCGGAAGGCATGGAAAGCAACTGGATACCAACCACAGAGCCGTACTTCCTTTTGTTTCGTCTATATGGGCCGCAAGAAGGATGGCTGGAGAGTGGCTGGATGCTGGGCGATCTAGAAAAAGTAAACTGATCAAAACAAACAGTAATTCCCAATGGAGCGAACAATGAAAACAAAGTCGTTAGCTGTGCTGACTGCCCTGGTACTCGCATCGCATTCTTCAGCCCAAGAATTCAAAGCCGACGTTCCTGAGAATGTTCTTACACCAGACAAGGTCGAGACCCAGACGCTTGGTGATCTGGAATTCTTCGATGGTATGCCATCACCTGAGACGGTGGAGAAAGTCTTCGACAACCTTGATCTGATCAGAGCAACGACGGCTTTCCTGGATGGCATGAAGATCGCTTCGCTTCGAGCTATGTTTCAGGGATACGAAGACTTGGGCGTCAGTCCCAATGACGTCGTGATTGCAGAAGACCTGCTGGACGCGCGGTCCATCTGGCTGACGCCCAATACAACCACAATCTACATTGGTTCGAATGTCGATATCTCGGATGGCCCGATGGTGATTGAGGTTCCGGCAGGCCTGCTTGGGTTGCTTGATGACGCCGCGTTTGACTATGTGACGGATATCGGGGCGCTTGGCGCGGATAAGGGAGAAGGTGGCAAGTATCTACTTTTGCACAACGACGATGAAACGCCGGTGCCCGAGGGCTACTTCGAACTACGCACAAAGACATATGAGCACTGGTTGTTGCTAAGACGCTCGCCAGACGCAGACGGAGATACGGCTGGCCCTGTTGCCGAGATCAAGGCGGGTCTGAATATCTATCCGCTTAGTGAAGCGGACAATCCTCCCGCGGAAACTTTCCTGAATATCTCCGGTGTTCAACACAACACTGTTCACGCGAACAACGAAGACTTCTTTGAAGAGATCCACGTCGCACTCGAAAACAATCCAATTGGTGCGTTCAGTCCGGAAATTGTAGGAACGTTTGCTTCCATAGGGATCAAGAAGGACGAGCCCTTCGAACCCGATGCCCGTATGCAGGCCATTTTCAAGGAGGCAGCAGCAATCGCAAACGCCACGGCGCGAGCGATCACGTATGCCTCGCGCGATCCAGGAGTGTTCTTTTATGACGACCGGCAATGGAACTCACCGTTCCAACGCCAGAGCTATCTTTTTCTTGAGGACGGCGCGCGCATCCTCGATGATCGGTCGTACTTTTCTATATGGCAACGGGCATAACGCCTGCGATGACCTCGCCACCGGTCGGGACGGGGTCTGTCTATGCGATGACAGCGCGAGACAGCAACGGACAGTACCTTGACGGCTCTCAAAACCTATAAGGTAACGCTACCGGCGCCGGTTCCCGCCAAAAACTTTGCGTCGTTTATGTTGTATAGCGGACAGACTCGGTCAATCCTTGAAACTGACCAGCAATCCGGTGGTATCGACTCTAATAGACCGGGGATAAAACCTAATGAGGATGGGAGTACCAGCATCTATTTTGGTCCAGAAGCCCCAGAAGGTTGGGAGAACAACTGGGCGCAAACCATGCCCGGGCAAAGCTTCAACGTGATGATGCGCCTCTACGGCCCGCTCGAGCCTTGGTTCGACAAGACCTGGCGTCCCGGTGATCTGGAACTGGTAGAATAAAGCGACAACCGCGACTATCGGGCGACGCTACTTTTTGGCGTCGTCTGACATTTTTTCGGTGTCCGCTTCGGGCTCGAAGAAGACATTCGCTGTCCAAAGCATGAATGTCTGCTGTGCGGACAAAGCGTACTTTCGCCACAACTCCGCCAACGTCTGCTTTCAGCGCCAGACGCAGCAAGTTTGCGATTGGATATCAACCTAACTGGGTTGTGGCTTCACACAGGAATTAGCGACGCGGGGATGCTATTTTCGTCCTGTTACAACATTCACCGCGTCAGGATAGACAAGTCTATCTCCTACAACATATGCGTCGAGCTTTTCCGCGACCTCCTGGATCAAGGCATTTTGCGCCTCTTCTCCGAGTGCGAGAAACGCGCCTGCAATTGGCATAGACGCCAGATGCATGGGCACAAATTCGGGCGCAAGCGGAACATCGATCATCAGTTCTTGCCGGTGAACGGCCACATCCGAAAACCCTTGATCCGCGACCTGCTGTTTTAATTTTTCGCTGTTGGCGTCTGCCGTTGAGCCCTTTGCTTTTCTGCAATCTCGGGGAGATGTGGTGGGCAACAGCAGAGCATAGGGCTTCAGTGTAAGCGCTATGCCCATCCCAGATTGAGAAGGCCAGGCGCCCACCTGGAACCAGAAGCCGCAAGAACTCGCTTAGAGCTTTGGGCTTTTCCGGAAAGTAATGGTAGCCATGCTGCGAAAGAATGACATCGTAAGACCCTGAAGGCAGTCCGCTCCCGCATACATCGCTCTCAATCCATCGAATATCGAGATCAACAGCTAATTCTTGTGCCTTGGTGAGCATTGGCGCGTTGATGTCCAAACCATCGACTTGGCCGCTAGTTCCAACCTTTGACTTCGCCAGTCGGGTCGTCACACCTGTTCCGCAAGCAACATCTAAGACACGTTCCGAAGAACCTAGTGAAGCCTGTTCAACAAGCGCTTCAGCCCACCGGCCAAACCAAAGGGGCACCATGACTTCTTCGTAAATTTTGGGTCCGTTACCTGCCAATTGAAATGTCATGAAAAACCTTTGTCGCTTTTTTGTCGACGACAGCGTATGCGCGTCCCGTTTCTCAGGTCAAACCGCCTTTAATTGTGTAGTGTTCAGGCTTGTCGCTTAATCCGGACATTCATGCGCCGTGCAGCATCCGTCAAAATGGGCTCGAAGCAGCTATTCGCTGCACTCGGCTTGAACGACTGCATTGCGGACGAAGCTGACATCGGTTCGAAACTGAGACACCACTTCAATAGCCGCCGTAGTAATGAAGCATCCTGTTTATCGGGGCTTAAAGTTGCATTCACAAATGGTCATTGGGCGAGCTGCGCAACTCTCGAGGTCGCGCATTGAACGCGCCTAGGCTGTCTTTGGCATTCAGCCTGGCAACACTAGCAAAGTCGAAATGAATACTGATGAGGTTTCTGATCTCCTGCGCATTTCCGGCAACAGTTTATGCAAAACTCAGAAGGTGGATGGTTATCCGACAGGAGACCGGCTGAGATCGTTGGCTCTGTTTGGAGCAACCATGAACATCATGACCCTCGATACTTGTTCCTCACTGCGACCAGCACCGCGCACCAAGTGAAGAATTGCGTTTTCAAGATTAGCTGCATCATCTTCGCGTTTGTCGATCATTGCTGATATGAATTCATGGGCCAAATTCTTTGGTTCGATTAAGGCTTCTGGTTGGGTCAAGCTCAACTCGCTGAGCATAAATTCAAGCAAGAACGCGACTTCGTTCTGCCGCTCCGGTGAACTTTCAGCGAACGACAGTTCCAAAAGTCTACCGTGTGTTTCCGTCAGAATAACGTTTAACGACAACGGTTCTTTGGCATCAGGCTTCCGTGGCTTTGCCAGGAACGCTTTCAGTCGGTCAAGGACGATCGGAACTTCCTTCCTACACGTTGTTGAAGCACAAGCTGTGCGACATCGAGGTCTTGCAAAATACCAGCATTTTCTTCAGCAAGTTGTATTACTTTTTCGGCCCTGAAACTTCGCCCGCCAACCGTGCTCGTGAAAAGCAGTAGGAACTTACTCGGCGAGCCGGCATGGAGCAAATGACAGGAACAAGTGTGTCTTTTCAATAACTTTAAGAGCAATCACACTCAAGAAATAGAATTTGTTGTTGGGTGAGCTGTTATGGTCACTAAAGATGATCGCAACTCAGATTAGCTTTCCAAAGGCCCAAGAATGCGAAGAACGATCCTTTCCTCTATCCTTGTTATGCTTGCCGGTATTGCGCATTCACAAACACCCGAGTGCGACAGACTCTGCTCCCGAGACTTTATGTTCAGTCTCGACTCCGGGCTTGATGTCATCCCTCTTGTCGCAGATGGCGAGCATGCCAACGGGCATATGGAAGACGGAAGAACGCCGTTGATCTGGGCCGCGCTGGACCCGGACGATGAGGATGCAATCATCTTCACATCCACACCTTTTGCCGGTGGCGACGTGCACGCCCGTGACAAGAAACGTGGACAAACTCCGTTACATTGGCACATGGGTCGAGCCGGTGGCCCAATGAAGGAAGTAGTTGCTATGTTTCTTGCTGAAGGCGCCAGTGTGCTCAGTGAGGATAATTTCGGATATTCTGTACTCGATATTGTTAATGGCAACACAAATCCCGAAGTGTACGGCTTGGCCAATGCTGACGTGAGCGATGAAGTGGCGGATATGATCCGCGGCTGGGCGGAACTTGAAGAGAGATGGGAAGACGCCTTTGGAATGCATTTGGGTGAGGACCCTACTTCAGTACGCTATTTCGAAGTCTTGGCGGAAGAGGGCTACATTCCGGCAATGTATGCTTATGCCTCTGTACTCGAGAAACCCAGAGTTGAAGGCTTTACTCCTGATATTGAACAGGCCCTTTATTGGTATGAAGAGGCTGCCAGCGCCGGCGAGGTTAATTCAATTTTCCACGTTGGATCCAGTGCTTATAGCGGAACGGACACAATTGAGCAAAACGATGCTATGGCGCATGAGTGGCTCTCTCTTGGCGCGCGACATGGGGATACGAACTCTCAGTCACTTCTTGGTTTGATGTATGCCAACGGGAAGGGAGTTGAGAGAGATATTCAGAAAGGTTTGATGTGGATGATCATCTCTCTTCGGTTTGGCGAGGACAATCCGGATAGAGTGAGACTACTTAATGAGATGGCATCTGCCTTGTCATATCAAGAGGTCAAAGAAGCCGAGCAAATGGCTAAAGACTGCATCATAAATTTCTTTGAGCACTGCTGAGGCAAAAGATGAAAAGTATTGTGAGGTTGTGCGCCCTGATCTGTTCAATTGGCGCTTCTGCCCAGGCTGAAGAGGCTTGGCCTCCAGAGGCATTCATTCGAGACCGAGAGCCTCATGTTCTGAGGATCGACGCTGATACTGTGCTCTGTGAGGTCCAGTGGGATGGTCATAGAGAGAATGGAGAAATTCTGGATATTGCGCCCGAGGCCGACTTCTATATCGAGAGTGTCGTCATACCCCTGTCGGGTGAGTATGTGTTCATCAGTTCCGACCCGGTTCAGGTGTTCGGCGAAACGGAAGTCTTCCAGTATTACGAAGACGATGTGATGATTGAACTCACGCTTTTTGGACATTTGTCGAACACCGGCGAAAAGCGCCTAAATCTCGTTGAGGTTGCGCACTTGTCTTTCGAACAGAAACGCATAAGCGAGTTTTGGGGTCGGATATTCTGTCCATAGTCCCACTGAATGGTTCCGATCAATAGCAGGGCAGCGCAGAGTGCACTAAGGAAACTAAACGATGAAAAATATATCGAAGGCAGTTAAAGTTATTAAGGGTTCTCTTCTGGCGATGTTGGGATGCATCGCAATCTATAACTATGAACAGTACGCCAAGGCTCACGCCTCAGAGGACATCCCTGAGGACGTATTAAATTGCCTCAATGAGAGAACTCTTTCGGAACGCAATCCACACAAGTGGTATCCTACCACTCCACAGTTGTGACCGATACAGATTCCACAAGTTCATTGAACTTGTGCCAGTAATAGAAGCTGGTGCAGTCAAAGCTTGCAAAGGCGTGATGGGGGATGAAAATCACGCACGGCAGATACAGGAGCTTGATGCTCGGATCAACGCTTTAGCCGCTCAGATGCAAGAGATGTATCAAGAGTGTGAGTTCAACGGGTGGCGAAAAAATTAAAGCCTCTCGATCAGGGGGCTAAGAGCGGGACGGCGCGGAGCGCATCGGAAGAAGCCAAACTACGGAGGAGATTTCTGAGAAACACTATCCAGAGGTTGACGACGATACAGATTAGACCGCTTCAGAATCCTATTCACTTCTCGTATGCTTCCCGCCTTTGCGCCACTTTTGTTCATCACGATCTTGTTTGGGGTCCCATCCGACGACAGTACTTTGGCGAGGAAACCGGTGACTGCTGGACGATTTCATCGCTAAGACAGCATGAAATCAAGGGGTGACCCGCTTTGCCCACCGCTCGAAAGAGAGTCAGCCACAAAGAGCTTTGCCAGCTCGACCTTTTACAACTTTGTCTTAGATCTCAATTGAAGCATTCACTGAGTAGAACCTCAGTTAACTTAAAGATATTCCAACATTTCTTCAGTATTTTCTTGACCCTGTGAAACAACCTGAGCCTTCTGTCGGAGGGTGTGAGGAAATCAGTTCAGGCTTTTCTGCTTCTGAGTACGTCGAGCGCCCATGAACAACAGCGGGACCACATATGGCAAATCTTTTCTCTCACGTGTCCATTTTTTTGCTTGTGTCAAATCTTGCGGTCTTCGCAATTTCTCCGGACGCGCATGCTGCCGAGATCAGCATCACCAGCAGTCAAATCGAAAGAAACCTAGAGCCCGGGGTTCCTTTCACCCAATGCAACATGCGTTTGGACGGTCCTATCGAAGCAGGTGATGCGGACAGGTTTCGATCCTTACTTGCCGATATTGATCGACACACGGAAGAGCAATGGCCCATCGTAACGTTGTGCCTTAACAGTCCGGGCGGGTCCATGACCGAGGGCCTCGCCATTGCCGAAGAAATTCGCCGCGATCGGCCCCGGACTGAAAGCAGCATCTCTCCTCTTGTCGTGACGCGTCTCGAAGCGGGCGCCCATTGTGCATCGGCATGCGCGTTGATCTTCATGTCCGGAACCCGCGAGTTTTCGGAAACAGATCCAATTCCGGCGCGTTCGATGCACCCCACAGCCCAGCTCGGCTTCCACGCTCCAGCGCTGGTGGTTAAAGATGGAGACTACAACAAGGCCCAGGTGAACCACGCCTTCACTATATCAGTTAACGTGATCGCGGATCTCCTGCGAATTCTGAATGTCGGTGAAAACGAAGAGGGTGAGGCTTACTCAGGAAGAGAGACCTGGATGGATGCCACATTGATTGAAACGATGCTCAACACACCGGCTTCGGAGATGCGCTACATCGAAACCGTTGACGATGCTGGCCGCTGGGGTATCGATGTCTATCCGCTAGCTCGACCAGAAATGAACTACAAGACCGCCTATCAAGGATGCGTAAATCATTGGTATTGGACAGAGGCCCGTTCCGCACGTAATCCATATGAACTTCATTTCGGCGATGATCACAACTACCCCATTGGCGAAGCGTTTTTCGAAGAGCATAGGATACGTTTAGTTTTCGAAATGGATCCTCACACCGGCGAGAGTTGCGAGGCCTCACTTGATACGGAAGGCTATGTCAGTTTCGGTATCTTTCATCCAGATTATTCGGGCGAACCGGGCTTATCCATTGCCTATGACGAAGAGGGCGAGTCTTTTGCGACGGATGCCGGAGCACACGCCCTTGCGCTGCATTCAGCAGAAACCCGGCTGGCGACCCTTTCGAGCCCGACTCCCGAGAAGCGGACTGTCAAAAAGCAACAGGTCGCGTGGGCGCCCCGCTTTGGTGGGAACAAAGTTTCGCTTTGGGAATACGAAGGATCGTTGATGGCCTGGGAAAGTCAGGGCAACAACCGCTGGATCTGGTACTTTGCCCCTGGAGATCCCCTTGCTGATAGCGTGGTTCAGTCGGGCGATCTCTTGTTTGAAGGAAAATTGAAAAACGGCGTGCTGAACGGTACGGTACATCATCCTACAACAAGCTGCGGCGACCTTAGCTACGCGATCTCGGGAGAGGCCAAAGGAACCAAGGTTACGCTTGAAGGCGGCGGCCAACCCAAAATCTCCCGATGCTTGGTCCTAGATGGCCGGGATGAAACCTTTGAATTTAGCTTCATCGCTGCAGCCCCGGGCTAACCAATGGCTGTTTCGCGTTGAGCTTACGATAACCGTTTCTGCACCTTAGAAACTGGTAGCAACACAAACCATTGCAAATGGCATTTTTGTGCGGCGCGTCTTCTTCTTGGCAAGCGTCGCAATGGGAAAGACTGTTGAACGAGAGCCGTCCGCTTTGGACTCGATGCAGAAGTTCGCCTAAGTTTTGCTAGCGACCGCAATACAGCACAAAGCGGACAACGATGAAGCTTCCGTCTTCAAGAGTTCGTTTGGATCAACTGCACCGCCAAATATTACAAGTATTTTAGTGTCATGGCGTCAGTCTTGTTATAAAATAACACATCCCATGAGCGGCATAGCAGTAATCGTCATCAGCCATGAAATTTGCATCGCAAGAACACGAAAGCCTGTTTCACGAACGAGGCGAGCCCTACCGAATGGGTAGCCCCGGAGCGCGGACTTGCGGCGCGCGACTGAAAACAGGGGCCGCTTGCCCCAACCCCGCAATCAAGGAAAGCAAGCAGGGCCGGTGCCTTAGCCATTGCGGACCTCACGCCGCGAGGGCCTACCGTGTGCGCCAGAAACGCCGGTTTGAAACGGGCAGCGTGTCTGCCGAGGAATGGAACCGCGCCGAAGCCCGCCGCGCTGCCAATCGGCTAGGTGATCAGTGGAAGAAAAACCCGTGGTTGCCAGGTAGCACGATTGACCTGGGCGAACACGAATACGCATTTCGCGACGCGCTGGGCGATCTGGACGCAGCGACGTTGCCGCCAGCGGCGGTTGACTGGCTTCGGTGGCACTACCGGCGGACACAAATTGACCGGCAGAACGGGGCGGCTTGGCACAAAGCGCTAGCGCAGGACATGCCCCGGCGAGTCGCAGATGCGGGGCCACGTCCGTCCGATGCTGGCGGACGTGACTCAAAACCGGATACGAAGCCCCGGACGTGGCATGTCGATGCCTCAGAGCGGGGCAGCGCGTCCAAGCGAACCCTGCCGGACAAACCTAAGGCCCCGAAGGCCCGGCGCGGGAAAGGCTTCGGACGTGCTGGCCGTCCCCGGACGCAACCCGCCAGTGAGGATGAACTTGCCGTGCTGGCTCAGGTCTATCGGGAAAACGCTGGTCTGTTGGAACCCATAATGGCGGGGATCACAGATCAAGCGAAACAATTGGCGGTGCTTCGGACGCTACGGGACTATCTGGCCCGACCTACGGACGCAGAGGTGTGCAAACGCTGGCTGGCGTTGGTTGCTGCGGGGGCGCAGATTTAGCAAGAGTGCCAGCGGCGCTGACTGCGCCGCTGTGCGTCGGCTGGGTGAAACTCAACTAGGCGAAGTCAACGCTGAGTTCTTCGGTCAGTGTGCAGCGTTCGGGGATCACCATCTTTTTCAAGAGAACGCCGACTTGCGGATGGATTTCAGCTTCGCACCAAAGCAAGTCCAAAGCGCAGGCGTTCACCCAGCGGGCGCTTTTCATACCTTTTTATCTGGCCAGCCGATAGCAGTGGGGTGAAAAGACGCGGGTTCGCCTTTGTCAAACTCCACAACTCCTACACGCCACTTACCCTTTTTCTTGGGGTCAGCGACGCGAAAGACAGCCACATGGCAGTCTGCGATGAAGCCGCGCCATCGCACGGGCAGGCAAAGCAAGTGGGCGGCAAATTTTGTGTTTTTCTCCAACCAATTTCGTTCGGCGTCAAAGTCGATTTTTTGAGCAAGTTGGGGGGACAACCAAGCATAGTTGGCCGGTGCTGTTGTTTTGGCGGGAATTTCACACGGCAACTCGCCGCAGTAAGTTAGGAGTTCGCAGGAACGGGCCTGCTTATTTCGTGCGCTAGACGCTGCGGGGGTCTGAGACATATCTTGTCCCTTTTCGTATCTCGTTTCCACTTCCACAGACCGGAACGTCGTCTGAGGGTGCGCTACGCGCGCACTTTCTGATTTATCGCTCCTGCGGGGCAGCGTTATCCGCACGCTTATCGCTGCATTCCCCTGCCCGAACGACCTTTTCGTTCAGCTAGGGTGATGGTCAGATCATGTAATTTTTCCCCACTTCCGGCAGGGGGACGAAACCCAAGAAAACAAGGCGTTTTACTTTCCCCACCACCACCGCCCCCCTTAGGAAACCAAGTGGGGTGGGGGGTGCCCCTTTTAGGGGGCACACCCCCTGCCCAGCTACGGTTTTTCCCAGCTTCCCCACGGAACCCCACCCAAGGTGGGGGAGGTGGGGGAAGCCCCCTGCCAGATGCACGGCGACAGGTCTGTGCGCGCGTAGGAAATGAGACTGGCAGGGGACGGGCTGTGTCATTTGTCGTCGCCCCCGGCACATTGCGTTTCGTTCAAAACGGCGGGGGTGCCTGAGCGGATCACTTCCATGTTCCGCCCCTTTTCCCGGTCGCGTTCAGTTTCACGACGCAAACCGCCGTCAGCCAGCCAACCGTCGATTATGTCCGAAACGACTTGGTAGCCCCGTGCCTGTTCCGGGGTTCGGTCGGCGGCTTTCGTCCCGTAGTCCCCTGCGTCAATCCCCAGGACTTCGGCAACCAGCCACCCAACCCAATTACGCGCTTGGGAATTCGCGCGGGGTGCAGCCGGGCTGCTGTCAATGGCCGCTTGGACGCGGTGAAGGTCGCTGGGTGTCCCGACCGTCGGGCCGGGCGGTGTCCAATCTTCTACTACCGCAACAGTGTCCCCAGCCGGATACTCGGACGTACCGTTGTGCAACTTCACGGAGACCAGACGCCGCCAGCGCGCTTTCGCAGCGGGCGCGAGGTTGGCCTTGCCGTTCTCTACGCGGACGTATTGGTGTCGTTCATCGTCGGCAATACCAAACTGGCGGGCTTCTTTGTCAGTCATGCGGACCAGCTGGCGGACAACGCGTGCGCCGTCTACGATGGCGGATGCGCCGCGCGCCGCACTTGCCCCAGCCGCGCCCATATCTGCGCCAGCTGCTTTGCCAACGTGGTGAACCAGAACGATTGCCGCGCCGGTACGGTCCGCGATCTGGCGTAGCGCCCCCATCAGCGTATTGGCTGAGTTATTGTCGTTCTCAGGCAGATTGTGAATAGCGCCCAAAGGGTCCAGAACCAGCACGTCTACCTTCGCGTCCAGCATCACGCCCACAAGAGCGTCTACCATACCCGGTACCCCTTCTGGCCCATCACGGCCCATCCGTGCCAAACACAGGTGCAAATCACGTCCAGACGTTGGAATGCCTCATCTGACTAGGTCCACCGTTATGTATAGTGAACGGAGGACAGAGAATGGCAAACAAGCGGCACAAGCCCGAGGAGATAGTTCAGAAGTTACGGCAGGTTGATGTGCTTGTCGGCCAGGGTATGCAGCGCGTGGATGCGATCCGCGAAGTGCGCATTACCGAGCAGACCTATTACCGATGGCGCAAGCAGTATGGCGGTATGGGAACCGACCAACTTAAGGAACTCAAACGGCTCCAGAAAGAGAATGAACGGCTTCGGAAAGCCGTGTCGGATCTGACCCTGGACAAGCTAATCCTTAAGGAAGCAGCCCGGGGAAACTTCTGAGCCCCGCCCGCCGGCGTGCCTGCATCGACCTGATCCGAAGTAGGATGAAGGTTTCAGAACGCAGGATCTGCCGGGTGCTGGGGCAGCATCGATCGACGCAAAGGTACTCTCCCCGAGGCCGGGAAAACGAAGACCGGCTTGTCGCGGACATGATTGAACTGGCCCGGCAATACGGCAGCTACGGTTACCGCCGCGTCGCCGTTCTGCTGAGAGATGCGGGCTGGCAGGTCAGCGTCGGCCGTGTTGAGCGGCTATGGAAGCGGGAGGGGCTGAAGGTGCCACGCAAGCAACCAAAGAAGAGCCGTCTCTGGCTGAACGACGGATCATGCATCCGCCTGAAGCCTGAGCACCGCAACCATGTCTGGAGCTACGACTTCGTGCATTGCCGCACTGACGACGGCAAGGCGTTCCGTACCTTGAACATCCTCGATGAGTTCAGCCGGGAATGCCTGTCAATCACAGTGAAGCGGAAGCTAAACTCGACCGACGTGATCGACGCTCTCACCGATCTCTTCATCCTGAGAGGGCCGCCGGCATTTGTGCGCAGCGACAATGGCCCCGAGTTCGTTGCCAAAGACGTCCGAGCATGGATCGAAGCCGTGGGAGCCAGGACGGCCTTCATCGAACCGGGCAGCCCTTGGGAGAACGGCTATGTGGAGAGCTTCAATGCCAGGTTCCGCGATGAACTTCTGAACCGAGAGATCTTCTACTCGCTGAGGGAGGCTCAGATTATCATCGAAGGCTGGCGGAAACACTACAACACTAAGCGGCCCCACAGCGCTCTCGGCTATCGGCCACCAGCTCCTGAAACCATCGTCCAGATGGACCCGAGGCCAGTCATGCACTAACAATCAAGTCGGACCAGTCAAATCAGGCCATCCAGCACTGCAAACGGCGATACACGCCTTACAGAAAGACCTCCCAATACTGCTCCGACAGCTGTCGAGTTCTCGCGCACAATAAGCGCAAAACTGAAGCCATTGACGCATCGGTCAGATACGAAGAGCGAATGCAAAACTCTCTACGTTGGCATCGCAAACAGGATCACCTTCGACATCTCTCCGATGATGAACTCAGAGTTCTCATAGAAGCTAAGTGGCAAGACCGCAAAGAAAGAGACCAAAAAAGAAGAATAACAGCTAAGAAGCGTTACGCAGACCAGAAAGCGGCAAAGAAAATCGTGATCACTTGTCATGGTATCAACGACCACGGTGAGGACAAAAGACAGAAGCTCGAAGGTTGCCGACCAGCTTCCAAGACTGATGAAGCGAATGTGACGACAACGCATTCTAAGACTAAGCAAGGTCCCAACAAGAGTAGACCTTACCCAAAGATCGAGACCACGCGAAAGCGGACACTGCTACAACGCAATTCTGCAAAACCTACTGGTCAAAAGTAGCAAACGAAGATGACAGATACCCATTCAGCAACAATAGAGAAGGTGGTCGTCGCAACATCGTCGAAAAAAGACACACTAGTCTTCCACATCGAACAATACCTGAGACACACCTCTCAGGGTGTCTCTCGATCATGAAATTTCGCTATGTTGAATTGTCATAGTTGGTGGTGGGTCCACCTCCTACAACCTCATCTTTGGTCTACCACATCTGGTCTGAACATCAGGTAATTGCCTGATCATTGTACCCAGATGAACTCCCTAATCATTAGTGACGTCGTGAAAAGGCCTGCGTCTTAACCCTCAGGTCCTCTCTCTATAGTGGCGTCACGCTAACTTCCAAAGGACATCCAATGATATCCAAAACCTGCCAACAGTGCGGGGCGTCTTTCTGTGCGCAACGCTCATCAGCAAAGTTCTGCGACGCGACTTGTCGCAAAGCCTCATCACGAGGAGGCGTTCCCGAGAACCGTACAACTTCACCAACGAAGCGCCGTCGAGAGGACGAACTGTTCAACCTCCATATGATCCTTTGCAAAACCTACTACGGTATGCCTCCTGCAGACCGCCCAGCCTACCTAGAAGGTCTGATTGACCGAGCGCGAAATGGCGACAACAGTGTCAAAGAAATTCTGACCAACTTGTATCTCCTGAAAGCTAAGGAAGGGAGTAAGGTCTACAACTACCGAGGATCCAGAGCATATCCAACGTTACCTCAAGAGGCCTCTCGGTTTGTGACAGCAAATTGGGGTGTTTCGATTGGTGACGCGGTCGCCGCGTAGTAATGCGACCCTCGCTGCCACGGCGGGGGAAGCCGTGCCAGGCACCATTGCTAGTTGGATACCATGCAGGTCTCTGTCCCTCTGCCGACCTTTTTTGAGACTGCGTTTCAGATGGCTTGCCGCTTGGTAATAATGCCGTCGCGAACCGATTTGAATGCGGTTGATCTTTACACCCTCAGGTGAAACTCTGCCGACAACAAAATGAGCAGGAAGACATGTACGAGAACGCGTTCAACAAGATCGAGCGGGACCTTCGCGCGGAAGAAGGCATCGCAAACGAGCTGGACTACGTAGAGCAGACATCTTGGGTCCTATTCCTCAAGTATAGCATGACCTCGAAAGCGAGCGGCGCGACAGAGCCGAACTTGATGGCGAAGACTACGCCCCCGGCACCACGTTCTCATACGAACCTATTGATTGTCCTCGGTTAACTTGGAGCAACTGCGCGGGTGCAGGACATGGCGTAGGACAAATTGGTCCCCTTTTCGTTCAACAAGAACAGCATCTATTTTTTCGAATGGCGTGTCCCACGAAGCCTTCCGAGGCACTACTCAGCCAGAAAGATATCTTTTTCTCTCAGGACGCGTTCATGAACGGTTTCAGCTTCAAGAGCGACGAAAACCGCACAACAACTCGACGAGTGTCCACGTTGATTTCCTGAGAATTCCGTCGAACTCATGGGCGGAAAGGAATTCCTCACAATACTTGTCGTGATTTTCCGGCAACAAGCATGTTGCTGTTTGATATTTGAGCAGCAAATGACAGACACTTGCCTATAACTTGCCATTTTTATCGTTAGAATGGCGCAAAGAGCACAGGCAAGAAGACTGGGAGAGCAGAAATGACTGATGCGACAAGCCCCACTCAGACGTATTGGGATCTTCCATGGATCCGAAATGCCCGTTTTGACACAATGTTCATCTTTGGGCTTCTTGCTTTGTCGTGTGTGACTGGTCTGGTTATCATGATCGAACCCAGCCTTTTTTATCCAATTTTGGTAATCGACTTGTGGTTTTTGGGATATCACCACGTGATATCGACGTTCACCCGGATCTGTTTTGACAAGGAAAGCTTTCAGGAGCACAAGTTCCTGATGATCGGATTGCTTCCGCTTGTGGTCGTAGCGACATTGGCGGTCGCCTGGGTATTCGGGCTTTGGGTGATCGTAACGATTTATTTCTATTGGCAATGGTACCACTACATCCGTCAGAGCTGGGGGATTTCACGGGCATATCGCGGCAAGGATCGTGACGCGCGGTATGAAGACGGTTGGCTTGATCAGGCTATCTTCTACTCGATCCCCGTCTTTGGCATCCTGAGCCGTTCCGCAGAGCAGCAACCGACCTTTATCGGAATGGAACTTTGGTCGTTCCCGGTGCCACCATTGGTTGCCGTCGTCAGTGGATATGTTGCCGTTGGTCTTCTGGCGTACTGGCTGTTGCAGCGCATTATCGCTTGGCGCGAAGGGCGTCTTGCCACCGTTCACACGATGTACGTGTTCAGCCATTTCACGATTTTCTGGCTTGCCTACGTGGCCACCAGCGACATTACGCTAGGCTGGCTGATGATCAACATCTGGCACAACGCCCAGTACATTCTGTTTGTCTGGATGTATAACAACAAACGTTTCAGCAATGGTATCGACCCGAACGCAAAGTTCTTGTCCTACATCTCGCAAAACGGTCGGATGTGGCTTTATATGCTGACCTGTATTGCGATAACCGGCGTTATCTATTGGGGCGTTCTGCGCACCATCGACTGGCTGTTCTTCGCCGGGCTATCGGCGACAATCGTGCTCTATCAAATCGTCAACTTTCACCACTACATGGTGGACAGCAAAATCTGGAAACTGCGTAAGCCGAAGCTTCAAAAAACCTTGGACATCAATTCGGGCGCGTGAAGCTGGGTCTGTTGCCGATACGGCTGGTTGTGGATGCTGGTCGTAAGGTGTTGGGCGAAGGGCAACGGCGGGGGTCAAGATCGCGCTCTTTGGCGGTTTATCCGGCCGCGCAGAGTGTTCTCAACCAATGGACGGAAATGTCGTCGTCGTGCTATCTAAGTCGCGAGTGTCGAATAAAACAAGAATGTATGAGGCATCGTTCTAAAAGGTCGCGGCAGTGGACAATTTGAATCATCGGCTTGAGGTGGCGTCTGGCTGCTCGTTTGCGTTTTGCGCAAGCACGGGCAGAACGGCCACGATGTTTGTGGCCAAGACACTTAACGCGCTGCCCGATGTGACCGGGTTGCATGAAGGCCATCTGCTGGATGCCGCGCATTCGCCAATGTTGCCCCTAATCAACTTTCACAATAGAAAGGCGTGGGGGGACGCCGAGTACGCTTTCAAGACAGCGGGTGAGTTGAGGTCTGCGCCCGTGTTGACCGAGGCGGCAGGGCGTGCATCCCATCTGGTCGACGTAGCCTTTAATAATACCCCGTTTCTTGAGTCCCTTGCGAAACTGCACCCGGATGCAAAAATCATCGCTATTTTCAGACGATGCGAAGGCTTTGTCAGGTCGGCCACAATCGTTTCAGGCGAGGATGATCAGCCCGCCGGTTGGCCAGACCGTAGCAAGCCGTTGACGGACAGGGAAAAGTTTATCTCGGTTGGTCGGCTGAAGCCGTCAAAGGGCAGCGAATACGCCGCGCATTGGGACGACTGGAGCGGCATTCAACGCAACATCTGGCTTTGGACGACGGTCAACACGCACCTCTACGCCTTTGCAGGCGGTGGTGCGGGACGCAGTAAGTTGCTTTTCGAAGATCTTGCCGAAAAGCCTTCGTTTTTCTGGGAGCAGTTTCTGGACGCTCTGGGTTTGCTGTCGGATGCCAATCTCAGCAGGTGCGTTGAAATGTCGGCCAAAAAAACAAATCAGCGGAGTGCCTACCAAGTTGGCCCCGCGTCCGAATGGAGTGCCGACGAGCAGGCGCTTTATACCAAAATGGCGCTTCCACTTGAGGAGAAAATTTATGGCAGATGATGTTCTGACCAAGGTCATAACTGTCGTTGAGGATGTGCTGCGTGGCGAGAGCGGCCGGAGTGATCTTGCCGTCCGCCCGGAAGACACAATGGAAACCATCGCAGAATGGGATTCCATGAGCTTCATGAAAGTTTTCCTGGCTATCAATGAAGCGTTCAACATCGAACCCGATTTCGATGAGGCGATACACTATACGTCGGTTTCCGCGCTGGCTGCATATTTGCAACAAGAGGCGGCTTGATGTCCGGTAGCCGGGAGCTTTTGCTGCAAAAAATGCAGTCGGTGGCGGAGGCCAATTCGGCTGCCGTGGCCGTTCGAGAACCTGGCAAAGAAACCACCTATCATGACCTTGGAAACATGGTCTTTGGGTTTCGCGAACTTTTGGCTGAACGTGATCCACTGGGCGTGTCGCCAATCGGGTTTTTGCTGGAACGATCGTCTGACGCCTATGCAGCAATGTGGGCCGCAATAGGAGAAGGGCG
Organism: Ruegeria sp. BK1; assembly: GCF_056535645.1. NCBI lineage: Bacteria > Pseudomonadati > Pseudomonadota > Alphaproteobacteria > Rhodobacterales > Roseobacteraceae > Ruegeria > Ruegeria sp. BK1. The sequence continues at coordinate 3,708,336 of NZ_JBQFIS010000001.1, read as the reverse complement.
GGCCTTTGTTCCACTGAACCTCGGCTATCCCAACGGGCGTTTGGAAACGATCATCGACTCGGCGGGAATTGAATATGTGATCTGCCATCCTTCGACGGTTGAGCGAGCGACAGGATTGGGCTTCGAATCTCACCAGATATTGGTGTTGAGTGACAAAGGTGAAATCGGTGGCGCGGATGCGCGGCCTTGGTCTGCACGGCCGATCATCGAGGGTGCAGCATATATTCTGTACACGTCGGGCTCCACCGGCAAACCCAAAGGGGTGCCGATTTCTTATGATAATCTAGTTGCTTTTATCGACAACATGATGGCCACCGTTACCTATCCAGACGAAAGCATCTGTTCGCAGGTCTGCGAGTTGTCGTTCGATGTCAGCATCCAAGAGATTTTCCCGGCGCTGCTCAGCGGGGCAACACTGTGTCCTGCCCGGCAGATTGATCTGTTCAACCCGGCTCAGTTCGTCTCCAAGAATGCCATTTCCGTTTGGATATCCGTGCCAACCCTTGCCCGGGTTGCGCTCTCGCTTCCGACGTTTGATCCAAGCGCATTGCAAAGCATTCGCATATCAATTTTCAATGGTGAGCCTTTGAGCACACAGATTGCCCGCGATTGGCAATCAGCGACGCCACAATCTGAACTATGGAACACCTATGGGCCGACCGAATGCACCGTTGCCGTCACCGCCCAGCTTTGGACCGGTGCAAAGGACCTAAGTGAAATTGATGTTGTGTCTATCGGGCGACCCATTCCGGGGTGCTCGGTCGCCATTCTGGACGGGGACGAAATTGTACCCTTGGAGGGCAGCACCCCCGAGTGTTCCGGGGAGCTGTTGCTTTGCACCGATCAGTGTTTCGCTGGATATACCGACCCGAAGATTGCCAAACCATTCGTTTATGACGCGCAATCGACCCGGTACTACAAAACTGGCGACAAGGTGCTTTGGCGGGATAACCGGATTTTCCACCTGGGTCGACTTGACCACCAAGTGAAGATCGGTGGCCATCGGGTCGAGTTGATGGAAGTCGAGTGGCATTTGCGACGGGCACTCGAAACCGACGCGTTGGCGGTTGTGGCGCATCCCAAGCAGCAACCAAACGAACTGGTTCTTTTCATTGAGGGCACACAAACACAACAGGACGTGAAGACCGCAGACCTCAACCTGCCGAATTACATGATCCCGAAACGTGTTTTGCCGATGGAGTCGCTACCGACGACCCCGCATGGAAAACTCGACCGAGTTGCTCTGCAGGCCATGCTGGAAAATCCGCAGTGAAAGCTTTGTTCGTTAAGTCAGCAGTGGCGCTTGCCGCCTTTCTGGCGTTGTTGGGTGGGCTGTTCTTCCTAGACCAAAATCGTGGCGGGCCGGCCACTGTTCTGTCGCGGTGCAACCTGTTGCTTGCGCGTGATGCCGCGCCTGCGGCAGATGTTTTGATTGTCGGCAGCAGTCGCTCTGGTGTGGCGTTGGATCCGCTGGTGATCCAAAGGCTGTTGCGCCGCGAACTCTCCGGCGCGCCAACTGTCGAGCGTCTGGCGATGGGGAATATGACACTTCGTATCTCTGACGCATTGCTGGAAACCTATCTGCAATCGCGCGGTGCGCCAAAGCTGGTTGTTCTTGAGGCGTCCTTCATGACGCAGCGCACCGTGAACCATTTGGCCCGCATTGCGGGCAACCAGGCGACAGAACACTATCTGTTCGGTCGGGACCTCAATCTGATGACATTTGGACAACTGTTGTCCCAGCCTGCCGTTGCCATGCCGTTCACCGAGGTCGAAAGCCCTGTCACGCTGTGGCAGTTTCGTTTGCGCGGTGTGATGCTTAGAGCTGGCGCACTTGCATACCAGTTTGCCAAGGCCCCCTTTGAGGGTTGGACATTTGATGATTGCGATCAGTTGGACATAACGCGTGAGCCAAATTGGCCAGAAGATTTCTCTTTCACATATGGCGATCATGAAACAGACCTTGGATATTCTGACCTCGTGTCAGAGTTGGAAGCGGAGTTGATCCGGTCGTCGCAGGGCCGTGCGTTGAAGGATTGGCAGACTGCTTCGGATAATGTTCAGGTCTATCCCTACGATATCGAGCAAAACTATCGGCAGGGAGAACGCGCCTATTTCAAAAAGATGGTAGAGGCGGTCACTGCGCGGGGCTCAGAGGTCCTTGTCGTTCCGCTGCCTCTGTACGGCTACAGCATAGACCCGAGCGATATCTCGGGCTTGGAAACAGTTTTGCCGGAAGGAACCCGGGTTTTCGACTTGTACGGTCAAATTGGTCCTGACATCAGCACGTTTTGGTATGACGACGCGCATCTTGAGAAGTATCCCGCGAGCTTGCTTGCAACCGCTATCATGACCGGACGCATTGCGCGCGCCCTTGAATCCGAGGTCGCAGATGATTGATCCGGTTTCGTATGTGCTGTTCATACTCGTGGTTCTGGGGCTTTCCCACGCAACGCTAAACGCACGCTTTAGCTCAACAAACAGAATGTTCTGGAGCATCGCACCGGGGTGCCTTCTGATGTTTGTCGTGCATCCTGGTGCGCTATTGCTCGCCTTGGCCGCAATTGCCTTCAGCACCTGTATTTTCTGCCTATGCCGGTTATTGAACAACGCCCGTGCCAGCGCGCGGCTTCCTTACCTTATACTGGTTCTGCTCTTTTTCCCGGACGTGTTGAACCTGCTGCAAGAGGCACCAATTCTTTGGCTCGGAAGCGCGTTTTTCATCGTGCGTCAGATGATGACCACTGCGCAGGCTATAAAAAAGCGTCAGCCTGTCCGAGTATCTGCCCGCGCTCGCGCTCGCCACGTTCTTCTTTGCATCCATTCCTTCGGGGCCGATTTTCAGTGGTCTGGATGCAATGGGCACATTGAAAGACCGAAAAGAGCCCCGCTACGCGGAGGGCCTTTATCGCATCTTCGAAGGTTTTGTTTACCTGTTCGCGATAGCCGGCTTCTTTGGCTTGGCCGTTCAGTATTCCGAAGGTCAGATCAGCCAATTGCACGGGAGCGGTAGCGCGCTCGTGCTTGGCTACTTCAAGTTTCTCATTTTGCCGCTTGTTGCCTTCGGCTTCCTGTTTTCGTCATTTTATGGATACTCTCGGATGGCGGAAGGGACGGCTCTTGTTCTCGGGTTCACAGTTCCTGAGAACTTCAACAAACCTCATTTGGCAAGCGACCTGGGCGATTACTGGAAAAGATGGCATCGTTCTATGGCGGGTTTCGTTATGCAGTACATTTACCTGCCGCTGGTTGTTACCACGGGTAACTCGAAACTGGGCTTGGTCTGTGCTTTTGTCTTCATGGGACTATGGCACAATTTCTCGGCCAACTTTCTGGTTTGGGGGCTTGGTCATGGGCTTGCTTTGGCCTATGTGCTGCCGACGGCGAAAAGGTTGAATGTTCCGCCACTCGTCATTCGGGTTGTTTCTCTGGCCTATGTTGTATTCCTTTCGTCGATTGCTCATGCGGTGTGGTCGGGGTCATGACAATGAAACGTGCCATTTACATTGCGGCCTGTCTGGCGATCTTGGTCTTATGGATCGCCTACGGAAATTTTGACGCCGCCGAAGCGCCCTATGTTGGCTTCTAGTTGCGCGTTGGCTGCTTGAGTTTGTACACGCGGGTAAGTCCGAACCGAACCCCATCTGGTTAAGAGCGACCTTTACACATCGGCGGCGCGAACCACCTAAGTGCAGGGTGGCGGGCCAAGCGAGTCACGCTCAACGATATGCGTAGCCAGAGGCATACCAGTGCCATCCGTCTGGCTTTCCAGCATACCAATCAGCGCCAGTGCGGCGCGGCGACCCATTTCCCGATGCGGTACATGCACGGTCGTCAACGCGGGGTAGCAATCCGCGCCAGTTCGATATCGTCAAACCCGGTTATTGATATATCGTCGGGTACCTTTAAGCCCATTTCCCGCGCACGATGCAGCGCGCCTACCGCCAAAACATCGTTGCCGCACAGGATCGCTGTCGGCGGAGTGGTCTGTGAAATCAGTTGCGCAAAAGCCTCGGCGCCGTTTTCGATCTCGTACGAGGTTTCGATGATTGTGAGGTCCGATGGGGACAGGTCGTTTTTCCTGATCGCGTCCTCGACGCCTTCGATCCTCAGCCGGGCGCGATCATTTCCTGCACTGATGCCGGAAATCATGCCAAGTCGCCTGTGGCCTAGGCCGATCACATGATCCGCGAGTTCAGTCATCGCCGCGCGGTTGTCAAAGCCGATAGAGGGCACCTGTGCGTCAGGCAAAAACGACCACGCGACCAAAGGGAATCTTCCGACGCTCCAGATCTTCATATATGCGAGAACTCGACAGCTGTCGGAGCAGTATTGGGAGGCCTTTCTGTAAGGCGTGTATCGCCGTTTGCAGTGCTTGCAGCTCTTACGTGCCTTTGGCTTCGCTGTTTTGGTTCTGGTTTCGTCAGCGGTCATCTCATCAGTCTCATGTCGGGTGAAAAGCCTAGCGTTTTGTTGTATTCATAGGTGGGGTGAAATTGAATTATCTTTTGTTTCAGATGTTTGAGAGAGTTGCGGAATTAACGCTAAGAGAGGCCTAGCAGCTGTCTCTCAGGCCTTCCGCGAGACGCAACGTGGTCTCTACTCAGACTGACCCTGTAGCACCCACTGTATTTCCCGGCAAAAAAATCTCTGCGCCTTTTACGGGTCGTGGTGATTGACTCATCCCCCTCCCGGGGTGACCAACCAGCCAATTCTGAGATGAACACAGAGGGGGCGCGGAGAGGCCCGCAGAGACTCACACAGTGGCCTACAGGCAGTCGATGTGGGTACGCCCCCGGGCACCACTTCTTAAGCTAAACCCTTGGCTTTACTCCAGCTTTTAACAGCAAGTTGGAGCCGTAGACCATGTCAGAGACCATTTCACCCAAGTACACCTTCGTGAAAGAGGGTGTTTTTTACTTCAGTCGCCGCATCCCCAAGGAGCTTTGTCACTACTACTCGTCTTCTCGGATCGCATTTTCTTTGCGAACTCACTCGGCAAACGTAGCGGCGACGAGAGCAAGAAGAGCGGCTGATCAACTGGATGAGTATTGGTTTCATCTGAGGTCGCAGGATACAGAACTGCCTGGAAAGCACATGTTGCGTCTTGGCGCAGCCAACTCCGCCGTAACACCGGTTGTTCTGAACGAGACTTCTGCTGCCTCTGTACTGTTGTCTGAGGCAGTCGAGATTTATCTTACACAGAAGGGCCAAGGACGCCCCTTGACGTTTCACCGGGGCGCTCAGAGAGCTTGTGGCTACGTGATTGATGCCTGTGGCGACAAACACCTCGAAGTCTATACCAAAGCGGACGCGAACAAGTTCCGCGACGCACTCATCGCGCGTGGTCTCGCGGGTAGCAGCCTCACAAGGATTTTCGGTACAGTCAGAGCCGTTACCAACTTCGCAGCGAGTGAGCAGGGGCTTTCGCTGCACAACCCTTTCTCTGGAGTTTACTACGACCGCTCCGCTGGAGTCTCTGGCCGCAACCCATTGCCTAGAGAAGCGATAGTGACCGTTCAGGCGAAATGCAGGGAACTTGATGGCGACTTGCGCTGGTTGGTGGCTTTGGTTTCAGACACAGGCATGCGGCTCGCAGAGGCTGCTGGGCTGGGAAAAGAGGGCTTCATGTGTGCGGACGATGGTTCTCTCTCAGTTCGCGTCCGCCACCATCCATGGCGTCGTTTGAAGACGCAGGACAGTGAACGTGATGTACCACTTGAAGGAAACGCTAGATGGGCAGCGCAGCGCATACTCAAAGAAGCTGGCTCGTCTCAGTTCGCATTCCCAAGATACAACAGGTCCGATACCACAAATGCAAATGCGGCTAGTGCCGCCTTGAACAAGTGGATGAAGGAACTTGTCCCAGCGGGATACACCATGCACGGTTTCAGGCACTCAATGCGGGATCGTCTGAGAGCCGTAGAGTGTCCAGCAGACGTGGTCGATCAGATCGGAGGTTGGCGTACAGATGGTGTAGGCCATTCCTACGGGACAGGTTACCCGCTTGAGGTTCTCAGAAAGTGGATGAAACAGGTAACCTGAGCTGACATGGTCTACGGCTCCAACTTGCTGTTAAAAGCTGGAGTAAAACCAAGGGTTTACCTTAAGAAGTGGTGCCCGGGGGCGGTAGTTCTTCTCCCGTTACAGGCACTTCTTCAGCCGGTCTCTCCAGCAAAACAAGGGGTATGCGACGGGCTGTGTCGCTGTCAACAGGCACCATATGGTCTACGGAATGGTCTACGGCTGCTGTGAGAGTCCCTCAGCGACCTGAGGATCAATGCGGTTCCGGGGGCGGAATCGAACCACCGACACGAGGATTTTCAATCAGTCTGGTTTAATCCACATACCGCCACAAGCCGCCTCATCCAGCCACATTAACTTCTTGGCTTGGTTGGAACTAAGGCGTGCAAGCCGCCACATGCTGCCACAACGCGCCACACCCAACCACACCGGTGTGTGTCACCCATACGCTACCCAGCCACGTCATTCGAACGTAAGCGGCCATTCATAGAAGCTGCAGCGAACGACTGTTCGGAGCCCAATCTGTCTTATGCTGCGGAACAGCCGAATGTCCGCTTTTCTCCCAGGTGACCATCGCGGCACGCGCCATCGCAATGACTTTAAGCCAACGCGGAATAAACTTCGGCAACTCGCTGAAAGGTCCAATAGGAAGCGATAGCCGCACATCCACCGGCTAAGCCCACTCTTAGGGACATCCACAAACTGGAGTTCACGCGCCGACACATTATCAAGGCAGGCCAGAGTGCAAGAATAATGGCAACTTGGCCAAGCTCGACGCCAAGATTGAAAGCAAGCAGGCTTTGCCAGATGTTTGGAGATGTGATCTGCAAGATATTGTGCAACACAAAGCTAAACCCAAGCCCGTGCAAGAGGCCAATCAGCGTTGTCAGAAGCACCATCGTGGCTTCAGAGCGCGCATTGTCCTTAAAACTCACAAACGCCGCGACGGCTGCAAAAATGATAGAAAGCGCGATCCCGGTTTCGACGGCAGGAACAAACCACGCGCCCGATGGTACAAACCCGAAAAACCCCAGCGACAGCGTTACGCTATGCCCAAAGGTAAAACCGGTTGCACGCAGCAATAGCGCCCTGAGTGTCTGCGCCCCAATGACCAAACACACAACAAACAAAACATGATCCAACCCTTCGAGGATATGTCGTATGCCTTCCCAGACGAAACTCAGGAATCCTCCATACCCCTTCTTCTGAATCAGCAATGGTTCAGTCATCAGACCCCGAGATCGGAAAATCTGAGGTGTGTCTGACGCGTAGTCGAGAATGAGGTTGGCCGTTTGGTCCTGATCCGGCAAATCGGGGTCCAGCACGTTGGCAATGCTGTACGATTGCACCGGGCCGATAGTGTCATAATACAGGACGAGATCGACAATTGTGTCACCAACAAAAAGCGGTGGCTGGAGGGCCGTTTCGGTTTCCACGGCCTTCTGAGCTTCGGCCAAAGTTGCGAATCCGGGCTCATTTCCAACGCGATGCAAGCGAATGGTCTCAACTGTTCCTCTTAGGCGCCGATTGTCGACCAACAGATGTAATCCACCTTCTGCGAGTTGCCCTAGCCCATTGGGATCGCGCATGGCAGCCTGCAAGTCGACAAAGTGGACCAACTGACCGTCGCTCATGGCATTGGTCGTGAATGGTGCAGCATCCGGCAAGGCATCACCATTCTGATCACCGACCTTATCTGCAACCAGATAAGGCATAGGCGTGCGCATGTAGATACGTAGGCCGTCTTCGAAATGCTCGACATGCGAAATTCGAACGTTGAGGTTAAGCAAAAAATGCGCCGAGGCTGATAGCGTCAGTGACAAGAGCACTCCGACAAACAGAGCACCAAAAGCAAAAACCTGTGATCTTAAATACTTATGCATTTGGATCGCGAGCCTCGATTACAGTTAATCCATCCAGCTTCCAATGGCCTGACTCAGGTATGACCTCCGCCAGCACCCGAAACGTAACGGCGCGCATATGGGCGTGCCCCCAATGACCGCCTTGTGCTTTCACTGTCCATTTGGTCAGGGCACTAAATCCTCCCGGCTTGAGGGTCGGGTTAATGCGCTCCAATTTCAGGTCGCTGATATCAGTAACCGTTGCAAGACTGCCTCCTGGCGTTCGGATCGCGAGACCACGTTCAACCTCTGTTGCGATGTCACTCAGAGACGCTTCCGTCACAATATGTGCCAGCTCTGACTTTCTTGCGGCCGGCGAAACTTCCAGAGTCACCGTGCTCAAGTTCTCGACCATTGAGCGCAGTATATCTTCCGCAACCTGCGGCTTAGGGGGCTCGGGCTTATTCCACGGTACCTCCGACAAATATCCCGAAAATGCGACGGTTGCCGATGTTGCGGCAATCATGGTTACGCAACTGACGCGCTTTGCAACTTTGCCCTTGCGCAGAAGGAAAAAACCAATTGATGCGGCACTGATCATACCGGAGATCAAAGCCATTGCCGGGTTCTGCCGTGTCTTCTGCTCAACTGGAATCTGAGTAACAGATGCTCTTTCGTATTGGAGCAAGTGGTTCTGCCAGTGAAATTGAGGATCTGCCGGTTTCACAGCTCCAAAGAATGGCCCGGCGATATCGTTTGAAATGGTCGCAACGCGGGAAATTTCCTCGTCAAACATATCCCATGTGACCGTCACCTGATCGGGAAGGTCTGCCGATGAGAACGACAGGATAGCTCCGATAAACGCATTGTTCACAGACACTTCCTTTCCAGGCTCGACAACCTGATAACCCTGCGATGTTAGCTCCAGGAGTTTTGCTGTAGCGTTTGACGGTTGCACTAATTTGCCATCAATTGTCACCGGGTTACGAGACGCCAGGAAGGACGCCGCTTCGTTTACGATCAAGGCGCTGCGCTGTGGCGAAAGCATTTGACCCACTTCCGTGGTTTCATCAATCCAAGGCGCTAGTTCACGCAAGCGGATCAGTGTTTCATGACGAACTTCACGAGGTTCGATGTAAAGAAAGGTGGATGTCCCGTCCTGCGCTTTTCGATTCAGGCTTTCAGCAGAAAAGCGGCTATCCCACGGATCAGGCCAGTGAATCTTTAACTCTGCTGGCTTTGACAAGAAGCTGAAATCCGTGACCGGAACCTCACGGTCAAAAACCTGCATCCCGATAGTCGCCAGTGGTTCACCAAGCCGCGATGGCGGCACTATAGTCAGCTCCTTGGGAACTAAGTTTTGAAACGGAAAGAACACTTCCGCGAATAAAACGCGCGGATCTTTTGGCGGGCTGGGAACAACTTGCCCCGAGAATGGATCGCGCTGACCTGCAAGCGGCGCGGCCCGGTCTATGCGCGTTCGGTATTCCACCTTTCTGATATCAGCGTTTAGGACCCGTTCGTCGCCTGCAACAATCGAAAGCGCCCGGCTTTCGGCTTGCGCATAACCTTGATTGGTATCTTGTTCAGCCTCCGGCTCACCCCCGACGAAATCTGATGACCATCCTATTGGCAACATATCCGCAAAAAACGGAATATCTTCGACATAGATCTCAAGGTCGACGTAGACCCCATCCTCTTTGACATGAAGGACAGCAATATTGGGGGCAACTTCTGAACCGTTTGTCAGAACGACATCCGCCGAAACGGCCTGTGCACCTGAGGCCACCAGGCCCAGCATCAGGAATAGTCGGTACAGGTACTGCCAAATCGGAATTTTGTTCACCCTGAAGGTTAATTATCCGGCATTGGCGGTGGCGTGTAACCCTCCCATTTTCCCGCATTGACTTTGTCAGACGGCTCTTTTTCTTTTGAACGCGGGGCATTGATGTACTCGTCGCTCACAGCGGGTGGCAACGCATAGTCATCAACACTCGCTTCCCGAACAACGATCTGGTCCTTGGTCACGTTGATCACCTGTAGATCTCGTGCGAGCGTCAGAGGCCCATCGTAAGTCGAACGGACACCTTCCAGGATTGCCTGATAGTTTTCGGGCGAAAGAACAGAATGATACCCTAGGGCCATGCGTGGCTCGACAGCGGACATAACTTTGCCGAAAGCCGCAGGTTCCGTATGAACGCGCGTAGCTACATAAGTCGCCTGTTTCATATCCCAGCCAAAATAAGGGGCTAGCGCATCCGGAGGTAGAAACGCCTCGTGAGAAGCGAGGTCCGCCCCTTTGGCATATTCTACATACCATTTGTTCGGGTATGTATCGCCACCAAAGACGTATTTCAGCCCATTCCATTCTAGAGAGTAGCTTACCGAACCATCTAGACTGTGGATCGCAGGCCAAGAACGGATCGTGACGTCGTTCTCCTGATAAACGATCTCGTTTTCCTGCATGTAATCGAATTCAGTGACTTCGAGCTTGGCGCCGTCATCCGGCAGCGCGCCCGTTCGCGTGGCCAAGTCCCAGGCGTAAGCTTTGGACATGCCCTCAACATAGGCTTTGGTGCCCAGTTCATCTTCTGATCCGGACGGGCCGAAGATGCGGAGCGGGGTATATCTGCCTGAAAGCCAACCTCCGACGTGGAGGCCCATGAAGTCTCCAACGTGATCAACATGCAAATGGCTGAAGAAGACCTTGTCGATCTTTGCGAAGTCCGGTCGCAGCGAGAACAGGTTTCCGGTTGCGCCAGTTCCTACGTCAAACAGAAAGACGTCCCCATTCCCAAGTTCCACATAAAACGAAATCGAAACGGCTGCCTTGGTTTGGTTTGGCATCCCCGTCCCCAATGCCGTGATACGCATCTCATCCTCGCCGAGGATTTCAGTGTTAGGAAAGTAAGACGCGGGATAAACACCGTTTTCGATTGCACTGGCACTCCGACCTGTCGGCAAGGCGTTTTGCGCCGTGGCTGTGCCAGCCAGTGTCATACCTAAGGCCATCAATGTGCCGGCTGCGGTTTTCATTAAGTTATTCATTGATCCCCCCTTCAAAGCGACGCCTCGTAAGAGAACACGTAACCGTGAACCTCTCGTTAACCATAGACATCTCTACGGTAAATCCATAGACTGCTCTATGTCAAATAAAGAATGCTATAATCTGAATGTCAGAATCTATCACTCGAAACTCACCAAAAAACGCCGCGACCAAGGAAGACTGGATATTGCTGGCCTACAAAGTCCTCAACGAGGGTGGCGTTTCCGCGATAAAAGTCGTGCCAATGGCAAAGCGACTGAACCTGACAAGCGGTAGCTTTTACTGGCATTTCAAGAACGTCCGAGAGCTTTTGGATGAGGTTCTCAGATATTGGGAGCAGGAACTGACTGACAAAGTGATCGCACAGGCAAAGACATTTGGCGGTCCCCCGGAAGACCGCATTCTTCTTCTTATGAAAAAGGTCATAGAAGAGGACGCCGCCTTGCCAGATCACGCTGTCTCAGTGTGGGCGAATACCGATGAGAATGTAAGAGAGGCGTATCAAAGAACAATCGGCAAACGATTCCAGTTCGCCGCGTGGATGTTTGAACAGGCCGGGTTTTCGAAAGAAGAAGCGAAAGCGCGTGGAAGATTGATGGTTACTTCGCTAATGGGAGACTCTTCGACAGGTCTGAAAGCGCAAGGCGATTGGGAAAAGGTTATAGAGCGGGAACATGCAATTCTTGTCGGAAAGTAGAAGATAGAACAAGAAAGTTGCCCGGCATTGTAAGTTTGCTCGAAACGGACAGACAATTTTTAATTGCCCTGTAGAAACAGATCACGCAACAATGCCAGAAGCCGACGTTCAGTCTGTGACCATCAAGGTCCGCTTCAGTCCGCAGAGCGGTCACTCAGACAGATCGCAGCGAACGACCGCACCGACCCCAAAGCAGTCGTATAGAAGACCATGAAAACCCAGTGCTATTGGAAAACTATTACAAACCCGGCGGCCCCGAATGACAGATCGGTGCCTTCGTCGCTCACTCAACAACCATCGCTACCACGAGAGCCTCGTGATTCTGACACCAGTGGACGTCTATCATGGCCGCGGTGCGAAAATCCTGAAGGTAAGAGAGGAGATCAAGACGCAGACAATCCGATAACGGCAGTTGCAGAGCCAAGCCGCTGCCACCTAAACTTCAACAGAAACCGAACTAGAGCCTCCGCTACGATACAGCCTGTGTTCTCCAAAATACTCTGACGACGGGCAAAAGGTGTATTGACATAGCCTAAGTGCGTAATGCACATTTAGACTATGAAGTCTGGTCATCTGATAAAAGTCATATCGAATGCGCTTGGTATCGATCAAGCGACAGTTCACTTTGTTGCAAGGAAGCTCCGTGAAGCAGGCTTTCTGACGACAGGAGCTCGTGGCGTGAACGCACCGGATATGACAACGCGTGATGCAGCGAGGCTTACGCTTGCGCTAATGACAGGCGCTCCGCCAAACCGTATAGTCGATACTTTTGAGATTTACCGACAATTCCGGAATGATGAGTTCGAGCATATAGAATCTGCAAAGGTCATTCAGCGTCTCGATTTCAAGCGAGAAAACACTGCGGAAGACTTCCTTGTCTACTTATTTGATTTCGTGTTGTCGCATCGGTCCAATTCTGAATCTGACATATTACTCAATGGATTAGAATTTAACGTCCATGAGAAACCAGCTTATGTGATTTTCAAAAACGCCGGATTAGAAATATATTTTACAGCGGTACATCTTTCCGAAATGAAAATAAACGAATTCGAAGACGACCCGACCGTGTGGTCAAATTCAGGGCCTGCCGGATTGTTTGAAATGGAAGGCATGCATGTCATGCGCCAGATCTCGCTTGGAGAGATAGAGGCTATTGCATCAGAGTTTGGGACTGAGTGATGCCTCACGCAATCAAAAAAAACCAACCGGAAATAACAGCGTCAATTGATCCTCGGGGTAAATTGACCCCAATCGGACCTCCTGGTCAACGTCATGGACCAACGAGCGTCTTGGGAGGCACTAGCAGTGGCTAACGCTAGTCTCACTATCAACGTTAATGAAAAACGCATGCTGAAACAGTCTGAGGCGGCGGTTTATACTGGGCTACCTCCAAAGCTCTTTAAAACAACGTGCCCCGTCCAGCCAATTGAAATGCGGCCCGGCACAGTTCTTTGGGACAAGCGCGATCTGGACAATTGGATTGATGCAATGAAGGAAGGAGCCGAGATGGCAACGCAGGACGTCATTCTTGGCAAATTGTAATGACACGTGTCAGGGTTAGAGGTTTCAAGATATTCGATGATCGGCACGGGAAACCGCGCTGCTATCATCGCGCCACGGGTCACAAGATCGACCTGGAAAAGACTCCATTAGGATCGGCTGAGTTTTTTTGCGGAATGCGCCCGCATTGCTGCCATTGCCGAGGCGAGGAAGGCGCAAGCTCTTAAGCCAGGAACCCTTGGCGGGCTGGTCAATGCCTATTTCCAGACTGAACACTATGGCAATCTGTCGGACGCCACCAAGCGCGACTATCGCAAGTGCGCTGACTTCCTGTACCCAATCCGGGACACGCCTGTTTCCGCAATCACGACGCCCCTCGTTTCGGGCATCCATGACAAAGCGGCGGACAAGATTGGCTGGCGGCGAGCAAACATGGTCCGCACCTTCCTGAGTCAAGTTTTTCGCTACGCCATTCCGCGCGGTCTGATCGACCGGGATTATGCGGCAGGTGTCATTCCCAAGCCGCGCCCGAAAAATCGGCCCTATGCCAACCGGCCTTGGACGGTGGAGGAACGCGCAGTTGTGCTGGATCGAGCCGCCCCGCACGTTCGAGTGGCGGTGGCGCTGATTATGAATACCGGCCTTGATCCGTCCGATGCGCTCAAGCTGACCCGTCGCCAGATAGACGGCGACACGATTTGGGGCGTCAGGGGCAAGACGGGCCAGGAAGTTGCCGTTCCAATCGGTCCGACGCTGCAGGCGGCTCTGGATGCTGCGCCCAAGCACGACGCCGTGACCATCCTTGCCTCATCAAACAGAAAGCCTTGGACCTACAACGGCTTTTCGACGGTCTGGTACCGCTTCAAGAAAAAGCTGGAAGCTGAGGGCGTTGTGCAACCTGGCCTGACACTCAAGGGGCTGCGGCATACCGTGGCCACGACACTGCGCGAGGCAGGGCTTGAGGAACGCCAGATTGCGGACCTGCTGGGGCAAAAGACCCCATCTATGGCCCGTCACTATTCCCGGTCCGCCAACCTCGCGGACCGCAACCGGATCACGATGGAAGCACTAGAAAAGGAGAACGAACGCAGATCGAGAGTTGTCAAACCCTTCAAAAAAACTGTCAAACCATGAAAGGCTCAAAATTGAATATTGATAAAAATCAATCGCTTGAATGGTGCCCGGGGGCGGAATCGAACCACCGACACGAGGATTTTCAATCCGGCGCTAATTCTAGCAAATCAAACACTTACAAAACCGGGGTGCGTCAAACCCCCGACGAAACATCAAAGACTTACCGCGAAAGTGTCAAACCGGCTGAAGCCGAACTGACAAACGAAAACCCCGGCGCGACGGCAATCGCAACCGGGGTTAAAGACGTTATGGAAGGCGTCTGTTCTTACAGTGAACATATCGCGGCTTTCCCCATATTGGCAATGCATTGGGGGGTGCTGCTGTGAATATTTCGACGCAAATCCCCGACAATATCAAACGTGTTTGCCGCTCGATCGGATACGCCGCTTGGCTGGATGGCACTGACGCATGGTTCGGCCTTACGGTAATCCTGCGAGCACGTCTGGATGCGCGGCAGCGCGTGGCCCTGGCATTCGTGGCTCTCAAGGCTCTGGACCGTGACGACGCGGTAAATGCGGCTGAGGCGTCGCTAGGCACTGGTGCGGGACGGCCCCCTGCCCCGTTCTTTAACTTCATGGATGAGGCAGCGTTCTGGGCGGATTATGCCGACCCGGAAGAACTATACGCTTATTGCCTTGCCAGCTTTAAGCGCATGAAACCCGCGCGGCAGGCAGCATTCCTTGAACATGTGCAAAGGAGGCAAGCGGCGTGATGCGTGATTTTGCTGACATGGCGTTGAAACTGGATGCACACGGCGCCGAGTTTCCCAATGAACGGTCGGATCGTTTGCCTACAGAGTTCGTCTGGCGCGACCCTTCCACTATTCCGCCCCGTCCTTGGCTCTACAGGCAACACCTGATCCGCAAACAGATATCGGTGACGGTCGCACCCGGCGGCGTCGGGAAATCGTCTTTGACGATCTGCGAAGGGCTGGCAATGGCCTCCGGCCGCGACCTACTGGGTGATTGGACCGCATCAGACCTAAATGTCTGGATATACAACCTGGAAGACACCCGAGACGAGATGAACCGGCGCATCATCGCGGCCATGCAACATCACAACGTCGCCTCCGAGGAAATCTCAGGGCGTCTATTTGTGGACACGGGCCGGGAACGCGAACTCAGTACCGCCATTCAAACTCGTGAAGGCGTCCAGATCGTCAAGCCGGAAATGGAGGCCTTAGCCCAAGAGATCGAAGCGCGCGAAATCGATGTTCTGATTATCGACCCGTTCGTGTCGTCGCATCAGGTGGGCGAGAACGACAACGGCGCAATCGACCTTGTGGCAAAGGAATGGGCGCGGCTGGCAGACCGTTGCAATTGTGCAATCGAACTTGTGCACCACACTCGCAAAACCAACGGTGAAGAAGCAACAACCGAAAGTGGGCGAGGTGCAACCGCGCTTTTGGCAGCGGCGCGTTCCGGTCGGGTGCTTAACAAGATGACAGAGAGCATGAAGGCTGAAGCGGGTGTGAAAGAGGACCCGTCTACCTACTTTGCAGTGACCCGCGACAAGGCAAACCTTGCCCCCACTGCTGGTCGTGTCTGGCGGCGCTTAGCTTCAGTCCACTTGTCAAACGGTGACAGCGTAGGCGTAGTCGAAGTCTGGAATTGGCCCGGTACCTTTGATGGAATTTCATTGGCCGACCTTCTTGCTGTGCAGAAAGCTCTGGATGGAAAAGGACTACGGTATTCAGACCAGGCTCGTGAGGACTGGGCAGGCCTGACTATTGCGGAAGTCTTGGCACTTGATGCCTGTTCAGACCGCATACGCATCAAAAAAATGATCGAGGCATGGTTGAAATCTGGTGCCTTGAAGAAGGTCAAATTGTTGGATGCAAAACGTATGGAACGCCCGTGTTTGGAGGTAGGTGAATGGGCAAACACATAAGTGCGACACCCACCCCGAAAGCGGAAGTGTGGTGGGGTGTGGCAAACATGCAGAAAACAGTCGCCACACCACCGCCCCCCTAAAGGGGGCGGGCGGTGGTGTGGCGTGCGGCACCTCCATTGAGCGAGATACGGTGCAGTACTCAATGATATTTGTGAGAACCGAACACCAAACACTACGCGCATCATGGGGTTTGCCGAGTATGTTAACAATTGTTGGGGTTTTTGATGGGGCGACCGACAAAGCTAGAAGTTGAGTTACGCTCGCTCTTTCAAAGCGATCCCATTGATTGGCGTGAAATTCGGTCACGTTGGCGACCATGCCCAGCAGAGGCGCACAAGCATCCAGACTATCGTAGGGATTGCTCACAGTGCCACGGCGTAAATTGCAAACGGATGGCTGAGCTGGGCTTGAATGATGCCAGGGAACCCTTGCCTAAGACAGAGCGCCCAACATGCGGCGCTAGGACCCGAGCCGGTGGCCAATGCCAAGCCCGGGTAGTACCTGGAAAACGGCGTTGCAGGTTGCATGGCGGCCTCAGCACCGGCCCAAAGGGGAAGCGAAAAGCTAGAGCCAAAGTTGAAACAGAGGATGACTAAAGGGAGGCGGTGCAATACCTCCGTTGCACTGCCGGTGGAGCACGCAATCCGCACCCATCAGATTCCACAACATCGCTCACAATGGCGATGCCCCACGAGGCATCACCCAGACTGCGAAGAGAAGCGTGACCCGGATGAGCGACAGTGATCCGATACAATGAAAGAAAACGAGCTTGACCCAAACGCCCAATTAGAGAAGCGGACATTTCAGATCTGCGGTTCGAATAGAGAGCCGAACTTTGTTGCGCGCACAGACCAAATTGAACGCCGGCAAGTAAGCCGACATTCAAAGGGTAGGTGTCTCAGGATCTTAGCTGCGCCAACGCAAGTCGGTTCTACATCCAATCCAAACAGAAATTAGAGAACTATCGATCGGGAGATTCATCGCGGAGAAGATTGTAGACTCTAGTAACTCAAGGTTTATAGAGCCAATATTGGCACCTGAAGCAAGCGAGAAGACTATGTGGTTGCCTAGTCTTCGCTTGGCCTACAGTGTTGTTGGGAAACACTCCCACCGAAAAAGGAGCACCTATGTCTCGACTTTCAGGACGCAGAGACTTTGCCACCGAAGTCTGCGAGGAGGCTGGGCTACTTGCCAAAAAGTTCTTTGCAGATCGGGTCAATCTTATAGTTGATCAAAAAGGCGCTCAGGACTGGGTGAGCGAGGCGGACAAGAACGTCGAGACTTTCATTCGTCAAAGGATAGCGGAGGCGTGGCCCAACGATGGCGTATACGGTGAAGAGCATGGCGCGGTAGCGGGAGAGAGTGGCTTTGACTGGGTTATTGATCCAATTGATGGGACCACGAATTTCGTGAACGGTATTCCTGCATGGACCATTGTTCTGGCTGGAGTCACCGAGGGCCAAACGGAAATTGGTGTGATCCACGATCCAAACTTGGATGAAACTTTTGTCGCAACTCGCGGAGAAAGTGCGACACTTAACGGATCACCGATAAGCGTCGCGTTAGGAGTGCCGTTGCAAGATGGAACAGTGGCTGTGGGATACTCGAACCGGATTGAGAGCCATCATGTCTTACCTGTTATCGAGGATCTGATCGAGCACGGGGCGATGTTTCACAGAAACGCCAGCGGAGCGCTTTCATTGGCTTACGTCGCTGCCGGGCGCCTTTTGGGTTACGTGGAGGAGCACATGAATGCATGGGATTGTCTGGCTGGGCAATTGCTGGTCTCGGAAGCGGGTGGCGTTGTCGAGGATCAGGACGCCGATGAGATGATCCGAGACGGCGGGCGCGTGATCGTGGGGACACCAGATGTGTTCGAGACGTTGCGTGAGATCGCAGAGAACGCTTGGAACGCTTAGCTCCTACGTCAAAGAGACCCAACATGAAACAGGCTTGAGCGTAGCTAAATCTGCCTGCCAGAAATGGCCTTGTGAGGGTTGGTCGTGCTTGCGGTCTATCGAACAATTCGAGAGTGCGCACCAAAGCAGTGTGCCCACTGCTCCGTGCGTTACAATTGCAAGATCCCCGGCATTATGCGACCGGATAATCTTAGTGACTGTCCGAAGAATGCGTATCTGTGCTTCGATCGCTGGTTCCCAACCGCGATAGCTACTTTCCGGCTGAGCAAAGAAAGCATCTGCCGCGGCTTCGAAATCTTTCAGCGGCAAGTAACCGGTTGCGCTGCGGTCATTCTCACCAAGATCCAAGTTGCATTTCACTGATAGCTTTCGTGGTGCAGCAAGAATCTCGCCTGTTTCACGGGCCTTCCGCTCGTCGCTGGTCCATATCTGAGTGACGGCGGACAAGATTCCACTGGATGCAAATTCAGTAGCCCGCTTGCGGCCCACAGCATTCAAGCCCCACTCAGTTATCGGGACGGCCGGATCGATAGAGACCTCGGGGTGAGTGATGATAATGAGTTTCGGCATTTAATCCGGCAGAAGAACGGGCCCTTTGTCAGCAAAACCCATTTTGATTTCGGCGCCGGGATCAAGCGGCGCATCGACGTCGTCATGTACGGCAAAAACCTGACCGAATGTACCGATCAGCGTATATTCCATTCGAACGCCAACATAGGTCGCCTTCGCCACCTTGGCTGTTATGCCTTGGTCTGAGCCGATAACCAAACGCGAGGGCCGCACTGCAATGGTTGCGTTTCCTTCGGACAAACCGCGACGTGGCAGCGTATGTCGGTAGCCTTCTATTTCTATCGTTGCCACGTCGCCATTGATATCGACGATTTGGCAATCCAATAGGTTTGCCTCACCTATGAAATCGGCGACAAAACGATCGTTCGGGGCATCGTAAAGCTGGCGTGGTGTGCCCATTTGGGCGATCGCTGCGTTGCGCATGACGACAATCTCATCAGAGACTGCCAGTGCCTCCTCCTGATCGTGGGTCACGTAAACAACTGTCAAACCAAGATCTTGCTGGATTGCCCGAATATCCTCTCGCACCTGACGGCGAAGCTTGGCATCGAGATTGGACAACGGCTCGTCGAACAACAGAACCTGAGGCTCAAGAACCAGCGCGCGGGCGACGGCAACACGCTGTTGTTGGCCCCCTGACAGTTCCGAGGGAAGACGGTTGTCGAACCCCTGCAGGCCAACCAGTTCCAATCCATGCATAGCGCGGCTGCGGGCTTCGTCCTTTGCAAAGCCTGAGAATGTGAGGCCATACATCACGTTTTCCAGCACGCTCATGTGAGGGAAAAGCGCGTATGACTGGAAAACCATGGATACGTCGCGGTCGGTGGCAGGCAAGTTGGTCACGTCCTGATCACCAATTAGGATCTTGCCCGAGCTTGCCATTTCCAACCCGGCAATCATGCGCAGAGTCGTTGTTTTCCCACAGCCTGACGGACCAAGCAGTGTGACGAGTTTTCCTGCATCGACATGCAGGTTGATGTTGTCGACGGCGACGACGTCTTTACCGAATACTTTCGACACGTTCTCAAAGCGCACCGGGGCGGCCTTGGAACCGATTTTGGCGTCGGTCATCGCGATGCCTCCGTTCCGTGTTGCGTGCGTCGACCAATCTGGACCCGGCCAACGAGTAGTTGCAGTAAACCGACCGCCGCGAGCATCACAAAAATCAGCGTCGTCGAATAGGCGATCGCAAGGCCATAGTCATTATTCTCGACCCGACCGATAATGTAGCTGGTCGCCATGTCATATTCTGCGCTGACCAGAAAGATGACAGCCGAGATCGCGGTCATGGCACGGACAAAACTGTAAACAAGCGCAGCAAGTATCGCAGGGCGCAATAGCGGCAGGATGACGTTTCGGAACGTCTGCCACGAGTTTGCACCAAGGGTCAGCGACGATTCATCAAGGCTGCGGTCAAGCTGCGACATGCTCGCGATCCCCGCACGAACGCCAACCGGCATATTACGGAAGATAAAGCTGACAACGAGAATGACACCAGTACCCGTGATTTCAATTGGCGGAACGTTGAAGGCTAGGATGTAGCTGACGCCTATCACTGTTCCGGGGATAGCGAAGGATAACATTGTTCCAAATTCGAAAGCGTTCTTGCCTGCAAAACTTTGCCTGGTCAGCAGATAAGCGGTCACCAGACCTACGGCGGCAGTCAATGGGGCAGCAATGGCCGCGATCGTTATGGTGGTCCAGAAACTGTCCCAAGCGGCTCCGGTCCAGCGAATGCTATCTTCTTCGAAACGTGCGGAGAATGCGGTGACATAGTGTTTGATAGTTAGCGAGTTATCGACACCCCACAACTCGACGACACTGCCGTAAATGATCATCGCATAAACAACAATTGTGAACAGCGCCCAGCCCAGAGCGATGAGTAGTACCGGAACTGAAAGGCCAGTTGGCATCAGAGGATGAACGCCGGCATCCCCTTTGCCGGTGACGGTTGTGTAGCTTTTCTTCCCCAGCCAGACACGCTGCGCATAAAAGGCGGAAAGAGTAAAGAACAGCAGCACCATGGCCAGAACTGCGGCTCTGCCTTGATCGTATTGAGCGCCAACGATGGCAAAGAATATTTCGGTCGAAAGCACGTCGAAATTGCCGCCCAATACAAGCGGATTTCCGAAATCGGCCATGCTTTCGATGAAGCCCAGAAGAAATGCATTCGCAAGACCGGGCCGCATCAGGGGCAATGAAACCGTCTTGAATGTCTGCCATCTACTGGCGCGGAGGGTTTGGGCCGCTTCTTCCATCGACGGAGAGACGCCTTCAACCACACCGATCAGAACAAGAAACGCGATTGGCGTAAACGCGAGTGTCTGCGCGATCAGGATGCCTGGCATTCCATAAAGCCAGCGTGTCGGCTGGGTGCCGAGAAGCTCGGCAAAGAACCGGGTGACCGACCCAGAAAGGCCAAAAAGCAAGATCAGCGCCAGGCCGATCACGAATGGCGGAGTGATTATTGGCAGAACGGTCAGAGCCCGCAGCGCGCGTTTATGGCGAAAGCCTGAGCGCGTCACGACCAGTGCAAAGCAAAGCCCCAGGACCGTGGTGATGACGCCGACTAAGATGGCTAGGAACAGTGAATTCCAGGCGGCGCCACAGCGCGCGCCATGAAAACACCCCAAACCCCACAGTCGATCATCGAAAAACTTCGAGAAGAATACCGCGATGGAGTACGCGCCTTCTTCGGTGATGAAGGCAGCGAATAGCATCTTCGCGATGGGAAAAAAGACAAAAGCGGTGACAATTGTAATAACGCCACCGATGGCGCTTACGACAAAGACGTCACCGTTAATGGCGCCCCTTGCCGCGATCCCCTGAGTAAGCAGGAACAGAAAACTTGAGGCACATATCATCGCACCGTAGCCCATTCCGAACTGACGGTCGCCGAGTTCGCCAAACATCGCCTGCAACCAATTGAAGTTGAAGCCTCTGATGCCAATGCTGAACCCCTGAGCGATCAGCCAGCCGAAGCCAAGCGCCCCTGACAGGATCAGTATTCTGGCGTAAAGTGGATCAGATTTGGGGCGCTTCAACACCAGAAGCGGCAGGGCGAGTGCGATCAGGAGCGGAGCGAGCCATAGTTTTTCACCCTGTCCAATCAGAAACGCAGCGGGGGCACAATCCTCATCGAATGGGTAGCCGTCCAAAAGCCACTCGAACGACCAAAGGCCACCGTCGACCATATACCAAGGCAACAGGCAGAATCCGACCCACCCGGCCGTGATCCAGAAGATCAGGACCGGATGGGTCGTTTTTGAAGTCCGGTCAGTCATTTACTGCGGCAGAGTCGAAACCTCTTCGTCCCATTTCTGCAACAGACGCTTCCGTTCGTCTGACGAACCATACTTTTTGAAGTCATAGTCAATCAGCTTGATCTGACTCATGTCTGGCGCGCTATCCGAAGTTTCCGCGCTCTTATTCGAAGGTACCTGAAACGCGTTGACCTGAAGAGCAAGGTTCTGGGCCTCGGGTGACAGTGCCCAGTCATAGAACTTTTTCGCTTCTTCTTCGTTGCGGGCTCCTTCAATAATCGACATCGAGCCAATTTCGTATCCTGTGCCCTCGCACGGTGCGACGACCTTAATCGGGAATCCTGAAACGGCCTGCTTCACAGCGTCATGCATGAAGACTATACCAATGGTGTTCTCACCACGACCGGCGGCCTTGATCGGCGCAGAACCAGACTTGGTATATTGGTTGATGTTCGAATGCAGACCTTTCATGAACTCAAAGCCTTCATCTTCGCCAAAGATCTGCACCATCGACGCAAGCGTGGTATAGGCCGTACCTGATGAGTTCGGGTTCGCCATCTGAACGTGGCCCTTGTATTCGGGCTTCAGCAGGTCTTTCCAGCAGGCTGGTTCGGGTAGGTTATTGGCAGCGATGAGATCGGCATTATAGCCATAACCGAGTGCGCCTGAATAGATGCCGATCGTCTTGTTGCCCGCGCTTTCTGCTTGGGATATCGCCCAATCGTGAAGCTGGTCGCGCACTGGCGACATGTATTCCATCGTCAAGCCTTCTTCGGCGGCCTGCAAATGCGGATCACCGGTACCGCCCCACCAAACGTCTCCTTTCGGGTTCGAGCTTTCGGCGCGGATTTGTGCAAAAGTTTCACCTGATGACTTCCGGGTCATGTTGACGTCGATGCCCGTCGCGTCTTCAAAGCTTCGCGCCATGAGTTGGCACCAATCTTCTTGCGCCGAACAATAGAGTGTCAGCTTATCGGCCTGTGCCGCCGACAGTGACGCAGCCAGCGCAATCACCGATCCAACCGCAGTGGATGTCAATTTCCTCATTTTTTCCTCCCTTTGAGCTTAGTGCGTCCGGGTTTCCCGGTTCTTTCATGCCCTTCCTCATGCAGCCTTTCGAAGTTTCTTTATGACAATTTTGACTTCTGGATCGTCCGCTAGATTATGCAGCAAATCTGACAGGTCTCTTTCTTGAACTAACTTTGCGGCCTTTGCCGGTGAGAACCAATGACGCGTTCGTTCACCTTCTTCCTTCCAGCGTCGCTTCAACTTTTCGACGACCAGAGGATAAAGGGTAACGCGGCAGCGAACGCTGCTTCGCCCCTCGCATCGTTTATCATAGAAAAAATGACCGATTGGCCGTTTCGATATGGTGCCGACTGCGCCTGCTTCTTCTTGAGCTTCTATTTCTGCGGCATGCCATGGTTTTTTGCCGTCCATTAGCCATCCTTTTGGGATAACCCACCGGCCGGTATCCCGCGAAGTGACCATAAGAACGCGCAATTTGCCAGTCTTATCCCAGCGCATCGGAAGCGCCGCAATCTGATCTGCCGTTTCGCTGTCGCCCATGCCACCCCTCAATGCCACACGATCAAGAACCAAAAGGAAGCTGTCTGATTGGCAGGTTGGCCGGTTAACGCTTTGCCTTGGCTCGTATTCTGAATTTGATCAACCTGTGCATCTTCGCTTTGCGCTTCGAATTACTTGTGTTCGCTCGAATTCTCACAACCTTCTGAGGGTTATGCAACAAAAAATATTGCAATATGACCGAAAGCCCACAAAAGTAGGTTGAGAAGCCTAGTCGGGTCGTCGGATGTCCAAAACAAAAACGCGCGGCAAAATGTCTGAAAAGAACCAGAGCCGGGTAAAGAAGTCCGACCGGCGCCAACAGATATTGTTGGAGCTGAAGCTGCGCCCGCACGTTCGCATCAACGAACTGGCACAGCGGTTCAACGTCTCCAACGAAACGGTACGTAGAGATTTCGATGCTCTGTCGAACGACGGCTTGATAGCGCGCGCACACGGGGGGGCATCAGCCGCTGCGCAAGGGCACTATCCGGGTTTGGATGAACGAACAAACGATCAAGTTGAGGAACGCGAACGGATAGGTGCAATTGCGGCAGAACTGATCCAGAGCGGTGAAACCGTCATGATCGATTCCGGCTCGACCACAATCGAAATGGCACGTGTACTGGCTTACATTGGTACTCCCTGCACGGTAATCACCAATTCCATTCCCATAGCTATGACCCTTGGCCATGGGGCCGCACAAGTCCTGTTATGCCCGGGGGAATATCTGGCAACTGAGTCTGCAACTATCGGAACCGAGACGCTGGAATTTCTTTCCCGTTTCAACGTCGACAGGTGCATGATCGGTGCCTCTGGGTTGTCGACAGAAGGTCCTTCAGAAACAGTGCGGGGCTTTGCGGAAGTAAAGAGGGTGATGCTGACGCGTGCCGAGAAACGGCACCTTCTTGTTGATTCCGGGAAATTCGGCCGGAAAGGCTTGTCTCAAGTAGGAGACCTTAACGACTTGGATTCCATTGTCACCGACAAAAAACCAACAGGAGAATTGCGCAACGCTTTTGAGGGCGTAGAGGTCGACGTTCTCGTCGCCGAGTAAACATAAAATGATTGATTCACAGCGGACAAAAAGCACCGCACATGACTGGGAGGAAACCATGAAGATCGATATCAAACTATTGCTTGGGGCATCTGCAATCGCACTCATGTCGATGAGTGGAATAGCGTCGGCGCAGGATTGTCCACGCGGTGACTTGGATGAGCGTTTTTGTGATGCCGACGGGGATTTGATCGCGGATATCCCTACAGATCCTTCCGAGCAAATAGATCCAGACACCTTGATCTTTGCTTACACGCCGGTTGAAGACCCCGCCGTATACAAAACTGCGTGGTCAGACTTTCTCGACCATTTGAAAGCAGAAACGGGCAAGGACGTTGTCTTTTTCCCAGTCCAGAACAACGCAGCTCAGATCGAGGCGATGCGCTCAGGGCGCCTGCATATTGCGGGATTCAACACCGGTTCCAACCCACTTGCGGTAAACTGCGCAGGGTTCCGCCCGTTCACAATCATGGCTTCGAAGGACGGAAATTTTGGTTACGAGATGGAAATCATCACCTATCCGGGTTCTGGCATCGAAAAGGTTGAAGATATCAAGGGAAAGCAACTGGCTTTTACATCCCCCACATCGAACTCGGGATTCAAGGCTCCTTCTGCGATCCTGAAAAGCGACTTTGATCTTCTGCCCGAACGCGATTTTGAGCCCGTCTATTCGGGCAAACATGACAACTCGATCTTAGGTGTTGCCAACAAAGACTACTTAGCGGCCTCAATCGCGAACTCGGTTAAATCGCGGATGATCTCTCGTGACGTGATCAATGAGGATGATGTCATTACGATTTATAAGTCGCAGACTTTCCCGACCACTGGGTTTGGCACCGTCTACAACCTGACACCCGAGCTGCAGGAAAAGATCCGCAATGCCTTCTTCAATTTCGATTGGGAGGGGACGACACTTGAAGCTGAGTTCTCAAAATCAAACGAAGGCCAATTCCTGGAGATGACTTATCAGGAATTCTGGGAAGTCATTCGTAAAATCGACGCAGCAAATGGCGTTTCCTACGCCTGCCAATAACCTTTCACTAATCCGGCGGGCCTGAATGGGCCCGCCGTTCACCCTAATCTGGGGCATTTCATGCTGCGTCTTCAAAAGCTGACGAAAACATACAAGACCGGGGATCAGGCGCTGAAGGCAATCGATCTTGAGGTTCCAAAAGGACAGGTTCTTGCGTTGATTGGGCCCTCGGGCGCGGGCAAATCGACGATGATCCGCTGTGTCAACCGGTTGGTTGAACCTACAAGCGGCGGTGTCCTTTTGGATGATGTGGACCTGACCAAACTCGGATCGGGGGCATTACGGAAGGCACGCCGCGAAATGGGCATGATCTTTCAGGAATATGCCTTGGTCGAACGCCTGACAGTGATGGAAAATGTATTGTCCGGCAGGCTGGGTTATGTGGGGTTCTGGCGCAGCTTTCTACGGCGCTATCCTCAGTCGGATGTGGACGAAGCCTTCCGGCTACTCGATCGGGTGGGGCTGTTGCACATGGCGGATAAACGGGCGGACGAACTCTCTGGCGGTCAGCGCCAAAGGGTCGGCATCTGCCGGGCACTGATACAGAACCCAAAGCTGCTGTTGGTCGATGAACCAACTGCATCGCTGGACCCAAAGACCAGCCGTCAAATTATGCGTCTCATCACCGAGTTATGTCAGGAACGCGGATTGGCAGCCATTATCAATATCCATGACGTGGCGCTCGCTCAGATGTTTGTTCCCCGTGTCGTAGGACTCCGATTCGGCGAAATTGTGTATGATGGGCTTCCTACAGGCCTTACCCCTGAGAAGCTGACCGAGATTTATGGGGAAGAAGACTGGGAAGCAACCATCGAAAAAGTTGACGAAGATGACGATGTCGAGGCTGCAGAATGAGCCATCGAGAGTTAGACGACATGCTGGGAAAAGGCTGGCGTAAGCCTGCCTTTGTCAAAAATCCATTACTCCGCTGGACATTGCTCCTTGGCTTTTTCGCCTACCTGATCGCGGCGTTCATGACCATCGAAGTTGATTGGGGTCGTGTCTATGAAGGGTTGGATCGGGGTTGGGCGTTTGTGCTTGCGTTCACCAGCCCAGACTTCATTTCACGGTGGACCGATATTTGGAGCGGCCTTCTGGAAAGTATCGTGATGACCGTGGCCGCGTCGGTCGTGGGCATCCTGATTTCGATCCCGATTGGGTTGGG
This sequence comes from Ruegeria sp. BK1, assembly GCF_056535645.1. NCBI lineage: Bacteria > Pseudomonadati > Pseudomonadota > Alphaproteobacteria > Rhodobacterales > Roseobacteraceae > Ruegeria > Ruegeria sp. BK1. The sequence goes on along the minus strand of NZ_JBQFIS010000001.1, from coordinate 3,681,628 downwards.
GGCTGCCCGCAACATCGCGCCATTGCCAATCTACATGATTTGCCGAGGCATTGTCGCGATAAGTCGGGCATTGCAAGAGATTATCGTTGCCATTTTGCTTGTGGCTATCTTTGGCTTTGGCCCGCTGGCCGGATTTCTGACGCTTTCTTTCGCCACAATCGGATTTCTCTCAAAACTTCTGGCCGAAGATATCGAAGCCATGGACAAGGTTCAGGCCGAGGCGATTAAGGCCTCTGGAGCGCGTTGGCCACAATGGATCAACTATGGAGTTCAGCCCCAGGTTATGCCGCGACTTGTGGGCCTTTCCATGTATCGGATCGACATCAATTTCAGAGAAAGCGCGATCCTCGGGCTCGTGGGGGCTGGTGGAATTGGTGCAACTTTGAACACCGCATTCGACCGCTATGAATACGACACTGCGGCAGCCATTCTCATTCTTATCATCGGCATCGTGATGGCACTTGAATACCTTTCGGGAATTATTCGAGCGAGGGTTCAGTAATGCCGATACTTGAACGCGACGATGCGCAAATCTGGCGTCGCCGGACAACGGGTCAGAGCTTGGTCCGTTGGTTCGGTTGGTTGCTGGGCGTGGCAATCTTTGTTTACTGCTGGCAGCTGATCTCGGAATCGACGACTTGGTTTTTCGTCTGGGATGCGCCCCGCATCGCCAACGATATTTGGACCCGTGCAACGCCTCCTAAATGGGATTACATCACCCAGTTAGGTCGCCCGATTTGGGACACGCTAAACATTGCTACCTTGGGGACCATAATTGCACTGTGCATGGCAGTGCCAGTTGCCTTTTTGGCGGCCCGCAACACCACACCATCGGCCTTGTTCATCCGTCCGATTGCCTTGTTGGTCATTGTCTCGACCCGCTCTATAAACTCGTTGATCTGGGCGCTTCTTTTGATCGCGATTATTGGTCCCGGCGTATTTGCTGGTGTCATAGCAATCGCCATTCGTTCAATCGGGTTTTGCGCAAAACTTCTTTACGAAGCGATCGAGGAAATTGATCACACGCAGGTCGAAGCAATCACGGCAACCGGTGCTTCACGCTGGCAGGTCATGGCCTATGGGATCGTACCGCAAATCCTACCCGCTTTCGCGGGCATTGCCGTCTTCCGTTGGGATATCAACATCCGCGAATCCACGGTGCTCGGGCTGGTTGGAGCCGGGGGTATCGGGTTGCAATTGTCGGCCTCGCTCAACGTACTGGCTTGGCCGCAAGTTAGTCTGATCCTGATTGTAATTCTGGTCGCGGTTATGATCAGCGAATGGGTTTCGGCGAAAGTAAGAGGGGCCATCATTTGACCGGTTTCTCTGCGCAAGAGGCTTTTGACGCCTACGAGGCTGTAAGACATCGCCTTCCGCAACCCAGATCAACTGAAGTGAGCTATCGTCAGGCGGACACGCTAGAGGACATAGCTCACGAGTTTGACGTGTTCCTCCTCGATGCCTTCGGGGTTCTCAATATTGGTGATACGGCAATCCCAGAAACACCAGATCGGGTCAGGTCGCTGACAGCCGCCGGCAAACGTGTTCTGGTCGTATCGAATGCTGCAGGGTTTCCCCACACAACTCTTATGGAGAAATACTATGGGCTTGGCTACAACTTCGCGCCACAAGACGTGATCACCAGTCGGGCCACGTTGTTGTCTGAGCTAAACGGCCAAAATGAGTTGCATTGGGGATTGATGGCAACTCCAAGTGCCGGCCTTCGCGATCTGGAGGAGTTGAAGCTATCCTACCTGGAGGATGACCCGAAGCCCTACGAAACCGTCGACGGATTTTTGATGATTGGGTCAGCTGTTTGGAATGAAGCGCGACAAGCCATGTTAGAGGCCGCTTTGCTGCAACGTCCCCGCCCGGTATTGGTCGGCAATCCTGACATTGTCGCTCCGCGCGAGTATGGTTTCTCCAAAGAACCCGGTCTTTACGCGCACCGGCTAGCAGACCGGACAGGCGTCACCCCTCAGTTCTTTGGAAAACCTTTCGCCAACATCTATAATCTTGCATTCAATCGTCTGGGGCACATCGACAAGTCCCGGGTTCTGATGGTTGGCGACAGCCTGCACACCGACATTCTAGGTGCACGAAATGCAGGCATAGCTTCCGCGCTCATCTCTGGATTCGGTTTCTTCGCAGGGCATGATGTTGAAGCAGCGATCATGAAGGCAGGGATAGTGCCAAGCTTTGTTGTAAACCGACCTTGATATTAGGGCGTTCCGCTTGGACACGTCTTTCTGTTAACTCGAACGTCGGGTGAATCAGCGTTGCGCAGATCCCGACCATGTGAACGAAGCTCCGCGTGTGAACGGCAGCTTTGGAAAACCCTCCGCAACAATTTAACTCTAAACTCATGTCCGGCTTGGGCCGCATTCCGAACTATGCAAAGCCCGCTTTCTGCGCATAGCCGTCGTCGGTTGATCGCGCCGCATCGTTCACTGAGGGCTCGAAACGGTCATACGCTGCGCTGCTCACGAACGTCGGGTAAGCTGATGACACCTGCCATTTTGCTCCTTGATAGAGTCAGTTGGTCGACATGGTGTCGGTGCCTGGAGAGGGAGGGAAGGATGGAGGACAATCGATGTCCATTATTCAACTTCCTGCCATCACACCGAAGCGCCCGCCGTGGAACAAAGGTCGCCTTATAGGCCAGAAACGCCCGCTTCTCGCGAAGCAGGTCTGGGCCATCCGCGCCCGGCTTGAACTCTCGGACAATCTCAGGGATTTGGCACTCTTTAATCTTGCGATCGATAGCAAGCTGCGAGGCTGCGATCTCGTTCGATTGAACGTAGCCGATCTTGTTACTGGTGATCGTGTCCGCGAACGCGTGACAGTTGTCCAGAGCAAAACAAAACGGCCGGTCCAATTCGAGGTCTCGGAAAATACCCGCCAGTCCGTCTGGACCTGGATATGTCGCCCGGAGATGCTTGGACGCACTTTCCTTTTCCCAAGCCGCTTCCACGAAAGGCCGCATATATCGACACGACAGTACGCGCGTCTGGTCCTCGATTGGGTGTCGGCGATTGGTTTGGAGCCGAGCGTTTACGGCACGCATTCGCTGAGACGCACAAAAGCGGCACTGATCTACCGGAAAACAGGCAATCTACGCGCGGTGCAGCTTTTGCTTGGCCACACCAAGGTTGACAGCACAGTTCGATATCTTGGCGTTGAATTAGAAGACGCGCTGAGTATCGCAGAAAAGATCGACGTGTGAAGATTGAGCGGGCGGCAAGAGTCGCCCGCTTTTCGTGACTGGCGATTGTCGCATGAGTGTTGACCATCCACTGGGCTTCTGAGCCGAGACGAGCGTCACCATCGTTGTCGATTGAGTTGAAGCTCCCGCCCGGATCGCCGGGCTCAGGTCAGTAGCTGGGGCGTCATCACTCCCATGTGACTGCTTGTGCGAAGTAAGCAGTCACTCCTGTAAAGTGCGGCGAACGTCCTCTTCGAGCCCAAAGCCGAAAGATTCCTACTTTTGCCGAGCTCGTACCTCGGCGGCCCGACGAACTGCGAGTACCGCTGTTGCGTAATCTCCCAAAGAAATCCCTCTGAAAGCGAATGCAGCCGGTTTCTCGCTTAAAGTGGTATCGACTGCTCCCGAGACAATTTCCGTCAAGTCCCCTGTTACCCGCTGATATGGCAGCATTGGTTTGTCGCTTTCAGATTCCTGTTTTCGGTCGTCAACAATAACAGTTTTGAAAGCGGTCATACCCTCTGGAAGCCACGGAATGCAGGCATCTGTAATGGCGGCGAAGGCAGTCGGCTTTAGCCATCGGGCATCCAGAAAAGGTTCGATGGAATAGTCCAAAGTTATTGATGTCACTACCAGATCGGCATCACGCAAGGCGTCCTTGGCACTGGTGGCTGTTTGGGCCTCGAGGTCCATGTCCCGAGCCCGGCGACAAAGCTTGTCGACATTCGCTTTGCCACGTCCGAACACACGAATGCTTTTCAAGGGGAAAACTTCGGAGAACGCAAGCAAATGGGAGTGAGCTTGCACGCCGGCCCCAACAAAAGCCACTGTCTCAGCATTGGGATCAGCAAGTCGACGCGCGGCGACGACTGACAGCGCCGCTGTTCTAACAGCCGTTACCCAATTTGCCCCTAAGACTGCCCGGAGAACCCCGGTTTGCCCGTCCATTACCATGATAGCGCCGTTAATCGCAGGGAGCCCTTTTGCCGGATTGTTCGGACACACCGTTACCTGTTTGGTCACGATGAACCCATCATCTCCTACTGCCAAGGTCGACATTGCGTACCGTCCATCCCCGGGCAAAATGGCTGTCTTAGGGGACGTATGAAGCTGCTTACTTGCCTTGGCTATCAGCGCAGATTCAATCGCGTCGGCAACTTCCGAAGGTTGGATCCCTAAACCTTCCAAGTCTTCGTCAGAAAGATAAGTTATTTTGCTTTCAGAAGTCATGTTGGCGCCGCTCCGCTTTGCAAACCGGCTTCCCGATTAGGCTATCAAATTGCATGTTAACATAAGCTTTGGGTGTCTAGATTGGGACCTCACTCGAGTACATTATTCGTTGCATTGGGATTTCTGTTTTCATGCCTACGGTCTCAAGTTGTCTCAAGCCAGTTGAGTTTGAAAATTGTATGCTCTCCTTCGAGACCTTTAAGCGGAACAGTCATTTGCTCGGCAAACTGAAACTCCTGTGATCCGCCCACCATGATCCGTGTGGCATCCGAGACGCGGATGTCACTTGGTGCTGCCAGGGCGGCTATACGTGCTGCTTTGTTGACAACGGTCCCGAAGTGATCAGCATCAGAAGTTATCACTTCGCCGGTATGCAAGCCGATGCGAACCCGCAACTTTGGCTCGTTTGTTTCCGCCGCGTTCGCCTGTTGAATATTTTGAGCTGCCAGCAATGCTGCCCTTGCGGAAGCAAAAGACGACATCACCCCGTCTCCCAGTGATTTCACCGTACGTCCACCACTCCCGACGATCTGCGTTTCGACAAGTCGCAGATGTCTTCCGAGGGCGTCGCTCCAAAGCGTATCGCCTATAGCCTCAGCGATTTTTATGCTGTCCGCGATATCGGTGAACATGATGGTCGCTATACCACTTTGGCCGAGTTCGTGGGGTGTAGAGAGGGCGGCATCAAGCAGTTCCTCAAAGCCTCTGGCCTCATACCCAAATCCCTCTACGTTGTTGACCGGTAGGGAATTGTGAACGTGCACAATCTTCCAGGATCCTTTGTCGAGTTTCAGAATGACCGTAGAGCGTAGGTGCGCGATCTGTCCTGTTTCAATACCCTCAATGCTTGCTTCCCATTCGACCCAACCGAGTGATCCGCATTCAAATCCTCTCAGGTCTTTTGGGTGCCACTTGAACCGTGGAACCTCACCGATGTATTGCTCCATACCGCGACGCAGCGCATCGCCCTTCCAGGCTTCGCCGTGTGCTGAGCCAAAGTATGACAGGGCAGCGTCATCAGAAAAAAGATTTGCCACCGTCTCCCCATCGCCCCGACCGTAGGCGTTGATCCATCGTGCCACTATAGCGGCCAGTTCTGGTGAGGGGCTGATCGTATCTCTCATGTCGGAACGTCGCGTCGACGGCCAGAAAACTGCTTCGAAAAATATGACCTTCGCACGTCCAGTTCCTTTTGAAGCGTGTCATGGCATAACCTTTCCGAGATCTCCATTTCTGAGGTCCTGTTAGTTTAGGCCAAGCCGGGGCGGCCATAAAGACATAGTCAGCTTTGTCCGCGTAGCAGTCATTCAAGCCGAGTGTTGCGAATAGCTGCTTTGAGCCCAAAGCAGAAACTGCGAGCAATATGTTTTTCAACCAGTTGATTGGCTTCGGCGATCTCGGTGTGACCGGCGACGCATTGGTCCAAACCCGCATATTCAGGCACCTGTGACATCGCTGACGTCGTCAGCGAGGCCCAGTAAATATCGGTGTCCAGCGCGAGATTGCCATGATTTCACGTATTCTTTTTCGGCAGGATGAACCTCTGCGCTCTCTTCAGTCTCAACCGGTTCCGTCTGATAACCGGCGCCCTTGCGGGGCGCCGGCAAGAAACGTTCCGGTTCGGTTCGGTCAGTCGCCGACTACGGAGGTCATCTGTTCGATCACCTGATCGAGCGAGAAGCTCGCCGCCTTCTGGCGTGGCGGGAATTCCTGGAAGGTGGCCAGGAAGTTTGCCACGTATTGCTGCGCAGGCACCAAGAAGAACACGCGGTCAATCATCCAGTCATAGTAGCTGTTCGACGTCCGGTAGGACCGCTCGAACGGATCGCGCCGCAGGTTGAAGATCAGCGGCACACGCAGGGGGGTGAAGGGCTCCTGCCAAGCGCGAAGCGTGGTGTAGCGTTCCTGTTCCATGAAGATGAACTTCCAGTCGCCGTAACGCAGCGCCGTCAGGTCGCCGTCGTCCGAGAAGTAGAAGATCTCCCGACGATCGCTTTTGTCGGTCTGCCCTGTCAGAAGCGGCAAGATGTCGTAGCCATCAAGATGCACCTTATATTCGCGACCTATTGCCTGCACACCGCCTTCTTTCAACTCTTCCTTGATGTTGGGGCGTCCCGCGGCGGCCAGGAAGGTGGGCAGCCAGTCCATGTGGTGCACGATCTCGTTGGTGATCGAGCCTGCTGCAATCTTGCCGGGCCAGCGCACCATCGAGGGCACCCGCCAGCCGCCTTCCCAGTTGGTATTCTTCTCGCCGAAGAACGGGGTCGCGGCGGCATCCGGCCACGTGTTGTAGTGCGGGCCGTTATCGGTCGAGTAGTGAACGATCGTGTTGTCCGTGATGCCGAGTTCGTCCAATAAGTCCAATAGTTTTCCGACATGCATGTCATGCTCGATCATGGCTGCGCTGTATTCGTCGAGGCGGCGGCCGGCGATTTCGCTGGCTTGCTCCAGCATCCCGTCCTTGAGATGCGTGCGGAAGTGCATTCGCGTGCCGCTCCACCAGACGTAGAAGGGCTGGCCCTGATCATGCGCGCGCTTGATGAAGTCAATGGCCGCTGCAATGGTCTCCTCGTCAACAGTTTCCATCCGCTTCTTGGTGAGCGGCCCAGTATCTCCGATTTCGCCGTCTGCCGTCGACTTGATCACACCGCGCGGGCCAAAAGCTTCGCGGAACGTCTGGCCGTTCTCAAGAACCGCGTCGCCCGGATAATCCGAGTTCTCAGGCTCTTCCTCAGCGTTCAGATGGTAGAGATTGCCAAAAAACTCGTCAAAGCCATGGTTTGTCGGCAGATGCTCGTCCCGGTCGCCAAGGTGGTTCTTGCCGAACTGGCCCGTCACGTACCCCTCTGCCTTGAGGAGGCCGGCGATGGTCGGGTCTTCCTCGCGCATGCCAAGCTCGGCGCCTGGCAAGCCGACCTTGGAAAGTCCGGTGCGGAATACAGACTGCCCCATGATGTAGGACGACCGGCCGGCGGTGCAGGACTGCTCCCCGTAATAGTCGGTGAACATCATGCCCTCATTCGCGACACGGTCGATGTTTGGGGTCTGGTAGCCCATCAGGCCGCGTGTATAGGCCGAGATGTTCGCGACACCGACATCGTCGCCCCATATGACGAGGATGTTCGGTTTGTCCGCCGACTGCGCGATAGCCGCGACGGAAGACAGGCCAAGTGCAGCTGTCACTGCGACAAGAAGGGCCAGTAGCTTGCGTGGCTTCATAATTGTTACCTCCGTTATCGATTGGTTTACCCTTAAATGGAAAACGCGCACGATAAACACTACCAGCCGCCCGCAAATACGTAACTCGCAATTTGCCGCAAGAGCAGATTCCGGTGCGTGACCTCAGAACGGGTTCAGCGGAGGAAGCGCAGCTCCGGCGCGCGCCAGAGCGCGCGGCGCCCGGTCTTGAGGCTGCGCAAAAGAATAATCGGATCTATTACTTGCGCTTTGGGCAAGTGTGTCCGCTTAGCAGACATTGAACGGAATCCTATGAATATCCACGTCAAGCCCAAAGCGACCATTGCTGAACCACGAGCCAAGGTCGGCTTGTCGGTAAGTAGGCAGAGACCAATGTATGACCTATGCCTCATCCCCTTTTGGGAAGGCTGATTTTCGCCGCCCTTCGACGCCCAGATTGAACCAATAATGCTAAGAGCTTTGGGGCGCCGGAAGCGGTGGGACGAGTTGTTTCATGGGTGGCGATATAACAATCACAAGATACGCCTGATGAAGCCGCGCTGTGGACACCTATTCTTCGACAATTCCCACAGTAAGACCTTCCGTGAATCTTACAGCTACTCTGTCTCCCGGGCTAAGTTGCTCAACAAACTCACGGCCAACTTCTGTTTCAACCTCGATCATTTGTTCTGTGCCGCTGCTGTCCGTCACAGTAGCGATTGAATTCGCGGCGTCGAAGGAAACAAAAGTCAGAATTAACGTGACCATCGTTCCAGCGGCTACGCCCGGTGTTGATCCCTCTGCCGCCCGGCCTTCCAATTCAACCATACTGTCGACCTCGCCAGGGAATGCCATATTTGCAGCTACCCCCAGTGTGTAAACCGCTTTGACCTTGTCGCCTTCTTCAATTTGGTCGAAGTTTACGACTTCCGCTCCTGCAACAATGGTCTCTTCTTCGCCTGTCTCTGAGTTTTGCAGCACTATAAGCCGAGTGTCCGGGTCAACCGACTTAACTGTCGCATCGGCTTCGATGGTCACGCTGCGCTCAGCTGTTTGAGCAAAACTGAACGCAGGCATAATCAAGAAAAATGCAGAAACAAGAAGTTTAGTTAGCATGTCTTCTCCTAACGGGATTCATGGTGGAAGTCTGCAATTCAGCACACAGTTTTGCAGGATTGCCAAACGTTGCCACACCGCTACGCAGTTTCAATGATGTTTGTCGGTCAGTGTCACCGAAGACTGAAGTGCTCGAGCATCAGATTTCCGCCGGATAGCACACACGCATTTTAGAGTGATTGAGCGGAGAACGCTTATTCGACGGTGGCGACGTCTGTTTGGTCCGCAGAGCAGAAATTCGCCCAAACTCTACGAGCGACCGCTTCGAGCCCAAAGCGAACTTAAACGCGCTCGCAAAAAATGAAGTGCGGCGATAGACATTCTCTTCAGCGGTCTAACCCATCACTAAATGCATTCACCGCCATCGATAACCAAGGCCTGCCCCGTCATAAAAGCGGATTCATCTGAAGCTAAATAGACGATCCCGTGGCCAATCTCTTCAACTGTCGCCCACCGACTCATAGGGATCGCCTGCTCGATGTAGCTTTCCAGTTTGGCACGGCCACCCATCTGCTTTTCGAAGCCTGCATTGAAAGGGGTGTCTACAAATCCTGGACAAAGGGCATTAAAACGGATTGCGTGGACAGCGTAGTCGGCTGCCATCTGCCGGACCATCGCAACAGCTGCGTGCTTTGTAGTCGCATATGCAATCATACCCCGGTCGTATTGAACCCCAGAATTGGAGGCCGTGACGATCACGCTGCCTCCACCTTGTGATTTCATATGGGGGACGGCCGCACGCGCGGCAATGAAGTGAGCGCGGACATTCAATGCCCAAGAAGCATCCATTCCATCTGGTTCTACTTCTTCCAGCGTTCCTTCGATCTGCAACCCAGCATGAGAGTGCAACACGTCGAGCCGACCGAAGTTTTTTACTGCTTCGTCTATGGTTTTGGTAAGGGCATCGTCATCGGTTACATCAAGCTGTATGGCAGATGCTTGATTTCCCTGCGCAACGATCGCGGCCACTGTGGCTTCAGCAAGTGTTGCATCGCGATCCGTTACCATTACATGCGCACCCTCTTGTGCCATCGCCATTGAACCCGCCCGACCAATTCCTGATCCCGCGCCCGTCACGAGCGCGACTTTACCTGCAAGCCGCATGTCACTAGGCTCCTTTATTTAACTATTCGATTTTGAGGCGCCTTGGCGCAAAAGCAGTTGTGCTGCAACGAGCAACAAGAGCGACGCGCCCATAACCATAGTGCCGATGGCATTGATCTCGGGCGTTACGCCACGCCGGATGGATGAGAATATGTAGATTGGCAGGGTTGTTTCTGAGCCAGCTACGAAAAACGCGATGATGAAATCATCAAATGAGAAAGTGAAGCTGAGCAGGAAGCCCGCCAAAATTGCCGGTGCTATCAACGGCAGTGTCACCTGCCGAAAGGTGCCCCAGGGCGTCGCAAAGAGGTCCGCCGAAGCTTCCATCAGGGCACGGTCCATACCCGATAGCCTTGCACGTACGATGATTATGACCAGCGCCATTGTGAACATGGTGTGTGCGGCGACAAGCGTGGGCATCCCCATGGAAAGTTGCGGGGGATTTGCTCCATCGGGCCATAGGCTCGCGAGAAGCGGGTTTAGCCAGCCGAATACGGTAACTAGGGCAATGAGTGTCGCGATACCGATGACGATACCGGGTATCATTATCGCAACGTAAATCATCCCATCGAACAAAGTTCGGAGCCATCCCTTAACCCCTTGTAAAGCGATGGCCGCCATGGTTCCGAGAGTTGATGCAAGGCAAGCAGTTATGAATGCCGCAAGCAGACTGGTCTCGAGCGCGTCCATAACAAATGGGTTGTTGAGCGCCTTGCCATACCATTGGGTCGAGAAACCCATGAACTGGCTTGCGTGTCGCCCGGCATTGAAGCTGAAAAGCGCGATGATGCCGATTGGAATATATAGAAAAAGGTAGACGCAAATTGCGTATAAGCGCATCGGATCCTCACATCAGCGAGACATCTTCGCGCTGGCCACCCAGGCGCGAGATGAATTTCATGTAAATTGAGACAGTGACAAGCATTACGACAACCAAGGTCATTGCGACCGCCGATCCATACGCCCAGTTCCGAGACTGCAGGAACAGGTCCACTAACGCATTTCCGACGAAAAAGACCTTTCCGCCGCCCAAGATCGCTGGGATCAGAAATTCGCCCATCAGCAAGATGAAGACCAGCATGCAGCCAGTTGCGATACCAGGTACCGACAAAGGAAGTGTCACCTGACGGAACGTACGCCATGGGGTAGATCCGAGATCAGCCGATGCTTCCAGAAGGCGTTTATCCAGTTTGTCCAAACTTACAAAAATCGGGAAAACCATCAAAGGTAGATACCCATAGACAATACCGACAAGCACAGCGAACGGCGTATTTATCAGGCGGATATCATCTATGCCGATCGACTCCAGTAAAGCGGGCAAGCCACGCCCCCCAAGGATGAAAATCCAAGCGTATGACCGGATCAGGATCGATGTCCAGAACGGCACGATCACTAGGATCAACAGCGAAGTTCTCCACTTTGGTGAACAACGCACCGCAAGAAAGTAGGCGAGCGGGTAGGCAATTACCAACGCAGCGATAGTCCCCAGAGGTGCAAGGATCAAAGTGTTCTTAAACGCCGTCCAGCGCGCAGGAAGGTTGGCATATTGTTCCAACGTGAACGCTGGAACGTAGCCTCCGGCGGCACCCCGTTCGCCAAAGGAAAAGACGAAGACGACCAGTAGTGGAAGGGCAAGCATTACCAAAAGCCATATTCCTGCCGGTGCCAGCAACAGTGCTTTTCTGCCTCGTTCGGTCATATTGTCCTCGTCTTTTCCGATATTGCGGCCTTGCCGCTTAGGCCGACTTGAAGCGGGCGAGCAACTCGGCACGGTTTGGATCGGTTAGTGTAGCCGCCGCGCCGAACTCGAGTGCATTCAGAAGGTCAGCTGCCGGATAAAGGATCGGATCTTCCAGCAATTCCTTCGGCAGCAACGCATTGGTGCGAGCATCAGCCGATGGATAGCCGTGAGCGAGGACTTCTTTCGCATTAACTTCCGGGTTCAGCAGGAAGTCGATCAAGGCATAAGCGGCATCCATATGGGGTGCGCCCTTAGGAATAGCGTAGTAGTCGGACCAGAGTTCACCGCCCTCAGTTCCCAGAACGTAGGCGATTTCAGGCATGTCGACATTCATCTGCTTGCCGTCACCTGTCCAGCACATCGTCATCCAGGCGTCACCGTTACGCATCGGTGGCTGATAATCCGACGAGATTGCAAACAGATGCGGTTTGGCATCCAGCAACAATTTCTCGGCATCCGCCAGTTCCTTCTCATCGACCGAGTTGAAGGAGTAGCCGAAGTATTTCAGGGCATTACCGATAGTGGTGAGTTGGTAATCATGCACCATTGTCCGGCCTGAGTAACCTTCCATAGTAAGGTCCCAGAACTCTTTCCATGTGGTTGGAGTCGGAGCGCCGTCAAGCTTGCTGGTGTTCACTGCAAAGCCAGTCGTGCCCCAGTTTTTTGGCACCGCGTAAAGCTGGCCATCGACAGAACCGGCATCGGAAAAGCGCTGTTCGAATGAACCTGCGTCGTAGTTTGGCAATTTGGACGTATCGAGCGGGATGATCAGATCTTCACCCACATACGTAGTGATCGTGTAGTTGGTTGGAACGAAAACGTCCCAGCCAGACCCTCCAGCCTGTAGTTTTGCCAACATCTCTTCGTTCGAGCCAAAAACATTGACCTGAACATGGGCGCCAGTGGCTTCCGTGAAGGCTTCGAAGTTCATCTCATCATGGTAGTTCGGCCATGTGGCGAGGATCACTCGGTCGCCAATGTCCCCGGCAGCAAATGCCGGGCGTGGACGCAACCCAGGAATGGCCGTGCCCAGAACGGCCGTTGCCACCCCAAGACCTGTCACGCCTAAGAAATGTCGCCGTGTAACCGAACCCTTTTGGTACCGGCGAAGCTCTTCCATGAACTTTTGCTTGGAAATAGTCCCATTATCCTTGGTCATTGTGAACCTCTCTGTTGTTGGATTGCGGGATTTGTTATTTTTCCAGGATCAGCAGTGCGCCTTCGCCCCATGAAACAAAGGCCTGCTCTCCTGCATTGAACGTCCCCTCGTTCAATTCCGCTTGCCTTGGCACAAGTACGTGGAAATCACCCAGTGCTTCGTTGCGCGCAAGGTATTCTGTGTGCTCCCCAAGGAAGATCCGATTTTGAATGGTAACTGGCAGAGCGATTTCAGCTGTGGGTAGCGCGCGGGTCAGCGTGATCTGTTCAGGACGGATACTAACGCACACTTCCTGCCCTGCATCTATTGGAATTTCCGGAGTTCCGTGCACCTTTTGGCCACTCGCTAAACGCACAGTGATTTGGTCGGCTGCTGAGTCAGTCACAGTTGCATCGAAGAAATTTGAGGTACCTACAAATCCAGCCACGTATCGGCTGCGGGGCATGTCGTAGAGTTCGCGTGGGCTGCCAACCTGCACAATACTGCCGCCTTCCATCACACAAATTCGGTCAGACATTGAAAGCGCTTCTTCTTGGTCGTGCGTGACGAGGACAAAAGTTATTCCCAGTTGTCGTTGCAGGTTCTGCAGTTCAAACTGCATTTCTTTTCGAAGCTTTCGATCCAGAGCAGCCATTGGTTCATCAAGCAGCAAAAGCTTGGGCTCGTTTACGATCGCACGCGCCAAAGCGACGCGTTGCTGCTGACCACCAGACATCTCCCAGATGCGACGTGGGCCAAACCCACCAAGACGGACAGTTTCCAGCGCTTGCTCAACCTTTGTCGCGATTGTTTGTTTGTCTACGCGTGGTCGTTGTTGGCGCAGGCCGTACGCGATGTTGTCGAACACGCTTAGGTGAGGGAAAAGAGCATAGTGCTGAAACACCATGTTGACCGGGCGATGGTGCGCATCTAAGTCGTTGACGACTTCTCCATCGAGCAACACCTGACCTTCGGTTGGCTTCTCGAAACCTGCCAACATTCTAAGCGCAGTGGTTTTGCCGCAACCAGATGGGCCTAAGAACGACAGGAACTCTCCTTTCCCAATGGAAAGATTCAGGTCTTTGGCGGCGACCACATTCCCGAAGGTCTTGGTCACTCCTCGGAGTTCCGCAATCGTCTGCATGGTAACGCTCATGTCAAAGCTCATATACTGCCGTTTTCCTTTTGCTTGATTTTTTGGCATTTGTTGGCATACCACTCAAACAAGGAAAAAGTAACAATAACTCGGAATAACTGTATATACCACAATTGGGGTATAGAGGTGCTTTTCGAAAATCTGGAGTGGCGTGTGTACGATTGGATGGAAGAGGCCGGCAGGGTCGTGGAGAAGATCGGAACCCCAGAATTTCCATGTGCTTTGGCAGATGGCTTACGGCAGGTCGCACCATTTGATTTTACGGTGGTGTTTGGCCATGTCGGAACCGAAGCACCAATAGACCTTCACGACGATTTCCCCAAAAGCAAACGGCGTATTTTTGTTGAGGATTACCAAGCCGGGCCCTACGTACTTGATCCATTTTTTTTGGCCGCGACAAAACCAATAACACCGGGTCTGTACCGCATGCGCGATATCGCACCGGACAGGTTCTATCAGGGCGAATACTATCGCAGCTATTACAAAAGGACTGGGTTAGCAGAGGAGATTGGCTACTTTATCGATATCCCAGGCGCTGGGATGGTTGTGGTCTCGCTCATGCGAGCAGAGAAGCCTTTTTCCGCCAAGGAAATTCGGCATTTGCACGCTCTATGGCCGCTCGTTCGGGCAGCCTGTTGCAAACATTGGAGTGACTTTCCAACGATGGCCCGCGGCGCCGCAGCGAATGGCGTTAGTCGTCGCGTTGATCTAGCATTCCAGGCATTTGGCGATGGCGTTCTGACGCCACGAGAACGAGAAGTCGTTGAGTTCACATTGAAGGGCCATTCGGCAGAAGCTGTTGGCACAATTCTCGGCATCTCTCCAGGCACAGTCCGCATCCACAGACGCAACATTTACGCGAAACTTAGGATCAATTCGCAGGGTGAGCTTTTTTCAAAGTTCATTGAAAAGGCACTTTAAAAGGATCCGCCAATTGGAAGCGCTCATGGCAGTTTCTACAAATGGGTCGGTCACTGCTGCAGCTACGGATCTGGGGATAAGCCAGCCTGCGGTCAGCCGACTGCTTTCTGATCTGGAAAAATCGCTTGGCTTTCAACTTTTTGATCGCCGTGAAGGTCGCTTAGTGCCTTCGCAGGAAGTGCGTTATCTGCAACCCAGCGTAGAGCGTGTTTTGGAATCGATGAAGCAAATCTCGGATGTCAGTCAGGACATAACGAAGCGCAAAGCGGGACACATCCGCATTGCATGTTTGCCTGGGTTCGCCACCAGTCACCTTCCCAACGTCATCGCCGAGTTTTTAGAACATCGGCCAGGTGTAACAATGACGATCGAACCAGACAGACCGGAACGCATTCTCGAGTGGATGATCGGTGAGCAATATGATTTCGGAATCACAGATAGTTTTAACGGGCATCCGGCCGTCGAAAGCAGAGACATCGATGTCCGTACAGTTTGCGTGTTTCCTACCGGACATGAATTGGAAGAACTCTCCGAGGTGTCACCTACGGATCTTGCGAATGCCAAGATTATTCACACAAGGCGCGACAGCGACTTTTTTGGGAAACTTTCAAAAGCGTTTCAAAGCGCCAACGTCAAACTCAATTCCCACATCGAAGTCTGGCAGTTCGCGGCGGCTTGCGAATTAGCTGTAAAGGGTGTTGGGATTTCCGTGGTCAGCGAATTGGACGCCGTCCAATACGCAGACAACGGGTTGAGATACCGACCGTTCAAACCGCTCTTGTCACATACGCTTTCCCTTGTGCGTCCGATTTTGAAGCAACCGTCATTGGTGACGCTAGAGTTCATCGAGCAGTTCCAAGAGAGCTTAGCCCCATTCAAGGTAGGTAAACTCCATCACTGACTGTAGGGCGGCAAACGCCGATGTTCGCTACCAGTAAGCCGTACTTTTTCGATCTTCAAAGTTTGAAACCAATACTTGAGCATTTGGAATAACCCCCGAGATCGATCTCGGATTAACAATCAAAAACGGCGAAAAGCCGCGCCCGAAAAATCGGCCCTATGCCAACCGGCCTTGGACGGTGGAGGAACGCGCAGTTGTGCTGGATCGAGCCGCCCCGCACGTTCGAGTGGCGGTGGCGCTGATTATGAATACCGGCCTTGATCCGTCCGATGCGCTCAAGCTGACCCGTCGCCAGATAGACGGCGACACGATTTGGGGCGTCAGGGGCAAGACGGGCCAGGAAGTTGCCGTTCCAATCGGTCCGACGCTGCAGGCGGCTCTGGATGCTGCGCCCAAGCACGACGCCGTGACCATCCTTGCCTCATCAAACAGAAAGCCTTGGACCTACAACGGCTTTTCGACGGTCTGGTACCGCTTCAAGAAAAAGCTGGAAGCTGAGGGCGTTGTGCAACCTGGCCTGACACTCAAGGGGCTGCGGCATACCGTGGCCACGACACTGCGCGAGGCAGGGCTTGAGGAACGCCAGATTGCGGACCTGCTGGGGCAAAAGACCCCATCTATGGCCCGTCACTATTCCCGGTCCGCCAACCTCGCGGACCGCAACCGGATCACGATGGAAGCACTAGAAAAGGAGAACGAACGCAGATCAAGAGTTGTCAAACCCTTCAAGAAAACTGTCAAACCCTGAAAGGTTCAAAATTGAATATTGAAAAAAATCAAGATCTTGAATGGTGCCCGGGGGCGGAATCGAACCACCGACACGAGGATTTTCAATCAGTCTGGTTTGACCCACATCCCGCCACAAGCCGCCTCATCCAGCAACATTAACTTCTTGGCTTGGTTGCGTTTCTGACGTGCAAACCGCCACATCCGACCACACGCCGCCACACTCAACAACGGAGGTTTGTGTCACCCATACGCTACCCAAGCGTGTTGTCCCACCCTAAGCGGACATTTGTGCAATCCGTAGCTAATGGTTGCTTCGAGCCAAAGCAGACCTTCTCGACCAGTAGACCTCGCCGCTGCGGCATTACTTCTCGTTAACCGGAGCGTCGCCGCGCAGATTAAAGACCGGACATTCATGCTGGCTGCGGCGAAATTCGGAGGCCTACGTCTCCATCGCGGACAAAACACTCGTTGTCTCTGGGGCCGCTGCATGGACTAAACCCACTCGATCGAAACCGTCTTCAACACCGCAGCGAATAAGCCGTCGTTGCGCGCAACAGCGGCTCATTGTAGACTTCAAACAGGGGAGGTAGATCCATGCGTTGGATTATTGCCATCTTTACAACGGCATTCTTTATACTTGGGCCCGCTCAAGCAGGTCAGTTATTCGATGCCGCAAAGCAGGGTGATACAGCGACCGTTAAGGCTCTGTTGGAAAGCGGTACCTCGGTTGATGAGCGGGGGCCGAACAAGGCTACGCCCTTGATTGCTGCTGCGTTGGCTGGAAACACCGAAACCGCTGCGGCTCTGATCGAAGCAGGGGCTGACGTGATGGCGCGTAACCACAGCGGTTTTACTCCACTTCACGCGGCTGCCTTCGGCGGTAAGATTGAGACAGCGCAGCTGCTTCTCGCCAAAGGCGCAGACGTGAATGGACGCATCAACAGGGCCGAAAAGTCACCCATCTTCATGGCGGCCGATGAGGGTCATATCGAGATGATCGAGCTACTGCTCGACAACGGTGCGGATATTGTGACACTCGATAACGATGGCTTTTCGGTTCTAATCCGAACGATGTTCCGTAAACACTATGATATCGTTGGGCTGCTGAAGCAGAAAGGAGCCACTTGCCCCCCGCCAGATGCCTTCGGCCCGGAATTTCACCGCCTGTGTTTGGAGGCAGGCACATGAGGTAAGGTCAAAAAAAAATGAACTTTCGACTTCTGATGAGCGGGCTGTTTATTGCAGGCATGACCACGAATGTGCTGGCGGATGAGCCCATCAACACTGGGCCTTTCGGCGATGTTGCAATCAAGGGTTATGATACTGTTGCCTATTTCACCGAAAGCCGTGCGGTAAAGGGATCAAGTGAGTTCGCATATGATTGGCTTGGCACGCCATGGCACTTCAACAGCGCAGAGAACCGCGAACTGTTTAAGTCTGACCCAACCAAATACGCTCCGCAATACGGCGGGTATTGCACATTGGGTGTCGGCCTTGGGGCCAACGCGTCCGAAAACATCGACCCAGTAAATTCCTGGCGGATCATCGATGGGAAGCTTTACTTTATATCGGATCCGACCGGAGCAGAAATGCTTGACCACCCAGAAGGGGAAGCGGTGATCGCCAAGGCGGATGCGAATTGGGAGAAGACCAAGCCGCTGGCAGCCAAGGATTACTCCAACTGACGCGCACCTCGGATGATGGTTATTCGCCAGGGCTAAAGTGAAACAGAATATGCGGGTTGATGTAGCTGTAAGGCTCGCTCGCCCCGACCTCTTCTTCGGCATTTTTGTAGACCATGCCACAAGCCGGGCGACCAAGCGAAAGACCGGGTTGTTGTAAGCACAATGTGTCGTCTTTCACAAATGCCGATCCAGTGACAAACAATGTGGATGCGCGCAAGGCCATACTTCCGTTCTCTGAAATCTGCATCAAGCCGGGTCCGCGGCCTTCGAAGTTTCCCTGCCATACGTTGCCGTCGATCAGAGCGGTAACCGCGTCGGCAGATAGCTTTTCGCGAGCGCCAGGTTGAAAGTCGAAGGGCCATTCCTGCACGCCCGCAGTCAACATTGCATCAATGATCCGATCGAGTTCTTCCTGCTTCCGAAAATGCGCAAACAAGACCTTGTAGAGTTGCGCCGAAGTATGCGGAGCAAATTCGGCCACCTCGTCTGCAGTTGCTTGCGCCTTTTGCGTCTGGCCAGCCTCTCCATAGGCGGCCGCGAGGATGTTAAAGTAGTCCTCAATACCTTGAGAATTGCCTTTTATCTCCTCAAGGATTTCGACGGCACGTTGGGGACGCCCCGTCAGAATATAGGACAAGCTTGCGATCTGACGTGCATAGCCCGGCAATAGTGGGTTGAGACGCAGAGCCGTTTCGAAATTCTCGATCGCCTCTTCATGTCGGCCGTAGAATGTTTGCGCAAAGCTCAGCGCAAGATAGGCAGATGCTTCACCTGGGGCCTTCTCGACAGAAAGCTGCGCCGAGCGCATCGCTTCCTCATACCTTCGATCCACAGTCTGCAACTCGCTTAATACGGCAAAAGGCATCGCCGCATCGGGATCAATTTCTAAGGCACGACCGGCATGTTCGTAGGCGCGTTTCCGGGCGACCGGAAAGGGCAGCACATCGTCATAGTTACGGCGCATGATCAATGCCTCGGTGCGGGCCTGTGCCGCGAATGCCCTGGCAAAAGTCGGGTCGATTGCGGTTGCGTCCGAATAGAGGCTCAACGCTTCGCGCAGCCCGGGCCGAAAGCCGCTGCGAGCGGCTTCTTCGGCTCTGAGAAAGAAGTCATATGCTTCCAGATCCGTTGTAGGTAGGCGTTCGATCCGCTCCTTTTCGGACACACTCACATCCACACCAAGTTGATCAATGATCTCGTTTATCAGGCCAGCTTCCATGGAGAAAATATCAGCTTCGTCTCGCTCCAACCGCTCGGCCCATACTGTTTGCCCGCTGTTCACATCTGTCAGCCGCGCGTTGACCAAAAGCCGAGTTCCCGCTCTGCGCACGCTGCCTTCGAGAACATAGCCCACCCCCAACTCGCGACCGATAGCCCTGCTGTCGATTGTCCGGTCCCGATAGGAAAACGCGGTGTTGCTGCCGATCACCATCAGCCCGGCGACTTTCGAGAAATCTGTAATCAGATCG
Organism: Ruegeria sp. BK1; assembly: GCF_056535645.1. Classification (NCBI taxonomy): domain Bacteria; kingdom Pseudomonadati; phylum Pseudomonadota; class Alphaproteobacteria; order Rhodobacterales; family Roseobacteraceae; genus Ruegeria; species Ruegeria sp. BK1. The sequence continues at coordinate 3,662,056 of NZ_JBQFIS010000001.1, read as the reverse complement.
TCTGTGAGCCCATCTGCGATGTAGCGTTCCGCGTCTGGCAGCCCGAGGTTTTCAAAGGGCAACACAACGAGAGAAGGCAGCCCGTCCTCTGCCGCGATGATTTCACTTTCAGCGCCGCCGAAAAGGGCAACTATGCCATCACGCAATATAAAAGCGGCACCCGAAAGAATCGCTATTACGGCCACCGCCGTGACAGCGCCTCGAACTTTGAAGCGAGACAGTGAAGTGTATTTCGAGCCATTCGGGTCCGCCATCCGAAATACCGTGAGAGGCTCAGGTATGTTTTTGACCCGGTGGACACCCGCAGATTCAAATGGCTTACTGACTTTGCCGCGCGTGTGTTCGTAAACCTCGCGCGAGATGCAGATGCCTCCGGGCGTAGCTAGGGGTTCCAGGCGCGCCGCAATGTTAACACCGTCTCCGTAAATGTCGTCGCCATCGATGATCAGATCTCCCAGGTTGATACCGATCCGCAATTCGATACGCTGGTGGGGATCAATGGTGTCGTTTCTGTCCTTAACCGCCTCCTGTATCTGGATTGCAGCCTCCACGGCATCAACAACGCTTGCAAATTCGGCCAGCAGTCCGTCGCCGATAAGCTTGACGATCCGCCCGTTCTTTTCATCTATCAAACGGGTGAGGATGTCTTGGCGCACCGTGGTCAAACGTTCGAAGGTGCCCACCTCATCCTCGGCCATCATACGGCTGAAACCGACTACGTCTGCGGCGAATATGGCGGCAAGCCTGCGTTCCAAGGTTTGCCCCTCTCCTCCAAATGTGGGCAGTACTGCGAAGGTAACACTGAAAAAACGTGACGGAAACTGCGCTCGCTCAAAATATTTGGTTGGGCGGGTGCTTGTCGTTCAAAGGTACGGTGGCACAACAAGCCAATTGTCTCCGCAGCAGCATAAGGCAGCTTGCTCCGCATTTGAGACATTATATCCGAGCGAAGCGAACGGCCTGATTAATTTTTGGCCTATATGCATGATTTGAACGTCCGGTATCGAGAAATCGTGCTGCGCTGTCGCGGGTGATACCGTGACACTGTCGAGCAATCGATTTGATTTTCGCTGCGCCAGCATCGGGCGGCTTTGTCTGCAACTCGGTCATTCAGTAGCCCCGCAGCAAAGGTCCGCTTCCAATGTTCGAAGGCCAAAAAGTCCAGCGAATTCTCCACACAGACTTGTTCGTAGGCACCGGTAGGGATTTCCAAATTTTGAGAATCGGGGCTTGTTTATTCGACGAGGTGTCCCTTTGCCCTGATTTTGCAAACTCCACATTCAGCCACACGGCACCACATTCGGCCACATCTAGTCGGAAGACAACCTTATGCTTTTATGAGATAATATGACCTGTCACCCATGAGATTAGGTGACTGTCGGATTATGTATCTTGTATGAAAAAGAAGCTCACATCCCGCTACGTTGCCACCGTGACCGCACCAGGTCCCAAGCGTCTCGAAGTATACGACCAGACGCTGTCAGGGTTTGGCCTGCGCGTGTCTCTAGCCGGCCGCAAAACATGGTTCTGCTCACCTCGCGTTGATGGGCGTGTCCGGCGACTAACGATCGGCACCTACCCTGCCCTATCACTCGCTGATGCTCGCCAGAAAGCTCAAGAGCAACTGCGAAACGCACAGCTTGGTCTCGAACCAGAGCCGAAGGCTGACACGCTGGGCGATGTTGTTCCGCAGTTCGTGGAGCTCTATGCAAAGCCGCGCAACCGAGGCTGGCGCACTCAAGAGCGCTTGCTGATGCATCATTGGAAGCCTTTGTTCGATGTACCCATCGACCAGATCAAGCGTGCTGACGCGGTGCGTGTTCTCGACAGTATCGTCGCCAGCGCATCGGCAGGATCGGCGAACAACGCAATGGCCGTGTTCAAGAAGCTCATGAACTGGTGTGTCGATCGCGGTATGATCGATGCCAATCCGATTGCCGGTTTGAAGACGCCGCGAAAGCCTGTCGCTCGTGATCGCGTTTTGTCCGACCGTGAACTCGAGGCCGTATGGAGCGCTGCTGACAAAGACGCCTATCCTTTTGGCCCTCTTGTGCAGGTTCTCATCCTGACCGCTCAACGCCGCGCAGAGGTTGGCGAAATGCGCTGGTCAGAGATTGATTTCGAAACTTCGACTTGGACCATCCCGGCTGGCCGCGCCAAGAACGGCATTGCGCATGATGTGCCTTTGTCTCCCGCAGTCCTGGACATCCTTCAGAATGTGCCGCGATTTGCAGGTTCCAACTTTGTGTTCACCACCACTGGAACAACACCCGTCTCTGGGTTCGGGCGCTTGAAAGAGCGTCTAGATCGCGAAGTCGGATTCAGTGATTGGTGGTTTCACGATCTGCGCCGTACCGCTGCATCGGGCATGGCGCGTATTGGCGTTGCACCACATGTCATCGAAAAAGTGCTCAACCACAAAACAGGTGTCATCTCTGGTGTCGCCGCTGTCTATAACCGTTATTCTTATGCCGACGAAAAACGCGAGGCATTAGAGAAATGGGCGATGACGGTGAACTCTTCGGCGAAGAACGCATGCGAGAGATCGCATCAATACTTGACCTCAAAAGACAGCAAGGGCGTGTTGACACCCTGCGCCGCGAACTAATCGCGCTCGGCGCCAAATGGCGGGAAACCATCTCGAGTGCCCCGGTTGATTTTCCGGTTTCTACGGTCAGGCTCGCGCCCTCAAAGCGGATCAGGTGGCTTGAGAACAAAGTCGATAAACCTGCGAAACAACTTCTCAAGAACCTAGGCGACGACAAAGCGCCCTACTTTTCGACATGGGGTTCCTTTGAGCCTCTTGATGATGTCGATCGCTCCAGCGCCCGTGAAACACTCAGCACCTTGGTGTTTCAGCTCGACGCGCTTATCCTCGATCTACACAGGCAGCAAAACGAAGGCGCACCGCAGACGGGTGAGATGCGCTACGACATCGTTTGGGACCTGGTCCAATTCTTTAAACAGCACTGCCCCGATTTACAGGCGACCCGTGGCACATATGACCCCGAATCTAAGAGATGGATCGGACATCTACCCGCATTTGTCGACGTTGCATTCTCTGAAATTACAGGAGGAGATGTGATGCCTGGAAAAAAACTCGACAACCTCATCACCCTTGCTTTGAAAGACTAATTTTTGGGCCTGCCAGCATCTGGCAGAGATCTCCAATACACTGAATTGAATAGTCAAATCTGATTTGCAACTCTCCTTACACGGCAATGAAGCCATTACACAGAAAGGAGAATTGCAGATGAACATTGAACCAATGCACGTCGACGGGCTTGACCCGCCAAACGAAGGTAACAGGCGCGCTTCTGTTAGCGAAACGCACCCTACCCTATTGAGTTATGAAGAGCTTTGGGACCTCGGCATTAAATATAGCAAAGAACACCTGCGACGTCTTGAGACAGACGGATTGTTCCCCGAACGCGTTCCACTAAGCGCCGCCCGCGTTGCTTGGGTCGAAGCAGAAATCATCCAGTGGATCAATGATCGCATATCTACTCGATCTGGTCGGCTGGGCGAGCGCACAGATTAGTCGACACGCGCGTTAAGGTGGCACTAGATGGCATCTCACAATGCGAGCGAGTTGAGTGGTTAATCGTCGACAAATATCGTTATGACGACGTGAAATCACTGATGTTGGACTGAGATCCGGCGAAATCATCAGTAAATTTAAGGAGAAATAACATGCGAAAGCGCATGAATAATCAAGCTCGTCCTGGCGACTGGAAAGTCGCCGCGGCAGAGTTCCTAGTCCCAATATGGCGAACGCACTATGATCGCGATTACGTCTTCGTCGGAACAAAAGAAGTCGGAAACGACCGCTGGAGAGAGCACGCCTTTCAGCTACCGGTCGAAGTCGAAGATCTAGTAATTTTCTTCGAGGAGTTCGATCGTCAAGACTTCGACTTATATTTTTGCGCAAATTCCTTCGAAGCAAACGAACGAAAAAAGGTAAATGCGCGCAGCACTCGCTTTGCTTGTGTCGACGTTGACGACGCGCCGCTTGAAAGATTTGTCCCGCCTCCATCTATTTCATGGCGAACTTCTCCGGGTCGTCATCAAGCAATTTGGTGCTATGGCGAACCCTTGCCCGTGCATCATATTGAACAAATCGCCAAAGACTTAGCGTATGATTTTGGAGCTGACAAAAACGGGTGGAGCGTAACCAAATGTCTTCGAGTTCCACACACGTTCAATCACAAGCCACGTTACGATCGCCCCCTGGTCCGCTTGATTAACGCGCCATCTGACCCTTTTGAGTTTGCACTCGACCCTCCCGAGTACCAGTGCCCAACTGAGAGAAAACCGAGGCGATCAAACAAGACGGTACGCAAGCGGCGTCGCGGTACTTACAAAAAGAAGATTGCGCGCGGACAAGAACACCGTCGGAGAATTCTCAAAAAATACCATCTGAAGCTTACCTTAATGCCTCGCTCTCTGCTCGGTCATGACAGGCTTCTCTACCCTGACCGGAGCGACGCAATATACGCGATGGTCGCAGGTCTCTATGAGGTTGGTGCGATGCGCGATGAGATCGATGTAGCGATATGGAACAGCATCTACTTTTTAGACAAATACGGTGAGGATCGCCGGGCTCTTGAAACCGAGGTTTCACGCATTGTCCATAAACTGGAGGCAAAGCGATGAGCAAAACGCCTCAAGAGAAAAAGCCACGATCGAAACGCAGGTCCAAAAAACGTACAAGCCGAAAATCCAAGCGCCACTCTGGAGTGCTGACTCGCAAAAACACCGAAGCGTTTGGGTCTTTCGCAGATATGGAGCCGGAGGAAGCCAACTTCCTTGTCTACCCTTACATTGTACTCGGTGCGGTAACGATGCTTGACGGAGACCCAAAACAGGGGAAATCCAGCTTTACTGCCGCATTGGCAGCGCACGTTACAACCGGTCGCGATCTACCATTCGGCAAGCTAGAGCGAACAGGGGGCGTTCTCTTTCTATCGATCGAAGACGATCCAGCGAAAATTATTTTACCAAGGCTGAACGCGAATGGAGCTGATCAGACGAAATGTCGGTACCTGCGGGAGTATCTGGCGCTAGACGAGGCTGGCCTAAATGCCCTGGACGAAGAGCTTACGCGCAACCCCGCCGTTTTGGTCATCATCGACCCGCTTTTCACATACATGGATGCGGCAGCAAACTCCAACAGCGCGACCGACATGGCGCGATACATGACGCAACTGAGCGAAATTGCAGCGGCGCATGATTGCGCGATCCTAGCAGTCAGGCATCTCAACAAGTCCGACAGCCAAGACATTTTGATGCGTGGTATGGGCTCGAAGGCAATCGTCGGCACGGCCAGGTCGGGCTTGTTGCTGGCCAAACACCCCTCAGACGCAAAGCTACGCGCGGTTGCACATGCAGCCTCAAACTGGGGGCCAGAAGGTCAAACTATTCTGTTTGAAATGGAAGAAAGAGAAGACCGGATGCCACCTAGGCTCGCTTGGAAGGGCGTGGACAACAAAATGGACGGATCATCGCTTCTGGCGGAGCCCACCGCAGCGGATGCCGGGCGCAAGCCCAAGGAAGGCATCCAGGCCGAAATGTTTATCAGAACCACGCTTCTCGATGGGCCAGTTAACGGCAAGGAAATTGGGCGAAGGGCAAAGCGGCTTGGCATCACGGACATAACGCTCCGACGCGCCCGTGAAGAGCTAGGGGTCAAATTCACCAATGAGGGACGCGCTCGTCTTTGGAAGCTGCCGAAGGACGATTGATGATCAAATCACGCGGTGTAGGGGCCCGTTTTGATCATCAATCATTCATGCTCAAAACCCCTAATTTATACGCGAATGTGAGCATTGATCGCGCACAACATGCCATGTTTCGGCGGTTTTCAATACTGGCACGCTATTTGGTAGCGACTGGCAATCGCTTATCATCCCTCATGAAACCCCTGTGTGGTCACAAATCAGGGACACGCGGACAATGGCTATGCCAGCACATAAACCGACCAACGAACATCGGCACATCGTGGAGGTGCTGGTGGCCGGTGGCACGCCCAAAACGATCATCGCGAAGGCACTGGGTATTGGTATGAAAACGCTACAGCGGCACTACCGAGAAGAATTGGACAGCGGTTTGGAACTGGCAAACGTCAAGGTCGTGCGGCGTCTGTTTCGCTTGATCGAACAGGGATCAACGCCAGCGACCATCTTTTGGCTCAAAACTCGTGCAGGCTGGAAAGAAGGCCAGACGGTTGAGATCGAACAGAAGCAAGAACAGCAGGCGTATGACTTCACTAAGCTATCGGATCAGGAGCGAGCGGACCTGCGCGTGAAACTCGAAACTGTTGTCGGGCGGAGGCACTGACCATGAAACCACATATCCGAGAAGTTGAACTGATGCAGACCTACGACGCAGAACTAGACTGCTTTGTGCGCGACATTAGGATATGCCCAGATACTGGCGTTGGTGTGTTGTCCACTTTCGGTGACCGTAGTCCGGACATGTCCGCTTGTATCGAACGGTTTGAGGAGCTCGACCGCGAGTTAGAAGAGATCCAGGTGGTCAATTGGTTCGGAGACCAAGCAGTGCTAGACGGTTGCTTTCTTCGCGTTGATGGATGCTGGCAAGCGTTCGTGTACCCCCACAAACGCCGCCAGACACGCTGAGATCGCCGCTGGGGCGCTTCTAGGCAATTTGACGACGTTACCCCCGCGAAACAGGACTCCGGCGGTCCTGGGGGCATCCTGGTAGCGCCAATCAAGAACGCCAGTGGCCAACGTTCGAAGCATTGTGTTTCCAATGACACGCAAACTCCGTATGCGCGTGTCGATCGGTGTTTCATCTTTGATCTCTATTCAAGATCAATAACTTAAGGACAGCGTGCGGGTGCGCGCCAATAAGCCTGGGTGACACATGGGTGACAGTCTCTGGATTTCGGTTGGTAGCATAACAAACCACAATACCCCCGAACGCCTATCCCAGATCTGACATCAGCCCTTTGCCAATGTATAAGCACCAGAAAGAAAGGCGTTCTTTAAATAGACCGGCAGCTTCTCGGGATACTCTTTCACTTCCTTCTTGGCGAAATTGGACAAAGCCACCGGATTGACGAACCTAGTGTGACATCCTTCTGTGAGTTGGATCAGAGTCTCGATTTTGAAAGAGACCGCACCGCCTGCCATACGGCCTTTCTTTGCGCGCGTTTTGATCGCAAATGTTCCAACCTCGTTTTCGCGAGCAAACTCATCAAGCTTGGCCATGAATGAACGCAGATCTGCCTCGGATGTGTCATCCTCGAGTTCAATCCTTGTGGTCTTCGGTCGGAGCATCTCTACCTTGCCCTCGTCATCCAGGTCGACAACGGCAAGCCGAACTTCCTGTGCCGATATCTCGCAACCGCATACTCTCATATGTCGTTCCTTTGTGTGACAGTTCCTCACTAACATCTTTCGGACCAGAATATATGCCACCTATACCGCTGTTTGCGCCTTATCGCAGTCAACAAGCTTAGTCATTCAGATCCGCAATGCTGGCATAGGCAAGACGGTTGAAGGCGGTCATGCCACCGCTGAAAGACCAAAAAGTCCAGCCAAGTCTCCCTGTGAGGTTTTCCGTAGGCGCCGAAAGGAATTTCTGAATTGTGAGTTTTGATCTTGCTTAGCTTAACAAAGCGGCCATTCACTCGGCTCACGTCGAACTTCTGCTCAGCGGACAAAGCAGTCGCTTGGCGACTGCGGTGCTTCTCTGGAGCTCTGCGTCGCGGCAACAGAGGGTTTCACTCAATGTCGCATTCGGTCAACGGGAATTTCGAGGTGCTGCATGGGCTTTTTCTCGGGTTCCAGTAACAACTGCAAAACGGCTTTGGCCAGAAACCGGCCAGCGTCACTGACATCCTCGAACTCGACAACAATATTCTCACGGAACATTTTCAGGACGGGGATTACTTCTTTTGAATACACGTCGATATCCTCGCCGAGCTTGCGCCCCATCTGTTCAATCGCAACGATTGCCGCAATCGCTGTTTTAGACGACGAACTGACGATTGCATCAACTTCCGGCGAGTTCTGTAGCCTGTGTTTTATCCAGTGCCGGAGCTGGTCCGAGGACTGATCGCTGTCAACGTTTTGAGCGATGCGGTAGCTCAAGCCCAACCTGCTGCAAGCTTCTTCCAGCCCGCGCTTCATATCTTGCGAATAGTTCTGATTTAGCGGTGGCAGGATCGCATGGATATTTTCCCGACCTCTTGCAGCCAAACGATTGATCGCCACACGCATGAAAGCGCTGTTGTCATAGTCGTAGTAGGCGTGCCGCTCGCACCATTTTGTCCGTCCATGCGTTGCAAAAGGGAAGTTGTGCTTAAGCAGGTATTCGACGCGCCGGTCTTCGGGTTCGGTCATGTTGAAGATGACGGCATCAGCAGAGCGTGTCTTGACGATATACTCGATGGGCCGCAGCGAATCTTCGTCGGGGAACCAAGGCAGCACGTTGAGATGAAACCTTGTGCCACGCAGTTCCTGCGCAATCGAACTGGTCAATCTTGATGTGTTGTTGATGACGTCGCCCTCGGCGGGAACAACAAGTGAAATAACATTTGTACGTCCGGTTCTTAGACGCACTCCAGCGCGGTTCGGAACGTAGCCGATGGCATCCGCAACGTGGCGAACAAGCTGTTTTGTCTCTTGTCCTATGTCCGGTGCATCGCCCAACGCGCGCGAAACTGTGGCCACCGCTAAGCCACTGATGCGCGAAATGGTTTTCTGCGTCGGTCGCTCTCCCGGCAGAACTTGAGAGACCAACTCTTCAGTACTTAATTGACTGACTTCGGCCACCGTTTTCTTCATCGACCCTCTCCGTTCACCAATAGTTGGCAACTTGCGCAAGATGTGTACTTCCATCGCGACCGGCTTCGGCAGTACTCAGATGGATTTATAGCGAGTCAAAAAAATTGCTTGCAAGGCATTTCTGTAACGATATAGATTTTTACTATAACGTTATAGTAAGGGAGGATGGCATGAAACGGATAAAATATCTGCTCTCGGCAACAGCGCTTGTTGTGGCGACAAGCGCGTCGGCAACTGAATTGGAAGTGATGCACTGGTGGACGTCGGGCGGTGAGGCCGAGGCGGTCAAGGAAATCGCGAACGCGTTCAACGCAACAGGCAACACCTGGGTCGATGCAGCCATCGCGGGCGGCGACAACGCAAGGCCGGTCATGATAAGCCGTATTGTTGGCGGAGATCCGATGGGCGCGTTTCAGTTCAATCATGGCAGGCAGGCTGAAGAGCTGATCGAAGCGGGCCTGCTCCGTGACATCACCGACATTGCCGAAGCAGAAGGCTGGACCGATCTGGTAAACCCACCTTCTCTACTGGCTTCCTGCACTGTTGATGGCCGCATCTACTGCGCGCCTGTCAACATTCACTCCTGGCAGTGGCTCTGGGTCAGCCACAAGGCATACGAAGATGCAGGTGTTCCCATCCCGACAAATTGGACTGAATTCGTAAGCTCGGCCTCCGCGCTCGAAGCCGCGGGCAAGATCCCCATGGCCATGGGTCAGCAGGGCTGGCAGCAGGCTGGTGCGTTCAGTGTTCTGATCGCAAGCCTCTTGCCAAGTGAAGTTTATAACAGCGTATACGGTGACAAGAATACGGATGTTGCTGGTGGTGCCGAAGTCGCCAGCGTCTTCAAAGCTGCTGCCGATGCGCGTTCAATGGCCGCCAACTCAACGGTTCAGAATTGGAACGACGCGACCGCGCTGGTCATCAAAGGCGAAGCCGGTGGCCAGATCATGGGGGACTGGGCGCAGGGTGAAATGGCAGTCGCAAACGTTACCGCTGGCGAAGATTACAGTTGCCTTCCTGGGCTGGGCATGAATCCGCGTCTTTCAACAGGCGGAGATGCGTTCTATTTCCCTGTTCTCTCGGATGAAGCCCAGATCGCCGCGCAAACCGAGCTAGCCAAACTGATGCTCGATCCCGAAACGCAAGTGGCCTTCAACCTCAAGAAGGGGTCGCTCCCTGTGCGCGGTGACGTAAACCTAGACGCAGCCAATGACTGCATGGCGAAAGGCCTCGATTTGCTCAAGGCGGGCGCGCTGCTGCCCGACGTGAACCAGTTGATCACGCCAGACACCAACGATCAGCTGAAAACGTTGTTCACAGAGTTCTTTGCGGATGCGTCGATGACACCCGAAGATGCGCAGAAAGAATTCGTCAAGATCATCGGTCGGGCTGAATAAATACTGACAGTGGATTGCGGGCTCACTTGCCCGCAATCCGACACCAACAGTTGAAGGGAGGGGGAGCAGATGGCTTCGCAACGCCCAAACCAACTGTTCCGCAACCTGAACGCAAAAATAGCCTCGATCCCCATGATCGTTACTGCTCTGTTTGTGTTCGTTGGTGGGACAGCCTGGACAGTGGTTTACAGCTTCACCAGTTCGGGATTGCTGCCGCGGCTGAAGTGGGTTGGCCTTGATCAATACGACCGCCTCTGGGGTACGAAAAAGTGGCTGGTTGCGATCGAGAATCTTGCAATTTATGGCTTTTGTATGCTCGCTCTGGTGTTCGTGATCGGGTTCATCCTCGCGGCGCTGATCGATCAGAAAATACGTTTTGAAAACACCATCCGCACCGTCATCCTTTACCCCTATGCCCTGAGTTTTGTCGTCACAGGGTTGGTTTGGCAATGGATACTGAACCCTGAATTCGGCATCGAAGCCATCGTCAGGGGAATGGGGTGGCAAAGCTTCGAATTCGACCCGCTTTACAACCCGGAAATCGCCATATTCGGTGTCCTGATTGCCGGGCTCTGGCAAGGCAGCGGGCTGGTTATGGTCCTCATGCTCGCCGGATTGCGCGGGATAGATCAGGATGTCTGGAAAGCCGCACGCGTGGACGGCATTCCCGCATGGAAAACTTATCTGTTCATCGTCATTCCCATGATGCGCCCGGTGTTTATAACGACATTGGTTCTGACAGTAACCGGCATCGTCAAGCTATATGACTTGATCGTCGCGCAAACCAGCGGCGGCCCCGGTATCGCCACCGAAGTTCCCGCCAAATACGTCTACGACATGATGTTTGGCGCAAGCAACCTTGGTCAGGGCTTCGCCGCCTCGACCATGATGCTGCTCACAGTGGCCCTTGTCGTCATCCCTTGGGCCATCCTCGAGTTCGGAGGAGGGAAGAAACATGGTTGATGTCATGTCTACGACGCTCGAGGGGCCGCAGGGGCCCAAACCCACCAAGATGCTTTCGCGGAGAAACATCTTACTCTATGGCACCTTGCTCGTCGCTGCAGTCTACTACGCGCTGCCCCTCTACATCATGGTTGTCACGTCACTGAAGGGAATGCCGGAAATACGCGTCGGGAACATTTTTGCCCCGCCGCTCGAAGTCACATTCGAGCCCTGGGTCAAGGCTTGGTCCGAAGCCTGTACGGGCTTGAACTGTGAAGGCTTGAAGGTCGGCTTCTGGAATTCAGTCAGAATAACAATCCCTTCAGTCCTAATTTCGATCGTCGTTGCATCGGTGAACGGGTATGCCTTGGCGAACTGGCGTTTCAAAGGTGCAAACGCATTCTTCACCATCCTGATATTTGGCGCCTTCATTCCCTATCAGGTGATGCTCTATCCGATCGTCATCATGTTGCGAGAAGTCGGTCTTTATGGATCACTCACCGGGTTGGTCATTGTCCACACGATCTTTGGCATGCCCATTCTGACCCTGCTGTTCCGCAACTACTTTACCTCGTTGCCGGAAGAGTTGTTCAAAGCCGCTCGCGTCGATGGCGCTGGGTTCTGGCGCATCTACTTCCGCATCATGCTGCCGATGTCCGTGCCCATTTTCACCGTCGCCGTGATCCTGCAGGTCACAGGCATCTGGAATGACTTCCTGTTTGGCGTAGTCTACACCGGCCCGGATACTTACCCGATGACGGTACAACTCAATAACATCGTCAATTCCACGCAAGGCGTGAAGGAATACAACGTCAATATGGCAGCGACCATAATTACAGGTCTTGTTCCGCTGACCATCTATTTTGTCTCCGGCAAACTCTTCGTCCGCGGTATCGCGGCCGGCGCTGTCAAAGGGTAAACCCTCATGAGCAACTCAGTTGAAATCAAAAATCTTGATCTGGCGTTCGGCTCGGTCAAAGTGCTGCAAAACCTCAATCTGGAAATCGGCAAAGGCGAGTTTCTAGTACTTCTCGGCTCGTCCGGTTGCGGAAAATCCACGCTGTTAAACTGTATCGCCGGCCTGCTTGACGTAACCGCAGGTCAGCTGTTTATCAACGACGAGAACGTGACGTGGGCGGAGCCTTCCGAGCGCGGTATCGGCATGGTTTTTCAATCCTACGCGCTCTATCCTCAAATGACTGTCGAGGGAAACCTGTCATTTGGTCTGAAAAACGCCAAACTGCCTAAAGCCGAAATAGCAGCCCGCATCAAACGTGCCGCAGAGATCCTGCAAATCGAATCCTTGCTTAAACGCAAACCGGCCGCTCTGTCGGGAGGCCAGCGTCAAAGAGTTGCCATAGGACGCGCATTGGTGCGGGACGTCGACGTTTTTTTGTTCGATGAGCCGCTGTCGAATCTGGATGCCAAACTGCGCGCGGACCTGCGTGTCGAGATCAAGCGTTTGCACCAGAACCTCGGAAATACGATGATCTACGTAACCCACGACCAAATCGAAGCCATGACGCTTGCGGATCGTATTGCGATTATGCGCGGCGGTCAGATCATGCAACTGGCATCGCCGGAAGAAATCTATAGTCGCCCTGTAAACAAATACGTGGCTGACTTCATTGGATCACCGTCAATGAACTTTCTGGAAGGCCACATCAAAAACGGCGCTTTTGAAACGGGCGACCTTTCGATCCCACTATCGGGGTACGAATTCTCCGCTGGCCCGGCGACAGGTCCTGCGACTTTGGGGGTCCGTCCCGAACACGTCATCACCGGCGAACTGGTCGGCAAAGCCCCTTTCCAGACAGATGTTTCGGTCAGCCTTATCGAGCCTACAGGATCAGATACACTCGTCGACTGCGAAATTGCCGGTAGCCCGTTCCGCGTCCGTATGGATGGGCAGGCCAAGATCGCGGTGGGCGAAAAACTGCAGCTCGGGCTCGATCTATCAAAGGCCTCGCTCTTCGACACCAAATCCGAACTGCGGCTGTGAGCCAAAAGCGTCTGCCATCATTGAAACAGTCAGACAATCAAAGGATTGAGTTATGCCTGCCATCTCCTATCAGCTTTATTCTTCGCGCAACTGGGACGTGGAGGAAACCTTTGCCATGCTCGCGGATCTGGGGATCAATGAGGTCGAAGGTTTCGGTCCATACTTTGATGATGTTGAAAAGACAAAATCCCTGCTCGACGCCTATGGCCTAATCATGCCGACGGCACATTTTGCGTTGGATTTGGTCGAAACCGACCCTGATCGGGTGATCGACGTTGCAAAAAAAATCGGCATTCAAACAATTGTCATCCCGTTTGTGGCACCCGAAAATCGTCCGTCCTCGGCGCAGGGATGGAAGGAATTTGGCGAGCGTCTTGTTTCTGCTAGCAAACCTGTCTTGAACGCAGGTCTTGGCTTTGCCTGGCACAACCACGACTTCGAAATGGTGCCCGTCGACGGTCAGACACCTCTAGATCTGATTGCCGCGGCCTCCGAGGATATCCAGATCGAACTTGATCTCGCTTGGGTAAAATTCAGCGGCGAGGACCCGGTCCAATGGATTGAAAAATACTCCGGACGACTGGTCGCAGTGCACGTGAAGGACATTGCTCCAGTAGGAGAAAACGCGGACGAAGACGGCTGGGCAGATGTCGGCTATGGCACGATGGACTGGCCTGCGATCAAGCGGGCGATGGATGCAGCTCTCGTGCGACGTTACGTGATCGAGCACGATAATCCCAATGATCACAAGCGGATGGCTCAACGGTCACTCGCAACTGTTCAATCATTCTGAGGAAGAACGCGATGCAGGTATATGGTGTCGGAATAATCGGGTGCGGCAATATCTCGACCGCCTATCTGAATCTTGCGCCTTTGTTCAACTATATTGAAATCCGGGCAGTCGCGGACCTGAACATGGAAACCGCGCAGGACCGGGCTCAAGAGTTCGGCGTCCGCGCGGATACGGTCGAAGGTCTGCTGGCAGCCGACGATATCGACATCATCCTCAATCTCACGATCCCAGCCGCGCATTTCAGTGTCACAACGTCGATCCTCGAAAATGGCAAGCACGCCTATTCGGAAAAACCGTTTGTGTTGACCCTTGAGGAAGCTGAAACACTGCGGAAAATGGCGCAAGAACGAAATCTGCGGATCGGATCAGCGCCGGACACTTTCCTGGGCGGTGCCCATCAGGCGGCCCGTGCGGCAATCGACAGCGGCGAGGTGGGCGAGATCATCGGCGGCACATGCCATGTCATGTCGCATGGAATGGAGTCCTGGCACCCGAACCCAGACTTCTTTTTTCAACCAGGCGGCGGCCCAATCCTCGACCTCGGCCCTTACTACATCTCCAATCTTGTGCAGTTGATTGGCCCGGTTAAAGCCGTGACGGCCATGGCTTCGGCAAGCTTTGCTGAACGCGAGATCGGCAATGGACCACGATTGGGTGAAATGGTTCCGGTCGAGATCCCAACAAACGTTCACGCGCTCCTGGAGTTCGAAAACGGCGCTTTGATCACATTTGGGGCAAGTTGGGACGTCTGGGCGCATCGCCACGACAATATGGAGTTATACGGCACCAGCGGCTCTTTGTTCATTCCGGACCCAAATTTTTTTGGTGGCGAGGTGTTGATGTCAAAGGCGCAGGGCGAAATCACACAGGTACCAGACAACAATCATCCATTATCTGTAGCAAATGGTTCGGATGGATCCGGGGTGCACCGTGCCAACTATCGTTGCGCAGGCCTCGCGGAAATGGCTCAGGCTATTCAGGATAACCGTCCACACCGGTGCAGCCTTGAGATGGCGACCCATGTTGTTGAAGTCATGACCAGCATTTTGGCCTCAGCGCAGGATCGCGGCTGGGCATCCATGACGACGACCTGCGACCAACCATCTTGGCTTGGCCCCGAACAAGCAGTCAAACTAATGCGGTGAAAACCACAATTTGCGCGATAGACGCAAAGTCAGCAGCTTCTCGCGCGCCGACCATCAGGTGCTAGTCCCTACGATTGTGGAAGCTTTCTGCTGAGTGTTGATTTACTTGTTTGGCCCTTTGTCCGTAGTGCGCTTCTCGCGACACTTTGAACGGGCTGCTTCGGGCTCAAAGCGGTCATACGCTGCACTTGTCATGAATGACTGCTATGCGGACTTAGCTGCCGGATGCTGATGCAGCAAACATCGCGCGCCCTCACCAACCAGATCGCAAAAATACTCGCGGCAATGCAGCGCGATTTCCCAAAAGCGGACGTCCAAATCACGCAAATCGACCGAAATCCAATCCGGACATTAGCTACGCTCCAGTTCTATGTCTCACATGCGGACGAAGCAGACTTTGCACTTGTCTAGACTTGGCCACATCTGCCGATAACCTGATCCAACCAGCAGATGTGGTTTCAGCCCGAAAATTGCTGGGCAAACACCAATCCGAGATAATCCTTAACTTGTCGCTCAGCGTGTGCGCGCGTGAATGCTTCAGGGTACATAAGGATGTTCAGCCAGGTTCCGTCGAACAAGGCTTCGAGCGTAGCGGCAACCTCATCTGGCTGGCCAAACAGTGTTCTTTCCTCAGCGATCTGTTGTAGCAAAGTACGACAAGTTTCCATTCGCTCTGCGTCGATGCCCGAAGTGATCTCGCGATATACTTTTCGATGGCGGGCCTCGCCAAAGAACGCAAACCAGACAGCCAATTTTTTTCGGCTGCAAATCTTGGGGTGAAATTGCGCCTCCACAATGGCGTAAATTTTCTCGACAGGTGTCAACTCTGTCTTCATCACTCTTTGCTTCCACAAATTGCGATGCTCTTCCGCTAGCGCGCCAAGGGTGTACTGCAAAAGCGTGTCCTTGTTCGCGAAGTGAAAGTTCACCAAACCCAACGAAAGGCCGGCAGTCTCACTGACCTTGCGCAGTGTCGTTCCCGATATTCCGTGACTGGCAATGCAAGTCACCGTCGCATCGATCAGTTGCCTGCGCCGTTCTTCCGGCGCCTCAACGCGAGTTTTTTTCTTCACCTTTACAGCCATTTACCTAGATCCACTGAACATCCGTTCAATCAATCCCTTGCTTTTTCAATAAAGTCAACGCATTGATTTGATCAAATTTGATTCTTTCAGTAGGAGCGCACTATGGCCAGCACCCTCCCATCGCACGCGCAAACCGTGATCATCGGTGGCGGATCGATTGGCTGTAACACAGCCTATCACCTAACCAAGTTGGGTATGACTGACGTCTTGGTGCTTGAGCGCGACCAGCTAACCAGTGGTACAACTTGGCACGCGGCAGGGCTTATCGTGGCAGGGCTTTTGCCGTCCGAAGCTGAATGCGAGATCTATACGCATGGGCGTGACCTTTACGCCAACCTGGAAAAGGAAACGGGCGTGCCGACCGGCTTCCGAGAAGTTGGCTACCTACAGATCGCCAACAACGAGGAACGCGTGCACGAGATGCGCCGCCTCGCGCCCTTCATGCGCCGCCACGGGATCAACATCTACGAAATCTCACCCAAGGAAACCGCCGACCTCTTCCCCATCGGCGACCTCAGCGACGTGTTGGCCGGTTTCTACATTCCCGAGGATGGCCGCGCCAACCCCGTCGACGTGACCATGTCGCTTGCCAAAGGCGCGCGCATGGGCGGCGCGAAGATTTTCGAGGGCGTGACTGTTTCCGAAATTATGGCCAGAAACGGCACTGCCACCGGCGTCAAAACCGCTGATGGCCAAACCATCACAGCCGAAAACGTGGTGATCTGCGGCGGCATGTGGTCCCGCCAATTGGGCGCGAAGGCGGGTATCAATCTGCCACTTCAAGCCGCGGAACACTACTATCTCATTACCGAGAACATTGACGGCCTCAGCCGCGACCTCCCCGTCCTCGAAGATCCTTCGACCTATACCTATTACCGCGAAGAGGTCGGCGGCCTCATGCTCGGACTGTTCGAGCCGGGCGCCGCCCCCTGGAAACTCGACGGCATCCCCGAGAACTTTGCCTTTGGCGAAATCGAACCCGACTGGGACCGCGTCGGCCCGCATCTGGAAAAGGCCTATTCCCGTGTTCCCGATGCGCTGAACGTCGGTGTGCGCAAACTCTTCTGCGGCCCCGAAAGCTTTACTCCAGACCTTGCCCCCTTGGTCGGAGAAACACCCGAGCTTCGCAACTGCTTTGTGGCCTGCGGGATGAACTCGCTTGGCATTCTGAACGGTGCGGGCACCGGCAAGGTGCTGGCCGAATGGATCGTCAGCGGCCATCCGCAGATCGACGTCACCGGCATCAACGTCAACCGCTTCACCCGGCACGAGGCGACCAAGGCCTTTCGCCGCGACCGTGGCCCGGAACTCTTGGGCAAAATGTTCGGCCAGCATTTCCACAACGAAAACTACCACACCGCCCGCGACCTAAAACGCTCGGTCCTGCATGACCGGCTGGCAGCAAGCGGCGCCTGGTTTGCCGAAGGCCACGGCTGGGAAATGCCCGACTGGTTTGCCCCCTCGCCAGAGCAGGCAAAGATCGAGACATACAGCTGGCAGCGCCAGAACTGGTTTGACTGGCACGCTGAAGAACACCGCGCCGCCCGCGAGGATGTCATCATCATGGACATGTCCACCATGTCCAAGTTCAACGTCGAAGGCCCCGACGCGCTTGCTTTGATGAGCCGCCTCTCGTGCAATGACATTGATGTGGAACCGGGACGCCTTGTCTACACGGCTTGGGTCAACGAACAGGGTGGTTTTGAGGCCGACCTGACCGTGACCCGTCTGACTGAGGACCAGTTCATGGTGGTCGTAGGCGAAAACAGCCACGGTCATACCCTGATGCGCATGAAGCGCCACATCCAGGAGGGCGAGGTCGTTGTCATCACCGATCTAACCCCTGCCATCACCCAGATCAACATCCACGGGCCCAAAGCCCGGATGCTGATGGAGAAAGTCACCTCAGCCGACATGTCGAACGAGGCCTTTCCCTTCATGACCTGTCAGGACATTGACGTCGGCTATTGGGTGGTGAAAGCCTTCCGCGTGACTTTCGTGGGCGAGCTTGGCTGGGAACTGCAAGTACCCTCATACGCCGCCGTTCAGGTCTATGATCTGCTAAAGGAGGCAGGCAAAGAGTTCGGCCTGCGCGATGCGGGCATGCAAACCCTGAACTCGCTGCGTCTTGAGAAAGCCTACCGCGATTTTGGCCTCGATGTGGACAACACTGACAACCCGATCTCCGCAGGCCTTGGCTTTGCCGTGAAACTCGACAAACCCGGCGGCTTCATCGGTCGCGATGCTCTTGCCGCGATCAAAGCCGAAGGCGTGCCAAAGGTAAGGATGCTGCAATTCTTGCTGAAAGATCCCGAACCGCTGCTTTACGGAAACGAGTGCCTCTATCTGAACGGAACCGAGGTCGGCCATCTGCAAATTGGTGGATATGGCCACTCGCTTGGCGGGGCTGTCGGTATTGGCTTCGCTGAGCTGGACGCGCCCCTCACAACGGCCATCATTAGTGAGGGAACGTGGGAGGTCGAAGTGGCGGGGGAACGCATACCCGCAACGGCCTCGTTGAAGCCCTTGTTTGATCCAAAGATGGAGAAGATCAAGTCTTGAGTTATTCTCTAACCCTATGATCTGCAGCGCGCAAACAAAGCCTCGCTTTGCGTGCTTTGCTAGCTTTCGTTTTCCGCAGCCTTTCAGACAAACACTACCTAGGCGAGCGCTTTCATCAGCTTTGCGGATTCTTTTTTCATCACAAGTGCTGAACGCTTCGCCACTAACCAAGTTCATTTTGGGCTCTGAGCGGTTGGCGAGCCAGGATTGTCCCAACGACAGCTTCCGAAATCTGAATGTCAGCGCATTGGGCGAAGACGCTGAAAACGCCCGGTCATCTCGACGATTGCAATGCCTGCTTTCGGGAGCAGTCCACAGTTCGAACCGCTGCGGTGCCGCAAGTCCGCTTCGAGCCCAATGTGACCGATGCTTCATGGCAAACAATTTTCGGAGTGGGTGAAATGCAGACGTTCGCTACACTTTGTCATCTCCCAGCAAAGCGGGACAAACTGGTCGCCATCCGAATTCAGCTCAATCTTTCAATGTTGCGAGATATGCAATGATATCCACGCGATCTTTTTCATTTTCAATTCCGAGCATCACTTTGGTCGTCCCGGGTACAAACTGATATGGGCTAGCGAGATAGCTATTCAGTGTATCTGCATCCCACACCAAACCTAATTCGCGCAAATAACTTGAATAAGAAAACTCGGGATCGGACGCAGTGGGTCGTTCGAATACTCCCCAAAAGTTGGGCCCATTATCACCTGTTATCCCCGTCGACGAAGGTTTGCCGTGGCAGACTTCGCACCCCTTGGCTAGAAACTCTCCATTTGAAACATTGGCACCTTGCAACTTATCGGCAATCGGTTGGCTCTCTACTCGCTGTGGCGCTCCCGCTTCGATGAGCACCTCGGCGATTTCTATGTGCCCCGCTCTCAGCGCCTGATGCAAAGGAGTTGAGATATATGGTTCATAGCTGGCTGGATCCGCCCCAGCCTCAATGAGCACTTTTACTACTTCGATATGACCATACCCGGCCGCATGGTGGAGAGCGGTTCCAACCGTATAAATATCATTTCCCTGATAGAAAAAAATTGTGGGATCGGCACCTCGCTCAAGAAGAAGTTCAACCAACTCAGTATGGCCGAATTTTGCCGCAACAAAAAGCGGTGTAACGCCCGGTGCACTTGTCATGTTCGTACTGCGAAGTTCGAGCGGCACACCCTTTTCTAGCTCCGCGAGAACGCCCTCAATATTTCCACGTTTGGCGTGAAGATGGATGATTTCCGCCAATGCCTTCTCAAACGGAAAGATGAACAGCGACAGAGTAACTATAGTTAGTCGAAACATATGCGCCTCCGAATTCAACGGCTTAAGCCAATCATAAGCAGATTGAGTCGTTGTACCAAATTCTACGGAAGAAATGGGTTCCTGTGCGACGTTCGCGCCAGTTCGTCAGCTTTGTGGTCGCTCGCAAAAGAAGTATTACCACCATCGCAACGCATGATGGCTAAGCGGGCTGCATCCGCAGCAATTGAGTCAATTTGTGGATGTCGGCTCGGAGTCAATTTCGAGGGCCTGCTGCTTCGCACAGAACGACAGCATTTTCCGCACTGCGGTCGTTGAGTGGAATTCACTCAAAGTCTCCACTGAGCCCAAAGTACCGGATACTGCGCAACGATCACTTGGCGGGTTCTGCACCGTAGTCCGCCTCCGATCGGTCTCAGGTCGAAGGTGCAACATTTTTGGTGCATACTTCCCTGCCTGTTTGCATTTGCGCGCGCTTACATCGCCGTGTGCTAGCTACAACTGCGTGACACCGGCACCCGGCTCTGTTTATCCGTCGAGCATCGCGAGCACGGCGTCGCGTTCGGACAGGACCAACAGCAAGGCAAGATCACCCGGTTCCAGCTTTTCCAATATCATCGAGGCAGCTAGAGAGGGCGAAGATGCTCTCAGGACTTGTTGCGCGTCATATCCCTGTTCTAAGGCGGATTTTTTGATCAGGTCCGGGATTTCTCCCAATCCGCGACCTCTTAAATACCCTTCCAGTTCGGCTGCGACGACCACGTCGGGCTGGAAATTTAACGCCGTCGCGGTAACGTCCCGAATATCCTGATCCGACCGATCGCCAGCATGGCTGAGCATAATGTAACGCCGTTTCGCCGGTAGGCTTGACAGCGCATCGCAAACGGCCGAAATCGAATGCGGGTTATGCGCAAAATCCACAAAAACACGCGCATTATTGTAACTAAACTCGTTGCAGCGTCCGGGGTTGTCCTTGGCGTCGGGTTTGAACCCGGCCAACCCATCCCGAGCCCCCTGAACGGGCAAGTCCAGTGCCAAGGCAAGGCACAGGGCCGCCAGCGCGTTCAGGATATTGTATTTCGCAGCGCCGCCCATGGTCAGGGGAACATCGGAAACTGCAATGACTACCTGTTCGACCGCACCGTCGAAAAAGACGATATCTCCCTCCTGCACATAGGCGCAGCACTTGCCCGCATCACGCGCCTGACGGACAAGGTTGTTCTGCGCATCCAGCGAGAACCACCAGATATTTGCGGATGTATTTTCCGCTTCTGCGCGGACATACAAGTCATCGGCATTCAGTGCCAGCACGCCACCCTCGGCCAGCGTGCGATGCACGGCGAATTTGGCCTGAGCCAGTTCCGGCACCGTGTTGACCCCGTATTGCCCCAGATGGTCGTTTGCCACATTGGTGACCGCCGCTGCCGTTGCCGCGCGGGTCGGCAGCCCCCGGCGCAGGATTCCTCCGCGCGCGACTTCCAGACAGGCGACCTCCAGCCTTTTGTCACGCAACAGCATTCGCCCGCCGCCGGGGCCGGAATAATCGCCACGGTCGAGAATGTCGTCTCCCACCCGCACAAATTCGGTCGAGGTCAGCCCGGCAACCTTGCCCGAAGCGCGCGCGATCGCCTCAAGTAAACGGGTTGTGGTTGTTTTGCCGTTGGTTCCGGTTATGAAGGCCACCGGGATATTGTGCAGAGCCGACCAGTCCAAGTCATCGGGGGTAGGCAGCGCATCGACCGGCCAGGTCTGACTGCCAGTACCGTGCCCGATCGACACTTCGTCATCATCGCACAGGATATCCACACCATGCGCTTCTGCTGCCGCAATCAGGGCGATCAGCGCGGGATTGGCTTCTTTCTCCATAACGCTTTTGACATCCGCAACCATCTGATCGAAATCGCCGGGCTCGGATGCCAACAGTTCGGCAGCACAGAAATGCCAGACGGTTTGCACCGCGAAGATAGCGGAATAGAGCTGATCCATCGGTGCTGAAATCGCCAGATTGACGCCACCGGTGAAACTGCGGTGGGTTACGTCCTGATCCTGCCAGCCAAGTGCGTCCAGCACGCGGCGCGCGTGTTTTTCCCACAAAGCAGTGACCTGCGCGGTGCCGGTATCGGTGAAAAACACATCCATCACCGCGCCGGGGCGGTTCCACAACAGTCCCGGCCCAGTCAAGCGTCGGGCATCGTCTACCCGGACATGATCGGCGTACGCGCTTTCAATTGTCAGCGCGTTTTCAAGCTCTTCTATCCGGTCCATTCCGGTACCCCCGCTTAATCCGCGTCTTCGCTGATGTCGCGGGCCAGGCGCACGCCGCGCGCATCCCGGATCAGGTTCTGGTCGCTTTCGAACATGTCCTCGAACGAGGTGTCGATGGGGCTTGCCACCGGCGCAGCCTCTGTGACCGGCGCTTCGCTATCGGAGTTGAAATAGATGATCTGCTTCCAGCAGCGCGTTGTGTCATCACCGAAAATCACCAGCAGATCGCCCGGTGCGGCCCGTTCCAACGCTGCAGTCACCGCTTCGACCTCATCCGGGATGATCGTGATCGCGGCATCATCGACGCCGTTGTCGATCAGGGCCTGCCGCATCATTTGCGGTATTTCGTCGTGTCCACGGCCCCGGCGGCGGTCATCTGCCTTGCAGATGAAATGATCAAAATG
The DNA here is from genome assembly GCF_056535645.1 of Ruegeria sp. BK1. Lineage (NCBI taxonomy): Bacteria > Pseudomonadati > Pseudomonadota > Alphaproteobacteria > Rhodobacterales > Roseobacteraceae > Ruegeria > Ruegeria sp. BK1. The sequence continues at coordinate 3,639,394 of NZ_JBQFIS010000001.1, read as the reverse complement.
CCCGGCCAATGCGGCGGCCCCGTCGATGATATCCTCATCGCGCCGGTCGCCGGGCATCGCAACAACGCACAGCCTTCGGCCCTTGACCTCCAACTGATCGGCCAGAGCCGCCATCGCCTTGAGCGCGGCAGGGTTGTGGCCATAGTCGAGGATCACCTTGAAGGGATGCTCGTCATAGACATTCATCCGCCCGGGTGCCTGGAAATAGCTGGTGTCGAAGGTGCGCAGCCCATGGCGGATATTGTCCAGATCCACTCCGAAACTATAGGCCATCGCGGCGGCGAACATCGCGTTCTGGACGTTGAAAATGGCCTTGCCTTCCAATGCCGCCGGGATCAGATGCGACCACAGCACCGGGATATGAAGACCGTTGTCATAAATGGTCAGCATGTCACCATTCATGCCCTTTTCAAGCACAATTGCCTTGCCGCCTGCCTTGATATGTTCCTTGACCAGGCTGTGCCCCGGATTGGTGGTGACATAAAAGATCTGATCTGCACCGGCATAGTCGGCCATTTTCAAACAGTTGATGTCATCGGCATTCAGAACTGCCGTGTCGGTGGCGCTTTCCACCACCACGCGTTTGACAACGGCCAGTTCCTCAACCGTGTTGATGCCGCCAAGACCCAGATGATCTGCCGAGACGTTCAGGCAGGCCGCTACGTTCGAGCGCTGATAGCCCAGACCCGAGCGCACAAGTCCGCCGCGTGCGGTTTCCATCACCGCAAAATCGACAGCCGGGTCGCGCAGAACGATCTGTGCCGACTTAGGTCCCGTCATGTCGCCCTTCACGCTCAGCTTGCCGTCAACATAAACGCCATCGGTCGAGGTCATGCCAACGGTCTTGCCGCTGGTTTTCATGATGTGCCCCAGCATCCTTGAAGTGGTCGTCTTGCCGTTGGTTCCGGTGATTGCCGCGATGGGAATGCGGGTTTCCTCGGTGGCCGGAAACAGCATGTCGATCACTTTGCCCGCCACGTCGCGCGGCTGACCTTCGGACGGTGCCACGTGCATCCGGAAACCAGGGGCGGCGTTCACCTCGACAATCGCGCCGCCGATATCCTTGTAGGATTTGGTGATGTCGTCGATCAGGAAATCGACGCCGCCCACATCCAGCCCGACGGCCATGATGGCACGCTCGGCCATGTCACGGTTGTCAGGGTGCACCACATCCGTCAGATCTATGGCCGTGCCGCCAGTCGACAGGTTCGCGGTTGATCGCAGATAGAAGACCTCGCCGTCAGGCAGCACAGTTTCTTCCGTCACGCCCGCATTTTCCATCAGGCGGTTGGCCTGATTGTCGATCTCCAGCATGGTCAGCACTTTTTCATGCCCGATGCCACGGCGCGGATCCTCGTTCACGATATCGACCAGTTCGGCAATCGTGTGCGTGCCATCGCCCACCACATGGCCCGGCACGCGCTTGGCTACAGCGACCAGCTTGTTGTTCACCACCAGCATCCGGTGATCGAACCCGGTGATGAAGCTTTCCACCAGAATGGCGCGGCTGCGGGAATGTTCCTTGGCTTCGGCAAAGCCTGCCTCGACCTCTTCATCCGAGTTCAGGTTGATCGAAACACCACGCCCATGATTGGCATCGAGCGGTTTGACCACCACCGGGTGCCCGATCCGCGCGGCGGCGCGCACGGCTTCACGCGCGGAATAGATCATGCGTTGCTGCGGCACAGGCAGGCCCAGATCGTTCAGCAGATTGTGGGTGTCTTCCTTGTCGCAGGAAATCTCGACCGAGATATGCTTGGTCTCAGAGGTTATGGTTGCCTGAATGCGTTTCTGGTATTTACCGTGCCCGAACTGAACCAGTGACCCAGAATTCAGCCTGATCCAAGGGATGTCACGCTCTTGCGCGGCCTTAACCAATGAGCCGGTTGAGGGACCAAACTCCTTGCGCTGCGCCCGCAGCACAAAGCTACGCAACTCGTCATCCCAGTTGAATTCCGGGTCGAAGTCGTAGTCCACCTGTTCCTTGAGGGATTGCGGCAATAGATGCATCAGCAGCCGCATTGCAAGCTTGCCTGCGTCCAGACCAACATCGCGCTGGCGGTATTCGTAAACCATGTTGTATTGGCCGGGTTCGCCTGTGCCGCGCGTGCGGCCAAAGGTTACATCCGAACCGGCCACGTTCTGCACTTCGATGGCACAATGTTCCAAAACATGACCAAGCCAAGTGCCTTCATCTTCGCGCAATCGGCGGATGAAACCACCGGGTTCGCGGTAGGAACAGCCATGTTCCGCCAGACCGGGAAGGGCCTGGGTCAATGCATCAATAAACTCGGAACCAATTTTGGCCGAAGGCCAATCTTCCAGAACGCCCAGATCAATGACGTGGCGAATGACCGGAAAACTTGCCCAGACATTCGGGCCGACAAAGATATTGGTCGAGATTATTTTCATGAGGCTCCCCGTTGGTTAGCTTATTGTTTCCCCCCGTTGGCGGCCTCATCCTCGGACAGATCCGGCAATGTGCAGAACGCCATATGCTCATCTGGCGGAAAAGCCTGGCGAGCCGTCAGATCATAACGGCACCCTTCACCCAGAACGTCAAGCCGAAGTCCAAGAAGGCTGAGTGCTTCGCCGCGACGGGCATCCCACATCGAAGAATGGGTCAAATGGCTGGCATCCACCACGGTAACCGTTCCGCTGCCGATTACTTCAAAGACGTTATCGGGCCCAATGAAGGCCGCCGTGTCTTCGTCAACGCCCAATCCGATTAGAAATGGGTTAAAAGATGAAGCGGTTAGCAATCGACCCAGGCGGTTGCGTTGGGTGAAGTGCTGATCAATGATGACGGCGTTGGTCAGACCCATACCGGGAGCCAGCGTGATGTTACCTTCGGCTGGACCAGAGTTGCTGCTACCACCTGCTACCATATGCTCGGACATGATCGAAGCACCGGCCGATGTTCCTGCAACCGGCACCCCTGCCGCGTTTCGGCGCCGGATTTTCTGGGCGACCAGCGTGCCTCCAAGAATCGCTGACAGGCGCAACTGGTTCCCACCGGTCATAAAAATTCCGGTAGCACGATCCAGCATCCCCGCGTAATCCAGGTTGTCGCAATCGGCGCGGCGCGAGATAGGCAGGAATTCAACCTTGCCTGCACCAAGCTCGGAAAAGATGCGGTTATAGTCCGGTCCGGTTTCTTCCAGCATCGAGGCTGTCGGGATTACGACGATATCAGCGTCGGCACCGCCGGACAGTTCTACGAACTTTCGGTGAATCTGCATTTCCTTTACGCGGTCTTCACCGCCGCCGATCGGAATGATGAACCCGCGCGGGGTTTCTGCATCAACGGGTGCAGGGCACATATCTTAACTACCTTCCGGTGCTATAGCGGGCAGCCACCGGGGACCGCGCGGACGCTCAAACCTGTTCATACATGCCGCGTCGGGCTATCTGGCCGTCGCGTACATGCCATTCCCCCCGGGCCATCACATGCCGCACGGCAGTGTTTTCGTCAAGAACGACCAAATCAGCGTCCATACCCACGTTCAGACGACCTTTTTGGTGCAGCTTCAGCAGGTCGGCGACATTTGAGGTCAGCGGAGCCAGCGCTTCGGGCATTGGTACTCCTCTGTTGGTGAGTTCGCGCGGCGTGTCCGGCAAAGTGTCCGACAAACCCACACCAAACCGTGTCAGATTGCCTTCATGGTCAAAGGCGGGCAGGCAGCCACCACCGTCAGAGCTGATGGTGAACCGGTCGGCGTGACCGCCCAAATCGCGAAACTGAATGTAGGCCTCAGTAGCAGAGATGCCCGGCTCGACATGTCCGCAGGGGAATGCGGTAGCGTCGATGTAACATCCGTGCCGTGCTAGCGCCACGGCCTGTTCGAAGAGTGGTTTGTTGCGATTGACATGGGTTGGATTGAAGACGCGTGCGGGGATTTCGCAGGTCGCGATAGCTTGTTCCAACATTGACAGCCCTCGCTCGCCATCTCCCATATGGCAATGCACAATCCCCGCCTTGCCAGTCATCAGGCCTGCGACATGCGCTTCGCTTGCGATCCGCAGAAACTCGTCCAATGTCGGTTGGCTCGACCGGTGATCACTGATCGCCAGTTCCCCAACACCGATGACCGGATCAAGGAACACAATGTCTCCACGGGCTGAACCGGTGAGGGTGGTCAGTGGGACGTGATAGCCACCGGTGTGACACCAGGCTGAAAGTCCTTCTTCGCGCAACCCATAGGCCTGTTGCACCAGCGTCTGCGTGTTGCGGGTCAGATCGTCCGTGCCCAATACTCCAACGACTGAAGTGACACCGGCACGCGTGAAAGAGGACAGGACAAGCGGCGGCACCCGACTGGCTGGTCCGGTTTCACCGCCACCGCCAGTTATATGCGCATGCCCATCAATAAAACCCGGAACAACCGCTGCGCCTTCGACGTCAATGATCTCTGCCTGAAGCTGGACAGGCAATTCGGGTTTATTGCTGCCGAGGTAAATGATGCGTTCACCCGCAGTGAGAATATGGCCCAAACCAACAGGTTCAGGTGAATAGAGGCGCGCATTCTTGATGAGCTTCAACACGTTGCAAATCCGTCAGTAGGAGCGAAGACGTCCTTCTTTGCACCAAATGGCAGCAGAAGAACCATCCCCTTTTTCGGGGAAAGCGTAGATGTCGGTCGTACGCCACTAGCAGACAATGAGAAAAATGAAGCGGATGGCAAGGTTGTCCGCGAAGTAGTCGTGTTTAAGGGTTGCGGCGAACGGTTGCTCCGAGCCCAATCTGTCTTATGCTGCGGAACAGCCGAATGTCCGCTTTTCTCCCGGGCGACCATCACGGTACGCGCCATCGCAATGACCTTAAGCCAGCGTGGAATAAACCTCGGCAACTCGCTGAAAGGTCCAATAGCAGGCGATAGCCGCACATCGTATACCGTTTGGGATCCGAGAACGTCTAGGGTGAATTCCAAATCCGGATTCCTGGACCCAAAACAATTGAGATTGTAGAAAAATTACGTCGCTTTCAGCCTCTTAGGTCGAAAACAGCGTAGCGCCATCTGTGCGTTTTGGCAAAATCCAGTTCCAATCAAAAATGGTGTACAGAATGCTGGAAGTTCATTCGATTCCCGGTGCATTTACCGCGCGGGAATGTGAGCAGATTGTTGCTGCATCACAAAAAGCCCCGGCGAACGAGGCTCTGCTTGTCGGGCAAAACAAGGATCATAATCTGCGCAGAGCGGATGTGACCTGGCTGGACGACGTCGAAGGCTCTGATTGGGTGATGTCACGCCTGATCAATGTTGTCCGTCGCTCCAACACCGACAAGTTTGGCTTTGATCTGAGCGAGTTCGCCGAAAGTCCGCAGATTGCCTGCTATAAAGCATCAGATGGTGGTCATTTTGCGTGGCATTCCGATATCGGCGACGGGCCTGTTGCCCGAAAAAGAAAGCTGTCGCTGGTGGTTCAACTCAGCAAACCCGGAATGTACGACGGCGGAGACTTGGAGATAATGCCGGGCGCTTATGCTGTAACGGCCAGCCGGTATCAAGGGAGCGCGACCATCTTTCCAAGCTTTTTGTTGCATCAAGTGACACCGGTTGAGAATGGTGATCGGTATTCGTTGACGGTCTGGGCACATGGCCCGGCGTTTCGGTGATGATTTTCGTACTCGTTTGACTAAGAGTCCGAGACTACAAGGCTAACGATTCCTTTCGTGTATAAAACAGAGTCGAAAGAGTTAGGCTTGCCTTTAACATTCTCGCTTAAATGGCATTTCTTGTAGTCCAACGCCTCTGCTTAATCCTGGAATTCCGCACGGTACTGACGCCTGAGTTGCTTTGGTCACTCAATGGCTGGCCTCTATTATGTATCCGTCGGTAAGCGACTGGCGACTGATTTCTCATGGGCTAAGTTTGGCAGGCTCACCATATCAGCAGCAACTTTACCAGCTTCCATTGAAGTACTTTCGACTGATATGCGTGTCTGACCCAGCCGGGGGTGCAGCTTACGAGCCAGAACCCACGTCCAAAGCAAACCTGCACCACCCGCGGCGAACACACCAGAGAGCGGTGCCACGAGAAGAACCAGCCAGGCGGCACCAGGTGTAATAATACCCGAAACATCGCGAAAGCTCGCGTAAATTGCTGACATCTCAGTTCGTTCGGAAGGTTTGACTGCGAGGAGGAACGGCAAACCTGCGGAAACATCGAGCAAGATCAGGAAAATCGAGCCCATCATTAAGAACGCGATTGTGACTTCAGGGATTCCGAATGGAACTCCAGCAAATAGAAATAGCAGCCCGGACATGAGGAATCCGGTTCTGACTACTGTGCGCACCGAACTGCGCTGCATAAACCGAAGCATCAGCGGGGTGCAAAACAGGGCGGCATTGGAAATCGACAAAGCAATCCCTCCTAGTTGGCTGCCTAGCCCGTTCTGAACCGCATAGATGGGCAGGTATACGACATAAATCCACCACCCACAGGAACGAACGACCGCGAATACCCATCCGGCAACCAATCGCGGTTGCGCAAAAAACCTCCCGAAATAGGCGAACGGATTTGCGGGAGCGCTTTGGCTTCTGGTGATGAGCCTGCCGTTTCCGAGGCGCATAACAAGAAAGATGAGCAGCATGACAATCGCCGAACCGGCTGCAATCAGGAACGGCGCAGGTCGCCACCATTCGTACAATATCGCGCCAAGTGCAGGCCCAGCCGTCCAACCCAGCGCACTGTAAAAAAGCCGCGATGTCTCAAAACGTCCCAGTTCAATCCTGGCAACATGGTCGAGTACATAGGCGTTGAAGCACACAAATGTCGTCACAACGGCGAAAGTCGTGAGTGCGAGCCCCGCAATAACGGCAGCAGGGGTCGCAACGGTCGTCACAACCGCACCCGCGACGTACGAAAGAGTGCCGAACACATAGACCCATCTCCGTGGGACAAACCGGATCAGGTAGGGAACCAGAAGACCGATCAAGAGTGATACCGCGCCAATGGCGAAATAAATTTCGGATACAAATCGCGCATCCTTCAGCGCGTTGTATATCGCTACCGGAAAGACAGAAATCAAAATACCCCTGGCAATCGCCTCCGTTCCCGCCAGAATGGCGAATCCCTGCACGCTGGGTGCTGGCGCATGGCGAAGCCATTCTGGTATTCGGCGTTCGTGCATGAGAAGTGCTCAATGGACTGGGAATCAGTCAAACCTGTTTCCTCATTTTTTCTCTCCTGGCAGCGACCCGATGTCGTTTTTGCTAATCGTGTAAGTTATAAAAATTCCATAACTGAATTTCGTTTTTTCTTTTTGGGAACCCGCTTCGCTGGCGTTCAATTTTCAACGCTGATTACACCGAAAGGATAGCTTGAACTCGGGCTGGATTGGCCCAGTAGAATGGCCGCAAACCGGAAATCATTGCTCGACCGAAAAATCTACCGCTGCGGATGCAAGCACTTTCAGTATGAGCAATAGTCGTGGCTACAAAAGTCGGTTTTGTCCGCAAAGCGGTCAGTTAAAGTCGGGAGTGCGATACCCGCCCGATCCAGGTATGGATGAAAGCCTTTGTGGCGCGCGGTCAGAGTGGCCTGGCAAGGTCACCAATATCCCAGAAAAGACCGGCCATTGCCCGCAATGCATCACGCGACACCGACTTCAACACGTGTTCGTTTGGCGCGTGCTGTGAACAGCCACGATAGGAATGAGGCACCCAAATCGTTGGGAGGCCGAGCACATCGGAAAAGACCTCATTGGGCAGGGAACCGGCGAGATTTGGCAGAATATGTGGCCGCTTTCCAGACGTTTCTTCCAGCGAACGCGCGACAAACGACACCCAAGGATGCTCCGGCGATGTCCGCGTCGCATCGAAAAATCCGCGGTCGTGAGGTTTGATCTTAACGATCTGAAATCCTCTTGCATCAAGGTGGCGACGAAGGGCCGACAGGATACCGGCTTGATCGGTGCCAACAACGAAGCGGAGCTGACAGGCGGCCTTGGCATATCCCGAGATCGCGTTAACCGGCTCTTCGGGGACACCGCTTTTCATTGCGAGGATCGCAAAGCTGTTCCAGCCAAAGACCCGTTCGGCCGGTGTCAGACTTTCTTCGCCCCAGTCTTCGTCAATCTTCGGACCGCCATCTCCGCCTACCGGCAAATTGCGCAGGGTATGCCGGATGTCTTCGGTTAGGCTGGTCGGCCGCCACTCTGGTATTTGGATTTGGCCCCTCACATCGGTGATCGTCGAGAGGGCTTGCGCAAGGATCATCGCGGGGTCGGCAAGCAAACCGCCCCAGTTACCGGAATGATGCGCGCCGTCTCGAAGGTCAACGATGAGGTCGAACGAATTGCCGCCCCGTGCACCCATGAACATCGTCGGCGTGTCTGACTGAAGGCGTGGTCCGTCCGATGCGATCAGGACATCCGCGGCAAGGTTTTCTTTGTGCGTGGCGCAAAACTCCGACAGCCCCGGCGACCCCATCTCCTCACCCATTTCAATAAGGATTCGAATGTTGAAGCCGAGTGATCCACGAGCGTCGATGACGGAGCTCAACGCAGCCAAATTGATGAGGTGTTGTCCCTTGTTGTCAGCGGTACCGCGTCCGAAGAGGCAATCGCCCTCATCCACAAGACGAAACGGGTAAAGCCCGTTGCGCCACTGATCGGTTTGGGCGCGGATCACGTCGCCATGCCCATAGGACAGGATCGTTGGGCCTGTGTCGTCCTCGATGCGTTCAGCGACAAGGATAGGACCTGCATCTGGCACAGGGTTCGGGTGTATTGCACAGGAGAACCCAAGACTGTGCAGGCGCGGAACGAGGGCTTCTTCAAGATAGCGCGGAAGTTCCGCCGCTTTCTCTGGTGTCTGGCTCTCCGTCTCATGGGCAACCAGTTCGCTAAGATCGGTTGCAAATCGACCGCTGTCAAAATATTCGGCGACGTTGTCTATGGCAGCAGCGCGGGTCATGTTCACTTTCCCTCAGACAGGTGGGCGCACGTCTGCAGGGATCGGACATGTGTACGGCGTTTCGCCCAGATGGTCTTGATGCGTCGCGCGCGCAGCATCGATGCGTGACGGGTCCTCAACCAGTCGACAGGCTGTCGCGGCCATTGCCTTTGCGGCGTAGATCATGCCTTTGTGCGCTGCGGGTGCCTTGCCTTGTGCAACTGTTTGCCAGGTATGAAATGGCGTTCCAATTGCGCAGGTCGCGACCCGAGCCTGAACCGTCGGAACAGCCCAACTCACATCCCCGACATCTGTTGAGCCTTCGCCACCATCGCTGTGGCGATCAAGAGGTGCGATGAAGTCGCAGAGTGCGAGATCCTTTCTGGGCTTAGCTCCGATCCGCTTGAAGGTCGTGTTGATGTCAGCCGTGGTCAATGTAGTCTGAATCTCACGGGCAAAGCTGAGGTCTGACTCGTCAAAGGCGACGGGTCCGAGTTTCTCTAGCTCGTGCTGCATGGTTTCTTCCAAAGGACGGTTTCCAAGCAGGTTTGAAACGCCGGAAAAGACCTGACTTGTGACCTGCGTTCCGGTCATCAGCGCCGCACCATCTGCAATCTTTCTGACACGCGTAACCAGATCGGCGAGGTCGGGTAGCGAACTGGCGCGGACGAGCTGGCGCACCGTGGCCTTGGCCTGCACCACGTTCGGCGCAACACCACCTGCATCGAGATAGGCGTAGTGCACCCGGGCGCTGTCGGGCATGTGCTCGCGCAGGTAATTTACACCGATGTTCATCAGTTCAACCGCATCAAGCGCCGACCTACCCAATTCCGGTGCACCCGCCGCATGGGCAGCTTTTCCATGAAAAGTGAAATCGATCCGGGTGTTTGCGAGCGATCTGGCCTCATTCACGCCTGTGAAGGTCGCTGGATGCCACGAGATGGCTGCGTCGACATCATCGAACAGTCCTTCACGCACCATGTATGTCTTGGCCGCGCCCCCTTCTTCAGCGGGGCAGCCATAGTATCGCACACGGCCCTTGATGCCGTTTTCGGCCAGCCAGTCTTTCACCGCCGTCGCGGCCAAGAGTGCGGCGGCCCCTAACAGATTGTGACCACACCCATGCCCGTTGCCGCCCTCTTCAAGCGGCTGATGTTCAGCCACACCCGGCGCCTGGCTCAGATATGGCAGCGCATCGAACTCACCGAGGATGGCAATCACCGGACCCTCGTCTCCTGCTTCGCCAATCACGGCCGTAGGAATGCCAGCTGCGTTCTCTGTTATCTTGAACCCCTGAGCGCGTAACATCTGCACATGTTCGGCGACGGACTTGTACTCGGCATAAAGCGTCTCGGGCGTGTCAAAGACTCGATCTGACAAGGCGATAAAATCATCACGATGGCGGTCGACGTGGTCCCAGATCGGATCGGCGTTTTTCAAGGGGCTCTCCAGCTTCTCGTTCAAACGGTTTCGGCGTGTTCCAGCAGGCAAGCCGTTTCGCGCCCGCCGCGCCCCGCTTTCAGTTCAGGAACAGTGGTGCGGCACTCAGCGGTCGCCACGGGGCAACGCGGGTGGAAGGTACATCCAGATGGCGGATCTAGCGGCGACGGAATTTCCCCCTCAATCGGGGCAAAATCACGCCGGCGCTGATCAAGGCGCGGAGCCTCTGCAAGCAGCGCTTTCGTGTAGGGATGGCGCGGGTCCGAAAAAATTTCCTCAGTCGATGCGCTCTCGACAATGCGGCCCAGATACATGATCGCCACGCGGTCGGCGATGTGTTCGACGACGCTCAGGTCATGGCTGATGAACAGATAGGTCAGGCCCAGCTCTTCGCGCAGATCCATGAACAAGTTGATAACCTGCGCCTGGATCGACACGTCCAGCGCAGCGATGGCTTCGTCGCAGACAAGGAACTTCGGCTTCACGGCGAGCGCACGTGCAATTCCAATCCGTTGCCTCTGACCGCCGGAAAACTGATGCGCGTAACGCCGCTTGAGCGACGGGTCGAGGCCGACCTTGCGCATCACGTCGTCCACGTATTCCGCACTCTCTGCTTTGCTGACGATCCCATGCATACGCGGTGCTTCGCCGATGATATCTTCGACGCGCATTCGCGGATTTAGGCTGGCAAAGGGGTCCTGGAAGATCATCTGAATTGCGAGGGTCGCCGCGCGTTTGTCGGTGCCGTTCAACGTCGCAACATCTTTGCCTCCGTAGAACATCTGTCCGTCACTTGCAGGGTGAATGCCGGCAACAACACGTCCCAAAGTGGACTTGCCGCAGCCGGATTCGCCGACCAATCCCAGAACCTCACCCTTTTGAATCGACAGGTTCACGTTATCGACAGCATGGACCGTTTCTTCCCGGATGTTTGCGCCAAGTCGCTGTGCGATTTTCCCCGCGACGTCCAAACGTTTGGTGAAGCGCTTCGAAACGCCTCGGATTTCAACGAGCGGCTCAGTCAAAGCGTCGTCTCCTTGGTGCGTTGCGGATTGAAACAGCGAAGGCTGCGGCCATCCACGTCCTTAATCGGGGGGCGCTTGGAACACGCTGCCGTTAGGGCCTGACAACGCGGTCCAAAGGCGCATCCTTCAGGCAGGGCGAGCATGTTTGGCGTCATCCCTTCGATCTGGAACAAACGCTGCCCACGCCGGTTCGCCGTCGGAACCGATCCGAGAAGCCCGACCGTATAGGGATGCAACGGACGGTCGATAACATCGTCGATACCGCCTTGCTCAACGATCCGTCCTGCGTACATCACCGAAATCCGGTCCGCGAGCCCTGCCACAACGGCAAGGTCATGCGTGATCCAGATCATCGCAGTTCCCGTGCGTTTCGTCAGCTTCTGTGCCTCGTGGATGATCTGCGCCTGAATTGTCACGTCGAGCGCTGTCGTCGGCTCGTCGGCAATAATGAGGTCCGGCTGGTTCAAGAAGGCTGTCGCAATCGCCACGCGCTGCCGCATCCCACCGGAAAGCTGATGCGGATAGGCTTGCAATCGCTCTTCCGGCGATGGGATGCCAACCAAACCAAGCGCATCACGGCTTCTTTCCCAGGCGGTTTGGCGGCTTACGTTTTCATGGGCGAGAATGGCCTCGATCATCTGCGTATCGACGCGCAGGACCGGGTTGAGCGTCATCATCGGATCCTGAAAGATCATCGAGATTCGGTTGCCACGCAAGGTCTTGAGTCGCTCTTCCGGTGCGTTCGCGATCTCGTCACCATTAAAACGGATTGACCCATCGACGATGCGCCCGGGAGGTTCGATCAGCCCAAGGATGGAAAACCCGGTGATCGACTTGCCCGACCCGGACTCACCCACCAGACCCATTACCTCGCCCTTGGAGACGGTGAAATCCACACCATCTACGGCCTTGACCACACCCGCGTGCGTGAAGAAGTGGGTCTTCAGCCCGCTGACTTCGAGTACTTCAGTCATCTCTTCAACCTCGGGTTCAGAACATCGCGCAAATGGTCGCCAACAAGGTTGATGGACACCACCGTCATTAACAGCGCGACGCCGGGAAAAACGGAAATCCAGTAGCGTCCTGAAAGCATGTATTCGAATCCATTTGCGATCAGCACCCCGATCGACGGCTCAGTCTGTGGAAGTCCTACGCCAAGGAACGAAAGCGTGGCTTCCAATGAGATCGCACTGGCGGTTTGTACCGTGCCAACGACAATCAGAGGCGCCATGCAATTCGGGAGAATATGCCGAAAGACGATCCGCGAACGCGAAATGCCGAGACATTGTGCGGCTTCAACATATTCCTTTCCACGCTCGACAAGCGCGGTCGCGCGCACCGTGCGGGCGTAGTAGGCCCATTGCGCAATTACGAGGGCAAGAATGATCTTGTCGACACCCTTACCAAGTGCCGCAACCATCATCAGCGCAACCAGCGATGCCGGGAACGAAAGTTGAAGATCCACGATGCGCATAATGAACGCTTCGGCCCGGCCACCAGCGTAGGCCGCGACCAGACCGATCGCCATACCGATCAGAAGGGCAATCACTCCAGATGCAAGCCCAACGGTCAGAGAGATACGCAAACCATAGAGAATTGCCGAGTAGAGATCGCGCCCAGACCCGTCCGAGCCGAGCCACATTGTATATCCGTCGAAGGCTTCGGAACCTGGCGGCAAGCGCCCATCCATGACGCTGACCTGACCAAGATCGTAGGGGTTCTGCGGTGTGATCCAGGGTGCCAGGATGGCCAAAAGAACGATGATCAGGAATATGCCGAGCGCCGCTGTCGCGATCCTGCTTTCGAAGAACTCGGCCCGAAATCGCTGGAACGGCGTCTCGACCTTAGGGGATTTGGCGGTGGTCAGCGAATGATCTGTGACGGTGTCGGTCATGCGCCCTGATCCTGCAAACGAACCCTCGGATCGAGGATCGAGTAAAGTATGTCGACGATCAGATTGATCAGCACGAAGAACAGTACGATGATCATCAGATAGGCGACGACGACAGGCCGATCCAATTGCAGTATTGCGTCGATCAGCAGTTTGCCCATTCCCGGCCACGCGAAGATTGATTCAGTCACCACCGAGAACCCGATCAAACTGCCGAATTCGAGGCCCATGACTGTCACTACCGGGATCATAATGTTCTTCATTACATGCACCAGAATGATGCGTCGGGTCGAAAGCCCTTTGGCCCGGGCATATTTAACGTAATCCTGTCCCATCGCTTCCCTGACACCCGCTCGGGTGAGACGGATTGCCAGCGAAATCTTAAGAAGTGCCAGGTTGAGAGCAGGCAGGAAGATGTGGCTCAACCCATCGAGCGTAAAAAGGCTGCTGTGAATCCCAAGAAACGAGCCGATGTCGCCACGACCTGTCGCAGGGACCCATCTAAGTTCTACGGCAAACAGCATGATGAGCATTAGTCCGACCCAGAAGGTCGGCAGCGAGAAACCGAGAATCGAGCCAGCCATAACGCCTTTGGAAAGCGGGCTGTCGGGATAGAGCCCGGCATAAAGCCCCAATGGAATTCCGATCACGATGGCAAGAAAGAGTGCACTGAAGGCCAGTTCCATCGTGGCAGGCATATGGTGCAGGATCAGTTTGAGCGCGGGCTCACCGAAGACGAAGCTATCGCCGAGGTCACCCTGTGCCGCACCTTTGAGGAACAACCAGTACTGTTCCCAAATAGGCCGATCCAATCCAAGCCGTCGAATGGCCGCTTCGATGTCAGCCTGATCCGCGTCGGGGCTTACCAGCATGTAGACCGGGTCACCAACGATGTTGACGCCAAAAAAGACAATCACCGACATCAGGAAGACAACAAGCATTGCTTGCAGCAATCGGCGAATGACAAAAACGGTCATGAGGACATTCCCTGGGCAAAGGCTGCGGGCCGCTGCGAAGGCGGCCCGGATGCATTGCGGTTACTCTTTCACGACGCCTGTCGCGAGAGTGTATTCGTCGGTCCGAGGGATGTAGCTCAGACCTTTTTTGGCCGCCCAGGTGTTGACCTGGAAGTGCGTCGGAATGATCGCCACGTTCTCGATCGCGCGCTCTGTTGCCGCGGCGAGCAGTTCCTGCCGCTTTGCGTCATCGACTGTTCGCAGGGCTTCTTCGATCAACGCGTCGGTTTCAGCATCCGAGTGTCGGCCACGGTTTGATGATCCAAAGCCCGCATCCTTGTCATGGGTGTGGATCAGCGATTTGAGAGGCGAGGACGCTTCGCCGGACCCCGCGCCCCATCCGACGAGGATAAAGCTGAACTCCGGCAGACCCTCTGGGCTGCCTTTGGAAGCGCGCCCAAAGTATACCGAACGCGGCATGGTTTCGACGGCTGTCTTGATGCCAACACGGGTCAACATTTGCGCAATTGCCTCGGCAATTTTGGCGTCGTTGATGTAACGGTCATTCGGCCCATGGATTGTCATTTCAAATCCATCGGGATAACCGGCTTCAGCCAGAAGCGCTTTAGCACCGTCTGGATCATAGGCCACGACGTCCAAATTGTCAGACACGCCAAAGAACCCCTCGGGCAGAAGCTGACCGGCGGGCAGGGCAACCCCTTCCATGACACGCTCAACGATTGCATCGCGGTTGATCGCCATGCTGATCGCCTTACGGACGCGGACGTCCATGAGGGGGTTCTTGATATCGCCGCCACCGTTGGCCTTCACAAAGGGTGAATCCTCGCGGAATTGGTCCATGTGAAGATAGATCACTCGGTTGGACACGCCCTGGCTCAACTGAATACCGTCATTGCCCTGAAGTGTTGTGATATCGGTCGTTGGTACGCCCGATATCATGTCCACATCACCGGCAAGAAGCGATGCAACACGGCTCGGACCGGACGTGATTGGGCGGAATTCCACCTCGGACCAGATCGGTGCATCACCCCAGTAGTCGTCGTTCCGTACCAGCACGATGCTTTCACCCGGCGTGTAACTTTGGAACTTGAACGGCCCTGTGCCGATGGTGGCCGTACCCGCGTTGAAGTCTTCCGTCGTTGCTTCGCAGCCCACTTCTGAGATCACAGGGATCGTGGAAATGTCGTTGCCCATTAACGGATAAGGTGCGGCCGTTTTGAAATGCACCGTGTAGTCATCGATTTTGACGACTTCCTTACCCTTGAGATAGGTGCCGTATCCCGATGGAGAGTTCGGTACGTCCGGCGCGCGCGCCATGGTGCAGACTACATCGTCTGCCGTAAAGTCACTTCCGTCGTGAAACTTTACGCCCTCACGCAGCTTGAACTCCCAAGTCAATTCATCAATCGGCTCCCATGACACGGCAAGACCCGGCGATAGGCGCTGCTTCTCATCCTGCGCGATCAGCCGGTCAAAGATGTGCACGGACATCGCGTTGTTCGGACCCAGGTTGTGAAAATGCGGATCGAGTGACGTCGGCTCCGAAGCGAGGCCGATCGTTAGTTTTTCGGCCGAAACAGCACTGGCGCCGAAAGCCAAAATGCTGACAGCGACGGCTGTCGCAGATGTGAGTTTCCTCATCAAAAAGACTCCCTGTTTGTTTGGCGCTTGTGAATGGGCGAATCTTTGGCCGATCCCGCGCCCTATTAAAAAAGGCTAGCTACCGCAAAAATCATTGCCAATACTTATTGCTATGCGTCTTTGCATAGACCAATCCAAGAGTTTGGATGTTCAGCCGCTCGTACCGGGGGAGTAATGTAGCATGACAGAACACAGACACAGACTGCGCGAGTTCGAGTCGCTAAGAGCCGTGATCACGACTGGGACAACCATCGGCGCCGCGCGGCGTCTCGGGATTTCGCAGTCTGCCGTGAGCCGGTCCTTATCACAACTCGAGGCCCGTGTTGGGCGATCGCTCTTTCTCCGGCGATCGGGACGTATCGACCCAACAGACGAAGCCTTGCGTCTCAACGAAAAACTGGACCCAATTTTCGAGACGCTGGCGGACATTGAGGGCGCAGAATGGGCTACTCCGGATAACGAGCCGTTACGCCTGATCGTGCCGCCGACTCTGGCACATCACTTTGTCATCTCCAGGGTGGCCAGTTTTCTCAAGAAGAATGAAGGAAAGCAGCTTCAATTGGATATTCAGGCCACGGACGTGCTGGTCGCCGGCATTCTCGACCTCCGCTATGATCTTGGTTTGACGAGTGCGATGATCCAAAGAACTGGTGTTCATCTCATGCCTTGGCGCCGCAGTCAGGTGGTCTGCGCCATGCCGAGCAACCATCCGCTATCGGAAAAACGAGTGGTGACGCCGCACGACCTTGAAGGCGTCGCGCTGATCGAGTTTCTGCGAAGGCTGGGGACGCGAGCGATCACAGAAAAGATCTTTGCGCGCGCTGGAATTCGGCCGAAACAAGTCGCAGAAACGGCAACGAACATGGCCGCACTGGAGCTCGTCCGCGAGGGTTTGGGCGTGACGCTGATCAATCCCTTCCCGTTGTTGTCGTCAGGGATGGAAGGTGTCGTCGTCAGGCCATTTGACGCCGCCATTTTTTATGACACGAGCTTTGTACTTCCATCAGGCAGGCCACCTTCTCAGCTTGCCCGCCAGTTCATGCAATTTGTCAAGTTGACGACGCCGCAGGACAAATACTCAGAGCCCGTCTAGCGCAGCATCTTAGCCGACCACGAGGTGTCGACGTCCATCGGAAAGTTCGGTCGTGGCAAATTCGCAAACGGCCAGCGGTCGTGAACTGGCGACGTAAGCCCGCCCGTGTCGACCTCAAATACCTGGTTTGGCCCAAACCAGTTGGAAAACCCGGCCCGAAAGTGGCCTCTGGATTTCACAACAACAGTCCGGGCAGACGCAATATCCAGCCCGAACATATGAAAGAACACGGGGTCGGCAGTCTGTGTGCGATCGGTGATCACCACCACGGTGATACCACCAATACGAAGCGCAGCGGATGGCCCTAGGGCCAATCTCCGACCTGCCGTCATGCCCAGTTCACCTACCACATCTCCATTATGGAGACCCAAGACCTCTGCATCCGCCTCAAAAGGCACATCCCATTGCGCCCAGAAAGCGCTGGAATCGGAAGACCGGTTGAATCGTGCCCTGAATTTGCCGCCGACACCGATGCCATGGGCTTCGTTCGCAAGTTCCGGATCACAAAAGGAACCGAATAGGCATACTTCGACTTTTGCCGCATGAAGAGCGGCTAACAGTTCCGTCGTCCTGCCACTGCCGCCGCCACCAGGATTGTCACCGGCATCGGAGAAAATCACAGGCGTGCGCGCTTGGTCAGCGGAAATTGAGATCGCTTCCGTCACGGATGTCAGTTTCCGAACGAAATCCTTCCTCAATGACCAGGCCATGTCTGCCAATTCTTCCGCCAGTGCATTGGCCGCCTTCTGGTCCTCACGCGCGGTGACAACGATGCTCAGACCGTTGTCGGGCGTGTCGGAGAAAAGGAAATTACCGAAGATCGATACGTTTAGAATCTCACCTCGACCTTCGGCTTGTCGTCGCTGACCATGGTCGATCAGCGTGCCATACGGGTGCTCAGCACTTAGCAGGGTCACGGATGCCGGAACAAGAGGCAGTTTGACATGCGCGGTTTGGGGCCGGACGCCCGACGCCAAAACCCGGCGCAGCGAAAAGGCGGCTTCCTCGCCACGTTCTATCTGATCGACGTGAGGATTGGTCCGATAGCCGACGATCAGGTCACAGGCATCGACCATCCGTTGTGAGATATTTGCATGCAGATCGAGTGTCGCAATGACAGGTATGTCCGGTCCTACAACTCCCCGAATGTGTGACATCAACAAACCGTCAGGGTCGTGGTCATGCTCGGCAACCATCGCGCCGTGGTTGCAGATGTAGACTGCGTCAACAGGGCCAGCTGAGCGCAGCATGTCTTCCGAAGTCGCTATGACCTCTTCGATTACAGATTTTCGTACTGGACCCGCCGGGTGGCTGGCTGCCAAGATACAGGGTACCGGCGTCCAGTCGCCCGTAGCATCCATCGCCCTGACAAAGGCTGCAAATTCTATTGCCAGCTTTGGTGTCGCGGATCTCGCTTCAGACATCAAAGCATCGCCTGAAAGCCATGTCAGAGACTTAAAGTCCGACAAATCAGCCGGCGGTGCAAAACGATTTGACTCGAGAATCGCGCCAAGGAGGGCGATCTTTGGAACCTTCATGCGAGAGGCCTTTGGAAATGCAACACAATGCGAGGAAACATGAGTAGGTGATTTCAATCAAGGTATCATGCGTCTTCTCTTTTCTAGGAAAACCCCTGCCGCCCTGCGTCTTTCCTATAACGCGACGCGCAAACGATCAGTGCCACCCGTTATGCTGACAGAAGTTTCCGGAGAATTCGTAAAGATTGTTTGGGCCGATGACCCAGACGTTCACCTCATGCGCGGCGCACCGGATCGCCCACCCGCCCGGTTCAATCGCCGGGGGCAGGACGCTTTGTATCTGAGCCCTGATGTCGAAAGCGCAAAAGTCGCTATTGGTCAGGACGTCAGGAAGGATGATCGCCCGCGGGTTGTGTTGACTTTCGAGGTGGAACGATGCGCGTTGTTCGATTTGCGCAGCCCCGAAGCCGCAGATATCTATGCGCTTGCCAGTCAACCCTGGCGCAAACTCGTAGCTGCCGGTAGGGATCCGTCCTCATGGTTCGCTGCTGATCGGATCAGAGCAGACGGGCATATCGGATTGATTGATCCCTCACGAAGGCGCCCGGGCCTTTGGCACATCACTCTTTTTCGATGGAACGAGGCGAGCGCACCTGGCGTATTTCGGCGTAGTGAAGTGAAACCGGTTACCGTCCTGCTGGACTATCGATGACTTTTCGCTTTGCTTTTTCCTGTCGCAGCGAATGGCGGCTTTGCGGATTGCGACCGCAGTAATGCTAAAGTCTGCTGATAATCCGTTAAGGGCCTATTTTGTTGAAAAACTCCTGTTTTGCGCAGTTCCGAGTGAAAAATTGCCCGTACAGGCCCGGAAGAATTTTTCAGCTGAGGGGTCGGCCAACATCTGATGCTGGCGGCCGGCGGCCGTCTCAAAGCCCGCCAATGATGGTGGCAGTGGACTTTCTCGATTGGTCGCCGTTTCGCGAAAATCGCCGCTTTCTGTATTTTGGAGTTTTTCAACAGTATCGGCCGTTTGTTGACGTTGAGGCTTGCGACCCGACTGTCTTGTTCGTCCGCAACTCGGACATCCGCATAGTCATTTTCGCTGCGTTTGGGCTGAACGTCTGCTTTTCTCACTGCGGCACGGCTAACCATTTTGGCGTTCGCGTTGCTGCACTTGCGAACTTTAGCGCAGGACCGCTTCCGGTTTGGGCTCCGAGCAGTCCTTCGCTGCGGTGTCCATCAATGTCCGCTTACAAGAAAATCAGGTGCAAAACTCGTCGGCTGTCACCCAAATTGTCACCCAAGGGCGAAAATGCACTTCGGCGTAAGCGCGCTAAGTTCAGTAAGCATCTGTTTTTGTTTAATTTAAGTGGTGCCCGGGGGCGGAATCGAACCACCGACACGAGGATTTTCAATCCACTGCTCTACCCCTGAGCTACCCGGGCACGGGAACGGCGACTGCCGTTGGGTGGAGGCGTTCTATGACTTGCCACTGGCAGTGTCCAGAGCCTTTTTTACATTTTTTCAATGCGGACGCGAATGACCGGTTTCGTCGACTTCGGCATCCGCCTCAGTGTCCTCTTCACGTTGAGACGGCACCGCGTAAGAGCCGTTCAGCCACTTGGCAAGATCGACATCCGCGCAGCGCTTCGAGCAAAACGGGCGGTACGTGACGACAGTGTCTTCACCGCAGATCGGACAGCTCATTTCAACACCTCGCTCAGCGGCAGCCGGGCCCGTTTGCGCTGCAATTCGAAATGGCCCAAAGGTGTCCAGCCAGCCAGTGTGGTTTCGATCGGATCGGACTTGAAGGCGGCGCGCAGGGCGGACTCGAACCCTCGACGGTCTTTCTTGGGCATGGGCGCCAGATCAAGCGTGATTTGCCCGCCCAACCCGCGTACCCGCAAGGCGCGGGCCAGCGTTTTCGCACAGGCGAAATTAGCCTTAGTTCCAGCGGCCAAGGACGTGTCAGCACCGGTATTGACGTCAACGGCGACCAGCGCGCGGGTGGGCTGGATGAACAGGTGCCCTCCGCCGGGCAACGGCTCAGAGATACCGCGGGCCGTGTCCAATGCCTCCAGCACGCCATGGGTGCCGAAACTACCTGCGCGGGTTTCGACCTCGGCCGGGTCGGTCCAGTCGCGCCAGGCCAGAACATGAGGGCCGTCGCCTTCAAGCAGCAGTTCCGGCTCGGTTCCAGAGTCGTTTACCACAGCGTCGGCATGGGCCAGCATGGCGCTGATATCTTCGGCAATCTCGCCCGCATCCTCACCAGCGCAGCACGAGCGCAGGATCAGGCCGTAATCGCTGCCGTCCATCACCTCATGCGCGATCTCAAGCAGGCGGTCACGCTCGTCCTCATCCCGGATCGAGCGCGAGATGTTCAGGCCCGGCGCATCTGGGGTGACGATCGCATAGCGACTTTTGAACAGGATGCGGTCGGTCACGGGCAGGGCTTTGCCCGGCTCGGCATAACCCGTCACCTGCACAAGAATCAGGGCACCGGGGGCGAGGCCCTTGACCTGCCGCAGAAATGCTGGGCCGTCGGGTGTTGACAGGAACATGCCGCCCTGCCCTTTCACGGGCCGATCCGCGCGGGCGCGGTAGATCGTGCCCGGTGCAGGCGCATCGGCGGCGATCAGGAAATCATCCAGCTTGCCGTCGACCATCAGTGCCGCAGCCTCACGACTATTGATATGATCCAGAACGATGGTGCGACCCTTCATGATGCCTCACGATACAGGGGGTAGCCGATACCTTGCAAAAGCGCGGCGGTTTCAGACAGGGGCAGACCGACGATACCGGTGAACGAGCCCGAAATCCACGGGATGAACGCGCCAGCGGGGCCTTGGATAGCGTATGCGCCCGCCTTTCCCTGCCAGTCTCCGGTCGCCAGATATGCGTTGATCTCAACATCCGACAGGCGCTTGACCTTGACCTGTGAGACCACGTCGCGTTGCAGCACCTGATCCCCGCGCCGCACCGCGACCGAAGTTATCACCCGGTGGCGACGCCCCGACAGGGCGTGCAGAAACTCAGCCGCTTGACCTGCGTTTTCGGGTTTGCCCAGAATACGACGGCCCAGCGCCACAGTGGTATCCGCGCACAGGGTAACGTCATCGATATCCGCTTGCACCGCCTGCACTTTTTCGCGCGTGATGCGGCTGCAATAGGGAACCGGAAGTTCGCCCTTCAGGGGCGTTTCGTCGATGTCAGGGGGGCGGATCGCATCGGGCTGCACGCCAAGCTGAGCCAACAGGTCCAGCCGCCTTGGACTGCCCGATCCGAGGATAAACGCCATGAGAAAAGGCGTTACTTGAAGCGATAGTTGATCCGACCCTTGGTCAGATCATAGGGGGTCATCTCGACCTGAACTTTGTCGCCAGCCAGAACACGGATGCGGTTCTTGCGCATCTTGCCTGCCGTATGTGCGATGATCTCATGGCCGTTTTCCAGCTCGACCCGAAACGTCGCATTAGGCAGGAGTTCCTTCACGACACCGGGAAATTCGAGCGTATCTTCCTTGGCCATGTTGTCTCCACATTTACGTTGCACTCGCAGAATCTGCGAGGATGTGCGCTTAAATGAGCCTATTTCGGGCTTATTTCAAGGCCGGAATCACGAAAGAGCAGAGATTGTGACCGATTCGACTCGGGGCGTTTGCTCATCCCAATGGGTTCGGTTCAGCACATGGCCATCGGCGCGGACCTCTGCAATGGCCGACAGATCGATATCGGCGTAAGTCCAGCCGGGCTGGTTCAACTGTCCTTCAGCCAATACGCCGGTGCCGGGGAACCCTTTGTCCGGCGGGCCGAAGATGCCACCGGTGCCTGTGTTCATATCCACGGCCTCGGACCACTCATTCTTACCAACCAGCGACGCCATGATCGTCACACACTGGTTTTCCAGCGCACGCGCCATCGCACCGATCCGCACCCGCCAATAGCCTGAGAGTGCCTCGGTGCATGAAGGTACAAGGATCAGATCCGCGTCATTGAGCGCGTGACCCAGTAGGGGAAATTCGCTGTCATAGCAGATAAGAACGCCGATCTTGCCCAGCTTGGTGTCGAACAGTTTCAACGGGCCGCCGGGGGCGATATCCCAAGCCTCACGCTCGAACCGGGTCATGATTTGCTTGTCTTGGTGATCCTGCTGGCCATCGGGCGCATAAAGCGCGGCGCGGTTCACCGGGCGGCCCGGTCCATCCACAACCGGAGCGGACGCGCCCAGAATATAGGTGCCATATTCGCGCGCCAGCCGTTGATGCAGGGCCTGCGCATCGGCCATCCGGTCCGACACCGCGCGGATCGAACGTTCCAGATCGCCTGCCACATCGGCCCCGTCCAACGTCGACAGCTCCATCGCGCCATATTCAGGAAAGACCAGCAACTCGGCCCCCTGCCCGGCGGCCTCGCTGACCCAGCGGCTCAGCTTGTCCTCATATTGCGCCCAACTGTCGAGCCAGTCGAGGTCATAGGCGGCGGTTGCGACTTTCATGGGCTGCGTCCTTCAGCAATGGATTGGCGCGACCCTAGGACAGGATCGCGCGATATGTATAGACCCGACACAGGCCCGACGGGAAAGTGAATTGGCTTGCCGGCCCAGACTTGGTTCAATAGGGTCAGGAGGATCACCATGCAAAACCCCGAAAGCTTCGAAAAGTTCTATTTCGCCAAGGTCGGTATGGGCGAGGCCTGCGGCTGCGCTGAGCGTGTCATTGACGTGTTCGAATTCAATCGCAAAGGCGGGGCACAGACAAAATCCGAGGTTCGACTGGAAAAACCCAAACGCCGGTCCTTTCGCGGATGGGCGGTGAAGTACGGCCTTCTCAGCCGCAAACAGACACGCTGAGACCGAAAGGCGCAGCTACGCGTTCAGATCCCTGATCCAGAACTGCAACGGTTTCTGCGTCTCGCCGTCTTCTCCTATATCCTTCCACGAAAACTGCGCCACGACACCGGGTAGGGGTTCATACCCGCGTGCCCGCCAGAACGCATCCAAAGGCCTATAGCTTTCTGGTCGCATCGGATGGTCGACAGGGCGCTGCACGCTGCAAAAGGCGCATTTCGCAAAACCCAAAGCGCGGGCATGAGCTTCGCGCTGGTCGAAGAATTTGTGACCAACACCCTGCCCCCGGTAGTGAGGCAGCAGAACGGATTCGGCGCAGTAGAAAACATCCGACAGATCCACACCTGACCCGTCAAAAGCCGCAGCAAAATCTTCGGCATGATCGGCCAGAGGCGCACCGGTTGAGGCCCCGATCAGACGGTCGCCGTCAAAGGCCCCTACCACGATGGATCGGGCACTGTCGCGGTAGGCTTGCAGGTATTTCCGCTCATAGCCCAGATCCCCATCATAGAGATAGGGCCATGCGTGAAACACATTGATGCGCAACCGGGCCACATCGTCCAGAGCGGCCTCAAGCGCCGCTCCGGTCAGGGGGCGGACGTCTGTGACCTCAGCCACAGGACACCTGTTTGGTCCAGTCGGCCAGGTTGTAAAAGGTGGTCACGCGAGTGATCTTGCCGTCTTTCAAATCAAAGAAAGACCCAGCGGGAAGGCGGTAGGTCTGACCATGCGCCTCGGGCAGGCCCTCATCGGTTTCCAGATAGGTGCTGTTCACGATGAACTCGGCCGCAGCCCGGGTGCCGCCTTGGGCGTCGAACACCACGATGTCGGTCAGGTTTTCACGGTAGCAGCGGTTCATGTGGGCGCAGAAGGCGGCGAATTTCTCTTTGCCGACGCGAATCTGGCCTTCGTTCACATGGTGGGCCACGTCGTCGGACAGGCAGGCCAGCATGCCATCAACGTCACCTGCGTTGAAGGCTTTGAAATAGGTTTCGACGGTCTGGTTCATGGTCACTCCGTTGGTTCGCCCCAGCGGTCCTTCAGATGTTTGATGATCTGATCGCGGGTCTGTCGGTAGTGCGTTAGCTTGTCTTCACGACTTTCGCCCAGTCCGGTAGGGTCCATTATTGGCCAATAATCGACATCCAGATGAAAAATACGGGTCAAATCCAACGCTCGCCTTTGGCTGGCGGGTGACAACGCGACGATCAGGTCGAACGAGCTGAGGTCATCGCCCCATTCCTGCATCTCGTCGAAGGAACGCGACCTGTGTCGCGAAAGCTCAACGCCGATTTCCTGGCAGACGGCGACGCAGAAACCGTCGATCTCCAGATCGTTATGGACACCGGCAGATTGCACATAGGTACCGGTGCCGTAGAACTTTTTCATGATGCCTTCGGCCATCGGAGACCGAACCGAGTTGTGGTCGCAACAGAACAGAATCGACTGCGGCAAAGGCGTCACCCGTCACCCCCCGAAATGCAGCACGCAGATCAGCGTGAACAGGCGGCGGGCGGTGTCGGTGTCAATTTCGGCCTTGCCTTCCAGCCTCTCTTGCAGGACCCGGCTGCCTTCGTTGTGAATGCCCCGCCGCGCCATATCGATGGTTTCGATCTGACTGGGTGGCAGCGATTTCACCGCGTCGAAATAGCTTTCGCATATCTGGAAATAGTCTTTTACCACCTGCTTGAACGGGCCCAGCGACAGGTGGAATTCGGCGGCTTTTTCCTCGGTCTCGGTGGCGATATCGAAAACCAGCCGTTTGTCCCGGATGGACAGTTGCAGATGATAGGGGCCGTCAGGCACCACGCGATCGTCGCGCGCGGGCAGCGCAAAGGAGTTCTCCTCCAGCAGATCATAGATCGCGACCTTGCGCTCCTGCTCGATCTCGGGTGTCGGCGGGGGCAGGTTTCGGTCATCCAGTTCTATGTGCGAAATGCGGGTCATGCGTACGTGGTCCATTCAGGTCGGGTCAGACTTATCGCAAGAAAATTGAATGAGCAACGCGGCCCTGTGGCTTTTGTCACAGCGGATACAGGGACGGGTCAATCGCATGTTTGCGCAACAAGGTGTCGACCAAAGATCCGGAATTGATCTCCCGGTCCTTGAATATCTTTCGAAACCACGACCCAAAGAAATGGATGGACATTTTGCTTTGCCAATCCAGAAATTCCAGCTTGGACATATCAGGCTCGTTCCACAGACCGCGATGCCGGAGTGGAACGGCGTAAAGCTCGACTCTCGGCAAGCTCATGTCATGCTCTGGCGTCCCATAAAGGCTGTGGAAAAACAGCGGCGGCCCAAGCGTTGACAAAGGCAGGCTCCAGTAGGTGGATTGCCCGTAAATGTCCCGATAGGCGTGCTTTCTGTCATCCGACCACCAGAACAGCACGAGGTCGCTGTCGAAAGCGAAATCGCACATCTTCTTCAAAGCCGGGCTGTCGCTGGGCAGAGCCACAACCCCGTTCATCATCCGCTGCCGTGCCAGATTGGCTTTGGGAAACAAATACCCGTCACGGGTCTCGAACGGCCGAACAGCATAGGCATCCGCGTCCACCCAGATGTAGTCGGTCTGCTGCATCAGTTTCAAGCGAAACAGATCGGCGTGGACTGCGACCGAGCGCATGATCGGGTCGCGGTAGATCTCGGGTGTGTCAAAGATCTCCCGCGCATCGCGGGCCTCGATATAGTCCGGGATATCCTCGAGATCGCCGTAGTGATAGACGATGGGCGTCTGGTCCACATCCGCGAAGGATTTAAGGCACAGGTGCTCGAGAAAGCTGAACCGTTTGCCGATCCACAAGGTTGCTACGCGTTCCAAACTGCCCTCCACCTGATATCTGTTGGTTCGCGCCTTTAGTCGTTCAGACGATCCAGCCGGGCCGTGACGGACAGGCCATGAGCTTCAAGGCTTTCAGACCGCGCCAGTTGCGCCGCAGCAGGACCGATGGCGCGCAGCGCAGCGGGGGTCATCTGGGACAGCGTGGTGCGTTTGAGGAAATCCATCACGCTCAGCCCCGAAGAAAACCGCGCCGAGCGCGCGGTGGGCAGCACGTGATTGGGGCCGCCAACATAGTCGCCGATGGCCTCGGGCGTGTATTGGCCCAGAAAGATGGCGCCTGCGTGGACGGTTTTTGCGCTCAGCGCCACAGGGTCGGCAACGCAGAGTTCAAGATGCTCTGGGGCGATACGGTTCGACAGCGCGGCGGCCTCATCCAGATCGCGCGCGGTGATCACTGCGCCAAAATCGCGCCAGCTTGCGCCTGCGATGGCGCGGCGCTCGAGCGTCTCAAGGCGCTTGTCCACGGCAGCGGCAACCGACCGACCGAAAGCTGCATCATCAGTGATCAGGATCGACTGTGCACTTTCGTCATGTTCCGCCTGACTCAGCAAATCAAGCGCGATCCAATCGGGGTCGTTGTCCTTATCGGCGATCACCAGAATTTCGGAGGGGCCCGCGATCATGTCGATACCCACCTTGCCAAACACCCGCCTCTTTGCCGCGGCGACAAAGGCATTGCCCGGACCTGTAATCTTGTCCACCGGGGCGATGCTGTCCGTACCATAGGCAAGCGCGGCAATCGCTTGTGCCCCACCCACGCGATAGATCGTATCCACACCCGACAACTGCGCGGCCAGCAGAACCAAGGGGTTCACCACCCCATCCGGCGTGGGCACGGCAATCGCCAGACGCTCAACCCCCGCCACTTTGGCCGGAATCGCATTCATCAAGACCGACGAAGGGTACGAGGCCAACCCACCCGGCACATAAAGCCCCGCCGCCGACACGGCCGACCAACGCCAGCCCAGCGTGGCCCCGGCCTCATCCGTCCATTCGTGATCGGCGGGCATTTGCTTTTCGTGATAGGCCCGGACGCGCGCCGCAGCCAGTTCCAGCGCGGCGCGATCCTCATCCGTGACCTCAGCCACTGCCGCCGCGATCTCATCAGCCGAAAACGCCAAAGTATCAGGGGCCAGTTCCAGCCGGTCGAATTTGGCCGTCAGCTCAATCACCGCCGCATCGCCGCGCGCGCGCACGTCCTGAATGATCTCGGCCACAACCGCATCCACGTCGGGGCTGTCTTCGCGTTTGGCCGACAACAGCGCCGCAAAGGCGGTTTCGAAATCGGTCGAGCTTGTCTCAAGGAAAACTGGCATCGTCTTGCACTCCGGGGCGTTTCATCGGGACATATCGCCCGAGGGGAAGGGCCTCAACCCTTCGTCGGTCGGGTGCAGCGATTTGCGCATCGGATATTGCAGGACGCCCTGCCATTCTTCGGCCTCACCCGCATCCTTCCAGCCGAACCGGCGATAGAATTCCCGTGCCGTCGCAGTGGCATAAACATGTGCCTCCGCACACCCTTGATCGACCAGTTCACTTTCCAGCCGGATCAACAGGGCCAAACCGACACCGCGCCGCACATAGGCTGGATCGACATAGAGCAGCGACACTTCCGAACGGTTGTGCAGCCCACCGACCCCGGCCACCTGCCCGTCAATCTCGGCCAGCCAAAGCTGGGCGCCGGATTGTATCCAGCGTCGGATCGTCTGAGAGTCCTTGTTGGCCGTCCAAGCCGCCAGCAGCGCGGGCTGCTTGTGATGGTCTGCCGCACAAAGATAGGTGATCGAGCGGATCAGAGCGCGGCTCATCTGGAACACATCGAACACGGTCGCACGGCGCAAAACCAGGCCTGTGGAAGGCCCGGAAAACGCTTGCGCTATGCCCCGTTTATTCCGGATGATGCGGCGCCTGCCCAGACGGTGCCTGATAGGGCCGCGTGACGTCCTTGAGGGACACATCCACAGCCTCGACCAGTAATCGGATCGCGCCATCCCCGGCCAGAGTCAGCACCACGCGGCCCGCCCCATCTTCGCCCGGCTCAAAATCAATCGACAAGAGGGACATCACCATATCCTTGTCGCTGCGGTCGATCCCCTGACTTGCCACCGACAGCACCGCGTCGAACACCAGCACCGACTGTACCCGCTCAAACGGGCGGTCGCGTAGGGTGGCGGCGTCTTTGTCCTCCCACCGAAAGCGGTTCAACAGCAGGCCAAAGCGGCGTTGGGATGGCCGCCAAGTCATCTCGGTTATAGGAAACACCGCGTCCTGTGTCAGGGTCGAGATCACCTGCAGGTCATCTGCATCCTCGGCACCAAGATTCAGCGGGGCCTCGCGCCCGTCATGGAAACTTGCGTCTGTCATTGGCCTTTGATCCGTTCAATCTTTGCACCCACGCCTTCCAGCTTGCGCACCACATGTTCATAGCCACGATCCAGATGATAGACCCGGCTAACCGTCGTCTCACCTTCGGCCGCCAAACCGGCCAGAATCAACGAAACCGAGGCCCGCAGATCGGTCGCCATCACAGGCGCGCCTTTCAAACGTTCGACGCCCGCTACCGTGGCCGTGCCGCCATGTACCTCGATATTGGCCCCCATTCGTACCAGTTCAGGGGCGTGCATAAAGCGATTCTCAAAGATACGCTCTTCAAGAACGGACACACCTTCGGCAGTACACATCAGCGCCATCATTTGCGCCTGTAAATCCGTGGGGAAACCAGGGAAGGGTTCCGTGACCACATCCACCGACCGAACACGCCCGTTCTTGCGCGCGACCATCAGACCATTTGCGGTTTCCGTCACGCTGACACCCGCTGCTTCCAGCTTTTCGGCAAAGGACGCGATCAGCGACATCCGCCCGCCCAGCAACTCGACCTCACCGCCGCAGATCGCCGGGGCCAGCATATAAGTGCCCAGTTCGATCCGGTCAGTGACAACCTGATGGGTAGCGCCGTGCAAACGGTCGACGCCCTGAATTTCGATGGTCGAGCTCCCCTCGCCTGAAATCTGCGCGCCCATCTTGCGCAGGCATTCGACCAGATCGACGATCTCGGGCTCGCGCGCTGCGTTTTTCAGGACGGTAGTACCTTTGGCCAGCGTGGCCGCCATCACAATGTTCTCAGTCGCCCCGACCGAAGCAAAACGCATCTCATGCACCGCGCCTTTCAACCCACCGGGGGCCTTGGCGTGCAGGTACCCGTCTTTCAGTTCGATCTCGGCGCCCAGCGCTTCAAGCCCTTCCACATGCAGATCCATCGGGCGCGCACCGATCGCACAGCCACCGGGCAGCGACACGACCGCCTGCCCGAACCGCGCCAGCAAAGGCCCCAGCACAAGGTTCGAGGCCCGCATCTTGCGCACGATGTCATAATCCGCCGTCTGACTGGTCAGATCATGGCTGGACATGGCAATCACCTGCCCGTCCTGCAACGACGACACCTCGGCCCCCAGCGATTGCAGTAGGGCGGTCATGGTCTTGATATCGCTCAGACGCGGCGCGTTGGTCAGCGTCAGCGGTTCATCGCTGAGCAGCGTTGCGGGCATCAGCGTCAAACACGCGTTTTTAGCCCCTGCAATCGGGATCTGACCGTTTAGCGGCCCGTTACCCGTCACCAGAATCGAATCCATTTGCTCTTATCCCTCGTCCTTGTCGGCCTTGCCCCCAGCGACCGCCCGCGCCTTGGCCTGCGCCTTGCGCCGCGCCATGTTTGCCTTCAGCGCGGCCTTCAGCCGCTCTTCGCGCGCATCACTGGGTTTGCCTTGTTTTTTTGGTGAATTTTTTTCCGTCATGATCTTTCTCTACAGGAGGCGAAAAAAACCGTCCAGACACCCTTGCGCCGCGTTTCGTTTGAGTCTAATCACCCGCCCACAGCGCTGCTGTAGCTCAGAGGTAGAGCACTCCCTTGGTAAGG
Source organism: Ruegeria sp. BK1 (assembly GCF_056535645.1). Taxonomy (NCBI): domain Bacteria; kingdom Pseudomonadati; phylum Pseudomonadota; class Alphaproteobacteria; order Rhodobacterales; family Roseobacteraceae; genus Ruegeria; species Ruegeria sp. BK1. The sequence continues at coordinate 3,609,347 of NZ_JBQFIS010000001.1, read as the reverse complement.
GAGAGGTCGAGAGTTCAATTCTCTCCAGCAGCACCATCAAATCAGTGACTTAGCGGGTAGTCAGGCAAATAGCGGACCAATCTAGGGACGCAATTCAGGGACAAATGCGCGCACCCGTCCCTATTGGCGTCCATATATGTCCCTAGGTGTCCAGAGATATCCGACCTAGATAGATGCAGGTGCCTCGTAATACTCAGCATGACCAGCGGATAAATGCCCGGTCTGCTATGACCAACCTAGATAGACTTGGGGTATCATAGTAAGTCGATTTTCAGCGCCCTCAGTGTGCAATCACCCAATTCCGTTTGCTCAGGTCAACGAGAGAGGCTGATTTGATGCGCATAATGATTGAATAATGCACATAAGGTATCTAAACGCTCATAACTGTATGTTTAACAAGTGATTTTAACCTAGCTGCTTCCTCGTGGGAAAAAAGCCCGATTTTTAGCGCCCCTTGCCGGTGTATGTTCCCCAGCTTCGGTACGTGTAAATCAAACATCCCCCGCAAAACGCCCCAGAGGTTTTTTCTCCGAGACTCAGCCTTCCGTGCGGTGCGACCCTTCAACTCATTCGATAAAAAAACAGCCTGATGTGAATAGCGAGGCCGCCTAGAAAAGACGGCCCCCATACGCGGATGCGTTAGAGTGAGGCCGCCATATCTGGTAGCGGTTCCTGATCCTCATCATCCGAAGAATCCTCGACCGCCGGGATACGGGACGCCTCAACCCCATCACCATCATACTCAACGAAGCTGGGAACACCGTCATCACTGACTTCGATTTCCACACGACCGCCTTCCAGATCGGATGTCAGCAGCGCACCAACCGAGTTGCCTTCATCATCTGTCACCGTCTGAGCAACAATTTCTTTGGTCACACCGGACGCCATGCCGACACCGGCCTTGGTTACATTCATGCCGCTCAGGTCTGCCGGGGTTTTGTTGATCTTCATAACTTCATCTCCATTGTTTGCGTGATTGCCCGGGCAGTGTGCTCGACATCGGTACGCACGCACAGATCGTCCCAAGCTGGTGCAATCCGGCTCGACTTCTGGCAAACTGGGACAATGACAAAAGAGAGAGCAAAAGAGCACCGACGCAGGCAAGGCGTCTATCTCCGGCAACAGCGCGAAAAGCTGGGTTTGACGATCCGGGATGCTGCATCTGCCACGGGTGTCGCCCGATCCGTCCTGTCGAGACTTGAGAACGGACAGAACATCCGGGACATCGGAGTCTGGATGATCTATGCGGCTTATCTCGCCCGGGCGGGTGCCGACTTCGGAGCCAAGACAGATGCCATACGCAAACAGGCGGCCAGCAAACAGGAAGTGGTAGAACGGGCAGAAGTCGCGGAACATCTCGCCCGGTTGAGGGATGCCCCGGACAGTGCCGACGATCCGCTTTTGATCTGCGCACCCACCAATGTTGATATTGCCGTCGTGGCGGCACCAACGTTTGACCGGGTCACGGCGGTCGGTCTCACTGCCAAAGGTGCGGCTGCGGTCGGAACACACGGCAAAGATCGCTATGGAACACCGCTCTTACCCGCATTCATGCAAACAACCGCGCTCGCACTGGCGAAACACTACCGGGCATCCGGACTGAAAGTCTGGGACATTGCCCATCCAGCCGTAACGGTCCAACTGCTCAATTGGAGCCAGCTACAACCAACCCGGACATCACGTCTCGTCGCTGCAATGGTCGGATCATCCCAGACACCTAGATCAACGGCAAATCTCGGTTCGGTCGGTTGGCGTGAGATTCCTTCACTTGCTCCGGAGCCAATCAACTAATTTGCCTCTGGCTTCGGCGGTCGATTTATCCCGGTGACACCGACCACATAACGATTGCAGCCCGGGCGGCCATGCAAGCCGTTGCTGCCATGTCGGCGGGATTGATTGACCCAGCAGCGCAGCCGCAGCAGCCGCTTGTTGATCGTCATGGGAATAAATGTGATCCGCAACGGTTGCCCAAGCCCCACAAACACGACACATCGGCTCGGCATCCAGTTGCGACTTGCGCAACACTTTCCACGCTCGGCTATAGTAGAACCGTTTACGCTCGACCAAACCGGGCGATGCATCCGATATGGTTACCGACTTCATACGCAGCGCGACCGGTTTCATCTTGGATCGCGCCTGTTTTAAACGTGCCATGGTTTCACCCGATCAGACAGGCGGTATCAAATGCGATGGGTTCCGGGACTACCAGGTAGACAGAAACCGCATCTAGGATAGCCGCAATAACATCAATCTTATCTTGCTGACGGCTCCGGTCCACATGATCAGCCGCGCCGTGCCGACCGATGCGGACGTTGCTAAACGACCATTGCATCAAACGGGCGTCTGAGACCCGCAACAGACCTTGATCCGCCTGTCTCTCAATCGTTCGCAATGCCGGGGATAATTTGAGTGCTGTCTGACCCACACCCAAAACCGGGACATCTCCGAAGCCGGACAAATCATCCGGGTCCGCGACGATCTGGAACCCGGGTGTTGCTGCCAGATGATCCGTCAATTGTTGAGCACCTGCCGGGTCAATACCCACGGCTGAGAGTTTGCCGGTATCCCGGGCCTGTTCCAACAGGTCGAGAATACCATCTAAGTCTTGCCCGGCATCAATGCGTACAAGATCGCCGTCGGCCACAAAATCATCAAATGCGGATGCACTGGATGTGTTCACCTGCCAGACAGTGGGTGTTGCCCATGCCCGGGCCGCGACCATCCAACGATCCCCTTTGACGCCTAAGAATCCCAAACTGCTCAGATCGCTCAGGCCGCCCAGATCACAACCAGCGGCAATGACATCCGATTGTGCGAACAGATCGGCAATCGACATCCGTTCAACCAATCTGGGCAACATGTTCGCAACCAGCCAGCCATCAGCACCGGCACTGGCCGTTTCAGGCGTCCAATTGAAAAACTGCGCCTTGTCCCGGGCAATGGCTGCCGGGCCGGATGCCTTGGCCTCTGCAATCATGCTCCGGTAAAACTCAGGAGCCGCGATATGTGGAAAGGATGGCATCAATTTCGGCCAGACGGATTCATCCTCAAATGGATCAGGACAATCGGGCCATGGTTCCCAGATCACAGGTAAGAATGCCGGGTCCGTAACCTCACCATCCCTCACTTGCCGCGCATAACTCAGCAGATCGGCCCAAAACCCGCGCGGCGGGTCATCAGATGTGGTGGTTAAGTGGACGATTTTGGCCGTATCAGATGCAGCTAGGGCACCGCGAATTTGCGCCCGAAGTTTCTGCCCGGTTGCTTTTTCCCCTAGCAGCCAGCTTTCGTCTAGGAGAACACTACCTTTGAGGCCGGTTGAGGCGGACTTTTCAAACGCCCGGACAGTGAGTGTCGCGCCTGTATCCCGGTTCGTTATTTCCCGGGTGTAACTGCGCACATGGCATAGATCAGAGAGCGTTTGATCCGCCTGAATGGCGGCCTCTATTGCTGCAAAGGTGATCCCGGCAATTCCAATCGATGGCGCTAAAATCGTGAAGGTTTGCCTCGGTTTGGTCTCGGCCAGAAAGGCTGCCAAGAACAGCAGTGAACCAAAGGTGCTTTTCGATTGCTTCTTGGGGCAACAAATCAGACATTCCTTGATCGTATTTCCGCCCCATACCGCCATGCCGATGTCTCGGACCCAAGCGGTATTCGGTAACTCGGATGTCATGGGTTCGCCGTCCAGATCACCAACCCGGAGCCGGTCGAATATGGCAGCAAACCGTTTGGCCTTCTTGGTTCGCATTGGCAGCTTTGCCCGATTGAACGGAATTTGGCCGCGCTGCAACCGCTCGGCCCAATTGACACATGTTGTATTGCTCATTTGAGAACCCCTTTCCATGTATCGTCATTTGCCCCGGCTCGCTGTCCTCTGGCCTGCTTTGCGATCCGGCTAGACCGCTCATCCGGGGATGCCTTCAAGGTTGCCATTGCCGACCGATGCGCCCGTCTGGCGGCATTCACGGCCTTCATGGCCCGTTCCCATGTATTGAAGTCGTCGGCCCGCTTGGCTGCTTCGGCAAATGCCAAGGCGTCCCGGATTTCCGTTGCCGATCTGACGGCAGTTTCAATCGTCGTCGCATCCGTCACTTGCAAACCGGTTTGCTGCTCGACCAGATCACATAATTCGCGCCAATGCTCCGTTTGCGACTCGTCAAAGTCCGTTGGGGCGGGCAGCCAATGCGTATTGGTTGTGGAACCGGCTGAAATAACCGGGACGACTGTAGATGATCGTGTTTTTGCCTTTGGCACTCTGTATCCTCCAAATTTAGCGGTTTTACGTCAGGAATCTTGGCCCCACTGCGGTGGTCGCTCCCCGAAGCAAACAATTAAAAAATATCCCCCCGGGTTTGATCGACCCGACCCATACGCCACAGCCAACAGCCAACGTGTGCCAAGCTGACACGCTACGTTTTCTTGTGCCGGTCGTGCTCATATGCCAACGCTTCTGCTTCATTCTTGACCCGAGAACCGTCAGGCGCGTTCCACCTTCCAAGCGGATCGATCAACCACGGATCGCGAGCTATGCTTAGGTGTCTGGTAAAAGGGTGGGCTTGTTTTCCAGTTGGACACACGTACCAACCAAGCAACGGTTCAAGCGCGAAACCACGTTCTCTCTGGCTGACATAAAGAGCGTGCAACCAACCGCGTGATGCCGGTACGGTCGAATGCAGGAACAACGGGATGTGACACTTGGGACAACCGGGACCTTTATAGGGCAAAGGTTCCTTGCCTTCACGATAGATGTACCAACAACCATCACCAGACATCTTGTACGTTATCTGTCCATTCTCAGACATGAACGTATATTTATTTACCATATACATTTGGGCGTCCTTTCAACGTGTGAGCAGCCAACGACAGCCAACGCCAACGTGTGAGCACATTTTTTTTTTGAGCTGGGGTATCACCCGGAATCCGTGGACCAGTGGACCAAAACGACTAAGCCGTTGATAATGCTCTGTGAAAATGGTCCACACGGGTTTGGACCACTTATTTTCGATGTGGACCAGTGGACCACTTCCAAGCGATCCGGGGCAAAAGTGGTCCACTGGTCCACCCTTGATTTTGGTGGTCCAAATCGGTGTGGACCACTTATTCTCTTTTAATTTCATGGGTTTGCTCCAAGGTGGTCCACTGGTCCACCGATTTGGGGTGATATGCCGTTCTCGATTTTTTTTCTGTCTGGGAAAATCGAGTTGTGCTCGTTGGCTATAACGTCCCAACCTTCTACGGTAATTCGATATAGCTGATCTTTACCCATTGGGTGATCAACGTAGCCTTCACCAATCACGTGTTTCATGTGCCGTCTGTATGTCGTCTTGGACATGTTGAGCACGTCACACAGCTTTCGTTCTGATCCTTTCAGAGCAACGAACGGCTCCATTTGCTGATCTGTACCGACTTCTATGTACGATGGTAGATTATGCGGTTGCGCCAGTTGCCAAGTTGTATTTGTCCGTGTGGCCCAACCGCCAGCCTGTCCGACCGCATCCTTGAACACAGTATTCATTGCGCCAAGCATCGAACGGGCATTCTCACTGGCAACAACCTCGTGGCCTTCACTGATGCTTTGACCAACGCACTCAACGGCTTTTTCATAGTCGTCCCATGTTGCGATAATTGCTCCGGTCTCTGTTAAGTCCCGATGCAAACGATTTGCGACGGCGCTTGCCTCTATGGTGGCAAATAGACTGTTGATATCCCGGCGGACACGCACGCTCTTGGTTGGAACATGTGCTGCAACTTTCGTCGCAAACGGAATAACCACACGATAGGGACCACCAAGACGCAACCACTCAGCATAAGCGTGCCAATCACTGACCTCCGGATCACTTTGCGCCTCAGTCTCTTTTTGCTCGGCAATAGACTGGACGATTTGTTTTGAATGCTCCGGGGACTCGTCCAACCAGACCGACATCATCCGGGTTTCAATTTCACTATCCAGATGCCCGCGCGTTGTGGTGGTGATCAACCCGGTCGGACCTTCCTGCTCATAGATTACCGTCTGATGCTTGCCGGTTTCCGGATCACGCTCGACAACGGCATGGATCAACCGACCTTCGGACAACAGAACCCGGCACATCTCCGCAAACTCGTTCTTTTCCCCGTCGTTGGTGCGTACCAGCGCTTCACCTTCCTCAAGAAAGATGTGCTTGTGAACGAAGAACCCGGGCGGCTGATAGACCAATGCCTTGGCGGACATGCTTGAGACCGAGAAAACATACGTATCGGGAAAGCGTTTCAATACAGACTTGGTGACATAGCTTTTACCGGCACTCGACTGACCTTTGTTGATCAGGTTGATCAGTTTGCCCGTGTTGCTGCTCACAAGCGTAAGGAAAGTCGCATTGGCAACGCGACGTTCACCAACAATTCCGTGCTCACTCAGAGATGCATCCAGAGAACCTAACGGATCGTCTGCGATATGTTTGCACTGGGACAATAACTCTGCCGAGTGTTTCGCCTGTTCCAGATCAGCCTCGGCAGGCGGATCGACAGTCTCACCCGAAACAGGAATAAGAACCGGCACGGCATTCTCTTGAGCCGTAACCGCGTTGAGCAGAGCACCACGGGCAAGTGGCTTGGTAACAGCGCTGAATGCCTTGGCTGCTATGGTGGCGGCCTCTTCCAAGCCGTCATGTGTGATCCCGGCATAAACAACCATCAGACGCGCCCAATCCGGCTGTCGACCGGGATGACCCTTGATGTACTGGCAGAGACGCTCCGGATCACACGTCACTCTGCGACCGTTTATGACCAGACCAACGCCGGGTATCTCGGTACCAGTTGGATTATCCAGATGCGCAAGGACTGTGTCACAATCACGGGTCACCGGCTGTAACGACCATTGGAGCACAACCGACGCATCAATGGCATCCTGTGCCGCTTTGAGATGCCGGTTTAGCCAATCCTGATCATTCTCAGGTACCACGCCATCCAGCGAGTTATGCAATCGATACTTGGCACCACCATGAGCAAAGCTGTGGATGAGCGGGCGCATTTGGTTGGAATAAATCTTGGCGACCGTCTTGCGGCTGCGATCAGGATTGCTCGGATCACAACATGTCTGACCGTGATAGACGCCCGGATCGGCCAGTATCTGCCCGACTGTAACAATGGTCCCGTTACTGAGAACAATCTGGAAGTCCGGACCCAGATCACCACCGGCTGCCGCTTGAACCGTAACCCGGGCATCCGTCTCGGACATGCCTGATGCGGTGAGAGTGGCAACAGCATCAGCCGCCCGGGCCGCGCGTGCCGTTTCCATTTCGCCTTTCATGTCGAGCACGGCTTGTGCAATTGCGGCCTCATAGGCCAGTTCTTCACCCTCGCTCAACTCAGGAAACACGGCTCTTGTATCAACCATCTCGACGCCCGGACGCAGGGTATACACCTTGTCCTGTGTCATCCCTTCGGCCAGATGCGCCCGTATAAAGATCGGTTGTGATGGTACCCGCAATTGCAGATCAACAAGCGATCTGTTCAGAAACGCGGCATTGATCCCTTTTGCGATCCGATGCCGGGCGTAGCCAGCCAGCACCATCCGTTTGTGGGCAACCAAAAGAGAACGCGGAATATCACTCGCGTCCATGACATGTAAAAACGTATGGGCACCGTTATCGCCCCGGATGACCGATCCGTCCGCGCCAGTGATCCGGCTGCCGGATGAGGATGTGTGTAACATCCCATGTTGCATCAGCCCCGGAGCGGCGGCGATCAGAGCACCATATATATAGTCAAAGTCGCCAATCCCGTCGGTATCGAACACCATCATGCCCGGGCCGGAATAAAACGACACATCAACATTTGTCCGGGTAATGATTTGGCGTCCCGTCTCCGGACATGTTCCATCACCGGATGCCAAGAGACGGGTTGCCATATTGGCTTCATACGCTTCGGCTTCGGAAACAGATGCGATCCCGGCGGACATGTGGACGCTACCTGGTGCTGTCATCAACCAACCATGTAGATCAGCTAGGCTCGCAAAGGATGCTGTTTGATAGTGCATCCGTTTGAATGATCCCTGTACCTCAGACGATCCGTCCGGGCGGTAATGCTTGCCCGGGGCAGAGATGCCCGGGGCGTTATGTGTAAAGGTTCCGATAAACATTAGGCAGCCTCGCTTGCGTCAGCCATCAACCGGGCAACCAGTAGCGGCGCAGCCGCTCGACACGCCTCAATGGATACATGTGTCTCTGAGAGGGGCGGGCACCCGTCCCGGCTCAAACCGTCCGCGCATCGCTTCATTCGTAATGCTGAGACTGCCCACATCGGTACGCCGGGCGGACTCTCCGTCTCGACAATCACGATCCAAACTGAGCCGGAGATGCCGCGTAAGGGTGGACTTTCCGGGCGTGGGACAAACCCAACCGGCTCTGAAACGTCTTTTTCAATCCATTCGATTTTGGTAGGCTGCATTCACATCACCTTTGGATACACGGTCGGCAAACCGCTGTTTCTTTGAACGCCTCGCCTTAGCAGCGGGGCGTTTCGCTTGTTCACGCTCGGCATCGGATGGTTTACCTGCCGGAGAACCGTCGAGATTGATCCGGGTAACGCCAGCAGCGATGGCACGTCGGTACGCATATCCACCTGTTCGCCATCGCAAGGCCTGACTGATCCGGTTATTGGAAAACGACAGATCACGCTCGGCAGCGGATGCCTTGATCTGTTGGTCGATCCCGATGGCCAATGGTACAGGCGGATCGGATACGAGAACGGGCCAGTGACGGCCCAGATCAGCCAGAACGTCCCGGGGATGGGGTTTGGGTTTTGGTGTAGGTTTGCGCCCTTTGAGAGTGAGGATAGGACGGGTCATGCCGACACCTCATCAAATAGCATGACAAACGACCACGGCCCGGGCAGACCATATAACCCGGCATCTGATCGATGCGCCCAGCCGGTTGGTCCGGCTTCCCAGCAGACACCCCAAGCGGTCGGACTTTCGGTCATGTCCTCTCTGGTACCCGGTACCCAGATCGCAATCTCATGATCCGGGTTTTGACCCCACCATGTATCCTCTGGTCGCGCCTCAGAGCACAATTTGACTAGGGCAGCGTGATAAGCGCGAGCGGCACTTTCGGCGCTGTCATGATCCGACGGGTTAAAGTCGATTGAGCGAGAAACAACGGCATCAATATAACGACCCTCGTACTTTACGCTGTCGAGATACTGAATCATGCCGATCCCCCTTGTGTGCTACGTTCCAGCAGCTTGGCGATAAACTGACGATGCAGGGGTAAGACCTTTTCAAGCGTCGCGGCCCATTCGTTCGGCGGCACGTCATCGCACTGGTACTGCATATAACGGGCGTCGTGGTGTAGGTCGTCATCGTGATCGACCATCTCGGCCACATCACCAAAGTGAACACACAGTGTATCCATCATATTCATGCCGCATCCCCTTTGAGGGTGGCGCTATCGATTGTGAAAACACCGTTGGCCAATGCTTGGAACCACGCTCTGCCAATGGCCTTATCGATCATCAGCTTGGAACCAACTTTGAAAGTCGGCGGGCCGTAATCGGTATTGAGGATGTTATACGCAGTTGAGCGACCGATGCCGTTCTCAGACATAAAAGCCAGGTAGGGCTGCGCCTCTCCACACGGCTTGGTGTCAGGTAAAACAATGGTCATTTGTACCTCCTTGGATGAATGACTGTCCAAGGGAATACGCAGATGTCCGTGTGGTTGTAGCCGATATAAAGTCGGGACTTTATGTCCAATTTAGGGGGTACCCGTACCCTACGGACACCCCGTTTCGTCGCTGTACGGGCTTCTCAGAGGGTCAAATTTTTCCAATTCGACCGTGCACGGGTGATTTGGCGCGTATTTGTATGTCCAAGGCGACGCGCCAAGACACCAACACCGACCCTATCGCTTTGCACTTTCCACCCCAGATCGCGCATTTCCTCAACCGCCCCGGCTCCGGGTCGATGTCTGAACCCGTCACGCTCGGACTGAGTAAGCGTAAGGACAGCAGTGGCCATCAGAGTACGCAATGCCGGAATGTCCCGGTCAACCAACAGATCAGCAGCCGGACGCATGTGATGAGCCTTGGTGGACCATTCAGACAGGCTGCACAGATAGACAGCCGCTCTAAACTCGGTCTCACTGTCGAGCCGGGGCATAGTATCGACCAGACGACGCATGGCGATATGCAGATAAGAGTCGGGCTTGGACACACCTATGTCAGCTAGGCGCATATGTAATATCTGTGGATGCCGCCACGCGACCCGGATACCAAGATCGATCATAGTCGCGGCCCCTTGCCCGGGCCGTCAACGGGACGAAAGTAATGCTTGAGGATCATGTCAACGGATGTGTCTGCCATCTTGGCAACCGTCACCGGGTCCAACTTGGCACGCTCAACCGCCCATGTGATCCCGCTGTGCCGGAGATGAGCCATTGTAACCCCATCGGCATTACGCAGCCCAGCGGCCTTTACGGCCCGGTCAAACCGGGTGCGTTGGAACCCTTCCGCCCAGCGCGATCCATCCGCCATGGAAAGCAACGGATCATTCGGGCCTTTACCTTCTGCACACTCGCCTAGGAACGTGACAGCACTCTCAAACAGCCTGATGGTAATAACACCCCGCTTACCGGCATTCTTGCCCCGGCGCAGGCGCAACGTACCGGCTTCGGTATCAAGATCGCGGACATCCGCCATGCGTAGGGCTTGGATGCGGGTACAGGTGAGAAACATGGCCTTGATAAAGTCGGCAAAGTCCGCATCAGCCGCATCAGCCAGCCGGGCTATTTCGCGCGGTGTAAAGACCCGTCCTGAATACTCGCTGTCCTCGCCATTGTCGGCCCGGTGAATTTCGTCCACCTGAGATTTCAGACGATCAACTTTGAGCCAGACACGTTCGCCGGTATATCCGGCCCGCTCGGCCCCCAATGTGAGCATCGCGTTTAACTTGTTCATGTCTGTGTTGACGGACGATATCGCCAGCGGCTTACCGGTCTTGGCATTGGTTCTGTCGCGGTAACTTTCGATCTTGGCAACAGTCAGATCAGCAACAGGTGTATCAGCGCCGAAAAACGCCTTAACCATGCGGACCCGGCTGGCATGACCATTGGATGTGTTGGCTGTTTGGATGCTGTGACTCTTGCTCATCTTAGCCAGCCAATCATCCGCGCATTGACCAACGGTCAGAACAGGCGCAGCGGTCTCTGCCGGTGTGTCGGCCTGATCGGCCCAATCCTGAGCCGCGCGGACCGCTGTGGCATAATCCATGTCGGTCAGCTTACCGAGCGTCGTCTTTGACCAGCGTTTACCATTGCCCGGCTTGCGGGCTTTCCATGCCATGCCGGATACACCGACATAGAGGCCAATGCTGGTACCATCACCCAGCGGTTCCCAATATGGATCGACGCGGGGTTTTAGGGCTTTGCGGCCACGCTCAGAGCGGATGTTATACGATTTGGACTGTGTCATAGGGACAGATTTAGGGACAATCGAGCGGACAGGCAAGGACAATTGTGGACAGATATGGACGAAAAACCCCTATTTTTGGTCCAAAATGGTCCGTATTTGTCCACTACACTCTCTTGGTAAGGGAGAGGTCGAGAGTTCAATTCTCTCCAGCAGCACCATATCCCTTAAAAATTCATAGAATTATCAATGCGTTGTGTTTTTGATTCTATTTACAGCCCACCGCTTGGCCCACCTTTTGAGAATACCATTCTCAACTTCGTTGTTTGCTATCCGAAAAATCGGCGCGAGTGCCAACTGTGGTATGCGAAATTGGTTTTCTCGAAGCCTTGCGACACTTCCACCTCAGAATTGGCAGGCCTTAACTGACAGAAAAGTAAGCTGATTCTCGGGGTTCTGTACCTCAAGCTAAGGGACTTTTCTTTAATTCTCACGTTCGTCCGAAACCTAAGCATTCTGAAAAAATGTAGGTGGTGCTTTATTGGGCATCCAAAATCAGAGCTTCACTTTAACCGCTACAATTTCTCCACCACCGATTAATCACTTGAGTCGCTACAGTGATCGAGTGGCACAACAAAGGGGTCGGGTTGCGGGCAAAAGGAGCGTTGGCTGCAGCAAAAAAGTAGGCAACTGGCACATTACAGCTAAAGGTCACAATAAGGAGATGAGGTTTTTCGGTGAATACCCAATTCCCGGAGAAATCGCTGGTCGCTACAACCCAATCCATGCAATGCTATTCAGGTGAAGAACCCAGTTAATACAAACGTTCAGGTGCTAAAATGTTAAAGCGGATTTGGGCGAAGATCACCTGGAAACCATCGCGTAAGCATCCGCAAGTTTTCTATTGCCTGACACCCTATCTGAACAGCCTAGACCCGATTGAAAATCCCCGCACCCGGATCCGTGACGGACAAAAGGAACGCGAAGCTGGGCGAGACAGAAGGACCGACAAAACAATCTGGTTGCCGCTTTCTGATTAAGTGTCCTTCGTGCGTCGGCGCTAGATCTGCCCCGACCATCGTCAGGTTCGCTAACCCGCGCCTTCGTTTCTCGGCATTGAACAGCAAACACAGCAACCGTGATTTGCGTAACACAAGCGGATGGAGCGCTCTTTATCAATTTCTTAATCTTTTTCTTTGTCTATGTCTTGATGGAAGTACGTTCGCGTCGCGTTCGTAGAAAACGCACATTGATTTCATTACAAAAACTCAAATCCTTTCGGTTTTGACGATCACTGATTGCTACTGAAACCGGTGCGTTTTTTCCAACCTTGTATTCATTTGGAAGTTCCAACGACCCTGACCGGCCATTGACCGTCGGCAACCGGTGCTGCGACGCGGCCCGTCGAATCTGCCGCTCGCCGCAAGCGCAAATTCATCGGCTGGCTGAACTCACACAATGCGGACAAACCCGACCACACACTTTTGCGCTAAATGGAATAAGCGGTTCGAGACTGGATCGACACCGTCGGGGCGAAGCAAAAATCATTGAGCCGGGCAGCTCTTGGGAAAATGGCTATGCCGAATGTTTCAATCTTCGGTCTATCGACGAGCTACCGTAACCATCCGTCGGAAACAGATATCATCGTGAAAACGGTCCAGGCACAAGTAACGCACTAACAATGAAACCGGCATGTCAAATTGAGCCGTCCTGTTAAGGCAAATAAAATGTTGTGGCTCTTTCAGTCGTGCCGCTACTGCTTTTAGCATCGTCACTCAGTTTTGGCTTACTTTGCTTTGCGTGTTTTGCAGTTGCGTCAAACGAACGGGGTTCAACGGTGCAATTGGATGTATCTTCAGGATAAAATTTATTTTCCAGGGACCGTCTGTGAACAAGGTCGCTAAGAAAGCCAAGCATTACTAATACAAACTGATAGGTACGAGCGTATTTACTTGCGCTTGGACCTTCTTTCGCGTCTTCTGCTTCGATTTTTCTCATCGAGACTGGCTCCCGTATCCGACCGCCTCCTTGATTTTAACACTGTTTCGTTGTTTCGGCGCAATAAAAAACAAATTCCTAAACAACTAGTTAGTCAGTAATTTCGTTGATCAGCCGTGTCTCAAGCAACTGACCGTTCCGATAGAGCACCGGGTATGCGATGGAGGCGATATGGCTGTTGAACTCGCGGAATGCCCGCAAGGTTTCCAAATGAATATCGCTGGTCTCAAAGCTTTCGGTTGTTCCGTGCTGCAAGCGGCGCAGGTGCCGCTTGCGGCTTTCCCTTTCCACTCGTTTGATCTCAGTTTTTTCAAGGCTAAGAAGACGTGCACTTTCCAGATCGTCTGAAATCAGCACATTCGATGCCAGTTTCATATTGGCCAGAATACCCTCGTGCATCTGAACCAGTTCCGACCAGCCTTCCTGTGAAAAACTTGATCCCTTTGCGCGCATTTCGCCGGCCAATATTGTCAGGCGTTTGGCGACAACATCCCCTGCAGTTTCAAGCCGGATCGCAAATTCCATTAAATCGCGCGCGGTTTTTACATCGCGTTTCTCATATAGCTCTGAGGGCATTGCAGCGACAAAGGCTCGAATATCCGAAAGGCATCTGTTTACGTCCTCGTCAATGGCTTGAACCGAGCGGATCTGTTCTTTTTCTCCGCTCCGGTACAGTTCCAGGACAGGACGGAACATGGTTTCGAGAAAGTCACTCATCCGCAGGAGCTCACGCTTGAGGCTCGGCATGGCCTGGCTCGGGTTAGCCAGATTTTCCATGTCCAATGCGCTGGTCGGGCGCGCAGGTCGGGATTTCTGTTCTTTCTTCTGGTCGGGCAAGAGCCTTTCGAACAGGCCCTCCAAGCGTCCACAAAACGGAAGAGCCAGAATCAGAAGCGACAGGTTGAATGCAAGATGTACGTTAACCAGCATCTGACCCCCTTGCAGGTCGCCTAACAGTCCGGTCCTCAAGGCGAAGTTTGCCGCAAACAATGTCACTAATGCCCAGCTGCCCCGTAGCGCCAGATTGGCATAGGGTATACGCCGGGCGGTCACGGGCATCCCTCGCGTCAGCCAGACCGGAATGAAGGCTGAGCCGAAATTCGCGCCAAATACCAATGACATACCGGCGGCAAACGGGATTGCGCCAATCTGCACAAGCGTCACGCACATAAGGATGGCCGCGACCGAAGAATGCATGACAAAGGCCAGCGCACCGCCGACAAGGAAGGCGGTAATATAGTCGCGTGCCAAATAGTCGGCTACGGCGGGTAGAAATGCGCTGTCGCGAATGGGGTCCATCGCTTCGCGCAGGAACCTGAGCGAGATCAGGATAAAGGCAACACCCATCAGGATACGCCCCAACTGTCGGGCTTTTTTAGCCTCGGTCTTGACGAACAGATAGCCGCCAACCGCCAGCAGCAACGGAACAAGCCAGTCCAGTTTAAACGAAAGGATTTGAATGATCAGTGCCGAGCCCAGATCGCCACCCAACACAATGGCCAGCCCAGCCGGAAAGCTCAGCAATCCGCTGGCAGCAAAACCCGAGCTCAACAGAGCTACCGCGGCCGAGCTTTGCAGCACCATCGCCATGAACACGCCCACCAGCGAAGCTTGCACGTAACTGCGTTGCTGCGTCATCACCCGCTGGAACGACGCGCCGTAGCTGCGTTCAATCCCCGTACGCACCATGCGGACCGCGAACAGCAGTAGCATGGTAGCCCCGGCCAGGCTGATCAGGAAGGTGACAATCGCCATACTTCACTCCGACTTCAACATAGGCTCAGTTCACCGCAGCTCTTGTGCGATAATCTGCAAGTAACTCTAACTTTTTTACCACGGCGTTAGAGACTTCGGGTTCAATAAACTTCGCGATGAGCGTTCGCGCCGTGTCATCCGCGTCAGGTTTTGATCGGTTTGAACGGTGCGCTCCCGCGCTAGAGTTTTGCACGGCGTATGCGGACCGATCGGTTAAACCTCGTTTTCAATCGCCGCAACTACGATATCGATTGCTCGATCCAGTTCGCCTTTCGAAATGGTCAGTGGCGGCGACAGGGTAAGAACGCATCCCTGGCTGATCTTGTAGCTCAGCCCAGCTTCGAGACAGGCATAATAAATCCGTTCCGCGCGGGCATTTCCAGGTGTCTTGGTAACGCGGCCCTCGACAATCTCGATCCCGAACATAAGCCCACGGCCCCGGATGTCGCCAACGATGGCAACGTTTTGCAATGCGTCCATCAGGCGGCTCATTGCATGTTCCCCTAGTTCTGATGCGCGCTCGACCAATCCCTCTTCCTCAATGATTTGCACTGTAGTTAAAGCGGCACGGGCGGTTACGGGATTCTTTTCGTGCGTGTAGTGTCCGATGGCAAAATCGCCGCAAACATCCAGATTCTTGCGGGCGATACAGGCGGCGATGGGGAGGATACCTCCGCCCAGCGACTTGCCGATGGTGACAATATCGGGAACGATCTCATCATGTTGGAACGAGAACATTTGTCCGGTCTTGCCCAAGCCGGTTGGAATTTCGTCCAAAATGAGCAATGCGCCATGACGGTCGCAAATCTCGCGCACTCGTTTCCAGAAACCCGGAGGCGGCACAATGGGAACCGCACGCATTGCTTCGGCCACCACGGCACAGATGTCACCTTCGCGTTCGAGCACATAGTCGATCATGTTTGCGCAGGCTTCGGCGCTGGCCTCTAGCGTCGTGTGACCATATGGACAACGAGTGGGGTGGAAAGGGGCCACATGCTCGGTCCCCGGCAAAAGTGGACCGGCGATATGGCTGCGGAACGTGGCTTCGCCGCCAACGCTCGCTGCACCAAAGCCCGCTCCATGGAAGGCGTCCCAGAAGCTAAGCGTCTTGAAGCGACCTGTAGCCGCGCGGGCGATTTTAAGGGCCACTTCATTGGCGTCCGATCCACCGGTGGTGAACAGCACCTTGCCCAGATCGCCGGGTGTGATGGCGACCAGCTTCTCGGCCAGCTCCACTGCCGGGTCGTTGGTGAAGCGGCGCGGGGCAAATGGCAGGTCGTCCAGCTGATCCTTGATCGCCTGCACCAGCCGGGGATGGCCATAGCCGATGTGATGCACCGAATTTCCGTGAAAATCCATGTAGCGGCGGCCATCGAGGTCCTCGATCCAGATACCTTCTGCCTTGGCGATCGTACTGACGCAAGGACTGGACAGGGATTGATGCAGGAACACATCAGCGTCGCGTTTGAGAAGTTGTGACGAATTGGGTCCGATAGACTTCTTCAGCCAGGCTTTGCGGGCTTCCGAGGTATTCGATTCCCCTTCTGTATGGACAATCTGTGGCATAGTCGCTCCGCGTTGTCGTTTTTGAAAAGATGCGGACCCCGAAAGGTCCGCCAGTACCGGGGAGGAATTTCTGAAGCCCTTCCCCCTAACGGGAAGGGCAGAGGAGTCAGCCAGGCCAGGGCAGTGAATAGGTTTTGACGTTAGTGAAGAACTTCATTGCTTCGATGACGCCTTCTTTGACGCCGTTGCCGCTGTCCTTGATGCCGCCAAAGGGAGACATCTCGATACGATAGCCGGGCTGTTCCCAGATGTTGCAGGTTCCGACGTCCAGCCCGTTGATATAGGCAATCGCGCGGTTCAGGTCATTGGTGCACACGCCTGAAGACAGGCCAAACTCGGTCGAGTTCGAGATTTGCATGACCTCATCGTCATTGTCGGGCACACGCACAATGGGGACGATCGGGCCAAAGGTTTCCTCCATGACCAATTCACTGTCATGAGGTACCTTGTCGACCACGATGGGTGGCAGCAGCGCGCCTTGACGACCGGGGTGATAGAGGATTTCGGCGCCCTCTTTCTCTGCCTGATAAACCCGGTTTTCAAAGACCTCTGCTGCCTTGTCATGGATCACGCAACCCAGTTCAGTTTCGGGATCCTGCGGATCGCCGAATTTGATCTTTTTGGCTTTCTCCAGAACCAGCGGCACAAACTTGTCCGCCACACTTTCCTGCACCAAAATGCGCTTGACCGCCGTACAGCGCTGGCCGGAGTTGCCGGTCGCGCCCGCAACCGCAATTGTTGCCGCCTTGTCCAGATCCGCGTCGCTTAGATCATTGAGAATAATTAGGGGGTCGTTGCCGCCGAGTTCCAGCGCCTGGCGCTTATAGACACCCTTTTCGGCAATCATCTTGCCGACCGGTACACCGCCAGTGAAGGTAATGATGTCGATGTGATCGTTGGTGATCATTTCATCACCGATGTCACCGGGCCAGCCCGTGACAACCTGGAACATCTCCGGCGGCAGCCCCGCTTCATAGAGAATGTCAGCTAAAGTCAGCGCTGTTAGCGGGGTCAGTTCCGTCGGTTTGCAGACCATGCAGTTATTGGTCGCAATAGATGGAGCAATTTTGTGGCTGACCATGTTCAGCGGGTGGTTGAACGGCGTGATCGCACTGATCGCGTTTACGGGTTCTCGCATCGTGAAAATCTTGCGGGCTTTGCCGTTGTGGGTCAGATCGCACGAAAATATCTCGCCGTCGTCTTTCAGCGCTTCGGCGGCGGCAAACTGATAGACGTCCTGCGCGCGCTTGGTTTCATAGATTGCGTGCTGATGGCAGATGCCAAGTTCCAGCGTCAGCCATTTGGCCAGATACTCACGCTTTTCTCCGATTAGTTCTCCCGCGCGCTGCAGGATCTGGCTGCGTTCATACCGGGTAAGTTTCGGCTTGTAGTTCGCCGCAATCTCGAAGGCCTTGCGTGCATGTTCAGCGGTTCCGGCCGGGACATGACCCACCACCTCGTTGGTATAGGGATAGAGCACCGGAACGGTTTCGTCAGTGAATACAACTTCACCACCGATCCGCATCCCTTCGTTTCGTATTTCGAATTTCGACATGGTTTGATCTTTCATGACTTACTGTGCCGCCGCTGTGGTTGCGTAAAAAAAGGCGTCGAAGTTGCGTAAAACCGGCTGGTTCGGCAGGTCAATGACACGGTTCACGATGAACGGAACCTCTTGTTCGGTCAAACCGCCATGGCTGCGCAGCGGTTCTTTCAGGGCCGCCAGATCATGGCGGTGCTCGGATGTGCCAATGCAGATGTTCTCACCAGAAACCATCACGATGTCGCCAATCCGGTCGCCCGGCAGTTCGAATTGCTCAATTGCCTCGGCCTTGGTCAGCACATGGGTTATACCTTCGGTTGCCCTGAGTTTGGCAATGATGTCGTTCTGATCTGCGCCTTCGGGCAGATAGGCCGTTGCGAACGAGCCCAACGCACCGTGATGCACCACGTACGGATCGGTAATCGGCAGGATGACGCGCGCCGCGTCCTTACCAAGCCATTCGTCCATCAAATCCTGTGCGTAGATAACGGCGGGCGATCCATCAGCCAGGTGCTTTGGCTTCATGCCATGATCGGCGGTCACAACGATGGCGGCACCCAGCTCGTCAAGTTCGCCCAAATAGCGGTCGAACATGGCGTAGAAATCAAGTGCTCCTTGCTGTTCAGGCGCAAACTTGTGCTGAATATAGTCGGTGGTGGACAGATACATCACGTCGGGCTTGAACTCTTTCAGCAACTTGACGCCAGCGGCGAATACAAACTCAGACAATTCGGCTGAATAGACCTCAGGGACGTCCATGCCCAGCCATTTACTTGCATTGTCGATCCCGTGTTCGGCTAAAGTCGTCTCGCCCGAGCGTTCCGAAGAAAAGGCAACGGCTCGACCTTCGTCAAATTTTAACCCAGCACCGAGCAAGGCGCGCAGCTTGTCCTTGGCGGTAACCATGGCGACGCGGAAACCAGCATCGTAGAATTGCGAGAAAATGGTCGGCGCGCGCAGGAACCGCACGTCGTTCATCATGACCTCTTCACCGCTGTCAGGGTCGATCAAATAGTTGCCGCAGATACCATGCACGATAGGTGGCCGGCCGGTGGCGATCGACAGGTTGTTGGGGTTGGTGAAGGAGGGGATCACAGAATGGGCCAACCGGTCGGTACCGGTCTCGCGCATCCGCTTAAGGTTGGGCATCAGACCCTTGGCTATTGCGACTTCCAGGTATTCTGGCTCGCACCCATCAAGACAGATGGCGATTGCGGGCACTTTTGGAGTCGGATAGACGCGTTCGTTTGCTTCAACAGGTGTTTGGATGGTCATCTTATTATGTTCCTTGATAGTTAAGCTGCCAGTTTGGCGCGTTCTTCCAATGCCCGGAGGGGAGGTGCAGCGCTTGTGACACCCATCTCCTCCAACGATTCTTTTGCTGCGTTTACAACTTTGCGCATGACGTGTTCGTCCATTTGACCGATACATCCGACGCGAAAACTATCGACCACCGTCAGCTTGCCTGGGTAGATGATGAAACCCTTGGATTTCATAAGGGTGTAGAACTCATCGAAAACGAAATTCTCGTCCGCCGGGCAGAAAAAGGTGACGATAATTGGGCTGAGCCAGCGATTGTCCAGCAGTGTTTCAAAGCCCAGTTCGCGCATGCCGGCGACCATGACATCACGGTTGCGTGTATAGCGCTCGCCGCGGCCCGGTACGCCCCCTTCGGCGGAGTGCGCCCTGAGTGCTTCGATGAACGCCGCCACCACATGTGTCGGAGGGGTGAACCGCCACTGACCGGTTTTGTTCATATGCGCCCATTGCGCATGAACATCCAGCGACAAAGAATGGCTGTTGCCCTCAGCCGCCTTAAGTTCGGACTTGCGGGCGACGATGAAGCCGAATCCTGGCACACCTTCGATACATTTGTTGGCCGAGGACACCATCGCCTCATACCTGACCTCGCTTGGTTTTAACTCAATCGCACCGAAAGCTGACATCGAGTCAATCAGAAGCTTACGCCCGGCGGCATAGGTCGCCTCGGAAATCTCTTCGACGGGGTTCAGAATGCCCGAGGAGGTTTCGCAATGGATCGCTACTACATGGGTGATCTCAGGATCTTTATCCAGAATCTCTGCCACTTCGCTGCCCCGGGGGGGCAGGTAATCACCCTTGTCCAGCACAACATGATCGCGTCCCAGATATCCCAGCGTTTGCGCCGAGCGCTGGCCATACGCTCCGTTCGCCAGCACCAGCGCTTTGCCATCGCGCGGAATGAATGATGCAAGCATCGCTTCGACCGAAAACGAACCACTGCCCTGCATCGGGACGCAGTCAAAATCATCGGCGCCCTCGCCCAATAACGCCAGCAGGCTTGTCCGCACCTCTTGCGTCATGGCGCGAAAATCGTCATCCCAACTGCCCCAATCCTTTAGCATGGCTTCTTTTACGGCATAGGATGTCGTCAAAGGACCGGGTGTCAGAAGGTAAGGTTCACCGAGGCGCGGTTGTTCGATTTTGGGGTTGGAAGGCGTCATAACCAAGCTCCAGAAAGGTATTTTCAAGAACACAATTGCAGCAAATGTTGCTATATGTGAAATTGCAAATATCAATCTAATTATAAGCACAGCCTATGATATGACTTCGGAGTACTGCTATGCGGCACAGCCAGCTCAAAGCCTTTCATTTTGTAGCCAAGCATGGCGGATTTTCGCGTGCTGCAGAGGCTCTTTTTCTGACGCAGCCGGCAATTTCGGAACAGGTGCGAAAGCTGGAACAGGATCATGATCTGTTGTTGTTTCAACGCGAGCGCAAACGTGTGACTTTGACACCCGACGGTGAGCAGCTTTACCGATACACGAAGCAATACTTCGAGATCGAAGGTCAGATCGAGGATTACTTATCCGAAACTAAGGCCGTGGTCGATGGAGAGTTGCGCATCATCGCCGACTCCGCGCACCACATGACAGCCTTTCTGGGGCCCTTTCAAAAGAAAAATCCGAATGTCACGATCACCGTACGCTCGGGGAATAGCGAAGAGATTCTAGAAGAGCTAAGGGCTTATAACGCGGAAATTGGCGTAGTGGGCAGCCTTTCTCCCGGCAAGGATATGGATGTCTTAAGTCTTGGTTCCACTGAGATCGTGGCCTTTGCCGCACAGGGTGTTCTCTTGGCGTCGAAGCCGACACTGTCTCTAGAAGAGCTATCAAATCTACCGTTAATTTTCCGCGAGACGGGATCAAAAACGCGCCAGAAACTTGAAGACGAGGCCAAAAAACATGGGATAACGTTGAAGCCCGCGATTGTAGCTGAGGGGCGCGAAGCGATACGGGAGCTTGTGGCCTCGGGCGCAGGTATCGGTTTTGTCTCGCAGGCGGAATATGGCCATGATGACCGTCTCCGGCAAATCAAACTTAAAGGCATCAACCTGCAGATGGGCGAGAGCATTATATCGCTGTCTCAGAGGCGCGAAGTGAAGATCATCCGCGCCTTCACAGAGTTTGCGCAACGCACTTTGGAAGAAAACCCCACCAACGATTGATTGGCGGGGCTAGGTATCAGCAGGAGTGGCCATCAGCGACTGCGCCAGGCCTGAGTGCGTTTTAATATCCCTTTAGACGCAATCAGGTGAATGATCCGGGCCGCAGCATTGGTGTAAAAGATCATCATGCCCATCGCCGCAGCTGGTGCAATATCCCCAGCATCATCCATGTTCAGCACTGCGATAGATGCGAGCGTCGTTTTAGGCGAGTAGAGGAACACGACTGCTGACACAGTTGTCATTGCATTGACGAACAGATAAATGGATATGTCCAAAACTGCTGGCAGGCAAACTGGAACCGTAACACGCGCAAACAGTTTCATCGTCGGCTGTTTGAGCGAGGCCGAAACTGACTCGAACTCGCGGTCCATTTGTTTCAGCGCGGTCACCGCCGTCAGGTGCGATACAGTGTAAAAATGCGTTACTGTACAGATCACCAGTATTGCCATGGTGCCGTAGATGCCGTTCAAAGGGTTTGAAGGGTTGTTGAAGAAGAAGATGTAGGACAGCCCCAGCACCATACCAGGAATTGCCATCGGCAACATCGCGAACATCTGAAAGATCGACCTTCCGGTGCGGAACCCTTGCGATTTTTCAACCAGATAGGCACCGAAGAACACAACGGTGGTGCCAATCACTGCGGTCAGCAAGGCCAACCGGATCGAATTGAAATATGAACCCCATCCACCGCCATCCATCTTGTCGAACTGATAGTTCCGCAGGCTCAGGCTCAGGTCATATGGCCAGAACTTGATCAGCGCCGCAAATTGGCAAACCGCTAAAAGGCCGACGATGAACAGGCCGATCAGGCTGCAATAAATCAGGAACAGCCGGTCCGCTTTTGGGTTTGGGGCTGCCTGGTACGGCACCGATCGTGCGGACAGCAGCGCAACCTGTTTGGACTGAACCATACGGTCAATGGCAAAGGCCAGGATTGCCGGGATCACCAGAACCACTGACACAACCGCGCCCATCTCAAAGTTCTGCTGGCCGATCACCTGTTTGTAGATATCCACCGCAAGCACGTTGAATTGTCCACCGATGACTTTGGGCAACCCAAAATCGGTAATCACCAAGTTGAACACCACAAAGGCGGCTGAAATCAGGCCATAGCGCGCACCCGGGACCGTGACCGTCCAGAACGTGCGCCATGGGGTTGACCGCAGACTTGCCGCAGCCTCGTACAGCCGCGCATCCGAGATTGCGAGCGCCGTTGAAATAATCAGGAAGGCGTGCGGGAAGGTGAAAAACACTGATCCAATCACAATGCCGATCGGGCCATAGATACTTGCACCGAACAACAGTTCCTTGATCATGCCCTGATTGCCGAACAGGTATACCAAAGCGATACCCGGCAAGAGCGAAGGGACAAGGATCGGTGCCATCGCGATCAGGCGAAATACACCTTTGAACCGCATACAGCTGCGATTGAGCGCATAGGCAAACCAAAAGGCCAGCGTTACTGTAACGATTGTACTCACTACGGATATCCAAAGCGAGTTCTTGATCGAATTGAACAGCGCAGGTGTCGAGAAGTAGTTTACAAAGTTGTCCAGGCCCCGTGATTGAACGGGCCGCAACTGAACCCGGCGGAAGGTGTTGGAATCAAGCTCGATCCAGTCGGTACCGTCCTGCAGAGTTGATCCGACCAGAAAGCGACCGGTGTCGCTTGTGTTACGGATCTGATACATGACCGGGCTGCGGAAGCTGAAATCCGGGAACAAACCTGTCACAGGCAAGCGCCCGTCCGAACCGGTAACAAGATCGGTATCAGTGAATACCTCGGTCTGCCGGTTCAGCGCATCGCCTGTCAGAACCGTGCCGTCGAAATTGCCCGCCTCGTCGCTGACCTGAAACTCGTATTGCGACAGTTCCACACGATAAGTGGAAAACGACTTGGAGAGCATTGTGTAAAGCGGCAGCGCCAGAGTCACGATCAGGTAGAGCACAATGACCATCATGCTGCCACGCATTAGTAAATCGTCCCGGCTGAGCTTGGGCTTGATATCCGGTCCGGGGGGCAGAGTGCCAGTATTTGAGGAAATCATGCTCATACCTCGGTCTCCGGAACATCAAACGCCATCAGACGGTTTTCAGGAAGCTCAATCACCATGCTGCGCCCCTCTTCCAGTTCAAGACGGCGCACAGCATTGATCGAGAAATCAGCAATCAGTTCTGATGACCCGAACCGTTCGTTGCTTAGACGGCAACGCCAGAACGAGCCTAGGAACTCCATCTCATCAAGAGTAACTTCGATGCAGTTTCGGTTGCCACCTGTATCCAGATACCCAGCTTCATGGGGAATTACGTCTTCCGGCCTGATTGCCGCGACAACCGGAGTTCCATCGTTGAACTGATGGCCCAGGCAGGCAAAAGTCTTTTCACCCACACTCAACCGCCCGCCCTTTGTAACCTGAGACTGAATCTGGTTCATTTCACCAATAAAATCCGCCACAAACAGGTTGGCCGGTTCCCGGTAGATTTCTGTGGGAGAACCCACCTGCTCAATAACTCCGTGATTCATGACCACTATGCGATCTGCCATGGCCAACGCCTCTTCCTGGTCATGGGTCACCATTACGGTCGTCACGCCTAGTTTGCGTTGCAATTCCTTGATTTCGTGCCGCAAATGGACACGTACCTTGGCATCCAGCGCCGATAGAGGTTCGTCCAGCAGCAATAGTCCGGGCTTGGTCGCAATCGCGCGCGCCAGTGCAATCCTTTGCTGTTGCCCACCCGACAATTGCGCCGGGTATTTCTTACCCTGATCGGGAAGGCCAACCAGATGCAGCAACTCATTCACACGGACCGCGATTTCAGACTTGCTGCGGCCCGAGTTTTCTAGGCCAAAAGCAATGTTCTTCTCAATCGTGAGGTTAGGAAATAGCGCATAGGACTGGAATACGATCCCGAAATCACGCTCGGACGGGGGTAGGTTGGACACGTCCATACCGTCCTGCATGACCGTACCCTTGGTTTGCAGGTCCAAGCCTGCAATGGCACGCAGCAGAGTTGTTTTTCCACAGCCTGACGGGCCCAGAAAGCAGACAAACTCGCCTTCGTTGATTTCCAGCGAAATATCCTTGAGCGCAAGAAAGCTGCCGAAGGCTTTCCACAGGTTTTGGATACTGAGATACAGTTCACCGGGTGGTGTTTTCTGAAGCACGGGAGAGGTCCTCATATCTGCACCTCGGGTACGGCCGCACTTGGCCGGTCTAAACCGGGTGAGTAGTTTGTATTTTGGGGAACAAGAGTGTGGTGTGCAGGAGAGGCATGATCGCCCCCCCTGCTAATGGGATTACTTCGCTTCCGACTTTCCGTCATAGCGAGACTGCCATTCCTTCAGAATCGCCGCGCGGTTGTTGGCGGCAAACTCAAAATCATTGTCAATCATGGCATCCAGAAGGCCCTCTGGGAAGTGCTCGACCGGCTTTGCGATGCCGGGATAGGCCACAACCGCGTAACCGCTGTTGTACATCTCGTTGGCTTCCTTAGTGACCGTGAAATCAACTAGTTTCTGAGCTGCTTCCAGATTCCCTGTGCCGGCAACAATTGCGGTTGCTTCCATGTCCCAGCCGACGCCTTCGGACGGAACGATGATTTCAAGCGGGGCGCCGTCTGCTTTGGATTTGGCACCGCGGAAAGCAAACGAGATACCGATCGGGATTTCGCCCGCAGCCGCCAGTTTGCAGGGCTTCGAACCCGAATGGGTATATCGCGCGATGTTTTCGTGCAGCGCATCCATATATTCCCAGCCGCCGTCTTCACCAAACATCTGCAGCCAGCTTGAAACATCAAGGAAACCAGTACCTGATGAGTTCGGGTTCGGCATGATTACCTGATCCTTGTACATTGGATCGGTAAGGTCCTTCCATGACGTTGGCGGCGTCAGCCCAGCCTTTTCGGCCTCGACGGTATTGTAGCAAACCGACGCAACCCAAGCATCCATGCCAACCCAGGCTGGAGGATTGTCGCCGTCAACAAACTTGACATCAAGTTCTTCAACGCCAACCGGTGCGTAGGGTTCCAGCATGCCTTCGGATTTCAGCAGCAGCAGCGACGTGGCCGCCAGCCCCCAGACGACGTCTGCCTGAGGGTTGTCCCGCTCCGCCAGCAATTTTGCGGTAATGATCCCGGTCGAGTCACGAACCCAGTTAATTTTGATATCAGGGTTGCTTTGGTTAAACGTCTCGGCATATCGGGCCAGGTCTTCGGCCTCGACGGCGGTATAAACGGTCAGTTCTGTCTCTGATGCCGCTGCCGTTGCAGTCAGTGTGCCGATGGCGAGAGCGGTTAGAAGTGCTGTTGTGTGTCTCATTGTCATCCTCTGTTGGTGATTTATTGGACAGGTTCGCCATTCTCGTGCGGCGTTTTCATTCAGATTAGCACAGACAGTTTGACAGATTATATTTTCAAGAAAAATCGATTATATCTTCAACGTTATAAGTTTGTCCTATGGATAAGATTACCGTTTGCCGCAGCGCGTTTACGATAGATTTTGGTATCGCAGCGACAGGTCTTCAACGTTTAAAATCGCGGCTTTGCATGCACTTAGTACGACCCGGTCTTTACGCCTCCAGGCCTCACAATCGTTTGAGCAAAGGTGGGATCGGCATTTTTCATGCGGTGTTCCAGCATCTTGCGGGTCAGGTGAAGCAGCGTTGGTGTGATTTCAGATTGCGCTGTGATAGACTCTGCTTCCCCACACTCGTCCATGTCAAAGAGTACTTGCGGCAGCCCTGCGCCAAACTCGACTAAGCGGTATTCTTTTGTGCGCAAAATGCCCAGATTCGCCTGCCGCGAGGTCAGACCTAACTCAACCATCCATGGAGTCGGCTTTACTGGATTGCCAAAATCGAACTCGGAAAAGCTGTAATCCGCCCCTTCCGTTTCCGTATCGTCCAAAATGCCAAGCAAACTTCGCCCGTTCATCGAAGAGAGGGGACTCGAACCGACTCTTTCGAGAATGGTGACGGGTATATCGATGGACTCCGTGAACCCGGAATGCACCCGACCGTGCATATCAGGACGCGCGGGATCGCGCACAATCAGGGGCACATGATAGGCAGCATCATGGAAGGTACCTTTTCCCCACAGCCCGTAGTCGCCCAGCATCTCACCGTGATCTGCGGTGACGATCAGAACGGTGTTGTCCCACTGGCCGGACGTCCTGAGCCAGTCCACCACGCACCCAATATGATGATCGACTTCCGTTGCCAACGCCAGATATGTTGCTCGCAGTTGGGCGATGGTTTCCGGATCATTCATCAGATCGGGGAAGCCAACAACCATGCTTGATATCGGTTGCTTATCCTGTGCAGGGGCAAGAAACGGGTGCCAGTGCCGGTCTCCTAAGGGATCGCGGGTTGAACGCGGCGCAGGCATATCCCTTGGGGCATAAAGCGTATTGTAAGGTGCAGGTGCCACAAGCGGAGGGTGAGGCCGGATATAGGTCAGCGTGGCAAACCATCCCGGCTCAGCATCCTGCATTTTGGATAGAAACTGATCCGACAGAAACGCCGTATCGCTCATATCCGCCGGATACAAAGCCGGATCACCGACCTTCGGGCCGTTGGGGCGGTAGGTGTCGGGGTACGGGGGCAGGTCAATGCCCTGCTGCGACAGATGCGAAAGCCAGGCTCCAACATCTGATTCCATGCGCATTCTCACCGCCTCCTCAAAGCCAGGAAGTAATTCCTCATAGCTTTGAAGCCTTGGGTCATCGGGGGGTAGAACCCTGGGATCGCGGGTCGTGTCGGTATAGCCGAACAAACGTGGATTGTACCCGGCCTGTCGCATCGCACGTGGCAGGTTCGGGGTATCGTGCCGGAGCGGAGTGCCGTTTCGGACCGACCGGTGGTTGAAAGCATATTGCCCGGTGAACAGGGATGCCCGGCTTGGTCCGCAAGGCACTGTGACAGCAAAGTGGTTGGCAAAGCTGACGGCGTTTTCTTGAAGTCGCCGAAGGTTGGGCAATTGCGCTATTCGTCCGAGGCCATCCTGACCCAGAAGATCGAAGCGGAACTGATCGATGACGATCAGCAAGACATTCGGGCGTGATTCTGTGTTTTCTGTCTGCAAGTTTCCCCCCAATCCCTTCAACTTGCCATCGCCAGAGCCACTATCCCAATCACCACGATGGTCGCAGCCAGAAGCCTGTTGGATTTTGGCCCTTCGCCGAACCACATGACACCAATAATCGAAGCAAAGATGACGGAACTCTCCCTGAGCGCGGACACCATGCCCAACGGCGCGATTGTCTTTGCATAAAGTACTAATCCATAGGCCAGGCCCGAGATGACACCGCCTGCGAGGCCTGCCCAGACATAGCGTCGAGGCAGAGTCACCACGCGCCGCCACCGGGTTGTGAAAATGAAACCGGCCACAAAAATCTCGGCCACAAACAACGCCGCGATATACCCCAACGTGTTCTCGGACAACCGGATGCCAATACCGTCGACAAGTGAATAGGACGCAATCATCAGGCCGGTGCCAAAAGCAGCCGCGATGGCGATCCAGTTCGTGTGTTTGCCCAATCCGGCAAAGGACAGGCACCCAATACCCAAGGAGATACAGGTAATGCCGATCCATGCCGCGGGTGGCAGAATTTCACCCGCGAACAGAATTGCACCCATGGCAACCAAAATCGGAGTCATCCCGCGTGAGATTGGATAGACCACCGACAAGTCGCCATGTTTGTAGGCGGTGTTCAAAAACCAATAGTACCCCCAATGGATCAGGGTCGAGCCAATGATAAAGGGAAAGGCCGCCCAGACCGGCAAGCCGGTGAATGGCAACACAAACATCGCTGGTATCGCATGGCCGAGCGAGACCAGCCCCAGAACGATGGCTTTGTCCGGCGCGCCTTTGACTACGGCATTCCATAGCGCGTGCAGAAAGGCTGCGGTCAATACGATGAGAAGCGCGTGAATTGTCATACGAACCTGATGTCCTGAGGTAATGTGTTGAACGTCAGCAGCGCATCAAGTTTCGAACCGTGAGGCGTTCATCCGGGCGCGTTCGCATGCTGGAGTTTGCCCGAACCTTTGTTTGTACTTCTGCGACAGCGTAGCATTGGACCCAAATCCACAGGCCAAGGCAACCTCGTTAAGTGTCAGATTGGTGAACCTGACGATTGCCTGGGCCTTTTCCAACCGCTCCTCCAGGTAGTAGGCTTTTGGGGTAAGCCCTGTTGCTGCTACAAATTTCCTTTCAAGTTGGCGCACCGAAATCCCTACTTCCTCGGCAATGCTCTTAATCTGGAGGGGTTCTTCCAGATTATACCGAAACAGTTCTATAGCCTTGTCAACAACGATGTCGCCGGTAAAGCCATTGTCGACTCGGGCGATGTCGTGTGCGCAAGCGATACACCTGCCGAAATTCGGGCTGTAGCTTAGGAATTTCCGGTTTAACCGGGGTTGTTCCTGCGGAGTAAGGGTGTTGCTTGTAGTCTTGGACAGCAGGTTGAGCAGAGAGAACCTTGATCCTCCAGACCATATCGCTCCACGGGCGTGGCTATCGTTGGATGCGGGTGAGATATCTGGGAACTGTTCCTCCAACGCGCTCAGTACTGGGGCTGTTGCGGCGACCGTCGAACCACTGAGAAGCCCGGTATGCGCCAGCGGGATCAAGGCCGCTTCAACCGCGCCCAGAACCCGACCTGCCCTGAGTTGTGCGCGTGCCACGCGGCCGAGGATATTCTGCAGATCAGGAGGAAGGACTGGTCCGCCAACCAGAAACAGATAGCCGTATCGCGCCGTGTGGTCATTGATGCGGCTGGTGCTCAAGTTTACTCCGCATTCGCTCTGCACGTCAGTGCCTGCCAGCGACAGGACCGAGACTCTGAATTGTATGTCAGCGGCCAGCTGGTTCGCCGCCTTCAAATAGGATAGCCCAACCGAGAGCTGATCCAAGGGCAGGCCATCCCAGCACAAAAAGCCAATCTCTGTGGCATGACCCGTGTCGGATTCGATGACCGAACAGTGTTTCATTCCGGGTTACGCCGTCTGAGTTTCATCGGGCCTAGCCGTCCGCTTTGGGCCGTTCGTTTTTTGCGTCATAAGGGGTTCGGATATGCGCCGTTGCAGACAGTCGGCTTCCGGCAAGGTCGATCTCGAACTTACCCTTGGCAATGTAATCCGCCGTCACACGTTCGGGTGCATCCAACTGACAAAGGGCAACTGACGCGCCCAACGTGTGACCATAGGCGGCCGAGCGGACTTCACCGATTTCGACGCCGTCATACAGCACAGCCTCGCCGCCCCACAGCTGTGGCGCGTCATCGTCCAGTACCAGCTGTACGATACGGGTTTTCAGGTGATCGGGGTCCGCTTTTGCGGCCAGCAGTGCCTCTTTCCCGATGAAGCCGTCGGGTTTGTCATAGTCCACGGCAAAATTCAGACCAGCCTGGATCGGCGTGATGTCCGGGGTCAGCTCGCGGCTCCAGGCGCGGAAGCCTTTCTCGATCCGCAGGCCTTCCAGCGCATAGTAGCCAGCGTCGATCATACCGAACGCGGCCCCTTCGCGCATCAGGTCATCGTACACGCCTGCAGAAAATTCGACTGGCACGATCAGTTCCCAGCCCAATTCGCCGACATAGGTCATGCGGTTGGCCAGAACCGTGGCATAGCCCAGATCGATTTCCTGAACGGTTGCAAATGGGAAGGCTGCGTTCGACAGGTCTGCTTTCGTCAGGTTCTTCAAAACATCGCGCGACTTTGGCCCCATCACCGACAGCACCGACCATGCAGCCGTGACATCCGTTAGGAAAACATGGGCATCTTCGCTGAAATTCTTGCGGATCCAATCTGCGTCGTGAATGGTTTGAGCCGATCCTGTAATCAGCATAAACTCTTGCGCTTTCAGTCGCAGAACCGTCAGGTCGGATTCATACCCCCCACGTTCATTCAGCAAGCCTGTGTACACTGTCTGACCCACGGGCACTTCAACATTTGCTGCGCAGATTCTGTTCAACTCGCTGCAAGCATCGCGTCCTTGCACCAGAAATTTCGAGAACGAGCTTTGGTCAAACAGTGTTACCGCTTCGCGAGTGGCCTTGTGTTCTTTACCAGCGTTTCCATGCCAATTCTGACGACCGAAACTGTATTCAATCTCGGCTTTTTCATCGTCTTCGGCAAAATAGTTCACCCGCTCCCAGCCCATTTTTGACCCGAATACGGCGTTCTTCGCTGCCAGCCGGTCGTACAGGGCCGAACGGCGGAAAGGGCGAGCCGTGTCTAGTTCCCGGTTGGGCCAGGGCATCGCGTAGTGCAGGCCCAGCGTTTCCTTGACCCGGTCATGCAGCCAAGTCGGGTTGTTGTTGAAATTCGCAAACCGCCGGATATCCACTGCAAACAAGTCCGAGGTCGGAGCCCCTTCGACAATCCACTCAGCCAGCGCCCGCCCGGCGCCGCCAGCACTGGCGATGCCCATGCTGTTGAAACCAGCGCCGACAAAGAAATTCTTCAGCTCGGGCGCTTCACCTAAAAGATAATTGTTGTCGGGCGTAAAGCTTTCAGGTCCGTTATAGAATTGACGCACGCCTGTCTCCGCCATGCTGGGCACTCGGATAAGTGCATTTTCCATGAGAATTTCAAATTGGTCCCAGTCATCCTCCAAAAGCTGGAAGAAGAAGTTGTCTGGTATGCCGTCCATACCCCAAGGTTTGGCGTCCGGCTCAAAGCCGCCCATTACCAGACCGCCTGTCTCTTCCTTGAAATAAATATAGCCATCTGGGTCGCGCAGAACGGGCAGGTCGGGTTTCACACCTTCGATCTGCTCGGTCACGATGTAGTAGTGTTCGGCAGAGTGCAGAGGCACATTGACGCCGCACATCTTGCCCAGTTGCCGGGCCCACTGTCCACCGCAGTTCACCACGATCTCGGCATTGATCGTGCCCTGATCGGTGACCACACCGGTGACAGTGCCATCTTTGGTCAGAATGTCAGTGACTTTGATTCCTTCGATCACTTTCGCGCCACCCATGCGCGCGCCTTTGGCCAGAGACTGGGTCAGATCAGTCGGGTTGGCCTTACCGTCGCCGGGCATCCACAGCCCGCCTTTGACGTCGTCCACCTGCATCACTGGCCATTTGTCCTGCGCCTCCTGCGGGGTGACGACCTGGACCTCGACCCCCTGCGCCCGCGCAGCAGCAGCGGTGCGCATCAGCATGGTCATTCGGTCCTCAGTCCGTGCCACTGTGACCGATCCGCATTCCATCCAGCCGGTGGCAAGCCCGGTCTCGGCCTCAAGCTGTGAATACAGCTCGGTCGAATAGCGGATCAGGTTGGTCATCGCGGGCTGGCTACGCAGCTGACCGACCAAACCCGCGGCATGCCATGTGGTGCCGCAGCTCAGCTGCCCCTGTTCCAGCAGCACAACATCTCGATGCCCCATCTTCGTCAGGTGATATGCGACCGAGCAGCCAACGATACCGCCCCCCACGATGACATATTGCGCGCTTTGCGGAAGTTGGATGTCGGCCATTGCCTTGCTCCGTACAGAAGGAATCGGGTTTGTGCCCACCTTATCTGCACTTTGCAAAACTTGGCAATATTTTTCCTTTATTGGCGTTAGACGCTGACAACATCAACGGGTTGGTCTCTAATCACTTCCGAAATGCCTTTGGGCAACTCGCCGTCAACCACTAGGGTAACATCCGCAGGCAGTGGTTTCATCGCAACTTGCCCCACCACATCGAATTTGCTGCTGTCCGCCAATAGGAACGGGCGCTGCGACCGCTCTATCATTATGTGTCGCAGGTTTGCGCCTTCCAGCGAAAAATCGGTGAACAAGGTCCGAGCGCTAATCCCACCAACTCCGATCAGTGCAAATTCTGCATTGTATCGGGAAAGGTGGTCCAGTGTGTCCAAACCCATTGTAGCATTCTCCGAAAAATTTAACCGCCCGCCCAACAAGGTGACCTCTTCTGCCGCTGGCGCAAGTACCGAGGCTATGGTTAAATCATTGGTATAAATTGTTAAATATTGGTGGTTGGTCGCCAAGGCTTTCGCTGCCGCGAGTGTCGTCGATCCGCTGTCAATGATCACACTCGCTCCATCCGGGATTATGCTGGCTACGTAATTGCCAATACGTTCTTTGCCTGCTCGATTGGTTTGAGTGCGATCGACCATGGGGGGTTCGTGCGTACGTACACTGGTCGCTCCACCGCGTACCTGGTTGAGCTTGTTTGCCAGCGCCAGTTGCTCGATATCCTTACGAACAGTTTCCCGCGATACGCCGAGCCGTTCGGTCAAAGCTCGGATAGAAACCGCAGGTTGACGCGAAACTTCTTCGAGGATTATTGCATGTCGTTCAGATGGAAGCATCGGTTGGTCTTCAGATACAGAGTTGCGCATTCATGCCAAATTTTGCAAAAAGGGTCCAGCCCGGTTCGCTGCAGATTTGTTGTGGCGCCGGCCTTGTTGGAAGAGCTTGCCTTGAAGTCGGCAGAGCGCTTTCGTGGCTTAACGTCAGGAGCAAACGGTAACCCTTCATGTGTTTCATACACTAGCCCCCAAATCATTCGTCTTGCCGCAGCTTCTAAACTATTTTTCTGATTTGTGTCTCTTGCTCGACATTCTCAGTCCTCCGTTTCTCAAACATAACGGTGGTCCAAATCAAATGGGCACCCCACACCACAACTCAACTAACTGTTTCGGCTGCGGGCACCTCATAAATTAACCGCTTGGGTAGTGTCGGCCCCACCCAAGCTTCCATCGGCGCCTCTTGAGTGAAACTCACCGCTTCAGCCTGCTGGATTGGTCTCAGTCCACTTTTCTTAACCGCTCTGCCATCTTAGCAAATCCGCGTAGTTCAGCGTGTTCGAGTGGCGTAGTTCCGTTACGATCGGCAAGCGATCTGTCAGCACCCGCCACCAACAACGCATCCAGAACTGCAAGATGATCCGGGCCGCCGTCTCCAAGCACAACGGCTTCAATAACTGCTGTCCAGTGCAGATTGTTCACATGGTCCAGAGGCGCGCCAGAGGCGATCAGCCGTCGGACAATCTCTACATGACCGAGATGTGCGGCCGCTATGAGAGCCGTTCCATCATAAGGGCTGGTTGTTAGGCCGGGATCGTTGCCTAGCTCGATCGCGAGCGTCATCAGTTCAGGATCGTTTGCAACGGCCGCAATAGTGACCATGTCGTAAGCCTGACCCTCAAGCGCGTTCATGTCGGCGCCGGCCTCAGCTAGTGCGCGCAACGCCTCGTCCTCTGAAGCAAAGGCTGCCACATGGGCTGGCGTGCGGCCTCGCGTGTCCCGTGCGTTGACGTTTGCGCCCGCCGCAATGAGCTGCCGTATCTTTTCTTGGTTGCCGGTGTGAGCGGCTGCGAAGAGACCGTCGTAATTCGCGACTTCACCAACCGAAGGTGGTGTCTGCGCCGTGCCCACGTTGGCGGCGAGACCCATCACAAACGCAAATAGAAAAAGACGAAACATGGCCACCCCCCTTACTCAAATACTGGTGAAAGTCTTCGGGCTCGCAGACCTTCTATCAAGATATAGCTGCAACGTGCACCAACGACTGCGCAGGGCAGCATAGTCAAAAGATACTGAACGCCAGGAATGGGCCAATTGCGAAAGTGAATACGAAAGCCCCCTGACGGCTATCGGTTTCTTTCACGAGCATAAACAAGCGTGCTCGGAATATGTTTGGTGCTTATAAATCTGCGACTACTGTTATCGGCGCATAGTGTCGGTGGACATTGCCATACAACTATAAACACTTGGTCAAGTATTGGATCTCTGATTTGCCCATCTATTGCGTTGTGCTTCAGCGATCCGCGCTCGGCCGGAAGCAGACTTTGGGCCAGTTGACAAGCCACCATGGTACCGACATCTCCGTTTTCCTGGAGACACTGGGAGCTGACACTGCGAACCTTTGCGCGTTTTCGCGCCACAGCGTGCACGGCGATGTGTTGGAAGCGGTTGACCCTCTTCGTCCAAGCCTATGTCCTGCAGATCTCGACACTGGCCACCAATACATTTGGAGCACGTCTTCTCTTTGCCTCGACCAGTAACGTTCCGAAAAGGGCAGATTCGATAGCTCGGTGCCGTACCCGAAGAGAACTCTTCCTGAAGTGATAGCAACACCTCGCGAAGCACTTGGTTCAAACTCAAAAACACCTCCAAATGTTAGCAATTCTAAGCATCCACCTAAGACCCCATGGACTTTGAAAGCGTCGTTAAACGCGGGCGGCATCAAATTGGACGAGCCGCCTAGGGGCCTGCTGGCAAAAGGAATAGGTCGATTGCACTATCTGCTACCTAAGCGTGTCTTGGTGACCGGCTGGAAGCACCATGCAAAGTAGCTTTTCGTTCAGCCAAGTTCAGGAATACTCGATCAAAGTACTGCCAAGACATTATTGCTCCATCGCCTTTTTTGGCTATCACGTCGTTTACGTTTGAAACGATTTGTTCAGAGCTGAGTTCGAGCGCACACCACCGTTCCACCGAGCGTTTTGCCGCGTCGCTATCAAGTGCATCAGCGAGTGTATACGCACCCTTGCTCTGGACGAGATTTCTGAGAGCTGCGATCAGACGGTCAAATTCCAAGGTGAGTTCATTTTTTTCAGCGTGACTCAGCAAATCCGCCACGCTGAGCGCGCTCGTAGCCTGATTAGACAGATCACAATGCACATCGTTTGCTTGCTCCAAGATTGCTTTCAGTTTTGCTCTGTCGTTTCGGCAGGAGTTTGCGAACTTGCCATTTTCGGATTTCGCTTGGAAATGATTGATCGCGTTTTCCGCAAGAGCGACCATTATTCCGTCATCGGTCGCTTTCACTTTTCCAGTCTTGATGAGCGACGATAGCAGACGCGCCAGCGACTTTTTAGATTTGCCAAGGCCGACACGATACGCAAGCCTTTCCTCGTCATGCTCCAATGAGTCCTGCGCCTCACAATTCTCGACAAGAAACGAGAATAGCAATCCGCGCTCTTCAAGCGTCAAATCCTGTATTGTTCGGCGCATATCTTGGATTGAAAGTTGGGCGAAAATCATTTGTCCAGCCATGGAGGCTCCATACAAGGTTGGCTGACCGTGTGCTCACGTGCGTCCACCGTGAGGAAACTGGTCAGTTGATATTAGAAAAGCGGAGGAAGACATATAGCCGCTCGCAAGCGTTGCTGGCCGGTTTGTTACCGGTTGGCTTTGGCTTCAGCGATGACAGCAAGGATTTCGGAACGAGGCCACCGAGAAGATCCACCAAGTTTGATTGGCTTGGGGACCGACCCATCCGCTATACGGCGCCAGAAGCTCGGTACGCTGATTGCAAGCAGCTCTGCGGCTTCCGCCACCTTAAGCAATGGATCGATTTCGGTTTGAATTGAGTTGGCTTCAGCGTTCATGTGACTAGATGCCTCGTTTTGATGAGCGTTGAGTCATCTAGAGGCGATCTAAAATGGTATTGGGAGGGGAGAAAAAATTTCTCCCCCCCAAGTCATGCTGTCAAACGCCGACAACGAGTTCTCGCTCCTCCGAACTCAACGGTTCCATGATTGGCTTAGCGCCCGGTTTAATGTCGTCCGGTATTCGCCAAGGATTCCATTGAATATGGCCGTGAGCAGAAACCTCGTCCATGAACCGCTCAAGAGCTTTGGCATCTGCAAGAAAGTCGTCAAATTTCCCCACATCGTTTTCAAATATGATCTGCTTTGAATCATGCATTCGAAATGCGGTTTCCAGATGGCAGGTATTTCGCCACTTCCGGAAAGCTCTTTCGGCTTGGTCGGAGACTGAGCCTGCCTCCCTAAGCTTTTCTCCAAGCGAGTAGCGTGTGACGAGCCGTAACGCCTTTCCCACAGTTGGTTTTATCCCACTCTGATCAAGGCGTAAAAGCTCGGTGACAACCATGGCCGAAAATTCTCGCTCATTCCATTTCGCTCTGATGAATTTCCTCTGTATCGTGGCATCCAAATCGTCCAATTCGTTTGTGGTATTGTCCGAAATTTCAGACACGTACCGATAGGCCTTTGAAACCACACTTTCTCCTTGATCGTCTGTCACGGACATTCTGATTAATACATAGAGATCTGGTCGAGAGATCCATTTTCCCTCTTCGTTGTACAAGGGAAGATAACGACGATCCTGATTCATGCTGTGGCCAATTTTATGATTGTATCTGTATTGTCGGTGAGGTGGGACGCCCAGCGCTCCAGCAGCACACGACGTTGGTCGAGGAAGTCGGTTCGACGATAGGCGCGTTCAACAGAGCTGCCCACTACGTGACCAAGCATGGTTTCTGCAACTTCGTGACGCGCATCGGTCGCCTCCGCCAACCACACGCGGAGACTTGAACGAAATCCATGCGGACGGGCGCTCATGCCACGACGCTCCATCAATCGCGACATTGTGGCGTCCGAGATCACCCCTTTCCGAATACTCGGAAACAGATAGCCGTCGCGAGCATGTCGCCGCGCGTCTCCAAGAACATGAAGCGCTTCATTAGAAAGCGGAACACGGAACTCAGCGGTAGCGCCCTCGCGCCCTTTCATCTGTTCTGCCGGAATGGTCCAGACATCACCGTCGATATGCTCATCCCTCAAATACCGTATTGGCCGTGACCGTACCCCGGTCAAAATTAGAAGTTTCAGAGCAAGGTGGGTGACTGTACCTTCGTCCAAGCTTTTGTAGAACTCGGGCACCTCACTCCAGGCAAGCGACGGAATGTTGGTGGTGGTCTTGCGCGGTTTGCCAAGCAATGCACGCGCCTTCTTGGGAGCCTGCAAATCAACATCAATGCCCAGCGCTGCTGCATGCTCCAAACAAATAGATGTCCGCGTCAGCGCCTTTCGAGCCGTCTCGACTTTCTCATTCCAGATAGGCGCAAGGCAATCCCGCAGATCGATCTGAGTAATTTCAGCAACTGGCACATGACCAAGTTTGGGTACGACGTGTAACTCCAACGGGCTAAACCAACGCCCCGCTTTTCCGCCACCGCGCAACTCAGACTTCCGCGCTTCAAACGCATCCCGAGCGATGTCTCTAAATAAATGCAAGTTGCGCTGGGCTTCTACACGTTGTTTTTGCCGCTCTCTGATCGGATCTCGGCCTTCCCGCAGTTCGCGTCGGGCTGCGTCAGCTGTTTCCCGGGCCTCCGCCAAGCCAACATCCGGCCACCGCCCGAGGCCCATTTCCCGTCGCTTACCGAAAACCGTAAGTCTAAGAACCCACTTACCGCTTTTTGAATCTGCCTTAACAAGCCAGAGCCCAGCGCCATCGCAGTGCTTTCCAGCACCTAGCGCAATAACGCCACGCACGCTCAATTTGTTTTTCGCCATATATCTCTCTACCGGTCCACCCATTGGTCCACCCCTAGGTATGGTATGTGCTGCCGTTAGTCGAGATTAATTGAGATCGAATGAAGGAGGTAAGTTAAACATTTTCATACAGTTAATCTCTATTTGAGATTTTTTGAAACATCTACATATAGGGTTTCAATGCCCTCCAGCAGCACCATTCCCAAATTACTGATTTTCAATACTCGTCTCGCTGCTGCGGCGCCGCTGGCCAATTGCCCTCGGCACCAACAGTGTTGACTCGGCCCAACGCGGCATGGGACCCTTCGCCATTGTGTTCATAAGCTTCCCATTTCAGGTGGCATTTCTCTGTAACCTTGTGTGCAGGTTCGGGAGTTAAAGAGTGACTGATATTCGTTCGGACAATAGCAACGCGGCCCCAACGCAATCATTGGCAGGGCGCTTGGGCTGGATTGATGCGGTAAAAGGCCTGACGATCATTTTCGTGGTTCTACACCATTCTATCGCCGGGTTCCGGTTCGACCCGACCTTCCCCGAATGGATCAGAACCTTCAACTACAGCCTCGATCCCGTGCGCATGCCCCTGTTCTTTCTGGTAGCCGGGCTGTTTGCCAAAAAGGCTATCGACGGCCCCGCAGACAAGTTCATCCGCGGCAAGGTGATCTATTTCCTCTATTTCTACCTTCTGTGGTCCATGATCATCTTCACCTTTCGGTTTGGACTGAACGCTATTACCAATTCGACCACCTATTGGTGGGAAATCCTGATAATCCCCTGGGACCCGCTGCCGACGATCTGGTTTCTCTACGCCCTCATGCTGTCTTTCGTAATATTGCGCCTGCTGCGCGGCGTTCCCCCGGTCTATATTGTCGGGTTTGCGGCCATCATACAGGCGCAGTTCCTGCTGAATGTCTGGCCCGAAGGCGTGGTCGTCATCGCCGATAAACTGGCCAAGCTGTTCGTCTATTTCGCGATCGGAGTATATGCGTCTGAATGGATCAGATCTTCGGCGGTCAAGGCGCGCGCGCTACCGGTGATCGCATTGTGGATCGGGTTCCTCGGGCTCAGCATCGCTGCGCTGTCGGGAGGATTCGAGAAACTTCCTCTGGTCTACTTTTCCCTATCGGCCCTGTCCGCCTCGGCAATCATTGGAACGGTAGTTCTGGCCTCGAACGCGGGTAAGGCCAAGTGGTTGGTTACAATCGGAAGTTTCAGCCTGTATATCTACCTCACCCATTTCCTTCCCGTGGCAGGGACGCGCATCATTCTATCCAAAATTTTGGGTATTACCGAGCCGCTGGTGGTGATCCCGCTTTCAGTTCTGGCGGCGCTAGTGTTCGGAATCGTCTTCTGTAAAGTGCTGACAGGATCAAGACTCCAATGGCTGATCAAAGTGCCCGATCGAGTGTTGAACCGCACGCTTTCTCTGCCGTTCGGAACCGCAACCCGGACCTGAAGAACCAGTCTAGTTCAGGCGCCCGGATGCGGCCAAAGCACCGGCCAGAGCGCTCTCGATCTCTTTGGGAAAGTCACGGCCTTTCTTATGCAGTCCTGCCGCGACCCAGCCCACCATATGGCCTCGTGCACCAATGCCATTTGCGCGCACTTCGGTCGGGCAGGTCTGTTCCTTCTGAACCAGGGACATCGCTTTTTCGACCTCGTGATCGGACAAAACCATTTTGACAGCGCTGATGATATCCATCGACATCTGAAGAGTCTGATGTTCCATCCTGTGCGCCGCGCCCGACAAAAGCCGGGTACAAAAGGCCGATAGGAAATACCAACGAAAGATCGAAAACACCCGATCCTGGAACTCGGTCGGGTGCTCTTGGGTGACCCTCGCTGTCTGTGCAATCCGTTCGAAAGCTGCCTCAGCCGCCTGAGAGGCTCGGCAAATCTGTGCCTCGCGCGACGTCACAGACGCAGCGATCAAAGCAGACGGGACAGCGGTACCAGCGGTTCCTAAGTTCATAATCGTCCTCCAGCTCTAACTCCTGCTGAAGACATGGGTACATCCAAAAACATTCGATTGTGATTTTTCGCCAAAAATTCCCTAAAGTGTTAAATGACTGTCTTCACGAAAATGTCACAGAAAGACATTTAACGCAAACATTAGCTGCATCAGACGTCGGTCAATTCCCACCAAGTAGATTTCATGTCGCACAACAAATTAAGGCAAATCTGCAATTTGTTTCCAAATTGGCTCTTAGAATGGACATGTTCTGACAATAGTTCTGCCCATTTCGCCGGATACTGATGATCAATCCCGCAATTCAGTTGACCAGTATTGTTGTAACGAGGGGGTACGAGCGGGAATAGGGGGTGAGCGCCTGCCAAGCCCGACTCGCCCAAGGGCAGGCCAGCTCCCCCCGCATGCAGATCTTTCACCAGTTTCAGAAACCGTCTAAAAAGCTGCACCACAGAGGTCGCTGCTTTGCCAGATCGCCTGTCAACGACAGGCACATCCGCCTGTTTCGTTCCACTTTTTCACGACCTTGAGTGAGGTCGTGACATGAAAAACGCCGCCCCAATTTGGGGCGGCGCCTCTTACCTTGAGCAATGGAGGCTTATTCAGCCGCCTGCGCCACCTCGCTCTTGTCGCGCAGACCGTCGCGGAACAATGCCTTGGCCAGCGCCACCATCATCAGCCCCATCACCATGGTGAAGGGCAACGCGCCGATGATCATTGCGTTGCGCAGCGCATCCAGCGGGTTGTTGTCACCAGCCGCCAGGATCAGCGTACCGATCACAGCCGTCAGGATTAGGCCCCAGATGATACGGTGCTTAATGCCAGTCTCTTGGCTGCCGCCCGACATGATCGTGTTCATAACCAGAATACCCGAGTCCGCAGAGGTCACCAGGAAGGTCATGATCAGGATCACGCACATCACGTTCAGCATCGACAGCAGACCGCCGTCAATCATGTAGGACAGGGTCACGAACAGCTTGTTGGTATTCGACGCACCGATGATCGCGCCTTCCGCTGCACCAGCCAATTCCAGATCAATCGCGGTACCACCCAGAACGGTCATCCATGCAAAGCACACCAGCGCCGGTGCGAACACACAGCCCAGGATGAACTCACGCACCGAGCGACCCTTGGAGATACGCGCCAGGAACAGGCCCACGAAGGGCGAGAAGGCGATCCACCAAGCCCAGTAGAACGTGGTCCAGCCGGCTTGCCAGCCGAACTGACGGCCCTGCTCACCTGCAGCATAGGCTGCGGCCAGCGTCGCTTCGTCCAGCTCAGCCGCTGCGCCTTCCAGACCGCTCTTGAAGCCGTCAAAGCTGCCCCAAGCATTCGTCGCACCACCCATCAGCGCATCCGCATGGGCCTGCGCCTCGGCCGGCAAGGCCGCTGCAAAAGCTTCAGCTGAAAGCGGGCCATAGGCACCAAAGCTCAGCGATACGAAGTGCAGGATATAGTCGACCATTGCCGTACCATAGGTGGTCATCGCGAAGACAAACGAGCCAAACACAACGAACGTACCCAGCAGGATGATCGACAGAACAAGGTTCAGGTTCGACAGATATTTAACGCCCCGGCCGACACCCGACACCGCCGAGATGATCGACAGCCCCATGATGACAGCCAGACCCGAGATCAGACCCACTTTCGATGGTGTCGGAACCTCGCCGCCCAAGTCCATAATCCATTCCATACCAGTAATTGCGTACAGCCCATCGATGAACTGGCTTACGCCAAACCCGATCGTCACCGACACACCCAAGATGGTCGCGACCACGCCCAGCACGTCAACCACGTGACCCAAGAAGCCGTTCATCAGCTTGCCGAACAGCGGCGTCAGCGCCGCGCGGATGGTCAATGGCATGTTGCGTGTATACGCGTAGTAGGCCAAAGATAGGCCGGTCACCACATAGATTGCCCAGGCGTGGAAACCATAATGCAGATAGGTGTAGCGATAAGCCGACTGCACAGCATCTGGCACGTTACCCGGGACGTCGCCCGCAACCACAACGGGGTTCGAACCCCACAGGCCCAGAGGCTCGGCTGTGGCGAACACCATCAGACCCACACCCAGACCGGCGCCAAACATCATCGAGAACCACGAGAAATTCGAGAACTCGGGCTTTTCGCCTGGCTGACCCATTACGCGCTTGCCCGTCGAAGGAAGAATCGCAATGACCGCCAGGAAGAAGAAAAACAAGCCAACGATGATGATGTAGAAGCTGTTGAACACTTCCAAGATTTGAGAGTTCCAGCTGCCCAGAGTGCTGTTGGCATTGGCCGGGAACACCAAAGCCCACAGCACCAGCGCAACCATGATGCCTTTACTGATTAGCGCAATCGGTACGCTGTTGTTTTCATAAAAACCGCTATCCGCCGTTTTTATGTCCAAGTCCGTAAACGGGTCCTTTATCGACATCTACTTCCTCCGTGTTGTCGTTCGTTTTTGGGGAAAGCTACCGGGACCGGCGCGCTTCACCCAGAGATTTCGCAATTATGTGATAAATGAACTTTCCAGATCGGACGTGCCGCACGCTTTCCACCAATCGCCACCTGTTGATCCGACAATTCAATCTGCGTTGTGTGGAACAAGTCGCAGATCGCTATTGACCTGTGGTTTAATCTGGCAATCGGGGGTGAGGCTATGCCAATCCATCAATTTCCCTTTCGGCCATTTTCCGAATGTCAGCATTCGCTGTTGTTTTTTCGCCCGCCTGTCTGAGCCCCGTTGAAGAACACTCGAAACCGCGTGCATGACCCAATAAATTTGGTGAATGCGACTATAGCGTGCCCCGTGCGGGACATTAGACAGAACCGACATTTTTGTCGTTTTTGGCGACATCCACCGAAATCGTGACCGTAAAATTCATCTAATTGGCGAGGCAATCTGGCATTCAACCCCAAATAAACTAATACTCGATTGAAATGATCTAACGCGACCACGAAAGCTGATTCTTAAGCCAACATGTCCAGACGCCACTATAACCTTCCGCCCCTTACCACCTTATCCGCCTTCGAAGCCGCCGCACGGCATCTCAGCTTCAAAAACGCAGCTGAAGAATTGTCTGTCACCCCAGGGGCGGTCAGCCATCAGATCAAAGCGCTCGAGGGGGACTTGAACGCCGTCCTTTTCCAACGCAAGCATCGGGGTGTGGATCTGACAGAGGACGGAAAAGCCCTGTTTGAGACTCTGTCGTCGTCCTTTACCAAAATCTCCAAGACACTGGCGACAATCCGGGACCAGGCCGCAATCGGCAAGGTGACCGTTGGATCAACAACGGCCGTTGCTGCATTATGGCTTTCTCCAGCAGTGATCCGGTTTTGGCGCGAAAAGCCTGAGATAAATGTCGACCAACTATCGCAGGACCGGCCTTTTCGCGACAGGCCCGATATTGATTTCTTCATCCGTTATGGTCGTGACAGCGATCAAAGCCTCTCACACACCCCCTTGTTTCGCGACCACCTTGTGCCCGTAGCCAGCCCGGACATAGCCGAACGCCTGGTTGACGCATCACTGGA
Organism: Ruegeria sp. BK1; assembly: GCF_056535645.1. Taxonomy (NCBI): domain Bacteria; kingdom Pseudomonadati; phylum Pseudomonadota; class Alphaproteobacteria; order Rhodobacterales; family Roseobacteraceae; genus Ruegeria; species Ruegeria sp. BK1. The sequence continues at coordinate 3,565,865 of NZ_JBQFIS010000001.1, read as the reverse complement.
AGACCTCGCCGCCGAGCGCTTGATCCATTTGGACTCAGATGATCGCAGCTGGACCACATGGCCGGAATGGTTCCATCAAATGGGTCACAATGGTGCGATCCCAATCGACTCGCGCGTGAACAGCTACTCGGTTGCGTTGCAATTGGCCCGCAAGGGGGCTGGTCTGGCGCTGGGTTGGCGACGGCTGATCCAACCGATGCTGCAATCGGGTAAATTGGTCATCATCGGCCCTCATAGGTTGACCGCACCCAACCAATTCTACCTTGTTGGGCGCCCCGACAACGAGTTGTCAGAGAGCGCTCGCGCACTGAAGAACTGGATCTTGCAAGAGGTAGAGGACGGCTCGGTTTAGATCAGATAACTCTCTGATGAGGTTTTCTGATATTGAGACGCCCGCACGCCTTCCCCAATACGGTTAAAACCAATCTTAGGAGAGCCCGATGAACAAGCATAGCCCTCTGTCCTCCGTTCTGGCCGACGTGAATATCGCCAACGGTCTGCCGAATGAACACTATGTCGACCCTGCAATTTTTGCCGAGGAACGGAAATCGGTTCTTTATGCGAATTGGTCCGGGGTTGGCTTCGGTAAGGACGTACCCGAGGAGGGTGATGCCAAACCTGTGGACTTTCTGGGCATGCCCCTGCTGATCGTACGCGATCGCGACGGCGAAATCGGTGTATTTCAGAACACCTGCCGTCACCGCGGCATGATCCTGGTGGACACTCCTCGCAAGATCGGAGGCGCGATCCGCTGCCCCTATCACAGCTGGTGCTACAGCCTGAAGGGTGAGCTGCGCGCAACCCCTCATGTGGGCGGACCCGGTCACAACACCCATGAAGACGTTGACCGCAGTGATCTGGGACTGGTCCGCGTGCGGTCCTATGTCTGGCGCGATGTCATCTTTGTGAACGTCGACGGCAACGCCCCAGCGTTCGAAGACGCCCACGCCGCTCTTCTTGAGCGCTGGAAGGAGTTCGACCAGCCCGTGCATCACGGCGGCGAGACGTCCTCGTTCAAGCTTGAGGTCAAGACAAACTGGAAGCTGGCGGTCGAGAACTATTGCGAAAGCTATCACCTGCCGTGGGTTCATCCCGGTCTGAACAGCTATTCCCGGTTGGAAGATCATTACAACATCGAAGCGCGCGGGCACTATTCCGGTCAGGGCACTTTGGTTTATCGCCAACTTACCGATCAGGATGGGGCAACCTTCGAAGATTTTCCGGGCCTCAGCGACAAATGGGACGAGGGTGCCGAATATATCGCTCTTTATCCAAATGTTCTGCTGGGCGTGCAGCGCGACCACGCTTTTGCCATCGTGTTAGAACCTGTCGATCAGGAAAACACCGTCGAACACATTGAACTGTACTACGCAAAAAGCATTGAAGATACGCCGCAGCATGACGGGTTGCGCGCCTCGAACGCGCAGCTTTGGAAGACGGTATTCGAAGAGGATGTCTTTGTTGTAGAAGGCATGCAAAAGGGTCGCCATGGTGTTCTGTTTGACGGCGGACGGTTCTCGCCCGCGATGGACGGACCGACGCATAATTTCCACCATTGGGTCGCAACGCAGATCGAAAACGGTCGCGCGGATTGAAACTGCGGACCGGTCGGTTTTCAATGGCCGGTCCCGACGGAGGTTCGATGGACAAGTCCAAGCTGGATCACCTGCTGCTCGAGGCCCATGCTCGCGATGATCACGACGCGCTGATCCGCTATTACACCTTGGCTGCAGACGAACGCGAGGCCGCGCGGGATACCGACGCGGCCTGTTTCTATCTGACCCATGCGTTTGTTTTTGCGCTGGAATCCGGCGCGCCCGAGGCAGATACCCTGAACGCAAGACTGGCCGCCCATGGGCGCGCGCACCGGTTGGATTTTTCGGATTAGCCTCAGGTTAAACCTGCTCAACCCAGATTGAAATTATTCTCCGTTGTCCGCGCGACGTCCTTGGTGACAGAAAGCGCAAAGAACCCAACTTGGATATGGCAGGCACATGAGAACGAATGCACAGGCAGTGGTGATTGGTGGCGGGGTGATCGGATGCTCGATCCTCTATCATCTGACCAAACTCGGATGGTCGGATGTCGTCCTGTTGGAACGGGATGAGTTGACCTCGGGCTCAACGTGGCACGCGGCGGCGAACATCCACGGGCTGCATGACAGCACAAATATCAGCCGCATTCAGCACTATACAATGAACCTTTATAATGCATTGGAAGCCGAAACGGGCCAAAGCTGCGGCGTGTTCCAGCCCGGCTCGCTGTATCTGGCGCAGACCGAAGAGCGCGAACATCAACTTCGCCTGCAGGCCGCAAAGGCCAAGCTCTATGGCATGAACTTCTATGAGATCAGCATTGAAGAGGCCCAACGCCTGAACCCGCTGGTCAATTACGATGGTATCCGCTGCGTAATGTTCGAACCTGATGGTGGCAATGTGGACCCGTCGGGCGTAACCAATGCATATGCGGTGGGTGCGCGTCAGCGCGGTGCGGAGATTCACCGTTTCACCCCCGTTACCGCGACCGAGCAGCAAGAAGATGGCAGCTGGATCGTGCGCACGCCCAAGGGCGACATCAAAACCCCTTGGGTGGTGAATGCCGCTGGCCTGTGGGGTCGTGAGGTCGCCAAACTGGCTGGGATCGAACTGCCACTGCAACCAACCGAGCACCAGTATTTCGTCACCGAAGCCATGCCGGATGTGCAGGCACATGGCACACGCCTGCCCTCAGTCTCGGACCGGGATGGCGAGTACTATTTGCGTCAGGAAGGCAACGGTTTGCTGGTCGGGGCCTATGAGAAAGACATGAAGTTTTGGGCCGAGGACGGCACGCCGTTGGACTTCGCCCATGACCTGTTCCCCGACGATCTTGAGCGGATCGAAGAGAACATGATGAACGCCATCGAGCGCCTTCCCGCCGTGGGCGAAGCCGGGATCAAGCGCGTCATCAACGGCCCGATGATCTGGTCTCCGGACTCTAACGTGCTGATGGGGCCAGTACCCGAGGTGGACGGTTATTTTTGCTGCAACGGCATCATCCCCGGCTTCTCGCAGTCGGGCGGCATGGGCCTGATGGCCGCGCAGTGGATCATCGAAGGCGAAACCCAATACGACATGTTCGCCTGGGACATGGCCCGCTTTGACACCTGGGCGACAAAGGAATTCACCAAAGCCAAGGTGCGCGACCAATACGCCCACCGTTTTGCGATTCACTTCCCGAACGAGGAGCGCAGCGCAGGCCGCCCTGCCCGCGTGCGCCCGATCTACGAAACCCAAAAGGCCATGGGTGCGGTCTTTGGCCTGAATGTCGGGTGGGAGCATCCGCTTTGGTTCGCGGATGAGTCGGGCACGGTGGATACCAACGGCTTTGCCCGCCAGAACTGGTGGGCCCCTGTGGGCGAAGAATGCAAGATGCTGCGCGAGCGTGCGGGCATCATCGATATCTCGAACTTTGCCAAATACATCTGCAAAGGCCCCGGCGCGGCGGATTGGCTGAACGCAGTCTTTGCCAACACTATGCCAAAGGCGGTTGGCCGCTCTTGCCTGACACCTCTGATCTCGAAACGCGGTGGGATTGCAGGCGACTTTACTGTCACCCGCGTGGCCGAGGACGAATTCTGGATCATCGGCTCGGGTATGGCCGAGCGGTATCACAAACGCTTTTTCAAGCAGGTTCCACTGCCCGAAGGCACCACATTCGAAAGCCACACCGAAGCGATTTGCGGCTTTAACGTCGCCGGTCCGAAATCACGTGAGATCCTGCACCGCTTGACCAACACCTCGCTGGCAACCGAGGATTTCCCGTTCATGCGTTCGGCGATGATCGAGCTTGCAGGCGTCGAAGTTCTTGCCCTGCGCGTGTCCTTCACCGGTGACCTGGGGTGGGAGTTGCATTGCAAGACCGAAGATCAGGCGCAGCTTTATGAGGCGCTGCTGGAAGCGGGCAAAGCCTTCGGCGCAGGTCCCGTTGGCAGCCGCGCGCTGATGTCGCTGCGGGTGGAAAAGGGCTATGGCTCGTGGGGCCGCGAATACAGCCCCGAATACTGGCCGCACGAGGTTGGGCTGGACCGTCTGTGCAAGTTCGACAAGGGTTTCCTGAACAAAGGGGCCGCGCAAAAGGTGCTTGAAAACCCCGCCCGAGAACGGCTGGTTCTTCTGCATCTGGATGAGGCCGACGTGACCGCGTCCAACGCCGACGCAACCGGCGGTGAGCCGATCTTCAAAGACGGTGAAGGTATCGGTCGTGTGACTTCGGGCACTTATGGGTACACGGTCGGAATGTCGCTGGCGCTTGGGTATGTCAAAAACGCCCAGCCCGGCGATGAGGTCGAGGTGATGGTGCTGGGCCGGCCGCATAAGGCCACTATCTTGAAAGAGCCCCCGTTCGACGCAAATGGCAAAAAACTGCGCGCCTGATCAAACCGTGATCATCCCCTGACCTAACGAGACCCTATCCACGCGCCCCACCCTGCCTATATCCTGAAACAACCATCTGGATCGTTTTGGGAGGGGCGGGGCGCGTGGAACATAAAACCGATATGCTGATCGTCGGCGCCGGGTTCTCGGGGCTGATTATGGCGATTGAGGCCCGCAAGCGCGGGATCACCGATATCACGATCCTTGAAAAAGCGAGCGATATCGGCGGCACATGGCGAGAAAACACCTATCCCGGCGTCGCGTGCGATGTGCCTTCGCATCTTTATTCCATGGCCACGCACCTGAATCCGGACTGGAGCCGCGCCTATGCGGGTGGGGCCGAAATTCAGGCCTATTTGCGCAAGGTCGCGCAGAATGAAGGTTTGTACGACCTTTGCCAGTTCCAGCAGAAACTGAAAACCGCCCGGTGGGATGGCAGCCATTGGCGGGTTGAAACCGAAGGCGGGGACATCTGGTCCGCGCGCATTTTGGTCTCGGCCATCGGCGCGCTGCATGTGCCCAGCATCCCCGATATTCCCGGCGCAGACAGTTTTCCTGGCCCCAGCTTTCATTCTGCCCGATGGAATCACGAAGTACCTTTGTCGGGTAAACGGATCGCGGTGATTGGTACCGGGGCCTCGGCGGTTCAATTCGTGCCCGAGATTGCGAAAATGGCCGGGCAGGTCACCATCTACCAGCGCAGCGCGCCTTATGTTCTGCCCCGACCAGACGGCCCCATCGCGCCATGGGTGCGCAGGTTGTACCAGCGCATGCCCTTGTTGCCGAAACTACGGCGAAAGCTGATCTACATGGTGTTCGAATACCGCCACCGTGTTTTTCGCCGCGAAAAGGGAGCCGTCAATTTCGCCATGAAGATGTGGCGCACCGCGCTTGAAAAAGCCATCACCGACCCGGCCGAGCGCGAAAAGCTGACCCCCGCTTATCAAATCGGCTGCAAGCGCATCCTCAGCTCGAACGATTGGTACCCCACCCTTGCGCGCGACAACGTTACGGTGGTGCCGCATCGCGTGACCAAAATCGAGGGCGACCAGATCACCGCCGCCGATGGATCGCAGGCGCAGGCTGATATACTGATCTGGGGCACGGGGTTTCACGTCACCGATATGGTCGATTATCTGAACATCTCCGGCGCGGATGGGCTGAGCCTGCGCGACGCCTGGGGCGAGGGGATGCAGGCCAATCTGGGGACTGCGATTGCCGGATTCCCGAACTTCTTCATACTGCTTGGGCCGCATACCGGGCTGGGGCATAACTCGGTCGTTCTGATGATCGAAGCGCAAGTCCGCCATATTGGCCGCGTTCTGGACGAGATGCAGCGCGGTGGTCTGCATGCAATCACCCCTGACGCTTCCAGACAGGCCGCCTTTGAACAAGAGATGCAGGACCGACACACAGACAGTGTCTGGCAGACGGGCGGCTGCGCTTCGTGGTATCAGGATGCCGAGGGGCACAACACAACCCTCTGGCCCGGCACCGTGTCTGAATTTGAAAAGCGTATGGCCCAATCAGGGCTGGAGCATTACCAACCCCTCCCATCCCAAAGCGGAGACCATTGAGATGACCTTTCTGATTATCGTTCTTCTAATCGCTGCATTTTTTGGCGCGATGAATCTTTGGACCCGCAAGCTGACCAAAGACGGCAGCAAACGTGTCCCGCAATTGGGGCAGATCCAGCGCGTGCGCGGCGGCAGCATCCACTATGTGGAAAAAGGCGACCCATCCAAACAAAGCCTTGTCCTGATCCACGGCCTCACCGGGCAGCTTCAGCACTATACCTATGCCTTGGTGGATATGCTCGCGGATGACTACCATGTCATCGCTGTCGATCGGCCCGGATGCGGGTATTCAACCCGCGAGTCCGCCGATTTGGGGCGTCTGCCCGAGCAGGGCCGGATGATCCAGGAGTTTCTCGATATCAAAGGCGTGTCCGACCCCGTTCTGGTCGGCCATTCACTGGGCGGCGCAGTTTCGCTGGCGATGGCGCTGGACTATCCTGACAAGGTCAAGGCACTGGCGCTTCTGGCTCCGCTGACACAGGTGATGTCCGGCCCGCCGCCCGTGTTCAAACCGCTCGAAATTAGGACCGAATGGTTGCGCAATTTCATCGGCAATACGATTGCCGTCCCCATGGCCGCCAAGACCGCCCCTCATGCTCTCAGCGCCGTCTTCGACCCCGAACCGGCACCGGATGATTTCCTGGACCGCGCCGGCGGCGCATTGGGTCTGCGACCATCAGCCTTCATCACCGCCTCTCAGGACGTTGTCGGCATAGACGATAGCCTTGAGGCACAAGTGGCCCGCTATCCAGACCTCAAAGTACCCGGAGGCATTCTATACGGCGCACAGGACGCCATCCTGTCCCCCACTGCCCACGGCGCGCCAATGTCGCAATATGGTCTGACCAACGAACAGATCGAAGGGTTGGGCCACATGATCCTGATCACCGCGCCCGACGCATGCGCCACCTTTATCCGCAGCATCGCCGGAGGCACTGTCAACCCGAACCAATCCGCATCCGAAACCGGTTGAGGCCCGGCACAAAAAGAATCCGGCTTCAGGGAGATTTCCCTCTTGACCCTCTCGGGCCCCTCCCTTAAATCGCCTCTCACCCATGGCGGAGTAGCTCAGTTGGTTAGAGCAGCGGAATCATAATCCGCGTGTCGGGGGTTCAAGTCCCTCCTCCGCTACCACACCCCCCACTCTAGATTCTCTGTTTGGAATGAAGGCGCTTACACGCCAATGACAGCATCGATGATGTTGGCGAACTGGACCGCGTTTCTTTTCTCTGTGACCAGGACCCGCGAAACCATTGCGTCAGGCGGAACGCGTTCTGTATTTCGCAGCGAGCGCTTTTTTGGCGTTAACCGCGATTTGTTTGCCAGTCATGTCCTTGCACCCTGCGAGTTCATTGGCGCGGTCGGCGGGCACCTGCTAGGCTAGACCAGTGATTGTGCCCACCGACTCGCGTTCGACACAGCAGCAATCAATTCAGCCAACCCTACATGGTGCAATCCGCCCTGAATGACGGGACGTCCGCTGCCTAACATTTCAGTGTTTGCTGTTCTCATATCAGAACTCCCGGGCACCTCAGCCTGGCAATTACTTCTCGATCCAAGCCGCAGAAAACACTCGTTGAAAGCTCGCCCATTGGAAAGGCAGCGTCAAAAAAAACCTGCCCAAAAGGGGCAGGTTTGCGTGATCAGAATTTGCGTGTGCATACTCTGATATTTGGTCAGAGGCTTACTCTGCAGCCACGCTTTGACGTACATCTCCGCGACTTCTCCAGCGGAAGTAGAACATGAACGGCAAAACTACGAGGTACATTGTGATCGAATACAGCGCGGATGGCAGCGCCATCGGCACGTCACTCAGCGATGTGCTGGTGCCGGTGATCACAATCGCCAGCGTAATGCCCAAGGGCGAGTTCTGAACGCTGGTTTCAATGCCAACCGTTTTGCCTTCGGTCTTGCTGAGGCCAAGGATTTTACCAAAGGCCAGACCAAGCAACATCAGCACCAGCGGCAGCGTCATGGTCGAATAGCCCAGCGTCGGCATGTAGGTGATGATCAGTTCGCGGTTGGCTGCGAACAGCGCCAGAATTAGAACGGCCCAAAAGATGACGGCGACGTTCTGCAGAGGGTTTTCAAGGCGACGGGCCAAACCGTTGAAGAAGTGGCGCACGATAATACCGGTCAGAACAGGCAGCGTTGTCACCAGGAAGGTAAAGATCGCGATCTCGAAGAACGAGAAGTTGGAATGCCTCATCTGACTAGGTCCACCGTTATGTATAGTGAACGGAGGACAGAGAATGGCAAACAAGCGGCACAAGCCCGAGGAGATAGTTCAGAAGTTACGGCAGGTTGATGTGCTTGTCGGCCAGGGTATGCAGCGCGTGGATGCGATCCGCGAAGTGCGCATTACCGAGCAGACCTATTACCGATGGCGCAAGCAGTATGGCGGTATGGGAACCGACCAACTTAAGGAACTCAAACGGCTCCAGAAAGAGAATGAACGGCTTCGGAAAGCCGTGTCGGATCGACCCTGGACAAGCTAATCCTTAAGGAAGCAGCCCGGGAAACTTCTGAGCCCCGCCCGCCGGCGTGCCTGCATCGACCTGATCCGAAGTAGGATGAAGGTTTCAGAACGCAGGATCTGCCGGGTGCTGGGGCAGCATCGATCGACGCAAAGGTACTCTCCCCGAGGCCGGGAAAACGAAGACCGGCTTGTCGCGGACATGATTGAACTGGCCCGGCAATACGGCAGCTACGGTTACCGCCGCGTCGCCGTTCTGCTGAGAGATGCGGGCTGGCAGGTCAGCGTCGGCCGTGTTGAGCGGCTATGGAAGCGGGAGGGGCTGAAGGTGCCACGCAAGCAACCAAAGAAGAGCCGTCTCTGGCTGAACGACGGATCATGCATCCGCCTGAAGCCTGAGCACCGCAACCATGTCTGGAGCTACGACTTCGTGCATTGCCGCACTGACGACGGCAAGGCGTTCCGTACCTTGAACATCCTCGATGAGTTCAGCCGGGAATGCCTGTCAATCACAGTGAAGCGGAAGCTAAACTCGACCGACGTGATCGACGCTCTCACCGATCTCTTCATCCTGAGAGGGCCGCCGGCATTTGTGCGCAGCGACAATGGCCCCGAGTTCGTTGCCAAAGACGTCCGAGCATGGATCGAAGCCGTGGGAGCCAGGACGGCCTTCATCGAACCGGGCAGCCCTTGGGAGAACGGCTATGTGGAGAGCTTCAATGCCAGGTTCCGCGATGAACTTCTGAACCGAGAGATCTTCTACTCGCTGAGGGAGGCTCAGATTATCATCGAAGGCTGGCGGAAACACTACAACACTAAGCGGCCCCACAGCGCTCTCGGCTATCGGCCACCAGCTCCTGAAACCATCGTCCAGATGGACCCGAGGCCAGTCATGCACTAACAATCAAGTCGGACCAGTCAAATCAGGCCATCCATCTCGAGCTCTTGAAAATCAAGACATCAGGGATCTTCAGCGATGCGAGGGTCCACTTTGCAATTACACAGATTGATGTTGGTTTAGGAAAACCGCAGAGGCGCTGCGTTTCGGCTGATCAAAGGTCGTTCACGCGCCTCATAGCAGGAAACTTGGCTCACAATGACTGATCACATGACACATCACCGAGACACGGACAACAACCCCGTAACGATCTCTGTTTCACGTCGCGTCGTGCCGGGGCGCGAGGCCGAATTCGAGGATTGGATCCGAGGCATAGCCGAGGCTGCATCGCATTTCGAGGGGCAACAAGGTTTAAGCATTTTGCGCCCTTCCGAAAAGACTGGCGGACGCTACGTCATGATTTATCGTTTCGATAATTACGAACATGCTGCCGCCTGGGAAACCTCGCCCGAGCGATCCGAGTGGATTGCCAAGCTGGAAGGGATATCCGATGGCGATGCAGATCGCAAAAGCGAGACCGGTCTCGAAGTGTGGTTCGATATGCCCGAGATCCCTGCAGCCGTTCCACCACCACGCCATAAAATGGCTGTTGTATTGATCGTTGTGATCTTTGCCCTTGTCTTTGCGCTTCAGGTTTTCCTCGTTCCTTTCATGACTGGTTGGCCACGTTGGGCACAGACGCTCAGCATCGTCACAATTCAGGTTGTGTCGATGACATATCTGATAATGCCAATCATAACTCTGCTGCTAAAGCCGTGGTTGTTTCGCAACCAAACTCAGGCAATCAAATAGATGTCTTGCCGTTCTTTGAAGGGATCAATGGACAATAGGGCGTTCCTTATGGTTGTCAGAGTAGGCTCGTCAAAGGCCTCTTCACGTTCTCCATTTTAGACTCACAATGGTGTATTTCGCGCAATGAACGAAGACATATCCTCACTTGCAGATTATCCAAACTCCTTCTGGAAACGGTTCAAGGTCACGGCGGGCGATCTGGACGGCTTCCACCATGTAAACAACGCTGTCTATTTGAAATGGATGGATGCTACCGTTTGGGAACATACGCGGCATGTCGGTTTGACCGAGCAAGCCTGCCTCGACCTGAATCGCGGTATGGCCGCAGTGCGCCACGAGATCGATTATCTGTCCTCCGCTTTTTTGGATGATGAGATCGTCGTGTACAACTGGCTCTCGGTGAATGATGAGCGTTTGCGTTGCAGTCGCCTGTTTCAGATGATCCGATTGGGTGACAGCAAAACGATATTGCGCGCCAGATCAAACTATGTGTGTACCAATCTGACAACTGGACGTCCGACACGTATGCCGAATGAATTCAAGACCGGATATAAAGTCACAATCCCTCGAAGCGGCTGACAGCGATCCGCTGCAAACATTGCGCAGTATCACCCAAAACCCCTTGAAAGTTTGATTTCGCAATGCGGAATATAGTTGTCCGCTTTTGGGGATTGGGTAGCGTTTGGGTGACAAATCCCGTGTGGTTGGGTGTGGCGCTTTGTGGTGGCTTGCCCTCCAGAAACTCACCGTCGCCAATAAGTTTACGATGTCGGATGTAGCGGCCCGCGAACTCTCGGACCGTACCAGACCTCGGTCATGATCCGCGCAACGGGGTTCAAGCCCCTCCTCAGCTTTCTCGTTCCCCAAACAGTTTTGGACCACAGACTCGCTGCGTTCGGTTCGACCGACCAGTATCTGTGCATCATCTGTCTTGGGTATTTGCGCGGAGTTCATACCTGATTACAAAACTCAGGTTGACATAGGCGACTAATTCACTCAGTTATTCGTCAGCTAGCACCAATCAGGTGCGCCGACCACTCTGAATTAACAAAAAAGACCTGATCCCATGACCAGATTCCATGCTGCTGCCAGCGCGCTGGCGCTGTGCGTTGCAACCAATGCGTCCGCGGCCGAGACCCCCTCGAAAGCCGACATCCTCGCCACTTACGCCAATATCGCCCAAGCGAAATACGATGACAGCCTGATCGCCGCCAAAATGCTACAGACGGCAGTGAATGCCCTGATCGCGACCCCTTCGGACGCGACGTTGGCAGCGGCCAAGGCGGCGTGGATTTCAGCCCGCGTGCCCTATCAGCAGACCGAGGTTTACCGGTTCGGAAACCCAATTGTCGACGAATGGGAAGGCAAAGTGAACGCGTGGCCGTTGGATGAAGGGTTGATCGACTATGTGGATGCCACTTATGGCGGCCCATCGGACGAGAACGAATTCGCCGCGCTGAACGTCATCGCGAACCCCAGCTTTACCCTGTCGGGCCAAACCATCGATGCCAGCCACATCACCCCCGAACTGCTGGCCGAAACCCTGCATGAGGCTGATGGAATCGAAGCGAACGTAGCCACCGGTTATCATGCAATCGAGTTTCTGCTTTGGGGGCAGGACCTGAACGGCCACGGCGCCGGGGCCGGAAACCGCCCGTGGACAGATTTTGCCCAAGGCGCAGACTGCACCGGCGGGAATTGTGACCGTCGCGGAGAATATCTGCGCGCTGTGACCGATTTGTTGGTCAGCGATCTAGACTGGATGGCTGCGCAATGGGTTGAAGGCGGGGATGCGCACACGGCCCTGAGCGAGAACGAAGCCGCAGGCGTCAGCGCAATTCTGACCGGCATGGGCTCGCTGTCTTATGGAGAACAGGCCGGTGAGCGGATGCGCCTCGGCCTGATGCTGAATGATCCGGAAGAGGAACATGATTGCTTCTCGGACAACACCCATAACAGCCACTATTACGATGGCCTGGGCATCCAGAATGTCTATCTGGGCAGTTACACCCGGATCGACGGCACTCCGATCTCGGGCGCATCGCTGTCTGATCTTGTCACTGCGACCGACCCCGCGCTGGATGCCGAGATGAAGGTGAAGCTGGCCAATACAATGCAGGCGCTGGGCCGGATCAAATCGACAGCCGAGGCCGGGTTCGCCTATGACCAAATGCTGGAACGCGGTAATGCAGGTGGCGAGGCCTTGATCATGGGCGGCGTGAACGGCCTGATCGATCAGACCAAGACCATCGAACGCATCGTCACCAAGCTGGAGCTGGATCAGATTGATTTTGAAGGCTCGGACAGTTTGGACAACCCCAACGCAGTCTTCCAGTGATCCCGCACCTGTGAGGCGGCATCTCACAGTCGCCTCGCAGGTTTTTGAGGGCTGGCAGACGGTTTGCCGCAGGACATTCAGTAATTAACCGACTATTATAGTCAGAATAAACAGCTAAAGGCGGTCTGCCATAATCATTTGCCATTGCACCAATATCTCGGACACCGACATCCATACCGCGATCGATTGGATGCGCGCGTCCGATCCCCATGCGGTGATCACCCCCGGCAAGATCTATCATGCCCTTGGAAAATCAGCGGATTGTGGCGGATGCATGCCACTTTTCCTAGACACGATGCGGTCCAGCGATAAGCTGGAAATCCCCATGCAGCTTCGGACATTGCGGTCCGCAGCATCACAGGAGAAAGCACATGAAGGGCGATCCCAAAGTCATAGAATACCTCAACAAATCCCTGCGGCATGAGCTGACGGCGGTCAGCCAGTATTGGCTTCACTACCGCTTGCAGGAGGATTGGGGCCTTGGTCACATGGCCAAGAAAAGTCGCGAGGAAAGCATCGAGGAGATGGGCCACGCGGACAAGCTGATCGAACGGATCATCTTTCTGGAAGGCCATCCCAACCTGCAAAAGCTGGACCCACTTCGCATCGGGCAGACGCCCAAGGAAACTCTGGAATGTGATCTGGCAGCCGAACACGACGCGCGCGCCCTGTATGTGGAGGCCCGCGAATACTGCCGCGAGGCGGGGGACTATGTGACCATGTCCCTGTTTGAAGGTTTGATCAGCGATGAAGAGGGTCACATCGACTTCCTCGAAACGCAGCTTGATCTGTATGAAAGGATTGGCGAAGCCAATTATGCGCATCTCAATGCATCGAAAATGGACGAAGGCGAGTAAGCTTTCGATCGTAGCGGTGGCTGCTTTGGCGGCCACCCCCTCTTTCCCGACCGGGTTGCAGGACCTGCACCTCAACTTCCAGCCCAGAACCAAAGACGAGGCCGCCCGGATCGCGGATGTCACCGCCGCGCCCGAGGATTTCAGCGTGCCACAACGGTTCGAGGACCTGCCGGCAGGGGCGGCCACCGTGCGGTTGCGCGCGGATGCAGATGCGTTCTCGCAACCGTCGGGCAACCTGGAGTTTGAGCAGGAGTTGGATTTCAAAGTCGGTAACGGGCTGTTCAAAAAGCTATGGGTTTCGTCGCCGGCTTCGACGCTGGCTTCGGACGGGTTAGGGCCGCTTTACAACGCGCGGTCGTGCCAGCGTTGCCACATCAAGGACGGGCGCGGCCATACGCCGAATGGCCCACAGGACAGCGCGGTGTCGATGTTCCTACGCGTCTCAATCCCTGGCGGGGCGGGCCAGTCCGAGATCGCGGACTATATCGCCACGCAGCCAGAGCCAAACTACGGCGGCCAGATGCAGGACCTCGCCCTGCCTGGCCACCCGGCAGAATACCGGCTGGACATCACCTACACGGAAGTCCCTGTCGAGCTGTTGGATGGTGAGACGGTCACGTTGCGCGCACCGACCTATACCGCCGCCGATCTGGGCTATGGGCCGTTGCACCCGCAGGCGATGCTCAGCCCACGCGTGGCACCGCAGATGATCGGGCTGGGTCTGCTCGAAGCGATCCCGGTCGGGGATATACTGGCCAAGGCCGACCCAGAAGACGTTGATGGGGACGGTATCTCAGGCCGCCCCAACATTGTGTGGTCGACCGAATTCGATGCGCCGATGATGGGGCGGTTCGGCTACAAGGCTGGGATGCCGACTATCTTGGAGCAATCGGCAGGTGCCTTTGCCGGAGACATCGGGATATCCAGCCCTCTGTTCCCTGCGGCCCATGGTGACTGCACGGAGTTGCAGGTGGACTGCGTGAATGCCCCGCATGGCGATGGCGACGACCGTGTGTTCGAGATTGATCAGCAGGGTATGGACCTTGTGGCCTTCTACAGCCGCAATCTTGGGGTGCCAGAACGTCGAGATGCAGACGACCCGCAAGTGCTGCGCGGAAAGCAGGTCTTCCACCAGACCGGCTGTGCATTGTGCCACACCCCTGCCTATGTCACGCACCGTATGGAGGACCGGCCCGAACACAGTTTCCAACTGATCTGGCCTTATACCGACTTGCTGCTGCACGACATGGGCGAAGGTCTGGCCGACCACCGCCCGGAGGCGCGCGCTACGGGTCGGGAATGGCGCACGCCGCCGCTGTGGGGCGTCGGGATGACCCAACAGGTTTCGGGCCACACTCAATTCCTGCATGACGGGCGGGCGCGGTCCCTGCTAGAGGCAATCCTGTGGCACGGGGGCGAGGCGCAAGCGGCGCGCGATACGGTTGTGTCGATGCCCAAGCTTGACCGAGACGCCCTGATCCGCTTTCTGGAGAGCCTCTGATGCGCCCGCTGTTCCTTGCCCTTGCTTTGGCTTTGCCCCTGCCCGCCACAGCACAGGACGGTGCTGCGATTCTGACGGACGTGGTCGACGCACACGTTCTGCCCGGTTATGCGAGACTATCCGAGACGACCGCCACTTTGGCCTCGACCGCGCAGGCCGGATGCGATCCTGCATCACCTGACCTGCGGGCCGCATTCCATGGCGCATTCGACGATTGGATTTTGGTCAGTCACCTACGGTTCGGGCCGTCCGAGCGGGACGGCCGCGCCTTTGCGCTGGCCTTCTGGCCCGACACTAAGGGATTCACGCCCAAGGCCCTGAGCGGTTTGATCTCGACCAGCGACCCCGTTGTAGAAAGCCCCGAGGCCTTTGCCGAAACCTCCATCGCCGGGCGCGGGTTTTTCGCGCTGGAGATGATGCTCTTTGACCCCGCCTTTGCCGATCAGGGCCAAGGCCCCTATCGCTGCGCCCTGATCCGCGCGATCACAACTGACATCGACCGCAACGCAAAGGCCATCGCCGAGGACTGGCAACCCTTTGCCGAACACGTCACGCAACCCGGCGGCGACAGCCCCTATCGGTCCGAAAACGAAGCCCTGCAAGAGCTATACAAGGCACTGTCCACCGGCCTTCAATTCACGTCCGAGACCCGCCTTGGACGCCCGCTGGGCACATTCGACCGCCCCCGTCCAAAGAGGGCCGAGGCGCGCCGGTCTGCGCGGTCCGTGCGCCATGTGGAACTGTCGCTGATCACGCTGCGTGATCTGGCCATGCGCCTGTCTGCGGATCATCCTGCCATTGCGGCAGACATGGACGGCGCGTTCGACAATGCGATTGCCCGCGCGCAAGCCTTGGACGACCCTGCATTTGCGGGCGTGGCCAACCCGCAGGGCCGTTTACGCATCGAGGCGCTGCAACAGTCGATCAACGATATCCGCCAGATTGCCGCCAATGATCTGGGCCCGACCCTGGGCATCAGCGCCGGGTTCAACGCACTGGACGGTGACTGACCATGACCAGCCGTCGCCATTTTCTTGTCGGGCTTGCCGCCACCAGCATGACGCCCATAGGCGGTTGGGCGGAAGTTGGCGCGCCCGACTACTTGGCGGCGGCCCTGTTTCCCGGCGGCTTTTACCGGCTGGCGGGGCTGACTGCTGGGGGAGATATCCTGTTCACGTTACCCTTGCCCGCAAGGGGTCACGCGGCAGCCGCGCACCCTCAGCGCGCGCAGGCGGTGGCATTTGCCCGCCGACCGGGCACTTTTGCGCTGGTGATCGATTGCGCAACCGGAGCCCAAACCGCCCGGCTGGACGCTCCAAAAGACCGCCATTTCTATGGCCACGGCGTGTTTTCGGCAGATGGGGCGGCGCTCTACACCACAGAAAACGACTATGAGGCAGGCCAAGGCGTGATCGGAGTTTGGAATACGGGGGATTTCGCGCGATTGGGTGAGTTCCCCTCGGGCGGCATCGGCCCCCATGACATGCGCCTGATGCCCGACGGCCAAACTCTTATTGTGGCCAATGGCGGCATCGAAACCCACCCAGAAACAGGTCGCACCAAGCTGAACCTGCCCGTCATGCGCCCCAACCTGACCTATCTGGACCACTCTGGCGCGGTTATAGAACAGATGGAACTGCCGCGCGCGCTGCACAGAAACTCGATCCGCCATCTGGCTGTCCGGCCCGACGGCCTGGTGGCCTTTGCGCTGCAATGGCAAGGGAACAAAACACGGCACCCGCCGCTGCTGGGCCTGCACCGGCGTGGCACGGCCCCGCGCCTGCTGACCGCGCCCGAGAGAGAACAGAGCACCCTTCAGGGCTACGCGGGCAGCGTCGCTTTCGCCAGTGATGGCAAAACCGTCGCCATCACCTGCCCCCGAGGAAACGCGCTGCATCAATTCGATGTCGAAACCGGCAATTTGACTGCGGCCTATTCCTTGACGGATGTCTGCGGCATCGGCTCTGCCGAGCAGGGATTTGTCTTTACCACAGGCACCGGCGCGGTCGGAGAGATCACCGAGGGTGCCCACATCATGGCGCGCGCCAAATGCCATTGGGACAACCACTTGATCCCAATCCGCTCCTTGGCCTAAATTCGGCAATTCGCGATACATAGATTACACTTGGACGAATCAAATTGCTGCCGTATTGGCGGGCGCTAAACCGGCACCCTACGTTAAGGACTGACTTGATTGAAACAGACGCCCGACGCACCGCATTCCATCTACGGGGTTGAAAAATGGGGCAAGGGCCTCATCGAGGTGACAGAGCAGGGCGAGATCGGTTTGCGCAACCCGATACACCCCGAAGCCGCCGCAATCAGCCTGCCCGGTATCTTGTCCGATCTGGACGACCGGGGGATCAAGGCCCCGATGGTGCTGCGCGTAACCTCGTATCTGGAACACGAGATTGCGCATCTGAACGAAAGCTTCCGCGATGCCATCGCGCGCGTTAACTACAAGGGCGCCTATCGTGGTGTTTTCCCCATCAAGGTGAACCAGCAGGCACAGGTCGTCGACCGGATCGTCGAGTTCGGGAAGAAATACAGTTATGGGCTGGAAGCGGGCTCCAAGCCCGAACTGGTTGTGGCGCTGGCCCATCGTCTGGCCCCCGAGGCACTGATCGTCTGCAATGGCGTCAAGGATGCCGAATTCATCCAATTGGCCATTCTTTCCCGCAAGATCGGCTTCAACACCGTCATCGTTCTGGAAAGCCCGAAAGAGGCCGACACGGTGATCGAGGTCTATAACGATCTGGGCATCGAACCGCTGATCGGCGTGCGGGTAAAACTGACCAACCAGATCAGCGGAAAATGGGAAGAAAGCTCGGGCGATCGCTCAGCCTTCGGGATGAACACCGACCAGCTAGTCGCCACGGTGGACAAACTAAAAGCGGCGGGCCTGTTACACTGCCTCAAGCTGCAACACTCGCATCTGGGCTCTCAGGTGCAAGACGTCAACGATGTGCGCCGCGCCGTCGGCGAAGCTTGCCGCTATTACACTGAACTTACCCGCGAGGGCGTACCGCTGACCCATCTGGACCTCGGCGGAGGTATGGGCGTGGATTATACCGGTGAGAAAAAGGCCGCTGAGAACTCGATCAACTACACTGTCGAGGAATACTGCGCCAACGTCGTCGAGACCGTCGCCTACGCGATGGATGAGGCCGAAATCGCCCACCCAACGCTGGTCACCGAAAGCGGTCGTGCGGTGGTGGCGACATCCTCGATGTTGGTATTCAATGTGCTGGAAAGCACGCTTTACGATGCACCGACCGCACCGGATGTGGAACCTGACGACAACCATCTGGTTTCGGACCTTGCTGCCGTTCACGGATACCTCAGCCAAGATCGTCTGCAAGAATGCTGGAACGACGCCACCTTTTACCGCAACGAACTGCGCGCCCTGTTCCGTCGCGGCTATGTCGACCTGCGCCAGATGGCCCGCGCCGAGCGTATCTATCTGTCGCTGATGGCCCGCCTCAAGGCGCTGGCCGCAAGCGATGATCTGGACACGGATGTAGACGATCAGCTTGAGAAAGTGGCCGATATCTACCACTGCAACTTCTCGCTGTTCCAATCCCTGCCCGATGTCTGGGCGATCGACCAGCTACACCCGATCGTGCCGCTCCAAGGGCTGAATGAAACCCCCGACCGCCGCGCCGTCTTGTCAGACATCACCTGCGACAGCGACGGCAAAATCGACCGATTCATTCTGGCCGACGGTGTCTCACCCAGCTTGCCGGTGCATTCCCTGCCCAAGGACGGCGAGTACTTCATGGGCGTCTTCTTCGTCGGTGCCTATCAGGAAACGCTCGGCGATCTGCACAACCTGTTTGGCGATACCAACGTCGTCACCATCGACCTGCGCGCCGATGGCGGCTTCGACCTGCTGCACGAGCAAGAGGGCGACACGATCAGTCAGGTCCTGTCCTATGTCGAGTTCGACCCGCAAGACTGCGTTGCCGCCTTCCGCAAAATGGTAGACGAGGCGATCTCTACCGGTACTCTGCAAGCCAAGGACCGCAAAACCCTGATGAGCGCCTATCGCGACTCAATCAACGGCTACACCTATTACGAATAAGAAGGAGACAGACCATGGGCAAAACACTGGTTGTCGGCGCCGGCGGCGTATCCCACGCAGCCGTGCACAAGATGGCGATGAACTCGGACATCTTCACCGAGATCACTCTGGCCAGCCGCACGAAATCGAAATGCGACGCCATCGCCGCAGCCGTAAAAGACCGCGTTGGTGTAGATATCGCTACTGCCGAACTGGACGCCTACAAGGTCGAAGACACGGTCAAGCTGATCAAAGAAACCGGCGCCGAGATTCTGGTGAATCTCGCCCTGCCCTATCAGGATCTGGTGCTGATGGACGCCTGCCTTGAGGCCGGTATTCACTATCTCGACACCGCGAATTATGAGCCCGAGGATGAGGCCAAGTTCGAATACCACTGGCAATGGGCCTATCAGGAGCGCTTCAAAGCGGCGGGCCTGACCGCCATCCTCGGATCTGGCTTCGATCCGGGTGTGACCAGCGTATTCGCCAAATGGCTGAAGAAACACAAGCTGGACACGATCCGCCAGATCGACGTGCTGGACGCCAATGGCGGTAGCAACGATCAAGAATTCGCCACCAACTTCAACCCGGAAATCAACCTGCGCGAAGTGCTGGCCGAAGTGCGTCACTGGGAAAACGGCGCGTGGCAACACTCCCCCGCCATGACCCACAAGGTCGAGTTCGACTTCCCCGCCATCGGTCCCAAGAACATGTACTTGATGTATCACGAGGAACTGGAGAGCCTCAGCACCCACTTCCCCGAGATCGAACGCGCCCGCTTTTGGATGACCTTCGGCGACGCCTACATCATGCACGCCAAAGTGCTGGAAAACGTCGGCATGACCCGCATCGATCCGGTGATGCATGACGGCAAAGAGATAATCCCGATCCAGTTCCTGAAAACCTTGCTGCCCGATCCCGGCGATCTGGGCGCGGAAACCAAGGGCAAAGCCTGCATCGGCGACATCGCCACAGGTCAGGCCAAGGACGGCTCGGGCGAAAAAACCTACTATATCTACAACATCTGCGACCATGAGGAATGCTACGCTGAGGTCGGCTCCCAGGCCGTCAGCTACACCACCGGCGTTCCCGCGATGATCGGCGCGGCACAGGTCCTGAAAGGCAACTGGCGCGAGCCGGGCGTTTGGAACATGGAACAACTCGACCCCGATGACTTCATGGATATGCTGAACAATCACGGCCTGCCATGGCAAGTTCATGAACTTGACGGTCCCGTCGAATTCTAATCCCCAGAACTTCTTCTGTTCAAAAGTACCTCGGGGGTCGCCATTGATGCGCCATTGGTTCAAGCACCAATGGCGACAGGCAGAGCCCCCGGCCTCACCACAATCGGAGACGCCGGACATGTCCGACATGATGACGACCCAAGCCGGAGACGCCGGCGCCTTCCGCAATTTCGACCTCAGCCGCGTCCCCACACCTTGCTTTGTGGTCGACGAAAAAGCGGTCGAGCGGAACCTGACCATCCTCTCAGAGATCGGCACCCGGTCCGGCGCACATGTCCTCAGCGCGCTCAAGGCGTTCTCGATGTTCTCACTGGCCCCTCTGATCCGCCACCACCTCGGCGGTACCTGCGCCAGTGGCATCTACGAAGCACGACTGGGTCGCGAGGAATATGGCGGTGAGGTTGCGACCTTCTGCGCTGGCTACAAAGACGCAGATATCGACGAAATCCTGTCGCTGTCCGACCACATCATCTTCAACTCACCCACGCAAACGGACCGCTTCCTGGCAAAAGCCCAAGCCGCGAACGTTCAGGTCGGCCTGCGCATCAACCCAGAACATTCCGAAGGCGAGATACCCAAATACGACCCCTGCGCGCCCTGCTCGCGCCTTGGGACACCCGTCAGCCAACTGTCCGAAGACACACTGATCGGAGTCGACGGGCTGCACATGCACACGCTCTGCGAACAGGGGTTCGAGCCGTTGCAACGCACATGGGCTGCCGTTGAGCCGAAGCTCAAACCCTTCCTCAGCCAGCTCAAATGGCTGAATTTCGGCGGCGGTCACCATATTACCCGCGATGACTACGACCGGGATGGGCTAGTGACTTTCATCAAATCCATCCGCGCGAAATACGATGTCGCTATCTACCTCGAACCCGGCGAGGCCGTTGCGCTGGACGCGGGTATTCTGGTCGGCGAAATCCTCGACCTGCCCACCAATGATATGAACCTCGCCATCACCGATATCTCGGCCACCTGCCACATGCCCGACGTGATCGAGGCCCCCTATCGCCCCGCCTTGATGGACGAGGCCGAAGCAGGTCATACCTACCGTCTGGGTGGCCCCTCCTGTCTGGCTGGTGACGTGATTGGCGACTACACATGGGACAAACCGCTGGAGATAGGGCAGCGCTTTGCCTTCCTCGATCAGGCGCATTACTCGATGGTCAAGACCAACACGTTCAACGGGGTACCCCTGCCCACAATCGCCCTTTGGAACAGCGAAACGGACGCGCTGAAGATTATCAAACAATTCGGCTATGACGACTTTAAGGATCGCCTCTCATGAGCATTTTCCTCGACAGTGAACTGACCGCCGCTGAGCGCAGCGAAGACGCCCGGTTTCGCGTCATCCCCGTGCCACTGGAGCGTACCGTGTCTTACGGATCGGGGACCGCCAACGGTCCCGCAGCCATCATCGAGGCCAGCAATGAACTGGAGCGTATCACCGGCCATACCGAGCCCTGCGTCGAGGGCATTTTCACCGAAAACCCGCTGGATTGCGAAGGCCCCCTCCCTGACGTGATGGAGCGCCTCGCCCAACGCACCGAGGCCGCAATTCGCGCAGGCAAAGTGCCAGTAACACTGGGCGGGGAACATTCGCTTAGCTATGGTGCGGTGATGGGCGTGGCGCGGGCGCTGAACCAGCCCGTCGGTATCGTGCAGATCGACGCCCATGCGGACCTGCGCAACGCCTATCAGGGCAAGAAACACTCGCACGCCTCAGTCATGCATCTGCTGACCGAAGAGGGCATCAAACTGGCCCAATTCGGCGTCCGCGCCTTTTCAACCGAAGAGGCGCAAAGCCGTCTGAAAAACCACGTCTTCCATGTGGATGCCGAGGAACTGGTCACAGGCAATATCCACGCCGTCGACCTGCCCGAGGATTTCCCCGAACTGGTCTATGTCAGCTTTGACGTGGACGGTCTAGACCCCTCGCTGATGCCCGCCACCGGAACTCCCGTACCGGGCGGTTTGGGATACTATCAGGCGCTGCGGCTGGTCGAACACGCCCTCAAAGGCCGTAAATGCGTGGGCTTTGACGTGGTCGAACTGGCCCCCGACGGCAATGCCGCCTGGGACTTCACTGCAGCTCAGATCGTCTATCGCCTGATGGCGGCCTGCTAGCTTTCCGAGGTTTCGTTCAGCTCCATGTGCCCTTCGCCCTTGTTCAACACGCGGCGCAACATGGGCTCGAAGAACTCCAACGGTTTGGTCGGGTAGTCCGGGTCGAACGCCTTCTGATCGTATTCATGGCAGAAATAGCCGCAGTCCTCCCAATAAGGACTGTCGCGGTACTTGTCGCGGGCGTTGCGATCGCCGCCAAGGTGGTGGTTATAGTAGTAGCCCTGAAACACACAGTGATGTTTCAAAATCCAATAGGTCTTCTCGCTGACATAGGGCTTCATCATCGCCGCTGACAGCTCACCGTGATTGTAGGGCGACAGGATATCGCCGGTGTCATGGATCAGAGCAGCGACCACCAGTTCCTCATCAGCCCCATCTTCGTAAGCGCGGGTCGCGGCCTGCAAACTATGCTGATAGCGGTTGACCGGGTATGGCGTCCACTCCTCGTCCAGCGACCGGATAGCGTCCAGAATACGGTCGGGCAAAGCGGCGTTGTACGCCTCTTCATACTCCATCACGGCATCCCAATCGGCCTTTGTCGCCTCTTCGAAACTGGTCCAAGTGGGTTTGTGGCTTTTGTCCAGCATGGAAGCGGTCCTTTCATCGATCCGTTTACGAAAGCTTACTCCACTCCAGCTGAGCGAAAAAATGAATTGATTTTATCACTTCGATCAAAAATTACTTTCAACATGCAAATCAAAGCCCTTGAGACCTTTCTGTGCGTCGCCGAGACCGGAGGCTTCCACGCTGCCGCCCGCAAGCTGAACGTGACGCAAACCGCTGTAAGCGCCCGCATTCGTCTGATCGAGGATGAAACCGGCAAAGCCCTGTTCACCCGTGGGGCAGGCGGGACCGGCCTGACCGAATTCGGGCGGCAGTTCCGGCCCTATGCTGAACAGATGCTGTCGCTCTGGTCCTTTGCCTCACGCGATCTGCCCGCGCAGTCGCAGAACCGGGTCGCCCTGCGCCTGGGCGCGCAACTGAGCATCTGGGACCCGCTGCTGGTCGATCTGGCAATCCGCTATGAGGACGACCTGGGGCAGCTGCTGTTGACGCTCAACTATGATCATGACCTGAATATGGTTGATGCGGTAGCCACCCATGTTCTTGACGCGGCCTTGACCCATGAGAAACCGTCGGACAGACGGGTCATGTTTCACGAATTGCCACCCGAGCGACTGGTGCTGGTCCAGACCCCTGATGCCGGAACTGACCCGATTTTCGTCAATTTGGAACTGGGGGAGGTCTATCAGAATCACATTCGATCCACCGCGCATCGGGCTTCGGGCCAGACGGTGTTTCTGGGCAATTGCATGATGGCCCTACGCTATGTCCTGCGGCGCGGTGGGTTAGGGTATTTCCCACGCTATGTCATCGCTGAATACCTTCATTCTGGGCAGGTTGCGCCCGTTGCAGATGCCTATGACCTGATGTTGCCGCTCTATCTGGTCACGCGCCGCGACAGCCCAGCATTTGGCGATGTTCTAGATTGCCTGCAGGAATTGCGGACGGCTTAGGCCTGCGGCCAGGCGAGATCGCTCTCTCGCGGCTTTTTCCGCAAAAGTGGTCGCCCCGCAATCAGCAAGAACAGGCAGGATATGAGGATGCCGATCACGGCGGGCAGGTAGAGAACCGCCCACAGCGCGGGATCGTCGATCACAATAGGCGACACGAACCCCCGAACACCTTCCAGCAAAACGAGAATAGTAAACGCCCCAAAAATCTGCGGCCACAAACCGAAACGGGAAAAGCTGCCCAGCATCAGGGTTGCATATCCCGCCATGGCCACCGCTACGCAGATGGCAATCCATGAGAACCGCTGGTGCAGTTCATCCACCAGCTCTCCTTCGCTGAACCCTTCGTATGCGGTCAACGCCTGACGGTTTTCCAACAATTCAATGGTCGGGATCGCCTCAAGACTTCGTTGGCTCATATCGTTGCCGTGAGCCAGTTCGGATATGTCGTATGAAGCATCCTCGAACAGGGTCGATGATAAGGTCCTGCCCTGCTGATCCAAGCGCAACGCCACCCCGTCCACCATAACCAGATGAATGCCGCTGCCATTGTTGACCAGATAAGCGGTTTTACTGGAATAGGTGACTGTACTGGCCCGATCCCGGCGGTCCGAGACGAAGACTTCGTACAGTGTACCATCCAGGTCAATCCGTCCGATATAAACCGTTACGCCGCTGGCAGGATGTAGAAACTCACCCTCGTTCAGAAGCTGCGCGGTGACATCGCCTGCGACCTCGGCCTGTCGTTGTTCAAGCTGCTCGACCGAGGCCGGGCGCAGAAACACGCTTATCGCGGCCATCATCAAACCTGTCACTAGCCCGAACAGAAATACTGCCCGCGCCAGACGCCATGGGCTGGAGCCCGTCGCCAACATAACCGTCAGCTCGCTTTCGCGGCTCAGGCGGTTGGTGGCATAAACGGCGGCGGCAAACACAGCCATGGGCATCACCGTTCGGATCAGGGTCGGCAGGGTCAGCGCGGTGAATTCCAGAAACACCATCGCCGATTGACCGCCGCTGATCACACGATCAAACAGGCTGACCGAACGGGTGATCCAGAAGACCCCCACCAGAACCAGCGTGAAAAAGCCGAACAGAATCAGCAATTGCCGCAGGAAATATCCATCGAAACGCGACATGTATCCTCATCCGGTCCTTGGGTGTTTCGCCGGACAATATGCCAATCGCCGGGCGGAGGAAACCGGAATGCAAAGGAATAGCCCAAATTGGCGCGTGGATGTCAGCGATATTGGGAAATGGCAGGGGCAGCAGGGTTCGAACCCGCGACCTACGGTTTTGGAGACCGTCGCTCTACCAACTGAGCTATACCCCTAAGGTGGGCATCAGATATGCCAGCCGCGCGGCGGACTCAAGAGGCTTTTTCAGATTCCGCCGCTCTAAACCCATGCGACAAACAAGTTGCGCATGGCGTTGAGTTCTATAAGACACAATTTGCTTGGCAGAAGGACCCCGCTCGTGAGTATCCGCAAGAAGATCGCTGATAGTGAAGCCCTGTTGAACTGGGCTGCGCGGCGCATTGCGTGGTATATCCGGCTGGTCAATCGCAACACCGAATGGCAGCGTATTGGCTATGAGGAACTGGACCAGTTGGCCGAGCAGGGCGAACCGGTCATTGTGGTGCTGTGGCACCAAAGGCTGGCGCAATCGCCCTATTTCTACCCGCTGGACAAGGGGCCCATCTGCTCCATCACCTCGTCTGCTCGAGCCGGCAGCATGGTTGGTCGCGTGCAAAAGCTGTTCGGCATGGACACGATCGCCATGACCAGCAAGAAATCGAACAACATTGCCGTGTCGCGCGAAGTGATCGGCAAAATGAAGCAAGGCATTTCCATCGGCATCGCCGCCGACGGTCCACGCGGGCCGGAAAGGGTGTTGTCCACGGTGCCTTTAGTCTGGGCAAGAACCTCGGGCAAGCGGGTGTTCGGGATTACTTTTTCCGCGGAACATGGCCGCGAGGCGGGCACATGGGACCGGTTGCTGATGCCGCGCCCCTGGCGCAACAAGGGCGTGTTTCTTTGCCGGGAATGGACGGAAACCGTGCCGCGCAAAGCCTCGGACGAGCAGATTGAGGCCCTGCGCCTTAGCCTTGAACAACATATGAATGACATCACGGCCGAGGCCGACCGCATGGTTGGGCGCGAGCCTTGGTCGCCGTCCTAACCGCCGCGCAGACGCTGCATCAGGTAAACTTCACTGCCTTCAGGGATCGGTTCGGTCAGACCGGTTGCGATGACGCGTCCGTCGATGGCGATGGAGACTCCCGCCTCGATTGGGCCTTCCAGTTGCGGATGCGCCCGGATCAGTTCCTGCAACAGATCGCCGGTGGTTTTGGCCTCGACCTCCACCACCTGCTGACCCCCGGTCAAAGACCGGAGGCCGGACCAGAGGTGGACCTCAACCATTGTCCTTGAGCGCCGCCAGAATGCGCGGCGGGGACATCGGCAGTTGCTTCATCCGCACGCCAGCCGCGTTAGACACAGCATTGGCAATGGCGGCCAAGGGCGGCACAATGCCCGTCTCACCCACACCGCGCACACCGAAGGGGTGGCCGGGGTTGGGCACTTCGACGATAACCGTGTCGATCATGGGCAGGTCGCTGGCAACGGGGATGCGATAGTCAAGAAAGATCGAGTTCTGCAACCGTCCATCCTCGCCATAGATATATTCCTCGTTCAGCGCCCAGCCGATACCTTGCGCGGCACCGCCTTGGAACTGGCCCTCGACATAGGTCGGGTGGATCGCCTTACCGGCGTCTTGAATGACCGTATAGCGGGTGATCGTGGTCTTGCCGGTTTCCGGATCGACCTCGGCGTCAACAATGTGGGTGCCAAAGGACACACCTGCGCCTTCGGGCGTCGCCTCAAAATGGCCCGAGATCGGACCTCCGGTGCGTCCCATTTTGGCGGTGATATCTGCCAGCGGCATCGGGTCAAAGTCGCCGGCGTTCGGACCCGAAGGCACGGCGCAACCGTTTTCCCACTTTACGGCTTCAACCGGGATATCCCATTTGGCCGCTGCACGTTCGCACAGTTTTTCGACAGCATGGCGCGCCGCCTTGATCGTCGCCAGACCCGAAGCATAGGTTACCCGGCTACCGTGGCTGACGTCATTATACCCCAGCGTTGCGGTGTCTGCGACGGTGACACGGATGTTCTCATATGGAATGCCCAGCACCTCAGCCGCCATCAGTGCCATCGACGCGCGCGAGCCGCCAATGTCGGGCGTGCCCACCATCAACTGGGCTGATCCGTCTTCGGACAACGCCAAGGTTACCGAGGTTTCACCCCCGTGGTTGAACCAGAAACCGCAGGAGACGCCGCGTCCCTGCCCCGGCTTCAATGGTGCCGAATAATGAGGATGCGCCTTGGCGGCCTCGAGCGTTTCGACCAGACCGATGCGTTCATAGCGCGGGCCATAGCTGGCCTTGGTGCCCTCATGCGCAGCGTTCTTCAGGCGCACTTCAATGGGGTCGAGGCCCAGCTTGTTGCACATCTCATCAATGACCGACTCGACCGCAAACGCGCCCATCGGCGCGCCGGGCGCGCGATAAGCGGCTTGCTTGGGACGGTTGGCCATCACGTCATAGCCGATCTGTTTGACGTTGGTCAGGTTATAGGCCGCAAAGGCACACATGGCGGTCATGTCGCCCGGCGCACCGGGGAACGCGCCGCCTTGCAGACGGAACTCACCACGCGCGGCGGTGATCGTGCCGTCCTTCTTCATGCCGATCTTGATATCCATCGAAGCCGAGGCCGTCGGCCCCGTCGCGCGGAACACTTCGGATCGGGTCATGACCAGCTTGACCGGGCGGTTCGCCTTGCGGCTCAGCGCCAGCGCGACCGGTTCGATGAAGACCGTGGTCTTGCCGCCAAAGCCGCCGCCAATCTCGGACGCGGTAACGCGCAGCTGCGAGGTTTCGATGCCCAGCAATGCCGCACATGTCTTTTGCGCAATCCAATGGCCTTGGGTGGTGCACCAAAGTTCACCTTTGCCGTCATTGCCCAGCAGGCCAAGACAGGCGTGTGGCTCGATATAGCCCTGATGGGTCGCCTCGGTGACAAAGCTGTCTTCGAGGACCAGATCGGCCTCGGCAAAGCCTGCGTCGACATCGCCATGACCGCTTTCGTGATACCGCACGACGTTGGGGTGCATCCCTTCGGGCACGGAATAATCTGCCGCACCTTCGCGGATGACCGGCGCATCCGGGGCCATCGCTTTGTCTACGTCGGTCACATGAGGCAATACCTCGTACTCAACCTCAATCAGCTTCAGCGCATCCCGCGCGGCCAGTGCCGAGGTCGCCGCCACAGCAGCCACCGCATGACCATCATAGAGAGCTTTCTCACCGGCCATGACGTTTTCCAGCACGTTCCAGAATTCGCCCGCCAAACCGGGTTTGAACGGCACGTCGGCGAAATCAGCGCGTGTCACGACGGCTTTGACGTCTTTCAGCGCCTCGGCCTTCGATGTGTCGATTTTCACGATCCGGGCATGGGCGTGGGGCGAGCGCAGGATCGCACCATGCAGCATGCCGGGTGCAGACATATCCGCGCCGAATTTGGCGCGGCCCGTCACCTTGTCCAAGCCGTCAGGGCGGTTCGGACGGGTGCCAACAAAAGTGAATTCCGTTTTACGATCGTCCAGAGCCATTACGAAGCCTCCCGCAATTCTTCTGCCGTTTCCATGACGGCGCGAATGATCTTGTCATAGCCGGTGCAGCGGCACAGGTTGCCTGCCAGCCAGTACCGGGTTTCTTCCTCGGTCGGGTTGGGGTTTTTCTCCAGCAGCGATTTGGCCGCCACCAGAATGCCCGGCGTGCAGATGCCGCATTGCAGGGCGGCATGTTCGATGAATTTCTGTTGCAGAGGGTGCAGCACGTCACCATCCGCGATACCTTCGACGGTTTCGATGGTCTTACCCTCGGCCTCAGCGCCCAGCATCAGGCAGGAACAGACCAGACGGCCATCAACCGTGACCGAACACGCGCCGCAATCGCCAGTACCGCAGCCCTCTTTCGCGCCGGTCAGGTTTAGCTTGTCGCGCAGACAATCCAGCAGGGTTTCGCGCGGGTCGCACAGAAAATCGACCTCATCGCCGTTCACGGTGGTCGTTACGTGGAGCTTGCTCATGCTTTCTCTCCCTTCGCGCGGGCATAGGCGATTTTCGCGGCGCGCTTGGCCAGAACACCAGCGACCTCGGTGCGGAATGCGATCGTGCCGCGTTTGTCGTCGATTGGGTTACAGGCGGCCGATGCCGCAGCCGCCAGCGCGTCCAGCGCAGCATCGTCCAGAGTGCTACCGATGATGGCCTTGGCACAGTCTTCAACCAGCAGGACAGTCGGCGCAACCGCGCCCAGCGAGACGCGGGCCTCAGTCACGGTATCACCGTCCAGACGCAGGCTGACACCCACGCCAACAACGGCGATGTCCATCTCAGTGCGCGGGATGAACCGCAGATAGGCGTCGCCAGCGTTGTCTCCGCGTGCGGGGATTTTCACAGCCGAGATCACCTCACCCTTGGACAGCGAGGTCTTGCCGGGTCCGGTTGGGATTTCCTCGACAGCCACATCACGCGTTCCATCTGGACCAGTGACAGAAACGGTCACACCAGCGGCAACCATCGCAGGCACCGAATCCGCCGCCGGAGAGCCATTGCACAGGTTTCCGGTCAGCGTTGCGCGACCCTGAACCTGGGTCGATCCGATCAGGTCCATCGCTTCGACCACGCCAGGCCAGTCGCTGCCCAGCTCAGGGTGCTCGCTCATCTCGGCACCTGTGGCAGCAACACCCAGTGTCCAACTGCCGTCCGCGTTGCGGGTTATATCGCTGACGCCGTCGATCTTTTTGATGTCGATCAGCGTATCGGGCGTGACCAGTTCCGAGCGCAACTGCACCAGAACGTCCGTGCCTCCGGCCAAAAAGCGGGTGACCCCCTTTGCGTTTGCAGCCAGAGCCGACGCCTCGGCAAAACTGGCGGGGCTGTGATAATCCATGAAAATACCTCGCACCTGTTGATCAGGATTCACTAGGGTTCGCTGGGGACGTTAGTGCAGCCGTGCCGTAACGTCCATGGCCAGAGCGACCAATTTTTGCGTTTCAGAATTTCGTTTCCCAACCTTGGCTCAGAGGTCGATCTCGATCACACCATCCGGCTGCGCCGCCCGGCTTTGGCATAGGATGATAGCGCTCTCACGTTGTTTCTTGGACAAAACGAAATCGCGGTGTTCGACCTCACCCGAAATCACGCCACATTTGCAGACCCCACAGATGCCATCGGCGCATTTCACATCCACGTGAATGCCCGCCTCGTTCAGCACCTGCGCTGCATCTTTGTCGGCGGGTACAGTCAGATCTCGACCCGATTTTGCCAGCCGCAAAGTGAAGGCGTGATTCTCATAGTCCGGCTGCTCGGGGACCGAGAAATACTCCAGATGCCGCGCTTCTTCGGGAAACCCCTGACGCTCAGCCGCTTGCATAACTCCGTCCATGAAGCGATCAGGACCACAGGTATAGACGTGCCAACCGTCTTGATATCCCGACAGGACGGCTTCCAGATCGGCCCGTGTGCCTTCGTCCGAGAAATGATAGTGCACGTGATCCGCCCAAGGCATCGCTGCCAGATCCTTCAGATACCCGGCCTCGGCACGGGTACTGGCCGAATAGTGCAGCTGGAACGGTTTGCCCACGGCATACAGACGGTGAGCAAAGGCTATCATCGGAGTGATGCCGATCCCGCCGCCCATCAGGAAGGTCTTGGTTGCGCCCTCGTCCAGTTCGAAATGGTTGATGGGTTTCGAGATGAAGACCTTGCGCCCCTCGTTGAAAATGCGGTGCAGCAGAGCTGAGCCACCGCGTCCCTCATCCTCGCGCAATACACCGATCTGATAGGTAGCGCGGTCGGATGGGTCACCGGACATAGAGTACTGCCGCAGGAATTCCGGCGCGACCAGCACGTCCAGATGCGCGCCTGCCGTCCATTCGGGCAGTGGTGAGCCGTCCAGCGTCGAGAATTCGTACTTGGTCACATCCGCAGTCATCTTGTCGACCTTGGTCAGTGCGACGCGCATAACCGGGGCATCGCCCGCGATGGTATAGCGGTGGATCACCGACAGATCGCCCGCCGCTTTGCGCGCCTTGTATTCCTCGGCCGTGACCATGGCCTCATAGGCTGCGATCCCAGCCTCGCGGTCCATGGCGAACGGATAGGGCCAGGGATGCGGGGCCAGATAGGCGGGGTAGACGGCCAGAGTCTGATCTTCGTATTTCAGGTCTAGGTCGGTTTGCAGGTCGCGCCGGTTCAGCGGGTGGTCGGTCGGGCGATAGGCGCCGTCCGGTTGCAGCTCCAGATCCCACCACCATTTCTTGACGTCGTTCAGCCCGCCATTGCCCACGGCATCATCCAACCGCGCCAACGCGGGAGCGGCCTTGGGAATATTCATAGCGGCCCAGCGGAAGGGGCGTTCCTTGAAGATGCCCTCAAGGTTCCAAGGGCAGGTCTTCATACACCGCCCGCACATCGCCCCACCCGGCGTGGTCACCCGGTAGGTGGCGCATTTTTGGCTGTCAGACTTCCAGATCTCATAGCCGTTGAACATCAGCTTCGGCCCGGCCGTGATCGCACCCGAAGGGCATTCGCGGGCGCATTTGTTGCAGCTTTCGCAGAAGGTTTGCAGGCCGAAATCGATGGGCTTGTCATGCGCCATTGGCATATCGGTGGTAACTGCGCCGGATTTCAGGCGGGGCCCGAGGTAAGGGTTCAGGATCACCTCTCCGATGCGACTGACCTCGCCCAAACCGGATAGTAGCAGCAGCGGCGGCTGCAACACCTCGCCATCCATCACCGTATGCGCGCGGGCCTTATAGCCCAGATTGCGGATCTGTTGCGCGATCACTCCACCCAATAACGAAAACCGCAGATAAGCGCGCATCGACTGCGCGACACTGATCCAGTCATCGCCGCTGGCGCCCTCCATCGTCTCATAACCCTGGTCGATGATCATGCTGATGGCCTGGTCGTGGGGCGGAATGATCTCCTCGCCCGTTGCATCATGCGAGTACCACGCCCAGTCCGGGCACCGGCTGAGGCCCACCGCATCGACCCCCAGAAAATACGTGGCCGCCTTGATATTCGCGGCGTTCCGGGCAGCATCGGTTGGGTGCGCGGCGTCAGCGCTTTCCCCATCCTGCAACAGCACGAACGCGCCCAGCGCGCGGCGTTGTGCGGTGCTAGGCGCGGCCTTGCGCACGTAATACCCGCCCTTGGCCCCGTCTTGCAGATGCTTACCCATATCCCCGAACTGTGCGCGGGCGAACATATCGGCGCGCTTGGGGACGCGGGCCACGTTTTCCTCATCAATATAGGTAGTGGGCGCATCAACCCGCCTGAGGTTCTCAAACGGGTGCGCCCCGTCCACATAGCGCCGATTGGCATAAGGATCGCGGTTCAGCGCGTTCTTGGCAAAGCCCGCGCCCAGCCACCACGCGGGGCCTTGAGTACGAAACCACGGCTGCTGCGTCATGGGTTGCAGAGGCTGATCGTGTGCGATCTCCATCTCGGTCGTGACCGCAGCCAGTCCGAACCGTTTACCCAGCCACGGCGCGACCAGCTCTCCGTCTTCGACCGAACACAGCCCCGCCGCGACGGCCAGCTTACCCAGATCAACCTCAGAGGACATGACCGTATGCGCCCGCGCATCAAAGCCCAGAACGCGCAGGTAGTTGGCCACGACCACCGCATTCTCGGTCGCCAGCAGACAGGCGCGGTGATCCTGCGCATCCATGATCCAATCCGCGCCGGTCTCGTTGGGGTCCGGGTCGCGGTTGTGTTCGTACAGAAAGACAATTGCATGGCGATGGGTGTCCATCGGGCGCGGCGTGGCCTCCATGCTTTCTTTGAGATCGGCCATGATCAGGTCGATCCCCGAAGCCAGCGTCTTGGTCTGCCGTGTCTTCAGCGCATGGGCCAGACGGTCAATATCGGGGTTGCGGCGGGGTTCGGTCAGCAATGCCTCGCGCGGCAAAGAACCACACCCCATCATCGAGGCATCATTGAAATAGCCAAACGCTTTTAGATGGTTGGCGCGCTCGGTCACGTCAGCAGGCACCTCGGAGACCACAGGATTCACGAACCCATCGCGGATCGTGTCCAGCATCGCCTGAAACTCCCCCATCGCGTTGACGATGCTTTCCGGGCGCTTGGGGCGATGAAAGCTGAGCGACTGCATCGGCGGCACCGCCGACAGATCAGGCATTTCCGCTTGCCGTTCCAGCCGCTCTGACGGATAGCCGCCCATGTGAACGGGCCTGTTCTTGTCCGAGAAAAAGCGGATTGCCATCCTGTGCCTCCTGTTGGGTTCAGCTTTCCCTAATCCGCCATGGACCTCAAAACCATTCATGAATAATCATAGATGATATGAGAAATATTGATTTTACCGATCTGGACGGCAAGGTCCTTCGTGTCTTCCTGACCATTCTCGAGGAAAGCTCGGTCTCGAAGGCGGCCGACCGGTTGGGCGTCACGCAATCGGCCATCAGCCATACGCTGGCTAAGCTGCGGCAGGTTCTGGGCGATCCGCTATTCGTGCGCTCGGGCCAGGGCCTGACCCCGACCGAGCGCGCCTTGGCGCTGAAAGACCCGGTTCAGCATGTTCTGGACGGGATGCGCGCCCTGACCGAAGACCGCCCCTTTGATCCGCAAGCGGAACAGATGCAGATCCAGATCGCCACCAACGATATGCCGCGCGAGTTGATCTTTCCCACTCTGCTTCGGGCCGCGCGATCTGAAGGCATTGGCCTGCATCTGGGGTTCATCCCATCGGGCGTGCCGGACCCGGACCTTCTGCGCAGCGACCGATGCCAGTTGATGTTGACACCGCTTCCGCCCGACGGGCCGGACATTTTTCAAAAACGCATCCTCAGCAGCCCGCTGATGATCTTCTATGACGCCGCACAGCGCAAACCGCCGGACAGTTGGGACGTCTATTGCAGCACCGAACATGTCGAGGTGCGGTTCGCCGATGGTCGAAGCTCGCGCGCGGTGATGCGCGGCGTGGATCAAAACCAGATCAGACCGCCCACCGTCACCCTGCCCCATTTCAACGCCATCCCGTCCTTTGTGAAAGGCAGCGACCTGATCTCGACCGACACCGCCTTGATGAAACGCGGGCCGTTGGCGGCGCTGGATTGCGCGCCGTTGCCTTTCACGTGTGAGGAGGTCTCGATCTACATGGTCTGGCACCAGAGATCGGCGAATGACCCGGCCCATCGCTGGCTGCGCGGCCGGATCGAACGGATTGCCGCCGCACTATGAAGGGGGCGGTTTAGAACCGGGCTTTGATGAGATGCGTCAGCGCCGCACCGGTCTCAAAATATGCGCGCCGCAGCCCGGTCCAGCTTTCGCGGTATCCCTCAACTGGCGGAACGGGCAGGAGGGCGGGATCATCGCGTAGCAAACTGTCGGCCATCTGGCGACCAAAAACAGTCCCCGGCCCGATCCCACGCCCTGAAAACCCGTGCGCCGCCAGCGCATTCGGGCCGATCCGCGCGATTTTCGGAATGTGGTCCGAGGTCATTGCGATCCGCCCGTGCCAACCTTGCACCAACGGCTGGTCGGCCAGCTGCGGATAAAGCGCCGCTATCTTGCGTTTCGCCCACGCCTTATGGGCACTGCTTCCTGCATGACCAAGATCCCCCATCGCGCCGATGATGAACCGCCCGTCCTGATCCAGCCGGAAAGACGTCATGATCAACCCGGTATCCCACGCCCCTTCGCCCCCGCGCAGGATACTGGCGCGCAGGTTGTCCGACAAAGGGGCCGTGGCAAACTGGAAGTAATAAACCGGCACATAGGCGGGCGCGGTATCCGGCATGCCCCGGTGATAGGCATTCGTGGCCTGTATCAACGCCATCGCCCGGAGAGAGCCTTGGGCTGTTGTCAGGGTCCAGACATCGCCATCATGGGACAGAGAGAGAACCGGGCTTTCCGTAAAAACCTGCGCCCCCGCCTGAGTCGCGGCGCGGGCCAAGCCGCGCACATAGGCCAGAGGCTGAATCGTTCCCGCCCGCGGATCGAAAAGCGCCCCGTGAAATGCTGCGCTGCCGGTGCGTTGCCCGGCCTGATCGGTGCTCAACAGTTCCACCGGCGCGCCTGCCGCCTTGAGCTGCGCATGGCGGTTTTCCAAGTCCCTGAACCCCGCCCCCGAATGCGCGCAATGCAGGGTGCCGTTGCGGACAGGCTCGCAATCGATCCCGTGCAGCGCGATCAGGTCGAACACATCCCCCGGTGCAGCGCCCAAAAGGTCGATTAGGCGATTGCCCGGCTCAGCCCCGAGATGCGTCCGGATCTCGTTCGGTGGCAGCCATAGCCCCGCATTGGCAAAGCCCACATTGCGACCCGACCCACCATGCCCGATCTCATGCGCCTCCAGCAGCGCCACCGACGCCCCCGATTGTGCCGCCGTCAAAGCCGCCGAGCAACCGGTATACCCGCCACCGATCACGGCCAGATCGACCGTCAGATCGTCGGTCAGAGGGGTGCTGTCCACATGCTCGCGGCAGGTGTTCAGCCAGAGGGACTGGTCATGGTCGCTCACATCGGGCTCCTTGCGCATGCGCGGATCATCAGGGCTGCGTCAACCGGTTGCAAGCGAACGCTGATCTTCTCGCCCCATAGCGATCAGAAAGGGCTGTGCGTCCTGCTGCGCCTGAAATGCCGCTTTGTCGGACATGCCCTTCCAATCGGCCAGAACCAGCGACTGCGCCACCGCCCCACCCAGGGTTGCCCCTGGTCCGGTGACGATGAACAGATCGGGCGCAAACTCGCGCGCGGCAGTCTGGATGGCGCGGGTGAAATCATAGGTCTCGGTGACTTGATGCCCTAGGGTGTAGTCCCACAGCGCTTGGGTGTCCGTCGCCCCTGGCCACCAGATTTTTCCACGCCCATCGATCAGAGGACGTTCGGGCGGGTCAAACATATCCGCAGACAAACGCGCCCGCCCTTCGGCAGCCACCGGCGCTTGTAGCGCAGTGTGAAACGCGGCGTGGTTTGCCAAGCGCATGGGAAAGCGATCCTGCACAGTTGGTTGCGCGTGTTCAAACGCGCTTAGGCCGGCCTCATTACCTGCCAGAACCAGCATACCGCCCAGATCGATCGACAATGCCAACTCGTGCCCGTCCAGAGCGTCAATCCGCACGACATCGGCCAACAGTTCAGCCTTGCGCTCGGCGTCGTTCGACCAATCCTCTCGGGCGAACGGATACACAAGCTGCCCGCCGATCAGGTGGTCCTGCATCAGCGGGCCCATGGTGTTCACCACGCGGAATCCGTTTTCTGGCGTGACCGCGCCGCCCGCCGCCAAAGCGATGTACCACCCCATCGAGTTTCCGGTGACGGCAACGACTTCGATATCAACCGCCAGCGACTGCGCATCGGCCAGCGAGGCTGCGTAAATCAAAGGCGACGCGATATCGCCACGAGAATACGTGCTGATCGTATACCGACCTGCACCATCCAAGGCCGTGACCCCTTCTTGCCCTGCCTCTGCGCGAATTGCGTCAAACTGGGCAAACAGCTGCATCCGGTCAGCATGATGGCGATGCAGATAGCCCAATTCGGGTTTGTTGTATGTCCCCCGACCGGGGCAGATCAGAACAGCGGTGCGGGTCATTGGCGACCTCCGGTCAGGTTTAATGCGGCGGCCAAAATCCCGTCTTTCGACGGCAAGGGCGCAGCATAGGCGGGGCCGGTTGCTATGAAACTGTCGTCGGCGACAACACGGGCGATTGGAGTGGCCGGACTTTCTTCGGCGAAGAAAGTCATCAGCGCCTCGGACTGGCTGCCGGTGCGGCGGCATTCGTCGACGATCAGCACATGTGCGCAGCCCTCGGTGGCCTCGTACAACGCCTGAACAGGCAGTGGCGCCAGCCAGCGCAGGTCGATGATCCGCACGTTCAACCCCGCCGCCTGCAGTTCGGGCAGCGCCTGTTTCGACAGGTAATGCCCGTTGCCATAGGTCACGATGGCCAGATCGGTACCGTCGCCATGCACGCCCACCTCACCCAGCGCAATCCGTTGATCCGGTGCGGGATAGGTCGTCATCCACCTCCCGTCCTGCGCCCCATTCAGGTCACGCATGGGATAGAGCGCAATGGGTTCCAGAAACACCACCACCCGCTGTTCTTCGCGCGCCAGGCGGACGCATTCGCGCAGCATCTGCGCCGCTTCCTCTCCGGTCGAAGGACAGGCGATGACTACCCCCGGAATATCACGCAGCACGGCCAGCGAGTTGTCATTGTGGAAATGCCCGCCGAACCCTTTCTGATAGCCCAGCCCGGCAATTCGCACGACCATAGGGTTGGTGAACTGCCCGTTCGAGAAAAACGGCAGCGTCGCGGCCTCGCCCCTGATCTGATCCTCAGCGTTGTGCAGATAGGCGAGGAACTGGATTTCGGGGATCGGCACAAACCCGTTATGGCCCATGCCAATCGCCAGCCCCAAAATCGACTGCTCGTCCAGCAGCGTGTCGATCACCCGGTCCGGCCCGAACCTCTGTTGCAGTTTTTGCGTGACGCC
This sequence comes from Ruegeria sp. BK1, assembly GCF_056535645.1. NCBI lineage: Bacteria > Pseudomonadati > Pseudomonadota > Alphaproteobacteria > Rhodobacterales > Roseobacteraceae > Ruegeria > Ruegeria sp. BK1. The sequence continues at coordinate 3,528,470 of NZ_JBQFIS010000001.1, read as the reverse complement.
ATAGACGCCCCCCTTACGGCCCACATCTTCGCCCATGCAGACGATCTCGCCATGCTCCAGCATCAGATCGGTCAGTGCCCAGTTGATCAGACGGCTCATGGGCTGAGGGTCTTTCATCGCCCGCATATCGCCACCAAACGCCTTTGCGCGCGCCTCGGCACTAGGGCCATTGGTGGGTTTGCAAACGCGCTTGGGCGGGATCAGGCTGGCCATCACCTCGGCGGCGGTGCCCAAATGCGGGCGCGTGGTGGTCTCGGCAGCGATGCGATCAGTGCGGGCGCAGGTGTCCTGATATATCTCCAGCGCCTGATCCGGCGACAGTGTCCCGGCCTGATCCAAAAGGCGCACAGAATGCAGCAAAGGGTCATTTGCCTCATCCGCTTCGACCTCGGATTTGGGCATATAGGTGGTCGGTACGTCAGCACCGGCATGACCGTAAAGACGTACGGTTTTCAGGTGCAGGAATGCGGGTTTGCGGCGGGTGCGCACATAGTCGGCGGCCTCTTGCGCGACGGCATAGGTCTCGTAGATATCCAGCCCATTGGCCTGAAAATACCGAATGCCGGGGCGATGCTCCATCGACGTCTGTATCCAGCCCTTTGGCGTTTTGACCGAGATACCGATTCCATTGTCCTCACACACAAACAATAAGGGCAGCGGCGTCGCTTGCACGCTGGTCCAGCCCGACGTGTTAATCGCGCCCTGTGCGGTCGAGTGGTTGGCCGAGGCATCACCAAAGGAACACATGGCGATCCCGTCCTCAGGCAACTCACGGTGCTCAGGCGCATGCCGCCGCGCCGCGCCCAGAGAATAAGCTGCGCCGACCGCCTTGGGCAGATGGCTGGCAATGGTCGAGGTCTGCGGCGGGATGGTCAGCGCCTTGGACCCCAACACCTTGTGCCGTCCGCCCGACGTGGGGTCTTCGGAAGAACAGGCAAAACTCAGCAGCATGTCCCAGGCGATCTGCTGGCCCGGTACCTGCTCTGCGCGGGCGATCTGAAACGCGGCATCGCGGTAATGAAGAAAGGCGATATCCGTGGGGCGCAGAGCATGGGCCACGGCCGCCATCCCCTCGTGCCCGGATGAGCCGATCGTGTAGAACCCCTGCCCCGCCTTCTGCATGGCGCGGCTGGTGCGGTCCAGCGCGCGACTCAGCACTTGCGAGCGGAACAGTGATACGGCATCGGCATCGCTCAGACCGGACCGGGGCGCGTTGCCTGCGGGAAAATCGCGCGCGGTGACGCGTTTGAGGAAGTTCTCATGCACGATCTGAGCGCGATCCATCTGCGCCTCCGTCCTTTTGTTGTCGGATCATGGGCGCTGCCGTGCCCTGTGATCCCCGTGGTGGCCTACGAACGGCCAGGTCTTCTGTTACAGCAATAATCGCGCCCACGAAGGGCGGGCAAGACCTCTGCCGGATCATCGCCGCCGAAGACCGAGTTAAAACGCATCAATCTATCAGGCTGGTGCAATCGAAATGCCAGTGATAATCCATCCGAAAGGTATGAGGAATAATCATATGATCGCCCCCCGACGTTTCCTGCCCTCCATCCCGTCCCTGCTGGCGCTCGAAGCTGTGGACCGCCTTGGCAGCGCCTCTGCGGCGGCCGAAGAACTCTCGCTGACACAAAGCGCAATCAGTCGCCAACTCAAAACAATGGAGGAACAACTGGGCGTCGATCTGATCCAGCGCAGCCAGATGCGCCTCCACCTGACCCCGGCAGCCAAAGAATATGTTCAGGTCGCGCGTACTGTGCTGCATCAACTGGCACAGGCTTCGGTCAAGTTGAAAGCAAACCCCAAGGGCGGGTCGCTGAACCTGTCGATCCTGCCCGCCTTCGGCATGCACTGGCTGGCCCCCCGCCTTCAGGATTTTGCACGCCGCCATCCCGAGGTAACGGTGAACCTCAACACACGGCTCCGACCTTTTGATTTCGAGGTCGAGCATTTCGATGCCGCCATTCATTTTGGACAACGGGATTGGCGGGGCGTGAATTACTTGCCCATCATGCGTGAGGATGTCGTGCCGGTCTGTGCCCCCTCGATCCTGCCAGAGCGGGCGGATCGCATCGACTGGCTGCTCAGCGCGCCTTTGCTCCACCTCGAAACCCGCCCGGATGCGTGGGAGAGATGGTTTGCGTTTCAGGGCAAAGAGGTGTCAGGGCTTGGCGGAATGCTGTTCGACCAGTTTTCGACCATGGGGCAGGCAACCGTTCACGGGTTGGGCGTGGCGCTGCTGCCGAGTTACCTTGTGGAAGATGACCTGCGCTCCGGGCGTCTTGTTCCCGCTTGGCACGGTCCGGGCGTCAGTCTGGGGGATTTCTACTTGGTCTGGCCCCAATCCAGGGCCGAATCCGAGCCGTTGAAATCCTTCGTTGAATGGCTACGCGGACAGGTCGGGTAACCCAAACCTTAAACCAGCACGCGTAACAACAGTAGCAAACTGCGCGGCCTTGCGTCCTGCGGACGGCAGGGGGCCGGGCAGGCGTGGGCTGAGCCCGCGCCTGCCCGGCTCAACAGGAGGAGATGTTTCGCCAGAAACGTCAACGACCGGCGAGAGCGCCCTGTCGTTCTTATTTGTCCAGCGAGCGGGCGATGAGTTCTTTCATGATCTCATTGGTGCCGCCATAGATCGTCTGTACCCGCGCATCCGCGTAAAGCCGTGCAATCGGGTATTCCATCATGAATCCATAACCGCCAAAGAGCTGGAGGCATTCACCCATGATTTCATTCTGAATTTCGCTACCCCAGTATTTCGCCATCGACGCCGTGGCCGCATCTAGCGTACCCGCCTGCAACTGAGCCAGACAGTCATTGAGGAAGCTGCGTAGAACTTCGGCTTTGGTCTTGCACTCCGCCAGCTTGAAGCGCGTGTTCTGGAAATCCATCACGCGCTGACCAAAGGCCTTACGCTCTTGCGTATAGCGCACAGTCTCGGCAATGGCGAAATCAATCGAACCCAGAGCGATCAGAGCAATCGTCAACCGCTCCCAGGGCAGCTGCTTCATCATCTGATAAAAGCCCTGCCCCTCTTCAGGACCAACCAGATTGGTCATCGGCACTTTGACGTCCTCAAAATACAGCTCGGCCGTGTCGTTGGCCTTCATGCCCAGCTTCTTGAGGTTGCGCCCCTTGCGGAAACCGTCGGCGCCCTCGGTCTCGACCGCGATCAGCGACACACCCTTAGAGCCTTGCGACTTGTCGGTCTTGGCCGCCACAAGGATCAGATCGGCCGACTGACCATTGGTAATAAAGATCTTCGAGCCGTTCAGGCGGTAGGAATTGCCGTCCTTATCTGCGGTGGTGCGGATCGCCTGCACGTCCGACCCGGTGCCGGGTTCGGTCATAGCCAGTGCGCCGACCATCTCACCCGAGGCCAGTTTCGGCAGCCATTTCTGCTTTTGCTCTTCGCTGCCGTAGGCCATCAAATAGTGGATCACGATCGACTGGATCGGATAGCCCCAGCCGCAATTGCCGTGCGACGACTGGGCATAGAGAGTGACCGCATCAAACCCCAGATCCCCGCCAACGCCGCCATGTTCCTCTGCGATCGAGCCAGCCATCAGGCCCATCTCACCGGCTTTTTGCCAGAATGCGCGGTCGACCATCCCCTGATCATTCCAACGCTCTTCGTTGGGGACCAGTTCGTCCTGCATGAACCGATCCGCCATTTCGGCGAACATGCGGTGTTCTTCAGTGACCCAGCTTGCAGAGCTTGTAAACAAAGACATCAAGTGTCCTCCCATATCAATTTCTCCGGAAGGTACTCTTCGTCTCACTGCAATCCAATGCGCCAAAAGACGCCACAACGTAACGTCTTTCAGGCTTTTTCCCATCCAGGCAGCGCGCCTTTCAATAGAGCCAGCGCCGCGTCTTTTGCATCACGTGCCGGATCGCAGCTTTTCAACAGAACAGCGGACACGATAGCGCCTTCTTTCAAGATCAATATCTGACAGCCCAGCTTTTCAGGATCAGCCGCCCCGGCGGCGCGGGCCAAATCCGTGAAGTACTCCAGCAACAGACGCTTGTGCTCGGCCGCCTGAACGTGGATCGGGTGATCCTTATCCTGATATTCAGCCCCTGCCTTGATGAACATACAGCCGCGATATCCGTCTTCCTGAAACCATTCAGCCAACGCATCGAAACTGGCCAACAGCTTTTTCGCCGGCGTTTGGCCCAGCGCATCGATCCGCTGATAAAACCAAGTGCGAAAGTTCTCGTCTCTCAGCTGCAGGGCCGCGACGATCAACTCTTCCTTGGTCCGGAAGTGTTTGTACATCGAGGTCTTTGAGACGCCCGTTTCCGCCACCAGCTTGTCCATACCAGTGGCGTGAAACCCGTCCCTGTAAAAGACCTGCAGCGCATTGCGGACAAGTTCGTCGCGTTTGTTGGGGCGCATGATTCGGCTCCTGAGTGTACTGATCAGTACATAATTGTAGCCGCGTCCCGCGACAAGGTTACACGAAATCCAACGTCAACAGCCTTGAAAAGAAGCCGATTTAGCGTCGGTCGCAAAGTTTTTTCACTTTGAGACTTGCAAAAGTTTACCGATCAGTACACATTCTCTTCAAGATGTACCGATCAGTAAACTTAGGAGCTTTACAATGAAACGCCGCACCAGCCCGTTTTCCCCTCAGTACGTCCCGTTCCTGTTGACACTTGCGATGCTTGCCGCCGCGCTGACCTGAAAGATCAAGACATGAGCCGACCCCCTCTGCCCCCCTTCACCCTGGAAACTGCTACACAAAAAGTGCGCATGGCTGAAAATGGCTGGAATAGCCGCGACCCCGATCTGGTAACGCCCGCTTATACCGAGGACAGCCAATGGCGAAACCGCGCTGAATTCCTATCGGGACACAAAGACATCCATGCCTTCCTGACCCGCAAATGGAACAAAGAACTGGACTACCGTCTCATCAAGGAACTCTGGGCCTTTTCCGGCAACCGGATTGCTGTGCGCTATGCGTATGAATGGCACGACGACAGCGGCCAATGGTTCCGGTCTTATGGCAATGAGAATTGGGAATTTGCCGAAGATGGCCGGATGGCCAAGCGCCATGCGTCGTTGAACGACCTGCCGATTGCCGAGGAAGACCGGTTGTTCCGCTGGAGTCAAGGCCCACGGCCCGAAGATCACCCCGGCCTGTCTGATCTGGGCCTGTAGAAAGGATCGCCCATGCCCCGCGCCTTTTCCGAATTGACCTTCACCCCGGCGGTTCTGGCCCATCAGGAACGGATGGGATCAGCAAGGACCTATGCCAAGTTCATCGAAGACGGGCCGCAGCAAGGGCACCAAATCGGTCCGGCAGAGAAAGCGTTTATCGAGGCGCGGGACGGGTTTTACCAATCTACAGTGTCCGAGACCGGCTGGCCCTATGTACAATATCGCGGCGGGCCGATTGGGTTCCTGCGCGTGCTGGGGCCCACGACTATCGGCTACGCCGATTTTTCGGGCAACAAGCAATATATCTCGCGCGGGAATCTGGACGGGAATGACCGGGTAGCGATGATCCTGATGGACTACGCCAACCAACGCCGGTTGAAAATATTGGGTCGGGTAGAGTTCACCGAGGGCGAAGCCGCTGCCGCCAGCCTCTATCCCGATGGGGCCGAAGCACCAGCCGAACGCGCCGCGATCATCCGGGTGGAGGGGCTGGACTGGAACTGCCCCCGACACATCACGCCGCGCTTTACCGAGGCCGAATTGCGCCCGCATCTGAACACGCTTGGTCAGCAACTGGCGCAGCTTCAGGTCGAGAACGAAAAGTTAAGGCAAGAGCTGGCACAAAGATCTTGAACCGACCCGTAAGGTCTCAGTGAGTTTAGGAATGGAAAAACTGTCAATGCTACGCACGACACTCAACCTCACCGGCCTGTGCCTTTTGGGCCTGCTGGCTTGCGTATCGGTCCTGATGCTGGGCTTTTTTGCCTCGCCCGAAGCGGTGCGCGCAGCGCCGCCTGCGCAGTATAACTCGCTGTTGTTGCAAGCCTTGCCCCAGCGCTGAGCCACAATGCATGGCGGGTATGCGGCATAAACCCTTGACCTTCCCGTGACTGGAACCCCCACTTAGAGGGCAACAGCAGATCAGGATGAGTCGGATGACCACCGCACATGAAACCCGATTGAACATCACAAGAATGGGCTGCGCATCCTGCGTGGGGCGCGTGGAAGCGGCCTTGCAAGGCGTCGCGGGCGTGTCCGAGGCAACGGTGAATTTCGCGGCCGGGACGGCGCAGGTCGCGTACGACGGCCCCCTCAGCGATGTAACGCAAGCGCTGCAGGCTGCGGGGTATCCGGCTGCAACAGCCGATGTCACGATGAAAATCGACCAGATGAGCTGCGCCTCTTGTGTGAACCGGGTCGAGCGTGTGTTGCGCGCCGACCCCGCCGTGATCGCAGCGGATGTGAACTTGGCCACCGAAAGCGCAACGATCCGCTATGTAGAGGGCGCGACAGACCCTGCCTCGCTTGCAAAACTGGCGGGCGATGCAGGGTATCCGGCGCATATCGCCCAGACGGACGAGACCTCCGCCGACAAGGCACATGAGGCCACGGCACTGACCCGCACGACTTTGATCGCGGCAGCGCTGGCCTTGCCCGTATTTGTCCTTGAAATGGGCGGACACATGATCCCCGCCTTTCATCATTGGGTACATCAGACCATAGGATTGCAGACCAGCCACCTGATCCAATTCGCCCTGACCTCGGCCTTGTTGGTCGGACCGGGCCGGGTGTTTTACGTCAAGGGTATTCCGTCGCTGCTGCGGCGCGCACCGGATATGAATGCGCTGGTTGCAATGGGTACGGGCGCGGCGTATCTGTACTCGGTCATCGCCACTTTCGCGCCGGGCCTCTTACCGCAAGGCAGCGCGAATGTGTATTTCGAGGCTGCCTCGGTCATCGTTGTCCTCATCCTTCTGGGCCGCGCGATGGAGGCGCGGGCCAAAGGCCGCACCGGCGCTGCGATCCGCAAGCTGGTAGGCCTGCAGCCAAAAACCGCGCGCGTCGAACAGGGCAACACCACCGTGGACCGCCCGATTTCCCAGATCAACGTCGGCGACGTCCTGCAAATCCGCCCAGGCGAGCGGGTTCCGGTAGATGCCGTGGTGCTGGGCGGCACATCCTATGTCGATGAAAGCATGATCAGCGGCGAGCCCGTCCCGGTTGGTAAAGCCCCCGACGATCAGGTGGTGGGCGGCACGGTAAACGGCACCGGCGCACTGCGCGTGCGTGCAGCGCGGGTCGGGGCCGATACGGTTCTGGCGCAGGTGATCCGGATGGTTGAACAGGCGCAGGGGGCCAAGCTGCCAATTCAGGGGCTGGTCGACAAGATTACCGCGTGGTTTGTGCCTGCCGTGCTGGCTGTTGCACTGTTGACCATTGCGATCTGGCTGATCTTCGGACCAGCACCTGCCCTGCCGATGGCGCTGGTCACTGGGGTTTCGGTCCTGATCATTGCCTGCCCCTGCGCGATGGGTCTGGCGACGCCAACTTCGATCATGGTCGGCACCGGGCGCGCGGCTGAGTTGGGTGTTCTGTTCCGTAAGGGCGATGCGCTGCAACAGTTGCAACAGGCCAAAGTTGTGGCCTTGGACAAGACCGGTACTCTGACCATGGGCCAGCCCGAGCTGGAAAGTGTCACCACCGCCAACGGGTTCGATCGCGACGACGTGTTGCGCCTGGCCGCTGCGGTGGAATCGCGGTCCGAGCACCCCGTCGCCACCGCCATCACGCGCGCCGGACCTGTGGACTTGCCGCAGCCAACAGAATTCACATCTCAGACCGGGCTGGGCGTCCGGGCCGTGGTTGAAGGGCGCGAGGTGGTGATCGGTTCTCCCCGGCTGATGTACCGGAACGGGGTGGATTTGTCGGGCCTGACGCCCGAGGCAGATCAGCGCGCCGCCGCAGGGGCCACGCCTTTGTTTGTGGCGATTGACGGTCAGGCTGCGGCTTTGCTGACGGTGTCGGACCCCGTCAAACCCGGCACGATTGAGGCTCTGGACAGGCTGCACGCGATGGGCCTGACACTTGCCATGGTCACGGGGGACAACGCCCGCACAGCGCAGGCGCTGGCCGATAAGCTGGGCATCGACCACGTGACCGCCGAGGTGCTGCCCGATGGCAAGTTGCAGGCGATCAATGCTCTACGCGACCAATTTGGCGCGCTGGCCTTTGTGGGCGATGGCATCAACGACGCCCCTGCGCTGGCCGCTGCCGACACCGGCGTGGCGATTGGAACCGGCACGGATGTGGCGATTGAAACCGCCGATGTCGTGCTGATGTCCGGCGATCTGCGCGGTGTGGCCAATGCCGTTGAGATCAGCCGCCGGACGATGCGCAACATCCGTCAGAACCTGGGTTGGGCCTTCGGGTACAACACCCTTTTGATCCCGGTGGCGGCGGGCGCTTTGTATCCCCTTGGCGGACCGCTGCTGTCCCCGGCTTTGGCAGCAGGAGCGATGGCCTTGTCCAGCGTCTTTGTCGTCACCAACGCCCTGCGCTTGCGACGGGTGCGGGCCAGCCTGCCCGAACGGGACATGAAACACCAAACTCAGGCGGTGACCGCATGAATATCGGAGACGTGTCGGCCCAGACGGGCCTGCCCGCCAAAACGATCCGGTATTATGAAGATATCGGTCTGGTCAAACCGCTGCGGGACGACAACGGGTATCGGGTATTTCGCAGTCAGGACGTGCACAAGCTGAACTTTCTGGGCCGCGCCCGCTCCTTGGGGTTCACCATCGACGACTGCCGAACCCTGATGGCACTTTATGAGGACGAAACCCGCGCCAGCGCGGATGTCAAAAAGGTCGCCCGGGCACATCTCGCGCAGATCGAGGCCAAGATCGCCGATCTGAACGCCATGCGGGATACGCTGGGCCATCTGGTAGAGGCCTGTGCCGGGGACGACCGTCCAGATTGTCCGATCCTGCAAGATTTGGGTGGCGAACCATAGCGCAGGGTTGCCCTTTTCGCGCAGCTTTGCTTTGTCTCTGCTAAACATTCCGATCTGCTGCACTAAGTGGGTATCGGACAGCAGAGAGGATCTCCACATGGCAAAAGTCGCGTTTTTGGGTTTGGGTGTAATGGGCTATCCGATGGCCGGCCATTTGCAAGCCGCCGGTCACGACGTCACCGTTTATAATCGCACCACAGCCAAAGCTGAGGCTTGGGTCGCCCAGCATGGTGGCTCGATGGCGGCGACACCACGCGAAGCCGCTGAGGGCGCAGAGTTTGTCATGGCTTGTGTGGGCAATGACGACGATCTGCGCATGGTCTGCAATGGTCCGAACGGCGCGTTTCATGGTATGTCCGACGGGTCGATATTTGTTGATCACACAACCGTATCCGCCAAAGTCACGCGTGAGCTTTACGAGGCCGGAAAAGCCGCAGGTATTGCGTTTGTTGATGCTCCGATCTCAGGCGGTCAGGCGGGGGCTGAGAATGGGGTCTTGTCGATTATGTGCGGCGCAGATCAGGCGGCTTATGATGCGGCAGAACCGGTGATGCAGGTCTATTCCAAAATCTGTCGCCGTATCGGCGAAAGCGGCGCAGGTCAGATGACCAAGATGTGCAACCAGATTGCCATTGCCGGATTGGTGCAAGGTCTGAGCGAGGCGCTGCATTTCGCGGAAAAGGCCGGGTTGGACGGGCGATCGGTTGTTGAAGTGATCAGCCAGGGGGCGGCCGGCAGCTGGCAGATGGCCAATCGCTATGAGACGATGCTGGACGATCATTTCGACCATGGTTTTGCTGTCGACTGGATGCGCAAGGATTTGGGGATTTGCCTTGATACCGCGGATGAGACCGGAGCCTCGCTGCCGGTGACAGCCTTGGTCGATCAGTTCTACAAGGATGTGCAGAAACTGGGCGGGGGACGGTGGGATACGTCCTCGCTGATCAAGCGGTTGCGCGCTTTGGGGTGATAGGGAAAGGGGGGCGGTCTGCCCCCCATCGCGCCGGGGCGCGATTCCCCCCAAGGATATTTTTGGCCAGATGAAGAGGATCCCGTTTTGCGCGGGTCAGGGTTTGGAATGGACGATATAACTGTGTTCTGGGCGGCCGCGTTGCGGACGCAATGGGGATTGGACGCCAAGCTGACCCGGCTGGATGGCGAATATGATCTGAACTTCTTGGCGCGGGCGACCAATGGGCAGGATTATGTTCTGAAGGTTATGCGGCCAGGATGCGAGGCCGGGCTGGTGGACTTGCAGATCAAAGCGTTGGAGCATCTGGCCTCGGAAGCGCCCGGACTCCCGTTGCCCAAGGTGTTTAGCGATTTGAATGGGCGGCTATTGCCCCAGATTACGGATCAGGACGAAAACCCCCGGCTGGTGTGGCTGCTCGAATGTCTGCCGGGTTCGTGTTACGCCAACGCCGCGCCTAAATCCGAGGAGTTGATCCTGAAACTGGGCCGAGTTCTGGGAGCGACCGACCGAGCGCTTGAGCGGTTCGATCACGAGGGTTTGCATCGCGCGGGTTTCAAATGGGACCTGATGCAAGCCAGTTGGATTGCGGATCATCTGGATACGATCAGTGACGCCGCGCGCCACTTGTTATTGTCCGACATTTGCGCAGAGTTCGACACTGTCCGGGAGACTTTGAACGACCTTCCGAGACAAGCCATCCACAACGATGCCAATGACTACAATATTTTGGTTGAAGGAGAATTAGGGCAGCGCCAATCTATCGCGGGCTTAATTGATCTTGGGGACATGTGCGCGGCACCCCGGATTTGTGATCTGGCGATCGCTGGGGCCTATATCGTTCTAGACCACCCACAGCCTGAGAGAGCGCTGGCCGCTTTGGTACGAGGGTATCATGCGGCCAATCGATTGCGGGCAGATGAGGTTGATCTGATCTGGCCGCTGTTGCGGATGCGGTTGGCGGTGTCGGTTGTAAACTCGACCTTGATGGCAATTAAGAACCCAGATGATCCCTATGTGACAATTAGCCAGGCCCCTGCCTGGCGGTTTCTGGAAAATGATACGGTCAATGGCGGCTTGATGGGCGCGCGGTTGCGCGTGGCCTGCGGGTTGCCTGTGACCGATGGGGCCGAAAGGGTCCACGCTTACCTAACCGAACATCGAGGGCAGTTCGCCCCGATGTTCGGACAGGATCTGAGTGACGTGCCGACGGGGTCGCTGTCGGTTGAAAACTGCGTCTGGCCGCAAAACCCGTTCCACATGCCCTTGGCCGAGGCCGCGCGCGTAGGTGAGGAATATGGCGAAGGCCTGTGGCTGGGCTACTATAACGAGCCGCGCCTGATCTATGCCGAACCCGGGTTCCGCAAGGGGCCATGGAAGGCCTCGGACCGGCGCACGGTGCATCTGGCGGTAGACGTCTTTGCCCCGGCGGGCACCGTGTTGCATGCTCCGGTCAGCGGGCGGGTTGAGGCGGTCGAGAACCGCGATACTCATCTGGACTATGGCGGCGTGGTGATCCTGCATCATGAAACGCCCGAAGGGGATGCGTTCTATACGCTGTATGGTCATCTCGACCCCGAGGTATGTGATCGACTGAAGCCCGGTGATCCGGTGGCGCAGAGCGCAGCGTTCGCGCGGTTGGGGGATGCCAAGCAGAACGGCGGCTGGGCCCCACACGTTCATTTTCAACTGGCAATGACCACCGACGGGATGCAAAGCGACTGGCCCGGCGTGGGCGACCCGGATGAGATGGAGCTGTGGCACGCGGTCTGCCCCAACCCGGCGGCGCTGCTGAACCTGCCCGATGACAAGGTGTTTTATCAGCCGACCGACAAACACGCGATTCTGCAGGGGCGGCGCGACCACTTTGGAGGCAATCTGAGCCTGACCTATGACGACCCAGTCATGCTGGTGCGCGGTTGGAAGCACCACCTATTCGATGAATGGGGTCGCCCCTATCTGGACGCCTATAACAACGTCCCCCATGTAGGCCACGCGCATCCACGCATTCAAGCGGTGGCGTCTGATCAGTTGCGGCGCATGAACTCGAACACTCGCTATCTGCACCCGGCGCAGACCGAATTTGCCGATAAGGTGCTGTCGAAATTGCCTGATCACCTTGAAGTCTGTTTCTTTGTGAACTCCGGCACCGAGGCGAACGAACTGGCCCTGCGGCTGGCCCGCGCACATACCGGGGCCAAAGGGATCGTGACACCCGATCACGGCTATCATGGCAATACGAATGCGGCGGTTGCGATCTCGGCCTATAAGTTCAACAAGCATGGTGGCGTGGGTCAGGCGGATTGGGTCGAACTGGTTGAAGTGGCCAACGACTATCGTGGATCGTTCAAGCGCGACGATCCCGACCGCGCCACAAAATTCGCGAATTTTGTGGACCCTGCGATTGCCGCTTTGCAGGACAAGGGCCACGGCATCGCCGGTTTCATCGCCGAGACCTTCCCCTCGGTCGGGGGTCAGATCATCCCTCCCAAAGGATATCTGCCCGCAGTCTACGAAAAAATCCGCGCCGCCGGAGGGGTGTGTATCGCCGATGAGGTGCAGACCGGACTGGGGCGTCTGGGTGAGTACTACTTTGGCTTTGAGCACCAGGGCGCGCTGCCCGATATCGTGGTGATGGGCAAACCGATCGGCAACGGGCACCCCTTGGGCGTGTTGGTCACGACCAGGGAAATCGCACAAAGCTTTGACAACGGGATCGAGTTCTTCTCGACCTTCGGCGGATCGACCTTGTCTTGCCGGATCGGGAAAGAGGTGCTGGACATCGTCGATGACGAGGGGCTGCAGGACAATGCCCGCGTGATGGGCGGACGGCTGATGGACGGGTTACGCAGGATCGAGGCCGATTTCGGTTGTGTCGGCGATGTGCGGGGCATGGGCCTGTTTCTGGGGGTCGAGTTGATCAACTCAGACGGCTCCGAGGGCACCGAGATCTGCAAATACGTCAAGAACCGGATGCGCGATCATCGCATTCTAATCGGCAGCGAAGGGCCCAAAGACAATATCCTCAAAATCCGACCGCCTCTGACAATCGAGGCCGAGGACGTTGACATGATTCTGTGGGCATTGGGGAATGTTTTGGCCGAGGTGGGCGACTATGCCCCTGCCCCAACATGTGATCATGATCACCACCATGCCGGCTGCGGGTGCTGCTGAACGATCAGACCTCTGGCCAGAAATGACCAGAGGTCTGGATCGGCATCGCTGTCAATGCAACGCGGCCGAGGGGGATAGATGCCCGGTTGAGGGCAGAGGTTGCGGCGCGGTCATCCGGCGCAGCGCCAGACCCAGCTCTTCGGACAAGGCGGTAAGTGCAGGGGCAAAGTCCGGCCGGACAATCAGCGTCGCCATCATCATCGCGTCCTCGCGCGCCCCTTCCGAGGCCGCAGCGATCGTCTGCGCAAAACAGTTCTCATCCGCGCCAAGACAGGAACACCCAACCTGATGACGGATCAAAGGGCGTCGCCCGTGATGCGCACAGAGCGCACACAGTCGATCAATGGTCATCATTGCAACAGCTTCAGGTCCGGTGCCAAGGTCGACCCCGATCTTGCAGGCGATATCTTTGCGCGCCGTTGCGTCGCCCCAAAGCCGCAGGTACAGAACCGCGCTGGCCTCGATCGGGCTGAGATCGGACAGCTTTCCAACCGCAGCCCCTCCGCGTGATAACGAGGCGGTCATTTAGTCAGGATCAGCTTGCCCGCGCGTGTAATGCGCAGGGTGTAAAGCTGGTCGCCCAACGCGATATGAGCAAGGTTCCCGCCTTTGGTCAGCTCTTCGGCCTTGTGTGCCGGCAGCATCGATACGGGGTAGGATTGCGTCGGGTTCGGGTTCTGCACATTCATCAGGTCAACTCCAGAGGGTCACGGGCGAAAGGCCGATTTCTGTTCTCATTTTTTGGGATGGCTGACCCGATTCCGGGTTGGCTGTGTGTCTTGCTGGATAATCTGATTATTTTACTCAGGTATGTCAAGCGGCAATCTATACGCTCCAACCAAGAGTGTGGAATTGCGCTGAAATTGCGAAAAGGCTAGGTCTGACTGAACAATTTCAACGACCGAGGTTTCAATGACCGCAACGCTGATGTTCGACCTGGATGGTACGCTGATTGACAGCTTGCCCGATATCGCCGCAGCGGCGAACCGGATGCTGGGCGACGAAGGCAAACCCGCGCTGCCGCAGGAGATCATCCAGAAATTCGTGGGCAACGGCCTGCCGAAACTGGTTGAGCGTGTGATGGGTCACTGCGACATACCGCTAGACCGCCACAGCGAATTGGCCAAACGAACTCTGGACTACTACGGGGCGGCCTCCAGTGCGCAGACCGTTGTCTACCCGGGCGTACCGGAGGCTTTGGCCCAATTGCAGCAAATGGGCTGCGTACTTGGCATCTGCACCAACAAGCCCGAGGCCCCGGCTCGCCACATCCTGGACGCGCTAGGGCTGTCGCAATTTTTCGATACCGTTTTCGGCGGCGATACGCTGAACACCCGCAAACCCGACCCCGCCCATCTGCACGCCAGCTTTGACGCGATCCCTCAAACCGGTCCGCGCTTGTTCATCGGCGACAGCGAGGTCGATGCGGAAACAGCGCAACGCGCAAAGGTTCCATTCCTGCTATTCACGAAAGGCTATCGCAAATCATCGATTGACGAGATCCCCCACATGCTCAGCTATGACCAAGCGATAGAATTGCCGCCAGCGGTGAGGGCGTCGCTGACGATGTTGGAAGAAACAGCCTGACCCGAAAATGAAGGGCCGGCCGAGGGGGAAAGTAGCCAGCCCCTCATCCGGGGAAGTGGATTGTCCTCGGTGTAACCTTGGATGAACTAGAGTTAACCGCCCGCGCCCTCCGAAGATATTGGGGGTTTCCCGTATTCGGCGATACAGAGAATTTTCGTCGAAAATTCTTGTGCGTCAATTATGCGCCCGGATTGCACTTTCCTAACTGGCCACCAGAAAACATCGGATGCTGAGGGTCATATTCGACCTGCGCCCTTGGGGTAACATCGACGACTTCCAGCCTATCATAAGGGTCGGTCGGGCTATCACGTCCCTGCACAACAAGTACGTCTTTGAAACACTGGTGATCCGCACCACGGTACCAGCTTGGCCCATTACCCAAACCGTCAAACTCGAAATCTTCGAGAGCTTCGACAACACCACATGGGTTGAAGGTTCCCGCCCGTTCGACGGCATCGGCATAGAGCAAAATCTGTGAATAGCCGGTCTGTGCCGCGATCGAAGGCGGGAAGCCATATGCTTCCTGAAAGGACGACACGAACGCCTTGGTCCCCTTATCCTGAAGCTGCCAGTTCCAATTCATCGAACCCAGCACGCCCTTGATACTCGCACCCGCCCTCGCGGCCATGAGATCGGAAAGTACCGGGACGACAATCTTGAAATCCTTGCCATTCGCGACCTTGTCCAACAAACCGAATTGCAACGCGCTGGCCAACGAATCCTCCAAGTTGGCACCATAGTGGTTCAGGATCAGAACATCCGCTCCCGAGTTTAGAATCGACGCGATATGTGTCGTAAATTCCGTCGATGTCAGAGTGGTTTTAACCCGATTGACTGTTTGCCATCCCAACGCTTCGGTCGAGGCAACAATCGCCTCTTCCTGGGACCAGCCCCAATTGTAGTCAGCACTCAGATGATAAGCACGGCGGTCCGTGCCCAGTTCAGCCGCCAAAACCGGAGCAAGGGAGGCACCCGTCATATAGGCATTGAAGTAATTGCGGAAACCATTGGCTTTCTTCTCCTTACCCGTGAGGTCATTTGTATGCGCCAGGCCAGCCATGAAGATCACGCCCGCGTCTTGGCACAGGTTCTGAACCGCAATGGCCTCGCCCGACGTCGACCCGCCATTCAGCATCACCGCGCCATCGGAATTTATCATTGCCTTGGCAGAAGAATGCGCCTTGGACGCCTTGCCTTCTGAATCTGCCACGACAAACGTGACTTTCTTGCCCAAAACACCATTCCCGGCCAGCGCCCGCGAGGAAAACGCGTTCAGGCACCCGCCATCTCCCTGGCCATTAAGATGCTCGACGGCCAGTTTCTGCCCGCGCAATTGGTCATTTCCTTCTTCCGAGAAGGGTCCTGACAAAGCCGCATTGAAGCCAAACGTAACCGTGCTTCCGTTTGGTGCATTCGTGAAACCAGCAGAGGACGAAGTGGGAAAGATCATCGGCAACGCCAGGCCGGTGCTCGCTACGACTCCACCGGTCAGCGAGTAGCGACGTGTGACAGATTTGCTACTCATCCACTCTTTCCATTCCCCGTGTCATGCCGTCAAACCTATCCAGTCACAGCCGAAACTGAGGGTAACCGTAGGGTTGTGCAAGAAAACAGTTTCAAAGCATCGGGCTTCAATCGCAACACACCTACGCCTATGACGACACATCGGGCCAGCAGGATTTTCTGATTGGAGCGCACCTATCACACTATTTCCATTGAAAATATCGAGGCTTACACCAACTGCCTTTCGCTTTGAGAAACGACGCCACGGCAACCATTTTGTTCAAATTTTAACGCGAGAGCCGCCATATCTGGGCATAGAACGCGTCTCTGATTGAGACTTATAAAGACACATTTCGATACTTTACAACCGTTTGTCTCCGACTTACGACCAATAAGACACATGATTAGATGCACAGTCAGGATTTATGTATTGTTAATTTTCAGTTCATGTACGATTGGTAGGATTTTTGGACTATTGAAGAATCGGTTGAGGCGAAAATACAATTCGTGCCATTAGCCAGTAAGTTGTTTTAACCAGTGTGGAACGGTAACTCATGATTGGGGGGAAAGCTCATAGCGGTGCGTGGCTGCCAAACGCGCAACATGCCAGAGCGATCATCAATTTCATTCATTGGAGTCAGGGCGGTCTTGTATTGGACGCCGCGCTGAATGGTATTGCCGAAGCATTTGGCGCCGAATGCGCCGTAATCAGCCGTCTGTGGCTGAACAAGGGTTCTCATCGCGTTGCCGCCAGGGCTGACACCCGAGATCCTGCCCATTGCCGTCCTCTATTCCTGTCTTTCGCGAATGACGCGTTGGGGCCGTTTCGCAATATGCCCAAGCGGGCCTCGGTCTTTAGTCTGGTTGAAGATGGCGAAGACCCGAGCGATCTTTCCCCCGTCCTGACCGAGTGGATTTCACATCGCAGCCTTTCGGAAATTCTGTTTGTCTGTCTTGATCACCAGGGCGGTGAGATTGACTTCTTAGAGCTGCATTTCGGGCGCAACCCGGAACCGGGTTTCAAAGAGGCAATTGAACAAATTGCACCCCAATTGTCCGAAACATTCCAAAGTCGCCGTCCCGGTCTGGTAACCGAAGCGCTGTCGCGCCAGTCGGTTACGACCATTCGGAAAAGTAGCACGGAAAACGTTGCGATTCTCAGCACCGACAACCCGACTGGCCTGACGCGGGCTGAGTGGCGGGTCTGTGTACTGGTATCTCGAGGATTGTCCTCGCAGGCTATTGGCGCCGAGTTGGACATTGGCGCTGCTACTGTCAGGACACACCTCAAGCATATCTATTCCAAAACAGGTCTGGACAACTTCCATATGCTGGCCCGTCGGCTAGTATCCGTTGAAGAGCGTGAAGCTCTGCATGGGAAGCAGCATCAAGCAAGGGCTTAATGCCACAACTAGACTGGCAAAACTGGATCTCGCTTTGGCTGTTCGCCCCGCTGTTCGTGGCGATCGCATGGACCGATTTCACCCAACTTCGTATCCCGAACCTATACTGCATAATTGGCCTAGCACTATGCGTTGTCGCCGCCCCTTTCTTGGACTGGAACGAATTGCTGATCCGTTTGCTAATCGGCGGGGCGTGTTTTCTTATCTGCCTGGGGCTATTTGCGATCAACTGGCTGGGTGGAGGGGACGCAAAGATGTTGCCAGTCATTTTTTTGGCCATGCCCCCAAGCGTCGTGCCCACATACATGATTGTATTTTCCGCGGCCATGGCTCTGGGTTTGATCGGGATGTCCCTCTTTCGGCGCTACGCCAAGCGTTTATCCCCCAAATTCGAGTCGACAGCGCAATCACGAGAGTTTCCAATGGGCGTCGCCATAGGGGCGTCAGGCCTGGTCATGATTACGCTGTCTGTGTTTTAATTGTCCTAGTCGCTTAGTTACCTGCTGCTAACGAGCTAGAATAGCGGATAACAACCGGGGCCAGGATCAATCCTGCAAGAGCCGGTAGCATCAACATTGCCATTACGCCAGACATCTTGACCGGCAGCTTGTTTGCCATCTCTTGCGCTCTGAGTTCGCGTAGTTCCCGCATCTCGTCAGCGTATGTTTTCAATGCGGAAGCAAGTGGCACACCAAATCGCGTCGATTGCAGAACAACACTGACAAAGGAACTCATTTCTTCAATTCCGGTTCGGCGCGCCATGCGCATTAAGGCTGCATCACGGTCACGGCCCGCTTGAATTTCACTCAGAGCAACTAGAATTTCTTCCGACAATTCTGGCGAAACAAGCTGCAACTCTACCGCCACTTTTAGCAAAGCCTGATCGAACCCCATTCCAGCCTCGACACCAATCTGAAGCAAGTCCAGCATATTTGGGAAAGCGTTTTCCATCAAACGGCGGCGTTCTTTGATACGCGAGTTCATCCAAAGCTGCGGAACGAAGAAGCCAATGGCACAAAGGATCACGACATTGCGTAGGATAGAAAGCACATCCAGCCCAGACATATAGTCTGCGATCCGCGCCCCAATGCTCGTCGGAAGTTGCCAACTCAATAACGCCAAAAAGATCATGGGCAAAGACGTCGCTAGCGCCAGGCGAACTGCATAGTATCCTGCTATCGCGTTCTTGCCACGAAATCCAGATTGCGCCAACACCTGCCCCACTTCAAATCGCAGATTGGCATCAGCGGGTATTAAGGCTGCAGTCAGACCAGTTGGAGCTGGGTCTTCACCTCTATCGATATTGACGCGTGCCAAGTTTTGCCTCGGTCGGCTTGGAACCATACGGTCTGCTGCCGACGAGCGCTCGCTCAGCGAAGACGAAATACCAAAGAAAGCAATGAACGCCCCGGCAATCACTAGAAGAAAAATCAAAGCTTGAAGGGCAAACTCATTTTGCAGCAAAGAGTCTAAAAGTTGCATCGCAAACGCTCCTTATATCCGGAAATTCACGAGTTTGAACATAACGATGGCGTTCAGGACAATCGCAGCTGCGATAACTCCCATCACCGGCCAAAAAGACGGTGCGTCCATTACATCTCCGTAGTAGGACGGCGACAAGATCGTCATGGCCACCGCAATCACCACCGGAATAGACGATAGAATGTAAGCTGTCATGCGCCCTTCGGCTGAGATGGCCTTGATCTTACGGCGCAAAGACATGCGCGCTCGGATCACCTGGGCGAGGGTCTTAAGGATTCCGGCTAGATCGCCGCCGGAACCATGCTGCATCATTAAAGCAACCGCCAGATATCGGACGTCTTCCTCGTCAACTCGATCAGCCATATTTTTCATCGCCTCGGTCAATTCCTCGCCAAAGGCTACCTGATCGACAACGAGACCGAACTCTGTTCCAATAGGATCAGGCATTTCTTCAGAAACGCTCTGAAGTGTCGTGTTTAACGGATGACCAACTTTTAGACCTCTCGACATCAAATCCAACGCGTCGGGCAGTTGCTTAATCAATGCTGCCTTTTGCCGTCTCAGCGCGGATCCGAGAAAAATCAAAGGAGCGATTATGAACAAGAGGATAGAAATCGGGATGACCTGAAGTGGATTTGCAACCATTGTGCCACCGATGGCACTAATCAGAAACGCAACACCACACCCGATCAGAAACATTTCCGGAACCATGTTCAACCCAGCTGCCTTCAAAGCGGCCGGCAAATCACCCACAAAGGGAAACTTGCGCAGGATTGGGCGCGTCTCCTGAGGTTTGAGAAGGTTGAGAACATCTTCGCCAGTCTTGCCTTCGTTCAGCATCTGAATACGGCGGTTTATCGCTTCTTCCCGGTTTTCACCGCGACGGGAAAACTGACGAATACCTTCAAAAGCGATAAGAGCGCCAAGAAAAATCACTAGTGCGATAATAAAGCGGACATCAAACCCGGCGACTTCCATTTCGGGGCCGACGATCGTGCTTAGATCCAGGTTTTCTATAAAAGCGCGAAGCTGTTCCATACCGCTGGCCCTCCTTAGTTGAACTGGATCGAGGACATGTCGATCCCGGCAGCGGCCAGAGCATCGCTGGACTTCGGACGGATGCCGGTCGGCATAAAGCGACCCTTAACCTTGCCGTTCTCGTCCTTGCCTTCGCGTTTGAAGACAAAAATGTCTTGCATGGTGACGATTTCGCCCTCCATACCAGTGACTTCGGCGATCGAGGTTACGCGGCGGGTACCATCGGACAGGCGGTTCAGCTGCAACACGAAGTGAATGGCCGAGGCAATAGTTGCACGAATGGCCGAGTGCGGCAGTTCCATACCACCCATCTGAACCATCTGTTCAACACGAGACAGGGCGTCCCGAGGGCTGTTGGCGTGGACCGTAGTCATTGAACCATCGTGGCCAGTGTTCATCGCCTGCAGCATGTCGAACGCCTCAGAACCGCGCACTTCGCCCACCACGATGCGGTCAGGGCGCATCCGCAGAGCGTTGCGGACCAGATCACGCTGTGCAACGGCACCGGTTCCGTCCAGACCTGCCGGGCGGGTTTCCATACGCAGTACATGTTCCTGCTGCAGCTGCAATTCGGCCGCGTCTTCGATGGTCACGATGCGTTCGCTCCCACCTATATAGGTTGAAAGTGCATTCAGCATCGTGGTCTTACCAGAGCCGGTGCCACCCGAGATCAGAATGTTCATCTTGGCCTCGACCAGACCGCGCAGCAGCGACGCCGCGCTATCATTCAACGCGCCATTGTTCACAAGGCGCTGCATAGTCAGAGGCACGCGGGCAAACTTACGGATAGACAGCGCGGGCCCGTCCAGCGCACAAGGCCGGATGATCGCATTCACACGGCTGCCATCCTCAAGACGCGCATCTACCCAAGGTTGACGTTCGTCGATACGGCGACCAACGCGGCTGACGATCTTGTCGATGATACGCAACAGGTGACGTTCATCACGGAACCGAGCCGGGGTTTTCTCAAGAATACCGGCGCGTTCTACGAAAATCTGCTGATGGCCGTTCACAAGGATATCGTTGATTGTCGGATCGGCCAGCAAAGGTTCAAGCGGGCCAAGGCCCAAAACCTCATGCATCAGCTCTTCGACCAGTTGCTTGACCTCTTCGCTGCGCATGGCGCGGCCTTCGTGGCGCAACAGTTCGGTGGCGTGTTTGCCGATCTCACCGCGCAGCGTGTCTTCTTCAACTTTGTCGATCACCGCCAGGTTCAGCTTGTCCAGCAGCGAATTGTGCATCCGCGCTTTCAGATCGATGCGGTCCATCTCTCTGGCATGCTTGGTCGCCAATTTCTCGGCTTCAAACACAACGTTATCCGAAGCTTTATCAGAAACCTGCTTCGTATCCAGCGGAACGACCTTCGCGGCGTTCGAAGTTGTGCGACCAGTCCTGTCAAATTCACGAAACATGTTCTTAAACCTTTACTACTATTCACTTCACGTCTGCGGATATGCGATTACGAGTTGTTAACACGCGGCGGCATAGCAGCGCGCGCGTCATCGGCCAGTTTCTTGATTGCTCGCGTTGCTGGCGCACGGTTGGAAACATCTTGCAACGGGATGCCCCGGTCCACGGATTCACGAACCGTGCGGTCATCCTTGGGCACCCAATGGGCAAAATCCTGTTCCAGCAACTTCGCCGCTGCGCGGTGATGGGCTGCGGGCAACAGAGGTTTCTTTTCAAGGCTCGCCACAAGTTGGATATCGATGGCGGGGTTCTCGCTTTGATAGAAATCCATCAGTTTGCGGGCGGACCGCACCGACGGGACTGCGACATCCGTGACCAGATACAGCCTGTCGGCCTGTGTCAGCACCGGAGTGATCCATTCCACCAGGGCCCGCGGCAGATCGACGACCACATAGTCATGAGTCCGCTTCAGGTTATCCAGAATTGCCGTGATCTGGTCTTCCTGAATGGCTGACAGCGGGCCGTAGCGCGAGGGTGCAGCCAGAACGTCAACACCGCAGGGTGCCTTGACCATAGCCTGTTCCAGAAACGCACCGTCGGGGATGCTTTCATCCATCGCCATGCGCCACATCGCGTCGCTTTCTTCCACGTCCATCAGCGCCGCGATCGACCCGAACTGGAAATCCAGATCCACAACCGCAACCTCATTGGTCGCTTTCTTCTTGAAGAAACCCTCCTTGGCCTGCAACTCGTTTGCCATATTCGCAGCCACCAGCGAGGACCCAACCCCGCCACGCGACTTGGCAACCGCAATCACCTTGCCGAGAGTTGCATGTCCACTCCAAACGGTGGGCAGTTGCGCCTGACGGCGGTTGCGGATCGCATCCACCTGCGGCACGATCTCTTCGTTGATGGCATTTCGGGGCAATACCTCGTCCACGCCCAGTTTCGTAAGCTGCCGCGCTTTTTCCAGCGGTAGATCTTCGGGGGCCAGCGCGATGATAATGGCATTGGGCAT
The DNA here is from genome assembly GCF_056535645.1 of Ruegeria sp. BK1. Lineage (NCBI taxonomy): Bacteria > Pseudomonadati > Pseudomonadota > Alphaproteobacteria > Rhodobacterales > Roseobacteraceae > Ruegeria > Ruegeria sp. BK1. Next base: position 3,505,928 of record NZ_JBQFIS010000001.1, on the reverse strand, counting down.
CCGCGCATCGCAGATATTCTGCGCCGTCTTCAACGCACCATCGGCGTCATCTTCGACATCGAACAGGACAACATCATGCAAAGACGCAAGGTTTGCGGCCTTTCCATTGACGCCGGACACCGTTTCTTTCCGACCGGTAAAGCTGCAATTCTCCTGATCCGCCAGAGATCCTTCGATGGCCGAGTAAATCTCTTCATCGGGCGAAATCAAAAACACTGAAATCTGCTTGGAATTCATTATCTTACTCCTTACTCTACCGCCCCGACAGCCAGGTCTTCGGCAGGAACCGAAGTGCTCATCGCGGGAAGGGAAATACTGTTCGGGGTATTGGACGTGACCGCCGGATTGCCCGAGGCCAACGCAGCCAGACCAGCCAGCGGCATTACGAAATTGAAATCGACACCGATCAAATCAGCCGTCACGACCGGGGTATAGGGACCACCTAGGAATCCCAGACGGGCATCATGTGAATAAGTGAACTGTACATTCGCAGGTCCTGTGCCCGGCGGCAACAGAGGACCGATCTGGTTCCAGATGCGCGCGCCGTACGGGGTCGAAGTATCCAGCGTGCACGGCGCCGGAAGATTGGGGACAGCGCAAATGCCACCATTGCTTCGGCACAAGGCCCCAAAACGGGTATTCGCATCTCCACCAGGGCCCAGTGTGTGAGTTGCCGGCAACGCTCCACATTGCGGTGGGCCAACCGTCGCCAAACGGGCAGCGGTGTGCATCGCTTTTTGCGACGCCGTCGTCGACCAGTAAAGACGCCCGTAGTCTACGACCCCGAAAATCAGGAACAGAAAAAGCGGGATGACGATTGCCAACTCGACCAAAGCGGCACCACGCTGATTGCGGGCAAACGCTTGTAGGATATGAAGAACCTGGTTCATACGCCATACACCCTGCTTTGATCCGCAACTTGGAAATTCAACGCGCCAACCCCGTCACCAAAAAAGTCAAAAATTCCACCAAATATCAAATCAATGCGTACATCGGCCGTAACCTCGACCACCGAGGTGGGATTCAAACGATAGTCACCAGCCCGCTCGAAACAAGCGAAAGACACATCCGACAAAATTGCGCCTGCCGGAATTACAGTCGACCCATCCAATTGTGTTTCAACAATATCAGTCGCCAAATCTTCCAAATCCTGAAAATCGCCGGGGGTCCCCGTCTCGCACAGATCCAATGGTGCAATACGCGCAATCATTCGCGAAGCGTCGCGGACCCCGGCGGATGTGGATTGGTGTATCCATGTGATCCTGCCCCCTTCGATGATCACCGCCAAGAACAGCAAGATCAGGGGCATGACCAGTGCGAATTCGACCATCGGAGCACCGGATTCACAGCGCTTGAGTCGTGAGATAAGGGACATCAGACGTTTCACCGGTACAACCTCACGACATCGCGGAAGATACCTTCGTCAATACCGGTTCCGGCGCCACCGACCTGTTCGACCACTTCGACGTAGATATCGAAATCAGTTCCCGAGGTTTGCTCCAGTGGCTGGATCAGAAAGACTTTTACGAATTCCTGCACCGGCACGTCCACAGCTCGACCTGCAACTGGATTGGTATCGCAATCGATAGCGGCGGCGATGAATGTGCGGCGATCAGGGTCAGGGTTCGTTGTGCTCGCACATTGCCGACGACCAGTTTCACTGCGTCCCTCAAGAATGTCACGGCCAGCGAACTTGGTAATCTCATCCAGATACATCTGGTAGCGCGTGTTGCCGGTAGGCAAGCTTATGGTCCCATCAGCAATCAGCGGATGTGGTTGCAGCGGGTTTAAAGGGTCTGTTCCAGTACCATAGTTCGTCGCCAAATAGGCGGCTCTCCCATCATCCCAGTCCCCATCACCGAAGCGGCCGGCACCTTCGGGCACCAATGTGGCGCAGTTTCCGGCATCAAAACAGTCGTCGCGCGGGAACGGCATGGTGTCATCTGAAATCGTTGGATTGTTTTTCAAGCACTGGCCCGTCGGGTTCTCCCACCCAGCAATAACTTGAGGACCAGGGGCATAGGCAGGATCATTCCGCAAGCTGTTCATCGTTGCGAGGAATAAATCAAAACGAGAGTTATAGATGGCCGAACCAATACCGTTCCGTTGCCCCGGTTCCGTGTCCACCCCACGCTGCGACACACACTTAGTCAAGTTACCCTCGGCGGCGATAAGGCAGATATAAAGGCTTGATCCATTCAAACCCGCACAGGGGCCGTTGGGATTGATCCCGATATCTTGAGGATCAAGGAAGCCAAAGTTGCCCGGCCCCCAGGCCGAACTGTTGCCACCGGTACGCAACTGGATAGCCTGACCGACATTTGCGTTAGCCGTCCAGCCATTCGGGATGCAAAACATCAGAGGCGTCACATCGCAAGCAAAAGCTGTATAGCCAGCAATCGCGGTCGCGCCGACTTGTTCATTCGGAGCAGGGGCCCCCAACAACGCAGCCAAACCACGTGTAAAGGGCAGGAGAACGGTTCGCGGCGTTGCTTGCACCTCGACCATAACTGCCGCAAGTGGATCGGTGGTCACAAATGCGTCGACCGCGTCATCATCATCAGGGTCGACAGCAGGGTCCGGCAAACCGGTCAGAAAGCGCAAGCTGAAATCGGCGGCCGAGTCAAGCGTCTGATCCCCATCGGCAAAGAATTGGCGATCCGCGATCATGTTCTCGGCGGCTGTACGCGCGCGGGTAATAGCGTCGGCATTGCCGTCAAGTTCGCCCGCCGCGGCCAATGCCACATGGTCGGCATAAGACTGCAGGTCGGTCTGGGTCGAGGCCATACGGCCAAGGTCAAAGGTCAGGGCGGCGAAGCCGAGGATCATGGCCAGGCTAAGTGCCACAAAAATCAGGATCGTTCCGTCTTCTTCTTTCTGGAACTTGGAAACAAAAGTCATCGTTTACCCTCCCTGACCCTGACTAGCATCAATTCACGGTGCTGGATGTGTCCGTAAGCGGAACCTCGTCGTCGGTTGCCGTAATAGTTACCTTCTCTTCCTGAACGTCCGAGATACCGCGACGCACTTTCACAACAGGTTGCGGGGTACCATCTTCGACTGGTGATTTTTCCAGCAGGATGTCGCTCAAACGTACAGCCTCAAGAGGTTTGTTTTCAGTCTCATCCAGTGAACGCAGAGACAGGCTCAGCTGTCCGGCCTTCTGTGCCAGGGCCAAACGCTGGCTTTGTTCCGGAGTCACCTCGACGGTAACGGTCCGCGCAATGCCAGGTCTGTCAATTTCTTCATCGGCTTGCTGGTCGACACCAATTATGCGGATATTTTGAAGGATCGTAATGGCGCGCAACTCCTCATCTCGCCCGCGTGTCAGAACAATGTCGATATAGTCACCAGGGGTTACAAACCCACCGACGCCGGTTTGCGCATTTACGTTGATCGCCATGGCACGATTACCTTCGCCAAGCGTCTGCACGATGGTAACTTTCTCGCCAAATTCTGATACTTTCGAAGCAAGAAGAATTTCACCCTGGGCCAATGCGCGTTTGGCCCGGCGCGGTTCTCCACCCGCCGTGGGAAGAACATCGTTGTAATTGGTAAAGACACCAACGGGCACTGCTTCGGCTGGCCACTCGATCGTAGTCAATTTATGACTTTCAATCGGGCTTCCAAACGGAATGTCTTCTGATACAGCCACAACCCGCACGATACTCGCATCCACAGCTGCTGCTTGGTTTCGCTCAAGCTGGTCTTGGGTCCAGAGCACAGCGCCTCCAGCGAGACCAATACCGAAGATTGACATTAATAGAGATTTAACGCGCATTTTGCCCTCCAATTTCCGAAAGTAATAATGGCTGTCAGGTTTGGGCGGTGTTCAAAAAGACTGAGCAGTTTAGCATTCACTCTGACGCATTTTACCATCTACGTGTTGCTCCCGCCCCATCAAAAAGGCGGGGGCAACTTCACTAACGTCAGCTCTGCGGCGCTTAGATTACTTCCTAACAAGTGTGCTTGGTATCTCGTGACAAAATGTAACAAGACATAGCCCAACCAACTACCGTGACTGCCGCAGAACAAACTATATTATTAGGGTGTCGCCACATCGCGAACATCGCTAAGAACATTTGCCGCATCATCAAAGTTGGCCGAGGTGTCTTCCGCGATGCTAATCAGTGCAGTACCGCCAACAATAACGGCGAGCAGCAGGGCCACGCCATATTCGACCAGGGTCGCACCGCGCTCGTCTTTGCGCAGCTTCAGAAAGAAATTGCGAATAGTATTCGACATAATTTTTACTCCAGACTGTTTTACCAAGTGCGAAATCCGCACGCTTACGAGGTACCAGGCAGCATCCCCGTTAATAAAATGTTTACCAGCCGTGAACCTTTAGAGCCTCCCCACAAACGAAAAGGTTTTCCCGTATAACGGGAAATTTTTGTCGTTTAAGGCAGATTTGTGACCTTGCTCTTGCGTTGAATCAGCGATTCGATCGGTGATTCCCGCTTATTTCACACGCAAACACGTCCATGGCCGATCTGAGGACACAGATCGGCCACATTTGCCCCCAATTCGCGGATTGAGTGTTCTACACTGTTACGCCTTGCAGAACCCGGTCGCGCGACAGCTCCTGCCGCGATCCTTGCATCAAAATCTCACCGCGCCTCAGAACAACGAAGCGGTCAGCGAGGTCATAGGCGAAATCGAAATACTGCTCGACCAGAACGATCGCCATCTCACCTTTAGAGCGCAGATGGCGAATGACCTCACCGATCTGCTGGATGATGTTGGGCTGAATACCCTCGGTAGGTTCATCCAGCAGCAGCAGGCTGGGTTTGGTGATCAGGGCACGTGCGATGGCGAGTTGTTGTTGCTGGCCACCTGACAGATCACCTCCGCGGCGGTTCTGCATTTTCTTGAGAACCGGGAACAAGTCGAAAATCTCATCGGGGATAAAGTGTTCGCTGGACGGCAGGCAGGCAAAGCCAGTTTCCAGATTTTCGCGCACAGTCAGCAGGGGAAAGATCTCGCGCCCCTGGGGAACGTATGCCACCCCCTTCCACGCCATTTTATGCGCCGGAAAGGGCGGGAGGGCCTCACCATTCAGCTCCAGCGTACCGCCAGAGCGGGGATGCGTGCCCGAGATTGCCTTGATCAGGCTGGTCTTTCCGACACCATTGGTGCCCATCACGCAGGTCACCTCACCCTGCGCGGCTTGCATCGAAACACCGTGCAGGACTTGCGAATGCCCGTAGTGCAGGGTCAGATCGTTCAGTTTCAGCATCGCCTAGCGCCCCAGATAAACGTCGATGACGTCCTGATTTGATGTCACGTGGTCCAAGGACCCCTCGGCCAGAACCGAGCCCTCGTGCAACACAGTCACCTTGCAGTTCAGACGGCGGACAAACTCCATATCATGCTCCACCACAACCACGGCGCGGGTTTTCGCGGCCTGCACCAGAAGATCGGTGGTGTGTTCGCGTTCCTGCGGGGTCATCCCGGCAGCGGGTTCGTCTACCAAAAGCAAGCGCGGCTCCTGTGCCAGAAGCATCCCAATCTCAAGCCATTGCTTCTGCCCGTGGCTGAGTTCGCCCGATTTGCGGGTCAACTCGTCCTTCAAGCCGATCTCGGCGGCCAGTTCCTCGACTTTCTCCAGATCGCCCTTTGAAGGGCGGTAGAACAGCACGCCCAACCATCCGCGTTTGTTCTTCAGCGCCATCAGCAGGTTTTCCTGCACGCTCTGATCTTCGAACACGGTGGGTTTCTGGAATTTCCGCCCGATCCCGGCCTGCGCGATCTTGGCCTCACTCATGCGCAGCAGGGAAACGGATTTCTCGCCCCAGATGACGCGGCCTTCGTCAGGACGTGTCTTGCCGGTGACGATATCCATGAAAGTGGTCTTGCCCGCACCGTTCGGCCCGATCACGGCGCGCAGTTCCGCGTTGCCGATCTGGAACGACAGGTTGTTGATGGCGCGGAACCCGTCAAAGGTGACGGAAACGCCGCTGACTTCTAGCAGAGTGCTCATTCCGTGGCCTCCTTTTCGCGCAACGCGCTTTCATCAGGCCCCAGGGCCGCACCGTGGCGCTGCGGTGCCCTGCGGTTGGTCCAGAGGTCGAACAGCCCCCCGATCCCTTGTGGGGCGAACAGTGTGACCAGCACGAAGGACACGCCCAGCAGCACCTGCCACCAGTCAACCCATTTGATTGTATAGAACCCCAGCGGGATGTCCGGGGCCTGCCCGCCGGTGAACCATGTGCTCAGCAGGCTGACGAACGCCGCGCCGATGACGGCACCGTACAGGCGACCGCGCCCGCCGATGGCGACCCAAACGGCCAGATAGATCGAGGCGATGGGGGCCATTTCCTCGGGGTTGATAATGCCCGCCTGCGGATAATAGAGTGCGCCCGCGATGGCGGCGATGCAGGCGGTCAGAGTGAAGACGGCCAGCTTGTAGACCTCGACCGAATAGCCGAGGAACCGCACCCGCGCCTCGTTATCGCGGATGCCGCGAATGACCGAGCCGAACTTGCCCGACACCACCCATGCCGCCAGCATGTATCCCAAGCCAAGCGCAAGTGCCGAGGCCCACAGGAACCAGACCGACACCACGTCCTGCGAGGTGGTAACACCCGGCAGGTTCTGCAAACCCGACAGGCCATTGTTGCCGCGCAAGCCACTGTCGTTCTGAAACAGGTACAGCGCCAGTGCCAAAGTCATCGCTTGGGTCAGGATCGACAGGTAGACGCCCGTCACCCGACTGCGGAACGCCAGCCAACCAAAGATCAGTGCCAGCAGGCCCGGTACCAGCACCACCAGTACCAGCTGCAGAAACAGGCTGTCCGAGAAGGCCCAGATCAACGGGAACTCGGACGACCCGACCACACCGAAGATCTGCGTGCCGATGGCGTCCACGACCTCGGATGACGTCGGAGGGATTTCGGCTTGCGACAGTGACTCGACGACGATCAGCCGCGTGCGTTCATACATCAGCCACATGCCGATCATGTAACCGCCCAGCCCGAAAAAGGCGAAATGGCCGAGGGACAGGATGCCGGTGAAACCCCAGACCAGATCCATCGCCACGGCAATCAGGCACAGGCACAGGGTTTTGCCCAGCGTCTTGACGAAACTGGTCGAGATCACGCCGATCCCGAACCCTTCGGACAGGACGGTAACGCCCAAAGTGAACAGGGACAGGATAGCCAGAAAGACCAGCACCGATGGGTTTTTGGCGACAAAGCTGCGTTCCATGGCTCAATCCCCCGCCGCGCGGCCTTTGAGGGCGATGATGCCCCTTGGCCGGAACTGGATGAAAATGATGATGAAGATGATCATGTAGGTCTGCGCTGCAAGGGTATTCGACGGGTTCATCCACTCGATCCCCTTTTGCAGGAAGCCGATCATGCCCGCACCAGCCAGAGCACCCCAGATGTTGCCGACACCGCCGACAACCACGGTCATGAAGCTTTGCACGATATAATCGCTGCCTAGGTCGGACGTGACCTTGGCGAACAACCCAATCGCAACCCCCGCGATCCCGGCGATGCCCGAGCCGAGGCCAAAGGTCAGCATGTTCACCCGCCCCGGGTTGATGCCCATCGACCCGGCCATGCGCGGGTTCTGCGTGACGGCGCGCATCTCAAGCCCCAGCCGCGTGCGTTTCATGATGTACAGGAACAGTCCCAGAAAGATCATCGCCAGAACGAAGATCGCGATACGGATGTAACTGATCGAGACCACATCGTTCAGCACCCATGCTCCGTCCAGCCAGCCCGGTGCAGTCAGTGGGCGGGCCTGCGTGCCAAAGATGTTCTTGGCCAGTTGTTGCAGCGCAATAGAGATACCAAACGTCGCCAGCAGAGTCTCCAGCGGGCGAGAATAAAGCCAACGGATCACCAGCCGCTCCATCGCGACGCCCATGGCGAAAGTGACGGCAAAGGCCATCGGGATGGCGACGATGATCGACAGCGTATGGTCGGGGATAAACTGCTGCACCACATAGCCGGTATAGGCGCCCATCATGATGAACTCGCCATGGGCCATGTTGATCACGCCCATCACGCCGAAGGTGATGACAAGACCGATAGCGGCGAGGAAATAGATCGAGGCCAGAGAAATCGCGTCCAGAGTAAGGTCGAGGGTCTGGTTCAGGCCGACCTTCAGTTCGATTTGGTCCAGCGCCTTTTCGGCGGCGGCTGTGACTTCAGGAGAAGGCTCGGTATAGGTTTCAAAGAACACATGCGCGCCCAGCGCTGCGTCGATGTCAGTCTGCGTGATCAACGCGGGGACAGTTCCGGCTTCGGCCAATGCCGCATAAGCCTGCGCCCGGGCGGCGTCAGTGGTCAGTTGCGCAACCGGAACACCGCCCACGCGGCCTCCGTCTATATTGGCGGCCAGCGCCGTGCGGATGTCATCGGGCGATACACGGGGTTTGGCTAGGTCACCCGCGACCAACAGATCATAGGCGGCATCACGCGACAGGTCATTCGAGCCCGGTTGCAGTACACCGGCGATATTCACATCCGAAGGTAAATCTGTCGCCGTCTGCAGCTTGGTCACGACCAGAGGGTTCAAAGCCGCGCGCACGTCCACACCCAGATCGTCGGACATCTCCTCGATCGCGGCCACACGGGCTTCAGTATCTTCGTCGTAGCCGATGGTCAGCAACCGCTCGAGGCGTTGCTTCTGCGCTTTCAGATCGGCGTCGGGTTCGCCATCAATCGACGCGCGCAGCGGCTCAAGCAGAGCGCCCTCGGGATCGCGTTGGATAGACGTCAAAGCGGCCAGTCGTTTTGCAAGATCCGGGTCGGTCAGTTGGAATTGTACCAGTGCCGTGCCGATCATCGCGCGGATGCCGCTATTGGGTTTCAACTGTTTCAGGTCGGATTTCTCAAACGTCCCGACGACCTCTCCGGTGTCGAAATCGGTCAGCTCATATGAACGCCCTTCACCCTTTTTGCCGGCAAAGAACAGGCCATCGGACTTGCGCATCCACACATTTTTAGCGGCCCACGTCTCAAGCATGACCTGCGCTTGCGGCAACCCGCTGCTGGCAATCGCTTCAATCGCCGGTCCGATCGTCTTGCGCGAGCTTTTGGCGATGATCTCCTGATGCTCTTGCAGGATCGGTTGCAGACCGCCCTCTTGCGCGTTGGCCGTCAGGCAGGCGCACAGGATTGCGAGGCCCGCAAGGAATAGTCGTAACATGTAGAGAAACCCGAGGTGTCTTAAGGGCAAGGCGGGCGATCACACCCGCCTTGCGTGTCGTTTAGTAGTTCGACAGCGTCTGAACGCAGGTCTTGGTCTCGGTGTTGTACATACCGCAGCCCAGATCTTTCCAGTCAGACTTCAGTACCGCCGATTCCGGCAGGAAGTCGGTCCAGGCGTCGCCCGGAACAACGTCAGTTTCGCTAATGATGTCGAACTGACCGTCTTCCTGAATCTCACCGATCAGAACCGGTTTGGCCAAGTGGTGGTTCGGTAGCATGACTGCGGTTCCACCGGTCAGGTTCGGGAACTCCTGGCCGTACATCGCGGCGCGCACATCGTCGACTTCGGTCGAGCCGGCTTCAGTCGCGGCGTTCACCCACATGTTGAAGCCGATATAGTGTGCTTCCATCGGGTCGTTGGTCACGCGGTCTTCACCCATGGTGGCTTTCCACGTCTCAACGAATTCGGCGTTCACATCGGTATCTGCCGACTGGAAGTAGTTCCACGCGGCCAGGTGACCGACCAGGTTGGTGGTATCCAGACCCGAGAGTTCTTCTTCTCCGACCGAGAAGGCCACGACCGGAATATCGTCCGCCGAAACGCCTGCTGCTGCCAGTTCCTTATAGAAGCCGATATTTGCGTCGCCATTGATGGTCGAGATCACGCCGACTTTCTTACCATCTGCACCCAGCGCAACCACGTCCGCAACGATCTTGGACCAGTCGGAATGACCGAAGGGGGTGTAGTTGACGAAGATATCCTCGTCCGCGATGCCTTTACCCTTCAGATAGCTTTCCAGAATGTTGTTGGTGGTTCTGGGGTAGACATAGTCTGTGCCGAGCAGAGCGAATTTCTCGACCCCCAGCTCCTCCAGGAAATAGTCTGTCGCAGGGATTGCCTGCTGGTTCGGCGCGGCACCGGTGTAGAAGACGTTCTTGGACGATTCTTCGCCCTCATACTGAACCGGGTAGAACAGCAAGCCGTTCAGTTCTTCGATCACCGGCAGAACCGATTTGCGGCTGACCGAGGTCCAGTTGCCGAAGATCACATCCACTTCATGCACGGTCAGCAGCTCGCGCGCCTTTTCGGCAAACAGCGGCCAGTCGGATGCGGGGTCGACGACAACCGCCTCAAGCTGTTTGCCCAGCAGGCCACCCTTGGCGTTTTGCTGGTCTATCAGCATCAACATGGTGTCTTTCAGCGTGGTTTCCGAAATCGCCATGGTGCCAGAAAGCGAGTGCAATACACCGACTTTGATCGTGTCTTCGGCAGACAGTGCAGCGGTCGCCATGGCGGCAAAGACAAGAGATCCGGCGAGCGTGGATTTGAGAGATGTCATATGATTCTCCTGGGCGGGGCCGGGAGAGAGGGCTTGCGCAGATACGCACTCTTCTTCTACCTGATCCCCGCAACTGTTGTTGCGATCCGTGTGGCGGTTGTGTCCGAGGTCCAATTCGCGCAGCCGTCACACACCCTCGGGGATCGTCCCCGTGGCGGGCACCCATACCGTTTCTGCATCGCAGAGAATTTGGCAAATAGTTGACAGATCATTTCCGACAATCCGCCTCATTTGTTTAATTTTCAGGCAGTCGTTAACCAATTCGCTCAAAAATTAATCCAATCCGCCGGATATTGGCCCAATTCCGACAAGGCAGAATAGAGTTCCGACGTCCAAACGGCGAAACAAGCGGCAGAACAAAGTGATCCGCAGGTGCGCCATTACACATCATGCCTCGATATTGCCCACGCAAGCCGCGACCCCGCCGCGCGCGCAAGGTGCGATTCGGCTGAGTGCCAAACGATTGGGCACATCCTCGGTTCTGGACGGGTTCCGGCAGTCGGGCTCGTTCAAGTGCCTGTTTCCGCGCACCGATGGCGACGCACTGGATGCGGTGCTGCTGAACACCGCTGGCGGGATCACCGGCGGCGACAATTTCCGCTTTACCGGCCATGCGGGCGACGACACCACCCTGACGCTAACAACTCAGGCCTGCGAGCGCGCGTATAAAGCCAAACCTGGTCCCTCGGGCCAGATCGTGAACCACCTAAGCGCCGCTCCGGGTGCGCGGCTGAACTGGCTGCCGCAGGAAACCATCCTGTTTGACGGCAGCGCGCTGGAGCGTCGGTTGCAGATCGACCTTGCCCCGGAAGCCACCGCACTGATGGTAGAACCGCTGGTCTTTGGCCGCATGGCGATGGGCGAGACCCTGACCGATATCTGCCTGCGCGACCGAGTCGAGATCCTGCGCGATGGCACCCCCCTGTTTCTCGACGCGATGCAGTTCACCGGTGATCTGCACGCGCATCTGGCCAAACCGCATATCGCAGGCGGCGCGGGGGCAATGGCGCTGGTTGCCTTTGTCTCTACCACAGCCGAGGGCCAACTCGACCCCATCCGCGATATGCTATCCGAAACCGCCGGAGCCTCGCTGATCCAAGACGATCTGCTGGTAATCCGGGTGCTGGCCGAGAACAGCTTTACCCTCCGCCGCACGCTGATGCCGGTTCTGCGGCGATTGAACAATGACACGCTTCCCAGATGCTGGATGATCTGACATGAACCTGACCCCCCGTGAAAAAGACAAACTGCTGGTCGCCATGGCCGCCGAGGTCGCCCGAAAGCGGCTGACCCGTGGCGTAAAGCTGAACCACCCCGAGGCGATCGCGCTGATCACCGACGCCGTGGTCGAGGGCGCGCGTGATGGCCGATCGGTGGCTGACATGATGCAAGCGGGTGCCGAAGTGATCACCCGCGCGCAATGCATGGAAGGCGTGCCTGAGATGATCCACGAAGTTCAGGTCGAAGCCACCTTCCCTGATGGCACCAAACTGGTGACCGTCCACAACCCTATTCGCTAACAAAGGAACACAAATATGACCCGTATGCTCTTCCCAGCCCTGATCCTTGCTGGCCCTGCCGCTGCCCATACCGACACGCATATTCATGCGCACGGTACGGACTATGCCACTTTGGGCGTCGGTTTGGCGGTTGTCGCGCTGGCAGCTTTGGTCGTGATGACAAAGCTGAACAAATGATCCCCGGAGAGCTGTTCCCAGCCGAGGGTGAGATCACCCTGAACGCGAATGCCGAGGCAATCACCCTCATGGTCGCCAATACCGGCGACCGCCCGGTTCAGGTCGGCTCGCACTATCATTTCGCCGAAACCAACCCGGCGCTGGATTTCGACCGCACTGCCGCACATGGCATGCGTCTGGACATCGCGCCGGGCACCGCCGTTCGGTTCGAACCCGGTCAGGCGCGCGAAGTCTCGCTGATCCCCATCGGGGGGGCGCGCAAGGTGTACGGGTTCAATCAAAAGGTCATGGGGTCGCTCTGATGCCAGCAACAATCAAACGCTCTGACTATGCCGCCATGTTCGGCCCCACCACCGGCGACAAGCTGCGGCTGGCAGATACCGATCTGGTGATCGAAGTTGAACGCGACCTGACCGCCGAACGCGCCGGCGCTGCCGCGACTGGGGGAACGGGCGACAATGCGCTGCTCTACGGCGAAGAGGTCAAGTTCGGTGGCGGCAAGGTGATCCGTGATGGGATGGGGCAGTCTCAGGCCACGCGGGCCGAGGGGGCCGTGGACACGGTCATCACCAATGCGCTGATCGTGGATCACTCGGGCATCTACAAGGCGGATGTGGGTCTGAAAGACGGACGCATCGCCAAGATCGGCAAGGCCGGCAATCCCGATACGCAGCCCGGTGTTGACATCATCATCGGCCCCGGCACCGAGGCCATTGCGGGCGAAGGGCGTATCCTGACCGCCGGCGGGTTCGACAGCCATATCCATTTCATATGCCCGCAACAGATCGAAGATGCGCTGCATTCCGGCCTGACCACCATGCTGGGCGGCGGCACTGGCCCGGCCCATGGGACGTTGGCCACCACCTGCACCCCCGGCCCTTGGCATATCGGGCGGATGCTGCAGGCCGCCGACGCCTTTCCGATGAACCTCGCCTTTGCAGGCAAAGGCAACGCCTCGCTGCCCGCCGCGCTGGAAGAACAAGTCAACGCAGGTGCCTGCGCCCTGAAACTGCATGAGGATTGGGGGACGACCCCTGCCGCCATCGATTGCTGTCTCTCGGTGGCCGATGCGATGGACGTGCAGGTGATGATCCACACCGACACGCTGAACGAATCCGGCTTTGTCGAGAACACCGTGGGCGCCATGAAGGGCCGCACGATCCATGCCTTCCACACCGAGGGCGCAGGCGGCGGTCATGCCCCCGACATCATCAAGATCTGTGGCGAGAACCACGTTCTGCCCTCGTCCACCAACCCGACGCGCCCCTTCACCGTGAACACGGTCGAAGAGCATCTGGACATGCTGATGGTGTGCCACCACCTCGACAAATCCATCCCCGAGGACGTGGCCTTTGCCGAAAGCCGCATCCGGCGTGAAACCATCGCAGCCGAGGACATTCTGCACGACATGGGCGCGTTCAGCATCATCGCATCCGACAGTCAGGCCATGGGCCGCGTGGGTGAGGTTCTGATCCGCACGTGGCAGACCGCCGACAAGATGAAGAAACAACGCGGTCGCCTGCCCGAGGAAACCGGCGAAAACGACAATATTCGCGTGCGCCGTTATATCGCCAAATACACGATCAACCCGGCGATTGCCCACGGTCTAAGCCATCAGATCGGCAGCATCGAAGAAGGCAAACGCGCCGATCTGGTGCTGTGGAACCCAGCTTTCTTTGGGGTCAAACCCGAGATGGTTCTGCTGGGTGGCACCATTGCCTGCGCGCAGATGGGCGACCCTAATGCTTCGATCCCCACACCGCAGCCGGTCTATAGCCGGCCTATGTTTGGGGCCTATGGGCGCTCGGTCGAGCATTCGGCGATCACTTTCGTCTCGGGCGCGGCGCAGGCTGCGGGGATTGGTGATACACTGGGACTGGCAAAGCAAACCGTTGCCGTCGAAAACACCCGCAATATCGGCAAGCGCGACCTGCTGCTGAACAACGCCACGCCGCAGGTTGAGGTTGATCCCGAAACCTACGAAGTCCGCGCCGATGGCGAATTGCTGACCTGCCAACCGGCCGAGGTTCTGCCGATGGCCCAGCGGTACTTTATGTTTTGACCAAAAATTGTGCTGCGTTGCTGCATTTGCAACGCGGCCATGACCAAAAACCCACTACTCAATGAGGCTGACATGACACATTTTCAAGCTCATGGGAGGACCAACGGAAACGAGGGTCCAAATGGCACATTCAGCAACGCACACTCCGGCACGGGTTTCACTGTCCGGCCTGATCGCATCCACCACATCGCGAATCTACTTGGCATTGATCCGCGTGGCCGAAGCTCAGACACGCGTACGGCAAGTCGAATTCCTGCAATCGCTCAGCGACGAAGAACTTCGCAAACGTGGACTTACACGGGATCGGATCGTTCACCGAGTATTCGCGGACTCGATCTGGCTCTGAAAATCTCCGCTGCAGAGGGGGCAAGCATATGACCGCCCTACTCTGCACCGCGCGCCAATATTCGAACCACTCACATGGTGAACCGGCCGATCATCTGTCGCTGACCTATGAAGACCGCTTTCTGCGCCGCAAGGTTCTGACCTGCGACAGCGGCGAGCAAATTCTGATCGACCTAGCCCAGACCACCTCGCTGGATCATGGCGGCGCGCTTGTCCTTGATGACGGGCGCGAGGTGGTCATTCAGGCCGCCCCCGAAGCATTGCTGGAAGTCACCGCACCTGACCTGACCCGCATCGCCTGGCATATCGGCAACCGTCATACGCCCTGCCAGGTCGAAACCCAGCGTCTGCTGATACAGATCGATCACGTCATTCGCGATATGTTGCTGAAGCTTGGCGCCACGGTGCGAGAGGTGCGCGAACCTTTCACCCCCGAAGGTGGGGCCTATGGCCACGGCAGGACCCATGGCCACGCCCACTGACACCGACATACTGACGCTGGCGCAATGGCTCTCACCTGCCTACCCCGTAGGCGGATTTGCCTATTCGCATGGGCTGGAATGGGAAATCGAGAGCGGCAGCGTTTCCTCGGTCGCCGAAACAGGCGCGTGGATTGCCGATGTCGTCGAGTTCGGCACGGGGCGCAACGATTGTATCTTGCTGTCGGCGGCATATACCGCTCCGGCAGTTGCTCTGGCCGAAATCGATCAAACCGCACGCGCCTTCTGTCCCTCATCCGAGCGTCTGCGGGAAACACGTCTTCTGGGTGAGGCGTTCAGCGGGCTTACAGCCGATGTCTGGTCGCTTGACCTGCCACCCCTGACCTATCCTGTCGCGCTGGGCCATGCCGCCGGACTGTGGGGGCTGCCTTTGGCGCTGACCGTGCAGATGTACCTTCAGGCATTCATGTCGAACCTGGTCGCCTGCGCGACACGTCTTGTGCCGTTGGGCCAGACAGAAAGCCAGCGGTTGATCCGGGATTTGACCCCGTTGTGCCAACGCGTCGCAACGGGTGCTCTTGCAGCTAAAATGGACGACCTTGGCGCGACCGCCTTCTTGTCCGACATCGCGTCGATGAAACACGAAACCCAATATTCAAGGATGTTCCGAACATGACCAGTATGAACGGCCCCCTACGCGTGGGCATCGGAGGCCCCGTGGGTGCAGGCAAAACCACCCTGACCGCCGCTCTGGCAGAGGCACTGCGCGACAAGCTTTCGGTGGGCGTGATCACCAACGACATCTACACCCGCGAAGATGCCGAAGCGCTTATGCGCATGCAGATCCTGCCGCAGGACCGGATCATCGGTGTCGAGACCGGAGGTTGCCCCCACACGGCGATCCGCGAGGATGCTTCGATCAACCTTGCCGCCGTGGCCGAAATGCAGGACCGCCATCCGGAGGTCGATTTGGTGCTGATCGAAAGCGGTGGCGACAATCTGTCAGCCACATTCAGCCCGGAACTTGCGGATGTGACGCTTTACGTAATCGACGTTGCCGCTGGCGAGGAAATCCCGCGCAAAGGCGGCCCTGCGATCACCAAATCCGACATTCTGATTATCAACAAAACCGACCTGGCACCGCATGTCGGCGCATCGTTGGACGTCATGAACCGCGACGCGACACGGATGCGCAGCGGCAGACCTTTCGTATTTGCGTCACTTCGAAATCGCAAAGGGGTGGATGATATTGTGTCTCTCCTTGCTCGGATCGGAGGCCTGCCAACACTCATGGCGGCAACCGAGCCGGAAACGGTCTGAGGTTTACACCCGCAAACTTGGCTTTGCGCTAAGCCGGATAAGCGTGTCCGGTTTGGCGCACCTTTGGCCATTTACTTGCGTTAAACAGCTTCTGCTCTAGACCGACTTCCCTTCGCAAAGGCGGCGGCTATCGTTTTCCGGCGACAATCCTGTCAAGGATCAGAGCGCAGAACAAGATCGCTAGACCGGCAAGAATGCCTTGTCCCGCTGCCGCGTATTGCAGAGCTTCAAGAACATCTTCACCCAGCCCTTTGGCACCGATCAGTGAGGCCACAACCACCATCGCCAGAGACAGAAGAATAGTCTGGTTCACCCCTGCCATGATGGTCTTGGCCGCAAGCGGAAGATCGACACGCCACAGCAAATAGCGCGGTGTCGCACCAAACGCCAATGCGGCTTCGCGTACGGTTTCAGGCACTTGTTGAAGCCCGAGTACAGTAAAGCGGATGACCGGTGGGCTGCCAAAGATCATGGTCGCGACGACACCCGCGGGTTTGCCCGAACCGATAAATGCAACAACCGGGATCAGGTAGACAAAGCTTGGCATGGACTGCATGAAATCGAGGATCGGACGAACGATTGCAAATGCCTTGGGACGACGGGCGCAATAGATCCCAAGTGGGATGCCAAGCGTGATCGAGATCAACGCCGCAGCCCCTAACAATGCAATGGTTGTCATTGCTTTTTCCCAGAAATCGAGCAAACCCAAATATGCGAGCGCAGCCCCGGTGAAGATGGCAACGCGAGCACCGGCAGTGAGATAGGCCAGCAACACGATGACAAGCCCGACGACGGGCCACGGGGTTTGCACAAGAATAACCTCTATGCAGTCAAGAAGGGTTCTCATGCCGAATGTCAGACTGTCAAAAAAACCGCGTCCAGTGGTTTTGGTCCAATCAAATACAGCCTGAACGCCATCGCCGACGGTCAATCTCCAGGTGCGATCCGTGGGAAAGGACTTCAGCACAGCAAACGCATCAGGCTGGGCAAACTTAATAACTGACAGGCTGACAACGCTGCCAAAAAGAAACACCGCGACTAGCAGACGCTGGGGTGACCACCCACTGGCCGCGCTTCGGTCCGAGCGCCACCGCGCGAACTGGCCCTCAAGCGTCCAGTTGGCAAGAGCGGCTTGGATAAATTTGAACGCCACTAACAACAGCAGCCCAACAATAATGAATCCAAGTCCAGTCGCATCCGCCTGAACCGCCGCGCCCTGAGCTTGTGCCAGAGCTGTTTCCAGTGACTCTGCAGCCCGTTTCAAGGAATCCAGAGATGATGCCCCTGTTTGCTCAGCGACTGCGATCTGTTCACGACGAAGGTCGAGCGTCTCTCCGATTTTTTCCGCGCGCTGCCGGGCTTCGCGGCCAAGATCCCCAAAAAGACCTTTGCCAATCTGAATATAGGCAAAGGTTTCCAGCACCATAAAGCTCAGAAACCACGACCAAAGACCGCGCGCGCCAAACCAGAGCGGCCCAAGGATTGCAGCAGCCAGGTTTAGCGTGAAGCGATAGCCAGGGGCTTCCATCATATAGGCAAATGTTTTGCGGTAGTAATCCGCGCCGTTGCCAACAAATTCTTCGACCAGACGGCCCAGTCTTTCGGCGGTTTCCGGTTTAATATCCGACATAGCCAGTCCTCACGCCTGATTTTGTTGAATTGCGCGGATAAGGCCGGTGCGATTGATCACTCCGACTGTCTTGCCATCATCGACGACGGCAACAATCCCATGTCCTTCGACGCACAGGTTCATGAGTTCGTCCAGATCCATCTCAGGATGCGCTTGATGAGGGTCATCGGGTATGGGACCGTTCTGGGCCTCGTGTTCATCAACAGGTGTCATGACGGAATGTGCAAAGATCATGTGAAGCTTTGATATTCCGGCGACGAAGTCCGCGACATAGTCATCTGCGGGGTTAAGGATGATCTCTTCCGGGGTGCCCACCTGCACGATGCGCCCATCCTTCATGATTGCAATTCGGTGACCAATGCGAATTGCCTCGTCTAGGTCATGGGTGATGAACATCGTTGTCTTGTTCAACTCGCGGCTCAGCGCCATGAACTGATCCTGCAACTGTTTGCGGATCAATGGATCAAGCGCAGAAAAAGGCTCGTCCATCAGCAGGATTTCCGGATCCGACGCAATGGCGCGGGCCAACCCGACGCGCTGCTGCATCCCGCCCGACAGTTCATGCGCATATTTGTCTTCCCAACCGGTCAGCTCCACCAGGTTAAGGACACGCTCGGCCTCTTCCCAGCGCCGCGCCTTACCTGTACCGCGAATTTCAAGCGGCATCGCCACATTGTCTCGCACGGTCCGATGCGGCATCAGGCCAAAATTCTGGAATACCATAGCGACGCGACGATTGCGCAAGTCCCGCAATCCTTCGGGCCCCAAACCCATGACATCTTCGCCATCAAGCAGGATCTCACCTGCAGTCGGCTCCAAAAGCCGATTGACGTGACGTACCAAGGTCGATTTGCCCGATCCAGACAGCCCCATGACGCAGAAAAGCTCTCCGCGTTCGATCTCAAAGCTGGCATCGGCGACACCTACAACGCAGTTAAATCGTTCAAGAGCCTCAGGTTTTCCCAACCCTTCCGCGTGAATGGCCGCAAGTGCTTCTTTTGAACGATCCCCAAAAACTTTCCACACGCCTCGCGCGTCGATGGCTATATCTTTGGCCATGGCTCCACCCAGAAAATGATAGTGCGTGCCGACGGCGCTGCCCGCCGTCGGCGATTTCGATCAAGCCCGGTTTAGTTTAGGCCCAGCCATCCATCCACGGTGTCCCCATTCTCGGCAATCCATGCGGCGACTACTTCGGAAATGTCGCCACCCTGAACAACGACCTTGTAGGTGAGCTCCGACAGCGCATCCGAATCCATGTCGATATTTGCCAATAGCGACGCGGCTGCAGGGTTCCGTTCGTTCAACGAATTCGAGTAGGCAACCTTGACGGTTTTAACAACGTCGCCGCTGGTGATCTTCGATTTGGCATACCAATCCGCGTCATCACCGGGCTGAATAATCGTGTATTCATCAGGGTTGTGGGGCGGTTCTTCGATCATCGTCATATCGTAAAGCGCATGAACATAGTGCGGTTTATAGCAATAAAAGACGACACCCTCTTCGTTCGACACTGCATCCTTCAAGCGTGCGTAGAAGACGGTTTCGTCTTCAGTGCTCGGCTCAAGAAATGTCTCGACGCCGTAGTCGCGCACTTTGACCCGGTGCACGTTGGTCGACGCCCATCCCGAAGCACCGATCCAGATCTCACCCTTACCGTCACCATTGGCGTCATAGAGTTGCTGAGCGTCCGGGGTCGCCAGATCAAAGATGGATTTGATGTTGTGCTTTTCGGCCATGTAAGTCGGGGTGCAGAAGCCGGCTTTACCTTCGTATGAACCAGACGAAAGAGACACCGTGCCCTTTTCATCCACATACTCATCCGTGAAGGACGACTGGTTTGGCAGCCAGACATCCGGGTGCACGTCAATGTCACCACGCCCGCCGTCCATCGCGGCGAAAATGACGGCATTCGCACCGGGGGCATAGCCCACTTCGCCGCCTAGACGACCTTCGATAATCTGGCCAATCACGTTGGCCATGATCTTTGCTCCGGGCCAGCTCGGCTCACCAATCATTACCTTTTCTTGCGCAAATGCACCGGTTGCGCTGAGGCTTAGCACAATGGCTGTTGAAATTTTAGTTAACGTTTTCATCCTGTTGGTTCTCCTTTTTTTGATTTATGCTCTGGCGCGCGTGCGTTGCGGATCCACAAACGGGATATCCACAACCACCCCACCAAGGCGTTTTAAGCGACCGTCCAATTGTCCAATTTCCAATCGGGTGCCAGTCTCGGAAAATTCGATCGATAGCCGTACCATCGCAATGGCGCATTCAAACGTGGGCGAATACGTGGCAGAGGTTACCTCGCCGATTTGCCGTTCTCCGGCAAAGATCGGAGCGCCATTCGCGGGAACATCGCTGCCGCCCAGCGTCATGCCTTTTAAAACCCGACGTGGGTTTTCGGCATTTCGCGTCAATGCACCCTTGCCGACGAATTCGGGTTTGTTCAGATCAATCGCAAAGCCCAGCCCCGCTTCAAACGCATCCACACCTGGGGTGAATTCGGCACCAGCCGCAGCTAGCCCCGCTTCGATCCGAATGGTCTCAAGCGCGGCCGACCCCATTGGCGTGATGTTAAACTCTTGCCCGGCTTCCATAAGAGCATCCCAGAGCAAAAGCGCATCGGCCTGAGAACAGAACACCTCATATCCGAGTTCGCCGGTATACC
The DNA here is from genome assembly GCF_056535645.1 of Ruegeria sp. BK1. Lineage (NCBI taxonomy): Bacteria > Pseudomonadati > Pseudomonadota > Alphaproteobacteria > Rhodobacterales > Roseobacteraceae > Ruegeria > Ruegeria sp. BK1. The sequence continues at coordinate 3,485,256 of NZ_JBQFIS010000001.1, read as the reverse complement.
CCGACCGTGACAGCATAAACGGCGCCCCGTCGCGGGAGTGCAGCCGGCCGATTGTGACACCAAACCACTTTAGTTGTTCCAGAGACGGGACATGCGGCTGCGTAAACACAATCTTGCGCAACAGGTCCCGCGAACGCGGCCCTTGCAGCGCCAGATTGGGAAGAGACCCTCGCATCGCATGAATGCGCACATGAAGGTTGTTTTCCAAGGCCAAAGCTTCAAGCACGCGGGCACTCTCTTCAGTGCCGCAACACCAGCGGAACAGGCGATCGCTTAGCCGGAACAGCGTGCCGTCATCAATCACAGCCCCCGTCTGATCGCACATCAAAGTATACGATCCGCGCCAAACCGACAGCTTTGCAACGTTGCGTGTCGTGGCCAATTGCAAAAGCTTCTCGGCATCTGGTCCGATGATGTCAAATTTCCTCAGACCGCTCATATCCTGAAGGGTCACGGCTTCACGACACGCCCAATATTCTCCGATCGAACCGACTGAAGGAAAGCTGACAGGTGCCCAAAGATCCCGCGCAGGTGCGAAGTCCTGCGTCAAAGGCTCCAACCGCTTGAAGAATGCAGACTCCTGACTGAGCGACATTGGGGCATCTTCCTTTTCACGATAAGCAACAGCGCGGCGAATTGGGGTGTTCGGCTTGTAAATCCGGACGTGTACGTCTGTTGGATTCCAGCCGTTGATCGGGTCTATGTCGTCCGGACAGGCGGTTGACACACAGGTGAGCCGCTCCATCGCTCGCATCGCCACATAATCACCAGGTCGCGAATAGCTCTCCGCAGTCCGGAGATCATGGGTGTGGGGATCAACCCAGGTATTCCAAAAGAAATTGATCGCAGGCCAGGCTGAACGCCGCCGTACTCCGAATGGGTCCAACGCCGCCGAAATATTGTCCGAGCAGTTTACGTGGCCTGGAAAACCGCGCTCTTCGTACCCCCGTGCGGTGCAGGCCAGTCCAAAGGTATCATGACGCCCACAAGTGTCCTGAAGTACATTCAAAAGCGGGTTCATGTCCTGATCAAAAAATTTGTCCAATGATCCGGGCCCCGGATAGCTGCGCCGAACCAGAGATCGCGTGGCCGTATTGTCAATCAACAGCTCTTCGCCCCTGTCCAGCCCGTCGGTGCGCAGCGCAAGAAAATCCGAACATTGCTGCCCTTCGACATCAATGATCTGAACAACTTCGCCGGGGGCCAATTCATAGGCCACGCCAGTACCCCGTGCGACGGTGAACTCGTCTCGCACATCTCCCAATTCAGGCGGCAAGATTGGCGTATTGCGTTGGGCGGGCTGAAAGGATGCCGTGACCCAGCTGTTGAGAGCGCCAGATACCAGTTGTTCGTTATTGCCCAAGCGCACCACCCAGACAGTGACGCGCGCTTTCACGCTGAAAACCACCTGATCTTCCGACGCCGGAACATTGGTGACGGGAATGTCACAAGATGCATTCCCACCCATTGCAGTCACCCAACCCAACAAAGCCCGACAATCAGCAGCATTCATGTCCAGCTTGCCTGTGGCATTTACCCCGAGGGCCGCGAGAGCATCTTTGCCTTTTGAGTCGAATGCACCGATCTGCAGATCGGACGTCAGCCAGCGGCCCGATAGTGAAAGCAGGTCCCCAGGCTGCATGTCAAACCGTTTCGCTTCTCGTGCCGCGAGCCGATGGGTTGTCCCGCTTTGCGCCTTAGGAAAGCCAAAGAAGGATCGCTCGGGAGAAGTCCACCCGATGTTGCTGAAGTCGTGAATGACCGAATGGGACGTCATGGAAACCTGCAGCCGCAGCTAAATGTAACTAGTTACATAAGTTGATGAAACTAGTTACATGTGTCAAGTTTATTTCTATAGCGCTTGCTGAACAGCCTCGATTAAGAAAGTAAATGACTGAAAAAGAGACAAAGAAACGAGCCAACCTCAGGGACGTGGCCAGAGCCGCCGGTGTTTCCGTCGCCACGGTTTCGCGTGTATTAAACACACCTGAGGCTGTATCCAAGAACACGCGCGACCGCGTCCAGCAGGCAATCGAATCCCTTCACTTTGTCCCCAGCGCAGCTGCCAGGGCCATAAACTCGGGGCGAACTCGGGTGGTGGGTGCTTTGGTGCCGACACTGGACAATGCGATCTTCGCCAGATTCCTCTCTGCACTCGAATATGAACTCGGCGAGTTCGGGTTATCCTTGGTGGTTGCAACAACCGCAGGAGACCCGGGAATCGAAGCCGAGAAGGCACAACGTCTGATCGACATTGGTGCAGAAGCGCTAATCGTTTCCGGAATTACCCATAGCCCTGATTTCGACAACCTGATTTCTCGCACGCGGCTGCCAACCATAGCCACATCTTACTACGACGACGGATATTCACTGCCTACCATCGGCTATGACAATGCGCGCGCTTCCCGCATGGCACTGCAATACCTCATCGACGCGGGGCACCGCCAAATTGCCGTTATTCACGGCCCAGCGGACAACAACGACAGAACGCGGGCGCGCCTTTCAGGCCTGCTTGTCGATGTGCCGGGTTTAGAGACTTTCAAATTTGAAACCAAAATCACTTTGGAAGGCGGCGCAACAGCCATCCAAAACGCCCTGAGCGCTGGAACTCACTTCACCGCCGTAATGTGCACGTCGGACGTTCTCGCGCAGGGCGTACTTTTCGAGCTACATCGGCAAGGCATGGTGGTTCCATCAAACGTCTCCTTGGTTAGCATCGATGACCTGCCCGTATCCGGTCAATCGGTACCAGGCATTACAACGGTTCACTTGCCGGTGGTTGAAATGGGAAAGAAGACCGCAAACGCGGTCATCCGATGGATTGAGGACGGCATCCGCCCTGACTCACAGTTGATTGATGTTACTCTTAAATTGCGACAGTCGGTGGCTGAAATAACATGACAGTTAGCAGGTAGCCCCCTGAACTCGGATGACCGCTTGTCGCGCCAAATCAGCCCTTTTCTTATGCAGTTCAAATGCCTGGTTAGTCCGCCCACCGGACGTTCGATGGGCTACAATACGCAGCTAGACAGTGAGCGGCGACTCAGGAGCCCAATTTGCCTAACACTGCAGACCGATTGAATGTCAGCAATGCAGGTTGCGCCTGCGCTCGCGTTCGGCCCAACTTGGACGCTGCCTCCAAACCCATAATCTGCTTTGATGAAGCCAGAACCGCCACCCTAAACAAGTCCGTTTTGGGCAAACTGCCTATTTGCCTTTGGACTTGTGGCAGACGTCAATCACGCACAAGGTGACCGCCATCCACATCCAAGACCGAGCCCGTTAGAAACCCGTTTGTCATCGCCATGACAACGGCTTGTGCGATGTCCTCGACCTCTCCAACCCGTCCTGCGGGCAGGCTGCTGCCAACCTGCGCATACATGGCTTCACGTGTCTCTTCAGTCATTGCGGCATAGGCTTCGGTTGCAACCATGCCAGGGCTGACGCAATTCACCCGCGCCCGACCAGCCAACTCTAGCGCCAGCCCTTTGGCCAGCGCTTCGACCGCCGCGTTTACTGCGCCCAGGCCAGTAGCTCCGGCGGATGGGCGACGACTGAGCACGCCGGAAAAGAACGTGATGGAGCCGCCTTTGACCAACACCGGCATCACTTCACGTGCAGTCATATAGGGGCCGATGAACTTGGCCTCGAACATAGCGCGCAGATCGTCGATGGGCAGGTCGGTGAACGCCCCACGCGCAGCACTTGAAGCAGAGATCACCAAGTGGTCAACCGATCCCAGCGCTCTGGCCCAGGAGGACACTCCTGCTCCATCAGTCGTATCCACGGGCGCGATCCGTACCCCGCTCCCAATTTCGCCCGCGGCAGCCTGTAGCTTGGCAGTATTGCGACTGGCGATTGTAACTTTTGCCCCGAGGGCGGTAGCCATTTTTGCTGTTGCTTTCCCCATGCCGCTGCTGCCACCAACGATGACAATGTGTTTGCCACTCAGGGCGGTCTCGAAAACAGTGTTCATTGCTTTGATTCCTCTTTTACTGGATGGGTCAGTCGAAGCTCAGCACCAGCTTGCCGGTTGTTTCACCGGCTTCTAGGCGGCGGTGCGCCTCGGCAGCTTGACTAATGGGCAGGGAGGTGACTTGAGGGCGCAGAACGCCCCTCTCAAGCAGATCAAACACTGTGGCCATATCCGCGCCAAACTGATCAGGTCGATTGATGAAATAGGTGTATATGTCGCTGACACGGACCGAGACGGACTTTTGGAAGTGCTTCGACAAGTCTTCGGCAAAACTGCCTGTGGGCGGACCGGCAAGAAACCCGAATAGAACGGTTGTGCCCAGAGGTGCCAATACATCGAGGTCTGATCTCAGGGTATCGCCCGAGATCGGGTTCAGCGTCAGATTCACACCGCGCCCCTCGGTAAGGTCCATCACCCGCGCGGTGACATCCTCGGTGCGATAGTCGATGACGTGATCGGCGCCCTGATCTTTGGCATATCCAACCTTGGCAGTGCTGGTCGAGGCGATCACCGTCATGCCCAGATGCTTGGCAATATACAGGGCCATAGTTCCGACACCCCCGGCTGCCGCGTGAACCAGTACCGATTTGCCAGCCGCCGCGTCGCCCAGATTGACCAGCATGTGATAGGCGGTCATCCCGTTTACGGGGATTGCAGCGGCTGTTTCGAAGTCCACGGTATCGGCCAGCCGAGTGACGTAGGGCGCAGCGATTACCGAATGGGTACCGTATCCACCGGCCCCGATCGGCCCCATCCAAGCCACACGGTCCCCAACAAAAAAGCCTTCGGCACCCTCACCCAGCGCCTCGACCACACCGGCACCTTCGACCCCTGGGACATGAGGCAGATCGGGCATCATCCCCTCGGGCATCTCACCGCGTCGGATGATCGTGTCGATAAAGTTGACCGCCCCGGCTGAGTTGCGGATCAGGATTTCCCCGGCATCGGGGGTCGGGGTCGCCTTGTTGGTCTTAAATAAGACGTCCGGTTTGCCGGTTTGGGTGATTTCCATGGCGAAAGGCATCAGCTATCTCCTTCTGTTGCGCAGAAGGTAGAGGTCACATCAAGCAATGATAATGATTGATATCAGGAGTTATAATCTCAAAAATAGAATAATGATCTACAACGACCTTGCCCTTTTTACCGCCGTCGCAAACCATCTCAGCTTTTCCAAAGCTGCGGAGCGTCTGGGGATCCCGCTCAGCCGTGTCAGCCGAAGGATTGCCGAGTTGGAGGACCATCTTGGCACCAAACTATTTGAGCGAACGACGCGGCAGGTGCGCCTAACGGAAGAAGGCCGCCGCCTTCTGGATCGATGTCAGGACCCGATCGAGGCTCTGCAAGGTATCGTAGGTTTTACCGACGACACGAGACGTCAGAGCATCCGCATCACGGCACCTCCGCTGGCAGCACGCACGACGATTGGCCCTCGGCTGTTGGATTTTGCGGAACAGAATCCGGATGTGGCGCTTGAAATGACCACCACCAATATCATGCTGGACTTCTTTCGCGACAATATTGATGTGGCTTTTCGGGTAGGCCCACTCACCGACTCCAGCCTTGTCGCGAAACGGCTCTGGTCGGTTCCCTACTGCTTTTGTGCCGGACAAGGGTTTATTGGAGAGCGTGGGCTAAGAGGGTTGATTTCCAGACCGGACTTTCTTGCTTTGCCCGCGCTGACAGCTGGTCAACCCTGGGTGCTAGAGAGCGGGGAAACACTGCACCCGAAGCAAACCGCACACAACTTAACCGACCTTGATGTCATTGCGCAGGCCGCCCGTCGAAACCTGGGTGTCGCGATGCTGCCTTCGGATATGGTAAACAGCGATCTAAAACGGCTTGAGGTTATAGACACCGTCCCTCTGACGCGGGACATGTTCGCAGTCTATCCCAGCCGCCGTCTGTTGCCCGCACGGATCAGGAAGCTAATTGATTTCATGACACCCGGCTGAACCTACCAATCAATTGCAACACCATCGCGAAAGAACCCTCCGGTCGGGCCGCCTTTCGGCAAAGTCGCTGCCCAGACGACTCCTTTGGCCCCTTCGGAAATCGGACGACCCCCGCCGCCCATATCCGTGGCAACCCAACCGGGGCACACGGCGTTGACGAGAATGCCTTGAGGTTTCAACTCAGCGGCGGTCTTGAGGGTCAACGCGTTCAACGCCGCTTTGGACACGCCATAGCCGGGTGTGCCGGCACTCATGCTGGTCAGCGACCCCGCGCCAGAGGACACATTGACGATCCGGGCATCCGTACCTCGTTGCAACAGTGGCACCGCCGCGATCGTCGTCTCCCATGGGCCGAAAAGGTTCGTATCGAATGCTTGGCGGACCCTGTCCAGATCGGCGTGGTGAACCTGTTGGTCGGTGTCATAATCCACGCCCGCGTTGTTCACCAGAACATCAAGGCGACCATAGACCGATTCAATCGTCAAAAAGAAAGCGGCAGCAACAGAGTCCGGATTAGAGACATCCAGTTGCAAGGCTTCCGCCCCATATCCGATTTCATCCGCAGCGGCCTGCCCTTTTGCCAAGTCGCGCACACCGATCAAAACTTTCATCCCATGGTCTCGGGCCAATTGCCGGGAGACCTCTTTGCCAATACCACGATTGGCTCCGGTCACGAGTGCGACGCGCTGACTGGTCATGGTCCTTCCTCAATTTGCCTCGGCCGCGCGCTGACCGGCAAGAGCCACAAGCCCACGGTCACCGGATTCCCAGATTGCCGTCATGGTCATCGATGTGACAACCCAGCGATCATCTGATTTCTCAAGCTCATAGTCATAGCGGCCACCCAGCACCCACAAGCCGTCATCAAGACGATGGGTTGCTGTGAAATCCGCCTGTGCCGTCGCAGATGTATCGGACAGAGAGGTGACGGTGTGATTGGTCACCATGTGGTGCGTCGCGTCGAAACCGGGAAGAAAGGCGGACCATCCAGCCACGAGCTCGTCGGCGGGTTGTGTGACCGGGTCTCCGCCCCAGAGGCTGGTGTAGTCCGTTGTGACGGTATCGGAGAACGCGCCGCGCACGCGGGTCCAGTCGTGGCGGTCAGCACCTGCCGCGATGTCGGTGATTGCGGTCGAGATATCGGCCTGTTGTTCAGCAAAAGCCGCGGTTCCGATCATGGAAACGGCCGCAAGGGTCGATGTGAGTTTTCTACGCACGAGGATGCTCCGAATAGATGGGGGTGGACGCCGAACGATTGCTCGGCGTCCGGACAGGGCTTAGTTGCTCGAACCGGCGCGGAAGTGGTCAGCGACGGTATCCGCCGCGTGAGTGACATTCTCGGGGTTGTCGTAGAAGTCGAACTGCGTGACATCCTCCAGCCATTGCGCGGTCGCCTCGCCTGCAAAGCCGGCAAGGAAGGTCTGCACGCCCTGTGGGATCGCCGCGCTTTCCGAATGAACAATGGCCAGTGGCTTATCCAAACGCTGCGGATTGTCGGCGGGGTGATAGGTCAGCCAACCTTCCCAGCCCGCATTGTTCCATTTGTCATCGTATTCGGGGATCGCGCCACGGTCAGCCTCATAGTAATATCCGCCGATCGGCATCAGTACGCCCTCGGCACCCTCGGGGCCTGCGGCAGGAATGATCTGACCGCCAGCCGCCTCGGCAGCGTGGGACACCTCGATCAGCCCGGCGACACCTTCTGCACCGCCATAAACCGCCTCGACGATCTCGGCGTTCTGCAACCAAGGTGCAACCAGACCCACTCGCTGAACCAACGGGTTGCCCGAGACAGCATCGACCATGTACCCGGCCGAGGCACAAATCCCCAGACCGTTGATGTGGTCGGCATCTACTTCGGGCAAGGTCGCGACGAATGCAATCGCGGCTTGGATGTCCGATGTCTTGGCCTCGGGGCTTTCAACAAAGCGCACGTTGTTCGGCAGATCACCCGATTTGCCCCAACCGCGGAAATCGAAGGTGAAGGCCGCAAAACCGCGTTCGGCCATCTCGCGGGCATAGTTGGCGGGCATCTGTTCCTGAACCGAGGTCCAGGCCCCGGTCACGACGACGGTCGGCAGCGGCTCGGCTCCGCGCTCTTCCGGCAAATACAAAGTGCCGGACAGGGTGGCGCCTTCGTTCTCAAAGGTGACGGTGCGGGTTTCCACCTGCGCAACGGCGGCTGTCGACGCCATCAACGCGGCAGCAGTGTTCATAGCAAGGGTGTTCATAGCGGTATCTCCCAAAATCTGTCTGGATGGGCATACGCCCGATGACACCTGAGATACGACGCCGGCGGCAGGGATACTTGCACCGGACTGCCGCGTTTTTGAAAGATTCTGCTTCAGAGAGCCCGCGCTGCACGGAACGCGCGCGGGGTCTGGCCCACCACCTGTTTGAAACTGCGCGTGAAATGCGCTTGATCCGAGAACCCGCAGGCCAAAGCGATGTCGCCCAGAGGGCGCGCGGGGTCTTCGATCATCTTCATCGCCTGCTCGACCCGGTAGGCCATGACATATTGCATGGGGGTCGAACCCAGCGTTTCCTTGAACACCCGCGCGAAATGCGAGGGGCTCATGCCCGCCTCAGACGCCAATTGATCGACGGTGATCGTCTGGTCCAAACGGTCCTGCACATAGGCCAGCACCCGTTGGTAGTGCTGAGAGGTAAAGCGCGAGGACAGCTCAACCTCTTCGGCGCGGCGTTTGCCGTATTTCTGCAGCAGTTTGACCAGAAAAACCCGGCTCATGGCTTCGAACATCACCGCCGAGGACATATCGTCGGTCGCAAGCGCGTCGCGCAGGATGACGCCCGCAGCACATAGGTCAGGATCAGAAAACTGCGGCTGGTCGTGAAACTGCTCCGGGGCCAGCAGCATACCAAGTTCAGACTGCGCAAATCGCTGAACCTTGTCCGGATGCAAAGTAATCACGATCACGTCGGACTGCCCGTACCACCGCCAACCCGACCGCATGCCTGCCGGGGTCACGATGACCTCATCTTTGCAAAAGGTGAAATCCCGCAGCGTGCCGTCCCGCCAGTTTTGCACGCGATGCCCCTTTACCTGCAGGTTCAGAAGGACGTGGTGTTCCGAAAACACCTCTTCCGGCATCCGATCGGGTTCGGCGCGAAAATACCGCACTGACATCAAACCTGCCGCCGAAGGGCGCTGCATCGCATCGCTGTTCAGCAACGGTTCTGACGGGTAGATATCAGCGTATCTTAGGGGCAAAGAGCGGCTCCGGCTGGCACTATTCGATATGTGGGGTCTGCGCGCGCAGGGTCAAACGCTTTGCTGGCGCTTTATGTGGTCGATGAACAGCCTTAGGGGCATCATGGATTTATACTCGCGTGGGAAATACATGAAAAAGCCAGGGGTGGGTCCCAAGTGGTCGTCCAGAACCGGTTGTAACTCTCCCGCAGCGATCTGGGTGCCGACATAGGCCTTGAATGTATAGGCGAGGCCCAGCCCTCGCTTAGCCAGATCGACGGAGGCTGGAAGGGCGTTGGCGATCAGGTTGCCCTGCACATCGACGTCATACCCTCCCTCGCTCGATTGAAAACTCCACGGCGCAATCTGGCCCGAGGATTGAAACCGGTAGCGGATACAAGTATGCCCCAGAAGATCACGTGGTGTGTCCGGGATGCCTCGTGCCGCCAAGTAGTCCGGACTGCCGACAACGGTCACCGGAAGCGGCGGCGTCAACCGCACTGCCACCATATCCTGCGCCACACGATCCCCCAGACGGAAACCTGCGTGCAGTTCCTCGCCCAGTATGTCTGACAGCGCATCCGTTAGCGACAGCTCCAACTCGATCTCGGGATACGCGGCGCAGAAACTGTTGAGGATCGGACCAACAAAGAGGTGATAGGCAAACTCGGGCATCGCCAGTTTCAACGTGCCCCGCGCGGCGTGACCGGTGCTGCGCGCGCTTTCGACGGCCTCAGAGAGTTGATCAAAGGCAGGCCCAGCGCCACGGATCAGGGCGCGTCCGGCCTCGGTCAGGCTGATCGAGCGTGTTGTCCGAATGAAAAGCGCGGTGCCCAACTGATCTTCCAACGATTTCAATTGATGGCTAACGGTTGACGGCTTGATACCCAGCGCATCGGCCGCAGCACGTAGCGATCCGTGGCGCGCGATGGCCGTAAAGATTTCAAGCGTGGCAAGTGGCAGGCGCATCATATCTCCGAACTACCTCATTATTCGATATGATACATGAAAGTAATGCCAACTTGGTCAATTATCACGCGCAATGAAAATTATTAACTTTGTGTCACCACGTATTCAAGAGGACACAAGATGAAAACTCTGACCAAAGTTGCTGCCCTCACCGCCGCTCTGATCACAGGAGAGATCGCCATGGCCGCATCCCCCGAAGACAATATCAAGGTCGTACAGGACTTCTTCGCCGCCTATGGCGCCAACGATCTGAACGGCATCGCAGCCGTGATGGACGAGAACGTAAAATGGCACATCCCGGGCCGCCATCCCTTGTCCGGAACCAAGACCGGTCGGGATGAAGTACTGGCGTTTTTCGAACAGCTGGGCACCGCCGGATTTCAGGCCGAACCCATCTATTTCGGAGCGGATGAGACCCATGTGGTTGATATCCACCGCGGCTGGTCGAACGCCGACGGCAAACCGAATGTCGATACGACCTGGGCGCTCGTCTACCGGATCGAGAATGGCAAGATCGTCGAGGCAACCAACCTGTCCGCCGATCAGGATGCGGCAAACACGTTTTTCTGGTCCCAGTACTCGCTGGCTCCGGTCCCTGAGCGGCTGGCTAAGTGAACTACCAACAGGTGGTTCAAGTGACCGATTACCCCGAAATCCGCGGTTTCATCGCCGACTGGTTTGCCCGGTTCGACAGGCTGGATCCGATCGACGCGTTCCTGCCTGACCTCCATCCAGACGTAGAGTGGGATACGCCTGACATCGACACCGCACTTGGCGGACATGACCGCGTGCGGGCCTGGTATCGGGGCGTGTTGGAAACCTTGCAGCGCCCGACCGAGCATCACGTCAGCAAGATCGTAATCAAGCCCGGTGCCGCACGGTTTGAAGTTCTGTTTCGCGCCACGACCGTTGCGGGCGACCTCATTGAAGCCAGCGTTCAGGAAGACTGGCGCTTTGAAACCCGAGCCGACGGCCGCCCGCTAATCACCCATTATTCCGCAAAATTCTTGCAAGAGGCTGATACATGAAAACCCTCGTACTGACCGCCCATCCGGACCTGAGCAAATCGCGCATCAACCGCGCATGGTTCGACGCACTTTCTGATGTTTCGAACGTGACGACCCGAGATCTGACCGCCATTGGTGGTGCCGAGATGCGTTTTGACATAGAAGCCGAACAGGCCCTCTTGCTGGCGCATGACCGGATCGTGTTTCAATTTCCATTCTACTGGTATTCCGCACCGCCGGTGATGAAGGCTTGGATGGATCAGGTGCTGAACTATGGGTTCGCTTACGGGCCGGGCGGGGACCGGTTGAAGGGGCGCGAGCTGTTGATCCTCGTCTCAACCGGTGGCCCGGAGCACAGCTATCACGCAGGTGGATACAACAACTTCTCCATGGCTGAGTTTCTGAAACCGTTCCAACAGACGGCGAACCTAGCAGGCATGACATATCTACGCCCGTTCGTGGCTCACGGCATGGCGGTGGCAACTCAGGATCAGATTGACGAGAATGTGCCCCTTATGCTGGCTTATACGAGTGATCCCGAACTGGATCCAAGAGTGAGACAAGCCCGATTGCTTAAGCAACTAGAAGACGACCCCTCGCTGGCGGCGGCGGTGAGCTGAAGCCGACGTATCCCGCGTCTGGCAGAAAGGCATGAGTTTTTCAGCCGGCGTGGGTTCTTTCGCGACCAATGACAGCTAAAGTATCAGCGCGGAACAAGAGTGTGAGACCACGATGACCGAGACTGATCACCTGAAACACTGGTTGATTTCCGATGGTCGCCTGCTGGGCGACGAGGGTCTCATTGTCAAAGGGTATTGCGAAGGATTGGTGGCGCTTGGCGTACCCCTAGCCCGCGCAAGGATCGCCCAGAATTACTCGAACCCTTTGCTTAGCGCGTGGGGCATCATCTGGACGCCGGAAGAAACCCGCCGCTACACCGTACCGACCACGGTTCTGGCAACAAGTGCATGGCACGGCAGCCCGTTTGAATATGTCGTCACGCAGCGGCGCCCATTGCGCAAACGCCTGACCGATCTAGACGTTCTGGAAGAACATCCGGTCTATGCCGAGTTGGCCGAAGCAGGTGCCACAGATTTTCTGGCCATCCCGCTGGAGCATGGCAACGGTTCGGTTCAGGGCACCAGCTTCACCTCGGACGCAGATGCTGGGTTTTCGGACGCGCATATCCGATACATCGAAGACACGCGATACGCACTTGCCGCTGCTTTGGAACCCATCGCAATGCGTCATTCGCAAAAAAGCCTTCTGCAAACCTATCTGGGGCACGGTCCCGCCGAAGAGATTGATCAGGGCCACATAAAGCGCGGAGAACACAGAACAGTTTCAGCCGCGATCCTATTTGCGGATCTTCGTGGCTTCACCAGCAAAGCCTCATCCTGGTCCGAAGACGCTTTGCTTGCCATGATGGGTGAGTATTTCGAAATGGTCGTGTCGCCCATCCAAGATCAGGGCGGTGACGTTCTCAAGTTCATGGGGGATGGCATACTTGCAGTTTTCAACATTGATGACGACGCGGAAACCTCGTGTAGATCTGCGGTGCTAGCTGCAGAACAAGCCCTAACCACCCTGAGAGTCTACAACGAAACAGCCGCCGACACGGGAAAAGAGCCAATAGAATTCGTAGTCGGCATTGATTTCGGTCGCGTCACCTTTGGCAACATCGGCAGTCCGGATCGCTTGGATTTCACAGTTGTCGGACAAGCTGTGAATGTGGCCAGTCGAGTTCAGGAGCTATGTAAGAATTTGGATGAAAAGTTACTGGTGACGCAGAGCGTCGCAGAACATATGCCACACCATATGCAATCAGCCGGCTGTCACTCAATCCGCGGTTTATCCAATGAAATCGAGGCGTATAAGGTCCGAGAATAGCTTTTTCAAAGCCAGGTTTTCGGTGACCGCGACCACTGTTTTCGCCTCGATCAAAAGAAATTTTCGTTTGCGCCGAACAAGTGGATACTTCTGAACTTTCACCCGGGTCAACACAAGATAGAGAAGAGCTTACGACGGCCTCGTGCCTCTGAATTTGTTTAAAGTACGAATACCAGTTTCAGTTGGAGTTAAACTATTGCGTCGACTCAGCAGAGAATAACCGTCGCCCGCCTATGGTGTACCTTAGCTGTCGGACATGTCTCGAAGGCGGACGCAAGAAGGAGACCGGCGGCTTGGTCTGTGGTGCTGGGCTACTGCAGCTTCCTTAACAAGTGGGAAATCGTGTCACTTAATTCTAACCCAATAGCGGCGACTTCAGGACCAGTTGATAGGTGAAGTTAACCTTTCGCGCCCATCTGGAAAACAGAATATTTGGGTGCCTTTAGCGAAATCGACATGAGTCTCAAATATTGTCAGAACCGCGATTGCTATGAGTGCTGCCAAACTGAATTTGGCGCTTTCGACAACTGGCACTGCTGAGTTGGCCCGGTTCTTTTTGAGCGCTGCAAAGACATCAGGCGCATTTTGCGCCCAGAAATTCGGATTTTTCAGCAAGAATTCCCGCTTTCGATGGGTTTTTGTCGTTGCTGATCCAACCAGTCATCGATCATGTCCGGCAGTGCCGAAACGCCCCGGCAAGCTGCGGCCAACCGCCATGTGGGACCACGATCGTCCGTTTCCAGTATGCTTAACCGACCTCGGTCACGTATGTCTTTAGCATTTGGCGCAGCGCGCACGTCGGCATGTTCACGCTCTGGACAACATCCATGATCATTCCGTACTGATCTGCCGGAAGCGTCGTACGAAACGGACTACCAGTTTCTCGCTCCAGAACGGCGAGATGATTTTGCAGATCAAGAGGTACTTCGGTGCGAATTCATCTGAGTTTAATGTGGAACGTTGTGAAGAAGCACTTGGTGCAGCCCGGCAGTTGGGCGCGTTGGCAACAGGTAATTCGCGGGAAAAAAGTCACCTCGAAAACCAACGGATCTGGCTCGCAAGCTTACAAAGGGCTGGGGTGCCCGAATGAGAAGGTGCGCCAGGCTTGATGCTACTCCATGCAGGACCGCATCGTAGCGGTCAGCCTGCACTATCCTCCCGCAGCGGGGCAAACCGTCCTTCAGGCATGTCCACAGCTCTGTAAGCTTCGACAAAAGGCAGGATATGTTGATCCGGGCGCGCAAAGCGCCGATACATCCAGACAATGTCGGCAATTTTTATCCCCGGACGAATTTTGTAGAGCCTGTCTCGCGCGGAAATGGCTGCGTCTCGAGGACCCAGTTCAGCCAGAATTGCAACCTCAATAGAAACCGACCACCAGACGTCTGGCTGTGCACCCTTGCGATAGGTCTTCAGCGCTGCTTCGTAATCTCCGTTCAGGAAATGATACTCGGCCAGCGCCTGATACCAGTTTGGGTCTGCTGCATTTGGGTCTAGCGCGATTGCATTTTCGACAAGCGCAGCCCCAAAATCCAGACGACCGGACCATATGAATTCATAGCCGATTTGCCCTTGCAGATAGCGATCGGTTCCCAATGCCAGTGCTGTTTCGGCGGACGAGAAGAACCCGTCAAGATCGCGTTGAATCTGAAGCACAAGCGCCAGAAGGAAATGAGCGCGCGCAGAATACGGGTTCAGCGACACCGCGTTCCGCGCGGCCTCTTCCGCGCGTTGGATTTTCTGGTCCTGTGTCCCTGGATAAAGCCCGGTAAAAAGCTTCACATCGGTCAGCAGTGCCTCGGCCAATTGCGCCCACCCGCGCCAATACTCGGGTTCGTCCTCGACAACCCGCACAATACAGCCCCGGACGCGCTCTTGCATATCTCGTCGGTTCAGAAAACCAACGCGCAGCAAGGAACATTCATAAGACGAGAGAAGTTCCGGAGGTTTCGCACGCGCATGACCTGCGTGAATGCGCTTGATCGCCCCGCCTGCGTCACCCAGAGCAGAGGCAACTTTTTCGGTGATGCTCAGTTGAACGTCTAAAATGTTTGAAGTCGTAAGACTTTCATCATACGCCCCAGACCAGACCTGATGCCCCGAGGTTGTGTCTATCAGTCTTGCCGTCACGCGCAGACGATCTGCAACCTGCCGGACGGAACCCTCCAGCACATAGTCCGCGCCGAATTTCTGCCGGATGCTGCTCGGGTCACTTTCGCCCGGCCCAAAAGAATGGGTGGATTGGCGGGACAATACATTGAGGTCCTGGTAGCTCCCCAGCTCAACGATGATGTCTTCGCCAATGCCAATAGCCAACAAATCGCGGGCGTCCGTATTGCTAAGGTTTTGAAACGGCAGAACCGCAACGGTCGGACCTGTTGGCTCTGACAACAGAGCGGCTTCATCAAAGGTCATGGCATCGGACGGCTCGTGATCAAAGCTGATCCACCACGCAATCAAGCTTGCAACGCCCAGACAAACCAACACCGATGCACCGGTCATCAACGGAAGTTTGTTGGATCGCTGTTCAGAGGCGGGTGCTCCGTCAGGCATGACGCGAAAAACCCGAACCGGTTCCGCGATGTTCTTTAGGGTTTTGGGGCCGAGATCCTCAAACTCGGCATCTACCTTTGCCATTGCTTGCTGCGCGACACTCTCAGAAACTGCGACGCCCCCTGGATCCGCCAGGCCTTCAATGCGAGAGGCAACATTCACCCCGTCACCATACAGGTCTCCATCAGCGATCATGACATCACCGAGGTTTATCCCGATCCGAAGTTGCAATCGCGACCCGTTGGCGAGGCCAGGAGCAGCCTCAGCCATTGCCCGCTGGATCTCGACACCACAGTTAACGGCATCGACAACCGAAGCAAATTCGACAAGAGCACCATCCCCCATCAACTTGACGAGGCGCCCGTGATGTCTCGCAATTGTGGGATCAAAAATCTCTATGCGCAACGTCTTGAGAGCGGACAATACCCCTGTTTCGTCGCTGCCCATCAACGACGAATACCCAACGACATCGGCAGCCATGATCGCGGCGAGTCGGCGCTGCATAGGACCCTCCTGCTCGCAGTTTATCGGATGTCGCGAAATCTCGACAGTGGATGCCCTACTGATAGTCTAACCAATTTGGCTGTTATGGTTCAGACTAAGTGTTCGCTTCACCTCAACGGCCCCTACTCTTAGCAGACGTAGCAAATGTCAGCTTTCCGTCCAAATCAGACCTTCACTCCATTGACCCCATACTGCGGCGCGGCCTAGCAAACCAACCGCATGCTGCGCGCGCAATATCAGCCAAAGACCGAATTGCGGACAACTTGCCAATTCGCCGGTAACTAAAACGACCGCTATCGGAAATTGACCGGCCCGAAAAGTTTGGCTCGTTACATGGCTTGGCGTTTGCGTTTTTCCTGCAGGGCTATTGAACAGTTTCGAAAATCCGATCTTGTCTTGGAGAGCGCCCGAACTTGCGGGCATATTCTCTTGAGAATTGGGCTGGGCTTTCATATCCAACCCCGTAGGCAATCTCTGATATCTTTGCTCCGGTAGATTGAAGCTCATTGCGGGCATGAAGCAAACGCAGGTCTTTCTGGTATTGTAGCGGTGATGTTCCCGTTACCGCCTTGAACTGCTCGAAGAAGGCCGAACTGCTCATACCTACACGCCCGGCAAGCTCGCCGACAACAAGAGGATTGGCCAGATCTGACCGGATTTCGTGTGTCGCCGCGAGAATCCTGCTAGACGTGTTTTCGTGCCACACCAGTTTTTGAAGCGTGCCGCCATGTTGCCCGATCAGCAGGCGGGCATGGATTTCCCTAGCCGTGATCGGTGACAGCATGTGACGCGTCTCTTCAGTTTCGCACTGCTGAAAATACCGCAACAGGGCGCTTTTCATGTCATCATCGGTTTCAGCTAGGCAGATCGAAAATGGATCCGACACGCGTTTACTAGAAGATTGAGGCAGTGAGGATGCCAGACCGCGCACGAGATCCAGATCAAGGGGGAACACGAGCGCAACGTAGGGACGTTCGGGTGTGGCCTCGGTAATCCTTGAGACAACCGGCAGTGCGTTGCTGACGATCAGCGACTGCCCTGCCTGTACGGAGAGCGTTCTGGTACTGGTCCCAACCTCTTTGGCGCCTTGTAAAACCGCGCACAACAGCGGGCGGTAGACATTTGCGTCATGTTGAGTGGTCGAAGGATGGGTGAGAAAAACCGCCCCGCTTTCCTTATGTGTCAAGACACCCTGCGCGACGCCCGCGTGGTCAAGCAGATCCCGAACATAGTCCAATAGTGTATGAGGTCTCATGAATGCCTCCAGTCTGCCCTCATCGCTAGCACGGAATAAAAATGACTATTACTGAAAACGCTTACTTGTGGAGAATTAGGCAAGAAAATTGGAAGATATAGAAAGATACATCCTCTTTTTTGTCACTATTGTATGCTTATAAACTTGCGGAGCAACAATGTGAAAACCATTCTGATCACCGGGGCGTCATCCGGTATTGGCGCAGCAACCGCCCGACATTTCCAAGCGAATGGTTGGAATGTCGTCGCCACTATGCGCAACCCTGCAGGCAGCACCGATCTTGGGGCTTCGGAAAACGTGCATCTGGCCCAACTGGATGTGACGGATGCGGGCTCAATTGCAACGGCCGTTCGCGATGGCATCGAACGGTTTGGCCAGATTGATGTTTTGTTGAACAATGCGGGTTACGGCGCCTACGGTGCACTAGAGGCCTTTTCGATGGATCGCATCCGACGTCAGTTTGACACCAACGTGCTTGGGTTGATGGAAGTGACCAAAGCGGTTCTGCCTCATTTCCGCCAGAACCGGTCAGGCACGGTCATAAATATCTCGTCCATCGGAGGACAGATTACATTTCCGCTTGGCGCGCTCTATCATGGTACCAAGTTCGCAGTAGAAGGGCTGTCTGAGGCGCTGCACTACGAATTAGAACCCCTCGGCATTCGAGTCCGTATTGTCCAACCGGGCATGATACGGACGAACTTCGGCGGCAGCTCTTTCGATTTCGCGATGGATGAGAACCTGCCGGACTACGCGCCTATGGCCGAAGCCATGGGGCGTCTTTTTGGCAAACTAGCCGCGAGCCCTTCTGAACCAGAAACGGTCGCGCAAGTCATTTGGGATGCGGCCAACGAGACCGGAAGCCGCCTGCGTTTTCGCGCAGGGCCCGATGCCGAAGAATTGCTGAACGCGCGCAAACAACAGGATGACGAGACGTTCATTGACGGCCTCAAGCAAAAGATGGCGCCCTGAAGGACCCTTTAGTCATTCGCAGAAAAAAGGGATGCTCCATGTACCGAAAAGCAATCGAAAAAGGTGGCCTGGCTGTTGTAACCGGGGCCGCAAGCGGTGTCGGCAAGGCCGCGGCCCAACGATTTATTCAAGACGGCTTGGGGGTTGTGCTGGTCGATCTGGCGGGCGAGGCCTTGGACAGAGCTGAGGCAGAATTGCGCGATCAGGCTGGGGCGTCTGCAATTGTTCAGGCGGTTCCGACGGATGTTAGCGATGCCAAAGCTGTGAATGCCTTGGCAGATCAGGTCTTTGCGCTCGGTGAGGTGGCTGTCCTGATGAACAATGCCGGTATCGCAGTGCCGTCCGGCAGTTGGGAAAACGCGGAAAACTGGCGCAAATTGTTTGAGGTCAATCTTTTTGGCGTCATGAACGGTGTCCATGCTTTTCTGCCGCGTATGATTAAGGCAGCGCGTCCGGCAGTAGTGATAAACACTGGGTCAAAACAGGGCATCACCACACCACCCGGGAACCCCGCTTACAATACCAGCAAAGCTGCTGTGAAGGTCATGACAGAAATGCTTGCGCATGACTTGCGGCAGGCCGAAGCGGATATCACCGCCCATCTGTTTGTGCCGGGATTTACCTATACCGGTATGATTGAAAAGTTTATGCCGGAAAAACCTGCCGCAGCCTGGACAAGCGAAGAGGCCGTTGACTATCTGCTGAGGCGCATGTCGGACGGGGGCTTCTATATCCTCTGCCCTGACAACGATGTGTCAGAAGAACGCGACCGCAAACGGGTTGAATGGGCCATGGGCGATATCATCAACAATCGCCCGGCTCTTTCACGCTGGCATCCCGACTACGCGGATGCCTTTTCGACGCACGAGGTCTCGGAATAGTCAAACTAGACAAGATGCGGTGATAAATACACCGAGGGTGCTGGTGGATGGGGCGAGTAAGACCGTTGTGTATCTGACAGGGTCAACACCGAAACTTGAATCTGATCGGACAAAACCGGGGGATGTGGTCGGACACTCGTACGAACCACAGTATCAATTACTTTGGGATCGTTGCTGGCCTGAAGGGTTTATAACAATGGCCAAGATAACTTTGCCCCTTAGGATCAAGGATCGGCCCATTTCGGTCATTCGCCAGAGTACCTCAACGCTGCGGACGTTGAACACAACGCAAAGGATTGCACAGTATTGAACAGGCATAACCTCCAATTCCTTCGGTCGCCGGTCTATTTGGGATAGGTCAGCTCACGAAAATCGCCATTCCAATACGCCAGCGGTTTAGTCTCAGAGCTTTCGGCGCGTTCGACCTTGCCGATCAGAATGCGGTGCGTGCCGAATGAGACTGTCTGAATATGCAGGCATGTGAAGATTGCGGCAGCATTTGACAGGACCGGCAGGCTCGTCCGTTGGTCAATCGTCCAATGTTCAGAGGTAAAACTACGCTGATCCATAAGGTCGGGGGCACCGGCGAACGCAAGCGCCAGCATGTCATGCTGAGGCGCGACATAGTTCACGCAAAAGATCCCGTGTTCCTCAATCATGCCCAGAATGCGGCTTTTCTTGTTGATGCAGATCAGCACTGCAGGTGGTGCTGCCGTCAGGGAGCAGGCTGCGCTGACGGTCGCGCCATGCGGGCCGTGCTCGCCGCTGGTAGTGACAATTGACACAGGCGTCACCGCCTTGCGCATTGCGGATGTAAATTCAGTAGGGTCCAGCATGTCGCCTCCGTCGGTCTCAGGCATTTCTGTGGCGGCGACCGCCTTGAATACAAGAACGAATTGCTTAAGCTTTGCCTAACAAAAACTTATGCAGGCCTGTGATGCGACGCGCCCTTCGAAACAAACTGGATCATCTTCGCCCCGGTGCTTTGTCGAAACTGGAACCAGTTGGCTTTGACAGCAATCGAATGCGTCGCCCGCTGCCGCCGTTGCAGACCCTGATCGCATTCGAAGCCGCCGCGCGGCTGCAGAGCTTTACGCTGGCCGCAGCGGAACTGAACCTGACACAACCGGCTGTCAGCCAGCAAGTCAAGCTGTTGGAGCATCGACTAGGCGTCAAACTCTTCCGTCGCCGCAACAACATGATCCTGCTGACCGAACAAGGTGAACAATTTGCCGAAGACGTGGCCGAGATCCTAAATACGCTGGGGGAAAGCGTACAGAACCTGGCCCCGGACGCCGGGCGGACGACGCTGACGGTTAGTCTGCTGCCCTCGTTTGCGTCGACATGGTTTGCCGCGCGGGCGCACCGGTTTGTGACGGCCAACCCTACGGTCGATTTGATCACTCTGTCGACCGTGGCAAAGACAGGCTTTGGCCAAGAGGATGCAGATGTCGCCATTCGTTGGGGGCCAGGCGGGTACGAGGACGGGTACGAGGAACGCCTATTCGGCGAGAAGCACATACTTGTGGCCTCTGCGCAAACGGCCGAAACGTTGCGCGACATGTCGGACATCAATGCGCTGGCGGATCGCCCCTTTCTGCACGACACAAATTACAGCGAGTGGCGCGCTGTGATCGAGAAAAATGGCGGTGATCCTGCGGCGTTCGAACGGGGGGCCTTTTTCGGCGACAGCAGTGCCACGGTGAACGCCATTCTCTATAGTCAAGGCATTGGCGTTGTGCGCGATGTGATTGCCCGGCATCTGCTGGTCTCGGGGGCTTTGGTGCAATTGCCATTCGAACCGGTCAAGGGGCCGTATTCCTACCACTTTATCTGCCCCGAACGGCGGGTAGAACAACCGCGCGTTCAGGCCTTTCTGACTTGGTTGCGGAAGGAGGCACAATCTCCATAAGAAATTCTTTGCCACTGGTAAAGGATTCAACATTTGGTGCTTTGCCAGCTTTCCGACAAACTGCACAGACCAAGTGATGTAGCCAGACCGGAGCCCCAACGACATGGAATTTTCGTTGTTCAACCTGATGACCAAGCCTGTTGATGGCTCGTCGCATGCGGATGTGTTCAACCAGATGCGCACCATGACGAAAATGGTGGATGAGGCAGGCTTTGACGTCGCCTGGTTCGCCGAACATCACCTATCGAACTATTGCATCTCGCCCTCGCCGCTGATGACAGCCGCGAACATGGCTGCCCACACCAAACGGATCAAGGTCGGCCCTGCGGTGGTGGTGATGCCTTTCTACGAACCCTTGCGTTTGGTCGAAGATATCTGCCTAGCAGATCAACTGACCGAGGGCCGTCTGGTTCTAGGTCTGGGCACTGGCTATCAGCCCCGCGAATTTAAGAAATTCGGATTCGATATCGACGACCGTCTGATGCGCGGGCTGGAAATCTGGGATTGCATCGAACAGGGCGTCTATGGCGGCGTGATCGACTTTCAGGGCGACCACATTCAGATCAGCGACGCGGCCCTGTCCATCGCTCCGGTTCAAGATCGTATCCGCACCTTTGCCGTCGGAAACGCACCAGAGATGCGCCAGAAGATGATCGACTACGGGGCCGAAACGCTGACCACGCCGGCTATCGGACCAAACGCGATCGTGGGCACTGCGCGGCGGTTGTACAAGGAAACGCGCATCGAGAACGGCCTGACGGGGGATGATTTCCCCTTTGCGGTGCAGCGCTATGTCTATGTCGCTCAGGACAAAGACGATGCCCGTGCGGCAGCCGAGCAGGTGCTGATCCATGCCCGCATGGCCAACAACATGCGCCGCGCCGAACCGCTGATGGAGGGCGCGGACCTCAAGATCGTGCCCTTCGACAACGAACCGGATATCGACACGGTTCTGCAGCGCGCCATCATTGGCGATGCCGAAGACATCACGCAACGTCTCGTGGCCGAAGCGCGCGAGTTTGGCATCACGCATCTAAGCGTCTTCATGCAGATTGCTTCGATCCCCTTTGCCAACACCCTGCGCTCGCTCGAGGTGTTCTGCGATCAGGTCATGCCTGCGGTGAATACCGCGCTTGCGGCGGATAAGGCGGCCCTCGCCTCATGAGAGGGCCGAATTTCTCGCTGGCTGGCAAAACCATTCTGATCACCGGGGCCGCACGCGGATTGGGTGCGGCGATGGCACATGCCTGCGCCGCGCAAGGTGCGCAATTGTGCCTACAAGACATCAACGGCGAGGCCCTCGAAGCCACAGCAGACGGCTTACGCGCCGATGGAGCAACTGTCCGAACGGCCGCTTTTGACCTAACCGATTTCGACGCCTGCACCGATTGGGTGCAGGGTATCGGCCCGATCTGGGGTCTGATTAACAATGCCGGAATCACCAATCACGGGCACGTACTGGACCAGACGGTTGGTGACTACCGCTCGATCTATGATCTGCATGTCTTTGCACCCTTTTTACTGGCGCGTGAAACAGGCCGAGTGATGCGTGCCAATCAAGGGCCTCAGCGCGGGCGGATCGTTTCGATCCCGTCCATTGCCGCCACACATCCGCGACCGGGGGTCGGCAATTATGCCTCGTCCAAAGCGGCCGTCGCAGGTTTGACTCGGTCGCTAGCGGCGGATTTCGGTACGGACGGCATCTGCGCCAACACCATTGCACCCGGCTATGTCCTGACCGAGATGAACCGCAAAATCTTGGGCGACGAAGGTTTCGTGCGCCGAATTGAAAACCGGACACCAGCAGCGCGGTGGGCGGATCCAGCGGAAATCGCGGCACCTGTGGCTTTTCTGATGTCCGAGGCCGCCTCTTACATCAACGGGCAATTGATCGCCGTTGACGGCGGTATGAATGCCTTTTTGCAATCCAATGAGGGATGACTGATGAAACGGTTGGAAGGAAAAGTCGCCCTGGTGACGGGTGCGGGATCCATGAAGGGTGGCATGGGCAACGGCAAAGCCACCGCCATTCGTCTCGCGCAGGAAGGCGCACGGATCTGTGCCCTGGATTTGCATCTGGCCGCGGCTGAGGAAACCTGCAAACTGATCCGTGCCGAAGGGGGCCGCGCCGTTGCGATGGCCGCCGATGTCACGCAGGAAGATCAGGTTCAATCATCAATTACTCAATGCCTGTCCGAATTCGGCCAGATCGACATTTTGCAAAACAATGTCGGAATCCTGAAAACCGGCGGCGCCATGGACAGCACAGTCGAGGATTGGGACATGCTGGTGCATGTGAACATGAAGGCGGTCTTTCTGCCAACAAAGCATGTTCTGCCTCATTTTGTGGATCGCAAGGGGGGAGTTGTGACCAACATTTCCTCGATCGCCGGGCTGCGTTATCTGGGCACGCCCTATATTGGCTATAATGCCACCAAAGGGTCGATCATTTCCTTCACCCGCAATCTGGCAGCGGAAATGGCACCACATGGAATCCGCGCAAACGCGATTCTGCCGGGCTTTATCGACACACCAATGGCGCGCGATATCACCGAACAGAATGCAGAAGACCCCGAGGCAATTGACTGGGATGCGCTGGACAAGCAGCGCGCAGCACGCATTCCGCTGGGCCGAGTGGGCACCCCGTGGGATGTGGCCAACGCAGCCGTGTTTCTGGCCAGTGATGATGCGTCCTATATCACCGGCACTGAAATTACCGTCGACGGCGGCGTTTCATGCCGCGTGTAGAGGGACGATCAAGGCGCGCCGCACGGGTATTAGCCCAGAAAGCAGTGCAGACACGCCTTGCGCCAGCTGCATGCGTGTTTGAAACCGCTGGAAGTGCTGGACCCTGACGCGATCGCCTATCTTCAGCACTACCGCTTCGGAACCCCTGCGATGTATGGGCAATATACCGACTCGATCTCGAAAAAATCCAGCACACTAATGACAGGCATCCCCGAGGTCGCTTTGATCACGACAGCAATCGGTCAGCCTGCATGCAAACTCGACGTGCCTTGGCGAACCTCTTCTAACCATGTGTCCCCGAAGTCCTTTTGACGCGCAATCGGGCTATGAAACGGCTACAACCTTTACGTCTCGGGGCCAAACCTGGTGCTGCATTCCGGAGGCAGGGATACGGGTCGGCTGGCCATCTGCGATGGCAAGTTCATCGCCAAGGTCGCACAAAACCAGTTGATGGCGCGACATGCGGACGGGACATCAGTAGACCGGTTCAATGAGGCGCTTCAGCCCATGCGGCGGGTCGGACCAGTTGCGCGCTATCTCAGCGACCGTTTTACATTGGATCTTTTTCGCAGCGCCTTATTTGGACGGCGTCGTTTGTAAAGAACTGGATGCCTATGTTGCGCGTCGGGAATGAGAACATCAGCTACCTGCGCATTGATGCGTTTCTTGTTCGATGATATCGGAACGAGCCCACCGCAGCGCAGGCAGTTGGCCGAGTTTTTGGTGACAGTACACGGCTCCTATTCCGCCAAACTGACTGCCTGATAAAGCTTCCGAAACCGCGCCAACCGCTTGAACAATAGTGGCATATCTGCGGGCTCGAACCTGTCCGATGTTGGTGGCTGAAGCGCAAGATCAGCTAAATCCAAAGCCCCATCACCACAAGCTGCCAACCGAGCTGCACCATAAGCCGGACCGGCATCAGCTCCGGTCGATCGCACAATTGGCTTTCCGGTCACAGTCGCAATCAATCTCAACAGAAGATCTGATTTGCTGCCTCCTCCTATCGCTGCGAGCTCTGGCAATTCTTCTATAGTGTCACCGAAACTCTGCGCCGCATCGGCAAAGCAGAAAGCAATCGCCTCCAACACGGAACGGCAGATGTCTGCGCGCGTTGTGGAATCCTCCAGGCCAAAGAAACAGGCTCGGATATGCGGATCGCCGTGAGGGCTGCGTTCTCCCGTCAGATAAGGCAGAAAAATTGGCACACGGTCCCCGCTGACCGTTTCGGCAAGCGCGACAACTTCGGCTTCGGAAAGCCGCAATTGGCCACCTATCCAGGAAATTGGTCGCGCGCCGTTCAGCATCGCCGCCATTTGGTACCATCGGTCGGACAGTGTGTGCGCAAAAGCATGCACATAGCGTTCAGGGTTTGGCTTGTAGCTTCGATCTGCCACAAACAGCTGTCCAGAAGTCCCCAAAGAGACAAATCCCCGGCCCGGTTCGGTGGCGCCCAAAGACACCGCCCCGGTTGCTGCATCTCCACCTCCGGCAACGACTGGCGTGCCGGGTTTCAAGCCGGTCTCAGTCGCCGCTTGTGGTGTCACAGACCCGACGACACTATGACCATCGTATACCTGCGGCAGCCAATCCAAAGCTACATCTGTGGCTTCGGCGATACCGGCGTGCCAGCCACGCGACGCCTGATCGAGCCACATTGTCCCGGCAGCATCGGATGTATCAGTTCCCAATTCACCATGCAGCCGTAAACCGATGTAGTCCTTGGGGAGCAGGATGTGGGCCAGTTGGGCATAGTGCTTTGGCTCATGCTGTTTTAGCCATGTAACCTTAGGTGCGGTGAAACCCGGCAAAGGAAGGACCCCAGCGATTTGACCAATCTGCGGCAAGGCCTGTCGCAGATCGTCGCATTCCCGCGCCGCCCTGCTGTCATTCCACAGGATTGCCGGGCGGATTGGGCGCAGATCGCGGCTCAGCAAAACGGCCCCGTGCATCTGACCTGACAACCCGATGCACTTCACCTCCGACAGCGTAACTTGCCCAGAAATTTGACCTAAGGCGTCGCGTGTCGCCTGCCACCAAAGATCCGGGTGCTGCTCTGACCAACCGGGTTTAGGAGAGGAAGTCTTTATACTCACCGAAGACGTTGAAAGAATTCGACTGGAATCCGCGCAGACAAGCTTGACCGCTGACGTACCGATATCGATCCCGAGATACATTCAAACCCCTTACCTGCACAAAAGTCCGGAACTTGTCTTGCTATTGATCTTTTTAGCGCGCGCAAAGAATATGTAAAAATAGGATAAGATCAAGGCGGCTGAGATACGCAGGCAGACTGGCATGACCAAGATAAAGAATATGGAAGAGTTCGCAGCCCTCAGCGGGATCTCGCGCCCCACGGTGTCCAAGTACTTTCACGACCCAGACAGCGTTCGCCCAACTACACGGGCACGCATAGAAGAAGCGCTGGAACAGTTCGACTATCGCCCGAACATCTATGCTGTGAACCAGAACCGCAAGCTGACCAAGAATATCGGCATCGTCGTGCCCTACCTGGCCGATCCGTTTTTCGCTGAAATCGCGCGGTATCTAGAACAAAGCTGTATCGCAGCCGGGTACCGCCCGTTTCTGTTTAGCTCTCATGGCGAACAAAAACTGGAAAACGAAATCCTGGACGGCTTACAATCCTTGAAACCCGCGGGCGTTTTGTTGGCGCCTTTGGGACGTATCTCAGACAAGTCCGCTATTGAGAAATTCTGCGCCAGTGTGCCAACGGTTCTGTTCGACAGTAACCTCGATGGATTGGGCGCAGCGTTTATCGGGTCCGATAATTTCAGCTTTGTGTCCCAGACCGTAGAATACATGACTCGCACCGGCGAGCCGCCTTCGTTTTTCGAAATGCGGACACCTGCGAACCCCAATGCCAACAAGCGACGCAAGGCTTATGTCAACGTAATGGATCGGCTGGGTTTTGAGCCGCATGTGATCAAAATCGAAGGCACAGGTTGGGCCTTTGAAGAGATTGGCCGAAAGGGTGCGCTCAAGGCTTTGGATGAACGCAAGCTGCGCACGGATTCAGTTCTGTGTAGCAATGACCGATTGGCCATTGGCTTTCTGGCGGCGTGTTTCGAACAGGGGATTCGCGTTGGTAGGAAAGACGATTGTACACTGCGGGTGGCGTCGAACGACGATCATCCGTTTGCAAAATTCACCTGCCCGTCACTGACGACCGCCGCGCATGACTATGACAATGTGGCCGCGCGAAGTGTTGAAACACTTTTCGAACTCATTGAAAACGGTGGGAAATTCGAGAGCCGAACAGAAACTCTCTTCCCTGCGCGATTGGTGCTGAGGGAATCTGCATGACGATCTAAAATTAACGCGCGTAAAGTTTTTATTGACGGCGCGACAAATCCTGAACTAGGCTCTCTGCACAGCATCCAAGCTCAGGGAGGACAGGGATGTACTTGAAACACGCACTTCGTGCGGCGACTGCGCTAACGTTCGTCGCAACGGCAGCTGCCCACGCACAATCCATAACGATCGCAACCGTGAACAACGGCGACATGATCCGGATGCAGGGTTATACCGACAAATTCACCGAAGCGACGGGCGTTGAAGTCGAATGGGTGACGCTGGAAGAGAATGTTTTGCGCCAGCGCGTGACCACCGACATCACCACCAAGGGTGGTCAGTTCGACATCATGACGATCGGTATGTACGAGACCCCGATCTGGGGTGCGAACGGCTGGCTGGTTCCGCTGGATGGTCTGTCCGAAGATTATGATGTCGGTGACATCCTACCCGCGATGTCGGGTGGTCTGAGCCATGAAGGAACGCTCTATGCGGCACCGTTCTATGGCGAAAGCTCGATGATCATGTATCGCACCGACCTGATGGAAAAAGCAGGCATGGAAATGCCCGAAGCGCCAAGCTGGCAATTCATCAAAGAGGCCGCGGCGGCCATGACCGACCGTGACGCTGACATCAACGGTATCTGCCTGCGCGGCAAAGCCGGTTGGGGTGAAGGCGGCGCGTTCATCACTGCGATGTCCAACTCATTTGGCGCGCGCTGGTTTGACGAAGACTGGAAGCCTCAGTTCGACCAGCCAGAATGGGCCGATACGCTGAACTTCTACGTTGAAATGATGTCGGAATCTGGCCCTGCAGGCTATGCCACCAACGGCTTTAACGAGAACTTGTCGCTGTTCCAGCAGGGCAAATGCGGCATGTGGATCGACGCCACCGTTGCGGCGTCATTTGTGACCAACCCCACTGACTCGACCGTGGCGGATAGCGTTGGATTTGCACTGGCCCCCGATACCGGACTGGGGAAACGCTCCAATTGGCTTTGGGCGTGGGCACTGGCCATTCCGGCTGGTACACAGCAGGAAGACGCGGCCAAACAGTTCATCGAATGGGCAACGTCAAAAGACTACATCGAGTTGGTGGCTGAAAACGAAGGTTGGGCGAATGTTCCGCCTGGTGCGCGCACCTCTTTGTATGAGAACCCGGAATACCAGAAGGTTCCCTTTGCCAAGATGACGCTGGACTCGATCCTGTCCGCTGATCCGAACAACCCCACGGTCAAGCCGGTTCCGTATGTTGGCATCCAGTTCGCTGCCATCCCGGAATTTGCAGGCATCGCGACCCAGGTCAGCCAAGAGTTCTCGGCAGTCTATGCCGGACAGCAAACGGTTGAAGAAGCCCTTGCCAAAGCGCAGGCCTTCACCGCCGAAGAGATGGAAGCCGCAGGGTACTGAGGTTTTCTCCCCGCGGGCGGGCAGTAATCTGCCCCCCGCTCCCCCCCTTCCACAACTCGCGTTTTTCTCGCAGGCTGAGTTATGCCTGAACAGAGAGGTCTTGCGTCATGGCTACCCAGCATTCCCGATCCGTTGCTCGCCTGATGATGGCACCTGCAGTGGTCCTGCTTCTTGGCTGGATGCTCGTGCCGCTGACGATGACGCTGTACTTTTCTTTCAAGAAATACCTGCCGCTGCGCGGTGGGGATCTGGGCTGGGTCGGGTTCGACAACTATGTTCGGTTCGTATCGTCCAGCTCTTTCTGGCCCGCGGTACAGGCAACGCTTGTGATTGTCGGAGGGGTCCTGGTCATTACTGTTATCCTGGGCATCCTACTGGCGATGCTGCTGGATCAGCCGATGTGGGGGCAAGGTGTTGTCCGCATTCTGGTGATCGCGCCCTTCTTCGTCATGCCTACAGTGTCTGCGCTGGTCTGGAAGAACATGTTCATGGACCCGGTCAACGGCCTGTTGGCCCATCTGTGGCGCTTTTTCGGGGCCGAGCCGATCTCATGGTTGTCCGAGGCGTCTATGACCTCGATTATCATGATCGTGTCTTGGCAGTGGCTGCCCTTTGCGACGCTCATCCTGCTGACTGCGATCCAATCGCTGGATAGTGAACAGCTGGAAGCGGCCGAGATGGATGGTGCCCCCGTTCTGAAGCGCTTCTACCACATCATTCTGCCGCATCTGAGCCGCGCGATTACCATTGTGATCCTGATCCAGACAATCTTTCTTCTGTCGATCTTCGCCGAGATTTTCGTGACCACCGGCGGCGCGTTCGGCACGCGCACTCTTACCTACCTGATCTTCCAGCGGGTGCTGGAAAGCCAAAATGTTGGCCTTGGATCAGCCGGAGGTGTCTATGCAATCATCTTAGCCAACATCGTTGCCATCTTCCTGATGCGCATCGTCGGCAAGAACCTGGACGCGTGAGGAGGTAAGACCATGGCCCGCGCTGTCACAACCCGCCGCAAATCGCTGAATACCGCCCTCGCTTGGGCCGTTGGCTTGCTGATCTTTTTCCCGATCCTGTGGACCATCCTGACCAGCTTCAAGACCGAGGCACAGGCGATCGCCAACCCACCGCTGTTCTTGAACTTCAACTGGACGTTGGAAAACTACGCCATCGTGCAGGAACGCTCGGACTATATGCGGTTCTTGTGGAATTCGGTCATTATCGCCGGTGGCTCGACTGTTCTGGGTGTCATCATCGCGGTACCCGCAGCATGGGCCATGGCCTTTGTGCCGTCCAAGCGCACCAAGGACATTCTGCTGTGGATGCTGTCCACCAAGATGTTACCTGCCGTTGGCGTGCTCTACCCGATTTACCTGCTGTTTATCCGTTTGGGCCTGCTGGACACACGCGGAGGGCTGGTGGTTGTCCTGATGCTGATCAACCTGCCCATCATCGTCTGGATGCTATACACTTACTTCCGCGAAATCCCCGGCGAAATTCTGGAGGCCGCGCGGATGGACGGCGCAACGCTGAAAGAGGAAATCCTCTACGTCCTGACCCCCATGGCCATCCCCGGCATCGCCTCAACCGTTTTGCTGAACTTCATCCTGGCCTGGAACGAGGCATTCTGGACCCTCAACCTGACCGCTGTCGACGCGGCCCCGCTGACGGCCTTCATCGCCAGCTATTCCAGCCCCGAGGGCCTGTTCTTTGCCAAGCTTAGCGCTGCCTCGACCATGGCCATCGCTCCAATTCTGATCCTTGGCTGGTTTAGCCAAAAACAACTTGTCCGCGGCCTGACCTTCGGCGCTGTGAAATAAGGAACACGACACATGGGACGTATTCAACTCAAGTCCGTGACCAAAAGCTTTGGCGATGTGCAGGTCATTCCGCCGCTGGACCTGACCATCGAAGATGGCGAGTTCACCGTCTTCGTTGGCCCCTCGGGCTGCGGTAAATCCACCCTTTTGCGTCTGATCGCTGGATTGGAAGATATCACCTCGGGCTCTATCGACATTGACGGCGCGGACGCCACCGATGTCCCGCCCGCGAAACGAGGGCTGGCGATGGTGTTTCAGTCCTATGCTCTGTATCCCCATATGACCGTGCGCAAGAACATCGCCTTTCCCCTTCGTATGGCGAAACTGGATCAGGCCGAGATCGACAAGCGCGTCGAAGGCGCGGCAAGCGTCCTGAACCTGACCGATTATCTGGACCGCCGTCCAGGACAACTTTCGGGCGGCCAACGCCAGCGGGTTGCCATCGGGCGCGCGATTGTGCGCGAACCAGCGGCATTTCTGTTCGACGAACCTTTGTCGAACCTCGACGCGGCGCTGCGGGTCGGCATGCGGCTAGAGATCAGCGAATTACACGAACGCCTTGCGACCACCATGATCTACGTGACCCATGATCAGGTCGAAGCCATGACGATGGCCGACAAGATCGTCGTCCTTCAGGCCGGAGTAATCGAACAGGTCGGCAGTCCGCTGGAATTATACCGGACACCTCGAAACCTGTTCGTTGCGGGTTTCATTGGCTCCCCCAAAATGAACTTCATCGAGGGCGAAGAGGCCGCGAAATACGGTGCTCAGACCATCGGAATAAGGCCTGAACATATCACAGTCTCAGACACCGAAGGGGACTGGTCCGGGGTGGTGAGCGTTTCTGAACATCTGGGCTCGGATACATTTTTCCATGTCCACGAAACCGGGCTGGCCGACACAATCACTGTCCGCGCGGATGGCGAGGTGGGTTTCCGCCATGGCGACCGCGTTCACCTGACACCGCGCGCTGATGTGATCCACCGGTTCGACGCGAAAGGCTTGCGGATCGGATGACACGTCTGGCTGGTAAAACCGCCCTGATTACTGGGGCCGCGCGTGGCATAGGGCTGGCCTTTGCAAAGGCCTATGTTGCGGAGGGAGCCCGTGTCGCCATAGCCGATATCGGCATCCAGCGCGCGCAACAAGCCGCGACTGAGATCGGCGCATCTGCTCTTGCCGTGGAAATGGACGTGACAAACCAGCCGAGCATCGACAACGCCATCGCCCGCACGACGGCACATTTCGGGCCGATCGACATATTGATCAACAACGCAGCGATCTTCACTGCCGCTCCGATTGTTGAAATTGATCGTGCCGACTATGAGCGTGTCTTCGACATCAACGTTGCCGGTGCCTTGTTCACCATGCAGGCCGTCGCCCGCCATATGATCGCCCATGGTACTAAAGGTCGGATCATCAACATGGCATCGCAAGCTGGGCGGCGTGGAGAGTCTCTGGTTGCCGTGTACTGCGCCAGCAAGGCCGCGATCATATCCTTGACCCAGTCTGCAGGCCTGAACCTGATCCCACATGGGATAAATGTAAACGCGATAGCTCCGGGTGTGGTGGATGGCGAACACTGGGACGGTGTAGATGCGTTCTTTGCCAGACACGAAGGAAAAGCCCTCGGACAGAAGAAACGCGAAGTGGCCGCTGGCGTACCCTATGGTCGCATGGGCCGGGCCGAAGACCTGACCGGCATGGCCGTGTTTCTCGCCTCTGACGAGGCAAAATACATCGTTGCACAAACCTATAATGTCGATGGCGGAAATTGGATGAGCTGATGAACCCTGTGGCACACGCAACCCCTCCGATCCAGCTGCGGCGAGACAGGCTGGCAGACTTGCCAGCAACCGTCAGAACCCCTGCTTATCAACCCTCGGACTTGACGCCCGGTATCGTTCACATCGGCCTTGGAAATTTCCACCGCGCTCATCAGGCTTGGTACATTCATAAGCTTATGCAGCAGGACCAGGCCCGCGATTGGGCCATTATAGGAGCAGGAGTACGCAGCTATGACGCCGGGATGCGCCAGAAGTTGCTGGCGCAAGATTGCCTGACCACGTTGATTGAGCTGGATCCACAAGGAATATCCGCAGAGGTCATAGGCCCGATGATCGACTATCTACCGATTGAGGCTGGCAACGCTGCATTGATCCGCGGGATGGCTGATCCGTCTATCCGAATTGTATCTTTAACTGTAACTGAGGGCGGCTATTTTCTGGATGCCAACACCGGCGCTTTCGACACGGATCACGATGATATTCTCCACGATGCGGCAAACCCAAATCACCCCCGCACCGCTTTCGGCGCCATTGTTGCAGCGCTCGGGATACGTCGTGCAAATGGCTTGACCCCCTTCACCGCGCTAAGCTGTGATAACCTGCAGGGCAACGGCACTATCCTTCGAAACTGTATCGTTGGGTTAGCGCGCCTGTCGGACCCTGATCTTGCCGATTGGATCGACCGGAACGGCGCATTTCCCAATTCGATGGTGGATTGCATCGTGCCAGCAACGAGTGATCAGGTGATTTCACAATGCAACGCACTTGGTATTGATGACCGCGCCCCGGTTTCACACGAGAACTTTCGCCAATGGGTCATCGAGGATAACTTCTGTGCCGGACGACCATCACTTGAACAAGTTGGAGCCACCTTAACCGAGGATGTTCACGGATATGAGGCACAGAAGCTGCGCATATTGAACGGAGGCCACCAACTGCTCGCCAATGTTGGAGAGATACTAAACGTCCCGACAATTTCTGCTTGTATGCAAGACCCTGACATATTGGCTTTTTTTGAAAAAGTCCAAATCGAAGAAATTCTACCCCATGTTGACGCTGTTCCTGGAACGACCCCGCAAGAGTACCTTGGGTTGGTTGAACGTCGGTTTGAGAACACTGCAATTCACGACACAACGCGCCGGGTCGCGTTCGACGGATCAGCGCGACACCCTGGGTTTGTGCTGCCCTCGATACGCGATGCAATTGCTTCGGGCTCTTCCATAAACGGGCTTGCTCTAGCAGAAGCTTTTTGGTGCAGAATGTGCGCAGGGGTTCGCGAGGATGGCTCAGAAATCGCCCCTAACGATCCTGTTTGGGAAAATCTGAGAAAAACGGCGCTGGCGGCCAAAATTGATCCCGGACTTTGGCTTGAACAGGACCTGTATTGTGGCGATTTTGACCATAACACGCAGTTTGTGGCTGCTTTTGCTCGGTGGTTAAACGAGATCTGGAAAAATGGGAGCAAAGCGGTTCTAGCCGAATTTGTCTCTCACAACTCTTTATCCCATTAGCTTCCCACAACTCCAATCAAGCAGCCGCGGCGCAACTTCATCTTCGCACTTAGAACGGCATTGTCCTATCCAACACAGAATCTAACGAACGATACTGGTACAGCGAACTTTGGAACATCATCACGATCTAAAAACCACTAACTCGTTCAATGAGCCAATACATCGACACTGAACCAATGCCATAAGCGGTAACAAGCGTTGCGGTTTGGCTGATCGGAAGTGCTGTGAACCGCCAAACCAAAACCAGAACAGCCAAAGCCCCGACAAAACTTAGTTGTCCGGCCTCGACGCCAAGGTTGAATGCAAGCAAGGCTTCAGGAATGTCGTTAGAGGGAAGCCCTATCTCGGCCAAAGCGCCTGCAAATCCAAGCCCATGCAAAAGCCCAAACCCGAAACATACGATCCAGGGTTTCTGTTTTGAAAGTCGGAACCGACCTTCGCCGCCCTTTACAATCTCCATCGCCAAAAAAACGATGGAAAGCGCGATAACGGCTTCGACCGGTGGCCCGGGAACATTTAAAACTCCGAGTGTTGCCAATGCCAGTGTAATCGAATGGGCAAGCGTAAAGGCTGTTACGGCTCCCACCAGCCTCCAGGGATCGCGGACTAGAATAAACAGCGCGAAGACAAATAACAGATGGTCCCAGCCTTCCAGAATATGTTCAAAACCCAACTGAAAATACGCGATGAAAACAGACCATGCTGTCTGTTCAGAGGGTATTCTCTGGACGGTAATATCTGAGGTGAAACGGAGTGTAGCAGACTCGGCCTGAAGGGGATGCCAGCGGAACAATACATCGTTTTTTTGGGTCTCCAGCCCTTCGATTGTAATGGATTGACCCGCGACATCCGCGCGGCACTCCACAATCCAGCTAGAAACCCATGCTCGCCCATCGGACATTGGATCAGGCCCGCTGGCAGGTGTACAGCTATCCGGTAGCACCACGTCGATCGCCATTGGCTGACCGTTCACGTCTGGCTTACGCCAATGAACACTCCAGGCATCCGGTGAGATTTGACGAATTTCTAGATATCCCGGATCAAGCGCATGTGCGGCTGCATTGCCGGCAGACCAGGCAAACAGCAGAGCATACAATAGGCCAAGTATGAATTTCATTTGGCCTGACCTGTGAAATCGGGTGCTATGATCTTATAATTGTCGGCAAGAGCCTCATATTGCGCTTGCGCCAGATCTTCGCTCATGACGCGGCGCCAATCCCGCAGCACTTCATCGTAGATATCTGGCAATGGAGGTATCCGGCTTGGCTCGATCTTCAGCAGCTGTACCAAGTGGACCCCGTAGCCTGATTGGATTGGCCCGACCCATCGACCTTCTTCGAGATTGACTAAACCATCGGAGAACCCGGTTCCGAAGACGGAGTCGATGACCCGCGTCGCGGTCAGCGGCATCGACGCAGGCAGCAATGTCGCGCGGTCCAAGTCGGATACCTCTTGTTCCGCTCGCAACGCGGACAATGCCCTTTCGATGTCGGCGTCACTTGGCTTTTCACCAAGAAAAACCTGAGTGAAGGCAATCTTTTTTGGTGTCGCGTAGCGGTCCGCATTTTGCTGGAGGAAAACTTCTAGATCTTTGTCTGCAGGTACAACTGACGTGGCCATGGCTTCGGTCAAAAAATCCATCTTTTGGCTCAGGCGCGATCTGATCACGCTATCCCTGCGATCCAGACCAAGCTTTCTCGCTTCCCTAACCAGAACCTCTTCGCGGATGGATGCATCGACCAAAGCCTGAAGCTCGGCATTGCTGGGCCGACGTTTCCACCTGGCTGCGAACTGTTCAGCTAACCGCGCGGCATCGCTTTCGCTTATTGCTATGGCCTCTGGATCTGCGATCAACTCGTCATTCGGAGAAACAATGTGAAACCAAATGAATATGGCGGCTCCGATCAAGAAGAAATGGAATAGAGGTTCTTTCACTATTCGCATGAAGGCTCCTGCGTGAAACGCCATCCGGCGATATGTTTTATGCTGGCTTCAGTCAGTTAAATTTTCCAAGGAATCGTAGCCCACGACGTTTTGCAGCTCAGGTGAGAGCAACGCGGCAAAGGTTGCTGCCTCATTCTTCAAACGCGTGCGAAGAAACGTCACTCTGCCGGTGTATACCAAATCGGCGAAGAGTACGCGCGTTCCTGATGCGTAAGCACCGCATCCTCTGGTAGCTCGGCACCAAACCTCAATTTGTCGTACAGTATCCAACGTGGCGTCGGGATTTCGAGCGCACGTACGTAGTAGAATGCGCGCGCATTTGGATCGAAATCAGGATCAGACCAAACGGTTACAAGTTCGGCGGTCCCGATTGTGTTGGTCCAACTTGCGGTTTCGGTATCCACCGTGTTGCCAACCGCAGGGATTTTGCCGTTTTGATCAGCAACTCGATCGTCCGACCATGCCACATCGTAGACCTTCTCCTGCAAAGCACCTTCGGAGTCCAGCCATCCCTTAATCACCTGCACACGATCCAGATTGGCCCCAACCGGGTCGCGTAATGCAGCGATCAGGAATGAGGGTGCTCCGTCGCCCTCATTAGGGCGCATGTCGGAACCCATTGGAACGCCCTTCGTGTAGCCAACATTTGCAATGAAGCGGGTTTCAACATCGGCGTCATTGAAATCCCATCCACCAAAGAAGCGCAGACCAATCCGTGGCCCCGTGGTCGCGTAGGTTTCGCGCCGCTTGAATGCATCGAAAATCGCCGCGCGCGTATTTTCAGTCGCCCAAACGGCCGTGTAGCCGGACGCGACGAGGAGGTCGCCGGGAATTTCGCCAAGATCATTGGCTATGAAAGGATGCTTGATCCTTGTGGCCGAAGGCTCAACGCTGACGGATTTTCCGAAGAAGTTATCTTCTTCGGCTGTCGCCAGAGATGTATGGCTGTCCGTCGCGCCGCCCATGCCGAACTTATAGGGGTTCACGCCGAACTTTTCTTCCAACATCAAGCCGCGCTTCAATGCCTCGCGGGCGTATTCACCAGCCAGCATGTCGTCGGTTTTAAGTTCAGAGATATCAAGATTGCCGACATCCCAGTTTTCGTAATCCGCAAATTCATCATCAGGGCTCAGGAAGGGATGCGCTTCGCCGTCGCCCTTGATCTGAGTGACCTCATAATGCGGCTCCCATTTAGCGCGGGCAGCGACGTATTCTTCGTCAACCTTTCCACCGTGATAGGTGTCTTCGGTTGGGAACATCCATCCATTTGACAAGTTGCCATTATGAGCGAATGCAACCGCGCGCCCGCCTGTTTTCTGCTGATACTCTTCAAGCCAAGCATAAAGCGCCTTTGGATCTGTATCACCATAAGGGGGTTGCGTGACCGGAGGTACCATCTGAAGCGCCCTGATAGGCCCATCGCGCAGCATAACGTTCCGGTGCAGGTTGAAACCTTTCGGAACCGACGTCCACTCGAACCCAATGAAAGCGGTGAAATTGCCAGGGTCGTTGTGTCGTTCTGCCGCCAGAACGATATTTTCCCAAGTAAAAGCAAAAGCATCAGCGCCCGGACTGTATGATTCAAGCAAAACTTCCGGCAGAGTCATCTGTGAGAAGTTGGTTATAATGTCGAATGCAGCCTTGCCAGCTTCTTCTCCACCCGCTTTGTAACCTTTGTACCACTCCAATCCTTTTGGATCGGCGAGAACACCGGGTTTGCCTGCCTGCAGATCAGGAGCAAATCCCATCAAGTCTGTGTGGTCCGTAAGAACCATCCAATCCAAAGGCCGGGCCAGTCTGACAGGCTGGCCCGTCGAAGAAATGACTTGCTCACCTTTGGCAAAGCGCCAGGCTTCGTCCGGCAGCAGAGTGTTGCCAAAGGCTCCGGCGTCCAATGAAAGTCCCGTATGAAGGTGAGTGTCCCCCCATAAGGGGCGTTCCGGGAAGGATCTGTTGGCATAGGGAGAATAGGGTTGCTCCGAGAACAAGCCCTCGGCAGCCTCTTCACTTGGGACAGCATCGGCGAAGGCACTAACCGGCGTCAATCCTAGAGCTGTTAAGCTTAGAAGCATACGAAACATTGTGACCTCCCAAATCAATTTTTACCCGGCAGCGTTGGTGATTTACGTCGCATCGGACTAATATTCGCATTTCTTTATATCATATTGATTTTGTTCTTCGGAAAGATTCTTGTTTCGTTGTGACGGAGCTAGAAATGAGACAGGCCAAAGACCCCTTTCCTAACATAGTTCAAATGACAGTTTGCCAATAAACTAAGGTCTTTATCCTACCAATCTATATGGTTGGAACGTTGCTGGTCGATTTCCTTAAAAAAGACTGGACGGTCATCTCGTTCTTGACGCCCGTGAAAGCTTCCTACTGACAATTTGGAGTTTATCTGAGAATCGACTCTCACGTGATTGAGCGTCAATCGCAGCACGACATTACATGACAAACGACCGTAAATGGCTGCAGTTTATGGGAGAAGAGTTCTTTCGTCGGTGCGATGGCATAGGTAGAGTTCCAAATCATCGACCACATTGGGAACAGTTGAAGCGGTTCGCTTGGATCCGACTTTGCATCCAGTAACACGTCAAGAGAGCCAATGAAGCCCTTGACCTCTTACAAAACGGTAGTCTTCATTAAACAAGAAACTGATCATACTGTTCGACAAATGAGCCACCGGTCATTTGACGGGTTAAGTTAACAAGGAGATGCTTGCTCGCAGTGCGCATTCAGAGATCCTGCTCCTAACGCAAGCAATACCAATTGATGTCCGAAACAGCGTCTTGGCTAAATAAACATGGTTTGTCCAAGTATGCCGCCGCTTTTGCCGAACATGAAATTGAACTTTGCGACCTGTCTGAACTAACTTACGAAGACCTTATTACCATCGGACTTCCCTTGGGGCCGAGAAGGCGTTTTCTGAAAGCCGTTCGCGCCAGCATGGAAATGGGGCAGCGCCCGCCCAGCAATAGCAACAGCGCCGAGATCGTGGCTGAGCGGCGACAACTTACTGTAATGTTTATCGATCTTGTCGGTTCAACGGAAATAGCGCAAAGCGTCGACCCGGAAGATTTGGCTGATGTTCTTCGACTTTTCAAGGAAACCTGTGCTGCGGCCGTTGCAGCATTTGATGGCCATATTGCCAGCTACTATGGCGACGGGATTATGGTTTTCTTTGGGTTTCCCCACGCCCATGAAGACGACCCGGAGCGCGCTATTCGTGCCGGACTGCGCATCATTGATGAGATGCCAGATGTTCGCACCCACGCGAAACTCAACGTTCGGATTGGGATAGCAACCGGGTTGGTTGTGGTCGGCGATCTGCGCGGCGAAAAGATGTTTGAAGACGGAACGGCGATGGGTGAGGCACCCAATCTGGCCGCGCGTCTTCAAGCGATGGCGGATCCGGGTACGATGATCATCGCCCCAACCACTCATCAGCTGGCGGGTGAAGCTTTTAAATACGTTCTGCGCGGTGCGTTTAAACTCAAGGGTTTTGCTAAGGAAGTCGAAGCCTGGCAAGTAACCGGGGAGCGGGAAACAGTCAGCCGATTTATGGCGATCGACAATATTTTGCTCAAGCCCTTGGTCGGTCGCACCGCGGAATTGGAGGCGCTGAACGACAATTGGGCTTTGGCCGGTGATCGCCGGGGTCAGGTTGTGTTGGTGTCAGGTGAGCCGGGAATTGGCAAGTCGCGGCTGGTAGAAGAATTTCGGCAGAACATCTCGGACTTGCCCCACAAGCAAATGCGATATCAGTGTTCTCCATATCATTTTGCGACTTCCCTGCATCCCATCATTCGCCAACTTGAGAATGCAGCTGATCTTCGCGCGGACGAGCCAAATCACGTTAAGCTTGAAAAAATCCGCGGCGTGTTGAGCGATCAATCGGACGATGCTTTGAAGTTGGCAGGATCCCTATTGTCTGTTCCGTTTGAAGATCATTTGGGGCCTATAGATCTGACACCGCAGCAGATCATGGAACAGTCGCTGGAATTGTTGCTGGACAATCTTGCGTCAGAGGCTGACGGTCCTCCAGTTCTCTTCCTTTTGGAAGATGCCCACTGGATTGATCCAACAACCAAATTGCTGCTTGATCGGATGGTGGATCGAATTCGCAACCTTCCGGTGCTGGTCGTCATGACCTTCCGGCCCGAGTTCGATCCAGGTTGGACACTGCAATCCAACCTTACGAAGGTTGATTTGAAGCAGCTAAACTTTCGACAGGTAAAGAGCATTGTTGACGAAGTCGCCAAAGGCGAGATGGTCGCTGAAGAGATGTATGACGTGGTCGCGGCAAGATCCAACGGCGTGCCGCTATACGTTGAGGAGGTGACGAAAGATCTCCTTGAATCTGGCGTCCTGACCAGGGGAAGGGACACCTACACGATGGGCGGGGCATCGCCGGCAAACTCGGTGCCCAGTACGTTACATGATGCATTGATGGCACGCCTTGATCGCCTGAGCTCTGCCAAAGAGGTCGCCCAGATTGGCGCTGTAATAGGCCCTCAGTTTACTTTTCAATTGATCTCAAAAGTGGCGAACGTAGGCGATGGTGCGTTGCGCGCAGGACTGGAACTTTTGGTTGAGGCTGGCATAGTAACAGCGTCTCGTTCAGAAGGTTTTGAAACCTTCAGCTACTGTCACGCCCTTATTCGTGACACCGCTTACAACAGCCTTCTAAAGCGGGAACGTCGGGTTCTACACTCTCGTGTCGCGCAATATTTGAAAGAAAAGTCGGCTCATACGGGTGATGCAAGCCCGGAAATTCTGGCTCATCACTACACCATGGCAGGCATGTGTAAGGAGGCAGTGGACTATCGTTATCTTGCAGGCCAGCGGGCAGTCCAGCGATCCGCTAACATTGAGGCAGGCACGCAATTGTCCCTGGCGATTGAGCAGCTTGGCGAAATGGATCAAAGTATCGAGCGGGACCGCAAGGAAATTGAGGTTCAGGTTCTCAAGGCCGGTGTCTTACGAACGACCGCCGGAATAGCCGCCGACGAAACCGGTTCTGTTTACGAAAGAATACGCGACTTGTGTGAACGCGTTGAAGAAACAGAGCAGCTATTTCCAGTTCTGAATGGTTTGTATTCCTTCCATTTGGTGCGCGCCGAGTATGATTTGGCCAGGAACGTCGCGGCGCAATTGCTGGATCTGTCGACCTCGACTCGTGAGACGCAGCATCAGATGGTGGCGCATCGCGCAATGGGCGCAGTTCTGTTTCATATTGGTGATCTGGAGCCCGCATACGATCATTTAAGCAAAGCACTCGAACTCTACAGCCGGGAACGTGATGCACATCTGGCTTACATCTATGGATCCGACCATGCGGCGATTACGTCGTGTTTCCTAAGCTTGGCAATGTGGATGCGCGGGGACCCAGACAAAGCACTTGAGGTGCAAATGCTGGCGGTTTCGGGTGCAAAAGAGCTGGAGCATGCTCATAGCATCGCACAGTCTCTAACCTATCTGTGCATGCTTCATCTGCTGCGCCGAGAACCCGACATGGTGCTGGAGATCGCAAAGCAGCTTGACGAGCTTTCAGCCAAGCACTCATTCACATTCATGTCTTTGACTGCGACCTTGTGGCGAAGCTGGGTGAAAGCCCATGTTTCGCCAAACCAAGAATCGATCGATGCGTTACACGAAGCGTCGATAGCGTGGTGGGAGAGTGGTGCGGGAAACTACAAACCATTCTTTCTGACACTGTTGGCGGAACTCACTTGGAACATAGGTGACCGAGATAGGGCCCTAAATTTTCTGGCTCAGGCTCGTGAACAACAGCAGTACACAAATGAAGGATGGGCCCGATCTGAGACGGATCGAGTCTACGCGCTGGCACGTTGCGACAATGAATTGGCAGAAAA
Source organism: Ruegeria sp. BK1 (assembly GCF_056535645.1). NCBI lineage: Bacteria > Pseudomonadati > Pseudomonadota > Alphaproteobacteria > Rhodobacterales > Roseobacteraceae > Ruegeria > Ruegeria sp. BK1. The sequence continues at coordinate 3,443,770 of NZ_JBQFIS010000001.1, read as the reverse complement.
AGAATTTCGTGGGGCACTAGCTACTGCAAGAGAACAGAAAGCAAAGATGCTTGAACTTCGAACATCCGTAGATTTCGCAAAACAATGCAAACTATTTGGACAGGCGCATAGGGCGATATCTGATGTTCGCACTGCTTTGGATGGGATTGCTGGAGGTGAGACTACGATCGATGTGATTGAAGCAGTCAAGCTCCTTGATCAACGACCCGCAAACTAAGTTTCTTGTTTTCCTGGGCATTGCGCGGCTCTATCGCTTGCGAAACTCTTTCGGAAGAAATGCGCGCTGCAACGGTCGCAAAATTAGCTGTACTCTATGTCATCCCAGAGCCGCCAATCGCAAAAAGCAAGCTTGCCCCTGTGCCCTGCCACAAGCGACCTTGCCATTCGTTTAGCTCGGCAAATATTCCGCACTCCACGACTCTGCAACATCGCCAGATTTGATCATCACTTCGATGGCCTCCTCCACATAACCGAGTTCACCGAGGATCATGCGGGTTGAAGTGCCAAACTTCTCGGATGGCTCGACTGCAAATACCTTTGCACGGGTTGGGCGCACTGCGTAGGGGTCAAGTTGTGTTACCTCATGACCGCTGGGGTGGTCGGGGTAAATCGAGAAAGAGTAGCTGCCATTTTCAGTGCCCGGTGTACCATCCGCCTCGCGTGAATTCCTCGCGCGCAAAGCGTCGAGATTTTCGCAGATTGCCACGCCGATATCAGCCGATTGCAGTTTTTCCACCCAATCCGACGCAGGAAGGGTTTGGAATGCAGTCGCAAGATAGGCGGCACGGTCTTCTTCTGGCAGATCAGGCAGTTCCTCTAGGCCCTCGACTTTTCGGAACCGCGGCAGATCGGCTTCGTAGGCACTGAGCAGCACATAGCGCCCCGACGCGGTACTATAGAACCGTGTCAGAGCATCATAGCCATTTGCCTCGGGGCCCGACGGTTCGTCGAAAAGCCCTCGCCCCTTGTAATCAAAAGCAAAGGGGATTTGCAGAAGACCGCTATTAGCATTGAGCGAGGTGCGACCGCGCCCAATCCGACCGAAGCGGTATTTCTGATAGAGTGCTGCGGCCACTCCAAGTGCGCCACCAAATCCGCACATAACGTCGATCGTGCCCACATGGGCGTGTTCCTCTGGTCGGTCCATAGCACCACCAAAGCGCAGCATGATACCGGTTGTCGCCTGAACCAAGTCATCGTAGCCGATGTAGTCAGTACGCGTGCCCCGGCGCACGCCGCTGAAACAATCGAGTTTGCAGAACAACGCATCCGGGTTGAGTTTGCGCAGGTTGTCAGCATCAAGACCCATTTTCTTGATCTGATTGTCCGGTGCGTTCCAAACGATAACGTCGACGGATTTAACAAGATCCTCGAAAACCCGGCGTCCGTGATGAGAGGTGATATCTGCTAGAATGGAGCGCTTGCCGCGCATCTGGGACATGCCATAGATGACGGTGTTCCAACTGTCATACATCGGCACGGAGGGGTCGAGCTTGATCACCTCGGCCCCGAACCGCGCCAGATAACTGGCCGAATGTGGGCCCGCGATCACATTGCATAGGTCCAGAACCCGTACGCCGGTTAACCACCCTACTTTCGCGGTTTCTTCAGAAGGGTCTGGGATCTCGGTGCGGTGTTTCTTCAATATTTTCAGCGCTTCGTCGAAATCGACCCATCGACGGGGTTCCGGCTGCAATGCCTCTTCGCCGCTCTCTTCCATCCAGACCACTGGGCCGGGTTGCGTCATATCACCATAAATCGGGTCGTGAACGTCGATCATCAGACCCGAAGTCTCGGCGTATTCGTCATGAATCCATTCCTGTAGCCAGCGCTGCGGCGCTCCGGGGATCAGGCCCCGGCCGAACATTTTTTTCCATTCGTGCGATGTGCGGGTCATAAAGACCTCTTTCATACGCGCCGCGATTTTATCGGCCCAGAATTTGGGCATCGGATAGACCCCGAGTGAGGTGTCGTGCGACCATTCCGACCAAGGTTTGTATGTGTCTTCTTCCGAAGTCAGCCCGTCAGCAACCAACTCGTCATAAATGCCGAGTACTTCCAGACAGCGACGGGCGTGGTTCTTGTGGCTGGGGCAAACGACGTAGAACATGCGCCCGTCCTTACACATGTAACTGCGGAAGAACGGGTCCAACAATTCCTGCAGTTCTTCATATGCAACGTTCATCGGCAGACCTTCGATACGCCGACGTTCAATCTCGACCTCGCGCTGGGTCAGATAGCGCTCGGGCATGTTTTCTACCTTGATCGAGTTGTAACAGAGCCCCTCCATCACGGCGGCTGCCAGCGGAACTTCGATCTGGTCGCCAAGACCTGTTACCTGCCGTGATTGCAAAGCCAATACCGTAGCCGACGCGGCGATCTGCGAGGCATAAGCCGAGGCAAGTGGCAGGGGAGAAAATGACGGGTTCAGCCCCATTAGCACTCGGTTTAGCCCCATGTCGGTAAATACGCCCGAACTTGCCGCGACGATGCTTTCGTAGGCCCGAAGTTCGCGCCGTTCTTCGTCATTTGATGCAAAACCGGGGATCGAGATCGTGATCAATTCGGGCCTTTCTTCGCGCATCGCGGCAAAATCCATTCCAAGCGCGGCCAACTTACCCGGGCGGAAGTTCTCGACGATAATATCGGCCTCGGCGCAGAGCGTTTTGGCTCTCTCCAACCCCTCTGGCGTCTTGAGGTCCAAATTAACGATCACCTTGTTCCGGTTCAGTGCAGCATTTGCCGGGCTGTCCCACATCGGACCGCTGGGCGGATCAATATGCACCACGGTTGCCCCCAAATCGCCCAGCAACATTGCGACGGCAGGGCCCGCGATATACTGGCCGAAATCGACGACCTTCACACCGGCCAGCGGAAGATTGGAAAACGAATTGCGCATGGATCCTCCGGGAAACTTTTACGTCCGGATGCTGACAGGTCTTATTGACCCGCCAGCATCCAGCCCGCGGCTTTTTCTGCGATCATGATAGTGGGCGAATTGGTGTTACCGCTGGTAATCTCTGGCATGACCGAGGCATCAACCACACGCAGACCAGCCACCCCCTTCATGCGTAGATGCGGGTCAAGAACGGCGGTTTCATCGTCCTCGCGCCCCATTTTGATCGTGCCGACAGGGTGAAAGATCGTGCTGGCGATGTCGCCTGCCAACCGGGCAAGTTCCTCGTCAGTTTGATATTGGATACCCGGTTTGAATTCTTCCGGCTCGTAAGCTTCCATCGCGGGCTGCGCCATGATTTCGCGCACCTGCCGCAGGCTTTGGGCGGCAACTATGCGGTCTTCGTCTGTGTCAAGATAGTTGGGCGAAATCTGAGGTGGCTGACGGAAATCCGAAGACGCAATACGGACATGCCCGCGACTGGTCGGATTCAGGTTACATACACTGACGGTAATGGCCGGGAAGTCATGTAGGTCTTCGCCAAAGGCTTCAAGGCTCAGCGGCTGGACATGATATTCGAGGTTGGCATGAGGGCGCTGAGGATCGGATCGAGTGAAAGCCCCCAGTTGGCTGGGCGACATGCTCATCGGGCCAGACCGCTTCAGCACATATTCCAAACCGATCTTGGCTTTGCCTACCAGAGAATTGGCCAAGGTGTTCAGCGTCCGAGTGCCCTTTACCTTGTATACCGCTCGTATTTGCAGGTGGTCCTGCAGGTTCTCACCAACGAAGGGCGCATCCATTGCTACGTCTATCCCGTGCTCTTTGAGAAGCGCCGCTGGGCCTATTCCGGACAGTTGCAGGATTTGCGGAGAGTTCACGGCACCCGCCGACAGAACCAACTCCTTTGAGGCTTGGACCGTAACGGGCTGCCCTTTGTGGTGGACAACCGCGCCGGTGCAACGCAACGCGGTGTCTTTGCCTTTCTCAAAGGTCAGTTTCTCGACCTGCGCCTCGGTCCAGATCGTCAGATTTGGGCGTGACTTGGCCGGGCGCAGAAACGCCTTGGACGTGTTCCAGCGCCAGCCCGAGCGCTGGTTGACGTCGAAATAGCCCACCCCGGCATTGTCGCCCGTGTTGAAATCATCCGTCTTGGAAATGCCGTTCTCAACGGCGGCATCGGCAAAACTGTCCAGAACATCCCAGCGCAGCCGCTGTTTTTCGACCCGCCATTCGCCACCATGCCCGTGCAGATCGGAAAACCGGCTGTTGTCACCAGTGCTCGGGTCGGCGCCATCGTCTAGCTTGTAGTGGTTCTCATGAGCCTTAAAGTCGGCCAGCGAGTTGTCCCAACTCCAGGCCTCTTCACCGGTGAGCTTGGCCCAATTGTCATAGTCGCGGGCCTGACCCCGCATATAGATCATCCCGTTGATCGAAGAGCATCCACCCAGCGTCTTTCCGCGCGGATACAGCAGGCTGCGACCGTTCAGCCCCTTGGCTGGTTCGGTTTTGTACATCCAGTCCGCGCGCGGGTTGCCGATGCAGTAGAGATAGCCAACAGGGATGTGTATCCAAGGATAGGTATCGGCCTTACCCGCCTCAAGCAGCAAAACTCGGTTCTTGGTGTCGGCGCTCAGCCTGTTGGCCATCAGGCACCCGGCCGATCCGCCACCAATCACGATATAGTCGAACCTGTTTGCGCCGTCAGACATCCGTGTCGTCCACCTATTCAGTCGTTGCTTCGCCTTATGCGCACCGGAAAGGAAATGGATTCCGATTTTCTTGTACGCGACCCTTTCATTTACCTCCGAAGTTCGGGAGGCTGTTCACCTGGCCCCGCATCATTGGCTTCACTGATCTCTGCGCGAGAGGCACACAAAAATCTAATGACAATTCGCACAATGCCATATTAGTAAATTTTATATGGACCGGTTTTCGAATATTAACACCATTCTGGCCTTTGTAACGGTGGCCCGTGAAGGCAGCGTTTCCCGCGCAGCCGAAGTGTTGAACCTTACCCAGCCGGCCATCAGCCATCAGATCAAGCGACTTAGCGAAGAGACTGGACTGACGCTGTTCAACCGAACCGCAACTGGGTTGCAGATCACCCATGACGGCGCTGCGGTTTTGGCAAAGGCGCAACAAGTCCTCGATGCAGTCAGTGATTTCCAACGCAGTGCCCGCCAGCGTATTGGTCGTTTGAGTGGAAAACTGACGATCGGCACGATCGTCGATCCGGAGTTCATACGCTTGGGCCGTCTGTTGGCGCATCTGCGATCAGAGCATCCTGATGTCGAAACCGAGTTGGTACACGGGGTCAGCGGGGACATCCTGACATGGCTCAGACGGGGTCGCGTCGATGCCGGGTTCTACCTGTGTGGACCCGACGACCTTTCCAGTATTGGGTCGGACGGCGGTGATCCTGTGCACGCCATAAAGCTGGCCGATTTTGTGTATCGCGTGATCGGGCCAGCTGGCTGGCAGAAGCAGGTGGAAGAGTCCGACTGGCCTTCGCTTGCAGCCTTGCCTTGGATTGGCACTCCCGAAGCCTCTGTCCACCATCGCTTGCTGGCCAAGATTTTCGAAGATCAGGCCAGCCGCCCGAACGTGGTCGCATTGGTGGATCAAGAAGCTTCGATGCTTGAAATGGTGAGATCCGGGATTGGCCTGAGCCTCTGCCGCGATTCCATCGCGCTTCATCAAAAACAATCCTTTGGACTTGCCGTCTGTAATTCTGTTTCAGTTCCTGCGTGCCTGTGCTTTGTGACGCTAAAACGGCGCAAAGATAACCCGATGATCGCCGCAACATTCGACCTACTAAATCGGTCCTGGTGATCGCACGAAGCGGACGGAGCCTGATGTGTCAATGGACGCTACTTTCACATTCCTTGTGAACATGGTGCGGGCTGGAACCGGGCAAATGATTAATCCCAAGCTGGTCGAGCTACGGCGAAGACCAAGCGAACGGCTTTGTTTGCGCGAAAACTGCGTCCATAGATATCATTTCAAAGCTGTCGCTTGACGCCATCGGTCGACGTGAAAACAAAAATATTCTATTTTATAACTTGAGGATACGCGGGATTGAAAACAGCAACACGCGTCACTTCAATGGTTGCAACTTCTTCGCGGAAAATCCCGAAACGATGATCGAGGTTTTTTGCAATCGCACGGGATGACGATGAGATTTCTGCGGGACCGTTCACGCGATCCCGCAACTCATCAATCGAAAATGCAGCGGTCGCGAAAGGGCCTCTGCCTTTACAGTTTATCTGCCGAAGAACTCAGCGACCGCGTCAGTCGACGCCTTTACAGCTTCAGGTTTGTAGTAGAAGTCCACGTGGCTGAATTCATCAAAGGCCAGTTCCTCGTGTTCATTTGTCAGCTTCTTAACAAACTGGGTTGAACAAGGCGCGGTGAAAGCCGTTTTGCTGTAGATGGTCAGTGACGGCTGCACGATTTTGTCGGCATAGGCTTCGCCGATGGAGATCAGCGACTGCATGCCCTGGTCTCCGATATGCATGTTGGTGTAGGTCGGAACCGCGACCGGGCCTTTGACACCATCACGCCCGTAGTAGTCATAGGATTCTCCGGCCATCGGATTGACGCCTGATCCGACAAAGTCTTCGCGGGTTTGCTCATCATTCAGCCCAAATGGTGCGACATAATCGGGCTCGCCGGTTTCATACATCTTCTGCATCGAGGCGTTCGAGGCCGCGATTTGCTGATTGACCATGTTGCGGTCGGTCCATTGAAGATCGTCTGCCGCCATCATGCCCGACACCATTGCAATTTTCTTGATGCGATGGTCCGTCACAGCTGCCGATGCGATGATGGACCCGCCTTGACAAACGCCCAGACCGTAAATCTCGTCAACAAACGGCAGCGTGCCGAGAAAAGACACGGCGTCCCAAGTGTTTTCGATCAGACGGAACATATAACGCGACTGCTTGTACTCCCCCGGCAGCGCTGGGGAGACGCCCATGCCGAGGTAGTCGAAACCAAGGTAAATGAACCCGCGCGCGGCCATTTCCGGTCCGTAAGTTGCCGGGATTTGGTCCTTGACCTGCGGGAACGGACTGGCACCCACGATAGCCTTATAGGTCTTTGTCTCTTCAGAGCCTTCGGGCAGGTACAGATCGCCCGCCAAATCCACGCCAAAGGATTTGAAGGTGACTTCGGTTTTGCCCGCAGTGAAATTTTGGGTTGTCATGGTCTTGTTCCTTTCGGGATCAGGCATCATTGCGCCTTGCTAAAGTAAATCGTTGTGTTTACTTATGGTGAATAGATGATGTTTGTAAACACATCTTTTTACTTTTTGAGGTTGAAATCGTGAAACGTACTGAAAAAAAACGAAAAGATATTATCGATGCGGCCATCGATGAGTTCAAAGAGCAGGGGTTTCTGGGGGCGAAAACAACTTCAATCGCCAAAAAAGCGAACGTATCGAGTCGCACGCTCTACAATCACTTCGAAAGCAAAGAAGCGCTGTTCGATGCAATCTCAGAGATCATGTTGGAACAGAACCGGCGCATGGAGCCGGTATCCTATGACCCTGCTCGCGACTTTGCCCAGCAACTGAAGGATGCTTTGTGGCGCTACGTCGAGGTGATCACAGAAGAAACAGCTATTGGACTTAATCGAATGGTTCTATCTGAGCTGATCCGTGACCTTGATCGTTCCCGGCGGTTTTTCACTGAGACCGAGTCCCATGACTACCCAATGACAGGCTTGATCAGTGGAGCTATGGACGCAGGCGTCATCCGAAAAGCTGATCCGGCCTTCGCAACCAACCAGCTTTTGGGGCTGGTGAAAAACTTCTTCTTCTGGCCAGAGTTCTTCCTCGGTCAGAACCCGACATCAAAGAATGTTTTGGACGATTGCGTTGCTATGTTCCTCGCGCACTACAAAGCGGACGTTTGATTGGCGATCGCCCGCTTCGTCCCACGATTTGTGAGTCCGTGAGAGTCAGCACTTTGCTCGCGCTGCGAAGGGCCAGTCGGGTGAGCAGCACCGCAGCGATTGGAAATCTCGACCAATGACACGTTTGGGACGTGAGGAATTTCTAGCAATTTTGCCGAAGGCGTGGATGCTACGCGGCATCCGGGGCTGGCAATGAACCCAAAGTGCTAGATACTGCGGTTCGCATAAAGGTCCGCTGCTTAAAGTGCGGTTGAAAGAGTGTTTGAAATGCGAAAATTTGTTTAGGCAATAGTCGGATCAGCAAGCCTTAAGGCAGGCTGAGTTTACTCATTCTACCACCGTCGATCGTGTAGACCTGCCCTGTTACAAAACTGGCTTCACTTGACGCCAGAAATGCGACCAGTGCGGCCACTTCGTCGGGTCGCCCGGTTCGGTTAACCGGATGAATTCCGCCGATCTTACGTCGGAACGCATCAGGCTCTGGCATCGAATTCACGAAGTCTTCGTTGAGTTCCGTGTCGATCCATCCGGGTGCTACAGCGTTGCATCGGACTCCTTCCTCTCCGTGATCCACAGCGACAGACCTAGTCAGGCCGTGCAGGCCCGCTTTTGCGGCACAATAGGCCGTGTGACGAGGATTGGATCCCAAACCTTCAATCGACCCAGTGTTGACAATGCTCCCGCGTGTTTTGCGCAAATGGGGGAGCGCGGCCCGGATCATCAAGAACGGAGCCGTTAGATTCAATGCCAGGCTACGTTGCCAATCCTCAATGCTCGTGTCTTCGATTTTGGCCTCCTGCATCATACCGGCATTGTTAACGAGCACGTCCAGTTGACCGGCACGCCCAACCACTGTCTTGACGACCTCGGCGGGCAGCTGCGGATCGCACAGGTCCGCGACAATGCCTTCAAAGACCTCATCGGTTTGACGTTGCGCCGTGAATACACGCGCACCCTCCTGCCGCAGTCGTTCTGCAATGGCGAGGCCGATGCCAGATCGACCACCGGTGACCAGTGCGACTTTCCCTTCAAATCGCCTCATGAGACTGGCTTTCCACCATTCACCTCAACAAGTGCGCCGCACATGTAACGCGCTGCGTCGGAAGCCAAAAACAAAACGACATCCGCAATGTCCTGGGGTTCAGCTATCCGGCCGATGGGGACAGTGGCCCCTAGTTCAACCACGGCAGTGTCGGGGTCATAACCGCGCTTTTCAAAGCCGCTACGCAACATGGGCGTGTTCACTTCATTTGGGCACACCGCGTTGATCCGAATGCCCTGATGTGCGTGGTCCATTCCCATGCATTGGGTCAAAGATGCGATTGCCGCCTTGGTCATACAATATAGCGCGTGGTTCGGGCCTGGAGCTTTTCCACCCCAACACGAAGCTGTGTTTACGATCGCCCCACCGCCATCACTGGCCATTATCGGGATTGCTGCCCGACAAATGCGAAAGGGGGCTTCGACGTTAACCGTGATCGAGAGATCCCAATCTGCGTCTGTCGTCTCTGTTACGGCACCGCGTGTAATAACGCCTGCGTTGTTGATTACGATGTCCAGGCCGCCGAGCGCAAGATTGGCAGCCTGAGGGAGGGTATCTGCATAGTCAGCCTGCGACAGATCACCCGGCAGGTGAGCGTCAGCATCAATGCCATCAACATTTCGATCCGCCGCGGCCACCAACGCCCCTTCGGCCCGCAAGTTGGAAACGATTGACGCCCCGATCCCACCAGCTGCGCCTGTGACCAGTGCTTTTTTGCCTTCAAATCTCATATCCATCCTCACGCTTGGAAGCTGGCAACAGGATCACCAAATATCTCGGGATTTGGGGTAACGCCGAGACCCGGACCTTCGGGTAGCGCGATAAACCCGCTTTCGATGCGAATACCGTTTTCGGGGTCATAGTGCCCGTCGATGTAAGGTGCGGCCACCCATGCTCCTTCGCAAAGGTCGGGGCGCACGGTTGCTGCAACATGGACACAAGCCGCCGCGATAATGTCGCCGCCCCAGGCATCGTCGCAGGTATGCGGCAGGTTGCGGGCTTCGCAGATATCTCGGAAGCTGCGCATGTTGGTCAGTCCTCCGATGCGCGTGACCTTCATTCCAAACCCGTCTACTAGGCCGGCCCCCGCTGCGCTGATCACGGTATTCAAGTCAACGCTGCTTTCATCCACGTAGATGGCGTGGGTGACTTGCGGGCGGATCTTTTGCAAGTCTTCGACCGTGTTGCAGGGCTGTTCCATAATGAACGGAATGTCGGGGCATTCGCGGCTCACGCGCAGTGCATCGCGCGTTGTCCAACCTCGATTGCCGTCAACCGCAAGACGCATTCCTGAGTTCTTGATCTGCTCCCATACTTTCCGGATCGTTTCGATATCCAGCTCGACCGGACGCCCGCCAACCTTCACCTGAAGGCGCGGATAGCCCTCATCGCGCTTATCAGCAGCGAGCCGGGCGATCTCATCCGGAGCACCCACACCTGTCGCATAGTAAGAGGGTACGCGTTCCGTCACAGCACCCCCGAGGAAGTCTGCCACTCTTATCTCAAGCAACTTGCCCAACAGGTCGTGCGCTGCGATGTCTATCGCCGCTTTTGCATAGTTGTGGCCATTGAGCAGGCTGTGCATCTTTCGTTGCAACACCAATGGCCAGAGCGGCTTACCGATCAAATCTTGTGCCATATGTATCAAAGCCGCGCGTGCGCCAAGCGCATGCGCTTCGGCATAGGTGGGGCCTACCGGGCAGGTCTCTCCCCACTCTTCTGTCCCATCGGTCGCTACAATCTTCACCAGTGTTGTGTCCAGCGCCCAAACTTCGGCATTGGCCATCGTATAGGGTCCATTCTTTACCGGCAGATTGTGCTGATAGATATGGATCTCTTCGATTTTAGGACCGTGACTCATGTAATGTCTTCCGTTTCCAGCACTTTGCGGGCTGCAAGAAGCGCAGATTGGGTGGCCGCCGCAGGACCCCTTAAGCGGGCCACGTCAGTCAAACCTTCGTGCAAAAGAAACAAGGTTTCGGCTGCGTGGCGCGTGTTCTGGTCTGGAGCAATACGTTCTAAGCGGAGCTCAAACTCATTCGCCAATTTGAGCTTGTGCGCCTTAACCAGATCGGAGATTGGCGCGCTGTTGGGGTGCTCCGCCAGTGCATTCAAAAATAGACACCCAGTGTTTGATACATCACTCAACCAGTCACCCAGTCGCACAAGCGGGTACAATACATGGTCAATGCCCTGTTTCGGACCACCCGAAAGCCACTCGAAATATGCAGCGTCCCGATGCTCCAACGCGCCAACAATCATCTCTTCACGGCTCGGGAAATGCTTATAGAGCGTGCGGATCGAAACATCTGCACCTGCACGCAATGCCTCGACCCCTAGGCCCGCGAAACCCAACTCCGAGAATTGTTGGTGAAGGGCACGAGCTATCTTTTGTTTGGTTCCAATCATAAACATAGTGTAGAGCGTTCGCTCTACCATCCGCCTAAAAAAACGTCATGCGCGTGCCGGTTCGCGACGTTTTATTTGGCAGCTTGGTTGCTCTGGTCTAACAATCGACATTTTCTGAGACGCGTCTGCAGCACGTTCCCATTTCATCGCAGAGAGACCGTTCTACCTGGTGCGCCTTAGGGTCAGGACCCATTGATTTCCGCGTTGGTGCATGAGTCACGGTTCGAAAAACGAGCCGTGACCGTGTCTGATCTTTTCTGGCTCACAGATGCGCAGATGGCGCGTCTTCGGGAAGCGTTGAAAGACAAAGGGAGCGAGCTTGTATCCCTGGCCGGAAGCAGCGGAAGAAACCGGTAAAGTACGACAGGCGTCGATACAAACGGCGCAACCGGATCGAGATCATGTTCGGAATGTTGAAGGATTGGCGGCGTCTGGCAACCCGCTACGACAGGTGCCCCAAATTCTTCTTGTCCGCCGTCGCACTCGCAGCGCTCGCCATATACTGGCTATGAGACCTGACCCTAAAAGACGAAGAGTGTATGGTGTGACCTGCATTCCCAAAACGGCTATTGGGTTCCACGTTCACCTGCCCTTAAAAAGAGTTTGTTCCAAGTAGTTTCGAAACGACCGCACGACCTCGGGTGTTTAAATTTTTGTTTTCAATACAGTAAGGCTCTGTATCTTTAGGGGAAAGGACCAGCGTTTGGACTCTGGAGATTTCAAAATGGAATTGATTACAGAACAACTTCGCGCCTTCCCGATCATGGCTCTGTTTCTTTGTCTGGGCCTGGGATATGGCGTTGGAAAGTTTCGAGTCGGCAAGTTCGAATTAGGAGGCATTGCTGGCACGTTGTTGGTGGCGGTCTTTATAGGCCAGATCGGCGGCATCAATCTTAGTACCGATGTTCAGAATGTATTCTTTTCCCTCTTCATATTTATGGTCGGTTACAATGGGGGGCCTCAATTTTTTGCGGCCTTGAACCGAACTGCGCTGACCAAGCTATTGGCCGCGTTTATGATGACCGTCTGGGGGTTGTTTTTTGTTATCGTTGTTGCTCGGTTGGCGGGCTTGGACAAAGGGCTGGCCGCAGGACTGGCCGCTGGCGGTCTGACACAATCTGCAATCATTGGCACCGCTGGAAACGCCATCGATCTGCTTGGGCTCGCCGCTGATGAGGCGGAAAAGCTGAAAACCAACATCGCTGTAGGATACTCGGTTACTTACATCTTCGGCTCAATCGGCCCGATATTGGCAGTTAGCATCATTCCCATCATCATGCGTGTCGATCTGCGGCAAGAAGCGATTAAGCTGGCTCAGAAACTCGGCGGCGGTGGTCCCAAACTAGAGGAAGGTGAGTTCCTTCCCATGAATCGGTTCGACGCCCGCGCCTATCAGGTAGATGCCGATGCAAGCATTGCCGGAAAATCCGTCAAGGACATCGAAAATGGCTATGATGGTGATCTGATCGTCGAACGGTTGCTCCACGATGGCGCTCCTGTGGATCCGACTCCTGAAACGATAATCAACGCCGGAGACGTTGTGGTCGTCTCCGGCCTCGTCACGACTTTGACCCAGTTCGAGGGGAGCGCCAGTGGTGAAATCGGAGAGTATCCTCCTGAATTGACCGTTGTTGAGGAGCGTCGCAACGTCGTGGTCACCAACCGTAAACTGACCGGCAAAACCTTGGTGGAGCTGCGCGAGGCTCTGACGGCAGATCAAAGGCGCGGTGTTCATATCTCAAAGATCACCCGCATGGGCCATGATGTCCCCGTCCTGCACAACACCGAGATTCACGCAGGTGACGAGATCAGTATTGTCGGTCACAAGGACGACCTGAACCGAGTTGCCAAAGTTGCAGGCTATGTGCCGCCTTCGGCCTCGGTCACCAACTTCATTGCCTTGGGGATCGGGGTGGCCATCGGCTATCTGATCGGAGAGATCAGTTTTGTCATTGCAGGAACGAAGGTGGCTTTGGGGTCCGGCCTCGGTTGCCTGGTTACAGGATTGATCATCGGCTATTTGCGCATCCGGCAACCCAAGATCGGCGGTATTAACCGTGGAGCCGCGAATTTCCTTCAGAGTTTCGGTTTGGCCGTGTTTGTTGGTGTGGTTGGCCTAAATGCAGGCAAACCCGCACTGGAGGCGATTCAGGAATATGGGATCACGCTTCTGCTTTTAGGCGTTGTGGTTACATTGACGCCCATGATCGTGCAGTTCCCGATCAACTATTTTGCCTTGCGTATCAAGAACCCGGTTGAGGCCTGTGCGGTTGTGACCGGATCACGCTCGGGTAATCCCGGTTTTGCGACACTCTTGGAAAAAGCCGGGAACTCGACACCAACGCCAGCCTTCACCATGACCTATGCCGTGGCCAATATCTTCCTGACACTCTGGGGGCCTTTGGTTGTGGCTTTTGTTCCGTAAGTCAGACCGCACAACAATCAGAGTCCTGGCTTGGAAGGGTGAGATCAGCATGATTACCAATCATCATGCTGAACCGTTGCTCTGCGCTGCAGCTAGACCTCAACCATGCAAAGGCAGTCCTTTCGAGGCACGGTAGGCCTGCACGTAGCCAGTGGCCACTGCGCGCACCGCTCTTCCGATCTGGCGGTAGGCACTATCATCCAAATTGGCAAACGATACCCGCGCCGACCAGTTAGGCGCGTCAAAGCCCGATCCATTCAGCAACACGATCCCGTGGTCCTGAGCCAGTTTGAAGGATATATCCAACGGGTGCACATTCTCCTTGATCCACTCGACGACCTCTTCACCGACGTATTTGCGAAGCCAGAATTCGAAGTCGATAATACCGTAGTATTTGTCGAACAGCGGGTTATCGGGAACTTCAATGCCCATCCCTTCGACCAGCTCGTCAAAGCGATGTTTCAGAATACCCCAGCAGAATTTCTGATAGGCCTTCTCTTCGTCCATAAGCTCGACGAGTGAAAACAAGGTCATCATCACCTGTTGCGGCAGCGATAGACCTGCAGTGTGGTTCAGCGCAACATCGCGGCTGTCGGCGACGATCCGGTCGATGAACTTGAACGAGGATGGATCAGGCGTCAACGTTTCGTAGCGTGCGTTGACGATGGCCTTGGTTTCATCCGGAGCATCCGCAATCATCTTGTCGAAGATGTTGTTCTCGGCCACCAAAATCGCGCCCAGACGCCACCCGGTGCACCCAAAATACTTGGAGTAGGAATAAACCCCGATGGTGTTCTCGGGCAGATGCCCCAAGATCGACTGAAAGTTTGGAACGAAGGTCCCGTAAACATCGTCAGTCAAAATGATCAGGTCCGGGCGGCGGGTCTTTACGAACTCGACGAGCCGCGCCGAGACCTCTGGGCTGATAGCGACGGAAGACGGATTGCCCGGGTTGACCAGAAAGAGTGCTTTGACCTTCGGGTCGGACAGAATTTCGAAGTCTTCGTCGTTCAGTTGAAAGTGGTCCTCTTCTTTCGAAGAGACATCCACTGTATTTAGCCCATAGTCTTCAAGGACGGGCATTTCCAGATAGGGCGTGAAAATCGGTGTACCCAACGCAATGGTGTCACCGGCATTCAGCAATCGCTGGTTCTTGAGCGCTTTGAAGATGTAACACATCGCTGCGGTTCCGCCCTCAACCGCGTAGATATCGAACTTCGCATCCGGTCGGTGCCCCGCGCACATCGCCCACATAATGTATTCGTGGACAATAATTTCGTTGTGTTCCATGCAACGGTCGGGCATCGGGTAATGGTCGCCGACAATACCGTCGGTCAACTCGAGCACAAAATCGTCAGGCGTAAATCCAAATTTCTCAATCGCAAAATCAACTGTGGCCACCAAAGTATCCGCACCAGGAGGGCCGTTTCCTTCAACCGATTTGGCGCAATACGTCTTTAGCCTGTCATAACATCCTGGCCCTTGCGGCATCCCAGCCAGACCAACCTCCGGCTCATTCCGATGGCGCTGAGCTTCTGTCAAGGCGAACTGTCCCAAAAGGAAAAATGCTTCCCGCGCTTTGGTAGCGATCCAGTTGGGGTTCCCTCGACCGGCATTTAGGTATGGCAGAGCCATCTGTCGCGCCTCTTTTTGCGCCAACTTGATAAGTTCGTCTTTGATTTGGAAAGGACTTAGGTTTTCAAATTTATGCAGGTTGAGCGATTCTGGCATGACATCAAATCCTTGCGTTAAAATGGATGACCTGGTTCAGCGGATCGCATGCAGGGCAATGTGTCAATTAAAACAACACCAATTGAAGAGGCCGGTGAGAAGCGGAGGACTGTTTGTCTTCATTGGAAGCCTTAGCTGCAACCATTCTACAAGGTAGTCAGAATGATAGAAATTGTGCTGAAGCTCTGCGCTTGGAACTGACATTCCAAATGAAATTGGGCAATTCGCTAGATTAAGCAAGAAAGCCATTGGTCGGGACCGTTGAGGTGATTTCAGCGAACCACAGATTTGTCTGCAATCTGCGAGTACGATCATTTCCAGATTGCGCGATTGCCGCGAACGACGGCAATGCGGGCGCGGCCGCGGCGTCAGAGCTGCGTGACGAGTGTCTCTTATAGGCCGTTCAAGCTGTCGCGCTGGTCAGCTATTCGCCCGCAACCCTGCCCGCTGCGCGCTGCGACCCAATCCAGACAGCGATGCATCCCACGACCAACACACAGATACAAATCTGCAAAAGCTGCTCGTATTTGTGCCCATCAATGAGGACCTGCGCCACAAAACCCTGCCCACGGAACAGGTAAGCCAATGCGCCAAGCATGGCGGCGGCAAAGCTGACAAGATACGCCCAGAGGGCCACCTGTCGACCGCCAATAAGCCCAGCCAGCAGGATCGGCGTCAAAAACATCGAGGCGGTGCCCGAGACCGCGACGGCATCAAACAGGGTCTGGTTACCCCAGAGCGTCAGCGCCGCGCCCACGACTGCGAAGAGGGCCATGGCAATGCGCCCACCGGTTAGGGTGCGAGGGGCTAGGCACAGTTCTTCAACCACCAGTCGCGCGGCCGAAGACAGCGCGGAATCCAGCGTCGAGAGCGCCGACACCAGGAGTGAAACCAAAAGCGCCATAAAAACCCAGCCCGGCAGGGATTGCGCCCAGGTGCTGATCAGCTCGCCCTCATATGCTGCCCCATCCAGTGCCGCCTGAATGCCAAAGAACCCAAATGCCACGATGCAAAGCGAGGAAATCCAGAACGCGTGCAAGAAGCTCTTCCGGGTTGTATCGCTGTCCGCAATAAACCCACGATCCATCATGACCGGATCATGCACGGGATAGGAGAACACCTGCAGAAAAGCCACGACCAGCAAAACCCAGCCATTGTGCGGGCCCGAAGTGCCTTCGGCGGTCAAAACCGCGCCCAGATCAAAGTTGGGGCTGAGAACCAGCGCGACAAAGGCCAAGGCGAAGACCACAAGAAAGACCGCCATCTGCAGAACATCCGTCCGAAGCGCTGCGCTGAGCCCGCCCCAGGCCGAATAGGCCAGCGCCAATAGCCCGACCAAAAGGATCGAATACGTGCCGATATTGGCGCTGTCAGGTGCTAGTGCGCTAAAGATCAGACCGACCACGATCAGGTTGGCAAAGACCTCAGACAAGAGTCTGAGAGCAATCACGAGGTTATAGCACCCTGTTCCCATGGTTCCGAAACTGTCGCGGAGCCAATCCTGAACCGACCTTGCACCCCGCGCGCGCAACCGTTGCACTACAAAACCACCAGTCAGGAAGGAGCCGTAATACGCGGCATAGGCCAAAACCCCTGCGATGCCGTAGAAATAGCCCAGAATGGCAGAATTCATGAGGGAGCGAGCAAAAATCCAAGTTGTGACTTGGCTCAGCACCAACGTCCAAAGGCCTGGCGCGGCTCCTTCGTTGGTTGTCCCACCAAAGAAGCCCGAAACCGAAGCACGCCGAGGCGATGCCCAGAGACTTGCCAGAATGACGGCACCGAATAGAACAATAATCGCCGAAACCTGCATGGATTCTCCTGCTGTTGATCTGTGGCGCAGCTAACAGGCAAGTGCGCCAACGACCATTCAATTGAACGTGAAGCTGATCGTGGGCGTTGTGTCGCAAACTTCTTGGAGGGCGGTGTTTGTGGAATTGGCAACATGATATTAACCGGGCGGCGTCAGTTGATCGGGCAAACCAAAGGCAGCATGAACACTAAGTTGCATGCTGCTACAGATAGTCTGGGATGCCCGATACGCTTTGCCATATCCGCCAGGCAGTTCAGCGACTACACGGGCGCTCGGGCTCTGATGATTAGCCCGGAACCTGATATTCGCACGACGACAACGAATGAGGGCTCTTTCCGTGGACTGTGAGTTCGGCCGCCTAAGAATTTCGATCCTTTGGCGAACGGCAGGTTTGATGGGCCGCAGCGCAGCGTCGGCGTGCTATAACCAATGGCAGGAATGGGCCCAATTTGGCAGATCGCAAACTACACAAATGATCGAACAAATTACAAGATACAGCGACTGATCTGCAGCCCTGGATCTCACTTCGTTCACAAAAGAAAATATGACTTGGGTTGCCCTCAGATGCCGAATACTCACCGCTTTTCTGGTCTAACTACGACGGTTGGGTCGGGTTCGTGTGACGCTCAACAGGAAGGCAATTGCGGAGAAAGGAGCAACCAAATATTTTTTGTAAATTGCTATTAAACATATACAAAATTTTGTCATCTAAAATGCATACCACCCAATATACCTTACTTAACATTGGAGCCAACGCTTCAATGCCTCAGGTTCGAGCATGACGGAACGACTGGTAAAACACATGAATAGCAGACACTCATACAAAGTGCAGCGAACGTCTTCTTCGAGCCCTAAGCAGCCTCTTTTTGAGACCGTCTCGAATGGTGCTTATGGATCGCCATACGTGAATCTGATGATGCACAAAAAGCCTATTCAGCTACGACTGGTGCGATTTCATCCCGTTCATCGACTCGTCTTCGAACCATCTCAGCAATCAAAATGCCAGCCGGCGCCGATCCCCAAATGCAAATCTGGATCGCGAGGGCTTCGATGTCGCGAAACAGCGGATCGATGACAAAAAGTAGAACACGAAACAACCAGAATGATCCCCACATCGAACCAACAAAGCGCCACATCCAGATACGGTGCTGGGCTGTATCCTGTCGTCTTATTGCCAGTATTCCCATAACAGCGGTGGCATAGACGAAGATAGACATTGAGAAAAAGCCCCATGTCGACAGGGCCCCGCCGTACTCTCCAACAGGACCGTGTTGGGCCGCGAGTATCGCAGCGCAACCAACACCAACTGTCAGTATCCCAAAGCTGATGCGCCCAAGGATCGCGTGGTTCGCCCCCCGACCACCGGGAAAGAACATTTGTACGTGCATCAGCACAAAAACAATGGAATTGCAGACGACATGCCCAAGCAGCAGAGCCGATCTTAGCTCTGGTCCATTCGCAAAACGATCATAAAAGGCAACGCCCCACGCAGGATGGTTTGTGAATGTGTTGCCCCAGACGGAGCAGGAATTGTCTGGGCACGTGGAGACGGCAGCGGCACTCAACGGATCGCTCAGTCCCAAATTGATCAACACGTCATAGATACCGACAAAGTTAGCTATGGAGGCCGCGGGGCCGTAAATGACGTATCCGGCGTTCAAGTACAGCATCAGCAGAATGCCAAAGAGAAGTACGGGCACGAACTTTCTCTTCATGACCGCATGAACAGCCAGACCCGCCCATATTGCCAGACCGACGAAGACCGATATCACACCCAACGGAACCGCCATTTTGCCCTCCCCGAACAATACGATCGTTTAAAAGGCTCGCACAATGGGCGTTCGCGGCGCAATAAATTTTGCGATCGGAAACTCGCGTAGCGAGGACGAGCGCGTTTTACGATCCTCCCAAAATGCGCGTCTCGAACAGGAAATCCTTGAGCTTTTGCTCAACAAGAGGTCCGGACGTCGTGTTTGCATCATTCAGTTTCACCGTCACGCAAAGCCCGCGTGGCCCTCCAGCCTCCACCTGCACATCGGCATTAGACACCTGAAGTTCGTCACGAAGCAGATTTTTCACGACCAGCTTTGCAGCATCGCATCGCAGGCTGGGTTTGAAAATCTTGCCCACGGACGTCAGGGGGATCTCATCAACAATTTCAATGATTTTGGGCCATGCCGGTCTTTCGTCGATGGTCTGCCGAGCATGTTCCATGAGTTCCTCGACCGTAACATCATCCGGTGTGTGGACCTGAACAAAGCACATGGGCAGTTCTCCGGCATAAGGATCAGGCATCCCGACCGCAGCGGCCAACGCGACAGCGGGATGGGTGCTCATCGCGTTTTCGATCATGGCCGGATCTATATTATGACCGCTTCTAATAATGAGGTCTTTCGAACGGCCAGCAACGTACAGGCAGCCATCAGCGTCTTTGTATCCCAAGTCGCCCGAGTTTAGGACACCCTCGTCGAATACCCCAGTGTTGAAGCTCGGCTCGCTGTATCCTGGAGACACGTGGGAGCCTGTAATTGCAATTACACCAATTTCGCCGACCTCGCATTCCTCTCCCAGACGGCCATCGCTTTCCAGCTTCAGAACGTCGACACTTGTGTATGGCAACGCCCAACCCACTGAGCCCGCAGTACCAGAACCACCCAGTGGGTCGATACTGATCAGTCCGGACGCTTCTGTCATGCCAAGAATTTCGAACAAAGTGCAGCCCGTGACCTCCTTGAAGCGTTGCCCGACGGCGGGTGGAAGCAGTGATGCGCCGGTTGCACCCGCCCGCACGCCCGAGACGTCATTATCACCAATCGGTGTCTGCAGGATCGCCCCAATCGCGGTTGGAACACCTCCGACAATCGTGACTTTGTGATCTGCGACAAGCCGCCAGAAGCTTTCGACCACCGATGGATTACGCAAACCCGCGGGCGTCATCACAAGCAGCTCTACGCCTACCATGAAACAGCTGAGCCCGCCCACAATCGTGCCGGCGACGTGGAAAAGCGGGAACGTGGCCGTAAAAACATCATCCGAACGAAAACCACACATAGCTGCGCCCCCGAAAGCTGCAACCAATTGACTGCGATGCGTGTGTGCAACAAGCTTTGGAACGCCCGTTGTACCCCCGGTGTGAAAATAGGCCGCCAGATCAGAACCGCTCCGGGCCTTCCCAAATGCCAGGTGATCCTGTGGTTGGTCAGACAATGCCTCGGTGAGGTCAATCACCCCGGCTTCAGCAGGCGTACCCGGGGGAGAAACGCGTACCAGCACGAGGTCCGGGATTTGCTCCCTCAATGCCAAAGCTTTCTGCCAGATGTCGAGTTGTGGGTGTGGGCCAAGAGTAACGAGGATTTTCGCCCCCGACGCTTTGATAAGCTCTGCTATGCTCTCAGGCTGCAAAAGAAAGTTTATGGGCACAGCGTAACCAGCCGTTTCTGCGCCCCAAAGCGTGACGTGTGTTTCAACCAAAGCGGGCAACATATACGCCACGCCCGGTGCCTCCCCTCCAATCTCGGCAAAAAGATTTGCTGCGCGCCGGATCTGCCCAAGTAGCTGGCCGTAGGTGACACGACGAGGCTGCTCATCTGGTGCTCCGGTCATCAACATCGTCAGTGCAACAGCATCGGGATCACGCTCAGCACTGTTTTCAAAGACCTCCAAGATGCTTTGCTCGGGCAACCGTTCGTCGAGCGTCATCTCGGCTTCGAACTCGGCTATGTCGTCGCGCGTCCTGATCGGACGTGTGCCCAGATTAGCCATGGGGTCTCCTTCAACTCTACTAAGGTTGTTTCCGAGCTTTGGCCGAAGAACAGGATTTTGCAACTCCGATGTACGTGCTGAGATCCACATGCTGATCGAGTAGGCTACGGAATCCAGCTATTTACGAATTTCCGGTGTGTCCGCATACCGGAAGTTGGCCCAATTTTGCCGAACGTCCGGTCCTGTTAAAAGCAGACATCGAAAACAGAAGAACCGTTTTCGTGGACTTGAATGTCTGCTTATGCCGAAATCGGTCGCTCCGGAATACTTGCGCAAGTTCCGCTATGCGGACTCAACTGCCATTCGCTCGAATGATTTAAATGCCTGCTTTCCATTCAAGGCATTCAGGTATCTTCGGCGGAGCGCGACTTTAGCCATGCCAAAACGTTGGTCACCGACTCATTGTTTTTGGTGGCTCGCGGCATGAGGACATAGAAGTCATTTCGGCCCGGATCCCAGGCGGCACCAATCTCGACTAAGCGTCTGGCTTCAATGTCATGAGCCACTAGAAACCGGCTTACCAAGGCCACACCTTGCCCGGCAATAGCAGCATCGACAGCAAGAGACGTTTGGCTCAGATGAAGGTCACGAGGAGACTGGTACTCGACGCCTAAATGCGCAAGATAGCTGGGCCAAAGATCATGGGTGTCATGGATTTTTGGAAGTTTATTGAGGGTTTCTGGCTCAAGAAGACTATCGTCCTTGGTCGCAAATTTTGGCGCAGCTACCGCGATGAGCAATTGCTTGAAAAGAAGGGTTACGTCTAGTGATGCGCCAAAGGGCGGCGATCCTTGGCGTACTGCAAGGTCAATCCCGTCGCTATGAAAGCTCGAGACTTTCTCAGTGGCCATGATCCGCAAATCAATATTCGGGTATGCTGCGGAAAAGTCGGGTAGGTTGGGGATCAGCCATTTTGCGGCGAAAGTCGGAGTGACGCTGATAAGGACTTTGTACGGCTCTGGCTTCAACTCGGCAGTTGCGGATCGAAGGTCTGCGAACACGTCAGCGATCCGCTTGTGATAGATGCGTCCGACCGATGTGAACCGCAGGCCCTTGGGTACCCGTTCAAACAAGGCCACATCAAGATGCGCTTCGAGCTGACGCACTTGTTGCGCTACGGCCCCTTGCGTGACGCCCAATTCATCAGCGGCGGCTCGGAAACTAAGGCGGCGGCCTGCTGCATCGAAAGCACGCAGGCTATTGAGTGGGGGGAGTTCAGTCATTTTGCAATAGTATTTCTACTGCCACGCAACATCAATTCTCAATCGCACTTTCTCAACAAGCTTATCATATGTAACCCAACCACCAAAGGACACTAGATATGACAGTAGAAAAAGTAGCTCTGATCACAGCAGGCGGTAGCGGCATGGGTGCGGATGCAGCCCGCAAATTGGCGGAAGACGGGTTCAAGGTTGGCATCCTGTCCTCGTCAGGCAAGGGTGAGGCGCTAGGCGCCAAACTCGGGGGCTTTGGCGTGACGGGTTCTAACCTTGACGGAGAAGCGCTCAACGCTTTGGTCGAAGGCGCGAAGGATCGTTGGGGCCGTATTGATGTCTTGGTGAACTCTGCTGGCCACGGACCGAAGGGTTCGATTCTCGAAATCAACGACGACGAATGGCATAAAGGGATGGAAGTGTACCTGATGAACGTGGTCCGCCCTACAAGGCTTGTCACGCCGACAATGCAGGCGCAGGGCGGCGGAGCAATCATCAACATCTCAACCTTTGCGGCATTCGAACCCGACCCTCTCTTTCCAACGTCGGGGGTATTCCGGGCCGGGCTTGCAGCATTCACGAAGCTCTTTTCGGACAAACACGCGTCAGAGAACATTCGCATGAACAACGTCCTTCCTGGCTTCATCGATAGCCTGCCCGAAACCGAAGACCGCAAATCGCGTATTCCCATGGGGCGTTACGGTTTCGCGTCAGAGGTGTCTTCTCTCATTTCATGGCTCGCCTCGGAAGATGGTGGCTACATGACGGGACAAAACCTGCGTATCGACGGAGGTTTGACCCGTGCAGTCTGATGCCTTGGCCTTTGTATTGCCGCGCGAGCGCCTTGTCTTCACGGTCAAGTGGGGCGCATCTGCTGTTCAGATCATGGGATACACCGCAACGGGGTTTGGCTGGACACCTTGGAACCTTTACATGTTTCTTGTCGGTCTCGTTGGTTGGTTCGCCGTTGGCGCACTGTGGAATGACAAGGCACTCATGCTTGTCCACCTCGTCGCGCTAAGCGCAATGATTGCTGGTATGGCAGGCAGCCAATAGGCAAGAGCAGCCATACGGTGCTGTGCAGTATCGGGGAGGTATGGGCGCGAAGCCGTTATCGAAACAGTTCGGTCGGATGACTGCTTTGCCTTGGCACTGGTCGGCGCCGAGTCAGTTGATCAATTTCTGCAGCTTCTTATCTGCCCCTCCAACACATAGTCAGATGCCAGCGCGCGCAGCGGCTCCAGAATGACCAGTATTTCATCGGTGAAGGGGACAAGATGGACCTGCCCGCCTTTCATGCGCTCCGCAGGTATGGTCCATAGATGCGCATCTACGTCGACCTCGGGCCATTTCATCTCCAACACTTCTGAAGTGCGGCAGGCGGTAAGAATGGTGAACTGCAGAGCTTTGGCGGCCACGGCTGAACGGGTCTGCGACTCGGCATAGAACGCCGGCACCTCTTGCCACGGCACAGCATCGTGGTGCTGAACATTGGCTTTGACGGTAGGCAGCACCTTGCCTTCGCGGATCGCGGTCACCGGGTTCTCGCCAGAGCGGAAGCCCTTAGACTTTGCCACGTCGAGCACCGTCTTGATCCGCTGAGACAGTCGCTTTGCAGTTTCGTGTTTCTCAGTCAAGATGGGCGACAGGCACATCAGCACTTCGGGCTAATCGACGCTATCCACGGGCATGCGGCCGATCTTGGGAAACGCATAGTCACGGAAACTATTGAGCCATTGCTGGCCATGCTTGGCGTTCTTCCATGTGGGCGGGCGTTCGATGTGGATCTGGCCGCTGAGTTCTTCGAAGGTCGGGATTTCACGCTGAGCATTGAAACGCGGGTTCAACCCGCTTTCGCCATCTGCCGGTATCCGAGCGCCCTCTTGCGCGCCTGGTTCAATGTGATCAAATCCGAGTCGCCCAAACCGAAATCTATGCGTAGGGGAGAGCCCTTGCGGTTCTTTTGTGCCTTAGCCGTTAAGCGCACGATTCAGCGCCGCGCTCCAGATGGATCAACAACGAGGTACTGGCCAAAGCCGTCACCACGCCGACCCGGACCGATATTCTCTACCAGCTTCTTTGTCAGCTTCCCGCCGAGCGCAGCTTTGACAATACCACAAAATATACCACTCAATGAAAGTACACGGGTATGATCGGATAAAATCCAACGAAACCCACCAAACCGGCTGCAGCCATAAAACACAGAGGCTTAAGCAACCTAATGTGTCTCATCGAAATTTTGGAAAATCTGTCGGGCGACACATAGTATTGCCATTCATCGACAGCTAAGTCATTGATTTTGAGTCATTCGATTTTTGATGGGCGCACGGGTTTTGCCATTTGCGACTCAAAGATTTTCCATCAAGCTGAAACCATCGCATAGCGGCAATTGCCCTTCTGTTTAACAGATACGGGCAAAAGCCGTATGCATAGGCGGATCGCACACTCTAAATTGCTTTAGGTTGCAACGTGCGAAACATCCCTGTCTGGCGAATAGATGTCGAGAATATTCCAATGCCCGGTTGTTGGTGTTGGGTTGTTGATCATTGGGACATCAAGAACAGTTGGTTTGCCGCTGGCAATTGCCGCGTCCAATGCAGGCAACAACTCGTCAGCGGCGCCGAGCCTGTGCCCTTCCGCACCATAAGCTCGCGCAATGTCCGCATAGCCCGGTCCGTTTGCGGGTGCGGCGGCTGATCCCGGGAACGTGGTTCCATAAGTTAGACCGTAATGCGCTTTTTGAAGGCCGGCGATCGTTCCGAAGGCGTTGTTATTCATGACCAGCCAGATGATACCCAGATCAAGTTCGACTGCTGTTGCCAGCATCGAAGGATTTTGACCGAATCCACCATCACCAACCAAACTTAGTACGACTCGATCAGGTGCCGCCAGTTTTGCGCCGATCGCGCCCGGAGGACCGAAACCCATCGTCGCGAACCCGCCCGGGGTCAGGATTGAACCCGGCGTCAAAATGTCGAACTGTTGCCCGACACCGTTCTTGTTCCACCCAACGTCCGTGGTGATGATGGCATCCTCGGGCAGTGCCTCGCGGGTATCTGCCAGAATACGTTCGGGCATCATTGGAAAGGCCGATGAGGTCGCCATTTCCACGTTGCGCGCTTTGAAGTCCGTCCGGAAGCTAGCGATCTTCTGCTCCAGCGCAGGGCGCTTGAAGCCGTCCGGATACATCTCGCGGGCGACCCGGTTGAGGACGCGCAATGCGGCCTTGGCGTCAGCAACGACTCCGATCTCGGTGGGATAGTTCCGACCGATCTCCTGCGGTTCGATGTCGATATGAATGACCTTCGAGCCGGGAATGTTGAACGTGTAGCCGGGATACCAACTTGAACAATCAGCCTCTTTGAACCGGGTGCCCACCGCAAAGATGTAGTCCGCATTCAGGCAGGACTGATTGACCAGTTCTGTGCCCCAAAACCCGGTCATTCCCAGCACGAGCGGATGGTCATCCCGCAGGGCACCTTTACCCATCAGGGAATGCGCGACGGGCAGGCCCATATGTTCAACGAACGCGCGCAGCTCCTCGCTGGCCTGTGCCAGAAGAATACCGCCTCCGACATAAGCGACTGGGCTTTCGGCTTTAGCCAACGCTTCGACAATCTCGCCCGCTGTCTCGTCGTCAATCGACGGTTTCTTGAGAGCGCGCGTGTTGTCGCGAATACGGTCGAAACTGTCCGAGGGGATCACCTCTGAAAAGATGTCCATGGGAACATTGACCAGTACCGGCCCGGGCTGGCCGCTTTCAGCCAGATGGAACGCCTTTTCAAGAATCTCGGCCATTAAATCTGCGCGGTCGACCCGCCAGGCGCGTTTTACGAAGGGTCGATAGATCTCCCACTGGGCGGCGTCGGCATGGAGGTTCACTTCCTGATGTGGGTGTTTGCCGTAGTAGTGTGTAGGAATATCGCCCGCGATCACGACCATCGGGATACAGTCCAGTGCGGCGTTGGCGACCCCGGTGGCACAATTGGTCAGCCCCGGGGAGAGATGGGACAACACCACCGAGGCCTTGCCTGTCACGCGGGCGTAAGCGTCTGCCGCGTGGCTGGCGATTTGTTCGTGCCGCACCGTGACGAAATCAATTGGGCTTTCGGCCAACGCGGCCAGAACTGCGATGTTTGTATGGCCACAAAGCCCGAACACATGCTTAACCTCACGGCGTTCGAGAAAGTCAACGATATGTTCGGCAACGGTTTTGCCGTCCAGTTTCGCTCCGTCCATCACGCGACCTCCTGTCCGTAGAACTCACCGAACAGGTCCGGCTCCGAGGGGCGATCCTCAGGGATCGGACGACTGACCCAGGTGTAGTTCATCATGTGTTTCATGGTGACGTTTTCGTTGGTGATGTTGCCGCCCCAGATGCCGCAGCCCAGGCTGCTGGTCATAGGCATGCCATTTGTCCAGGCACCCGCATTGGCCTTGGATTGAGGCTGTCGCACCATCATACGGCTGACCGGAGCCAGACGCGCCAACCGGTCGATATGATCGTCATTGTGGCTGTAGATGCCGCAGGAATGGCCCTTGCCCCCGGTGTTGTAGATCTGGCTGACCGTTTCCAGCGCATCATCGAACGTTTCGAAGTGATAAAGCGCCATCAGCGTGGTCAGTTTTTCCTTGGAGAACTTGTGCTGCGGCCCGATTTGCCCCTGATTTTCAACCATCAGAAACTTGCGATCTTCGGGGATGCTAAAACCGGCGACCTTGGCCGTTTGCTGCGGCGGACAGGCAATGGTCGGAAACGTACGGTTTCCCTTTTCATCCCACATGGCCGCTTCGAGCATGGCCTTCTCTTCATCCGAACACAGGTAGCCTCCCTCGGCTTGAAGCGCCTTGACCATATCGTCGTAAACTGAGCGCTGGATGATGATGTTGCCGTCGGCCGAGCAGCCCGACCCAAAGTCGGAGGTCTTTGAAATACGGGTATTCTGCGCGGCGATATCCAGATCGGCAGTCTCATCAATGACAATGGATGAATTGCCTGCGCCGACACCATAGGCTGGACGCCCTGAACTGTACGCCGCTTTGACCATGGGTTTGCCGCCCGTCGCCAAAGTCAAGTCGCAGATCTCCATCAGATGTTGCGTCAATGGGATCGAGGGTTTGCGAATGGATTGAAACAAGTCCTCGGGGGCACCGGCAGCACGACAAGCTGCACGCATAACCTCGACCATTTCGAAGGTCGTATGAGCGGTTCGCGGGTGCGGGCTGAAAATGACGGCATTCCGGGCGTTGGCGGC
The DNA here is from genome assembly GCF_056535645.1 of Ruegeria sp. BK1. Classification (NCBI taxonomy): domain Bacteria; kingdom Pseudomonadati; phylum Pseudomonadota; class Alphaproteobacteria; order Rhodobacterales; family Roseobacteraceae; genus Ruegeria; species Ruegeria sp. BK1. The sequence goes on along the minus strand of NZ_JBQFIS010000001.1, from coordinate 3,416,303 downwards.
GGAAACGCCGGTCACCGGTGGTGTCATCGCTGGGTTAGTCATTGGGATCAGGGATGCGATGACGCCAGCAGGTTTGGCATATTTCACCAGACCTTTTTCCTCATCAACCTCGACGATGCCGGTCGAGGGTGTGCGCAAGACATCTCGCAGCACCATGTGAATCTTGAAGCGCTTCGCTGGGCGGCCTTCGCGATCTCCGATACCGCTCTCATCCACGCCTTGTTGAGCCAGACGCGTGAAGGTTTTCTCATTACCTGCATACCACGCGATGGCCTGAGACAGGCGGTCCAGCCTGTCCTGATCCCAATCCTCGATCTCGGCCATGGCAGCGCGGGCGCGTGCCAGCATATCTGCCGCCATGTTGCGGTCGTTTTCAGTGAGCTCTTTGCCCATGATGATCCTCTTGGTGTTTTGGAATTGTAGCATCGGGCATACGACGCTGTGACCGCGCCTCGCCAAATGTTCGCTTGGCGTGGCTGAGACAGCGACGCGCGTGTTCTTCATATCCCAACTCGGCAACGCGGCTTTGGTTGGGCAATTCAATGGAATAGTCGACGGGTGGCATCCGTTCGATTATGCCGGTGAAATCAATCCAGCCCTCGCCGGGATAGAGCCGCGCATCGCGAGCCAGCTGGATCATACCTTCGCGCGTGTCGGCGATGCCGGGCAAGCAATCGGAGATATGCAGGAAGTGAAACAGGTCCGAGGGGACGTGCAACAGTTCGCCCAGATCCACACGGCTGAGGTGCAGGTAAAGCGTATCGACCAAAATACCGCCGTTGGGCTGATCGGAGGCACGCACGATGTCAAGCGCCTCATCCAGAGTGCGCAAGCGGGAGAAGCTTGGAAACTCAAGGTCCACTGTTAGCCCATACGGAGCCGCCAGTTCGCAGGTCTCGGAATAGACGTCGATCAGGAAGTCACGATCATCGCGGGTATTGGTCCACGCGCTCATGATCATGCGTTTGGCGCCCAGCTCTCCGCCGACCTCCAACGAAGGCTCAAAACTGCGCGGATCGACGTCTTCGGTGATGCGCGCCAGTTCGACATCAAGGACTTTCAAACCGGTTGTAGAGAGAGCAGTTTTGGTAGCCTGCACCTGCGCCTTGTCGATTGGCGATTGGGTGAATTCACCGGGCACATGCATCGGAATGAACCGAGGGCTGACGGCATCGTAACCGGCCCGCGCGGCGATATAGACCAACTCGGGCGGCGTACAGCCAATCAGCGTCAAATGCGCCAAGGAATAGAGAGAGGGGCTTGCGCCAGCCTCTTCAGGTTTCGCCATGAACGACAGCTCCACGTGCCTGCGAATCTCATTTTCATCACATGTAATACAAAATATATGATATTTTTTAAAATATCAACTTTTAATGCTGAGCAGGAAATGAAAACGCCTGGGCAACAACCCGGGCGTGCTTAACCTTCGTGTTGGCGGAGCCTTAGAGAGTGACCCAGTCCCCTCCGGACTGGTGAGAGCGCACAGAGGCGTCAATGAATCTGACACCGTCTGCGCCTTGATTGACGCTGGGATATGTCAGCCAATCGGTCGGAACGGTAACGCCATCCCGACGCGCGGCTACGGCCATGGCAAATTCCGTATAGAGGTTGGCCCAGGCTTCGATAATCCCTTCGGGGAAGCCGCGCGCGGTACGGATCAGACGTTCCGCGCCGTGTCCGATACCATGCCCGTGACCTCGACTGATGATACGATCCGGCTCACCAAACCGATTGAACTTCAGCTGCTCCGAATTCTCCAAATCCCACTCAAGACCTCCTTCGCTCCCGAAAATGCGCAACCGCAACCCACCCCGATTTCCCGGTGCAAGGCGTGTCGCCATCAGGGTTCCCGGAACCTCGTTTTTATAGCGGGTGAACATGAACACCGTGTCTTCCAAAGGCTTAGGCGCGCCGCAGACATGAAACTCGGCCCGTAGGTCGGTCAAGGGCAGGCCCGAGACAAAGCTGGCGAGATGCGCGGCATGGGTGCCGATATCGCCGACACAACTGGTCGGACCAGATATCTTTGGGTTCAGTCGCCATTTGACGTGGGGCGCATCAGCAACATCATCGGGCGTCATCCAGTCTTGCATGAACTCGACGTGGATTTGGTTGATTTTACCGATACCGCCTTCCGCCACGATTTGTTTGGCCTGACGGATTACTGGAAAACACGACATCGCATAGCCGACAGCAAAGATGTGTCCCGTGCGCGCGGTAATCTCCTCAAGCCCCTCGGCCTCGTCGACTTCATTGGTCAGTGGCTTGTCGCACAGCACGTCAATGCCCGCCTCCAGAAACGCTTTGGCCGCTTCGAAATGAACGTGGTTCGGGGTCGTGATCATAACGGCATCCACGCCATCCGGGCGCGCCGCCTCGGCCTGCGCCATCTCGTCGAACGACGCATAACACCTGTCGGCTGGCAGGAACCACTCGGCCCCGCGTGCCCTGCTGCGCTCGGCATCTGAACTGAGCGCGCCTGCGGCGACCTCCCACCGGTCCGTCATCCGGGCCGCCGTTGCCTGCGTGACCGAGATACGCCCACCGCCAACAACCCCCAGCCGCAAACGGCGAGACAAGCGGGGGAAGGGGCCATCAAATTTCAGGTTTTCGGGCAAAAGTCTCTCAGCCATTCTGAACCTCCATTTCCGAGACCCGTACGCCTTCCGGCAGCATTTCCACCGCCATGAAAATGCTGGGGGTAATCGTCTCGTACTGATGCCAGGGATAGTTGCCTTCGGCGTCATACATCGGTTTGTGCGTCGTGCCGGGGGCCATGAATTCTTCGAGGTAAAGGGATTCAACATCCCGCTCACGGCATTGCTGCATTTTCCCAAAGCCTACGATTTGTGTATGCACTTCGCGAAACCCCGGTACCGGGCAGAACGGATGATCCTTGTGCAATCCGACATTCAGCGGCACCGAGCCGGAATGGTACATGGTCAGCCCAACGTTACCCACAAAGACCTTTGGCGACATGTAGTGGCTGACACCGCGTAAACGCTCCTCTTGGCGAACATCAAAAGCAGATGGCCATGTATCTTTCACCCATGCGAACAACTCGTTGTCATCGGCATGGGCGTCGAAATCGTGGACAATGACTGCACGTTCCACGCCGCTAAGCGTGCTGTCTTGCACGATCACAGAGGAAAGCGGTGCAATGGTCTGATCCTCGACAGAGAGATTTCGCCCCCCAAGGTTAAGGACGATGGCGCGACCCTCGATAGAAATTCTGCGCTCGTCAGTTATGTGCTGGACGCGAAAGAATGGCTGAGCAAAGTCGAGTGTCTCAATCGGCATGAACCAATTCCTTCCTCTCATCGTTAAGGAAATCGACCGGCAAAGGCTCCGGAGCCGCGCAACGGCTTTCTATCGTCTGATAGGCGCCAAATTTTGGTGCCCGTTCGATCGCGTCCATGACCTCGAAAACGTGGTAGGCGAGCGCTCCACTTGCACGGGGTTGGCGTCCTTCTTGCGCCGCCAGAGCCAGATCCAAAAGGCCGAGCCCGCGACTGTCCTCATTGAACCCGTGTTTGTTGACGACCACCTGCCAGCCTTCGCGACCGGATGGGCGCGGCTGATGAGACCAGCGCGAGGTCTCCCGCGTTTTCAGCCAGACATCCCCCTGAAAGATGTTGGCACCATGAACCGGGTCAGGATCAGGAATGCTGATGGTGCCTTTTTCACCGTAGATCTCGAACCGCGGCGTTTCGCTATCCCAGACGTCAAAGCTCATGGTCATCGACCCTATAGCCCCGGAAGAGAACTGCAGTAGGCTTAGGGAATGCGTGTCGACCTCGACATCCATCCATTCACCGTTGCGAGGGCCGTTTTCGATCATCCTTTTGTCGAACGTGCGCCGAGCCATTCCGGCGACCCGGTCAACCGGGCCAAGGCAGCAAACCATGGCGGTCAGGTAATATGGCCCAAGGTCCAGCAAGGGCCCGCCACCGGCCTGGTAGTAGAAATCCGGGTTGGGATGGTGGCGTTCCGTCCCGTGGGTACCGACATGGGCAAAAACCCCTGTCGGTTTGCCAATGGCACCCTCATCGATCAAGCGCCGAACGGTTTGCCAACGACCGCCCAGAAATGTGTCGGGTGCGCAACCGACCAGTAGCCCCTTTTCAGAGGCCATGTGCAGAATCGTCTTACCATCCGTTCGATCCATAACCAGCGGCTTCTCGGAATAGACGTGCTTGCCCGCCTCCAACGCACGCAGGCTGATTTCGGCATGCGCCGCCGGAATTGTCAGATTCAGAACGCAGTCAATCGTCGGATCGTCAAACACCCCATCTGGCGCACAGGCCTTGGCGATACCGTATTGATCTGCCTTGGTGCGGCTTTCCGAAGGGTCAAGGCTTGCGCAAGCCACGACCTCAACGTTTGAGAATTTGGATAGTGTTTTTAGATAAATATCGCTGATACGACCACAGCCGATAAGGCCGACCCGGAAGGATTTCGATGTCTCACGTTTCATCATTCCTGTCTTCGTAGAGGGGTAAGTAATTAGGGGGAATCGGCCCTTTGTTGCGGCCACCCTGGTTCATCTGTTCCCAAGCGTGGGCGAGTATTCCGACCGAGCGGGACAGGCAGAACAGCCCTCGCGACAAGGGCGCAGGAAAGCCAAGTTCGCAGAAGATCACAGCTGTCGCGCCGTCAATATTCATGGCAATTGGCCGACCGCCTCGTTGACGACCGAGTTCGGCTTGAACCTCTTCTCCGATATCGGCAAACCGGCCAGAAACTGTGCCTTCTGCCGCCGCATCTCGAACAAGTTGCATCAATCGGGGTGCGCGTGGATCGACAGGTTTGTGAAACCTGTGACCAAAGCCCGAGACGATCTTGCCATAGGTCTCGCGCCAGCTGTCCAGACCGTCCTTCACTGCGTCATTCAACGATGCTCCGCAATCCATGCGAGCTGCGATATCATAGTACAGCTCTGCACACTGCTCTCCTGCCCCGCCGTGCACGTCGCCCAGCATGTTCACCGCAGTCGCCATCGCGTTATTGAGACCTACCCCGCAGGTGGCGGCCATACGCGCAGCCGCGATTGAGGGAGCCTGTGGGCCGTGATCCACGCCTGCGACCAAAGCGGCTTCGAACAGGCGCGCTTGCGCGTCGCTGGGTAGATCGCCCCGCACCATAAGCCAGATCATCTGCGGGAAAGATACGTTTCCGATCAGGTCCTCTATGGCGTTGCCACGAAAAGAGATCTGTCCAGGTTTCATGTCGATGATGGAGGTACGCCACCATTGGCGAACGGCGCGCTCATCGTCTGTCGTCTGCGCGGTCATTGCGTCTGCACCTCTTTCACCGGCTGGGTTTTGCTTTGCGCGGCAAGGCGAATGGGTGCATTGCGCGCGCCATAACCGGCATAGCCCATACGGCGTTCAACAATTTCGAAGAAGAAGCCGTTAAAGATGGGGCGGCTGTATATCTGAAAATACTCAGCACCCGCCGCCCGATCGTAGAGAATACTCCCCCTGCGCAATTGGGCGACCAAGTCGTCATCCAATCCGAATGTCGCTTGCAGATCAGCGTAGTAGTTCTCCGGGATGGACAGGCTGGGAAAGCCAGACTTGAGCAACTGGGCTGAAGTTTCAAAAATATCATCCGACTGGAAGGCAATGTGCTGAACACCAGCCCCAAAGCCATCTTCAAGGAATGACGCCGCCAGTGTTCGACGCCCAACTGCCCCATTCAGGTTTAAGCGCACTTCGCCTTCGGGACTTTCGATAGCCTGGCTTTGCACGACACCAGACGGGTCGGCGACGTTCACGATAGGGGATTTTGCCATCTCGAAAGTCGAAATGTAGTAGAGTAGCCAGCTTTGCATCTCATCGTGACGCATCGTCTGGGCCAGATGGTCGATACGACGCAGACCGGCAGGTTGGGTGGCTTTGGTTTTCGCAACCGGCTCGAACTCAATGTCCCATACCCGATGGAGATCGGATTTCTCATCGATGAAATGAACGACGTTGCCACCAACGCCCCGAATGGCCGGGATATCCAGTTCCCCTGTTCCCACCGGTTGTGAGAAATTCGGCGCGCCCAACGCGGTCGCCCGCTGAACCGTCTGATCCGCATCTTTGACACGCAACCCCATGTCACAAACGGAGGGGCCGTGACCCAGGAACGCCGAATGGGCAAATCCTTCCTTTTCGGTATTCACAACGATGTTTATCGCGCCCTGCCGCCACAACTCGACGGACTTGGATACGTGTTTTCGCTCCATTCGAAAACACATTGCTGACAACATATCTGCCAGCTGCGCGCCGCTTGTTTCGTCGGCTGTAAATTCGACAAATTCGAAGCCTGACGCATAGACGCGTTCCGGCAGGTCCGGGATGCCGAAATCGGTTCCCGGCTCGGTCCGGGATACCTCATCCAGGAGGTTCACCAGCGACCTGTAGCTGTCTCGGGCCAGTGTTCGGCCACCGGGTTGAGGAGCTGCTTCGTTGACGCGTGCAACCGACCAAGGCCCTTTGTATCCGGCGCGGGACAACACCCGCACAAAGCCCGCAAGGTTCAGCGACCCAAGCCCCGGCAGAAGCCCAAAGTGCCGTTTGAGCCTGCGAATATCCATCTCAAGTCGCGGTGCATCGGACAGTTGCACATGAAACAGCCGCTCTCCAGGAATGTCCCTAAGGCGGGCGGGTTTGGACCCGTCAGCGAGCGAGAAGAATGAGTTCAAAGCCAACCCCAGATGAGGGCTGTTGATGGCTTCAACGACGCCTAACGCCTGTTCATCGGAGTGAACAAGATCCGACCATGGCAAGCCCATATAGGCCAGACGCAACCCCATCTCTTTCGCGATCTCGGCCGCCTCGCCAAGATCTGCGACTACCTGTTCTTCGGTGGCAGCGGCATCAACCTCGAAAGCGGACCCGATGAGCAGCAATTCCGTTCCCAACTCGTTCATCAGGTCGAGTTTGCTCTTCAGCCGATCAAAGGCGCGCTCCCGTCCACCGCCGGACTGGCCTTCGAGGTTATGGAAGGGTTGCAGCAGGCAAATCTTAAGGCCGAGCTCTGATGCAATTTCGCGGACTTGCGATGGCGGCCCGTCAAAAGCGGTCAAATCCGGTTCGTGTAATTCGACACCTCCGAACCCCGCGTCGGCGATAGAACTCAGTTTTTCGGCCAGATCACCGGGGATCGACGTTGTCGAAACCGAGAGGCACATTATCCCTGATATCCAAACATACGCGGCAACCACAGGACCAGATCAGGCATCAGCATCATGATCACGAGGGCGAAGATGAGCACCGCCAGGAAGGCCCAAATCTCCGAGATGATTTCACGCAGCGGAATGTCCGTCACGGCGTTGATCACAAAGAGCAGAATTCCATAGGGCGGCGTGATCAGACCGATCATCGAGTTCACGACGACCAACACTCCGAAATGCACCAGATCAATCCCGAGCGCTTCGCAGGTTGGAATGAACAGGGGCACGATCACCAGGATGATCGTCGTCGCGTCCAAAACGCATCCCAGCGCGAGGATCAGCAGGTTTACGAGGATCAGGAATACAATCGGGCTAACATCCGAACCCTCCAGCAGTGCCGAGATCGACTGCGGTATTTGCTCCTGAATAACGATGAAGTTCAAGATAAACGCACCACCAATAACCACCCCGACGGCGGCGGAGGAGCGCGCGCTGTCGACGAACACTTGATAAAGGCCACGGAAGGTCAGCGCGCGGTAGAACAACGCTGCCAGTAGCAGAGCGTAGAATGCAGCAACTGCGGCGGCTTCGGTCGGAGTGGTGACGCCGCCATATATACCGTACAGCAGGATTGCGGGCATCAGCAGTGCCGGAAACGCGTTGGCGGTTTTAGCCGGCAATTCGCGCAGAGGAACAGGATCTTCCAATGCAAAGTTCCGCTTTCCGGCCAGGTAATAGTTCATTGCCATGAGGACGACGCCCATGATCAGGCCCGGCAGAATACCGGCTAAGAACAGAGATCCGATGGAGGCCTTGGAAACGAGCGCGTACAAAACCATTGGGATCGAGGGCGGAATGATCGGGCCAATCGTCGCCGACGCCGCGGTAATAGCAGCAGCATAACCTCGGCTGTAGCGGCCATCCTTGGTCATCATCTCAATGATGATCTTGCCGATCCCCGCGGCATCCGCGACAGCCGAGCCGGACATACCGGAAAAGATCAGAGATGCTACCACGTTTACGTGCCCGAGGCCGCCCTTGAACCGACCGACCGCAGCGACGCAGAAGTTCAGCAAGCGGTCTGTGATCGACCCTGCGTTCATGATATTTGCGGCAACGATGAACAAAGGCACGGCTAGCAGGATCGTGCTTTTGTAAAAGCCTTGCAGGATCTTCTCACCTGCGAGGGCGACGTCCAATCCAGCCGTTCCCAGATACACTAATGAGGCCAAAAGGATGGAATAGCCGATAGGTGTCCCGATGCCTGCCAAAAGAAAGAGAGCGAGCAGGCAGGAAAGAAGTTCAAAGCTCATTTGCTTGCGTCCTCATCGTCTTCGCCGTCAACGCGGGGGTGATCATCGACCACGTTAAATCCCACGACCATTTCAAGTTCGGTTTTAGGTGGACCGTTGCGAAGGATGTCGAAGAACAGCCAGCCATAGCGCGCGGCCACGACCAGCATGAACACCGCGTAGATTGAAAACACGGTGCGCAGCGGTATCTTCTCGCCCGAGAACGGATTACGCACAGTCGAGGTTTTGCGGATTTTCATCCAGTCGATGTAGTCCCACGTCGGCAGGAAACTGTAGAGCATCCCGACCACAATCGCCGCGGCCGCCAGCATCGCAAAGACCTGACGAACGCGCATCGGCACCGAAAGGTAGATGATGTCGAACTTCACGTGATCTCTCTCGCGCACGATGAACGCGCAGCTAAAAAAGATCACCCAGACCCAGAGGATGCCGATCAGTTCAAGCGTCCAACCGGCGGGGGTAAAGAAATACCGCAAGAGAATTTGCAGAAGGAAGATTAGGAAGATTGCCGCCAGCATCCCGCCGGCAATCGCTTCGGTCAGTCGGGAGAACCCCTTTGTGAAGCCTTTCATTGTGGTTCTCCCTCCCTTGTGTAGATGGGCTTAGTTGCCCAGAGCGTTGATCTGCTCGAGAACACCGTCCGGCCATGATCCGGCGAATTCGCTTTCGAGATACATCGACTGCACCTGATCACGGAACGCCGCGAGGTCGGGCTCGTAGACCTCCATGCCCTGCTCCTTGAGGAAGCTGACAAGGTCCTCTTCTTTCTGAAGCTGCTTCTGGCGACCGGATTCAGCCGCTGCATCCGCAGCTTCCTGAACCTTGGCTTGCTGTTCCGGTGTAAGCCCGTCCCAAACCTCTTTGCCGATGGCGATATAGTTCAGGTCGACCAGATGCGATGTCAGGATGATCTGATTGGTCACTTCGTAGAATTTGGCATCAACCACAGTCGGCAATGGGTTATCCTGACCGTCAACGGCACCGGTCGACAGCGCGGTATAGACTTCGGAGAAGGCCATTGGTGTCGGGGCGGCACCCAGCGCTTTGCCAAGGAACTGCCACGCATCCGTGCCCGGCATCCGCAGGTTCACACCTTCCAAATCTGCTGGCGTCGTGACCGTCAATTCATCCTTGGGCTGGCGCAGGTTCACCTGGCGACGGCCCAGATACATGACCGACAGCAGTTTGACGCCCAGCTCCTCTTCGGCCTTTTGTTTGAACGCGTCCATCAAGGGATCGTTGAAGACGGCAACCTGATGCGCGGCGTCCTGATGGACATAGCCGGCGGTAAAGATCGAAAACTCGGGGAAGAACTGTGCCAGTTCCTGCGCCGAGGTGATCGACATTTCCAGGTTGCCCCGGCTGATGGCGTCCAGCTCGGTGCCTTGGGCGAAGATCGTGCCATTATAGCTGGGCTCATAGCTTGCGAAATCAGCGACCATAGGCGCGAAAACCTCGGCCATAGCGACCGAGCGCTGGTCGGTCTCCGATCCTGATGTTGCGAGGCGAAGTTGCACTTTGTCTTCCGCCAGCACACCACTTGTTGCGCTAAACAGAACACCGGTTGCAACCAGGGCTGATACAGCAGCCCGGCGGGTAAGTTTGGTAATCACTTTGCTCCTCCCTGAGACATCATGATGCTTCCTTTTTGCGATTCAGAGTTTTGACCTATTTTTGACGTTTTGCAAGATTTTTTGTAAAATATCTGATATTTTATGCAGCCGTCATATCTACCTTTGGTGTTTTTTGTAGGTTTTTGATCCTGACCGTCTCACCTGTTCTGCAGGAATTCTGAATAGCTTCAATAACTTGAAGCGTTCTGAAACCTTCCCATCCAGACACAATCGGCTCTGCTTTGTGCAAAGCTACTTCAACAAAATGCCTAAGCTGATTGACCAGAGGATCAGACGCACCCTTCTTCAGCGCGGTTGATGAGATAGGCGTCCACCAGTCCCTTTGCTCACTCTGGTAACTCCACAAACGAAGATCGGGAACGGACAACGAACCATGAGAGCCACCTATCATGTAGCTACTCTCAGTGGTTGAAGGATAGATTGGATATTCCTGAGACGTCATCTCCCAGCTCCATGGAGCTACGATGCTGTCGGACACACTTATCGTCCCTATCGCCCCGCTTTCGAACGTCAACAGAGCACCGGCAACATCTTCGTTGTCGTATCCCCGCTGCGATGCAGCCGACTGAGCCTGTACGGTCATGACTTCTCCGGCCAGGTACCGCAGCAGATCCACATCGTGGACAAGATTGACCGAGATGGGCCCTGCACCGGGTTTCTTTCTCCAAGGCGCGGCATCAAAATACTCGTCTGGCTTATAGAACCAGCAATTCGCATGGACAGCGCGCACATCTCCAATCTTCCCATCGACAATGGCTTCCTTGGCCGACCGGATCAGAGGATTGTGCCGACGATGATGTCCAACCATCAGTGGCACATTGGCCTTCTCCGCTGCTTGAACAAGCTCAAGTGCAGCGGTGGCTTCTACGGCGATCGGTTTTTCGACAAGAACGGGGCAGCCATGTCGAATACAGGTTAGGCCTTGATCAACATGAAGCGTAGTGGGCGTCGCAAGCACAGCTCCGTCAGGCGTCTGGTTTGCAAACATTTCCTCCAACGTCTCGTAACACGCGACCCCGTGCTCAACGGCGTAGGCACGACCTCCTTCACTGGGGTCGACCACCGCGACAAGATCAACATGGCGCAACGCTCGGATAGCGTCCGCGTGGCGGCGCCCAACAAGACCAATGCCGACAATGGCAATGCGAAAGTTCTTAGACACTTTGCTTCCTTCCGGAGGGTCCGGAAAATCCCGAAACCGATGATAGCGATCGAGCTGCTTTGCCCAACTTGGCCACGACCGTATTGGGGTTTTCGCGATTCCGCAATAATGTATGATATTTTTATTTTTACCATATATCAGTTTGGATTGTTGATGTCTCCGAAAAATGCTAAGTGAACGAGGAAACTGATAATATCGGGTGAAACGCATGGCGAAACAGCCGTCTACGATAGGTGCAAGCACCTATCAGCGCATCAAGCGGGATATCATCTTCGGGGAGCTGCAACCCGGCTCCAAACTGAAGCTGGACGCCTTGAAGGAACGCTACTCGGCAAGCCTTTCGACACTTCGTGAAACGCTGAACAGGCTCGCCAGCGACGGATTTGTCGAAGCTCCCGAGCAACGGGGTTTCCTGGTCACACCAGTTTCACGAGAAGACCTGACCGAGATTTCAGAGCTACGGGTCCTGTTGGAATGCCACGCGTTGGAATTGTCCATTGCGAATGGCGACACGGATTGGGAAGGCAACCTCGTTGCCGCACACCACAAACTGCATCTGATGGAACAGCAGCTTCTCAAGGGCGACGAGTCGGAGAAAGAAACCTGGAAACGATATGATTGGGAGTTTCACCAAGCGATGATCGCGGCCTGCAACTCCAAAAACCTTCTGTCTCTGCACTCCATCATCTACGACAAGTACTTGCGGTATCAGATGCTTGTGCTGACTTATCGCGGCGAAGAGGCGGTCAAGGAGCACAAGGGCATGTTCGATGCCGCGCTGGCCAGAGACGCCGACACGGCGAAGAGGCTGTTGGAAGATCACATTCGAAATGGTCTCTCACATACGCTTGAGGCTATGTAGCTCGCTGTTGTTTCTGCCTATCACCATCACCTGGATCAGCGACACGGGGCCTGATAGGCAAGCTTAATTTCTGTGCTTACCAGATGAATTTCGTAAGTTCATTATTCAACTTCCTTACCCCGCTGCATCAGGCAGCCGAATAAACAAGGATGAGAACGCCAAGCTTCTGCAGCCAAGGGTTGCTTTGCACCACCGCAACAAACCGCGAACGTCGTTGAAGCGGTTTTATGTGAAGCGATCTCTGGTTGAGTGATGACCGCTCAGTGTGGAATGCCTCATCTGACTAGGTCCACCGTTATGTATAGTGAACGGAGGACAGAGAATGGCAAACAAGCGGCACAAGCCCGAGGAGATAGTTCAGAAGTTACGGCAGGTTGATGTGCTTGTCGGCCAGGGTATGCAGCGCGTGGATGCGATCCGCGAAGTGCGCATTACCGAGCAGACCTATTACCGATGGCGCAAGCAGTATGGCGGTATGGGAACCGACCAACTTAAGGAACTCAAACGGCTCCAGAAAGAGAATGAACGGCTTCGGAAAGCCGTGTCGGATCGACCCTGGACAAGCTAATCCTTAAGGAAGCAGCCCGGGGAAACTTCTGAGCCCCGCCCGCCGGCGTGCCTGCATCGACCTGATCCGAAGTAGGATGAAGGTTTCAGAACGCAGGATCTGCCGGGTGCTGGGGCAGCATCGATCGACGCAAAGGTACTCTCCCCGAGGCCGGGAAAACGAAGACCGGCTTGTCGCGAACATGATTGAACTGGCCCGGCAATACGGCAGCTACGGTTACCGCCGCGTCGCCGTTCTGCTGAGAGATGCGGGCTGGCAGGTCAGCGTCGGCCGTGTTGAGCGGCTATGGAAGCGGGAGGGGCTGAAGGTGCCACGCAAGCAACCAAAGAAGAGCCGTCTCTGGCTGAACGACGGATCATGCATCCGCCTGAAGCCTGAGCACCGCAACCATGTCTGGAGCTACGACTTCGTGCATTGCCGCACTGACGACGGCAAGGCGTTCCGTACCTTGAACATCCTCGATGAGTTCAGCCGGGAATGCCTGTCAATCACAGTGAAGCGGAAGCTAAACTCGACCGACGTGATCGACGCTCTCACCGATCTCTTCATCCTGAGAGGGCCGCCGGCATTTGTGCGCAGCGACAATGGCCCCGAGTTCGTTGCCAAAGACGTCCGAGCATGGATCGAAGCCGTGGGAGCCAGGACGGCCTTCATCGAACCGGGCAGCCCTTGGGAGAACGGCTATGTGGAGAGCTTCAATGCCAGGTTCCGCGATGAACTTCTGAACCGAGAGATCTTCTACTCGCTGAGGGAGGCTCAGATTATCATCGAAGGCTGGCGGAAACACTACAACACTAAGCGGCCCCACAGCGCTCTCGGCTATCGGCCACCAGCTCCTGAAACCATCGTCCAGATGGACCCGAGGCCAGTCATGCACTAACAATCAAGTCGGACCAGTCAAATCAGGCCATCCACTGCAATACGACAAATTCTGACCACTATGTTTATGCCGGATGCAACCAAGGCAGAAATGCAATGGTTTAATGAGTTTCAAAAGCTCTGCGGGCCAGCTGAGAATATCGCTCAGTTTCGTGCTTTGTTTGACGATATTGACGTCAGTGGACTGTTACCGAAGGTTTCCTTGCCAACGTTGGTTATTCACAGCGACAGGGATGCGGTAGCTCCGCTCTCGGAAGGAAAACTGTTAGCGTCCCATATTCCCAATGCGTCGTTCGTGCAATTGAATAGCCCCAACCACTTGCTATTCTCATCAGAGCCAGATTTTGCCAAAATGATTGCTAACATCGACAGCTTTGTTCGGCATTGAAGCTCTTCTAGAGCAACCAGCGGAACTGTTCAGGCAACGTGTGTGGTAGCTTTGTCCGCAACTCGAAACTTGGAAATTCTGGTTGTGAACGTCCGATTTGGGCTGATTGTGGTCCTTTAGAGCAAGAATGCGGATGGCTGCAAAGTCCGCATTGCGGATAATCATCGGAATGGATCGGGTGTCTGCGTGGACTTCAAAGCGGTCTTTCGTGCTAAGTGCGCCAAATGGCCAAGCAGCTGATGTACTCTCGGCGTAACGAGTTTGTAGCCGCGCGGGAGTGGCCATATCTCACCTGACCTATCAGTCAAAAAGTCCAGATACCCCGCGCTTGGTATGCGTGGGGTATAAACAAAACCGTGCGGCGTCCGGGTGAGGCCGGGGGGTGGGGTGCGACATTCGGACTCACTCGGCATCGCAGGGGTAAACCGGCAAGCGTTTCGAATTTAGTGGCAGATCAGGGGCAGGAAAACGTTGATCGGAATTTCGTCAATGTTTTCAGTACCAAATGGCGGACCGAGGAGGATTCGAACCCCCGACCCCTTGATTCGTAGTCAAGTACTCTATCCAGCTGAGCTATCGGTCCGCGTTGGTGAGGCGCTGTTTAGACCCCGTGTTCGGGACGTGCAAGCCGATTCTGCAAAAATATTTTAAAAAGTCACATCGCCCCGCGGCAGGCGGATTTCAAAGGTAGTCCCCATCGGGCCCGTCTCGGCCATAACGAGGTCGCCGCCGTGACCGCGCACCAATTCCTGCGAAATTGCCAGACCCAGGCCCGAGCCGCCTTTGCGCACGCCACCCTGAAAGGGCGTGAACAGGTTTTCGCGGGCCTTGGGCGGCAATCCCGGTCCGTTATCCCGTATCTCGATGCACCAATTCGTTTCATATTCACATCCAGCAATCGTGATTCTACCGGGCTTCCCAGCGGCCACAAGCGCCTGACGCGCATTGCGCACAAGGTTCATGATCACCCGGAAAATCTGTTCGGGATCTGCACGAGCGATCAGATCCTCGGGTAGTTCGTTGACGATCTCGACACACCCGCCTGCGACGGCCAGCTGCTCGCTTGCAACGACATCGTCTGCGACGGCGCGCATGGGGACCATCGTCAGCGTGGGGGCCGGTTCCTCGGCCCGGCCAAAGGCCAGCGTGCTTTCGCACAATGACACCGCGCGGGTGATCGAGTTCACCAGCTTAGGCGCCATGCGACGGACCAAAGGATCATCACTGGATTCAATCCGGTCTGTGAAAAGTTGGGCCGAGGTCAGGATATTGCGCAAATCGTGGCTGACCTTGGCCACCGCCCCGCCCAGTTGCGCCAGACGCTCGCGCTGTTTCAGCGCGTGGGTCAGTTCGGTCTGCATCTGTTGCAACGCTTCCTCGGCCTCACGCAGCTCGGTCACCTTGGAATTGGGCGAGATGATCCCGCGCGCGTCCTCGGGCGCGCCGGCATAGCGCTGCATGTAGCCAACCACGCCCTTGATCGGCTTCACCAGAACTACGCGCACGGCAAGGAACAGGAAAAAGGCGGTGATGATTGAGATCACGAAAGACAGCCCGAGAATGCGCAGCCCGTAATCGGTCATCGCCATGCGCAAAGGCATACTATCGGTGGTCACTTCGATCAACAGACCGGCGCCCTTGACCGGCTCACCAATCACACGGATTACTTCGTTTTCCGGAGTGAACAGACGCGCGACCGCATCGCGGATCAATATCCACGGGGTTGCGTCGCGCAGGTCATAAGTTTTGGTGATCTGTTCAGGGATGGGGGAAGACAGCATCAGCTGCCGCACTTCATCGCGACGCAAAACAACGTTGTAGACGCCCGCATTGGCCAGCAACTCGGCCTCGAGATCATCGGCCAGCATGTCATCGGCCAACAGCGCCAGCGACGCGATCTGGGCGCGCTCTAGCCGGTTCAACAAAAAGTCTTCGCGGAACCGCGCTATCGAGGGGACAAAAATCAGGATCTCGGCCAACATGACGAAGACCGTGGTCAGGATCAGAAATCGGCCCGACAGCGAGTTCACTTTTTACTCTCCTCCCAGTCAGGGCAGCCAGCGCTGGACGAACCCGACCACTCGTTTAACTGTCTGATTCTCAAACAGCCTTGGCGAGAAATAGGCACCCGCCACGCGTTTGTTAAGCTCTCCGATCGTCGGATAAGGCGAAACCATCGCGGCGACCTGTCCCATCTTCAGGTTATTCGCCAAGGCCAGCGACCACAAGTTGATCAATTCCCCCGCCTGATGCCCTACGATTGTGGCCCCCACGGGTCGGCCTTTTACGACCATGACCTTAATGAAGCCTTTCGTTTTGCGCTCGGATATGGCGCGGTCGTTGTGGTGGTAGTCAAAGCGCGCGATTTCCACCTTGTCGCCATGCTGCGTGCGAGCCTGCGCCTCAGTCAGACCAACCTGAGCCAGTTCGGGGTCGGTATAGGTGGCCCAAGGGATATGCGCGGTTTTCGCCTTGGAGGGCAGACCGAACAGGGCCGAGCGGATGATGATGCCCGCGTGATACCCCGCGACATGAGTGAATTGCAGCCCACCTGCAACGTCGCCGATGGCATAGACCTTTTTATTCGTGGTGCGCAGCGCGTCGTCGACTTTGATGCCGTTTCGTATTGGCTCAATCCCGGCCGCCTCAAGGTTCAGGCGATCAGTATTGGCCTTGCGCCCAGCGGCCAGTAACAAGTGCGAGCCGGTATAGATCTGGCCCGTCTCGGTCACGACCTCGACCTTTCCGTCCGCGCCGCGAATCTGTGCCACCATAGCTTGTTCATGAATTTCGATGCCCTCCGCGCGCAACGAATCCAGAACGATCTCTGCCGCCTCAGGGTCGTCCTTACCCAGAGCCTGCATCCCCTCGATCACGGTGACTTTGCAGCCCAGTCGGATATGCGCCTGTGCCATCTCCATCCCGATGGGGCCGCCGCCGATGATAAGCAGATGCTCGGGCTTGTCGCGAAGATCGAAGATCGTCTCGTTGGTGTAGTATGGCACCTGATCCAGACCGGGTATCGAGGGCACCATTGGTGAGGAACCGGTCGCAATCACGACACGCCGTGCAGAGATCAGATTGTCCCCCGCCTGCACCTGCGTGGGCGAGACGAACTGACCATATTCGCGGATCACCTTGACGCCGAAGCCTTCAAACCGGTCCTGACTGTCCATCGGTTCAATCTGCGCGATCACGTCATGGACATGATCTTTTGCGGCGGCGTAGTCCACCTGCGGCACTACATCCGCGACGCCCAATGCCGAGGCATGCGCCTGCCCGTAAGCCGCCTTGCCGCTGGCGATCAGCGCCTTCGAGGGCACGCAGCCAAAGTTCAGGCAATCTCCGCCCATCTTGTGACCCTCCAGCAGGATCACATCCGCGCCCATCTGGCTGGCCCCGGCAGCCACCGACAAGCCACCCGACCCGGCGCCAATGACCAGGATATCCGTCTTCAATTCTTGCATAAGATCAGGCGTCCTTTTTGCCGCGCATGGCTTTGATCAGGATGGGCAACGCCGCCAGCATACACAAGCCAATGATGGGTCCGATCACGAACGGATCCCACAGCAGGGACACGTCAGGCGTCTCACCCCGGTCAAACACGCCACCCAGACCAACACCGATCCAAGTGTAAACGATGCCGCCCGGAATAATGCCCAGCGCGGTGGTGAACAGGAAATTTCGGAATTTGACGCCCACCAGTGCTGGCACCAAATTGGCCACAAAGAACGGCACCACCGGTACGAGGCGCAACAGGAACAGGACCGAGATTTCATTCTCGCGCAGCCCGTCCTTCAGCTTTTTAACCGTCCCTTCGGATGACTCCAGCTTGGCGGTCAGGGATTCGCCCAACCCCCATCGCGCCGCCAAAAAGATCGCCGATGCGCCAATGGTGGCAGCAAACACGTTGAACACGGTGCCTGCAAATAAGCCGAACAGGAACCCTCCCGTCATCGAGGCTACGGCGGCGCCCGGCAGTGAAAAGGCAACGATCACGATATAGATCACCACGAATGCACCTGCCATGGCCCAGTAATTTGCATCTCGCCATGCCAGCAGGGATTCGCGGTTATCGCGCAGGGTCTCAAAGGTCAGGTAATCGCCCAAGGTGAAGAACCCCGCCACCGCAACGGCAAGGATCACCAGCAAGGGAATATGGCGCGCAAGCCCGCTGCGCGGGGCCTGTGTTGTATCGCTCATGTCTGTGTCCGGTTTTGTGCGTTTCATCTGCACACAACATGCGCTGTCCAGTGCCTGCGCAACAGGCCCCTCACGCGGCGTTGATCTTGACCGCAGGGAATGTGACGGAATAAAAGGGCAACACTGTCATTTTGAAACGTTTGTCCCGGTGGGATACCAGAATTGTTGCAAAAGGCGGCAAAACCCCCACCTAAGGGTTTGACTTACCCCCCGCCACCCAGTAGAGGACGGGCTTCGAACACTAGGGCAAGGCGAATCTGCGCCGCACCCGACCGCTATAGATTGGAGACGGAGCGATGAAACGCACCTATCAGCCTTCGAACCTGGTTCGCAAACGCCGCCACGGTTTCCGCGCGCGCATGGCCACCAAGGCCGGCCGCAAAATCCTGAACGCACGTCGCGCACGCGGCCGCAAGTCGCTGAGCGCGTAAGCCGCTCGACCTTTCAGGTTATGAACATGACGCCGCCGGAGGCCCCTGAGGATGGTTCAGTCCAGCCCAGCAAGCCTCCGGCGGCGTCCGTTTGCGTGTCTGCACCTGTGATCATCCTCAAGAAGCGATCCGATTTCCTGAAGGCGGCCCGCGCGCGACGGCAGGGGACGTCGTCGATGATGGTACAGGCCCGCAAGCGCACCCTGGACGAAGGATCGGGGATTCGCGTGGGTTTTACCTGCTCCAAGAAGGTGGGTAATGCCGTCGCTCGCAACCGCGCCAAACGCCGTCTGCGCGAGGCCGCACGCGCCGTTCTGCCGGTGCATGGCCACGACGGTTGGGATTATGTCCTGATTGGCCGCGCCGAGGTGACGGCGAACCGCCCCTATGACGCGCTGTTAGGCGATCTGCGCTATGCGCTGCGCAAAATCCATAGTGACCGGAAATGACCCCGCTGGCGCGTGTCTTTGCCCTGCCGGTCAAGGCCTATCGCCTGATCTTCAGCCCTTGGGTTGGCCATAATTGCCGCTATCAACCTACCTGCTCGGCCTATGCGCTTGAAGCGCTAGAAAAGCACGGGGCCATCAAAGGCGCCTGGCTGACCGCGCGCCGTATTGGCCGATGTCATCCGTGGGGCGGTACCGGATATGACCCAGTGCCAGATGAGTCCGACCATCGCTAAGTCAGGCTTGACCAGACGGGTTGCGGGCGGAACACTCAGCCCATGACCACACCCGCCCGCGATACCCTGCCAACCCATGAAGTGACCAACCAACCAACCGATCGCGATCCAATCAACCTATGGGCTGCGGACCCTGTGCTGCAAGAGTGTGTGACCCGTGCCAAAGGGTGTTCCGAGCCGCTTGCCCGATATGGCAAAACTTTGGGAATGCCCGAGATCCACGAGGCGGCGCGCGCGGCCAATGCGCACCCGCCGCACCTGCGCCTGTTCGATAGCGGTGGGCGACGGCTGGACGAGGTTCGCTTTCACCTCGCCTATCACCAGTTGATGCAACTAAGCCAAAGCGCCGGATACGCCGCACTACCGTGGAATGACGAACCCGGCGGCCACTCGACCCATGCCGCTATGGTATATATGGCCAGTCAGGTCGAGCCCAGTCATTGCTGCCCCCTGACGATGACCTATGCTGCGGTACCTGCATTGAAAACCGACGCCAGTATCGCCCAGCTCTGGGTGCCGAAACTGACCGCGCATACTTACGATCCTGCAATCCGGCCCATAGCGCAGAAACACAGCGCTACGTTGGGTATGGCGATGACTGAAAAACAAGGTGGATCGGATATCCGCGCCAATACCACCACCGCCACGCGGGACGGCGATCATTGGCGGTTGCGCGGTCATAAATGGTTCTGCTCGGCCCCGATGTCTGACGGATTCCTGACCCTGGCGCAGGCCCCCGGCGGGCTGACCTGTTTCCTTGTGCCACGCTGGTTAGAGGGGGAACGCAACGCCATCCACCTCATGCGCCTGAAGGACAAGTTGGGCAACCGCGCCAACGCCTCGGCCGAGATCGAGTATCACGACGCACTGGCCTATCAGTTAGGGGACGAGGGCGCGGGCATTCGCACGATCCTTGAGATGGTGCATCACACGCGGCTGGACACCGCGATGGCCCCTGCCGGGTTGATGCGCGCGGCCCTGTCCGAGGCGCATCATTGGGTGAGCCACCGAAGCGCCTTTCAACGCCGCCTGATCGACCAACCCCTGATGCGCGTGGTGCTGGCCGATCTAGCGCTGGATTGGCAGGGCGCAGTGACCCTTGGGATGCGCGTGGCCCAGGCCTTTGACGGACAAACCCCGGAAGACCGCGCCTTTGCCCGAATCGGCGTGGCGCTGGCCAAGTTCCTCAACAACAAACGCTGCCCCGTGGTCGTGGTCGAAGCGATGGAGATACTGGGCGGCATGGGGTACGTCGAGGATACGCCCCTGCCCCTGCTCTACCGCGAAGCACCCCTGAATGGCATCTGGGAGGGGTCCGGCAATGTGATCTGCCTTGATATTCTGCGGACATTGGCGCGTGAACCTTTGGCCGCCGAAGTGCTGCGCGCCGAAGTAGACGCCGCAAAAGGCGTGGATCGAGGATATGATGCGGCCCTGCGGGATCATATCGGACGCTGGCCTGACCTCCCTCCCGAGGCTGAGGCCCGCTGGTTTGCGGAACGCACCGCTCTGCTGCTGACGGCCTCACTGCTGTTGCGCCACGCACCGCCTGCCGTGGCCGATGGGTTCATCGCGACGCGCTTGACCGGCGACAGCGGTCGGGTGCCCGGGTCGGTTCGAGGGTTGGACACCGAAGCCCTGTTGGCCCGCCTTGGCTAAGCGCCGCCCTTGCCCGGTTGCAGCAACTATTGTAGGGGCTGCGCATGTTTGACGAAGCTGACGATATCCACCCGCTGTTTTCCGGTGCGCCCTCGACCACCGAGTTCAAGAAGCTGCGCAAGCGCATTGTGCGCCAAACCCGTGAAGCCATCGAGCAATACGGGATGGTGGACCCGTCTGCCCATGACAAAGACGGCAAACCGCCGCGATGGTTGGTCTGCCTGTCCGGCGGCAAGGACAGCTATACCCTGCTGGCAGTTCTATACGAGTTGAAATGGCGCGGCTTGCTGCCCGTCGATCTGCTGGCCTGCAATCTGGATCAGGGTCAACCCGGCTTTCCGGCCACCGTTCTGCCCGAGTTTCTGAACCGCATGGGCGTACCTCACCGGATCGAATATCAAGACACCTATTCCGTCGTGATGGACAAGGTTCCGCTAGGTCGGACTTATTGCGCGCTGTGCTCGCGCTTGCGCCGGGGCAACTTGTACCGCATCGCACGGGAAGAGGGATGCTCGGCCGTGGTGCTGGGACATCACCGCGACGATATCCTCGAGACATTTTTCATGAACCTCTTCCACGGTGGGCGTCTGGCCACGATGCCGCCGAAACTGGTGAATGAAGAGGGCGACTTGTTCGTCTACCGCCCGCTGGCCCATGTGGCCGAGGCCGATTGCGAGAAATTTGCCAACGCGATGAACTATCCCATTATCCCCTGCGATCTCTGCGGCAGTCAGGACGGGCTACAGCGCCAACAAGTGAAACAGATTCTGGATCAGTGGGAAAAGAACAGCCCCGGTCGCCGACAGGTGATGTTCCGCGCCCTGACCAACGCTCGGCCTTCGCATCTGCTGGACCCGAAATTGTTCGATTTTCAAGGCCTTGCGTTGCGCCCAGGCAAAAATGACGAAAATTCGGATGAAATTCCGCGTCTGCGTTAACGTCTGACTCAGAATGGTTTTCTACGGTTTTCCCAAGCGTGCGATGCCCAAGGGAAAGGCCCGGAACACCAATGTGGAAACGTATCCCGGTTGAAAAAGCTCTCAATGTTCTGACCACCGCCCTCAGCGGCCCGCCCGCGCTGGCCTTTGCCCCTGCGATCAGCCTGGCCGCGTTCTGGATGGGGGGAGAGCGGGCTTTGGTTACTGTGGCTTTGACCCTGCCGCTTTTACTGGCGGCATTTTCCGCGCTGGCCACAACACCCGGCGACCAAACCGTGCCCAGCGGGTTGATCCCGCTCGACAGCTTTGCCGCAGGGATGGAGGGATTTTTCAGGTCCACCGCCACCACGCGTGACGACTCGGCCTGCCTAATTGTGGCATTGGACGGGTACATTGAATTCGAGGATTTGCACGGCACCGCAGCGACGGCACATGTGGTTGATCAGTTCCGCAGCCGAGTGCTGTCGGTGATCCGCGCTCATGATATCGCTGCCCGATTGGATGAGGACAAAATCGTCGTCGGACTTAACCCGTCCAAGCATCTTGATCTTGAAGCTTGCATCCAAATGTCGGGGCGCATTCAAGCCACTATTGAAGAACCCGTGGTGCTGAACGGCACCGGCATTTACCTGTCTTGCTCGATCGGGTTCAGCCTGTTGTCCAGCATCCGGAATGATGGGTTTGAGGCGTGGATTGATGCTGCCTCAGCCGCTTTGGATGAGGCGCAAAGAAATGGCCCCTCGACCATCCGCGCCTATTCCAGCGAAACGCGGCGCCGCTCACGCATCCGGGCCAACCTGCGGCGCGAGTTTGATGCCGCACTGGATAGTGGCGAGATTCGACCCTGGTTTCAGCCTCAGATTTCGACGGATACCGGCCGCGTCACCGGGTTCGAAGCGCTGGCACGTTGGGAGCATCCGCAAAAAGGCGTGCTGAGCCCGCATGTATTTCTGCCTTTTGCCGAACAGGCGGGTCTAATGGAGCGTTTTGGCCAAACCATGCGCCACCACGCCTTCGCCGCCATGCGTCAATGGGACAATGCCGGGATCGTTGTGCCCCGGATCGGCGTGAATTTCTCCTCAGATGAGCTGCGCGACCCAGCGTTGATCGACCGGCTGAAATGGGAGCTGGACCAAAACGACCTGACCCCTGACCGGTTGGCCGTTGAAGTGCTGGAAACCGTCTTCTCGCGCCGACCCGATGACGTGATTACCCGCAACGTGACCAGCCTGTCGAAACTGGGGTGCTGCATTGATTTGGATGATTTCGGGACGGGACATGCCTCAATCGCGTCGATCAAGCGCTTTGATGTTTCTCGGATCAAGATCGACCGCTCTTTTGTGGCCAAGGCAGATCGGGATGCCAGCCAGCAGCAGCTGGTCAGCGCCATCCTGACCATGGCCGAGCGGCTGAACGTCGAAACTCTGGCTGAAGGGGTCGAAACGCCGGGCGAACACGCACTGATGGCTCAGCTGGGCTGCAACCATGTTCAGGGCTTCGGGATTGGCAAGCCCATGCCCTTCGAAAACACGTTCGACTGGATCATGACCCATCAGAACAAGCTGAACGGTGTGCCCAAGATTGGTCGCAAAGCCGGCCCATAAACGCAAAATTGCACCACAAATACGCACTCAGCGGCGGTTTGACGGGCGAATCCGCTTGACCTTTGGGGCTGCACTCTGTTGAACCCACCGGGTGTGTTTCACTGCTTAAGGTGGCTGTCCCAGATGGACGATCAGAACAAGAATCTCATCCTCGCAACCGCGCTCAGCTTTCTCGTGATCCTCGTTTGGTTCGTGCTGTTCCCGCCGCCGGAACAAACGACGCTGCCCGATCAGGCCGAGATCAGCGCCACCGACGCGACCGAGGTTCAGACGCCCAGCGCGTCGGATGCAGGCACGACTGGCGAGGCAACAGCCGCAGCGGAAGAAACTCTGCCTGATGCCGAAGCACCGCGCATTGCGATCGACACACCGCGCCTGGAAGGCAGCCTATCCCTGTCAGGTGGCCGCATCGATGAGCTATTCCTGAAGGACTACAAAGTCTCGATCGAAGAAGGCGCACCGATTGTGGAGCTACTGTCCCCGGTGGGATCGGAATCGGCCTATTATGCGTTGTACGGCTGGGCGCCTGGCGCAGGTGTTGCAGGCACCGATGTTCCGGGGCCCAATACGCTGTGGACGCTGGAAAGCGGTGAGACGTTGGGCGTCGACACGCCGGTCACTCTGAAATGGGATAATGGCAACGGCCTGACCTTCCGCCGGACCATCTCGGTGGACGAGAACTATATGTTCGACGTTACCCAATCGGTGGAAAACAACACGCAGGCCGAAGTGGGCATGGCCCCCTATGGCATCCTAGCCCGTCACGGGATCGGCGAAGATGGCGATCTGCCCGGTCTCAAGAATTTCTTCATCCTGCACGAGGGCGTCATGGTCATGGCCGATGGCGTGCTGGACGAGATCGACTATGGCGATGTCCGCGACTTTGACATCGACCCGAATGAACGTGCGCAGGCCGAGGTGTTTCAGGTCAAGGAAGGCGGCTGGGTTGGCTTCACCGATCACTACTGGATGACCACCCTGATCCCCGAAGAAGGATCGGCCTTCAAAGCCGCCGCCAAATACGATGCGCGCCGCAAGATTTACCAAACCGAAACCGTTCTTCCGACATTGTCTGTAGCCCCCGGCGCGACTGAAGAGGTTACGACCCGTCTGTTCGCGGGCGCCAAGGAATGGGAAACCATTCGCGAATACCAGGCTGAAGGCGTTCAGAAGTTCATCGACAGCATCGACTGGGGCTGGTTCTATTTCCTGACCAAGCCGATCTTCTGGCTGCTGCACAACATCAATGCGCTGATTGGCAACATGGGCTGGTCGATAATCGGCCTGACGTTGATCATTAAAGCCATCTTGTTCCCGCTGGCGTTCAAATCCTACGTCTCGATGGCGAAGATGAAGGAGCTGCAGCCGCAGATGGAGGCCCTGAAAGAGGCCGCAGGCGACGACCGCCAGAAGATGCAGCAAGGCATGATGGAGCTGTACAAGAAGGAAAAGGTAAACCCCGCCGCGGGCTGTTTGCCAATCCTGTTGCAGATCCCGATCTTCTTCTCGCTGTATAAGGTGATTTTCGTCACCATCGAACTGCGTCAGGCCCCATGGTTCGGCCCTTTCCAAGACCTGAGCGCGCCGGACCCGACCTCGATTATGAACCTGTTTGGCTTGTTGCCCTGGGCGGCGCCGCAACCTGAAAGCTTCATGGCGCTGATCTTCATCGGTATCCTGCCATTGCTTCTGGGTATCTCGATGTGGCTGCAACAGAAACTGAACCCGGCCCCAACTGACGCGACGCAGGCGATGATCTTCGCCTGGATGCCTTGGGTCTTCATGTTCATGCTGGGTGGGTTTGCCAGCGGTCTGGTCGTCTACTGGATTGCAAACAACACGATCACTTTCACGCAGCAATACCTGATCATGCGCAGCCAGGGCTATACACCGGATGTGTTCGGCAACATCAAATCAGGCTTCAAGCGCACGCCAAAAGCGGATGACAAATGACCGGTGAAGTAACCAGCCTCTGGCGGCATCCGATCAAAAGCCATGGCCGCGAGGCCGTCCAGACCGTCACTCTGAACCCCGGGCAGACCATGCCCGGGGATCGCGTTTGGGCGGTCGCGCATGAGGCGTCCAAGGCCGATGGGTCCGAATGGGTGCCGTGCCCAAATTTCAGTCGCGGGGCCAAGGCACCGTCACTGATGGCAATCTCGGCCCGGACCGACGGTGACATCGTCACCCTCACCCATCCCGATCGCCCCGAGCTGCGCTTTCAGCCGGACACGCAGCAGGATGTCTTTCTGGATTGGGTCAAACCGTTGATGCCTGTAGACCGCGCGGCCTCGACCCGGATTGTCCGAGTGCCCGGGCGCGGCATGACCGACAGCGATTTCCCCTCGATCAGCCTGTGCAACATGGCCTCACATCGCGCGGTCGAGCAAAAGCTGGGGCAGGAGCTGTCCCCCATTCGCTGGCGCGGCAATATCTGGTTCGACGGCTTGCCCCTGTGGGAAGAATTTGACTGGCTGGGCCGCGACATTCAGATCGGTCAGGCCGTTCTGAATGTGCGTGAACGGATCACCCGTTGCCTTGCGACAACCGCGAACCCGGATACCGGGCAGCGCGACGCTGACACGCTGGCGGCCCTGAACGCATGGGATCATCAGGATTTTGGCGTCTACGCCGAAGTGATCCAGGGCGGCGAGGTCAAGCCGGGCGACAAGGTTCAACCGCTATGAACACCCTGCCCTTTCCCCTAGCCGAAACACCGGATGAGTTCGCGCAAGAACGTGGCCGCAAACTTTTTGCGGGCGAATCCGAGTTCGTCAAAGGCGTGGTCGCCATGGACGGCCTGCCCGCACCCGACCGGCTCGAGGTGTGTTTCGCGGGTCGTTCGAACGTGGGCAAATCTAGCCTGATCAACGCTTTGACAGGCACCAAAGGATTGGCGCGTGCCTCGAACACGCCGGGCCGCACGCAAGAGATCAACTTTTTCACCCAAGGCCCCGAGCTGTATCTGGTCGACCTACCCGGCTATGGCTATGCCAACGCGCCGGTCAAGGTGGTCGAGAAATGGCAGCGGCTGCTAAAACAATACCTGAGCGGGCGTCAAACCCTGCGTCGGGCCTTTGTCCTCATAGACTCGCGCCACGGCGTGAAACCGGTCGATGCCGAGATCATGAAGCTGCTGGACACCAGCGCCGTGACCTTTCAATGCGTGATGACCAAGGCCGATAAGGTCAAGGCCAAGGACCGCGAAAAGGTGCTAGATCAGGTGCGCGGCGCGCTGTCAAAACACCCTGCCGCCTTCCCTGAGATTGTGCTGACGTCGTCCGAAAAGGGTGACGGGATTCCGACCTTGCGTTCGATCATCGCCAATCTGGAATAGCTTGCCCCTTGGCAGCACCGTGCAAAGGCCCTAACACGGAACGTCAGAGGGACCTAAGCCATGAAGACACGAGATATGAACCGGGACTGGATCGCCACCGCTGCCACTTTGAACAGCGCCTTGCCGTATCTGCAACGCTATGACGGGGCAATTGTCGTCATCAAGCTGGGCGGGCACGCCATGGGCAGTGATGAAGCGATGGAAAGCTTTGCCCGCGACGTGGTGCTGATGCGTCAGGTTGGGGTGAACCCGGTGATCGTCCATGGCGGTGGTCCGATGATCAACGCGATGCTGGATAAACTGGACATCCAGTCCGAATTTGTCGGCGGCAAGCGTGTCACTGACAAACCGACCGTGGAAGTGGTCGAGATGGTTTTGTCCGGCCTCGTGAACAAGCGCATCGTACAGGCGATCAACGGCCAGGGCGGCACTGCCGTGGGCCTGTCGGGCAAGGATGCCAACCTGATCATCTGCGAGCAGACAGACCCTTCATTGGGGTTCGTAGGTTCTCCGTCGCAGATGGACCCGAAAATCCTACATGATCTGTTTGCCCATGACGTGATTCCAGTGATCGCGCCGTTGGGCGCCGGGCGCGAGGGTGAGACATTCAACGTCAATGGCGACACCGCCGCCGGTGCGATCGCCTCGGCGTTGAAGGCGGACCGCTTGCTGCTCCTGACCGATGTCTCGGGCGTAAAGAATGCCGCCGGAGAGGTCGTTACCGAGTTGAAAGCCGGCCAGATCCGCGAAATGACCCTGGAAGGCACGATTGCGGGCGGCATGATCCCCAAGACCGAAACCGCGCTGGACGCGCTACACAGCGGCGTGCGGGCGGTGGTCATTCTGGACGGGCGCGCGCCAAACGCGGTACTACTGGAGCTGTTCACCGAGCATGGCGCCGGGTCATTGATCCGCCCTGACTGACCCAAAGAGCCAAAAAGAGATGACCGCACTTCCACCAGCCTCAGCCTATCGCACAGCGATCAGCTATGGCTGGGTGGGGCGCGTGGCGCATCAGGCAGGCCTGATCGTGATGGGCGCAACGCATCCCCGGATCAGCGAGGCCAAAGGACTGGACGGGGGCACTTTGGTTCTACTGGGCGCAGGCTCAGCCTTCTGGCCCGTTCTGAAAGCCGCACCGGAATGGCAGGAACCTGACCCGGTGGACCAATGGTCGACCCGTGTTATTGGCCAGATGGCGCGGGATTTGGGCGCTACCGCACATTTCCCGTTTGGTGGCCCACCCTATGCACCGTTCATCGATTGGGCACTGAAATCGGGCCGCACGTTCAGCAGTCCGGTCGGCGCGCTGGTACATGATACCGTGGGCATGATGATCTCATATCGGGGTGCCCTGCATTTTGAGCAGGAATTTTACATACCCGAGGTCTCTGATCTCTCTCCCTGTACGAACTGCCCAGCCCCTTGTGTGACTTCCTGTCCGGTGGAGGCCCTAAACAGCCGCGAATTCTACAACGTGGCCGCATGCCATGACCACCTGTCCACCATCGAAGGCCAGACCTGCATGACCGGCGGTTGTCAGGCGCGGCTGGCCTGCCCTCTGAGCGCCGGTGCAGGCCGCAACCCGGAACAATCCGCGCACCATATGCGGGCCTTTCACCCGTCATGAGCCTGACGCTGATCCTGACCCGGCACGCAAAATCCAGTTGGGACAACCCAACGCTTGACGATCATGACCGTCCTTTGAACAAACGAGGCCGGAAGTCCGCCCAAGCGGTTGGTGCATGGTTGCAGCAGCACAACCTTGTCCCGGACGAGGTTCTCAGCTCGACCTCAGCCCGCACGCGCGAGACCTGGGACCGGATGGGGTTGCAAGCGGTAAAAATCTGCTTTCATCGCACGCTCTATCTGGCGGAGCCCGAAGAGATGTTGATCGAATTGTCGGGGGCGACCGAGCCCACGGTGCTGATGCTGGGCCACAATCCCGGTATTGCCGAATTTGCCAGCCGTATCGTACGAAGCGCGCCGGATCATGCGCGGTTTCACGACTATCCCACAGGCGCCACAATGATCATCCGCTTTGGCATCACCGATTGGGCCGACATAGACTGGCACAGCGGGGACGTTCAGGACTTCGCCATTCCGCGCGAACTGCTGGAATAGAAAAAGGCGAGGCCAAAGCCCCGCCCTTTCCCAAATTTCGAATGGATCAGTGGCCCAGAATCTGGCTGAGGAACAGCTTTGTCCGTTCGCTTTGCGGGTTGTTGAAGAACTCTTCGGGTTCGTTCTGTTCCACGATCTGGCCTGCGTCCATAAAGATCACACGGTTGGCGACCTGACGGGCAAAGCCCATCTCGTGCGTGACGCACAGCATGGTCATACCTTCCTCGGCTAGTTCGATCATGGTGTCGAGCACCTCTTTGATCATCTCGGGGTCCAGCGCCGAAGTGGGTTCATCGAACAACATAATCCGCGGCATCATGCACAAGGACCGCGCAATCGCCACACGCTGCTGCTGACCACCGGACAATTGGCCGGGATACTTCAGCGCCTGATCGGGAATTTTCACCTTTTCCAGGAAATGCATTGCCCGCTCTTCGGCTTCTTTCTTGGGCGTCTTGCGCACCCAGATCGGGGCCAGCGTGCAGTTTTCCAGAATGGTCAGGTGCGGGAACAGGTTGAAGTGCTGGAACACCATACCAACCTCGGACCGGATCTTGTCGATGTTTTTCAGGTCATTCGACAGCTCGGTCCCGTCCACGATGATCGTGCCCTGCTGGTGTTCCTCCAGCGCGTTCAGGCAGCGGATCAGGGTGGATTTTCCGGAACCAGAAGGCCCCGCGATCACGATCCGCTCGCCCTGATTGACGGTCAGATTGATGTCGCGCAGCACGTGGAAAGACCCGTACCACTTGTTCATGCCGTTGATTTCGATGGCGACTTCGTCGCTCACCTGCATTTTCGAGCGGTCGATTTCGCGTTCAATTGCAAGTTCAGACATGTGTTGAACTCCTTAACGATGGTCCGTGGCAAGGCGACGCTCGAGCCACTGGGAATATTGAGAGATGCCGTAACAAACGACGAAGAACAGAAGCGCGGCAAAGCCCAGAAGCTCCCAATAGACGCCATTCCATTCGGTTGACGCCAGGATGGGTCCCCGGATCATGCCCACCAGATCGAACATCGAAATGACCGAAACCAGTGTGGTGTCCTTGAACAGGCCAACGGCCACGTTCACGATACCGGGGATCGAGATCTTCAGTGCCTGTGGCAGGATGATTAGACGCATCGCCTGAGGGTAATCCAAGCCTAGACTATCTGCTGCCTCGTACTGTCCACGTGGAAGCGCTGCCAGACCGCCACGGATAACCTCGGCTATATAAGCGGCCGAGAACATGGTGATCATGATCACAACGCGCAGGAACAGGTCGACCGTGCTGTCAGGCGGGAAAAAATAGGCCAGCATCACCGAAGCCACGAACAGCAGCGTGATCAGAGGCACGCCACGGATGAATTCGATGAAGATGACACAGACCCACTTAATCAGCGGCATGGAAGATTGACGGCCCAGCGCAAGTGCAATCCCAAGCGGAACCGACAGTGACACGCAGGTCAGGCCCAGCATCATGTTCAGCATAAAGCCGCCCAGATCACGACTTGGAACAGCCGTGAGCATAGCCCCTTCGTTGGCGTCTTCCGGGATCAGCGCCCCGCCGATATTCCAGATAATTAGAGCCACCACAATCGCGCCGAAGAACCCGGCAGCGAAGCTGTTGCGGCCAAGCTTCTGAAACACTGCTCCTGCCGCTATAAAGCCAACCAATGCCACGAGTGGAACCAGAATAGTGCCGCCCCAGATCAGCCAGAAAGCGATAAAGGGGTAGAGCGCCGTGAACACCAGCAGCTTGCGCGGCAGGTCAAAGAATAGGACCGGTGCCAGAGCCACCAACATCAATACGAATGCCAGATTCGGGCGCCAGTAGGCCTCGTCAGGGTATTTGAAACCGTAGATCAGTTGCGGCCAGCGTTCTGTAAGAACCGCGAAACAGGCCCCAGTCTTACCAGCCAGAATTTCACGGCATTCCGCCAGAGAATTGGCATTCCATACCCCGTTCATAATCCACGGCAACGTGTTTTTGAGCAGAACATAGATCAGAATCAAAGACAGAAGCGTCAGGATCGTGTTGGTCACGCCCGAGAACAGGTTCTCGCGCAGCCATTTGACGATCCCCGTCTGGTTCGCTGGTGGAGGAGAAGGAGGAATGGTGCCTTCAGCCACAAAAGCGATCGGATTTGTTGTTTGATCAGCCATGGCTCAGCGCTCCTTCAACTTGACGGATGCGTTGTAGACGTTCATCGCCATCGAGATCAGCAGCGAAGCCGTCAGATAGAACAGCATAAGCAGCAGAACACACTCAATCGCGCGGCCAGTCTGGTTCAGCGTGATACCCCCCAAAGTGGCGGTGATATCCGCATACCCCACGGCAATCGCCAGTGACGAGTTCTTGGTGATGTTCAAGTACTGTGAAATCAACGGCGGGATAATCACACGCAATGCTTGAGGCAGGATCACAAGATTCATGATGCGACCGGGGCGCAGGCCCAACGCAGCAGCAGCCTCAGTCTGGCCTTTGCTGATCGCCTGAATACCCGCGCGCACGTTTTCCGCGATGAAGGCACCAGTATAGATCGACAAGGCGAACCAAAGTGCGATCAGAGGTCCACCGATCTTGATGCCACCGGAGAAGTTAAAACCCTTCAGCTCGGGCACATCCCAAGTCAGCCCCATCAGCACCATCAGCAACGCGACGGGCACTAGCCAGACACCCAGTTTGACAAGGCCGGTTTTGGGTCGTTGGCCGGTCTGTTCCTGTTGCAGGGTTGCACGCTTCTCAACCTCGCGCGAGGCGAACCAAGAACCAATCAATACAGCAATCACCAGCAACCAATTCAGAAAAGCTGCACTGAAAAAACCGCTAGAGAAATGAGGCCCGGGGATATAAACGCCGCGGTTGGTAAAGGCGAACAAGTCAAACAGCATACTTGAAGTCGGGTTGTCACCTCGGAAGGCGCGCGGACCCGGCAGCACAGCCGTCATGATCGTAAAGATGATGATGATCCAGATCAGCACAGGAATATTCCGGAAGATCTCGACGTAGACCGCCATTAGCTTTGAGACGAGCCAGTTGTTCGACAGACGCAAGACCCCAGCGATCACTCCAAAGACAGTGGCGGTGATACACGCAAGAAACGCCACCAGCAGAGTGTTCAGAATGCCCACAACAGCCGCACGTCCATGCGAAGACTGGCTGTCATATTCGATCAAACGCTGGTTGATGTCGTATCCGGACGGATCGCCCAGAAAAGTATAGGAAATGTTCAGGCCTGCGGCCCGCAGGTTCTGGATCAGGTTATTGCCCAGATACCAAATGGAAAGCGCAATAGCGATGGCCGCGATCACTTGAAATGTCAGCGAGCGATAGCGGGTATCGTTTATGAGCATAGACAACCGAAAGTCAGCTTTCGGCGGGTCGGTCATAGTCGACATATTTTGGATCCCCGTAGTCTGCGGATTCTTCTTTTCCGGCAGGGTTCTCCCCGCTCATGAGCTGTCCGCAGCAATTTGATGAGAAAAGGGCGCAGGTTCCCCCGCGCCCTTTTCCTTAGGATTTAGCGGAACGGCGGCGAGTACAGCAGGCCGCCATCGGTCCACTGCGCGTTCAGGCCGCGTGCCAGACCGATCGGAGTTTCTTCGCCGATGTTCTTGGCAAAGACTTCACCATAGTTGCCGCCCGATTTGATCGCGCGCATCGCCCACTGAGCGTCGAGGCCCAGCATCTCACCCAGAGTGCCTTCGCTGCCCAGCAGACGGTTCACTTCGGGGTTGTTGGTGCCAGCGGCCATCTCGTCGATGTTTGCCGAGGTCACGCCCAGCTCTTCAGCCGAGACCAGCGCGTTCAGAGTCCAGCGGACAACGTCGCCCCACTCGTGATCGCCGTGACGGACCAGCGGGCCCAGAGGCTCTTTCGAGATGATTTCGGGCAGAAGGACATGCGCCGCCGGATCTTCGAACGTGGCGCGGGTTGCGGCCAGGCCCGATGCGTCGGTGGTGTAGACGTCACATGCGCCAGCCAGGTACTGCTGCTGCGCTTCGGCGTTGGTTTCGATCGGAACCGGCTCGTAGCTGATGTTGTTCGAGCGGAAGAAGTCCGCCAGGTTCAGCTCTGTCGTGGTGCCGGTCTGGATGCAGACGGTTGCGCCGTCCAGTTCCTTGGCCGAGCTAACACCCAGCGCCTTGGGAACCATAAAGCCCTGACCGTCATAGTAGTTCACGCCCACGAATTCGAACTTCAGGTCGACGTCGCGGCTGAAGGTCCAGGTGGTGTTACGGGCCAGCATGTCGATCTCGCCCGAGGCCAGCGCGGTGAAACGCGTCTTGCCAGTGGTCGGAACGAATTCTACGGCGCTTGCATCGCCCAGAACAGCAGCAGCGACCGCGCGGCACAGCGAGACGTCAAAGCCTTGCCATTCGCCATTCGCGTCGGGTGCAGCAAAGCCAACCAGACCGGTGGTCACACCGCAGTTCAGCTTACCGCGCGCTTTGACATCATCGACAGTCCCCGCTGCCGCTGCGCCTGCAGCCAGGCCGGCAACGGTTGCCACGCCCAAGATTACGGATTTTTTCATTTTTACCTCTTCCTGATTTTCCGCCTCTGTCCAGAGACGGCTCTGTCCGGCACCTTTGGCACCAGAAAGGTTTCCCCAAAGGTGTCTCCCCTTTAGTGCGCCCGAGTTTGGTCGCATTCATAAACAAACGTCAAGGGTCGGATCAGTGAAAACGATGGATCATCTTCCAGATGTCCGCAGTAACGGCAAAAATTCCGGCATAAGGGCTCAAACCGAGAGGTCAAAGAACCGCTTGGCGTGTAGGAAAGCGGCCCTTTTGACCTCGGACGCGGCGTGGGCCTCGTCGTCGTGACCCCATTGTTCGATTTGCCACAACTCGTCCAATCGAGAGGCTTGCCAGATCTCCTCGGCAGGGCGCCAATCTGCGGTGGCAGCAAATCCAAGCACCAGTGAACCAGACAGGCTGACCAGATCGTGGAAGGCGGCCAATTGGAAGTCACTGTAATCATGGACACGTTGGCGTAGGCCCAGCAGGGCCTGCGGGTCCTGGGGTTGATGTAAAACTCCCGCAACCGGCAGCAAGCGCGCGGCAAGCGTCTCGGCCGCCCATTCAAGGGCAGGGTCCCACTGATCCGCCTGCCGCTGCTGCAACTCTTGCGGGTGCGTGGCGCGGTAGCACAGCAGATCCGAATCGCCGTAATCGGCCAGCATATCTGCAACCTCGGCGTGCTGATGCCGGACCTTGTCGATGGCTGCATTGGCCGAGCGGGTGAAGGGCATGGTGGTCGGATCGACCTCTTTTTCCTGCGCGTCCCACTCGGTGGCGATTTCATGAGCCATGGCCTGTGTCGGCACGACCAACCCCGCCTTGGCCGGGGTTTTCACACGTCGGCCGTCCAGCTCGACGGTAAAGCCGCCTTCGGTCTCAACCACTGCGCTTTGGGTCCAGAATCGTTTCGGTTTCCAGTCGCTCATCGTTTCAGGTCCAAATTTGATCCAGCGCGCCGGGCAACTGGTCGAAGGTTTCGATGATAGAGGTTGCTGCCTCTAACGCGGGCCGCGCGTGATAACCCCATGTGACGCCGACGCTGCGCACACCGGCAGCCGCGGCCATGTCCATGTCAAACCGGGTGTCGCCGATCATCACGGTATCGGCAGCCTCAACCCCCGTCTCAGCCCGCGCGGTGTCAATCATCGACGGGTGCGGTTTTGAAGGGTGATGATCCGCCACCTGCCGCGTCACGAAATAGCCCTGCAGCCCGTGCCCTTCGATCAACGCATCCAATCCGCGCTGAGATTTGCCAGTCGCCACGCCCAGCAGCACCTCGGGGATGGCGTGCAACGCTTCAATCACCTCGCGGGCACCGGGATAGAGCGGCGATCCCGCCATGCCCTGTTCCAGCCGATGCGCGTGATAGGCCTGTTTATACCCCTCGACCAGCCGCGCCTGATCCGCATCCGAATGCTGCGGCGCAAGCTGCGCCAGCGCCTTGGGCAGCGACAGGCCAACAATGGACAGGATCGCCGTGCGATCCGGCACCGGCAGGGACAGCGCGTTGAAACTGGCGGTCATAGCAGCAACGATACTGCCCTGACTGTCGACCAGAGTGCCGTCCACGTCGAACAGCACCAAACGCAGGGGTGCGCTCATTGCAGTTCCTCGAACGGGTCGTCGGCGGCCAGATCCTCGGTCCAGCCGAAGGTATCCCAGCTGTGTTTCATGTGGTCGGGCAAGGGGGCCTTCACGGTGATCGTGTTGCGCGTCACCGGATGCTGAAACGATGCCTGCCGCGCGTGCAGATGCAGCTTTTTGCTGATGATCCCGCCCAGCTGCGCACCCCAGCCGTCGCCAAGGTTTTCCTGACCCGAGCCGCCATATTTGCCGTCACCGATGATCGGATGACCAATCGCTGCCATATGCGCCCGAAGCTGATGCGTGCGGCCGGTGATCGGCTCCATCGCGACCCAGGCCGCGCGCCCGGCCACACGGTAAAGCGTGGCATAGTGCGTATGCGCCCGTTTCGCGCCGGGGGTTTCGTTGATCTCGTTCAGATGAACGGGGATCATTTTCTCACCCTCGCCGTGCTTGCCGTGACCTGCGGCCTTGACCAAACCGGTCTTGATCTCACCCAGATAAGGGGTCGGCACACCGGCCACCAAAGCCCAATAGATCTTGCGCGTGTCACGGTGACGGAAAGCGGCGGTCAGGCCCTTGGCGGCCTCGCGCGTGCGGGCCAGCAGCAGAACGCCGGATGTGTCCTTGTCCAGACGATGCACAAGGCGCGGGTTCTCGTCATAGCCAAAGCGCAGCGCTTCGGACAGGCTGTCCACGTGGCGGGTTTGACCGCTGCCGCCCTGCACCGGCAGGCCGTGCGGTTTATTCAGCGCCAGCACGTGATCGTCGCGGTAGATCACACAAGACTGGATCATCTTGGCATCCGCATCCGAGATACGCCGCTTGACCTCAACCGGTTTGTGATCTGCGTCGGGCAGAGGTGGCACGCGCACGACCTGCCCGGCCTCAAGCCGGGTCGCGGCTTTCACCCGTCCGCCATCCACGCGCAATTCACCCTTACGGCACATCTTTTCGATGCGGCCCTGGCTGACATGCGGAAATAGACGGCGCAGCCAACGGTCAATCCGCTGGTCGCCATCGCCTTCTGCCACGGTGATCATTTGTACGCCACTCATACCGATATCCCCTTCACGCGGCGGGTCCGCGCGGATTGCATGCCATTCAGTGCCATTGAAAACATGCGCGTCTGTGGCGTGCCTTACCGGCAGAGTCAACCGTTGCGTTGCGCCCGCAGCTTGGCGAAATAGTCCAACCGTTTTTTCAACTCGCGCTCGAACCCGCGTTCGACCGGTTGATACAGCTCAGGCCTGTCCATCCCGTCGGGAAAATAGTTCTGGCCGGAAAACCCATCCTCGGCATCATGGTCATAGGCATAGCCCGCGCCATAGCCCTGATCCTTCATGAGCGAGGTCGGCGCGCTCAGGATATGCTTGGGCGGCGGTTCACTGCCGGATTGCTTGGCCAGCCGCATCGCCTCCTTATATCCCACATAGGCCCCGTTCGATTTGGGGGCGAGCGCCAGATAGACCAGCGCCTGCGCCAGCGCCAGTTCGCCCTCGGGGCTGCCAAGGCGTTCATAGGTCTGCCAAGATTGCAGACAGATCGCCTGTGCCTGCGGATCGGCCAGCCCGATATCCTCGACCGCCATGCGCGTGATGCGTCGCGCCAAATAGCGCGGGTCTTCACCCCCGTTCAGCATCCGCGCGAACCAGTACAGCGCCGCGTCTGGGTCCGACCCGCGCACCGATTTATGCAGGGCCGAGATTAGGTTGTAGTGTTCATCCCCCGACTTGTCGTATTTCGCCGCCCGCCGCATCAGACGGGTCGATAGCGCATCCGGGTCCAGCGGCGCGTCTACTTTCCACGCTGCGATTTGTTCGATCAGATTCAACAACGCCCGCCCGTCGCCATCGGCCATTTCCTGTAGTGCCTCGCGTGCGGGGCCGGTCAGGGGCAGCGCCGTGCCCAGTTCCTTTTCGGCACGCTGGGTCAGACGTTCCAGATCGGCCAGATCAAGGCGTTCCAGCACTAACACCTGCGCGCGGCTCAGCACAGCGGCGTTCAACTCGAACGAGGGGTTCTCGGTCGTCGCCCCCACCAGCAGGATCGTGCCGTCTTCCATATACGGCAAAAACCCGTCCTGCTGGGCCTTGTTGAACCGATGGATCTCATCCACGAACAGCAGCGTACCCTGCCCGTTCTGGTGGCGGATTTTCGCGGCCTCGAAGACCTTACGCAAATCGGGAACACCAGAGAAAATCGCGCTGATCTGCACGAAATGAAGGTCGGTTTCCTGCGCCAAGAGGCGTGCAATGGTCGTTTTGCCCACGCCCGGCGGCCCCCAAAAGATCAGGCTGGACAGGCTGCCCGAGGCCAGCATGACACCCAACGGAGCATCCGGTCCCAGGACCTGCTCTTGCCCGATCACATCCGCCAAGCTTTGGGGACGCAAACGGTCGGCCAACGGACGATGCGCTGACGTTGCTGGTTGGGTCGCGCCGGTATCGAACAGATCACTCACAAGCGGAACCTTACCGAAACCGAACGCCCCCCGCGCGACACATCCAACTGCAATCTGCGCCCCGGATCGGTCAGCGCCTGAACCACATCATCAGGGTGTTCAATTGAGACCCCATTGATGCTGTTGACTACGTCACCAACACGCAGACCCGAGCGCCCGCCATAGCGCCCCGGATCGGTGACGACCACGCCGGTCTGCGACAAGATCAACCCCATCCGTGCAATGACAGCCGGGTTGATCCGCGCTACCTTCAACCCAGGCATAACCGTCTGGTTGTCCAGTATCGTATCGTCCGAGGGCGGAACCTCGGGCGCTTTGATCAGGGCGATCTCGACTTCTTCCCGAACTTCGCCCCGCAACAGCGTCAGGACCGAGCTGCCGCCCACACCCGCGACAGACATGCGAAACTTCATTTCAGCGGGTGAGTTCACCTCGTCCCCATCCACATGCGTCACCACGTCGCCAACCCGCAACCCGGCTTCGCCCAAAGGACTGAGCGGATGCAGATCGGACACCACGACGCCCTGCGGAATTACAAGACCCAGAGACTCGGCGATGTCCGCACTCATGTGCTGGCCCGCCATCCCGGCCCATGGGCTTATGAAACTGTTATTTCCAGCCTGGGCCTGACGCAGGAATTCCGCAACCAAATTGGCCGGTATCGCAAAGCCGATTCCGTTCGACCCGCCCGAACGCGTCAGGATCGCGGTGTTGATGCCGATCAGATCACCGTTCACGTCAATCAATGCCCCGCCGGAATTGCCCGGATTGATCGCTGCATCGGTCTGGATGAAATAGCCCCGCGCATTACCGGTTGCCGTGCCCGTACGCGCCAACCCCGAGATAATCCCAGACGACACCGTTTGTCCGACGCCAAACGGGTTGCCAATTGCCAGCGCCAGTTCACCAACCTCAACCTGATCGGAATCGCGCAGCGGCAGATAGGGCAACGCCTCGGCCTCATCCAAACGCAGAATGGCGATATCGCTTTCCTTATCGCCCAGCACCACCTGTGCGGAATACTCGCGACGATCGGTCGTGACCACCCGGATTTCAGTTGCCTTGCCGACAACGTGGAAGTTCGACACCACATACCCGTCTGCAGTCAGGATCACCCCCGACCCCAGCGAGTTCTGAACCCTTGGGCGCGGCTCGGCAAAACCGCGGCCGAAAAAGTCCTGAAAAAACGGGTCCGAAAACAGAGTGTTCCCCCGCCCTTCCCGCACGATCTTGGCATAGATATTCACCACCGCCGGTGCCGCTTGCTTCACCACCGGCGCAAACCCGAGACTGATTTCGGCCTGAGAGGTCGGCACTTTGGTTTCAGCGTGGCTGTGGGATGCAAGACTCAATAGCATCAGGGTCAGTAAGACGCGGATCATGAGACCTCCGGGATTTGGATCGCCCCAGATATGCGGACCCGCGCAGCCGAATGCAAGTCAGCGATGCCGCAAAAGAAAAACCTCCGCCCGACGTGGGGCGGAGGTTTCTAATCAGCCAGACGGCGCGATCTTATTCTTCGTCAGCGGCTTCTTCGGCGGCAACGCGGGCCTTGTCGGCTGCGCCTTTGGCGTCGACGTCACGATCAACGAATTCGATGATCGCCATCGGCGCCATGTCGCCATAGCGGAAGCCTGCTTTCAGGATGCGGACATAACCGCCCTGACGCTCGGCGTAGCGGGGGCCCAGAACTTCGAACAGCTTGGCGACGTCTTTGTCTTCTTTCAGCTGTGCTGCGGCCTGACGGCGGGCGTGCAGGTCGCCGCGCTTGCCCAGAGTGACCAGCTTTTCGATGATCGGGCGCAGTTCTTTTGCCTTGGGCAGAGTCGTTTTGATTTGCTCATGTTCGATGAGCGAGCCAGCCATGTTTGCAAACAGAGCCTTACGGTGCTCATGAGTACGGTTCAGGCGGCGGTAACCACGTGCGTGACGCATTTTCTAGTTCCTTCTTTCGCGTTGTGCTTTGTCTGGCCGGCGATGCGTGTCACCGGCTCTCCTTGGGGCGGAAGTGCCCATATGATCCCCGGAAGTCCGGGCATTTGTGAAGACGCGCTTAGAACGCGTCTTCGAATTTCTTCGCCAGATCTTCGATGTTGTCGGGCGGCCAATCCTCGACATCCATGCCGAGGTGCAGACCCATGCCGGACAGCACTTCCTTGATCTCGTTCAGCGACTTGCGACCGAAGTTCGGGGTGCGCAGCATCTCGGCTTCGGTCTTCTGAATCAGGTCGCCGATATAGACGATGTTGTCGTTCTTCAGGCAGTTTGCCGAACGGACCGACAGTTCCAGCTCGTCCACTTTCTTCAGCAGCAGCGGG
The DNA here is from genome assembly GCF_056535645.1 of Ruegeria sp. BK1. Taxonomy (NCBI): domain Bacteria; kingdom Pseudomonadati; phylum Pseudomonadota; class Alphaproteobacteria; order Rhodobacterales; family Roseobacteraceae; genus Ruegeria; species Ruegeria sp. BK1. The sequence goes on along the minus strand of NZ_JBQFIS010000001.1, from coordinate 3,376,475 downwards.
TTGAACTCCAGACCATCGTCTTCGTCTTGGCGGCTGGCCGATTCCGGCTCGTCGAAGTTGACAAAGATCGACAGCTGATCCTGAAGGATGCGTGCGGCAAATGCCAACGCGTCTTCGGGAGTGATCGAACCATCGGTTTCGATCTTCAGGGTCAGTTTGTCATAGTCCAGAACCTGACCTTCACGGGTCGGCTGAACGTCATAGGCAACCTTCTTGACCGGCGAATAGATCGCGTCGATCGGGATCAGGCCGATGGGTGCATCTTCGGGCTTGTTCTTCTCAGCCGAGACGTAACCCTTGCCGGTGTTGACGGTCAATTCCATGAACAGGTCGGCGCCATCATCCAGGTGGCAGATGACGTGATCGCGGTTCAGAACCTCGATACCGGCGCTTTCGCTGATGTCACCAGCGGTGACAACGGCGGGGCCTTTGGCATTGATCGACAGGCGCTTGGGACCTTCGACTTCCATACGCAGCGACACGCCTTTGAGGTTCAGGATGATGTCGGTGACGTCTTCGCGGACACCAGCAACCGACGAGAACTCGTGCAGGACGTTGTCGATCTGAACGCTGGTGATGGCCGCCCCTTGCAGCGAGCTCATCAGAACGCGGCGCAGCGCGTTGCCCAGGGTCAGACCAAAGCCACGTTCCAGCGGTTCAGCAACCAGCGTTGCCTGACGCGCGGGGTCGTTGCCCGGCTTGCCGTCCAGCTGAGTCGGCTTGATCAATTCTGCCCAATTCTTATGGATCATGTAATCCCTCCATTCCTGTCCGCGCCCCATGACCAACAAGGTGCAGACGCCCGAGGTTCAAAATGACGTGCTGGGGCCGTGCAAAAACACAGCCCCAGCTCAATTCAAAATCGCTTAGACGCGGCGACGCTTCGGCGGGCGGCAACCATTGTGCGCAATCGGCGTCACGTCGCGGATCGACGTGATGTTGAAGCCCACAGCAGCCAGAGCGCGCAGAGCCGATTCACGACCCGAACCAGGGCCTTGAACTTCGACTTCCAGCGTCTTGACGCCATGTTCCTGCGCCTTCTTGCCTGCATCTTCTGCAGCCATCTGAGCGGCGTAAGGTGTCGATTTCCGCGAGCCTTTGAAGCCCATGGTACCGGCAGACGACCACGAAATGGCGTTGCCCTGTACGTCCGAGATCAGGATTTTGGTGTTGTTGAAGGTCGAGTTCACATGGGCAACGCCCGATGCGATGTTCTTACGCTCTTTGCGCTTGATGCGAGTCTTATCGCGTGCCATCGGTCAGACCCTCCCTTATTTCTTCTTACCAGCAATGGCCTTCGCGGGGCCTTTGCGGGTACGAGCATTGGTGTGGGTACGCTGACCGCGAACCGGCAGGTTGCGGCGGTGACGCAGACCGCGGTAGCAGCCCAGGTCCATCAGGCGTTTGACGTTCATCTGAACTTCACGACGCAGGTCACCTTCGACAGTGTAGTTTTCGTCGATGTACTCGCGGATTTTCAGAACTTCGGCGTCAGACAGTTCGTTGACGCGACGGGTCGCTTCAATGCCCACGGCTTCGCAGATCGCTTTGGCCGAGGTGTTGCCGATACCGGTGATATATGTGAGGGCGATAGGTACCCGCTTTGCAGTCGGGATGTTTACGCCGGCAATACGTGCCACGTGTCACTTTCCTTTTCGTTGCGGTTCCGTAACTCCAGAACCTTTTTTCACAACGCTTGACCTTGGCAGTGTCGCCAGCGGGCCCAGCATTATTCGAGGTGGTCGGGGCGGTTGGGACGAATCCCTCACGCAGTCTTGATTCCCTTTAGGGATGGGGGTCGATATGGGCTTTTGGCAGTGCCGTCAAGCCCATATTCAAATGTGGATCGATCAGGCGTCCAACACACCAGCTATCGCGCCCTGAACCTCGTCAATCTCCCCGAGACCATCAACCCAGGACAGGTTGCCCTTGGCGTGATAATAGCCGATCAGCATTGAGGTCTTTTTGTAGTACTCCATCAGACGGGTCTTGAGGCTTTCCTCATTGTCGTCCGCACGGCGTTTGAAGTCACCTTCTTTGCCGCAGTTCGAGCATTTGCCGTCCGCCGGGATCGGTTTAGTGATGTCGTTGTAGACTTCACCGCAACCGCCGCAGGTTGACCGAGCCGTGATACGCGCGACCAGAGCGTCGTCGTTCACTTCCATCGCGATAACCGCGTCCAAGGTCTCGCCGGTGCTGTCCAGCAGCTCACCCAACGCATCGGCTTGGGCCAGAGTGCGCGGGAAACCGTCAAAGATGAACCCGCCTTCAGCGCCTTGTTCCAACTTTTCGCGGATCAGGCCGATCACGATCTCATCCGTCACAAGCTGGCCCTTAGCCATCACCTCGGCTACGCGGTTGCCCATTTCAGTGCCGCTGTCTTTGGCTTCACGCAGCATGTCGCCAGTGCTCAGCTGGACCATGCCGCGGGTTTCAACCAAGTGACGGGCTTGCGTTCCTTTGCCTGCCCCCGGGGGGCCGAGAAGAATGATGTTCATCGACGAGCGGGTCCCTTCCTGCCACGTTTCTTACCTTTGCCGCGCAGTTGGGACTTTTCGATCAGCCCTTCGTATTGGTGCGCCAGCAGGTGGCTCTGGACCTGTTGGATCGTGTCCATGGTCACAGAGACGATAATCAGAACCGAGGTGCCGCCGAAATAGAACGGGATGGCAAACTGGCCCCGAAGAATTTCAGGCAACAGACAGACCGCTGCCAGATAGGCCGAACCCAGAACAAGTACGCGGTTGACCACGTATTCTAGATACTCGGCGGTTTTCTTGCCCGGACGGATGCCCGGCACAAAACCGTTCTGCTTTTTCAGGTTGTCCGCCACATCGTCCGGTTTGAACGACACGTTGAACGTGTAGAAATAGGCAAAGAAAACGATCATCGAAGCGAAGAACAGCAGATACAGCGGCTGGCCGGGACCAAAGTTGGCCAGAAGCCAAGACATGACCGGCCCGTTGGTCGCCCCCGAAGAGAAGGTTGAGATCGTCACCGGCAGCAGCAGCAGCGAGCTGGCAAAGATCGCCGGGATCACGCCCGCTGGGTTCACTTTGACCGGCAGGTGGCTCGAGCCGCCCTCATAGATCTTCATACCGGCCTGACGACGCGGGTATTGAATATGGATCTTGCGCAAAGCGCGTTCCATGAAGACCACGAATGTAATCACGGCAATCACCATCACGATCACACCGATGATCACAGCAGGGCTGATCGCGCCCGAGCGGCCCGAAGCGAAGAACTGTGCCAAAGCGGCCGGAACTTCGGCGATGATGCCCACGAAGATGATCAGAGAGATACCGTTGCCGATTCCGCGTGCTGTGATCTGCTCACCCAGCCACATCAGGAACATGGTGCCACCAACCAAGGTGATCATGGTCGACAGGCGGAAGAACAGGCCCGGATCGGTTGCCAGATCGCCCGATTCCAACGAAACCGCCAGACCGTAAGCCTGAACGGTGGCCAAGGCCACGGTGCCGAAACGGGTATATTGGTTGATCTTCTTGCGGCCCTGCTCGCCCTCTTTCTTGAGCTGTTCGAGCGCGGGAACCATAGATGTCAGCAGCTGCACGATGATCGAGGCCGAAATGTAGGGCATGATGCCGAGGGCAAAGATACCCATCCGCCCCAGCGCCCCGCCGGTAAACATCGAAACCATGCCGCCGATGCCCTGCCCCGCTTGCTCCATGAACTCGCGCAGTGCTTGGCCGTCGATGCCCGGAACCGGAATAAAGGTGCCCAGACGATAGACGATCAGCAATGCAAGCGTGAACAGGATGCGGTTGCGCAGATCGGTGGCTTTGCCCAAAGCAGCCCAGCTTGTGTTGGCTGCCATTTGTTCTGCTGCTGATACCATAAATCGGTCTCTCTTATGCAAACACCGCCCGGAACCGTTTTCCGGCTCGGGCGGCGTCTTGGAAAACTCTGAAGTCTATGTAAGCGGGTCTTGGCCCGCTCACAAGCGCTTACTCTGCCGCAGCGGCTTTTGTGACCGTCAGTGAACCGCCCGCTTTCTCAACTGCCTCAACGGCAGATTTCGAAGCACCGGTTACTTCCAGGTTTACTTTGGTGCTGATTTCGCCTTTGGCCAGAACGCGGATACCGTCTAGCTTGCGACGCACCAGACCGGATGCAACCAGCGCATCCTCGGTGATTGCTGCTTTGGCGTCCAGCTTGCCGGCGTCGACGAATTTCTGGATCAGACCCAGGTTGATTACGGCGAATTCCTTGCGGTTCGGCTTATTGAAGCCACGCTTGGGCAGGCGCTGGTACAGCGGCATCTGGCCACCTTCGTAGCCGTTGATGGCCACACCCGAACGGGATTTCTGGCCTTTGATACCACGGCCACCCATTTTACCTTTGCCGGAACCCGGACCACGGCCAACGCGGGTGCGTTTCGGGGCGGCGCCAGCATTGTCGCGCAATTCGTGCAGTTTCATTTCGCTTCTCCTTAGCCGGATGTGACCCCCGAAGCGTGATGGGCCAAACGCGGCATTTCTTGGTTTTGATTCTCGTGGACATAAATCCACCGGAGCGCTCTACAGCTTTGTCCCGCTGGATGCAAGGTTTGTTGTATCGCACCACCGAAACCAAAAGAGGCGCCAATTTGGCGCCTCTTCATCAGTGAGTGGTGGTAGCGTTACGAGCAGTATGTGTGCTCACGCGCGATGTCCTTGATATCGCAGCGACGCACACCGATGTCGTTCAGTTCCCGATCGGACAGGCTTTGCAGCTCTGCATAGGTGCGGTTGTACTCGGTGCGCAGGGCAAAACCCTCTTTGATGCGCGCAACGAGCGCTGTGATGCGGGCGGTCAGGCCAAAGCCTTCGCGAGTAAATGTTGCTGTATGTGCCATGGTTCGTTTCCTTTCTAAGCCCGAGGCGAATTCCCCGAGTGACTGTTTGCGTTCCTGTTTGGGACAAGGCTCAGATAAGGAGGGTGGGTATCGCCAACAACGGATGTTTCGGTCTATCCGGTATGCGTCGGGGGAATAGCGATACAGGAGTTTCGCGTGTTAGGCTGAATCGAACGGATGTCCTTTTAGCGGACAAAGCCGACTTTGGCTATGATTGGCAAAACCATGGTAAACTTGGAAAGCTCATTTGATTTTTGAAGGGCCTGACAATGAGCGAAGCGTCGCTATAGTCGGCTTATGGATACTGATCTGTTGTTTTCCCACCGCTGGCCAAAGTCTTCACTGGCTAAGGATGTCGCGCAGATCGATATCATTTCCTACTCTCAGGCATATCTTGAACTGAAGACTCAAGCACCGACGCGGCCACCTGACAGAGAGTATCTAGGAGGTCGAAGCGGATACCCGAGCACAACAGGGAAAACGAACCGACGAGAAGAACACTTTGCGATTGCGATGGTCAATGCTCAGCAAAACTGGCTGTTACCGAACGGCGTCCTGTTTGAGTTAATCGACTATCAAGTTCCTTTGAAAGCCAGCCGCGCGGACCGCGAAATCGGAAAAATTGACATGTTCGGCATTACCGAGCACGGAAGACCGGTTGTGATTGAGCTTAAAGTAATCGGGCATGCCGGAGGGCCCAGTGACCCACCCCCAATCGCGTTGCTCGAGGGGTTACGATATGCCGCAATCGTCGAGGCCAATCTAGACCGTATTGCCGACGAATGTCGCAAAAGGTTCGGTCGAGAGATGCGGCTGGAGAGTCCGGAGATTGTGATACTCGGAGAAACCGATTGGTGGTCAAGTTGGTTGCTTGACAACGTAGACTTCACGATGGCTTTGGAAGAAAAAGCACAGGGTCTATCGCAATCATTGGGTCTCGGCATCAATTTCGCCTCGATCCCCAATGCCAAAGTTCAATATGGTCAACAGACAACCGCGCCCAGGCTAAAACCACTGGATCAACTGGAATACCCGTCGTTTTTGCCCAAGAGTGCAAACGTTGCTTCGCATGGAAAGGTATACGACGTCCGCCAACATGAAGAGTTGCTCCACAAGGTGTGGTGGGCACACGCAACGAAATTGTCACCGGACGATCTTGACGGTCGCGAAGGATCGAGAAGACCACCTGTAGCATCAGCCAAAAAGCCTTACCTAAACCTCATGCTTCCTGAAGAAGAGAAACAAGCTGCACAAATTAAAGCGGAAATCACACCTCAGAATCGACATAGGCACTTTGGATCTTTCAAAAGTTCTCAAGCATTGGCGCAAAGCGTGTTCGGTGCATTCAAAGCCGCTGATTGTTTGGATTTACTTGCGCAGGTACGCGCGGAATGCGGACGACCTGCATTTGGTACGCCTACCACACTGGCTAAGATGTCTATGGAGGTGGATGTCCATACCATGAACGAACCACGTTCTACTCAGTTGGACGTTTGTTTGGAAATGGAAGATTATCGCGTAGCGGTTGAATGCAAGTTTTGCGAGCCTGAGTTTGGAACGTGTTCCCGCGTTCGCGCCTCTAAGACTGAGACCCCAATTTGCAATGGTAGTTACACGCGGCAACAAGGTCGGCAAGCAAGGTGCGCGCTCTCCGAGACCGGAATTACCTATTGGGACCACATTCCAAGTGTTTTTGACTGGGACACGCTGGAAGACCTGTCGCCGTGCCCGCTATTGCCGACCTATCAGATTGTTCGCAACGTGCTTGCTGCAATTGTTGACAGTGAAGGCAGCGTGCATCCTACCAACGGACATGCAATTTTTGTGTACGATGCTCGAAACCCGGTCTACCGCCCAGGCGGAGAGGCTGACAATCAACTTAGATTAGCGTTCGCAGCTTGTCGTGTCCCGGGCCTTATCCGACGTGTGACTTGGCAGGAAATTGTACGGGTGTGCACTTGTTCGGAGGACCTAGTTTGGTTGGTCTCCAACTTGGAAAGAAAGCACGGCATACGCCCAAGCTTGGAAAAATGACTGAGCATTTTGGGCTCAAAGCGGACAAACAAGGTCTTAAACATGAAAAAAGCCCCCGCTAACAACGGGGGCGTTTCAATTCTTAACAGATGCAGCGCTTAGCCGCGTTCTTCGATGATCTCGACCAGATGCGGGATCTTGTTGACCATGCCGCGGACCGAAGGTGTATCCTCCAGTTCACGGGTGCGGTGCATCTTGTTCAGGCCCAGACCGATCAGGGTTGCGCGCTGTTCGGCGGGGCGGCGGATCGGGGAGCCGATCTGCTTGACGACGATGGTTTTTGCCATAGTACGCTACTCCTTACGCTTCGGCTTCAGCCGGTGCTTCGTCCCGCTTGGGCAGGATGTCAGCAACTTTTTTGCCACGACGTGCGGCGACTGAACGCGGGCTCTGCTCTTTTTGCAGGCCGTTGATGGTGGCGCGGATCATGTTGTACGGGTTCTGCGAGCCCAGCGACTTGGACACAACGTCCTTCACGCCCAGCATTTCGAACACTGCACGCATCGGACCACCGGCGATGATACCAGTTCCTTCAGGTGCGGTGCGCATAACCACTTTACCGGCGCCGTGACGGCCCTCGATGTCGTGGTGCAGGGTCCGACCTTCGCGCAGTTGCACGCGGATCATCTGACGCTTGGCTTGCTCAGTCGCCTTGCGGATGGCTTCAGGTACTTCTTTCGCTTTACCTTTGCCAAAGCCCACGCGGCCTTTCTGATCTCCGACAACCACCAGAGCGGCGAAGCCAAAGCGCTTACCACCTTTTACGGTTTTCGACACGCGGTTGATTGCGACCAGACGATCTGCAAATTCCGGTGCTTCTTCACGGTCGCGGCCACGGCCCCGACGGTTTTCACGTTCTGCCATTTGGCATCCCTTTTCTCATGTGGCGCATCCGGCGCCGTTTTCTTCAATCCAAGTGAGCCCCGACTAACGTCAGGGCCCCCGGATCATCGGGGCAGCCGTCAAGCCGCCCGCAGGTCTTAGATCTTCAGACCACCTTCACGCGCGGCGTCGGCAACTGCCTTCACCTTGCCGTGGAACAGGAAGCCACCACGATCGAAATAGGCCTCTTCGACGCCCGCCTTCTTGGCACGCTCGGCGATGGCCGCGCCCACTTTGGTGGCCGCTTCGACGTTGTTCTTGCCAACAACACCCAGATCTTTTTCCAGGGTCGAGGCTGCGGCCAGGGTCACGCCACGAACGTCGTCGATCAGCTGAACGCTGATGTTCTTGTTCGAACGGTGAACCGACAGGCGTACGCGGCCGGCGTTGACTTTGCGAAGTTTGTTCCGAACGCGCAGGCGGCGCTTCAGAAACAGGGTTCTTTTGCTGTTTGCCATTGTCTGCGTCCTTACTTCTTCTTGCCTTCCTTGCGGAAGATGAACTCGCCCTTGTAGCGGATACCCTTGCCTTTATACGGCTCGGGACGACGCCATTCGCGGATTTTGGCCGCGACTTCGCCCACCTGCTGCTGGTCGATACCTTCCACAACGATCTCGGTCTGCTTCGGCGCGGTGATGGTGACACCTTCCGGGGCAGTGAAATCAACATCGTGGCTGTAGCCCAGGTTCAGCTTCAGGGTGTTGCCCTGCATCTGAGCCCGGTAACCAACACCCTGGATCTCCAGCTCTTTTTTGAAGCCAGTCGTCACACCGGTTACCAGGTTGGCAACCATGGTGCGGCTCATGCCCCACTGCTGGCGGGCACGCTTGGACATGCCACGGGGGTCGATCTTGACCACGTTGTCTTCAACCGACAGCGTAACGTCGTCGGTGGCGGTGAAGCTGCGGGTGCCTTTCGGACCTTTCACTTCGATGGTCTGGCCAGACACAGAAGCGGTAACGCCGCTGGGCAGCTCGACCGGTTTTTTACCAATACGAGACATTGCAGACCTCCTTAGAAGACGGTGCAGAGCACTTCGCCGCCAACATTGTTGGAGCGAGCGTTTGCGTCCGACATCACACCTTTCGGAGTGCTGACAATCGACACGCCCAGACCCTGACGGACCTGCGGGATGTCATTGACGCCCATGTAGACGCGACGACCGGGTTTCGAAACCCGCTTCAGTTCGCGAATAACAGGGGTGCCTTCGTAGTATTTCAGGCTGATTTCGATGGCCGGATGACCGTTTTCACCGGTCGTCTTTTCATAACCACGGATGTAGCCTTCGTCCGCCAGCACGTCCAGAACCCAGCCACGCAGCTTGGATGCGGGGGTGGAAACGGTGGACTTGCCGCGCATTTGCGCGTTGCGGATACGGGTGAGCATATCGCCGATAGGATCATTCATATCTATGTCTCCCTTACCAGCTCGATTTCACCATGCCGGGGATCTGACCAGCAGAACCCAGCTCGCGCAGCGCGATACGGCTGACCTTCAGCTTACGGTAGTAAGCGTGGGGACGACCGGTCAGCTGACAACGGTTGTGCAGACGGGTAGCCGAGCTGTTGCGCGGCAGTTTCGCCAGTTTCAGACGCGCTTTGAAACGCTCTTCCATCGGGCGGCTCTCGTCATTCGCGATTTCTTTCAGCTCGGCACGCTTTGCGGCATATTTGGCCACCAGGCGTTCGCGCTTCTTTTCGCGTTCGATCATTGCTTTTTTAGCCATGTCTCAATCCTCCCGGCGCTTACGCGTTGAACGGCATGTTGAATGCTTTCAACAGGCTCTTCGCTTCAGCGTCGGTTTTCGCTGTGGTGGCAATTACGACATCCAGGCCCCAGACCTCGTCGACCTTGTCGAAGTCGATTTCCGGGAACACGATGTGCTCTTTCATGCCCATGGCAAAGTTGCCCTGACCATCGAAAGACGGCTTAACACCGCGGAAATCACGAACGCGCGGCAGCGCGATGGTGATCAGACGATCTAGGAATTCGTACATCCGGTCACCGCGCAGGGTCACTTTCGCGCCCAGCGGCATGTCTTCACGGACTCGGAAACCCGCGATCGACTTCTTCGCCTTGGTTGCAACGGCCTTTTGACCAGCAATCGCAGTCAGATCTTCGACAGCAGCTTTCGCTTTCTTCGAGTCTTTGACCGCCTCAGCACCACAACCGATGTTCAGAACGATTTTCTCCAGCTTGGGCAGCTGCATGTCGTTCTTGTAGCCGAACTCTTCTTTCAGAGCGGCACGGATGGTTTCAACGTACTGAGCTTTCAGACGCGGGGTGTAGGTTGCGGAATCAAGCATCGATCACGTCCCCTGTGGTCTTGGCGAAGCGCACCTTCTTGTCACCTTCCATGCGGAAGCCAACGCGGGTTGCTTTGCCGTTTTTGTCCAGCAGCGCCAGGTTCGACAGTTGGATCGGGTTTGCCTGAGGCAGACGACCACCTTGCGAAGTTTGCGACTGACGGGTGTGACGGATGGCAATGTTGATGCCTTCGACAACAGCTTTACCGGCTTTGGGGTCAACCGAGGAAATGGTACCCTCTTTGCCCTTGTCCTTGCCGGCCAGCACGACGACCTTGTCGCCTTTGCGGAGTTTAGCAGCCATGATTACAGCACCTCCGGAGCCAGCGAGATGATTTTCATGAAGTTCTTGCCGCGCAGTTCGCGAACAACGGGGCCAAAGATACGGGTACCGACTGGCTCGTTGTTGTTGTTTAGGATGACGGCGGCGTTGCGATCAAAACGGATCGCGGTGCCGTCTTCGCGACGGACTTCCTTGGCGGTGCGTACGACGACGGCCTTACGGACGTCACCTTTCTTTACGCGGCCGCGCGGGATGGCTTCCTTCACCGAGACGACAATGATGTCGCCAACGGAGGCGTATTTACGCTTGGAACCACCCAGGACCTTGATGCACTGAACTCGGCGTGCGCCGGAGTTGTCAGCGACATCCAGATTGGTCTGCATCTGGATCATGTGGTTTCTCCCGACCTGTGGGGGCTGGTCTGATTAGATCCCCCAGGGTTTCGACAAATGGGAAAATCCTAGGGGCTTACGCCTCCAGAACTTCCCAACGTTTCGTCTTCGATTTCGGCGCGCATTCGATGATGCGGACTGTGTCACCGACCTTGAAGGCGTTCTTTTCGTCATGAGCCCGGTATTTCTTGGACTTACGAACGGTTTTGTGCAGCAGCGGGTGCTTGAAACGACGCTCAACCGAAACGGTTACGGTTTGCTCGTTGGCGTCGCTGGTTACCACGCCGGACAGGATACGCTTGGGCATAGGATTACTCCTCCGATGCCGCAGCAGCGGCCTTTTCGTTCAGAATGGTTTTGACGCGGGCAGCGTTGCGGCGGGCCGCTTTGATACCAGCAGTGTTTTCCAGCTGACCGGTTGCCTGTTGAAAGCGCAGGTTAAAGCTTTCTTTCTTCAGGTTGGCCAGTTCCTCGCGGAGCTGGTCCGGGGTCTTGTCACGCAGTTCTTGGGCGTTCATCGCCTTTTTCCTTTGCTCAAAACACCAGAAGGCCCCGTACACGGGTCACCTTTGACCTGGTGGATGAATGATAGACATACGAATCGCCCGACAACGCCGGGAGATCGCAAGATGCCGCCGTATAAGGGTTTGAGGGTTGGGTGGCAAGAGGAAGTTTGAAAGACTCCAATCTTCCAGCCCTTTTACGATTCGAGTGATCGGAGTCTATCTGCAAATTGCGTGTCCAACTCCGTGCACAGTTTATCAAAGTCGATGAGATGTTGGAGTTTTCGACTGTGATCTTGGTGGAATTTATCAGCGTCTCCCCGAGTCAACTTAACGTTTTGCCAGTAATGTAGGCTTTGAAACTGATAGTGGTTAATCTGGAAGGTCTCGTTGTCAGAGATCGTGCGGCATGAATCCGCGCCACGTACATAGTGTACCCCGATATCCCCTAGTTTTTTCGGGACTGACGTCCTCACAAGGTACTTTCGCCATTTGTGTGGGCTCAAACCGGGTTTTCGTTTGACCAGATTTTTTCTCAAGCTGTTGGGATGTTCTTTGTGACCTGAAGTACCAAAGACCGTCCAGTTCGCATAAACAACGTCCACATCGTCAAATTGCTCTAACGCATCAACCAGCTTGGCCCCATCTTTGCAGAACCAAAACTCATCAACGTCAGCAACCAACATCCACTCAAACAACTGCGGAACCTGAAATTTTTGGAATGCCTTCCAATAATGAGCCACTTGCTTGTGTTTTTGGGGGAGACTGACAACTTCTACGAAACCAGAACTTAGGAAGCTCGAAATTACTTCCATCGAGTTGTCTGTACTTCCGTTATCGATAAGAAATACTTTGTCGGCACCCTGCTGTGCGTAGTGCTCGACCCACTCGGCCAAATTCAAGGCCTCGTTTTTTGCTGTTCCAAGTACGCAAAGGCGGTTCTTGTTGGAGTTCTGAGTTTTAGCCTTGGCAAGCTCATTCCTACGAACCTTTCTCCTATGATTCCAGAACCTGGCCCAAAGATACAGATTGTTGAGTTTGTGAAGTATTGTGCTCGAACTCATCTTGATCACGTACAATCTGGATGTTTAATGAAAAATGCTCGCGCCTGAGGTAACTGTCATCACTCCCACTTGTAGTTAAAGCTGACACTGATCCGCTCATCCTCGGCCATGTTCATCGGCACCTCGTGGCGCAGCCAGCTTTCCCACAGCAGCACGTCCCCCACCTGCGGCTTCATATAGATGAACGGCTGCAAATCCCTCCGCCCGCCTTTAACGCGCGTCGGCGCGGCCATCATGCGGCCCGAGCGGGGGTCTTCCAGTTTCAGCGCGCTCGCGCCTTCGGGCATCGCCACATAGGTCGTGCCCGAGATCACGCTGTGCGGATGCAGGTGGCTGGAGTGCATGCCGCCTTCGGGCAGGATGTTGATCCAGAGGTCTTCCAGTTTCAACGCGCCCTCGCCCAGATCGAACTCAAGATCCTTGGCGAAGGCCGCAACATGTTGATCCAGCGCCTTGACCAGATCGGCAAAGATCGGAAACCGCCACGGCAGATCGGTCAGCGAAGCATAGCTGGTATAGCCGGGATAGCCGTTCTCTTCACACCACTCCTGCCCCGCCTCATCATCCTCGGCGACAACAAGGCAAGAGCTTTCCAATTCCTGAGCGTCGATCTTCGGATCGAACTCGGAAAGAGACGCGCGGTAGAGACGGGTTACGAAGAGTGATTCAATCTGTGCCATGGGCCGGGCATACCGCAGTGTTTTCTGCAAGGCCAGTCGATTAGCTTTTGACGGGTCCTTTGCCACAGCGGGGAATTGGGCGGCCGCCATCAGCATAGGCGAGGCACAGTACGATCTCATCCGGTTTCGGCGCGTCTGGAATGTTCAGCGTCATAGTGTCGAAATGGTCGAACGACCACGGGTTATCTTTATGCCCCAGTGGCAGATCAATCGCGCAACCCGGCGCGCCTAATTTGGCATTCGAGGGGATAACCGCCTCGCCTCCGCCCGCCGCCGCGCGCATGGGAGCACCGAGTTTGGGGTGGATCACCGCCCCGCCCTGTTCAAGATCGCCGTTCACGCCGATGATCGCTGCCTTACCGTAGGATACCGGCGCACCGTCCAGTTGGGATATCGCTTCGGATGCGAGGTCCGGGCCAAGAAGCGCACCAATCTCAAACAACTCTGAAAGGTCATCCGAGAACCGTCCAGCCAGAGGGTTCATGAACACCGCCAGAGCTGCAACCCGGCTTATCGGATCACTGGGCTGGCCCAACTGATCGGTGGTTATGATTTCCTTGATGAACATCTTTTTGCGCAGCTGAACCATAGGGCCCTCCCATTTCTACCGGGCAGCCTAGGGGCGCGATAGGAAGAGGTCGACGGTTTTTGCGACCCTTAACTTCACAAGCGCAACAGAAAACCCCCGCCGGCTTCCCGACGGGGGTCAATCTTGTCACGAACGGGGTTGCCCCCTGATCGCTTACCAGTCTTCGCGAACCACGACGCGAGTCTTGATCGGCAGCTTCATCGCGGCCAGGCGCAGGGCCTCACGCGCGATGTCGTCATTAACGCCGTCGATCTCGAACATCACGCGGCCAGGCTTGACCTTGCAGGCCCAGCGGTCGACCGAACCTTTACCTTTACCCATACGAACTTCGATCGGCTTGGCCGTGACCGGAGTGTCGGGGAAGATGCGGATCCAGACACGACCCTGACGCTTCATGTGACGCGTCATGGCACGACGTGCAGCTTCGATCTGGCGTGCAGTTACACGCTCAGGCTCAAGAGCTTTGAGGCCGTAGGTGCCAAAGTTCAGATCAGAGCCGCCCTTGGCGAGACCCTTGATCCGGCCTTTGTGCATCTTGCGGAATTTAGTACGCTTTGGTTGAAGCATATCTTTCCCTCCTTAGCGACGACCGCCACCAGCACCACGAGGTGCAGGGCCGTCCTGGAGTTCCTGTGCTTTACGGTCACGTGCCTGCGGATCGTGCTCCATGATCTCACCTTTGAAGATCCAGACCTTGATCCCGATGATCCCATAGGGGGTCATCGCTTCGGCATGTGCGTAATCGATGTCGGCACGCAGGGTGTGCAGAGGCACGCGGCCTTCGCGGTACCACTCGGTCCGTGCGATTTCAGCGCCGCCCAGACGACCAGCGACGTTCACCCGGATACCCAGGGCGCCCATGCGCATGGCATTCTGAACCGACCGCTTCATTGCACGACGGAACGAAACACGACGTTCCAGCTGCTGAGCGATGGACTCGGCAACCAGCTGCGCGTCAAGCTCGGGCTTGCGCACTTCGACGATGTTCAGGTGCAGTTCGCTGTCGGTCATACGCGCAAGCTTTTTGCGCAGAACTTCGATGTCTGCACCTTTCTTGCCGATGATGACACCGGGACGTGCGGTGTGGATCGTAACGCGGCACTTTTTGTGCGGACGTTCGATGATCACACGGGCAACACCGGCCTGCTTGCACTCTTTGTTGATGAACTCACGGATCTTGAGGTCTTCCAGCAGAAGATCACCGTAGTCCTTGGTGTCGGCGTACCAGCGGCTGTCCCAGGTGCGGTTGACCTGCAGGCGCATGCCGATCGGATTTACTTTATGACCCATTAGGCTTGCTCCTCAACTTGACGCACCTTGATGGTGATCTCCGAGAACGGCTTCATGATCTTGCCGAAACGGCCACGGGCACGCGGACGACCGCGCTTCATGACCAGGTTCTTGCCAACCCATGCTTCGGCGACGATCAGCTCGTCAACGTCCAGGTTGTGGTTGTTTTCGGCATTCGCGATTGCGGACTGCAGGCACTTTTTGACGTCCTGCGCGACACGCTTGTTGCTGAAAGTCAGGTCGGTCAGAGCCTTCTCAACTTTCTTGCCGCGGATCATTTGCGCAACCAGGTTCAGTTTCTGCGGGCTGGTGCGAAGCATGCGGGTTTTCGCCATTGCTTCGTTTTCAGCCACGCGGCGGGGGTTCTTTTCCTTGCCCATGACTTACTTCCGCTTCGCTTTTTTGTCTGCGGCGTGGCCATAATAGGTACGGGTCGGCGAGTATTCACCGAACTTCTGACCGATCATGTCTTCCGAGACGTTGACGGGGATATGTTTCTGGCCGTTGTACACACCAAATGTCAGACCCACGAACTGGGGCAGAATGGTGGAACGACGCGACCAGATTTTGATGACTTCGTTGCGGCCCGACTCGCGCGCTGCTTCGGCTTTTTTCAGCACGTAAGCATCGACGAAAGGACCCTTCCAAACAGAGCGAGACATAGATTAACGTCCCTTCTTCTTGGCGTGCCGCGAGCGGATGATCAGCTTCTGGGACGCTTTGTTCTTGTTGCGGGTACGCTTACCCTTGGTGTCCTTACCCCACGGCGTAACCGGCGTACGGCCACCCGAGGTACGACCTTCACCACCACCGTGCGGGTGATCGATCGGGTTCATTGCAACACCACGAACCGACGGACGCACGCCCTTGTGGCGCATACGACCGGCTTTACCGAGGTTCTGGTTCGAGTTGTCAGGGTTGGACACGGCACCAACGGTAGCCATGCATTCCTGACGGACCATGCGCAGCTCGCCCGAGCTCAGACGGATCTGAGCGTAGCCGCCATCGCGACCAACGAACTGAGCGTATGTACCGGCTGCACGTGCGATCTGACCGCCTTTGCCAGGCTTCATCTCGATGTTGTGGACGATGGTACCAATGGGCATGCCCGAGAACGGCATTGCGTTGCCCGGCTTGATGTCGGCTTTTGCCGACGCGATGACTTTGTCACCAACAGCCAGACGCTGCGGAGCCAGGATATATGCCTGCTCGCCGTCTTCGTATTTTACCAGTGCGATGAATGCGGTCCGGTTCGGGTCATATTCGATCCGTTCGACGGTTGCCGCGACATCAAATTTGTTCCGTTTGAAGTCAACGATCCGGTAGAGACGCTTTGCGCCACCGCCGCGGCGGCGTGAAGTGATCCGTCCGGTGTTGTTCCGGCCGCCCGATTTGGTCAAACCCTCAGTGAGAGACTTGACCGGACGTCCTTTCCAAAGCTCCGAACGGTCGATCAGCACCAGCCCGCGCTGGCCCGGCGTCGTCGGCTTGTACGACTTGAGTGCCATGCTTTCTGTCTTCCGTTTAGCAAGTGCGAGGAGCGTTCCCCCGCTATGTGATAGGCCCCCGTAGGTGCCAAGGGTATAGGGCCCCGAAGGTCCCCGGTTACAAATATCAGAGGCCCCGGAACGAATCCGAGGCCGCAAGATTGGGAGCGTGTAACAGGGTTGGGGGTGGGTGTCTATAGGTCGAGGTAAATTTGACTATCTACAGGTTTCAAAGAATAAGGCTTCAAGAACACACCAAAGAAAACACAACTTAGTGAAGAATTAGCTTGGGGTTTTTTTCATCTCTAGGCGTGATTTTGTATTTTTTCCTGATGCGGTCAATTTTTCGCTGTATGATTTTATCGTATTCGAAGACTTCTTTGCGACAAGCATCCCAAGCTTTGCACGCTTGCGGAAACTCTTTTCCGAAAGTTCGGAGAAAAATTGCGCCAGGCGCCCTAAGTTTCTCCCAATTCTTCGCGCGCTCCCTCTCGAAGTAGAGACATTTGTTTTGTTTGAACTCGTCCCGAATTTGTTCACACGTCTTCGTAACCACAAACATCTTTTTAGAAAGGTCTTTGTCCAATCTCTGCGCAGCTTCCCCAATTTTTTTTCCGGTTTCTATGGCCTGCTGAATAGTAGTGACTGTACGTGGAACTTTTACTCGAAATTTCTTTATCTCTTTAACAACCCTCAATAAATCCTTGCACATGGGGTCTTTTGAAACCGGCTTGCAGAGCTTCTCAAGAGCCTCCAGCCTGTCAAATGTCTGATCATATTTTTTTCGGATCTTCTCCAGATCTTTGTTGAGATCTTTAATTAAGTCGTCGAATTCATTTTTTGACATCGGCCCAAACTCCATAAGCAACTTACTTAAAGTGTTGAAATTCAAATTGTTCAGTAAAGCTATCAACAGCGAGTTACAGTGGTCAACAAGGCTCGCCGTTCAGAAACCCTTTTCATCTTTCCCTGCGACAACAGCTCACCCCAAAGACCGCCTGCGGCACAGCGGCTCGGACTCCACCGCGATCCGCTGCTTGAGCTTGATATGCCCCAGCACCTCGCGAAAGGCGCGGTGTTTGGGTTTGCCTTCCAGATAATCCGCCAGTTTGAGCAGGTTGATCGGGTGCTTCGCAATCAGCTCTTCGATCCGCTGCACCGCGTCGTCCAACTCATAGTGATCCACGTACTGACAGGCCACCTGTGTGGGCGTCAGCAGACAGTAGTCCTGCGGGCGTTTCTCGGTATAGCGCACAATGTCGAAAGGCGACGCGCCGAGTGCGTGGAACTTAGGGATATGCACCCGCATATCGGCCTCGGCGTGCTCCAGCACGGTGCCGGAGGTCTGCCGGAAGCCCAAGGGGCCAAGCTTGCCGACCACATGGTGACGCATCGCCGGAGAGATCATGTCCACATCTGCCCGGTCGTATTTCAGATCATCGAACACCGACAGCAGCCCTAGCTTCTCATCGGCAATCTGGAAATAGGGCTCGGCACTGAACGCCCGCATCTGCTCCAGCACCTGCGCACGCACAGTTTCAGGGTCTGAAACGAAATCGGCCCCGGCGGGTTGAACCGCCGAGGCCGTGAATAGTCGCAGTAAGCGTCGGATCAAAGACCGGTGCTCACGTCGATTGTGTTGCCCTCTTCCAGGGTCACATATGCTTTTTTGACGTCTTTCCGACGACCCAGCTGGCCGCGGAACCGCTTGACCTTGCCTTTGGTCACGGTGGTGTTCACCGCTTTGACCTTCACACCAAACAGCGCCTCAACGGCCTCTTTGATCTGCGGCTTGTTGCTGTCGATCGCCACTTCAAAGACAACCGCGCCATTTTCAGACGCCATGGTCGACTTTTCAGTGATGATCGGCTTGCGGATCACGTCGTAGTGTTCTGCCTTCGCGCTCATTTCAGACGAGCCTCCAGTGCTTCGACAGCCGCTTTGGTGAGCACCAGAGTGTCACGCTTGAGGATGTCATAGACGTTTGCGCCCATCGACGGCAGGATATCCAGACCTTCGATGTTCTTGGACGCTTTCAGGAACCCTTCGTTCACGGACGCGCCGTCGATGACCAGAGCGCGTTTCCAGCCCAGGTTTGCAACCTGTTTGGCCAGAGCGGCGGTCTTGCCTTCGGCTTCGGCGTTCTCGATCACAACCAGTTCACCTGCCTTGGCTTTGGCCGACAAAGCGTGGCGCAGGCCAAGCTTGCGGAACTTCTTGGGCAGGTCGTGGCCGTGCGAACGCGGGGTCGGGCCCTTGTAGATACCACCCTTGCGGAAGATCGGCGCGTTGCGGTCACCATGGCGTGCGCCACCGGTGCCCTTTTGACGATAGATCTTCTTGGTCGAGTAGCTGGTTTCCGAACGGGTCTTTACCTTGTGGGTGCCGGCCTGCGCGTTGTTGCGCTGCCAACGGACCACACGGTGCAGGATGTCCGCGCGCGGCTCGAGACCGAACAGATCGGCGTTCAGCTCGATGTCGCCGGCTTTGCCGCCGTCCAGTTTGATTACATCAAGTTTCATGCTTCACCACCTTCCGCGGGAGCTTCTTCCGCAGGTGCTTCGGTTGCAGCCGATTTCACAGCAGCCGGGAAAGGCAGGCCTTCCGGTGCTTTCTTCTTCACGGCGTCCTTGACGGTGACCCAGCCCGATTTCGGTCCGGGAACGGCGCCTTTGATGAAGACCAGGTTCCGGTCGGCGTCGGTTTTGACGACTTCCAGGTTCTGGGTGGTAACACGGGCAGCACCCATGTGACCGGCCATCTTCTTGCCTTTGAATACCTTGCCCGGGTCCTGACACTGACCGGTCGAACCGTGCGAACGGTGGCTGATCGAAACACCGTGCGAGGCGCGCAGACCACCAAAGTTCCAGCGCTTCATCGCACCGGCAAAGCCTTTACCGATCGAGGTACCCGAAACGTCAACTTTCTGACCTTCCAGGAAGTGTTCTGCCGAAATCTCGGCGCCCACATCGATCAGGCCATCTTCCGACACACGGAACTCGGCCAGCTTACGCTTGGGCTCAACCTTGGCAGCGGCGTAGTGACCGCGCATGGCTTTCGAGGTGCGTTTTGCCTTGGCAGCACCGGCGCCCAGCTGAACAGCGGTGTAGCCGTCTTTGTCAGCGGTACGCTGTGCAACAACCTGCAAGTTGTCCAGGTGAAGAACGGTCACAGGGATCTGCTTGCCGTCTTCCATGAACAGGCGGGTCATGCCGACTTTTTTTGCGATAATACCAGAGCGCATAATCTATACCCTCCGATCTTACGACTGCAGCTTGATCTCGACGTCCACACCAGCAGCGAGGTCGAGCTTCATCAGCGCGTCAACGGTCTGGGGGGTCGGATCAACGATGTCGAGCAGACGCTTGTGCGTGCGGATCTCGAACTGGTCGCGGGATTTCTTGTCAACGTGAGGGCCACGGAGAACCGTGAACTTCTCAATCTTGTTCGGCAGCGGGATCGGGCCGCGCACGTTCGCGCCGGTCCGCTTGGCAGTGTTGACGATCTCTTGCGTGCTGGCATCCAGAACGCGATAGTCAAATGCCTTCAGCCGAATACGGATGTTTTGGCTTTGCATAGATACAGCCTTTTATCAGGCGTTGAGGTTGAGAGGAGGACAGACGCGCATCGCCAACCCTCTTCGAACCCAAAAGGCGGGAATCACCCCGCCTTGATGTTCTTAGTGAGAACTCGCGCGTATTAGTGGGGTTGGTGTGGTTTGGCAAGGGGTAATTGACCCAAGCCCATAAGGTATGCCTATCAGTAACAGCGATTCCCAGCGGGAAGCAAATTTCGAAACAGAAGCATCTATTGAAGAACCTGTCCCAGCTGTTTCAATCGAGCTTGTGGCAAGGCCAAACGCTGTGCCAAGGCAACATTACCTTCCAACAACGCCAGACAAATTTCCTCTTCCAGTTGGGTTGCAAGTTGTTGCACCAATACTGCCGCCTCGGCTTTCGTGGTACTCTCACTAATTGTCAGGTTTCGGCTCGAATTGTTCGTCGAGATGTGTGGCATCGTTTTTATCCTGATTGATCTCGCAATTCAGTTTACCCTTGGCAGAGAACCGATGCCGTTGACTTATCGTTGTTTTATCGTTGAGTTTGAGAGATCGCATTGGAGGCGTGCATGGGGCAATGGGTGCTGAATCTGAACGATGGCAAACTGTCATCGGAACAGGGAAATGCGTCGCTGTCTCCGAAGGCGACCGATATATTAGCTCTTTTGGTAGCCAAACCCGGCGTTGTGTTGTCTCGCGAGGAGATACTTCACGCAGTCTGGAAAGACCTGAACGTGAGCCCAGATCTGGTACGAGAGTATATTTTTGAAATTCGAAAAGCGCTTGGCGACAAGGCTAAAGACTCGCAATACATAGAAACGGTGGGGCGGCGCGGTTTCCGTTTGATCGGTCAGATCTCTGTTCAGTCTGGCGAAGACAGACCTTCATTTCACCGACGCCGAAATCTTCAACCGGACACATTGCCGACAGTAAAGTTCTGCCAATCATATGACGGCACATCCATCGCACACACGGCATCGGGTGAGGGTTACCCATTGCTAATTTCCGGGAGTTGGATGACACATCTGGAACAAGACTGGCAGAATCCAGCGTATGGCGATTATATTCGACACTTGTCGCAAAATTTTTCTGTCATTCGGTATGATCAGCGTGGCAACGGCCTGTCGCAATGGGCCAATGTTGACATTAGTTTCGACCGAATGGTCGACGATATGGAAGTGGTGGTCGACGCTTACGGCTTTGAAAAAGTCGCAATACTGGGATTGTCGCAAGGCGCATCTGTGTCTGTCGCATACGCACTCCGCCACCCTTCGCGAATTTCACACCTGATCCTTAGCGGTGGATATCCACGTGGGCGAAGACAACGTGGCAACAGGATGGAATTTGAAGAAAGCGAGGCCCTCGTACAACTTATCCGTACCAGTTGGGGAAACGACAACCCCGCGATACGACAGATTCTGACTACGATGTTCATGCCGGACGCGACCAAAGAGGAAACGCAATGGTTCAACGAGTTTCAAAAGCTGTGTGGCCCTGCGGAAAACATCGCGCAGTTTCGGGCGCTTTTTGACGATATTAATGTGTCCGGTCTTTTGCCACAGGTCACCGTGCCAACATTAGTCATCCACAGTGATAGAGATGCAGTTGCCCCACTTTCCGAGGGAAAATTGCTGGCGTCCAAAATTCCAAATGCACTATTCGTGCAATTGAACAGCCCGAACCACTTGCTCTTTGAGGCCGAACCAGATTTCACGAGAATGATCGCCAGTATCCGCGATTTTGTTGAAGTCCCAAACAACTAGAAACAACAAGTCATCGGCAGAAGTATCTGTTGTTTCCGCAACGTTATTTCAAACAAAAAGGGCGCCCCGAGGGACGCCCTTTCTGTCTGATCATTCGCTTGCGCGAATTATTCAGTGATTTTCGACACAACGCCGGCGCCGACGGTGCGGCCGCCTTCGCGGATCGCGAAGCGCAGGCCCTGCTCCATCGCGATCGGCGCGATCAGCTCAACGCCGAACGACACGTTGTCGCCAGGCATGACCATCTCGGTGCCTTCCGCCAGGGTCACGGTGCCGGTCACGTCAGTTGTACGGAAGTAGAACTGAGGACGGTAGTTCGCGAAGAACGGAGTGTGACGACCGCCTTCTTCCTTGGTCAGGATATAGGCTTCGGCTTCGAACTTGGTGTGCGGTGTAACCGAACCCGGCTTACACAGAACCTGACCACGCTCAACGCCGTCACGGTCAACACCACGCAGCAGCGCGCCGATGTTGTCGCCCGCTTCACCGCGGTCCAGCAGCTTGCGGAACATTTCAACGCCGGTGCAGGTGGTTTTCGAAGTGTCGCGGATGCCGACGATTTCAATCTCGTCGCCAACGTTGATCACGCCACGCTCAACACGACCGGTCACAACGGTACCACGGCCCGAGATCGAGAACACGTCTTCGATCGGCATCAGGAACGGCTGGTCAACAGCGCGCTCGGGGGTGTCGATATACTCATCAACGGCCGCCATTAGTTCCTTGATCTTCTCTTCGCCGATTTCAGGGTTGTTGCCTTCCATCGCGGCCAGAGCCGAACCTGCAACGATCGGAATATCGTCGCCGGGGTATTCGTACGAAGACAGCAGCTCGCGGATTTCCATTTCCACCAGTTCCAGCAGCTCTTCGTCGTCAACCTGGTCAACTTTGTTCATGAACACGACCATCTTCGGGATGCCAACCTGGCGGCCCAGCAGGATGTGCTCGCGGGTTTGCGGCATCGGGCCGTCAGCGGCGTTCACAACCAGGATCGCGCCGTCCATCTGGGCAGCACCGGTGATCATGTTCTTGACGTAGTCGGCGTGGCCGGGGCAGTCAACGTGCGCATAGTGGCGGTTCTCGGTCTCGTATTCCACGTGGGCGGTCGAGATGGTGATACCGCGCGCTTTCTCTTCCGGCGCACCGTCAATCTGGTCATACGCTTTGAAGTCACCGAAATACTTGGTGATCGCTGCGGTCAGCGTGGTTTTACCATGGTCAACGTGGCCGATCGTGCCGATGTTGACGTGCGGTTTTGTACGCTCAAACTTTTCCTTTGCCATGATGGCCTCCTTTTTCGGTAATGAAGGGAGCCCGTGAACCGGACTCCCTCAAATCTTTGGTTATGCGTATTTCGCCTGGATCTCGTCCGAGATGTTCTGCGGAACCGGATCGTAGTGATCGAACTGCATGGTGAACTGGGCACGGCCCGACGACATCGAACGCAGAGTGTTGATGTAGCCGAACATGTTCGCCAGCGGAACGAACGCATCGATCGCGATCGCGTTGCCGCGCGGTTCCTGACCAGACACCTGGCCACGACGCGAGGTCAGGTCGCCGATGATACCGCCGGTATATTCTTCCGGAGTGATCACTTCGACCTTCATGATCGGTTCCAACAGTTTCGCGCCAGCTTTGCGCATGCCTTCACGCATACACATACGGGCCGCGATTTCGAACGCCAGAACGCTCGAGTCAACGTCGTGGAACTTACCGTCCAGCAGGGCAACCTTGAAGTCGATCACGGGGAAGCCAGCGAGCGGGCCGCTATCCATGACCGAGTTGATGCCTTTTTCAACACCCGGGATGTATTCCTTCGGAACGGCACCACCAACGATGCGGCTTTCGAACGAATAACCTTCGCCTGGCTCGGTCGGCTGGATTTCCAGCTTAACTTCACCGAACTGACCCGAACCACCCGACTGTTTCTTGTGGGTGTAGGTGTGTTCAACCGGCATCGAGATGGTTTCACGATAGGCCACCTGCGGTGCACCAATGTTCGCTTCAACCTTGAACTCGCGCTTCAGACGGTCAACCAGGATGTCCAGGTGAAGTTCGCCCATGCCCTTCATGATGGTCTGACCGGATTCCAGGTCAGTTTCCACACGGAAGGACGGGTCTTCGGCGGCCAGACGGGCCAGACCCTGGGACATCTTCTCTTGGTCGCCCTTGGTTTTGGGCTCAACCGCGATCTCGATCACCGGATCGGGGAAGGTCATGGTTTCCAGAACCACCGGATCCTTCGCGTCACACAGGGTGTCACCGGTGGTGGTGTCTTTCAGACCCGCCAGCGCGATGATGTCGCCTGCAAACGCTTCTTCGATCTCTTCCCGGTTGTTCGAGTGCATCATCATCATACGACCGATGCGCTCTTTCTTACCTTTGGTCGAGTTCAGGATCGAGTCACCCTTGTTCATGGTGCCCGAGTAGATCCGGGTGAAGGTCAGCGAGCCAACGAAGGGGTCGTTCATGATTTTGAACGCCAGACCCGAGAAGGCCATGTCGTCATCAGCACGACGGGCGATGTCACGAACTTCTTCCTCGTCGCCGGGTTTGAAGCCCATGTAATCAACAACGTCCAGCGGGCTGGGCAGATAGTCGATCACAGCGTTGAGCAGAGGCTGAACGCCTTTGTTCTTGAACGCCGAACCACCCAGAACCGGAACAAACGCGATGTCCAGAGTACCTTTGCGTAGCAGGGCGCGCAGGGTCGGAACGTCGGGCTCATTGCCTTCCAGGTATTCCATCATCGCGTCGTCGTCCATTTCGACGGCCGCTTCGATCATCTTGCCGCGCCATTCGTCAGCCATGTCTTTCAGGCTGTCGCGGATCGGAGCTTTGATCCAGCTTGCGCCCAGATCTTCGCCCTGCCACAGCCATTCTTCCATGGTGACCAGGTCGATCAGACCTTCCAGCTCGGACTCGGCGCCGATCGGAATACCAACCGGAACAGCGCGTGCGCCGGTGCGGTCTTCGATCATGCGAACGCAGTTGAAGAAGTCTGCGCCGATCTTGTCCATCTTGTTGACGAAAACCATACGCGGAACCTTGTAGCGGTCAGCCTGACGCCACACGGTTTCGGTCTGGGGCTCAACACCGGCGTTTGCGTCCAGAACGCAGACGGCACCGTCGAGAACCGCCAGCGAACGCTCAACTTCGATGGTGAAGTCAACGTGGCCGGGGGTGTCGATGATGTTCAGGCGGTGCTTAGGGGTATCGGCGGTTTTACCGTCCTCGGTGCGCTCCCAGAAAGTGGTGGTCGCAGCCGAAGTGATGGTGATGCCGCGTTCCTGCTCCTGCTCCATCCAGTCCATGGTGGCTGCACCATCGTGCACCTCACCGATGTTGTGAGATTTACCAGTGTAATACAGGATACGCTCCGAGCAGGTGGTCTTACCTGCGTCGATGTGCGCCATGATACCGAAGTTACGGTATAGTTCGAGCGGATATTCGCGTGCCATTTTGGATAAGCCTCTGGATTACCAACGGTAGTGGCTGAAGGCTTTGTTCGCCTCGGCCATCTTGTGGGTGTCTTCGCGCTTCTTCACGGCAGTACCGCGGGACTGTACAGCGTCCAGCAGCTCACCGGCGAGGCGTTCTTCCATGGTGTTTTCGTTGCGACCGCGCGCGGCGGTGATCAGCCAGCGGATGGCCAGTGCTTCGCGGCGCTCGGGGCGTACTTCGACCGGAACCTGATAGGTTGCACCACCAACCCGGCGCGAGCGAACCTCGACCGACGGTTTGATGTTGTCGAGCGCTTCGTGGAACACTTCGACAGGTGCGCGCTTGATTTTGTTCTCAACGC
Organism: Ruegeria sp. BK1; assembly: GCF_056535645.1. Classification (NCBI taxonomy): domain Bacteria; kingdom Pseudomonadati; phylum Pseudomonadota; class Alphaproteobacteria; order Rhodobacterales; family Roseobacteraceae; genus Ruegeria; species Ruegeria sp. BK1. The sequence goes on along the minus strand of NZ_JBQFIS010000001.1, from coordinate 3,350,980 downwards.
GGTCAAACGCGTTGTAAACGATGCGCTCTGCGACCGACTTCTTGCCGTCGATCATCAGGTTGTTCATGAATTTGGTCAGAACCTTGTCGCCAAATTTGGCGTCAGGCAGGACTTCGCGTTTTTCGGCGGCGTGACGACGTGACATATCAGCCTCTCCTTCTTACTTGGGACGCTTCGCGCCGTATTTCGAACGACGTTGCTTACGGTCTTTGACGCCCTGAGTATCCAGAACACCGCGCAGGATGTGGTAACGCACACCGGGAAGGTCTTTTACACGGCCGCCACGGATCAGAACAACCGAGTGCTCCTGCAGGTTGTGGCTTTCACCGGGGATGTACGAGATGACCTCGAACCCGTTGGTCAGGCGCACTTTGGCAACCTTACGCATAGCCGAGTTCGGCTTTTTCGGTGTGGTGGTATACACACGGGTGCAGACGCCGCGTTTCTGCGGGCACTGCTCCAGGTGCATGGACTTCGAGCGTTTTACTTTGGGCTGCCGCGGTTTGCGGATCAGCTGTTGAATAGTTGGCATTCCGGTTTCTTCCCCGTTTTGCAACACACATGACATGCACGCGCATTGCGTGCGGTTAAACTTTGCTGCGCTCATGCGTCCACAAGCGCAAAACCCGCGAGCGTTCCCATTCCGAGGTGAACGTCGCGGTTGGTTATCAGAGGACGCGAACTGCAAAATTGTCCGGGTCTTGACCAGTCCATTACTGAGATCGGTTTTGGGGCGGCCCCCGGTACCGAGATGGGCGCGTAATAGGGGGAGTCGGCGCAAGTGTCAACAGTACACCGGACCCACCGCACGACAGGCCGCTTTGCGCTGATATATCCGGTCCGATTGTCGGCCGCCAGTACTGCTGACCGTTGCGAGTTCGCGACCGCAGGGGCATAGTCAGCCACAACGCCACGCACTACGGATGACCCATGCAAATCATCGGCCTGTGCCGCTTTTCCTACCCCGCCCATGGCGGCTTTCAGGTCGAACATGACACGATCGTGGAACGGCGCGCCTATCTCTACCACCCTACCCGGCTGGAAGAGAGGTTTCGCCTGTTCGAAACCACCACCCTGCCCTGTCTGCGCGAACAGACGGATGAGGATTTCCAATTGCTCATCGTGATCGGGGATTGCCTACCGAAACCCGCCTTTGATCGGCTGCACGACCTGACCACAGGCATGAAGCAGGTGCAGATCATCGCCCGTCGCCCCATGCGCCACCGCCGGGTGATGAAAGAGATCCTGAACGCCGCACGTCACGATCCCAACATGCCCTGCATCCAATTCCGGCATGATGATGACGACGCCGTGTCGGTGGATTTCGTCGAACGGCTACGTATCGCCGCTGACGAAGGCGGCGCGCTGATGCGCAACCACAAAACGGTTGCCATCGACTATAACCAAGGGTTTCTGGCACGGTTCGGGCCCGAGGGCATTCACGCCGCGCAGGTGTTTCAACCGCTGCTGGGGATCGGGTTTGCCATGTACGTGCGGGGTGGAAGTGATCTGACAATCATGAATTTTGGGCATCACCGGATCGGTAACTACATGCCGGTGATCAGCTATCCAGACGCGCCGATGTGGGTGCGCACGCTGAATTCGTTCAACGATTCACCCCATGCCCGCAAAAGCAACACTCAGCTTGCCCCCCTGACCCCCGAACAAGAGGGCGAGTTCATCGCCCGCTTTGCCATCGATCAGGACGCCGTGCGTCGGGTTCACTCGGGCGGGTGAACTGCCCGCTCACGGAATAGGGTGAAAAGCCCGGCACCCACGACCAGCGCGGCACCTGCCATGGTTACAGCGTCTGGCCAGTCTCCGAACACGACCCAACCCAAACCCAGGGCCCAAAGCAAGCTGGAGTAACGAAACGGCGCGATGAACCCCACATCGCCCTCGCGCATAACCATGACGCTGAACAGATAGCCCATCAGTACAAACACTGCCGCCGTCCCCACCATCACGCCCGCTCCGGGCGAAACTGGCACCCAACCTGTTGATACGGTCGCAATCGAGGCCGAAACGGTGATGGTGACGCTTGTGGCCAGCGTCACAACCAGCGACGGCACTTCACTGGACATGCGCCGCGTGATTAGATCCCGCACCGTGACCGAGATCACGGCGATCAGTGCGTAAATCGCATAGATGCTAAACCCCTCCGGACCTGGTCGGACGATCAGCAGCATCCCCACAAACCCCATCCCGATAGCCAGAATGCGCCGCCACCCGATCTGTTCGCGAAAAAACAGAACCGCGCCCAAAGTCACGGTCAGCGGCAGTGCCTGCAAGACCGCCGTCACATTGGCAAGCGGCATATGCAGCAGAGCGGTCAGGAAAAAGAACGTGGCCGACAGTTCGGCCAGGCTACGCGCACCGATCAGCCACTTGTCATGTCGCGGGAAGTGCAAATGCAGCGCCCCCAGGTTGCGCGCCATAAGATACACAAGAACCGTCGCCAATACCCCGCGCATGGCCACCATCTGGAACAGAGGCACCTCGGCCCCTGCCAGCTTGATCAGCGTATCGTTGATGGTAAAGGCCGCCATACTGCCCATCATCAGTAGGGCGCCTTTTATGTTTGGGGTCATCCAAAGTTTCCAAAACTTCCAAATAGAAGACATTGGCAAGATCACGTCAGTTCTTGTCAAGACGTCTTTCCGCCAACCCATCGACGATATGCGAAAGAACAAAACACCTAGAAACTGGAAAATAATGTATACTGCTTTTGTTCAAACCGGTGCCTCGTAATGCGGAACGCTCGTCTGTTTGAAATCGGAGCAATCTCTGTCGGCGTTATCATTCTAACGCTCTCGATTATCTCGGCCGTTCTCTACTCAGTTTTGCTCGGAGCATTGCTGTGCATCCTTCTGACGGCTGCATTCGTATGGTATATCTATAACCACGACGCTTGGATCGTCAGCAGACTTTCTTCGGACGATAATCCGCTTATCCTGAATCTGTGCATGACGGGATTTGTTGGTCGGGTCCGTGCAATTACACGGTTTTTGCCGTCTTCACCCCGTTGTCGATTTTGCCTTGTGCCGTTTGAAGGATTGGGGAAAGCCCTGGGCATCAAACCTTCCTCCAAAAATCCCAACTTTTGCCAAAGCTGTTTCGCAGCTTTGCCTGCCGTAACCATCAATCTTGAGGTCGGAATTCTATTCGCCGATCTTCGAGGTTTTACGGCCTGGTCTGAATCTCATGCCCCTGACGAGGTAACCCGCGTGTTAACCCAGTTCTACGAGATCGCGACGCAAGAAATCACCCGCGATGACGCGATTGTGGAATATATCGGCGATCAGATTATGGCGATCTACCCCGTGCCATTGCCCTCACTAAGTGAGCACACGGCAGACAAGATGCTGGCAGCCGCAAAAAGGTTGGTGGCGGGCTTGGACAAAGGTAAGCTGCCACTTGATGTCGGGGTTGGCATGACACTGGGAACTGCAAACGTGGGTTCAATCCAGACCGGTGCAGCCAAAGACTTCACGGCGGTTGGTGACACTGTGAACATAGCCGCCCGCTTTCAAGCAGAAGCCGGACCGCGGGAACTGGTTTATTCCGAAGCCTTCTCTGAACATCTAACCAGTAAGCCTGAGATAGCCGAACAACGTACATTTAACCTCAAAGGCAAGGCTGATCCCGTTAAAGCGTATGTTTTGCGCGTTTGAATGAAGTCTGTCGCCTTCCAGCCCGACGCGTTTGCCCTTGACCCCAGAGGGCAAAAAGGCCCCTGCAATTTTGCAGAGGCCTTTTCTACTTCTCTATTTTCTTGATTTATTCGCGGCTTTCGGGGGCGTCGACCACGATGTCCAGCTCATCCCCGACCATGTCGTCATCGATCAGCGGCGCAGCCAGAGCAGCGGCGGCTTCGGCCTCTTCCCGGCGGGCTTCGATGACGACGTTGTCGCGGGTCTGGGCGACCTGACGCACGGCCTGAGTGGCACCACCGGTACCGGCGGGAATCAGACGACCGACGATGACGTTCTCTTTCAGGCCAACCAGCTTGTCTTTCTTGCCCTGAACCGAAGCTTCGGTCAGGACACGAGTGGTTTCCTGGAACGACGCCGCCGAGATGAACGAACGCGTTTGCAGCGAGGCTTTGGTGATCCCCAGAAGGATCGGTTCGCCCTGTGCCGGACGACCACCGCGGGCGATGGTCTTCTCGTTGGCCGCGTCGAACTCTTGCTTGTCGACATGCTCGCCTTTCAGCAGGGTGGTGTCGCCTGAATCCAGGATCTCCCACTTCTGCAGCATCTGGCGCACGATAACCTCGATGTGCTTATCGTTGATCTTCACGCCCTGCAGACGATACACGTCCTGCACCTCGTCGATCATGTAATCCGCCAGCGCTTCGACACCCATGATGGACAGGATGTCGTGCGGAGCCGGGTTACCGTCCATCAGGTATTCACCCTTCTGGATGAAGTCCCCTTCGGCGACCGGGATGTGCTTGCCCTTGGGCACCATGTATTCGATGGTCTCCATGGACTCGTCCGCCGGTTCGATGCTGATGCGGCGCTTGTTCTTGTAGTCGCGGCCAAAGCGCACGTAACCATCGGCTTCTGCGATGATCGCGTGGTCTTTTGGACGGCGGGCTTCGAACAGTTCGGCCACACGCGGCAGACCACCGGTGATATCCTTGGTCTTGGCACCTTCACGCGGGATACGCGCGACAACGTCACCGGCTTCGACGGTCTGACCGTCTTCGACCGACAGGATCGCATCCACCGACATCGGATAGTGAACCGGGTTGCCCGCGTCGTTGCGGACTGGTTCGCCATCTTCACCGACCAGAATGATCTCGGGCTTGAGGTCGCTGCCTTTGGGGGCCGCGCGCCAGTCGATCACGATCTTCTGGGTCATACCGGTTGCTTCGTCGGTCTCGTCGCGGACAGCAAGGCCCGAAACAAGGTCAACGTATTTCGCAGTACCGGCTTTCTCGGCGATGATCGGCAGAGTGTACGGATCCCATTCGAACAGCTTGTCGCCACGGGAAACGGTTGCGCCATCCTTGACGAACAGCTTGGATCCGTAACCCAGCTTGAAGCTGGCACGCTCTTCGCCGTGTTCGTCGTTGATAACCAGCTTCATGTTCCGGCCCATGACCAGGCTTTCGCCTGCGGCATTGATCAGAATCTGCGGGTTCTCGAACGCAACAACACCTTCCTGGTTGGCTTCCTGGAACGACTGCTGACCACCTTGCGCAACACCACCGATGTGGAAGGTCCGCATAGTCAGCTGAGTACCGGGTTCACCGATCGACTGCGCGGCGATGATGCCGACAGCTTCACCCGTGTTGACCATGGTGCCGCGTGCAAGGTCACGACCATAGCAGGTTGCACAGACGCCTTCCTCGGACTCACAGGTCAGAGGCGAACGGATGCGCATCGACGCAACACCGGCCTCGTCGATGGTGTCGGCCATACGTTCGTCGATCAGCTGACCTGCTGCGACGATCACCTCATCGGTGCCCGGACGCAGAACATCGTCAGCCGCCACACGGCCCAGCACACGTTCGGCCAGCGAGGCAACAACCTCACCGTCGTTCACGGCTGCTTCGGCTGTGATTGCACGCTCGGTGCCACAGTCGATCTCACGCACGATACAGTCCTGCGCCACGTCCACCAGACGACGGGTCAGGTACCCCGAGTTCGCCGTCTTCAGAGCGGTATCCGACAGACCCTTACGGGCACCGTGGGTCGAGTTGAAGTACTCGAGAACGGTCAGACCTTCTTTAAAGTTCGAGATGATCGGCGTTTCGATGATGTCACCGTTCGGCTTGGCCATCAGGCCGCGCATACCGCCCAGCTGTTTCATCTGAGTGACCGAGCCACGCGCACCCGAGTGGGCCATCATGTAGACCGAGTTCGGCTCTTGATCCGACCCGTCTTCGGCCTTGGCGACGTCCGAGATCGTGCTCATCATCGCCTCAGTCACGCGATCGTTACACTTCGACCAGGCATCGACAACTTTGTTGTACTTTTCGCCCTGAGTGATCAGGCCGTCCATGTACTGCTGTTCAAAGTCTTTCACCTGATTGCGGGTGTCATCGACGATGCCCCACTTGTCACCCGGAATGACCATGTCGTCCTTACCGAACGAGATGCCCGCCTTGAACGCCTCTTTGAAGCCCATCGACATGATCTGGTCACAGAAGATGACCGACTCTTTCTGACCGCAGTAACGGTAGACGGTGTCGATCACCTGCTGCACTTCTTTCTTCCGCAGCAGGCGGTTGACCAACTCGAACGGCGCCTTGTTGTTCATCGGCAGCAAGGCACCCAGACGCAGACGGCCCGGAGTGGTTTCATAACGCTTCTGAACTTCGTTGCCCTCGTCGTCGATCTGCGTGATCCGCGCGGTGATTTTCGAGTGCAGATGCACCTCACCCGCGTCCAGCGCGTGCTGAACTTCTTCGATCGAGCCAAAGACCTTGCCTTCGCCCGGCATGCCTTCGCGTTCCAGAGTCACGTAGTACAGACCCAGGATCATATCCTGCGACGGAACGATGATCGGCGCGCCGTTTGCAGGCGACAGAACGTTGTTCGTCGACATCATCAGAACACGCGCTTCCAGCTGCGCCTCAAGGCTCAGCGGGACGTGAACGGCCATCTGGTCACCGTCGAAGTCGGCGTTAAAGGCCGAACAGACCAGCGGGTGCAGCTGGATCGCTTTGCCTTCGATCAGGACCGGCTCGAACGCCTGAATGCCAAGACGGTGCAGCGTTGGCGCACGGTTCAGCATGACAGGGTGTTCGCGGATCACCTCGTCGAGGATATCCCAAACTTCGGGACGCTCTTTCTCGACCAGTTTCTTCGCCTGTTTCACGGTCGAAGACAGACCCTTGGCTTCAAGGCGCGAGTAGATGAACGGCTTGAACAGCTCCAGCGCCATCTTCTTGGGCAGACCACACTGGTGCAGCTTAAGCTCCGGACCGGTCACAATGACCGAACGGCCCGAGAAGTCGACGCGCTTACCCAGAAGGTTCTGACGGAAGCGACCCTGCTTACCTTTCAGCATGTCCGACAGCGATTTCAGCGGACGCTTGTTGGCGCCGGTGATCACGCGGCCACGACGGCCGTTGTCGAACAGAGCGTCAACGGATTCCTGCAGCATCCGCTTTTCGTTGCGGACGATGATGTCAGGTGCGCGCAGCTCGATCAGACGCTTCAGACGGTTGTTCCGGTTGATGACACGGCGATACAGATCGTTCAGATCCGACGTTGCGAAACGGCCACCATCCAGCGGAACCAGCGGACGCAGTTCCGGTGGAATGACCGGGATCACAGTCATCACCATCCACTCGGGCCGGTTGCCCGACTCAAGGAAGGATTCAACAACCTTCAGACGCTTGATGATCTTCTTGGGCTTCAGTTCGCCGGTTGCTTCGGCCAGATCAGCGCGCAGCTGCTCGGCTTCGGCTTCCAGATCGATCTGGGCCAGCATCTCACGGATGGCTTCGGCACCGATATTGGCGGTGAACGCGTCCATGCCATAGGCATCTTGCGCGTCCATGTACTCTTCTTCAGTCAGCATCTGGCCATAGGTCAGGTCGGTCAGACCGGGTTCGATGACGACGTAGTTTTCAAAGTACAGAACGCGTTCCAGATCGCGCAGCGTCATGTCCAGCATCAGACCGATGCGGGACGGCAGCGATTTCAGGAACCAGATATGCGCAACGGGCGCGGCCAGTTCGATATGGCCCATACGCTCACGGCGGACTTTTTGCAGGGTGACTTCCACACCGCATTTCTCGCAGACAACGCCGCGATATTTCATCCGCTTATATTTGCCGCACAGACATTCGTAATCTTTGATCGGGCCAAAGATACGCGCGCAGAACAGGCCGTCACGTTCAGGCTTGAACGTGCGGTAGTTGATGGTTTCGGGTTTCTTGATCTCGCCATAGGACCAAGACAGGATCCGCTCGGGCGACGCCAGCGAGACCTTAATCTCGTCAAAGACCTTCGGGGGCGTCAGCGGGTTGAACGGGTTGTTGGTGATTTCCTGGTTCATTTGTTACCTCAAATCTTGCGGAAGGGGGGACGGGAGAAAGGGCAGCGCCCTTACTCCTCAACCTCCGCATCCAGGAGTTCCATATTCAGGCCGAGGCCACGGACTTCTTTAACCAGAACGTTGAACGATTCCGGTACGCCCGCTTCAAAGTTATCCTCGCCCTTGACGATCGACTCATAGACCTTGGTCCGGCCGGCGACGTCATCCGATTTCACCGTCAGCATCTCCTGCAGGGTGTAGGCGGCGCCGTAAGCTTCCAGAGCCCAGACCTCCATCTCACCAAAGCGCTGACCACCGAACTGCGCCTTACCACCCAGCGGCTGCTGGGTAACCAGGCTGTACGGCCCGGTCGAACGCGCGTGGATCTTGTCGTCCACCAGGTGGTGCAGTTTCAGCAGGTACTTGATGCCCACGGTCACCGGACGTGCGAATTGCTCACCGGTACGACCGTCGAACAGAACCGACTGACCGCTTTCCGAGAAGCCCGCACGCACCAGCGCGTCGTTGACGTCTGCCTCTTTGGCTCCGTCAAAGACCGGGGTGGCGATCGGAACACCGCGGGTCACGTTGCCAGCAGCCTCGATCAGGCCATCCTCGTCCAGACCGGTGATGCCTTCTTCGTAGACATCCTCGCCATAGGCCAGTTTCATTGCCTCACGTACCGGGGTCAGATCGCCGGACCGGCGGTATTCACCCAGAGCGTCGTCGATGTTCAGACCCAGACCGCGCGCGGCCCAACCCATGTGGGTTTCAAGGATCTGACCAACGTTCATACGCGAAGGCACACCCAGCGGGTTCAGACAGAAGTCAACCGGCGTACCATCGGCCAGGAACGGCATGTCTTCCATCGGAACAACCTTGGAGATCACACCTTTGTTCCCGTGACGACCGGCCATCTTGTCGCCCGGCTGCAGCTTGCGCTTCACGGCGATGAAGACTTTGACCATTTTCATCACACCCGGCGGCAGGTCGTCGCCACGGCGGACTTTCTCGACCTTGTCCTCGAAACGAGCGTCCAGAGCACGCTTTTGCACTTCGTACTGCTCGTTCAGAGCCTCGACGATCTGTGCGTCCTGTTCGCCTTCCAGCGCCAGCTGCCACCACTGACCACGGGTCAGGGTTTCCAGCAGCTCCTCGGTGATCACCGACCCTGCCTTGACGCCTTTCGGGCCTTTGACAGCGGTTTTACCCAGGATCAGACCTTGCAGACGCGCATAGATGTTGCGGTCCAGGATCGCCAGCTCGTCGTCCCGGTCACGGGCCAGACGTTCGACTTCCTCACGCTCGATCTGCAGCGCACGCTCGTCTTTCTCGACGCCGTGACGGTTGAAGACGCGGACTTCAACGACCGTACCGTAATCGCCCGGCTTCACGCGCAGCGAGGTGTCGCGCACGTCAGATGCTTTTTCACCAAAGATGGCGCGCAGCAGCTTTTCTTCCGGGGTCATCGGGCTTTCGCCCTTCGGAGTGATCTTGCCGACCAGAATATCGCCCGGTTCAACATCCGCGCCGATGTAAACGATGCCCGCCTCGTCGAGGTTGCGCAGCGCTTCTTCACCGACGTTCGGGATGTCGCGGGTGATCTCTTCCGGACCCAGCTTGGTGTCACGGGCGGCGACTTCGAATTCCTCGATATGGACCGAGGTAAAGACGTCGTCACGCGCGATACGTTCACTGATCAGGATCGAGTCTTCGTAGTTGTAGCCGTTCCAGGGCATGAACGCGACGACCACGTTCTTACCAAGGGCCAGTTCACCCATATCGGTCGACGGACCATCAGCAATAACCTCGCCCTTCTGGACAGTGTCACCCACCTTGATCAGCGGACGCTGGTTGATGCAGGTGTTCTGGTTCGAACGCTGGAATTTGCGCAGACGATAGATGTCAACGCCAGCGTCGCCCAGTTCCAGATCCTCAGTCGCGCGGATAACGATACGCTGGGCATCGACCTGGTCGATGATACCGGCGCGTTTCGCCTGAATCGCAGCGCCCGAGTCAATCGCAACCTTTTCCTCAATGCCGGTACCAACCAGCGGTGCCTCGGCCCGCAGCAGCGGAACCGCCTGACGTTGCATGTTCGAGCCCATCAGAGCGCGGTTGGCGTCGTCATTTTCAAGGAACGGGATCAGCGATGCAGCGACCGACACCAGCTGTTTCGGCGACACGTCGATCAGGTCAACATTCTCGCGCGGGGCAAGGGTGTAGTCACCGGCCTGACGGGTCGACACCAGATCGTTGATGAACTTGCCATCCGCATCCAAAGTCGCGTTCGCCTGCGCCACGGTGTGACGCATTTCCTCGGTCGCGGACATGTAGTGAACCTCATCGGTCACCTCGGCGTCTTTAACGACGCGGTAGGGCGTTTCGATGAAGCCATACTTGTTCACGCGGGCGAAGGTGGCCAGCGAGTTGATCAGACCGATGTTCGGACCTTCAGGCGTTTCAATCGGGCACATCCGGCCGTAGTGGGTCGGGTGAACGTCGCGCACTTCAAAGCCTGCACGCTCACGTGTCAGACCACCGGGGCCAAGCGCCGAGAGGCGGCGTTTATGGGTGACTTCAGACAGAGGGTTGGTCTGGTCCATGAACTGAGACAGCTGCGACGAGCCGAAGAATTCACGAACAGCAGCCGCAGCCGGTTTCGCGTTGATCAGGTCCTGAGGCATGACGGTGTCGATCTCGACTGACGACATACGCTCTTTAATCGCGCGCTCCATGCGCAGCAGACCGACGCGGTACTGGTTCTCCATCAGTTCGCCCACCGAGCGCACACGACGGTTGCCGAGGTGGTCGATATCGTCCACGTCGCCTTTGCCGTCACGCAGCTCAACCAGCGCCTTGATGCAGGCCACGATGTCTTCGCGGCGCAGGGTACGCAGAGTGTCAGGCGCGTCCAGTGCCAGACGCATGTTCATTTTCACGCGGCCAACAGCGGACAGGTCATAGCGCTCGCTGTCGAAGAACAGCGTGTCGAACAGGGCCGAGGCCGCTTCGACGGTGGGCGGCTCACCCGGACGCATGACGCGGTAGATGTCCATCAGCGCGGTTTCGCGGCTCATGTTCTTGTCCTGAGCCATAGTGTTGCGCATGTAGGGACCGACATTAACGTTGTCGATGTCCAGAACCGGGATGTCGGTGATGCCCGCATCCATCAGGTCCTTGACGGTGCCACCGATCAGGTCGCCGTCCTTGTCGTATTCCAGAGTCAGCTCATCACCGGCTTCGACATAGATCGCGCCGTTTTCTTCGTTGATGATGTCCTTTGCGACATACTTGCCGACGATGTTGTCGAAGGGAACTAGCAGGTCGGTGACGTTGCCTTCGTCTATCAGCTTCTTCACGGCGCGCGGCGTGACTTTCTTGCCCGCTTCGGCAATCACTTCACCTGATTTCGCGTCGATCAGGTCGTATGTCGGACGGGTCCCGCGCACACGCTCTGGGAAGAACGGCGTGACCCAGCCTTTCTTCTTGTCCAGCTTGTAGGACACGGTGTTGTAATACGCGTCCATGATCGCTTCCTGATCCAGACCCAGTGCGTACAGCAGGGTGGTCACAGGCAGCTTGCGGCGACGGTCGATACGGGCGAACACGATGTCCTTGGCGTCGAACTCAAAGTCCAGCCAGCTGCCGCGATACGGGATGATGCGGCAGGCAAACAGCAGTTTACCGGACGAGTGGGTCTTGCCCTTGTCGTGGTCAAAGAACACACCGGGCGAGCGGTGCATCTGGCTGACGATTACACGCTCGGTGCCGTTCACGATGAACGTTCCGTTCGGTGTCATCAGGGGCATGTCGCCCATGAACACGTCCTGTTCCTTGATATCTTTGACCGACTTGGCGCCGGTGTCTTCATCGACATCAAACACGATCAGACGCAGAGTAACCTTCAGCGGCGCGCTGTAGGTCATGTCGCGCTGCATGCACTCTTCGACGTCATATTTGGGTTTTTCCAGATCGTATTTCACGAACTCCAGCACGGAGGTTTCGTTGAAATCCTTGATCGGGAAAACCGACTGGAACACGCCTTTGATGCCTTCGCCGTCTGTGGGCTGTTCTGCATCGCCGGAGCGCAGGAAAAGATCATATGAAGATTTCTGGACTTCAATGAGGTTCGGCATTTCCAAAACTTCGCGGATTTTGCCGTAATATTTACGAAGACGTTTCTGGCCAAGGAACGTTTGAGCCATGTCAGATGTCACCTTTCGATGTTCTCAGCGGGCAAAGACACCGTCGGGCCCCGGCATCTTGCACAATCGAGACGACACGTCCGGATCAATTCGTGGCCACCGTCCCGAAGGTGGCCTCCCGATCCGAAAACCGTGTCTTAGAAAACGCCCCAAGATATGAGGCCCTTTCTAAGACAGGTTCGGCTGGACCCAGATTTCTCTGGGCCCAGCCTGAATTTTCGGCGCATCAGCGATGCACCTGTCGGTTGGCTTAGGCCAGCTCGACTTCGGCGCCAGCTGCTTCCAGCTTGCCTTTGACTTCTTCGGCTTCGTCTTTCGACACGCCTTCTTTGATCTTGCCGCCAGCTTCGACCAGTTCCTTGGCTTCTTTCAGGCCCAGACCGGTGATGCCGCGAACTTCTTTGATCACGTTGATTTTCGAAGCGCCGGCGTTCTTCAGAACGACGTCGAATTCGGTTTTTTCTTCCTCAGCTGCGCCACCGGCGTCGCCACCAGCTGCAACCATTACGGCGCCGCCAGCTGCGGGCTCGATGCCGTATTCGTCTTTGAGGATGGTTTTCAGTTCTTGTGCTTCCAGCAGGGTCAGACCCACGATGCTTTCTGCGAGTGCTTTCAGATCAGCCATTTTATCAGCTCTTTCCGTTTAAAGTGTGTGTTCCAACGTCAGGGAGTGTTCCCTACGCAGATCATTCAGTGCCAACCGCTTACGCAGCTTCCGCCTTCTCTTCGATGGTGGAAAGGATGCTTGCGATGTTGCTTGCAGGTGCGCCAATCGCGCCGGCGATGTTCGAAGCAGGTGCGCCAATGCAGCCCACGATCGAAGCAATAAGCTCCTCGCGAGACGGCATTTTCGAAACTGTTTCGACGCCTTTGCGGTCCAGAGCGTTCTCGCCCATTGCACCGCCAAGGATTTCGAACTTCTTGTTCTCCTTGGCGAAGTCCTCGGCCACCTTGGCTGCTGCCACGGGGTCCTCGGAATAGGTCAGAACGGTCATACCCGTCAGCAGGTCAGCGATGCTCTCACATGGCTTTCCGTCGAGGGCGATTTTGGCGAGCCTGTTCTTGGCAACACGCACGGCACCACCCGCGTCACGAGCACGTGCGCGAAGGTCCTGCATCTCGGCAACTGTCAGACCGGCGTAGTGAGCTACCACTACGACGCCAGAGCTTTCGAAGATTTGGCCGAGTTCCTCGACCACTTTCTCTTTCTGGGCTCTATCCACAGTTCTCTCCAAGTTTGGGATGTTGGACATCCCGGCTCATATTTGCTGCGGTCGAAACCACAGCGTTCAGGTCCGTTGTTACGGGATTGGCCAAAATGCGCCCGAGGATCGCGACCCTCAGAATTCTTTGGTCTTACCCGTCTCAGGCAGGAGATTAAGGGGCCATATGGCACCACCCACCGTCTTGGACGAAACGAAATAAAGCGCACGACGAATCGCACGCTTTACTCCGCAAGTCTCTTTAGGGCAGATGGCGTGGGTTTCCAAGAGGTAAATTGCGGATTGGGCGCGGTTTTGCCATGGCATTGACAAGGGCTGCAACTGCCCGTCCATTGGGCAGATTATCAGACACGCCTGGACACGGTTCCCTCCAAGAATGCACCCTCTTTCGGACGAAGAATTTCACCGCGCCTCTCGCTATGTGGACGAGTTCGCCCGGCAAATCGGGGCCAATCCGGTTGGTGCGTTCGATTGCATCTACCGATCTCATGACTTTCCTGACACGCGTATGGTGATTAAACTGCGTGCTGCTCATGAGGTGTACGCCCTCAAGATCGACGTCGACTCCCCTGGCACCGGACGACTGAAACAGGAATTCGGCCACCTTACCGCCTTGTCGGAGTATTTTTCACCTATGAAAGATTCCGACGTCGTGCACCCGGTCTATCTTTCGCCGTCTCAGGCGTTCTTTGTCACCCCCTTCATCGACCGACCAACCGCCGCAGACCTGATCCACAACAGCATAGATGACACCCAAGTCGCCCAGATCTATCGCCGCGCCGGCGCGTGGCTGAACGATCTACATTCTTTCCGTCCGTCCAAGGAGTACAGATTTCGCCCCAAATGGATGACTGACCTGATTGCAGAGTTAAACGCACAGGTTCCACCTTCGGTTCGAGCAGAAAGTGACGTCATGCTCAGGGTGCTGTTGGCCGAGATGGCTGGCCTGAGGGGCGCGCCCGAGACCCAGGTCCTGGCCCATGGTGATTTCCACAGCCAGAACCTGATTGTCGGGCAAGGGCAGATGGTCGGGCTGGATTTTACTGAAACCCGCGAAAAACTGGCGGTTTATGATATTGTAGACTTCTTGAAATCAGATGTATTCCGCAACGCGCCGACCGACGCCATTGACCGCAGTGGAATCGTGCAAGCCAACAAACAGATGTTCCTACGTCGATATCGCCATCCGTTCCGTATGGACGTCCTCGATTTCTGTCTGCGTGCCCGACTATTGATTGACTGGCTGTCCCTTTGGCAAGCTGATCACCCATATAGCGCCTATGATGAGGACAGGCGGAAAAGGCTCGGCGACCGGTTGCGTCTTGCGTTCCAAAAGCCCTGACTACACTGACGCTTTTTTGTAACGACATGGAAAGGTTTTGATATTTACCCTCTCGACCTGCACCAATATTTTGGTCCAGATTGCCTCGAAAAAATGATCCGTGATCCGGATCTTCAGCAGCTACAGGTGTTCGTATTCAATGGTACTTCGCAGCTTTTTCGCCCAGGATAGTGAAGCTCTGATCGTCACGTCCAGCCCCGACAGCTCGATTGAAGGCGATCCGATCATCAACAACTCGGACACGCCGGACGGAACGATTTTTGAATACTCCGGAGGCTTTGGCACCACTGTCACGCTGGATGACACCAGCGGAAGCCCTAACGTCTTCGACGATGACCAAGAAGCCGGGCACGTCATCACGGATGGTGGCGGTATCGTCGCCGACGGTACCCAGGTCGAATCCGAATCCATAATCGTTGTCCGCGCCCTCGACGAAAACGGAGTACCTACCGGCCCCGAGATCGAGATTTATGTCTTTTCGCAAAATGGCATCACCTCGGACGTTTGGGGGTTTGCAACATCCGAACCGCTGACACCCGGCACGTCCTACATCAAGATTTCCGGTTCCAACGCCGGGTCGTCTTCCTATGATGACTATATCCCTTGCTTTGGCCCCGGCACGTTGATCGAAACCGTCGATGGCGAAGTCGACGTAGCCCTGCTGAAAAAAGGTCAAATGGTCTGGACCCGCGACGCCGGGTTCCAACCCATTCTGTGGATCGGCACAACCGAAGTGCAAGGCACCGGCGCCTTTGCCCCTGTCGTCATCGAAAAAGATGCGATTGGAAACAGCCGCAAGCTTATCTTGTCGCCACAGCACCGGGTACTGGTCTCGGCCCCCGTCACCGACATGCTGTTCGGCTCATCCGAAGTCTTCGTTGCCGCCAAACACCTGTGCGGCCTGCCTGGCGTTGAAATCTGCGAAATGGACAGTATCACCTACACGCATTTCATGTTCGACCGGCATCATATCGTCCGCTCAAACGGGGCACTGACTGAAAGCTATTTCTTTGGCGACACCGCCAAACACGCCCTGTCAGAGGCCCAACGGTCCGAGATTCTAACCCTATTCCCCATGTTGAAATTCGGAGTCTCTGCTTTCGGCGAAACCGCGGCCTCGACTATCAGCGCCCGTGAGGCAGAGGTTCTGCGCGCTTACCTGTAAACGCAAAAAAACCGGGCTGCATTTCGGCAACCCGGTTTCAAATCTGCATTGACGGAAGGGCTTATTCGCCCGACGCAGCCGCCACATCCAGGGTCACACCGGGGCCCATGGTCGAGCTCAGTGCGATCTTTTTCATGTAGGTGCCTTTTGCACCCGACGGCTTTGCCTTGGCCACAGCCGAGACGAAAGCGCGGACGTTTTCGGCCAGCTTGGCTTCGTCGAACGAAGCTTTGCCAACGCCTGCGTGCACAACGCCGCCTTTTTCCGCCTTGAACTGAACTTCACCGCCTTTGGCTGCTTCCACGGCCGCTTTCACGTCCATGGTCACGGTGCCAACCTTGGGGTTCGGCATCAGGTTGCGGGGGCCCAGAACCTTACCCAGACGGCCAACGATGGGCATCATGTCCGGGGTGGCAATGCAGCGATCGAATTCGATGGTGCCGCCCTGAATGGTTTCCATCAGGTCTTCTGCGCCAACGATATCCGCACCTGCTTCTTTCGCTTCGTCCGCCTTGGGACCACGCGCGAACACAGCAACGCGCATCGCTTTACCGGTGCCGTTGGGCAGACCAACAACGCCGCGAACCATCTGGTCTGCGTGACGAGTGTCAACGCCCAGGTTCATCGCGATTTCGATGGTCTCGTCGAATTTCGAGGTTGCATTGGCTTTGACCAGGGCAACTGCATCTTCAACCGACAGGTTTTCCTTGCCGGCGACAGCTTCGCGCGCAGCGCGGGTGCGTTTACCAAGTTTTGCCATCTTACTTCACCTCGATGCCCATAGAGCGGGCCGAGCCCAGGATGATCTGCATTGCGCCTTCGATATCGTTGGCATTCAGATCTTTCATTTTGGCTTCGGCGATTTCGCGAACCTGCTTCGAGGTCACGGTTGCCACGGTCTCGCGACCGGGGTTTTCCGCGCCACGGGGGCGGTTACGCTTGCCAACCGGCTTCAGACCAGCGGCTTTTTTCAGGTAATAAGACGCGGGCGGCGTCTTGATGTCCATGGTGAAGGACTTGTCCTGATAGTAGGTGATCACGGTCGGGCAAGGGGCGCCTTGCTCCATGTCTGCGGTCTTGGCGTTGAACGCCTTGCAGAACTCCATGATGTTGATGCCGCGCTGACCTAGCGCCGGACCAACTGGCGGCGAGGGGTTCGCCTGACCTGCAGGAACCTGCAGCTTCATTGTACCAGCAAGCTTCTTGGCCATTTGGTTTTCCTTTCAACTCGGGTGAAACGCGTTTCACCCAGACTATGTTGCGTGGTCCGATCCGGGATCGCGATCCCAGCAACCTCCCACGAGAGAATCTCGCCCGAAGACGATAGAGGCGGCATTTATAGTGGAATTGTGGGGTTGGCAAGTGGATGTCGCGCTATTGCCAGTTTGACTTTTTGTATTGACCGGACCTCAGTGGCTTTTGGGAACAGTCAAACAGAATAATTCATCTGAATACATAAGTTGCGTCAGAAAACAAGGCGGGTATCTTGGAGCAAATTGGCTACAAAAGAAGTGATCAGGGATGGCGTCATCTCGGCTAAACAAGGGGCTACTGATATGCGTGCTCTTAGCTATGTTGCCCGGATGCGGCAGCAAAGCTCAGGATCAGGGTGGTGCGTCCAACGAAACTGCCCAAACCAGCGTGTCCAACACCGATGCTGCTTTCGATGCGACAGGAATTGATCCCAGCACCTATTCGGGTCAGTTTCAGGTCAAGCTGACCAAAGAAGTTCCGCTGCGCGATATTCCCGTCCCCTTCACAGTCTACGCCGGCCTGGAGGAATCCAGCCCAACTCGGCTGCGATTGCGGGCGTTCATGGATTTGCGCGGATTGCAGGAAAAGGCACCGCAAATACTGACCGGTCCGTTGGAAGAAACCTGTAAGCGCCAGATCTATCTCGACATCCGAGACGTCACCGCCATCGGCGAAACCGTAAAGGTCGAGGGTTCGGCTCGTGCTCAATTCACGCGGTGCAAACGGAATGAAGAACCGGGCTTTCAATATTTTGGGGCCACGGTAGATGCAATTGCTGTCGCCAAGGCGGAAGTTAAGGGCCAATGCCTTACATTCAGTATCGAAAGCGCGGACCTCAGCCCGCGTGGGTTCATCGGAACTGTTACCAATCTTTTCGGGCTGACCGACCGCATCAACGAAGCGGTCCTTGAAAAGGGTGGAGAGTTTCTGGCAGCCAACCCGGTTTGCCCACCACTGCCAGAAGAATTCACGGTTCTTGATCCAATTTACGAGTCTGGTGGAACACGTGAAGTTGCACCCGGGGGAATGGGCGCTGCTGTTGTTGGATCAGCCGACGTAAGCGCCGAGACAATAGTCAAAGTTCTTGCGGGTCTAAAGAACCTTGGTGTTTTGGAGTTTGCTGAATGAGACTTTGGTTAATTATCCCAGTCTTGATGGCAGCCGTTGTAGGTGCCCGAGCCCCATACGCCCAACAGGTGGATTTTATCATCGACGCGACATTGCCAGTTCGCGATACGGATTTGCCCTACAAGCTAAATCTGACCCTAACTGCCGTTGACACTACACGGATAGGCGTCGGAGCATTACTCGACTTACGGGGCGCACAGAAAATTGTGCCCGAAAGACTGGCTGACAACGCGATAGTCGATAATTGCGGTCTGCAAGTCAGGCTAGATGACATAAGCTTTGGGGCCAAGGACGATGCAATTGATTTAGACGGCGAGGTTACTGTTACACTCTTTGAGTGCAGCCGCACCAGTGAGCGCGATTTTCAGCGCGGCCAAGAAAAGAATTCCATTCTGGCGAACATGTCCACCGAGGCGACTGTCGAACTGCGCGACAATTGCGCCTACATCAAACTAATCGATCTCACACTCACGGCGCCGGAAGCGCAGCGCGAACAAATCTTGGAAGACGACACCCTCGAGTCCGTAAAAGAACTGATGCTGGCAGCTGTAGATCTTGTGCTCAACGAAACCCCATTGTGCCCGGAATTGCCGGCAGAACTCGCTTCACTTGATCCGGTCTACGAAAGCGGTGGCCCGCGCGAGATCGGAGACGGTGGACTTGGTATATTGCTTGACGGGTCTGTTGATGTCAGCCCGTCAACAATTCTGGATGTATTGACGGTGCTTCAGCAACAGGAACTCATTCCCGGTCGGCCCTAACCTCGGAGTGTTGCAACTGTTTCTTGCCAAAAAAGCGCCGCAGTGTTTTGGGCAGCGCGGGCGTTCCATTTCCAGGCACTGAGCGTTTAGCCCTGCTTCGTAACCTGCGTAAAGTCCAGCTCTACCGGTGTTTCCCGACCAAAGATCGAGACCGAAACTTTCAGCTTCTGGATCTGGTCATCCACGCCTTCGACCATGCCATCAAAATCCTCGAATGGGCCGTCGTTGACCTTGGCCTTCTCGCCAACTTCACAGCTGATCATCAGTTTCGGCGCTTCTTCGCCTTCCTGAACGCGGTTGATAGAGTTCACTAGGTTATAACCCTGTTTCTGCATCGCGCCTCGGGAAAAACCTCCGCCAGCAAAGCAAATCCCCGCGCACCGATCACGTCTTGGCTATTGTGAAACTGCACGAGGGGCAGTTGTGCTATAGTGACTGCAACTATGCTTATTTGGCGGAGGTTTATTATGATTATTCGATTCATCACAACACTGGGCATCGCGCTCTCGCTTGCCATTACAGCTCCACAGGTGGCCCGAGCGGATGCGGGCGAAATTCTTGGCGGTGCCGTCGTGGGTGGCGTCATTGGCTACGCAATCGGTAAAGAGCAAGGAAAGAAGCAATCCAGCCGATCGACAACAACGCGGACTTACAGATCGGGTATTCCGTCCACCTCACAGGGGGCTCAAACACAGACTGCCCTGAACTATTTCGGCTACAATGCCGGACGAGTCGATGGCCAAGTCGGGGGCGGTACCCGCGCAGCGATCGAGCGATATCAGGCGTCGATGGGCTACCCGGTCAATGGCTATGACTTTCCCCCCTATCAAAGCGACTTTCTGAACCAGGCCTACTACTGGGCGACCAGCGGCGGGCAAGCGGCGACGCAACTGTCGGGTCAGCCACTTTTGTTTGCCTATCGTCAGCAGGTTCACAGCGGCGCCGCGCTGGCGGCTGCCCCGCAGCCCCAGGCACAGGCTCCGGCCCCGATCACTCCGGTTGTGACTGCCCAGCCCGAGACCACACCCACAGAAGCCCCAACCGAAACCGCATCGACGGGCAGCTTGCCCAGCCTCTTTGCCGGTGGCACAGCACGGCCCTCACTTGCCAACCGGTGCAGTGCGGTGATGCTGCAAACCTCGACCAATGGCGGGTACACAACACTGGCCAATATGTCGGACCCCGATTTCGCCCTGAGCGAGCAGTTCTGCCTGGCTCGCAGCTATGCCATGGCGCGTGGTGAAGAACTGATCCAGGACATTCAGGGCCTGACCCCCGATCAGATCAGCACGCAATGTGCCGCCTTTGGTGACACCCTGTCGCCGCAGGTGGTTGCGCTTTCGCTCAGCTCGAAAGCCGATGCGGAAAGCCAGATGCGCAAATTCGCTCTGGATACCGGGCTGAGCCCAGCCGATCTGTCCGCCACAAGCAAGGTCTGTCTGTCGCTCGGCTACCGTCAGGACAACATGGATACAGCAGTTGGCTCGGCACTGATGCTGGTCGCCTTGGGTGAGCCTGCCTACGGAGAATTGGTCGGCCACCACCTGCGCGAAGGCTTTGGCGTGCAGGAACGTCAGGACCTTGCAATGCAATGGTATGACGCAAGCCTGTCGGCGCTTGACGCCGGATCGCAAGCGGTGTTCCTGCCGTCGCAAACCGACCGCCCGCAGCTTTTGCGTGCGGCCATGGTGCAGGCGCAATAAGCGGAGCATTAAAAACCAACTTTTGTGGCACTGAAAAGAAAAACGCCGCGTTGCTCATGGCAGCGCGGCGTTAGAAATTGCTGTGAAGGCTTAAATCAGCCCTGCTTGGTCACCTGTGTAAAGTCCAGCTCGACCGGTGTTTCGCGGCCAAAGATCGAGACCGAAACCTTCAGCTTCTGATTCTCGTCGTCCACGCCTTCAACCATGCCGTCGAAATCCTCGAACGGGCCGTCGTTGACCTTGACCTTCTCGCCGACCTCGAAGGAGATCATCAGCTTGGGCGCTTCTTCGCCTTCCTGAACGCGGTTGAGAATCTGGTTCACCTCAGCATCTCGCATCGGCATCGGGCGACCTTGCGGGCCCAGGAAACCGGTGACGCGGTTGATCGAGTTCACTAGGTGATAGCCCTGATCCGACATTTCCATGTGCACCAGTACATAACCAGGCATGAAACGGCGTTCGGTCGTGACCTTCTTGCCCCGGCGCACTTCGATCACCTCTTCGGTGGGCACCAGAACTTCGTCGATATCGTCCTCAAGGCCGTGTTCGGCCACCGACGTGCGGATCTGTTCTGCGATCTTCTTTTCGAAATTCGAAAGAACGCTGACCGAGTACCACCGTTTCGCCATGAACCTGTCGTCCTTGTTTGCCTTTGGGCCGCGACTGCGCCCGTCGTTTGAATTCAGTTACGTCATCCGGAATAAAAAGCGGCGCGCGGTCCGAATCGCCGCACGCCCATTCCGAAGAGTCCCGCGTGACCTACAAGGACATCGCGTGCTGTGCAAGAGGGAAGCGGCGTTTCCACCCAACCCCAAACGGGTTTAGCCGAACGCACCAAGGATCAGTTGAAGACCCCCGCGAATGCCCAGATCGACCAATGCAAAGAACACAGCGGTAAGAGCCGCCATGATGAACACCATGACCGTGGTCAGCAGAACCTCGCGGCGCGTGGGCCACACGACCTTTGCAACTTCGGCGCGGACTTGCTGAATGAACTGGATCGGATTCATGGTAGCCATTTGGCGGTGTTCTCTCTGCTAGCGGATGGGCCGGACATAACCGGGCATTGCGGCAATTTCAAGAGCTGTCAGGGCTTGGGCTTGTCGTCCCATTCATCGCTGAGGATGCGCCGCGCGTCTCCCTCGGGATCGTCATACTGGTTCGAGCGGACAGTATAGACAAAGGCCACCAGCCCAACTCCGCCCAGAAAAAGGGAAATCGGTATCAGATAGGCCAAGACTTCCATCGCTTTACCTTACCCGCAACGCGTTCAAAGACACAGTGATTGATGAGGCCGACATCGCCAGCGCCGCGATCAGCGGCGTAGCCAGACCAACCACGGCCAAAGGCACCGCGATGATATTATAGACGGTGGCGATGCGGAAGTTCTCGCGAATCCGTTTTGTGGCTTTGGCAGCGGTATCGCAGGCATCGGCGATAGGTGACAGGTCGTTGCCCAGCAGCACGATATCTGACGCCACCCGCGCCGCATCCAGTGCGGACGCTGGTGAGATCGACACATGCGCCGCCGCCAGCGCCGCCGTGTCGTTCAGCCCGTCACCGACCATAAGCACATGATGGCCCTGATCGCGCAAAGCTTCGACATGCTGGGCCTTGTCCTGCGGCAGGGCCTGCGCAATCCAGTTTTCAATCCCCAGCTTGCCCGCCAGCGCCTGAACAGCGCCTTGCGTATCGCCCGAGATCAGGATGACCTCTTTGCCCGCTTCGCGCAGCGTTTGGACCGCATCCGCGGCACCAACGCGCAGCGCGTCCGAGAACAGGAATGCCGACGGCGCTTGCCCGGCGATGGCCAGCCATGCGGCGGTCTGGTCGCCCTCTTCCGCGCCGGTCCATGCCGCCCGGCCCAGACGTACGCGCTGACCACGATAGGTACCCTCAGTGCCGTAGCCCGGAACCTCGGTGACGTCTTTCAGCGTGGCGGGTTTTATCCCAGCCTCGCGAGCGGCCTTGGTCAAAGCAACCGACAACGGGTGCGAGGACGCCTCGGCCAGGGCCAGCGCGACCTCAAGATCCGCGCGGGAATGGTCGCCCAGATTGGTCAGTTCAGGGATACCAGAGGTCAGCGTGCCTGTTTTGTCGAAAACAACCGTATCAACCTCGGCCAGACGTTCCAGCGCGGTAGAGTGCTTGATCAGCATCCCCTTACGGAACAACCGCCCCGAGGCCGCCGTGGTCACCGCTGGCACAGCCAAGCCCAGCGCGCAGGGGCAGGTAATAATCAGAACGGCGGCGGCGATGTTCAGCGCCGTGCGCACGTCACCGGAATAGATATACCAACCCACAAAGCTGAGCGCCGACAGGATATGCACACCGGGCGCATAGAGCTTGGCCGCCTTGTCGGCCAGCGAGGTGTATCGCGAGCGCCCCGATTCCGCGATGGCCACAAGATCGGCCATGCGGTGCAGCGAGGTGTCCTCACCCACCGCCGTCGCGCGGATGGTCAGAGGGCCGGTCAGGTTGACTTCTCCAGCGCTGACAGTCGTGCCCGCCTCGGCGAACACCGGCAGGGTTTCTCCGGTCAGTAGGGACCGGTCGAGTTCAGACTGGCCCGAGACAATTTCGCCATCCACAGGCATCCGCCCGCCGGGGCGGATCAAGATCAGGTCGCCCACGCTCAGCGTGGCAACGGCGACCTCTTCCTCGATGCCATCCACGACCCGAATGGCGCGGGGGACTTCCAGCGCGGTCAGCTCCTCGGCCGCAGATCGGGCAGCGGCGCGGGTGCGGTAATCCAGATAACGCCCGGCCAGCAGGAAGAACGTCAGCGTCAGGGCGGCGTCGAAATAGGCATGTTCGCCGCTGAGCGTGGTTTCCCAAAGCGATGTGACCAGCGCCAACAGGATCGCCAGCACGATCGGCACGTCCATGTTCAGACGCCGCACGCGCAAGGCTGACCACGCATTCGCAAAGAAGGGCTGCGCGGAGAACGCGATCGCGGGCAGCGTAATCGCCGCCGATATCCAGTGGAACATGTCCCGTGTGGCGTCGGACGCCCCGGACCAGACCGAGACCGACAGCAGCATCACGTTCATCGAGGCAAACCCGGCCACAGCCAGCCGCATCAGCAGGTCGCGCCCCGCCTTGTCAGCCTGTGTGGCGGACAGGGCACCGGGGTCCAGCTCATGTGCCTCAAAACCCGCGTTTTCCAGCACTGGGATCAGATCGGTAGCACGCAGATCGGGCGCGGCTTTGATCATGGCGCGTTTCAGGGTCAGGTTGACGCGCGCATCTTCGACGCCGGGAGTGGCGTTCAGCGCGCGTTCCACCGTCGCGATACAGGCCGAGCAATGGATGCCCGGCAACGACAGAGCGATCTGGGTGTCCTGCGGAATGGGCCGTGCCGGTTCTGCTGGGGCCGCGATACAGCCCGGACAGGCCGCTGTGCCGGAACTGAGCTGCGCCACGATCCCCTACCCTTTCACATAAAGCGGCACGCGCTGCGCGAATTCCGCTCCGCTGTGGTCCTTGGCGACCAGACGGATGTTCCAGTTGCCCTTGCCCAGCGCCGCAGGGGTTGCATAGGCAGTACCGTCAAAGGTGAAATCAGGGGCGAAATCTTCTTTAACATGGGTGGCGCGGCCAACCACGGCCTGCAACTCGGCCACTTCGACCGGAGCGCCGGTTTGATCGGTGATGTGCAGAACCAGCAATCCGCCCGAAACCTCGGCCCGGATGAACCATCCAAGGGCTTGTTGTTCCTGCAAACGCTCGTTGAACTCTTGGCTCGCGACGTAAGAGTTTTTGACCTCTAGCCCCGGAAAGGTTTTCACCGCGCTGTATGCCAGCACCAGATTGACGGCGATGATCACACCAAAGGCCGCGACAAACACGGCCAGCGCGTGTTTTCCGGTGAATTGACGTTCAGCCATGCTCAGTTCCCCCGTCCGTTAAACGTGGTGTCCTTATAGGCGCGTTCGCCGCTTTCCAGATCCTCGACCCAGATGCGCACGGGCGTCACATCCGCAGCAGCAGGGCCGGTATCACCTGCGGTCACCACGTAGACACGGGTCAATTGTGCCGTATCTGCGGTGACATTGACAGTGTCTCCGTCGATGCCCTCGATCTGGATTTGCAAGGCCGGGTCGCCTGCCAGGGTCAGCTTGAACGGGCGTTCCTCACCATGTTTGTTGCGCAGACGCACGTCATAGGTGTTGCGGATTGTGCCATCTGAGAGGGTCACGAAGGTCGGGTTGCGCACAGGTGCGACGGTCAGGTCGATATCCGAGCGGATGAACAGCGCAAAAAGCAGCGCAAAACCAACAGCCGCCCACATGGCCGTATACATGATCGTGCGGGGCCGCAGAATGTGTTTCCAGACATTCTTGGGGGTCTCACCCGCCCGTTCGCGGGTCTCGTCACTCAGCGCCATGTAGTCGATCAGACCACGAGGCTTGCCGATCTTGGCCATCATGTCGTCACAAGCGTCGATACAGAGCGCACAGGTAATGCACTCCAACTGCTGCCCGTCGCGGATGTCGATGCCCACGGGGCAGACGTTCACGCAGGCCATGCAATCGATGCAATCGCCCAACTCGGAATCCGCCGTGCGTTTGCCCTTGCCGCGCGGCTCGCCCCGCCATTCGCGGTAGCCGACGACCAGAGTATCCTCGTCCATCATCGCCGCCTGAATGCGGGGCCACGGGCAAGCATAGATGCAAATCTGTTCCCGCGCGAAACCACCAAACAGGAAGGTGGTGCCGGTCAGGATCAGCATGGTTGTGTAGGCCACAGGGTGCGCATTGCCCGTCACCAGATCACGCAGCAATGTGGGCGCGTCGGCGAAATAGAACACCCAGGCACCGCCGGTTGCCAAACCGATCAGGAACCAGGCGGTCCATTTCGTCAGGCGCAACCGTGCCTTTCGCATATCCAGCTTTTGTTGTCGGTGCAGACGTAGGCGGGCGTTGCGGTCGCCTTCGATCCAGCGTTCGACGAGAATATAGAGATCAGTCCACACTGTCTGCGGACAGGCATAGCCACACCACACACGCCCCAAGGCCGAGGTGAACAGGAACAGGCCCAGCCCAGCCATGATCAACAGGCCGGCAACGAAATAAAACTCGTGCGGCCAGATCTCGATCCAGAAGAAGTAAAAGCGACGGTTGGCCAGATCCAGCAACACCGCCTGATCCGGCAGGCTGGGGCCACGGTCCCATCTGATCCACGGAGTGATGTAGTAAATACCCAGCGTCACTGCCATGATGATCCATTTCAGATTGCGAAACGGACCGGACACGCGCCGGGGGAAAATCGGCTCTCGTGCGGCGTAAAGGCTAGGGGCGGGATCGGAATCGCTCACGGGCTGGCTCCAGACTCACTTCTATTCTGCGCCTTGTCCCAGATCACACCACCCGGCACTTTGACATGGGTCAAAAGCGCATCGTACAGACACCTTTTGTCACAGGTCGCGCGCCTGACGCCTAAGCCACGCGACAAAGGTCTTTACGGCAGGACGCAGGGGCGCATCGCCCAGAACGATATGATAACCAAAGTCGCCGGGTTCCTGAAACAGTTCGACGATACGACCGGATGATATGTCGCCTTCGACAAAATGCCGCGCGGTCACGGTCACGCCCTGCCCCGCGCGCACCCCATCCAGCAGCAGGTTGCCCGGCAGCGCGATGCGCCCGGCGCCCGGTCCGTGATCAACACCTTGCCGGGCCAGCCATGTGGTTGCCTCGGTCGTTCCGAATTCCTCAAGCCAAGGTAACTGGCTCAGCTCCTTCGCGGTCCAGTCGGTCTTGCCATCCAGCAGGGAAGGTGCGGCGACGATGACCATGGGGCTGGGTTGCAGCATCTCGGCGCTGACACCCGGCCAGTCGCCCGCGCCATAGCGTATGGCCACATCCACCCCACCGGGTGTAAGGCTGACCAGCTTGGGCGAAGGGTCTAGCGCAAGATGGATATCCGGGTATTTGGCCTGAAACGTAGGCAGGCGCGGCATTAGCCAGGATGCCGCGAAGGATGAGGTCAAAGACACATGCACGGGCCGCCCCTGCCGGGCCTTGGTCAGATCAGCAATGGCCGTGCCTATCGCGCCAAAGCCCAGATGCAGGGCGCGGGCCAGCTCCTCGCCTTCCGGTGTCAGGGTCATGGATTTACCGGTCCGGTCCAGCAGGGCCACGCCCAGATGTTTCTCAAGCGCGCGCAATTGCTGACTGATGGCAGCGTGACTGACATTAAGCGCCGCACCAGCTGCAACCACATTGCGCCGCTCGGCGAAGGCAGAAAAGGCCCTTAGGGCCGCCAAAGGGGGCAGAGATAGCCAATCCATATGTAATCCAAACTTACACGTTAGAGTTTCATTTGAGTCGCATTTCAAAGCCCAAAGGTCAATCTTTAACCCATGATCGCAGCGTATAGGAGGCTGACAATGTTCACCGTTTTTGCACGAACTTTTCTGACCGCAACCCGCGTCGATGCCCCCGTCATCCGGGATGCGCCCAAGCCAAACCAGTCCAGGAAGGAGTGGTTGCCGGACAGTCATTGGTGGAAAGAACCGCTCCGCGATGTCGATCTGAACGATCTGTGATCGCTTTACCCAAGTTCTGGACCCGTCATGGGCGGAACTCTACGGTAGGGAAATAGCACCGGCTGTTCTGGAAACGCGCGAACAGATGGAACAGCCGGTGCTGCAACCTTCGGGCGGCGAACCGTCCGAAGGTATTCTTTTGGCCTTACTGGCCGCCGCCCAACTGGTGGACGTAAGCCGTGACAGCGCGGATCTGCGCATCGGTCAGGCGGTTTTCCCAAGCGGGCATCACGCCAAACCGGCTGTAAGTCACCGTCTCGGTCAGCGCCTCTTGGCTGCCGCCATAGAGCCAGATCGCGTCGGTCAGGTTCGGCGCACCTTGAAAGACATCGCCAGTGCCGTCTTCGCCATGGCAAGCCGCGCAATTGTCTTCGAACACAACCTTGCCAGCCTGCGCCGCCGCATCATCGCTTTGGGCATTCGTCAGCGACATCACGTATTGAACCACCTGAGCAATCTCTTCTTTCTCAAGCAGCTCACCAAAGGCCGGCATCTCGGAATAGCGCGCATCGTCGCTTTCTTCGTTCCGGATGCCATGGGCGATTGTGAACTCGATATCCTCAAGTGAACCGCCCCACAGCCATGCGTCATCCAGCAGGTTCGGGAAACCCGGAGCACCCTGCGCTCCCGAGCCGTGGCATTGCGCACACCAGGTGCGGAACACGGCGCCGCCTGAGTTCACAGCGTATTGCTGCAACTCGGCATCGGCCGAAATCTCTTCCAGCGGGGTTTCCACCAGACGTGCGTTCCAGGGCGCGTTGGCTTCTTCGAAGGATACAATATCCTGCTGCACTTCCCCGCGCGAGGACCAGCCAGTGACGCCTGCGGTTGCCGACTGAACCAGCGGCCATGCTGGATACATGATCGTGTAGATCACGCCCCAGAAGATACAGGCGTAGAAGGTCCACAGCCACCAGCGGGGCATCGGATTGTCGAATTCTTCGATACCGTCCCAGCTGTGACCCGTGGTATTCGGATCGCCTGGCTGTTTATCAGGTGTCTTGCTCATGGCCGCGCCTCCTTGGATTCGGCGGGTTTATCTTGATGCCGGAAGGGGATGTTGGCGGTGTCCTTGTATTCCTTGCTGGCACCGGGGCGGAAAACCCAGATGATGATGCCGACAAAGACCGAGAACAGCAGCAAAAGCATCCAGCTATCCGCGAACTGTCTGAGGAGTGTGTATTCTTCCATAACGCCCTCCTTAACGACTTGCGTCCGGGGTGAAGGTCGAGAAATCAACCAGCGTGCCCAGCATCTGAAGATAAGCCACCAACGCATCCGCTTCGGTCAGCTCTGGCTGACCGTCGAAATTGCGCACGCTGACCTTGTCGCCATAGCGTTCCAGCAGCCCGTCATAGTCGCTGTCCGGATCGGCCTGCGCACGGAAGTCGGCCTCGGCATTGGCCAGCATCTCTTCGGTGTAAGGCGTGCCGACAACGGCGTTCGCCTTCATGATGTCACCGATATACTTGCCGTCCAGCTTGCGATGCTCGAGGAAGCCGTATTTCGGCATAACCGATTCCGGCACAACCGACTGCGGATCACGCAGGTGGTCCACATGCCACTGGTCCGAATAGCGACCGCCCACGCGGGCCAGATCAGGACCGGTCCGCTTGGAGCCCCACTGGAACGGGTGGTCATACATCGACTCAGCCGCCAGCGAGTAGTGACCGTAACGTTCGACCTCATCTCGCATGGGGCGGATCATCTGGCTGTGGCAGACATAGCAGCCTTCGCGCAGATAAACCTCACGGCCCGCCATCTCGAGAGGGGTGTAAGGGCGCATGCCCTCCACCTTTTCGATGGTGTTCTCAAGGTAGAACAGCGGGGCGATTTGAACGATGCCACCAATGGTCACGACCAGAAAGCTGAACACCAGCAGGAGGGTCGCGTTGGTCTCGAGGATCTTATGTTTGTCGAGAATTGCCATTGCTCCGGCCCTCCTTATTCAGCCGGGACCGCGACGGTCAGGCTGGCCTCTTTGGCCGGTGCCTTCCGCACAGTCATCCACAGGTTGTAGCACATGATTACGGCACCAGCGACGAACATCACGCCACCCAGAGCACGCACCACATACATCGGGAACTTGGCTGCCACGGTGTCAGCGAACGAGTTCACTAGGAAGCCGTTGGCATCCACTTCGCGCCACATCAGGCCTTCCATAATACCGGTGACCCACATCGACGCGGCATAGAGAACGATGCCGATCGTGGCGAGCCAGAAGTGCCAGCTGACCATCTGCAGCGAATACAGACGCTCACGCTTCCACAGTACAGGCACCAGATAGTAGAGCGCACCAAAGGTGATCATACCGTTCCAGCCCAACGCGCCAGAGTGCACGTGGCCGATGGTCCAGTCGGTGTAGTGAGACAGCGAATTCACGGCACGGATCGACATCATCGGGCCTTCAAAGGTGGACATGCCGTAGAAACCGACCGAGATGACCATCATGCGGATCACAGGGTCCGTACGCAGCTTGTCCCATGCGCCCGAAAGGGTCATCAGACCGTTGATCATACCACCCCACGAAGGCATCCACAGCACGACCGAGAACACCATGCCCAGCGTCGAGGCCCAGTCAGGCAACGCGGTATAGTGCAGGTGGTGCGGACCAGCCCAGATATACAGGAAGATCAGCGCCCAGAAGTGGATGATCGACAGCTTGTATGAAAAGACCGGACGCTCGGCCTGTTTCGGGATGAAGTAATACATCATGCCCAGGAAACCTGCAGTCAGGAAAAAGCCCACAGCGTTGTGGCCGTACCACCACTGGATCATGGCATCTTGTACGCCCGACCAGACGATGACCGATTTCGAGCCCCAGATGCTGACAGGGATGGTCAGGTTATTGACCACATGCAGCATCGCAACGGTGACGATGAAGGCCAGGTAGAACCAGTTGGCGACGTAGATATGAGGCTCTTTCCGCTTGATGATCGTGCCCAGGTAAACGGCCAGATAGGCGACCCAAACGATGGTCAGCCACAGGTCAACATACCATTCGGGCTCGGCGTATTCCTTGGACTGTGTGCCACCCAGAACATAGCCGGTCGCGGCCAGAACGATGAACAGCTGATAGCCCCAGAACACGAACCACGCCAGGTTTCCGCCCCACAAGCGCGCGGCGCTGGTACGCTGCACCACATAGAACGAGGTCGCCAGCAGCGCGTTGCCGCCAAAAGCAAAAATCACCGCCGAGGTGTGCAGCGGACGCAAACGGCCAAAGTTCAGATAGCCCTGTGCCCATTCGAAGTTGAGCGCAGGAAAGGCCAGCTGGAACGCTATAAAGGTCCCCGCCAGGAACCCGATTACCCCCCAAAAGGCGGTTGCGATCACGCCATAGCGGATCACGCCATCCATGTATTCACCCGAGCGATCAACGAACGTTTCTGGCTCATCCGTGTTTCTAAGCGTCCAGATGAACAAACCACCGGCGATCAACATCACCAGAATTGCGTGCACCTGATACGCCAAATCGCGTGCGTAATTGGTTGCGATCGCGGCGAATACCGCAATCACACCAAGCACGATCAGCTTGATATAATTTGACATATTGCGTCCCTTTGCCATGCCCCGCGCGATTCTTTATGTGTCGCGAGACCTTTTTGACTGGCTGCTGTTTTCTACCACAGCGGTTCTAACTGCTTTGATCTGTGTCAAGACGAGTCGGCAGATATTGTGACTATGCTTCAGAAACGAATGGGCTGGAACGTCGCAGTTTGCCCCGCCCCGTAGGCAAGAGGTCAAGATGTCTTACAAATCACTTCTCACCGTGATGACAGAAACCAAACCCTCAGATGCGGCACTGGGGCAGATGGTAGCGCTGGCCGAAGCGCAGGACGCACATGTCGAGGCATTATGCCTTGGCGTGGATCGCAGCCAGACGGGTTACTACTATGCAGGAGCCAATGCGCTGATCCTGCAAGAAACGCTGAGCCGGGCCAATGCCGAGGCCGAGGAAGTGCTGGATTATGCAAAGGCCTTCCTATCCAAATCCGGCACGCGCTGGTCTGCCGAAAACGGTGTGGCCCAGATCGCCGATCTTGGGCGCCACGTGGCGCATCGCGCCCGGTTTTCCGATCTGGTGATTCTGCCACAGCCCTATGGCGAGGACCGCGGCGCCGAAGCAGAACCAATTGTCGAGGCTGCGATGTTCGAAGGTCACGCCCCGGTTCTGATCGTCCCCGACAAAGCGCAGCCTTTCAGCCGCCCTGGAACGATTCTGATCGGCTGGAACGAAAGCGTAGAGGCCATGCGCGCTATCCGTCGAGCCCTGCCATTTCTGAAACAGGCCGATCTGGTGAGGATCGTGGTGATCGACCCGCCCCGCCATGGGCCGGATCGTTCTGACCCCGGCGGGATGCTATCACAGATGCTGGCCCGTCACGGGGTGCGATGCGAGATTGACGTTCTCAGCAAAACCATGACGCGGGTTTCGGATATCCTGAACCGTCACGCTTCGGACACCGAAGCCAACATGATCGTAATGGGCGCCTATGGCCATTCGCGGTTCCGCGAAGCCATTCTGGGCGGTGCGACGCGGAACATGTTGGAACAATCTTCAGTACCGGTGTTTCTGGCGCATTAGCGCCGGTTACACTAGGAAGCCGCCATCCGAATCGTCCCCGGCCTCTTCCATCAGGCGTCCCATATCGGGAATCGTCACGTGGCGCTTGCCTTCCAGCAGGATAACCTCATCCTTCTTAAGCGCCGAAATCTGGCGGCTGACCGTTTCCAGAGTCAGGCCGAGATAGTCCGACATCGCCTCACGCGTGAGGGGCAGATCGAATACGATGGGGCCATCGCTACCTCTTTGACCGACCGAGGCATCCCTGCGGGCGATGATGGACAATAGGCTCGCAATCTTTTCGCGGGCGGTCTTACGACCGAGAACCAGCATCCATTCACGGGCGGCGTCCAACTCGTCCAGAGTCATCTGCAACAACCTGTGCGCGATATGCGGAGTCGTGTTCATCAACTCTTCGAAGGGCTTCTTTCGAAAGCAGCACATGACCAGATCTGTGGTCGCCTGAACGTCATACGGGGCCGAATCGCGCCCCGGACGGCCGACGAAGTCGCTAGGCAACAAAAGACCGACCATCTGGGTACGACCGTCTTCCATTGTTTGCGTCAGAGACGCAATTCCAGACACGACCGAGCCTACAAAGTTCATCTGATCACCCGACCATATGATCGTCTGCCCGGCTTCGAAACTGCGATAATATTTAATGCCTTCAAGCTCTTCCAGCTCATCCGCGTCACAATGCGCACACACGGCCCGGTGGCGGATCGGGCAGTCTGCACAGTTCGTATGGTCGATCTTGAATGTGGGTGTCATGCGCGCTTCCACTTGATCTCTATCAAAGCATCTGTTCGTGGCGTCCTCTAACGGTACCGTCATGATAGTTAAACCACAACTGGCACGGCTTGGACTATTTGACGCGAAAGTCCCGCGTTATACAAGCTATCCCACCGCCCCGCACTTCAGCAATGACGTAGGGTCAAGCCTTTATGGCGACTGGATTTCCGACATCAAACCCGGAAGTTCGATCTCGCTGTATATCCATGTTCCATTCTGCCGCAGGCTGTGCTGGTTCTGCGCCTGCCGGACGCAAGGCACCCAGACCGACAATCCGGTCATCGCCTACGTGGATGTCCTCAAGGCCGAGCTAGACCTGCTGGCCGCGCGCCTGCCCGAGGGCGTGACCCTGTCTCGCCTGCATTGGGGTGGCGGCACGCCCACCTTGCTGAACCCCGACCTGATGCGCGATCTGGCCGCCCACATTCTCGACGTGGTCCCACTTGGCCCTAATGCCGAGTTCTCGGTCGAGATCGACCCGAACGAGATTGACGAGGCCCGACTGGATGCCCTGGCAGAGGCGGGCATGAACCGTGCGTCGATTGGGGTTCAGGACTTCGATGATGAAATCCAAAAGACCATCGGTCGCATCCAAAGCTATGACACAACACGCAAAGCGGCCGAAATGATCCGCGAACGGGGCATCCATAGTCTGAACGCCGATATCCTCTATGGTCTGCCGCATCAGACCAAAACGCGGATGACGGAAAGCGTACAGAAGCTGCTGTCGCTCAACCCCGACCGGGTTGCGCTGTATGGCTACGCCCATGTGCCGTGGATGGCCAAGCGGCAGCAGATGATCCCGTCCGACGCGCTGCCTACGCCTGAACAGCGTCTGGACCTGTTCGACACCGCCCGCCGCCTGTTCATGTGGGACAATTACGCCGAAATCGGCATCGATCACTTTGCCACTCAGGAAGACGGTCTGACCCGCGCCCTGAAGACCGGGAAGCTGAAGCGGAACTTCCAGGGCTATACCGATGATCAGGCCGAGGTTCTGATCGGTGTCGGCGCCAGCTCGATCTCGCGTTTTCCACAGGGCTATGCCCAGAACGCTCCGGCAACGTCGGCGCATACCAAGGCGATCCGCGAAGGGCGGTTCTCGACCTCGCGCGGGCACCTGTTCAAGGGGCAGGACATTCTGAGATCACGCCTGATCGAAGCGCTGATGTGCGATTTCAAGATCAATTCGGCGGAGATTCTGCGCGACCACGACATCTCGGTTAGTGAGCTGAACCAGATGTATCAGTCGGCCAATGCCGCCTTCGACAATTTGCTCAGTATTACCGAAGACGGGCTGTTCATCCCGCCCGAAGCGCGCCCTCTGACCCGAATGATTGCCCGCAGCTTTGATGCCTATGACCTCAGCAAGGCCGGGCACAGTTCGGCAATCTAACCCCTTTCCCGGTGGGTCCCCACGCGGGCCTACCCATGCATACCCGCACAGGGGCTTGACGCAGGCCTCTGGTTTTCTCCACACTTGGGCTGTGCGTATCGCACCCTGAGGCAGGTGAATTTGCAGACAGTTCTTGCCGACGCATCCGCGCCGGACAGCCCTTTTCGTGCAGGTATTTCTGCAACCTTAAAGAGGGACAGCACTCATGCGCGTTTTCACCGTCCTCGGCCCCAGCCAATCGGGCAAAACTACTCTGGTCGAGGCCATCAGCCGCCTCGACGGGCGGCCCACCACATTCGACGTATCCGGAACCGTGCATGTGCACGGTTTTTCTTACTTGGACGAGCCATGGTGCGCCATCGACGTCGACGGAGGCGGCGACAATCTGGGCTATGTCGGCCCCGCCATGGCCATTTCGGACGCAGCAGTGGTGGTCGTCCCACCCGACCCGGATGCAGCCGTCCTGTGTGCGCCCTATCTGCGCCTGGTGGAAGAGGCAGGCATTCCTTGTTTTCTGTTCATCAACCGCATGGACAGCCCCAATGGCCGCATCCGCGATATCATCTCGGCACTGCAGACCTATTGCACACACCACATCGCCTTGCGACAGGTACCCATCCGCGAAGGCGACACGATTGTCGGTGCGGTCGATCTGATCTCGGAGCGGGCGTGGAAGTATCAGGAAGGCCAACCCTCGGCCCTGATCGAGCTGCCGCAATCCGTTGAAGATCGTGAACAAGAGGCGCGGACCGAGCTGTTGGAAACGCTGTCGGACTTTGACGATCATTTGCTGGAGCAACTGATCGAGGACAAACAGCCCCCCAGTGGCGAGGTTTACGATCTGGCGGCACAGGTTTTGCAAAACCACCAACTGATCCCCGCCTGTTTGGGGGCCGCCAGCCACGGCAACGGCCTGACCCGGCTGATGAAGGCCCTGCGGCACGAAGCGCCCGAGTTCAACATCGCCGCCGACCGGGACGAGGCTGCCGAAAACGCGCGCGCCATTGCCGGATTTGCTGATGTGAAAAAGCATATCGGCAAGATCATCGTGCTGCGCGGGCTTGGTGACGGCGTCAAGGCTCACGAAGCGTTGGGCGGCGAAACCGTCGGCAACCTGACGACGCTGGATGCCAAAACCCAGATCGCCACGCTGGAGGCTGGACAAATCGGATTGGCGGTGAAATCCGACCATCTGAATCCCGGTAATATCTATGACAGCAAGGGCGCAACCGCCCTGCCGGAATGGGCCTGGTCCCATCCGGCCGCGCATCGTCAGGTCGTCTCACCATCGCATGAGCGGGACGATGTACGCCTGTCCAACGCATTGGCGCGGTTGGTCGAGATCGACCCCGGCCTGCATCTGGATCAGGACGAGCTGAGCGGACATTCGGTGCTGGGCTCGCAAGGTCCACAACACATGCGCCGCGTGACGGCGAAGCTGGCCGAGGATTTCGGTATCGAGATTGAGGCCGACCCAGTCGAGACTGCCTATCGCGAGACTATCCGTGCGCCCGTCGAACATCGCCACCGCCACCGTAAGCAATCCGGCGGGGCGGGGCAGTTTGCCGATGTAGTGATCTCAATCGCGCCGATGCCGCGTGGCGCGGGGTTCCAGTTTGAAGAGGTGGTCAAAGGCGGCGCGGTTCCGCGCAACTACATCCCCTCGGTCGAGCATGGTGCGAAAGACGCGCTGGTGCAGGGGCCCGAGGGCTTCCCTGTTGTCGATGTCAAAGTCACGCTCAACGACGGTAAACACCATAATGTGGACAGTTCTGACTATGCGTTTCGTACAGCGGGCAAGAACGCAGTGCGTGAGGCGCTGCCACAGGCTAAACCCGTAGTGCTGCAACCCATCCTGAACGCCGAGATACACCTGCCATCGGATTTCGTCGGCGACCTGGTGCCCACAATCAGCTCGCTACAGGGGCAGGTTCTTGGGTTCGAGGGCAATCCCAACGCTTCGGGCTGGGAGATTTTCAACGCCCAGCTTCCCGCAGTGGCGCAGGACGAGTTGCTCCGGAGCCTTGCCAGCGCCACGCGTGGCACAGGATGGGTCAAGCTGAGCTTTGATCACTATGAAGAATTACGCGGCCCGGTTCCAAAAGCAGCGGTCAGGGAAACAGCCAACGCCTGACACATGGCGCGGGCTGTTTTCAGCCCGCTGCCGCAATCAGTTCGCGGGTATACTCTGTCTGAGCATTCTCAAACAGGTCTTCAGCCGCGCCCATCTCGACCACGTCGCCGTTGCGCATGACGATCACGTTATGCGACATGGCGCGCACAACCTTTAGGTCGTGGCTGATGAACAGATAGGCCAGCCCGTATTTGCGCTGTAGATCGCGCAGCAGATCGACGATCTGCACCTGCACTGTCATGTCCAGCGCGCTGGTCGGTTCATCCAGAACCAGCAGCTTGGGCCGCAGGATCATCGCGCGGGC
The DNA here is from genome assembly GCF_056535645.1 of Ruegeria sp. BK1. Classification (NCBI taxonomy): domain Bacteria; kingdom Pseudomonadati; phylum Pseudomonadota; class Alphaproteobacteria; order Rhodobacterales; family Roseobacteraceae; genus Ruegeria; species Ruegeria sp. BK1. The sequence goes on along the minus strand of NZ_JBQFIS010000001.1, from coordinate 3,314,449 downwards.
AATGGCAATGCGCTGACGTTGCCCGCCCGAAAACTCATGCGGATAACGGTCCATCGCGGCAGGGTCGAGACCCACCTCGGTCATCACTTCGGCCACCAGATCACGGGGCGCGCGGTGCGGGTCGACGTTGTGGATCGCCAACCCCTCGGCAATGATCTGCATGCAGGTCATACGCGGGCTTAGGCTGCCGAACGGATCCTGAAACACGATCTGCATATCTTTGCGCAGCCGTCGCAACTCGCGCGTGGACCAGCGGCGCACGTCCTGATCGCGGAAGGTGATCCCACCCTCGGACGCGATCAGCCGCATGATCGCCAGTGCCAATGTCGTCTTGCCCGAGCCGCTTTCGCCCACGATGCCCAGCGTCTCACCCGCCCGCACGCTGAGCGTGGCGTCGTTCACGGCCTTCACGTGACCCACGGTTCGTTTCAGCAAGCCGCGCTGAATCGGGAACCAAACCTTCAGGTGATCAGTGCGCGCGACCTCTTCGGCGTCAGTCGCCACAGGATCGGGATGACCCGAAGGTTCGGCGGCCAGCAATTTGCGCGTATAGGGATGCTGCGGGTTATCGAAGATCTCGGATGTCAGGCCGGATTCCACGATCTCGCCATCCTTCATCACGCAAACCCGGTCAGCGATGCGGCGCACGATACTAAGGTCATGGGTGATGAACAGCATCCCCATATTCTCGGATTTCTGCAATTCGGCCAGCAGTTCCAGGATTTGCGCCTGAATGGTCACATCTAGCGCTGTTGTGGGCTCATCCGCGATCAGGATGTCGGGTTTGTTGGCCAGCGCCATGGCGATCATGACCCGCTGACGTTGTCCGCCGGACAGTTGGTGCGGGTAGCTGTCCAAACGCTCGCGCGGGTCGCGGATGCCAACCTTGGTCAGCAGCTCGACAATCCGTTCGCGCGCGGCGTCCCCTGTGACGCCCTGATGCAGCGCAAGCGATTCCGCCATCTGTTTCTGGATCGTGTGCAACGGGTTCAGCGAGGTCATCGGCTCCTGGAAGATAAAGCTGATATCGTTGCCGCGCACATCCATCAGCTTGGCTTGCGCGGCGCCGATCATCTCATCCCCGTCATAGGTGACCGAGCCTTCGACAATCGCGCTGTCGCCCAACAGCGACACGGTGCTGAGCGCGGTCACCGACTTCCCCGAGCCGGATTCGCCCACCAGTGCAACCGTTTCCCCGCGATCCACGGTGAACGACACGCCTTTGACCGCAGCAGAGACCTGCCCGTCCTGCTTGAACGAGACCTTGAGGTTTTTCACATCTAAAAGGCTCATGAGAAGGTCTTTCTGGGATCAAACGCATCCCGCACGCCTTCAAAGATGAAGACCAGCAGCGACAGCATGATGGCAAAGGTGAAAAACGCGGTGAAAGCCAACCACGGCGCTTGCAGGTTCTGTTTCGCTTGCAAAGTCAGCTCACCCAGCGACGGAGCCGAGGACGGCAGGCCAAACCCCAGAAAGTCCAGCGAGGCCAACCCGGCAATCGTACCTGTGACGATGAAGGGCATGAAGGTCAGCGTGGCTACCATCGCGTTGGGCAGCATATGGCGGAACATGATGGTCATGTTGCCCACACCCAGCGCCCGCGCCGCCCGCACATATTCAAGGTTGCGCGCCCGCAGGAATTCAGCACGAACGACGCCAACAAGGCCGGTCCAACTGAACAGAATCATCAGCGCCACCAGTAGCCAGAAACTTCGGCCCAGAATGGCGAACATGATGATGATCACGTAAAGTGAGGGCGTGGCCGACCAGATCTCGATCACGCGTTGGAAAATCAGGTCGAGCCAGCCACCAAAGAAGCCCTGAATGGCCCCCGCAAAAATGCCTATGATGCTGGCCGCGCCGGTGACCATCAGTGTGAACAGGATCGACAGGCGGAACCCGTAAATCACCCGTGCCAGCACATCGCGCTTGGTGTCATCCGTGCCCAGCAGGTTCTGCCCGTTGGGCGGCAGCGGAGCCGCGCCGGGGCGATCCACGCTGGTGTTGAAGGAATAGGGGATCAGCGGCCAGATAGCCCAGCCACGCTCGAACCCTTCGGCCTCGTATGTTCCGGCCTGAATTTGTTCAATGATGCCTTCGGGATCGTCAAAGCAATCTTCGATCCCGCCGCTGTCGATCAGACACTGAACCTCGGGGTCGCGATAGATCGCCTCGGTCTGGAAGTCGCCGCCAAAGGCCGTTTCGGGATAGAAGTTGAAGATCGGCGTGAAATACTCACCCCGGTAGTTCACCAGAATGGGTTTGTCATTGGCAATGAATTCGGCAAACAACGACAGGCCGAACAGCACCGAGAAGATGATCAGCGACCAGAAGGCCCGTCCGTTTCGGCGGAAATTGCGCCAGCGGCGCTGGTTGAGTGGGGACAGTGCCATTTACCCCTCCCGCTTTTCGAAATCGATGCGCGGGTCGACCAGCACATACATCAGGTCGCTGATGATGCCGACAACCAGCCCCATCAGACCAAAGATGAACAGTGTCCCAAAGATCACCGGATAGTCGCGCGCCACTGCGGCCTCGAATCCCAGACGGCCCAGACCGTCCAGCGAGAAGATCGTCTCGATAATGATTGACCCACCAAAGAACACGCCAATGAACACTGCCGGGAAACCCGCGATCACGATCAGCATCGCGTTACGGAACACGTGACCATAGAGCACCCTGCGCTCGTTCAGGCCCTTGGCGCGGGCGGTCATCACATATTGCTTTTTGATCTCGTCCAGGAACGAGTTCTTGGTCAGCAAAGTCAGCGTCGCAAAGGCAGAGATTGTCAGAGCAATGATCGGCAAAGCGATATGCCAGAAATAATCCAGCACCTTGCCCACCGCGCTGAGGTCATCCCAATTGTCCGAGGTCAGCCCTCGCAGCGGGAAAATCTGCCAGTAGGAGCCACCGGCAAACAGCACCAGCAACAAGATCGCAAACAGGAAACCGGGGATGGCATAGGCCACGATGATTGCCCCGCTGGTCCAGGTATCAAAGGTCGAACCATCCTTCATCGCCTTGCGAATTCCCAACGGGATCGACACCAGATAAGCAATCAACGTTGACCACAGCCCCAACGAGATCGACACCGGCATTTTCTCCAGCACCAGATCAATCACGCTGATCGACCGGAAATAGCTCTCGCCGAAATCCAGCGTCAGATAGTTGCCCATCATGTCCAGAAACCGCTCGACCGGAGGTTTGTCGAATCCGAATTCTTTTTCCAACTCTTCAATGAACTCGGGCGGCAACCCACGCGCACCGATATAGCGGTCATTCGCGCCGCCGGTTTGCTGCTCGATATCGCTGCCGCCGCCGGCAATGCCTTCGAACACATCACCCCCACCTTCCATCTGGGCGATAATCTGTTCAATCGGGCCGCCCGGAACGAACTGAACCAGCGTAAAGTTGACGATCATAATCCCAAGCAAAGTGGGGATGACCAGCAACAGACGTCTTAGAATATATGCTCCCATGAGAGCGGATTACCTCAAGGCGCCCGAGGATTTCAACTCGGCTTCTTTCTCGGCGTTGATCCACCACAGGTCCTCGACGCCCAGCGCATAGGGCGGCAGGTTCGCAGGGTGCTCGTACATGTCCCAGTAGGCGACCCAGTATTTACCCAGAAACCAGGTGGGAACCATGATCCGCTTGGCCCGCAGCACACGATCCAGCGCCCGCACATTGGCGTGCAGTTCTTCGCTGTCAGTCGCGGCGACGATATTGTCGATCAGCGGTTCGATATCGGGGCCATGCGCGCCCGACGGGTTAAACACCGAATACGCGGCTGCCTCGGTCCCGAACTGCTGATAGAGCCCTGTGGATGGCTGCAACGAGGTCGGATAGCCGCCAAAGATCATGTCGAAATCCCGATCCCGACGGCGCAGTGTGAACTGAGCGTTGTCGACCCGGTTATAGGTCGCATCAATCCCCATGGCGCGCAGGTTGTCGACAAATGGTTGGATAATCCGATCCAAAGTGGGCTGGTCCGACAGAAACTCGATCTTCAGAACTTCGCCATTGTCATTGCTGCGGATGCCGTTGTCTCCGACTTTCCAGCCCGCCTCATCCAACAGTTGCATCGCAGCACGCAGGTTGCGGCGGTCATTCTGACGGGCCGGGCGCGAGTCATGGGCCGAGACCGGTTCTTCGGTCAGCACAGCAGGGTCCACCGCATCGCCTAGACTTTGCAGCACCTCAAGCTCACGCCCTTCGGGCAGGCCGGTTGCCTCAAGATGCGTGCCTTGCCAGAACGAATCGCGCTGCTGGAACAGGCCATATTGCAGGCTTTCATTGGTCCATTCGAAGTTATAGCCCAGTTGAACCGCCTCGCGCACGCGGGGGTCCTGAAACTGAGGCCGGTCAAGGTTCATGATAAAACCAGAGGCCGACGGGACGTTGCCGTCCTCAAGCTCGACCCGCAGGACATTGCCATTTGCAATCGCTGGGAAATCATAAGCCGTCGCCCAGCTTTTCGAGTTGTTTTCCTGCCGAAGAGTGAATGTTCCGGCCTTGAACCCCTCCATCGCGGCAATCGAGTCGCTGAAATACTCGATGCGGATGGTGTCATAGTTGTTCCGACCCACATTCACATTGATCTCATCGCCCCAATAGTCGGGATTGCGCTTGTAAACGATGCGTCGGTTGATGTCGTAGCTGTCCAGAAGATAGGGGGCCGACCCGATGCCTGGTTCAAGGCGAGATTTGTCCAGACGGCGGTTTTCCGGGTCTGCCTCGAACCACGCCTTGGAAAACACCGGCGTGCCACCAACCTGAGAGATCAGCGCCCGGCGCGGGATATCAGGGGCAAAGTAGAATTTTACGCGATGTTCATCCAATGCCTCGGCGCGGGGGATACGCTTGCGAACGGCCTCGGCGTAAGATTTCAAACCCTGATCTAAAAGCAGATTGTGAGAAAACACGACGTCCTCTGCCGTGACTGGCGTTCCATCAGAAAACCGTGCCTCGGGCCGCATATTGAAAATGACCCATTCCTGACTTTCCGGGTATTCGAGACTCTCCGCCAGCAAGCCGTAATAAGAGGCAGGCTCGTCATAAGATTCGATCAACAGGGATTCGTATTGGTCTGCGGATCGTGCGCCCGCTCGCCCCTGCCGGGTGAAGGGATTGAAACTGTCAAACGTGCCCTGCGCGGCATAGGAAAGCTCTCCTCCGCGCGGGGCGTTCGGGTTGACGTAGGCGAAATGCGCAAAGCCTTCGGGATATTTTAGATCACCAAATTCCGAGAAACCGTGACTTTTGATGATCGTTTCCTCGGCCCGCCCCGGCAGTGCCATCAACATCACCATGACCATACCGGCCATCAGAGCCCAAAGCCCGCCTCTGAAATCCAATACACGCGCCTGAACGATTTCCCGGTTGGACCTCATGTTGCTCATCCCCTGTTGCATCACGTGTTTTAATCTTGCGTTCGCCAGCTAAAATACCAGCACTTACAAATTCAAGTTTAGAATGCGTGAGCGCTTTGTGAAGTTCTGTTTAGACAAAAAAAGCCGCTGCACGGGGCAGCGGCCTTTGTTTTTTCGGGTTATTCGCAGGATCAGTTGCCGATGGTCTGCAAATAGGCAATCAGGTCGGCACGCTCTTGCGGCTTTTTCAGGCCCGCGAAGCTCATGGATGTGCCGGGAATATAGGCGCTCGGGCGCTCAAGGAAGGCGTCCAGCGCTTCGGGCGTCCAGTTGCCGCCATGGGCCTGCATCGAGGCCGAGTAGCCGGTGAAGCCATTGGCCGACGCGACCGGACGGTCAACGATGCCATACAGATAAGGGCCTGTGCCGTTCGCGCCGTCTTCCAGCTTGTGGCAAGCGGTGCATTTACGGAAAACGCGTGCGCCTTTTTCCGGGTCGGCTGCGGCCAGCAGGTCTTCGAACACCACTTCCTCACCGTCGGCGCTTTCGCCTGCGCTTTCGGTTTCAATGATGTACGAGGCCGTCTCGCCATGACCATCGGCATGGTACAGGCCTTCGGCGGCCCATTTGGCCAGAAGCAGCACCAGGAAGGTGCCAAACAGGCCTGCGGCGGCCTTGGTAACTGTCATCGTGTCGAACATTGATCGCGAGTCCATTTCAGCTGTCTGCGGGGTGTCTAAGGCTTCCCCTGACAAGAGGCAAGGTATAGACACCGCGACTAAACGCCCAATTCTGGAACTTGTTGCACGGAATCGACCAAATGACCAAACGTATCGCATTTCAGGGGGAGCCCGGCGCCTATAGTCACGAGGCCTGCCGTAACGCACGCCCCGATATGGAGGCCCTGCCCTGCCGCACTTTCGAGGATGTGATCGAATCGGTGCGCTCGGGCGCGGCGGATCTGGCGATGCTGCCGGTTGAGAACACGACCTATGGGCGCGTGGCCGATATCCACCGCCTGCTGCCTCATAGCGGGCTGCACATCATTGATGAGGCCTTTGTCCGCGTCCATATCAACCTGCTGGCCGTTCCGGGTGCCACGCTGGACGACATTACCGAGGCCCATTCCCATCTGGTTCTGCTGCCCCAATGCGCGGGCTTTCTGAAACAGCACAACATCCACGGGCGCGTCAGCCCCGATAATGCCCGCGCCGCGCGCGAAGTGTCCGAACAGGGCGAACTTCACTCGGCCGCGCTGGCCAGCGAACTGGCCGGAGAGATTTATGGCCTCAACGTTCTGGCCCGACATATCGAGGACAATGACGACAACACCACCCGCTTCCTTGTAATGTCACGCGAGGAAGACCGCACGCGGCGCGGTGAACACGGAATGATCACCAGCTTCGTCTTTCAGGTCCGCAACATCCCTGCCGCGCTATATAAAGCGATGGGCGGGTTTGCCACGAATGGGATCAACATGACCAAGCTGGAAAGCTATATGGTCGACGGCTCATTCACCGCCACGCAGTTCTATGCCGATATCGTGGGGCACCCCGACGACCGCAATGTGCAACTGGCGATGGAAGAGCTGGAGCATTTCACCACAAATGTCGAAGTGCTAGGCGTTTACCCGGCGGCGGTCACAAGGTGAAGGATTTGCGGCGCGCGCCGTCAATTCGGCGGCAGTCCACGAACCCCCTTGCCTGATAATAGGCCAGCCCTTCCGCATTGTTGACGCCGATCGTCGCGTCGATCGCCACAAGGCCTGCCGCACGGGCAGCTTTCAGGGTTTCCTGAAACAACGCCCGACCGACCCCGCGCCGAGCCGCCGAAGGGCGAATATGCGTGCCGATCAATCCCCAGCCGACAGGCGCGCCATAGGGGTTGCCCTCTACCGCTTGCTTCAGCGATTGAAACCCCAGCACCTCGTCCCCGTCCAACGCCAGAAGGCACTGAATCTGACCGGGATGAGAGACACAGTGCGTTTCGGCGAACCCGGCATCTGCCGGTTTGCTGCGCTTGTCTGCCAAAACAAGGGCTTGCAACACTCCAGCAATACCCGGCGCGTCGTATGAGGTTGCCAGTCTCAGGATCAGATCGCTCATATCGGTTTTACGACCCGTGCAGGTGTCGTTCCTCCATCTCGCGGGCGAATTCGGTCAGTCGGGATTGGAACCGGGCCCGGAACCGCGATTTGCCCAGCCGCAGCGATTGCAGAAACAGCCGCGCGGGCAGGGATTTGGCCGTCAGCGTTACATCCACGCTTAACCGGGTACGGCGTTGGGACAGAGCCAGAAGATCAACCTCAGTGACACCGCCGACCCCTTTGCCGATTGCCTCGAACCGCATTTGCGCGGGCGGGTCGCTGTGTGCCATTGTTATCTCAACATGGCGTGGCTTGCCCCGCAGGGTGAAGTCGGCCTGCCATTTGGTGCCCGGCACCACCCCCATGTGGCCGGACAGCCGCCGCACCTCGATCCCGCGGCGCATGGCCATACGTTCGAACCGTTCGAAATCGGCGACCATTTCGAAAACGGCGTTGATCGGTGCCTGAATATCTTCCTGTACTGTGAACTGCATTCCGACCTTTAGTTCGTTGACCTATTGCGTTTCTATTTCGTCAGTCCAGCGTATCTGCAAGCCAGTTCTGCAACAGGAAATGTGCAATGGCCCCTTTGCGGGCAGGTTTCAGAACCGGGTGCTCACCGGCAAAGGCCTGCATCATCTCGGACTTGCTGACCCACATGGCATCTTCAATTTCAACGGGATCAATCGAGATGTCACGCGACAGCGCCTGGCCCGCGCAACCAAACATCAAAGAGGCCGGGAAGGGCCAGGGCTGGCTGGACAGATAGGTGACAGCGCCGACGGGCACGCCCGCCTCTTCGAACACTTCGCGGCGCACAGCAGCTTCGAGCGTTTCGCCGGGTTCGACAAAACCCGCCAGCAGCGAATACATCCCCTCGGGCCAACCCGGAGACCGCCCCATCAGTACCGAGTCCCCATGGGTGATCAGCATGATCACCACCGGGTCCGTGCGCGGAAAGTGCTGGCCGCTACACGTGGGGCAGCTTCGTTGCCATCCGGCCTGCGTCATCGCGCTGGCCGCGCCACAGCGGGCGCAGAATTTATGGGTTTCGTGCCAGCCGATCACCGCCTTGGCGGTCGCCGCAAGCTCGGCATCACGCGGGGACAGCCACGTCATGATCCGGCGCAGCTCGGCAAATACGAACCTGTCTGGCAGGTCAGGATGCTGCTGTTCCGAGCCATCCACGAAACCACCTACTTCAGACAAATCCTGCCCGTCAGGTTCCCAATTCGAGATATCGGCAGCAAAGACCGGGACACCATCCGACAGGCCCAGAAAAATCAGCCCATCCGCAACTCCGCCTGGTCCTTTTTCGACCAGCGCATGAGACACCGGGATCAGACCCAACCGATCCGAAGCCTCACCCTCTACAAGGGGTTTGCCGCGCCATATCAGCAGGCATTTGGCATTCGGGTCCGCCACCAGGCCAGCCAGCGCGTCGGCATCGCCCCGAATATGCGCCGCACGGTCCAGCCCTGATCCGCCGAACGTCACAAACTCTGCATTCTTCATTGCATGCCCCCCAGATTGTGCGCATAGGGCTGCCACGATGGTTCTGGGGTTGCAATGGGTATTCATGGAACTCCGAAAAAACACCCGCTGCCGCTGAAAGACCGCAGGTCCGCCTTGAAAATTGCACGCAACACTCTTTTTGTTGAAAATGATTGATAAAAAACTGCCTAAAGTAGAGTAGTGTCGACTTTTCCTTCCTCTCAAACCGTCCAACTGCGAATTCTGGCCACGTCCGATCTGCATATGAATCTGACGGCATATGACTATTACACTGACAGGCACGAACCGACGATTGGCCTGACCCGGACCGCAGACCTGATCCGCAAGGCCCGAAGCGAGGTACAGGACGGGTTGGTTCTGCTGGTAGACAATGGCGACTCGGTCCAGGGCACGCCGCTGGGCGACTGGGCCGTGGCTCAACACCCCGAGCGCCATGTTCTGATGCAGGCCTTCGACCTTCTGGGCTACGATGCTATAGGGCTGGGCAATCACGATTATGGCTTTGGTCTGGACGTGCTGGACCGGATCATGCGGCAGGCCCCCTGCCCTGTTCTGTGCAGCAATGCCCACAAATCCTCCAGCCCGCAGTTCTGGCAGGAGCACACGATTGTCAGGCGTCAGGTCGAAATCCAAGGGCACGCGCACGAGCTTGCAATCGGCATATTCTCGGTCCTGCCACCCCAGACCGCAAAATGGGAGGCGCACAAGCTGGCAGGTGCAGTTCAGATCGGCGACATCCTTGACTGTGCGCGCCGCAAAGTCGCTGAACTGCACGAACTGGGCTGCGATATCGTTGTGGCGCTGGCGCATACGGGGTTCGGTCCGGCGCAAGACACGCCCGGCATGGAAAACGCGTTGGTACCGTTGGCCGCCATCGACGGGATCGACGCCATTGCGGGCGGGCATTCCCATATGGTTTTTCCCAGCCCTGAACAAGAATACAGCGGCTATATCGACGTTGATCGCGGGCTGGTGCACAGCACCCCCGTCGTGATGCCCGGTGCGGCGGGGTCATATCTGGGCGTCATCGACCTGACCCTCGGCACATCACTGGACGACCGATGGCAGGTATTTCATGGACACGCGCAGGTGCGTTCGGTTTCGACAGAGGCGTCAGATGAAGACGCCGCACTGACGCAGCTACTTGCCACCGGCCACGCCGAGACGCGGCGGCGGGTGGCCGAACCTGTGGGACAGGTACAGCAGCACATGCACAGCTATTTCAGCTTTTGCGGCTATGACCGGGGCTTGGCTTTCGTGGCCGCCGCTCAAACCCTCGCGTTGCGACCTTTTCTAAAGGATACGGACTATCGGGACTGCCCAATCCTGTCTGCCGTGTCCCCGTCGAAATTCGGCGGGCGTGCCGGGCCTCGGTTCTTTACCGACGTCCCGGCCGGGGAAATCTGCCTGCGCCATGTGACGGACTTGAACGTCTTTCCCGATGAGATGATGGCCGTCGCGGTCACCGGTTCGCAAATCGAAGACTGGCTGGAAATGTCCGCAGGCGTCTTTAACAGGATGATCCCCGGCCAACGATGCGATCTGCTGGCCTCGGACCGCGCGGGGCATAATTTTGACGTCCTGCATGGGCTGACATACCGGATCGACCTTAGCCAGCCCGCTCGGTTTGGCGCAGATGGGGCACTTTTGCACCCATCGGCCCGCCGCGTCCGCGAGATTCGTTTCGAAGGCCAACCCTTGGATGCAGAGCAGACTTTTGTGGTGGCGTTGAATAATTACCGCGCAAATGGCGGTGGGCACTTCCCCTTTGCCGGGCGGGCGACGCGCGTTCCGCTGCCGATTCTGCCTCTACAAGATCTGGTCAAAAACTACGTGACTGCCGGGCCTCATTCCGGCACCGTGTTCGAGCGTCCGTTCCGTCTGTCCCCCGTGGCCGGGGCGGTGGCGGTTCTGCGTACTGGCCACAAGGCCCGGAACCATCTGGACGACATCTCAGAATTTGCACCAAACATCGCCGGAGAGGACGAGGCCGGTTTTCTGATGATCCATTTGACGCTCTGACGGGTTGTCATTTGCCGCGCACTTGCCTATATCGCGTGCTGAGAGGTTGGCGCGGGCGAGCGCCTCGCCAACCTGGTCAGGTCCGGAAGGAAGCAGCCACAACGAGCCCCGCTTGGGTCGATGTCCAACCTCTCACTTATCTACCACATGATCCTGGGCAATAAGCTGCGGCCAGACCGCTGCGTTGCGACGGGCGAACACGCCGATATGCCCGATCTCTTTCACCCCAAAATCTGACAGTGACAACAACCTACGCCGCGCATTCGGGCCATAAAGCTCGGCCAGGCGCCACACCGCTTTGGGCGGCACCACCTGATCGTCGTCGAATGCGATCAGATCGACCGGCACTCCCTGCCCGGCCCAGTGCGCCTCGGGCAGGGTCTTGCCCAAATCGGGCAGGTAGTTCGTCGGTGCCGTGCACCATTTACGCCACTGCCAGTAGACCCGCGCGGGCAGGTCAGCCCCAAAACCCAAAGCCCTGCCCGGCAAATACCCCGCCGCTTTGACAACCAGCGGCGCATGGCCATACCAGAACAACCCCGCCAGCGCCTTGTACGGCCACGGGTGATCAGACAGAGTGACAAGCCCGGAGCAAACACAGATCATGCGGTCAATCTGCGCGATATCCGGCTGAACCGGGCCCAGCATTCCACCAACGGAATGGCCGATGCTCCATTGTTCCGCGTCCGGGAAGCGTCTGCGCATTTCCGCGCGGGCGGCGGGCATGTCGACCAGCGCCCAGTCCGCCATAGTTACCTGCGAGTCCTGCAATCGGCCGGTCAGCGAATGGCCGAAATCCCGATAGTCATAGGTCAGACAAGCCATACCCTGCTCGGCCGCCAGCCAATGGGCAAAATGCTGATAATAGTCGCGGGGCACGCCGGTCGCTGCATGGATCATCACAACTGTCTTGGGAGGCAGAGCAGGCAGATAGAGCCGCCCCGACAGCATCGCCGGACCGGACGGAAACTGGACATCTTCGGTCAAAACAGAATGCGTATTGTCCAACATCGCCCGCGCCTCATGTTCTAAACTGTTTAGTTCACCCGCGCAGTCGGCCCTGTTCCGTCATCAGAGTCAAGCCGTGGGGAAATTGACCCAACGTCGCGCCGGGATTCAATGGCGCTTGACTCGAAGCCCGCTCAACCGCTAGCGATGGCGTGATGGTTCTCGTCCCCGGTCACGGGGCGGGATGAAAAGGGAACACGGTGCGATCCTGCCCGGCATTGCCGGAACGGATCAAGGCCGAGACTGCCCCCGCAACTGTAAGCGGTGAGCAATGCCGAGATACCACTGGCCGAAAGGCTGGGAAGGTCGGCAAAGCCACGACCCGCAAGTCAGGAGACCTGCCATCGAACGAAAACCGAAACTCGGGCGGGGTGTCCGGGACAGGTCGTCAGCACGCTGTCACACCTGATCCATGCCCCTCGTCCAGCGCGCGGAGGGCGCATCATGATCTGGAAGACCAAGACCCACGAATTCACCGCGACGGTATGCCAAAAAACCGGCGCCCCCTGCCCGGCACTGGCCCGAATGGCACGCGCCCTGACGGATGCAATGGCCACGGCCCGTCCGGCAACAACCGATGCGTTCGAGATCGAAGGCAGCAGCGACTTGACCCATTGCGCCGAAGGGTGCTCGGCCCGGTTTCGCGCCCAACCCGATCAGATCCGGGTGTTCTGCGGTGTGGCCGCCGACACTCCGGCCGAGCGGCTGGATCGCTATGCGGATATGTTGTTCGGAGCAGATTTCACCGCCCACGCAGCCAGCCTTTTGCCGACACCGCCCTGCGCGATGATGGAAGTGGTTACCACGGCGCCCCAGCCAGCCGCGCCGACCGAACACCAGCTTTCAGCCTGAATTCAGCTGCCCGTCCGGGCCGCCGAAGTGGCCCAGACCATCTGCGCCTCGGTCTCGACGGCGCAGGGACGTACTGTCCGTAGCATCTGCAAAGCGGTATCTGCGGGCAGTCCGCTATCCGTCATCAACCGCAAAGCAACCATACCCGATCGCCCGCAGCCGCCCCGACAATGGACCAAAACGCCTCCGCCGCCGGACAGCAGCGCACGGGCCCGCTGGCTGACATTGGACCAAATGGCCTGTATCCGCGCATCCGGCGCACCAAAATCCTGGACCGGCAGGTGAGCCCATTCGACCCCGTGCCGCTCCAGATCGCCACCGAACGCCGCCGCTCCCAGGTTTTTCATCTCAGAGCTTGTGGTCATTGAAATCGCCAGATCCGGTCGCCAGTCCTGCACCGTCTTCAGATCGGCCGCATAGGCACCTCCCGCGCCGGGCAGCGGAGATATCCCCAGACGACCCGGCCCCAGTCGCAGGGAATAGATGGCGAAATTATTCATGGCACGTTCCGATCAATCTGCACCGATGATGTATCGCCTGCGTCCTTGCTTGCAAATCGAATTTCCTGCGCTGCTGCTGTGGACGTGGGCGGCAGGGGTCACTACGCTGCATCGGACTCCGAATCCGACAGAGCAGATATGACCGACACGCCCAGCCCCGCCTATCAGGTTCTTGCCCGCAAATACCGCCCGGAAACCTTCGCCGATCTAGTCGGTCAGGACGCCATGGTACGCACGCTGAAAAACGCGTTCGAGGCGGATCGAATTGCGCAAGCCTTTATCATGACCGGCATTCGCGGCACCGGCAAAACCACCACGGCCCGTATCATCGCCAAGGGTATGAACTGCATCGGCCCCGATGGCGAGGGCAAGCCGACCACCGAACCCTGCGGCCAGTGCGAACATTGTGTGGCCATTATGGAGGGCCGCCATGTGGACGTGATGGAGATGGACGCCGCCAGCCGCACCGGCGTCAATGATATTCGCGAGATCATCGACAGCGTCCGCTACCGCGCGGCCTCGGCCCGCTACAAGATCTACATCATCGACGAGGTCCATATGCTGTCGACCAGCGCCTTCAACGCGCTGCTCAAGACGCTAGAGGAACCACCCGAGCATGTGAAATTCATCTTTGCTACCACCGAGATTCGCAAAGTACCCGTGACGGTTCTGTCGCGTTGCCAGCGGTTCGACCTGCGCCGGATCGAACCCGAAGACATGATCGGCTTGCTGCGCCGCATTGCCGAGGCCGAAGGTGCGCAAATCGCCGAGGACGCGATGGCGTTGATCACCCGCGCGGCTGAAGGCTCGGCGCGGGATGCGACCTCTCTGCTGGATCAGGCGATTTCACACGGTGCCGGGGAAACCAGCGCCGATCAGGTGCGTGCGATGCTGGGTTTAGCCGACCGTGGCCGAGTGCTGGACCTGATGGACATGATCCTGCGCGGCGACGCCGCCGGGGCGCTTACTGAGCTTGGCGCGCAATATGCCGAAGGCGCCGACCCGCTGGCCGTGCTACGCGATCTGGCCGAGATCACCCATTGGGTCTCGGTCGTGAAAATCACGCCGGATGCCGCCGAAGACCCGACCGTGTCCCCCGACGAACGCGCGCGCGGTCAGCAAATGGCAGAGGCCCTGCCGATGCGCGTCCTGACCCGTATGTGGCAGATGTTATTGAAGACTCTGGAAGAGGTCTCAGCCGCCCCCAACGCCATGATGGCCGCCGAGATGGCCGTGATCCGCCTGACCCATGTTGCCGACCTGCCCAGCCCGGAAGAGTTGATCAAACGTTTGCAAGACACCCCGCCTCCGTCACCCAATGACGGACCCGGCGGCAGAATGAGCGCCCCACCGCACGCCGTGCAGGCCCCCGTGGCCTCTGCCTATGCGCCACACGTACGCGGCGGAGCAGGTGCACCGACGGCGGCACTGGCGCAGGATGTGCAGACGGCTCTGGCCCGCTACCCGACCTTCGAACATGTGGTCGAACTGATCCGCACCAACCGGGATGTGAAACTGCTGGTCGAGGTCGAAAACGGTGTCCGGCTGGTTTCGTACCAACCCGGACGGATTGAATTCACACCGACGGACTCGGCCCCAGCCGACCTGGCCGCTCGCATGGGTACCGCACTGCAACGCTGGACCGGCAATCGGTGGGCGGTGACGATTGTCGCCAACGGTAAGGCAGCAACCATCGCCGAAATCCGCGACGCCGCCGATCTGGCGTTGAAAGCCGAGGCGGAACAGCACCCGCTGGTGCAGGCGGTGCTGGCTCAATTCCCCAAAGCCAAGATCAAACGCATCGAAACCCCCGAAGAACGCGCCGCCAAGGTCGAAACCGAAGCCCTGCCCGAGGTCGAAGACGAATGGGACCCGTTCGAGGAGGACTAACCCTCCGGCGCCCGCCACGGGCCATCGGCTGACGCCGATACCCCTGAGCGACCTTGGGCCCGGCAGAGCGCGGGCGTTGCCCGCGCTCTGCCGGGCCCAACGGGAGGAGAGGTCTTGCAAAAGACCGCGACGACGGGCGGGAGGGCACTGCCCCCTTGTGCCGCACGGGCGCTATCCGTATCTAGGCGACAAACCGATTAGCAGGAGAAAACGTAATGCTCAAAGGACTCGGCGGTCTGGGCGATATGGCCAAGATGATGAAATCCGCGCAGGATCTGCAGACCAAGATGACCGACATGCAGGAAGAACTCAACAATCTGATGGTTGTCGGCGAATCCGGTGCAGGTCTGGTCAAAGCCACTGCCACCGCCAAGGGCGAACTCAAAGGTCTGGACATCGACCCCTCGATCTTCAACGGCGACGATAAGGAAGTCGTAGAAGACCTGATCCTCGCCGCCATCAAGGACGCACAGACCAAAGCCGCCGAACGCGCGCAGGCAGAGATGGCCAAGCTGACCGAAAGCATGGGTCTGCCCGCAGACATCAAGCTGCCGTTCTGATACACACTCCTGACGACCCAAAGGCCGGGCCCGCAAACTCGGCCCTTTTGCAGGAGCACACGCGTTGAGTTCGAACAGCGACATCGACAATCTGATCGACCTGATGGCCAAACTGCCGGGGCTTGGGCCCCGCTCGGCCCGTCGCGCGGTGCTGCACCTGATCCGCAAACGTGCGCTGCTGCTGACACCCCTGTCGGACGCCATGCAGCAGGTCGCCATCACCGCCCGCGAATGCTTGAACTGCGGCAACGTGGGCACCATGGACATCTGTGACATCTGCGACGCCGAGGCCCGCGCCACCGGAGAGCTGTGCGTAGTCGAAGACGTAGCCGACCTCTGGGCGATGGAACGCGCAGGCGTGTTCAAAGGCCGCTATCACGTGCTGGGCGGGACACTCTCGGCACTGGACGGCGTCGGCCCGGACGAACTGCGCATCCCGCGCCTTAAGGACCGGGTCACGGCCGAAGGAATCACCGAAGTCATCCTCGCCCTGAACGTCACCGTAGACGGCCAGACCACAGCCCACTACATAGCCGATCAGTTGGAGGGGCAGGTCCGCCTGACCTCACTGGCCCAGGGCGTGCCGATTGGGGGCGAGCTGGACTATCTGGATGACGGGACGATTACGGCAGCACTGAGGGCACGAAAAGAGCTCTGAACTAAGCAAAACGGCAGCATCCGGAACGATATGGCCCCTTCCGGCCACACACAAGCTTCAGTCTCATATGTCAGGTGTAAGCCCCCGACGAGTAGGTCAATTCGTAGGAATGGCTATAAATCTCGAAGACAATGCCAAAGGGGTCTTCGACATAGACCATACGGTAGGGCTTCTCACCGGGATAATAGTATCGAATTGGCATCCGCTGCTTGCCACCCGCTGCAACGATTTTTTCCACCAAGCCTTCGACATCCGGGTCTTGGACGCAAAAATGGAACGTACCATTCTGGCGAAAGTCGATATTGTTTTCCGGTACATAATTCCCGTCAAACTCGAAAAGCTCGAACCCAATGCGATCAGCAGTCGCGAGATGTGCAATACGTAGTTTTTTCCATTCCGGACCAAACACATCGGTACACATGACACCGATATCCGTATCGTCCTCTACTACATCGGTCGGCGGCATGATCACGTAGAAACCAAGGACTTCGGAGTAGAACTGTACCGCCTCGTCAACGTTTGGAACGGACAATCCGATGTGAGAGAAAGCTCTTGGATGTTGCGGCATAGCTCGCTCCTTGTTTTATGAGACGAAAACTATTGTGCGACAGCCAAGTTTCAAGCGTTCCCTTGGCAAGGCAAAGCCGGGTTCCGCCATGCACATAGGTGTTTCTTCGCGGCGACATCAGTCAAGAATGACCTTTGCCTGCCGCACGCGGCGTGTACTATGGCTTTGACCTTGTCCATTTGATTTTGGGAACTGTAATGAAACGCCTTTTTGCTGTCGCACTTGCCGCCTTTACAGCCACTACTGCGTTTTCGCAGCAGCTAGTCGACAAAGGCTTTGTCGACGGCTGGAACATCATGATGGATCCAGCGCTTGGCAATGGGTGCTTGATACAGACGATCTATCAAGACCTCTCGGTCGTGCGTATCGGCTATGATGCGTTGGACAATCGCGGGTATTTTGCCGTCTACAACAAGGCCTGGGGTGATATCAAACAGGGCGAAAGCTATCCGATCCGTTTTGAACTGGACGGCCAGAGCTTTGATGCCACTGCCATCGGGTTCAACCAGCGCGATGTGCCCGGTGCCACCGTCTTTTTCACCGACCGCAGCTTTGTGGACGCTATCGCCAGAAACAAGACGATGACCGTCTACAACCCTGTAGGCGAAGTGGTTATGGCGATTGACCTTAAAGGCACGGCCAAAGCGCTGGACTATGCGCGGGATTGCCAGAACCGTAAGCTTTAGCGAATCGGATCGAACAACGCATCCTTGGCCGCGCAGTCGCGGATCACGTCCAGTCCACAGGGCACAGGCGACAGATCGCGGGACAGGCACAGGCGGACCTCTTCGATATAGCCCTGTTTGCAGGTGACGGTGATCATGTCGCGCTCTAGCGCGGGGTTGGCCTTGAGAAACGCCTCTTCCACCACCGAGGCGGGCAGCTTGACCGAAGCGTCCAATTGACGGAACACCTGTGGACGGGCGACGCCCTCATAAGCCCGCCGCGACAAGGCGTAGTAGTCCAATGCAGACAGGCCCGAACAGGTTCCGTGCTTTTTCCACTGGTGCCACGCCAGCCCAGAGGTGCCTTGAATATCCGCCATCTCTCGCGTCATCGCACGCGACGGTGGCGCCTTGGCCGTCGGGCAATAAGACGGCCAGCCATTGTGGTATTGCGGCCAAAGCCCGTGTAGGATCCAGCCATGATCATGCCGCGCATCGCATTGGTCGGACCCGCGCGCATCGCCGACGCGGGCGCACCAGTTGGGCGACCAACTGAGCGACAGAACGTAGTAGTCGAACACACCCGCCTTCTCGCCGTCGGCCTGTGCGGCCAGCCCGCTGAACGCCCACAATGCCAGCGCTAAAATCCCGTGGCGCATTCGCCTCTTCCCTTCTTGCCTTTGCGCGACTATATAGGCCCGAAGTTCCCCGACAACGGAAACCTGCCCCAAGACCACGGGGCCGCCGAATTCCGGCGACGGGACAGATGTATGCATTAGGAGGCAGGCTGATGGCAAAACCGCTTATGGCCAAAGCAACCGCCGTTTGGCTGGTGGACAACACCACGATCAGTTTCAAGCAGATCGCGGATTTCGTAGGAATGCACGAGCTTGAAGTGCAGGGCATCGCAGACGGCGACGTGGCTGCTGGCGTCAAGGGTTTCGACCCCATCGCCAACAACCAGCTGACCCAGGACGAGATTGACTCGGCCCAGAACAACCCGCTGCACAAGCTGAAGCTCAAGTTCAACGCTGCTGCGGCAGGTGAGGAAAAGCGCCGTGGCCCGCGCTATACCCCGCTGTCCAAACGCCAGGACCGTCCGAACTCGATCCTGTGGCTGGTTAAGTTCCACCCCGAGCTGAGCGATGGACAGATCGCCAAGCTGGTCGGCACCACCAAGCCCACCATCCAGTCGATCCGCGAGCGCACGCATTGGAACATCGCTAACATGCAGCCGATCGACCCGGTTGCGTTGGGCCTGTGCAAACAGTCCGAGCTGGACGCGATTGTCCAGAAAGCGGCCGCGAAGAAAGCCGCCGAAGGTGGCGTCATGAGCGATGATGAGCGCCGCAAGCTGGTTTCGACCGAACAGTCGCTGGAAATGGACGCCGCACCGAAAATCCCGACCGCCATCGAGGGGCTGGAAACCTTCTCGCTGTCCGATGACCCGGTCGAGGAAAAAGACGATGAGCCGATCATCGACGCCGACAGCTTCTTCAACCTGCCCAAAGGCGGCGGCAACGAGGAAGAAGACGAAGATCCGCGCTTCTGATACTTAATCAGCCCCGGTCCGAAACGGCCGGGGCTTTTTTGCACGAGATACCTATGCTGAATGCTTTGTCCTCTGTCTTCGGCCCGCACCGTGCGGTGTCGATCTATGCATTTCTGAAAACATGGGGCCTGCTGATGGTGGCGATCGTCGGCACAGTCTCGGTCGCAGCAGCGCTGCTGATACTCAACGATGACGGCGCGCACGAACACGACTCGTACCTGACGGTTGCGGTTCTGACGGCGACCCCGATGAATGGAGACTTGAAACACGGCGTCATCGCGTCGGTTCAACTGCCCGACGGGTCCACCATCTCGATCGACGAATCCAAGGAACACGTAGCTCGCACCGTCGGCGATACCGCCTGCGTCGAAAAACGCGTCTACGTCAAAAGCCAAGAGCCCCGGTACCGGTTCAAAATGCCGAGCCTCTGCGAGGCCAACCAATAAGCAAAACCGCCCGGAGGCATCTCCGGGCGGTTTTTCCTTTAGATCATCTGAAAGATAACCCCTGCGATGATCGCCCCGGTGATCCCCAGCCCAAGGTAGGTCGCAAAGACCCGTGGCTTGACCAGCGACCACACTGCCGCCATCGCCGGGATCGAGCTGACCGCGCCTGCGATCATGAACGACATGGCAGCGCCTGCGCTCATGCCCTGCTCGGTCAGCCCCGCCAGCAACGGCGGTGCGACGTAAGAGTTCAGATAGGCAGGCATTCCGACCAGCGCCGCGATGACAATCGGCACAATGCCTTCGCCCCCAACCACACGCGCGATCAGGTCGGCGGGCACATAGCTAACTAGAAGCGCCTCAAGTACATAGGCCAAAGCCAGCCACTTCAGCAGGAACATCCCGTTCTGGACAAATTCAGCTCGGAACCGCGTGCGGCGTTCCGGTTCCTGCCAGAATTTCCAGACCGGCTTGTCGTCCTGTTTCGGACCACAGCCGCAGCACCCGGCGGGTTTGTAAACGCGCAGAGGCTCCGCGAACGCTCCGCCACGCATCAGCGCGCGCACCACGAAGCCTCCGAACAGGCCCAAAGCAACGGCGGCGACGGCCTTGCCTATGGCAAACGGCCAACCCAGCGCGCCCGCCGTGATCAGCAGGGTCGGCGGGTCGATCAGCGGTGAGCTCAACCAAAACGCCATCACCGCCGACAAAGGCGCGCCCAGCGCCAGCAGACCGGCGATGAAGGGGATCACCTCGCATGAACAGAACGGGGCAAGGCCACCGAACAAAGCGGCGAGGAAAATCATCCGCGTCTCGCGCCCCTCAAAGGCACGCGCGACCATGACCTCGGCCCCGGTGGCTTTGAGGTAAGACAGTAACAACACGGCAAAGAGGATATACTGCCCGGTATGCGCCAGAGCCTTGCCTGCAAACGTTACCACTTCGGTCCAATTGGCCGGGTCCAGAACGGCTACCCCAATCAGAAGGACCAAGATCACCGCCCAAGGTGTCTTGATCAGGTCCAGCGCAACTTTCGCCGGAACCTTCGGGTTTTGTGTTAGCTCAGCCATCGTTTGCGGCCTTTCCCACTTCGTCGGCGCAGCACTCGGACAGGATAAACTGCGCCAGTTTCCTCAACTCGTCATAGTTCGCGCGGTTGATCGTTGTTCGGCCGATCTTCTCCTGCTGCACCACCCCTCCGGCGGCCAGAAACCGCAGGTGATGTGCCAGCGTTGACGGTGCAATCCCGGTTCGGTCCTGGATCTCTCCAACCGTCAGACCGGCCTCACCGGCGCGGACCAGCGTTTTTAGAACCTTCAACCGGGCCTCGGACCCCATGGCAGAAAATCCCGCAGCGGCGGCTTCCCACATTTTACAACTCCATTAAACTAGATTTTTAGGTATTTAGGTTATTCATATCGCCCCGTCAACAGTCAAAAATGCGTAAGTCCAGATTGCTCCCTCCATAAGTCCACCCTATAAGATACGCATGGGGATATCGGTCGACACTTTCTTTCTGGAACTCAACGGTCAGGGCACTCTGCAAGCGCAGATCCAGCAGATGATTGCCGAAGGTATCCTGTCGGGCCGTTTTCATGTGGGTGAGAAACTGCCCTCATCCCGCAAACTGGCTGCCCATCTGGGCGTCAGCCGGATCACGGTGACGTTGGCCTATACGGAACTTCTGGCCAATGACTATCTAACAGCCAAGGGGCGGTCGGGGTATTATGTGTCGGAAAACGCGCCGGTTCCCCCGAAATACACGCCCACCCCGCGCGGCGACGAGACTGTGGATTGGAGCACCGCCCTGGCACGCAAATTTTCGGACGGGGACACTCTGACAAAGCCCAGCGACTGGCGCGATTACCGCTATCCGTTCATCTACGGTCAGGCCGACCGGTCGCTGTTCGATCATGCCAATTGGCGCCTGTGTGCGGTGCGGGCGCTGGGGCACAAGGATTTCGATTCCCTGACCGGGGATTATGTGGATCAGGACGACCCTCTTCTGGTCGAATTCATCGCCCGCCATACCCTACCCCGCCGCGGGATCGCCGCAAGACCCGAGGAGATTCTGATCACGCTGGGCGCGCAGAACGCATTGTGGTTGGCCTCGCGTATCTTATTGAACCGCAACCGAACGGCGGTGATCGAGGACCCTTGCTATTATGCTCTGCGCGATCTGCTGAACCATTCCGACTGCAAAGTGGCGCCGGTCGCCGTGGACCGTGACGGGCTGCCACCGGATGCGCTGCCCGAGCAGACCGATGTGATCTTTACCACCCCCAGCCACCAAAGCCCCACCACCGCGACCATGCCGATCGAACGCCGCACTGCGTTGCTGGAGCGCGCCCGCGCTTTGGATGCGATGGTGGTCGAAGATGACTATGAATTCGAGATGGCCTTTTTGGGTGCACCCTCTCCGGCGCTGAAATCCATGGATCAGGACGGGCGGGTGATCTATGTAGGCAGCTTCTCGAAGTCGCTGTTTCCCGGACTGCGCCTTGGCTACATGGTCGGGTCCGCGCCGTTCATTCGCGAAGCCCGTGCCCTTCGGTCGCTGGTTCTGCGCCACCCGCCGGGGCATGTCCAGCGCACGGCGGCTTATTTCCTGTCGCTTGGCCATTACGATGCACAGATCAGGCGCATGTCCAAAGCGCTGGCGTATCGACGCGCAGCGATGGACAAGGCGGTTGAAATCCATGGTCTGACCGTCGCCGGTCGGGGGATCATGGGTGGCTCGTCTCTGTGGATGTCAGCCCCCGAGCATATAGACACGACCGATCTGGCCCGAGCCTTACAAGACCAGAGCGTGCATATCGAGCCCGGCGCGCCCTTCTTTTCTGGCGCAAACCGGCCGCGGAATTTCTATCGTCTGGGTTATTCTTCGATCCCACAGGACCGAATTGATCCAGGCGTGAAACGGATCGCCGAGACGATCCGCAAAGCTTGACTTCGATCTGGACCTAACCCGCCCTGACTTCTGGCCCTAACGCGACCCTGTCCCTTGCGCCAAAACCATATCTAAAGGCGGGGCTGCCAGCCCGGCCAAACTCATATATGCGCGGAGATCAACCAGATGAAAATGACCACCGAAGAGGCCTTTGTTAAGGTTCTGCAAATGCACGGGATCGAACATGCGTTCGGGATCATCGGCTCGGCCATGATGCCGATCTCAGACCTGTTCCCCAAAGCGGGGATCATGTTCTGGGACTGCGCACACGAAGGCAGCGCCGGTATGATGGCCGACGGCTATACCCGCGCCACCGGCAAGATGTCGATGATGATCGCGCAGAACGGCCCCGGTATCACCAACTTTGTCACCGCCGTCAAAACCGCCTATTGGAACCACACCCCGCTGCTGCTGGTCACGCCGCAGGCCGCGAACAAGACCATCGGTCAGGGTGGTTTCCAGGAAGTCGAGCAGATGAAACTGTTCGAAGACATGGTCGCCTATCAGGAAGAGGTCCGCGATCCGACCCGCGTGTGCGAGGTTCTGAACCGCGTGATCATGCAGGCCAAACGCGCCAGCGCCCCTGCGCAGTTGAACATCCCGCGCGATATGTGGACTCAAGTTATCGACGTCGACCTACCCGCGATTGTGGAATTCGAGCGTCCCTCAGGCGGCGAAAGCGCCGTGGCGCAGGCGGCCGAGCTGCTGTCGAACGCCAAGAATCCAGTGATCCTGAACGGTGCGGGCGTGGTTCTGTCCGAAGGCGGCATCGAAGCGTCGAAAGACCTGGCCGAGCGTCTGGATGCGCCGGTATGTGTCGGCTACCAGCACAATGACGCCTTCCCCGGCTCGCACCCGCTGTTCGCTGGCCCGCTGGGCTATAACGGTTCAAAGGCGGGTATGGAGCTGATTAGCGAGGCCGATGTGGTTCTGTGCCTCGGCACCCGTCTGAACCCGTTCTCGACACTGCCGGGCTACGGCATGGAATACTGGCCGGCGGATGCCAAGATCATTCAGGTCGACATCAACCCGGATAGGATCGGCCTGACCAAAAAGGTCTCGGTTGGCATCATCGGCGATGCGGCCAAGGTGGCCAATGGCATTCTGGCAAATCTC
The DNA here is from genome assembly GCF_056535645.1 of Ruegeria sp. BK1. Lineage (NCBI taxonomy): Bacteria > Pseudomonadati > Pseudomonadota > Alphaproteobacteria > Rhodobacterales > Roseobacteraceae > Ruegeria > Ruegeria sp. BK1. The sequence continues at coordinate 3,290,686 of NZ_JBQFIS010000001.1, read as the reverse complement.
AGCGACACAGCTGGCGACGCCGGTCGCGATGAGCGCAAGGCGAAAATCGCTCAGAAGAAATCCGCTTGGGCGCAGCAACTGTCCAGCATGGACCACGAAGATGACGATCCAGGCACCACATGGAACCAGCGCGCTCGCGCAGCCAAGCCCGACTGGATGAGCCCCCGCATGGCGTGGCGCGCGATCCAGTCCGCCCTGCCGAAAGAGGCGATCATCTCGTCCGATATCGGCAATAACTGCGCCATCGGCAACGCTTATCCGTCCTTCGAAGATGGCCGCAAATATCTGGCCCCGGGCCTGTTCGGGCCCTGCGGCTATGGCCTGCCCTCGATCATGGGGGCTAAGATCGGCTGCCCCGACGTGCCGGTTGTGGGCTTTGCGGGCGACGGTGCCTTTGGCATCGCGGTCAACGAACTGACCGCCATTGGGCGCGAAGAATGGCCCGCGATTACGCAGATCGTCTTCCGCAACTATCAGTGGGGGGCGGAGAAACGGAACTCGACCCTGTGGTTCGACGACAACTTTGTGGGCACCGAGCTGGACACCAAGGTCTCTTTCGCCGGTATCGCGCAGGCGTGCGGTCTGAAAGGCGTGGTGGCACGCACCATGGACGAGCTGACAGCGGCCCTGAATCAGGCCATCGAGGACCAGAAGAACGGCATCACTACCCTGATCGAAGCCATGATCAACCAAGAACTGGGTGAACCCTTCCGCCGCGACGCGATGAAGAAACCAGTGGCCGTTGCAGGCGTCACCGCCGATGACATGACCCCGCAGGCCGGGGCGTAATCCGCGTGAAGCCTCTGCGCGCCATTCTCGGGACGGCAAGCGCGTCGGACAAGATCATCGCCCTGTCCGAGGGCGACGATCCCCGCGTTGTCGAAGGGGCCGTCAAGGCCGTGAAAGAGAATGTTGCGCGGATCATACTGATCGGAGACAGGGCCGAGGTTTCGGCCCTTCTCAGCGCACACGAGGGATATGACCCGGATTGGATCGACATTCATGACCCGGCCACCTCTGACCTGACGCCCGGCCTTGCACAGGCCCTGCATGAGCGGCGCAAGCACAAGGGCCTGACGCTGGATGAGGCGCGCCAGCAGATCACCAACCGCCTGACCTATGCTGCCATGCTGGTACAACAGGATATCGCCGACGGCACGGTCGGCGGAGCGGTCGAAACCACCTCGGACACCGTGCGCGCCGCGTTGCAGATCATCGGCACCGCGCCCGAGGCCGCGATGGTGTCCAGCTTCTTCCTGATGCTGTTCTGTCAGGACCATCACGACGTCAAAGGCGCCCGCATCTTCGCCGATTGCGGCTTGGTCGTGGACCCAGACGCGCAAGAGATGGCGGAAATCGCCCGTGCCTCGGCTGATTCCTACACCACCCTGACCGGCGATACGGCGCGCGTAGCGATGCTGTCCTTCTCCACCTCGGGCAGCGCAGAACATCCCAAAGTGTCCAAAGTCGTCGAGGCCACACAGATCGCACGCGCCAAGGACCCAACCTTGCTGATCGACGGAGAGCTGCAATTCGACGCCGCCTTCGTTCCCGAAGTCGCCGCAACCAAGGCCACAGAGTCACCGCTCAAGGGTGAGGCAAATGTCTTTGTCTTCCCCAGCCTGAATGCTGGGAACCTCGGCTATAAAATCGCCCAGCGCATCGGTGGGGTCGAGGCGATCGGCCCGGTACTGCAAGGGCTGGCGAAACCCGCAAACGACCTGTCGCGCGGCTGTTCGTCCGAAGACATCCTGCACATGATCGCCGTCACCGCCGTTCAGGCGCAACACAATGATGCCGGGACATAAGTCGTCCAAAGGCGTAAAAACGAAAAAATTATTCCGATTTTTCGTAAAACGTGGGAATGATCGGGTCGCAAGATGAAAAGGGGGCGCATTTGAACCAGCCAGTGATCGACACCTCGCCCAAGGTTTCCGACGAGGTCCGCAAGACCACCTGCTACATGTGCGCCTGCCGCTGCGGCATCAACGTCCACATGAAAGACGGCAAAGTTGCTTATATCGAGGGCAACCGCGATCACCCCGTCAACAAGGGTGTGTTGTGTGCCAAGGGCAGCGCGGGAATCATGCAGGTTAACGCGCCCTCGCGCTTGCGCAAACCGCTGCGCCGGGTCGGCCCGCGTGGCTCGGGCGAGTTCCGCGAGATCGAGTGGGACGAAGCGATCAGCACCGCTGTCGGCTGGCTGAACGAGCTGCACGAGACAGCCCCGCAAAAACTGGCTTTCTTCACCGGCCGCGACCAGAGCCAAAGTTTCACCAGCTTCTGGGCGCAGAATTTCGGCACTCCCAACTATGCAGCCCATGGCGGGTTCTGCTCGGTCAACATGGCGGCGGGCGGAATCTACACAATGGGCGGCGCGTTCTGGGAGTTCGGCCAGCCCGATTGGGACCACACCAAGTTGTTCATGCTGTTTGGTGTGGCCGAAGACCATGACAGCAACCCGATCAAGATGGGCATCGGCAAGATCAAAGCACGCGGCGCGCGGGTGATCGGGGTGAACCCGATCCGCTCGGGCTATAACGCGGTGGCCGACGATTGGGTCGGGATTACGCCCGGCACCGACGGTCTGTTCATCCTGTCGCTGATTCATGTGCTGATGAAAGCGGGCAGGATCGACCTCGACTATCTAAGCCGCTACACAAACGCGCCTGTTCTGGTGAACGCCGCCGAAGGCCCCGAGAAGGGGCTGTTCCTGCGCGACGACGACGGCAAGCCACTTGTCATCGACCGCGTGACTGGCGAACCAACTGCCTTTGACAAACCCGGTGTCCGTCCGGACCTGTCAGCCACCTATGACAAAGACGGCGTTACGCACCGCCCGGTCTTTCACCTGATGGCCGAGAAATACCTGTCCGACGACCACGCCCCCGAAAAAGTCGCCGACCGCTGCGGCATCCCGGCCAAACGCATCCGCGCGATTGCGGCCGAAATCGCGCGCGTCGCCTTTGACGAGGCGATCGAGCTGGACCACGAATGGACCGACTTCCGGGGCGAAAAACATTCGAAAATGACAGGCCGCCCGGTCAGCTTCCACGCCATGCGCGGCATCTCAGCCCATGCCAACGGTTTTCAGACCTGCCGCGCCCTGCACGTGCTGCAAATCCTGCTGGGCACGGTCGAGGTCCCCGGCGGTTTCCGCTTCAAACCACCCTACCCCAAACCGGTCGAGGCGCACCCCACCCCGCACGGAGACCGCCGCCCCGGTCGCCCTCTGGAAGGCCCGCACCTTGGCTTCCCACGCGGCCCCGAAGACCTGCTGCTGGACGAACACGGCAACGCGCAGCGCATCGACAAGGCGTTCACCTGGGAAAACCCGATGTCGGCCCATGGGCTGATGCATATGGTGATCTCGAACGCCGCCGCTGGTGATCCCTACAAGATCGACACGCTGTTCATGTATATGGCGAACATGTCGTGGAACTCCTCCATGAACACCAAGGGCGTGATGGAGATGCTTTCGGCCAAAACCGAAGACGGCAAATATGTCATCCCTAAGATCATCTACTCGGATGCCTATTCCTCGGAAATGGTGGCCTATGCCGACCTGATCTTGCCCGACACCACCTATCTCGAACGGCACGACTGTATCTCGCTGCTGGACCGCCCGATCTGCGAGGCCGATGCCGCCGCCGACGCGATCCGCTGGCCAGTGGTCGAGCCCGACCGCGACGTGCGCGGGTTCCAGTCGGTTCTGATCGAACTGGCCAACCGCATGAGCCTGCCGGGCTTCACAAACGAAGACGGCACGCCCAAATGGAAGGACTACGCCGACTATATCGTCAACCACGAACGCAAACCGGGCATCGGACCGCTTGCGGGTTTCCGGGGCGAGGATGGCGACAAAGAAGGGCGCGGCGCGGTCAATCCAGACCAGCTGAACCGCTATATAGACAATGGCGGTTTCTACGTCGCCCATATCCCCGAAGGTGCGGATTACTACAAACCGTGGAACACGGCCTATCAGGACTGGGCGGTCAGCATGGGCCTCTATGACAGCCCGCAACCCTATCTGTTTCAGCTCTACTCCGAGCCGATGCGCAAGTTCCAACTGGCCGCCGAAGGGCACGGAGACAAACAACCCCCCGAGCAACTGCGTCAGCGCCTCAAAGACACGATGGACCCGCTGCCCATCTGGTACGAGACCGACCAGCAGGGCAACGAAGGCTTCACCATCAACGCCCTGACCCAACGCCCGATGGCGATGTACCATTCCTGGGGCACCCAGAACGCGTGGCTACGGCAACTCCATGGACGCAACCCGCTCTACGTGCCGACCAAACTGATGCGTGAACACGGGCTACAAGACGGCGACTGGGCCAAAGTCACCTCGCCCCACGGCGAAATCACCGTTCCGGTGATGGAGATGGCCGCGCTCAACGACAACACCGTCTGGACGTGGAACGCAATCGGCAAACGGAAAGGCGCATGGGCCCTGCAAGTGGACGCGCCCGAAGCCACCAAGGGCTTCTTGCTGAACCACCTGATCCATGAACTCCTCCCCCCAAAAGGCGACGGAATGCGCTGGGCCAACTCGGACCCGATCACCGGGCAGGCCGCGTGGTTCGACCTCAAGGTGAAGATCAAAAAGGCCGATCCGCCATCCGACGCCGAAAGCCAGCCGGAATTCGCCCCGATTCAGTCCCCAGTCGGCACCGGCCCCAAGGACTTGGCATGGAAGGTTGGCAAATGAGCAGGATCCAATCTTCATCTGGCCAAAAATATCCCGGGGAGCGCGAGGGGCTGGCCCCTCGCACCGACCCTCACCACCTACGCGGAGGTCAAAGCACATGACCCAGCTCCCCTCATCGACCGACCGCAAAATGGGCCTCGTCATCGACCTTGACACCTGCGTCGGTTGCCACGCCTGTGTGATCTCTTGCAAAGGCTGGAACACCGAAAACTACGGCGCGCCACTGTCGGATCAGGACGCCTATGGGGCCGACCCTTCGGGCACATTCCTCAACCGCGTGCATTCCTACGAGGTGCGACCCGCTGAAGGTCCCGCACAACTCATCCACTTCCCCAAGTCTTGCCTGCATTGTGAGGATGCCCCCTGCGTCACCGTCTGCCCCACCGGGGCCAGCTATAAACGGGTCGAGGACGGGATCGTTCTGGTCAATGAAAGCGACTGCATTGGGTGCGGGCTTTGTGCGTGGTCCTGCCCCTATGGCGCGCGCGAATTGGATCGGGCGGAGGGAGTGATGAAGAAATGCACCCTCTGCGTGGATCGCATCTATAATGAGAACCTGCCCGAGGTGGATCGCGTGCCGTCCTGCGTGCGCACCTGCCCCGCCGGCGCTCGTCATTTCGGAGACCTCGGCGACCCGGAAAGCGATGTCAGCAAGCTGGTCGCCGAACGCGAGGGCATGGATCTGATGCCCGAAATGGGCACCAAACCCGTCAACAAATACCTGCCGCCGCGGCCCAAGGACCAGATTGAGGACCAGATCGACATCCTCGCCCCGCTTCTGGCCCCAGTCGCTGAAGAACCCAAAGGCTTCCTTGGTTGGCTCGATAAAACACTGGAGAAGCTCTGATGCATCCAGCCCCTTCCGTCATCATCTTCACCACACTTTCAGGCCTGGGATTTGGGTTGCTGTTCTTTCTGGGCCTCGGGATGCCTGACGTTTCGGGCTGGGTGGCCTTTGTGTTTTTTGTCATCGCCTACGGCCTGTCGGTCGGAGGGCTGATGGCCTCGACCTTCCACCTTGGCCACCCGGAACGGGCTTTGAAGGCATTCACCCAATGGCGTTCCAGCTGGCTCAGCCGTGAGGGTTGGTGTGCTGTGATCGCTTTGCTCGTGATGGGGCTTTATGCCATTGGTCTTGTTTTCTTTGGCCAGCGTTGGGGGCTTTTCGGCCTTATCGGCGCCGGATTCGCCTTGGCGACCGTTTTCACAACCTCGATGATCTATACCCAACTCAAAACGATCCCGCGCTGGAACATGAAACTGACACCAGCCATGTTTCTCAGCTTCAGCCTTGCTGGTGGGGCGCTCTTGGCGGGTCAGACGAGCCTCGCAGTTCCACTTTTGCTGGCGGCGGCGTTTGTTCAGGCATTTTATTGGTGGCTAGGGGACAAAGCCTTTGCCACCTCTGGCACAGACCTTGGCACTGCCACCGGTTTGGGTGCACGCGGCGCGGTACGGGCCTTTGAACCGCCGCATACGGGAACCAACTACCTTCTGCGCGAATTCGTCTTTGTGGTGGGTCGCAAACACGCCGAGAAACTGCGCATCATCGCGTTTGTTCTGGCCTTCATGGTCCCGGTGTTACTGCTGGTTCTGCCGTTCAGCCATTTCTTTGCCGCCTTGGCGGTGTTGTCTCATTTGGCAGGAGTTGCGGTGTCACGCTGGTTGTTCTTTGCGCAGGCCGAACATGTTGTTGGGCTGTATTACGGCAAACGATAGGGCATGAGGGGGCCAGCCCCCTCTTGAGCCTGCGGCTCAATTCACCCCCGGGATATTTATGGCCAGATGAAGTTCGGACCCGAGTTGAGGCCCGGCGTTACAGCAGGCCCGCGTGTTTCATCGCAGCCTCGATCGCGGCTTTGGTGCTGTCTTCCAATTCCGTGAGCGGCGAGCGGACCTCGGTGCTGCACAAGCCCAGTTTGGACAGTGCGTATTTGGCACCGACAAGGCCGGGTTCGATGAAGATCGCCTCGTGCAGAGGCATCAGACGGTCCTGATAGTCCAGCGCCTTGGCATAGTCGCCCGCGAGCGTGGCCTGCTGGAACTCGGCGCAGAGTTTGGGGGCTACGTTTGCAGTAACCGAGATGCAGCCGACGCCGCCATGGGCGTTGAAGCCCAGCGCTGTGGCGTCCTCGCCCGACAACTGGCAGAAATCCGGACCGCAGGTGGCGCGTTGCTGGCTGACCCGTGCCAGATCGCCTGTCGCATCTTTGACGCCGATAATACGCGGCAACTTTGCCAGCTCGCCCATGGTATCGGGTGACATGTCGATGACCGAACGACCCGGAATATTGTAGATGATGATCGGGATATCTGCGCATTCATGCAACGCGCGGAAATGTGCGATCAGCCCTTTTTGCGTAGGCTTGTTGTAGTATGGGGTCACGACAAGAGCCGCATCTGCCCCAACCGTTTGAGCAAATTGCACAAAGCGGATGGCTTCGACCGTGTTGTTTGAACCCGCGCCCGCGATAACCGGCACGCGTCCGGCGGCGGCCTTGACCACCTCGGCCACGACGGTTTCATGTTCATCGTGGCTGAGCGTGGGGCTTTCACCCGTCGTGCCTACAGGGACCAATCCGGTCGAGCCTTCCTGAATGTGCCACTCGACCAAGTGTTTGAGCGTATCCAAGTCCAACGCGCCGTTTGTGAACGGGGTGACGAGGGCTGGCATTGAGCCTTTGAACATGACACGCTCCTTGGTGTGCGGTTAGCAATTTTTTGCCTCGCGCGGCATCACAATCTTGGCGATGTGTGTTGATCCCGGCGGTGCAAGGTTTATCCTGAATGGCTCTATCCTTGGTTGGTTGGGAAATGCAAGGCATGACACGCGTTCTGGCGCTTTTGACAGCTGTGATTCTGATTTCATTCGGGCAAGCAAGGGCCGACGCGGTGGGTGATCTGCGCGCCGGGATGAATGAGATGCGCAAGGGTGATTGGAACGCAGCGTTGCGCGAATCCGGTGCACGAGGATCGGTGTCGCGCGATATCATCGTCTGGCATTGGCTGCGTGAAGGGTTCGGGACCTCGGGCGATGTACTGGTATTTCTGGATCGACGTCCTGATTGGCCTGGCCTGGCCTGGTTGCGGCGCAAGAGCGAGCCAGCCTTTACCGGGGCTGATCCCGACCGGGTGGTGAAGTTCTATGACGACCTCCCTCCGCAAACCGCTGAAGGGGCGCTGAACTACGCCGTGGCACTAAAGGCCAAGGGACGCACCGGGGATGCCGAGGCCGATATCGTGACCGCATGGCGGACCATGCCCATGGGGGCGGGTCTGCAAAAAAACTATCTTGAGAATTTTGAGGCGATGCTGCGGCCTCATCACACGGCACGGCTGGATCGGATGCTGTGGGATGGCCATCTGGTCAGTGCGGGGCAGATGCTGCCTTTGGTTAGTGCCGATCAGCGCAAGCTGGCCGTGGCGCGGATCGCCTTGCAAAAACGCCAGCCCGGCGTGGATGGCAAGGTTGCCGCAGTGCCTAAATCACTGGTGGATGCGCCTGGGCTGGCCTTTGACCGCTTTGTCTGGCGCGACAAGAAAGAGCTGGACGACAGCGCGATTGACCTGATGCTCGCGCGCTCGACCGGGCCCGATGCACTGGGTGAGCCCGACAAATGGGCCGAGGGCCGCCGCCGGCTGGCGCGGCTTGAGATGCGCAATGGCAGCGCGGCCAAAGCCTATGAAATCGCGGCCAATCACCATATGACGCCCGAAAATGGGTATGGCTATGCCGATCTGGAGTGGCTGGCCGGGTTTCTGGCGCTGCGGAAACTGAATGACCCGGCCACTGCGGTGCGGCATTTCCAGAATTTCTCGGATGCAGTGGCATCTCCGATCTCGAAAGGACGCGGCGGGTATTGGCTGGGGCGAGCCTACGCGGCGCTGGGCGATGCGGACAAGGCTTATGCGGCCTATGCGATGGGGGCGGACTATCAGACTTCATTCTATGGTTTGCTGGCGGCCGAACAGATTGGGCGTCCATTTGACAGCGAATTGGCGAACCCGCGCCGGGCACCACATTGGAAGCAGGCGGATTTTGCCGATTCCAGCGTGTTAGAGGCCGGTTTATTGCTGTTGCAGGCTGGTGAGGACAACCTGTCGGAACGGTTCCTGACTCATCTGGTCGAAAGCCTGGACTCCACGCAAGCCAACCAACTGGGCGATTTGGCCATTGAACTGAAAGAACCCCATCTGGCCGTAATGATTGCCAAGCGCGCGGCCACAGTGGGCATTGTTTTGCCTGCGGCCTATTACCCGGTGCATCCGGTGGCTGATCTGGGTCTTCCGATGGCCAAAGAGATGACGCTGGCCATTGCCCGTCGCGAAAGCGAATTTGACCCCGTCGTGATTAGCGGCGCAGGTGCGCGGGGACTGATGCAGGTGATGCCCGCCACCGCCCAGAACGTGGCGCGGAATCTGGGCATCCTTAGCGGGCACAAGACCTCGAGCCTCACGTCGGACTGGCAGTATAACGCCAAGCTGGGGGCGAATTACCTGTCCGGTCTGGCCGAGGACTTCAACGGCAATGTGGTGATGATGGCGGCTGGCTATAACGCCGGGCCGGGCCGTCCGATCTCGTGGATGGAACGCTATGGCGACCCGCGGGCAGGCGAGATTGACGTGGTCGACTGGATTGAGACCATCCCCTTCAGCGAAACCCGTAACTACGTGATGCGCGTGGCGGAAAGCTTGCCGGTTTACCGCGCACGGCTGGGGCAGCCTGCCCTGCCGGTGCCGTTCTCGCAAGAGCTGACGGGTTCAACCCTGGCGGCGTTCGCGCCATAGGGTAAAGAGGCCCGCCGCAACGACCAAAGCTGCGCCCAGAATGACCTCGGCGCGCAGGGCTTCGCCAAAGATCGAGATACCGATGATAGCGGTCCAGACCAGATGAAAATAGGCAAAAGGTTGCACCGCGCTGGCCTCGGCCAGCTCATAGCATTTGATCAATAGCCAGTGACCCGAGACACCTCCGACGCAAAGCAGTAACATCCACGCCCAATCGGCACGGGCCATCGGCTCCCAGAACCACATGCCGACCAGGGTCATCGCCACTGCCCCGGCTATGCCGGTCCAAAAGAAACTGGTGGCCGCACTGTCCTTGCGGGCAGCATAGCGGGTCAGCAGGCCATACAACGCAAACAAAAAGGCCGAGATCAGCGGCACAATGGCCCACGGGTTGAACACGCCCACCCCCGGTTGCAGGATGATCAGAACGCCGACGCACCCCACCCCGATCGCCAGCCAACGTCGCCAGCCAACCTTTTCGCCCAGAACCGGCCCGCTGAGCGCTGCCACCAACAGCGGATAGCAGATGAACACCGCCATGCTGTCGATCAGGCCCAGCACTGTAAAGGCGAACACGGCCACGCAAACCTCGACCGCGAGCAAGACGCCCCGGAAGACCTGCAAGCCCAACTGGCTGGTCTGTGCCGCTGCCTTTAGCCCTCCGGGCGCGCGTGCGGCCAATGCGATCACAAAAGCCGCAAAGAACCAATAGCGGATCATGACGACCATGTAGGTGTTGTAGGTCGCCGCCAGATGGCGCGAGATCCCGTCCTGCAACGCAAACACAACCGTCGCCGCGATCATCAGCGCGATACCGGCGCGGATATTGTTCTGCTGGCTCATTCCTTCACCGCGCGGGTCATGTGACGTTTGCGGCCATATCCGGGGGTTCGCGCCACGGTGAAGCCCGCATCGGCCAGTCCGCGCCGAACAAACCCGGCCGCCGTATAGGTCGCCGCAGTGCCGCCTTTGGCCGTGTGATCCGCCACCTGTTGCATCAGGTCTGAGCCCCATAGTTCAGGGTTTTTGGCAGGCGAGAACCCGTCTAGAAACCACGCATCCGCTTGCCCGGACCACGCAGGCAGAGTCTTCCGCGCATCGCCTTCGATCACCTCCAGCCGCAGGGTGCTCAGATCACAAGCCCCACCCTGCCATGCGCTTAGAAACCGCTCGGCCCACGGGGTCAGATCGGGAAAGGCGTCCAGCGCGCGGGCCATGTCATCGCGACCCATGGGGTAGGCCTCGAAACTGGTGAAACTCAGCGGGGTTGTCTGGCCCGAGATCTCCCACGCAGACCAGACCGTCAGCATGTTCAGCCCGGTGCCGAATCCCAGCTCGGCTATGCGGATCCCCGGCACGAACCGTGCAGGCAGATCATTGCCCGCCAGAAAGACATGCCGCGTTTCCTCCAGACCGTTCTGGAGCGAGAAATAGGGATCGTCGAAACGGTCCGAGACGGGGATCTGCCCGTCCCGCCATGTCAGTTCGGCACGCTGGTCTGCCATCGGGGAATCCTGTAGCTAAGCGGCGCGACACTGAACAAGGAAATGAGGTTTGGCAATGGTCGATGTGACGGTGCGGGGCGCGGGTATCTTTGGCCTGTCCATCGCTTGGACCTGCGCCCGACGTGGCGCCAAGGTTCAGGTGGTGGACCCGTTTGGCCCCGGCGCAGGTTCCAGCGGCGGGTTAGTGGGTGCGCTGGCCCCGCACGTGCCCGAGAACTGGAACGCCAAGAAAGCCTTTCAATTCGACAGCCTGATCATGGCCGAACCGTTCTGGACGCAGGTTGAGGCCACAGGCGGCGTCTCACCGGGTTATGGGCGATTGGGGCGGCTGCAACCCATCGCGGATCAACGCACGTTGGATCTGGCCCACGCTCGCGCGGTGACAGCGGCCGAACTATGGCAGGGTCGGGCCGAGTGGCGTGTGGTCAGGACCACAGAGGTCGGCGCATGGTGCCCGCCCAGTCCGACCGGATTTGTGATCCACGACACGCTCAGCGCGCGGATGCACCCGCGCCGGGCCTGTGCCGCGTTGGTCGCAGCGTTGCAAGTGATGGGTGTACATGTGCAGTCCGACGCGCCGGACGCAGGTCAGGTTGTCCACGCCACCGGTTTGGCCGGTTTACAGGAACTAAATACCGCCTTGGGCAGGACGGTCGGCAATGGCGTAAAAGGACAAGCCGCCCTTTTGCGATTTGATGCCGGAGAAGTGCCGCAGCTTTTTGCCGATGCCATTCACCTTGTCCCCCATGCGGATGGCACGCTGGCGATTGGGTCGACCTCCGAACGTGAGTATGACGATCCAAACAGCACCGATGAAGCACTGGACGACGTGCTGGACCGCGCCATCCGGGCCGTGCCGCTGCTGCACGGGGCCGAAGTAATCGAACGCTGGGCCGGGGTTCGCCCACGCAGCAAAAGCCGCGCCCCGATGCTGGGGGCACATCCGCTGCATTATGGACAGTTCATCGCCAACGGAGGGTTCAAGATTGGCTTCGGCATGGCCCCGAAAGTGGCCGAGGTCATGGCCGATCTAATGTTGGAGGGACGCGACACGATCCCCGAGGACTTCCGCCCCGAAGCGTCACTCTGACCGAGGATGCGCCTCAGCCTGCATACATAGACGCCCATCGGGGCCGCGCACCCACATGTCGGATCCGTTCCGGCACAAGGTTGCGGTTTCGAAATGCATCAGCGGCGACGACGCCCGGAAGGAAAACCGCGCCAAAGATCCCATCCGCGCCTCGGCAAACAGCATCAGCAACTGCGCCAATAGCGGGCCGTGAACGACCAGCCCCGCATAGCCTTCGACATCGCGCGCGTAATCCAGATCATAGTGGATACGGTGGCCATTGAAGGTCAGTGCCGAGTATCGAAACAGCAACGTGGTGTCGAAGGCGACTTGCTGCGTCTCGGTCTCATCTGTCCGCGCCTTCGGGGGTGTCGGGGCCGGGCCAGTTGGGTCTTCGCGGTAGACCAGATCCTGCCATTCGGTCACGCACAGCCTGCCCCGCTGCGAGATCTCATGGCGCAGTGTCACAAATCCCAAAGGCCCGCTGCGTCCGGTTTTCCGCGCGGTGCTTTCGCAGACAGAGCGACGCTCGGCCCGCTCACCGGCGACCAGAGGGGTGTGGAAGCTCAGCCGCCCCCCCGCCCACATACGGCGTGGCAGGCCCATATCGGGGATCAGGCCGCCCCGTTTCGGATGGCCGTCGCGACCCAGTCCTTGTGGCGGCTCGGGCGTCCAGAAGTAAAGCTGATGGAAGAAAGGGGGCAGATCTGTGCCCGCCAAGATGGAGGGTTTCTGACCCAGCGCGGCCTGCATCGCACAGGCGCGGGCTGGGTCGATCATATCGGTCTGGATGTCCTGTTGCATTGGGCCAGACTAGGCATCCGGCGCATCCCGAACAACCGGTCAGAGACCTGCTTCGGCTCGCAATTTTTGCATCAGGCTCCGCAGCATGTTCTCGTACCGGTCGCTGCGTAGCCGGCCAGCCTCATCAAACTCATTGGTGCTGTCTGCCAGATGAAATTCCGGCCCTTGCAGAATGCGTGGCTGAAACGGCACCATAAAGCCGCGCAGCACCATCTGGGCGCGCTCACCCCCGGCGCGACCTGCGGCAGCCGACATCACGGCAACCGGCTTGTCAGCCCATGGTTTTGTCTTGGTACGGCTTACCCAATCCAGCGCGTTTTTCAGAACACCCGACGGCCCTTTGTTGTATTCCGGGGTCGAGATAATCACCGCATGGGCCTGCGCGATCTGGTCGGACAGTGTTTGAACCGCTGGGGGAATACCCTCGTGCGCCTCCAGATCACCATCATAAAGGGGAAGGTTCAGGTCAGCGTCAATGAAAGTGCCCGCCTCGAACAGGCGTGCCGCCTCGTGCAGCAGCTTGCGGTTGGTGGCGTCTTTGCGCAATGAGCCAGAGAGGCCCAGCAGGATCGGTTCGGACATGAGGAAACTCCGGGTTGTTCGTTTCCTTTTAGTTAGTCCAAGAATGCTGCGCGCCAAAGCATGGTTGACGCGCAGTCAATGTGCATAAATCGCTCTTATCAGATCGGCCCCGTCAGTTGGGCGTGATCTCGATATCCACGCGGCGGTTTTGCGCTTTGCCCGCGGCGGTCAGGTTCGAGGCGACAGGACGGTTTTCACCCAGACCGATCGTGGTGATCCGCGATCCGTTCACGCCATTGGCTTGCAGGATATCCGCGACCGAGCGTGCACGGCGTTCGGACAGACCCTGATTATAGGATGCCTCGCCATCACTGTCGGTATGGCCGATGACCTGAATATTCGAGTTGGGATATTTGTTCAGGTTCTGCCCGACCTTCACCAAGTCGGCCCGCAGCGCCGGGCGCACTGTGGCGCTGTCGGTGTTGAACGTGATGTCATTTGGCACGGTCACGATCAGGCGGTCGCCGGCATTGACGATGATGATACCGTCATTGGCCAGTTGCTGGCGTAGCTCGGCGGCCTGCTGGTCCAACTGGTTACCGATGATACCGCCACCGGCAGCCCCGATGGCCCCACCGGCCAGTGCACCCAACAAGGGGTCAGAATCATTGGCAATCGCGCCGACACCAGCGCCGATCAGACCACCCAGAATCGCGCCTTGCTTGGCGTTTTGATTGGGATCAGCGGGCAGGTTCAGCGTACCGGGGTCCGTGCAGGCCCCCAGAACCAAAGCCGAGCTGAGCCCGGCGGCAACAAAAAACTTGGAAATCGTCATAAGTTCACCTTCTGCTCTGGCACCCGTTTGCCGGGGCCACGTTCTTTCCCCCATTGTATCGCGCCACTTGGGCGCAGGCTCAAGCAACAATCGGGTGAGCGTGGCGGGATGACGCCGTTCAATGCGGTGGCGTGGGATCAGTCCAATAGTCCTGTTCCTGCCAGATCGCGCGCAAAGGCGCGCCTTGCCCGCAAAAGTGATCCTCGGTCGGGGCGCAGGCCCAGATGCGGTCGGTGCGGAAATGGCGAAACCCGTTGCGCAGCTCGCACCACGCCGCCAGCATGGTGCATTCGATGTGGTAGATCAACGCGACAGGCCGCACGATACGTTCGGTCCGCTGGCCTTCGGCGTTCACATAGGTGATGCGCAGTTTGCGTTCCGAACGGATCGCCTCACGGTAATTGACAATCGGGACACATCCCTTGGCAGGGTCATCCATTGGCGCGCCCCAGGGGGCTACTTGCAGCCAATCCGCAGGCGCACGCAGGGCTTCGATCTTGCGACACACCCGATCGGCGGCCTGTTGCAAGGTGCTGTCACCCGTTCGGGCCAGCATGGACAACCCCACCCACAGGGCTTCAACCTCTTCGGCGTCGAAATTCAGCGGCGGCAGGTCATACCCCCGCCGCATCATGTAGCCGACTCCGGCTTCTCCCTCGATCGGAGTGCGTTGCGCCTGAAGCGCGGCGATGTCGCGGTACACCGTACGCACCGACACTTCGAGCTTTTCGGCCAGCGCCTCGGCTGTGACCGGCGCGTCTGTGGCGCGCAGGATCTGGATGATTTCAAACAAGCGGGTCGAGCGGCGCATCGGCGTCTCCGGGGTTGATCTGCTGACACCTTAACACAGCCCCCTGACAAGGTGGTGTCAGCAGTGACCCGCCAGATTGGACATGAAATGAAGGAGGTCCCCATGCCAAGCCGCGACGATCACGTTATGATGACACTGCAATTGGGCCCATGGTCCCAAGGCCACAGGCTGCGCGCCTTCGAGATCGAGCGCGAGATCATGGCCGCCCGCCAACCTTGCGTCTCTCGTCGGCGCAAAAGACGATTATCCCTTGGGAACTTGAAACTGCTATGGGTTGGGCTGTTCTAAAAGTCTGCCTTGGCGCGAAATTTCATCGATGCGCCTCCATCGGGGCTTTTTAGCCTTAACTCCTCGGAATGCAGCATCAGGCGCGGGAAGTCCCGCGCCGGACCCTCGGCATAGAACGGGTCACCTAGAATGGGATGGCCCAACGCCTGCATATGCACCCGCAACTGGTGCGAGCGGCCGGTTTTCGGAAACAGCCGGATGCGGGTCGTCTGACCCTCATGTTTTACTACGCGCCAGTCGGTCACGGCGAGCTTGCCGGTTTCATGACACACCATCTGGCGCGGACGATTGGGCCAATCGACGATCAGCGGTAGGTCAACGGTGCCGGTCTTGTCAGCAACCTGCCCCCAGACGCGGGCGACATAGGTCTTGCGGGTCTGACGCTTTTCGAACTGCATACTCAGATGACGCTGCGAATGGGGCGTCTGCGCAAATACCATCACACCCGACGTATCCCGATCCAGCCGATGCACCAACAGCGCCTGCGGGAACGCGGCCTGAACCCGCGTCAGCAGGCAATCGGCCAGATGGTCACCCCGCCCTGGCACGGATAGCAGCCCCGAAGGTTTGTTGACCACGATCAGGTGGGCATCTTCGTGCAGCACATCCAAGGGTGTCAGGGGAGGATCATAGGCGTCGCTCATGCGCGCCTGCCTATCCTACAGCGCAACCTCCCGCAACGTCGGGCTTGCCTGAACTCAACAGTTCAGCAAATCTGGCCCAAAGCGGAGGAGAACACATGCACCCCACAATCGCCCGCATGCAAGAGGTCGTCGCCAAAGGAGACGAAACCCTGATCCATGAATTGCTGGCCGAGGACGTGCGCTTCTCGCCCCCAACCTACTACAGCACATGGACGGGCCGCGAACCCGTGGCCGCCGTGCTGGGGCATGTGGGGCAGGTGTTTTCTGATTTCCACTATCGCCGGATCATGGGAGAGGGCAAGGACTGGGCGCTGGAATTCCAATGCAAGGTCGGAGAACTGGATGCGGTGGGTGTTGACCTGATCACACTGAGCGACGATGGTCTGATTCAGGAATTCGAGGTCGTCATGCGCCCCTACAAGAGCGTTGGCGCCCTGCGCGAAGCGATGATGTCGCGCGTTATGACCGACGCGCGGTTCCTCAAGTTCAAAGACGCGCTCAGTTAAGATGCCCTTCGCCGCCGATCAATTGCTGCGGGTCCCGCTGCTGCCGGTCTTGGCGGCACAAGGGCTGGCCGTGCGGCGCAACGCGCGGCTGCTGCCCGAACCGACGGGCCCCCGTGCCGGGCGTTTCGGCCGCGGTCCGCGCCTGCGCTTGCTGATTGCCGGTGACAGTTCGGCTGCTGGGGTGGGCGCTGGCACACAAACACAAGCTCTGTCAGGATGCGTGGTGCGCAATCTATCCCGTCACTACTGCGTCGAATGGCAACTGGAGGCCACCACTGGCCACACCACCGAAGACACGATCGCCCGACTGGAGGGCCTAGACGGTCCCTTCGACATGGCAATCACGGCCCTGGGCGTCAACGACGTGACCCGTCTTGTATCTGCGAAGGTCTTCGCAGACCGACAGGCCCGGTTGATGGAACTGTTGACCGGCCCACTAAGGGTGCGTCGCGTTGTTGTGATGGCGGTTCCACAGATGCACCGCTTTCCCGCGCTGCCCCACCCTCTGGCCTGGGTGCTGGGTCAACAGGCAGCCAGGCTGGACCGGGCGCTTCAAAAGGTTGTCGCACAATATGCGCAAGCCCGGCACCTGGCCCTCGACTTACCGGACGACCCTGCACTGGCCGCACCGGATGGCTACCATCCCAGTCCCAAAACCTATGCGATCTGGGCAGAGACCGCCGCCCATCTGCTGCATCAAGGCTGAGCGCGCATCTGCCGGATCATCGGGATCGAATAGATAACAAGTGCGGCCCAGATCATCGGAAAAGCGATCATGCGGCCTTGGTCGATCTGCTCGCCGAACATAGTGATAGCGGTGATGAAGATCATGGTCGGCGCGATGTATTGGAGAATCCCCATCGTAGACAGGCGCACCAGCTTTGCCCCATTGGCATAAACCAACAACGGAATCGCGGTTACGATACCACAGCCAAGCAGCAGCATCGTATCCGAAGCCGACACCCCAAAGCGCCCCGTCCCCTGCGCGCCCAGCCACGTCACATAGGCTAAGGCCGGGATCAGCAGGATCAGCACTTCAAGCAAAAACCCCTGATTTGGCCCAATGGGAAGCGAACGTTTGAAGAAGGCGTAGAACCCCCAGCTCACCATCAATCCCAAGGCTGCCCATGGCAGGCTGCCCGCCTGCCAGATCAGTACCAAAACGCCCGTCGCTGCCAATCCTACAGCGACAAGCTGCGCACGGTTCAACGGCTCCCGCAGCAACACAGCGCCGAGCGCAATGCTGAACAACGGGTTGATGTAGTAACCCAGCGCCGCATCCAACGCATTCCCGCTCGCAATGGCCCAAACATAAATCGCCCAGTTCACTGAGATCAGCGCAGCCGTCAAACACGCCATGCCCAACATCTTCGGATTGCCCAGCGCCGCCTTCAAATCTTGTGTTCGTCCCAACACGACCAGCAGCGCCCCGGCGACCGGTACTGACCAGATGATCCGATGCGCCACAATCTCAACCGGCCCGACATGCGCCATCGCTTTCATGTAAAGAGGCAGAAAGCCCCACAAAACATAGGCCGTTACTGCTAAGGCCAACCCCTTTGGCGTATCTTCACGGTTCATTGGTGTGGGGGTATCTGCCACGTTTGGTCTCCGGTTGGTGCCCATTTCCTCTATGGCAAATCAAATGGTTTTGGGAACCAAGAAAACTGTGAAGAACCCTATCAAGAAATCTGATACGTCGCACCCAAGTCTGAGCATCAAGATGCGAGGCTCTGCCTCGCGCTCCGGGATATTTATTGCCAGATGAATGAAGGATTCCTGCTTCATTTGGCTTCAAATATCCCGGGGGAGTCGCCCGGAAAGGGCGGCGAGGGCAGCGTCCCTAGTTACGGCTCAATCTTTTGTACGCTCGGACTTGGGATCATACATCGGCTTCAGGGATGCTTCGGCTTTGACCTTCACGCCGCAGACGTCGATCTCATAGCTAGAAGCCAGTACATCGGCTGCCTTTTCACCCGCGCACGGCACATACCCCAGGCCGATTGCCGCGCCCAGCGTGTGACCGTAGTTGCCCGAACTCAGATATCCCACATATTCGCCATCCCGCAGAATGGGTTCATTGTGGAACAACAGCGGCTCAGAGTCGGTCAGTTTGAACTGAACCAACCGGCTTTGCGGTCCACTTTCTTTACGGGCAATAACCGCCTCACGACCGATGAAATCACTGCCCTTGTCGGTTTTAACGGCAAAACCCAACCCCGCATCGACCACGTGATCCTCGCAAGTAATGTCATGGCCGAAATGGCGAAAGCCCTTCTCGATCCGGCAAGAGTCCATCATATGCATCCCGCAGAGTTTCAGACCCATATCTTGCCCGGCCTCGTAGAGGATTTCGAACACGTGGCCCGCCATGTCGGAGGAGACGTAGATCTCCCACCCCAGTTCACCCACATAGGTGACGCGATGCGCGCGGGCGAGGCCCATGCCGATCTCGATCTCTTGCGCTGTGCCAAACGGGTTGGCCGCGTTCGAGAAATCGGCAGGCGAGACTTTTTGCAGCAACGTGCGTGCGTTGGGACCCATGACGGCCAGAACGCCCTCGCCTGCCGTGACATCAGTGATGACCACGTTGAACCCACCCGCGTGGCGTTGCATCCAGGTTTGATCGGCCAAACGCGTGGCTGCGGGGGTGACGACCAGATAGGCGGTCTCGGTCAGGCGGGTGACGGTCACGTCTGCCTCGATCCCACCGGTGCGGTTCAGGAACTGGGTGTAGACGATCTTGCCATTGGGCACTGAGTAATCGCCACCTCCAATGTAGTTCATGAACGCCTCGGCATCCGGCCCTTCGACGCGGATTTTGCCGAAAGAGGACATGTCATACATGCCGACATTCTCACGCACCGCGCGGTGTTCGGCGGCAGAGTTTTCGAACCAGTTCTGACGTTTCCAGCTATAGTGGTATTCGCGTTCCTGACCTGCATTGGCGAACCAGTTGGCGCGCTCCCACCCGGCCAGTTCACCCATGACGGCACCCTGTTCCAGCAGGTGATGGTGGAAGGGCGTGCGCCGCACGCCACGCGCGGTGGCCTTTTGGCGATAGGGGTAATGGTCGGCGTAAAGCAGTCCCAGCGTTTCCTTGGACCGTTCAAACAAGTATTTTTTGTTGCCCTGAAACGGCTGCATCCGGCTGATATCCACATCGCCCAGATCAAACGGCTTCTCACCGCTATCCATCCACTCGGCCAGCGCCATGCCTGCGCCGCCTGCGGATTGGATACCGATCGAGTTGAACCCGGCTGCGACCCAGACATTGTCCATCTCGGGCGCGAGACCCAAATGATAAGCATCATCGGGGGTGAACGATTCTGGCCCGTTGAAGAAGGTGTGAATCCCCGCCTCGGCCAGCATCGGCATCCGGTTCACCGCTGCCTCAAGGATCGGCTCGAAGTGGTCGAAATCCTCGGGTAGTTGGTCGAACTCGAAACTGTCGGGGATGCCCTCCATGGCCCATGGCTTCGCGTTGGGTTCAAATGCGCCCAGCAGGATTTTGCCCGCGTCTTCCTTGTAATAGGCGCACTCATCCGGCACGCGCAGAACCGGCAGCTGGGTCAGGCCGTCAATACTTTCGGTCACGATATAGAAATGCTCACACGCGTGCAGCGGGACGTTCACGCCTGCCATGCGCCCGACCTCATGCCCCCACATGCCCGCGCAATTCACCACCATATCGCATTCGATATGGCCCGAGGCGCTGCCGTCATCGGCAATCCAGTCAACGCCCGTGACTGTACGCCCCTGCTTGACGATCTCGGTGACTTTCACCCGTTCCTTGACGATCCCGCCGCGTTGCCGCGCGCCCTTGGCCAGCGCCAGTGCGA
The DNA here is from genome assembly GCF_056535645.1 of Ruegeria sp. BK1. Lineage (NCBI taxonomy): Bacteria > Pseudomonadati > Pseudomonadota > Alphaproteobacteria > Rhodobacterales > Roseobacteraceae > Ruegeria > Ruegeria sp. BK1. Next base: position 3,270,361 of record NZ_JBQFIS010000001.1, on the reverse strand, counting down.
TATTGGCCGGGTCGCCCTGCCCGTCCAGCGGCAGATAGACCGCGCCCTTGACGTCTTCGACATTCAGATGTGGGTACATCTCCTTGACGCGCTCGTTCGAGATTTCTTCGACCTCGACCCCAAAGGCGCGGGCCATGGCGGCCTGACGGTAGATCTCTTCCTTGCGTTCCTCGGTCAGCGCCACGGTGATAGAGCCGCAGCGTTTGAACCCCGTGGCAACACCGGTTTCTTCTTCGAGCGAGCCGTAAAGTTCCTGACTATATTTCGCCAGTTTGGTCATGTTCGCCGTCGCCCGCAACTGTGCGATCAGGCCGGCAGCGTGCCATGTGGTGCCGCTGGTCAGCTGCTTGCGCTCCAGCAGAACGACATCACTCCAGCCCTTCTTAGTCAGGTGATATGCGACCGAGCATCCGATGACGCCGCCGCCGATGATGACCACACGGGCCTTTGGGGGAAGATCAACCATCCTGAAATCTCCGCACTGTCAGGTTTGGGCCAAAATGCCACGAAGGATCGACAATAAATGCACCAAAAGCGTCACAAAACGAGTAATTTTCACCGATGTGTCGCGCGCTTTTCGCGACGCAGAACAAAGGGCGTGACGCCGAAAAAGCTTTTGTAGACCGAGGAAAACCCGTTTGGGAATCCACAGGCAAGGCCGATCTCGCGCACGCTCATGGTGGTATTGAGCAGCAGGTTATTGGCCTTGGCCAGCCGCATCTCGCGGTAGAAACCGTTGGGGGTGGTGCCGAAGAAGATCTTGAACTTCCGCTCAAGCGAGCGGTTGGACAGATGCAGTTCCTCGACGATCTGATGGATCGGCAGGGGATCTTCGATATTGGCCTGCATCAGCTTGATGCACTGGTCCAGTTTGGCATCCCCGGTGGCGGTCAAACGCGTGCCGGAAAACGGCTGCATCGAAGAAAAATCGCGGATGTTCTCGTGCAACATGATATCGGCCACGGTCATCTTGGCGGGCCCCGAGATGTGACGGCCAATCACCGACAGCGCCACATCCGTCGTCGCCTCCATCCCCGCGCAGGTGACGACGGCGCCTTGCTGGGTGGCGATGGAGAGCTTGGCCTCGAACCGGGCGCCGCGTTCGCGCAGGAATGAGGCGTTTTCCCAATGGGTTGCCATATCCTCGGTCCCGTGTTCGTCGATGTAACGACTGGCGGCTTCGGCCAGCAGAAACACCTGTGCGCCGCGATATGTGTAATCCGAAACCACGCGGCCCAGCGAAAGGTCGGGATGGTCAGGGTCGGTATTGCCGATAACAAACAGGTAATCCGCCTTGGGCTGGGTGCAGACAGCCTCGGTCTGGATCATCGCATCGCTGCTGGAATGGATCGCTCCACCCTTCAGGGATTTATACGCATAGGTAAAGGGCGGGTGCGGACAGACGCGATTGGCCAGACGCAGCACCTCGACCAGCGACGCCAGTTCCAGCAGCACATAGCCAGGGGCGACGAGGATATCGAAATGCTGCTGTGCCGCCATCGCCCTAGACGATCCGGTGTCGGGCGGCGTGCAGCGCGTGGGCCAGCGCCTCGATATGATCGGGGCCGACCTCGCAGCAGCCGCCGACAATGGTGGCCCCGTGTTCGACCCACTTCATCGCGAAATCGGCATAGGCTTCGGGGGTCAGGTCACGACGTTCTTCCAGCGCATCAACAGTGGGGGCGTCTTCCAAAAACCCTTGCGTGATGCCAGTGAAGCCATTGGCATAGGCCCCGTAAGGGCGGCCCATCGTTTCAAGGATCATCAGCGCGGGCATCACCGATTCCGGGCGAGTACAGTTGATCAGAACCGCATCGGGCGCGAAGCGATCGACCAGCGGCGCAACCTGCGCCAGATGCTCACCCGAACGCAGGCGGGTGCCGTCATTGTCCATCACTGACAGCGCCAGCCAGACGGGTTTGGTTGCGCTTTCCGTCCCGCGCAACGCGCCTTCGGCCTCTTGCAGGGACGAGACGGTTTCCAGCAGGAATAGGTCCACCCGGTCGTTCATCATCTGCACCAGTTCGGAAAATTTCACCGCTGCATCGTCTACATCGGGCTTCAGGTCTGGTCTGTACGACGCCAGCAGAGGCCCCAGCGCCCCCGCAATCCGTTTGTGGCGTGATCCGCGCGCACGTTCGGCCTGGGTCAACGCTTGGTCAATCAGATGAGGCAGTTGATCCTCGATCCCTTCCCGCACCAAGCGCGAGCGGTGGACGGCATAGGTATTGGTGGTGGCAACCGTCGCGCCCCGTTGGAAGTAATCCGCGTGGACCTGACCCACCAGGTCGGGTTGGTCGATCATCACGCGCGTCGACCACAGAGGTGTGGGTTTTTCGCCGCCGCGTTTGACCAATTCCTGCCCGATCGAGCCGTCCAACAGGGTTATATCCGCCATAGCCTTACCTTTCCTCAGGGAATTAGGACCAGTTTTCCCGCAAATGTTTTGGACTGAAAGTCCGCTTGCGCTTTGGTGATATCTCTTAGCGGATAGGTTTTTGAGATCAAAGGTTTGATCCGGCCTGCATTCATCAGTTCGACTAATCGTCCGAAGACCTCGAACGCCTGATGGGTGCAGCCGTGGATGGTGATGTCGCGCAAATAAATGTCGCGCAGATCTGCCTGAACGATGGGTCCGGCGATGGCACCGGATACCGCATACTGCCCGCCGGGTTTCAGCGACAGGATCAGGTTGGGCCACGCGGGACCGCCGACGACGTCAATCACCACATCGAACATGTCTTTCGGCAAGGGCGCGTCCCGGTCGAACGTATCCGTTGCTCCCTGATCTTTGACCACATCGGCTTTGGCTGGGCTGGTGACACCCCACACGGTCGCCCCGCGCAGCTGGGCCAGTTGCACGGCGGCCAGACCGACCCCGCCTGAAGCTCCGGTGATCAGAACCTTGTGCCCGGCGGTCACGCCCGCGCGCGTCAGAAGGTTCTCGGCCGTTCCAAAAGCGCAGGGGATGGCCGCGATCTCGGCATCAGATAGCGGAGACGCTGAGACGTCGTACAGGTCCGACGCTTCAACCAGGCAATATTGCGCGAAGGCCCCGTCGATCTCAGACCCCAGCGCGATGAAGCCGGTCGGATTGCCGGGGCGTGGGCGCGGCAGGTTGATCGGGCAGGTGACGCGCTGACCGGGTTGGAACCCAGTCTCGGGTCCGGCAAGTTCAACGATGCCGCACAGATCGCCGCCCTGAATGCGCGGGAACTCAAGCGCACCGCCCCAACCGCCCGCGTCGACCTCCTGATCCACAGCATCTGTCGCGCCGGTCACATCCGAGGAATACCAGCCGACGCGCGTGTTGATGTCGGTGTTGTTCACCCCGGCTGCCGCGACCCGGATCAGAACCTGACCGGGTCCGGGTTGCGGCACGGGAATATCCGCGCGAAATTCCAGCGCCTCGGGCCCGCCGTGGCGGGTTAGGTGAACGCCCTGCATAACGCGCGGAACAGCCATGGTCAGGCCCGCAGCCGGTCGTTGGCCGGATCCCAGAGGGGTTGATCCTCTTGCACCACGGCAGGGTATTTCTGACCGTAGATTTCGACCTCCAACGCGGTGCCCGGATTTGCCAGTTCCGACTTGATCATGCCCAGCGCGATGGATTTGCCCACGCGATAGCCCCATGCGCCGGACGTCGTCTCACCCACGATCTGATCGCCTTGCCAGATGCAGGACATATAGGGCGCGTCGCAGTCACCTGCCTCGACCGTCAGAGTCACGAACGACTTCTTCACCCCCTGCTGCTTTTCATTCAGGATCGCGGCCTTGCCGGGGAAATCCTGCGGCTTGTCTAGTTTGACAAAACGCCCAAGCCCGCCTTCCAACAGCGAGTAATCGGTGGACAGATCGCCCTTCCACGCGCGGTAGCCTTTTTCGATCCGCAGCGAGTTCAGCGCATACATGCCAAACGGCGTGGCACCAGCCTCAAGGATCGCGTCATAGATCGCAGGCATGTCGTCGTTCAGAGCGTGAACCTCCCAACCCAGTTCGCCAGCAAAGGATACGCGGATCAGATAGGCGGGTTTCCCTGCCACAGTGGCGGCCTGATGGGTCAGCCAGCCCAGCGACAGGTCGGCATCGGTGAGACCCGACAGGATCTCACGCGATTTTGGGCCGGTGACGATCAGCGTGTCGCGTGTGGTGGTCACATCCTCGACACTGACACCTGAGGGCATCGCATTCACCAGAATGTCCCGGTCATGCCATTGCGCGGTGGCGGCGGTGATCATGACGAACTCATCCTCACCCAGACGCAGGCAGGACATTTCGGTCAGGATGCGGCCCCGGTCGTCGGCGATATAGACCAGATTGATCCGGCCCACCTTGGGCAGACCACCCGTCACCAGCCCACGCAGCGCCTCGGCCGCGCCTTCCCCCTTGACCATGAAGCGCGAGAAACCCGGCAGGTCCAGCACGCCGCAATGGTCGCGCACGGCCTCGCATTCTTCTTTGATCCGCTGCTCCCACGGGCCCGAGCGGCCCCATGTATGCGTCGCATCCAGCGAGGTATCGTCGCCCGGCTTGGCGAACCAATTGGCGCGTTCCCAGCCGTTATAGGCACCCATCACGCCGCCCAGTTCCTTAATCTTGTCATGGACCGGAGACAGCTTCTTGTCCCGCGCTGCAGGCCATTCATGATGCGGGAAGTGCATGGCGTATTCGTTGCCGTAGACCTCCATACCCTTCTGATTGCAGTAGTCCTGATCGGTGTAATCGGTGTAACGGCGGGGATCGACGGCCCACATATCCCATTCGGTCGCGCCATCGACGATCCATTCGGCCAGCACCTTGCCTGCGCCGCCGCCCTGCGCGATGCCGAAGGTAAAGGTGTGCGCCTCGAACGCGTTGCTTACGCCGGGCATCGGCCCGATCAGAGGCAACCCATCCGGCGCGTAAGGGATCGGCCCGTTGATCACCCGACCCACGCCCGAGGTTGCCATCAGCGGCACCCGCTCCATCGCGTCAGTGACGATGTCTTCGATCCGGTCCAGATCATCGTTCCAAAGCTGGAAGCTGAAATCCTCGGGCATCGGATCGTCTTCGGTCATCCAATGGCCCTTGCAGTTGGGTTCATAGGGACCAAGGTTAAAGCCGTTCTTCTCCTGCCGCAGGTAATACGAGATATCCACGTCGCGCAGCAGCGGCAGCTTGCCGCCGTTTTCCTTCGACCATGCCTCAACCTCGGGGATTTCGTCGGTCAGCAGGTACTGGTGGCTCATGACCATCGCAGGCACCGTGCGCCCGCCAAAGGGTTTGAACCATTCCCCCACGCGCTGCGCATAGTACCCGGCGGCGTTGACCACATAGTCACAGTCGATATCGCCCTTATCGGTGTGAACGGTCCATGTGCCATCGTCGTGCTGTGTCACCCCGGTTGCCGGGCAGAAACGGATGATCTTTTGCCCCATGTCCCGCGCGCCTTTGGCCAGAGCCTGCGTCAGCTGCGCCGGGTCGATGTCGCCGTCGGTCGGATCGTACAGAACGCCCTCAAGATCATGGGTTTCAAGGAAGGGATAGCGCTCTTTGGCCTCTTCCGCTGTCCACATCTCCATCGGGATGCCTTGATAACGACCCATGGACAGGGCGCGTTCGAACTCCTGCATCCGTTCCTTGCTATGCGCCAGTCGGATCGAGCCCGAGACGTGGTAGTTCATCGGGTAATCGACCTCATCCGCCAGCCGCGAATACAGCTCGGTCGAGTAGCGCTGCATGTTCATGATCGCCCATGAGGTCGAAAAGGTCGGCACATTGCCCGCCGCGTGCCACGTCGAGCCCGCTGTCAGTTCGTTCTTTTCCAGCAGAACGCAGTCGGTCCAGCCCTTCTTGGCCAGATGGTAAAGCGATGAACAGCCGACGACGCCGCCGCCGATGATGACCACACGGGCCTTGGTTGGAAAATCACTCATGGTTTTGCTTCCCTGTTAGTGTGCCCGCTGGGGCAGATCGTCTTTGATGTCGTAGTAGTCGCCCTTGTCGGCGACGAAGATATGTTGGGCGAGTTTCAAGCCGGTGGGCTCGTCCAGAGACCCTATTGAAACCGCAATCGTGTCCTCATCATTATGCTGCCAAAACAGGAACGAGCCGCAGGCGCTGCAAAAGCCGCGCTTGGCGATGTCCGAGGCGCGATACCAACCCAGCGTCTCGCTGGAGGTAAAGCTGAGGTTGTCCTGATGGGTTTCGCAGGAGGCCCAGAGATGACCCGATTGCCTGCGGCATTGGCCGCAATGGCAGGCGTTGGGTGCGGCGAGGTCTCCGTCAATGGTGAAGGCGACCTTGCCGCAGAGGCAGGAACCGGTGTGCATGTCTTTACCCCCTTGCTGTAGGCGTTGCGCTGGTACCCAGCAACACACCGTAGATGATGAAACAGGTCGCCATCACGCGGCGGACCCAGATATTGAACACAGCGCCCAGCGCGGCCTTGCCCATCAGCGCGCCCAACAAGGTAAATCCGGTGTAGCTGAGCGTTGTGATGACCAGAGCGGTGGGCATGATCACTCCCATCTGCTGCCAGACCGGAACCTCGGGTTGAACGAATTGCGAAAACGCCGCCAGATACCCGGCCACGCTTTTGGGATTGATGGTCGCCACTGCCAGTGCGTGCAGATAAACGTGGCGCGCGGGTCGCTCGGACGCGGGCGCGGGTTTGCTGGCATTGATCCAGCCGCGGATGCCCATCCAGATCAAGAACCCCGCGCCGATCAGTTTGGCGATGAAAAACCCGGTGGGTGACGCCGCGATCAGCGCCGTGACGCCCAGCGCGGACAGGATCAAAAAGGCGCTGGCCTGTGTCAGGATCGCCAGCACGCCCAACATAGCCCTGGCAAAGGGCAGGCTCATTCCGTTTGAGATGCAATTGACCGCATTCGGCCCCGGTGTGGTGACGAACACCACCCAGAACAGAGCGAATATGGTCCAGGCCTCGAAGCTCATTCAATACACCGGCGGGGCGATGACCCAGATGGCCACGGCGGGCTCATCATAGGGGTTCGCCCAGTGATAGGGTTCGTGTTTGATACGGAAACTGTCGCCCGGCCCGACCGAGAACTGCCGTCCTCCAATCGTTAGGTCCAACCGCCCCGAGATCATATAGCCCACCTCTTGCGTCGGACGATTGGCAGGGGTCTGCATCTGCGAGCGGGGCTCGAAGGTGGAATGCACCATCTCAAAATCATCGGTCAGATCGGGTGAGAGCAATTCCTCGATCAGTCCTTCCTCACCCGATCCCATTGGACGGCGCGAGCCTGCGCGGACGACATATCCCTGTTCGGCCGCCGGGGCGGCAGAATGGGCAAACAGCATCGACATGGGCACGCCCAGACAATCGGCCATCTGTCGCAGGTCCGAGATGGACGGGTCAGACATATCCCGCTCGACCTGGCTCAGCCACCCGACCGAGCGGTTCAGCTTTGCCGCAATCTCGCTCAGCGTCAGTCCGCGCGCTTTGCGCAAGGCGCGGATATCGGCACCGAGGGTCGCGCTTTGGGGGGCCTGCGAGTTCAATTGCCGCTCCGCGTTGTCGTGAAATTTCATCCCTGTTTTTCACGATGGCGCGAATCGATGAAAAAACCAAGCGTTTTTTCACTTGGGTCACGCGGCCGGGTTCGGTATCGGTCACGCATGTGGATAGCAGTGATGTATCTGTGGGCGATCAATACCCTGACTCTGCTGGCCTTTGGCTGGGACAAACTTCGCGCGCGGCGGCGCAAGCGCCGGGTGCCGGAACGCCGCCTTTTGTGGCTGGCGGCGCTGGGTGGCGGCCCCGGAGCCGTGGTTGGGCGCTGGATTTTTCGCCACAAAACCCGCAAAGGCCGGTTTTCAGCATGGCTGTTTGCAATTCTGATAGTTCAGGCCGCTGCTTGCTATGCGGCCTTCACCTATCTGCCCCCGTTGCTGGGCTAACCGACCTTAACGCGCAAACACATCGCGCAAGATGGCAGCGAGCTCATCAGCATCCGCTTGGGTAAACGCATCTGGTAGATCGCTGTCGATATCAAACACCGCGATCACCTCACCCTGCGAGTCAAAGACAGGCAGTACCAGTTCCGACCGGGTCGAGGACGCACAGGCGATATGACCAGGAAAAGCCTCCACATCGGGTACAATTTGCACTTCTCCGGTGCGGGCTGCTGCTCCACAGACGCCGCGTGCAAACGGGATCACCAGACAGCCATGTCCACCCTGATACGGCCCGATCTTCAACACCTCGGGCTCGGTCACGCGATAAAACCCGGTCCAGTTGAAGCGGTCATCGCTGTGATGCACCTCGCAGGTGACAGTGGCCATCAGGGCGACCTGATCCGTTTCGCCTTCGGTCAGGGCGGCGATGGTTTTTGCGAGGGTGGAATAGTCAACGGTCATGGCAGCACTTTGAGGCAAGGGTATCAGGGGGCGCTACCCCCTCATGAGCCGGTGGCTCAATTCACCTCCGCCGTATTTGAAACAAGAAGAATGGTCAAACGCGTTCTATGGCAATGGCGGTGCCTTCGCCACCCCCGATGCAGATGGCCGCAACGCCGCGTTTGAGGTTTCGTTTCTCGAGCGCATTCAGCAATGTGACCATGATCCGCGCGCCGGATGCGCCGATGGGATGGCCCAGAGCGCACGCGCCGCCATTCACGTTCACCTTGTCGCGCGGCAAACCCATTTCGTGCATGAAGGCCATGGGCACGACGGCGAAGGCCTCGTTCACCTCCCACAGGTCCACATCATCAGTGGTCCAACCGATCTGCGTCAGCAGTTTTTGCGCGGCAGGCACCGGGGCAGTCGTAAACAGGCCGGGGGCCTGTGCGTGGCTGGCATGGCCCAGAATACGGGCGCGGATGGTCAGGGCTTGCGCCTGGGCGGCTTCCTCCGACGCCAGCACTAAGGCCGCAGCCCCGTCCGAGATCGACGAGGCATTGGCCGCTGTCACCGTTCCATCCTTGCGGAAGGCCGGTTTCAGGGTCGGGATTTTCTCGGGCCGGGCCGAAAGAGGTTGCTCGTCGGTGGATTGTGTGACGTCCCCTTTGCGCGTTTTCAGGGTAACAGGCGTGATCTCATCCGCAAAGGCGCCGGTTTCTTGTGCCTGCAGCGCGTTCGACAGAGACTGCAGCGCGTAGTCATCCTGTGCCTCGCGGGTGAACTGATAGGCCTCGGCACAATCCTCGGCGAAGGTACCCATCAAACGCCCCTTGTCATAGGCGTCCTCGAGCCCGTCCAAAAACATGTGGTCAACCACCTGCCCATGGCCGATCCGGGCGCCGCCGCGCATTTTGGGCAACAGATAGGGGGCGTTGGTCATGCTCTCCATCCCGCCAGCAACCATCGTGTCTGCGTGCCCCAAGGCGATCTGGTCATAGGCCATCATCGCAGCCTTCATTCCCGACCCGCACATCTTGTTGAGGGTGGTCGCGGGAACCTCTTCACCCAGACCGGCGGCGAAACCTGCCTGCCGCGCAGGGGCTTGGCCCTGACCCGCGGGCAGGACGCAGCCCATCAGCACCTCGTCCGCAGTATCGGCCCCGGCGCCCTGCAAGGCGGCGCGGATTGCCGTTCCGCCCAGATCAGCGGCGCTGACGCCATCGAACATCCCTTGAAACCCACCCATCGGGGTCCGTGCTGCACCTGCGATTACAACTTGCTTCATCGGGAGGCTCCTTTTCTGCTTTTCCGTATGGATGGATACCGAATGGTAAGAATTGGCGTCTAGCGTATTTCTACGCATGATTTGCAATTCAGAGGACCGGCGCGCATGAGCCTGACCAGCAAAACAACCGACTCGGCCCAGATTATCACGGTGCATTCCGACCGGATCGACGCCGCCATGGCCATCCAGTTCAAGGAAGAGATGCGGCAAGAGGCCGAAGGCGGTGCTGCGCGGGTAGTGCTAGATCTGACGAGGGTGGAATTCATCGACTCCAGCGGTCTCGGGGCGATCGTCGCCGCCATGAAACAGCTTGGCAGTGATCGCAGGCTGGATCTGGCGGGGTTGCACCCCTTTGTCGAAAAGGTTTTTCGCCTGACCCGTATGGACACGGTTTTCAAGCTATACCCGACGCTGGGCGACGCGCTTGCGTCCACCGCCGACTGAGCCCGCAGATCGAATGAATAAGCGCCCTGCCCATGTGTACCGGTAACTGCCTGGATCTTCAGTTCTCAGCCACAGCGTCCGATGCCAGCGCGGGCATCGCTCAGCTCAGCGCCTGCCTGAAAGCGCAAGGCCTGCCCGCGCACAAGGCGGGGGACGTAAAAATCGCGCTAGCCGAGGCAATCAACAACGTGGTCGAGCATGCCTATGCCGGGGTCACACCCGCTCAGGTCAAGGTGCGGTGTCGGCTGAACCAAGACTGGCTTGAAATACTGATTTCGGACACCGGCAACCCTCTGCCCGGATTTCGGGTGCCCGAAGGTATGCCGGCGGCGCTGGGGTCATCGCGCGACGAACTGCCCGAGGGCGGATTTGGCTGGTTCCTGATCCATGAATTGACCAGCGATATCCGGTATGAGCGCAGCAACGGCTGCAACAGGCTGTCCCTGCGCTTTGATTTCCCGGACGCCGAGTGACAGGTAAAAGGTCACAATAACGCCCAAATCGAACCATTGTCGCGCCGCAAATCAGGGTCATACATTTACCTGTAGCTCAGATAGCTTCCCTCGGCGCCAAGTGTCACAGCCCCCACCCAGTGAACGGCGCCGAGGAATTTCCCCTTGATTTGACTGGACAATAGATCGACGCGCGATACCTTCGGCGCGAGTTATTGGGGAATACTGTTATGCGCGATTTTCACGTTCCGGGTCGGTCCGAAGTCCTGTCAACGGAAGGCATGTGCGCAACATCGCACCCGCTGGCTGCGCAAGTTGCGATAAGCATTCTGGAACAGGGCGGTAATGCGATGGATGCCGCGATTGCGGGCGCAGTTCTGCTGGGACTGTGCGAGCCACAGATGACCGGATTGGGCGGAGATTGCTTTGTCCTGTTCAACCGTGCTGGCGAAACCAAAATCCGCGCCCTTAACGGATCAGGCCGCGCTCCCGCGATGGCCAATGCGGACGCCTTGCGCTCACAGGGTCTGAATGCGGTTCCCCTGTCCTCGCCCGAGGCGGTGACAATACCAGGCGCGGTCGATGCCTTTTGCCACCTGGCCGAAACCGAGGGCCGGATCGGGTTGGATTCGGTCCTTAGCCCTGCCATCCACTATGCGGATACCGGCGTGCCTGTGGCCCCGCGCGTGGCTTTGGACTGGAATATTGGAGCAGCCACGCTGCAAGGATCCGCGCGAGATCACTACCTGATCGACGGCAAGGTCCCCAAAACGGGGCAAATCTTCCGCTCTCCGGGTCAGGCAGAAGTTCTACGCCAAATCGCACAACACGGGCGCGATGCGTTTTATACCGGCGACATTGCCGAGGACATGGTTGCCGCACTGTCGCAATTGGGCGGTGTTCACACGATCGAAGATTTTCGGACCACCCAATGTACCGTCACCCTACCAGTCAACAGCAGCTACAACGGTGTCGAGATGTACGAACACCCCCCCAACGGTCAGGGGGCGACGGCGCTTTTGTTGTTAAATATCCTGAAAAATTTCGACCTTTCCGGGATGGACCCGTTCAGCGCGGAACGTATTCATATCGAGGCCGAGGCCTCAAAACTGGCCTATGACGCGCGTAATCGCTTTATCGCCGATCCTGATCACGCCACGCAGGCTGAAAAGTTCACCGATCAGGCGCTGGCAGATCAGCTCGCCGCCCTGATCGATCCTAAGCGGGCGATGCCAGCCGCCGCTCCGCTGACCGAGGCGATCCACAAGGATACGGTTTATATTACCGTCGTCGATCGGGATCGGATGGCCGTGTCTCTGATCTATTCGATCTTTCACAGTTTTGGGTCGGGCATCGCCTCACCGAAATACGGGATACTGCTTCAAAACCGGGGCGCTGGCTTTACCTTGCAGGCCGGACATCCGAATGAGATGGGGCCGGGCAAGCGCCCGATGCACACGATCATTCCCGGTATGCTGAAACAGAACGACCGCATCACCATGCCATTCGGCGTAATGGGCGGATCGTTTCAACCCACCGGACACGCACGCCTGTTGTCCAACCTGACGGATCACGGGTTGGGATTGCAGGACAGCATCGACGCCCCGCGCGCCTTCGCCGATGGAAACGTTATGAAACTGGAACGCGGAATTCCGCCCAGCGTCGTGCAACAATTGTCAGATCTGGGCCACAACGTTCAAATCCCGGAAACGCCACTGGGTGGAGCGCAGGCTATCCGAATCCGCGATGACGGTGTTCTGGAAGGTGCCAGCGACCCCCGAAAAGACGGTTGCGCTCTTGGCTACTGATCCTGAACGCGCACGATGCGCCGATCAGTTTAGGTGGAAATGCAGCGGGTATGCGCCGTTTTCAAACGGGCCGAACATGTCTGGAATATCAGGATGTTCCACCGGCTCGCCGGACTGATCGGCAACCAGATTTTGTTCAGAAACATAAGCAACATAGAAGGATTGGTCGTTTTCGGCCAACAAATGATAGAACGGCTGATCCTTGATCGGGCGGCTATCTTCGGGGATGGCCTGATACCATTCTTCTGTGTTCGAGAATTCCGGGTCTACGTCAAAAATCACCCCTCGGAAGGGATGTTTCTTGTGACGGACCACCTGGCCCAATTTGTACTTGGCATGTGTCTTCAGCATATCTTCAGCCCCCAAAGAACTTACTACTCTTTTCCCGGCGGAAATGCCAATCAATGATCGGATTTTAAGGGAAACAGTCTGTGAACCTTCTACTAACAGTGTTCGAAATTGCGGCTCCGGTCTTTCTTTTGGCCGGGATCGGATTTGCGTGGGTCAAGCTGGGGTTCGAATACCGGCTGCAATTTGTGACCCGTCTGGGCGTTACGCTGGCGGTGCCCTGTCTGATCTTTGTCGCCCTGATGCAGACCGAGATCACAGCCACCGAGCTGACGCGGTTCACGTTGGCGGCCATCACCGGGCATGTGGTGCTTGCGGTGGCCTTTGGCCTGTTCGTGCGGCTCAGCGGCTTGGATCGCCGCACATTTCTTGCCCCGCTGATCTTTGGCAACACAGGCAATCTGGGGGTGCCGCTGTGCATCTTTGCCTTTGGGCAGGCGGGGCTGGGATTTGCGGTGGTTTTTCTGGCTGTAACGGCGCTCTTTTCCTTTACCTATGGGATCTATCTTGTGGCGGGCAAAGGTGCGTTCGGCAAAGCCGCGCGCGAACCGATGGTCTGGGCCACCCTGCTGGGTGCCCTGTTCCTGTGGCGCGGTTGGGAAACGCCCGTTTTCCTGACCAATACGCTGGACCTGCTTGGGCAAATGGCCATCCCCCTGATGCTGATCACGCTGGGCGTGGCGATCGCGCGGCTGACCTCGCGCAGTTTGGGACAGGCGCTTTGGCTGTCTGCGCTGAAACTGGCGGTGTGCTTTGGGCTGGGCTGGGGCATCGCGCTGGCATTTGACCTGGATAGCGTCGCGTTTGGCGTTCTGGTCCTGCAAATGTGCACCCCGGTGGCTGTGACCTCGTACCTGCTGGCCGAACGGTTCGAAGCGGACGCAGACGCCGTCGCAGGCCTGGTTATGGTGTCAACTGTCCTGTCTGTGGGCGCGTTGCCTTTAATTCTAGCTATTGTGTTGTAGCGATTGTGATTTCCTAAAGGCTCAATCTGCGCTAGAATGAAGAAAAAAGGCACGAGGCACATGAGCAGAATTCTTATCGTACTCTTCGGGGTGCTGCTTTTGGCATCCTGTAGTGGTGGCTCCAAACAGCCGCCCAGCAAGCTAAATGACGCGTGCAGCATTGCGCGTGAACGTCCTGATTTTATCAAAGCCTTCAAAAGCACCGAGCGGAAATGGGGTGTCCCCGTCCACGTTCAGATGGCGACGATCTATCAGGAAAGCCGCTATCGCCACGATGCGCGCACCCCGCATAAATACGTGTTGGGTGTCATCCCGATGGGCCGTCAAAGCAGCGCCTATGGGTTCAGTCAAGCTTTGGACGGCACGTGGGAGGAATACCAGCGCGAAACCGGCAAGCGCCGCGCCAAGCGCGACCGTATCCGCGACGCGTCGGATTTCATCGGTTGGTACATGAACAAAACCAACCAGCGCAACGGCATCCAGCTGCATGACACCCGCAACCAGTATCTGGCCTATCACGAAGGCCATACCGGCTACGCTCGTGGGAGCCATTACAGCAAAACATGGTTGTTGAACGTGGCCAATGATGTGGACGCGCGCGCCAAACTCTATCAGGCACAGCTGGCGGGCTGCCGAATTTAACAGCCCAGCGGGTCAGCGATCGCCTGACCCGCTCCGCGTCCTTTTCGTGAACAGGTCGCTGTTCAGCTTGCCATCAGTTTCCAGCTGCCCCAGCAGAACGGTCGTTTGGCTGCCTGCGTTATCGTGGATCACCCATTTGCGCAGTTCGACCGGATCACCGGTAAACATCAGCTCGATCCGACCCGAATCCGGGTTCTTGGGGTCCTGCGCCGTCACGACCGTGGCGGTACCGTCAAAATCGTGACCGACCACCATATTGGCCTGTCCCAGATTCACATTCCGCGCCAGCACCAGCGACAGGGGCGTACGTTTTAGTGGATATTGCTCAGCCGGCTGGTTGGACTTGGGATCAAATATCTGAACGGTTCCAGCCCGCGCCAGTACCACTGCGCTGTTGGGCGGATCATATTCGAACCGCATCTTGCCAGGGCGTTCGATCCACAATTTCCCGGTGCTGAGCGAGCCATCGTCGTTGACCTGCGTGAACGTGGTCTCAACGGTTTTCAGCTCGTTCAGGTAGTTTGATATCTGCGATAGCGGCAGCTTGTCCGCCGCCCACGCGGCGGGTGCGGACAATGTCAAAGCAAGGGCAAAAGCAATCTGTTTCATGAGGCACAGATAGGCCTTCTGCCCTTGTTATTAAATATCCTATTGCTCGGGGACGAGGATTTCGCGCTTTCCGACGTGATTGGCAGCGGAAACAACGCCTTCGTCCTCCATCTGCTCAACCAGACGCGCGGCTTTGTTGTAACCGATGGCAAGTTTCCGCTGGATATAAGAGGTCGAGCACTTGCGATCCTTGATCACAATCGCCACAGCCTGATCATAGAGAGCGTCCTCGCCATTGGTGTTGCCACCGGTATTCAGGCCAAGAACTGCATCGATATTGTCGGCCTTTTCCTCGGCCGGACCATCGACGACACCGCTCATGTAATCGGGCGGGCCGAACTGTTTCAGGTGGTTGACGATTTCTTCGACCTCTTCGTCCGACACGAACGGGCCGTGGCAGCGAGTGATCTTGGCCCCGCCAGCCATATAGAGCATGTCGCCCTGCCCCAGCAGTTGCTCGGCACCCATCTCGCCCAAAATGGTGCGGCTGTCGACTTTCGAGGTCACCTGGAACGAGATCCGGGTGGGGAAGTTTGCCTTGATCGTACCGGTGATCACATCGACCGAAGGCCGCTGCGTCGCCATGATCAGGTGAATACCCGAGGCCCGTGCCATCTGCGCCAGACGTTGGATGCAAGCTTCAATCTCTTTGCCCGCGACCATCATCAGGTCGGCCATCTCGTCGACGATGACGACAATGTAGGGCATCGCCTCGGGCGCGAATTCTTCGGTCTCGAAGGTGGGTTCGCCGGTTTCATCGTCAAAGCCCGTTTGGACCGTGCGGCTGAACATCTCGCCCTTGGCCAACGCATCCTTCACACGGCCATTATAGCCCGCGATATTGCGCACGCCCATCTTGGACATCTTGCGATAACGATCCTCCATCTCGCCAACGACCCATTTCAGGGCGACAACCGCCTTTTTCGGGTCGGTCACAACGGGCGACAGCAGATGCGGGATACCGTCGTAAACAGACAGTTCCAGCATCTTGGGGTCGATCATGATCAGGCGGCATTCATCAGGCGTCAACTTATAGAGCAGCGACAGGATCATCGTGTTGATCGCCACCGACTTACCGGACCCCGTGGTCCCTGCGATCAGCAGGTGAGGCATCTTGGCAAGGTTCGCCACGACTGACTCACCGCCGATATCCTTACCCAAGGCCAACGGCAGCGCATGGTTGCCGTCGCCGAAATCACGGCTGGCAAGGATTTCACGCAGCACCACCATCTCGCGATTTTCGTTGGGCAGTTCGATGCCGATGACCGAGCGCCCTGGCAAGGTCGAAACACGCGCCGACAGCGCCGACATCGAGCGTGCGATATCGTCGGCCAAACCGATCACACGGCTGGCTTTCAGACCGGGCGCGGGCTCTAGTTCGTACATAGTAACAACCGGACCCGGGCGAACACTGACGATCTCCCCCTTGACGCCATAGTCATCCAGAACGTTTTCCAGCATCCGGGCGTTTTCCTCCAACGCTTCATCGCTGAGGTGATGGCGCTGAATGTTCGCCGGGTTGGCCAGCAGGCCCAAAGGCGGCAATTCGAAATCGGAATGCTTGTCCTCGAACGACAGCGCAGGCTGCGCTTCGGCCTGCGCGCGGCGCGAAGGCTGAGGCGCGCGGCGCACAGGTTGCGCGACAACCGGTTTGCGCGGCTCCGCCACGGGGATTTTCATCGCGGGCCGAGACTGCAGCGCAGGCTCGGGCGTGTCCTCGAATACGGCGTCGTCATAGTCCGGCTCGGGCGCGAAGTCCTGATGTAAGGGCTCCTGCCATTCGGTCGGTTCTGCCGTCAGCATCGACTTGGGCGGCAAACCAGTCGAAGTCATCGGCGGTTCCGGCGGCAATTCGCCAGCACCTGAGTTCAGGATCAACGGATCAGGCCCACGCCCCCGCCCCTTGGTCAGCGGCAGGTTCGGGTCATATTCGGGCGCCATCTCACCCGCGGCGACCTTGCGGTTGCGTACAGCGGCGGAAATCTTCGACCGGATGCGGTCCTCGCCTGGCATCTCGTCAACATCGACCAGAGATTCCCGGTCAATGAGTTCGGGCTCGGGCATCGGATCGGGGCGGCGGATCAGATCGGGGATGCGTGACAGCAGGCCCGGTTTCGCGGGCTCGGGCGCGGTCAGCGGCGGTTCGTCAAAGACCGGGTCGGCGTAGGCCAGTTCATCTTCGAATACAGCCTCCGCGGCCTCGGCGCGCGCGACCTTGCGCTCATCCCATTGCGCTCGGCGATCACGGGCGGCCTGCGCGGTCGCGGCGGCCCCACGACCCAGCAGGTTCATCAACCCGTCATAGGACATAACCAAACCCAGCAGAAACGCCCGGAATCCTTTGCGCACATCGTCGCGCGTGAAGCCCAGAACAAAAACGCCTAGCGCCAGCAACCCGAGCGCCATGGCCAGTGACATCAGCTTGACCATGAAATGCGATGCGACCGGCAACAGTGTCAGCAACGCGCCCATGACGGTGTCGCCAAACAGCCCGCCCAGACCAAAACTATGGGTCGAACGCCAAGCCTCATCGGGCACCAAAGTCGCTGCATAGACCGAGACGACGGCAATCCAAATCGGCGCAAAAATCAACCGTGCAATCGCGCGATCCTCGCCAAAATGCCCGGCAAAGCGCACGCCCCAGCCGATCAGGACCAAGGCGATGCTCCAACTGCCCCAGCCCACGATCATGAACAAGGGTGCCGCGATCGAGGCCCCAATCCGCCCCATCCAGTTCTGCACCGGCGCATCGGTCGAGACCATCCAGTTCGGATCATCCGGCGTGTAGGACCAGATCATCGCCGCCGAGGCCAACCCCAGCAGGATCAAGGCAATCCCGATCAGCTCTTTGCTGCGCCGTTCAATGGCGGCTTGCGTTGTACTGTCCAGCAATGGATCGCGGTTGCGCGCGTTCAATGATGCCATTTTGCCCTCGTACCTCACGAATAGATGCAGTCGCGGAGCGTGATTAGCCCCTGCTGCAACTCTGTTTTTGGAGCCACAAGCGCGGCCCGTATAAAATTCTCGCCCGGGTTTTGCCCCGGATCGCCTTGGGAAAGATATGCGCCCGGCAGAACCCGAACCCCGGTTTCACGCCACAGCTTCAATGCGGTCTCTTCGCCGTTGTCGACCGGTAGCCACAGGAAGAACCCGGCCTCGGGTGACATGTAACCTTGCACGCCCGCAAACACCTCATCCGCGATAGCGTATTTTTCCTGATAAAGCGCGCGGTTTTGGATGACATGCTCTTCGTCGGCCCAAACACGTGCAGCGGCGGCCTGCAACGGCAGGGGCAGTGGCGATCCGGCATAGTTGCGCAGCTGCTTGACCCGTTTGATCGTATCCGGCCCGCCCGCAATCAGACCCGAGCGTAACCCTGCCAGGTTCGACCGCTTCGAGAGTGAGTTGAACAGCACCACACGTTCGGGGTCTGCGCCCATCTCTTGCGCGACGGTCAGGGCGCCCACTGGTGCCTCTTCACGGTAGATCTCGGAATAGCATTCATCCGCGAAGATGCGGAAATCGTACTTTTCGGCCAACCCGATGAGTTCGGCCCAATAGTCGCGCGAGGCCACAGCGCCCTGCGGGTTGGCGGGCGAACAGATATAAGCCGCGACAGTGCGGTTCAGCACATCCTCGGGCAGGCCTGCATAGTCGGGCAGATGGCCAGTGGCGGCAGTGGCTGATACAAAAACAGGTTCCGCCGCGACCGAGATCGAGGCTACCATATAGACCTGATAGAACGGGTTCGGGCACAGGATGACCGGCTTCTGGCCATTCTTTTCCTCGGGGCACAGCGCCATGGCGGCGTTATACAACCCCTCGCGCGTGCCGTTCAGTGCCATCACGTTGGTGTCGGGGTCCATCGTCACGCCATAGCGGCGCGCGATCCAGTCGGTGATCGCGCCACGCAGCTCGGGTGAGCCTTCGTTGGGCGGATAACCTTGAAACCCTGCGGCATTCTCAGAGATGACATCCGTCACCCAGGCCGGGAAATCATGAATCGGCGCGCCGATAGTCATGTGAATCACATCGCCGCCCGGCTGATGGTGGTCCAACAGGGTGCGCAGACGCGGGAAAGCGTATTCCGGTAGGTTCGAAAACCGCTCGGGGAAATTCATATCTACTGCCTCAAGTTCGGGATCATACCGCCCCGTTTTAAGGCAGGTTACAGGCCGCACCCCACTTCGTCCAGACAAAGTGGCGGCGAATCAGGGGATTGTGGCATTCAGGCCAATGCCGCCTCGGCCGCTGATCCGATCCGTAGCAGAGCCTCCTCGGACCCCGGATAGCCCATCATCATCAACCCGCAGCCCGGTGTTCCTGTCGGCAAGGTCAGCGCGGCCAGACCCATCAGGTTGCCGATCCGCGTGTTGCGCAGGGCCAGCAGGTTTTCGGTGACGTAGTAGTCGTGATCGGTCAGCAAACGCTCCAGATTGGGCGGCAGAATCGGCGCTGTTGCAGCCAGAACAGCATCAAACCCGGATGTGGCCACATCCCAGGCAGCGCGAGAGGCCTTCAGCTTGGACCACGCCGCGATGTAATCCGCACCCGAGACATTCTTGCCCGTGCGGAACCGTTCGAGGATTTCTGGATACATCGCATCCGGGTTGGCTTCGATCACATCGCGCCACAGGCCATAGGCCTCGGTCGTGTAAAGCACACCAGACAGCGCCATCGCATCCGCCAGTTCGGGCACTTCCAGCGGCACGATCTCGGCCCCTGCATCGCGCAGACGCTCCAGCGCGCTGTCATAGGCGGCACGAGGAGCGTCGCGCAGGTCATCCTTGGCGATGTTTTGCAGATCGGCAAAGCGGCGGCCTTTCAAGCCAGCGCCACGCAGGTCGGCGGGTGTGCGGCCTTCCAACAGGGCTAGCATATGCGCCGCGTCCTCAACCGACCGGGCCAGCGGGCCCACAGTGTCGAAGCGCAGGCACAGTGGTACCGTGCCTTCAAGGCTGACCCGCCCTGCGGTTGTTTTCAGACCCACCAGATTGTTCCATGCGGATGGAATACGAACCGAGCCTCCGGTGTCGGACCCAATCCCACAGGCCGCCAAGCCCCAAGCGACCGATGCCGCCGCGCCTGAGGATGACCCGCCCGGCACGGCATCCACATCATCAATGCAGGGCGGTGTGTCGGTGATGGGGTTCAGACCAAGGCCCGAGAAGGCCAACTCGCTCATATGGGTTTTGCCCAGACACACCGTGCCCATGGCCGTGGCGTTGCGCACGACAACCGCGTCCGCCTGCGGCACACGGCCTT
Organism: Ruegeria sp. BK1; assembly: GCF_056535645.1. NCBI lineage: Bacteria > Pseudomonadati > Pseudomonadota > Alphaproteobacteria > Rhodobacterales > Roseobacteraceae > Ruegeria > Ruegeria sp. BK1. Next base: position 3,250,194 of record NZ_JBQFIS010000001.1, on the reverse strand, counting down.
TCAGCAGGGCTGATCCGGCCTCGGTCCCGGTACCAGCGGTATCGAACAGGTCTTTCCAGCTGATCGGCACCCCGTCCAGCAGCGACCGGCGCAGACCCAGCGCGGCGCGATCCTGCGCGGCTTTCGCCTCGGCCCGGGCGCGATCATGGGTGACGCGCGCATAGATGCGGTCGCGGTAGGGATGGGCGTCGATGGCGGTCAAATAGGTCTCGGTCAGCTCGACCGGATCAATCTGGCCCATGCCGATCCCCCGCCCCAGATCACACGCCGTCATGGTCAACCAGTCCTGCATCCCTGCCCCCTTGGAAAATTCTGCTGACGGGACGGTAGCGACAGGACCGCACATGGACAATCCCGAAAGGGCGCGCATATTGCGAGGCATGGAACACAAGACCGATATCCTGATCGTAGGCGGCGGGCTGAACGGCCCGGCTTTGGCTTTGGCGCTGGCCCAAACAGGGCATTCTGTCACCGTGATCGACAGCTTGGCCCAGAAAGTCCGCAAGAACGCTGCGTTTGACGGGCGTGCCTATGCACTGGCGCTGGCCTCGCAACGGCTGCTGGATGCTGTGGGCGTGTGGGATAAGGTCTCTGGTCACGCCCAGCCGATGCTTGAAATCAAGGTCACGGATGGACATGCGGGCGTGGGCCCCTCGCCGTTCTTCATGCATTTCGACCATGCCGAGATCGAAGAGGGCCCGATGGGCTACATGGTCGAAGATCGCCACCTGCGTCGTGCCTTTCTGGACGCCATGGCCGACGAGACCCGGATCACGCAGATCAACGGACGCACGGTTGTCGCGCAAGAGGCTGACGCGACCGGCGTGACCGTGAAACTGGATGATGGCGCGACCGTGACGGGCGGGCTGTTGGTGGGCTGCGATGGCCGCCGCAGCGGCACCGCTGCGCGCGCGGGCATCAAGCGGACGGGGTGGGATTACGGCCAAACCGCGCTGGTGTGTGCGATTGAACATGACCTGCCCCATCACGGTATCGCGCATCAGTTCTTCATGCCGCCCGGCCCGCTGGCCATCCTACCGCTGACTGGCAATCGCAGTTCGATCGTCTGGAGCGAACGGTCCGAAGCTGCCGAGCGCATCAATGCTCTGTCCGAGGCCGACTATATGCAAGTCCTGCGCCCCCGCTTCGGCGATTTTCTGGGCGACATCCGGCTGCAAGGTGACCGGTTCACCTATCCGCTGAACTTGACCATCGCCAATTCCTTTATCGGCGACCGCATGGCGCTGGTGGGCGACGCCGCCCACGGTATGCACCCAATCGCAGGGCAAGGCCTGAATGCCGGTCTGCGCGATGTGGGCGCATTGGCCGAGGTTCTGACCCTAGCTGGGCGACGGGGTGAGGATATCGGATCGGTGCTGGTGTTAGAGCGTTATCAGGAGTGGCGGCGCTTCGACACGGCCTCGCTGGCGATGGCGACAGACGTGTTCAACAAGCTGTTTTCCAACGACAATCCGCTTCTGCGTGCAGGCCGCGATATCGGGATGGGAATCGTCGGATCGCTGCCAGGCCTACGACGCGGCTTTGTGCGCGAGGCCGCCGGGTTGACCGGGGACCTACCCAAATTGCTGCAGGGTCGCGCGATTTAGTCCAGCTCGCGCGCCTCATCCACCAGCATCACCGGAATGCCATTGCGGATCGGAAAGGCCAGACCGGCGGCTTTCGACACCAGTTCTTGTTTGTCCGCATCATAGTGCAGGGTCGTGTGGGTCTGCGGGCAAATCAGCGCCTCGAGCATGTGACGGTCAAACGCGTGTTCAGTCATTGCAAATGTTCCTCGCTCGATCCGCCGCGCATGGCGAATTCGATCAATGTTACCAACGTCTCGCGCCGGGTCCGTAAGCACGGGGCCTCAAGCAGGGCTTGTTTCTCTTCAGGGTCGAAATCCAGCAGCATGGACAGCGAATTTACCAGCAACTCATCATCCGCGTCTTTCAGCGTGTCCCAATCGGTCGAAAGATTCTGCGACGAAAAGAATTTTTCCAACAGATTCAGGAACCGCGGTCGATTGAACCCGTCATCCTGTTCGGTTTTGCCCAAGTCCCGGTCGAACCCGTCCCATGACACCGCGCACCGCCGATAAGGGGTAAAAGCGTCGAGTTCAGATTTCACCCGAAACCGGGAAATGCCGGTCAGCGTGATCAGATAGCGCCCATCCTCGGTTTCAGAGAACTGAGTGACGCGTCCGGCGCAACCGATCTGATGCAGTTTGGAGTCGTTGTTCTGACAGGGGTTCGGCTGCACCATTCCGATCAACCGCTCAGGCGTTTTCAGGGCATCGTCCAGCATCTGCAAATAGCGCGGCTCGAAAATGTGCAGCGGCAGGCGCGAACGGGGCAACAGCAACGCCCCGGGCAAAGGAAAAACGGATACCGTTTCCGGCAGGTCGGCGGGATGCATCATAGACCGGAGTGTAGCTCTGTTCAGAAATTAGGCAAATATCATCGAGCTTAGTTTACGCCGCCCGTTCAAAACAATCGGGTCATTTGGCTTGAGCGCATCAAAGATCGTGAAGAGCTGCGCCTTGGCGGCGCCGTCATTCCACTCGCGGTCGCGGCGAAACAGGTCCAGCAATTGCGCGACGGCCTCTTCCACGTCCCCGTTCGCGTGCAGCGCCTGCGCCAGATCAAAGCGTGCCTGATGGTTGTCGGGGTCCGCCTCAACCGCCGCCTTCAGCTCGGCCACGGGGCCGGCATCGGCGGCCTGTTTGGCCAGTTCCAACTGCGCATGGGCGGCTTCCAATTCGGGCGCGTTGGAAATTTCAGCCGGAGCACCATTCAGGATCGCCTCGGCCTGTTCCAGATCATCTGCGGCGATATGCGCGCGCACCAGACCGCCGTAAGCGCCGGCATGGTTGGGATCTTCGCCCAAAATCGCGGCAAAAGTCTGGGCCGCATCGCTTGCCGCGCCCTCGGCCAGCATTTCCTCGGCAGCGGCAACGGCTTCGTCCAACTGACCACCGGGGCTTTCGCCGCCTGCCGCTTCGATCACCCGGTCAACGAACGCTTTGATCTCGGACCCCGGCAGCGCTCCCTGAAACCCGTCGACAGGCTGACCCTTGAAAAAGGCATAGACTGTCGGGATCGACTGAATGCGCATTTGCGAGGCGATCATCTGCGCTTCGTCCACGTTGATCTTGACCATCTTGACCGCGCCCTTGGCGGCGGTGACGGCCTCTTCCAGCATCGGGCCCAGCGTTTTGCACGGGCCACACCACGGGGCCCAAAAATCGACGATGACCGGCACCTCTTGCGAGGTTTCCACAACGTCGGCCATGAAAGTGGCCTCGGACCCTTCCTTGATCAGGTCGGCAGCGGCAGAGTCGGGGGCGGTATTCAGAAGATCCATGGCAGTCACTCTTTCGTTCGTACTTGCGCCCTATATGCAACCGCAACAGGCAGAAACCAAGGGCTGACTTGCGCGATTACAGGTCGAATGTGGCAAAGACCGGGGCGTGGTCGCTGGGTTTTTCCCACCCGCGCGCGTCGCGAAGAACGCGGCTGGAATGTCCCGCGTTCGAGATATCGGGCGTGGCCCAGACGTGATCCAGTCGCCGCCCCTTGTCCGCTGCCTCCCAGTCACGCGCGCGGTAGGACCACCAGCTATAGAGCTGCCCCTCGGGGATGTCCTGACGGGTAACATCAACCCAACCGCCTGCATCTTGCGTCTCAGCCAGCGCCTGGACCTCGATCGGGGTGTGCGAGACAACCTTGAGCAGTTGTTTGTGCGACCACACGTCATCTTCGCGTGGGGCGATGTTCAGATCGCCGACCAGAATGGATTTTTCGGGCTTTTCAGCGCGAAACCAATCGCGCATGTCGGCGAGGTAATCCAGCTTTTGCCCAAACTTTTCATTCACCTCGCGGTCGGGCACATCGCCACCTGCGGGGACATAGAAGTTCTGGATGGTCACGCCGTTTTCCAGCCGTGCCGCAATGTGGCGGGCGTGGCCGAGACTGGCGAAATCCTTGTCGCCCACCTCCTCCATAGGGATGCGGGACAGGATGGCGACACCGTTGTAGCCCTTTTGCCCCCGCGCAACCATGTGGGTATACCCCAGCTCGGCGAAGCCTTCGGTCGGGATCTTCTCGACCGGTGACTTGCACTCTTGCAGACACAACACATCTGGGGCCTCTTCCTGCAACAATTTCAGCACGATAGGCTCGCGCAGGCGGACCGAGTTGATGTTCCAGGTGGCAAGAGTAAAGGGCATGGGGGACTCCTCTGTCGCGGTTGGGCGCGACGTTAGCGCGGTGCGGGGCGGGGTGCCATCGGAAAAACCGGTATGTCAGAGCCGGCACGGCGCCGCATTCAGCAGGGCTTGCGCCTCGTTGAATATCTCATCGACGATCTGTGCGGCGGGCATCACCTCGCGCACCATCGAAACGCCTTGCCCGGACCAAAGCGACATTGCCTCGACATCGCCCTGTGTTTCGGGCAGCGGGGTATAGCTTTGGTACCGCACCACGGCCTCACCATCAGGACGGTGGCCGATAATTTCCTGTTCGTTGGGACGCTGGCCCGGCGCGGCGGACCCTGCGTCTTTCCACTTTTGCGCGGTGGAATTGGCCAGCGCCCGATGCGGGGCTTGCGGCCATTTCACATCATAGAGGTCGTAGTACCATTCGGTCTGCGCCTCGGTCGCGTTCAGGACGCGGCGGCGGTATTCGTCATGAATCGTGGCCTCAACGCTGGCCAGAAACCGGGTGCCGACCCAAACGGCCGAAGCCCCCAGCATCAACGCAGCCGCCATGCCGCGCCCATCCGCTATGCCCCCCGCCGCAACAACCGGAACCGAAACCGCGTCCACAACGGCGGGAATCAACGCCATGGTGGCGACCTGGCCCCAGACGTGGCCTCCGGCCTCCCACCCTTGGGCGACAATGATATCTGCGCCAGCCTCTTCCGCCGCCTTGGCCTCGGCTGCGTTGCCGACGCTGGCCATCACCAGCAAGCCGCCCGTTTTGGCTTTGGAAATCGCCTCAGGCTCCATCCCCCAGAACAGCGAAACCGCGTGAACCTGTTTGTCGATACAGGTCTGAAGCTGTTCCTCATACGGAAATTCAAGGTTGATATTGACCGCAAAGTTACGGTCCGTCAGGGCACGCACCGCCTCAATGCCGCTTGCAACCTGCGCCGCGGGTTTGCCCCACAACGGGATGACGCCATAACCGCCCGCATTGCAGACAGCCGCCACCAGATCCGGTCCCGCCGCGCCCCCCATCGGCGCTGACAAAATTGACTTTTTAATCTTCAACAATTCACGAATGTCACTGGACAAATCCCATCCCCCCAAAACGATGGGCCGAGTTGGCACCGGTACCGGGGGACAAGTCAAGCGCGTCCGGAATTTGGGTGGTCACGGACGGTGGCCGGGCGTCATACAGACTCGTTACACAAAAAAAGGCCGGGCCATCAGGCCCGGCAGTCCAACAGGGAGGTGCATGTCATAACCCGGACATGCGCGGGTTGGGAGTAACCTAATGATGACTTCAGGGTATCACTTTGATCCACATCAATCCACCGGCAGTTAAGAGACCAGACGATATCCGCCCGATTCTGTGACCAAAAGGCGAGCATTGGACGGATCAGGCTCGATCTTCTGACGCAGGCGATAGATGTGGGTTTCCAGCGTATGGGTGGTGACACCAGCGTTGTAACCCCACACTTCGTGCAGCAGCACGTCGCGCGCGACCACGCCATCCGCCGAGCGGTAGAGGAACTTAAGGATGTTCGTCTCTTTCTCGGTCAGGCGGATTTTGCGATCCTCCTCTGTGATCAGCATCTTCATCGCAGGCTTAAACGTATACGGCCCAAGAACAAAGACGGCGTCTTCGGACTGTTCGTGCTGGCGCAGCTGGGCACGGATGCGGGCCAAAAGAACCGGGAACTTGAACGGCTTAGGAACATAGTCATTGGCACCGGCATCCAGGCCCAGAATGGTGTCGGCGTCGCTGTCGTGACCGGTCAGCATCAGGATAGGGCTTTTGACGCCCTGCTTGCGCATCAGGCGGCACAGCTCGCGCCCGTCCGTATCAGGCAGACCGACGTCCAGAATAACAAGGTCATAAATCGCCTCGCGGGCTCGCTCCATGGCCGAGGCACCATCTGACGCTTCGAACACGTCAAAGTCTTCTGTCATCACGAGCTGCTCACTCAGCGCCTCGCGCAGGTCTTCATCATCATCCACCAGCAGGATTTTCTTAAGCTGTGCCATTCCCGGTCCTCCTAAGCCTTTTCGGACACTTGCGTGTCGAATATGCAATCAACAAGGTTTGCTGCAATCGTCTCACGCCCTCGTGTCCGGCGAGTAGGAATTATTTCACATTTCCTGCGGATCAGGATACAGAAAGAGGCTGATCGTTACAGGGTAACATAAATGAGTCTTATCCCCGACATATCGGAACTGCTGGCACGCGCCCGCGCGGACCTGCGTATGGGTGTCCCGGTCGTGCTAACAGATGACAGTGGATTCAGCGTGCTGGCCATTGCCTCAGAAACCCTGAGCGCCCAAAGGCTTGCGGATTTGCGCAGCCTTGGCGGCGAGCCAGTGGTTGCAATCACCGTAAGACGAGCTGAGACTCTGAAAGCGCGGGCCTATGACGGTGATCTCGCGCGGGTGGTCATTCCGGCAGATACCGATATCGGTTGGGTTCAGGCTGTGGCCGACCCTTCGGACGATCTGAACGCACCTATGAAGGGCCCCCTGATGACGGAACGTCAGGGTAATGCCAATCTGCACCGCATCGCCATTGCGCTGACCAAATCAGCGCGTCTGCTGCCCGCAACCGTTGTGGTCCCGGTCGAGGACGGGCGCGCATTTGCCGCGGCGCACGGTCTGACCTGCATCGACCACACTCGCGCCGCACCGCATCTGGCCGATCGCAGCATCCTGAATGCCGTTGTCGCCGCGCGCCTTCCGATGGAGGTGTCCGAGGCAGGCCGGTTGCACGTATTCCGCCCCGAAGATGGCGGCGAAGAACATTACGCCATCGAAATCGGCCGACCGGACCGAAGCAAACCAGTATTGGCGCGGCTGCATTCGGCCTGTTTCACCGGCGACCTGATGGGCAGCTTGAAATGCGATTGCGGCCCGCAACTGCGGGGGGCACTGGCGCAGATGGGTTCGGAGGGCGCCGGGGTGCTGCTCTACCTCAACCAAGAGGGGCGGGGCATTGGGTTGGCCAACAAGATGCGCGCCTATTTCCTGCAAGATCAGGGGTTCGACACGGTCGAAGCCAACCACCGGCTGGGTTTCGAGGATGACGAGCGTGATTTCCGATTGGGTTCGGATATTCTGAAATCGCTGGGATTCAACTCGGTCCGATTGCTGACGAACAATCCTGCCAAGATTGCGATGATGGAGAAAACCGGCATCGCCGTGACCGAGCGTGTACCGCTGAAGGTGGGCGAAACCGCGCATAACCGCGGATATCTGGCAACCAAGGCGGCCAAGTCCGGCCACTTGCTGTGACCCCGCAAGATCTGGTTCTGACCCCGCGCGGCGTTCGGTTTGCCGGGCGTTTGTTTCCTTGCTCAATCGGCAAAGGCGGGCTGAGCAACGACAAACGCGAGGGCGATGGGGCGACCCCGACCGGCATTCATCACATCGTCGGGCTTCTGTACCGACCGGATCGTGTTGTGGCGCCGACCTCTTGGGCGATCCCGACTGGACCGCAGGATCTGTGGTCCGATGACGGAAGCGATTCTCGATATAATCAACTAGTACGCGCGCCCTACCCGTTCAGCCACGAGAGACTGCGCCGCGCTGATCCGCTCTACGATGTTGTGCTGCTGACGGATTGGAACTGGCCCAATGCAGTTCCGGGTCGTGGGTCGGCTATTTTTCTGCATCAATGGCGGCGACCCGGATTTCCGACCGAAGGTTGCATTGCCTTTCGGCGCGATCATCTGCTCTGGATCGCGCAAAGGGTGCTGCCCGGGACGCGGGTAGTTATTCCTCGGGCCTGACGCGTTCGCCAAAGATCGCCGAGCCGACACGCACATGGGTTGCACCCAAGGCGATGGCCTTTTCGAAATCGTCGCTCATACCCATCGACAGCCCCTCAAGCCCATTGCGGGCGGCGATCTTCGCCAGCAATGCAAAATGCAGTGCGGCTTCTTCATCGACCGGAGGGATGCACATCAGCCCGACGACCGGCAGATCCAGCGCCCTGCATTCGGCAATAAACGTGTCAGCTTCGGATGGTTTAATGCCAGCCTTTTGCGCCTCTTCCCCCGTGTTGACTTGAATGAACAGGTCAGGGCATGCGCCCACTTCTTGCGCCAACCGTGCTAGTGTCTTGGCCAGCTTGGGGCGATCAACTGAGTGTATTGTGCTGAACAGCTCGGTCGCCTGACGGGCTTTGTTGGTTTGCAAAGGGCCGATCAGGTGCAAATCGACATCGGGATATATTTCCATGAAACCGGGCCACTTTCCGGCCGCTTCCTGCACCCGGTTTTCCCCAAAGCTCCTGTGGCCCTGCGCCAGAACGTCCAGTACGCGGTCGTTCGGCTGGACCTTGGACACCGCGATCAGTTTGACACTGCCAGCAACGCGTCCTGCGGCAGCCTCGGCCTTGGTGATACGGGTTGAGATATCGTGCAGCGGCATGGGTTCCCTCGAATTGACCTGAGCGCAGGAAAACACCATGTCGGCGCAAAAGAAAAGGGCAGGCCCGAAGACCTGCCCTTAAACCATGCGGTTCAGCTCAACTTAGAATGCAAAGAATGCACCGAAGTCTGCGCGCAGTTGCGAGTCTTCACATGCGTCGCAGTCGCTGTTGCCGATACCACCGCGCAGCGATGCACCGCCACCCAGGTCGTATACCGCGCCGATACCATACTGCTGGGTGTCGCCGTCTGCGCTACCGTCGCCGTAAGCGAAGCTCAGAGTTGTCGCAGCGCCCAGGTTGTAGGCTGCCGACACACCCCATGCAGTGCCGTCTGTTTCAACTTCACGAGTACCGATGATGGTAGTCGGTGTGTCTTCGTCTGCAACAAACCCAGTCAAATTCCAGTCACCGAAATCTGCACCCAGAGTGAACACCAAGAGGTCTTGGTCATCTGTGACGTCGCCGCCATCGGTTTCACCATAGGCCAGCGCCGCGGTTACGTTGTTGAAGGTGTAAGTTACGCTAACGTCCCAACGGTCTGCGTCGGTGGTGGTACCCAGGCCGTCGTTCGCGAAGAAGGTGCGCTGGTCGTAAGACGCGCCAAACGCGAAATCGCCAACTGCATACTGGAAGAACACAGCATTCGAACCCGCGCCGGTCGACGAGAAGGCCAGGAAGTTATAGTCAACACCCGAGTACTGACCGATGAAGCTTTCCAGGCCGGGCTCGTTACCGTAGTAGTTCGCCAAGTTGTCGAAGGCGCCCGATACGTTGCCTGCGTCAACACGCAGACCTTCGTACTGAACGGTGAAGCGTGCACCGCTCAGCTGAGCTTCGCTAGCTTCGCCGTTACTGGCGTTTTCGTCAGCCTGCAGGCGAACACGAGCCGAGAACTCAACGCCGCTATCGGTATCGACAACGCCGTCGATGTTCAGGCGGAAACGCGAGACCAGAATGGTTTCGTCAGTTTCTGCAGTCGTCGCAACGGTTGTTGTCGCCGTGCCGCCGTCGATTGTGGTGATGGTGATATTGGTAGTCCCAGTCGCTTGTGCGCGATCTTCCAGGTACCCGATACCAAAGCGACCGTAGCCGCTGAATTTGATTTCGGCCGACGCCATGCTTGCGGTTGCCAGCAGAGCGGTCGATGCGAAGAGAACTTTTTTCATCTTGTTTCCCTCGGTTTCAAAGTTTTTCTACTCGACACATGTCTTTGCACGTGTCTCAGCACGGGAACCGTTTCGCTCTTTTTGCCCCCCTCACGCAAGCTTGGCATAAAGCCTCGCGCCCTATTGGCCGCAGATTGGTGCAAGGATGCCACAGTTGATTGCCTGGCCCGCCACACCAACAAACCCACCCTAAAGTGACAAGAATAGGCTTGTTGCGGCACCTGACCTTGTCTAGGAGTATCTCTGAACGAGTGAGACCCAATGAAATAGGACCCTTCGACGATGCGCCCGCAGACGATTTTCGGTATGATCCTTGTGACCGCCCTGGTCTCATCTTGCGGGCTGGGCAACTCTGAACTACCGAACCCAAACCTGCAACTTTCGTCAGACGGCACCAGCACTGCTGAGCGCGAGTTGAATGACCCGAATCGCTCGACGATCTGGGATGTGTTCGATACCGCCGATGCCGAGCAGGTCACCAATGTGAATCGCTACCTGTGGTCGGCGTCTCTGGACATTCTGAACTTCTTACCTGTCGAAGAGGTGGACCCCTTTACCGGTGTAATCGTAACGGGTTACGGCACACCTCCGGGTGGTGGTCGTCAATATCGCGCCACAGTGCATATCAGTGATCCGGCCCTCGCGGCGCGTTCGCTTTCGGTATCGCTTCAAACCAGCGGAGGCGCTCCTGTCAGCGCTGCAACCACGCGCGCGGTTGAAGATGCAATCCTGTCGCGGGCCCGTCAGTTGCGGATTGCGGACAACAAGCTCTAGCCACCCGCTGCAAATCACAATATTACCACGCCGGGCTCTGTCCCGGCGTTTTCATTCACGAAGGACCGCACGATGTCGCGCTACTCGGCCAACGAAATCGAAGCAAAATGGCAAGAGGCCTGGGACAAGGCCGGAATCTTTGCCGCTAATCACAAGGCGGACAAGCCGAAATACTACGTGCTTGAGATGTTCCCCTACCCGTCTGGCCGAATCCATATGGGACACGTACGCAACTACACGATGGGCGACGTGATCGCGCGGCACAAACTGGCGACTGGGCACAACGTGCTGCATCCAATGGGCTGGGACGCATTCGGGATGCCTGCAGAGAACGCTGCGATGGCTATCGGCGGCCATCCCAAACACTGGACCTACGGCAACATCGCCGACATGCGAGGGCAAATGAAACCGCTTGGCCTGTCGATCGACTGGTCGCGCGAATTCGCCACTTGCGACCCGGAATATTACGGCCAGCAACAGGCGTTGTTTCTGGATATGCTTGAGGCCGGGCTCGTCTACCGCAAGAACGCCGTGGTGAACTGGGACCCGGTGGACATGACTGTTCTGGCCAATGAACAGGTGGAAAACGGGCGCGGCTGGCGCTCGGGCGCTCTGGTCGAGCGGCGCGAACTGACGCAGTGGTTCTTTAAAATCAGCGACTATTCCGAAGAATTGCTCGGCGCGCTGGACACACTGGAAAACTGGCCCGCCAAGGTGCGGTTGATGCAGGAAAACTGGATCGGCAAATCGCGCGGCCTGCAGTTCAGCTTTGAACGCACCGATGGTGCCGAGCCGATCACCGTCTACACGACTCGCCCCGATACGCTGATGGGCGCGTCTTTCGTCGGCATCTCGCCCGATCACCCGATTGCCAAGCAGCTGGAGGCTGAAAACGCCGAAGTCGCTGAATTCGTGGCCGAATGCCGCAAGGGAGGCACCACCGAAGAAGCGATCGAGACCGCCGAAAAGCTGGGCTATGACACCGGCATCACCGTCAAACACCCGCTGGACCCGAATTGGGAACTGCCAGTCTGGATCGCGAACTTCATCCTGATGGATTACGGCACCGGCGCAATCTTTGCCTGCCCAGCCCATGACCAGCGTGATTTGGACTTCTGCCGCAAATACGGTCTGCCGGTGGTCGATACGTTCTTTGCACTGGACGATGACACCCCGGTGGACAAGATCGCTTTCGTTCCGCCGAAAACCGAGAAAGTCCGCTGGGTGAATCACTTCGCCGGCCTCACTGAGGCGACGGGTGATGAGGCCATCAACACCACCGTAGATTTCGCCGAAAAGGCGGGCTGGGGCGAAGGTGTCACCAAATATCGCCTGCGCGACTGGGGTCTGAGCCGCCAGCGCTACTGGGGCTGCCCGATTCCCGTGGTGCATTGTGATTCCTGTGGTGTGGTGCCCGAAAAGAAAGAGAACCTGCCAGTTCGCCTGCCCGACGATGTGACATTCGACAAACCCGGCAACCCGCTGGATCGTCACCCGACCTGGCGTGACTGCGAATGCCCGAAATGCGGAGCCCCGGCCACACGCGAGACCGACACGATGGACACGTTCGTCGATTCGTCGTGGTATTTCGCTCGTTTCACCGCGCCCCGCGCCGAAACCCCGACCGATCTGGCCGAGGCCGAATACTGGATGAACGTGGATCAGTATATCGGCGGCATCGAACATGCGATTCTGCACTTGCTCTATTCGCGCTTCTTTGCGCGGGCCATGCAGATTACCGGCCACCTGCCCAAAAAGGCCATCGAGCCGTTCAACGCGCTGTTCACTCAAGGCATGGTCACGCACGAAATCTACCAAACCCGCGACACCAATGGCCGACCGGTCTATCACCTGCCCGAGGACGTGACCGACGGCAAACTGGCCGACGGTACCGAGGTCGAGATCATCCCTTCGGCAAAGATGTCGAAATCCAAGAAAAACGTGGTGGATCCGGTCAGCATTATCTCAGCCTTTGGTGCAGATACCGCGCGCTGGTTTGTGCTGTCCGATTCGCCGCCCGAACGCGACGTGGAATGGACCGCATCCGGGGCCGAGGCCGCCTTTAAGCACCTCAGCCGCGTGCATCGCATCGCCACTGAGATCGCCGAATCCGATGCGCCCGCCAATGCTGAGGATGAAACCCTGCTGCGTGAAATGCACAAAGCCATTCATGATGTGTCAGGCGGGGTCGAATCCTTTGGTTTCAATGCCTCGATCGCTAAGCTTTACGCCTTTACCAATACACTGGCGAAATCCAAGGCGGGCGCAGATGCCAAACGTCAGGCGGCCAAAACACTGGCGCAGCTGATGTCCCCGATGACCCCGCACCTGTCAGAAGAGCTGTGGCAATTGCTGGGCGGTGAGGGGCTGGTTGCCACCGCCGCGTGGCCCGTCGCAGATGAGGAGATGCTGGTCGACGATACCGTCACCCTGCCCATTCAGATCAATGGCAAGCGCCGCGCGGAAATCAGCGTTCCATTGGAAATGGACAAGGCCGAGGTTGAAAAAATCGCGCTCAGCACCGAAGCTGTGCAAAAGGCGCTGGATGGCAATGCGCCGAAAAAGGTGATCGTTGTACCGGGCCGGATCGTGAATGTCGTTGTTTGACCGCAGAACCCTGTTGATGCTGCCGCTGGCACTCGCTGCCTGCGGCTTTGAACCGGTCTATGCCCCCGGTGGCACTGGCGCGGCTCTGGACGGGCGTGTCACAGTATCGGCGCCGAATTCAACCAACAGTTTTCTGCTGGTCCAGAATCTGGAACAACGGCTGGGCCGCAGTGCAAATTCGGGTAACGCCTATAATCTTGATGTCGATGTCTCGACTGTAGTTCGTTCTGCCGCGATCACCCAGACCAACGAGACCAACCGTCTGAATATCGAAGGCACCGCGACCTACGCGCTGCGGTCGAATGAGACCGGGCAGATTTTGGCCTCGGGCCGGGTGAACAATTTCGTCGGCTATTCCGCAGCCGGTTCGACCGTGTCGACTCTGGCGGACGAGCGGGATGCGATGCAGCGGCTGATGGTGATTCTGTCGGACCAGATCGTAACCGAGCTTTACACCGTCCCGGGACTTGGCACATGAAGCTCAGCCCACGCGAGGCTGAGGGGTATTTTGCGCGGCCTGACGCCGACAAGCTTGGGTTGCTGATATACGGCTCGGATGCGATGCGTGTTGCGTTGAAGCGCCAGCAGGTTCTGGCGGCCCTTCTGGGCGCAAATGCCGAAGAAGAGATGCGCTTGACGCGGATGCCCGGCAGCGATCTGCGCGGCGACCCGGCCCTGTTGCTGGATGCGGTAAAAGCCGTCGGGTTCTTTCCCGGCCCACGCGCTGTGTTTGTCGAGGATACCACCGACGTGGCTGCCCCTGCGATCCTTGCAGCCTTCGAGGATTGGGCACCCGGTGACGCTCAGATCATCGTCACCGCCGGGCTGTTGAAACCCAGCTCGAAAATCCGCAAGGCCTTTGAAGCACACCCTTCTGCCTATGCGGTCGGCATCTATGACGATCCCCCATCGCGGGCCGAGGTCGAACGGGTTCTGTCCGAGGCCGGGTTGAAGAACATCCCGTCCGATTCCATGTCGGCGATAACCGAACTTGCAGCCGGAATCAGCCCCGGAGACTTTGCGCAAACCATTGAAAAGCTGTCCCTATACAAGCGCGGAGACAGCTCTGAGCTGACCATCGAGGATATCGAATCCTGCGCCCCCCGCTCGACCGAGGCCGCGCTGGACGATGTTCTGAACGTGGTGGCCGAGGGCCGTGCGGGCGAAATTGGTCCTCTGATCCGCCGCTTGCAATCGCAAGGCACCAATGCGGTGACTTTGTGCATTGGGGCCACCCGGCATTTTCGTACACTTTACGCCTGCGCATCGGACCCTGGTGGGGCGGCGCAGGGTATCGGCAAACTGCGTCCGCCGGTCTATGGCAAACGGCGCGACCGGATTCTGCGGCAGGCGCAGGGATGGGGCGCGCCAAAGCTGCAAACCGCGCTGACCGTTCTGACCGATACGGACCTGTCCTTGCGGTCCGCCGGTCAAACCGCACCCGCCATGGCATTGGTGGAACGCGCCATGATCCGCTTAGCAATGCTGGCCCGGTCGCGTTAGCGCGCCAGCCATTGCACGGCCCCGCGCCCGGCCCAGCGCCCGGTGGCGAGGCACGCGGTCAGAAGATACCCCCCCGTCGGGGCCTCCCAATCCAGCATCTCACCGGCACAGAACACGCTAGGTTTGGCCGTTAGCATCAGGTGGCCATCCATGGCGCCTCGCTGAACCCCACCTGCGGTTGAAATCGCTTCGTCCATCGGGCGCAGCTGCGCGCCAAGGATGGGTAAGTGTTTGAGCGACGCAGCTTCGTGCCCTTGCGGCGCACCTGCTTGCTTGGACATCTCATGAAACAGTGCAATTTTCTGTGGCGGCAGTTTCAGAGCCTTTTTCAGCCATTGAGACAACGTTGTTTTCGCGCTTTTTGCCTCAAACTTCGCCTGCAAAACTTTCGCACCCAGATCGGGCACCAGATCGACATTAAGATCCGCTCCCCGACGCAGCGCCGGTGTAAGCGAATACAGCCCTCCGCCTTCCAGCCCGGTGGCAGAGATCGTGGCCTCACCCCTGCTGTGCAACTCTCCGGCCATCCAGCGCACCGATTTCAGCGCCTTGCCGAAATGCGGCTGCATATGCGGGCTCCACGCCACCGACAGCGCCGAATTCGCCGGTTCGAACGAAGCCAGCGCCACACCTTTCTCTGCTAGCATCTTCGCCCATTGCCCATCTGATCCTAGCCGCGCCCAACTGGCCCCGCCCAGCGCCAGCACGGTCGCGTCGGGTTTGATGACCTGCGGCCCCTCAGACGTATCAAAGCGCAAAGCGTCGCCGTCCCAGCCCAACCAACGCCAGCGGGTTCGGATCTGCACACCCGCCTCGTCCAACTGCCGCAGCCATGCTCGCAACAGCGGCGAGGCTTTCATCGCGCTGGGAAACACCCGCCCGGTCGAACCGGTGAACAGCTCTTGCCCCAACCCTCTTGCCCAGCCCTGCACCGCGACGGCGTCGAACTCGGCCACGATCGGACGCAGCCAATCGGCCGCGCCGTATGCAGGCATCAAATTCTCGAACGTCTCGTCCTTGGTCAGGTTCAAGCCGGATTTGCCCGCCATCAGAAACTTGCGCGCGACCGAAGGCTTGGCCTCGGCCACCAGCACGTCGTGACCCGCTGCTGCAAGCTGCTCTGCCGCCATCAGACCCGCAGGCCCGGCACCGATTACAACTGCATGTGCCATTGCTGTCCTCTTGCCTTTCGCACGCCCTGAGCCACAGTCTGCCCCATGCCCGACCGCGACCCCATCTGCCCGCTATGTGACCGCCCCATTCCTGACGGGGGCGGAAGCCTGCACCATCTGATCCCAAAACTCAAAGGGGGCAAGGGCGGTCCCACGGTTTTACTGCACGTGATCTGCCACAAAGAGGTCCACGCCACATTGTCCGAAGCCGAACTGGCCCGCAATTTCAACACGGTCGAGGCCCTGCGTACACACCCTCGAATTGAGAAATTCCTGAACTGGGTGCGCAAACGCCCGCCCGGCTTTCGCTCAAAAGTTCCGGGCAAGCGGCGCGGGCGTTGATCAACCCGGCCAGACGCGATCCCCGAACGCATCGTGGATAGGGGCGGGTAGCCCTTCGATCTCGATCCCGCGATAATCCGGCGAGGGTGCGAATTGCGCACCTGCCACGTTCTGAAATTCCAAGGTCGTGTAGGGACGTTTCCACAGCCATTCCCGGTTCGCCACGACCCACGGATCGGCATCCGGGTGTGTCTCGTCGGTGAAGGCATAGAAATGCAGGTCGAACCCGTATTGGGCAACATCCTGCATCGACAAAAGGCGCATGCCCTGCGCGCGGCAGAACTTGTCCTCGGCCCCGATATCGCCTGTGCGCAGGGTGATCTGACCGATCCGGGCCTGCGCAAACGGATCGTCGGGATCTGCCGCGTTGTCTGGGCGGTTGCCCTCAAAATCATGTTGCAGCAGTTCGATGACAAACCCCTCGGGGTCGGTTAGGTGGCACATATAGCCGATGTCCAGAAACTGCCGAGGGGTCGAGACCTCAACCCCCTGTCGCCGCAGATAAGCCGCTGCCAGATCGACGTCGGGAAGGGTAATGCCAATCTTCCAATAGCG
Organism: Ruegeria sp. BK1; assembly: GCF_056535645.1. Taxonomy (NCBI): domain Bacteria; kingdom Pseudomonadati; phylum Pseudomonadota; class Alphaproteobacteria; order Rhodobacterales; family Roseobacteraceae; genus Ruegeria; species Ruegeria sp. BK1. The sequence goes on along the minus strand of NZ_JBQFIS010000001.1, from coordinate 3,233,442 downwards.
CTGGCCTTGGTCGTGGCTATAGCCCCCACCGCCCGGCATCAGCAGCAGATCGGCATCTTCGCCTGCATATCCCAGACGCAGGCTCGCCCCCTGTTCTTGCGCGCGCATGCCCAAAAGCTCGCCGTAGAACTTTGACAGGCGTTCAGGGTCCGCGACCCGAAGACGGATGGCAGATAATCTCATGGGCAAAGCTCGGCAATTCCAGCCGCGATTTTCGGATCGGCGCTCAGGCTGTCTGCCACCAGATCCCGCGCCGTCTGCATCAATACGTCAGGTTCAACCACACGGTCGACCAGACCGAAGGCAAAGGCTTCATCCGCTGCGATCTTTTGCCCGGCCATCAGGACCATCTTGGTCCGGGATGGCCCGATCAGCGCTGCCATACGACCCGGATCAGACGGTTGAGGCAAAAACCCCAGCTTCATGACCGGGTAGAAAAACTTGGCCGTGGGCACGGCAATACGGATGTCACAGGCCAGAACCATCCCGTTGGCCCCGCCCGCCAGCGTCCCGTTCAGGGCCGCCACGGTCAGGCATGGCAGCGCTGCAATGGCTCCGGACAGACGTTCCCACAAATCCGAGGTTGCCAGCCCTGCCCGCGCCTCATCCAGATCGGCACCAGCGCTGAACACCTTGCCCGCACCGGTCAGGATCAAGGCGCGTGCCTCTGTCGCGGCTTCGGCTATTTCGCAAAGTTCGGTCAGCATTGCCCCGGTCAGCGCATTGGCCTTTCCGGGGTTGTTCAGCGTAACGATCCAAAGCCCGTCCGCCTTACTTAACTCAATCACGTCAGACCTACCCGTTGTCGAATGTCCTCGCGGCGTAGCGATATCTCATCACCCAGAAACTCATCGGCGTCCTTGGTGCACATCCATAGCAACGCGCGCGCGGGCCAATCGGCGGGGATGTGATCGCTCCACTCCAACTGGCTGACGGCGTTGATGCCGCTGGCCTTGATCACGCGCTGCATATCCGTGGCCACAGTACCCGGAGATAGCCCCATCGCGCGGATGCCGTGAATAGATTCCTCAAGATGCAAACACTCGGTCAGCATCTTCGCCCCGGCCTTGGAGGCGCAATAGTGGCTCCACGCCTCAATCGCGTTCGAGGCCGCGCCGGACGAGATGGTGATCACCGTCCCTCCACCGGCTGCCCGCATAATCGGCAACGCGGCGCGCATCCCGTAGAAAACGCCCTTGAGGTTAATATCGATCGCCTTACCCCAAGCCTCGACATCGGCATTCGACAGATGAAAGATCGGATCAATCACACCCGCATTGCCGATCAGCACGTCCAGCCCGCCAAAGCGGTCCACGCAATCGGCCACGGCCTGTTCGAACTGCGCAAAATCGCTGACGTCACATTGCAACGCAATCGCATTCTCCCCCAGCGAAGCCGCCAGAGCATCGATCTGGTCCCTGTTGCGCGCAACAAGGGCGACATTCGCCCCGGCCGCGGCAAAAACGCGCCCTGCTTCGGCCCCGATGCCGCGACTGGCCCCAGTTATCAGTACGGTTTTTCCTTGCATGTGGACCCTGTACCTCCGTTGTTTTGAGATTGTGTAAACCTCTACCTCGCTAACGGGGAAAGGGTCCAGCCCTTGCCCCTTGACGCCCGACGCCACAGGCACGACGATGCCCGCAAAATTGATCAAGAAGGGTTCTTGTAATGTCCGTTTTCCTTCGCCGCAGCAGCGGCGCTGTTTTGGCCTATGCCGTCATTTCCCAAGGCGCGTTTGCCGATGTTACTGCACAGGATGTGTGGAACGACTGGCAAAGCTATCTGTCCCAGATGGGCTACACGGTCGAGGCGCAGCAATCAGCCAATGGCAATGTACTTAGCATCACGGACATGAACCTGAACATGGTTCTGCCCGAAGAGGACAGCAGCTTTAAAATGCAGGTCCCGCAGATGACGCTGACCGAAAACGGCGATGGAACCGTCAGCATTTCCCTGCCCGAAACTCTGCCGATGACTGTCTCGGGTGAGGGTGAGGGCGAGGCGTTCTCGGCCAAGATCCTATACACCCACAAAGGTCTGAACATGGTCGTGTCGGGCAGCCCGGATGAGATGACCTATGACTACACCGCCGACACGCTGGGGATCACGCTGGACGAGATAACGGCCAATGATGAAACTCTGCCCAGCGACGTTTTGGGTGTGGCCGTACAGCTTGCCGATCTGTCAGGCAGTTCACGCATGAAGATCGGTGAAAACCGCGATATAGACCAGACCTTCACCGCCAGCGCACTCAGCTATGATCTGGCCTTCGACGACCCCGAGAGCGACGATACCGGCAAGATCGACGGCTCGCTGGAACAGCTTGCGTTTGAAGGCACCAACGTCATTCCGTCGAGTTTCGATGTGTCGGACCCTCTGGCCTTTTACCAAAATGGTTTCGAATTCTCGGGGCTGTTTACCTATGCCTCCGGCAAAACGGCCATCGCGGGCACCTCGGACGGAGAAAGCTTTGACATGAGCAGTTCCTCTGAGGGGGGGCGGTTCGGGGCCAGCTTTGACGCGCAGCGTCTGGCCTATGATCTGGAGCAGAACAGCACCAAACTGGCAGTGACCACGGCAGACCTGCCTTTCCCGATCGAGATTGCGATGGCCAATGCCGGGTTGAAATTCGAATTCCCGGTGCAGAAATCTGAAGAAATTCAACCGTTCGGCTTTGCCTTCAACCTGACCGATTTCACCATGTCGGACGTGTTGTGGAGCATTTTTGACCCCGCAGGTGCGCTGCCGCGAGATCCAGCCACCATTGCTTTGGATACGGCGGGCACTGCAAAAATCCTGACAGATTTCTTCGACCCCGAGGCAGTCGAGTCGCTGGCCTTGTCCGAAGACGCGCCGGGTGAGTTGCATTCGCTGAAGATCAACGAGCTGCTGGTGTCTCTGGTCGGTGCAAAACTGACCGGTGAGGGCGACTTCACCTTCGACAACACCAATACGCAAGAACTGGGCGGCCTGCCCACACCTGTCGGCAGCACTACATTGCAACTGGTCGGGGCCAATAAGTTGATCGACACGCTGATCAGCATGGGATTGGTTGCGGAAAGCGATGCCCTGGGCGCACGGATGATGATGGGTCTGATGGCCGTTCCTGGCGAAGAACCCGATACGCTGAATTCCAAGATCGAATTCACCGAGGATGGCCAAATTCTGGCCAATGGTCAGCGCATCAAGTGACCTGCACTGTCAGAGGGTGGTCATCACCTGCCCTCTGACGTCCTTTCCGGTTCGAACCCGGTGACGATTTTCCATTGCCCTGAAATGCGCCCTGCGTTCACGCAACTTCGTTGTGCCCAATGGCATTGGGGGCCTTGCGGGACGCCCGGTCCGGGGCTAGGTCCAATACAACCACACCCGGAGGCCCCATGACCCGCGCACTTGAAGAAATCAGCCAGAACCTGCTGGATGCGGCCCGCAAAGCGGGGGCCGAGGCTGCCGATGCCATTGTATTGGACGGCTCCTCCGTGTCGGTCGAGGTGCGCGCCGGGGCGTTGGAACACGCCGAACGGTCGGAAGGTACCGATCTTGGATTACGTGTGTTTCTGGGCAAGCGACAGGCGATCGTATCCAGCTCGGACAGCCGCCCCGAGACCCTGACGGCAATGGCCGAACGTGCTGTCGCCATGGCGGGTGAAGCCCCCGAGGACCCCTTTGCCGGCCTCGCCGACCCAGACCAGCTTGCCAAAACCTGGGACATGCAGGCGCTGGAGCTGTTTGATCCCACCCCCGAACCCACGGCCGAAGCCCTGTTGCAGGACGCATTGGCCGCCGAGGCTGCGGCGCTGGCTGTTGACGGGGTGTCTCAGGTCTCGGATGCGGCGGCGGCCTATGGGACGCACCGGGTGCATTTGGCAGCCAGCAATGGATTTTCCGGCGGTTATACTCGGTCCAGCCGGTCAACATCCTGCGTGGCGATCTCGGGCGAAGGCACCGGGATGGAGCGGGACTATGATGGTGACAGCCGCACCTTTCAGACCGATCTGCGCGCACCCGACGAGATCGGCCGCACCGCCGGGGAGCGTGCGGTTCAGCAAGTGGGCGCACGGAAACCAACCACCGGCACCTTTCCGGTTCTGTTTGACGAGCGCATCTCGTCCTCGCTGATCGGGCATTTGCTGGGGGCCAGCAACGGCGCAGCCATTGCGCGCGGCGCATCCTGGCTGTCGGATTGTCTCGGCGAACAGGTTCTGCCCGAGCGTATATCGCTGATCGAAGACCCGCATCGCCCGCGCATTGCCGGATCCCGCCCGTTTGACGCCGAAGGCCTGCCAACCCGACGCCGGGCGATTGTCGAAAACGGCGTTCTGACCGGGTGGACTCTGGATCTGGCCAGCGCACGCAAGTTGGACATGACCTCGACGGGTAACGCTGCTCGCGGGGTCTCGGGGCCCCCGTCTCCCAGCAACTGGAACCTGAGCCTGACGCAGGGTGATCAAAGCAGGGCTGACCTGCTGCGCGATATGGGAACCGGGCTTTTGGTGACGTCGATGATCGGGTCAACCATCAACCCCAATACAGGCGACTATTCCCGCGGCGCATCAGGCTTTTGGGTCGAAAATGGCGAGATCACCTATCCGGTCAACGAATGCACCATTGCGGGCAATCTGCGCGACATGTTGAAACGGATCGTTCCGGCCAATGACGCCCGCCCCTATCTGTCGCGCGTGGTGCCGTCGTTGCTGATCGAAGGGATGACACTTGCCGGCAACTGACCTGCCCCTGCTGATCGACGCCGCATTGGAGGCCGGAAAGATCGCTACCCGCTATTCGGGCACCACGGCCCAGCGCTGGGACAAACCCGGCGGCGCGGGCCCGGTGACCGAAGCCGATCTGGCGGTGAACGCGATGCTGGAGCAGAAGCTGCCTGCTGCCCGGCCCGGCTATGGCTGGCTCAGCGAAGAGACCGAGGATTCCCAAGCGCGGCTTACAAAAGACCGGGTGTTCATCATCGACCCCATCGACGGCACGCGCAGCTTTGCCGAAGGCTCGCGGACCTGGGCGCATTCGCTAGCCGTTACAGAAGGCCAAGAAGTTACGGCAGCTGTTATATACTTACCCCGCCGCGACCTGCTTTTTGCGGCAGCCAAAGGGCAGGGAGCAACGCTAAACGGCACCGCAATACGCGTGTCTGGCATCGACGATCTGAACAGCGCTGAAGTTCTGGCAGCCAGACCAAATATGGACGCCAGCCATTGGCGCAATGGCACAATTCCCGGCTTTCAGCGCAACTACCGCCCGTCGCTGGCTTATCGCATGGCTACGGTTGCGCAAGGGCGGTTCGACGGGATGCTGACGCTGCGCCCAAGCTGGGAATGGGATATCGCCGCCGGTGATCTGATCATCCGCGAAGCGGGCGGAGTGTGTTCCGACCGATTGGGCGGGCCGCTGCGCTTCAACAACCCGCATCCCCGCCTAAATGGGGTCGTCGCTGCAGGGGCCGCCTTGCACAGCCGTATAACCAACATGCTGGAGCCGGAAAGCACCGGACCCTGGTCATGACCAAGACGCGCTCGATGAGCTTGACGGCCTATCGCGTCCTGTCTTGGGGGGTGTCCAGCGCAGGAGACACCGCCTACGCCCCACGCCCCGGGGGTGAATTGATCTGGATACACATCGGCGCACGGGATCGGCAGCGGGCAGTGGTTGATTTTTGTCAACGCCTGCAACAGGTCCGACCCGATCTGTCGATCCTGTTGACGGCCCCGCCGGATGCAGATCTGTCTCGCTGGCCGTCGGCAGACTTTCCCCTGATCAACCTGCCATCCGAACAGACCGGCGCCGCGCGCGCCTTTCTAGAGCATTGGTGCCCAGATATCGGCCTTTGGATTGGCGGCGGGCTGATGCCCAACCTGATCACGCGGGCGCAGGAAAGGGGCATCCCTCTGATCCTTGCCGAAGCCGCCTATCACTTCAACATCGCACCGGGTGGACGCTGGCTGCCAGACCTGACCCGACTGACCTTCGACAGTTTCACCTCCATCCTAACCACGAATAACGAAGCCGCCCGGCAAATCCGCCGGCTGGGTATCTCGTCCTCGAAAGTGGGCACAGCTCCGCCCCTTATGGTCAGCCCCAACCCCCGCCCCTGGCCTGAGGATGAGTTGATCGAGATGACGCATGCCCTGTCTGGTCGCCCTGTGTGGCTAGCTTCCTGGGTGCAGGACAAGGAATTCATCTCTGTCCTCAGCGCCCATAGGCAAGCGACCCGAATGCTGCCCAGGCTGGCCCTTGTGCTGCATGTCGCGGATATCTACGAGGCAGCCCCGCTGCACCGACGGCTTGAGGCGATGGACCTGCGCTGCGTCAACTGGGATGAAGGCGGAACAATCGAGGACAACACGCAGGTGATCCTGTCCTCGGATGCCGAAGCTTTGGGTCTCTGGCAGCGCGTTTCAGCCGTGACCTTCATCGGCAGCACGCTGGAACGCGGGTCAGGTGGACAGGACCCGCTGATTGCGACTGCCCTGGGCTCGGCGGTTATTCACGGCCCGTTTGTGCATCGGCACCAACAGATATACGATCAGCTTGACCGGGCGGGTGCCGCAAGAGTGGTGAGAAGTGCAACCGAACTGGGTGACGCTGTTGTGGAAAGCCTGGCCCCGGACCGCGCCGCCGATATGGCGCTGGCCGGATGGCAGGTCGTAACCGAGGGCGCACCGCAGGCGGATCGCCTGATCGAATTGGTGCAGGACACATTGGATCGGCGGGGATCAGATCATGCAGGCACCTGATTTCTGGCACACCGCACCTGACCGATTGGCAATCCGGGCACGACTTCTAGCTCCGCTTGGGGGACTTTACGCGGCCGCAACCGCCCGGCGCGTTGCGGCCCAGCCGGGTCTAACACCCGGCGTACCAGTGATCTGCGTTGGCAACCTGAATGCGGGCGGCACCGGGAAGACCCCCACCGTGATCTGGATGATCGAACAGTTGCGCGATGCGTGGCATCAGACCCATGTGGTCACACGCGGCCATGGCGGATCGCTGGACGGGCCGGTGCGCGTTGATCCGGGCAAGCATACCGCAGCCGAGGTCGGGGACGAGCCGCTGTTGCTGGCCGCCTTTGCCGATGTCTGGGTGGCAAAGGACCGCGCCGCCGGGGCCAAAGCCGCCGCCGAGGCCGGAGCGACGGTGATCGTTCTGGATGACGGGTTTCAAAACCCCTCGGTCGCCAAGGATTTCTCGGTCATCGTGGTGGATGCCCAGCGCGGGTTCGGCAACGGGTTGTGCCTGCCTGCCGGACCGTTGCGCGAACCGGTCGATGTGGGCCTGAAACGTGCCGATCTCGTCCTGTCACTAGGGGATGCCGCCGCGCAGATCGAATTCACCAACAGATGGGGGCTGAAGCTGACCGTTCCCCACGCCACGGGTGTGGTCGAGGCGCTGCAAACCGGGATGGACTGGGCCGACACGCCGGTTCTGGCCTTTGCCGGGATCGGCCACCCGGAGAAGTTCTTTGCAACCCTGCGCCAGCAAGGCGCAACCCTGTTGCGGGCCGAAGCACTGGACGATCACCAGCCACTGACCCCGGCCTTGATGGCCCGGTTGGAAAATGAGGCACGCCTGCTCGGTGCACAGATGGTCACGACCGAGAAAGACGCCGTTCGCCTGCCCGCAGCGTTCCGCAGCAAGGTCATCACCCTGCCCGTTCGCCTAAATGTCGCGGACGGCGACAGGGTCAAACAAATGCTCTTGCAAGTTGCCCCATCGCCCTAAAAAGCGACCAGCCGAAAAGAGCTGGCCGCCAAACAGGCTTAGCTGCCCAGTTCGTCTTCGATCAGCTTCTTGAACGCGTCATACGACTGGTTCTCGACCGCTTTGCCGTTCACGATAAACGACGGAGTGGCCTGAATGCCGTCACGCTCGGCGTTTTCCTGGTACCAGGCCACCAATGTGCGGGCACGATCGCCATCCTGAAGACAGGCTTCAAGCTGGTCATTGTCGATCCCGGCCAGACGCCCGATCTTGCGCAGTTCATCCACGATCTCAGCCGGGCCACCCGCGCGGGTCCACTCGGACTGGCCTTCATAGATCAGATCCGAGATGCCAAAGAACTTGTCAGGACCCGCACAGCGCGCCACCATCGACGCCCACAGGCCGTAGCGGTCGAAATACACCTCGCGGTAGACAAACTTGACCTTGCCGGTGTCGATGAAATCCTTCTTGAGTTGCTTGTACGGCCCTTTGTGGAAATTCGCGCAATGCGGACAGGTGTACGAGGCATATTCGATGATCTCGACCGGCGCGTCCTTGGCCCCCAGGGTCATCTCGACGATGGTCGAGGTGTCCAGCTCGGCCTCTTGCGCCTTGGCGCTGCCGATCAGCGAAAATGACGCGTTTGGTGACGACAGCAAAAAGCTGCCTGCGGCAATGGCGACGGCCGCGCAAATTCCGGTTGCAATACGGCTCATGTATCAGCCCTTTCTCAGCGTTTTTGTTTGGATAGAACGTTACGACCCAGACGTTCAAGGGCTGCACGCAGGTCGCCATCATGGACGTCTTGCGCTGCCCGGTCCGCCTCGGCCGCGATTTCCGGTTTCAGTGTGGGTTTCACCACTTTCGGTTTGTGATCGAAACTGGCCTGCCCCTCGGCAAATCCTGTCGGAGCGGTCTGGGTGATGCGCACCCGGCTGATGGCGTTATAGCCATAAACCGCGTTCACTTTACCGCGCAGCTGTTCCTTTTGCATCTCAAGCATCGGGGCTTGCGGGCCGGTGGTCAGCACGGTTAGCGTCGCCCCCATGCCGCCTTTGCCATAGCCCACGTTCACAGGGCGCGCGATGGCAGCCATGTCCTGCCCCACGATCTCGGCCCAATGGGTCAACAGGCGCGACACGGCAAAGCCCCGGCTTTCACCGGCGCGTCTGATCTGATCGCTCAGCAATGTCGCGGTGCGTTTGAACCCGCGGGTCGAAGAACGTCTGCGCTGCATCTGGTTTCCAACTCCTGCGCCACTATTGTAGAGGGCAGGACACCGGGCGCCAGCGAAACCCGACAGGGAGATGATTAAAAATTGCGTGACACAGGCGAATTTGACGTCAGCAACGAATTGCTGGCCTGGTACGACCGCCACGCCCGCAAGATGCCGTGGCGCGTCAGCCCCGCTGACCGCGCCGCCGGAGTGCGGCCCGACCCCTATCGCGTCTGGCTGTCTGAGGTGATGCTGCAGCAGACCACCGTGGCCGCCGTGCGTGACTATTTCATGCGGTTCACGACGCGCTGGCCCACGGTGCAGGCGCTGGCCGCGGCCCCCGATGATCAGGTCATGGGCGAATGGGCCGGGCTGGGCTACTACGCCCGCGCCCGCAACCTGCTGAAATGCGCGCGAGCGGTGGCTGAAGGTCACGACGGCATCTTCCCCGACACCCATGACGCTTTGCTAGGCTTGCCCGGCATCGGCCCTTATACCGCCGCTGCAATCTCGGCCATCGCCTTTGACCGCCCCGAAACCGTGCTGGATGGAAATGTCGAACGCGTCATAGCCCGGCTTTACGACATTCACGCCCCGCTGCCCGGCTCGAAACCTGCGCTAAAGAACAAAGCCGCAACGCTGACACCTGACGTACGACCCGGAGACTACGCGCAGGCTGTCATGGATCTGGGGGCCACGATCTGCACGCCCAAATCACCTACCTGCGGAATTTGCCCGCTGCGCGATCCCTGCCTGTCGCGCAAGGCCGGAACGCAGGCTGACCTGCCGCGCAAAACGCCCAAAAAACCAAAGCCCACGCGCTATGGCCATGTCTATATCGCCCAGCGTAACGATGGCGCGCTGCTGCTTGAGCGTCGCCCGGACAAAGGCCTGCTGGGTGGGATGTTGGGCTGGCCCGGATCAGATTGGTCGGATGCGCCAGCCGAGACACCGCCCTTCCCGGCGGATTGGCAGGCACTGCCCGGCGAGGTGCGCCACACCTTCACCCATTTCCACCTGATTCTGCGCGTCTGGACCGCCCCCCTGCCGGAAGATCTAGCCCCGAATGACCTGATCATCATGGACAAACACACGTTCCGACCCAAAGTTCTTCCAACTGTGATGCGCAAGGCGCTTGACCTCTGGCTCGGGCAGTAACAGGTTTTTCAAAAAGGCCTCTGGAGCATCCCAGAAGCGGTCATTCGGAGTTGGCGCATGATTTCATCCGACACCCTGTCCCGCTGGCAATCAGCGCTGCCCTTCTGGGTATCCTTCATGCTGATTCCCATAATTTGGATATCGGCCACCCTTGGTGGCTGGTGGGTTCTTCTTGTGCCGATTTTCACCTGGTGGGCCTTTGCCATACTGGACCTGCTGACCGGGCTGGAGCTGAACAACGCGGACCCCGACACCCCTGACAAAGGCCTGCGCTGGTACATCCTGCTGACCAATATCTGGGTCCCGGTGCAGTTCATCACGCTGTTCGGTCTGATCTGGTTTGCCACTCATACTGATCACCTGTCCTTGGCGTCCAAGATCGGGTTGTTCTTCGGCATGGGCGTCATCTCTGGCACAATCGGGATCAACTACAGCCACGAACTGATGCATCAAAAAGGCCGGTTCGAGCGTTGGCTGGGCGATATTCTTCTGGCCATGGTCCTGTATTCGCATTTCCGGTCCGAGCATCTGCTGGTGCATCACCGCTATGTCGGCACCCCTCGAGACCCAGTGACCGCCCGCTATAATGAAGGGTTTCACCGCTTTTATCCCCGCGTCCTGCGGCAGTGCCTGACCTCAGCCTTCAAGGCCGAGCGCGACAAGCTGGCGCGGAAAGACCGCCCATGGACGGACGCTTCGAACCCCTTCTGGCGCTATTGGGTGTTGCAGGGCAGTATGGTGCTGCTGGCTCTTGGGGTCGGAGGGTGGTCCGGCGTCGCCCTGTTCCTGCTTCAGGCCGGTGTCGCGATCTGGCAGCTGGAGTTGGTCAACTATGTCGAACATTACGGCCTGACCCGCAAGCATCTCGGCGATGGGAAATACGAACACGTCAAGCCGCAGCATTCCTGGAATGCATCACAAAAAGCGTCAAACTGGCTGCTGATCAATCTGCAACGGCATTCGGACCACCACTATAAACCCAATCGCCGTTTTCCCCTTTTACAACACCATTCCGAAGACACCGCTCCGCAACTGCCCTACGGTTACCCTGTGATGACCGTCGCCGCCATGATCCCACCCGTTTGGCGGCGCGTCATGAATCCGCGCGTTCGCGCCTGGAGACGCCACTACTACCCCGAGGTCAGCAACTGGAAACCCTACAACAAATCGCAAAACCCGCTGCCTCGAGCGTGACCGCAGCGCGCCCCGCGCGCTGCCCGGCCCAACGATCTGCCTTGCATCTATGATGCAATTCAGATCGGCGGAAGCGCCCGCATCACCCAGATATCCATGGGGTGCTCAACCCCGCGCACGGTCTGGCCCGGCAGCTTTTCAAACCCCTCTGTCAGGGTCGCGGCACTGTGTCCTTCCATTGTAAGCTGGCTGCAAACCTCGTCGCTCAATATCACCTGAGCCATTTTGACTCGGGTCAAAGCCTCGAGCTTGGCCGCCACATTGACCGCGTCTCCGATCACTGCAAATTCCAACCGGTTCGCGCCGATATCGCCCAAAACCACCGGCCCATAGTGCACTCCGATACCCACATGGATTTCCGGCTCACCCGCGCGGCGCCTGTCAGTATTCCATTGATTGATCACACGGGTCATGTCGCGCGCGCAGGCCACCGCATTGCTGGCATCCAAAGGCGTCGGCACCGGCGTGCCAAAGGTCGCCATCAACCCGTCGCCCAGATATTTGTCCAACGTGCCATGATGGCGAAACACTTCAGTTTCCATACGCGCATGAAACCCGCGCAGCACCTCGATCACTTCATAAGGATCACGACCCGCCGCGTATTTTGTAAAGCCCACGATATCAATAAACAGAACCGCAATACTCTCTTTTCGCACCTGCTTCAGCGGTTCGTCATTCTGGCTCAGCTCATCCACCACATTGGGCGAGAAATAGCGCGACAGGTTTGCCCGTTCCCGCTCAAGCCCGGCGTTTGTCATCAGCAAGCGATTCAGCCGCCTCATCGAAATGCCCAACGTGACCGCGACCATGATAAAAACAACCACCTGCTGAATGCGTTGCGAGGGCATAAAACTGTTTGGGTCCATCAACTCAGCTACATCCGGGTACTCCGTTAATGCTTCGGCAACGCGCTCGCTGATACCAGGGATCGGCGTGGCGACCCACCATGCAATGATCCAGCCAACGGTCCACATCATCGCGGTCCAGGACCCGATCGCCACAACCGTCCGCCAAGAATAAGCCAATGTCCCGGCGGCCAGAATGATGAAGAAATACTGGAAGTTGTCGAACCGGTACTGCATCGCCAACGGGCGCACATCGTCACTGAATGGGTTCGGGACGATCATCCCCAGCGTCATGATTAGAAGGTCCACAAAGATCAGCAGCAACTCGGTCCGCGACTGCCCGACCTGCCCCGCCCGTCGGATCAACCAGCCATTGGCGCAGATCAGCAACAGGATGAAATGGTACCACAACACCTCCCAATGAGGGTTCAGGAATACCAGCAGAATGCCGGTCAACCCCATGGCGAACCAACGTGCGCGTACCGCCAGCTCCAGTCCTTCTCGCTTGTGTCTCTCTAGCGCGGCCTCGGTGTATTTGTTGTCCAAGTCGACCGGATCCGGGCGAGTGACGAAAAACCGGCTGAAGCGGGATTGACTGGCTGTGGTGTCCGACATGGCTGAGGCTCCCTCGGTGCGCGGCGGGCTTTGCAGAAGTCATATAGAAGTGAGAATGTGATGAAAACAAAAGACCCCGCCGAAGACCGGCGGGGCAAGGCTTAGTGCCTTGTGTCAGGCCACAGGCACCGGCGGTATTCAGTTGTGCATTTCAGCCCGGATTTGCTGACGCAGCACGTCGATCGGCACGGTCTTGCCGTCGCGCTTGAAGCACCAATAAGTCCAGCCGTTACAGGAAGGCGCGTTCTCCAAATGCGCCCCTACCTGATGGATCGAGCCTTTGACATTTTGCCCGACCAGCGTGCCATCAGCGCGGACCTTGGCCTTGTGACGCTGGTTCATGGAATAGAGCTCTTCCCCCGGACGCAGCATGCCGCGTTCGACCAACTGGCCGAACGGCACGCGCGGCTCGGCGCGTTTGCTGGCGCTGACTTCCAGCGCCTCGCGATCGAATTTGCGAACCTTGGCGATGCGTTTTTCGGCCACTTTGCGATAACTTTCCTCGCGTTCGATCCCGATGAACTCGCGGCCCAGCATCTTGGCGACAGCGCCGGTCGTGCCCGTACCAAAAAACGGGTCCAGCACCACATCGCCCGGATTGGTCGAACCGACCAGCACCCGATGCAGCAGCGATTCAGGCTTTTGCGTTGGATGCGCCTTATCGCCGTTTTCATCTTTCAGACGTTCATGCCCTGTGCAAATCGGCAGCACCCAGTCGCTGCGCATCTGTACGCCCTCATTCAGCGCCTTCAGCGCCTCGTAATTGAACGTGTATTTCGCACCTTCACGTTTGGACGCCCAAATCATCGTTTCATGCGCATTCGTGAACCGCTTGCCACGGAAGTTCGGCATCGGGTTCGATTTGCGCCAAACCACGTCGTTCAGAATCCAGTATCCCGCATCCTGAAGGGCCGAGCCAACCCGGAAGATGTTGTGATAAGAGCCAATAACCCAGATCGCCCCATTGGGCTTCAGCAACCGATGCGCTGCTTTCAGCCATTCGCGAGTGAACTGGTCATAGGCCCCGAAGCTGGAAAACTGATCCCAGTGATCATCAACCGCATCCACCTGAGAGTTATCCGGGCGGTGCAACTGGCCTTTCAGCTGCAAATTATACGGCGGGTCCGCAAAGATCAGGTCAATCGACGCCTCGGGCAGACTGTTCATCACATCGATGCAGTCCCCGGAAAGAATCGTGTTTAAAGGGAGCGCTTTTGCGCCCTTTTTGGTGGTCGTAGTCATATCACTGCCTCAAGTGTCCACGGCGCTTTTGCGCTCATTTGGTTGAGACAAGGATGAGTCAAAGACGATTCGCCGTCAATTTCTTTTTTGAATCAGAGACTTACGATTTACTCTTGATACAAGATATTGTGGACCGGTTTAAACGAACGTCTATGGTGTGGGGTCACACCTAGATTTCGCAGCGCTTCGCGATGCATTTTTGTCGGATAACCTGCGTTCGACTCCCACCCATAGCCGGGATGCTGTTGCGCCAAATCCACCATCACTTGATCGCGCCAGTTTTTCGCAAGGATCGAGGCCGCCGCAATCGACACCGACCGCGCATCGCCTTTGACAACCGCTTGCGCAGGTATGCTCAGCCCGCGCGGAATCATGTTCCCGTCGATCAGCAGATAATCCGGCGGAGGGTTCAAAGCGGCCACCGCGCGCTCCATTGCCAGATGCGAAGCGCGCAAGATGTTGTGCTCGTCTATCTCGGCCACTGTCGCCTCAGCCACTGCGAAATCAGCCTGTTCGCGAATGGCCGCATCCAAAGCCGCGCGACGTTTGGCTGTCAGCTTCTTGGAATCATTCAGTCCCTGAGGTATGTCGACCGGGTTCAGAATCACGGCTGCGGCAACAACAGGCCCGGCCAAGGGGCCCCGGCCCACCTCATCCACCCCGGCGATCCGAAGAAACCCGTCAGCCATGGCGGTCTGTTCAATATCGTAGGTTGGTGTCGTCATCCTTTTGGAAAATCCTGTTTCGGACCTTATCGCAACAAAAAAGAGAGGGCGGCTTGCGCCACCCCCTCCTGCGCGGCGCTTCTGCGACGCCGCTCCTGCTCGAAAACGGTTACTTGTAAACGACACGATAACCTTGCTGGCGCAGGCAGGCGGGTTCATAGGCCCGCTTGACCTTCTTGCCATTCCAGAAACCGACTTTGCACTCTCGCGGCAGGCTATTGGCATATTTGTAGTGTTTCTTGAGGCACCCGGTTCCAAGCAATTGATGACGGGGTGAATAGTGATCAAAGGTGCGCAGACATTTCTGCGGCAGGTCGTATTTCGCCAGATGGTGCGGGCGGGGACGCACCGGGTGATGGGGTTGGATATGCGTTTGGTGACGGCTGGCGCGTTTCTTGTCCTTTTCCTTGTTATAGTAGTGAACGCCCGCGCCGATGATGGCGATGGCGGCCAGACCGCCCAGAATATCCTTGGCATCCGCAGCCCGCGCCTGCGAGGCTGAAACACCCGTAACAGCGACGGCAGTTGCGATGATCAGGGCGATAAATTTCCGGTGCATGATGCGTGTCCTTTTGACCGTGTTGCGACGAAGCCGGCTGGGCTCGTGAATTCTTTGGGTCAACACTGGGTTCACCGCCCTCCGACAAGCAATATCGGGACATTGTTATCGAATATCAGGGCCCGCAAACCCCTTAGGATATTGAATATCAGGGCAACACATGCGCAGGATGCAGCCTATGAAACCTATCCTCTCTTCTCTGGCCTTCGCGGCCCTGATATCGCTCGGCACGGCGGCGTCTGCGGCGGATTGCTTTGCGGATTACAAAGCCAAGCAGGACAATCCATTGCGATTGCATTACGGCGTCATGCAGGTGTCGTCCTGCAACAAGGGTCAGGCGCAACAAGAGGTGGCCCAGCGGCTGCGCACCTCGGGCTGGACCCTGCTGAACGTGATGTCGGTTTTCGGACCGGAAGGGTTGGACAAGAGGAAGGCCGATGCCGGAAAATTCTATCTCCGTTACTGACGCGCGGCGATCCGGGGTACGGTTGGTCGGCGCGGGTATTGCCGCGATTGTCCTGATCTTGATCACTGCCGCCGTCTTCCTGTTCTGGTCCCTGCCCGACGCAAACGCGTTCAATGCCCGGGTCGAGCGGTTGTTCGTCGAAAGCGACCTGACCACACAGGCCGAGATCCGCCTGCTGGAAATTCTGGCGCAATCCGGCACTGCATTTGCCGACACCTTGTCCAGCTACCGTATGGTGATCTTCGTGCTGTTGGTCTTTGCCAGCGCGATGCTGGTCACTGCGTTGGTGTTTTTGGTGATGCTGGTCCTTCTGAACCGCCGCATGGCCCAGATCGAGCGTACCGGCATTCAGGTCACATCCCTGCTGATCAGCCGCGAGGAAAACACCGTATACCTCAACAATATGGATTTCAAACTGACCCCCGCCGCGATGGAGACCCTGTCGGTTCTGGCGGAATCCCGTCTGGATGACGAAGTCCTGTCCGGTGCCCAGATCGAGGCGGTGATCTCGGGCAAGGACGCCGCCGATTGCGAAGAGGCCGCCGGGGCAACCCGGATCAAACGCCTGCGCGACGCGCTAGGCAATCAGATGGTCAGTGAGTTGCTGGTCAAGAATATCGCCAAACGGGGATATATGCTGTCGATCGAAAAAGACGTGATCCAGATGGTCTGACCCCGCTGCCGCGCACGCCGCATGTGCAAAAAACTGTGCGCGGTCCCTCTTGGCATTCCCGGTCCGAAGTCCCATCCTTATAGGACCCCGGACAGGGAGGTCGATGATGAACGTCCACACCACTCCGCATTCCACAGGCTATCGCATCTCGGTTGAACGACTAAAAGGTCGGATCGCCATCTATCGCGGCGACGTGCTGCTGGCTGAAAGTGCCAACGCCGTGGTGATGTATGAAACCCGCTTGCCTCCGACGATCTACATCCCCCGCGCAGATGTGTCTGTCGAATTGAGCGAAGAGACCGAATTGCAAACCTTCTGCCCGTTCAAGGGAACGGCAACCTATCATGACGTGGTCCTTGGGGATCAGCGCCTTGCGAACTCGGTCTGGGCGTATGAGGACGCGCTGCCCGAAAGCAAGGCCATTCAGGGCCATATCGGGTTCCTGCCCAACGCCTATGACCGGCTTGATCTGGGTGGCAATACGCTTGAACAACCCCAAGACGGCAATATCAGCGGCCCTTTGATTGACTGGCTGATGCGCGGCGCCTCGGAAATCGAAACCTCGGAAGCCTTTACCAAAGCGCTGTCCGAGAAGATGCTGGAGCACGGCATTGCCATTCAACGCCTCAGCATTCTGGTCTGGTCGCTGCATCCGCTGATCGCGGGCAAGCACTACATTTGGGAAAAGGGCGAGGATGAGATCTCGACCAATGTGCCAACCTATGAAATTCACGACCATCCGGCCTATATCAACAGCCCGTTGCGACATGTCTCGAACGGGTTGGGCGGAGTTCGCCAGCGGCTGAGTGACGACAACCCGTATAACAGTTTTCCCATTATCGAGGATTTGCGCGCCAAAGGTGCAACCGACTACGTCGCCATGCCCCTGCCATTTTCCGATGGCCGCACCAATGTTCTGACTCTGACCAGCGACCACCCGGATGGGTTCACGACCGAGAATCTAGGTCTTGTCTTTGAATGCTCGGCGGTGATTGCCCGGTTCTACGAGGTGTTCATGCAGCGCGAAAATGCGCAGGTTTTGTTGGAGACCTATGTGGGCAAACGGTCCGGCGCGCGGGTTCTGGGTGGTGAAATCCGACGCGGCGACGGGGATGAGATCGACGCCGCAATCATGTTCTGCGATCTACGTAACTCGACCCGGTTAGAGGAAAAACTGGGCCGCACCCCCTATATCAGTCTGTTAAATGGGTTTTTTGAAACCGTTTCGGGCATCGTGCATGACAATGGCGGCGAGGTTTTGAAATTTATCGGCGACGCTGTTTTGGCCGTGTTCCCCGCAGGTGAGAACTCGATCACGGCCCGTGCCAATGCGCAGCGCTCTGCGATCGGTATTGTTGAAAAGCTTGGCGAGTTTCGGGCCTCGGGAACAGATGCCCATTGCGATTGCTCGATTGGCGTCGCCTATGGGCGCGTGACCTATGGCAATGTCGGATCCCGCGAACGGCTTGATTTCACCGTAATCGGTCAGGCCGCCAACATCGCCGCGCGATTGGGGGAATATGGTAAGACCGTGGGTCACAGGATCGTCGTCTCGTCCGACATTGTCCCAGCCTGCGCCGACGCGCTGCCCCTTGGGGATGTCGCGCTCCATAATGTGTCTCAGCCGGTGCCATCCTTTGCGCTTAAAACAGCCGCTGATCACATATTGGACCGGTGAACGCCGAGACCCTAGCCGCCCAAAAGGATCAAAGCCGTTTGCGCGGGCGATATCGTATTTTGTAGTTGCGAGATCTGGCTGCGCGCCAGATACCTGTCCGTCAGTTCGGCTATGGCCCCGTCATCCGTGAACTGCGCCAGATCATCCGAGCCAGTCAGGCGCGATAGCCTGTCCTTGAACACATCCAACTGCTTATCTATATTCAACTGCCCAAAACTGGACGGAAGCCCCAGGGCGGTTTCCATCATACTACGCAGCGGTGGCAAACCCATCAACTCAAACCACTTAGTATCTGCACTGCCCTCCTGCGCCGCCAAATCTGCCAGTGTGTGCTGAGCAAAAAGCGAGATACGCATGGATTCGTCAGATTGACCCACCGCGACCTCAAATCGGGACACGACATTGTCCCGCGCAATGTCCTCCATGAATGTGACCAAGCCGGTTCTACGAATTTCCCCCGGACCAAGACCGAACGCTTCGGAAAACTCACGATACCGTTTGTCAGACAGCCGGTTTGACAAGGCGTCATCCGCTGAAGTGCCGTCTGACAGCACCTTCTGGATGAAAAACCGATTGTTGATATCGTCCTCCAACCCGAAAGCGCCTAATGCCACCTGCAGCAACCGCCGATCTGAAACCAAATCCTCGGCGGTCTGCACTTTGGAGATATTGTCCAGAAAATAAAGCGTCTCGCGTTCATTGACCGCTGAGGTTGCGAAACTGTCGAGTTGCGCGTCATAAGTACGCTGCAAAAACCGCCAGCCAACCAGACCGCCAGAAGGTATGACGGGCTGAAAGGTCATTGCTGATAGGCCATCAACCGCTCTTCCCGCGGCAACAACGTACGCAGGGACTTGAGGCATTTGTAGAATTGCTCAGCAAAAAGGGCTTCTGTGGCCTCAGCCAACACCTTTCGGCTATCGGCGTCAGTGAACACCTGGCTCAACTCCTCGACACGTCGCAGCAGTTGTTGGCGCGCCTGATCCGGCTCCATGTCGCCCGACAGCACCAGCTGTGCCGCATAACAAACGCGGCGGACGGGCGTGTTCACTTCATCCGGGTGAATAGCATCGCGCAAACGCAGGACATTGGCTTGCGGCGTCATGATTGAAAACCGGCTGCGCCGGTCCCCGTTCTCGACGACCACGCCGTTGATCAGCACCCGTTCTTTCGGAGCAAGTTTCAGCACCAGCCCACCCATCAGGTTGCCCCCATCTGCCTGAGCCCGCGCAACACTGCCATACTGATCTCCAACAAGGGTTCAACCGTCGCCTTGTTGCCCAACACCTGACCGCTGTGCCGCTCGGTAAATTCCGCAAGGTAAAAAATCCGCGCGCGCAGATCATTGGGCAGCGCATTGTCGGAATCCGCGACGCCACTGGCCAAGACGTTCCACAACCGACGGTTTTCGTGCAACGCCTGAACAAAAGTTCCGAAATCGGATTTCTGACGAGCTGCTGCTGCCTTGAGGCGATGCGTAATCTTGGAAATCGCCTCGTATTCGGTGTCGCGCGGCGTGCGCGTCGGGGCGGCGGTTTGTACGTAGGCACGCTGTGCAAGAGTTTGCGGTATCACTTGAAATCCTTCCAATGGGCCGTCTTAGGGCGGTCAGAACCGGGGCGCGTTTCCACGCCCCGGCCAAGTTCCGAAGATTAACGGAACAGCGACAGGATCGACTGCGGCGCCTGATTGGCGATCGACAGCGACTGGGTGGCCAGCTGCTGCTGCACCTGAAGGGCTTGCAGACGGGCCGAGGTCTCTTCCATGTCGGCGTCAACCAGCGAGCCGATACCGGATTTGAACGAGTCCGCCAGGTTCGAGATGAACTCTTTCTGGGTCTCGATCCGGCCTTGCGACGAACCGAAGGCTGCTGAAGCATCAATCGCAGTGTCGATCAGCGATTCGATGGTTCCCAGCGCAGCCTGTGCGCCTGCATCCGTGGACACGTCTATCGAAGCCAAAGCACCCAGGCCACCCGCGTTCGCATTGGTGAACTGCGCCGAAACGGTCACGTCACGGTCCGCATCCGCGCCCGCTGTTGCGGTACCCGTTACAAAGGTCAGCGTGCCAGGAGATCCCGAGTCGTAGTCAATCGCGACGCCGGTAATGCCTAGGGAGTCGATCTGATTCTTCAGGCCAACTGCAACGATGGCATCCGTATAAGCCGCATCGTAAGTCCCCGAGGGGTCCAGATCAGCGTCTTGAACGGTGTAGGACGCAACCTTGTCGCCAATCGTGATTGACACTTTGTCGCCCGCCGCAAAGTTGTCGGTAGAGCTGTCGATCACGATATCTCCGGTGCCGCCGGACTTGTCCATCGTGAAACCCGCCGCATCGTTGTCAGAGGTCACATTGTCCGAACCCGCCAGAACACCCTTACTGGTATAGCCGCCGGTCGACAGGTTTTGCGACGCAACCGAAATCGATGATGCGGTCACATTCCCCGCAGAGTCGCGATCCAGAGACGCCAGGATCGAGGCTGTACCGGCCGAACCGTCAACCAGGTTCAGACCATTGAATTGTGCAGCGCTGACAACAGAAGAAATCTGATCTTTCAACGCAGTTACGTCATCGTTGATCTTGGCCCGATCCACGTTGTCTTCTTGCGCTGCGACGATCTTGCCCTTCATCTGGTTCAGAAGATCGGTCACGGTTTCCGAAGCATTCCGCGCCACAGCAACAGTCGATTCGCCCAAAGCTAGGCTGTCTTTAATCGCGTTGAATCCTTTGACGTCGGATTCCATAACTTTCGAGATCGCCCAAACCGCTGAATTGTCCTTGGCCGTGGCAACGTCTTTACCGGTCGAGATCGCGTTCTGGGTCATCGCCAGATTTTTGTTGACCGATTTCAGAGTCTGCAGCGCAACCATTGCGCCATTGTTGGTCAGAATGCTGGACATAGCTTCTTCCTTTTTACGTATGGGCCCTTTGCGCCCGTGCTAACCCCGCACCACTTGCGGGCTTTAACGTCTTTCTGATCTGTGCGATCCGCCGTCCGGCTGTTCGCGCCACTTGCTGTTTCAAGTGCCCGATCACCTTGGCCCCTGATCTCCTAACGGAGTGCTAAAGCCCCTAGGCTGGAAATTTTGGATTTGAATCAAACCGCCACCTAGGCGCGTTTTTCCAGCTTGGCGTGGCTGCGCACGGCAAAATCGCTGCGCTGCCCGTCGGCACCATAGGTGCTGAATTCGCCGTGTACCCGGCGCAGTTCGGCCATGCGGTCTGCAACGGCGCGAATTCCGTCCGCTGCACTGCCAAGCAACGCCTTATTGCGCGCGACCTTGTTTTGCAGACGAATCAGATCTTCGCTGTCCAGCACCTGCAAATCATTGACTGCATCGATAAGCTTTTCCTTCTCGGGCGCCATCTGGGTCAGCTGATCCAGATCACCCTGCACCAGCGCGTTGCGCTCAAGGTCCAGAACCTCTTCCAAAGACTTAAGAAGCCCCATGTCAGGTTTGGTCGTCATTGGTTGTCTCCATCATTGATTGAAACAGAATTTCCGACAGGCCCACGCCACCGGTTTCGGCCAGTTGGCGGGCCTGTTGCTGGACAAGGAACGAGGAAAACTGATCTTCGCCCGCACCGCCTCCGAACGAACTGCGTGCCTCCCCCAACCCGGCGGAATTCAGCATTTCCGACAGGAATGCCGCCTCAAGCTCGACCGCTGCGGCCTTGATTCTATCCGCCGAGGACGCGGGCATTGCAGGGAAGGCTGGTGCTGTAATCTTCATCGCTTTCTCCGAAATTTGCATCGAACTTTCTCGATCAAAAAGGAAAGCAGTTAAAATAAACGTAACTTCCTGCGGGCAGGTTTGTGGCCAGACAACCTGAGTGGGAGCAAAATGCCCAATCCTCTTACAGCGGTGATACCCGCCCAAAATAACGCCAAAATTTCTCCCCAACCTGCCGATGGTTCGGGACAAAAGGCCGATATGTCTTTTCAATCCGTTCTGGATGATCAGGCGCCGCCCGAGCAGAGCCTATCCGAACCGACAGAAGATCTTGTTTCTCTGCTGGATACCGAAACGGTGCCCGACTCGGATGGGGAAGAAGCCAAAGATCTGCAGATAGTCGTGGAAAAAGGTTTGCCTGTTGAAACAGGTTCGCAGACGATCAAATCGCACCCACTGTCGCGACCTGATGCTGCGCCGGCGGTCGCTGGGAATCCGCACAATTTGGCGGAAACGGGGGATAGCATACGATCTGACGAAGCTCTTGCGGAACCTCCAAAGCGCAATATGGGCGATCGACGCGCCGAGGTATCGCCTGTTTTCAACGATGACTTGCCTGAGGATTCACCAAATCTTCCGACATTGCCAAAAGCAGAGAGCAGGTCAGTTCCTGCTTTTGCAATCGCTGCGGCTCCAACGCCGTTTTCCGCAAAGAAGGAAGTTCTAACTTCGCCGATTTCCCAGGAGCCACATGTTGAGTCGGCTGCAAATCCAAAACCACCTGCTGCACCGACCCAAGTACCCAACCTTATGCAGATTCAACTTCTGGTATCGGAAAATGCCGCTGCACACACCGATTCAACTCCTCTCCCCGAGGTAGAGGACGGCCTGATCGTGAAGGAAACCGGCGCGACCGCATCGGTGCGCGAGACGGCGACGGCAAATCTGCCAGCGACCGCACGGTCCGAGGTTGCTCGGGCCATTGCCGGACAGATGGCGGCAGCGATCACCGCACGGCCTCAATCAGGTGCGGTGGAAATCGCGCTGAACCCCGAAGAACTGGGGCGCGTCTCGATGGTTCTGAATGGGCGTGATGATGGGCTGCATCTGACCATCGCGGCGGAACGTCCCGAGACGCTGGACTTGATGCGCCGCCATCTTGCTGTGCTTGAGGCCGCGTTCAAAAGCCTCGGCTTCGGCGATCTGTCCTTCGACTTGGGCAACTCCGCCGACAAGGGACAGGACCCATCGGACTCCGGTGAAAATTCTTTTTCTGAGACGGTACAATCCGAACTCACCTCTGCCACTCTCCAGCGCCCGGTCAACCTTGGCACGTCCGGGCGCATCGACATAAGGCTGTGACCCATGATCTCTCCTATCGCTTCAACCACGCAGAAAGCCAATCCATTGGCGGCGTCCTCAGGTCAGACGGCCGCGCTGGCCTCGGATTTTGAGACCTTTTTGCTGATGCTGACCGCTCAGGCCCGTCACCAAGACCCGTTGGAGCCGCTGGATTCCTCGGAATACGCCGCACAACTGGCGCAGTTTTCGATGGTGGAACAACAGGTGCAGACAAATGACCTGCTGACGGCCCTGACCCTGTCGATGAGCAGCATGAATCTGGAGGAACTAGCCAGTTGGGTCGGCATGGATGTGCGCAGCACCTCTCCATTCCAGTTCGACGGCGCGCCGTTGACACTTTACGGCCAGGCCGCTCCGGCGGCGGACGGTGCCGTTCTGGTTATCCGCGACGCAGACGGGGCCGAGGTTGAACGGATCACCGTTCAAACCACCGATTCCGTGATTGTCTGGGCTGGAACCAAAGAGGACGGCACGCCGCTTCCGGCTGGAACCTACTCTGCCGCAATGGAAAGCTATGACGGGGAAGAGGTTCTGTCGACGCAGCCCATGTCCTCATACGCGCAAGTGATCGAGGCGCAGGTGGGCGAGGATACGGTGTTGCTGACCCTCGAAAACGGGCAGGTCATACCGGCCGGTCTGGTCTCGGGCGTTCGAACCGGAACTTGATCTACGCGCCGGGACAGGCCAAAGCTGTGCAACGCGCGACTCAACTCCTGACCCGGTGATCCCTCTGCCCGCTTCAAACGCACCTCCGCCCCGCCTTGTGGAAGATCTGTGCCGCTCAGGTCTGGTCGAGGCCGGGGCGCGTTTTCAGACCCTTTATGGCGGGCGCACCAATCAGGTCTGGAAGGTTCTGGGCGGAGACGGAGATAAGGTGCTCAAACTGTATCGTTCAGGGCTGCGCAACCCTCTGTTTCGAAACGATGCCCGGCTTGAGGCGCTCTGCCTTACGGAGCTTGCCCCCACAGGGTTTGCCCCGCGCTTGCGGGCGGCGGGGCAGGATAGTGATGGGCATTGGGTGTTCTATGATCACGCGCCCGGTGCGCCCTGGCAAACCGGGGCCGCGCAAGTGGCTCAATTGCTGCGCAGGCTGCACAGTATGGAAATCCGGATCGACGCACCCGACGGATGCAATGGCAGCGACGACCTACGGGATCATACGCGGCGCATTCTGGGTCTGTGCAAGACACAAGTTCGCCAGCGGTTGGAACAGCTTTGCCCGCAGACCCATGTTGCCGCCACGCCGGACACTTGCCTCATCCATGGCGACCCGGTAGCCGGAAACATCCTGGCCTCAGACACGGGTCTGACGCTGATTGACTGGCAATGCCCAGCGCTGGGGGACCCCTGCGAAGATATCGCCTTGTTCCTGTCCCCAGCTATGCAGCACCTCTATCGCGGGGCACCCTTGGCGCCCGAGGAGGAGGCGGCGTTTCTGACCTCCTATGACCAGCCTCAGATCGTCGCGCGTTTCAACGCGCTGCGCCCCTGGTATGCATGGCGGATGGCGGCCTATTGCTTGTGGCGGGTCGAGAACGGGGCCGACGACTATGCCGCCGGGCTAGAACTGGAAATCGCGTCCCTCTGACCGCGCTACAAATCCGCAAGCCCCATCATAGCGTAGGCAGGCGGCATCAGGGCGCGTCGCCACCGCCCCAGGGGGAACCGACCGGGCCTGCGGGTCATCGGCTCTGGCAAGTCCGGGTTATGCCCCAAAGCCAGTTGAGCCAGAGCCCGTCCGCAAAAGCTTCCCATCGCGACACCGTTGCCGTGATAAGCGAACCCGGCGAACATACCAGGCTGATCTGGCACCGGACCGGCATAGGGCATCAGGTTGCGGGACAGGCACACCATCCCCGACCACATATGAGTGACGTCCACCCCGCGCCACTCGGGAAACATCGCCGCAAAGTCATGGCGAACCTTTTGGCGAATGCCGGCCTCGGCACGCGACGAGGACCGAAGGCCGCCGCGCATTCCGAACAGGAACCGACGATCCGGCATCAGGCGGAAATAGTGCAACAAATTCCGGGTGTCATATGACATCTGATCCGAAGTCCAACCCTGCGCCTGCAGTTCGGCCTGCGTCAAAGGCCGCGTCACCAGAACGGTCGACTGCGCAGGCATATAACGCCCAGACATCCAGGCCGGAACATCCTCGCTTGAATATCCGTTGGTGCAGATCAGAACGTTTGCCGCCTGTATCCGGCCAGTTGGCGTCTGGACATCAAAGCCGCTCGCTGTTTTGACAATTTTTGACACCGGGCTTCTCTGAAAGAGCTGGGCGCCGCGCGCTTTGGCGGCGTCTGCCAGCCCGTACAGGTACTTCCTTGGGTTCAGACCAAACCCGACGGGGGTGGTATAGCCGCCATGGAACGCGCCACCGAATCCCAAGGCGGGCAAGTCTGCAGCTTCGTGCAAAACACCCAAGGCCTCGGCGCTTTTCCTCAGCCTCTCCATTGCCCGCGCATTGTGCGCCAGTTGGGTTTCACCTTTGGAATGGGTATCGGCGTCGATTTCATAACTGCTCAGAAGATCGGCGACCAGATGGACGGCATCTTCCTCGGCCTGCGCATAGCCCGCTGTCGCCGCCTCACCGAACAGACGGGTCATGGCCTTGGGGTTAAGCTTCGACCCGCCCAGGCAACAAAACCCACCATTTCGGCCAGACGCCCCCCAGCCGGGCGTTTCGGCCTCAAGCACAGCGACGGATGCCCCGGCCTTGGTCAGATGCAACGCGGCGGACAGGCCAGTGAAACCCGCGCCAACAATGGCTACGTCAACGACCAAATCCCCAGACTGTTCCGGCCAATTGGGGGCGGCAATTGTTTCGTCCCACCAGCATCCCTGCCTTGGACCGGGACCATAGGTATAGTCCGGAAACAGCCGTTTCATTCGGCCCGTGCCGCGGCCATTTCATCCTGCTTTTGTCGCATCATGGCGCGTTTTGTCACCAGCGACGCGGTAATGACGCCCACTGTCACGACGGCGATCATCAACGTTGACAGCGCGTTAATCTCGGGGCTGACACCCAGCCTGACCGCCGAGAAGATCTTGATCGGCAGGGTTGTGGCCGACGGCCCCGAGGTAAAGGACGCAATCACCAGATCATCCAGCGACAGGGTAAAGGCCAGCAACCAGCCGGAAATCACGGCAGGCGCAATGATCGGCAGTGTCACTAGGCGAAACGCTTGCGCGGGCGAACAACCAAGGTCCAGAGCGGCCTCTTCCAGCGACTGATCGAACGTCACCAAACGCGACGAGACAACGACCGAGACGAAACACATCGAAAAGGTCGTATGCGCCAGAACGATGGTCAGGATACCGCGATCCAGCCCGATGCCGATGAACAGCAGCAGCAGCGACAGGCCGGTGATTACCTCGGGCATCACCAGCGGGGCGTAGATCATACCGGAGAATAGCGTTCGACCGAAGAAACGCCCCCCACGCACCAGCACATAGGCGGCGGCGGTGCCCAGAATGGTCGCCAGCGTAGATGAGAACACAGCCACCCGGATTGTCACCCATGCCGCATCCAGAAACGCCTCGTTCTGGACCAGCTCACCATACCATTTGGTCGAGAAGCCAGCCCAGACGGTGACCAGCTTGCTTTCGTTGAAGGAAAAGATGATCAGGATGATCATCGGGATATAGAGGAACGCAAATCCCAGCGTCAGCGAGACCGCGTTGAACCAGCTTAGCCTGTTCATTGCTCGGCCTCCGTCTGTTTCTGCTGGTTGCGCTGGAACAGCACGATCGGGATCACAAGGATCAGCAGCAATACTACGGCCACGGCGCTCGCCACGGGCCAGTCGCGGTTCGAGAAGAACTCCTCCCACAAAACCTTGCCGATCATCAACGTGCCTGACCCGCCCAGAAGCGAGGGGATGACGAATTCGCCAATCACCGGGATCATCACAAGGAAACAGCCTGCTATGATGCCGGGGCGCGACAGCGGGATTGTCACAAGCCAAAAGGCTTGAACCCGCGAACAACCAAGGTCTTCGGCGGCCTCAATCAGGGATTCGTCCATCCGTTCCAGCGCCGAATAGATCGGCAGGATCATGAACGGCAGATAGGTGTAGACGATGCCGATATAGACGGCAGTGTTGGTGTTCAGAATGGTCAGCGGGGTCGAGATCAGCCCTGTCCACAGCAGCAACTGGTTCAGATAACCTTCGTTCGACAGAATACCCATCCACGCATAAACGCGGATCAGGAACGAGGTCCAGAAGGGCAGGATCACCAGCATCATCAGCGTCGGGCGCCACTCGGCAGGCGCGCGGGCCATGCCATAGGCGATCGGATACCCCACCAGCAGGGTCAAAAACGTCGAAATCAGAGCGATTTTTACGCTGGACAGGTAGGCTTTCCAGTACAGGTCATCCTCGGTCAGCCAGACATAGTTTTCCAGGTCAAGCTGGCTGAAGAAATCTTTGATGCCCGACCAGCCCTGCGAAAAGTCCAGCGTCGGCGTATAAGGCGGAATCGCCAGCGCGATTTCCGACAGCGAGATTTTCAGGACGATGAAGAACGGCACCAAGAACAGCGCCAGCAGCCAGACATAGGGGACAGCGATCAGAAAGGCGCGGCGCATCAGTCGGCCAGCAGAACCGCAGCCGTTGCTGTCCAGGACAGCCAGACCGGGTCTTCCCACGTGAATGAACGGCGCGAGATACGGCGGGTATTGGCCGTCTGCGCCTTGATGATCGTGCCGTTGGGCAATTCGACGTGATAGGTGGACAGGTTCCCCAAATAGGCGATGTCATGGACCTTGCCTTGCACCGCATTGATCGCGTCCGCCGGGCGGTCGGCCGAGATAGTTACCTTCTCGGGGCGGATGGCCAGATGACAGGCCTGCCCCCGCGCAAACCCTTTGGCCGAGGTCGCGGTCAACGGGGCCTGCCCTTCGGCCCAATCGATCTGATAGGTGTCTTCACCATTGGCGGTGGCGCGGCCTTCAATGATGTTCACGTCGCCAATAAAGTCTGCGACATAGACCGAGTTGGGGTTCTCATAAATCCGGTCCGGCGTGGCGACTTGCATCAGCTGTCCCTGATCCATTACGGCCACGCGGCTCGCCACGGTCATAGCTTCCTCCTGATCGTGGGTCACGATGACAAAGGTGGTGCCGGTCTTTTCCTGAATATCCATCAGCTCGAACTGCGTGTCCTGCCGCAGCTTCTTGTCCAGCGCGCCCAACGGTTCGTCCAGCAGCAATAGTTTTGGCGCTTTCGCCAAAGACCGTGCTAAAGCGACCCGCTGCCGCTGCCCGCCCGAGATCTGGTGCGGTTTACGACGCGCGAATTGCGTCAGCCGGGTCAGGCGCAGCATTTCTTCGACTCTGTCCTCAAGGTCGCGTTTGGGTATGTTGTCCCGGCGCAGACCAAAGGCGATGTTTTCCCAGATGCTCAGATGGGGGAACAGTGCGTAGGATTGGAACATCATGTTCACCGCCCGCTTGTTCGGTGGGATCGGGTCGATATCCTGACCGCCCAACATAATGTGGCCTTCTGTGGGCGTCTCGAACCCCGCCAACATCCGCATCATTGTGGTCTTGCCGCAGCCCGAAGGCCCCAGTAGAGCGAAAAATTCTTTCTCGAAAATATCCAGAGACAGGTTGTCGATTGCCGTAAAGTCTCCAAACCGCTTGGTGACATTCTGGAATTGGATCAAGGGTTTCGCCTGTGGGTCTTCCCACGGCGCAAAGACGTCAGAGTTCACTACAGCCCCCGTTCGGCAATCTTAGGAAAAACGGCAGGGCGGAAAACCCGCCCTGCCTTAGGAAATCGGATCAGGTACCCGATTTGATCTTGGTCCACAGACGGGTCACAACCCGCTGCGTTTTTGCCGGGTAGGGCGTGGTGATGTAGAGATTCTGCATCGTTGCGTCGTCCGGATAGATCGCCGGATCGCCGATCACGTCTTCCTCAAGAAACTCTTGCGAGGCCTTGTTGCCATTGGCGTAGTACACATAGTTCGACGCCGCAGCCATGTTGTTGGCATCCAGGATGAAGTTCAGGAACTTATGCGCACCTTCCGGGTTCGGTGCATCCGCCGGAATCGCCATCTGGTCGAACCACATCAGCGAGCCTTCGGCGAAGGGGTGATATTCAATCTCGACTCCGTTGTCGGCCTCGGCGGCACGGTCACGGGCCTGAAGAATATCACCCGACCAACCCACGGCCACGCAGATATCGCCATTGGCCAGCGCGTTGATGTATTCCGAGCTGTGGAATTTCTGGATGTAGGGGCGCACGCTGGTCAGCACTTCTTCGACCTTGCCGATCACCTTGGGATCATGGCTGTCAGGGTCTTCGCCCAAAAATTGCAGCGTCATCGGAATCATTTCCGCGGGCGCATCCAGGAAATGAACGCCGCAACCGGCCAGCTTTTCCATATTCTCAGGTTTCAGCACCAGTTCCATGCTATTCAGCGCAACATCGTCGCCCAGCAGCTCACGCACTTTGCCAACATTCACACCGATCCCGGTGGTGCCCCACATGTAGTTGATCGAATAGGCGTTTTCGGGGTCATAGCCCGCAGTGCGTTCCTGAATGACATCCCAAAGGTTGCCTGAATTGTCCAACTGCGACGTATCCAGTTGCTGGAAAGCCCCCGCCTGGATCTGGCGCTGAAGGAATGTGCCCGAGGGCACAACCACATCATAGCCCGATCCGCCAGCCAGCATTTTGGTTTCCAAAACTTCGTTGCTGTCGAACACATCGTAGATCAGCGTCAGGCCGGTTTCGGCCTCGAACTTCTCCAGCAGCTCCTCGTCGATATAGTCCGACCAATTGTAGACACGCACCTCTTCGGCGAAGGCCGCCGAAGTCCCCAATGCGATGACCGCTGTCAGTGTCAGCGTTTTGATTGACATTTTCTTCTCCCTGCAAGTGTGCGGGTATTTTCCCGTTTTTTTGGATTTGATCAAGTTTTGCGTTTTCCCCCGATCCATCGTATGGTTTCACGAGGTCAGATTCCTGGCAAGTCAACATAGTCGAAAATAGGGTAAACCACTTGGATTTGATCAAAAATAAGGCGGTTTCACAGGTCTCCGGGGATCAGAAACAGCCGGCGCATGAACAGGTCTATCAGACACTGCGCGCACAGATCATGTACGGCGATCTGGTGCCCGGACAGCCTGTCACCATACAAGGACTGACTGATTCGCTTGGAGTTGGCATGACCCCTGTACGCGAGGCGATCCGAAGGCTGATCTCGGACGGCGCACTGGTGTTTCAAGGCAACCGTCGGGTCAGTGTACCTTTGCTGAAGGACAGTGATGTCGGGCAAATGATTTTTGCAAGAATTGCAATAGAATCAGAGCTTTCCAGACGTGCGACCCTTAACATGAGCAAGGCCGAGATAGACGCGCTCGCCCGCATCGATCAACGATTGGACCGCACCATCGCGGACGGAGATGTCGGCGGCTATCTGCGCCTGAACCACCAGTTCCACCAAACTCTGTACGCCCATGCCGACGCCCCGATTCTGAACGATTTGGCCGAAAGTCTGTGGCTTCGGTTCGGCCCGTCCCTACGAGTCGTATGCGGCCGGTTCGGAACTCAAAGCCTGCCGGATCGCCATAAGGACATCGTCTCGGCACTGCGTGATCAAGACCCCCAGCGCGTTGCAAAAGCCACCGCGCAAGACATCGAACAAGGGATGGAACTGATGGCCGAAGCACTATCGACGTCCTAGAATAATGCGATTCGATTGACAGGGAAAAATTTGATCATATTGTGATCGCCAACCGCTCTTGCAGGAGATTCCCCGATGTCGACCATCACCAACCACATGCCGACCGCCGAGTTGCAGGCGCTGGACGCTGCCCACCATATGCACCCTTTCTCGACCAATGCGGACCTGAGCAAGGACGGTGTGCGAGTCATTAGCGGCGCCAAAGGTATCTATTTGTCCGACAGTGAAGGGGAACAGATTCTGGATGCCATGGCCGGGCTCTGGTGCGTGAATATCGGCTATGGCCGCGATGAACTGGCGGATGCCGCCGCCCGCCAAATGCGCGAGCTTCCCTACTACAACACCTTCTTCAAGACCACCCATGTCCCCGCCATCGCCTTGGCCAACAAACTGGCCGAACTGGCGCCAGGCGATCTGAACCATGTGTTTTTTGCAGGCAGCGGGTCCGAGGCAAATGACACCAATATCCGCCTCGTTCGCACCTATTGGGCCGAAAAAGGCCAGCCTGACAAGAACATCATCATCAGCCGCCACAACGCCTATCACGGCTCATCCGTAGGCTCAGCGTCGCTTGGCGGAATGGCTGGGATGCATGCTCAGGGCGGCATTCCGATCCCAAATGTCCATCATATCAATCAACCCAACTGGTGGGCCGAGGGCGGCGACATGGCGCCAGAAGAGTTCGGCCTGGCCCGTGCGCGTGAATTGGAAGAGGCGATTCTGGAGTTGGGCGAAAACCGCGTTGCAGCCTTCATCGCCGAACCCGTGCAGGGCGCGGGTGGCGTGATTGTAGCTCCCGAAACCTATTGGCCGGAAATCCAGCGCATCTGCGACAAATACGAAATCCTGCTGATCGCCGATGAGGTGATCTGCGGCTTCGGTCGCACCGGAAGCTGGTTCGGCTCACAAACCATGGGCATCCGCCCGCACATCATGACCATCGCCAAGGGCCTCAGCTCGGGCTACGCCCCCATCGGCGGGTCCATCGTCAACGACGACATCGCCAAAGTTATCGGCGATACCGAATTCAACCACGGCTATACCTATTCCGGTCACCCTGTTGCCGCTGCCGTGGCGTTGGAAAACCTGCGCATCCTCGAAGAGGAACGCATAGTGGACCACGTCCGCGACGTCGCCGCCCCCTACCTGAAAAAAAAATGGGAAGCTCTGACCAGCCACCCGCTGGTGGGTGAAGCGAAAATTGTCGGCATGATGGGCTCAATCGCCCTAACCCCGGACAAATCCAGCCGTGCAAAATTCGCATCCGAAGCTGGAACGATCGGCTTGATCTGCCGCGAGCGCTGCTTTGCCAACAATCTGATCATGCGCCATGTCGGCGACCGCATGATTATCTCGCCACCGCTGATTGTGACACCTGCGGATATCGACGAAATGTTCCTGCGCATCCACAAATCACTGGACGAAGCGCATGCAGAAATCACCAAACAGGGATTGATGAGAGCCGCCAATTGATCCGCGCAGCTTCATCTGGCCAAAAATATCTCGGGGGAGTCGCGGCCTGCCGCGGCGGGGGCAGCGCCCCCTTTACCTCAACCGCTCAAGCAACCGCAGGGACGGGTAGCCATCCGGCACCAACCCCTGCGCGAGCTGATATTCTCGCACAGCATTGACCGTATTTGGGCCCGTGCGTCCATCCACGCCCTGCGTATCAAACCCGGCTTCAGTCAAGCGGGTCTGAAGCTCTTTCTTCTCGGTAAAGCTCAGCACCCGGTCGCCACGTGGCCACGCGCCTTGAAACGGCGCGCCACCCGCCAAACGATCCGACAGGTGCCCTACCCCGATCACATAGGCATCCGCGCTGTTGTACTTCTCGATCACCCGGAAATTGTCGAAGACCATCAACGCAACCCCCTGCCCACCAGCAGGCAGCAGGATCGCGGCCTTACCATGGTTGGGAACCGCACGGCCTTGCGGTGTCACCACCCCCTGCCGCGCCCATTGCGATGGTTTCAGAGTATAATCCCGCCGCGCCTGGCTATAGTCGAACCCTTCAGGCAACCGCACTTCGACCCCCCAGGGCTGACCCTTTTTCCACCCATGGCGCGCCAGATAAGACGCGGCCGAGGCTAGTGCATCCGTTGGATCATCGGCCCAGATATCCCTGCGACCATCGCGGTCGAAATCCACCGCATGTTCCAGATACGAGGTCGGCATGAACTGCGTATGCCCCATCGCACCCGCCCAACTTCCAACCATATTGGACGGCGCTACATCCCCGGCCTCGACAATCTGCAAAGCCGCAACCAGCTGCGCCTCGAAAAACTGCGCGCGGCGGGCGTCAAAGGCCAATGTCGCCAGCGAGCGGATCGTCTGATCCCCGCCTTTGAATGATCCATACGAGGTCTCAAGCCCCCAGATCGCGGTCACAACCTCTTTTTCGACGCCATATTTCTTTTCGATCTTGTTCAGGGTTTGACTGTAGTCATCCAACCCGGCACGCCCACCAGCGATGCGTTTGCTCGACACAGCGGAATCCAGATAGTCCCAGATCGGTTTTGAGAACTCGGCCTGATTGCGGTCCCGTTTGATGACGTCCTTGTCATAGGTCAGCCCGGTCAGTGACCGGTCCAAAGTACCTGCCGAAATCCCCTGTTCCACCGCCCGTTTGCGAAAGGCGCCCAACCATGCCTGAAAGCGTGCGTTTCCTTCGGTTGCCACCCGATACTCCTGTGTCGATGGCCGCAAGGCCGGACGCAGCGAAACCGTCACATCCGCCGAGGCCACCTGAAAAGCCCCTGACTTGTCTTCTGCGTGACCCGGCGATACCTGCAAAAGGGACGCCCATAGAGCGACGGTCACGGCGCCGCTGATGCTTTTACGCATGTCGAATGTCCTGATTACTGCTCAAGGCCAAGAATAGCGCAAAACGGGAAATTCACAAAGCGCGCAAAAGACCGATGCGCCGTGTTTTGCCCAGCGAACGCATGCTGACGGCACCGGTTCGTGACCTGAGGCCCGGCCAGGGCGCCTACTTCTGCCGGCGCTTGCGTTCGACCTTGCGCTTGATCTTGTCTTTCTTTCGCTTGTTGCTGAGCGCCTTTCGCCGCGCGCCGCGTTTCACCGGACCTCGCCCACGCGGCAGGGCCTGATCGTCGATGGACAGCAACTCCAGCTCCAACCCGCCCGTAACCGGCGTCGCCTCAGTCAGGCGCACCGTGACGCGTTGGCCGATGGCGATAATCAGCCCGGTGTCTGATCCCATCAGCGTCCCGGCCTCGCGGTCGAAATGAAAAAACTCACGCCCCAAGGATCGCACGGGCACCAACCCATCAGCGCCGGTTTCGTCCATCTTCACAAAGGCCCCGAACCGCGCGATGCCGCTGATGCGGCCGGTGAATTCATTGCCCACCCGCTCGCTCAGATAGGCGGCCAGATAGCGGTCGGTTGTGTCACGCTCGGCCATCATCGAACGCCGCTCGGTGTCCGAGATATGGGTGGCGGTTTCGTCCAGCCGCGCGATTTCATCTTCGGTCAGCCCATCCTTGTCCCAGCCATGGGCCGAGATCAGCGCGCGATGCACGATCAGGTCCGCATAGCGGCGGATGGGCGAGGTGAAATGTGCATAATTCCGCAGCGCCAGACCGAAATGGCCGAAGTTTTCGGGGTTGTAATAGGCCTGTGCCATCGACCGCAGGGTCGTCAGGTTGATCAGTTCTGCATCTTCGGTTCCAGCAGCGGCGTTCAGCAGCGCGTTGAGGTGGCGGGTTTGCAGCACCTGCCCTTTCGCAAGGTTCAAACCGGCAGCCTGAGCCGTTTCCCGCAGGCTCTCCAGTTTCTCGGGCGCGGGTTCTTCGTGGACGCGGAACAGCAGCGGGCGACGTTTGGCAATCAGCGTCTCGGCAGCAGCCACGTTGGCGAGGATCATGAACTCTTCGATCAACTTATGAGCATCCAGCCGGTCGCGAAACGCCACGCTGGTCACTTCGCCGGTGTCGCTGAGGACGATCTTGCGTTCGGGCAGGTCCAGCTCCAATGGCTGTCGCACCGCACGCGCGGATTTCAACGCGGCATAGGCAGCATAGAGCGGTTTCAGCACCGTCTCCAACAGCGGTCCGGTGCGGTCATTGGGAGTACCGTCGATGGCCTCCTGCACCTCAGCATAGTGCAGCGACGCGGCCGAGCGCATCAGCCCGCGCACGAAACGGTGGCCGATCTTGTTGCCCTCGGCGTCGATCTGCATCCGCACGGCGATACAAGCGCGCGGGACGCCTTCATGCAGCGAGCACAGGTCGCCCGACAGGCGGTCCGGCAGCATCGGCACCACGCGGTCGGGGAAATAGCTGGAATTGCCGCGCTTGCGCGCCTCGCAGTCCAGCGCGGTTCCGGGCTGCACATAGGCGGCGACATCGGCGATGGCGACCCAAATCACATGACCGCCGGGGTTCTTCGGATCATCGTCCGCATGCGCATAGCACGCGTCGTCATGATCGCGCGCATCTGAGGGGTCGATGGTCAGCAGCGGCATATCCCGCAGGTCCTCACGGCCCTTCAGACCGACGGGTTTGGCCTTGTCAGCCTCGGCGATCACCTTGTCCGGGAAGTCGTCGGGGATACCATGCTGGTGGATAGCAATCAGCGAGACCGCCTTGGGCGCGGTGGGGTCGCCCAACCGTTCAACGATGCGGGCGCGGGGCAGGCCCATGCGGTTCTTGGGCCCGGCCTGTTCGGCCTCGACCAACTCACCGTCCTTTGCGCCCAGCACCGCACCATCGGGGACCAGCCATTCATTCTGGCCCGCTTTGTCGATAGGCACGATCCGCCCGCCCTCGGCCCCTTTGCGGAAAATGCCGACGATCTTGCGTGGGTTGGTGCCAATGCGGCGGATCAGGCGGGCCTCGTAATTGTGGTCTTCCTCATGCACCACGGTCAGGCGGGCGAGAATCCGGTCACCCTCGCCCAGCGCCGGGTCACTGGCGCGGGTGATCAGCAGCACGATGGGCTCGACCCCCTCGCCATGCCATTCCAGCGGGCGGGCGAACAGGTCGCCATCATCGTTCGGAGCCTTGACCTGCAACACACTGACCGGTGGCAGACGATCCGGGTCGCCATAGCTGCGCTTGCGCTTTTCCAGGTGGCCCTCGGCCTCAAGCTCGCGCAGGATGCGTTTCAGGTCGATCCGCGCCGCGCCCTTGATCCCAAAGGCTTTGGCGATATCGCGTTTCGAGGTCAGGGTGGGGTTCGCCGAGATCCAGTCAAGGACCTCCTGCTTGGTGGGTATGCGACTCATATATTTGGCGTAACACGGGCGTGCGACGGCGTCATGACCAAAAACGGATCAGGGTTTCAGATCCGCCACCGTGTCCACATCACGCAACGGGTCCAGCAGCGACACCCGCGCGCCGGGGATCGATGCCAGCGTATCCGCCAGCGCATGTTCGGTGGACCAGCGCACATTGCTAAATAGACCGTCGTGCAGCGCACCGTATCTTTGCGCGCCCACCAGCCAATACCCGCCATCGGGCGCAGGGCCGAACACCATCTGCGCTCCGCCAAGCGCTGTGAACGCGTGGGCAATATGGCTACGCGTGATGCCCGGAATATCCGCCCCGATCAGACAGACGGGTCCTTTTGGCATCCCGCGCAACATTCGCCCCATCCGGTCACCCAGATCTCCCCGCCCTTGCGCTGCGCGCGGCAGGTCGGTGGGCCAGATGCGGCTGGTCAGCCCTTCGCGGTCGGGCGAAACTGCGAGCACGATCTGCCAGCGCGGGTCGCGCAGCCGCCGGATCAGGTTTCGGGTCTGATGGCGAAACCACCACGCTGCACCAACCATGCCGATATCCCGACCCAGCCGGGTTTTCACCCGACCCGGTCGCGGCTCTTTGACCATGATCACAAGGGTGCGCTGCATCTCAGGCGAAATAGTCCCGCAGGATGCGCGTATAAATCGCCTTGAGCTGTTCGATCTGGGCTACCTCGACGCATTCGTCCACCTGATGCATCGTGCGGCCCACAAGGCCGAATTCCACCACCGGGCAGTGGTTCTTCACAAATCGCGCGTCCGAGGTACCGCCTGTGGTCGACATCTCGGGCACCACACCGGTTTCCGCCTCAACCGCCTTGGCGACCAGTGCGGACAGGGGCCCCGGCGGGGTCAAAAAGCTCTCGCCCGAGATCTTGATGCGCAGGTCGATCTCAACCCCGAACTCATCGGCCACGGCAGCGGCCTCGGCCCGCAACCAATCGCTGAGGCTGGCCCCGGAATGCAGATCATTGAACCGGATATTCACAGCCCCAGTAGATTGCGCGGGGATCACGTTTGTTGCCGAGTTGCCCGTGTCGATCGTCACCACGGCCAGTGTTGAGGCGTCGAAATGGTCCGTACCCTGATCCAACTCGTGGCTGGCCAACCGGTCCATCAGCCGCGCCATTGCGGGCATCGGGTTCTTGGCGCGGTGCGGATAGGCCGCGTGGCCCTGAACCCCGGTCACGGTGAACCAGATATTCATCGAGCCACGCCGCCCGATCTTCATCATCTCGCCCATTGTGTTCGGGCAAGTCGGCTCACCAACCAGACAAACCGACATCTTTTCCCCGGCGCTGTTCATATAGTCCAGCAGGGCGGTCGTGCCGTCCAGCGCGTCGCCCTCTTCATCGCCTGTAATGGTCAGGATCACGGCCCCATCGGGGGGTGTGTCGCGCACGAAATCAACCGCGGCAGCAGCGAAGGCCGCCACGCCGGACTTCATATCCGTGGTGCCACGCCCATACATCACACCGTCTTTCACCTGCGCCCCGAAGGGCGGCGTGGTCCATGCGGCCTCATCGCCGACGGGAACAACATCGGTATGGCCGTTAAAACCAAAACTACGCGGATGCGCTTTGTCGCCCCAACGGGCGAATAGGTTGCTGACCCCACCGCGATCTACGCGGGTACAGTCAAAGCCTGCGCCGGACAGCAGATTTTCCAGCAGAACCAGCGCTCCGCCCTCCTCGGGTGTGACCGATGGGCAACGAATCAGCTCCGCCGTCAACTCTACCGGGTCTGTCATCTTTGCCCCTTTCCCATTCCTCACACGCAGGTTCGCGCACAGATTCAACGAATTGGCCCAATTGCCAACCCCTGAGTCGGCCACTTCACCTCGTTTTTTGACAGAACTCTCGGGGTGATACCCCAACAAAACATCAGGTGTGACCCAGCGACCACCTTGTCCCACCCGATAAATTCGCGTTACAGGGCCGCGAAACAGGTAATTTTGATGACTCGCATTCTTGTCACATGGATCTGCCTGACTTTCGCGGTTCTCGCACAGCAAAGCCAGGCGCAGACATTGTCGGTCACCACCGTGACCCGTCCTCCGTTCTCATATGTCGAGGATGGGGCGGATGTGGGATTCTCGATGGACCTGCTGGCTGCTTTGGCCGAGGCCCTGAGCTGGGACTACGAGATCGACCGCGTAGACGGCTTCGGCGACATGCTGGTTGCGGTGCAAGACGGCACGTCTGATCTGGCCATCGCCAATATCTCGATCACCGCCGCGCGTGAAACGCAGATGGATTTCAGCCAACCGATTTTCGAGGCCGGTTTGCAGATCATGGTTCCCTCGGACGCGGTGCGACGCCCGTCTCTGCTGCAAGCCTTGCTGTCGGTTGAGCTGTTTATCGCCATCGGGCTGGCCTTTGCCATCCTGCTGGGCGGAGGGATGCTGATGTGGGTGTTCGAGCGCCGCTCGCAGCCCTATTTCGACCGCAAGCTAGATGAGGCATGGTTTCCGTCCTTCTGGTGGGCGCTTAATCTAGTCGTGAATGGCGGGTTCGAGGAACGGATGCCGCGCACCCCCTTTGGCCGCCTGCTGGGCGTGGTGCTGGTGGTGTCGTCCCTGTTCATCGTGTCAGTCTTCACCGCGCGCATCACCTCGGTCATGACGGTGGATGCGATCAGCGGCAACGTGAATTCGGTCAATGACCTTTATGGCAAGCAGGTCGGCACGATCTCGGGCTCGACCGCTGCCAGTTTCCTGAACCGGCGCGAGATCGAGTTTGCAGGCTATGACAGTCTTGATCCCTTACTGGCCGCGTTCGAAGCCGAGGATTTGGACGCCGTCGTGTTCGATGCCCCGATCCTGTCCTACTATGCCACGCATCAGGGTCGCAGGTTCGCTTCGATGACCGGCGGTATTTTCCTGCGCGAAAACTACGGGATCGTTTTCCCGACCGGCTCGCCCTTGGTGGAAGACGTCAATCAGGCACTGCTGGCCCTGCGCGAAGACGGCACCTATGACGAGATTTACCGAAAGTGGTTCGGCGCGCGGAACTAGACCGCGTCTTCATCCCCGAAAAACGGCGTCATCTGAGCAACAATGACCGCGTTCTCGTCCAGCGCACGTTGCATCAGGGCGCGCTCATCCGGGTCGATGTCATGGCCCTGCGCTTCGCGTTCGGCCAATGTGCCATAGCCAGTCACGTCCAAAGGCGCGGTGTCGGCTTGTTTCAGGATCGCTACGGTTTCGCGCACCGCCTCGGCCTCATCCACACCGCTGGCAAAGCACATCAACGCCGCCCCGGTCGCGCCTTCGGGCAGGCCGTCGCCTTCTTTGCGGCCGATCTGCACAAGCAGAGTGTAAACTTGCTGACGGGAGGGTTTCTTTTGCTTTTCCATGTTGGGGGCCATAGCTGCGCGCCCCTGTCCGGTCAAGCGATTGCATGAGGGCGGGCATCTGGCCATAGTGACGCCATCAGCCAAGAGGGGGCCATATGACCTATCCAGATTTCATTACCAATTTTCCCAGCCTCGACGTCCCGTTCCCCGAGGACGTGGTACAATCCGCCGTGATCCGCTCGGACGCCGGTTTGGTGGCATTTTTTACCTTTTTGCAAGACTTCGAACTGCCCATGCATTCGCACAAGGCGCAATGGGGCACGGTCATTGAAGGCGAGATCGAATTGACCATCGGGGATGAGACACGCATCTACCGACCCGGCGACAGTTACTCGATCCCTTCAGGTGTGGAACATGGCGGTAAGATTAAGGCCGGGTCGCGGGTGATCGACGTGTTCGAGGAAGCCGACCGCTATCCGGTCAAGGGCTAACAACAAAGGCCGCAGCGCGGGGCTGCGGCCTGTATTCGACTGGCGCGGGGTTTAGTCGCGCAGCAGTTCATTGATCCCGGTTTTCGAGCGAGTCTTTTCGTCCACCCGCTTCACGATCACAGCGCAATAGAGGCTGATGTTGTTCTTGGTCGGCATGGAGCCTGCAACGACCACCGAATAGGGCGGCACTTCGCCGTAGGTGACCTCACCGGTTTCGCGGTCGACGATCTTGGTTGATTTGCCGATGAACACGCCCATGCCCAGAACCGAGCCTTCGCGGACGATGCAGCCCTCGACCACTTCCGACCGGGCTCCGATAAAGCAGTTGTCTTCGATGATGGTCGGGCCGGCCTGCATCGGCTCCAACACGCCACCAATGCCGACGCCGCCCGACAGGTGGACGTTCTTGCCGATCTGCGCGCAGGACCCGACGGTGGCCCACGTGTCGACCATCGTGCCTTCGTCAACGTAGGCGCCGAGGTTCACGAAAGACGGCATCAGAACCGCGCCGGGCGCGATGTAGGCTGATTTGCGGACCACACAGTTGGGCACGGCGCGGAAGCCTGCGGCTTTCCACTGGTTCTCACCCCAACCGGCGAACTTGCTGTCCACCTTGTCCCACCAGCCACCGGCCTGTGGGCCACCGGTCTGGATTTCCATGTCCTTGATGCGGAAGCCCAGCAAGACCGCTTTCTTGGCCCACTGGTTCACGTGCCAGTCGCCACTGTCCAGCTTTTCAGCAACACGCAGCGTGCCGCTGTCCAGCGCGTTCAGCGTGTCGTCGATGGCCTCGCGTGTTTCGCCGGTGGTGGCGGGGGTGATGGTATCGCGTGCCTCCCATGCGGCTTCGATGGCGGCTTCCAGTTGCGCGTTGGACATTTCGGGGCTCCCTGACGAATCTGTTCACGTTGGTGTTGCCTATACGCAGCCGAAAACAATGACGCAATGCGACGAAGGCGGGTGCGTTTACGTCAGGACATCGACACTGCGGTGTTTTGCGGGCCGTCTAGCTTGCCCGCCTGATATGACGCACCAAAATTGAAACTGCCCCTGCCGTGTCTTTCTTCTGGATCGCCTGCATCAGCGCGGCGTGGTCGCTGTCGACCCGCTGCTCCCATTTCGGCCGCCAATGCGCGAACAGATAGCGCGCGCTGGCGATGTGCAGATCGTCGATTGTACGCAGCAAACGCGGCAACCCGCAGGGCGTCAGAATGGCACGATGAAAGGCGCGGTTCCTGGCTTCCCATTCCGGCATGGTTTCAGCCGCATCACAGGCAAGTCGCGCCTCTTCTGCACGTACCAGGGCATTAGGTGTCAGGTTCTGTACCGCATATTGCAGCGCCAGAGGCTCCAGCGCGACGCGCATCTCGATCACTTCGCGCATCTCAACCGGGTCCAGCGCTGTTACGCGCATTCCACGACGGGGTTCGCTTTTGGCCAGCCCATGGGCCTGCAACCGCAGCAAGGCCTCGCGCACCGGCACATGACTGGTGTCAAAGGCCCGTGCAATATGATCCTGACGCAGCTTTTCCCCAGCGGTCAGTGCGCCAGTTATGATCTGCTGGCTTAGGCTGTCGTAAATGGTGTCGGCAATGGTCGCGCTCATGAAAAATAGATAAAATCCGACCCCAAAGATCACAAGCCGCATTCTCAGCCCATCAGCGGGTCGGGTGAAATATTGCCCCCGCACACCAGCACGGCCACTTTTTCCCCTGGCGCGGGCTTATACGCGCCAGAGATCAACGCCGCCAAAGCCGCAGCACCTGCCGGTTCGACCAGAATCCGATGCGCTTGCCAAAGCCGCTTTTGCGCATCGGCAATGGCCGCATCGCTGACCAAGACCGAGGTCATGCCCTGCGCCAGACCAAAACAAATCGATCCGATCCGCCGCGCGCCCAGCGCATTGGCCGCAATACCCGAGACCGAGACATCGACCGGCTCCCCGGCCTGCAATGCGGCATTCAAAGCGCATGAGGTCTCGGGCTCGACAGCCACGACCTTGCGCGCACCTTGCAACCACGCTAGCGCCCCGGCGATCAGCCCTCCGCCACCAACGGCGACCAAAACTGTGTCGGCTTGTAGGCCTTGCGCCTCCCATTCGGCGAAACACGTGCCTTGCCCGGCGACGGTGCCCGGCGAGTCATAGGCGTGGATCTGCATCGCGCCGGTCTGCGCCTCATGATCTTGCGCCGCCGTAAGCGCGTTCGCATATTCGCCGGACACAACACTCAGGTCCGCTCCCGTTTGTTCGATCAATGCGATTTTGGACGGACCCGCCAGTTCAGGTACGAAAATCTTGGCCGGATAGCCCAGCGTCTGCGCCGCATAGGCCGCCGCTGCCCCGTGATTGCCACCCGATGCGGCCACGACACCGGCCGCGGGAACATCCATGCTGAGCAACGTATTAAATGCCCCGCGCGCTTTGAAGCTGCCAGTGTGCTGCATATGCTCCAGCTTCAACTCAATCGGGTAGCCCGGAACGCGGCTCTCCATCACGGGTGTAACCTGTGCGTACCCAGCGATCCGGTCTGCGGCTGCTGAAATTTCGTTCTTCCAATTCATTCTTGTACTTCCGTGACTGGCGCTCTGACCGCGAACCCTATAGCTGTTTTGCAAACACGCAAGCAGGGAAACCTCACATATGAGAGAAGACCGCCACAGCCCGTTCCGCGACGCGCAGACCGACCGCTCGACCGCGAGCGAGGTGCCGGACACGCCGCAGACACGCTCGCCCGCCTATCGCCTTGCCTTTGCCGATGATGAGTTCCTGTGCCGCGATGAGCTACGCCCGGTGCGCCTGCAATTGGAGCTGCTTAAGCCCGAGATGATCATGAGCGAACGTCAGATCACCTCGACCATCGTCATGTTCGGCGGCGCGCGCATCCCGGAACCGTCGCAAAAACACAATGCGCGCACGAAAACTCTGGCTGACTTGTCTGAGTATTATGACGAAGCACGTGAATTTGCCCGGTTGATGACCGAGAAGTCGAACCAGACAGGCTGCCGCGAGAACGTGATCGTCACCGGCGGCGGCCCCGGCGTGATGGAGGCTGGCAATCGCGGCGCGCAGGACGCGGGCGGCTGTTCCATCGGGCTGAATATCGTGCTGCCGCATGAACAGGCGCCGAACCTCTACGTGACGCCGGAACTCAGCTTCAACTTCCACTATTTCGCCATCCGCAAGATGCATTTCCTGATGCGCGCCCGGGCCATCACCATCTTCCCCGGCGGCTTTGGCACCATGGATGAGCTGTTTGAATCCCTGACTTTGATCCAGACCGGCCGGATGGACCGCGTGCCCTTCCTGCTGTTTGGCCGAGAGTTCTGGGAAAAGGTCATCAACTGGGAGGCACTGGCGGATGCGGGCACCATCTCGGAAGAAGATCTGGACCTGTTCCGTTTTGTCGACACCGCGCAAGAGGCTGTCGACATCATCGAGAACTGGGAACCCGCCCCGCCCCGCGACGACATTCCGGGGCGCTGAGAGATGGCCCCCAAACCCGGAGAGATGCTGCACCTGCGCGGCAATGCCCTGAATGCAGGCGACCCTGTGGCGCTGCCGCTGACCCAAAGCA
This sequence comes from Ruegeria sp. BK1, assembly GCF_056535645.1. Classification (NCBI taxonomy): domain Bacteria; kingdom Pseudomonadati; phylum Pseudomonadota; class Alphaproteobacteria; order Rhodobacterales; family Roseobacteraceae; genus Ruegeria; species Ruegeria sp. BK1. The sequence goes on along the minus strand of NZ_JBQFIS010000001.1, from coordinate 3,189,995 downwards.
GCATGTACCACCTGCCCGGCGCGCCGGACGGTTTGGCAACCTATGGCCGCGTCGACAACCCCACATGGGTGCATCTGGAACATGTTCTGGCCCATCTGGAGGACGCGCCTTGCCTCGTGTTCCCCTCGGGAATGGGGGCGATTTCCGCCGCTTTGTTTGCCACCATCAAGGCCGGGTCGCGTATCCTGATCCCGTCCGACGGCTACTACGTCACCCGCGTGCTGGCGGATCGATTTCTATCAGGTCTGGGCGTGTCGGTCACCGAACGCCCCACGACCGCGTTTACCGAGGGCGGGTTTGACGGGTTCGACGTGGTCTTTGTCGAAAGCCCCTCGAACCCCGGTCTGGACATGATGGACTTGCCCGCAATTGCACAAGCAGTACGCGCAGCCGGAGGGATCACGATTGCTGACAACACCACCATGACCCCGCTGGGCCAGCGCCCGCTGGATCTGGGCGTGGATGTGGTTGTAGCCTCGGACACCAAGGCCATGGGCGGGCATTCCGACCTGCTGATGGGCCATGTCTCCAGCCGCAATCCGCAGATCATGGAGCGGGTCGAGGAATGGCGTAAAGTCTCTGGCGCGATCCCCGGCCCGCATGAGGCATGGCTGCTGCATCGCGGGCTAGAGACGCTGGATGTGCGGTTCGACCGGATGTGCGCCTCGGCGCAGGTACTGGCCGAGCGGCTAGCGGATCACCCTGCGGTGAAAGCTATCCGCTATCCCGGTCTGCCCTCTGACCCCGCGCACGCGCTGGCCAAAGCGCAGACAACGCGGTTCGGGTTTCTGTTGTCGATCACGCTGGACAGTGAAGACAAAGCCGAAACCTTCATCAACGCCTGCCCGATGCTTCGTCCTGCCACATCCTTCGGAGGCGTCCACAGTTCAGCCGAACGCCGCGCGCGCTGGGGCGACGATGTGGACCCGGCCTTCATCCGTCTTTCGGTAGGGTGTGAGCCGGTCGAGGAGTTGTGGCAGGCGATAAACGCCAGCCTTAACGCGCTGTGATTACTTCTTGGGCTCGCGCAGTTCAGTGAACACGTAGATCGGCAGCACGATGCTGGCGATCAACGCCCCCAGCCAGACCAGCAAGGTTGCGGCCAGCAGGTTCGAAATACCGCCCACAGTCAGACCATTTGTGATCAGATCGGTCAGCAGCAACCCGACAAAGGTCACGATCAACGCGATACCGCCCTTGATTGCAGGCGCGCGCTTTGCGCCCAGTTTCAGGATCAGTGGCTCGGCGACCCATTGAATAAGCGTGAAAACGATCACCACCACGATGAACGAGATCGGCCGGATCGCAAATTCAGGCAGCAAGATCGCCGCCAGCAGCAACCCGATGGCATTCCCAGCCAGCAGGGCCAGAACGGACTTGAGTCTGCGCGTCATTAAAGTCTCCGTCAGCAATCAATTCAAAACATGCAGATATTAGCAGGATTAAGCGATTTAGCGAGGTATTTCAAAAGCCTCTTTCTTTTGGGTCTTTGAAATCGCATGATAAAACCCAAGTATCAAGGTCAGACCCCCACCGACGAGAGGTGAGATGAGCGACGATCCCTATACCGTTTTAGGTGTTGCCAAAGATGCCAGCGACGCCGAGATCAAGAAAGCCTATCGGCGTATCGCCAAGGACTGTCACCCCGATCTGAAACCCGGCGACGCCGAGGCCGAGGCAAAATTCAAAGCCGCAGCCGCCGCTTATGATCTGCTGAAAGACCCCGAGAAACGGGCGCAATACGATCGGGGTGAGATTGACGCCTCGGGCCAGGAGCGTCCGCAACAACAATACTATCGTGACTATGCCGAGGCTGCCGGAAACCCCTATCGCGGGCGCGCGGCAGGCCCGGACGATATGTCGGACATCTTCGCCGAATTCATGCGCGGGCGCGCCAACTATGGTCAACGCAGTCAGGGGTTCCATGCGCCGGGGCATAACCGCAGCTACAGCCTGCAGATCAGCTTTCTGGACGCTGTGTTTGGCGCCAGCCAGAAACTGACATTGCCTGACGGCGACCGGATCGAGGTTAAGATCCCGGCAGGCATTACAGACGGCCAAACCATCCGACTTCGCGGCAAGGGGGATCCCGGGTTTGGCGACGGGCCTGCAGGTGATGCTCTGGTCACCGTGACAGTCGCACCTCATCCGGTGTTTGAACGTCAGGGTGATGACATCCACATTACCCTGCCCATCACCATTGACGAGGCTGTTCTGGGCGGCAAAGTCCCCGCGCCAACTATTGACGGCGGCGTCAACGTCAGCGTGCCGCCCGGCACCAGCAGCGGCAAAACCTTGCGGTTGCGGGGCAAAGGGGTCAAAAAACGCGGCTCTTCCGACCGGGGCGACCAACTGATCGAATTGACCGTCGCCATGCCGGACCAGATCGACGATGACCTAAAGGCTTTCATGGAAACGTGGCGTGACACACACCGCTATGATCCTCGCAAAGGAATGCCGTCATGACCCGCACCCTGACCGAATCCGAAGTGATCGCAACCGTGACTCGCCTAACCTCAGCCCGGTTGACCGAGTATCTGGCCGCCGAAATCGTGATCCCTGAAAGCACCGAACAAGGGCTGGTCTATCATAGCCTTGACGTGGCCCGACTAGAGCTGGCCTGCGAGTTACACGACCAGTACGAGATGGAAGCAGATGCACTGTCGATGATGATCTCGCTGATCGACCAGATGCACGGGTTGCGCGCCGAACTGCGCGAGGTGCTGAACGCCGTCGAATCGCAGCCCGAACCCGTCAGGCAAAGCCTGATCGACGTGATCGGCACCGCCCGGTTCGGGCGATAGGAAAGCTCAGTTCTGCACCAGATATTCTTCTGGCACGTAGAATGTATAGTCCCTATCCGCCACGGCCTCGTGACAATCGTGGCAATAAGACACGGCGCTGGCGCGGTCGCCCATCGTGTCGCCAAAGACCGACCCGTCCGGCATCACCATGATATAGCGCCAATCTGCCGTATCCGGGCTGGCGCCTTCGGCCAGTTTCTCCATCACGAACAAGGCGCCGGGATGGGTGTTGCCCTCATCCGTGACAGTCATGCTGTCCTTGGCCAAAACCGACCCCAACGGCAGCTTTTCACCCGGTTGCAGCGTGCCGTAATTGTGCGCCATCCGGTTGGCATAGCTGTTTACGAACCGCCTGCCATGGGTTTCCGAGATATAGGGCGCATCGTTGAACAAAGGCCAGCTCTGATAATTTCGCAGCTCATCCATCTGCGCGGCGGCGTATCCCCGCGCCATCCGGCGCTGTAATGAGGCATAGATACTCAGCGCCTCTTCCTTGGTTAGATCCGCCGGGTTTTCGATCGCAAGATGCGCGTTTTCACCATTCGACTGGGCCGCGACTCCGGTCGCCACCAAGCCTGCCAATCCTAACCCCAATAGAATTTTGCGGTTTTGTCGTATCAATTGCACAAACATTCATATGGCCTATCTGTTCAATTCGGTTCACAGAAACGCCGCACGTCTTGTGAGTGGCTATTAGATAGCGGCCATGGGTCTTCTCGCCATCACGGGGCACTCGACTCTCACCCCATTGTGCATGGATGTGAGCGCAGCACCCAAGTTTTGACCTGGCAAACATACCAAAAAACGCATGCAATAGACAGACGCAGACGCATTAAATCTGTTTACGGGGCGATCAAATTTTATGCTTACTATCCGTCGAGGCCCGCTTCGGCTGCAATTTGCTTGCGCGACTTGCGCGCACGCTCGGTTGCGGATTTCAACTGACCACAGGCTGCCATGATGTCCTCGCCCCGCGTTTTGCGGATGGGGGAGGCATAACCCGCCTGATAGATGATATTCGCAAACGCCCGGATCCGGTTGTTCGAGCTGCGCTTATAAGGCGCGCCTGGCCATTCGTTGAACGGGATCAGGTTGATCTTGGCCGGGATGTTGTGGCGCTTGATATGGTCAATCAACCTATGCGCGTCGGCGTCGCTGTCATTGACTCCATCCAGCATCACGTATTCGAACGTGATCCGCTCCGAATTAGACGCCTTGGGATAGCTGGCCAGTGCGTGTAGCAGCTCTTCGATATTCCAGCGCTTGTTGATCGGCACCAGCACGTCGCGGGTCTCATCCGTAGTGGCGTGGAACGAGATCGCCAGCAGGCAGCCGATTTCTTCCGCCGTTCGGGCAATCTCGGGCACCACACCGCTGGTCGAAAGCGTAATCCGACGGCGGGACAGGGAAATTCCCTCTGGGTCCATGGCGATCTTCATCGCGTCGCGCACGTTGTCGAAATTGTAAAGCGGCTCGCCCATGCCCATCAATACGATGTTCGACAGCAGGCGCGTTTCGTCTTTGGGCGCACCGGGAGTGGGCCATTCGCCCAGATCATCGCGAGCCATCATCACCTGACCCACGATCTCGGCCGCGGTCAGATTGCGCACCAGTTTCTGTGTGCCTGTATGGCAGAAAGAACAGGTCAGCGTGCAGCCCACTTGCGAGGAAATACACAGCGTGCCGCGATCGTCCTCGGGGATATAGACTACCTCAACCTCGTGCCCGCCGGCGATGCGGCACAGGTATTTTCGGGTGCCATCCTCGGACACCTGCCGTGTTACGACCTCGGGAATTTCGATCAAAAAGCTCTCGGCCAGTTGGGCCCGATAGGCTTTGGCGAGGTTTGTCATCTGCGCAAAATCGCGAACACCCCATTGATAGATCCACTGCCAGATCTGCCCGGTGCGCATCTTGGCCTGTTTCTCGGGCGTGCCATGTGCGACCAGCGTCGTGCGCAATTGGTCGCGAGTAAGACCGACAAGGTTAACCTTCCCCTCGGGCAGCTTGCGGGGGATGGTCATGACGTCTTGAGTGATCGGCGCTTTGGGCGACATGGGGCTATCTCAACGGATTCTGGCTTGGGATGCGCCTCTATATAGGACCTAGCGCAAAGATCAAAAGAAATCGTCGCGTTTAATTCGCGTAGCGCAGCAATTCGTCCACACGTGCCCGGCCCAACTCTACCCGACAGGCGGTAATGCCAATGCCGGTACCTGACCCACCACCGAACGACGCGCCAACAGCCTCGCATTGGGCATCGCGGTAAGCCAGCCACGCGGTCTGCGCGCTGTCCAACGCGGGCACTGCCACAACACGTCCGGTAACATCATCCAGTTCTTTGGCCGATTGCATGGCAATGTTGTAGCTTGCATCTATCGCCTGATTGACGCGGTCCTCCATCGCGCCCACGCATGCGCCAATCTCTATCTGAGAACCAGCATCCAGACATTCTAGAGTTGGATCAGCACTGGCAGCGGAAGACAGAAACAAAATCAAAAATGCAAAGCGCATCGGGCAGCCCCCTATTGGTTGCCCAATACTAGCACAGGCCCGGTTTTACCCCAAAGCGTCGAAGCCCCAGACACGACGACATGGCCGTGCCACGATGGGACCCGCATGCGTCAAATGCCCGGTGGCACGATATTGCAATCCGTTGCGTCCAGCGTTTGAACCGGATCATCCGGCCCGCATTGCTCGCCCGTGACCGGATATGTGTCGGCCTCTTTCTCGCAAGCACTCAGGATAAGGGCGACCATCATCAAGAGAGCGGTGAGTGATTTCGTTTGCATGTCGGGCTCCTTCCCTAGTTCAGAGCTTTATACATGCAGATATTTGCATTCATTTCTTTGACTGGAATCAAATTTCGAATACGAATGCCGCCTCCAGAACGCTGCACAATGCCCTGCCACAACGCAAAACCCCGCCAGACTGGCGGGGCAGCGATCAGGCAAATGCCCAGTCTAGTTGGTGCAGCGCGTCTCGGCGTCTTCAATCGCAGCGGTGAACCCCAGCAGCGAGAACGTGTCCTTGGTCTGCGTCCCACGTTCCGAGCGCGCCGTCAGGACGGCCTCGGTCCCGCGCTTCATGGCTGCGACCACCTTCAGGTCTTCACCTTCGGTTGCGGGCCACGCCCATTCACCTTCGGTGATCAGCTCGAACTTGGTGCCGTCGATATCAAGATTGACAGTCGATCCCGGTGCAAATGGATAGCCGCCCGTGAACGTCACCTGCCCTTTGACCTCGGCGTTGGGGCGGTAGAACACGAACAGCAGAATGTCGCTGCGCCGTACCGACACGACCCGCCCACCGCGGGTGTTCACGGTTTCCTTGGGGGCGGAAACGCTCCAGCATTCAGTCGGGTCATCCTCGACGAAGACGCTCCAGTCCGTTTTGGCTGCAACCCTGTTCGTGCTCGTCGCCTGTTGTGCAGTTGCCGTTGTTGCCAATCCTGCTATGCACAGGCCCGCGATCACGCGGACAAGCTTTGATCCCATCGTCCAGCCTCCTAGCTCGACCCATTACCTCATACCCACCGGAAATGCGTGCGGACCCTGCCTGATCCGTCTGTACGTTGCGTCTTCCGGTGATTGCCGACATACACACTGTAACGCAGGTTTCGCCACAGGCGAAAGAGCGATTGGCAGAATTTTGCGCATGTTAAGGAATGTTCTAATGACACAAGCCGTACCAATGACAGAACTGTGGCGCGGACCGCTGTTGGAAAGCCTACATCTTGGGCATGCGGTGATCTGCGACGATACCGGCCAGATCGTTAAAAGTTGGGGGAATCCGAACGCTGTGATCTATCCGCGATCCTCGGCCAAGATGATTCAGGGGCTGCCGCTGATCACTTCGGGTGCAGCGGCGAAGTACGGGCTGACCTCGGAACATCTTGCACTGGCCTGTGCCTCGCACAGTGGAGCGCATATTCATACCGATCGCGTCTCAGCCTGGTTGGACCACCTGGGTCTGGCGGAATCCGATCTTCGCTGCGGCCCGCAAGAGCCACAGGACATGGCTGCGCGCGACGGGTTAATATTAGCCGATGACACGCCATGTCAGATTCACAATAACTGTTCGGGCAAGCATTGCGGGTTTCTGACCGTTGCTCAGCATATGGGCGCCGGACCGGAATATCTGGAAATCGACCACCCCGTACAACAGGCCTGCCTGTCCGCGCTTGAGGAAACAACGGGCGAGACCAGCCCCGCCTACGGCATCGACGGCTGCTCAGCCCCGAACTTTGCGACCTCGCTGGTCGGGTTGGCGCGTTCGATGGCGTGGTTTGCCAGCGCCGCGGATCGGTCGGACCGGGCCAGCGACGCGGCGCAACAGCTGACGGCCGCAATGATGAAACACCCCGAGCTGGTCGCCGGTGAAACCCGCGCCTGCACCGAACTGATGCGCGCCATGGGTGGTCGCGTTGCCATCAAAACCGGTGCCGAGGCTGTGTTCATCGCAATCCTACCCGAAAAACGCATGGGCGTGGCATTGAAGATCACCGACGGCACCACCCGCGCCAGCGAATGCGCCATTGCCGCGGTTCTGGTCAGCTTGGGCGTGCTGGAGGCCGACCACCCGGCCACCCGCAAATTTCTGAACGCCACGCAATACAGCCGTCGAGGGCTGGAATGCGGCGTGATCAAACCCGCGCCGGGGTTCCCCAGCTAAAGGCTACATCTCAATCTCGTGAATCTCGGCCACTTCGACCGAGCCGGACCCGTTGACAACCATCGGGCAACCTTTGGCCATCTCGGTCGCAGCATCCATGCTTTCGGCTTTGACAACTGTAAAGCCCGAGGCCGGATTGGCGCCGCCATTGTCAACAACACCGCTGCTGCTGACGGTGTAAGACTGGCCAACCGGGTTTCCGGGGATGTCCAGTGCCTCGCCCATTCCGCCAAACCAAGCGCCCCAGGCGGCCATGGTCGCTTCGATTTCAGCGGGGTCGGTCGGGGTATGACCACCGTGATAGACAAATAGAAACTGTGGCATTTATTTCCTCCCTTATGCCTTCGTGATGAAAAACTAGGCCAGCTGTGCGGCCAGCTTGTTCAGCGTCGACGTCCAGCCTTTGGTGTGGTTCGCTGCGATTTCGTCATCGCCCAACTCGCGGTGGTCGATGATCAACTTTGCACCCTCTTCTGCTGCCTCGACCACCAACATCACATGGCTTTCGGCTCCGCGCTGGTCCTGATCGTCATGCCAGCCCCATGTAAACCCAACCGATTTGGGCGGATCGACATGCGTCACATGACCCGAAACCTTAAACCGCTGCCCTTCGCCATTTTGCATCACCGAATACCACGGACCCGTGCGAGAGAAATCCAGGTTGTGCTCGGGCACATGCATCCCTTCGGGTCCCCACCACTGCAGAAGCTTGTCGGGGGTGCTGATCCACGCATACAGATCGTCCGGTGCAAGCGGGTAAGCGCGCTCCAGTTTCAAATCGGCCATGAGGTCTCCTTTTCGATTGCATCACCCAGACGGTCCAGGCTGCTTTCCCAGAATTGACGTTTCGAGATGGTCCACTCCGCAATCGCGCGCAGCCCCTCGGGGCGGATCGAATACATCCGCTGGCTGCCCTGCACGCGCCGATTTATCAGCCCCGCCTCGCGCAGCAGTTTCAAATGGCGCGAGATCGCGGCGCCGGACATGCCGCGTCCTTCGATCAGGTCTCCGGCAGGTAATTCTCCATCCTGCATAAGCTGCTCGACGATGGAAAATCGCGTTGCGTCGGACAACGCGGAAAATGTGGTCAGAAGGGTGTTCATGACCATTGTTTAACATTTTTGTTAAATAAAAGAAAGCCGCGCCGTGCTAACGGGCCGCAAACTCAGATCGTGCATAGCCCTGCAGGAACAGCAAAGCCGAAAGATCTCCGTGGTTTACCCGCACCTCACACTGTTCCGCGACCGAGGGCTTGGCGTGCAGCGCCACCCCGGTTCCAGCCCGGCCCAGCATACCCAGATCATTCGCGCCATCGCCCACTGCGATCACATCCGATTCGGACAGACCCAACCGCGCAGTGATCTGTTCCAAAGCATCCACCTTGGCCTGACGACCCAGAATGGGACGCCCGACATCACCGGTCAGCTTACCGCCCTCGGCCAGCAGCGTGTTGGCGCGGTTCTCATCAAAGCCCAGTTGGGCCCCGACATTGGACGTAAACGCCGTGAACCCGCCCGAGACCAATGCGGCATAACCACCATTCGCGCGCATCGTGCCAACCAGTTCCTTGCCGCCGGGCATCAGGGTAATACGCTCGGCTAACACCTTGTCGATCACGGCCTCGTCCAAACCTTTCAGCAACCCGACACGCTCGTTCAGGGCGCCCTCGAAATCCAGCTCGCCGTTCATGGCCCGCGCGGTGATATCCTTGACGCGCTCGCCAACGCCCGCCTCATCGGCCAGTTCGTCGATGCATTCCTGCTGAATCATGGTGCTGTCCATATCGGCCAGCAGCATCTTCTTGCGCCGTCCTTCGGCGGGTTGGACCACCAGATCGACACCCATGTTCTGCAAATCGGCCCACACGTCCCACTGATTGTCCGGCAGGCCCGCCAGAGAAAACTCTGCGGCCTCATCCGGGCTCAACCACTGCACATCGCCGCCGCCCCAGGCGTCACGCAGGGAGTCGACCAGAGTCTGTTCCAGCGCATTTTTGTCAGGGTTAGTCAAAAGGGTGGCAACGTACATCTTCAATCTCCGGCAAGCTCACCTGCGGGATATCGCAGGTGCAGCATTTTCGCCAGAGGACAGATGCGCCCTAGCCCAGAATACCCGGCAACCGCAGCCCATGCGCACGGGCGCAATCCTTCGCTGCCTCATACCCCGCATCCGCATGACGCCACACGCCCGAGGCTGGATCGTTCCACAACACCCGCTCGAGCCGCCGCGCGGCGTCCTCGGTCCCGTCAGCGCAGATCACCACACCCGCGTGCTGACTGAAGCCCATGCCAACGCCGCCGCCATGGTGCAGCGACACCCATGTCGCCCCGCTGGCCGTATTGATCAACGCATTCAGCAAAGGCCAGTCGCTGACGGCATCCGAGCCATCCAACATCGCCTCGGTCTCGCGGTTCGGGCTGGCAACAGAACCGCTGTCCAAGTGATCCCGCCCGATCACCACGGGGGCCTTTAGTTCACCATTAGCCACCATCTCATTGAAGGCGAGCCCAGCGCGATGCCGATCCCCAAGCCCGATCCAGCAGATGCGCGCGGGCAGACCCTGAAATGCGATGCGGTCCTGCGCCATATCGAGCCAGCGGTGCAGATGCTCGTTTTCTGGGAACAGTTCCTTCATCTTGGCGTCGGTTTTGTAGATATCTTCGGGGTCGCCGGATAGGGCGCACCAGCGGAACGGGCCGATCCCTTTGCAGAACAGCGGACGGATATAAGCGGGCACAAAACCGGGGAAGGCAAAAGCGTTTTCCAGCCCTTCATCCTGCGCCACCTGCCGGATGTTGTTGCCGTAATCCAGTGTCGGCACGCCTGCATTCCAGAAATCAACCATGGCCGCGACATGCTGTTTCATAGACGCACGTGCGGCTTTTTCCACCGACTTAGGCTCTGTTTCGCGCTTTTCCCGCCACTGTGCCATGGACCAGCCGATAGGCAGGTATCCATTGATCGGGTCATGGGCGCTGGTCTGGTCGGTGACGATGTCAGGGCGCATTCCGCCTTCGGCCATACGACGGTAGATCTCGGGGAAGACCTCCGCAGCATTGCCCAACAGACCTACGGATTTCGCCTCACCAGCTTTGGTCCAGCGGTCGATCATCTCAAGCGCTTCGTCCAGTGTCTCGGCCTTTTCATCCAGGTATTTGGTGCGAAGGCGGAAGTCGATGCTGTCGGGGTTGCATTCCACCGCCAGACAACAAGCCCCGGCAAAGACGGCCGCCAGAGGCTGCGCGCCGCCCATACCACCCAAGCCGCCGGTCAGAATCCACTTGCCGGTCAGGTCGCCGCCATAGTGCTGGCGTCCGGCCTCGGCAAAGGTCTCATACGTGCCCTGAACGATGCCCTGCGTACCGATATAGATCCACGAACCGGCCGTCATCTGGCCGTACATCATCAGGCCCTTCTTATCGAGTTCGTTGAAGTGATCCCAGTTGGCCCAATGTGGCACGATGTTGGAATTGGCGATCAGAACGCGCGGTGCGTCCTTGTGGGTGCGGATGATGGCCACGGGCTTGCCGGACTGGACAATCAGAGTCTCGTCCTCTTCCAGATCCTTCAAACCCTCAACAATAGTATCGAAATCCTGCCATGTACGTGCGGCGCGCCCGATCCCGCCATAAACCACCAACTCATGCGGGTTCTCGGCCACGTCCGGATGCAGGTTGTTCATCAGCATCCGTAAAGGCGCCTCGGTCACCCAGCTTTTGGCGTTCAGCTCGGGGCCAGTGGGCGGATAGATATCACGTGTGTTTTTGCGTGGATCGCTCATGTCTGGGCTCCTTGATTGGTCAGTGCTCCCGATCGGGCGAGGTCATTGAGGCGGGTGAGCATGTCGGTGAGATAAGGCCGCAAGGCCACAGCCCGGTCCGCGCGCCACGTCCATGGCGGCGCTTCGTCCATGTAAGAGCGCTGCGCCAACTCCATCTGGATCGCGTGGATATTCTGATCTGGTTGCCCATAGTGGCGGGTTGTCCAACCACCGCGAAAGCGTCCGTTCAGCACCGCGGGCATCCTTTCGGCACCCTCAGCCACCCCTTGCACGGCCTGTTCGATGACGCGTGCGCAACTTTGACCGTCATTCGTGCCGGTGTTGAAAACGGGTAATTCCCCTTCGAACAGAAACGGAATTCGGGACCGGATCGAGTGGCAATCGAACAGAATCGCCACCCCATGACGCGCGCGCACGCGGTGTAGTTCTTGCAGCAGCGCGGCGTGATAAGGCGCATGATAGGCGTGACGCCGGGATTCGATTTCATCCGCTGAGGGCTCTTGCCCATCGGCCCAGATCGGTTGACCGTCGAAATCGGTCAGCGGAACCAGCGTCGTCGTGTTCTGACCGGGATAGAGCGACACACCGTCGGGGTCGCGATTTGCGTCGATAACATAGCGATGGATATTGGACTGCACTACCGTCGCATCCGTAAATACCCCATCATAGAGCCTGTTGATGTGCCAATCCGTGTCCGCAAGCCCCCGGCCAATGTCGTTCAACCGCGCTGCGATGTCATCGGGCACAAGGGTTCCGCCATGAGGCTGACCCAGCACAATCGGGCTGTCACTGGAACGGACCGAAACCACCTGCATCAGAACAACTCCGGCATGGGCTGTTTGACCGCGTCCAACACGCACCCATCGGCAATCAGCACCTTCGCCTGTTCAAGCTCTGGCGCCAGATAGCGGTCCTCGGACAGCGCCGGGATATCGGCGCGCAGCCGGGCTACGGCCTGCTGCAACGGGGCGCTTGTTGTCAGGGGGGCGCGGAATTCCACGCCTTGGGCTGCACACAGCATCTCGACCCCCAGGATATAATTCAGGTTTTCGACCATCCGCGTCAGCCGTCGCGCGCCATGGGCCGCCATCGAGACGTGATCCTCCTGATTGGCCGAGGTCGGCGTGCTGTCGGTGACGCAGGGGTTGGCCAGATGCTTATTTTCGCTCATCAATGCCGCAGTTGTCACTTCGGCGATCATCAGGCCCGAGTTCAGCCCCGGTTTGGGCGTCAGGAAGGGCGGCAGATCAAAACTCAGCGCCGGGTCCACCATCAGGGCGATGCGTCGTTGCGCGATGGCTCCGATCTCGGACAGGGCTAATGCGATCATGTCGGCGGCAAAGCCCACGGGCTCGGCGTGAAAATTCCCGCCCGAGACAATCGCGTCCTCCAGAACCAGCGGGTTGTCGGTGGCGGCGTTGGCTTCGACTTCAAGCGTGGCAGCCGCTTGGCGCATCACATCCATGGCCGCGCCCGTGACTTGCGGCTGGCAACGGATGCAATAAGGGTCCTGAACCCGCGTGTCGCCATCACGGTGACTTTCGCGAATTTCTGACCCGTCCAGAACCGCACGCATGGCGCTGGCCGCCTCGGTTTGGCCCCGATGCCCACGCAAAGTGTGGATTTCAGGACGCAACGGCGCGGTCGAGCCCATGATTGCGTCGGTCGACAGGGCAGACACAACCAAAGCGTTTTGCGCTGCACGCCAGGCCTGAAACAGCCCTGTCAGCGCAAATGCTGTCGAGAACTGGGTCCCATTAATAAATGCCAACCCCTCTTTCGGACCGAGTTGAACCGGCTCTAGCCCGGCCTTTTTGAGCGCTTCAAGCCCTGGAAGGACGGTCCCGTCCACCTCGGCCTCACCTGCACCGATCAGCACGGCGGTCATATGGGCCAAGGGGGCCAGATCGCCCGACGCCCCGACCGAACCCTGCGCCGGGATGACGGGTGTCACACCTCGTGCCAGCATTTGCTGGAGCAGCTCGATCAAATCCCAACGCACGCCCGAGGCCCCACGGCCAAAGGACGACAGCTTGAGCGTCATCATCAACCGGGTCACGCGGCGTGAGATTGCGGGGCCAACCCCGCAGCAATGGCTGAGGATCAGGTTGCGTTGCAGGGTAGATGTATCCTGCGCCGCGATTTTGTGGCTGGCCAGTTTGCCGAAGCCGGTATTGACGCCATAAACAGGGTCTGCGCCTTGCGCGGCGGCCTGCACGCGGTGGGCTGCGGCCTCGACCGCAGGCTTGCATGCGGGGTCCAACGTCACGGTGGCATCCTGCCAATACACGTGCGCCAAATCGGTCAGAGTGACCGCGCCGGGGGTCAGGGTCAGCTCGGTCATTCCGATCCTCCGAACAGGCGCGCGTGCAAGGGGTTGAAGCCAATTCGATAAGCCAGTTCCGCCGGATGAGAAACATCCCAGACCGCAAGATCAGCCCGCAGGTCCGGCGCAATTTGCCCGGTATCCGCCAGCCCCAAAGCGCGCGCAGCGTTTCGGGTTACACCGGCCAACGCCTCTTCCGGTGTCAAGCGAAACAGGGTGCAGGCCATGTTCATAGTCAGCAAAAGCGAGGCCAAAGGTGACGAGCCCGGATTGCAATCCGTCGCCAGCGCAATCGGAACATCTCGGTCACGCAGCAGTTGGACCGGAGGCTTCTGGGTTTCCCGCAAGGTATAGAACGCGCCGGGCAGAAGAACCGCAACCGTACCCGCTTCCGCCATGGCCAAGACGCCATCGCCATCCAGATATTCCACATGATCCGCCGACAGCGCCCCATAGGCTGCGGCCAATTTGGCGCCGCCCAGATTGGAGAGTTGCTCGGCGTGCAGTTTGACGGGCAAACCAAGCTCCCGCGCCACATCGAACACCCTGGCGATCTGGGTCGGGTTGAAAGCGATGCCCTCACAGAACCCGTCCACCGCATCAACCAGACCTTCGGCATGGGCCTTGCGCAGGGCGGGAATGCAAACCTTGGTCAAATAGGCGTCGGGATCCGCGCGGTAGTCCGGCGGCGCGGCATGTGCGCCCAGAAAGCTGGTCTTGACCCGCACCGGCCGGGCCTGCCCGATCCGCCGTGCAACGCGTAGCATCTTAAGCTCGGTCGCGACATCCAAGCCATAGCCGGACTTGACCTCGATACAACTGACCCCCTCGGCCAGCAGTGCATCCACGCGCGTCAGGGCATCTGCCAGCAGCGCCTCTTGGCTGGCTGAACGCGTGGCGGTCACGGTGGACAGAATCCCTCCTCCGGCGCGGGCGATCTCCTCATAGCTGGCCCCGTTCAGGCGCATCTCGAACTCGGCGGCGCGGTTGCCACCGAACACCACATGCGTGTGCGCATCAATCAGGGCTGGCGTGATCAGCCGGTCGCCAAAATCCTGAATCGGCCAATCCGCATAATCCGAGGGCATATCCGCCCGAGCGCCCACCCAGACGATCCACCCCCCGTCGACAGCAATTGCTGCGTTCTGACACAGGCCGTACGGCCCCATGCCCTCAACCATAGTTGCCATATGCGCACTTAGAAGAACCGATTTTTTTGCCATGAGGATTCTTTTGGGCTCCCTTTCTCGTTGCTTTTTAAGTATATGTATAAAACACTAAAGTCTACACAAAATGGAATCCCAATGACTGTGCACGCCAAAACCGCCCTGATCGGCTCTGACTGGGTCTCGGACCTTAGGGTCGAGGTGAAAGAAGGCCGGATCAGTCGGATCGAAACCGGCGCGCGGCCTCAGCCGCAGGACGATCAGGTGGACGTTCTGATGCCCGCTTTGGCCAACCTGCACAGCCACAGCTTTCAACGCGCCATGGCCGGAATGACCGAAACCCGCGCCGACGGGCGGGAAAGCTTCTGGACATGGCGCAACCTGATGTACCGCTTTCTGGATCGGTTGACGCCCGACCAGATCGAAGCCATCGCAGCTTTGGTTTTCATAGAGATGCAAGAGGCAGGCTATGCCTCGGTCGGTGAATTTCACTATGTTCACCACCAACCCGGCGGGCAGCCCTACGAGACCCGCTCGGAACTCAGCCAACGTATATTTGCCGCTGCGCAACAGACCGGAATAGGCCTAACCCATCTCCCGGTGCTTTACACCTATGGCGGCGTTCAGCAAGAGCCGCTTGCGGGCGGGCAGTTGCGGTTCGGTCATAGCGTGGACGCCTATCTGCGCCTGGTCGAAGATTGCCGCAAAGGGGCCCCGCATCCCGACAGCCTTGTGGGCATTGCGCCCCATTCCCTGCGTGCAACTTCTCCTTCGGACTTGCAGACCCTGTTTCAAGCGGCACCGCAGGGCCCGGTACATATCCACATCGCCGAACAAACGCAGGAGGTGCGAGATGTGCAGACCGCATTGGGTGCGACGCCCGTGTCGTGGCTTTTGGACAATGCCGATGTGAATGACCGCTGGTGCCTGATCCATGCGACTCATATGACCGACGCGGAAACGCAGGCCATGGCGCGCTCGGGCGCTGTTGCCGGGCTCTGCCCGATCACCGAGGCCAATCTGGGTGATGGGATCTTCAACGGCGCGGTTTATATGCAGGCGGGCGGACGGTTTGGGGTCGGGTCGGATTCGAACGTCCGGATTTCCCTGTCCGAGGAATTGCGGATGCTGGAATATTCCCAACGTCTTCGCGACCGGGAACGTACAGTTCTGGTTCAGCAGGCCGGATCGGTGGGCCACGCGCTTTATACCTGCGCAGCTGAGGGTGGCGCGCAGGCCCTATCGCGGGATGCAGGGCAGATTGCGGTGGGCAAGTTGGCCGATATGGTGGCCATCGACCGCACCCATCCGACCCTTTGCGCCTTGACCGACGATCAGTTGCTGGACGGCTTGTGCTTTGTCGCCCATGACGGGGTCGTGACCGATCTGTGGTCTGCCGGGCGGCATATGGTGCGGCAAGGCCGCCACGTGAACCGCGACCAGATCATTGCTGCCTACAGGGTAGGAATTGCCGATCTTTTGTCCGCGGTCTAGAACGCATCCGAAAGCCGAGGGTACATGCCGCAATCAACCGAGACCACCAGCTACAAAGACATCAAGAAAACTGTTTTGGCGCGCATCCGCTCGGGCGAATGGCAACCAGACTCGTTGTTGCCCAACGAACAGGATTTGGCTGCTGAATTCTCCTGTACCCGCACAACCGTCAACCGCGCCTTGCGGGAACTGGCGGATGAAGGCTATCTGGAACGCCGCCGCAAGGCTGGCACCCGTGTGCTCAGCGCGCCTCAGCGGCAGGCCCGGTTCAGCATACCCATGGTCCGGGACGAGGTCGAAGCGACCGGTGGCACCTATCGCTATGCGCTGGTCTCAGCCAAGACGACTGTCGCCCCGGATTGGCTGACCGCGCGTCTTGCTTTGCGGCCCAGTCAAAGCACCGTGCATGTGCGGTGCATGCATTTTTCGGGCAATACCCCGTTTCAATACGAAGACCGATGGATCGTAGTGGACAGCGTGCCGCAAGTGGCGCAGGCGGATTTTTCGGCAATCGGCCCAAATGAGTGGCTGATCCAGACTGTGCCGTTCACCAATGTGGAACTCAGCTTTCTAGCCAGCCGGGCGGACGCGACCGTCGCCCGTTTTCTGGACCTGCCTGAAGGTGAGCCGGTGTTTACCGGTGAACGCATCACATGGTTGGAGGGGCAACCCGTCACCTACGCCAAAATGTATTTCGGCGCCGGATACCGGATGACCACCCAGTTCTGAGCGCGTCAAATTGGGCTTTACCACTGTGCCAATCCACGCCAGATTCGCAGGCAACAGTTCCGTTGACAAAGGCAGACAGAATGGCAAACCCGCTATACGACCGCTTGTTTGGCATTCACGCAGGTAAGGACACGCCGTTTCTGCATCTGCCGGATGGCGAGGTTATCACACATGCCGCATTCCTTGATATGGCGGCGCGGCTCGCAAACACGCTGGTTGGTTACGAGTTGGAACCGGGCGACCGGGTTGCCGTTCAGATCGAAAAATCGCCCGAGGCCTTGGCACTCTATGCCGCCTGCGCGCAGGCCGGGTTGGTCTTTTTGCCCCTGAACACCGCCTACACCGTCAACGAGCTAACCTATTTCATCGAAAACAGCGGCGCATCGCTGGTTGTGTGCGACGACGCGAACCAAACCGCCCTGGCACCGCTGGCCAAGATGCAAGAAGCGCGGCTCGAGACGCTGAATGCCGATGGCTCGGGCAGTTTGATGCGGCGCGCTTTGGGGATGTTGCCCGCGTTCGAGCCCGCGCGCCGGACCGAGGACGATCTGGCCGCCTTCCTATATACCTCCGGCACCACCGGGCGGTCCAAAGGCGCGATGCTGTCTCAAGCCAACCTGCTATCGAATGCGGAAACATTGGTGCAGGAGTGGCGGTTCACAGCCGAAGACGTGCTGCTGCATGCCTTGCCCATTTTCCATACACATGGGCTGTTTGTGGCGACCAATGTGGTGCTGGCCTCGGGAGGGTCGATGATCTTTCTGCCGAAGTTCGATCTGAACGATGTGCTGCGCCTGATGCCGCAGGCGACCTCAATGATGGGGGTGCCGACCTTCTACACCCGCCTGTTGGGGGATGATCGGTTCACCGGTGATCTGGCTCAGCATATGCGACTGTTCATCTCGGGCTCGGCCCCCTTGCTGGCGGAAACCCATGAGCGGTTCGAAACACGCACCGGCCACCGCATCCTTGAACGATACGGCATGACCGAGACCAACATGAACACCTCAAACCCCTATGACGGCGAGCGTCGCGCGGGCACGGTTGGCTTCCCCCTGCCCGACGTCGAAATGAAAGTGACCGACCCCGACAGCGGCGAGACCCTGCCGCAGGGCGAGATCGGCATGATCGAAGTCCGCGGCCCGAACGTCTTCCAAGGCTATTGGCAAATGCCCGAGAAAACCGCCGCCGAGCTGCGCGAGGATGGGTTTTTCATCACCGGCGATCTGGGGCGAGTGGATGAGGATGGCTATGTCCATATCGTCGGACGCGGAAAGGATCTGATCATCTCAGGCGGGTTCAACATCTACCCCAAGGAACTTGAGATGCTGCTGGACGACCAGCCCGGCGTGTTGGAAAGCGCCGTGATCGGCGTACCGCACCCAGATTTTGGCGAAACCCCCGTGGGCCTGCTGGTGGCGGAACCCGGCGCGACCCCTGATCTGGACGCGATCATGGCCCGTGCGCAGGCCGAACTGGCGCGTTTCAAACATCCCCGCAAACTGATCGTTCTGGACGAGCTGCCGCGTAACACGATGGGCAAGGTGCAGAAAAACGCCCTGCGCGCGCGTTTCGCCGACCTGTTTACCTAAGCGGCACGCGTCCGTTTGGGGTCAAAAGCCAGCACTTACGCCCCTCAAACACCGCCGTGGCCAATGGACGGCCATAACCTGCGCCCGCATCCAGATTGACACGGTTGCCGCAATGCTCGGCCTGATCGACAGGTGTGTGGCCGTGGACAATCAGCCACGGATGCGGCGCGGCTTCGATCAGAAACTCGTTGCGAATCCAGATCAGGTCATTCTCGGATTGCTGCTCCAGCGGAAGGCCCGGTCGGATACCCGCGTGAACGAACAGCATTTCGCCCTCTTGGTGATAGTTCGGCAGAGCATTGAGGAAATCCAGATGCTGCGGTGGAACAGCCTCGACCGCGCGTTGATGAACATAGATGATACGGTCATTGTCGGTGACATCCACACCGTAAGAGGCCAACGTCTCGCGCCCGCCCAAACGCGGATGCAACCAGCTGAGCGCAACGGGCAGATGGCTGTCGGCGACCTCGCAATCCTGCACGAACCGCGCCATCATCCGGTCGTGATTACCCCGCACCATGACCCAGTTGCGTCCTGCACGCTGACCTTCGATCAACAGGTCAAGCACCCCGCGACTGTTCGGCCCACGATCCACGTAATCCCCCAGAAACACGACTCGCGCATCTGGGCCTCCATCCGCCTCAATCCGGAGCAGGGCGGTTTGCAACATCTCAAGCTGGCCGTGAATATCGCCAATGGCGTAAATGGCAGACGTCATGAAAAACCTCGGGTCGAAAATCACTTTGCTTGTGACGCGAAAACCGCCCCTGACAAAGAAAATACCCGCGCCTTAGGCAGCGCGGGTTGGGATTGTCTCAGAAATTCAACACTGCCTACTAGGCCACGTCAAATTCCAAAGGTTTGATCTGGGTAAACAGCCCCGTTTCGGCCAACTTTGCGCGGGCCTCGGCCGGGACAGGTTCATCCACATACAGCAGCGCGATCGCTTCGCCGCCCGCTTCGGACCGGCCAAGGGTAAAGTTCGCGATGTTCACGTCGTTCTCGCCCATGGTCTGACCCAGCGTACCGATGATGCCCGGCACGTCTTCGTTGGTGGTATAGAGCATATGCGCCCCGACCTCGGCATCAATATTGATGCCTTTGATCTGAATGAACCGCGGCTTGCCATCGCTGAATACAGTCCCAGCGATCGAACGCTCACGCTTGCTGGTGACAACAGTGACCTTCACATAGCCATCGAAAACGCCGGTCTTGTCCTGATTGGTGGTCGAGATTTTAACCCCGCGCTCTTTCGCGATCACCGGTGCGGACACCATGTTCACATCGGGATTGACCTTTTTCATGATCCCCGCAACGACAGAACAATTCAACGCGGCCAGGTTCATCTCAGCGGCGACACCATCATAAAGGATGTTGATCGCCTTGATCGGCTCATCCGTCATCTGCCCAATGAAGCTGCCCAGATGCCCAGCCAGCTTAATCCACGGCCCCATGACTTTGGCCTCTTCGGCGGTCACGGACGGCATGTTCAGCGCGTTTTCAACCGCCCCGGTCAGCAGGTAGTTCGAGATTTGCTCGGCCACCTGCAGCGCCACGTTTTCCTGCGCCTCGGTCGTAGCTGCCCCCAGATGCGGTGTGCAGACGACGTTGGGCAAGTTGAACAGAGCGTTTTCCTTGGCCGGTTCCTCGCTGAATACGTCAAAGGCGGCACCGGCCACATGGCCCGATTGCAGCATCTCGGCCAGCGCGTCTTCGTCGACCAAACCGCCGCGGGCGCAGTTGACGATGCGCACGCCTCTCTTGGTCTTGGCCAGATTCTCACGGCTCAGGATGTTGCGGGTCTGATCGGTCAGCGGAACATGCAGCGTGATGAAATCCGCGCGGGCCAGCAGGTCATCCAACTCGACCTTTTCAACGCCCATCTTGGCGGCTTTCTCTTCGCTGAGATAGGGATCATAGGCGACGACCTTCATCTTCAGGCCCAGCGCGCGTTCGCAGACGATGCCGCCGATGTTGCCTGCGCCAATGACGCCGAGAGTCTTGTTGGTCAGCTCAATCCCCATGAATTTGGACTTTTCCCACTTGCCCGCATGGGTCGAGGTGCTGGCCTCGGGGATTTGCCGCGCCACGGCGAACATCATCGCAATGGCGTGTTCGGCCGTTGTGATCATGTTGCCGAACGGCGTGTTCATCACGATCACACCCTTTTTGCTGGCTGCTTCCTTATCGACATTGTCGGTGCCAATCCCAGCGCGGCCGATAACTTTCAGATTGTCGGCTTTTTCCAGCAGGGTCGGCGTGACCTTTGTGGCGGAACGGATAGCGAGGCCGTCATACTGACCGATCACCTCGGCCAGTTTATCCTTGTCCTTGCCCAGATCGGGCATGAAATCCACGTCGATGCCGCGATCGCGGAAAATCTGCACGGCGGTTTCGCTGAGCTTGTCAGATACGAGTACTTTGGGGGCCATATTTCTGGTCCTTAAATTTTGGGAAAGTATCCGGGCCACAGTCGGGCCCAGATTTTTCGTCGAAAAATCTTGTCAGGCGGCTGCCGATTGCGCAGCGATCTCGGCCTCAAAGGCCCAGGCCAGCCACGGTAGCATGGCCTGAATGTCCGAGGTCTCGACCGTGCCGCCACACCAGATGCGCAGGCCCGCGGGGGCATCGCGATATGCACTGATATCCAGCGCGGTATTCTCGACCTCCAGCCGTTTGGCTACGGCCTTGGCGAATGTCGTCCCATCCTGAATGCGCGGATCGGTGAATTTCAGGCAGACCGACGTATTCGATTGCGTCGCCGCATCCTCGGCCAGATTGGCGATCCAGTCGTTTTGATCGCAAAAGGCATGAACCGCTCCAGCATTGGCATCTGCGCGCGCAATCAGGCCCTGCAACCCACCGACCGAGCGCGCCCAGTCCAGCGCAAACAGGTAGTCCTCGACCGCCAGCATCGAAGGCGTGTTGATCGTGGCCCCGGTAAAGATACCGTCGATCAGCTTGCCGCCTTTGGTCAGGCGGAAAATCTTGGGCAGCGGCCATGCGGGGGTGTAGCTTTCCAGCCGCTCAACCGCGCGCGGGCTGAGGATCAGCATCCCGTGCGCTGCTTCACCACCCAGCACTTTTTGCCAGCTGAACGTGGTCACATCCAGCTTGTCCCACGGCAGGTCCATCGCAAATGCAGCCGAAGTCGCATCACAGATCGTCAGACCCTGACGGTCATCCGCGATCCAGTCGCCATTGGGAACCCGCACGCCCGAGGTCGTGCCGTTCCACGTAAACACCACATCATTGGCGAAATCGACCGAGGCCAGATCAACGATCTGCCCATACTCGGCGGTTTTCACCTCGGCGTCGATCTTCAATTGCTTGACCACGTCCGTGACCCAACCGGCACCAAAGCTTTCCCAGGCCAGCATCTCGACCTTGCGTTCGCCCAACAGCGACCACAGCGCCATCTCAACCGCGCCGGTGTCCGAGGCGGGAACGATGCCGATCTTGTAATCCGCCGGAATGCCCAGCACCTCACGCGTGCCTTCGATGGCCGCCTTCAGCTTGTCCTTGCCCACCGCAGCACGGTGCGACCGGCCCAATGCAGCGTCGGCCAGCTTGTTCAGCTCGAATGTGGGGGGTTTGGCGCAGGGGCCAGAGGAAAAACGCGGATTCGCCGGCCGCGTTGCCGGTGTATTTGTGCTCATCTGTATTACCCTTCCAGATACACGCCCCTCGTTGGGGAGGGGTGTCCCGCCGCCACACCTAGAAAGCCTGCCGCGTCGCAGCAAGCGGAAAAGACTCTTCGAAGTCGAAAAACGACATTCAATTTCACCCCATCCGCGGTCATGAGTTTCCGATAGGCGAAAGATTTGCAGTCCGTTAACGCGACTCGGTGAGCAGTTGATTGTTTTTTGGGCAGTCACGCGCGGATCGTGACGGAATAGGCCGGGAACCCTTGTGATCAGACATCGGCGCAGTGAAAAGGTGCCATGCCTGACACCCTGACCATTGTCGTTGTAGAAGAAGACCGCGAGCGCGCGATTGCCATCGTCGATGCGCTCAAGGCGTCTGGGGCTTATGATGTGCATGTGATCGGCAATGTCTCGAGCCTTGCGCGCAAGATCGCCGCGCTGGTGCCCGATGTGGTGCTGATCGACATCGACAACCCGACCCGCGACATGCTTGAGGAACTGACCCTTGCATCCGGGCCACTGGAACGGCCAGTAGCCATGTTTGTCTCGGGCGCGGCGGGCGATTTGACCTCGACCGCGATTGAGGCGGGGCTGTCGGCCTACGTCGTCGACGGCATGCAACCGGATCGGCTGAAGCCCGTGCTGGACGCGGCCATCGCCCGGTTCCAGATCGTCCGGCAAATGCGCCGTGAACTGGCCGAGACCAAACGTGCGCTGGAAGAACGCAAGGTGATCGACCGCGCCAAGGGTCTGCTGATGAAGGCGCGCGGGGTCGAGGAAGAAGAGGCCTATGCCCTGCTACGCAAAGCCGCGATGGATCAGGGCCGCCGCGTCGCCGACGTGGCCGAAGCGCTGGTCACGGCCTCGGGGCTGTTGTCATGAACGCTGTGACCCTGCCCGTTGCTTATGTTCCGCTGGTAGACGCCGCCCCCTTGATCGTGGCGCATGAGATGGGTCTGGCCCGCGCCGAAGGAGTCGAGTTGGACCTGATCGCAGCGCCCTCATGGTCGTCGGTGCGCGATATGTTGGCCTTTGGGCGGGTGGACGCGGCGCAGCTGTTGTCGCCGGTCCCTGTTGCAATGGCCTTGGGGCTGGGCGGGATGACACAACCCTTGTCCGCCGTCTCGGTCCTGTCGGTGAATGGCGACATGATCGGCGTTAGCCGCACGTTGGAAACCCGCCTACGCGACGCAGGCTATGAGTTCGACTTTCGCGACCCCTTCAAGGCCGCCGCCGCGCTGGCCTCGGTCGCGGATGGGCCATTGGTCTTCGGCGTGCCCTTCCCGTTCTCGCTGCATGTGGAACTGCTGCATTGCTGGCTTGAGGCTACCGAACTGTCCAAAATCGGAGTCGAGGTGCGCACCATCCCGCCACCCCTGATGGCACAGGCTTTGGCCGAGGGCGATGTGGATGCGTTCTGTGTGGGCGAGCCCTGGGGCTCGGTCGCCGTGGAATCGCAGGCGGGGGCGTTACTGCTGCCCGGTCAGGCGATCTGGGCCTTTGCGCCGGAAAAGGTGCTGGCCGTGCGCACCGACTGGGCGGATACCGAGCCGCACCTGCTGGGCAAGCTGATGCGAGCCGTCTGGCGCGCCGGGCGCTGGCTGGGCCAGCCGGGCAGCCACACCGCCGCCGCTGAAATCCTTGCCCGAGACACCTATCTGAACCTGCCTTCGGAACTGATCGACCGGGCGCTTTCGGGGCGCTTTACCATCACAGGCCACGCCGAACAGCGCGAGGTGCCGGGATTTATCGAGTTCCACGACGGGGCCGCAAACTTCCCATGGCGCAGTCAGGCCAAGTGGATCGCCCACCGTCTGGCGCAACGATACGGTCTGGACCCGCATCTGGCGCTGGCCCAAGCGGGCAGCGTGTTTCGCAGCGATATCTACCGCAATCAACTGGCAGGGTTGGGGGCGGATCTGCCCGGAGCCTCGGAAAAACTTGAGGGCGCGATTCGTGAAACCACACCGGTTGCGTCCCATAACGGGCAGCTGTCGCTGAAGCGGGATGCGTTCTTGGATGGGCGCATTTTTGACCCTCAGGATATCTGACGCCCAAGAATTAGGCAGACGCGCGCGCCGCACCGCGCGATTGCAGTATTTAACGCCGCGTCGCAGCAAAATCGCTTGATCGGCAACGGTGCATTTACCACTCTGAACTCATCGGCACGCAAAGGCGTGTGCCGCAAGAATTCCTCCCAAAGTTTGGGAACGACTGAGCAAAGCCGCTCACTCTCTGGCCAATCCTCCCGGTCAGAGCGTGCAGCGGCTTTTTGTTTTTCACCCACCCGGCTGACCGGGACCAAAAAAGGGACAGACCCACATGAAGAAATTGCTCGCAGGCCTTGTCGCCACCACCGCCCTGATCAGCCCCGCGCTGGCCGAAACGCTGGAGCTGGAGAAGGACGAGCTGACCTTTGGCTTTATCAAACTGACAGACATGGCCCCGCTGGCTGTGGCCTATGAGAATGGGTACTTCCTGGATGAGGGCCTGTTCGTCACGCTCGAAGCGCAGGCCAACTGGAAAGTACTGCTGGACGGTGTAATCGACGGGCAGCTGGACGGTGCGCATATGCTGGCCGGTCAGCCGCTGGCCGCAACTATCGGGTATGGCACCGAGGCGCATATCATCACCCCCTTCTCGATGGACCTGAACGGCAACGGCATCACCGTGTCGAACGAGGTCTGGGAAGAGATGAAGCCGAACATCCCGAAAATGGATGACGGCCGCCCGCAGCACCCGATTTCGGCTGAGGCGCTGGCCCCAGTGGTCGAGAAATACAAATCCGAAGGCAAGCCCTTCAATATGGGCATGGTCTTCCCCGTTTCGACCCACAACTATGAACTGCGTTACTGGCTGGCGGCGGGTGGCCTGCACCCGGGCTATTACAGCCCCGAGAACGTGACCGGCCAGATCGGTGCGGATGTGTTCCTGTCGGTGACGCCTCCGCCGCAGATGCCGGCCACGTTAGAAGCGGGCACCATCTATGGCTATTGCGTAGGTGAGCCGTGGAACCAGCAGGCCGTGTTCAAAGGCATCGGCGTGCCGGTGATCACCGATTATGAACTGTGGAAGAACAACCCCGAAAAGGTCTTTGGCATCAATGCCGAGTTCGCCGAGCAGTATCCCAACACCACCCGCGCCGTGACCAAAGCCCTGATCCGCGCTGCGATGTGGCTGGATGAAAACGACAACGCCAACCGCCCCGCCGCGGTCGAGATGCTGAGCCAGCCGGAATATGTGGGTGCGGACTACGAGGTGATCGCGAACTCGATGACGGGCACGTTCGAATATGAAAAGGGCGACAAGCGCGAGGTGCCCGATTTCAACGTCTTCTTCCGCTACAACGCGACCTACCCGTTCTATTCGGACGCCATCTGGTACCTGACCCAGATGCGCCGCTGGGGCCAGATCGCCGAGCCGCAGACAGATGCCTGGTATGACGAGGTCGCCAAGTCCGTCTACCGCCCCGACATCTATCTGGATGCCGCGAAAATGCTGGTGAACGAGGGTCTAGCGAATGAGGCCGACTTCCCCTGGGACAGCGACGGCTACAAAGCCCCCACGCCCGCCGAAGATATCATCGACGGCATTCCCTATGACGCCCGTCAGCCGAACGCTTATCTGCAAAGCCTGCCGATCGGCTTGAAAGGCGAGCAGGTCGTCATCGGCACAGAAGTTCAGGGTTAACTCCCCTGCCTCTCGGCCCTTGGTGGCTGGGGGGCTTTCCCACTCATACAGAATTCCACCCCGCCCGGCGCTGAACGACCGGGCCAGGAGACCGCAAGATGACAGCCATCGACCACGATACGCTATCCCCTGATGCTGAACGCGAGGCACGACGCGCCCGCCTGTTCACCCGGATCAACGCCGCCGACAAATGGTTTCAGGTTTTGGGCTTGGCCTGGATCACCCCCATCCTGAAGGCCGGTGCAGGCGACAACCCGCGCGCCCAGATGGGCGAGATTTGGCGCCTGCTGGTCGTACCATTGCTGGCCATCTGTGCCTTTCTGGTTCTCTGGGGCACGTTGGCACCCAAGGTGCAAACCTCGCTGGGCGCAGTGCCTGGTCCGGCGCAGGTCTGGTCCGAAGCCATTAGCCTGCATCAGGACGCGCAGGCCAAGGCAGCCAAAAAGGCCAAGTTCGAGGCGATGGTTGAAAAGCGCAACCAGAAGTTCATCGACGCGGGCCAGCCCGAAAAGGTCAAAGAGGTCGCCTATACCGGCGCGCCGAGCTACTACAACCAGATATGGACCTCGATCAAAACCGTGTTCTTCGGCTTTCTGATCGCCACCATTGTCGCCGTTCCGCTGGGCATCGCTGCGGGCCTATCGCCCACCGCAAACGCGGCGCTGAACCCGCTGATCCAGATTTTCAAACCGGTCTCGCCGCTGGCCTGGTTGCCGATTGTGACTATGATCGTGTCGGCCGTTTACGTCACCAATGACGGCTGGTTCGCGAAATCCTTCCTGATCTCCGCCATCACCGTGACGCTGTGTTCGCTGTGGCCGACGCTGATCAACACCTCGCTGGGTGTGGCGTCGATCGACAAGGATCTGGTGAACGTTTCCAAAGTTCTGAAAATGAACACCTACACCAAGATCACCAAGCTGGTGCTGCCCTCGGCCCTGCCTCTGATCTTCACCGGCCTGCGTCTGTCGCTGGGCGTTGGCTGGATGGTTCTGATCGCGGCCGAGATGCTGGCGCAGAACCCCGGTCTGGGCAAGTTTGTCTGGGATGAGTTCCAGAACGGTTCCTCCAGCTCACTCGCCAAGATCATGGTGGCTGTCTTCACCATCGGCATCATCGGCTTCCTGCTGGATCGCGTCATGTATGCGCTGCAGTCGCTGTTTACCTTCTCAAACAACCGGTGACCCAAATGGCTGTGATCGACTTCAAGAATGTCAGCAAATCTTTTGGCACCGGCACCGCTGCGACGGATGTGTTGAAAGACATCAACCTCTCGGTTCAGGAAGGTGAATTCGTGGTGCTGCTGGGTTTTTCCGGCACCGGCAAAACCACACTGATCAACCTGATGGCGGGGATCGAATTCCCCACCAAGGGCAACGTCACCTTTCGCGACAAGGCCATCACCGGCCCCGCGCCGGAGCGGGGGGTGATCTTCCAGAACTACTCGCTGATGCCGTGGCTGACGGTCACGGGCAATGTGCGGCTGGCCGTGGACGCGGTGTTCCCCAAGATGCCCAAGGCCGAGAAAGAGGAAAAGGTAGCCCATTACATTCGCATGGTGGGCCTCAGCCACGCGGCGACCCGTCGCCCCGCCGAGCTGTCGGGTGGGATGCGCCAGCGGGTGAACGTGGCCCGCGCGCTGGCGATGGACCCCGAAGTTCTGCTGCTGGACGAGCCCCTGTCGGCGTTGGATGCATTGACCCGTGGGAATCTGGCGGAAGAGATCGAAAAGATCTGGGAGGCCGACCGCAAGACCTGTGTCCTGATCACCAATGACGTGGACGAAGCGATCCTGCTGGCCGACCGCATCATCCCGCTGAACCCCGATGGCACGTTGGGGACCGAGTTCAAGGTCTCGATCCCCCGCCCACGCGACCGGTCCGCCATGAACCATGACGAGACGTTCAAGTCTCTGCGTGGCGAGGTCACGAAATACCTGATGGATGTGGGTATCGAGGCCAAGGTCGAAGGCACCAAGACCTTGCCCGACGTGACCCCGATCCACGGTGTCCCCGCAGCGGTGAAAGAAGCGCAGTCGGGTCTGATCGACGAGCGCTATCTGGATTTCAGCCAGTTGCACAAGGTCTACCCCACCCCCAAAGGCCCGCTGACCGTGGTCGAGGATTTCAATCTGAAGCTCAACCGTGGTGAGTTCATCTCGCTGATCGGCCACTCGGGCTGCGGTAAGTCCACGGTGCTGACCATGGCCGCTGGTCTGAACGAAATCTCGAAAGGCGCGATCAAGCTGGATGGCCGCCATGTCGAGGGTGCCGATCCGGAACGTGCCGTTGTGTTCCAGTCACCCTCGCTGTTTCCGTGGCTGACCGCCAAGGAAAACGTCTCGGTCGGTGTGGACCGCGTGTATCCGCGCGCCAGCCAGGCAGAGCGGCAGGATGTGGTGGAATACTATCTGGAACGGGTCGGTTTGGCCGACGCGATGGACAAATCCGCCGCTGATATGTCGAACGGGATGCGTCAGCGTGTGGGCATCGCCCGCGCCTTTGCCCTGTCGCCGAAACTGCTGCTGTTGGATGAACCCTTCGGGATGCTCGACAGCCTCACCCGGTGGGAGCTGCAGGAGGTTCTGATGGAGGTCTGGTCGCGCACCAAAGTCACCACCATCTGCGTCACCCATGATGTGGACGAGGCGATCCTGCTAGCTGACCGCGTGGTGATGATGACGAACGGCCCTCAGGCCACCATCGGCAAGATCACCAATGTCGACCTGCCGCGCCCGCGCACCCGCAAGGCGCTGCTGGCCCATCCTGATTACTACGAATACCGGCAAGAGGTGTTGGATTTCCTTGAGGAATACGAGCATGGGGCCAAACCCAAGCCTAAATCCCCTGCCCCCAAAGCCATTGCCGCGGAGTGAACTGATATGAAACAGAAATTGGTTGTCATCGGAGCCGGCATGGCCTCGGGCCGGGTGCTGGAGCACCTGACCGACGCTGCCCCCGATGCGTTCGACATCACCCTGTTCAACGCCGAACCACGCGGGAATTATAACCGCATCATGCTGAGCCCTGTGCTGGCCGGTGATCAGACATACCAGGACATCGTCACCCATGACGACGCCTGGTACGGCGAACGCGGGATCACCTGCCGGTTTGGCGAGAAAGTGGTCAAAATCGACCGCGAGTTGAAAGTGGTCGAAGGCGAGAACGGTCATGTGCCTTATGACAAGCTGATCTTCGGCACCGGCTCGAACCCCTTCATGATCCCGATGCCAGGACATGATCTGGACGGCGTGATCGCCTATCGCGATCTGGAAGATACCGAACAGATGATGGGCATGGGCGCGGGCAACAAGGTCGTCGTGATCGGCGGCGGCTTGCTGGGGCTTGAGGCCGCCGCAGGCATGGCCGCGCGCGGGGCTGACGTGACCGTCGTGCATATCATGGGCCATCTGATGGAGCGTCAGTTGGACCCTGCCGCAGGGTACCTGCTGAAGAAATCTCTGGAAGAAAAAGGCATCACCGTTCTGCTGAATGCCAAATCGACCGAAATCGCGGGCAAGGATGGCAAGGCCCGGGCGCTGCTGTTGGAGGACGGCACGGAATTGCCCTGCGACCTGTTGGTGATGGCTGTGGGCATCCGACCCAACACCGCGCTGGCGCAGGAAACGGGCCTTGCCGTGGGTCGGGGTATTCATGTCGATGACCAAATGATCACCTCGGACGCCGATATCTATGCCGTTGGCGAATGCGTCGAACATCAGGGCGAGGTCTTTGGCCTTGTCGCGCCGCTCTACGACCAAGCCAAAGTGCTGGCGCAGACCCTGCTGGGCGAGGATGCAGCGTTCAAACAACGTTCGCTCTCGACCAAGCTGAAGGTCACCGGCTGCGACCTGTTCAGTGCAGGGGACTTTGCCGAGGGCGAGACCCGCGAGGACATCTTGTTCCGCGACCCAGCCCGCGGCGTCTATAAACGGCTGGTTCTCGAAGGCGACAAGCTGGTCGGTGCGGTTATGTATGGCGACACCGGCGACAGCAACTGGTTCTTTGGCCTGATCCGCGATGGCGAGAACGTGTCCGAGATGCGTGAGACGCTGATCTTCGGCCCGGCCTATCAGGGGGGCGGCTCTGCGGACCCTCTCTCAGCCGTTGCAGCATTGCCGCCTGAGGCGGAAATCTGTGGCTGCAACGGCGTTTGCAAATCCGATATCACCGCTGCCATTGCAGATGGCGCAACCGATCTGGGCGCGATCCGTGCGACCACCAAGGCCAGCGCGTCCTGCGGGACATGCACCGGGTTGGTCGAGCAACTGTTGCAGGTCACACTGGGCGATGACTTCCAGATGCCCACCGCGCAGCCGATCTGCGGCTGCTGCGACCTGACCCACGAAGACGTCCGCCGCCTGATCAAATCGCAGGAATTGAAAAGTCAGGAGGCCGTCTGGCAGGAGCTGGGCTGGAAGACGCTCAACGGCTGTCATGTCTGCCGCCCGGCGGTGAACTACTACCTGCTGGCCGACTGGCCGGTGGAATATCAGGACGACCCGCAAAGCCGTTTCGTCAACGAACGCAAACACGCCAACATTCAAAAGGACGGCACGTTTAGCGTTGTGCCCCGCATGTGGGGCGGCATCACCAACCCGGCGGAACTGCGCGCCATTGCGGATGCGGCCGAGAAATACGACGTGCCCACGGTCAAAGTCACCGGCGGTCAGCGTATCGACCTGCTGGGCGTGAAAGGCGCGGACCTGCCCTATATCTGGTCCGATCTGAACAAGGCCGGGCTGGTCTCGGGCCACGCTTACTCCAAGGGTCTGCGCACGGTGAAAACCTGTGTCGGCTCTGATCACTGCCGGTTCGGCACGCAGGACAGCACGGGCCTCGGCGTGAAGCTTGAGAAAATCCTGTGGGGATCATGGACGCCACACAAGCTGAAGTTGGCGGTCTCGGGTTGCCCGCGCAACTGCGCCGAGGCAACTTGCAAGGATATCGGTGTGGTCTGTGTGGACTCAGGCTTTCAGATCAGCATCGGCGGCGCGGCTGGCATGGATGTCAAGGAAACCGAACTGCTGGTGCAAGTCCCCACCGAGGACGAGGCGATTGAGGTCGTGATGGCCGTCACCCAAGCCTATCGCGAGGGTGGTAAGTATCTGGACCGTTTGTATAAATGGATGGCGAAGGTCAGCCTCGACTGGATCAAGGAAACCGTGGTGGATAATCTGGAAAACCGGCGCGCGCTGGTTGAACGGTTCGAACTCAGCCAATCCATCTACCGCAAAGACCCATGGGCCGAGCAGGCCAAAGAGGCCCCGCGCTTTGCGCCCATGGCCGATCTGACACTGGAGGCCGCAGAATGAGTTGGATCGACATCGGACATATCGACGACATCCCCCTGCGCGGCGCACGCGTGGTGAAAACGCCGGTCGGCTGCATCGCCCTGTTCCGCACTGCCAAAGATGAGGTCTTTGCCGCCTCGGACACCTGCCCCCACAAGGGCGGTCCTCTGTCCGAAGGCATCGTGCATGGCCAATCCGTCACCTGCCCGCTGCACAATTGGGTGTTCGACCTGAACTCAGGTCGGGCACAAGGCGCGGATGAAGGCCAGATCGCCACCTATCCGGTGCAGCTGGACGGCGAGCGTATCCTGTTGGACAGCACCTCATTGGGGCAAAGGAGCGCCGCGTGAAAGACCTGAGTGCCTGCATCACGCGCTCGACCTGTCCTTATTGCGGGGTCGGCTGCGGGGTTCTGCTGCAACCGGATGGCGCGGGGGGCCTGACCGTCACCGGCGACCCGGATCACCCGGCCAATCAGGGGCGGCTCTGTTCCAAAGGCTCGGCTTTGGCCGAAACGGTAGGCCTGTCGCAGCGGCTGCTGGCACCCGTGGTTGCGGGCAAAGAGACTGGCTGGGACGACGCGCTGCAACTGGTTGCCGACCGGTTCCGCGACACCATCGCCGAGCACGGGCCGGATTCGGTGGCTTTCTATGTATCGGGCCAGTTGTTGACCGAGGACTACTATGTCGCCAACAAGCTGATGAAAGGCTTCATCGGCTCGGCCAATATCGACACGAATTCGCGGCTGTGCATGGCCTCAACCGTTGCGGGCCACAAACGCGCTTTTGGCACTGACACTGTGCCCGGCACCTATGAGGATTTGGATGAGGCCGATATGGTTGTGCTGGTCGGGTCCAATCTGGCGTGGTGCCACCCGGTTCTGTATCAGCGCCTGATGGCAGCCCGGCAGGCGCGCGGCACCAGGATCATCGTTGTCGACCCGCGCCGGACGGCATCGTGTGACAGCGCTGATCTGCACCTGCCGCTGGCAGCGGGTAGCGATGTCGCGCTGTTCAATCATCTGCTGACGCAGATCGACGCCGCCGGGTTGGTGGATACGGATTACCTGACCCACACCACCGGCTTTCAGGCGGCGCTGGACAGTGCGCTGGCCGATGATGTCTCGGTCACCGGTCTCGACACCGACGACATCGCGCAGTTCTGTCAGATGTGGTTGAGCACTGAAAAGGTTGTTACGATCTTCAGTCAGGGCGTGAACCAATCCAGTTCGGGCAGCGATAAGGTTAACGCGATCCTGAACTGCCATCTGGCCACGGGGCGGATCGGCAAGCCCGGCTGCGGCCCGTTGTCAGTCACCGGCCAGCCCAATGCCATGGGCGGGCGCGAGGTTGGTGGACTGGCCAATATGCTCACCTGCCATCTGGATATCGAAAATGCCGATCACCGCGCCGCCGTGCGCGATTTCTGGTCAGCACCAACGATGCCCGAGGCCCCGGGCCTCAAGGCCGTGGATCTCTTCCGCGCCGTGGGCGACGGGCGCGTCAAGGCGCTGTGGGTGATCCACACGAACCCCGTCGTGTCGATGCCCGAGGCCGACGCGGTGCGCGATGCGATCGCGGCCTGCCCGTTCACCGTGGTCTCGGACATCACCGCCCTAACCGATACGGCGCGGCTGGCCGATGTGCTGCTGCCCGCCGCTGCGTGGGCCGAAAAAGACGGCACAGTCACCAATTCCGACCGTACGATCAGCCGCCAACGCTCGGTTTTGCCCGCGCCGGGACAGGCCCGAGCGGATTGGGACATTCTGGCCGAGGTCGGACGGCGGATGGGGTGGGCCTCGGCCTTTGATTATCAAACGCCCGGAGAGATTTTCCGAGAATACGCAACCCTGTCCGGAGTGGCCGCCAAGTTCGGGCGTGATTTCGATATCTCGGGCTTCAGCGACTTGGATGCGGCGGGTTATGACGCTCTGCAGCCGACGCGCTGGCCTGTCACCGCTGCACGGCAAGGCGGGCGGTTCTTTGCGGATGGGCAATTCTATCACTCCGACGGCAAGGCGCGGCTTTTACCAGTTAAATGGCGCGCGCCTGCGGCCAAAACAGAACCGCGCTATCCGTTTTGGCTGAACACCGGTCGGCTGCGCGATCAGTGGCACACGATGACCCGTACCGGTCTGTCGGCGCGGCTGTCGGCCCACCTGCCCGAGCCGTTTCTGGATATTCACCCCGATGATGCGCATGACAAGGGGATAAACTCCGCCGATCTGGTGCAGGTCGAAAGCCCGCATGGCACATCCATCCTGCGGGCACGGATCACCAGCGATGTCACGCGGGGACAGGTCTTTGCGCCGATCCACTGGACCGGAGAAACCGCCCCTGCGGCCCGAATCGACGCCGTGGTCGCTGCGGCGACGGACCCGGTTTCGGGACAGCCCGAAAGCAAAGCGTCCGTGGTGAACGTCACCCGCTTTGACGCCAAATGGTATGGGTTTGCGGTGTCAGATCGCGAAATGCGGCCTTCGTGCGATTATTGGGCGCAAACCCCCACCAAACTCGGCTATCGCGCCGAGTTGGCCGGGATGGATACAATAGATGACTGGCAAACCGCCGCGCGTGATCTTTTCGGATTGCCCGAGGCGCAGATAACGATCGTCGAAGACCCAGCGCGCGGCATGGCGCGGCTGGCGTTTTACGAAGTCGGACGATTGGTCGCTGCCTTGTTCATCTCTCCCGAGCCCGTGGCGGTGATGCGCGACTATCTGGCGACTCTGCCACAGGTGCCCGACCTGCTGTCAGGCCGGGCCCCTGCGGACCGGCCCGATCCCGGCCCTGTTCTGTGTTCCTGTTTCGACGTCGGTGTGAATACCATCCTGACCGCTATTGAGACCAAAGGACTGATGACCGTCGAAGCCATTGGCGAGGCCTTGCAGGCCGGAACCAATTGCGGTTCTTGCCGTCCGGAACTGGCGAGCCTGCTGGCGTCAGCACATCAGAAAGAGGCCGCACAGTAACCCTAGAACCGAACCGCCTCTCCGGTCTCCAGCGCCTGTTGCGCGGCCAGACCCATGCGCACAGCCCACATCCCGTCCTGCAGAGTCACTTCGGGGGCGGGTTTGTCGCCCCGCAGGACGGCTAGGAACTCTTGATGCTGATAGAAAGTAGACCCGTTATGGTCACCCGCAGCCAATAGCGTTGGATCGACCGGAATATCCGTGGCAACCGGCCCTTTGGGATGGCGCGGGCTGACAATCAGTTGCGGCACCGGTGCATCGCCAAGATGCTCGGGCCAGAAACGGCCCGGTCCGGGCACCAGCGCCTCGATCTTCGCGTCCGGCCCGACGGCCGAGATCTCCTCCTGATACCGCGCGCCTTCTGCGAACATGCACAGCTCCAGCATGGCACGCGCGCCCGAGGCGAAATCGACCATGACATAGCCGTGGTCCAGAATGTCGGGTGTTTCTCCGTCATACGCCTCGTCCAAATGATTGACAGCCTGCCCCCCGCTTGCTGTCACGCGCACAGGGTCTGATTGCAGGATCAGGCGCATGAGGTCGAAGAAGTGACAGCATTTCTCGACAAAGGTTCCGCCCGTATTACGGTTGAAGCGATTCCAGTTGCCGACCTTTTCCAGAAAGGGAAAGCGGTGCTCTTTGATGGTCAGCATTTTAACGCCGCCAGTCACCTGCGCCCCCTCAATTAAGGCCGCGATGGGCGGCATATAGCGATACTCCATCGCCACCCAGATCGGATGAGGGTAGTCGCGCTGGATGGCGTCAAGCCGCGCCGCATCTGCAGGGTCGGTGAACAGAGGTTTCTCGACCAGCAAAGGCAAGGGCCGCACCCTCGCGATCTGCTTGATCTGATCCACGTGCAAATGATTAGGGCTGGCAATCACGATGCAGTCCAGATCATCTACGGCCAGCAGATCTTCGACCGAACCCACCATCTGCGCATCCGGTACAATCGTCTGCGCCGCCTTGGCCATCGCGGCGTCGGGCTCAAAGATCGCTGAGACGCGCGTACCTTCCAGCAACGCGATATTATGCAGGTGTTCCTGCCCCATCATGCCGCATCCGATCAGCCCGTAGTGGATGGTCCGGGTCATGCGCGTTTCCTTCTACTTCAGACGTTGGACATAGGTGGCCCGATCCGGATCGAACCACGTTTTTGAAAACTCGACCGGTTCTGGCCCCTCGGACCAACTGAACCGTTCAATGTAACCGGCCGCTTCGCCAGCGGGTTTGGTGAAGGTCTCAGGCGTCCACTGGGGCAACGCACGGACCGAAACCCGATCCTCGGCCCGCGTGATCCAGAACCCAAGCTGCTGTTGGTAATAGCGATAAAGCGAATCCGAAAGCAGCGTCTGATCGACCTTTCCGGCGGACTCATCCAGCCAGATTTCCTCGACCGCGATGATTGTGTCATTCAAATAGCGCATCCGGCGCACTCGCGAGCCTGTGGTCGAGGTGCCAAACTCCGGCAGATCGGAGGGTTTTTCCAGATGATCCACCGACAGGATATCCGCGCGCGGCAGCCCCCCGCCCTCGGGCAGCTCCAGCCGGAACATCGCATAAACGCTGTTCTGCGTCCCGGTCTCGCGGATGTAATTGCCCGAGCCTTGGATACGCTCCAACATCCCTTTTTTCTCAAGCTCCGCCAGCGATTTTCGCAGCGTCCCGACCGAGACATTGAGATTCGCAGCCATGTCCCGTTCGGGCGGCAAACGCTCGCCGTCGATCAGCCGACCCGCGGCAATGTCGCGGATAAGAAGCTCGGCGATCTGCACATAGATCGGCAGCGCGTTGGGGTTGCGGCTGTTGGCAGTCATTTTCGGAGTGCTTCACCGAGTCGCAGAAAAAATTGATACACTATTGATCTACATCAAAGTGATTGCTACGCAAGAGGAAAGTCAAAAGATGCACGGAGAACGAATCAAATGACCATCGTCCCCATCACATCCCCCGATCTGGATGCGGCCGAGGTTTCGTGGTTCGCCGCTTTGTGCTCAGACGATTATCAGTTTCTGGGTGTCCCGGATGGTGACCTCCGGTCGAGTTGGGAGCATTGTTCCGGCATCGTCCGCGAGGCCGAGGCGCAAGGGTTCCGAAACATCCTGTGCCCGTCTTCTTATCAGGTCGGTCAGGATACGCTGAGTTTCGTGGCAGGCTGCGCGCCGATCACGGACCGGATAAACCTGCTGGCTGCTGTGCGTTGTGGCGAGATGCAGCCGATCATGCTGGCCCGCACCATTGCGACGCTGGATCACATGCTGCAAGGGCGGCTGACGGTGAATATCATCTCGTCCGATTTCCCCGGCGAAAAGGCCGACAGCGCGTTCCGCTATCAGCGGTCCCGCGAGGTGGTCGAGATCCTCAAGCAAGCGTGGACACAGGATGAGATCAACCATGCGGGTGAGGTCTATAACTTCTCGGGCCTGACCACCGATCCGGCCAAGCCTTATCAGACCGGCGGTCCACTACTGTATTTTGGAGGCTATTCTCCGTCCGCTTTGGACCTTTGTGGCGAGCATTGCGACGTCTACCTGATGTGGCCCGAAACCAAGGATCAACTGGCCGAGCGGATGAAGGCCGTTCACGCAGTGGCTGAAAACTACAACCGCACGTTGGACTACGGCCTGCGCGTTCACATGATCGTCCGCGATACCGAGGCTGAAGCGCAGGAATATGCGGACTACATCGTTTCGAAGCTGGATGACGAATATGGCCGTGCGATCCGGGAACGGGCGCTGGATTCGACCTCTCTGGGCGTGGCGCATCAGGCCAAGAACCGCGATCTGGCGGATGAGTATGGCTATGTAGAACCGGGCCTGTGGACAGGTGTTGGCCGCGCGCGCTCGGGCTGTGGGGCAGCTTTGGTCGGATCGACCGATCAGGTGATGTCCAAGATCGAAGAATATCAAAAGATGGGTATCCGCGCTTTCATCTTCTCAGGCTATCCGCACATGGATGAGGCCAAGCATTTCGGGGCCCGCGTCCTGCCTAATCTGAAAACCTGCTCGCTGCCCGAAAAATACGGGCGCGTGCCTGCAAAAACCCCGGCCACCCCGCTGGGCGCCGGAGTTCGCCGCTGATGCACCGTGTGAAACTATCCAACTCGCTGGAACTGAGCCGCATCGTTTATGGCATGTGGCGTATCGGGGATGACGATGACACCTCGGCCGCGCATGTCGAGGCCAAGATACAGGCTTGTCTGGATCAGGGGATCACCAGTTTCGATCAGGCGGATATCTACGGCGACTACACGGCCGAAGGCATTCTGGGTGCCGCCCTGCGCGCCAACCCGGCCCTGCGGTCAAAGATGGAGATCGTCACCAAATGCGATATCGTCGCGCCCTGCGGACGGTATTCGGACGCGAAGGTCAAGTACTACGACACCTCGCGCGCGCATATCCTGAAATCGGTCGAAACCTCTTTGGCCGAGATGGCCATCGACCACATAGACCTGTTGCTGATCCACCGTCCTGATCCGTTCATGGACCACCATGAAACCGGCGCAGCACTGGATGAGGTGGTCGCCAGCGGCAAGGTGCGCGCTGTCGGCGTGTCGAACTTCCGTCCCTGGGACTGGAGCCTGCTGCAATCGGCGATGAAGACGCCGTTGGTCACCAACCAGATCGAGTTGTCTCTGGGCCAGATCGACCCTTTCACCAATGGCGATCTTGCCTTTCATCAACAGCACGGTCAGCACGTTATGGCGTGGTCTCCGCTGGGGGGTGGGTTGCTGATGGCCGGAAACCCTCCGGTCGGCATAGTTGCAGATGAGATAGCTGCCGAATTCGGCGTGGATCGCGCGGCAGTCGCCATCGCTTTCCTATTGGCGCACCCCGCGGGAATTCTGCCGGTTATGGGCACGAACAATCAGGACCGGATCAAAAGCATCTCGGACGCATTGAAAGTAAATCTGGATCGCGAAAACTGGTTCCGCCTTTACGAGGCGGCGCTGGGGCATGAGGTACCATGATGAACGCAATCTCAAAGGACATCACTCACACATTCGTCCCGCATAAAGATGACACCCGCACCTTGCGGGACGCTTTTGGCAAGTTTGCGACCGGCGTGACTATCGTCACCTGTGACAGCGACGATGGTCCGGTCTGCATCACCGCCAACAGCTTTTCATCGCTGTCGCTGGACCCCCCGCTGGTGATGTGGGCCGGAGACCGAAATTCGCGCCGGTTCCCCTATTTCCACAAGGCGCGCCATTTCAGCGTGCACGTGCTATCGTCGGAGCAGGCCGATCTGTGTTTTGGCTGCTCTAAAGACGCGTTCGCCCTGCGGGATATCGACCACGACCGCTGCGGGAACGGAACACCTCTGCTGCCGGATTGTCTGGCGCGGTTTGAGTGTGAACAGCACGCCTATCACGATGCAGGTGATCATGTGATCGTGGTGGGCAAAGTCCTGAAAGTCAGCATGGCGGACGGAGACGCGCTGACATTCTACGCCGGGAAACTCGGCCAATTTGCGCAGCACTAAGCGCGATTTGACGACCGCGGGACAAACCTGCGGCTGAACAAGGGAGGATCCGCATGGGCGGACTGGCAACGGCGCTTGCGCCGATTGCATTCGTGAACGAAACCGTGCTGCGTTTGGGCCGCGCGGTTGGTGTCGTTGCGATTGCATTGATGGTGATCGCAATCCTGATTCAGGTGTTCTTCCGATACGTTTTAGGCAACGCCCTGCCCTGGCCGGACGAAGCCGCGCGCTTCTGCATGTTGTGGATGACCGGGCTGATGGCTCCTACCGCGTTTCGGCGCGGCGGGTTTGTCGCCATTGATATGCTGCCCATGATGCTGCCGCGCGTGCTGGGGCAGGTGTTGATGCTGTTTCTGCTTTTCGTCTCGCTGGCGGTGTTGGCCGTCGCCGTGAATATCGGCTGGTCCGAGGTCACGGGTTTTGGCGGCCGCTTCGCCACGGCGGCGCTCTATATTCCGACCTCGCTGGGGTTTGACGAGTGGTACCGCGTCCCGCGCAGCTGGATGATGGCATCGTTGCTGGTGGGGGTCATACTTCTGCTGGTCGTCAATATCGAGCTTATCCTGCGGTCGATCGTCAAGATGATGGGCGGCGGAGACCTGCTACCCGAAATCGCAGATGCACCGGTGGGGGCTGAATAGATGCTGATCTGGTTCCTGCCCACCTTCTTGATTTTCCTGATGATCGGCCTGCCGGTCTTTTTCGCACTTCTGGCCGCGCCCGGCATTTTGCTTTGGCTGAACGGCCAAACCAACGACATCACGCTGCTGTACCGGAACGTCTATAACGGTATGGACAGCTTCCCGTTGATGGCGATCCCCTTCTTCATGCTGGCCGGAGAGTTGATGAACCGTGGTGGCATCACCATTCGTCTGGTCGAGTTCTCTCAGGCCCTGATGGGGCACCTGCGCGGCGGTCTGGCCCATGTGAATGTCCTGAGTTCGATCCTGTTTGCCGGCCTGTCGGGCTCGGCGGTCGCCGATACCTCGGCACTGGGCTCGATGCTGATCCCAGCGATGGAGAAACAGGGCTATACCCGCCGCTTCGCCGCTGCGATCACAGCGGCCAGTTCGGTGATCGGGCCAATCATTCCGCCCTCGGGCATCATGATCATCTATGCCTACGTGATGGGTGAAAGCGTGGCCGCCCTGTTTTTGGCAGGCATTGTTCCAGGCGTGATGGTTGGCGTCGGCCTGATGCTGATGATCAAAGTCATGGCCGACAAATACGACTTCCCCGTCGCCAGCCGCAAATACACATGGTCCGAGCGTCGTCAGGCAAGCCTCAAAGCGTTCTTCCCGCTGCTGACCCCCGTCATCATTCTGGGGGGCATCCTCGGCGGCATCTTCACCCCGACCGAGGCTGCTGCGGTCGCTGTAGGCTATGCATTCATCATCGGTTTCTTCGTCCTGCGCACGCTGACCCTGAAAGAAGTGCCCGAGATCCTCAGCAATGCGGGTCTGACCTCCGCGGTGGTTTTGCTGCTGGTGGGCGCTGCGATGGCATTCAAGACCGTGGTCAGCCTTAGCCACGCGCCTGAACAACTGGCGGCACTGATCCTTGGCCTGTCGGAAAATCCGCTGATCCTGCTGTTCCTGATCAACCTGCTGCTGTTCGTCGTCGGCATGTTTCTGGATGCAGGCCCCGCGATCATCATCCTTGGCCCCATCCTTGCGCCCATTTTCACAAGCCTCGGCGTGGACCCGATCCATTTTGCTATTATCATGAGCGTCAACCTGACCGTCGGCCTGGCCACTCCGCCCATGGGGTTGGTGCTGTTCGTGGCCGCCGCCGTATCGCGCGAAAAGGTCGAAACCATTGCCAAGGCGATCCTGCCGTTTCTGGCTGTCGAAATCATAGTGATCTTCCTGATCACCTATGTCCCCGCACTATCCATGACGATCCCGAGGATAACGGGATTTGCAAACTGAACTGAGTATCACAGGGAGGAAACGAATGCTCAGAGACTTCATCAAAACCGCTGCGGTGGCCACCTCGCTGGTGGCCGCATCCGCACTAGCTGCAACGGCTGCTGATTACACCCTGCGCGCCACAGCGAACTCAAACGAAAACGACGAAGACTATGATGGTCTGATCGTCTTCAAGAACTACGTCGAGGCTGCCTCGAACGGTGCCATCGAGGTCGAATTGTTCATCGGCACCCAATTGTGCTCGAACGGGGCCGAGTGCCTGCAAGGCGTGGCCGACGGTACGATCGACATCTATATCTCCACTTCGGGCGGCGCGTCAGGCATCTTCCCCTACGTGCAGGTTCTGGACCTGCCCTATCTAATGGCCGATGACCGCGTCGCCGAGCATGTCTTGTCCGGCGATTTCACCCGCAAGGTACGCGACATGGCGCTTGAGGATTCCGGTGGCGCGATCCGTCTGATGACCATCGGCAACACCGGCGGCTGGCGCAACTTCGCCAACACCCAGCGTCGCATCGCTGAGCCAGCCGATATGGAAGGTCTGAAAATCCGCACCGTGGTCGCAGACCTGCCTCAGGAGCTGGTCAAGGCACTTGGTGCATCGCCTACTCCGATCCCATGGCCGGAACTGTTCACCAGCTTCCAGACCGGTGTGGTT
The DNA here is from genome assembly GCF_056535645.1 of Ruegeria sp. BK1. Classification (NCBI taxonomy): domain Bacteria; kingdom Pseudomonadati; phylum Pseudomonadota; class Alphaproteobacteria; order Rhodobacterales; family Roseobacteraceae; genus Ruegeria; species Ruegeria sp. BK1. The sequence continues at coordinate 3,148,754 of NZ_JBQFIS010000001.1, read as the reverse complement.
GAAGGGTCCAAGAACGGCATCACCGACATCATGGGTATGAAATTCCCCGATGCCGGTCTGCAATACGTCACGCTGGACGGCCACGCCTATATGGGTGCGTTGTGGTGGATGAATAACGCCAAGTTCCAGGAGATGCCCGAGGACATGCGCCGCGTGGTGGTCGATGGGTTCTATGCTCTGCAGCAGGCCACCTTTGCCTCGCCCAAGCGCAAGTCGATCCAGGCCTATGAAGATTTCGTCGCCGGTGGCGGGGATCTCTATGTGCCGACACCCGACCAGAAAGCTGCGTTCAAAGAGGCCGCAACGCCGGTTTATGACTGGTTCCAGTCCAACGTGGCCCGCGGGGACGAGGTGTTCAACGCCCTGACCGAAGCGGTTGCTGCAGCCGAGGCTGATATCAACGCCTCTCGCGATGCGGATCTGAACTAAGCGAAAGGGGCCGGGCGCTTCGTCCGGCCCTTACCGAAACGGGTACATCCACCCTTTGTAGTCGTTGACCAGAACATGCGCTCTTTCAATCTGCTCCGGCGACATTTTCTTGACCACTTCCTCAAGGCTGATCGCCGCATCGGGATCACCGCCAATCGCGCTGAGCGTGTACCACATATACGCCCGCACCAGATCGGGCGCGGGCATGCCCAGACCCAGCTCATAATACCAACCGACGCCCGATTGCGCACCCGGATGTCCCTTCATCGAAGCACGCAGATACCAATCAAACGCCCGCTCGTAATCCTGCTCGACCCCCAGCCCAAGGCCGTACATGACGCCGATCAGTTCCTCGGCCTCGGCATTGCCGGACCGCGCGGCTGGCATCAGTTCCTCGCGCGCGGCCTCGAACTCCCCGGCCTCCATCATGTCACGCGCCTGTTCCAGTTCGGCCAGCGCCGGGGTGGCAAGACAGCAAAGGGCAAATACAAGCTGGCGCATTGGGTTTTCTTCCTTTTCGTCGGGGCGGCTGCGGCTCAGGATTTGCCGCGCCCGCTGACCGATGATGACTTTATCCTCTTTGATATGGAACAGGCTGCCATCGGTCATCAACTGTTTTACGACCCGATCCTGTCGGGCAATCAGAACATATCCTGCGCCCACTGCCATCACCCCGATTTCGGCACGTCGGACGGGTTGTCTTTGGGGATCGGTGAAGGCGGACAGGGTCTGGGACCGGACCGCATGCCCGGCGTGGGCGCAGAAAAGATCCGCAAGCGCATCCCGCGCAATTCACCGGGGCTTTGGAACCTTGGAGCAAAAGAGCTTCACACCGTATTCCACGATGGCCGCCTGAGTATCTCGGATGTCTACGGCAACGGATTCAATTCTCCGGCCCAGGAATGGTTGCCTGAGGGGCTGAACTCGCTGCTCGCCGCACAGGCGCTGTTCCCGCTGACCTCGCAATTCGAAATGGCCGGCAATGTCGGCGAAAATCAGGTGACCGGAGCGGTTGCCGACCGGATTGATCTGGGCTGGCCGATCCTTGCCAAGCGCGTGCGCACCGATCCGCGCTATGGCCCGGCCATGGTCGCCGCTTTTGATGAGGTCAACATGACCGAGGACATTACAATCACCCAGATCGCCAACGCCTTAGCCGCGTTCATGGCGGTTGAATGGCGCAGCACCGACAGCGCGTTCGATCAATACCTCGCGGGTGACTCCTCGGCGCTGACGGCAGAGCAGAAAGACGGGATGGACCTGTTCTACGGCAAGGCGAGTTGCGCCTCGTGCCACTCCGGCCCGCTTATGTCTGATCAGAAATTTCACGCCTTGGCCCTGCCCCCTTTTGGGCCGGGCCGCACGCGGCAATGGGACCCCTATGTGCGTGACGTTGGCCGCATGGGGGAAAGCGACCGCTTGGAAGATGCTTACCGCTTTCGCACTCCGATGTTGCGAAACGTCGCTCTGACGGCGCCCTATGGGCATAATGGAGCATTTCCGGACCTAGAAAGCATGATACGCCACCACCTGAATCCAGAACGCAGCCTGTCACAATGGACCCGTGATATGGCTAACCTGCCGAACGTTCCTTGGTTGCACAAAGCCGATTTCGTCGTCTGGGACGACCGGTTGGAAATGGCGCGTGTGCGCGGCAAGATGGACATCACGCCATTGGAATTGTCCGAAGCTGACATCGCAAGTCTCGTGGCATTCCTCAACGCACTGACGGGATCCAGCGTGGACTCTCCACCATTCGGGGTACCGAAAGGCTTCGTTCCCTAAGATAAACCCCCGCCAAGGCGGGGGTTTTCTTTTTATTCCGCCGCTTCCGCGTACGCGTCCATTGGAGGGCATGTGCAAACGAGGTTTCGGTCTCCGTATGCGTTGTCGACGCGGTTGACGGGGGACCAGTATTTGTCGACGCCCATGGAGCCCGGAGGGAAACAGGCCTGTTCGCGGCTATAGGGCCGGTCCCAGTCGCCGACCAGATCGCGCACCGTGTGGGGGGCGTTCTTCAACGGGTTGTTCTCCGCGTCGATCTTGCCGTCGATGATATCCTGCGCTTCGGATCGGATCGAGAGCATGGCGTCGCAGAAGCGGTCCAACTCATCCTTGGGCTCAGATTCCGTGGGCTCCACCATCAGGGTGCCGGCAACCGGCCAGCTCATCGTCGGGGCGTGGAAACCTGAATCGACCAGACGTTTGGCGATGTCGTCGACGGTCACATGCGCCTCGGCGTCCAGCGGACGGGTGTCGAGGATGCATTCATGCGCGACCCGACCGGTCTCGGAGGTGTAGAGGATCGGATAGGCATCCTGCAGACGCGCTGCGATATAGTTGGCGTTCAGGATCGCAACCTTGGTCGCCTGCGTCAGACCCGCGCCACCCATCAGCAGCACATAGGCCCAGCTCACTGGAAGGATCGAGGGAGAGCCAAAAGGCGCCGCCGAGACCGGCCCCACGGCGGTGCCGTATTCCGGGTGACCGGGCAAGTGCTCTTCAAGGTGTGCCTTGACACCGATCGGGCCCATGCCGGGGCCACCACCGCCATGGGGGATGCAGAAGGTCTTGTGCAGGTTCAGGTGGCTGACATCGCCGCCAATGTCTCCGGGACGCGACAGGCCGACCATGGCGTTCATGTTGGCCCCGTCGATATAGACCTGACCGCCGTGGTCATGGGTGATCTGGCAGACCTCCTGCACGGTGGTCTCGAACACGCCATGGGTCGAGGGGTAGGTGATCATGCAGCCGGCCAGATGATCCGAATGCTTCTCGGCCTTGGCGCGGAAGTCATTCAGGTCGATATTGCCGTTCTCATCCGATTGCACCGGCACCACCTGCCAGCCCACCATCTGCGCCGAGGCCGGGTTGGTCCCGTGCGCCGAGGTTGGGATCAGGCAGACATTGCGGTGCCCTTCGCCGCGGGCGAAGTGATAGTTGCGGATGGTCAGCAGGCCTGCATACTCGCCCTGCGCGCCCGAGTTGGGCTGCTGGGAGATCGCGTCATAGCCGGTGATCTGGCACAGCTTGTCGTTCAGATCGGCAATCATCTCATGATAGCCCTGCGCCTGATCTTCCGGAGCAAAGGGGTGCAGATTGCCGAACTCGGGCCATGTGACCGGGATCATCTCGATCGTCGCGTTCAGCTTCATGGTGCAGGATCCCAGCGGGATCATCGCCCGGTCCAGCGCCAGGTCGCGGTCGGCCAGACGGCGCATATAGCGGGTCATCTCGGCCTCGGCCCGGTTCTTGTGGAAGATCGGGTGAGTCAGATAGGGCGTCTCGCGCAGGGCGTAATCCGGCAGGCGGTACGCCACGTTCGAGCTGTCATCCTGACGGTCGATGCCGAAGGCGCCCCAAACCGCCTCAATCGTCTCGGCGCGGGTCTGTTCATCCAGGCTGATGCCCACTTTCGTCTCGCCGACCTTGCGCAGGTTGATGCCACGGGCAACGGCGGCCTCCATAACGGTGGTCTGCAAGTGGCCGACCTCGACCGTGATGGTGTCAAAGAACACCTCGGGTTCGACCGAGAAGCCCGCCTCTTCCAGACCGGCGGCCATGCGCGAGGTTTTGCGGTGCACCGATTGCGCAATCGCCTTGATGCCGTCGGGGCCGTGATAGACCGCGTACATCGAGGCCATCACCGCCAGCAGCGCCTGCGCGGTACAGACGTTCGAGTTGGCTTTTTCGCGGCGGATATGCTGCTCGCGGGTCTGCAGCGCCAGGCGGTAGGCCTTGTTGCCCCGGCTGTCGATGCTGACACCGATGATCCGGCCCGGCATCGCGCGCTTCAGCTTGTCGGTGGTCGCCATATAGGCGGCATGGGGCCCGCCATAGCCCATCGGCACGCCAAAGCGCTGGGTCGATCCGATGGCGATATCCGCGCCCATCTCACCCGGTGACTTCAGTAGCGCCAGCGACAGGATGTCGGCGGCGACGATGGCAATCGCTTTGTGCTCATGCAGCGCCGCGATCTCGGCGGTGAAGTCGCGCACATGGCCGTGGGTGCCGGGGTATTGGAAGATCGCGCCAAAGACGGCGCCTGCTTCCAGTTGGTCGGGATCGCCCACCTGTACGTCGATGCCCAAGGGCTCGGCGCGGGTTTTGATCACAGCGATGGTCTGCGGGTGGCAGTTGCGGTCGACAAAGAAGGCGGCGTTGTTGGCCTTGGACCGACCACCGCGCTTGGCCATCGCCATGGCCTCAGCCGCGGCGGTGGCTTCGTCCAGCAGCGAGGCATTGGCCACGTCCAGCCCGGTCAGATCGCTGACCATGGTCTGGAAGTTCAACAGCGCCTCAAGCCGGCCCTGGCTGATCTCGGGCTGATAGGGCGTATAGGCGGTGTACCAGGCCGGGTTTTCCAGGATGTTGCGCAGGATTGGCGCCGGCGTGGTGGTGCCGTAATAGCCCTGACCGATCAGCGAGGTCAGAACCTTGTTCTTGCTCGCCACCTCTTTCATGTGGAACAGCGCATCGCGTTCCGTCATCGCCGGACCCCAGTCCAGCGGCTCTTTCTGGCGGATCGCGGGCGGGACGGTGGCGTCGATCAGCGCGTCCAGCGTCTTGAAGCCGATCACCTTGAGCATGTCGCGCATCTCGGTCGGGCTGGGCCCGATATGGCGGCGATTGGCAAAGTCATAGGCTTCGTAGTCGGTCAGTTTGAAAGCCATTGCAGCGCTCCTATGAATAAGTCAGGTCGGGCGGAGACCACGCAGGCCTCCGATACATCATCACGAGCCGGTTCGGCCCGAACGGGCGAAGCCCTGTACAGGGCCCCGGTCTGGATCAGCCGATGAAGGCCTTGTAGCCAGCTTCGTCCATCAGATCTTCGAGTTGCGACGCGTCCGCGATCTTGATCTTGTAGATCCACGCCTCACCCTCGGGGTCTTCGTTCAGCGCGCCGGGATTGTCGGCCAGTGCTTCGTTGACCTCGGTGATCTCGCCATCCACCGGCGCATAGAGTTCCGAGGCCGCCTTGACGGATTCGATCACGCCGATCTCGCCGTCTTTCTCGAACTCGTCACCCACTTCCTGCTGTTCCACGAAGACCACATCGCCCAGCTGCTCGGCGGCGTGCTTGGTGATGCCCAGCGTGGCCGTGTCGCCGTCCACATCCAGCCATTCATGTTCTTCGGAATAATAGGTTGCCATGGTCTTTCTCTCCTGACTTCAACGCTTGTAATTCTGGGTGACGAAGGGCAGCGCCACAACCTCGGCCGGTTGCGGCTTGCCCCGGATGATCAGGTTGACCACCTCGCCCGGCGCGCCATGGCCCGCCGCCACATAGCCCATCGCCACCGGTCCACCCACCGTGGGGCCAAACCCGCCCGAGGTGATCTGGCCAATGCTATTGCCCTCGGCGCATTGGATTTCCACGCCCTGACGTGCAGGCGCTCGACCTGTCGGCTTGATGCCCACCAGCTTGCGTGCAGGCCCGTCGGCCAGTTCCTTTTGGATACGCGCAGCGCCGGGAAAGCCGCCCTCCTCCTTGCGGCGCTTCTGGATTGCCCAAGCCAACGAAGCTTCGATCGGAGAGGTGCTCTGGTCGATGTCATTGCCGTAAAGACACAGCCCCGCCTCCAGCCGCAGGCTGTCGCGCGCGCCCAGACCGGCGGCTTCACAATCCTCATGCGCCAGGAACGCGCGGGTCACTTCTATGGCCTTGTCCTCGGGGATCGAGATCTCGTACCCGTCCTCACCGGTGTAACCCAGGCGTGAGATACGGCATTCAACGCCGTTGATATCCGCCACCGTGGTTTCCATGAACTTCAGATCCCGCGCCGCAGGGCAGAGATCGCCCACCACATCCTCGGCCTTGGGTCCCTGCACCGCAACCAGCGCACGGTCGAAGATCTCGGTCACTTCGACGCCGTCCAGATGTTCGCGCATATGCGGAATGTCCTGATGCCGCAGCGCCGCGTTCACTACCACAAAGTAATGGTCCCCCGCATTCGACACGATCAGGTCATCCATGATCCCGCCGTCTTCGTTCGTAAAAAAACCGTAGCGCGCCTTGCCCTCTTTCAGCGTCGCAAAAGCCTGCGGGCACAAAGCTTCCAGCTTCTCCCCCACATTCTCACCGCGCAGAATCACCTGACCCATATGGCTGACGTCAAACACCGCTGCCCTCTCGCGACACTGCGAATGCTCACCCATAATCCCCAAAGAATACTGAACAGGCATCTCCCACCCAGCAAAATCAACCATCTTCCCGCCCAACTCAACATGCAAGTCATACAAAGGCGTGCGCCGCGGTAATGTCATATCTATAACCTTTCAAAACCTGGCATCCCGTACCGCCGCGTTATTTGCGCTGGTCGCTCAACATGATCCCACCACAAGCTTCCGAGGTCTCAGCCGCAAGTCAACAACCTTAAACACAAGACCCAACTCGGCAGGTGAAACCAGAGGTGTATACGGGCGCATACAGCAGTTTTGTAGCGTATAGGAAACTTTTTTCCGTTACGCAACACTTGAAATTGCCATTGCAACCCAAGTCATTTCTGCTTTCCCGCAAAGCGCGCGCCAAAGGGTGAAATTCCCTGGTTCAAGTCCGAAGCCTCTGGTCCCTCGGTTCAAGCTGTCATAAGACTTCGCCCCGGAAGGGACGGACATGTCACATATAACTCTGATACGCCACGGTCAGGCCAATACCGCCGCGCGGGACGAAGCTGATTACGACAAGCTGAGCGAACTGGGACATCAGCAAGCGCGTTGGCTGGGGGCGCATCTGCGCGACACACAAGCCAACTTTCCTCGGGTCTATTCAGGAACGCTGAAACGCCATTTGGAAACAGCGGCCAGCATGGGTTTTCCGAACCCCGTGCAAGATCCGCGTTTGAACGAGATCGAGTATTTCAACATCGCCAAGCTCTATGAAACACAACACAACGTGGCCGTGCCCACAGACCGCGAAGGGTTTGTGGAACACCTGCCCCGCACATTCGCCGCGTGGGCGAGTGGTGAAATCGCCAACGCACCAGAAACGTTTGAGACCTTCGAAACCCGCGTGCGCGACGCTCTGCACGATATTGGAACCGCAGGGGGCCCTGCGATTGTGGTGACATCAGGCGGGCTGATCTCGATGGTCGTGCGGCAGGCGATGGGGCTGGATATCCCGGCGATGGCGCGTGTGGCGCTTGCCATCATGAATACGTCGATGCATCGTCTGCACCCAATTGGTGCGCAGCTGAGCCCGGTGCTGTTCAATGCAGTGCCGCATCTGGAAGCACCCGATCGGCAATACGCCCAGACCCACCTGTAAGGAGGCCCTTCATGCAGCTTTACTATGCTCCCCGTACGATTTCAGTCGCCGTGGCCATCGCCTTGGAAGAGGCCGGGCTGGAATACGAGGCGATCAAGCTGGATTTCGCAGGCGGTGAGCAGACCAAACCCGCCTACAAGCAAATCAACCCTAAGGGTCGTGTGCCAGCGCTGGTAGTAGACGGAGGTATCCTGACTGAAACGGGCGCACTGTTGGACTATATCGCAACCATAGCGCCCGAGGCCGGGCTTGTGCCCTCTGATCCGATCATGGCCGCGCGGATGCGCGAGGTGATGTACTACCTTGCCTCGACCATGCATGTGAACCACGCCCACAAGATGCGCGGGGCGCGGTGGGCTGACAAGCAATCCAGCTGGAAAGACATGCAGGGTAAGGTAGCGCAGACGATGACCGCGTCCTGCGACTATATCTCCTTGAACGGGCTGCGTGGGCCTTTTGTACTGGGGGATGAGTTCTCGCTGGCGGACGCTTATCTGTATGTGGTCTGCAGTTGGCTCGAGGGCGACGGCGTTGACGTTACAGCCTTTCCCAAGATTATCGCGTTCCGAGACGCGATGGAGGCGCGGGCATCGGTGCAGACCGTACGCGCTGCCGGAATGCTCTGAAAAAGGAACGACGATGACACATCTCTGGGTCCGGGCAGAACAGCGCCCGAACGAAGAACGGGTTGGGCTGACCCCCGAAGGCGCCGCAGCTTTGATCGCCGCAGGCATCCGCGTGACGGTCGAGGAAAGCTCGGTCCGCGCCATCCCGCTGGACGGATATAAGGCGGCCGGGTGTGAGGTCGCAGCTGAGAACTCCTGGCCCCAAGCCCCGCTGGACGCGATAATCTTTGGCCTTAAAGAACTGCCAGAGGACGGCACGCCCCTGCCACATCGCCATATCATGTTCGGCCATGCTTATAAGGGCCAGCATTCTGGACGCGCCCTATTAGAGCGCTTCAAGACCGGGGGCGGAACGCTTTATGATTTGGAATATCTGGTCGACGAAGACGGCCGCCGGGTCGCTGCCTTTGGCTATTGGGCCGGTTATGCGGGCGCGGCGGTGACGCTGAAAACATGGGCTGCGCAGCAGCGGGGGCAGGAATGCCCTCCGGTCGGGGTGTACCCCAACAAAGACGCGCTAAACGCCGAGTTGCTGGCCGAGCTGGACGCCACGGGCACCCGCCCCCGTGCTATCGTCATCGGCGCCTTGGGCCGCGTGGGCACGGGTGCTGCGGATTTGTGCGAGGCGATGGGAGTCACTGTTACAAAGTGGGACATGGCCGAGACCGCCAGCGGTGGACCCTTCCCCGAGATCCTCGACCATGATCTGTTCCTGAACTGCATCTTCGCTCGCCCCGGCACGCCGATCTTTGTCCCGCGCGAGGCGCTCAGCGCACAGCGCAACTTGACCGCCATCGGAGACGTGGCCTGCGATCCGGACAGCGACTATAACCCAGTGCCAGTCTATGACCGGGCGACCACATGGGACGCCCCCGCGCTGCGCGTGGCCACCGACCCGGTGATGGACGTGATGGCCATCGACAACCTGCCCTCGATGCTGCCGGTCGAAAGCTCGGAAGACTATGCCACGCAACTGCTGCCCTCCCTGCTGACCCTGACCGATCTGGACAGCGGCGTCTGGGGCCGCGCACGGGCCGAATTCGTCAAACATTGTTAGGCAAGGCGAACCATGGAACACCTGATCGGGGCAACAGCGGCAATTTTGGGAACAGTATGCTGGTTGCCTCAAACTCTCAAAACTTGGCGCACCCGCGAAACAAAAGACCTGTCCCTTCCCGCCAACTTGCTGATTCTGACCACGCTGACACTGTGGCTGATCTATGGGCTGATGATCGCTGCGTGGCCGTTGATCCTTGGCAATGTGATATCGATCCTACTTGTCGGTGCGATTGTAACTGCGAAACTTAAATTCGGCTGAAAGCCAAAAAGGAGCATACGAATGACCATCCATTGGTGTGGCACCGGCCTGTCGGCCATCCCCGGCCTGCGCCGCCTGATCGAGGGCGGTCACAAAGTCACCGTCTGGAACCGGACCATCGACAAGGCCAAGGCTGAGGTCGGCGACCTGACGGATGACATTCGCGCATTTAACATAGACGCTTTGGGCGCGGTGTTGGAAAAGGGCGATGTGATCGTATCCATGCTACCCGGCGACTGGCATGTACCGCTGGCCGAATTGGCGATCTCCAAAGGCGCGAACTTTGTGTCGTCATCCTATATCGCCCCCGAAATGCGCGCGCTGGATGACAAGGCGCGCGAAGCGGGTGTTGCCCTTGTCAACGAGGTCGGGCTGGATCCGGGCATCGACCACCTGATGGCGCACGCATTGGTCGCTGACTACCGCGCCTCGGATGCTTTTGACGCGCAAAACCACCTGAGCTTCATCTCCTATTGCGGCGGCATCCCCAAAAACCCCAACCCGTTCCGCTATAAATTCAGCTGGTCGCCTCTGGGCGTTCTGAAAGCCCTGCGGTCGCCGTCAAAATCCATCCGCGACTACGCGCCGCTGGACGTTGCCCGCCCGTGGGATGCCATCACCAGCTATATTGCACCGCTACCCGCTCCCGAAAGCTTTGAGGTCTATCCCAACCGGGATTCTCTGCCGTTCATGGCCGAGTACCAATTCGAGGATCACTGGACCGTCAAGGAATTCGTCCGCGGCACTCTGCGCCTGAACGGCTGGGCCGATGCCTGGGCGGACGTATTTACCGAGATCGAGACCCTCTCGGGCCCCGAAGGTGACGCGCGTTTGAAAGAGATGTCGGATCAGTTCTGGGCCGAGAACGCCTATGACGCGGGCGAGCCTGACCGCGTGGTCCTGTGCGTGGGCCTGAAAGCCGAGAAGGACGGCATTCCTGTCTGGCACAAAACCTACGTCATGGACGCGTGGGGCGACGCGCGGGGCACGGCGATGGCGCGCCTTGTCTCAGTGCCGGTGTCACTAGCCGTCGAAGCGGTTCTAAACCGGGCCATTCCAGCCGGGGTTCACGCAGCACCCAGTGACCCGAAACTCGTGGAAACATGGATGGCCGAGATCGACAGGCTGGCACAGCACCTACAGATAGAGACCCACTGCAACTGACCGTTCAGCTTGAAAAGCCATTCCAAGGACCCCGGAATGGCTTTTTCGATAAGACGCTATCCAACCCTGCGTGATGCGGTCAGATATACCTGTCGATTGTTGTTTCGATATCGCTGCGATTGATCCCTAGCTCTGAGAGTTTGCGATCACTGAACCCGTCCAGATATCGTGCGGCACGAACGATATCGGCTCTGATTGCCTGGATCCTCATCGCTCTGTCAAACAGCAACAATGCGCTTTCGGCCGGGGTCAGCCTGCCATTCAATGAAACGTCATCAAACATATTCAGGGTCCTTCCTTCTTTGCTACTTTGAGCTGGTCGAGGGCCATGTCAGTTGTGGTAAGAAACGCCGCGATAGACACTTTGGTAAGCGCGCTGTTTGATCTCGGCGCGCGGGACGCCGATATCCGCCAACTGTGCATCATTCAGGCTTTCCAACTCCCGCACGGTCTTTGCGAAAATCCGCCGCCGAAAGAGCTCGGTCCGTGCCTCTGCATAGTCTGCTATCATCCCGGCAAAAACGTTTTTCGGCGCTGGGGCGGCATGAGTATTGGCCATGTTAATTCCTCCAATTCCTAGTGTCCTGTTGATGTCGTACAACAGATAAAGGAGGCGGAAGTTAAGGCTGCAATTCTGAACGATTAAGGAAAGTTTAGGCGAAACTGAAAGCGTGTTTTCACTTTGTCTGACGGTGTCAATCTAATCAGAACGAGATGCGTTCAGAAATTCGCTATCCCTTTTTTGGGACTATGAATTGATGTCGTTGCGCTGTGCCTTTTTCCAGTTTTTCTGAAATCTCTTCCTCGGTCGCCTCAGTCTTTGGGATTATGTTCGAGGGGAGATTGATGCGATCATGTGAGCCAGAAAACGTGACCTTAGGTGGTTGTCCGTACAGGTTCCCCTAAGCTCGTTGGAAGCCCCGCAAATGGACCAATTACTGTGTGGGGATCTCTGTCACCATGGACTCAAGTCATATTAACTCTCCAAAATTTAGTCGTAATAATTCAATTCTCTGAGTACACGGAACCCAACTGCATTCCGCCGACTCGTTTCATAGCCTCTTCCACGAGAAGCCGTACGCGCATAGTCCATTGCAAAGCGGTAAGCTCCTCCACGAGTTACTCTTAGTTCGCAATCTAAAAGTTCCGCTTCGACCAAATAACGGCTGGACGTCGGCCACCCTTCGTATCTCTTAGACCACAAGACATCGTCAATTCCGCAACATTGCCTGACATATGCCTTAGCCCCCACGCGTTCGCGGCATTGAGTTGGTCAACCTGTACAGGTAGCCGGCGTGAGACCAGATCAGGGCGATCTACTCCCAACATCTTCGCGGTCGCGGAACCGCTAAAGTTTGCCTGATCAGTAGAAACCTCTTCGCCCTGGGCAAACGGCGTCTGAGTTCCCGCCCGCGCGGCGTATTCCCATTCCGCTTCAGTGGGCAGCCGATAGACCTCGGCTCCAACCTTCTGATTGAGCCAATTCGTGTAGCTAATCGCATCTTCGATCGAGACGTAGATAACCGGAAAGCTTCCAGTCAATGGCACGCATGAACCGTCGAACTGAGGAATACAGTTTTTCGGCACGATCCCGCCACAGCCGCCGTCTTGGACACAATCCATCCATTGATCGTAGGTTACTTCGTTGCGCCCCATTGCAATTGGAATGTCGATTTCTACACGGTGAACCGGACCCTCATGTTTTGCGATGTAAGGAGCCTCCGGCGTAGCGGTACGCGTTTTTCCATCAGCAAAATACTTGGTTCGCCGAGATTCCCCTGGAGGCCCACCCATCATGAACTCACCCACGGGAAGCGCGATCATCTCGGGGCAGACATCGCATTCCTGGAACATCTCAAGCGGCGTGACGGTCGTGCCGTCCTCTAATTGATGTTCCGCAGAAAACACCGTCGCCGGAACAGTCAGAAGCCCAGCTATGAGGAGTGCTTGTTCCACTGCCCTAGAGCAGTGTTCAGCCCTTTGGCCAAAGTCAAACGGAAGAGATGCCCAAATAGAAAACAATAGTGAATACATACTCGCCACCCAACACAATCAGTCTCTGTTGAAAATACTAATTCTGATTCAACTAGTTGATTAGCTAGTCATGAACCGATGAGCCTCACAAAACCGTTACTCATAGTGAAATTGTTAGTGAGGAGAAAACCGGACCTTAAGCGCCGGGATCCGTGTCTGCCATCCAACCGGCTTTTCGGACGTTCAACGGGACGCAAAATAGCAATCCGTTTGAAGGTCGGGACCGAATTTGTTGTGACCCGCGTGCTTTCCAATTCGGGTTTGAACTTTGCAATGCAATTGACGCACCGAGCGTGCCAAACTCGTGAAAGTTCTCGGCTAAAAAAGACAGATTGGGCATGGGCGAGTTCAGATGACCAGTGGAACCCGGTAAGCGGCAAAAAGTTAAAACCGGCATCGTTAGGTTTTGGTTTGGTGCCTAAAGTTTGATATCTGTTCCCGTCAGTCGGTTCAGAAAATCACATTGAGCATCACCAAGGAAACCAACAAAAACAGGACGGTCATGATGCCCCCGGAACGCACAAAGTCCATTACCTTGTAACCCGCGGGCCCCATAATCAGTGCGTTTACCTGATGGGTCGGAATGATGAAGCTGTTCGAGGTCGAGATTGCAACTGTTAGCGCAAAGGCCGCTGGGTTTCCGCCGGCAGCTACGGCAATTGAAACAGCAAGGGGCACGAGCAGCACGGTTGCCCCGACATTCGACATAACCAGGGAAAACGCGGTGGCCAATATTGCGACACCGGCTTGAAGCGCCCAAATCGGCCAACCGTTCAAAATGATCATGATTTGCTGGGCGATCCAAGCTGCGGTGCCGGTATTTTGCACCGCCTGCCCCAGAGGTATCAGGCATGCCAGCAGGAAAACCGTGTTCCATCCGACTGCCCTGTATGCCTCATCGACACTGAGTACCCGCGTGAGCATCATTCCAGCGGCGCCCGTCAGAAGGCAAAGGGACAAGCGAACGTCGGTGAACAGTATCAGCGACAGCGATATCGCAAAGAAGGCCAAAGCCCAACCGACCTTCTGAGGCCGTAGCTCATCTTGCGGAAAATCTGTTGTCACAACCACAAAGTCTGGATCCTTTTTGACCCGCATCAGGTTGTCCCACCTCGTATGCGCGACAAGCATGTCGCCTGCGTGAAACTCTTCAAGTCCGATCTGAGTGGACGCGTGCGTATCAGTCTCGACGTGACTGAGAGTTTCTTCTCCTCGATGAATAGCAAGCAATGACATGCCGTACGTCTTTCGGAACAAAAGCTCGCGGGGGCATTTCCCGATCAGCTTGCTATCAGGTGTCACGACGACTTCGGCTATTCCGGCATTGGTTGGCGCAAACTCTTCTACGAAGATATCCAGTTCAGGAAGAACAGTCAGACCAAATTTCTCTGCAAACTGTTCGACAACCGAGCGGTTTCCTATGATGGCAAGCCGGCACGGAGCGGCAATCTCGGCGGTAAGAACCTGAACCATGGAAGTCTTACCGCGATAAAATGTGGATATTATGTAGAGATGATTTTCATGGTTGATGTCAGCCAGTATCTGCCCGACCAACGGGCTTTTTTCTGGCACGATCACTTCGAAAATATCCGCCTGCAAGCCGTAAACCCGTTGCAGGTATTCCTGCGTACCCTGTCCTGTGCCGGTGTTGTCGGACCCGGTGTCTTCAGGCAGCACCCAACGCCCAAACAGAAGAAAATAACCGATCCCGGTCAGGATTAAGGCCGCGCCAATTGGCGCTACCGAGAACAGCCCGAAGGGTTGGATTTTTTGGCCTTCAGGTAGCCCCTCGTTTGCAGTCTGGACCAGGTCGTTCAGCAAAATCAGCGGAGAAGACCCGACCATAGTCATCGTGCCGCCAAGAATGGCGCAAAACCCCATGGGCATCAGCAGGCGGGACAAGGGTATTCCCGACCTCGTAGAAATGCGGCTGACGACCGGCAAAAACAGCGCAGCCGCTCCGACATTCTGCATGAATGAGGATATGATGCCGACCGTTCCTGACACAATCGACAGGACCCGGCTTTCAGCCGTGCCGCCATATTTTAGAATGACCGCAGCAACCTTGTTCATGATACCAGTTTTATCCAATCCGGCACCGACGATCATGACCGCGATAATAGAAATCACAGCGTTCGACGCAAACCCATCGAACAGATGCGAAACATCCGCCAGGTTCTCAAGCCCGGGTACGTAGCTGAGAAGTCCGACGAGAACCAGAACCAGTATGGCGGAGAGGTCAATTCTGACAATTTCTGACACGAACAAGAAGACGGTGAAGGCCAACAAAACGCAAACCACACCCATCTCAAACGTAAAGGTAACTTGTTCCAAGGAGCCCACCGAGACTTGGATATTCTATTTAAAGTAAAAACCTAAACCATCGCGCGTACGCTGTCATGAAATTTCGCTTTTTGGCCAAGCTACGAAACAAAATTTCAGGGCAAAGTAAAAGGATTTCGCTTCATGGTGAATGCGGGGAACCACGTTCCACCGTCGCCTGTAACAGAATACAGCCCGAACCGGACATTCAAAAACAGACTGCGCAGTCCCTGTTAGCGGACCCTACTGACATTGGGAAAGTGGATTTCGCTGATGCAGTATGAACTTGAAATTTCCGTTAGCCTTTCGTTGCAGGTATCGCATTTCACCATTGCCGAAACTGCCAATAGAGTAAAAACAGAACCGAGTAGTCCCAAAGCGGTTGGGGCGAACAGTCGGTTACAATTTCCGCACGATACGCGCGGTGAGAGCGCACAAGACTTTCGGGCTAGTACGAAAAAATTCAAAAAATAGTATATATTTGTTTTTACCTTGATATTGTCGCTTTATGAATTCGATAGCCAGAATTACGCGAGGAATAGGCGTCGCCTTTAAAGATGGCAGGGTCAAAGGCCTTCTGGCCTTCACAACCGGTATGATCCTGTGGGCGTCTGTATTCTATCGCTATGTCGAAGGTTGGAGTTGGCTCGACTCCATCTACTTTTCTGTTGTGACAATATCGACTGTAGGGTTTGGCGACTTTTCTCCTGAAACCGCAGCAGGCAAAATCTTTACAATGTTCTACATCATCGTGGGGCTCGGCATTTTCGTGACTGCAGCGACCACGGTGGCGGATACAATCCTGTCCCAAGATGACACCAAAGGGGACGATTAATTTTTGCTCCAATGAGCCAACGCAATTTCATACGCAGGCTATACATCTACAGACCAGGCCTCTGAAATACGAATTTACGAGAGAATTCAGGTTTCTGCAGGTCCCTCCAATTTAAAAATATACATATTTCGTTTTTTGAGTGTAACATTCAGAAAACAAATATTGGAGGGATGGTATGGAAAAGACCCAGGACGCGAAGATTGTCGATCTCGCGATAAGACTGCTATTTCTCGGACTATTCCTTTACAGCGCTTTGGTAATGGTGGCACCGCTGGCAAGCGTGGTGATCTGGGCGACGATTCTATGCGTCGCACTCTATCCAGTTTTCGATTGGCTACAGTCCAAGTTGGGCGGGCGGAAGAAACTTGCTACGACGATTTTGGTTTTGTTGGGTCTTCTTCTGACTTTGGGGCCGGTCGCAACAGCGGTATCGGGGGCAGCCGAGCTTGGATCAGAGTTTGCAGAGCAAGCTGACAGCGGCGAGCTAAAAGTCCCACCGGCACCAGAAGGGCTAAAAGAGCTGCCCCTGGTCGGCAACAAGATTTCTGAAGTTTGGGGCTTATTTGAACGAAACCTTGATGGCGCGCTTGCCAAATACGGCGCGCAGATTCTTGAGATCACCAAATCGCTGTTCGGACGGGTGCTGAGCATCGGACTTGGGCTCTTGGCACTGGCTTTGTCCGTCTTGATTATGGGTGCCTTGTTCAGCCCTGGCCCAAGTCTTGTGCAAGGCCTTCAGCGTTTTGCCAACCGAGTCTTTGCGCCCCGGGGCGGCGAATTCGTTACACTGGCAGGCGCGACGATCCGCAATGTGACAAAGGGTGTGATTGGCGTAGCTGCGATTCAGGCGGTCGTAGTTTGGGTATTGTTGGCGCTGTTCGGGATTGGTTCGGCCGCGACGCTGGCGTTTATTTGCCTGATCCTTTCGATTATCCAGATTGGACCCGGTTTGGTTCTTCTGCCAGTGGTCATCTACGCCTGGAGCACCATGTCCGGTGGCACAGCGTTGATCTTCACCGTACTGGCCGTTCCCGTAGCGATAATGGACAGCTTCCTAAGGCCAGTATTTATCTCAAAAGGCCTTGAGACACCTATGCTAGTCATCCTCATCGGTGTTCTCGGCGGCATGATGGCGTATGGCTTGATCGGAATTTTTATGGGGCCTGTTCTGTTCGCTGTATTCTATGAACTGTTCAAGGTCTGGATCGATGCGCCTGCAGAAGCCGAAAGTGAAGCTGAAGGAGCGGCGAAATGAGAAAGACGATTTGGACCACTTTGGCCGTCATTCTTATTTTCCTCGTCTGGTACCTTGTCGCGGACCGCAAAACCCCGTTTACCGGGAATGCCAGAGTAAAGGCCGTCGCGACCCAAATTGTTCCACAGGTCACCGGTACAGTGACCGAAGTTCTTGTCGAAAATGGACAGGTTGTCTCGGCAGGTGATGTTCTGGTTCGGATTGACCCCAGGCCCTACGAAATTCAACGCGACAAGGCCGAAGCTGATCTGGAAGCCGCCACGCAGGAAGTGGGCGCATCCTCGGCAGAGGTGAGGGCTGCGCAAGCCAAATTGGCCCGGGCCCAGAGCGATCTGGATACGATGCGGATTCAAACAGAGCGCGTGTTTGCGCTGGAAAGAAAGGGATTGATCGCCGTCTCAAAAGCCGATGATGCCCGAGGTCAATTGGCAGAGTCTGAGGCAAGTTATGAGAACGCTAAAGCGGATTTGGAAAAAGCAAAGCAGAGGTTGGGTGACGACGGGATCGAAAATCCAAAAATACAACGCGCATTGGCAGCCTTGGCAGATGCAGAGCTAAACCTCGAGTGGACGGAACTTCGCGCTCCGGCGACGGGTGTCATATCCAATTTGTTGATAGCCCCTGGTACATACGCACGATCTGGTCAGGACCTTTTGACGTTCCTGGATGCAACCGACGTTTGGATTGAGGCGTATTTTACTGAAAATAACTTAGGCCGAGCTGCAATAGGTTCTCCTGTCGATGTCGTGTTGGATATGCACCCCGGTAAAATCGTCCCGGGTGTTATTGAGAGCTTCAGCGCGGCTGTATCTTTGAGCGGAGGCGATGAACCCGGCCAGTTGGCGAGCCCGCCAAGTACCAAAGGGTTTCTACGCGAACCAGAACGGTTCCCTGTTCGGATCGTGCTGCCGGGGTATGAGGCCGGAAGCGCCGAAGACGACCTACGCTTCCAACTTAACGGGCAGGCCGACGTGATCATGTATCTGAGCGACAATTCCCTGCTGAACATGGTCGGCCAGACCTATATCCGTTTGGTTTCGATTCTTTCCTATGCCTATTGAGGGCCGGAAATCCATTTTCAGGCTCGCCTTGGGTGTGACCGGCGTCTTTACCTTGGGCCTGTTTTTAGGATGGCCCTTGGCGGTTGTAGGGGCAGTTTTCACTGCGCTCTTCCTGCAAGCACCCGCTGCGCTGCCGTTAGCAGCATTCACCAAATTGTTTGTTTTCTCGATAGGATTGATGTTCATCTCATTTCTGTTGTCGTCGATCTTCGCACCCTACCCAGTGGTATTCCTTATTCTGGTGGCCATCGGGATCATCCTGTCCTTCATGTGGTCAGTTTCAGGGGCTGGTGTTCTACCTGGTGTCATAGCGCTTATGGGGGCATTGATGATCCCGAACCTCGCCCTCCAATCGCAGGACCTAGCGCTTGTGCTCGTGTTCTGGATACCGATAAACTTGCTATTTGCAGGTTTCGTATCGACGCTGATGTTTGTGCTGATCCCAGCAAATCTTCAATCAGCCGCCGAGAAGAAAGCTGACGCGCCACCCGTATTTGATCCGCACCGGCGGATCGTCAGAATGTCACTTGTGACTGTGCCATTTGCCATGGTGTTTTTTCTATCTGGCGCATCTGCCCTATTGGTTCTGTTCTTCGTCGCCCTTTTGAGTCAGCAACTGGCAGCCATGCCTTCAATGGGTAAGACCGTCGCTAAAGCGATGTTGACAGCAAACCTGCTTGGAGCTGCGGTGTCGATCATCTGTTATGAAGTAAACGTGATCGCACCAGTTATTCTGACGCCAATTTTGTTATGTCTGTTCTTCTGCTTCACCCTCGGAGCGCTTGGAAAGTCTCAGGCCGCTCTCGCCGCGGCAGCCGGCTCGGCGTTGACGACTGTCCTGATCGTTTATGGTGGGTCGATTGCGCCATTTTCGGATGAGGCCGACGTCAAAAGTATTACGCGCGTTTTGCAAGTCGCAGGGGCCGCATTCTTCGTAATTGTCGCCTATGTCATAGTCGACGAGTTCTGGCCGGAGAGAGAAGTGCAGGTCGCTTGAGCTTAACTAGGTAAAGTGTTCAACCATCCAATAAAGCTACCAACTAGATAGCCCTTGGACATCAATGTCGCTTTTCAAGCGCGCATTGACAACTCGGGCAAATTTCTTTCGGATTCGAATTTACTATCAAGTTTTTGAACACAGCGACTTTCACGCTTTGCACTCTTGCGGCTCAAACGGACACTTTCTATTCTAGGCTCGTATAGTTTGCATCTCTGGCCTTCATTGCAATGCGCACCAATGAGGGGTTTTCCGCTGCCGCTCCAATGTTGCTAGTCTTGCACATGCGTTATCGGATCCGTCGATCCTCACAGGAGCTTTGGAGATCATCCGGGTCCTTATCGAACGGGTCACGGTCTTGCATGAGAGGGACGGCGTTCAGATCGAACTCCAGGGTGCCGTGGCAGCGATGATTGGGTTGGCCCAGAATGAACTAAAGTCGCCGTGAGGCGGCATGTTCGGCATTTTGTTAACCGTGTTGGTTTCTGGAGTATGCTTTGGCGCACTTGCTTTGAGGTTTTGAGCCTGACGCGGTGGCGACGTTAAGCACTTGATCCGGGGGATCAATTTTAGTCTGACCGGGCTGTGTAGGGGATTTCTGACGCTGGTTGCGGGAGCAGGATTTGAACCTGCGACCTTCAGGTTATGAGCCTGACGAGCTACCGGGCTGCTCCATCCCGCGTCAGAGTCAGATTTGTTTTCATCGTGTTAGAGAGAATTGGGCTTTTTCTAGGTTTGGCGGTGACCTACTCTCCCGGGGCTTAAGCCCAAGTACCATTGGCGCGGCAGTGCTTAACTTCCGGGTTCGGGATGGGACCGGGTGTTTCACTTGCGCTATGACCACCAAACCGAGGAAAAGCCCTCGGTCGACTTTCTTGCTGTGCAAGAAAGCGACCATGCGGGAGGCAGCGTCTTTTGTTTACAAAAGGCGCGTTCCCGCACGGTTATTTAATCAACCAACATCGCGGCTTGGCGCTGCGACGCTGTCCTTTGTCAAGATTGGTGTATGCTTTGGTCTTGTCTTTCCATTACTGGATCAAATCAAGCCTATCGGGCGATTAGTACCGGTCAACTGAACGCATTACTGCGCTTACATCTCCGGCCTATTGACGTGGTGGTCTTCCACGGCCCTCAGGGAGACCTTGTTTTGAGGGGGGCTTCCCGCTTAGATGCCTTCAGCGGTTATCCTGTCCGATCATAGCTACCCAGCACTGCCGTTGGCACGACAACTGGTCCACCAGTGGATCGTTCACCCCGGTCCTCTCGTACTAGGGGCAACTCCTCTCAAGTCTCCTACACCCACGGCAGATAGGGACCGAACTGTCTCACGACGTTCTAAACCCAGCTCACGTACCTCTTTAAACGGCGAACAGCCGTACCCTTGGGACCTGCTCCAGCCCCAGGATGAGATGAGCCGACATCGAGGTGCCAAACACTGCCGTCGATATGGACTCTTGGGCAGTATCAGCCTGTTATCCCCGGCGTACCTTTTATCCGTTGAGCGATGGCCCTTCCACTCGGGACCACCGGATCACTATGGCCGTCTTTCGACTCTGCTCGACTTGTCAGTCTTGCAGTCAGGCTGGCTTCTGCCATTGCACTCAACGAGCGATTTCCGACCGCTCTGAGCCAACCTTCGCGCGCCTCCGTTACGCTTTAGGAGGCGACCGCCCCAGTCAAACTACCCGCCACGCAGGGTCCCGGATCCGGATAACGGACCGCGGTTAGACATCAAGAGTGCGAAGGGTGGTATCTCAAGGGAGGCTCCACAGGTACTTGCGTTCCTGCTTCAAAGCCTACCACCTATCCTGCACATCACAATCCTGATGCCAGTGCGAAGCTGTAGTAAAGGTGCACGGGGTCTTTCCGTCTAACCGCGGGAAGCCTGCATCTTGACAGGCAATTCAATTTCGCTGAGTCGATGTTGGAGACAGCGGGGAAGTCGTTACGCCATTCGTGCAGGTCGGAACTTACCCGACAAGGAATTTCGCTACCTTAGGACCGTTATAGTTACGGCCGCCGTTTACCTGGGCTTCAATTCAAGGCTCTCACCTCTCCTTTTAACCTTCAGGCACCGGGCAGGCGTCAGACCCTATACGTCGTCTTGCGACTTCGCAGAGCCCTGTGTTTTTAATAAACAGTCGCCACCCCCTGGTTTGTGCCCCCAGCCCCTAGTTGCCTAGGAACCGGGCCTCCTTCTCGCGAACTTACGGAGGTATTTTGCCGAGTTCCTTCAACATCGTTCTCTCAAGCGCCTTGGTATGCTCTACCAGTCCACCTGTGTCGGTTTAGGGTACGGTCTGATGGAGGGCTATTTCCAGGAACCACTCAGCAGCCCAATCAATCCGATAAGATTGAACTACACCTGTGATCCGTCACATCCTCCTGGCCTAGGAATATTAACCTAGTTCCCATCGCCTACGCCTTTCGGCCTCGGCTTAGGGGCCGGCTTACCCTGCTCAGATTAGCTTTAAGCAGGAACCCTTGGACTTTCGGCGAGAGTGTCTCTCACACTCTTTGTCGCTACTCATGTCATCATTCTCACTAGTGATCTCTCCACGGGATCGCTCACGCGCCCGCTTCATCGAAAGCCTCTCTCCTCCAATCTGCCCGAAGGCATGAAGGAGGAATGAGACTATGTCACACTACGCTCTGCTACCGATGCTTACGCATCCCTAGACTTCGGCTCATGGCTTGAGCCCCGTTACATCTTCGCCGCAGGACAACTTATTTAGACCAGTGAGCTGTTACGCTATCTTTAAAGGATGGCTGCTTCTAAGCCAACCTCCTGGTTGTTTTGGTCGTCCCACCTGCTTTCCCACTTAGCCATGAATTGGGGGCCTTAGTCGTAGGTCAGGGTTGTTTCCCTCTCCACTACGGACGTTAGCATCCGCAGTGTGTCTGCCATCTAGTACTCCCGGGTATTCGGAGTTTGGTTAGGATCAGTAAGCCTGTGGGGCCCCATTACCCATCCAGTGCTCTACCCCCCGGGGTATTCGGATGACGCTCTACCTAAATAGATTTCGCAGAGAACCAGCTATCTCCGAGTTTGATTGGCCTTTCACCCCTAGGCACAGCTCATCCCGATCCTTTTCAACGGATGTGGGTTCGGTCCTCCAGTAAGTGTTACCTTACCTTCAACCTGGCCATGCCTAGATCACTCGGTTTCGGGTCTGATCCCACGAACTCATACGCCCTATTAAGACTCGCTTTCGCTACGCCTACACCTAACGGCTTAAGCTTGCTCGTAAGACCAAGTCGATGACCCATTATACAAAAGGTACGCCGTCAGATCTCGAGGATCCTCCGACTGATTGTAGGCGTTCGGTTTCAGGTACTGTTTCACTCCCCTCGTCGGGGTGCTTTTCACCTTTCCCTCACGGTACTGGTTCACTATCGGTCAGCAAGGAGTACTTAGCCTTCGAAGGTGGTCCTCCGATCTTCAGACAGAATTTCACGTGTTCCGCCCTACTTAATACGTCCATCAAAGCTTCCTATACGGGGCTGTCACCCGCTATGGCCACGCTTCCCAACGTGTTCTAGTCACTTATCTGGCTCGGCTGGTCCCCGTTCGCTCGCCGCTACTAGGGGAGTATCAATTGATTTCCTTTCCTCCGGGTACTTAGATGTTTCAGTTCCCCGGGTTTGCTCTTAAAACCCTATGTATTCAGGTCTTAAGTACCTGTTCATGCTCATTATTGATTAGCAAAACTAACAATAACAAACATTCAGGTGGGTTGCCCCATTCAGAGATCCATGGATCAAAGCTTATTCTCAGCTCCCCATGGCTTATCGCAGAGTATCACGTCTTTCATCGCCTCTTGCTGCCAAGGCATTCACCAAACGCCCTTCTCGCGCTTGATTTGATCCAGAAAAAGAAAGACTTGATATTGGCACTACCGCCTATTCGGCTACTTGAGTGCGTTTGACCGCACACAACCAAAGCTGCGCTAGTAATCAAATCAATCGCAATGACCCAGCTGGTAACTAAAGGTCATCTTTCTTCTGAACCAAAAGCATACTTTCCCGCCTTCCATCCTGGAACCCGCGCTGCCGATGTCGGTCGGCCCCACGCAGAGGATAGAAGACATGCATAACCGTTAAGTTATGCGGGTTAGTGTACTTGACTTGGACAACTCTGTTCGTTTCAGCCGGGATAGTCGTGGACAGGCGAGGAAACACCCGCATCACAACCCGCTCATCCAAAGATGAGAACGACTGAGATCAACGCCACACTCGGCGCGATCAAACAGTGTTGATTGATTTCTCTCTATACGATGTCAATTGACGTCCAATCGGACGGTTAAGAACCAAAAAGGTGCTTAACGATCTGATCGGGTAAATGGTGGAGCCTAGGAGGATCGAACTCCTGACCTCCTGAATGCAAATCAGGCGCTCTCCCAGCTGAGCTAAGGCCCCAAAAGTTTTTTGGTGGGTCGAGGAGGA
>NZ_JBQFIS010000001.1:2690000-3122500 GCF_056535645.1 Ruegeria sp. BK1 | reverse complement strand
CATCACGTAATGCAGCCCGCCCAAAATCGCAGCTGGATAGACCAGACGTTGTAGAACGCGCCAGCGTGGACCCAAACGGCGCACCGACAGATTATTTGAAGTCACAGCCAGGGGCAGCAGCAGAAGAAATCCGGCCATGCCCACCGTGATATAGGGACGTTTGAGGATGTCGGCCCAGATCTGGCTCGGCAGTTGCACATCCAAAACCAACCATACCAACAGATGCAGACTAACATAGACGAAGGTCAGCACCCCCAAAGCGCGACGGAACTTCGTCAGGTTCAGTCCCGAAAACCGCCGCAACGGGGACACCGCAAGCACGACAATCAACAGCTGTAACGCCAACTCGCCATAGCGATGTTCCAGCGCCTCAATCGGATCAATACCCAGCCCTCCGGTCAAACCCTGATAGAACAGCCACGGTGCCGGGATCAGGCCCAGCAGGTAGACAGCCCAAACAGGCACTCGGCGGAGTATCTGGTTCACGGTCTGCATGCGCCTAATAGTATTCCGACAGATCCATGCCTTCGTAAAGACCGGCGACTTCGGCCTCGTAGCCGTTGAACATCAGTGTCGGAATACGTTTCGAGAACAGCCCGCCCCCGATGGTACGTTCCGACGCCTGAGACCAGCGCGGGTGATCCACATTCGGGTTCACATTACTATAGAAGCCATATTCGCGCGGATTGGCCATGTTCCAGCTTGTCGGAGGCTCAACGTCCGTCAGGGTAATCCGAACAATCGACTTGATCGACTTGAAGCCATATTTCCAAGGCACGACGAGTCGAAGAGGTGCGCCGTTTTGGTTCGGAATTGGACGATCATAGATGCCTGTCGCCATGATCGTAAGCGGGTGGATCGCCTCATCCAATCGCAATCCTTCGCGATAGGGCCAATCGAGCACCGGGTATTGCACGCCGGGCATCTCATCAGGACGGTATGCGGTTTCGAAGGCAACAAACTTGGCTCCTTCCTGCACTCCGGCCATGTTCAGCAGATCGGCCAGCTCAAACCCGTTCCAGGGCACCACCATTGACCAGGCCTCGACGCAGCGAAAACGATAGATGCGTTCTTCGACCGTCATCTCAGACATGATATCCTTGAAATCATATTCGCCGGGACGGTCGACCAATCCATCGATCTGCACGCTCCAGGGTTCCGTTACCAGCGTGTGGGCGTATTTCGCAGGATCATCCTTGCGCGTACCGAACTCATAATAGTTGTTGTAAGACGTGATCTCTTCCCAGGTGTTGGGCACCAGATCCTCGGCCGCCTCTTCGGCCGCACCTTTCTGCGCCATCCCTGCCAAGCCGACACCTGCAAGCCCGGCCATCACCTGCCGCCGGTTCATAAACGCCGCCCGAGGGGTAACGTCTGCACGTGTCAAATTATTGGTCCAGCGATGCGCCATCTGCGTCTCCGTGATCGTTCTGTATTAGAGTCCAATTAGTGCGCTCATAGCACAGGACCAAGGCAACATGCGTCACGATTGGGAGAAGAGGCTGTAACGTATCCGCCACTCGGGAAACTCATATTGAGAGATAACGGTACAGATTCGCGCGATTTCGAGCGTTTTGACCAATAAGACCTAGCGTCAAGGTTGATATTCCCGCTAGCCAATGCCCAATCCGGAAGCGTAAGTTTTCTAAGGGCGCGAAGGGACAGAGTAGGCTGCCGTATATGGCTGGCATCGCAGTTGGCGCCAAGGGAAACGACGAGAATACGATCGGAAAGGACGAGACATGAAAACGAAAATGCTTGCGGGCTTGTCGCTGGTGCTGTTCATCGCCGCCTGCGCTGAGAATGAAACATATCCCATCAGCGGCTGCGATTCGAATGAAACATTCCCCGTAACCTGCGAGGAAATCGGCGACGACACTGGCCTGGACGAAAGCAACGCTCAGGATCTGAACGCCCTTCCGTCGGGCACCTGATCACGCATGATCTAAAAACCGAACACGTCGATATTCGCACAATAACCCGCCATTCATCGGCGGGTTATTCGTTTTCAGCCCATCAGTTTTTCCCAAAATATCATTTTAATTCAATAATATGAATTTTAAACATAACAGATTAAGCCTTTACAGGCCATTTCCCAGCCTTGCACTCTGATTGCCGGGTACGCTGAAAATTCGAATGATCAGCCCCGGATCTAACGCTGGACAGGGAGAAGACGAATATGTGTGACATCTGTGTAATGAATGCGGTCAAGGACCGAATGCTTTCACGGCGCAGTTTCTTCAAGGCCGCCGCTGCGTCGGGTGTGGCCGTTGCCGCCGGAGGGGTCACCGCACCCGCCGCTATGGCCTCAGGGCATGGCAAGGTCGAGGATATGACCCACACGATCAGCCCGGATTTCCCGACCTATTTCGGAGAGCCGGGCTATTCCGCCGAACAAATCTACAACTTCGGCGAACACGGCTTCAATCTTCAGCGGATCACAGTGAACGAACATACCGGCACCCATGTCGATGCGCCACTGCATTTCTCGGCGGATGGGGCGTCGGTGGATGAAATTCCGGTCTCTGACCTGATCGCCCCACTATGTGTGGTCGATATTGCCGCCCGCGCGGCTGAGGACGCAGATACGCTGCTGACACCCGATGACCTAAAGGCATGGATGGCCAGTCACGGCGATATTCCGGACGGGGCCTGTTTGGCCCTGTATTCTGGCTGGGCCGCCAAGGTCGACAGCGACGCCTATCGCGGGTTTGACGGGCAGGCACAGCACTATCCCGGTTTCCACGTCGAGGCGGCACAGATGTTGATCGAGGAAACTGGTGCACGCTCAATCGCCTCGGACACGCTGTCACTGGACCACGGCCCCTCGGCAACCTTTGATACGCACTATGCGTGGTTATCCACCGGTCGTTTCGGGATCGAAAATATCGCCGGGCTGGACCGCATTCCGGCCTCTGGCGCAACGCTCGTCGTCGGCGCGCCGACACATGCGGGCGGAACCGGCGGACCCGCGCGCATTTTTGCGATGGTTTGACAAGTTCTGTCAAACGATAGCCAGTGGAAAGAGCTCTACGAAACAGAAAAACCCGCCGTGAAGGCGGGTTCTTCCTTTTGCCTCAGTGCACGACCGCGTCATTTGGCCTTGGGCGGTCCGAGGTGCCCAGGCGGTCGCCGATGATCAGGCCATCCGAACCTGCCGAGACAGGGACGGTTTCACCATCCTTGATTTCACCGGCCAGCAACGCCTCGGCCAGCGGGTTCTGAAGCGCGCGTTGGATCACGCGTTTCAGCGGACGCGCGCCAAAGACCGGGTCATAGCCTTCATCGGCCAACCATTGCTTGGCACCATCATCCAGCGCCAGCTCGATCTTGCGGGCGGCCAGTCGTTTCTGCAGACGTGCCATCTGGATATCGACGATGCCATCCATATCGGCCCGCTTGAGCCGGTCAAAGATGATGGTCTCATCCAGACGGTTGAGGAATTCGGGCCGGAAATGGGCTCGGACCGCATCCATCACATCCCGCCGCGCCTGCGCACTGTCGGCTCCTTCGGGCAACTGGCTAAGCGCCTGCGACCCAAGGTTCGACGTCAGGATGATCAGCGTCTGTTTAAAGTCCACGGTGCGGCCCTGACCATCGGTCAGCACACCATCATCGAGAACCTGCAACAGCACGTTGAACACATCCGGGTGCGCCTTTTCGACCTCGTCAAACAGCACGACCTGATAGGGCCTGCGCCGCACGGCCTCGGTCAGCACGCCACCTTCGTCATACCCTACATAGCCCGGAGGGGCACCGATCAGACGGGCGACCGCATGCTTCTCCATGAACTCGGACATGTCGATGCGCACCATCGCGTTGTCGTCGTCGAACAGAAAGTTCGCCACGGCCTTGGTCAGCTCGGTCTTACCCACACCGGTCGGGCCGAGGAACAGGAACGAACCCAAGGGGCGGTTCTCGTCATTCAGGCCAGCCCGCGCACGGCGCACGGCGTTGGCGACGGCGGTGACGGCGGCATCCTGACCGATCACGCGGGAATGCAGGTCGTCTTCCATCCGCAGCAGTTTCTCGCGCTCGCCTTCCAGCATCTTGGCTGTCGGGATACCGGTCCAGCGTTCAACGACCGAAGCGATTTGCTCGGGGCGCACTGTTTCTTCCGCCGTCATCGCGTTGCTTTCGCTGTTCTCAGCGTCGGCCAACTGATTTTCAAGCTGGGGAATAACGCCATAGGACAACTCACCCGCCTTGGCGAGGTTGCCTTCGCGCTTGGCAATCTCAAGATCAGCCCGGGCCTTGTCGAGCTGTTCTTTCAGATCACGCGCACCCGCGAGCTTATCACGCTCGGCCTGCCACTGGGCGGTCATCTCGGCGGATTTCTCCTGCAAATCGGCCAGATCCTTTTGCAAGGTTTCCAGACGATCCTTCGAGGCCGCATCATCTTCCAGTTTCAGCGCCTCTTCCTCGATCTGCATTTGCAGGATCTGGCGATCCAACTGGTCCAGTTCTTCGGGCTTCGAATCGACCTCCATACGCAGACGCGACGCGGCTTCATCGACAAGGTCGATCGCTTTGTCGGGCAGGAACCGATCGGTGATATAGCGATGCGACAGCGTCGCTGCCGACACCAGTGCCGAGTCCGATATGCGCACACCATGGTGCAGTTCGTACTTTTCCTTGATGCCGCGCAGGATGCTGATCGTGTCCTCGACCGTCGGCTCCTGTACCATCACGGGCTGGAACCGGCGTGCAAGGGCCGCGTCTTTTTCGACGTATTTGCGGTATTCATCCAGCGTTGTCGCGCCGATGCAATGCAGCTCACCACGTGCCAATGCAGGTTTGATCAGGTTTGCCGCATCCATCGCGCCGTCGGATTTACCAGCGCCGACCAGCGTGTGCATCTCATCAATGAACAAGATGATCTCACCCGCCGCTTCGGTCACTTCGGTCAGCACGGCCTTGAGGCGTTCTTCGAACTCACCACGGTACTTCGCACCGGCAATCAGCGCTCCCATGTCGAGCGCAAGCAGCTTCTTGTCCTTCAGCGATTCTGGCACGTCACCGTTAATGATGCGCAGGGCCATGCCCTCGGCGATCGCGGTTTTACCCACGCCGGGCTCACCGATCAGAACCGGGTTGTTCTTGGTTCGACGCGACAGAACCTGCATCGAGCGGCGGATTTCCTCATCCCGCCCAATGATCGGATCGATCTTGCCTTCGGCCGCAGCCTCGGTCAGATCGCGCGCATATTTCTTGAGTGCGTCATAGCCTTCTTCCGCCGACGCGGTATCGGCTGTGCGCCCCTTGCGGATATCGTTGATCGCCTCATTCAGTTTCTGCGCGGTCACGGCACCATCTTCCAAAGCCTCTTTAGCCTTGGATTTCACCATGCACAGCGCCATCAGAATGCGTTCGACAGGGACAAAACTGTCGCCCGCCTTGGTTGCAATCTTTTCGGCCTCGGCAAGAACCTTTGCGGTCTGGCCGTCCAGATAGACCTGACCTGTGTCGCCTTTGACCTTTGGAATGCGCGCCATCGAAGCGTCCAGCGCGTTCACCACACGGCTGGGCGCACCACCGGCCCGCGTGATCAGGTTGCTGGCCAGCCCCTGATCGTCATCCATCAATGCTTTCAGCAAATGTTCGGGCGTCAGACGCTGATGCTCTTCCCGCATCGCAATAGTCTGCGCCGCTTGCACGAAACCCCGTGCCCGCTCGGTGAACTTGTTCAAGTCCATTTTATTCTCCTTTTCCAAGCGCCCTGTTTTGATGCGCCCGCCTGGCGGCACGCGTCGGTTTTGGGCCTCACATTCAATCTGGGAAATATCTGTCCCGGTTCAAGAGGCGGAGGCGTATATTCGACCCCTATCTGCGCGGCACGGAATAGACCGCATAGCCCCCCGTTTCCGCCACCTGTCGCGCGCCGTACATGTCGACCAGAGACTGAGCCGCACTGCCGCCTTCGGGACAAGACACAAGGTCCGCCGCATCGTCCAGAAAGTCGACGGTAAAGGCCGTTTCACCCGTGATCTGACAATCGTCATCGGTCGAACGATACCCTCGCACCAGACGCAGGTTTTCGTTGGTGGGCGTTCTGACCACTGTATCGGCAGCCTCGGTTTCCAGCGGCATGTCCTGACATCCTGCCAGCACCAGAGCAAACGCGGTGGGCGCAAGTTGTTTCATTTGCAAATCCGTTCCTTCAATGTGCGAATAGTATAGCACAGCCTGAATGCGCTGCCGTGATCTGAATCACCTACCCATCCCACATGGACACAGACCCCCAAACCCGCTAGGACGCAGACGTTTGCCAAAAAACGGAGCACCCCCATGTCCGACGACCGCCTGATCGTAGCCCTAGATGTCCCGAACGCCCTGCAAGGTCTGGCCATGGCCGAGCGGTTGGGAGACAGCGTTTCCTTCTATAAGATCGGGCTTGGCATGCTAACGGGCGGCGGGTTGGCGCTGGCCAATGAGCTGAAACAGGATCACGGCAAGCGCATCTTTTTGGACATGAAGCTGTTCGACATCGGCAACACGGTCGAAAACGCGGTGCGTGGGTTGGCGCAGTTCGATCTGGATTTCCTCACAGTTCATGGCGATCCCCACGTGGTGCGCGCCGCGAAAGAGGGCGCCTCGGGCAAGGATCTGAAAATCCTGGCTGTAACCATCCTGACGTCGCTGAATCGCGACGATCTGGACGCCAGTTTGTTGAAGGCGGGCGATGTCCAGGAGCTGGTGGTGGAACGCGCAGCCAAGGCGCTTGAGGCCGGGGCAGATGGCGTCATCGCCAGCCCGCAAGAGGCTGCGCTGATCCGCGCCCTGCCTCAGGCCGAAGGTCGATTGATCGTCACCCCCGGCGTTCGTCCGGCAGGGGCTGCGCTTGGCGATCAGAAACGCGTTGCCACCCCAGCCAGTGCTATTGCAGATGGCGCAGACCACATCGTTGTGGGCCGCCCGATCTATCAGGCAGAGGACCCGAAAGCCGCCGCCCAAGCGGTTCTTGCCGAGTTAAATTCCTTGATACGGCACTAAACGCGGACGTTAGAAACCGCCAAAAACACCGGTTTCTGGCTGCCAAGCAGTTGACCTAACGTCACTTTTAATGAAAACCGCGCCAAATCGTCCCTGTGCCCGAAAACACACATGAAAACTGCCTGTTTTCCTTGTGTGAACTCGATCCTATCGAAACCTCTGTTTTTCAGCGAATCTGGTCTCGTGATACTCCCCGCGGACCGTCTCTTCCTGAGGTCCGTCACCTCCCCCCGCAACGCGCGGGGGGTCTTCTTTTCCACCAGATCGCACCTGGAATCCGGCCTTGGGCTTTTGCGTGGCGGTGGGGTTGGTATAGTCGCGCTCATGAACCGATCGCTTTGAAGGCGGGAAGACATCCATGCCCGGTCTTTGCCGAGATTGCCTGACCACAGTCATCGATGACAGGCGCTGCCCCGCGTGTGGCAGCCCGCGGATCAAGTCGCATCCAGAGCTGTTCGACCTGACAATTGCGCATATGGATTGCGACGCCTTCTATGCCTCGGTCGAAAAACGGGACAACCCAGAACTGGCCGATAAGCCGGTCATCATCGGTGGCGGTAAGCGCGGGGTTGTGTCCACGGCGTGCTATGTGGCCCGTATTCGCGGCGTGCGCTCGGCCATGCCCATGTTCAAGGCGCTGCAACTCTGCCCCGATGCGGTGGTGATCAAACCACGCATGTCCGTCTACGCTGAGGTTTCGCGCGATATCCGCAAGATGATGGATGAACTGACCCCGGTAGTTGAACCCCTGTCGCTGGACGAGGCCTTCATGGACCTCTCTGGCACCGAACGCCTGCACGGAGCGCCACCGGCAGTGATGCTGGCGCGTTTGGTCAAGCGCATGAAAGACGAGCTGGGCGTGACCGGGTCAATCGGGCTTTCGCACAACAAGTTTCTGGCCAAGGTAGCCTCGGATCTGGACAAGCCACGCGGGTTTTCAGTGATTGGCCGGGCTGAGACGGCAGAGTTTCTGTATGACAAACCAGTGCGCCTGATCTGGGGTATCGGCCCCGCCGCGCAGGAATCGCTGGACCGTGCCGGTATTCGCAGTTTCTCGGACCTGTTGCGCTGGGATCAGGAGGCGTTGACGGCCAGATTTGGCGCGATGGGCTATCGGCTGTGGCATCTGGCCCGCGGTCAGGACAAACGCCGCGTTTCGGCCCATGAACCGATGAAATCCATCAGCAATGAGACGACCTTTTTCGAAGACACCGCCAGCCTCGACATTCTGGACGGACATCTTTGGCGCATGTCGGAAAAGGTCGCCGACAGGGCCAAGGCCAAAGGGCTAGCCGGACGGGTCGTAACCCTTAAACTGAAACGAGCCAACCACAAGATCATCACGCGACGGGTATCCCTGCGGGACCCAACCCAGATTGCTGATCGTATATATCGCACGGCGCGCGCGCTGTTCGATCAGGTTGGGGAACAGGGGCCATATCGGTTGCTGGGCTGTGGTCTGTCGGATTTGTGCCCGGAACATCAAGCCGATATCTCGGGCGATCTGCTGGATCCTGGTGCCGCCCAAAGATCACAGGCCGAGCGTGCCACGGACGAAATTCGCCGCCGCTTCGGGACCGACGCTATCGTGAAAGGACGGGCGCTGCGCTGATCCTATTCGGCCGCCAGACGCAGGGGTTCTTCGCCGATCTGGACGACATCGCGGATGACCTGCCGCAACAGTGTGCGGAACTCGGCGAAATTGCCGTTAGGTTCGATCCGGTCCTCATCCATATATAGCGCGCGGTCGATCTCGATCTGAACCGCATGTTGGTTGCGCGCGGGGCGTCCATAGGTTTGGGTCACATAGGCCCCCGCAAACGGAGCGTTGCGCACGACCGTCAGGCCGGCGGCGACAAAGGCCGCTTCGATCCGGTCAACCACCTCGGTTGAGGCTGACGCACCAAACCGGTCGCCAAGCACAACTTGCGGCCGTTTGGCTTTGGGGCCACTGGCCATGGCAACCGCCTCGTGCGGCATCGAGTGGCAATCAATCAAAACCGCCTGCCCGAACTTGGCATGCGATTCGGCCAAAAGTGATTTCAGGCGGGCGTGATAGGGACGCCAGCACGTGTCGATCCGCAGCCGCGCCTCGTCCATCGTCAGCTTGCCACGGTAAATCGCGCGCCCATTTGCCACTACGCGGGGAATCACGCCCAGGCCCGAGGCAACACGCGGATTGTGCCCTTGCCGCCGCGCACCTTGGATCAGCGCAGGATCCAGTTCCTCTGAACTGCGGTTGAGGTCCAGATACGCCCTTGGTTTCGTGGCCGATATCAGCGGTGCCCCGAAATCTGCCACCGGCGAGAACAGCTGATCGACAAACGCATCTTCCGAGGACCGAATCGCATTGCGGTTCAAAACCGTGCGTTTCAGCAGGCTTTCGGGATAGTTCCGCCCGCTATGCGGAGACGAAAACACCACACAAGACGTGCGCTTGGCGGGCATATCCAGTACATAGGCGGCGTTCTGCATGGTGACTCCTTGTTCGGACTGAACATAGACCGGAAAATAGTTCAACCAAACCCCTTGAACCCCTTTGCGACTCCTTTTATAGACCCCGCTACCGGCGCGGGGATCCGCGCCCCATTTCGTTATGGGGCAGGGCACGCAAAGGGAAAGTGGGCGGTTAGCTCAGCGGTAGAGCACTTCGTTGACATCGAAGGGGTCACAAGTTCGATCCTTGTACCGCCCACCATGATTTCACTGTTCCGGTTTTCCGGGACACCCGCTAACCTAGGCGCTGGCCACGTCCTTGATGAAGGCGCCGCAGATTGGAGACAGACCCATGAAGGTCAAGAACTCGCTCCGCTCGCTCAAGAACCGGCACCGCGATTGCCGGGTTGTGCGTCGCAAAGGCCGCGTCTACGTGATCAACAAGACGCAGCGCAAGTTCAAAGCTCGCCAGGGCTAAGAACGGCACGAACCGATTTAAAAAACCGCGCCTCTGGGTGCGGTTTTTTTGTTGGCGCGTGAAAACTCGGAAATTGGTAATTTTGCTCAATTCCCGTCCGCGCGTGCTGAAACACCAAACGCCGCGACACCGCATCTCTGCGATCCCTTTGATACAGCTTTATTTTTCGTGGGTTCTCTCACACCCCGCGGGCCGCTCTATTGATGTATTGGGGTGTTTTTGTTTCAGATGCTCACATTCCCTCGACGCGATGTGAATTGGCAGCGCCCACTTAGTCTGCGCAGCATCTTGCAGTCGTTGAACGAGATAGGAAATTCGCCATGACAATCAAACGCCGCCAATTCGTGAAACTGGGGCTGGCTTCGGCTACCGCAGTCGCACTGGGAACGCCGTCTGCATTCGCCGGGGATAAGGAACGCACCGGCAGCCTCTCCGGTCGCAGCGGCTATAAGGTGAAGGGAACAGTTTCCGTATCCGGCGACACCGTCACCCTCAAGAGCGATTATGTGTTCGACCCCAACAAGAACCCGCCGGATATCAAGATCGGCTTCGGCAATGGTGAGAAATACGCAAAGGGTTCGAAGATCCACGACAAACTGACCGTGAAAAAGGGCGAAGCATCGTTCAAGATCCCGGCTGGAATCGACGTTTCGAAATACAACGAACTTTACATCTACTGCGAAAAGTTCACTGTGATTCTGGCAGTTGCACCGCTCAGCTAAGCCACGTACACGCTTTTTTTCGAGATCCGCCTGCACATGTGGGCGGATTTCTTTTTGCCCAAGTCACCGAGGGTAGACGTGTATAGTCAGGATTCGTTCTTTGATTTATCGACAAGGGGACAGGTGGGGCTTGCGTTGCTCAGCCTCATTCTGTTTGTCCTGATGGTGTATCTGACCCGGCGTGGTTTGTATCGATTTCCTTTTTGGGCAAGGATGTCCGGGGCTCTGATCCTCTTTTGGCTGTTCGTATGGGTTTCGCCGCAAATCTACTACATGTATTACCGCATGATCATTCCGGACTTGCCCTTTCAATGGGTCATCTGGCCACTACGAGACCCGGTTAAACCGCTGCAGATGCTGCTCTTCTCGTATCAGAGCAACCTCAGCGCGCATGGCCAGGGAATCCTCGGTTGGGCAATCATTCTGGCAGCTACCCTTCCGCGCTCGCGATCCATCTAAAGGGTTGTGGAAATAGAAACCGGCCCCCGCCCGAAACACTACACTCAATAATCAGAATCAGGCCGCACTTTGCCAGCGACCATTTGACCAACTAATTTTGTCGGAATTCCTTGCATCCCAGTCAGAATCGTTTAATTGACCAAATCAGTCGGGTTATCACCCGCCACGACATTTAAAGTTGGGACATATGATGCTGAAATCCTCTACCTGTATCGCCGTCGCGCTGACGGCCCTGATTGCCACCTCTGCTGCTGCCGAGGGAGAGCTGAACCTTTATTCTTCGCGCCACTACGACACGGACGAACGCCTCTATTCCGATTTTGAAGAGGCCACAGGCATCACAATCAACCGCATCGAAGGCAAGGCCGACGAATTGATTGCACGTATGGAAGCAGAAGGCGCGAACTCTCCCGCCGATATCCTGCTGACCGTTGACACTTCGCGTCTAGCGCGCGCCAAGAATGCAGGCATCCTGCAAGCCATCGACAGCGCGGTTCTGGAAGATCGCATCCCGGCCAACCTGCAAGACGAAGACAATCAGTGGTACGGTTTCTCGCAGCGCGCGCGGATCATTTTCTTTGATAAGGCCGACGTGGCAACCCCGCCCGCCAGCTATCTGGATCTGGCCAAACCCGAATACAAAGGTCTGATCTGCATCCGGTCGTCCAGCAACACCTATAACCAGACTCTGCTGGCCTCGATCATCACCAACCACGGTGCCGGGGCTGCCAAAACTTGGGCCGAAGGCGTTGTCGCCAACATGGCGCGTGACCCGCAGGGCGGAGACACTGACCAGCTGCGCGGGATCGTTTCGGGCGAGTGCGAAATTGCCGTTTCGAACTCGTACTACTTTGCTCGCGCGCTGCGTAAGGACGTGAAGGGCCTGAGCGCAGATATCGACATGATCGGCATTCAGTTCCCCGCACAAGACGCGGAAGGTGCTCATATGAATCTGTCGGGTGCAGGTGTTGCTGCCCATGCCCCAAACAAAGAGAACGCGGTGAAATTCCTGGAATACCTCGCCAGCGAACAGGCGCAGGTCTATTTCTCGAACGGCAATGATGAATTCCCCGCCGTCGAAGGCGTGGCGCTGGCCGATAATGTGGCCTCGCTGGGCGAGTTCAAAGCGGATGAGGTGAACCTGTCCGAGGTCGCCAAGAACATCCCCGAAGCACAGAAGATCTTCAACGAGGTTGGCTGGAAATAATCCTTCAATCCGGCGAGTGTGGGAAGAGCGCGGTTTTCCGCGCTCTTTTCTATTTACATAGCCGCATTTTAAACCGAATATCTCATAATCGGAAATGATTCTCATATTTGAAACATGCTGGATGACCTCTCAAACCGACTAGCCAACCGTCTGAACGAACTGCGCCGCACGCGGGGCTGGTCACTGGATCAGTTGGCGGATCACAGCGGTATCAGCCGCGCCACCCTGTCGCGAATGGAAAAAGGAGACGTCAGCCCGACGGCCGAAACGCTTGGTCGGTTATGCGCTGCTTACAGCTTACCGATGTCCCGACTGTTGATGATGGTCGAAGACAGTTTTGCCCCGCGTGTACCCTTTGAAAGGCAACCGGAATGGCACGACCCCGAGACCGGATTTACCCGCCGTTCAGTCTCACCCCCCGCCAACGGGTTGAGCGGTGAGGTCCTTGAGGGCCACCTGCCACCCGCAACGGTAATCAGCTATGACGCGCCGCCGAAACCAGGGCAGGAGCACCACCTGATCATGTTGGACGGCGCCTTGACCCTGACCGTCGATGACGTCGCACACGACCTGACGGGCGGGGACTGCCTGCGCTATCACTTGTCCGGCCCCACCCGGTTTGAAACGCCAAGCGCGCGCGGTGCACGATACCTACTGGTGCTGATATGATTGCCCGACTGACAGAACCAGACCTGGAAAGCGCGCTCGGCGACCTGACGGACATTCTGCACGCCTGTGTGCAGGACGGGGCCAGCGTCGGCTTTGTCTTACCCTTCCCCCCCGAACAGGCCCGAGCCTATTGGCATGACCACGTCTGGCCCGGCGTCGCGGTAAATACGCTGGACTTGTTCGTCGCGCGGCAGGACGGGCGCATCCTGGGAACGGTACAAATGGCCCCTGCTTTGATGCCAAACCAGCCTCATCGCGCAGACGTGGCCAAATTGCTTGTACATCCCGATGCCCGTCGGCGTGGGCTGGGTCGGGCGTTGATGATCGCGCTGGAGCAGCGTGCCGCGCAGATCGGGCGGACGATGCTGGTTCTGGATACGCGCAGCTCAGATCCCTCGCGCGTGTTGTATCAAAGCCTCGGCTTTCAGATCGCGGGCGAAATTCCGAACTATTGCCGCAACCCGTTCGAGGATCGGCTGGAGCCCACGACCTACATGTTCAAGGATCTGTCCTAAGCGTTGGTCTTGCGGACATTCGCCGCAAAGCAGTAGCCGATCCCGTGCACGGTCTTGATATAGGTCGGCGCAGCGGGATCGGGTTCGATCTTTTTGCGCAGACGCATGACGTGGACGTCGATGGTCCGGTCGCCGACAACGGTTTCACGTCCGCGCGCCTTGTCCAGCAACTGGTCGCGGGAAAACACCATATGCGGGTTCGAGACAAAAGCGTGCAGCACGTCGAACTCGGTTGTCGTCAGGTCCGCCGCAGCGCCGTCGCTGCCTGCGGTCAGGGTCCGTTCGTTCACGTTCAGCACCCAATCCCCGAACGTGATCAAGGGCGCATCCGCGCCATTGGCGGGTTTTTCGTCGGGCTTTGCCCGGCGCAGAACGGTGCGGATACGGGCCAGAACCTCGCGTGCCTCGAAGGGTTTGGTAATATAGTCGTCGGCCCCGAATTCCAGCCCGACCACGCGGTCGAAAATCTCATCCCGGCCCGAGAGGACAATGATGGGGATGTTGGAATTCACCCGCAACTCGCGCGTGATGTCAAAACCGTTGCGTCCGGGCAGGCCGATATCCAGCAGGATCAGATCGACGCTGGACTTGGTCAGAACCGCATCCATCGCATCGCCATCCGCGGCGCACGTGACCTGACATCCCTGCTTCTCAAGGTAGCGTTGCAGGAATGACCTGATCTGCGGGTCGTCGTCGACCACAAGGATATGTTCTTGAACCATATATCCAGTCCGGTGCAGGCGAGTTGCGCTTGCGCGCCAATGTTTTAGTCACAGCGTTCCACCACAAGCAAGCCAGCAGTGGCAGAACGTCGGCATATGGCGATTGGAACTAGAACCTCAGGAAGGTAAGTCCATGCCCTTCCGACAATTCCTCTGTCTCGGCAGGGATCACGGCCAGACCATCCGCCAGCGCCAACAGCGCCACCCGGCCACTGTAGGACGGCGCCATCAGCCGCAGGCGTGGCGTGCCGTCGGGCGTCCGGCCCTCGATGGTGACAGGGCGGTATTCCTGACGTCCGGCACGCCGGCGCAGCGGTTCGGCCAGAACGGCCTGCTGGGGTGTTTGCGAGGCATGGTGCAGTCCGGCACGGCGGGCCATCATTTGCGATCCGATGATCTGCCATGTCACATAAGCCGAAACCGGATTACCCGGCAGACCCACATAAAGCGCGTTCCCGCGCCGCCCGAACATGATCGGTTTCCCCGGCTTCATCGCCACTTTCATCACATCGACCTGACCGCCGATTTCCCCGAACACACGGGGCATGTGATCTTCGTCACCGACCGAGACGCCACCCGTGGTGATGATCAGATCGGCACTGTCGCAGGCCTCGCGCAGCACTTGTTCAAGCTTGGCAGGATTGTCCTCGACCGGGCCCTTGTCAGTCAATGCGATCCAAGGTTTGTCCAACAGCGCCCGCAGCATATAGCGGTTTGAATTGTAAATCTGCCCCGGTCCCAACGTCTCGCCGGGTTGTTTCAATTCGCTACCGGTGGAAAAGATTGCGACTTTCAGCTTGCGATAAACCGTAACCTCTCCATATCCGGCCGAGGCCAGCGCGGCGACCTCGCGCGCGGTGATCTCACAGCCGCGGCGAAGGATAGGCGCGTCCGCTTTCAGGTCTTCACCCGCGCGGCGGATATGCTGGCCCGGCTTGGGTCGGCGGGAAAAGCGGATACCGTCGATCAGAGCGTCGCAATCTTCCTGCATCACCACGGCGTCGAAATCCGGCGGAACCGGCGCACCAGTGAATATCCGCAGGGCGCTGCCCGCAGGCGCGTCGTGCGCGCCGCTGTCTCCTGCCGCGATTCGCCCAGCAAGCGGCAGCTCGAACAACGGGCCGTTGCCCAGATCACATGTCCGCACTGCGTAGCCATCCATGGCCGAATTGTCGAAGGCGGGCATATCCACCTTGCTGGTACAATCTTGCGCCAGAACGCGCCCAATGGCGTCGATCAGCGGCAGGGTTTCGGTATCCGTCAGTGGATCGGCCACCGACAGACCACGCCGCAGCGCATCCTCAACAGTCAGGTACATATGGGCGTGGCGGTCGCAGGCACATCCATCAGCCATTTTGAGCCTCCATTTCAGCAAAAAGTTCTTCGAAACCTGCCCGTTCGGCCTCGCCCAGCTCGGACAGATGGGCCTTGGCCTCCTCAAGGTTCGCGTCGGGGTCGCCGACCACCAGCAGCATGACCATTCCGTGACGGCCATGCACGCGGCAGCGGATGCCGTGGACGCCTTCTTTGTCGAAGGTCAGGTCCAATTCGGGTTTTCCCCGGATCTCGAACGCGCGGGCACCCACAGGGATCATGCGAAGGATTGACGTGACCGTGTGACGCCCTGTCGATCCTTTGAACCGCACCGTCGCGCCCGCTTGGACATGCAGCAGCTTGGGTTCAAACCTAAACGCATGGGCCGGGGTATCGGCATTCGGGTCGATGATCTGGTGGACCACAGCGATTTCGGGGATATCCTCGGCCCAAGCAGGCGCAACAGCCAGTGCGCCTGCCAATATCGCTGCACCTAGTTTCAGCGATGATGTCATCTGTCCCTCCGGGCCTTTCAGGCCGCCTGTGAGGGTTCTCCCAGCAGGTCAGCCAGCGCACTGATCATCACCGGCCATTGCGCGCGGCGGTCTTCGTCGCGCAGCTCGGCCAGCAGTTCGCGGCCAATGGATACGATCGCAGGGGTGCTGTCCTTGACATAGGTCACAATCCGCTGCTCGGGGTTAGCCAACAGGAAGGGCACGATGGCCGCCCCCGCCTGATCGGGCGCGGTTTCCGACAAGAGCCGCATGGCCGCCTGCCGCACAGGGGCCGAGATATCATCCAGCAGGCTGCGCGCCACGTCTGGGGTGCCATCCCATCGGGTCAGGATATGCATCGCGTCGATGCGGAAAGCAGTATCGCCGGTTTTCACCATCGCACGCAGTTTGCCGCGCAAGCTATCCTGCGGTGGCAGATCAGCCTGTTGCAGCAGCTTCAGCGCCTGCTGGGACAGGGCGGAATCTGTGTGCGACAACCCCTTGGTGATCAAATCGACCAGCTGGTCTTGATCCAATTCCGCACCATGGCGAGCGACGGCCACGCCCAGCGCGGCAAACGCCTGCTGCGCGATCTCGGTTTCCGGGTCTTGGGCGATCTGGGCCAGCATGACCTGCATCCCTTTGACCTCGCCCAGCAGGCGGATGGCGGACATGCGGGTTTCGCGCTGCAACGCAACCGCATCGTCGTCCAGCGCCACGCGGCGGCGTTTGGGGTGGCGGGTCGCCTTGGCCAGCAACGCCTGTTCGCGGGGGGTGAGGGGTTGGACCTCATCCTCTTGCGCTTCCTGAGTCATCTCGGCGGCAATCGCGTCATGCCCCAGAATCGCTCCAAGGCTTGAGGTCGGGCCGTTCTCACCGCCTTCGGAGACGTCCAGACCGGCCTCTTCCAGCGCGGCGATGTCGGTTTGCGGGGTCTCTGCGGGTTCCTCGTCTGCGGCCACAGGCATCGGGGCCAGAGCAAAGGACAGCAGCAACTCGCGCCCTTGCTGCTGGTTCACATGTGGACGATCGGCATCCGTGACGATCATCGCCAGCGATGCCACCGCCTTGAGCCGCACCGACCGGAACGGAGACCGGCACGCACGTTGCAGCCATTCCGCCGCCTCACGCAGAGGCGAGGTCGCCAGCGCATCGACAATGGCCCATTGCAGGCGCTCGGCCTTGAGGTCATCAGCCTCGACCAAGAACAGCGCGTTCAGCCGATCCGCCACCAGTTCCGGGGCCAGCGCCGCCAGCAGGCCCAGTGCCTGTGCGGACACTTCGGGCTGTTGACCGGTGGCAAGGAAATCCAGCACCTGCCAGCGCAGATCGTCCTGATCGGGAATCGGCGAGGTGCGATCCAGCCGGTCGAGCAGCGCCAGCTGCACCTTGGCACCAGGATCACGCATCATGCGATCCAGCAGTTCGGGTTCCGAAAAGCCAGACTGGTTCAGCGCTGCTATGCGGATATCTTCGACCG
Source organism: Ruegeria sp. BK1 (assembly GCF_056535645.1). NCBI lineage: Bacteria > Pseudomonadati > Pseudomonadota > Alphaproteobacteria > Rhodobacterales > Roseobacteraceae > Ruegeria > Ruegeria sp. BK1. The sequence continues at coordinate 3,105,011 of NZ_JBQFIS010000001.1, read as the reverse complement.
CATCCGTCAGGGCCTGTTCGACCAGTTCCGGGTCGTTTGGCATCAGCGCCTCATAGGCGATCAGACGCACGGCCCCGTCCTTGTCGTTGGTGGCTTTGCGTAGGATCGCTTCGGCTTCGGCCCCGCCGATGGTGGCCAGAGTGCGCAGGGCACGGTGGCACAGGCGGCGGTTCGAGGATTGGGTGAACACGCCCAGCGTCGGCACGGAAGCCTCACCAATCCGGCCCAGCGCCTCGCAGGCCACATCGCCCAGTTCCTGCCCGTCTTCGTCCATCAGGGCCATGACGATTGGTTCGATCGCCGCCACATCGCCCATCCGGCCCAACGCTTTGATCGAGGCGATCTGGGTGTCCAGCCAATCGTCCCATTCGTCCTGGTGCAGCTCGTCCTCGTCCCATGTGATCTCCTCGCCGCGCCCGGCGACAAGGGTGCGTAGGTAAGGCGCGGCGTCTACGGATTTCAACTCGGCCAGAGCGGTGACGCAGGCCAGTTTGACCTCGCCACAGGGATCGTGGATCAGGTTTTCCAGCAGTTGCGGTGCTGCGTCCTGAACGCCCAGCGCGCCCAGTGCCTGGGCTGCGTCCTGGCGGACGTCTTCGTCATCGTCCAAAAGCGCCTCGACCAAGGCCGGGCTGTTGGCGGCGCCAATGGCACTCATGGCCTGAATTGCGCGCAGGCGGATCACGTCATAGTCGGATTTTGCGTAGTCCGAGAACAGGCTGGTGGCCTCATCTCGCAGGGCGGTATCGGAATGCATGTTCATATCGGGTCTGCCATGTTTTGCGTTGGGAGAGGTTGGGTGAAAGTGGAAGGCAGGTTTCCCAACCGATACCTGCCTTCCAGGTGGTCCCTTCTGCAGTGGGACCAGACCCGAGGGGCAGCATGGCGACCGCCCCCCGGAAACACGTCAGGCGATGTCGCGCGGTGCGAAGGACATCGTACGGAACGAGGTTTTGTAGGGGCTCGGCCCCAGTTTGCGCAGCTTGGCAACGCCCATCTTGTAGTTGTAGTTGCCGCTGATCCAGTCGACGATCCGGCCCTCAAGCGCGTTCGCAGGCTGCTGCATATGCAGGAAGTCCATGTAAACCACGCTTTTCTTGATGGCGGGCGTGACCATGGCCACGGCGGTTATCGCCGCCTTGGTCAATTCGATATGCCCGTTCTCCATCAGTTTCGAGAACTGGAAGTCGTCGCCTTCCACTCCCAGCAGCGTGGTCTTGTTGCCCGGAACGCGTTCCGAGTAGACCATCACGTAGTCGCCGCTTTCGATGCCGCGTTCAGCCGCATCATCGGGGTGAATCTCAACCCAGTTTTCCGGCCAGCGCTGCACGATATACGGGCGGCGGCGGTCGTCGAAACCGGACTGCCAGCGTTCGTTGATCCGACCAGAGGTCGCCCAAAGCTCGCCTTCTTCCTTGTTGGGTTTCAGCCATTCCCAATAGTCCGAGAACAGGCCCCAAGGCGATTTCTGGATGTTGCACTTGCCGGTCTGGCTGTTGAAATGCGTCAGCTTCTTGTTGAACACATCCGCACCAGCTGCACCGGTATCGGGCAGTTCGCGGGTTGTGTCGTGCAGACGCTTGGTTTCAATCAGCGTGACCCCATCGGTATCCAGCATGACCGGGCATTGCACCCCATCCGTTCCGAATTCACGGACCTTCTGGTGCAGGCCCTTACCTTCGGCCTTGGCCAGACGGAACACCGCGTGGAAGTCCTTGCGCGACCCGCGGGTAAAGCGCACGGCCTCTTCGGCAACCTCGTTCGAGTTCTGCCAGTCGAACCCGTCAAAGCCCATCCGCTGTGCCAGTTGCGCAATGATCCACCAGTCGGGTTTCGCCGCACCGGGCGCATCATAGAACTTCTGGTACAGACGCAGACGGCGTTCGCCATTGGCGCGCAAAAAGTCCTCTTCACCCCAGGTCGCTGCGGGGAACACGATGTCGGCATAGCGATTGCCGATCGGGTCCTGCAGATAGATGTCCTGGTTGATCACCACCATACCGCCGCTGTCGGCGCGGGCCTTCAGCGTATCGATCATCTCTTGCTTGTCGAAAGAGGCAATCTGGTGCGGGTTGCGGACGGTCAGCTCCTCGAACTTGTCGGCCAGTTGCTGGCTGCCGCACATGGACTGGATCCAGGTGGTGCCGATCACATGGGCCATACGGGTATGACCTGCGATCAGATACCGGTCGGTATCCATGGCGCGGCGACGACGACCGGGCAGTTTCTCGGGCGATTTGTTGCGCGGGTATTTCCCGCCCTTCACGCCACCCCGCTGGTGACCACCGGCCCGGCCAATGACCTGACCCGGACGACCGCCGCAGCCACAGATGATGCCCAGCGCGGAAATCGCCTGTGTGTTGCCGGTGTTATTGGACCAGTAGAACCCTTTCTCGATCATGACCGAGGTTTTGGGCCGTGTGCCATCCGCCTTGGGTTTGGCCAGCCATTCGGCGGCAGTATAGATTTTCTGCACGTCGATTTCGGCCATGGCGGCAGCGGTCTCGGGCGCGAACTCTTCCTGCGACAGCAGCCACTCTTTCCAGTCTTCAAAGCCTTTGGTCTGGAACTTGCCCCAGGTCGTACGCCACTGCCATGGCGTGTTGCGGGTGCCCTGACCGAAGCCCGAGGAGCTTTCCCACTTGTTGTTGACCCATTTCTTGATCCAGTCGCTGTCTTCCCAGCCATTTTCCACGATGACGCGGGCAATGGCGTTGACGACCAGTAGGTCGGTGCCGGGCAGAACGTCGATGTGCAGGCCGCCCATCTTGACCGCATGGGCCACACCGGCCGAGCTGCGCGGGATCAGATAGATCTCTTTCTGACCGTTCTGCATCCCCTTCATCATCCACTGGGTATAGAGGATGGTCTTGGTCTCATACGGGTCAGTACCGCAAACCAGAAGGGTTTCCGCATCGCGCCAGTCCTCGTAGGACGGGCCGAAGTTGTCAAACCCCGCATCCCGGAAACCGGGGGTCGAGGTCACGTCGGACGGCGTGTCGTGGAAGGTGAAGTTCGCGGTGTTGATATGGCGCAGCGCGTATTTCGAGATCGCATAGGTGTTCTCGATATACTGATAGCTGAAGGTTTTCACGCCATAGGCATTGGTGCCGTGCTTGGCGATGACGTGGTTGCCCACCTCGGCCGCCACATCCAACGCCAGATCCCACGGAACCGGCATCAAGGTGCCATAGATCCGCATCAGCGGCGTCTTCAGACGGTCACGTGTGGGCGTCTGCGGGTTATAGCATTTCTGCGCGATACACCCGCCCCGCAAGGAACTGTCGCCGTCGGTGTTGACGTATTGCGTGTCCTTGTCAGGGATGATCACCACGTGGTGCGGCTGACCTTTGTGCAGAACGATATTGTGCTGGTTCGGCGCGACCCATGCACCCAAGGGTGCAACAGGGAAATCCTCGCCAAAGGCGTTTTCGTCCGCTGTAGGCCCACCCGGCTTGGCCGTCACAGGCCAGCGGTAGACTTTGTAGCCACAGGCCACGATGCAGTAGTCGCAGGCGGTCGAGATGACCTCGGCGCCTTTGGGCGGCAGTGGGACGTTGGTTTCGGGTACGTAATACGGGGTTGCCATGTGAGTATCCCCTTCCCTTATGCAATCAGGTTGTCGTAGCGGCCGTAGATCAGGCCGAACATGCCGACGGCGTAGATGTCATCACCGTCCAGTTCCAAAAGGACCTGCGGCAGCGACTGATAGGCTTGCCCCGAAACGAGGATGCCGTGCCGTGTCACGTCATAGGTGGACAGGTGCAGCGGGCACGGGCCCAGCACCTTATGTTCAGGCTTGTAGCTGTCATACATCGACCCGCCCTGGTGGGTGCAGGTGAGGTTGAAGGCCACAACATCCTTTTGCGGACCGATGCCACCGCCACTTTCCACGCCGGTCTTGACCAGAATCGAGTCCGAGTAGTCGCCCTCGTCGGGGTAATAGAACTCGACCGGGACATCCTGTTCCAGCTCGGACAGTTTGCCGATCAACTTGCGCGGATAGGTGGATACCAATGCGGGCACCTGTTCTGCCTGACCGTGGCGAGTGGGCATGGCCACCATCACGGCAAAGGTTGTTGCGCCCGAGGCGAACAGGAACTGGCGGCGGTTCACGGTGCAGGCCTTCTTGGCCTCACCCGAACAGCTGCATCCGGTTGCGTTATGATCTTTCATGACGCTTACTCCTCTGCTGCCGCGGGAAGCGGCTGGTAATCCGGCAGATCAGGTTCTTCGACCAGAATCTCGTCACCGGACAGGGATTTCAGGAAGGCCACCAGGTCCGCCTTTTCCTGATCATTCAGGCCAAGCGGCTGGATCAGATCGGATTTGGTTGCTGCAAATTCATTCTCGCCGCCGCCCTGGTTGTAGAACTCGACCACATCCTCAAGCGTCTCCAACATGCCGTTATGCATGTAAGGTTCGGTATAGAGGGTGTAGCGCAACGATGGCGTACGGAACTTGCCCAGATCGGCCTTTTCCTTGGTGCGGAAATAGAAGCCGGGGTCGTCCTTGGTGTGGCGATAGAAATCCTCGGTCGAGCCTTTGGCATACAGCTCGTACCGGAAGGTCACTTGCGCCAGACCGTCATCTTCCCAGCCGCTATAGGGCGGAACGCCGGTGTTGTAGTATTTCTCATCCGACAGCAGCGCGCCGTTGTGGCATTCGGAACATTGCGCCTTGCCGGTGAACAACTCCAGCCCGCGTTTCTGTTCCTCGGTCAACGCTGCATCATCCCCACGCAAATAGTTGTCGAAGGGCGTGTCAGTCTGAACGATGGTGCGTTCAAACGCAGCGATGGCGCGCCACGCATTGCTGATGCGCGGCCATTGATCGCCGAAGACGTCGTTAAAGCGTTCGACATATTCGGGGACAAAGGCCAGACGCGCCTCCATCATGTCGGCCTCGCCATTGCCGGCAACGGCACCGCCTGCGGCGGATTTGGCCTGGCTTTCAAGGCTTTTGCTAGAACCTGCCCAGAACAGTTTGCCGTAATAGGCCGAGTTCACAACCGTCTGGCTGTTGCGCCAGTGGGTCGTGCCGGGATAGCCGAACGAGATTGGCGCTTCGACGTCCCAGCCCACATCGGGCAGGTGACAGGCCGAACACGGCGTTGTCTCGTTCCCGCCCAGACGGGGATCGAAGAACAGCATCTTGCCCAGTTCGATCTTGGCCTCGGTCTGCGGGTTGTCCAGCGGGATGGGCGGCTCGCCCAGCGCCACTAACGGCGCGTCCGGGTCGGGGTCTGCCCCGCCGATACCGGCCTCAATCTCCAAACTGTCCGCAGCCAACGCTTGCGAACCAAGGGCGGCGACCAAGGCAGCGGTGGCGATTGTGCCTGAAAGGTAAGACTTAAGGTCTTTCATGGGTCCACTCCTCAGTTTGTTGTTTCACGCCAGTTTTCGATCGGCGCATAATCCGTATCGATCTCTTCGGCGACGAATTCGGGCCCGGTCAGCGGCTCGCCGGACAGTGCCTTCAGGAAGGCCACCAGCTGCGCTTGTTCGGTCTCGGAAAGGTTCAACGGCTTGATGCGCGGATCCTTGTTTTCATCGTCACCGCCACCGGCGTTGTAGAAGGCCACCACATCTTCGAGCGTTTCCATCGTGCCGTTGTGCATATACGGCGCGGTATAGGTCAGCTCGCGCAGCGTGGGGGTCATGAAGGTGCCGAACGTGTCAGCGGTGTGTGTGCGGATATATGCTCCGGGGTCAGCACGCAGGTTCATGTAGTTCTCGACGCCGAGGAACTTCATCATGGTCACAAAGGTGATGTGCCGTGTCGGGTCCGCCCAGATGTCAGGGTTGTCGCCAACGCCGATATTGTGCGGCAGATCGTCAGTGAATCGCTCGCCCGAGTGGCACGAGCTACAGCCGCTGGCGTTGAACAGCTCATACCCCGCTTTGGCCTCGTCCGACATCTCGCCGGTGTCGAAGGGCGCACCGCGCGAGATCAGCGTTTTCAGATATTCCGGGATCGCGTTACGCACGCCACCGTTCGAAGGCTCACCAAATCCGGCGGCTTCGAACATCTCGACATAGACCGGGTCCTGCTTGATGCGTTCCTGCATAAGACGCATGTCCATGTTCATGGAATAGGTCTCGGTGATGCTTTCGCGGGTCACGTCATTCAGGTTGGTGCCTATCCGCCCGTCATGGAACCATGCCTCGCGCTTGGCGCTGTTGATCAGCGTTGGCACGTTGCGGAAATGCAGGTTGCCCGTATAGGCATCCGACAGGGCCTGCCCGTCGGTAAAACCGTTTTCCGGCTGGTGGCAACTGGAACAGGACAGCGCAGCGTCGCCGGACAGGCGCGGATCAAAGAAAAGTCGTTTGCCAAGGGCCGCCTTGGCTGGATCGAACTCTATGGCTTCTACCGGGCCCGGCTGGTCCGCCAGGGCCTGGTGAACCGGGAACGCAGCACTCATCGTCAGCAGCGAAACTGTCGACAGCGCCGAGAACCATGTTCTGGCTTTGGTTGTCATCTAAAAGCCCCTTTATCGCTATTCCGATCACTCGGTTTGGCCGAGGACCGGCACGGCGAACCTTAGAGGGCAGTTGTGTCGTACTGATTTGGACGCGATGAAAAGACGTGAAAAGATGTTAAGAAATGTAACAGGCGTCAGGGAACAAGAGATCGTACAATCCGCGCAAGACTCTGAACATCAAAGGGTTTTTGTACTCGTACCGTCGTATCGCCTTCAGCCGGGCTTTCTGCATCATCAAAATAACTGCTGACCAGAATCGTCGGAACATTCGGTCGAACAGCCCGTGCAGACGCGATGAGATCGGTCCCCATCAGCCCCGGCATCATCAAATCCGACACAATTACGTCATAGCTGTCCGGGGCCGCCCTAAAGGCATCCAGCGCGCGCATCGGCTCGGAATAGGCCTCGACCCGGTAGCCATAGCGCGTCAGCAACCGGCGCGTGACATAGAGGATGTTTTCGTCGTCATCGACCAGCAGGATGTGCTCATCCCCCGTGACGGCGCGCGCCTCTTCCTGTTGTTGCGCGCTTAGAACCGGCATCATCGGATAGAAGAGGCTGAACCGAGTTCCCTTGTCGGGTTCCGAATGCAATTCGACCCGACCGCGGCATTCCTCGACACTGTTGCGGACGATGGCCATGCCCAGACCAGTGCCCTTGCCCACAGGTTTGGTCGAGAAGAAGGGCTCGAATAGCTTGTCCTGTACTTCGGGCGTCATTCCCGGCCCGTCATCGGTTACGTCCAACCGGATTACGCCAATCGCATCGTCCGGCAGGTCGTCCAACGCAGTGTCTTCGGCTTGGCTGATGCGCAACACAACCTCGCCCGGGTGATCGCCGATCGCCTCGAACGCATTGTGGCACAGGTTCAGCAGGGTCTGGAAAAACAGTGTGCCGTCAAACTCCGCAAAGGCCTGATCTATATCGACGTCAAAGCGGGTCTCGATACTAGGTGGGGCGGCGACCTTGATCAGGTCCAGCGCCTCTTGCGTGGCTTTGACCATATCGCCGCGCTGAGGGTTGCGGGGCCGTTGGCGGGCAAAGGTTAGCATCTTGCGAACCAGCGCCTGCGCCCGACGTGCCGCGATGCGGATGTGATCGACCGAGGTCTGAATGTCCTCGTTGTCTTCGGCGTCCAGTTCGATCAGCTCGGCATTGCCGATCACGCTCATCAACACGTTGTTGAAATCATGCGCCACTGACCCGGCCAGAATGCCCACGGCCTCCATCTTCTGCACTTGCGCGAATTGCTCGCGCGTGCGGCGGGACTCGGTCATGTCCTCGCCGATACCGATATAGTGGGTGATGCTGCCATTCTGATCGACCAGCGGGAAAATCGCGGTCGAGACCCAGTAATGCGTCCCATCTTTGCGCAGGTTGCGAAACACACCATACCAGCTTTGACCGTTTCTCAGCTTGGCCTTCAGGTCGCCGTAAACCCCCTGCCCCGAATGTCCCGATTGCAGCATTTTGGGCGAATGGCCATAAACCTCTGACGGACCATAGCCGCTGAGTTCAAAGAACTTGCGGTTGGCATATTCGATCTTCAGATCAGTATCCGTGATGATGATCGAGGCCGGGCTTTGTTCGACCGCACGGGCCAGCTTTCGCTCGGCCAGCTCAACCTGTTCACGCAGCGCCAGTTCGGCCTTCAGACGACGGTTGGCGCGCAGGATGTTGGTGATCAGAAACGTCGTGAGGATGGCAATGAACCCGACCAGAACGATCAGCCCGATCAACAGGACCGAGAAGTTGCGCACCAGACGTTCGCCATCCGAAAAGGCACGCACCATACCGGACAAGCTTCTGTCACGCTCCTGCACCCACAGGGTTTCAAGCGTTGCCAGCGCTGCCAAAGCATCATTGTCATCGACACGGACCAAGGCGTCGATTTGTTCGGCGCTTAGACCGGCGGCAATGCCATCCTCAATCAGGGGAATATTGCCAGTATATTCCAGCGCCACGGCCTCAATCTGTTGAAGGGCCTCCAGTTCCGTCGGAGACGGGTTCGAGGCGCGATAGGCCGCAATCGTCCCGAGCAAACTTTGCGATTGCCGCCGCAGACGCGGCCCCAAGTCAGGGTCATGACGCAAGACGTAGTTCTTGAAATTGTGAATCAGGCCGCCATAGCCGAAATCCTCGCGGATATCTGAAATCCAATAACCACGCGGCGTGGTCTCGGCTGAGTATTCCTGCCACGCCACCCGCATTTCACCAATGCGCGCACCGGTCTCGCGTGACATGTAAAGAAACACAGACAGGATGATCACGAGCGCAAGGCCAATTGCAAAGGCCACCGCCAAGGGTCGCTTCAGAGACCCGCTTATCACGTCGGGACTGTCGCTCATGCCTGCACCCTTCCCAATTGGATCAACAGGAAAAGGTGTGTCACGTTTTATACGCGCACGCTATGGCTGCGGGCGCGGCATATCTACGCTTTGGGGACGTCGTCGCCCAAACCGTTTGTTTCCGCAATGAAATCGGCCATCATGGGAACGTAGTCCTCACCCCGGCCCGCAGCCTCCATGGCCGCGAAGGCATTGCGCAGAGTCGCCTGAACCGGCGTGACCGCACCGATGCTGTTGGCCAGGTTCGAAAGGTACCGCATGTCCTTATGCGCGTTGGTGATGGCAAAACGATGGGCGTTTTCGTCTCGCTCCAGCGTCCATTTCATAAAGGTCTCGTAGAACCCGTTCGACAAACGACCGGGGCGCAGAACGGAATCCACCTGTTCCGCGCTCAGACCCGACTTTCGGGCCACGGCCAGCGCCTCGGAATACAGGACCGCATAGCCCATGGCGACGAAGTTGTTGATCAGCTTCATTTTGTGGCCCAATCCGACCTCACCCATGTGGACAACCAGCCCGGCCCAGCAGTCAATCACCGGCTTGATGCGCGCAAAAGTCTCGGGCGACGCGCCAACCATGGCATCCAGCGTTCCGGCCTCGGCCTCTTTCGGGGTGCGCCCCAGCGGAGCGTCGGCCAGGTCCATGCCTGCGCCACGGAGTTCCTCGGCCAGCTGCAGGGTCGAAACCGGGTCCGAGGTGGAACAATCCACAACGATCAAACCCTTTTTTCCTGCGGCGATGATCCCGTCGGGGGCCCGCACCAGCTGTTCCACTTGTGGACTGCCTGAGACACAGAGGTGGATGATGTCGCAGGCCTCGGCCATCTCACGAGCCGAATGAACCTCGGTCGCGCCGCGCTGCAACAGGTCTTCGACCGGTTGGCGATTACGATGCGCCATCACCACCAGCGGATAGCCGTTTTCCACGATGTTCTTGGCCATGCCATGGCCCATCAGGCCAACGCCGATAAAACCGATTACGGGTTTGTTCATGGGATTTCCTTTGTTGCTGTCGCGGCTCAGGCGTCCGAGGACTGGGTCCACAGATTGACCTCGCCATTGGAGGAATAGAGGTCGATCTCGGCCAGTTCTTCGGACGTGAATTCAATGTTCTTCAGCGCGCCGACACAGTCAACGATCTGTTCCGTCCGCGATGCCCCAATCAAAGCAGTTGTGATCCCGCCCTCGCGCAGCACCCAGGCAATTGCCATCTGCGCCAGCGTCTGACCGCGCCGATTGGCGATGGCATCAAGGTTGCGCAAATTCTGCATGGTGGCTTCGGTCAGCAGGTCGGGGTTGAGGGACTTGTCCTCGGTGGCGCGACTGCCTTCCGGCAGGCCATTCAGGTATTTTCCGGTCAGCATTCCTTGCGCCAGCGGCGTGAAGGCGATGGACCCGATCCCCAGCTCTTTCAGCGTGGCTTTCAACCCATCCGTTTCCACCCAACGGTTGATCATATTGTAGCTGGGCTGATGGATGATACAGGGCGTACCCAGATCCTTTAGAATAGCCGCAGCCTCGCGCGTGCGTTGCGAGTTATAGGACGAAATGCCGACATACAGTGCCTTGCCAGAGCGCACGATCTGATCCAACGCGCCCATCGTTTCCTCGAGCGGTGTGTTCGGGTCGAACCGGTGGGAATAAAAGATATCGACATAGTCGAGCCCCATCCGTTTCAAGCTTTGGTCACAAGAGGCGATCAAGTATTTTCGGCTGCCCCATTCGCCGTAGGGGCCGGGCCACATCCCATACCCGGCCTTGGATGAGATGACCAATTCATCACGGTATGCGGCGAAATCGGTTTTCAAAATCTCGCCAAACGCCTCTTCGGCGCTGCCTGGCGGCGGGCCATAATTGTTTGCCAGATCGAAATGCGTGATCCCCAGATCAAAGGCCGTGCGGCACAGCTCCTGTTTCAACTGATGGGGGCGATCATGCCCGAAATTATGCCACAACCCCAACGAGATAGCAGGCAGTTTCAGCCCGCTGCTTCCGCAAGAGTTATAAATCATTTTATCGTAGCGGGTGGCACTGGGGACATATGGCATTGGGGAAAATCCTGACGATATAGCAGATCGGAGTTGGCGCTATGATATGGGTCCGGCCCCTTGCCCTCAAATGTCTTTAACCCCATTTAATACAGCGTAATGAACATCAAGGACCACAAGTTTGCCGCGCCCGGACCGAGTTTTCAAAAGCGCCTGCAACGCCATGCTGGACAGGCTGATGGCCGGGGCAGAGGTCACCAATATCTCGCAATTGGCGCGTCATTTGGGGGTCAGCCGCACTACAGTGCGGGCCGTTCTGTCCTATCTGGAAAAAAGGGGTTTGCTTGCCCGACAAGGACGGGGCTATGACGTGCAGCGCTTGCCGGAACAGGCCGATTACTTTTCAGCCGCCCAAACGATGGACACACGCGACGCGCTTGAAGCCGCGTTCATGCAGATGATCCGCAATCAAGATCTGGGCCCCGGAACGCGGCTGAACGAAGGGCAACTGGCGCGGCATTTGGATGTCTCGGTTCAAACTATCCGCGAGTTTCTGATCGGCCTCAGCCGGTTTGGATTTGTGCGCAAGGATCACCACAGGCGCTGGGTGCTGGAGGGCGTCACCCGTCAATATGCGCTGGAGCTGCACGAGGTTCGCGTCATGTTCGAAAGCCGCGCGGTGGAAAACCTGTGCTGCCTGCCGGAGCAGCATCCGTTCTGGGGTGGTCTGGCACGGTTGCGGCAAGAGCATCAGGCTGTGACCGCCAGCGCCGATCTTTCCACGTTGGATTTCCCGGCATTGGACACCAAGTTTCACCGCTTCCTGAATGATCACGCGGGAAACCGGTTGATCGTCGGCTTTCAGGACGCGATTGCGATGATCTTTAACCACCACTACCTGTGGCCGCTAGAAAACCAGCTCGACCATCACCTGACAGCCACCGCCGATCACCTTGCCATCATCGACAGCATCGAAAGACGGGACAAGCGCAAGGCCCGGGCCGCGATGGCCGCGCATCTGGACACCACCCGCCGCCGCTTTGCCCAAGCGACTGCTAAACCGCCTGATGAACCTCGATGATGTTGCCCTCTGGGTCTTGAAAGAACACCTGGTGCCATTCCTTGGCGAAGGCTGTCCCATAGTCGGAATAGGGGATGCCGTTGTCGTCCAACAATTTCTTGAAAGCCGCAATATCATCGGTTCTGAAGGCAATATGCCCGCGTTCAACCGGATTGATGGACTCACTGTGTTTGAATGCCACACCAAGATCTTTCTCGGCCAGATGCATCTGCATATGACCATCTGTGGCAAAACGGATCTTGCCGCTATAGCCGCTGTCTTCGGTCTCATCAGGTCGGGGGAAGTTCTCGATCGGGATGTCGTCCAGCCCGAGGACGTGCGTGTAGAAATGATGCAGGCGCTCCACGTCCTGCGAGACATAGTTGATGTGGTGGAATTCCAGTTTCATGATCTGTGCGTATCCTGACGTTGATCCGATGGGCTGCAATCATTCGGTTTGCCCCGAAGATTACGCATTCCGCATCGCCGCGAAACCGCAAATTCAAGGATATGTCTTTGCTATTGCGACAAGACCGCCACTTTCCCGTATACTGACCCCTAAGCGCCAGACAGGTGCAGCAGACGGAGGGGGGAATGGAACAGCGGCTCTCGGCTATTCTGGCGGCTGACATGGTCGGGTATTCCCGGCTGATGGAACTGGACGAACTGGGCGTTTTGTCCCGGCAAAAGAAATACCGACGCGAATTGATCGACCCCGAAATCGAGCGCAGCCGCGGCAGCATTGTGAAAACCACTGGCGATGGCATGTTGGCCACCTTCGAATCCGTTCAGGACGCAGTGCGCTGCGCCGTGAACATCCAAAAAGCGATGAACCTGAATGAAACAGATCTTGAAGATGATCAGAGGATCCGCTTCCGCGTCGGCATCAATCTGGGTGATGTCATTTTCGATGAGGGCGACATCTTTGGCGACGGTGTCAACGTCGCCGCAAGACTGGAAGGGCTGGCAGAGCCTGGCGGAGTTTGCGTCTCAGACATTGTGCATCAGGCCGTGCAGGATCGTGTCGATACGCCGTTTCGGGATATGGGCGGGCAGCGCGTCAAGAATATCAGCCGACCGATCCGGGTCTGGCACTGGTCACCGCAGGCCGCCCCCCGGCGCGTGGCACCCGATATCTCGCTGCAACAGCGGGTAAGGTTCTGCAAATCGGCGGACGGGGTCAATCTGGCCTGGGCCTCGACCGGACAAGGGACGCCCGTGCTCAAAGCGCCGAACTGGCTGAACCATATCGAGTATGAATGGACCAGCCCCGTCTGGGGCGATTTCCTGTCCGAGATGTCCAAGCTTTGCCATCTGGTGCGGTTCGATCAGCGCGGCAATGGGCTTTCGGACTGGGATGTGGGTGATATTTCAGAGGATAGGATGATCGACGACATGATCGCCGTCGCCGATGCAGCGGGGCTGGATCAATTCGGCCTGTTCGGGATCAGCCAGGGCTCGGCCTTTTCGATCCGGTTTGCGGCCACATACCCCGATCGCGTCAAGTTTCTGATCCTACTGGGCGGCTATGTCCGGGGTCGCATGATGCGGGGCGACGCCGAAGCCGAACAATTCTATCAGGCCTCCCGCGCGATGGTATCCGCCGGGTGGGGCTCACCCAATCCGGTCTATCGCCATTTCTTCACCTCATCTTATATGCCAGACGCCACTCCGGAAGAAGGTGCAAGCTTTGATGAGATGCAGCGTATCTCGGCCAGCCCCGAAACGGCGCTGCGGATCATGGAGATGAACGCTTATGTGGATGCCCGCGCGGATGCACAACGGCTAAACGTGCCGACATTGGTGTTGCATGTCAGAGATGACATGGCTGCCCCGATCAGCGAAGGCCGCGAAACCGCGCGCGAAGTTCCAACCGCCGAATTCGTCGAACTTCCGGGCGCCAATCACTGCATGATCCGAGGGCACGCGGGCTTTGACGAGTTTTTTCAGGAGATTGGCCCTTTCCTGCGGCAGCATGGCGGCTAACCTGCCCCGCAAAACAGAGATGACAGAGCGACTATGCGGAAATACACGACGCTGGATGAAATCGGCCCCTTGGAGGTCTGGCCTTTCGACAACCCCAGCAGCGACTACAAGATATTGGAAGGTCAGCCCAAAGCCTCTGGCCGGATGGACGACGGCGGCCCCGGACATGTAACACGCGCCGGAATCTGGCGCTGCACCAAAGGAGTGTTTGAATGCACCGAACAGGGGGATGAGCTAATGACTATCCTGTCCGGCCGTTGCCAAATAATCGACTACAGTACAGGGCACACCACCGATCTGGATGTAGGAGATAGCTATTTCGTCCGGGACGGCAGCCGCGTGACGTGGAACATCATCGAGGATGTCATCAAGGTCTTCTTCGGGCATAAACCGGGTGGGTTCGACTGACGGAAGCGGGAATGCCGATGGCGAAAATGCCTCCGGCGATTTCCTGTAGGTCTGCGCAATACGCTGCATTGCCCACGTTGGTTTGACTAAAGAAAATCTTGGAACTTTGCGTAAACCTTTACGCGGTATTTGCGCATAGCTTTGTACGATTTGCCCATAAGTTTGCATGCTGCAGAGAACTCATCGAACAAACAGGCTCTCAGGCTTATCTGCAGTGCCTAATTGCAACTTATTCCCAATCGCCAGCAGACGAGCGCCACGTCTTAGCGTCCGCATCCCAAACACTGGCGGTGACGCAAGGCGTTGGGTTTATTCCGTCGCAATTGGATCCATGAATATCCGCAACAACAACGCGTTGACGCCCAAAATCAACAACCGTCCAGCCCTGGTTGAGCAAGGATTGAACCTCCTCTTCAATCAAGAAGTGTGACATGCATCCGCCAGTTCCGCAGTAAAGAGATGCGGCGCTCGAACACGCAAAACCAGACTCATTCAAAACCCAGTCGCGTTGTAGATCTCCGTCGAGATCGATCCTTTCAACCGCGCCCCAATCTAAGTCAAACTGACCGTTGTTGAACTCCGCGCATGCCTGCGCCGCCAGATCAACCTTTGCTCGTAAACCGGTTGGAAGTTGCGAAACGTCAGCCGCGACAACTGGTGAGGTCCAAACCAGGCCCGAACCAAGCAGGATCGCAGATACCAAACGTTTCAAGTAGCTTGCCAATTGGGAAGCCGGTTGGAAGGCGGTATCAATTGCACTGATCATACCTGTAGTCCCCGTATTCCAGCCAGTTTGCCGAGCCTTCGTTAAAAATCAGAAACTCGGACCTGTCTTCCCCAAGTAGGGCTACGACAAATCCGGTCGGCGGCTCAGAATTTCCGAAGTAACTGTAGGCAGTCATGGCTCTGATCGACTCGCCGTTGACCGTTACTCGCGCGTCCCACTCCCCCTCTGGATTGTCCAAAATTACGGGTTCGATCACGCGCTCTATCGCCCCGCCACCACAATAGACGATGCCTTCGGGCGCTTCGTAGGAGGCCCCCTGGTTAAAATCTGACTCGCAGGCGGAACGAAGGGACTGGATTGCCGAGCTGGAACCCTTCAAGTCAAAGATTCCGTAACTGACATCTTGATCAATCATCGACAAATTAACCGATGCATTGGCCGCAAGCTGGTCCAGCACAAAACCATAATCCTGCTGACTATTGAAACTGACCTCGACAGGATAATTGTCGACGATCTGCACGTCAGCGTTCTCTGCGCCAACCTGAAATGCGCCAACTTCGGTGGTGCCGTTCTTCAAGAAACGAATGGAAAGCCCCTGCTTGTCCGCAATGTCCTGGCTGTCCTCGTATCCAGCCGGAGCAAAGCGGATACGGTTACACTGAAGTTCCAGCGTCATGTTTCCGGTCTGAATAAATGCATTGGGATTAGGCCCGGAACTGAACGACCACTCCGCCGATGCAGTGGTCGCCATTGCCATCATCAACGCTCCAATGGAAATCGTTTTGAAACTCATTTTCACTCTCCATGGTGTTGCGGTTCGGACTTTCACCCAGCAGAGATTCCGGCCCGTTACCTGGGCAACCAGGTCAGGAAACAGGTGCGCCGTATTCGTTTGCGCCTTCTTCCGAAGGGCGCGTCAGCCACCAGATCATCAGAATGGACAGAACCAATTGAAGAATTGAGACAACAACAATACCGGTTACGCCCAGGACGGCCGCGGGTCCTCGCAATGCATCGGGGTTATCCGTCCCTTGCTCCAATACCGAAAAGAACGCCACCCCACCCAGCATAACAAAAAGCGTTGTAATGCTGAGCGCCATTGGCAACAGCAAGTACCAGCCAGGTCGCCCTGTATCGTGCAGCCTTCTCCAACCGACGGCGAGCATGGGTATTATGACGGCCAGTTGAAAAACGGAGGACAGAACCTGAGAGCCTTGGCCCGTGTCGGGGTTGGTTCCAAAAAGGATCGAATCCAACATTGCTAAAGCGGCACTCACGAGAACCACAAACAAGAAGAACCACCAGTATTCTGAGCGTAAAGCCCGGCCGGAAAACTGGAAGTATTTCGAAAAACACGTTTTAACGGCTTCACCAAATCCCATTTTTCACTCCTTTATTGACTTTCTGTGCGTCGAAAACGCTTCGCCGCTCAGAAGAACTCACGCGACCCTAAGGATGCGCCCACTAACCTTTTTGTTTGAAGGCAGACGCCTATCGTACGAGAGCGTAAAGAAGTTTACGCGCGGAAAAAATGTTGATTTATTAAAAAATAGATTCAAACATGCGAATTCGACACAACTTTCATTTTACCTCCGTTGTTGTCGTTGTTGCTCGCGTTGCCGGGCCCTTCCAGCCGCTAGAGTGAGTGCTGGCGGTTGGAAGACTTTCTAAAGTGATCGTGCTTGAGAGGACGCGATGCTCAGACTCAACGAACTCGCCCTCTCTCCGAAGCTCGCTCTAGCTCTTGCCAGCGACGTCATTCGGCCATCACGCGTTATTGGCGACCCAGATAGTCAACGAAATATCGTTCCACCGACCAAGCCCCCGCGGCAAGTTTTAGGAAAGGCAGTCACAGGATCGAGGTATGTTCTATTGACTGCCCAGACGCGAGAGCTTCAAACTAGTGCATCCAATTTCACAAATTTTAAGGGAACCAGAGGGAGAAGAAAATGTCTAACAAGATGGTGATGATTGCAGGCACGACATGTTTCGCACTGCTTGCGGCCTGCGACGATACGAGTACATCAAGCGCGTCCGCCGAACTCACGCCGGCTCAGCAAGCGTGTTTGCGAGATGTAGCCAGCACAACGAACAATTCACAAGTCGTGGTGCTCTCATCCGCGTTTAGCGAGGCGGGAACACAGGTCACAGTCGGCGTTGGCGAGGATCGCGCTCCTTGGAACTGCATTGCTTACAGTGATGGCACGACAGCTGGTATCGAGTTCCTGGGTGACGAAGGCGCATTGTGACCTGTCTGCTGCGTAGCTGAAAACGGCTGCGCAGCCCTGGCTTGATCTGCTGAGGCTCGACTTGGTTTGTAGAACCACCATCATCGTATTCGCGGTCCTGTACCTGTTGGCGTTGGTTGCATTCTTGACGGGCACATTTGGCTGGTTGGGACAGGAACGAGACCCTTTGTCCGGAGTGTTCCTTCTACCGTTGGGACTACCTTGGATACTTGTAGCGGACTTGGTCTCGGAGTCGGCCAAACCGTGGTTTGCGGCGATTGCGCCTGTGCTCAACCTGTCAGTGCTGGTCTTGATTTGCAGATGGGCACGCATTTTCGCCAATAGTGAAGGCGGAGCTCTGTCTCACCAAAAGGGAGGAAAACATGGGAAAAGTGATCTTGGGCATTGTGGTCGGGCTCGTCCTCGGCGTGGTCGGGGCGATGACCTTGGGTGGCGGGGCCGCGGTAGGTGTCGGCGTTGCGACAGGCTTGTCCGCCGGTGTCTGCTCCACATTGAAAGGAGCACAAGCCGAAAACCTGATCACCGCCGAGCAAGCGGACCAGATCCTGAATCGCGTGAATTCCGAGATGGCGTCAATGCAAGGAATTGAAACGACGGGCGAGATCGTCGGCAGCGCGCAGGCATGCGATGAATTTCTGTCAAAGTTACGAGAAGCGAAGTGAGGTTCCGCTTTGCACGGAACAAAACTGTAAGGACAAGCCAATAGGGAACCATCTGATGAAACTCATTTTACTCAAGCTCCTCACACCCATGTTCGCAATCGCGGGCACAGCTGCATTTGCGATGTCAGAAGCTGACGACGCTTGTATTGACCATTTGCGGCAGGTTGGAGGACCAGACGGTCAATCAGGTACGATTGAAAGCTCACAGTTCTCGGAAGCTGGTACGCTGGTCATGCTGCGAGATGCAGGTGGAACACTTTGGCGCTGCATCGCGTACAAGGATGGAAGCATCGGCGAGATGTCGGTTGTCGAAGCGATGGATGATGGCGGTGGAGCCATGGCAGGCGCCGCCGGCTCTACCGGTAGCCAACGTGTCAAATTTGGTTCTGGTTCCACTGGCGCAGAACTCGTTGGCCAACTCGCGCCCGGAGCATCCCAGCAATATGTTCTCGGTGCGAAAAACGAACAGTTCCTATACGTCCGCGTTGCTCCGCGAAATGGCTCCTTGGACTACGTTATTCGAAACCCCGATGGATCTGAACTGTTAGGGTTGATGTCGGCGGACAAGGAGTATCGAGGGCAGCTTTGGCAATCTGGTGATCATGTTGTGGAGGTTATCAATCGCAGCAACTCTTCCGTCGGCTACAACGTAATTTTCGGAATTGAATAGGTGATCGACCAGAAGCCCTTGAACACGTTCCCAAAACAGCCAGGAAAAACACATGAGAACCAATGTCCTAATGGTGATCGGCGCGGTATGTATTTCTGCACTTGCAGCATGCGAAGAGAGTGGCGGATCGGTGGATGCAAGTGCACCAACTGTGGGCAGCTCTAGCGATCTTTCGCCATTTGAAGGGGCAAGAGCGGGCCAAGCTGAAATGGGCATCCAAAGTCTCGGATTTGAACTCATCCGAAGCGAAGGGCTGACCTCGTACTGGTTTAACAAGGATACAGGTGCATGTGCTCAGATCACGACGTCTGAGGGAAGGTACTCAGATGTAGCTATGCTGCCATCAGGTGATTGCTGACAAATTTCCATCAATCCCAAATCCAAGAGAAGGAGCCCAAACTTGCAATTCGACCTGGCACACGCGGCGGTCATCGTTGTCGCCTTAATCATCACTAACCTGGCATTGAAATCGGCTGGCGTGATCAACGAAGAAAACAAGCACCAATGGAACTGGAAAGTTGTTCTAGCCTACTTCGTAGTCGTCGTTATCATCAATCTCGTGTGGCCCATCTAAAGTTTCACAGCGGAAAGCTATTTACCCACTTCATATGGTTGTCATGAACTAGCCTTTCCGAGAGACAATCAGGTCGCAAGAGTTTGAGCATTAAAGGTTCAAGAATAGAAAGGATTTGGCATGCGGTTTTTGGCGTCCCTCATATTCATTGGTGTTCTCGCAACCGCTGCGAATTCTGACGTGACCAGTCGAAATGGCGGTCCAAGCAACAGTCAAATGCTTTCAAAGGGTGGTGACGGAGGCATTGATGGTGTCGCTTTCTTTCGCCCAGTCTTAAGCGGAGTGTTGTATCGATCCGGTTTCAAGGGCGGCGACAAGGATCGAACTGGCCTAAGTGAAGGTCAACGCGAAACTCTGTGCGGTGAAGGGTTTTCAACCGGGTTTTATGCCGACTTTGGCAAAAACACTGAATACGGTCGCACCAGTTGTGGAAACGGATCCTTTGACTATCAGAGCGCCAGATCCTCCCGTCCCAGTGCCGTCATGGCGTCCATACATGAGGTGATTGAAAACCCTAGAAAGGGTCCTGTTCTGGTGCACTGCATGTGGGGCGTTCATTCCTCGGGAGCATTGTCGGCAATGGCGCTCGTTCAGTTTTGCGGTTGGACGGAAGAAAGGGCCAAGGACTATTGGAATGAGGCCCGTAACGGTGCCCCATGTTCAGGCGGGTGTGACCAGTGGATTGACTCAAAGTTCTCCAAATTCAGTGTCGACCCCAATTTGACGATCTCTACCGAACAACAGGCAGCGATTTGCCCCAAATGATATCGGGAGGAGTATCCAAATGAGGTTCAATCTTCTGGGGTCACTGGCTTTCATTGCACCCACTGCCTTGTGGGCGAGCGACGATGTCCTCGGTGAAGCCACAACATTTGAGAGTCCCAACGGCGTTACGGAACGCTGCATTCGGATCGAAAAAGTTCCAACGGGCGCGTATCAAAAAAGCGATCTTGAGGAAGAGACAGCCTATTGCGAGATCGATTTCTATGCCTCCGAAATTGCTATTTGCCCGAAAACCTGGAGCACCAGCCCAGGAATGGCCGTCTACGATATTTCGGAAGGACCCTACACGGGGAACCGTTCTGAGTTCGAGAGAAACGCTTGCAAAGAGGGGAAGGCGGCGAAAGATCTGGCCAAGGACAGGGTGGCCAAATTCAAATCCACCATGAACCAAAAGGGCACCAGTGGAACCTTTTCCACCTCGTCGCTGCTTTACTATCATTTCTCCAGATATTTCGACACGACTGTAAAAATTCCAGTCGCCGTTTGGCGTAGCATGGACACCCAGGCGCATTTTTCCGAGGTCGCCGAGCCTGGCCTTGCGATTTCTGGTGGCTCTCATGGCGGACGCATGAACCATGAAGGCTGGCGGGTCTTCGCAGCTGCGGATGCTGACCCAGCCTCATACCAGCCAACCGACGATTTATTCACTTCGGATCGAACGCAAATATACGGTGTACTGCTCGATAGTCCTGGGCATAGATACGGCTCGGAAATCAACGGCACACGCAAATCTGGATGGGGGAAAGGTCAGAACCGCGATTTTCAGGAAACCCCCGCTTTCTTAGCTTTGCGTTCTTCGAAACCCATGCCAGAGGCCATTGCAGAGGGCGTTAAAGAAGGCCGTAAAGACCGGATGATCAACAAGGATCTCGGTCCCGATGTCAGTGACCAACAGATGACCTTTTGGATGCAAGAGCTTACCGAGATTGTTCTCCTTGATTTTATCTTTAGCCAGCAGGACCGCGTGGGAAACATAGACTTCACACCCTATTGGTATTGGGTCGAAGACGGAAAACTGAAGCATAAGAAAGCCAAGCACCATGAACCAAACGATGGAGACGTTCCCGCCGACGCGTTATTGATCCGTCGCAGCAATCTAAACGACAACGATGCTGGTGGGCGTGTCGAGTATGCCAACTTCGCGAAATCTACTCAAATGCTGGAGAAAATTCGCCACTTCTCTCCAAGCACATATCGACGCCTGGTTGCATTGAATAGTGACCTTCAAACCCAAGGCCCGATCCATGACTGGCTATCGCAAAGCTTTGGTTTGTCAGACAGTCAGATTGCACAAGTTGTCAAAAATACTGCGCTGGCAACGTCCATCCTCCAGAGCAATTGTTCAAATGGCGATTTGATGTTCGACTTGGATCCTGTCGCATTCTTTTTGAGAAACGACACCGAGGTAGGGGCCTTGGACTGTAATGACCCGTAGGTGTTCTGCTCTTATTGCGGTGTTCATTTGGACCGCTCTGCTCGCCTGCAAAGCGGCGGCATTGGATGTTATCGTCATATCGGATCTGAACGGAAGCTATGGTTCGGTAAGATACGATGCCCGCGTCGACAAAGCGATTAAGCGGATAGTCGAGATTGATCCAGATCTGGTTATTTCGACCGGAGATATGGTTGCGGGACAGCGCATTCCCAACTTGTCCGACAAACAGGTCAGGGATATGTGGAAGGCGTTTCACGAGGCCGTATCAGATCCTTTAGAGGCTGCCGGCATTCCATTTGCGGTCACGCCAGGAAACCATGATGCCTCTGCGTACCGTGGGTTCGAGCGTGAAAGAAAAATATACGCAGAGGAATGGATACCACGAAAACCAGACGTCGACTTCCTGGTTTCGGATGACTACCCGTTCTTCTACGCGTTTGAGATGCAGGGCGTAACGTTTGCATCTTTGGATGCTACGACCTTAGGGCCGCTATCCGGTGATCAACAGGACCGACTTGTGGAACTGGGTGCAAATGGAAATCCGGTTGTCACTTTCAGTCACCTCCCACTTTGGCCCTTCGCGATCCAGCGCGAACACGAAATCATCGGTGACCCAACACTTGAAAAAATCTATTTGGAAAGCGGTGTCGTTCTGCATCTGTCAGGCCACCATCATGCCTTCTACCCAGGCTGGAAAGACGGTGTGGCTTATGTTTCCCAAGCTTGTTTGGGAGGTGGCCCGCGACGGCTTATTGGTGACAATGTCAAATCACCTCACAGCTTCACTCATGTTACGTTCCAACCAAGTGGAGAGTTTGGGATAGCAGTATATCGAGGGCCTGATTTCGAAAGGTCAGTAAACTTCAAATCGCTCCCGAAAGAGATCAGATCCCCGAATGCGGTGCTGAAACGCTTAGACCTTGTGAAATGACTAGAGGTTGAGTTTCAGCTCAACTTTATCAGGGACCAGATCGTTTATCATCTCTTCGATCCGAGCTTCCGACAATCCACCCGAGGTAATGAAAAGCAATGAAACGCGAGATTTGCCGGGAACGTGGTGTCTTCTGACCAGCTTCCAGCCAGCGTCTGCGGCCATGGCTTCAATGGCTCCGCTGACTTTCAATGAGTGCTCTTCGTCTGAAGCCTTGAGCGAAATTTCCACGCCCTTGTTTCGCCCACCGAGCCAAATGAAACACCAACATACAACCGCCACCAATGTGGCCATCAAGGGCAAGCCCAGCCCTACCGCCAGCCCAAGCACGGTCACTATAATCATTTCCACCGTGTCGACCGGGTCATCCATATTTGATCGGAACCTCAACAGGGCTCCTATTCCAAAGATCACGAACCCGATCATTGATCCGTGCTGGACTACCAAGAATCCAACCGCCATGCCGACAAGCGCGTATAGGAAGAACAGCCTGGGCATCATGATATCACTGACACTTCTGCGGGCTCTCCGCCTCACAGGGTGATAAACGATTAGTCCAGTCAATATGACAGTTACGATGACGTCGAGAGTAAAAAAATACAGTTCCTGTTTGCCCCGAAACTGTATCCAACGTCGTTCGATAAGTATTTCCGACTCTGAAGTACCGGCCAGCATCGTAGCGGGGTCGATTTGTGTTACCGCAGCGCCTGGCAACAGCACCATCAATAGCGCGGCCATGAGTGGGAAAGTCTTGTTCAACTTAACTTCCTTCCTGCTTGCTCTGGCAGATTGCGTTCCGCCATCTTGTCCAATTCAATCGCAACAGGCGCGATCAGGTAAAGAGATTACCGTGCATTCTTCGGACATCGCATTCGGACTGTGATACGAACGCTGATACAGGGAAGTGGTTCATGCGCGAGAATATCCAATGTCAGAACACAAGCTGCTTCGGTCGAAAATTGGGTTTTCACGGTGCTTCCCCAAGCTTGCGAAATTGGCTTCCTTTGCAAGCGCCGCTGTCGCATTTTTGGCTTGGATCGAGTTCGCCCATGCCGACAACCCCGGTTTGACACTCATCGACTCCTTCAAGGTGGCGGATAAATCGGAAGGCTTCTCAGAGCCTTCAGGATTGTCTCTGTCCAACGCCGAAGGCTTCTTATGGTCAGTAAGCGACGCTGAACCTAAACTGCACCTACTTGGAATCGACGGGGCATTAGGAAACTCATTCAAGCTGCCTTCATTGGCGGGATCAGATCTGGAGGGCGTCGCATCACGAAAAGATGGGTCTGTTTTAGTACTTCAGGAAACTGATCGATCAATTCTAGTCGTTCACCCGACTGACCCCATTCAACTAACTACAATCCCTCTCACATCTCTTAAAGGTTACTCGGCCGCCGCTGCATTACTCGTCGGCAACCCTTTGAACAAGGGACCCGAAGGCATCGCCGTTGACCCGGAATCCGGGCGGGTCTTCGTTGGGATTGAGGGACAACCAAGGTTGTTAATGGTGTTATCGCCAGAGCTAGACGAAATTATTGAGATCATTCCTTTAGCCCGCGATGCAGGTTTTATCTCCGAGCGTGTAGATGATGATGAACTGGATTTGAGCGGCCTAGCATGGTCCCCGTCCTCACGTTCTCTTTGGATTGTGAGTGACAAAGGCCGTCAAATCTTCGTCTACGATCCAGAGTCCAAGTCCATAAAGTCTATCAGTTTGACGTTCACAGAAGATGGCAAACAAAAGGAAGTTAAACATCCCGAAGGGATCGCTCTCGATGAGACCAGAGGGCTTCTCTATATACTGACAGACGACGCCAAGAAATCGCGGCTTTATGTTTTTAATATCCCCAAATTTTGATCGCTAGAGAATGACGCTCACATTGCCACGATAGCTTCCGCAAGTTGTTGCAGCTAACTTACCACTCCTCTTCGTTGCTCCACCCTAATCAGAACCGAACACTTAAGTTTGCACCGAGGCCATGCTCTTGGCCGTTGGAACGAACTGAGTAACCATACCCTGCCGTTAGTCTTGCCAGATCAGAAATCTGATAGCCCAGTCCAAGCCCAAGAACGAAACCATTGGCGCCTCGGTTTTGTCCGACTTGCGTGAATGTCCCAAATATCGGGCTCGTTACAGTGATTTCGTGCTCACTATCCTTGTTGGCAAAAAAATCATACTCGTAACGAGCAAAGGCGATTGGGGTTAGCACACCATTCTCTGTCAAGAAATCCCGCTGGTAGTCAACTCCAATGGAAGCGACCAGCGATTCTGCATCCGCTTTTTCAATCGAGTAATTGAAATCACCACCGCCAGTCTCTGTGCCTGAACCTTGTTGGATACGCCCGTAGTTCAATCCGAAAACCGTAGAAACCCTTGCACCGCTCTCCAGGTTAAACAACTTCCGTGCCTGGATACCGGCGTGGATTCCCTCTTGGTCCAAATCCGATTTAGCCTCGCCCCCCGTAAAGCCATCAACAGAAGGGTTGTTCCGCTTGGCATCAGTTTCACCGAACATGTAACCGATCAGTCCGGAGAACTCCCAAGTTCCTGTTGTTGTACGCCCATACACGCCCACATGATAGCTGTCGGTCGAAAAGTCCTGATCGACTTGATCGTGTTCATCCATGGAGGATGTCCCAAAACCTGCATACACGCCGACCACACCTCTATTGGTGCTTGCGACATCAGCTCCAACCAAAATGGTGCCCAGCGAATAGTCGAATGTGCCAAGGCCATTGCTTCCATCAACGTCCCCGCTCACATAGGCCGTGTCGATCCACCAGCGCCGATCAGAGCAGTCTATTGCGCCGCTCGGGCTCTGGGCCGAGTCGATGTCTCCCGATGCAATAGGTTGATCCTCATTGTTGAAGCCAACCGCTTGATACTTGCGGCAGTCAGCGTGGCTCAGCACTGTGTTGGTTATCAGGTCGAGTTGCTCAAGCCCAACGGTCAAATTGGAGGAATAGGGTTCTGCGTGCACACGATTAAACCCAGCCAAACCTGAATTGGTAAGCGTGTTAACGGCATTGCCCAAGGTTGTGCCGTTGGTCAGGTTGGTTCCTGGAGACGTGTTTGTGGTGTTGGCCACCGCACCAGCAAGGTTGCTTGCATTGGGAGATCCAACAACTGATGGATGTTGCGGTAAACTCGAAACGGGGAGTGTCGAAACCGCAATATCAATTCTACCGTCCGCGGTTGGCGTGTTTGAGATACTCAGACTGGATAGGGCGGGCAGAGATCCTCCGGCAACAAGAGTTGGGGAGTTTCCATCGAAACTCGAGGCTTGAAAAACCGTGTAGTCGTTGCCAGCAGCATAGTCCTGCGCAGTCAGGCCGGGACGAACGGCTTCGACTTGTATGGTGGCGTTGTTGATACCAGTGACTGCGTCTGTTGACGAAACCAGATCCGCATTTTGTGCCGCTGCGGGGTCGACTTCCGACAAAATCGTCGACCCTGCATCGAAGGAAATTGCACTATTAATATTCAACGTCCCAATCGAGGAGCCTGGTGAAAGAACAGCGCCATTTCTCACGTTGAAATTGAATGCGTTCACGGTGCCGTTGCCGGCCAGAGTACCAAAGTTATCAAAATCGACCGTGGTTAAGCTGCTGGACGCGTCAAGCCGAAGTGTTGAACCAGCACCGATCACCATATTGCTGGTGGCCGTCATTGAACTGTTGGTCAGTGTAAAATCAGACGCTTGAGCAATTCTTGTCTGAATGTTGATCACACCAAACGCGATTTCCGTCGCGTTTGTTACTGTCAAGTTATCGTAAGTTAACGGCGTGTCTGATTGGAAATACACCTCGGTAGGGTCAACGTCTCCACCATTGGCGGGTGCGAATGTCATCGACCTTCCCGAACCAATCGAAGTGCCTATAATATTCACCCGTAGCTTGCCGTTGATTTGCGTCGTCAGGGCCTCCCGTGAAACAAAGTCGCCGCTCCCAGCCGCGACATCGACGTTCAACAAAGTCAGTACCGATGCTCTGTCTGGATTTTGACTCTGCCCCGGGACATACAGCTCAATTTCCCCAGAAGGCGTTATGGTGGAATTACCAATCAGAAGCGCCGTGATGGGCCCGTTTGGAATTGGCAGGCAGGATTTAACAGTAGAGGATATCGTCTGCCCGCTAAGAATGGTCTCTGTTCCAGCAGTGTATTCTTGACGCGGAGCACCAACTTCAACGCAAGATTGCGAACTTTGGGCCTGGGCATCGCCGGACAGTAAGAAATACGCCAAGATTAAGAATGAGATATTCGCCAGAGTGATGCGCTGAGCAATTCGACTTAGTGGGAACGGCCTATTGTTTGTCACCAACTTTCTCCTCTCGCGGTACAAGCGAAGCTACCTCAACTTAGGACTTGAAAAACAAAGTTTATCTTTTTGGATTTTTTGTTGTGGCATTTGAGCAAGCTCACAACACGGGAAGGTCTGCGCAATGCAGACCTGCTCGTGCATTTACTGCGAGGCAAGACAAGCCGGGTTTTACATTCCGACCAAATCCACCTTTGCGTAGAAGCAATCGCAAAAGGTCAAGCCTTGAAACGATTTTCCCGAGCTTGATGGGCGCTGAACAGCGCCATTGAGTATAGGCATGGATCATTGGGTTTCGGAGTCGAAAGCTAAGATCAATGCAGATGCTCACCGCTCCGCCGATACGCACCTTTTCAAGCTAGTAGGCCAAAACTTCTGGACCGAGATTGATCTGATCGAGAGCGCGTCCCTTATTCAGAAACTCGACGAAACCAATTTGAAGTTTGAGTTTCAGAGCTTGCCAATTTTCGACAAGATCTGAAAGCTGGTTGACTGACATCAAGAGAATGAAACAATAAACTGAGAAATGACACGGAGTACGAAGATACTGTTGGCGCTCACCGTATTGACGGTCGGGTTATGCATGTTCCTAGCGGGAGGTGCGGTCGAACGTTACCAATTTGAGGAGGCCTGCCTAGACTTGGGCGGAGGTCGCCATCCTGGAGATTACCCGATTTGCGTTTTGGAACAGACGGACGCGTCTCAGTCACGCCGCGATTGGAACAAAGAAGCTACGAGCACAACGATGCCAATTGCTGCGAGAATGAAAGTCAGCGGCAAAAAGAAGCTTTCTTGCAGAACGCCGTTTGGATCGACACCGCCATAAAACAGGTGCTCTGAAAGCCCACTTAGTGCTGCAAGGAAAAGGATGACGATACCAAAAAGGCGAAGTTTGGTCATGTCAGGTCTCCTAGGGAATGGGCCAATAGTTAGCATCGTTTTTCATACCTGTGAATTGAGGAGCCTAGTTCTTCAATACCTTGATTGCATCGCAATCCAGCCGTAGGCGCGTATAATGCGAATATGACAAGAGATATTGAAGCTAACGCTAAGACAATCGCTGATGCCCTGACCTCTGCCCAGCAGATACCTAAACTGTCTTCAGAGGCAGGACAGCTATCGCTGGATGACGCATATTCGATTGCTAGTCGTGTCCGCGAGATTTTGGGCAAAGAAAGAGTTGGCAGAAAAGTCGGCTTCACGAACCGCACGATTTGGCCTGTTTATGGTGTGGATCAACCCATTTGGGGAGAGGTCCACTCAGATGGGCTGTTTTCGACTGATCAGCCGGTAAACTTGGCAAGGTATTCAGAACCGAGAATCGAGCCAGAAATCGTACTTGGCCTCGGCGATGCGCCGACGGCTGAAATGAACAATGAACAGTTGGCAGGTTGCGTGGAGTGGGTCGCTCCAGGGTTTGAAATCGTGCAATCGATTTATCCCGACTGGAAATTCTCAGTCGAAGATTCAATCGCAGCACAAGGATTGCACGGCTGCCTTGTTCTTGGCGACAAAATCGCGGCGACGCATGATGTTTTGATCGGCTTGGCCGAAGTGCCACTAGCGTTGTTCAAGGGCACCGAGGCTATCGAGGCCGGCAAGGGTGAAAACGCGCTTGGAGGCCCAATCAAAGTCCTGGCTCATCTTGTGTCTCTGCTTTCCAAAGACGACCAGCTTCAAGGAGGCGAGCTAGTCACAACTGGCACATTGACGGACGCATGGCCAGTTTCGCCGGGCGAACAATGGTCAGCTGGTTTTGGTGGCGTGATGGACACCGAGCTATCCGTACGATTTACATGAGGCTTTGGTAGAGTGGTGACGCCGACTGCACCAAAGAAAAGCTGCTCTCAATAGCTGACCATGATGGTCTTCCACTGGTTTCATCAATTCTGGGATGCAAGTTACACGATGCTATCCAAATCAGATTACATGATGTTTCTCAGGCACCCTGCCTGGCTATGGATCAAAAAACACGCCGGGCATCTGTTGCCGCCAATTGACCCCTCATTGCAAGCACGCTTTGACGAGGGGCACGCGTTTGAACCTTATGCAGAGGAGCTTTTTGGTGATCTCATAAAACTCGGCTTTTCAGATTTTTCAGAATACCAGGCTCTGCCCGCGCGCACTCTGGATGCTTGGAGAGATGGTGCGAACGCCGTGGCACAGGGACGCTATGAAGATGGAACCATAACTTGCATCTCCGACATCGTGAGTCGCAGTAGCGATGGGTACGTTTTGACAGAGATCAAGAGCGGGACATCTGCAAAGCCCGAACACACTTTTGATCTCGCATTCCAGCGTGTCGTGCTTGAGGCAGCCGGGTTCCCCATTTCGCGCTGCGAAGTGGCACATGTGAACCGTGATTACTTCAGAAATGGCGAAATCAATCCGCAAGAGCTTGTCAGCATCACTGACATCACGGATGCGGTGACTGAGCAGCTCGAAAAAACACGCACTAGGATTGATCAGGCATTGAGCGTCGTTGCCAGTGGTACGATGCCTGATCCATCCCCCGAACGAGCGCGCCTTAAATCCTACGGTGAATGGCTGGACATTCGCGAAAAGCTCGACCCTCCAATCGTGCAAGACAGCATTCACCGCCTTCCGTTCATGAACGCGGAAAAAGCCTCGGAACTCATCGCAAATGGGATCACAAAGATTGACGAGATCACTGATCCATCTGTGTTGGGCAAGTCGACACAACGCTACTTGAGAGCAGTGGCGAACGGTGCACGCACAATCGATCATCAGGAGTTGAGCAGGTTTCTGAGCGAGATTGTCTATCCGGTCTATTATTTTGACTACGAAACGTCTCAGAGTTTGGTGCCACCCTGGGACGGAACGCGTCCCTATCAGCAAGTGGCTTTCCAGTATTCCTTGCATATCCAGCATGAGCCTGGCGGAGAAATTGAGCACAGGGAGTATCTCCACCGAGACGCCAGTAACCCGATGCCAGCCTTACTGGAAAGGCTACGTGAGGACATGGGAGACGTTGGCTCTGTAGTGGTTTGGTATGCGCCGTTCGAGAAATCGCGCAATGCGGAAATGGCGGAAACTTATCCAGAGCATGCAGAGTTCCTGGAAGGCCTAAACGCACGGGTTGTAGATCTTATGAAGCCGTTTGCGGATGAAGTGATCAACGATCCCGCGTTCAAGGGAAGCGCCTCTGTCAAGGCCGTTCTTCCTGCGTTTTTGCCAGAACTTTCATACGATGATCTGGACATCAAAGAGGGGGCAAGCGCATCTCGTCTTTGGAAGGACGTAACATTGACAGAACCGGATGATCCAGCGCGCGAGAAGGTCTATTCTGATCTTGTGGCGTATTGCACGCGCGACACCTGGGCGATGGTCGCCATTCATCGGGAATTGCTGGCGATGTGAGCTGTGGTGCGTACCGCAAGACTTTTGCGACCGAGCTCTGCGGGGTATCCGTGTGATCTGTCGGCGTTAAGGCAGCCGTAATACTCAATCTTGCCACTCCAACCGATACAAGACGTGGTGACCGCGTAGACCTTTCAGGAGTCTGGGTTCTATTTGAGAAAATGAGAAATCGGTTCGTCCTCCGACCATGGCGCGAGTCGCATCTGAAACGAGTATCTCGCCTTCCGCACCAACGGTCGTTATGCGTGACGCTTTGTTGACCACAGTACCGAAAAAATCTCCACGAGATTGCACGACATCACCGGTGTGAATCCCAATCCGAACACCGAAAGATGGCTCCCCGGTTGCCGATGCAATGGCCTTCTGAATCTTGATAGCGGCCGTTAGCGCTTCTTTCGCAGACGGAAAGACTGACAACGTTCCATCTCCAAGGGATTTAACGAACTGGCCATTATGCTTTTCAATGATCGCCGATAAGACTTGGAAGTGGTTTTCGATCAGCACCGACCAACGCTGATCACCCAACGCTTCCGCTAAAGTTGTACTGCCCTCCACATCAGTGAAAAGTACCGAAGCTAAACCTTCGGTTTGGATCAGCTCGGGTCCCTCTTCACGCGCAGCATCGACCAGTTTTTGGATGGCCGGCTGTTCTTTACCCACGAGCTCAATATTTGGCGTTGGCACTGAAGCGTGGCGATTAATGATCTTCCAAGCCGCTCCCTCCAAGACAAAAATTAGGACAGTGCGATAAAAGACGGCTTCATCAAAGCCGACAAACTGAATCTTATGGACGAAGGACGACCATCCCGTTTCTCCGTTTTCAAAGGCTTCCGCCTCAACTTCTTCGAAAACGACCGGTGCCGGAATCTCCGCGAAAAAGCTGCTAACCCCACCGCGAACTGCTCGCCCGCTCCAAAACTCACCTTCGCCAGTTCCAACGAACCTTAGTTCATCTGCTTTCGACAGAAAATTCTGCAACTCATCAGTATTCTTCTTGGTTCTGAGTATTTCATACCAACGCCTCGAAACCGCCAGTAATTCAGGTGAGGAACGTATCATCACAAATGACTCGAGACGCTAAATGGAATGAGGCTTACAAGGTCTTGCAACCGGGATCTCCATTTTTCGAAAGATACAGGTCAATGCTGCCGCTGAGGTTTGGTCAGATCAAGACTTTTGTATTTTTCCAGAACAGAGCGCATCAGACGCAGATCAAAAGACGCGCGTCGGTTCAGAGCGAACTATCGACGGAGTTTCTGAGTTCGCGTCCGGATCATAGGGGATCGAATCGTTTCGCTGTCTGAGAGCTACTCGACGCTGTACTGACCCGTAAAATAGGATGCTTCATTCTTTTTGGC
Source organism: Ruegeria sp. BK1 (assembly GCF_056535645.1). Lineage (NCBI taxonomy): Bacteria > Pseudomonadati > Pseudomonadota > Alphaproteobacteria > Rhodobacterales > Roseobacteraceae > Ruegeria > Ruegeria sp. BK1. The sequence continues at coordinate 3,073,646 of NZ_JBQFIS010000001.1, read as the reverse complement.
ACACGCTAAGCTAGAAGGTTCCCGGAACTACGCGGTGAATTTCGAAGTGCAGCACACTCCGTCTTGACATGGTCATACGAACTGGTTCAGCTTCGTTTCATGACGAACAAACGCATCCACTGCCATCGAATATCGGCCTGAGGTCGATAACCCACGCGAAATCCGTGGGAGGCAGCATTGGTATGCGGGCGAGGCTTATATCCTTGTAATTGCTCCAGATTAGAGTGCACGAGTCGGTTCGATTCCGACGCCTCCTACCATCCTCAGGAGGTGTCCGACATGGCGGACGAAGTTACGAACGCAATTGATTTCGACGACATCAAGCAATCGGTCGAGGAGAGCCTCGGACGCACACCCGAAGGCTGGTCCGGCTTGACCACAAAGCTCTTCACAGAGGTTAAGGAATACTGCGATCTGAAGGGTGCCACCTACCCCTTTGTCCTCCAGATCAAGGAGAAGCTGGGACAGCTCCGCATCTACCACAGGTGTGATGATCGACACATCCAGTCGATGATCACCACCACGATTGCACGAGCAAATCGTACCTGTGAGCGATGCTCAAACGCTGCTGAGACCCAACTTCTGAACGGCTGGTACACGACCCTGTGTTGTTGGTGCGCGCATGATGTCGCGAGCAAGCGCCACCCTGAAAGGAAGAGGTTCTTTGGCGTTCGGAAAAATCCTGTTCGGGATCAAATGACCTGCTCAGTTTGTGGCTATTTCGGTCAGATCGACCGAACGGATGACCGTAATCGGTGCCCCGCGTGCGTGAAGAAGGACTGGTGATGACCGCCGAACAACAAGTGATCTTCAATAAAATTATCGAAGGCGACGATGATGAGGACTACGCCCGGAAGCTCATGAATACGGGCTCGCTGGCCACCGGTCATGTCCCGCCGATTGCCCTTTGCCAAGTCTCGAGAGGGGTCTTCCATCTCAACAAGACCAAGTTCTGGAGAATGTGACTGATGGATGATTTCGAAAAGAGCTGGAAGGAATTCCGGGAAAAGGTTCGAGGTGTGATCGAGGACCATGGAGCTCCAGATGATCTCCGCTCATTTGACGCCTGGTACGCCGAAGAGATGCGTATGGTGATGGCGCACAACTACCCAGCTCCGCACGTCTCTGACGTCACATGGTCGACCGAGGGTCTGCATGTCGAGTGTGATGGCCGTGAAGTGGTCGACCGTATGATGACTGCTATAGCGGAAGTTTCACACGATCTCAAAGAGGCGCGGGCCCGGAGGTCAGTGATGAGCAGTGTTGTCGACTGGAATGATATTCATGGAAGCGTCTTCAAGCAGCTTGGTGAGTATCGTGCCGGGTGGGCGGAGCAGCTTACGCTTGCACTTAAGAAAGTGAAGAGGTTGATCGACGAGCAGCCCGACCTGTTTGGTGATGAACGCCCGTCCATCGTTCAGATCAAACAGAAATGGGGAGGCTTGCGCGTCTATGAGGGCCCGGGCTGCAACCAGGCTACGAGTGAAGAGATCCAGTGGCGTGTCGATCAGATTGAGCATACCTGTGAAGGTTGTTCTAATTCTGCCCAACGCCAGAGCATCCTTGGGTTTGTGACGACGCTTTGTAGCTGGTGCTACAATGATGCTCTGCGCCGGCGATTTGAGGGCGCCGAAGAATCCTGGCCCGACAGCCTGAGGCTGGACATTGTGGAAAACTATCCAGACCTCGTTTCCCCGGATTGCGCATCTCTTGTTCCTGCGGTCGGAAAGGGCTGGCTCGTAGTGATTTCGCAAGCACTCCACAAGCTTTCCTTCAGTCAGGAGTTCAGGGCACTGGACCCCGGAACTATTCAGATCTCGAATATTAAGAAAGGCCAGGATGGCAAGATTTCCATCGGTTTCAGTCGATACCACGATCTCATTCAGGAGTACGCTGACTGGATGAAGTTTCGATGCGGCGTGACGTGTGAAGAGTGTGGCCACGTTGGTGACATCGTTCGGACAGCCGACAGGTCTCAAGTGCTCTGTTCTCACTGTTATTATACTCGGGAGAAGTCTGATGGGTGATGACGACGACGTTGAGCTGGATGAACAAACCTTGCGTTTGCTTAGGCTTCGGGAGGCTGAAATTGCGGCTGGTCGAGCAAAACTAACCAAGCCGATTACCTCGGATGAGATCCGGTCGCGAAAGGTGCCTGATCCGCAGGGTAAACCAGATGAGTGACGAGACTACAGAAGAGGAAATCCCAATTTTCGTGATCTGTGAGACTTTGGTGAACGGCAAACTTCGAGAGATTGAAGGAAAAGAGATCACTGTAAAACCAAACAAGATCTTAGTCTTGACGATCAGTGTCGAGGATGTTGAGCGATGACAGATGATTTTTCAGAAGACGAGATCTTCGGGCGCCCGTTACAGGATGTTCCTCTGGATGACTTGATCGCAGAGTTGCAAGCTCGTCGCAAAGAGGGTCCGGAGGTCTGGCTTGCATTGCGCAAAATGATTTTCGAGCAAATCGCCGATTTTGCACAGCGTCCGGCCGATGCGCCCAAATGGCGGGATGAATGGGTCAAAGAGAACACCTGGGATCTAGTGACTGACGACGATGATGTCGAGATCACTGATGGTAGCGGCAACGTGTTCGACGACCTCGGGATCGAAGACCCAAGGAAGAAGACTTAGTGATGGGGGCGGAGCATATCAGCTTGATCTTATCCGCCGTGATCATTGTCGCGTTGGCGATCTACGTCAGACACATCGTCCAAACTGCCGGAAAAGATCGCGAAGTCGACCCAGAGCGAGTTCGAAGGATCATGCGAGACCTGGACTACAGCTACCTGGACCGAGTGATGAACTGGCGAAGGAAGGGGTAGCGGGATGTTGAAGGTGGTTGTCTATGTCGGCGAAAACGAGGTCGCTCGAGCCATTGCTGAGAACGCTTCAGATCTGGCTGACGTGTCTGATTACAATATCCGCATGAATGAGAGGGCATCTGAACAGCTCGGTGTTGAAGAACGAGGCCTTGGCGGTAGAATCGAAGACCACCCACGAAATCAAACTGTTTGGTCGCTTGTTCGCAAGATCGCAGACCTTTGGCTTGCAGGGACTGGTGCTGGTGAAAAAAGCGCTCAGGCAAAGCTGCTGTCGTTGATCCGTGAGTCCATTCGCGAACCAGACGAGTGGATAGAAAAGGAATCGAACCAGAATGACGATTGGAATGCTGTGATCAAGCAGATGTCTGATGACGAGCCGTATTCCCTAGGCTTCTACGCTGACAAATTTGAGTCGTGGACAGCGGACGAGATTGAAACTCTTCGATGTGATGTGGTTGAATCAGCCACAGAGGAAGAACTAATGGCCGAGGTCGAACGCCGGCGAAGAGCTGGTCTACTGCCCAAGGAGGCCTCGAATGATGGCTTCTCAGATATGGTTGATGATCTCTGGGGCAAGCTCGATACAGACCCAGACCGCTAGTACAGCTTACCTGCCGCCATTAACCAAAATTTGACATAAGAAGTCTGTGGCGACTGTAGTTGTAGTAGTGCGTGCTTCTTCTAAGCGCCTCTCCTGCTAGGAACCAAAGCGCCCCGGATAAGCATTTCCCCAGCACTGCTCTGCGGAACTATGTACCACCAGTCTCTACGATGAGCATGGTTGACCGCAACCAGCCCGAAGCGGACCTACAAAATCCGACTTTGCAATTCTCGTGTTGCGGACAAGTTAGGCCGCGTACTGCCAAGGTCTCAGCGTCGCTAGCCACTGAACTCTGACAGTGGCTCCGCAACTACAATTGCTTAACACAAACTTTGCGCCAAAGACTGTTGCCAAGCTCTGTTTCAGTTCATTTTGCCTGACAACGTTTGTGTCGGCAGTTGTCCAAAGAGTGCTCTGTAGTCTCGCGCGAACTGACCCATGTGCCAAAATCCGTAAGCGTTTGCGATGTCCGATATACTCTCCTTTGGCGAGCAGGATACCAGTTCATGGCGCACAGCACCGAGACGGACTCTTAGATAAAACTGCTTGGGGCTCACTCCATATGTGTCCTGAAACGCGCGACGAAGAGTGCATGCAGATACCTGAATATCTGCACATACTTCACCGATTGAAACGTTATCCATCAAATGGGCCCGCATGAACTCAACGGCTTGTTGTGCTAAACGGGTTCTATTTTTACTGTTTCGCCGATCACCCCATTTTTCGCCTACCACCAGCATTTCCAGAAGCTCTAAGATCATATCACTCTCTTCGCTATCAGAGCTTGGTCCGGCCGCTGATCCAATTAGAAAGCGCGCTTTGTTTTTGACTAAGGAATGAAGCTTGCCAGCGTCGCTAACGAAAGATCTTAAAGCGTCATTTCGCACGGTGCTGATATCAAGACCGCAATCGTCGGCGATCCGTTGAGCCCTTCGGATGTCGATGCCAAAGGTCAGGCCTGTGAGCGTTGAATTGCTCATGCCTTCAAAAGGGTCTCCGCTACCAAAATTCATCAGAGCGGTGTCTGAGGGTGAGCCGTTAAGCCAAGTCCGTACACTCCCTTTGTCTGGTAAGCCAAACGCTAGAATGTCAGGGCGAGAAACACCAGTTTGGTACACAGCCTTATCAAACGACAAATCAATCATTTGAAGGTCAAGACCTGCCCAAACGGATACCGAAGAGTTCATAGTTCCCTCCTCAATTTGGCGTAGCTCAACATCCCATTGGGACAGCTCGCGGAATTGCGAAGGGTCCTGCAAAAAAAGTGTGTTTGGGGCGCAGGTTTTTTTGGGGGCTGATCGTTTTTTGATGTCGTCCATTCCGCCTCGCAGGTAGTTTTCATGAAATGTTATTCGAATATGTAGGCTTGGACAATTGCAAGACAAAGCAGACAAATCGAGAGGGAAGAGGTTCGGACGCCCATCGTTGCCTGACGATACTGCGCGCACCGAACGCGTCGTAACGCTGCTAACCAAAAGCGAAAAAGAGTTGTTGCGCTCACAGGCTGAAGACAGCGAACTCTCCCTTTCAACCTTTTGCCATCATCTGATCCTTGAAGGTCTGAAAACAAGTAAATCATGAAACAGGGATATCTCATGAAATCAAAACTGTTCCTCTCAGCGCTGGTCTTTACCGGCTCCGCTATCACGGCGGCAGCTCAGGACAGCAATATCGTGCATGATGCGGAATACTATGTCCTGAAGCAGCAAAACGAAGCCGTTTGGGTCGAGAACGACGCACAGGTTGACCAACTGCTGGCCGATTTTCGTGAGAAAAACGGAGGGAACCCTCCAAACATCTTCTACATCCTTATTGACGATATGGGTTTTGGCGACATGGGTATGCCCGAGATGAACGCGATACGCGGGTATTCGACGCCCAATATCAACGCGCTCGCAGAGGAAAGCATGCGGTTTGCGCGCATGTATACCGAGCCGTCCTGCACACCGTCGCGGGTCGCCTTCATGACGGGTCGCCAGCCGTATCGCAATGGGATGGGCGATACCGCCGTCGATATTTCAGGTTTTGGCCTTGCCGATGAAGAAGTCACAATTGCCGAAGTTCTGAAATCCGTAGGCTACAACACCTCGCATGTTGGCAAATGGCACATGGGCGACATTCAGGAATCCTGGCCTACTTATCAGGGCTTTGACTACGCCGCGTTCCCCATCCATCAGCAGGGCCAGTTGGCCATCTTCAACGAAGATGCAGCCAAGGAAGAAATCACCATGGCCATAGGGGAAGACAACTACAACTCCAAATACACGCTGGATGATTGGTTTCGCCCTGATCCGGGACACATGATTACCGGCCTCGAAGCTGTTATTGGCGGGGAGGTCCGCGAAGTCCATATGGAACCGGGTGAGAAATGGACCCAGGACAAATATAATGAAATGAACATCCGCTATCAGGCACAGGCGATGGAACAGTTGCGCCTGCTAGCAGAACGGGATGAACCGTTCTTCCTGCAATACTGGCCGCTTGTCCCTCTGTCGACAACGCGCACGACGAGAGAGGCGTTCACGACACCCAACGGCGGTACATTCGTTGAAAGCATGGAAGAGCTGGATGAATGGATCGGGGTCATTCTGAACGAAGTCGATGCGCTGGGGCTTAGGGACAATACCCTGATCGTTTTGATGGGCGACAACGGTCACTTCACCAAATATGCCCCCGGCAGTGGGTTTTCGCCGCTGGTCTTCCGGGGCGGCAAGGCCGATACGTCTGAAGGAGGCGTTCGGGTGGATGCGTTCGCCCGCCTGCCCGGCTTGATCGAGGGAGACTCGATTGTATCTGACATTATTCATATCTCTGATTTGTTCACGTCAATTGCGCGTATCGGCGGAGCGATGGATGCCATCCCCCGCGACCGGATCATTGACGGTGTCGATCAGACGTCCCTGATGTTTATTGGCGATACGCATGGGCGCAGGGATCATGTACTGATCTACTCGATCAATTCGCTGAAAGAGGTGGTAAAGGAACACATCAAACTCAAAGTTCCGGCCAAAGGTGAAAATGCTATCGTGGCCAAGTTCTACAACCTGTTCCGCGACCCCCGCGAAGAACAGAGCGTATCGACCGAGATCGGAGCATGGGCTGGACATGAGTTTAACCGCATTATTGCCCGCCACCTGAAATTTAAGGAAATGTACCCCGATCAACCGGCCGCGACTGGACGTCCCTATGAAGGTATCGTGAACCTTCGTCCTGAAACCGTCGCAGCGGTGGATGCCTTTGTCGCCAAGCGGGACATTCAGCCCGACTAAAGGGTGAAGCTGATAAGAGTAATGCAAGCCCCGCATCAGATAATGATATGCTTGATGTGGGGCTTGGCATCCACAACAAAAATTCTGGAAACAATATGAAAATCCAAGCGCTTGTCCTTGCATTGGCGACTGGCATTGTTGCGGCCCCAGCAATCGCCGATGAAAACGCTTCAAACCCTTTGGCCGCAGTTAATAACACGGACATCCGGTATCAGTATTTTGATTTGGGCAACGGTGCTGACAAGCAGGACGCCTTTATAGATGGCGCATACATGCTGCGGCCTGATCTGAAACTGAAATATGAGTTGCACTACAACTCAACGGATGTGACTGGAACTCGGTTCACTGACTTCGAGAAATTGAGCCTCAAAGCGATCTATTTCCCTTCTCAGAGACCGCTCAACGAAACGTGGGCCATCAAGTCGGCCATTGGTCTGGAGTGGATTCTGGACTTTGGCGACCCGGAAAAAGGGATCGGAACCGGGTCCGATCAAATTGCGCCTTTTGGCGGGTTCGCCTTTGCAAACACAAAATCAGGGCTGACGCTGATCCCACTGCTCCAGCATTTTGCTTCATACAATGGCCCGACGGACATAAACCAAACTGCGATGCGGTTGATTGCGCTACAACCGTTTGGCGATGGGTACTGGGCCAAGGCTGACATCAAAGCACCATATGACTGGGAGAACGATGCTTGGCCAGCGACCGCTGAGTTCCAGATTGGCAAGAACCTCAGTCCTGGCATCGCAATTTATGCTGATTTCCTAATCGGTATAGGTTCCGACCGCCCCTACGATAAAGGTGCCGGCTTGGGTTTGCGTTTCAACTACTAGTTCACCCACACCCAACCTCGGCGAAGATCATCTATGTCACAGTCCAGAACTCTGTTCAGCCATTTGTATTCTGCGCCTATCTTGACCCTTCCTGGAACTGCCTTGAGCCAATCCCTGCCCGCGCCGGGTTGGTAGGAAATAAATTGGCGTCACTCGCGCCGCATCATTCTACCTGGTCGCTCCGCTCTGAACGCGGGGAAGATCAACAGTCTCTGGGCGATCCGCTGAGATGGATTTGAACCTTGAAACTGAATCCGTTGTTCGCGCTTCTAATCCCCAGCCAGCGATGCTCAGGCCCAGAGTTCTGAGAAAAGAGACTTCTATTACGATCTGTACCCAAGACTTTGCAAAGTCCGCTGTCTGCGCATTGCTGTCATTAGGACATCGCGCAGCATCGGTCAAAATGGGCTCTAATAGATCATTCTCTGCGGTGTACGGATCGGCCGATGGCAGCCCGAAGCAGACATTCACAGTCACGCTTTTCAGTTTACAGTTTCGCACCAAGCCATTGACTGGGAAATTCGCGACGTTCAGGAGGTCATGTTGTCTTTTCCAAGCAACGTAATTTGCGCTACCAATAGACATGAATGGAGACCGCAGACTTTCCGCAGTACTCTCGGCCGATGTAGTAAACTACTCAGGCCAGATTAAGGCAGATGAAAATAGGACTCTCAGCGAACTTCGTGTTCTACGTCGAGAGCTATTTAATCCCTTGGTTAGCGATCATCGCGGTAATGTCGTTAAGAGGATGGGTGATGGATGGATCGTCGAGTTTAACTCGGTATCTGATGCAGTACGATGCGCCCTTGATCTTCAAAGCCAGGTGTCAACTCAGTCCTCACTGAAACTACGAGTGGGCGTGCATCTTGGAGATGTTGTATTCGACGAAGATGACATTTTCGGCGATGGCATCAATCTATCCGCACGTCTACAAGAGGCTTCCGACGAAGGGGCTGTGTTAATTTCAGATGTCGTCCATCGCAGCCTTGACGAGCGCCTCGCTGAGCAATTTCATCGCGCTGGAGAGCGACAGTTTAAGAACGCGCCGTCACCAATTGAAGTCTTTCAATGGTCGCCGCCAGGTTCTGCCCCACCGCGAGTAACTCCGGCTAGCCATACAAAGTCTCAGCTAATCGGCGTCCTACCTTTTGATAATCTTTCTTCTGACCCCGATCAGGAGTTTTTTGCAGATGGCATTACCGAAGAGATCATCACCACTTTATCAAAACTCCCGAATTTACTGGTCGTCGCGCGTAACTCTACATTCGTCTACAAAGGTCGATCCGTTGACGTGAAGCAGGTCGGTCTGGAGCAGGGTGTCGATCTTGTTCTTGAGGGAAGTGTCCGTCAAAGCGGTAACCGGGTGAGGATCACAGCACAGCTAATCGATGCAAAGTCCGGCATGCATATTTGGGCAGACCGCTATGATCGCCTCATTGAAGATGTATTCGAAGTTCAGGATGAAATCGCACTTAGGATTGCAACCGAGCTTCAAGTCGAACTGTTGGCGGGAGAAATGGCTCGTTTCAGAGGATCCGGCACGAAAAACCTAGGCGCGTGGACTGCTCAACTAAAGGCTGTGGAGGCCTCGCGCAGAATTACTAGGGAAGCTCAGGCCGACGCTCGCCGAATTGCACAACAGGCAATTGCACTCGACCCGGGTTACTCGGCTCCGTATTGTACTTTGGGATTCATTTGCACTGTCGAAGCACGACATGGATTTGTTGCTGACCGGCGTGCCGCGCTAGCGGAGGCTCGTGACTGCGCTCAGCGGGCTCTGGAAATAGACAGCTATAACCCAGAGGCTCACGCTATTGCGGGTTTTGCAGACGCAATCGATGGCAAGCTGGTTTCGGCTATCGAGAAGTTCAACGAGGCACTAGCGCTAAATCCGAACCACGCTGACGTGGCTGCCAGACTGTCAATCACCCTAGCTTTCAATGGCCAGGCAAATGAAGCGATCAAAGTCGCACAACAAGCCATTACCCTGAACCCTCACTATCCAGGTTGGTATGCAGGCGTTCTGGGTTTAGCCCTTCGACTTGACGGTCAATACGAGGAAGCCAAGAAAGCATTCACCGAATATGGTCAAAGGGTTGAAGGCTTTGGTCACCTCGACCTCGTAATCGTCCATGTAGAGACGGAGAACCTTAAGGCCGCTCGCGATGAAGCACGGAATGTGATGAAATACCGCCCTCAGTTTTCCATATCGGACTGGGCGAAAACTCAACTTTTCTCTGACAGAGGAAGGCTGGAGAAAGACTGTGCGTCTTTGCGACTAGCCGGTTTGCCTGAATAAGAGCAGGGTTTCGCAGTAGCAGGTTGGTTTGTGATGGAAACCGATCTCACACGTTTCCGATTCGGGTTCGCGATGGCCTTGCGCTTCTAGGTGCCTTGGCGGTTGACCGTTGCTAGGGTGCAGCGGGTGGTTGGCCCGCGAGACTGCAACCGCTCTATAATTGCGACTTATGTTAAATTTTAAACAGTCACTGAATCAGGGCGAAATCCGCAATCCAAATAGCTCTGAGCGTCTGTATCAGACTGCCGTCGCTTTCTTTTTTTTTGGCGCGAGTTAAGCAAAATAGACCATACCGCCACGGCAGGTTGTGCTCCTCAAAAATACTCGCGGTGAAGACGTTTTCCGCGGGAACGCGACTGCGCAATTCCAACACCACAGTAGCAGAGCAGCTTCGCCGTCAATGAGTTACAACGCCCCAATTAATAAGCTCAGCTCGGGATAACCTGTAAAGTTGGTCGGCCGGTGTAGACGCTCCAGCCACAAAAAACTCCTCTGAAACCCCAGCCGCTGAAAACAGGTGAACGAGAATGGCTGAGGTTAGTTGGGAGTCGGCCTCATCCGACACACCAACTTCTGTCCGCCATTGGTGAACTTCAATTGAACCGCTTCCAACCACATCCCTTTCTGCGCCTCCCAGAAAAAGCAAAGTGCAAGAGCTCGCACACGGACCAGTCGCAACGGTTTTTACGTCTGCGTCGCGAAGAGCCGTATGTCCGCGAATAGCCTCGTCTACTAAACCTCCAGGAGATGAGAACTCTATGACGTTCGCGCCTTGACCAATTGCATTGATCAAAGCGTCCACGCTTTCCGCAGTGACCTCTCCGGAAAAACTGTATTTCTTACCCTTTTCAGGTATTTGAGCCGTATTAGGATTGCCGTTCAGCCAAGGACAATTTCGGAAGAGCTTTTCTGCTTCACCTTTGGAAATCCCGGCTTTTGACAGGGTAGCATTCGACACAAAAGCTTGTTGCGGCGTTCCACCTGGATCGAGATTCCCGAGGCTAATTTTTAGATTCAACCCGTCCGCATAGATGTTCGAATAGCACCAGGCTGTATCGAAGTTCTTGTCTTCTTCGTGCTTGAAGGAATGCCCGGCGGTCACAGGAAATTCTGTACCTCCCAACATGACTGATGTTTCCCTGAAAATAGTAAAGTCGGTTGTTATTACTCCTCCATCAACGGACTTCTCATTAGTTCCAACTGCGGGCCAAGGACTGACTTCAGTGGCAGTCGCACCGGAGGCCTCTGTTACTTGGACTTCGGACTCTGACTTCATTATCCAACTGACAGCAAAACCAATCGCCAAAACTAAAACTGCGGCAGCAATCATAATCAGTGAGGACCGAATTCCCTCTGCAATAAGGACACGACGCTTGGACTGTGCGGCGGCGTGCTCGATTTTAACTTGAGCTTCGGCTTCAACTGTTCTGGTGAGACGAGCAGATGCTTCGCGAACTTGTCTTGCTGGTTCAGCGATCTTGTCTGACATGGACCGAACAACGGATTCCAGCATCTGCGTATCATGCTGCGTGCGCATAGCTAATCTCCTCACTATCAGAATCTTTTTGGGAAGCCGCGAGCTGAGTTTTTAGTTCGTTTGCCGCTTCTTCAGGAAGGGCTTCGAGGATGGCATCCAAGGCGCCCTGTACGTTTTCACCGACAGGAACAGGTACGTAAGTAAACTTCGTTACGGGCACCTCGATTTCGACTGGCTTTTCAATTTCTTTTTCCACAGTGACTTCAACCGGCACCTCAACGCGTTGCACGACAGGTTTCACGCCACGTACGCGAAACCACTCGGCATAGAGGGCAACACTTGCGCCGGTCAAAGCGCCCACGACCCCAAGCAATACCCCAAACGCGGCACCAATCTGCTTGGCCTGGTCTTCGGAAACTTCGTACGGCTCAACTCCAAAGACAAACGACGCCCAACGGTGCATTTGAGACTGGTTGGAGAGCTCCTCGACGTCGGCGGATTTCGTAACCGCTTTTTCCTCCAACACCTCAATTTTGGCACCACGTTCGGCAGCATGCATTTGAGTTTTTGCTAGCGCCTCAACTCGCTCCGCAGCCCGCACTGCACTTTCGGCTTCGTACTCTGACAACCGCTCGGCTGCTTGGTTTCTTGCGGTCTGAGCATCATTCAACGCTGCCAGGGCCTGCGGATCAGGTTCTGTAATAGATGCTTCGATTTCCGTGTTTAGCTTTTGGACCTCGGCGTCAAATGGTGCGCGGGCTTCAGAGATAACTGTCTGCTTGGCCGGCATGCTTCTCATACGGGCATTCAATTGGGCCCGAGTTTGCTGGTCGATTGCTGAACCGTTAAGGCGAGACATGATGCTGTCTTGCTCGCTTTGCCATGCGTCTGCGGCCGCATCGCCGGCTTCTGTTTGCTGTTGGATCACGCGCTCTAGCTGAGAACGAAGTTCTCTTGTCTCTAAGCTTTCAAGACTTTGCTTTGCGCGCTGGAGTGCCTCTTCTCGCAGTGCCAACGAAGTGCGAAGGCTCTCCAATTGTTCAGCATCGGCTTCCTTGATCTTTGTTCCATCAAGTTCATCCTGCAAGGCGGCTTCCGACAAAGCTTTGATTTCGCCGTTGATTTCCCTCAGTTCCGCTTTGGCTTCTGCTACTGGCGTGGTGGTGACGTGAACAAACCTCTCGAATCCGTTGAAAATCGTCTCGAAAGAAATCAGTGCAGCCACCAAAAGCCCAACGGATGCGAACAAACGCGCCCAGCGTCTTGAATGGAAAACAACAGTCGCTGCTGGAATCTTCGCCAACTCCACGGCAGCAAGAACAACAAAAACGCCGAAGACTGGAAACGTCTGCGCAAATCCACTGTCCTCTGGCATGCTTGAAGCCTGTGCGAATGCAATTCCCAAACCGACAGACACCAGAATAAGCTCAATTCCCCAGGCAAGCCGGATGAGCTTCCGCGCGTATCCGAGGTTTTGACTTTTGACGTCAGATTGACCCACGAAATCCGAGGCGAGCCCGCCTACGTTTTCGGTTCCAGAGTTTTCTACTTCTTCCTTCATAACAGCGACCTCACATAAACCTTTGATTTACATAAGTTCGCTCTAGGAATTGACTTTTCATTTCCTGCCAGAGGCTTGAGGAATTGTGCCGTTCAACAGTACTTTGCGCGTCTTAGTCGAGATTTTGCCGCGGATGTTTCCAGATGACGGTAGCGACCACCAGAGTATCGTGCGCAATCCAATGCATGGCCAGCAGATATAACCGCGGCGCCAACGTCCTGCCCATCCGCATAACAGACGCCCACATACCGGTCGTACGTTCGTTCTCCGTTGAGTTTGCACTCAACAGTCTTGCCATTCAAAAACATCACCATCCAACGTTTCGCATTCCTACCAGCGAAGCTGCCGAGTTCGGGTGCATCGACACCTTGTAGTCGGACAGGTGTACCGTTCACCACGATAGTATCAGCGTCGCGAACCTGTAAGCTCCCCGCAGAGAGCGAACTCGCCGAAAAGAAGCAAATTATGAATGCCAATCGCAGCATCTATTTCTTCTCCATTTTTTGAACATGCACACCATAGGTGATCGGCGGGGGGGCTACGCAGATATTTGTGTTCTGTTGCGTGCCACGCCCCCTGATCCCGCCGCACTCCTCGCCGTCGAGCTTCGCCTGTTCGACGATACAGCGGAACTGGACTGCATTTGACCCATTCTCTCCCAAATTGATTGTGAGATGCGGCCAAAAGCTTTTTTTGTCATGCCAGTTCCGGGCAGATTCCTACTTTCACTGAAAGCTAGGAACTTCTGCGCCATCAACGACTTCAGACAAGAAATCAACAGAAGGGTTTTCAGAAACACAATCGGCTAATTTGCCGGTTGATGCACTCGGCTTCTTAGAATGTGCTAACGAGCATCCCCTGCGCGCGCCATTTAAGCTCACAATCAAAGAGCTGGATCAGTTCAGCAATGAGTAGGCTCTGGGTGCAACGCCGGTCCAACGTTTGAAAGCTGTTGAGAATGCAGCTTGGTCAGCATAGCCGAGCGCAAACGCTATCTCAGAAAACGCCATATCATCTTTCATGAAAGTCTTTGCGAGATCGAACCGAAGTTCGTCCACAATTGAACGGAATGTGAGCCTCTCCTCTTTCAGGCGACGCGCGAAGGTTCTTGGGCTCATTCCGAGGCTGGCTGCGACCTCATCGGCAGATAGAATTCGTGCGGGGAGTGAGGTCGTCAGCAAACCTTCTATTCGGGATCGAAGTGTTTGATGTCCGTTTACCCGCTCTCTTAGCAAGCGCTCTCCATATTCAGTAAGATGCTCTCTCAATCTCAAATCATAGGTCGGTATCGCCAAATCCAGCGCTGAAAGCGGCAGAATAATTTCAAGACTTTCCGACCCAAATACGACGGGGAAACCCGCCAATTTCTGAAACTTTTCGGCTGATTTTCTAACCTCGTGGTCGAACCGCATTTCTATCGGAAAGAAATTGGTTTGCGTAATCGCCCGCATTCTGGACAACACTCCAAACAACAGAAATTCAGTATGTCTGTGGAACTTAGAGTAGCTTGGATCCTTCCATGTCACTTCGAAGGACGCAGCGTTTCCCGATACTCTCAGACTATATTCTACAGCCGGGTCAACAATCTCATGAAACCTTGCGGTGTTCTCCACAGCAGCTCGTAGGTCCTTAGAGTATTTGCTGATGTAACCAGATAGGCTATTTGAGACTCGCCAGGTCGACCCCGCCCGAGCTCCAAATGTGACATCGCCTAAGGCGTCGCAGGCTTCCCGTACAAACAGAGCTTCTTTTTTGTACTCGTAGTACTTGGCGTTTGGAGCTGCATCTTTACGTGTCAAACCACTCTTCTTGAGCACGCGTTCAGTTATGCCTTTGTCACCAGACAGTTTTTCTAACGCGTTGACTAAATGCGTGAGCCGAGAGGCATCGACTTCCATGATCACACCAGATTGAATTCGATTTCCCAAAATCCTATTGCTGAGGGATCAGATTTCAAAAAGTTAGTCGGCAGAATGCTGGAATTTCAGGCGGGCACTGGCGAATTGGCAACAGAGGGCGCTGATCAACACGCCCTCTTGGAAAAGTGAACTGGCCAATTTGAATTAGGCAAATTTGGCGTTTGGGATTTTGGGGCCAACGAACGGCAGCATGAACACCGCGAAGGGCATAAAGATCCACAAGCCCCAGGTCCAATCACGGTTTAGCATCGAAGCGCGTCGCGCCAAAACCGTTCCCACGAAGTAGGCTAGATAGCCTTGCCCAATCAAAATTAGAGCGTTGGCTGCATGCGCCTCGGTCCACGTCTCAAAGGTCGACGGTATTCCGTGCGAAACGAGCACCTTCCAGATAAGTGGAACACCAAAAGTAAACCCAAAGAACGTCAACCCATCAATTGGTGCACTAGCTTTTCGTGTCATTCCGTAAATCATGAATCCTAGCCATGTCAGGAGCATTACTGCTTGCACAGAATTCGAAATCGCCATGTGAGTTTCATAATTCATTTCAAGAACCCTTTCTCTTTAACCCTCTGATAAAATGAAGATTTGAGAGAAGGTTTTCTTTATAGATTCTGCCAAAGAGTTAACTCCAGGCGTCAAAATGAAACTCGCTTCCTGAACGTTACTCTTTCCTGCTTTCACCGTTCTCGAAGACTATTTGCCCCGTTTTTGTGTCGAACCCTAATTCATACCAAGCAAACCCGCGCGCCGTTTTCCCTCTGTCAGGGTTTTGTGCAAACTAGTCGATCATTGCTCCAACGATGCAAGGTTCGTCAGGGTAAGAAATCTCGAAGATTGAATCCTATCGTTTCGATAGGGCAAGTTGGTTTGGGCGGCAGTCGGAGGAAGGCATGAGTTTGAAGGATAATTTCATTTGTTGAACAAAAAACCGACGGTCAGACTGGCCTTTCGTAATCGAGAGACTACAAAACAAGAGTTAAATGATCCGACTCGTCATCGTAAGTACCAGTCCAAAACTTCGGTAAACCTAGGTAAATGATTAATCGAAGACTTTTCCTAGCAGCTCCGGCGCTAATCGCTGCTTCGTCATCATCGATTGCATCTTTCGCTCGAGCCGAACCCAGCCCTAATCCGGGTCAATGCGTCATTACAGGCTTCCGAGGAACACGACCTTCCGATCCGGAAGTTTCCCAGCTACTTCGCATGATAGAGAATGAAAGCATTGCCGGCGTCATTCTGTTGGGGCGAAACATAGCTTCCCCAGAACAACTCCTCGAGTTAACAACCTTGCTTCAATCGGCTTCGCCAAGCCTGCCAGTAATTGTCGCGGTCGATCAAGAAGGTGGGCAAGTTTCGCGCCTTGGTCAACAAAATGGCTTTTTGCCATGGGAATCCGCAGCCGAGCTTGCTGTTTCTGGACGCAGCGATGAGGAAGTCTTTGATTACTATTTTGAACGCTCACAAGAAATGGCCGCAACCGGTATCAATTTGAACCTTGGGCCAGTGGTTGATCTGAACGTAAACCCCTTTAACCCTATCATCGGCTCTGTTGGCCGAGCCTTTGGTCGTGACGTCGAGGTGGTAGTTCGGTTCGCAGAGCTGTTTATCAATGCCCACCGTTCGGCAGGTGTAATGACTTGCCTCAAGCACTTCCCGGGTCATGGTTCATCATTTTCGGACAGTCATGAAGGAAGCGTTGACGTTTCTTTGACTTGGAGCCCGGAAGAGATAGCACCATTTGAACGCCTGGTTCGAGCGGGGCTAGCTGACTCAATCATGAACTCCCATGTACTCCACAGATATCTCTCTGATGAGCCCTTTATACCGACTTCATTATCTAGAATATCTGTCACTGAAATGAGAGAAGGTCTGGGATTCAAACGCCCGATCATTACAGATGATATGCAAATGGGTGCGGTCTCAGATTTTATGGTTCCAGAAAAAGCTAGCGTTAGAGCGCTTCTGGTTGGAAATGATCTCCTGATTTATTCTAACTTCCGAGAGCGATACTCATTGCAGTCGACCGCAACGGTTGTAGAAATCTTAAAGGACGCTCTTGCGGCGGGCGACTTGACCACAGAGAGGACCAATACAAGAACCGCAACCGTACGTTCATTTAGGAATGAGATGCTCAATTCCCGTTTACGACGCCAGAAATGACACCCATCTGTTTTGTATAATTTCCCGATCCATATTTTGGGAAACACCAGGACTTCTTAGGCACATAGCTCCATGCCACACAATTTGTTGTAGCTTGACACGCGTGTCTGCACTGATCCAAAGACATGTTCCGCAGCCCCTTTGGGTACAAGTCGTAGCCGGAAATATCGATACTTGTTGCCTCAATGAACGGGCGATTGAAAACATCCGGATTGATTTTAGCGGGATTTACGACCGCACTGGTCACGCCAGACGCAATACTCACATTTTCAACACCGCGTTTTGGCCAGCACCAGCTGGTTGCGTGAACATAGCTGTACGCAGCACACAATGGATTGTTTTCGCAGTAGTTTTCGCAACTATTTAAACTAATGTTGCGGATGCCGCTGGGGTATAGATCTGAGCCAAAAAAGTCCGTATTTTCAATGCGTTCAGTTCGCTCTGACACCGGAGGTTTCTCAGTATTCGGTACTGGCTGCGTTAGCTTCGGGGGCGCGGCTGCCACCGCAGTAGACTCCGGACGTCGCAACTGTCTCAAAGCTTCTTGGTTGATCGATAGGAATTTATCTACCTCATCAATCCGACCCAGGAAGCCTTCATTGTCGGTTTTTAATCCTAGACGCTGTTTCTCAGATGATTTGAAATAATACATCTCCGTAGTGCCGAACATTTTTTCATATACGAACGGTGGAGTTTCGAACTCATTCAAGATTCCAATGATATCAGAGGTTGTGTATTGAGTAGCAGCCGTCGTCACATCCTTTCGGCCTTGACTTGCTGCGTCTGATGCACCCGAATAAAACTGGTGAACACCTAATTCGCCCAGAACCATTCTGCTTCTTCCGCCCAAAAAAATCTTGGCGCAGGAAGATTCACAACGCGCATTTTCAGGAATGTAGGTGTTTACGCCTTTATCATTCAAAATTGATGCCATCTGGAGCGCATCGTAGACGTTTCCTCCGGCACTGGCAGCCACAACCAAATCAATTTCGTAGTCGCGCATTGCCCTGCGAAGCTCAAATGAGTCTCCAGCCTTTATCTCAGCAACCAAAAAGAGAACATTGGGTACTTCCTCGTAGTGGTGATAGCTGCCAAAAGCTTCTGGCTCGCTAGCCGCAACGGCAGGGAATAGAACAAGCGAAGCTGCAATAACAGAGTTAGCGAAACGCAATTTTGTTACTTTCCGTAGTTGATCTAGGACTGATTTTATTGTGTTTTTTGGTAATGTTGAGACCCCATTACGTTTTTTACGCGACCTTCCAGAAATCAACCAAAAGGACTGCGATGGCTTTCCTTCGAAGTTTGTGGGCGAACGCAAGTCGCGCTTCACTTTCTGAAGCTTAGTTTGAGAAAACTGCATAATTGAAGGCTCCTCTTTTAGCTCCACGAACTTTTCTCGATACTGAATTATGTACGAGGCGAGAACTCTGCTTTCGACTTCGCGCCAATGAGTAGGCAAAAAATGCCAAATTTCTGCCCTCAGGTGACAGAACCTAAAGTAGTAAAAGCAACTTGGCAGAAGAAACTTCGAACCAAATTTGCGAGCCTTTGGAATTGGACTTCACGCCAGTTTTCGCTGGATAGCCAGTGTCGCAACCATCTTGCTCATCCAGTTACCAGCAACAGCCACATGCTATGAATCCCCGAACGGGAAGTCTCCTAGATAGAAGGTAGCGCGTTTCAAAAACCAGGATAGCTATTTTCTTTTGGTACTTAGTTAGATTGGCAGCATTTCAAAAGTGTTTGGCATTTTCGCATGAGAAAACGTGCTTCAACCGTGCTTTCTACACACCAACAAAAACAGTTTTGAAACGGAGAGCCGCATCAAACCGATCCGGTGAAAAAGAACATGACACCATTGAAACACCTCAACATGGGCGCAGTCGCAATCGCACTGGGTTTTTTAACGGCCTGCGGAACCACATACCAGGTAACTGAAGCCACAGATGCGCATAACGCAGTTGCCGCGAAGATGTTCGCCGAAGAACGCAATCCTACGACTGCAAAAGCAGGAAAAAAACTATCGCCAAAGCAAGCGGTGCGTCAGTTCAACAGCGTAGCGCGCCGCGTCGAGCCGGTTGCAGAGAATTTTTGCCGTCAGCATACAACTGATCGAAAGGGTTTTAATTGTGACATCAAAATAATGGTCGATACTAAGACGCCTTATCGCAACGCATATCAGACGTATGGGAAGAACAATGAACCGTTGATTGTGTTCACGATTCCCATGATTGCGGATGCTCGCAATGAAGACGAACTGGCGTTTGTGATGGGTCATGAAGTTGGCCACCACCTAGCTGAGCATCTCAAAAAACAGGAGCAACAAGCTGTCGCTGGTGCTCTCATATTGGGTATGGCCGCAGCATACGCCGGAGCCCACTCACACTACACAGATCCTGCCGTAACCCAGCAAAACGTCCAGAACGCGGTTTATGCCGGTTCCGCATTGGGCAGCAAGGCCTACAGTCAAACCTACGAACTGGAGTCGGATGTGATCGGCACCTACATTGCAAAGTCTGCGGGGTACGATCCGGTTCAAGGTGTGCGGTTTTTTGCCCGGCCGGAAAACCCACGAGAGGTGAACGGTCAGCTAAGTTTCTGGGGAACGCACCCACCGGATACGAAGCGGATCGCGACAGTTTTGGCGACGGTAGCAAAGATGGAAGCCGGGCAATCGTCTGGGTTACAGCAAGCCACCAACTAGCGTTATCGTTTTCGAGTAAACGCACTCCTAAACACAAAGCTGGCACCAAAAAGGGCGGTCGATATGATAGCCGCCCAAATTTGGCTTTTACCCTCATGGATAAGACCCGTTCCGGCAATGTGCTCTTCAGCAATAAAGCCAAAGTATTCCTTTGGGGCTGGCCTAAAATGGAAATAGCCGAACCGCTGCATAGCCGCGCTTTGTTAAAATTTTTGATTCCTGGCTTTCTCCCGCAAAAACGGTGCGAATTTCCGACAGTTTCAGGAAAACGAATGTTTCTTCCGGTGATGTCTTGAAGGACGATGTGCGCGGTATCACTATTAGACTAAGCGTCCTAAAACCAAGTCTTGTTCATTGTTTTCACTCCCTGATTGGCTGCGTTCCAAGCCAAAGCAGCTCACCGAAGCAAATCAAAAGCCCGCAAGCGAGCTTGATGCCGAACCGGTTGCGAAGGTCGGCACCAATATCGACCGGCCGGTCATCAATCTTTATCGACCCCATATCACCTCTGGGGATTGTCTGATTGTCACCGGGTATCAGGACTTCTTGTCTTCGCTGTCGATTTTGATGAAGGAATTGCCCGAGCTGAGGGATCTGGAAAACGACAGCGATATCCGGATCCGGATATCGTTCGGGATCGACACTGCGAATACCAAAAGACTGACAAACCCCAAACCAGTCACCCAAGAAATGAAACTCTACTGGCTGGAGCGCTCCGGGCTTCAAGTGGAAGAAGATCACGATCTCATCGCAGTGCTGGCAAAACACGCCATCAAAACCGGGAAAATTGATTTGCGTGTCTTCGATCCGGAGCTTGCCAAACGCAAGTTGGGTATATCTGGGGATCGGCGGCTACACTCAAAAATCGTCTGTTCCCCAAAAGGTGCCGTCGCCGGGTCCGCAAACTTTTCCTACTCAGGGCTCTACAGAAACATCGAGTATGCCGATGACCTGGATGCGGGCACGCATGAACTTCAGGTCGAACGCACAGAAGCCGCCGAGCAGGCTTGGGATGTGTCTGTCGATTGGAATACCGAGGCGCTGGAGATACTCGAAAAGCTTATCAAACCGGTGACCGCTGAAGACGCGATGGCGCGAACAATTTCGGAGCAAAAGGGGTTTGAACCCTGGCTCACTGGCGCCCGAAAAGAGATCACGAGCCATACGCTGTTTGGGTATCAACAGGAGCTGACCTATGAGGCGTGTTCCATCGTCTATGACCATGGCATCGCCTTCGTAGAAGCGCCAACCGGTTCAGGAAAGACAGAGATCGGCTGTCACCTGGCCGAAGCATTGTCAGAAACATTCTCAGAAGTCGTGCCCCGCTCCCCCGTCCATGGCGTTGCGCGAAAAAATGCGGCTGTAATTGCCCCGCCCAAAGTTATTCCCAGTTGGCGCAAGTATTCGACAAACTCGCTCCAACCTGTCGCGAATAGCAAACTTGCCAAACAACACCTCCGCGGCGCTGGCGATGAAGAAAAATCTGGGCTCAGGCTCGATCAGTTTGGCATTCTGATAATCGATGAAAGCCACACGGTTACACCAGGCTTTGAACAAGCATCTCAAATGGCTTCAGCCATCGAACTTGCCCCACCAAGCTGGAATGTCTGTCTGTCAGCAACGCTGCTCGGGAACCGGGATGTCGACTGGTTGACCCATATGCAGGAGAAGCGGGCGTCCATTTTCATGACTCCGCATTTCATTCAGGCCATGGGTGAATTGTTCGAGCGCGAAACCCAAGTTCCTAAGGATATCTTCAACCAGGATGCGCAACTGGCCGTCCTATCAGAGCCTGACACGACGCTCACGCGAGAGGCTCGCAACGAACTCGCTCAGTTGGTTTCGCCGTTTTTGACACGCAGACAACGGAAATGCATTGGCGAGGACGAAGATCCGACCAAGCACAGTTACCCAAGACTAGAAAACCACGGGCGACCGAAGAAACTTAAGGTGACAAAGCCTCAGCAAACGCGCCTGGACGAGATTGTGGCTCTCTGCAAAGAACTTGCGCCCGGCGGTAGGGTGACCGCAGTCGAGAAAAGCCGCTTCGGACACGTCAGCACGCAACAAAGCACGCAGGATCAGCTCTACATCCGAAACCTTTTGAACATTCTGCGCGTGAGTGCCGCCCAAGCCCATTGGGAGATGTCTCATGGAGCTATTGGCAAATCGCTTCGCGACTTCGAGCGTGGTGGAAAATCGAAGAAAAAGGTATCCCACCGCGACCAGTTCGACATGTTCGCAGCACTGGGAATAGAAGCGCCTGAACCCACAAAGAAATGCGACGCTTTAAACCAAAAACTGGGTCTCAGTGTTCTCAAGGAGCTTGATGAGAAGCGGTATGAGGCGTGCCTGAGAATACAAAATGAAAAAGACAGGGTCGTCTTTCTCGCAGAACGGACGGACACACTCGAAATTTTTGCAGAAGCGCTTTCGCGCAGAGGCCACCACACCAACTATGTCGTGGGAAACCAAACCAAAGGTGCAGATCGCGCCGTGAAGGCGATCTTTGGAGATGGCGCCGACAGTTTCAAGCGTATCAAACAGGGCAAGTCCGTGGAGTCTTACTTCCGACCTGGAGGAAAGAACGAACCAAAAGGATCTGCATCGGTTTTTCTGACTTACAAGATGGCTGAAGGTATCAACCTACAGTCGTCAGACACGCTGGTGTTGCTTGGTGTGACCTCGAACCTGAAAGAGCTCATCCAAGGTCTGGGTAGGATCGACAGGATCGATAGTGAGTTCGGGGTCGTCAATTACCACCTTATTGATGTGCCAGTAGGTCAGTTTGCATCTGACGAAAAAATCGCCCAACGCATAGAGAACTATAAAACTTTGGCTGGGGAGGCGCCAATCGACGCCGTCTTGGAAGAAAGCACCGAAGACGCAGAACTGATCCTCGAGAGTGTCGTTGAATACCTGCGATCCCCGCGGCGGCTTCGCGACAATAACTTTCACGACGTGCTGGAACGCACCAAGCAAACAATCCCCGAAGACCGCTACAAACTCATCGACAAGGCCAAAATCCAGGGCACCTGGGGCGCCGAGTTGGCGCTCCTATCGGCCCGTGAGAAATTCACGGCGCTACATCTCAAAGGATTTAGCAAGAGCAATAGCTTCTTTCCGCCTCGCCTGCTGCTTCTTAAGGATACTGCGCCAGGCCTGATATTGGAACGCGACCAGCTGGCCTGTGTCCAAACTCTGGAGACTGCATACGAACGGACCAGAAGCCTTGGCATGGAACACGCCCACATGTCACTGGAAGATCTCTCTGAAGCGCTAGAGACGATTTCAGAGCAGATTGGCAAGCTGACCGAGTGGGACTTGCGCCCCGCTCGCGTTGAGAGCCTCATGAAGGCTTGCGCCGAGTTTATGGGACGCAAAGATGGTGTCGAACTCAGTGATCAAGTACTGTTTGGCCATATGTCACTGCCGGCCGTGGAAATGGTGTGCGAGGCATGGAGCCGTGAGCTTGATCCCTTCTGGGAAAAAGCGAAACACGAAGTGCGTGACAGCTTCGCCTATGAGGATCTTCCCAAGGGGTACATCGCGCTTCAGGTTATCCTGGAAAAGCTCGAAAGCGATCATCAGGCGTCCGATGAGATCCATGAAAAGATGGTCCGGGTCATCGAGGAAGCTGAGCAGGTTTCACGCGACCATGAACCTGCAATTGGACAGCGCATTTCAGTGGTGTTCTATTCGGATGGCGCGGGCGAGCACTAGGCGGCCTCAGACAGCAGCGAAGCCAGGTCACTTAGTTTTACTAGGTGCCCTCGCGTCGTCTTGCCTTCAATTTGCGCGCCATGTGTCTCAATCCCTTTGCTCTCAAAATCGGACAGTAGCTTTCGGGATGTTGTACCTCTTGACCTCGCCAGTGTCGCGACGGGCATGTACTCGCTTTGAAAGATCACAAGCTGCTGTGGTCTGACCAAGAAAGACTCGCTTGGGCCGTGCGGAACTTTGCGAGATCCGAGCAGGCCCAGCTTGCACCAATGTGTCACCGCCTGAGCCTTCCAACCCGTTAACTTCGCGACATCATTTGCAGTCCAGTCCAACGAGTGCCGCTCAGATCGCAGAACCTTTTCGACGTCCGATTTCTGGAACCTGAAATCACCGAGTAGGACATCCTGATCTTCCAATTCAGCAGCGATAGAACCTTCACAAATGAGACGAATGAGCTTCTTCAGCGCCGTCTTGTCAGTTGTTCGATTAAGCGTAAGCTCTTTGAACAAAACTGCCTCTCCCGTCAATTCAGTGGCCGATGCTCTAATCTTAAAGACAAGTTCCTCTACCGAATTCGAGTGGAACCGGCCATCCACGAGCGGTGGCCGATCTGAAACTGGGACTTCGCCGACCACACCAAGTTCTTTGAGAAATTGGAATTGTGTACGTCCAACTCCCAGATAGTCACATGTTTCTGCCGCGCTCCAGAAGCGCCGACGATCTGCTGCAATGTTGAGAACTTCGAATTTGGGAACGACTGTTTGATTATGTCCAAATCCGCGTTGACTGATCTTGCCAGCGATCTCTTTTTTCTGGACTGCCGCAACGAGACGCTGTGCAGAAATTCCGAGTTGTCGTGCCGCTTCCGTTGCGGGCAACCACTCTCTCGATGAAGTAGACGCCAAACGACCCGGATGGAAGCCACTGAATTCTCTCTCGATCACACGTGCCACTGCGTCCTTAAACACATCGTATTCCGGTTCTCGAAACCGCATTAGGCGCTGATACCATTTGCCAAGCCGCTCAGGAGCAGAAGTTGCATCGGGATCACCTTCATGCAGCAGCTTTTTCACATAATTTTCGAAACCATGCGGCCAGTTTGCCAAAAGGGATTCGACCGGCGCCATTAGTCGAACCGCGTCTTCAACGGTCTTCGGAATTTTCGTTTTTCCGAACTTACCCGTACGGCTAGCTTGAAACCCAGAGGCTAGGAAATGAACGAATTTACCGATGTTGCTCGGGGGTCTGGTTCTGGTTTCGGCATGTGGGATCAATGGACCGGTGCCTGAGATTGCGGATGCTACATCGCACTCGTGCTCTGAAGCTTGATAGCGTGGCAGGTTATCAAGAGGAAATCCACAACTGCACAATCGATAGCCACCCACCTGTGGTGTCAATCTCTCCGAACAATTTGGACAAACGTCAACCAGCCTCAATCGATGTTCATGACATGCAGTTACCAGGGAGTGCCGCCATAGCGCTTGATATGGTTTCTTTTCCGCGAGGCATTGTGGGCAAACTGGGTCAGAGTGAAGACGTTCGTATTGCCAGTCTCTACTAGGATCTTTCGGTGGCGAGCTAGGTGCGAGACGTTCAAGTGTCCCGGGCGGGACCCTCAACTCCTCTTCAAATGCGGCGATATCATCAACCAATTGACGCCCGTATCGATTGCCAAGTTCTGCCAAAAAATCCGACGTGAAGTAGTGTGCTTTTGCTCGCCCTAAACGCCTAATATAGCCCAACAGGCTTTCTGAATTTTTTGGTCTCAGAAAGTCAGAGTGTCTCGATGTCATGCGGCCTCTAACGCTTCAAGGTCAATGAGTGACTCTGGGGTCACATCCAAGCCAGCATCCTGCATGACATGGATGTAGGATCGAACAAGGTCGATTTTCTGAGGTGCTTCCTCCCCAAAAAAGTAACCAGCGTTTAGGCTCTTTTGCGTCAACTGAATTGCGCTGTCCGAGATAATCTTGGATGTCAGCGTCGTCGACTTCATCTTGAGCGCGGCCACTTGGAGGATGCGCACAAGCATTCCAACGCGACCTCCAGTTACGCCGTACAATCTGACCACCAGTTCTTCGAAATCAAAGTCAAACTGGCCACCGGCGGCTTGCATGTTGCATAGAGCTTCAGAGAACGCTGCGGCAAAGCTTGTAGCATCGGCGCCACTCGACCAAGCATACGGAAACAGCTCGATAGTCGACAGCGTTCTGTCCCTCAATTGCTCGTTTTCATCAATGAGCCCCTGAAACTTAGGCAAACCGGCGAGGATCAACGTGACCCCTGTTTGATCGATTAGCCATTTGAAATGGTCGGTTGCGCCACGTTTTGACAGATGAGCACCTCGTTCGGCGCAATGGCTACATTCATCCAACGCGATTGTGCGAATACCTTTTTCACGCACAGCGAAGCACAGACGGGCCTGTAAATCATGCGCGCTTTGGGTTGGTCCGGCTTTGACCCCAACGGCTTCCAGCATCGCTGTAAGCAGTGTCTTGCTGTTTGGTTTGGTCGGAATACTTCCGATGACAAAATCACTTGCTCCGCTCAAACCAGAATACTCAAGCAGGTCGCTACTGAGATCTGGTCGCTTGCCGAGTTCAACTTGAACGTCATTCAAGAGTTGCGTCTTTCCGCAGCGTGTAGGTCCGGACAAGAAAACTGCGGCGCCGTTTAACTTGCGAGAGATGGAGACGGCTTCAACCAATTTGTCTTTGGCAACCAAATAGCTCGGATGTTCAATTGTCTGGTTCAGAACTTCAAACACTCGCTCTGTCATTGCGGGCACCCTCCTTTAGAGACAAAACTTGGCAGTTTGTTGGGCAGATCAAACTCAGGTTTTTCCACCCTGTACGCGGGCTCTGAATGACCGTGCTTATCCATGACTTTCTTGGATTGGGCGAAGATTTCCTGTCTTCGCTCCTCTTTGGCGGCCTTCTCCCGAGACTTTGCGGTCTTTGTCCTTGCCTTTGGTTCTTCTTCGTAAAGGTGCAGAGCCATCGCAGCGATCAGCGCCTTTTCTTGAAGCTCTTCGTCTTCCGGGGTGAAGGTTTGCTTTCGCAGCCTCGCCAACTCATCGAAGGATAGAGCCGGGCACTCTTCATACTTTGCGGGTACGAAGAAATGCTCATTATTCAGGCGATCCAAAACCGCAATTTCTCGAATGTCATTCGGGTCAACGCGGATATCGACTGTCGTGGGTACACCGACCATTTTCAAGTAGTTGGCGAGTTCAGCGCTATGGTATGTCACTCCTCCGTAGGAGATACCGTACCGTTGCACAGTTCTCGTCGCAGCCTGAACCATAAACATCTCTCTGAGTTCGTGGGGATCTGGGGGCATTGGTACAAAACAGTCTTTGGAAGTCCTACGCCAAGATTGCATCGGAGATTCCAGTCTTCGGAGCACGTGTTGTACGCGTCGCCTGGGCATGCGTAAGTACACATCGTAGCGCCATTTTTGCAGTCGCGTTTCAATCTCTTGCAAAGTTAGGCGGGCCTCTTTTTGTGCCTTGTCCGTCCGATCTCTCGGGCCGATGAGGGACGTTTGCGAAGCACCAGGGAATTGAGTGACAAACCGGCTCAGCTCCAAGAAGAAACGTTCGATGAACGGTTTTTTATCCGGTCGACCTGGGATCATCTTGCGCCATTCCAGGCTCGAACAATCGATGATCGTATGGAAGACGTCACCGCTGTTTTCGGTGCCCTGGTCTGTAATCAACAGCTGAGGCGTCCCGAATGTCTGAAAATCGTTCTCGACACCGTGCATCATGAAAAATGCTGGTGTTTTGGGCTCCAAGATTTCCTTTACAGTTCGAGAAACCAATGCAGTGTCGGGACGGCTCCAACTGAGTTGCATCCCAAGAATAACACCGGTTGCGCAGTCGATTGCTACGCAAATGTGGGGGCGGCCAATTGGGGTTCCGTCATCATCGACGCACCAAACATCGAGCGTGGTGCAATCCAATTCTACCCTTTCGAGCGGGGTGGATACTCTTTGGTACTCCAGCGCCATTAGATAGCGCCTGTTTGCCTCTTCGTCCCCCAGTCGCCGTTTTAAAAGCCCGGCATGTGGCAGGCTGTAAACAATTGCTTCAACACACTTTCTTCCGCAGGGACCGGGCACCTTGCCTTCGGATTCGCATTGCCTTCGGTACAGCCGCTTGGCTTGCCGGGCAATCCAAGTGATAGTTTTTAGGTCGTTGTTAAGAAAATGTTCTTCCAAAAGATCCAAAACGACCTCCCGGAACTCCGCGTTATACCTCGGAGTACGATTGCCGGAATTACTTGTCTTGGATCGTAGACCTGCTTTTCCTGAAAGTAGGTACTGCGTGCGCCAATTCTGAATGGTCCTTACAGTCGGAAAAGGTTTCTTCCGATGTACATGAAGCGGATGCGCAGCGAACTCATCTGCCAATTTGTCTCTAATCTTAGCCCACGAGTATCCTTGTCTTTGTAGTTCAATTACTCTGACAAGGATCAGTTCTCGAAAGCACGTTTCGTTGTTTTCCTCTGGTGTACCCAGTCTTTTGGAAGTCGTACCATGAAGATGCGGGCTGCTTACCACACCGAGAGAATAAAGCGTCCTGAATTCTTCATTGGTAATTTCTTTGTATGTCCCTTGTTCATCCTGAAGCAAAACGTGGTCTCGTTGATGACCAAACTCCTTGACCACGAAAGCTTCCGTTCCGATGAGAACATTCCATCCGACATAGTTGGGGCCTTGCTGCGTCACAGTGGAAAGATCTCCAGATGAGACTTTTGGCCGTAGGCTAACTGTCCAACAGATTTGGGTCGGAGCATGCCTGCTCTAAGATCAACTGAGATGTGGCCCAATACGATTGAACTTAGTACATCGATCTGGCTACAACCCAGTTCTTGCAGGAGAAATTCCAACCGGAACGTTTGTGCTTCAATTGAAGACAGTTTGCGAAGGAACTCGTCAGTCGGAGACCTCTGAATGTAGGGATGCAGAGATCGGATATTGTGCACCAAATCTCTGGCAAGAAATTGATCGGTGAGGATCAGAAGCTCTAAACCGAGGCTTCTAAAGATGTTTGGCAGTAGCAACGTGCTCTCATTGTGCTTCAACAATCTAGAGTGTCGCACTTCCACGAAGAGCTTCCGGCCATCAAAACAGATGACTTCAAAATCAGGGGTGTAAGGTTTTGGTTTGTATCCCGTTCCCTTGAACTTGGTGATGAGCTCCGCTTTTGTTGGATAAACACGACCTGATTTCAGATCGAATGTGCAGGGTTGCGGCCGGATAGCCTTAACCTTCGGATGCAGGTCACAACCAAAGGCAAAACTTGCCTCTAACCCACTTTCAGTCTGGATCACGCCTTTTGCTTTTCTTGTAGACAAGAAATGCGACTTCTTTTTTTGCCCTCTTCGCCAAGCTTGGCGCGCAGGGATTTCTGCTCTACTGTCGATTTTCATAGGGTATTCCCTACAACATCGGCGTCGTCCTTTGCAAATAATTGTTGCCGACGCACAATAATGGTGAATTAACCGATGCGAAAAAGCAACGGCCTCGAAGACGTGGCAAAAAAAGATAATTGGATAGATTTTGGTGAGGCCCTAGCAGAAGCGGTCGAAAACCCAATAAAATATGACCTTCGCACATCTTCGGAAGTTCTGAATTTGGTGGCGGAACTAAGAGGGAAGCGTGCTCATACCCTGAGAAATCCGCTCGAAGCATACAAGTGGTTAAAAAAGAGATTTCCTGACGTAGAAAAAGATAGACCAGCTTGGTTGGGTATGACCCTGGTCATGTTTTTGATGAAAATAGAAGAACTGGATCCGACCACTGCTGAAAGACTCGCGCCCCAGGTCTTCGGCGGACAAATGAGACAAGTCGAGCTAAAGGCCGAGTTCGACCGACTCCGACAGAAGCGAGCAGAAAAGCACTCGGATACAAATCTTTCAAAACTATCCTCTCCTCAACGCGCGCAAATTTTTGATCAAACTGTTTTCTCTTTTCTCAGGGTATATGGCCCCAAGATGTTCGGTTCCGACAACGCGGTGCTCAAAGACGGAAGGAGCCTAGGTTCATTGTATCCTGACTACGTCATCGAAGTTGATGGGAAGCCCAAAGTAGCGGTCGAAATAAACGCGCACAGGACAAGAGTAGAAAGACAGTTCGCAATAAATACACTTGGCTATCTTTGGCTCCTTAGGAGACTTGTACCAGAGGCGCTCTTAGTCGTACCTCAAGACTCTGGTTATGACCTGAAACATCTGGCAAAGCTCCGAGATGAGATTGGTCTTGATGGAATTTGTTTCGCAACATTACCAGAAGCTGGAGCCAAGCGTTTTGAAGACTTGGTGGTTCAGGAGTAAGGAACGGGATAAGGATAGTCGATCCAGTTTTGTAGTCGCTGAGCTGCTTATCTAACAACTATATCTTTACCAGTTGCAAAGTCATAAGCCTCCGGACTTGGTCCATTTTTTCTCAACAGAAGTAGTCTTTCTTTTCCTTCTGTCAGGCTCGGAATATGGCCAGCTTGGATCGGCCGGATGACATAGCTATCGGCAACAAGTTCATTGAACAATCGCGCAATGAACCCGACTACATCCTTTCAACCAAGTCCATAAGTCTGAGATAGCGATGATCCGCTCTAAGTTCAGGTGATGTTTCGCCAACTAACGCAAGAATTTTCGGTAACTCATAGGGCGGTCGGCTCAAGATCTGGGGCGTCACTGCATTGAGCAGGTCAAGCGTTTCCTCGGGGAACTGAATAGTGATTGGTTCGTCCGTACCAACTTCGCGGGTAAATCGGTAGAATGGGTGACGGTCAGTTTCTACGGGCACCAAAAAACGCTTTACCGCCCTGTACACCACAGGAAAGCTGGTTCCTGTGTCATCAAGCACACCAATCCAAGACTCGACTGACGATGCCGTGCGGTAAATGCGTTCTCGCGGCCAAACTTCATTCAAAAAGGGTGTTACTAGCTTTTCCCAGCCCTCATCGTTATTTTGGCCGACTTTCCCCAACCACCAGATGAACTGGTTGCGGGTATCGTCGGACATTTCACGTACAATTTGGCGCATCTGCTGCTTGGTGATGCCATCTTCCGAATTGCGTCTGAACAAATACAGGAACCCCAGCCATTGCGTAACAACCTTCGCCAAGTCACGATCCCATTTTTGGTTTTCCACCCACTTGACCGCCTCCAGAAGGAGTGGCTTGACCAAAACAGCCAGCGGTGACCATGGAACCCGATTGCTGCATAGGAACCCATTCCAGGCTGGTTCAGCAGCGGTGTGATCAAACGCCAGCATAGGAATGAGTCGTGCTTTCACCCACTCAGGATCAACGTACATCAACCAGTTCAGCTTACTAAAGGCAATTGAAACGGCATGGTCGGAACCTTCGCCTGGAGAAGCGAACAACCGTTCAATACGGGTTTTTATGTAGTCTGGAATCAGAGAGTCTTGTTCCTGCTTCTCGCCAGGCACCGCGCGAAACAGAGCCTGAGCACACATTCCCAGAGGTCCATTTATTGCATGTTGGTAGGTGCGGCGCGATTTCTGAATGCCCTCACCGCCGAGACTGATTTCACCGATACCACTCTCAGTTGCAGCTTCACCGCCGCTTAAAACGCCGTCCACAACACTATCAAACACGTCCCAAGCAAGTTCGCTATCAAACTCGATTAGCTTTGTGATGTTCTGTTCAAGCCACCGACAAACGGTATGTCTCAACTCCATTATCACTGGTTGAGGAAGACGACTCAGACGGTGCAGAAACACCCTTCTTAGCCTGGGTGAGATTCCATCTGGAACCTCGTTGATCATCGCCGACCAAAACGCCTGTGGATAGTCATTTTCTCTCGCTGCGGCGGAAAGAGCAGATAACGCTTTGCGTGGGTTGGCTTTGACTAGTCCAGTAAAGGGCCGCTTCTCCGTGAAGCTCCCAAAGTCACGGTTTAGGTCATCTTTCGCCCTTGGCACTATCTCATCAACAGCTAGATCAAGAACAGCATCAGGTGTTTCATCTGTACCGACCCACCCAATTTGTGAACCGTGTTCAGTGACAGTGGATGTAGCCCAACCGTCACTCCAATTCTCAATGGTAGCAATGAGCGCTGAAAGACGATCACTTTGATCGCCGACCAGTTCACATCCCTGCAATTCCAGGTATCGCGTATATCTAGCTACCAATTCGTCACGCACGCTCGGATACACGTCATCAGACCAATAGCCTTTCTGATCTGGTCCTGCGAGTAGCCGTTGACCCAGCCGATGACGAAGCGGTTCGGGGAAATCCGCCCACCTGTCAACCAACAGAAAAATAAGTTCCCGTGACACATCGGTGTCCCAGAATACATCTTGGCTAAGTCCCAGTATCCGTTGACCAACCTCTTCGGGCCCAAACAGGTTGTCCTTTGACAAGGCGTAAAGGCCGAGTTTCCTGAAGAAGAACTTGTCCTCCATTGGCCAATTTAGGAAATGCCCCAATGCAACTTGGGGTGAAATCTGTGAAAGTCGTTCGAAAAGCTCGATGAAGAGCTTGAAAGCGTCAGCGGCATCGGGGTGCCGATCCTCTCCATCAATTTCGCGATCAGGGTAACAGGTTGGCGTAGAGAAATAGATCGTACCGATATCGGTTAGCATGCCAGACGCAGCCTTCATTGCATCTTCGAGCAAACCAAATACTTTGGGAAGTACGTCGTCAGGTATGTCCAAGTCGTCGTTGTGGCGTTCGAGAAACTTCACGTTAAACTGCCCCAGATGGCCGAGTTCGATCTCGGGCCAATCCGCAGATGTAGGGCGGACGCCTGCTAAGCTGTACGGCGGCTTGATATCTAGCTTCGGAGCAGCTACTCGCCCGAACTCTCGTAAAACACTTGGCGTCCAACCTTCAGTTCTTATCCGCCGTTTAAGGTCAAACCAGGCACCGTCCCATTCACGGTTCCGAGGGTCCTTGTGATGATCTAAGATCAGACTCCAGATGTGCCGAGCCTTGTCGTGAAGTTCCTCACGCTGACCAAAACGCCATTCAATGTGGTTCAGTAGGCGTGGATGCAAGCCGTTCTGCTTGATGGCCCACCAAGCGATAACAGGGCTAGCAAGGTTGTCTCCAACCCACCTTATCAGATGCCACAACCGGGGTGGGACGTTCGTGTAACCATCGGGTGCTCTCCCGCCTAGTCGATGTGCGTCAGATGGGTTTTCATCGCCATGCCGCCACGACAGCAAATCATCGTTAAAGATACCTTGGCGGTAGTCTTCATCTGACAGGTTCTGAAGATCATCATCCAAGCCGTAGGCCACATTTGGCTCAAAGACTTCAGCGTCTTCACCATACCCACTAGCCCGCTTAGCAGACCGAATGGAGCCGCTGAAAACACAAACCCACTCTGGATGCGTTGGGTGTTTAGCGTCGGCCAGCAGTTTGGCACCAGCTACTGATCGCAGAACATGTGCAACTTGCCCTCGCTGGTGCGGTTGCAACGACTTGGGGTCCTGTTCTGTCATTGAAATGACCGACCCACGCCATGCTCTGGGATCGTCTGCACGGTCTGCCCAAGCCTCCAATGTTTGCCAAAGGTCGGGGTGATCGGGATATGCAATCGCTGTTACACCGCGGTCACGCCACTTTGCTTCAACGTCCTCAGGCGCACCCTTGTCGAAGGCATAGATGCGTGTGCGGTCAAACTGTCCATCGTGGTTCAAACCTTGCAGAAGGTATTTGATTGGTGGGTCTTCAGCCTGATAGCCAACCAGAACGACAGTGTAATGCTCCAGTAAGTGCCGTATGAAATTCGTTGCCCATGCTTCTGAAAGATATGCTCGACCGAAGTCCGCACTGCTCAGGACGTAAGAATGTTGATCTGCGTCTTTGTCTGCAAGCCGCCCGTGCAGGTAGGTTATGCCTTCAACAGCACCTCCAAACGCAAGATCAGGGAAAGCAGGAGCCGCAAAAGTCGGAAAATCACCACCTAGTTCGAACAAAAGATCGAAATTGGTGGTGACGATCTGTGGTTCACCGTTTGGACTTGTTGAGATACGTTTTATGACGTCGTGGTGATGGCCGACTTGATCATTTCCCGATGAAGCTTGAAGGCGTTCAGCTACAAGGGCATTCACTTCGCCTCGTCCGTACTCCAGATGGAGCAGATTGAAAATTTGATCCAGCGGCATGTTTATTCCAGTCGGATCATCAATCCAAGGTTGGAACGCCCGCATGATTTCTGAATCTTTAGGTGGGTCAAAGTAGTCAATGACATATTGCGTCAATCCGATGAAACTCGGCATTCCGGATGGAAGTGAAACGCCAGCACCGCAGAGAAACACAACTCTACCTGCATCACAGCGTTCGAGCAGAACGTCAGGAATAATTGGACCGTTTGCATGAAATCTCATTAGTCACCAATCCGCGTTCGGGTCATCCAACCAACGTCAGCCAAGCCACCTTTTGAGAACTCCTGAAACTGCCTAAGTTCCCATTTCTCGATGATTGATGAGTTAATGTGCTTCACGAGGTTCTTGATTTGAACGTTTCTGGGTTTGCTCCTTGTATTGGCAACACGTCGCATCAGTTCTTCTTGAACGCTGCGCCACCAAAGTCCCTCTTTGTCCAAGAGCGCAGGGCGGTGTTCGTATCTGTCCTTCAGGCTACCCACCACGAGCCGTTCTTCTTGGCGTGACAATTTGAACCAAGTATCAACGAAGGCTCCGGCATCGATGGTCGCAAGAATAGGAATGTCCAAGTAACGTTGTTCTGACGGGTGATTTGTTACCTTCAGGTTTCCAATGAACTGTATCCAGTCATCCGTCAGAAAACCCAAAAGCTCCTTACCTGCATCATCCCTTAACCAAGCTTGATGCCATTCTTCGACTTTTTCGACCAGATAATTAAGGACCTCCTTGAATTCAGCACCTTCACGCCCGATGAACCCAAGCCCATCATACGAATCCAATTGGTTACCAAACCTTTCAACGACGCCTCGACAACGCTCGTACGTTAAAGCGGGGATGAACTGCCCATCGATGTAAGATTTCATTGTTTTGACCGTTTTGGGTACGGTTTGGTCAATTAGCTGATGTTCTGCCAGCATTAGAGAAACGCCGACCACGTGAAGGAACTCACCGACTTCAACATAGCTACCGCATCCCAAATTAGATTGCATATCTTCGACATCAGACCAGAACCCTGGCTCTGATCCATCAGAGAAGTCCCATTCATAGAAGTGCCAAAGCCTCTTCCAAGACGGCCAGGAACCAACACCAGCAACTTCATCCGCTTGGGCTAGTTCTGCATTCAATCTAGCCGCATCTACGACCCCAGAGGTAAGAATCGCAATCCACTGCTGAACAGTGATGACGGTTCTTATTCCGTTATGCTGCTCGTATTTGTTGAAGATACGTTTTTTGGGGGTTGGCTCTTTGTCTTTGTCAAATGAGAACTCATAGACATGGCGAACTTCATCTTTTCCCTCGTCATATTGCCCCAACAAATCCAAGGGTGTTAGAGACGCTGATTCATCAGCGAGATCGAGTTTGAACTCTATGAAGAAGATAAAGAACTGAACGATAAGATTCCGAACTAACTCGTCGTTCTTACGATAGTCTTCGTTCATACGCTCAAGTACAGTAGCCAACTGCCAAACGAACTGACGCAAAGCTCGAAGGTTGTGGAAACCAGACTTGTTGTAGAGTTCACGGATGTCCTGTTCATAATATTCAAGCAGCCCACGAACGTCGGACTGTCCGATTTCCCCGACGAACGACGCTAATGCGCTGTCGGGGTCGCTTTCCAAAAAAAATGAATGCCCGACTATCTTTTCTCTAAATGCAATAAAGTGATCATCTTTCAAACCGTCTGTATTCGCTAAAAGAATTACACGAGTATCACCATGCTCTACGAATCGATTCACAACGCCCAATAGTTCCGACATGGGGATTTGGCAGCGTTCTAAATCATCCAGAACCAAAAGTGCTCCGTCCATGTTCGTCGATGATTGTTCCAGTTGCGAAGTCACCGCATCAACGATTTTGTTCAGGTTTGCTGTACCCCCAAAAATGCCTCCTGATCCAAGTGTAAGTGCACCGCTGAAGATAGATCCAGCAAGGCCCGCCCCCTTGTGTAGTGTTTTCGTGAGAGAACCGGCACTTGCATAAAAGAGGTTGGTCTCCAATGACTGGACGTCGGGGATACCAAACACCGAAAGGTAGATGGGTTTGCGGTCTGTGAACGACTCATCTTCTAACAACTGCAATACAAAATGAGTTTTCCCGCAGCCCCAACGCCCTTCGACCAAAACCGCAAAGTGGGGTTTCGATTCAGTGTTTGCCCAATTTCTAAGAAATTCCTTTACCTCGGCCCTATCAATGCCCATTCGCAAAATACTCGCCACTAAATTGAATGAACAGTTTATGGCAGGTGCAGACGGTCACGTCGATCCTTGTTCACCAGACGTAACCCCAAACAATCGTTTTTGACCTGCACGCTGTGCTCAGCAATGAATCAAAGTACTAGCTGTGACAAGAACTCCCCGGCAAATCGTTGACAAGTTTGCAGTTATTTTGCGCAAACCAGTAGGTAGCTTGAGCAGACACTTCAATGACTGCTTTCCTGAAGCTGCGCGGTAGCTTGATACGCCTGAACGTACGGCGGCTCCGGGCCGGTCAGGTTAGGCAGGCGAAACTTTGAACGGAGACTTTGCGAAGTCTGCTTTCTGCGCGTCGCAGACCTTCGCGAGAATCCAAGCAAAAAGGCCGCATGGAACCCAAGGTTCCTTAGGGAGGCCCTTTGCGGGATTGAGCAACGCAAAGGACCATAACAGCAACGACTACGCCAAAAACTGATTGAATTCACCGCTAGGGCAGACAATCGCGCAGCGCAAAACTATGGGCAAACTACGCAAACTTATGGGGTGCGCGAAGTGTTATGCGCAAACCTACACATCCCTAGAAATCCAGATTTTCCACGCTTAGCGCATTTTGCTGGATGAATTCTCGGCGCGGTTCGACTACATCGCCCATCAGTTTGGTGAACAGGTCATCCGCCTCGACCATGTCATCCACGCGGACCTGCAACAGTGTACGTGCATCCGGGTCCAACGTGGTTTCCCACAGCTGATCAGGGTTCATTTCGCCCAGACCCTTGTAGCGCTGCAGAGACAGGCCCTTTTCGCCTTCTTCCAGAATGGCGCGCAACAGGTCCAGCGGGCCGTGGATGGCCTGCGTCCGGTCGCGGCGGATCAGGGTGGCGGGGGTGTTGTAGACCTCTTGCAGGCTTTGCGTGAAGCTGCCGGTTTTGCGCGCCTCGCCAGACCGCAGCATGGGGCCGTCCAGTGTACGGACCTCCTCGACGCCGCGCAGGATGCGGGCCAGACGAATGCCGTGATCCTGTGTGATCCGGCCCTTCCAGCCGCGTTCATATTCCAGCGCGATCAGGTCCAGACGAGCGGCCACCTTGTCCGCGACGCCTTGCAGGTCGGCATCGACCGCACCGGGCACAAAGGCACCTGCCACCGCAGCCTGTTCCAGAATGTGACGCGGGTAGTGGGTTGGGAAGGCGTCCAAAACACGTTTCAACTGACGCGCTTCATCGACCACGCGAGTCAGGTCCTGCCCGATGATTTCCTCGCCCGAGCCCAGCTTCAGCACCGCGCCCTCGACCCCTTGATTGATCAGGTAGTCATCCAGAGCCGCCTGATCCTTCAGGTAAACCTCTGATTTACCACGCGAAACCTTATAGAGCGGTGGCTGCGCGATATAAAGGTATCCACCTTCGATAAGCTCTGGCATTTGCCGGTAGAAGAAGGTCAACAGCAGAGTCCGAATATGCGCGCCGTCCACATCGGCATCCGTCATGATGACGATCTTGTGGTAGCGCAGCTTTTCGATGTTGAACTCGTCCCGACCAATGCCGGTGCCCAGCGCCATCACGAGGTTGCCAATTTCCTGAGATGACAACATCCGGTCAAACCGCGCGCGCTCGACGTTCAGGATCTTACCACGCAACGGCAGTACGGCCTGAGTGAGACGGTCCCGACCCGTCTGGGCGGAACCACCGGCCGAGTCACCCTCGACGAGGAAAACTTCAGTCTTAGACGGATCTTTCTCGGAACAGTCCTTCAGCTTACCGGCCAAATAGTTCACATCCATCGCCGTCTTGCGGCGGGTCAGTTCGCGGGCTTTGCGGGCGGCTTCACGGGCTAAAGCGGCCTCGATGATCTTGCCGACGATCCCCTTGGCCTCATTCGGGTTCTCTTCGAACCACTCGGCCAGCTTTTCGTTCATCAAGCCTTCGACCGCTGGGCGCACCTCGGACGACACCAGCTTGTCCTTGGTCTGGGATGAGAATTTCGGATCAGGTACTTTAACCGACAACACGCAGGTCAGACCTTCGCGCGCGTCATCGCCGGTG
Organism: Ruegeria sp. BK1; assembly: GCF_056535645.1. Lineage (NCBI taxonomy): Bacteria > Pseudomonadati > Pseudomonadota > Alphaproteobacteria > Rhodobacterales > Roseobacteraceae > Ruegeria > Ruegeria sp. BK1. The sequence goes on along the minus strand of NZ_JBQFIS010000001.1, from coordinate 3,035,886 downwards.
AAGCTGACCTTTTCCTTCTTCGCGATCCCGCTGGACTGCGCGTAATTGTTGATCGTCCGGGTCAAAGCACCCCGGAACCCGGCCACATGCGTGCCGCCGTCCCGCTGAGGGATGTTGTTGGTGAAAGGCAGGACCGTCTCGTGATAGCTGTCATTCCACCACATGGCGATTTCCACGCCGATGTCGTCGCGTTCACCCTTGATATAGATCGGCTCAGGCATCGCTGGTGTCTTGGACCGGTCGAGGTATTTGACGAATTCTTTAACACCGCCCTCATAGAACAGCTCGGTTTCCAGCCGTTCGGCGGGGCGCTCGTCGATCAGGATGATCCGCACGCCCGAGTTCAGGAAGGCCAGCTCACGCAAGCGCTTTTCTAGCGTATCGAACGAATATTCGAGGTTCGAGAATGTATCGGTCGAGGCCAGAAACCGCACTTCGGTCCCGGTCCGTTCACCACACTCCTGAACCACTTTCAGATGCTCTGCTGTCTCGCCACCTTCAAAGCGCGCCAAATGTTCCTTGCCGTTGCGCCAGACGCGCAGCTCTAGCCAATCGGAAAGGGCGTTCACCACCGAGACACCCACGCCGTGCAGACCGCCCGACACCTTGTACGAGTTGCTGTCAAACTTACCGCCCGCGTGCAGTTGGGTCATGATGACCTCAGCGGCGGACACACCCTCTTCGGGGTGAATATCCACCGGAATCCCGCGCCCATTGTCGCTGACTGAAACACTGGAATCGGCGTGGATTTTTACGGTTACATGGTCGGCGTGACCGGCCAGCGCCTCATCAATTCCGTTGTCGACGACCTCATACACCATATGGTGCAGACCCGAGCCATCATCCGTATCCCCGATATACATACCGGGACGTTTGCGAACAGCTTCTAAGCCTTTGAGAACTTTAATGGAATCAGCACCGTATTCCTGTGGTGCCTGTGCGTCGTCGGACATGCCGTTAGTACCTATATTATTTTGGTAACTTATACGTTTTCTGGTGGGGAATGTCACGCGCTCCCCCAAGATTTTGTGGTTTTCTCTGCCGTTTTCGGCCGATCAAAGCCGGTCCAAATCCGCCGCGATATCTGCGGCGATTTCTGCGGCATTCACATCGTTGCGTTCGGCGGACAATCGCAGGCCCAGAATGTCCGACTGATACCGTGCAGCCAGCCGATCCGGGTCGTGATCCGGCCCGATCTCTCCGGCTTGCTGGGCACGACGGAAGAGCGTGGCGAAACACTCTTTCATCTCGACCATGTGGCCACTCGCCTTGTCCGCCAACTCATGACCTTTGGCCTGCAATTCCGCATAGGTCTTGGCCAGCATACAGGCATGCGTCGGCACAGCGCCCGCGTCGATCACCACATGCGGTTGCGCTTTTAGTGCCCGCAACGGACCTATCTCATCGGCCATTGCCATCAGACGCGCTACGCCGTCCTGCGCGTATCGCTCTAACGTCAGTGCGTAGAGCGCATCCTTCGACCCGAATGCGGCATAAAAACTGCCGGGTTTCAGGTTCAGCGCGCGTTCTAGATCTTTCAGCGACGTGCCGGCCCACCCCTGTCGCCAGAATATATCCTGCGCCTGCGCAATCAGCGCATCCCGGTCGTATGAGGGTTTTCTTGGCATCGCCGTCACCAATTCTTGAACGTTTGCTCAAATATATACTTGAGTGATCACTCAAGAAAGCCTAAATGTGATTCACTTCGCCAGAAACAGGAGCTTTGACATGGCAAACTTCCCCTCTCATGACCTCGAAACAGCGCCCGAAGGGTCCAAACCGCTGCTGGAAAAGTCGCAGGCCGCATTTGGGCGCCTGCCCGGCCTGCACAAGGTGATGGCCGAAAGCCCCCAGCACCTCGAAGCTTACCAGATGCTGCACCACCTGTTTCTGCAAACCGATTTCGACAATGACGAGAAAACCGTCGTATGGCAGACCATCAACGTGGAAAACGAATGCCACTACTGCGTGCCCGCCCATACCGGCATCGCCAAGATGATGAAGGTCTCGGACGAAATCACCGAGGCGCTGCGCAACGAAACCCCGCTGCCGTCCGCCAAGCTTGAGGCACTGCGCACCTTCACCCTGCAAGTGATGCAAAGCCGCGGCAACCCGAGCGAGGAACAGCTGCAAGCCTTCTTTGACGCAGGTTACTCGCACCGCGCGGTGCTGGACGTGGTGCTGGGTCTGGCTCAGAAAACCATGTCGAACTACATGAATCATATGGCGCAAACCCCGGTCGATCAGGTGATGCGCGGCTTCCTGTGGGAACGCAAGGTCAGCGAACCTGCCTAAGCGACAACCGAGGCCCCGTCGCTTTCGGTCACAACCAGCGTCTGGGCCCGGTCGCCCAATTCCACAAACAGCTCAGGCCCGGTGCCCGTCATCCAGGCCTGCGCGCCCAAGGCGCAAATCTCGTCATAGAGCGCGGCCCGCCGTCCGGCATCCAGATGGGCGGCCACCTCATCCAGCAGCACAATCGGCGGTGCACCCACCATCCCCGCCAGCGCCCGCGCATTCGACAGGATCAGCGAGACCAGCAGGGCCTTTTGCTCTCCGGTCGAGCAATCCTTGGCCGGAACGCCCTTGGCCGCGAACACACCGTACAGGTCCGATCGATGCGGCCCCACCAAGGTCCGCCCCGCCGCTAGATCGCGAAACCGGCTTTCATTCAGCGCCTCGCGCAGGTCCTCGACTGTGTCCGGCATCGCGCCTTCGGACTGAACCAGCTCCAGATCAGCGGACGGAAACGCGGTTTCGGCCTGCTCTTGCGCCGCGCGCAAGTGATCCAAGGCCGCCAGACGCGCCGCGTGGATGCGGTGCCCGGTCTCGGCCATCTGCCCTTCTAACGCGGCATACCAATGGGCATCTCGCACCTGCTCTTTCAGCAGGCGGTTGCGTTCGCGCATTGCCTTTTCATAGTTCAGTGAAGCCTCGGCATGGGCGGGATCAAAACTCAGCGCAATACGATCCAGAAACCGCCGTCGCCCCTCAGCCCCTTCGATCCACAGTCGATCCATCGACGGGATCAGCCAGACCACGCGCGCCAGCTTGCCCAGATCAATCTGACTGGCCGCCTTGTCATCAATCCGAACCTGCCGCGCAGCGCCCCCTTCGGACCATGTCTCGATCTCATAGCCTTGCCCCTGTGCGTTCAGCAGGCCTGACAGCTTCCACCCCAGCGCTTCGGGTCGTCGCGTCATCTCAGCGGCACTCGCCCTCCGCATGCCGCGACCGGGCGAAAACAACGACACCGCTTCCAGAATATTGGTCTTCCCGGCCCCGTTCGGCCCATGGATCGCCACCGGCCGCCCATCCAGAGACAAACGCGCCAGCTTATGAGACCTAAAATGCGAGACCGTAAGCTCGGTCAGGGCCAATCCCATGACCCCTCCCTTCTTCTGTTCAAAAATACCTCCGCCGGAGGCATCGCGCGCCAGCGCGATTAGACGCGCATCGGCATGACAACATAAACCGCGCTTTGGTCATTGCCTTCGCGCATCAGGGTTGGATCACCGGCCGAATTGAACAGGAACACCGCATTTTCACGATCCACCTGAGACGCAATCTCCAGCAGGTATTTCGCGTTGAACCCGATCTCCAGCCGCTCATCGCCATATGCCACGGCCAGTTCTTCCTCAGCCGCACCGCTATCGGGCGCATTGACCGACAAAACCAGTTTATCCGCATCCAACTGCAACTTCACCGCGCGCGAGCGTTCGGACGAGACGGTCGCCACCCGGTCCACAGCCTGAGCGAACTCGGCGGCATCCACTTCCAACTGGCGCGTGTTGCCTTGCGGAATAACACGAGTGTAGTCGGGGAAGGTGCCGTCGATCACCTTGGAAGTCAGCGTGATATCGGGAGTAGCAAAACGCACTTTCGTCTCGCTGACCGAGACAGCGATGTCCATCTCGTCATCGTCCAGCAGCTTCCGCAGCTCACCTACGGTTTTACGCGGTACGATCACGCCGGGCATGTCTGCCGCCCCATCAGGCAAGTCCGCGTCGATGCGCGCCAGACGATGCCCATCGGTGGCCACACAGCGCAGCACCTTGCCGCCATCTGACCCATCGGCCACATGCATATAGACGCCGTTCAGATAATAGCGCGTCTCTTCCGTCGAGATTGCAAATTTCGACTTGTCGAACAGCCGCCGCAGCAGCGCCGCCGAGGCTGTAAAGTTCGATTGATATTCCGAGGACGCCATCACCGGAAAATCCTCTTTCGGCAGGGTCGCCAGCGAGAAATTCGACCGCCCCGCCTCGACCGTCAGACGCCCTGCGGCGCTGTCAGCTGTCAGCGTAACCAACGCGCCATCGGGCAGTTTCCGCACAATTTCATGCAAGGTGGTGGCGGCCACTGTGGTCGCGCCCGCGCGTTCTACCTGCGCAGGGGCCTTGTCGACCACCTCGATATCCAGGTCGGTGGCGCGGAACATGGCCTGATCACCTTCGGCCTCGATCAGCACATTGGCCAGTATCGGAATGGTGTTGCGACGCTCCACAACGGATTGGGCCTGCGAAACGGCCTTGAGAAGGGTGCCGCGTTCGATGCTGATCTTCATACCCTCAATTCCTCTGACTTGCGTGCCGATAGGGGCGGGACTGGCACGTTAGCGGTTCCACCCTGAGGCACAAGGATTTTTTATGGATTTCTGAGTCGGATTGCCCAAAGGGTCAAGGGCCACGTGGCCGCTTGAGCACAGTTCCCAATCAACCGTGGAGTTTATCGCACAAGAAAACGCCCCGGATGTGAGGCTCCGGGGCGTTTTCCTGTTTTCTGAAGATACGTCCTACGCCTCCAGAGCGCGGCGCAGCATTTCCACGTCTTCGGCGATTTGACCGTCGGTGGTCTTCAGCTCTTCGATGCGCTTCACACCATGCATAACGGTGGTGTGGTCGCGCCCGCCAAACCGACGCCCGATCTCGGGCAGCGAGCGGCTGGTCAACTGCTTGCACAGGTACATCGCCACCTGACGCGGGCGAGCATAAGACCGCAAGCGCTTGGGGCCGATGATATCCGACAGACGGATGTTGTAGTATTCGGACACTTTGCGCTGAATCTCCTCGACGGTGATCTTGCGCTCTGAGGCACGCAGCACGTCAGCCAGACAATCCTGCGTCAGTTCCATATCGATCTCGCGACCTACCAGCGAGGCAAAAGCAAACAGACGGGTCAACGCACCTTCCAGCACCCGCACATTGGTCGAGATGCGGTGGGCCAGAAATTCCAGCACGCCATCAGCGATCTGCAGGTCGGGATAGGTGGCGCTATAGTGCTGTACCTTGTTCTGCAAAATGCCCAGACGCAGCTCATAGTCAGTGGGATGCAGATCCACAACCAGACCACATTGCAGGCGCGATTTGACACGGTCTTCCAGATCCTTGATCTCACCCGGCGCACGGTCGGCCGAGATGATGATCTGTTTGTTCTGATCCACCAGCGCGTTGAAGGTGTGAAAGAACTCTTCCTGCGTGGAATCCTTGCCTGCGATGAACTGCACGTCATCAACCATCAGCACGTCGACCGAGCGGAACAGGTGTTTGAAATCCATCATCCGGCGTTCGCGCAGGGCCTGAACGAAACGATACATGAACTGTTCTGCTGACAGGTACAGCACGTTCAGATCAGGGCGCTTGGTCTTCAACTCCCACGCAATGGCGTGCATCAGGTGGGTTTTACCCAGACCAACACCACCATACAGAACCAGCGGGTTGAAGGTCACGGGACCGCCTTCGGACACGCGGCGCGCGGCGGCATGGGCCAATTCGTTGGGTTTGCCGACAACAAACGTATCAAAGGTAAAACGGGTATCCAGTGGAGCAGCTTGCAGGGACTCAAGCGCCTCATTTCCGACGGCGGCCTGCTGCGACAGAGGCTCATCCTGCGGGACTTCGACCGCAGGTGTAGCTTCGACCGAAGGGCGCGCAGGCGAGTTGGCCGCGACCCGAAAGGCCAGACGCTGAACGGATTCCCCGGATGTATTCATCTCATACAGAATCAGGTCGGCAAAATTCTGGCTGACGTAATTGCCCATAAAGTTCGTCGGCACCGAGAACACCGCAACGCCATCCTGAACTTCTTGGAATTGCAGAGGTTCAATCCAGGTCGTGTAATTGTTCTTGCCGATTGCCTTGAGCAAATTGTTTTGCAGTAGTCCCCATTTCTCTTGTGTCATTCAGCGCCTCACGCATCCCATTCTTTATTGGCCTGTCGGCCTTATTAATGTGTCCGGTTGCCCGGTTCTGACGCTCACTCGCAAAAGGATACCCACCCGCCGAACCCGCAAAGTTCGGCGCCTTCGTCCCAGAAAGCCTGCACAGACCAATTTCGCAGACGTTCCATAACCGGATCGCCCCGAAAACCGGGTCGTGGCTCGCAATCTCAATTTTCGACAGGGCCTAGGTTCTTGGTGCGCCAAGTCCCACAGCAGACCGGCAATCCGGTGCAACCGGTTGCCGACAATTGTTCCCTGACCATCCTGATGCCCGTCAGTCCGGTCGGTGAAACAGCCTGTCCCCCCAAGCGAGTGAATCGCTAAAACAGTGGTAGCAAGAGGGTGACGCTCGGGGCAACGAAACTCTGATATTGACTCGGGTCTAGGGGCGAAAGAATCTCTCGGTTTCGTGAGGACGCGGTATTCTGGCAACAGCAGAAAGGGCGCCGCACTGCGCGACGCCCTTTAAATAGATCAGTCTTGCTTACGTGACCTAAGGTCACCAGCGGTCACTGTGCGACTCAGCCCAGCGCTTTGACGCGGGCCGACAGCCGCGACATTTTACGCGATGCGGTGTTTTTGTGGAAAACGCCTTTGGTGACGCCGCGCATCAGTTCGGGTTGTGCTGCGCGCAGGGCAGCAGTTGCTGCGTCCTTGTCTCCGGAAGCGATCGCTTCTTCGACTTTGCGCAGGTAAGTGCGGATGCGCGAACGGCGTGCTTTGTTGATTGCAAAACGCTTTTCGTTCTGACGTGCGCGTTTCTTTGCCTGGGGCGAGTTAGCCATGTGTCTCTGACCTTTGTTCGGTACGGTTATCTAGGGTTGCGCGCCACGGAATTATCCGCACCGGATCAGAAATCACGAGTGTGAGTCGGGCCAAGCGGGCCGCACGCGCATGTATAGCGGCGCTTACTATCCAAACTGCCGGGGTTTGCCAAGTAGATTCTTGTAGCCGCATATCAGACATGAAAAAAGGCGGGCCCTGCCCGCCTGATCCGATATGCCGCCCGCTTACTTGTCGCGGAATTGCGCGGCGCGTTTTTCAAGAAACGCAGCCATACCCTCTTTTTGATCTTCAGTCGCAAACATCGAATGGAAGACGCGGCGTTCGAACAGCATCCCCTCGCTCAGCGTCAGTTCGTAGCTGCGGTTGACCGCCTCTTTCGCGGCCATTGCACTCAGCTGAGACTTCTCTGCGATCTTCTGTGCCGCGGCCATCGCCTCTTCTAGAAGTTTCTTGGCCGGCACCACGCGGCTGACAAGACCGGCTCGTTCTGCCTCGTCCGCGTCCATGAACCTACCGGTCAGGTTCATGTCCATCGACTTGGACTTGCCCACGAAGCGGGTCAGTCGCTGGCTGCCGCCCAAACCTGCGATCACGCCCAGATTGATCTCGGGCTGGCCGAACTTGGCGCTGTCCGCGGCGATGATGAAATCGCATAGCATCGCCAGTTCACACCCACCGCCCAACGCATAGCCTGCCACGGCTGCAATGATCGGCTTGCGGATGGCCGTCATGCGGTCGTTCAGATCCGCAAACAGATTCGTAGTGTAGACGTCGACAAAGCTCATCGTGGACATTTCCTTGATGTCCGCGCCTGCAGCAAATGCCTTGTCCGAGCCGGTGATGACGATGCAGCGCACCTTGTCATTGCTATCGGCATCTTCCAATGCCGCGCACAATTCGCCGATAAGCTGCGAATTCAGCGCGTTCAGGGCATCGGGTCTGTCCAGCTTGATAAGAGCGACGTGGTCTTCGATTTCGACGATGATCGTCTCAAAAGCCATGAGGTGTAAGCTTCCGGTTGTTCCGTTCAGATACGATTCATTATCACGCGCAAAAGCTGGATCAAGTTATCTTTGGCATTGCGCGCAATAGAAGGATGAGCGACCGGACTGGGTGATTCTCTTGATCGGCGCGCCGCAGCCTTCGGTGCGGCAGGGTTCGCCTTCGCGCCCGTAGACATCAAAGCTGTGCTGAAAATATCCAAGTTCTCCATCGGCTTGACGGAAATCACGCAGGGACGACCCGCCGGCCTGAATGGCATCTTGCAGGACCTGCCGGATAATCGGGACCAGTGCTGCAACACGCGGCGTCGAAATTTTCCCAGCCTTGCGACGTGGCGACACTCTGCCGCGATAAAGCGCCTCGCAGACATAGATATTCCCTAATCCGGCAACGATTCCCTGATCCAGCAGTGCGGATTTGACAGGGGTGTTCTTGCCCATGAACGCATCAATCAGGTGCTGCTCGTGAAAGTCATTGCCCAAGGGTTCCGGCCCCAGAACCGAGAGCAGCTTATGCGCCTCGGCATTCGCGGTGGGCAACAGGTCCATCGCCCCGAACCGGCGCGGGTCGTTAAAGGTGACGCGCGCACCATTAGCCATGTGAAAGACCACATGGTCATGTTTTTGCGCCGCAGGATGATCATGCACGAACTGACCCAACGGATCGCCCGAGACCGTCATCCGCCCCGACATGCCCAGATGAATCAGCAAGGTCTCGCCGCTGGAAAGATCGGCCAGAATGTATTTTGACCGCCGCCGCAACCGATCTATCCGCTGCCCCGTCAGCCGCTCGGCCATACGGTCGGGAAAGGGCCAGCGCAGATCGGGACGGTTCACATCGGCGCGTTCGATCACCACCCCCTCCATCGCCGGGGTCAAACCGCGTCTTACTGTCTCGACCTCGGGCAATTCGGGCATTAGATGGCTCCTATTCCAAAGGGCCGCATTGTGCCCGCCTCTTATGGCCCTATAACAGAGGCGAAATTCGAAGAACGGCAAGGCTTATGTCCGACAACAGCGACAAGACCACTCATTTCGGGTTCGAAACCGTACGCGAGGCTGAAAAGGCCGGGCGTGTGCAAGGCGTGTTCAACTCGGTTGCCTCGAAATATGACGTGATGAACGATGTCATGTCGATGGGGATCCATCGGGTCTGGAAAGACGCGACGATGGACTGGCTGGCTCCGCGCCCCGGTCAGCGCCTTCTGGATGTCGCGGGCGGTACCGGAGACATTTCCTTTCGTTTCCTCAAGCGCGCGGGGCACGGCCACGCCACCGTTCTGGACCTGACCGAGCCGATGCTGGTCGAAGGCCGCCAACGCGCCGAAGCAGATCAGATGGCCGACAGCCTGAACTGGGTGGTGGGCGACGCCATGTCCCTGCCCTTCGAGGACAACACCTTCGACGTCTACACGATTTCCTTCGGCATCAGAAATGTGACCCGCCCGCAAGAGGCACTGAACGAAGCCTACCGTGTGCTGAAACCCGGCGGCCGCCTGATGGTACTGGAGTTCAGCCAGTTGCCAAATGACGGGCTGCAAAAGCTCTATGACCTCTACAGCTTCAACGTCATCCCGCGCATGGGCAAGCTGATCGCCAATGACTACGACAGCTATCAATATCTGGTCGAGTCGATCCGCAAATTCCCCGATCAGGAAACGTTTCTGGGCATGGTCCGCGCGGCCGGGTTCGAAAACGCCAAATACCGCAATCTCAGCATGGGTATCGCCGCGCTGCATTCCGGTTGGAAGATCTAAATGCGCGGCCCTCACAACATCATCCGTCTGATCCGCACAGGCGCCACGCTGGAGCGCACGGGCGCCATGAGCGTGGTGCTGGACGCGTTCGAGGCTCCGCCTGCGCTTCGCTTTGTGGCCCACGCTCTGGGCAAGCCTTTTCAATGGCTGGGCTACAAGGGCGACCCCGACATGCCCCCCGCCACCCGCGCCCTGACGGCGCTGGGTCCGGCTTATATCAAATTCGGTCAGGTGCTTTCGACCCGCCCCGACGTGGTCGGCAATGAACTGGCCGCCCAATTGCGCGTGCTGCAAGACAAACTGCCCCCATTTTCCCGCGATGAAGCTATGGCCGAAGTCGCCAAAGAACTTGGCCAACCCGTGGATGAGGTGTTTTCGGAATTCAGCGAACCCATCGCCGCGGCTTCCATCGCGCAGGTTCACAAGGCCAAGCTGACTAGTAACGGTGAGAATGTCGCCGTCAAAGTCCTGCGCCCCGGCATCGAACGCGCCTTCCGCAAGGATGTGGACGCCTTCTATTTCGCCGCCCGCATCGTGCAGCTGTTCGCCCCCGGTGCACGCCGCTTGCGCCCGATGGAGGTGATCGAACATTTCGACGGTGTCGTGCGGGGCGAACTGGACCTGCGTCTGGAAAGCGCCGCAGCCTCGGAATACGCCGCCAACACCAAGGATGATTCCGGGTTTTGGCTGCCTCCGGTGGTTTGGTCGCTCTCTGCCCGCAGGGTCATGACCCTTAGCTGGGCGGACGGTATCCCGTTGGGCGACAATGACGCCTTGGACGCCGCCAATCATAACCGTCGCGATCTGGGCGAACGCGTCCTGCGGCTTTTCCTGTTGCACGCGCTTCGTGACGGCTATTTCCATGCCGACATGCATCAAGGCAACCTCAAGGTCGCGGCCAATGGCGATATCATCGCCTATGACTACGGCATCATGGGGCATATCGACGAATATACCCGCCGGGTTTACGCGGAAATCCTCTTTGGCTTTATTCGCCGCGACTACAAACGGGTTGCCGAGGTGCATTTCGAAGCGGGCTATGTCCCCGCCAATCAAGATGTCGACGAATTCGCCCGCTCCCTGCGCGCAGTCGGAGAGCCCATCTTCGGCATGGACGCCACCCATATCTCGATGGGCCGCCTGCTGAATTACCTGTTCGAAGTCACCGAACGCTTCGGCATGGAAACCCGCACCGAACTTATCCTGCTGCAACGTACAATGGTCGTCGTCGAAGGCGTGGCCCGTTCGCTCGACCCGCAGGTCAACATCTGGGAAGTCGCCCGCCCCGTGGTCGAGGACTACATCAAGAAATCCATCGGCCCCCGTGCCGCCCTGCGCGATTTCAGCAAAACTGCACTGGTCCTTGCCCGTTTCGGCCCTCGTCTGCCTGCGCTGGTCGAAAACGCGCTAATCGCCCAAACCCAAAAAGACGACCCCAAGTCTGCTCGCTTCTGGTCCGCGGCGCTTCCTGCAACGATCGGAGCCGCCGCAGGCGCAGCCATCGTGCTGATCCTTTCAGCGCTCAGCTAAAACCGATCCGCCCTTCATCTGGCTGAAAATATCCTCGGGGGGATTCGCGCCCAAAGGCGCGAAGGGGGGCAGACAGAGCCCCCCGACACGGTCTCAGATCAGAGCAGTTCGAAGGCAATGGCGATACCCTGACCGCCGCCAATACACATGGTTACCAGACCTTTGGACCCGCCAATCCGTTCCAACTCATACAGCGCTTTCAACGTGATGATCGCCCCGGTTGCTCCCACCGGGTGGCCCAGCGCAATCGCGCCGCCGTTCGGGTTCACCTTGGTCGCGTCCAGACCCAGTTCCTTGTTCACCGCCAGCGCCTGCGAGGCGAAGGCTTCGTTGCTTTCGATCACATCGAAATCTTCGATCGACAGACCCGTTCGGGCCAACAGGTTCTGTACCGCAGGCACCGGACCAATACCCATCACCTCAGGGCGCACACCGGCGTGGCCATAGCCTAGAATACGCGCCTTGGGCTTCAGACCCGCCTTTTCAGCCGCATCAGCCGTGGCCAGAACCATCGCCGCCGCACCGTCGTTGATGCCCGACGCATTGCCCGCCGTCACCCGACCATCCTTCTTGAACGCCGGGCGCAGACCTGCCAGCGCCTCGATTGAGGTCGTCTTGGGATGCTCGTCGACCACGAAATCGACCATGTCGCGCTTGACTTTGACCTGAACCGGCGTGATCTGGCTCTGGAAGTACCCAGCCTCAATCGCCGCAGCAGCACGGGTCTGGCTGGTCAAGGCGAACTCATCCATCTGCTCGCGCGTGACCTGGTGCTCATCCGCGACGTTCTCAGCCGTGACACCCATATGACCAGTGCCAAACGGACAATTCAGCGCACCCAGCATCATGTCCAGCGACTTGATATCGCCCATTTTTGCACCCCAGCGCGCCTGCTGTAGGATATAGGGGCTGCGCGACATGCTTTCGGCACCACCGGCCACAGCAAAATCTGCATCACCCAACATCAGCGACTGCACTGCCGACACAATCGCCTGCGCACCCGAACCGCATAGTCGGTTCACGTTCATCGCAGGCGTTTCGACCGGAATTCCCGCCTGTTTGGCAGCGGCCCGAGACAGATACATATCACGGGGTTCTGTGTTGATCACATGGCCGAACACAACATTGCCGACCTGACCACCTTCGACGCCCGACTTCTCCATCGCGGCCTCAGTCACAACGGTCGCCAGATCAATAGGCGCGGTCGAGGCCAGTGCGCCGCCAAACGTGCCGATCGCGGTCCGGGCACCGTCCAGAATGACGATATCTTTCATGTCTCTTCTCCTCTTGGGTTTGGCAGCACTATTACGTCCGGCAGCCGCGCTGTCCTATACGACGTACCGTCACAAGCAGAATTGACATCTTATTGCGAAACACGCATGAAATTCCGCAATGACGGAAAATACAGACGATATCCTGACACGCCTGCCCGCCCGCCTGAAAGAAGCGCGCCGCGCCAAAGGCCTGTCGCTTGAGGCCGTCGCCAACCTCAGTGGCGTGTCCCGCTCCATGGTCAGCCAGATCGAACGCGGGGAAAGCAGCCCCACCATTGCGACATTGTGGAACCTGACACGTGCGCTGAATGTAGACTTTGCCGGGCTTTTGGATGAAGAGGTTCAGGGCGACACAATTGAAGTACTGAAACAGTCGGATGTGCCCAGTATCGACAATATGGGGTATGGCTGTCGGATCGGCATCCTCTCCCCGCCAGAAGATGCCGGTGGGCACGAAGTGTACGATATCTGGTTCGAGCCGGACGGAAAACTGATCAGCCAACCGCATGCAAAAGGCTCTCGTGAACATTTGACTGTTTTGATGGGATCGGTCGAGATTGAATCAGGCACCGCAACTGAGGTTCTGCATCAAGGCGACACAGGGCGGTATGCAGCGGATGTTGCGCACTCGATCATTGCACATAATGGATCGGCACGCGTTTTTCTAATTGTGAAAACTGGTCTATAGGATCGACCGGCCGCCTGAACAGGCGGCCAGTCCGGATTGATAAATTATTACTCGTCGGGTAGGTCGTTTGCGCCGCGGGTTCCTCCACGGTTGGACACCTGACCGTCTGTACCGGTAATGCTGCTGAGGCTGCTTCCAATATTGCCCCAGCCTCCATTTCCGCCGCCGCTCACCGCCGAAGCAGTGCCTTTGCCTTTGCTTCCAAAGTCCCGACCGAGCGTGGCCGCGCCACCTGAAACAGCCCCGGCCATGGACTGAGCAAGCCCACTGTTACCACCACCGGTATTGCCTTTGCCAGGCCCCGCGAAAGCCGCTGTTGCACCAAACATCAGAGCCAGCGCCGCGGCTGTTGAAATCTTAATCATATCGTTTCCCTCCCAGTTGATATGCAAAAGAATACGCGGCGTGGAGAAAAGTGGATCACATTGAGTTCAGCAAAAAGTTATCACTTAAAGTTTCCCTTAATCCGTAATGTAAGAAAATTTTCCGTAATACTGCAATTCTTCTATTTCGGAAATACATCCGCTATGCTAGACACCGGGGAGCTATGGAGGCCCAGATGGCAAATGCATTCCTATCACACATCACGGACACGCTTTCGCAGATCGAATCCGAGGGTTTGTATAAACGCGAACGCATGATCACCTCGCCTCAGGGCGGTGAGATTACGGTGGGCGACAAACAGGTCATAAACTTGTGCGCCAATAACTATCTGGGTCTTGCCGATCACCCTGCGCTGATCGACGCCGCCGTTGGTGCGATGGGCCCCAAAGGGTTCGGCATGGCCTCGGTCCGGTTCATCTGCGGTACACAAGACATCCACCGCGAGCTGGAACAGAAGCTGGCGCAGTTCCTGAACAAGGATGATGCGATCTTGTTTGCAGCTTGTTTCGATGCGAATGGCGGGCTGTTCGAGCCGCTACTGGGTCCTGAGGACGCCATCATCTCGGATAGTCTGAACCACGCTTCGATCATCGACGGGGTACGGCTGTGCAAGGCCAAGCGCTATCGCTACATGAACAACGATATGAACGATCTGGAGGCGTGGCTGAAACAGGCGCGCGCGGATGGGGCGCGGCATATCATGATCGCCACCGACGGCGTGTTTTCCATGGATGGCTATCTGGCCAACTTGCCAAAAATCCGTGAACTGGCCGATATGTATGACGCAATCGTCATGGTCGATGACTGCCACGCCACCGGCTTCATGGGGCCGAACGGTGCCGGCACGCCGGATCATTTCGGCGTCGATGTGGACATCCTGACGGGAACTTTGGGCAAGGCACTTGGGGGGGCAATCGGCGGTTATATCGCCGGGCCGCAGCCAGTGATCGACCTGCTGCGGCAGCGGGCGCGGCCCTATCTGTTCTCGAACTCGCTGCCGCCTTCGATCGTCGCCGCCGGGCTTGAAGCGATCCGTCTGGTCGAACAAGGCGACATGCTGCGCGCCCAACTGTTCGGCAACGCCAAATACTGGCGGGAAGGTCTGGAAAAACTGGGCTTTGACCTGCTGCCCGGCGAACACCCGATCATCCCGGTGATGCTGGGCGAGGCGACGCTGGCGCAGAACATGGCCAACAGGCTGTTTGACGAGGGCGTATATGTCTCGGGCTTTTTCTTCCCGGTCGTCCCGCGCGGACAGGCTCGGATCAGAACACAAATGAACGCGGCGCTGACCCGCGAAGAGTTGGACCGCGCCTTGGCCGCGTTTGGCAAGGTCGGCAAAGAACTAGGAGTGATTTCGTGATCCTGCCCTCTGTCATCGACGCGATTGGGAATACACCGCTTGTTGACCTGTCGCGCGTCTGTCAGCACCTAGGTCTGGAGGGCCGCATTCTGGCCAAGCTGGATTACCTGTTGCCGGGGTTCTCGAAAAAGGATCGCGCCGCAAGGTCGATCATCGAACTGGCCCGCGCGGATGGCACCCTGTCACCGGGGCAGACGGTGGTCGAGCTGACCTCGGGCAATATGGGCACCGGGCTGGCGATTGTCTGCGGAATTCTGGGGCATCCTTTTGTAGCGGTGATGAGCGCCGGAAACTCGGTCGAACGGGCGCGGATGATGCGCGCCCTTGGGGCAGAAGTTGTGATCGTGCCGCAAGCCGAGGGCAGCAAAACCGGCGAGGTATCGGGCGCGGATTTGGCGCTGGTGGACGAGGCCGCGCAACGCATCACGGCCGAGCGTAACGCCTTCCGGGCCGATCAATTCGGACATTCCGGCAATCCCAAATCCCACGCAACCGGCACTGGACCCGAAATCTGGGAGCAATCCGGCGGCACCGTCACAGCCTGTTGCGATTTTGCGGGCTCTGGCGGTACTCTGGCCGGGGCCGCCGCCTATCTGACGCCGCATGGCGTGCGCTGCTATGCCGTGGAACCCGAAGGCGCGCGGGCCATCGCTGGCGAAGCCATCACAAACCCCGATCACCCAATCCAAGGCGGCGGATACGCAATGGATGATCTGGTTCACCTGAACGGCATCTCATTGGCCGGGCATCTGTCCGTGTCAGGCGACGCAGCGCGGGATGGGGCGCGGTTGCTGGCCCGAACCGAAGGCATTTTCGCTGGCTATTCGGCGGGTGCCAACCTTGCCGGCGCGATCCAGCTGCTGCGTGGCCCAGAAAAGGGCGGCTGCGTTGCGATTGTGATGTGTGACAGCGGGTTGAAATACCTGTCGACCGATTTGTGGGAGTAATCCAATGCGGCCCAACACCATGAAAGCGCTTGAGAAATCCAAACCTAAGGAAGGTCTGTGGATGGTACAGGCCCCGGTGCCTGAGATCGGCCCGGATGAAGTTCTGATCCGCATCAACAAGACTGGCATCTGCGGCACCGACATTCATATCTGGAACTGGGATGAATGGGCCTCGGCCACGGTGCCGGTTCCGATGATCACTGGCCATGAATTCGCCGGTGAGATCGTGGAATTGGGGCGCAACGTGACCGGTCTGGCAGTCGGTCAAAGATGCTCGGGCGAGGGGCATCTTATCACCAATGACAGTCGCCAAAGTCGCGCGGGCAAGTTCCATCTGGACCCTGGCACGCGCGGAATTGGCGTGAACGAACAGGGTGCCTTTGCCCAATACCTGAAACTGCCCGCCTTTAACGTGGTGCCGCTGCCCGACGATATCCCGGATGAGATCGGGGCAATCCTCGATCCGCTGGGCAATGCCGTTCACACCGCGCTCAGCTTTGATCTGCTGGGCGAGGATGTTCTGATCACCGGCGCTGGCCCCATCGGCATAATGGCGGCAGCCGTGGCCCGCCATGCCGGTGCGCGCCATGTGGTCATCACCGATATCAACCCCGACCGCCTGAAACTGGCCGAACATGTGGTGCCAACCGTGCGCAGCGTCGATGTCTCGAATGAAGACCTGCAAGATGTTATCGCGGATCTTGGTATGACGCAGGGGTTCGATGTGGGGCTGGAAATGTCGGGCTCGCAAGCCGCGCTGGACCAGATGGTCGAGGCACTGGTGATGGGCGGCAAGATCGCCCTGCTGGGGATTCCGCCCGGCAAATCGCCCGTCGATTGGTCGCGCATCGTGTTCAAAGCGATCACCATCAAAGGCGTCTATGGCCGTGAGATGTTTGAAACCTGGTACAAGATGATCGCCATGCTGCAGAACGGTCTGGATGTCAGCCGAGTGATCACGCACCAGATGAAAGTCGACGACTTTGCCGACGGCTTCGCCGCGATGAAGTCCGGCCAATCGGGCAAGGTGGTGCTAGACTGGACCTGACACACTGGATAGTTGCAAAATGGCGCCTTAGACAGGTGCGAAATACCGCATCAAGGGGGCGTCATGAGCGACAAGACCGACAGATATCTGGAACGTGGGATCGAACCATCCCTTGTAACCGATTTCACCCAGACCCACCGCAAGAGCTATGGCGACTTCCTTCAGCTCAAGACGCTTCTGAACTTGCAAAAGACCTTTCAGGACCCGGCCCAACCCGATGAGATGCTGTTCATCATCATCCATCAGGTCAGCGAACTGTGGCTGAAATTGATGCACCACCAACTGGTCGAGGTGCGCCACTTTCTGCAACAGGACGAATTCGGCCCGGCAATGAAGAATCTGGACCGGGTGAAGGCAATCCAGCGGCAGTTGATCGCCGCGTGGGAAACCCTACTGACCATGACCCCAGTCGATTACATGACCTTCCGGCAGGCCCTTGGCAGCTCATCGGGATTCCAAAGCCATGGCTACCGTCAGATCGAGTTCATTCTGGGCAACAAGGACGCCGCGACCCTGAAAGTGCACGCCCATGACCCCGAAGTGATGGAGATGCTGACCGCCGCGCTGACCAAACCATCCCTCTATGATGAGGTTCTGTTTATGCTGGCCCGGCAGGGATTTGATGTGCCCCAGGACCTGCTGGACCGAGACTATGCGCAGCCCTATTCAGGCGATCCGCGCGTTGTGAAACTGTGGGTACAGGTCTTCCGCAACACCGCGCAGTATTGGGACCTCTATGCGCTGGCCGAAAAACTGATGGACGTTGAATCCCTGTTCCAGCGCTGGCGCTTTGACCACGTCACCGCGGTCGAGCGCGTAATCGGCAACCAACCGGGTACCGGAGGTTCCAGCGGCGTTTCATTCCTGCGCAAAGCCTTGGATTTGCGGTTCTTTCGTGATCTCTACGATGTACGCACCGAATTGATGTATGCGGATCAGGAGTAGCCCATGCTGTACCGAGGTTTCACACAGGCCGAACTGGATCAGGAATATTCCCCCCGCTCGATGATTGGCGGCGACCTAACGCCTTATGTTGAAAGCTGGGCCGCGCTCAGCGCGCAGCACCGGGCGCAATTGGACTGTCATGAGAACCTCGCGTACGGTGATAGCCCCACGGAGGTGCTGGATTTCTTCCCAGCAAAAGGCACAGGCGCACCGTTGCATGTGTTCATCCACGGCGGCTATTGGCAGGCGCTAAGCCAGCGCGAGTCCGCTATGGTAGCCCCGGCGATGATCGAGGCCGAGCAATCCTTTGCCACCCTCAACTACACTCTGGCCCCCGATGCGCGGATCGGCGACATGATCGAAGAATGCCGCACCGCCCTGCTATGGCTGGCCGCAAACGCCGGTAATCTGGGGTTTGACCCTGCGCGCATCACTCTGTCTGGTCACAGCGCCGGGGCGCATCTGGCAGCGATGGTCATGGCCACCTCAGCCGACGCACTGGCCCGCGCGGGGCTGCGCGTGCGCGATGTGATCCTGATCAGCGGGGTGTACGATCTGGAGCCGATCAGCCTGACGCCCGTCAACGATCCTCTGCAACTAACCCCTGTCGAAGTGCACGACCTGTCCCCCATCCTGCACCTCCCAGCACCCGGCCCGCGCTATCGAGTAACCGTCGGCGAACGAGACACACCCGAATTCATTCGCCAAAGCCGGGACTATGCTGAACTGCTGCGCAAGGGTGGGCATTCGGTCAATTTCGATCTGCAAAAGGGCTTGCAGCATTTCGATATCATCATGCATCCGGGGACGTTTTGGGCGGCGACGAAATAGGCAAGGGCATTTTCTGCGACGCCAGTAGCGTCCGGTTCGAGCCCTTAGCGTACCTTCAATTGACAAAACTGCGCCATTCCGCAGCGAACGACTGCACAAAGCCCGTGTAGCTGTAAGTTTCCAGGCCGCTAACAAGAAGGTCAAAGGTTTTTAGCCTGCAAGCATTTCTTCGACGCTTGCGTTAAATCGGTGTAGCGCGCCTTCGAAACGTCCGAATAGATGGCTTGGGTTGCCGCGCGAGGCAAAGCCGGATTGGATTTCTTCGCCCAATTCGAAATCCTCCATCAATGCTGTCACTGTGATTTTTTGGTTCTTGTCCCAATGTGCTTGCATCTCCTCCGTATCTGGCAAGGCACGTGGAACCAGCGTTGCCATTCGGACATGGGTCAAGTCATGGGCAATGGGTTCGAAATGGAACCACATAACGTGGTCCTGTTGCACTAAAAGCTGAGAGTTTGACATCAAGGTATACACCATATTGGCATCCCGTCGTATTTCCCACTTGTCTTCGGGCGTATCGCGCATATCTGGCATTGAAATCCGAGGCAGAATTGCGCGCATATGCGGACCGAACATCTGGTAGGTCAGCAGATTGTCGGGGAAATAGGGACCTATCGTGTTCTTGTGGGCGACCCGGAAGTGATAAGCTTCCATTCCACCTTCCATCAACAACTTCCAGTTTGCCTTAATGTCAATCTCTTCGATCGCGGCGATACGGTGCTGATCCAGCCCGATCCAATCCAGCTCCGCACCGATCCCCGCAAGCCAGCCATCAATATCCGGCATCTCAGCGATATCTGGGTCTGCAACGATCCAAATGAACCCATTTTTCTCGGCGCAGGGCAATCGACGCAGGCCGCGCTCAGCGCGTGGAAGGTCGGGAAAACCCTGCGCTTCTTGCGGCACCGCACGCAATTCCCCTTCGTTGGTCCAGCTCCAGGCGTGGTAGGGGCAAGTAAAGACTCGCTTGCAGCCCTTTGCCTCGCGTTCCAATTTCGCGCCGCGGTGACGGCAAACGTTAAGGAAAGCACGAACATTCCCATTTTCGTCGCGTGTCAGCAAAACAGGCAAGTCTAAAAACCGTTTGGTCAGAAAAGCACGAGGCACTTCAAGCTCCGAGCTTTGCGCGACGATAACAGGGCGCCGCGTGAAGATCATAGCCCGCTCACGCTCGAATCGTTCCGGGCTGGAGTAGCGTGAAATCGGGGAATGCGCGATCGCATCATCCAGGAAAGCCGATTTCTGATCGGCCAGTCCGATGATCTCTTTTATCAGCTCGATTTCTGTTTGTCTGTCCATCACTATGCCTCCACTTACCGTTCGGTAATCTACTTACCACTTGGTAGGCAAGAATTCCTCTGATACGTAGCGTCACAGAAGGAGAGCGTTCCATGAACAGGCAAAACGATCCTAGGGCAGGCTATTTGACGGTCGCCACAAAACAGTTTGCAACCCACGGCTATCATGGCGCAAGCCTTGCCGCTTTGGCCGGCGAAGCAGGTGTGTCAAAACAGGCCTTGTTGCATTTCTTCGGAACGAAGCAAAAGCTGTATTCCGAGGTTCTATCCGGTCTCGCCAACAGGCAATTTGCTGAAATCGAAGCGGCGAAACAGCCCGATCCAGTGATGCACCTAAAGACCTATTTTGATCGATTTCTGGCGTCCAACTTGTCGCTGCCCGACGACGCGCGGCTGACTGTTCGAGCGTTACTAGACGTTCAGGCGAATGCCAAAGTTTGGCCGATGAAGGTCTATCTGGACAGTTTGATTGAGATCGCCAGCCATACCCCGGTCGGGCAAGAAGCAAGTGAAACCGAACTGCGCGCCCGGGTATTTCAATTGATCGGAGCAGTGCAGTATTTTGCCATTTCAATGAATGCGATTGGTGGGATGTACGGCAAAACGCAGGCCGGTGAATTGACGGCTCGGTTTTCAAAACAAATCTCAGACACGGTAGACAGCTTGTTCGGGCGGTCAAACTGACGCGTGCCGAACGGAAGTGAACGTTCGGGGCTTGTCACTTTGCTTCGTTGGCTGACCGCAGGTGGGACAGTGATCAACCTGTGACATGGTTCCGGCATGTACTCGGTTTCGGATATGATCTGCAGCGCGGCGCGAGAGACCCAATTGCTTGCGAACTGCATCAATTTCTTTCTCATCGGCCTCGCAGATGTCGCCGTCTTCCAAGGCCTTTCGAAATTCACGTTCCAGGCTGGCCCGTCGGCGGTGCAACTGGTCGTTCAGGCCGCTGGCAATGATCCCTGCAGGCAACGCAGCCATGCCGATGCCAATCACGGTGATCTCAGCGCCGAAGACCTTACCGGCAACTGTCACGGGCGTCACGTCGCCATAACCAACGGTCGTCAGCGCTGCCATCGCCCACCGCATCGCCGCTGGGATAGAGCCGAATGCCTCCGGTTGCGCCTCGTGCTCTGCCAGCCAAGCACCGCTGGCCGCAAAGATCAGCATCACCATCAGGATGAAGAAACCTGCAAAGAATGCGCCAGGCCCCAGCTGGTGTATATGGAATCGACCGTCTCTAGGATAACGGCGGCCACATTCAGCGTGATTAGGGCAATCAGTGCTATCTCAAGCAACCGGGGACCGATGGCCGCCCGGTCCGGGCGCTCGAGTCACCAATATACTTTCCTTCTTAGATAGCCCGAACTTGTGACTGCCTCACTCATGTCGAAACTGCGCCCAGGCGCGCGTGAGGGGGATCGCGATTTGCGATAGCAAAGCTGTCCCCCAGATCAGATTGCCAACCAAGGAGGGGACATGTGGGACGATAAAGAAACAGATGATTGCCAGCACTATCCCGAATACACGCACATCCCATCGCCCGAAATCCGTTGCCAAACGATGTTCTATGACGTTTTGCAGCACCCACAGCATGGCGATGTAACCGGCAAGTCCGAAACAGCCAATGGCAGCATATTCTGTTGGGTATGGTTCCCAAAATCCGACTTTCACCTCGGCAGCAAGAGCCACGCCGACCATGACGCCGCAAAGCATCAAGATCAGGTGCGCAAGCCACCAGATGACCAACGTCGATACCTTTTTGTCCTTTGGTTTGGCATTGCCGACAAAGTCGAAATAGACCCAACACATCACGAACATCGAGACGCCGCCGATGACGAAGTTGACCAATACGTCCGGCGATACCTTGTAAATTCCTTTTTCGGACAGGGTAACGACCAGTTTGAAGAACCCTTCCCCCAATATGATCAACGTCAACAGAGCAAACCGCTCAGCCATATGACCAAGGCGCGGGACAAACCTCTCGAAACGCAGGACTGTTACACCGGGGATCATGTACATTGCCTGTGTAGCCACCATTGCGGCGGCAAACACCCAGTAAGCAAGAGATGTGGGCAAAAAGGCTGTAATCGCAAAGATCACCGCAAAGACCGAGAAATTGCGGATTTGCGCCGAGGACATTGACTCGCCTGATGAATTGGCCCGCCGAGCGCGATAGTACAGCGCCGCGATCATGGCCCGGTTCGCTGCAAATCCTAACGCGAAGAAAACCCAACCCTTTCCTTCAATAGCCGGGATCGCCGCTGCCATAAACATCACCGTGCAGATCATCACGGCCATAATCAGCCGGTGCCAGAAGTCGGTGCTGACGTAGATCGAGTTGAATATGCTGAGTTCGCCCCACGCGTACCAGAGCGTGATGAAGACCCCAGCAAAGACAAGAAACCCATGCAGATCGAGATGATGTGACAAGTAGTTGCCCAGCAGAAAGATCGTCACGACATGGATCAGGTCGTAGAACAGCTCGGCCCAGTGGACATGATCATGTGCGTGGTCGAGGTCCTGGTGATGTTGGGGCTTTCGCCACATGGGGTGGTCATGCAGTGCCATAAATTGGGAACTCTTCAAGATTGAAAGGCTATTGTGGCCGACATGCGGCCACTCCGACTAGGTTTTTTTCTACAAGAGGAAGGTTGTCGCGGAGACTTACGTCATGCAACCCCCGCTATGGTTTCTCGGCGGTGGCATGCCGGGCAACACCCGTCCGATCGTGGGTTTTTGCGCTGGAAGCGCCCGGTATTCACGGGTTTTACGCGGCCCTGTCGTCTTGTAGATCCAGCAAGATGCGGGCGTAGTTTTGCGCGCCCTGTGCGCCGGTCACAAGGTGACGTTGGTCGAACACCATTGCGGGCACGCCCCGAACACCTTGGCTGATCCAGAATTGCTCTTTCTGGCGCACGAGATTGGCTCGATCTTGGCTTTGCAACATGTCCAACGCATCCGCTCGGTTCAGCCCGATGCCTGCAGCCACTTCGGCCAGAACCTTTACATCAGAGACGTTTTCGCGACGTGTAAAGAACACCGAAAAGAGGGCCTGCTTCATGTCGCGGCCTTTGCCTTGCTCGGCTGCCCAGTCAATCAATTGATGCGCGCGGAAGGTATTATACATCCGCATGTCATCGGCGTAATTGAACGTGAGTCCCAGTGCCGCGCCCATCTCGGTCAGGCGGGCTCTCGCCTGGTTCGAGCCTTCCAACGTGGTCCCGTATTTCGATACCAGATGGTCGCGCAGGTTCTCTGCGCCTTCTGTCATCTGAGGGTTCAGCTCGAATGGGTGCCAGTGGATATCAAGTTCGACGCCTGTGTCGCGGGCGGCCTTGGCGAGCTGGTGGTAGCCAATCACACACTATGGACAAACAACGTCTGACACGACATCGACACGGATAGAGGGCGCAACTGGCATGGCTTAGGTTCCTTTCACGTCGCCGGAAAAACGCGCTGCGTTTTCCTTGGCAAAGGCGCTGGCATCTGCGTCAGCATCCCAGAACTGTGGGTTGGCCTTGGGGATGGTCAGCGCTCGCTGCACAGCGGGCCGGGCATCAATCCGGTCGAACCAGGCGTTCAAATGCGGAAGGTCCGACACATCCACTCGGGCCCAGACATAGGCACGCGCCCACGGGTACAGCATCATGTCGGCAATTGTGTATTCGTCCGCTGCGATCCATTCACGCCCTTCCAGACGTGTATTCACCACCTCCATCAACCGGCGGCTTTCGTCCACGTAGCGACGGATCGAGAATGGCTCTTCATGGCCATTGGGGGCGGCGATATGCTGGAAATACATTGCCTGTCCCATCATTGGTCCCACGTGGCCGACCTGAAACAGCATCCACTGCATAACCTCGGACCGCTTGACCGGGTCCGACGGCAGGAATTTTCCGTATTTCTCAGCCAGATGCCACAGGATCGCACCGGATTCGAAGATCGCGCGGCCTTCCGAACGATCCTCGATTGTCGGGATCTTTCCATTTGGGTTCAGCGCCAGATAGTCCGGCGCCTTTTGTTCCTGTTTGGAAAAATTGATATGAGTCAGGTCGTAGGGAACACCTGCCTCCTCCAAAAAAATGACCGGTTTGTAGCCGTTCATCGTGCCTGCAGTATAAAGGTGAATATCAGGCTGGGACATGTTCGACCTCGGAAAAAGTGGTTTTCAGATGCGCGTCAAATCGAGCGAAATCAGCCTCGATTTCGGGGTTCTTCATAACATCGAAGGCAGCGAATGTCGGCAGGGCCTGCATACCAAAGAACTTGGCGTTCAGATGCATGGGGCGCAGCAGATCGTCAACGCTTGCCCCGGCAAAGAACGGCTCGGTGGGGTTGTCGAATGCTTCCTTCGGCGCATTAAATGTCACCGAAAGCATGTATGTCTTGCCGTGCAGTGACCCACCCATGCCGTAATTGGCCTTTGGTGCGTTGGTGGTGCGACCGTCACCATCGCATAGGCGGCCATCCATCCCGGCTGTGTAGACCTCATCCATATATTTCTTGAAGATCCATGGGACGCCCATCCAGTTTACCGGGAACTGCATGATGACCGTATCGGCCCAAACATGCGCCTCAACCTCTGAATTTGCGTCATAGCCATCCGCAACGGTGGTCATACGTACTTCGTGGCCCATTGCGGCCAACGTGTTGCCTGCGCGTTCGACCAGGCTAGCGTTCAATTGTCCGGGGGCGAACTCATACGGCTGAGTGCCGTTCACGATCAGGATTTTGCTCATGTCCATATCCTATATGTGCACTGTATGAACCCCTTGACGAATGAGGGGGTTGAGAGCATTTGAGTATTGAGGTGAAGAAAATCAACTAGTATACTTTTTGTAACCTTGTGCATAAGGAAATGGATAGCGATGCGGGCGCGGGTAGACGAAGATGTAAAAGGGCGCAAAATTGTGACAGAGGCCTGCCAGGAGCCATGCGCAATTGAGCAGGGCATGCGGATCATCGGGGGCAAATGGACCGGGTCCATCCTATGGCACCTGAAGGATCGTCCGGTGCGTTTCAACGATCTTGCTCGGTTGCTGGGCGGGGCCAGCAAAAAGATGATTGCCGAGCGGCTGCGCCAGCTAGAGGATCAGGGGCTGGTGAGCCGACACGTGATGGATACCGCGCCGGTTTCCGTGCAGTATTCTATCACTGACCTTGGCCGCACGGCACTTGGGTTTCTCGACGAATTGCGAAAGTGGAGCGAGAAGCTGCCTAACGGCTTAAAGCGATGACTTTGGTCTGTGTTTAATGATCAGAAAGCTAGAGCTTTTTCCGACCATATACCAAACGAGGTTTTCACCAATCTGCGGATGAAGTGACAAGATTACTTGAAACAGTCTCCCAAGGGTTTGTTTTCCCGAAGAATGTAGTGCGAACAAATTTCTGCCGACCGCTCAGCGCCATTTGAACAGAACGGTGACGTAACACCTGTCCCGCAGGCCGAGAGTTTTGTTGAATTAGGTTCTGGCATCTACAGCAAACGGCTGCTTTTACGGCCGCGCCGCGGCAGCGGCTTTGCCAAGTAAGTGGCCGCAAAGGCCAGTCGATACGCATTGCGATTTCCGCTTTGTCCCGCAGTTCAGTCGTTGGAGCTTAACAAAAGCAAAAAAAGCGGCCCAATGGGACCGCTTTTGCCAATTTCTTCTGTAGCAATCGGATCAGTCCAGCGTCCGCGTGACCTCTTCGCGCTCGAAGATCTCGATCACGTCGCCTGCGCGGATGTCGTCGTAATTTTCGAACGCCATACCGCATTCCTGACCCGACTGAACCTCGGTCACTTCGTCCTTGAATCGCTTCAGCGTTTTCAGCGTGCCTTCGTGGATCACCACGTTGTCGCGCAGCAAGCGGACACCTGCGGAACGACGTGCGACACCTTCTGTAACCAGACAACCAGCAACCTTGCCGACGCCGGTGACCTTGAAGACTTCGCGGATCTCGGCGTAACCGATGAACTTCTCGCGGATCTCGGCACTCAGCAGGCCCGAAGCAGCTGCTTTCACGTCATCCACGAGGTCATAGATCACCGAGTAATAGCGGATTTCCACACCCTTCTGGTTCGCAGTGTTCCGCGCCGAGGCGTTCGCACGGACGTTGAAGCCAAAGATCGGTGCGCCGGAGGCTTCGGCCAGACCGACATCCGTCTCGGTGATTGCACCGACACCCGAATGCAGAACGCGCACGCGCACTTCTTCGTTGCCGATCTTCTCCATCGCCTGAACGATGGCTTCGGCCGAACCTTGTACGTCCGCCTTCATCAGAATCGGCAGCTCGGTGACATTTTCGTCTTCCTTGGCCTTCTGCATCAGTTGCTCAAGGGTGGTCGCGGCACCGGCGGCGGCGCGTTTGTCCTTGGCGGCTTGCTCACGATAAGCAGCAATCTCGCGGGCTTGCGCTTCGGTCTCGGTCACGTTCAGAACGTCACCGGCTTCGGGCGTGCCGTTGAGACCCAGAACCTCAACCGGAACCGAGGGGCCTGCCTCTTTGACGCGGTCGCCCTTGTCGTTGATCAGCGCACGGACCTTACCGTATTGCTCACCCACAACAAAGATATCGCCCTGACGCAGCGTACCGTTCTGAACCAGAACGGTGGCCACGGGGCCACGACCCACATCTAGCTGCGCCTCGATCACAGCACCTTGGGCGGCGCGGTCGGGGTTGGCTTTCAGCTCCAGAATCTCAGCCTGCAGCGCGATGGCTTCCAGCAATTCGTCCAGACCCTGACCGGTGATGGCGGAGACTTCGACGTCCTGAACCTCACCTGACATTTTCTCGACGATCACTTCATGCTGAAGCAGATCGGTGCGCACCTTGTCCGGATTTGCATCCGGCTTGTCGACCTTGTTGATCGCCACGATCATCGGCACTTCGGCCGCTTTAGCGTGGTTGATCGCCTCGATGGTCTGCGGCATCACCGCGTCGTCGGCGGCAACCACCAGAACCACGATATCCGTGACCTGAGCCCCGCGCGAGCGCATCGAGGTAAAGGCCGCGTGGCCCGGAGTATCCAGGAAGGTCAGCGTGGTGCCGCTATCGGTTTTCACCTGATAGGCGCCGATATGCTGGGTGATGCCCCCGGCTTCACCGGCCACAACGCGCGCGTCGCGGATCGCATCCAGCAGCGAGGTTTTACCGTGGTCAACGTGACCCATGATGGTGATGACCGGCGGACGCGGCTGCAGGTCCTCGTCCTTGTCCTCGACCTCTTTGATGACGTCTTCCACATCCGAATCGGAGACACGAGTGACCTTGTGGCCAAACTCTTCGATGATCAGTTCCGCGGTATCGGCGTCGATGGTCTGGTTTTGCGTGACCATCATGCCCATCTGC
The DNA here is from genome assembly GCF_056535645.1 of Ruegeria sp. BK1. Classification (NCBI taxonomy): domain Bacteria; kingdom Pseudomonadati; phylum Pseudomonadota; class Alphaproteobacteria; order Rhodobacterales; family Roseobacteraceae; genus Ruegeria; species Ruegeria sp. BK1. Next base: position 3,008,479 of record NZ_JBQFIS010000001.1, on the reverse strand, counting down.
ATCAGCGATTTGACAACATCAGCGACACGCTCGGCCATACGGTTGGCCAGTTCCGAAACCATGATCGCCTCGGGCAGCTGAACGTCGCGGATCACCTTTTCGCGTTCAACCGAACCACCCATGGCTTTCTGGCGCGCACGTTCCTGCTTGCGCTTCATCGCAGCCATCGAGCGTTGGCGGTTGCCTTCGCCACCGGTGGCCTGACCCAGAGTCAGTTTACCCGAGCGGCGGTTGTCATCACGGCCCTTGCCACGACCGCGCTGTTCACGCTCGCGATCCTGCTTGCGCGGAGCAGCCGCAGGTGCGGGCTTGCTGGCTGGGCTGCGCGCAGCTTTGGGCTCTTCGGGCGCGGGGGCAGCGGCGGCGCGTTTGGCGGCTTCTTCTGCCTCCTGACGCTTGCGCTCTTCTTCCTCGGCCTTGGCACGTGCCTTTTCTTCAGCCTCACGCTGTTCGCGTTCCTTGGCTTCCTGTTCCGCGCGGCGACGGGCGCGTTCTTCTTCACGCGCCTTTTCAGCAGCCTCACGGGCGGCGGCCTCTTCGACCTCGCGCGCTTTGGCGGCCTGCAGCGCCTTCATCCGGCGGGCCATTTCGGCGTCGGAAATCCCGGCAGGACGGCGCGACGGATCACCCGAAGGCGTTGCACCGCCGCTCGGCTTTCCGGCACCCGGCTTGGGGACCACCACGCGTTTGCGTTTGGTTTCCACCACGACATTCTTGGTGCGTCCGTGGCTGAAACTCTGTTTCACATTTCCGGGGCGTGCCCCGCCACGAAGACCCAATGTCTTTTTGCCGTCACTATCGCTCATAAAGCTTCTTACCCTTCCGTGCGGCCCTTGCCGCCGTCATCCGTTTCGCGCAAGCCACGCAGGCGCTGCGCTTCCTCTACAACACGTTTGGCGAGTCCGCCAGAGGCCAGCGCCGCATGAATCACGGTTTGGCGCCCAAATGCCGCCCCTAATTCATCCGCAGTCAGCCATCCGATGTATTTTCCGAAGTGCGGCGTGCTGAGTTTCGACTTGCCGCGCCCCGATCCATCGCTGGCCTGAATCAGTACCTGAGCCTCTTCCCGGTCCAGCCACGTCTTGACCTTTTCATACCCGGCGACCGCGTCACCGGACTTGCGCGCCAAGCTGATCAGCTCGATCACCCGTCGCGCGACTTGCTTTTCAACCTCATCCGCCAGGTCCGTTTGCGCAGTCGCCTGCGTCTTGAACCCGCGCGAGAACAGCTTTTTGCCAACGGCCTTATCCAGCGCGGCGCGATCCGCCGCCACATAGACCCCGCGCCCCGGCAGTTTTGCCGCAACATCGGGAAAGACCTGACCCTCCGGACCCATTACAAAGCGGATCAGCCCGTATTTGGGCTGAACCTCGCCCGTGGCGATGCACTTGCGTTCGGGTCCGTCCGACCGATCCTTGTGGACGCCACCGCGACCCATTAACGCCACCCCGAGGCCCTGAGATCAGGCCTCGGCCTCCTCTTTTGCTTCGCCGTCTTCGTCCGCCTGCTCCAGCTCGGCCGGGTCAACCCAGCCCAGCATGATGCGTGCCGTCATGACCAAGTCCTGTGCCTCTTCCAGCGTCACGCCGAAAGGTTCCAGAACACCATCATCCTTGATGCGCTCGCCGTCGACCGTGGTCCAGCCACCGGCCAGTTCCCAGTCGGCGCAGGTGGCGAAGTCTTCCAGAGTCTTCACGTCATCCTTGGCCAGCGCCTCTACCATCTGGGGTGTGAGGCCTTCGAATTCAATAAGGCTGTCCTCGACGCCCAACGCACGGGCTGCGTCCAGAGCCGCCTTGGCCTGTGCTTCCAGGAATTCACGGGCCCGGGTCTGCAATTCCTGAGCGGTGCCTTCGTCAACGCCGTCGATGACCAGAAGCTCGTCCAGCTCGACATAGGCCACCTCTTCGAGGTTGGTGAAGCCTTCGGACACCAGCAGTTGGGCAAAGAACTCGTCCAGATCCAGCGTCTCCATGAACAGCTGGGTTCGGGCTTCGAATTCCTTCTGACGACGTGCCGATTCTTCGGCCTCGGTCATGATGTCGATGTCCAGGTTGGTCAGTTGGCTGGCCAGACGCACGTTCTGACCGCGACGGCCGATTGCCAGCGACAGCTGTTCTTCGGGTACGACAACTTCGATCTTGCCAGCTTCTTCATCCAGAACCACCTTGGAGACTTCCGCGGGCTGCAGGGCGTTCACAAGGAAGGTCGGCTGATCTTCGTTCCACGGGATGATGTCGATCTTTTCACCCTGCAGCTCGTTCACAACCGCCTGCACACGGCTGCCGCGCATACCAACGCAGGCACCGACAGGGTCGATCGAGCCGTCATAAGAGATCACGGCGATCTTGGCGCGCGAACCGGGGTCGCGGGCCACGGCCTTAACCTCGATGATGCCGTCATAAATCTCCGGCACCTCCATCTTGAACAGCTCGGCCATGAATTCCGGTGCGGTGCGCGACAGGAAGATCTGGTGGCCACGAACCTCGCGGCGCACTTCCTTGATGTAGGCGCGCACGCGATCATTCGGGCGATAGCTTTCGCGGCCGATCTTGTCATTGCGGCGCAGAACGGCCTCGGCACCGCCCAGATCGACGATGACATTGCCAAATTCTTCGCGCTTGACCGCACCGTTGATGATGGTGCCTGCGCGATCCTTGAACTCTTCGTACTGGCGATCACGTTCCGCTTCGCGGACCTTCTGCAGGATCACCTGCTTGGCCGATTGCGCCGCGATCCGGCCCATTTCAACCGGCGGCACTTCTTCGACGAAGACGTCACCGACCTCGGGGTTTTCCATGTACTGCTTGGCTTGTTCGACGGTGAACTCGGCCTGATAATTTTCCAGCTCTTCATCCTCAACCACGGTGCGGACGCGGGTAAAGGTCGCCTTACCTGTCTTGCGGTCGATGCTGACACGGATGTCCATCTCGGCGCCGTAGCGGCTCTTGGCGGCACGGGCGAGCGATTCTTCCATCGCTTCGACAACCAGACCGGGGTCGATCATCTTTTCGCGGGCCACGGCCTCGGCGGTCTGCAGCAGCTCCAGCTGGTTGGCTGAGGTGATTGCCATCAGTTCGTCTCCTCTTCGGACCCTTCGGTCTCAATCTCGTCGAAAGCGTTTTCGTTTAAGGATCCAGCGTCTTTGCGCTGGCGCAGCATTTCCTTGATCAGGTCATCGGTCAAAACCAGCTTGGCATCGCTCAGCCAGTCGAATTGCAGACCGATGGTGATCGTCTCATCTCCCTCGGGGATGTTGATCAGAACTTCATCCCCTTCGATCCCGGCCAGCTCACCCTTAAAGCGACGGCGGCCGTCGATCAGTTCCGCGGTTTCAATCTTCGCTTCATACCCTTCGAAATTCTCAAAATCCTTGAGACGGGTCAGAGGGCGGTCGATACCGGGGCTGGACACCTCTAGCGTATAGGCGTCCAAAATCGGATCCTCGACATCCAACGTGGCGCTGACGGCGTTGGAAATCTCAGCGCAGTCATCCACTTCGATGCCACCATCGGGCTTGTCAGCCATGATCTGCAACGTGGTGGTCTTGCCGCTCATCAGGCGGATGCGCACAAGCTCATACCCCAGATCCTCGATCACGGGGGTGATGATCTCGGCCAGTCGCCGGTCGATGGCAGCTTTGGCAATTAGGTCGTTTGTCATTCAGATCTCTACCCTTCAATCGGGCACAAAAAAACGGGCGCGCGGCCCGTCGTATTTTCCGGTGGAGCCTTGAACCAGAAGTCCAACGCGCCGCTGTTGCAACTGCATATACGCAGGCTTTCCCGAGTCTGCAACCCCCGGCGTGAAACGTGATCAGGTCAGGCCAGCCACCACCGTTCGGCGATGCGCCCGTCGTCCAGCGCGCGGCCCCCGATCTGGCGTGGCATACCCACCTGTCCGGCCACGGCCAGCGCCATGTCATCTTGGCTGGGGTGATAGCGCAGGCCGCGCTGATCCATCAGCCCATCACGATCTGGCAGCGCCGCGACATCCACGTACCCGTCGCGCAACGCCTCAGCCCGGACGCGGGCGTCAGGGATCACGATAACCTCAAGCGCGTCGGCCCAACCGGCCTGTCCGTCCTTGTAGTGTTCCGCCACCCGGCGGCCCAGAAAATTCCGCCCGTCCTCGGCCCGTTCCACCCGGTAGCACCCGGTGCCATTGGCGGTGCACAAAGGCGTCACGCCCTGCCCATCGCGTGTGATGACGAACCGGGTATCGGCCAGCAGGAACGGCAGGCCGGGATTGGCCTCGGTCAGTTCCAGTCGCAGTGAATCTGCCGACAGCGCCTCAGCCCGCCCGACCAGTTGCAGCACCGACACCACATCTGCAACATCCAGCGCCGCGCCGTCATGGAAGGTCACATTAGCCCGCAGATCAAAGCTCCAGACCCGCGCATCCGCATTCGTGTGCCACCCGGTCGCCAATTCGCCGCGCAAGGTGCCATCGGGCGCGATCTCGGTCAGAGTGTCAAAGACAGCCCCACGCGCAATCTGCTCCAAACTGTCATCACGTGGCACGGCCAGCCGCAGCGTTCCGCCCTTTTTGGGCGTATCCGCCAGCGAGGCCCCCGTGGCCGCCAGCAAAGCCGCCGCGGCACCCGAGGCAAATAAGGCACGACGGTCCATCCGGGTCATGCGATGCCCTCCGCCACGCGGTCCATGATGCGCACCAACTCGGCGCTGATGCCGGGTTCGGACAGGGCATGGCCTGCTTGTCGCACCATCTTCAGCTCAGCATTGGGCCAACGTTCGGCCAAAGACCACGCGGCCTGCGGCGGGCAGATCATGTCATAGCGCCCCTGCACGATATGGCAGGGGATATGGGCGATCCGATCCACCTGATCCAAAATCTGACCGTCCTTCTCAAGAAACGCGCCATGGGTGAAGTAATGATTCTCAAGCCGCGCAAAGGCACGCGCGTATTCTCCGGGGCTTTCCCCCGTGGACCCGTGCGAGTGGATCGAAGCTAGCGCGTTCTCCCACGCCGACCAGGCCCGCGCATACAGTATTTCCGTCGCCCGATCGCCCGAGAACAGTCGTTTGTGATAGGCGCCTATGGTATCCGACAGCTCATCCTCGGTCAGCAAAGCGGTGAATTTCGCCCATTGCTCGGGCCAGAACTTGCCCGCGCCGCCGCCATAGAACCAATCCAGCTCGGCCTGAGTGGCCAGAAATACGCCGCGCAGCACCAGCCGATTGACGCGGTCTGGATGCGCCTGTGCATAGATCAACGCCAAGGTCGCCCCCCAGCTGCCGCCAAACACCGTCCAGTCGTCGATATCCAGCAGAGTCCGCAGGCGTTCGATGTCATCCACCAGATCCCACGTCGTATTATCCACAACTGACGCATGGGGCCGCGACCGACCACACCCGCGTTGATCAAACAGAATCACCCGGAACACACGCGGATCGAAATAGCGCCGCATCGCCGGGCTACACCCGCCACCGGGGCCGCCATGCAAGATCACGACCGGCAGCCCCTCGGGATTGCCGCATTGCTCCAAATAAATACGGTGCCCATCGCCCACATCGACCATGCGCTGATCGAACGGGTCGATCGGCGGGTACAGATATTGAACTGCGCGCTTTTGGTCCGGGTACTTATCCATTAGGGCCCTATATAGTCTTTAAACGTAAAAGAGCACACGGAGACAGGAATGCAAGCGCATCCGAACACGGTTGACCCGTCCGAGATCGCAAAATTCGAGGCAATGGCTGCAGAATGGTGGGACCCGCATGGGAAATTCAAACCTCTGCACATGCTCAATCCGTGCCGTCTGGACTATATCACACAGCAGATTGCGGGTGAATTTGACCGTGATCTGAAGGCCGAAAAACCGTTTGAGGGCCTGCGCCTGCTGGATATCGGCTGCGGTGGCGGGCTGCTGAGCGAACCGATGGCGCGTCTGGGCGCGACGGTCGTGGGCGCCGACGCTGCTGAACGCAACCTGCCCGTCGCCCGCATCCATGCCGAACAATCGGGGCTTGAGATCGACTATCGCCACACCACCGCCGAGGACATGGCCGCCGCGGGCGAGCAATTCGACGTGGTGCTGAATATGGAGGTGGTCGAACACGTGGCCGACCCTCTGGGTTATCTCACCGCCACGCAGCAATTGCTGAAACCCGGCGGGCTACAGGTGTGTTCGACCATCAACCGCAACCCGAAATCCTATGCCATGGCCATTTTCGGGGCCGAGGTCGTCATGCGCTGGCTGCCCCGCGGCACGCATGAATGGAACAAGTTCATCACCCCCGATGAGCTGTTCGACCTGCTGCGCCAAGCCGGGCTGGAGCCGGTTGACCGCAAGGGCTTCGTCTTCAACCCAATCCTGTGGAACTGGTCGATCTCGGACCGCGATCTGAGCGTGAATTATGTGACGGCGAGTGTGAAGCCTACCTGAGGCTACTCCCCCTCCAACTGCAACCGCAAATCCCGCAGTACGGGCAGCGTGCTGCGGACGCGCTCCAACCCCAGCTCTCCGACCACGCGGTTGATCAGCGGGGCAATCGACGAAATCGCCTGATCGCGCGCGCGACGACCGGCGGGACTGATGGCAACCATCTTGCGGCGGGCGTCGTCCCAGTCGGGGCGGATGTGGATGTATCCGGCCCATTCCAGCTTGGCCAATGTGTTGGTCATCGCCCCGCGAGTGACGTGGAACGTGCTGGCCAGTTGCGCCGGGCTGCGCTCATCGCCCACGAACACCAGATGGTTCAGCACCGAGAAATGCGAGATCTCCATGCCCTTGGGCAGCACCCGGCTGAGCCGGTTGCGCAATAGTTGGTCTGCGGTCAGGATCTCGCTGAACAGCGTGACCGCAAGGGCATTGGTGTCGTCTGCCATGGTCCGATCTTGGGTCAGGGCCCTTCGAAGGGCCGCAGGTGCGTCAATGAGGGCACGCGGCGACGCGCCTCTGACACAGAACTATCATCCAAATCGAAAATGTGAATGCCCGGATCGGTGCCTGCGTCGATGACGACCTCTCCCCACGGGGCAATGGCCATGGTGTGGCCATGCGTATGTCGTGTTTTTCCGCGCGTTTTCGGGTGCGCACCCGTTTGCGCCGGGGCCAGCACCCAACAGCCGGTCTCAATCGCCCGCGCGCGCAGCAGCGATTCCCAATGCGCCTTGCCCGTGACCGGAGAAAACGCCGCCGGAACGGTCAGAATTCGCGCACCTGCCTGCGCCAAGGCAGCAAAGAGATGCGGAAAACGGATGTCATAGCAAATGGCCATACCGACCTTACCGAAATCGGTCTGCGCAATCACGGCCCGGTCGCCGGGGCGATAGTTCTTCGACTCGCGGAAGGTTTCAGTTTCCGAGACCTGCACGTCGAACATATGGATCTTGTCATAGCGCGCCACGATCTGCCCTCGCGGATCGATCATGAACGACCGGTTGGCAAAGCGCCCATCGGCGTCGTGCGTCTTGATCCCAAGCGAGCCGATCAACAACCACACGCCCAGCGCAGCAGCCTGTTCGCGCAAGCCCGCCAGCGTCTGGTCATCTTCTTCGTGCTGCAACACCTCGCGTTGCCGCGTGGTCGAGGTCGAGACGCAGTTCGTCACCTCTGGCGTCAGAATGAACAGCGCGCCCTGCGCGGCCGCCTCGGCCATCAGGGCGCGCACCATGTTCAGATTGTCAGACGGATCATCCGACGAGGTGATCTGCAGCAGCGCAGTCTTCATGCCGCCAGCAGGCGATCCAACTTGCCCTGACGGTCCAGCTCGTACAGATCATCACAGCCGCCAACGTGCTGGGTGCCGATGAAGATTTGCGGCACGGTGCGTTTGCCGCCGGCGCGCTTGATCATCTCGGGCTTGCGTTTGGGGTGCATGAAGACGTCAACCTCTTTGAACTCGACGCCTTTCTGCTTCAGCAGACGCTTGGCCGCATGGCAGAAGCCGCACAGAGGCGATGTGTAGATCTCAACCGGTTTCATAAATCATCCCTTCGGGTTTCGCATAATCCTGCGCGAATTAGGCATCCTTGGCAACGCGCGCTAGGGTCAACACGAAAATATGATTTGCCCCTGCATCCATGCAGACACGGGCACAGGCCGCCAGCGTCGCACCCGAGGTCATCACGTCATCGACAAGCAGGACATCCCGACCCTGTATCCGGCTGATGCGCCTGGGATGGGGCGCGATGGCGTTTTCCAGCGTCTCGGCCCTTTGCGCGGCGGTTTTCCCGTCCAGAACCGGCGTTTTGACCCGGCGGGTCAGAAGATCGGGGCAGACCTCCAGCCCGGTTTGCTGGCCCAAGTGCTGCGCCAACAGTGCGGATTGATTGTAGCGTCGCTTCAGCAATCGGGACCAATGCAAGGGCACCGGCACCACAAGCATGTCTTCGCGGAACAAATCCCGACCTGCCTCGGTCATCCAGCGCGCAGCGGGGCGCGCCAGTTCGGGCCGGTCCCCGTGTTTGAACGCCAAAATCAGTCCTCGCGCCTTGCCGTCATACAACAATGCCGACCGTCCATCCCGCCATGGCCGGGGCGTCTTCATGCAGTCATCGCATTCGATCCGGTACCCATCCGCCTCGCCCGGCAGAGGCAACCCGCAGCTTTCGCAGACGACCCCGCCGATGAACGGCGTGTCACGCCAGCACGCGCCGCAAAGGCCAAAGTCAGACTCGGTCAACTCGCCGCAGCCCATGCAACGCGGTGGATAGATCATCTGAAGGGCGGTTTGAATCCGCGGCCAGATGCGATACTTGCGCCTTATGAAACTGCCTGCTTCCAACGCACCCTCTCTGTTCGACCGCAAGGCCCTGACCCTGCATCGCGCCCGCACCCGGGACGAGGCCCTGTTCCTGCACCGCGCCGCAGTGGACGAGGTTCAGGATCGACTCAGCATGGTTAACAAAACCTTTACGGCCCCGGCTGTGGTGACGCCGTTTGCCCATATCTGGCGGGATGTGTTCCCAGAGGCACAGATCGTGGCCGATGATGAGGTGCTGGCCCTGACCCCCGGTGCGCATGATCTGGTGATTCACGCAATGGCGCTGCACTGGGCCAACGACCCCGTAGGCCAGTTGATCCAATGCCATCGGGCGCTAAAGCCTGACGGGCTGCTGCTGGTGGTCTGTCTGGGCGGAGAAACCCTGCACGAGCTGCGCGCAGCATTGGGTCAGGCCGAGATCGAGGTCTCGGGCGGGCTCAGCCCACGCATCGCGCCGATGGGAGAGCTGCGTGATATGGGCGGCTTGCTGCAACGGGCCGGGCTGGCCCTGCCGGTGGCCGACACGGCGCGACTGACGGCCGAATACCGCGACCTGCGACATCTGATGCAGGATCTGCGCGTAATGGGCGAGACCAACAGCCTAACCGACCGCATCAGACGCCCCACTCGGCGACAGGTCTTTGACCGCGCCCAGCAGATATACGCCGAACACTTCGCAACCCCCCAAGGGCGGTTGAAAACCACCTATGAACTGATTTGCCTGACCGGCTGGTCCCCAGATGACAGTCAGCAAAAGCCCCTTCGCCCGGGATCGGCCCAAACCCGCCTTGCCGAAGCATTGGGGACAAAAGAAGGCAAACTGTCCGATTGACGGCGGACCATTTCCGTTTATCTCAGCTCGGAACACGACGAATTCAGGAAACAATCCCATGTTTGACGCCACTCGACCCGCTCATGCCCCCGAAGACCACCCCAAGGTCAAAATGGGCCGCGTCGGCATCCTGCTGGCCAATCTGGGCACTCCGGACGATTACACCTATTGGCCAATGCGCCGATATCTTAACGAGTTTCTTTCGGATCAGCGCGTCATCGACTATCCGAAATGGAAATGGCAACCGATCCTGCAGGGGATCATCCTGAGCAAGAGGCCCTTCAGTTCGGGCGAGGCCTACAAATCGATCTGGAATCACGAAAAAGGCGAAAGCCCGCTGATGACGATCACCAAGGATCAAACCGCCAAGATGCGCGATGCGATGCAAGCGCGCTATGGCGATCGGGTGATGGTCGATTTCTGTATGCGCTACGGCAATCCCTCGACCAAATCCAAGGTGCGCGAATTGGTGGCAGCGGGCTGTGAGCGCATCCTGTTCTTCCCACTCTATCCGCAGTATGCGGGCGCCACGACCGCCACCGCCAATGACCAGTTCTTCCGCGCCCTGATGGAAGAAGCCTGGCAACCTGCGTCACGCACCGTGCCTGCCTATTTCGACGAACCCGCTTATATCGACGCGCTGGCCGGATCTGTGGAACAGGCTTACGCCGCGATGGAAACCAAGCCTGATATTCTGGTCTGCTCATATCACGGGATGCCGGACCGCTATTTGCAGCAGGGCGATCCCTATCACTGCCAATGTGCAAAAACCTCTCGCCTGCTGAAAGAACGGTTGGGCTGGGCGGATGATCAGCTTGTATCAACCTTCCAGTCGCGATTCGGGCCCGAGGAATGGTTGAAACCCTATACGGTCGATCACGTGGCGGACCTGGCACGTCAGGGGAAGAAAAACATCGCCGTGATCGCTCCGGCCTTTTCCGCCGATTGCATCGAGACGCTGGAAGAGATCAACGAAGAGATCAAGGAAAGCTTTGAAGAAGCCGGCGGTGAGAGCTTTACCTACATCCCCTGCCTCAATGACGACGACGCGCATATCGCAGCTCTTGGCAAGGTCATCGAAGACAATCTGAAGGGCTGGCTGGACTAAACCCGACCTGATCCGGCGCCTGCATGAGCGCATAAAAAAAAGGCGGTGGAATGCTCCACCGCCTTTTCTATGTATTTCGCTCGTCGAATTAGCTTGCTGCAACAGCTGCGGCAACCACAACCAGCAGGACCAGCGGCAGGATGATGCCCTGCGACGAACCCTGAGTTTCTTCGACAACAACAGGTGCTTCAACAACCGGCTCTTCCAGGTTGCCAGCAAAAGCGGTCGATGCAGCAGCGGTCAGTGCAGCGGCGAGAACGAGTTTCTTCATATTAACCTCCAGAATAAGTACGGCTCCAACTAGCGAAACCGCACACCCAAGACTTACCTCGTATATTTTTCTAACCAGCTATCCGACTGGAATGCAAATGGAACTTGCGTCGCAAGCGGGTTCACGCGCGATTTTGTCGTCAAATTAGCAACACTTGCGTGCCAACATTGGCCATCGAAAACAACTCGGCAATATCTTCGTTGAAAAGACCGATGCAACCATTGGATGATCTACGCCCGATTTTGCGCGTATCGTGGGTTCCATGAATGCGATAGTATTTCCAGCTTAGATATAAAGCGTGCGTTCCCAACGGGTTATCCGGACCCGGTGGAATATAGTCCGGCCATTCCGGGTTGCGTTTCTTCATCGACGGCGTCGGCGCCCAGCTTGGACCTTCGACTTTTCGGATCACGCTGGTGCGTCCCCGGCGGGTCAATTCCTCGGTCAAGGGCACTGAAGACGGATACAGTTTGTACACACTTTGATCTTCTGACCAATAATGTAGCGCCCGTGAGATGGTATCGACCAAAATTGCGCCGTTTCGAGTGTTGTCGAAATAGGGTTTCCAATCCAAAGCGCGGAAGCCAGAAATATTGCGGCGCACCTGAGGTTCGGGCTCTGGGGCCGGCCTGAGCGGATCACCGGGGATGTATTGCGCAATCGCAGGTGACGCCAGCGCCGCCGTGGCGGTCGTCAGAAATACGCGGCGACTTGTCGCCGGAATAGGTTTCTTGACCATATCGAGCGGTCCCTCTCTATACCAAATCTGAAAAACTGACGTATTTTATTGCCAGAATGCGTCTTTCGCAAACCAAACCGGCAAAATCACGCGAGAATCGGCTATTGCAGGTTTGCCCAACCCCGTCGAGCGCGCTATGCCCTAGGACAACAGAAACATCAGGCCCACCATGACGCGTATTATTTCTTTATTGTTTGCTTGCCTCGTTGCTCTGGCAGCATGTACCCCCAGCAGCACGCCGACTTACGGTGCCGACGGGCGTCCTTTGCCGACTGTCTACAAGATTCGAGGCAATCCCGAAAAACTGCAATTCCGCATGCTTGATTCGGTCAACGCGCTGCGTCAGGCGTCGGGACTACAACCGGTTCAACTGAATGCCCAGCTGAACGCCGCTGCCGCGACCCACTCCAAGGACATGGCGCGTCAGAACCGGCCATGGCATTTCGGGTCCGACGGCTCTTCGCCAATCGACCGGGCGGCGCGTGTGGGATATTTCGGCACATTTCTGGGCGAGGCGATTTCCGAGACATTCGAAACCGAAACCGAAACGCTGGCCGCCTGGATGCAGGAACCGGGGCCACGCTCGGTTATTCTGGACCCAAAGGCCACACAAATGGGCTTTGCCTGGCATCAGGAGAATGGCGGGAAAATCTGGTGGACTCTGGAAATGGGGACCGGCGGCTGACCACAGCCACTTAAATAAGAAGCCCCCAATATTCGGGGGCTTTTCTTTTTCAATCAGACGATTAAGCCGCCTGCATGGATTGCGCTTCGGTCAAAATCGCATAGAGCTTGACTGGATCGGGATTGGCCCGCAGCTTGGCGCAAACCGAGGTATCGCGCAGCGTCCGAGATACCAGCGCCAGTGCCTTCAGGTGATCCACTCCCGCCTCTTCGGGGGCGAACAATGCAAAAGCGATATCAACAGGCTGCCGGTCTACCGACCCAAAATCAATCGGCTTTTCCAGCATGACAAACACGCCCGAGACATCCTGTAGCTCGGTCAGCCGCGCATGAGGCAGAGCAACGCCATGGCCCACGCCTGTGGGCCCAAGGCTTTCACGCTCCAGAAGCGCATCCACAACGACCTGCGCGTCCAGACCCAGTGTCGCAGCCGCAACATCGCCGATTTCCTGAAACAACCGCTTCTTGCTGGATGCGGCGGATAACACACGCACTGCTTCGGGCTTCAGAATGCTCGAAAGCTCCATGATAACGCTCCATGACGATGCCCCCACTGGCGCAGGGGCACGTCTTTCTAATCTTGCCTGTTACGGATCAATCCAGCCGATGTTTCCGTCTTCCCGACGATACACGACATTCAATCCATCCTTGTTCTCATTCCGGAACACCAGCACCGGGGCACCAGCCAGTTCCATCTGCATAACGGCTTCACCAACACTCAGCGATGGGATCTTGGTTTCCATCTCAGCCACGATCATCGGCTGCAGAGTTTCAGGCTCATCCGCCGACTCAGATTCGTCAGAGGCGAGGATATAAGAGGAAGCTCCAAAGAGTTCAACCGGCTCGGACCGATCCTTGTGATGGTCCTTGAGACGGCGTTTGTATCGGCGCAATTGTGTTTCCATCTTGTCACAGCACCCCTCGAATGCTGCGTAAATCTCGGTTGCGTGGGCTTTGGCCTGCGCCGTCAGGCCGGTGGAAAGATGTACGGTGGTCTCGCACACATATTCATGCGCAGAACGGGAAAAGACGACATTGGCGTCGGTCGGTCGCTGGGCGTATTTGCCCACCACCTCGCCAAGTTCGGTCTGCACATGGGTCTGAAGTGCTTCGCCGATGTCGATCTGTTTTCCGCTGATTTGGTAACGCATGTGATCTCCTTCACAATTCACACCCATTTAGACGCTGTGAAATACAACGCGCTTTTTTTTATCGGGTGGGGGGTATCGACATGTTCCGCGGTAGCCGGAACTTGATCCCTTCGAAGAAGGGGCATCGTGATCCAGACTGGAACCGAGAAAATGCCATGCCCCAATTGAGGCAAGAGACGGAGGAAGAGTCAATCAAAACAGGCGTGTATATACGAGATTTCCGCCATGCATCCGGCGCAATACCGCGCAAACCTATGAAATACGGAAGTTTTCACCCAGATAGACGCGGCGCACGTTTTCGTTTTCGACTACTTCGTCCGGCGTTCCGGACATAAGTACCTGACCATCATGCAGAATATAGGCGCGATCTACGATCTCGAGCGTCTCGCGCACGTTGTGATCAGTGATCAGAACACCAATCCCGCGCTTTTTCAGATCGGCCACAAGGTGACGGATATCGCCCACGCTGATCGGGTCCACACCGGCAAAAGGTTCGTCCAGCAGCAAATACTTGGGGTCAGCCGCCAGACAACGCGCGATCTCGACCCGGCGCCGTTCGCCACCAGACAGGGCCAGCGCAGGCGCGCGACGCAGATGTTCGATCGAGAAATCGGACAACAGCTCTTCCAGCCGTTCCTTGCGGCGATGCGCGTGTCTTACGGTGATATCCAGCACGGCAGATATGTTTTCTTCAACGCTCATACCCCGGAAAATCGACATTTCCTGCGGCAGATACCCAATACCAAGCCGTGCGCGGCGGTACATGGGCAGGGTCGTCACCACCTGACCGTCGATGGTCACGGTTCCGGCCTCGGGAAAAACCAGCCCAGCCACTGAATAAAAGGTCGTGGTCTTGCCCGACCCGTTGGGGCCCAACAGCGCCACAACCTCGGACCGGCCCAATGTCATCGAGACATCGCGGATAACCGTTTTCTTCCGGTAGGATTTGCGCAGCTTTTCGATCCTGAGCCCCGATGTGCCCTCGGTCACGCTCAGACTGGGTCGCGCCATCAGTTGGCCCCCTGCTGAAGGATCGTCTTGACGTTGCCCGTCACCGTTGCCGACCCAGAGGTCAGGTTTGCATTCATCTGATCGCCGCTGATCGTGCTGGGGCCCTGGGTCAGCAGAACGTTACCGCGCATGACGATCTGGCCCGAGTCGATGGTATATTCCGCCCAATCCCCTTCCGCCGCATCGGGCGGGCTGACCAGAACAACGTCTTCCGTGGCCTCCATCCGCTCGATACCCGAGCGGTCCTCATTGTAGATCACTAGTACCCGACCCGCAGTCAGCCGCATTTCTCCCTGGATGACGATCACGTTGCCCACGAACTCGGCCGAGCCGTCCTCCTGGTTCACGTTCAGCGATTCCGATGTCACCTCGACCGGCAGGCTGGGGTCTGCCTTGACGGCACCAAACGCGACCTGGGTTCCCTGCGCCGCAGCCAGATTGGCACCGGCCAGCAAAGAGACGGTAAGAAGGACAGTACGAAAATCGAACACAGCTTATCTTTCTGCTTGTTGCGGCTGGTATATCAGCTTCACGCCATCTGTAAAAAGAATATGGACCGGACCGTCCTTTTTTTCCGCCCCGAATGTCATGCGACCGGCCGAGAAATCGCCGATCGCGCCAGTTCCGTCAATCTGACCCGGCGTATCACCCCGAATTTCGTCCAAGGCCGTGTTCAGGTGATCGGTTGTCACCCGAATACCGTCGGTCGTGGTAATCACGACATCTCCCACGAAGGTTGCCGTGTTCTTGTCAGGGCGGATCGTGCCCGAATTGGAATCCAGCGTGATGATACCGCCATTCAAAAGCCCCAGCCTGCCCTGAAACTCGGATGCCGTGGGCACAGAGCTCTCGGTTCCTTGCGTGGCTTGCGTGGCTTCGATCAGTACCTCTTCGCCCTTGCGCGTGGTGCCACGGTAGCTGGGATTGGTGACCACCTGATCGGCCAGACGTTCCTCGATATCGCGTTGGGTGAAGGGGACCGTCACGTCGGTTTCGATGCTGCGCGACAGCAGGAACACGGTGGACAACAGCACAATGGCCGCCAGCGGCAGGACCACCTTCAAGAACTGCACCATCCGAGAGTGGCTGTCCACGGCCCCGCCCTCTTATCCCAGCCCGACGCGCAGGCAATCGTGAATGTGCAGCAGACCCAGCGCGGGGCCGTCCGTATCCGGTTCGACCACAAACAACGAGGTGATCTTGCGGTCATTCATGATCGCCACGGCTTCTTCAGCCAATGCATCGGGTCCGATTGTCGTCGGGTTCTCGGTCATCACCTGCGCGGCTGTTTTGGACAGCAAACCATCCATGTGACGGCGCAGGTCCCCATCGGTGATAATCCCCGAAAGCTGGCCACCGCTTTCTGTCACGCCCGCGACGCCGAACCCTTTCTGGCTGATCTCTATCAGCGCATCGCTCATGGCGACATCGGATGCCAGCAAGGGCAGGGCCTCGCCCGTATGCATCAGGTCACGCACCGTGCTGAGCCGCGCGCCCAGCTTGCCTCCGGGGTGGAAAGCACGGAAATCCTCGGGCTTGAAATCGCGATGTTTCATCAGCGCGATCGCCAGCGCGTCGCCCATCGCCAATGTCAGCGTGGTCGAGATCGAGGGCACCATGCCAAATCCACACGCCTCGCCCATCGAGGGGATCAGCAAGTGCACATCCGCCTGTTTCATCAGCGTGCTTTCAGGCTTGCTGGACAGGCCGATCAGCGGAATGCCAAACCGGCGGGTAAAGGCTAGCAAGTTTGCCAGTTCCGGCGCTTCGCCAGAATTCGAAATAGCCAGAACAACGTCGCCCTTGGACACCATGCCCAGATCGCCATGGCTGGCCTCGGCAGGGTGAACGAAATAGGCGGGCGTGCCGGTGCTGGCCAAAGTTGCCGCGATTTTGTGGCCGATATGACCTGATTTGCCGATGCCGCTGATGATAATGCGGCCTGTGGCTTGCAGGATCAGCTGCACGGCCTCGGCAAAGTCTTCGTTCAGGCTGTCGGCCAGCACGTCCAGCGCGCGGGCTTCGTCGGTGATCACCTGTCGGGCGGTTTTCAGGAAGGCGTCTGTATCGGTCATGAGTGCGCAAAAATATCCGTTTCGGGCCAACCGGCGAGGTCAAGCTTCGCACGCATCGGCAAGAATTCAAAACAGGCCTGGGCCATTTCCGTCCGGCCTTCGCGGGCCAGCCGACCGTCCAGCGCCTCGCGCAGACGGTGCAGATACAAAACGTCCGAGGCCGCATAGTCCAGCTGCGCCTCTGTCAGGGTTTCGGCACCCCAGTCGCTCATCTGTTGCTGTTTCGAGATATCGACCCCGATCAGTTCCTGGCACAGGTTTTTCAGCCCGTGGCGGTCGGTATAGGTGCGCACCAAACGGCTGGCGATCTTGGTGCAATAGACAGGTGCGGCCAGCGCACCAAAGGCGTGATACATCGCGGCGATATCGAAGCGTCCGAAATGGAACAGCTTCAGTACGTCGGGGTTTTCCAGCATCGCGCACAGGTTTGGGGCCTCGGTCTGACCTTTGGCGACCTGCACAATATGGCTGTTGCCATCGCCGCCCGACATCTGGATCACACACAGACGGTCGCGATGCGGGTTAAGCCCCATGGTTTCGCAGTCGATGGCCACGACAGGGCCAAGGTCCAACCCGTCCGGCAGGTCGTTTTGATAAAGATGGTTCGCCACGGGGTCTTCCTTTGTGCGGTATCGCCCCCGAGATAGGCGGTTTGGCCCGTGAACTCAACGCCATCCATAGAATGCAATCAAGATACGCGATTCTTGACCATCCGAAACTGGGCTGGGAAAACCAACCAAGTATCCGTTTCCACTGGAAAGGACCGCCCGGCCCATGCTGAGCATCTTGCGAAACCGCGTTTACCGCCACCTGTTGGCCGCCCAGATAGTGGCGCTGACCGGCACCGGTTTGGCGACGGTTGCGCTAGGGCTTCTGGCATTTGATCTTGCAGGTAGTGCTGCAGGCATGGTGCTGGGCACGGCGCTGACGATCAAGATGGTCGCCTATGTGCTGGTCGCGCCCATTGCTGCCGCCGTGGCCGAGCGGCTCGATCGCCGCAAAATGCTGGTGGTGTTGGATCTGGTCCGTGCGGCTGTGGCTGTCTGCTTGCCCTTCGTAACCGAGATCTGGCAGGTTTTTGTGCTGATTTTTATCCTACAATCGGCCTCGGCCGGATTCACGCCCGCGTTTCAGGCCACGATCCCGGATGTGCTTACGGATGAGCACGACTATACAAAGGCTCTATCGCTGTCCCGGCTGGCCTATGATCTGGAGAGCGTCGTAAGCCCACTGCTTGCCGCTGCTTTGCTGACGATTGTCAGTTTTGACAGCCTGTTCTGGGGCACTGGGGTTGGTTTTGTCGCCTCGGCCCTGCTGGTGGTTTCGGTCGTCCTGCCCTCGCCCAAACCCAAACAACCCCGCGGTATCTTTGACCGCACCACCCGCGGCCTGCGCATCTATTTGGCCACACCACGCCTCAGGGGGTTGCTGGCGCTGAACTGGACGGCTGCAGCCCTCAGCGCGACGGTTATTGTCAACACGGTGGTTATCGTGCGCGGCGATCTAGGACTGTCGGAAAGCGCAGTGGCAACGGCTCTGGCCGGGTTCGGAGGCGGTTCGATGCTGGCCGCTTTTGCCCTGCCCGCCCTGTTAGAGAAACTGCGGGACCGCGACGTCATGCTGACCGGCGCGAGCTTTGGCACGTTGTCGATGGCCGTGGCCGCCGCGATGTCGGCGCTGTCACTGATCTCGCTGCCCGGCCTCGCGCTGATCTGGGCCTGCGTCGGGTTTGGCTATTCGGCAACGCTGACCCCGGCAGGCCGCTTACTGACCCGCTCGGCCCCGCCTGAGGATCGCCCTGCGCTTTTCGCCGCGCAATTCACACTGTCGCATCTATGCTGGTTGGTGCTCTATCCCCTTGCGGGCTGGCTGATGACAGACAAGGGCACAACCCAAACCTTTGCCTGGATGACCTTTGCGGCGGCCTGGGGGATCGGGTTTATGGGCTTTCTGTGGCCCCGGTCCCTGACCCGTGCGCCCCATAACAAGCCTTGAGCCTCTGCCCGCCCTTGCACTACATCTGGCGTCATGGATCAACTGGACCGCCGCATCATCGCCGCCCTGCAACACAATGCCCGCGAGTCGACCACCAAGATCGCGGCCAAGCTGGGCGTAGCCCGCACCACCGTGCACGAGCGGATCAACCGCATGGAAGAGCGCGGCGTGATCGCGGGTTACTCCGTCGTACTGACTACACCCGAAGACAGCCCCCGCGTACAGGTCGTTGTCCTGCTGGAGGTGCAGCAAAAGGAAACCACGCGCATCATCAAGCGGCTCGAGGCCTACCCCGAGGTCAAACTGTGCCTGTCCATTAACGGAGAGTTCGACCTGTTGCTATCCGCCGAAGCCCCAAGATTGGAAGATTTGGACATTCTGGTGGATGAGCTGGCCAAAATCCCCGGCGTTCTGCGCACCAATACCAGCGTCGTGTTCGGGCGGCGGATTGATCGAATCTGATTGGCCGATAACCCTCTGTAAACCTAAGCGGGACTAGCTTGGCCGGGACTGATCAGAATCCCGGACCGGCAGAATGCCCCATCGTTTCATCTCAGGACTGGTTGTCGCGCTTTTCGTCGCGCAATCGCTAGCCGCCGCGCCAGATGCCCGCACTGCCGGGATCTGCGACCATGCCGCCCGACGCGCGGCACAGGCGCATGACGTGCCGCTGGACGTGCTGCGCGCCATATCGCGGGTCGAAACAGGCCGTGCGGTGGACGGCCAGCTTGCCCCATGGCCTTGGACCATCAATGTTGAGGGCAAGGGGTTCTGGTTTACTTCGGAATACGAGGCGAAAACCTATCTTTTCAACATCTTCAAAGCAGGCAAACGCAGCTTTGATGTCGGCTGCTTTCAGATCAACTACCGGTGGCACGGTAAGGCTTTTCGGTCGATCGACGCGATGTTCGACCCACTCGAAAACGCACAATACGCCGCCCGGTTCCTGAAAAAACTGCATGCCGAGCTTGGGTCATG
The DNA here is from genome assembly GCF_056535645.1 of Ruegeria sp. BK1. Taxonomy (NCBI): domain Bacteria; kingdom Pseudomonadati; phylum Pseudomonadota; class Alphaproteobacteria; order Rhodobacterales; family Roseobacteraceae; genus Ruegeria; species Ruegeria sp. BK1. The sequence continues at coordinate 2,988,903 of NZ_JBQFIS010000001.1, read as the reverse complement.
GACCGCTGCCGCCGGGGCCTATCACTCGCGCACGCCGGATCTGGCACAGGCCTATTCTGGCCGATTCCGGCGCGTTCTGGCCGGGTTAGAGCAGGTTATCGACACGCCTCTGGCGGCGCGAGACCCGTTCACCGGGGCGGCTGCGCCGTTGATCCCGCAGGACACCGACCAAACGCGCGGCACTGCACTTGGCTCGCTGGTTCCTGCGACCGGAACCGCCACCGCCTTCATCCCATTCAACTAGGAGGGTCGCGTGCCCAAGATCGACCTTCGTTCCCTGTTCTCGCCCACCGTCCTGCTGGCGCTGGCGCTGATGACGGTCATCGTGATGATGATCCTGCCGATGCCCGCCTGGGTGCTGGATGTAGGTCTGGCGGCGTCTTTCGCGCTGGCGATCCTGATCTTCACTCTGACCCTGTTCATCAAACGGCCCTTGGATTTCTCATCCTTCCCCACGATCCTGCTGGCCTCATTGATGTTGCGGCTGTCGCTGAACGTGTCGTCAACCAAGCTGATCATCGGTCAGGGGCACACCGGCCCCAGCGCCGCCGGGGACGTGATCGAGGGATTCGCCAATTTCGTCATGGGCGGCAGCATCTTTCTGGGGCTGGTGGTGTTCGGCGTACTGCTGATCGTGAACTTCATGGTCATCACCAAGGGCGCTGCCCGCATGGCCGAGGTCGGTGCGCGCTTTGCCCTGGACGGAATGCCGGGCAAACAGCTGGCCATTGACAGCGACATGTCCGCCGGAGCCATCGACCACCAGCAAGCCAAGGAACGGCGCGAGCGCGAACAGCAAGAGACGACATTCTTCGGCTCGCTCGACGGTGCTTCGAAATTCGTCAAAGGCGATGCGGTTGCTGGTCTGCTGATCACCCTGCTGAACCTTGTGATGGGCCTGATCATGGGGGTGATCGTGCATGGGATGCCGATATCCTCGGCGTTTGAAACCTATGCCATCCTGACCGTGGGCGACGGGTTGGTGTCGCAAATCCCAGCCGTGATCATCTCGATCGCCTCGGCGCTGCTGCTGGCGCGTGGCGGTACGCAGGGGGCCACGGACAACGCTATTTTCTCACAACTGGGCAAGCACCCGGCGGCGTTGGGGACGGTGGCAATGCTGATGGTGCTGTTTGCTTTGGTGCCGGGTCTGCCCTTCCTGCCCTTCATCCTTGGGGCAGGTGTACTAGGCTATGCGGCCTACAGCGTGCACCGCAAACAAAAGGCCGAGGCCGACGCCGCCATCAGCCCAGCGACCACCGACGACACGCCGGTTTCTCAGGCGATTGGAGACATTCTGGATCTGGACGACGTGCATCTGGAATTTGCGCCGGATCTGGTCAGCATGGTGCTGAACCCCGGCACCGGGTTGGATGCCCGGATCGCCAATATGCGGACATATGTGGCCTCGACCTTCGGTCTGATCCTACCTGACATCCGCCTGACCGACCGCGCCGATCTGCCCATGGGCACCTATGTGGTCAAGGTCCACGGGGTTGAACAGGCGCGTGGCGAATTGAACCCCGATCTGGTGCTGGCGCTGGTACAGGACGACCGAGATTTGCTACCCGACGGCACCGACGTGACCGAACCCGTCTATGGCGCCCCTGCCCGCTGGATTCTGCCCAAAGATCAAGAGGCCGCGGCGATGAGCGGGGCCACCATCGTCTCGCCCCCCGAGATCCTCGCCACGCACCTGCTTGAGATCATCAAACAGAACTTCTCGCGCCTGCTGACATTGAAATCTCTGCGCCGGCTGCTGGCCGAGATGACCAAGCTCAGCGATCCCATCCGGGCCGAGGCCAACCGCAAGCTGCTGGATGAACTGATCCCCGACAAAGTGCCGATCGACACGCTACATGCGGTGTTGCGGCTGCTGCTGGATGAGCGTGTTTCGATCCGCAACATGGCCCTGATCTTGGAAAGCGTGGCCGAGGCGCGCCTGACCACGACACAGCCTGAAGGTATCTGCGAACTGGTCCGTCAGCGCTTGGGCTTCCAACTGGTGGCCGAGATGAAGCGCGAGGATGGCTCGATCCCACTTATCCAACTGGCCCCGGAATGGGAGGATACGTTTTCGACCTACCAGATCGACGCGCCAAATGCGGGGCTGGACGTCGCGCTGCCGCCGAACCTGTTCAACAAACTAGCCGATGGAGTCGTTAACACGGTGTCACAATCGGCCGATCATGGGCTGTTTCCGGCGGTTGTGACTTCGACCCGGCGACGGCGATTGTTGCGCACGATCATGCACGCGCGCGGCGTCGCGAACCCGGTCCTCTCGTTCGAGGAAATCGGACTGGAAGCACGCCCTGCCCTGGTCGGAACGGTGCCCGCGTGATCGCCCTGCCGCCCGAGCTTCTACCCCAATTGGGGGATGGGCTGTGGCACCTCTTTGCCGTCTTTCTGCGTGTCTCTGCACTGGTTTCTCTGCTGCCCGCATTTGGCGAGCGCAGCATTCCGACCCGCGTGAAACTGGGCATCTCGGTGGCGTTCACACTGATCATCCTGCCTGCCACCCCGGCACCAATCCCGTCCCCCGGCCTACTGCCGATGGTACGGCTTATCGTGACCGAGATATTGGTCGGCGTGGCACTGGGGCTGGGGTTGCGACTTTTCGTGCTGGCCCTGCAAACCGCCGGCTCTATCGCCGCGCAAGCGACCTCTCTGTCCCAGATCCTGGGTGGCGCGGCCGCTGACCCGGTTCCGGCTATGGGCTACATGCTCACCCTGGCCGGCCTGACCCTGGCTGTATTGCTGGGGCTGCATGTTCACGTCGCGCAATTCCTGATCCTAAGCTACACGCTGTTTCCGATGGGCGTGGCCCCGGCAGCCTCGGACCTGTCGGAATGGGGCGTGCAGCGGATCGCGCGCAGTTTCAGCCTTGCGTTCAGCCTCGCCATGCCCTTCGTCATCGCATCATTGATCTATAACCTCGCGCTTGGCGTGATCAACCGAGCCATGCCACAGCTTATGGTGGCTTTTGTCGGCGCCCCCGCGATTACCTTTGCCGGTCTGTTCCTGTTGTTTGCCGGCACGCCTTTGATCTTGTCGGTCTGGGCCGACGTGCTGTTTTCCTTCATCGTCAACCCGGTCGGAGCCAGCAGATGAGCGGTGATGACGACAGTGACAAGTCATTCGAGCCAACGCCACAGAAGCTTCAGAAAGCACGCGAGAAGGGCGAAGTTGCCAAGTCTAACGACCTGTCGGTTGTCGCGGCCTATTCGGGGTTGCTGGTGGCTCTGCTGGCCGCAGGCAGTTATGGCGTCCAGCAAATGGGGACACTGTTTGTCGTTCTGGTCGATCAAGCCAGCGACTTGTCAGAATTGTTGATCGAGGGTCCAGCCGTCAATCCGGTCGCTGGGCTACTACAAACCGCTCTGGTGGCGATGTCCATCCTGTTCGCCTTGCCCGCCGCGGCCGTATTGCTCAGCCTGATTGCCCAGCGGGCCCTGATTTTTGCGCCCAGCAAGCTGAAGCCCAAACTCTCGCGTATTTCGATCCCATCCAACGCCAAGAACAAGTTCGGGCGTGGCGGTCTGTTCGAATTTGCCAAGAGCTTTGTGAAACTGGTGATCTATGGAACGTGCCTGGCCCTGTTTCTGCGCGCCAATCTGGACCAGATCCTGTCAGCCAGCGCGGCACCGGCCAAGGCATCTTTGCTTTTGATGATGAATTTGTTGTTTCGGTTCCTGTTTATCGTCGTCGCCGTGGCTCTCGCGATCGGAGCGGTGGATTACCTTTGGCAATATGCCGAGCATATCCGCAAAAACCGGATGTCGCGCAAAGAAATTCAGGACGAAACCAAGGACGCCGAGGGCGATCCGCATGTCAAACAGCAGCGCCGCCAGCGCGCGCAAGAGATCGCGACAAATCAGATGATGGCGGACGTGCCCAAGGCAGATGTGGTTGTTGTCAACCCAACCCATTTTGCAGTCGCGCTAAAGTGGTCGCGGGCCGCCGGCTCAGCCCCGGTCTGTGTTGCCAAGGGCGTGGACGAGGTGGCAGCCGCCATTCGATCGGCGGCTGGAACAGCGGGCGTTCCAATACACTCGGACCCGCCAACCGCGCGCGCGCTGCACGCGACCGTCGAGATCGGGCAGGAGATTGCAGAGGAACATTATAAACCCGTCGCTGCGGCTATTCGGTTTGCCGAGGCAATGCGCAAAAAAGCAAAAGGGCAGATTTGATGAAACGCCAAAAGCTTTCAAACTTGCAAATAGCCACAGACGCACTTTTCCAGAAAGAGCATCAAGCCCTGGCACCCATCTTGCAGGCCGAGATCCGTATCCAAAACCAGCTGGCACGATTGGACGGTCAAGTTCGGCAAACGCGCCGGGATACCAACGACACCGAAGGATATCGTGTCACCGGAACAGATATCCTGTGGCATGGGTGGGAATCCAATACCCGTCGTCAGTTGAACATGGAACTGGCGCGGGTGAGATCGCAAAAGCTTGCAGCTCTGGACGCGTTGCGATCCGCGTTTGGGCGCCAGCAGGCGGTTACCCGGCTGTCTGATATCGAAACGGAAAACCGACGCCGCGCTTTGCAGAAGAAACAGATACCTTAATGCGCTTAGGCATCCTGCCGGTTCACGCTCAGGATCATCACGTTCGAGATTTCCTTGCCCAGGTCTTTCTGCGCCACTTCCAACAGGGACTTACGCAGCGTGTCCAGATTTTCCGAAGTGGTGAAATTGCCGTCAAACCCACCTGTGTTCGCGTGATCGAACAGAACTTGCAGGAAGCGGTCGCGCAATTTCGGCTCTATGGCATAGAAAGTGTCGGTCATGCCCGGTTTAGCCTCAAGGCTAACGGACATCGTTACCATGGCCGAAATGCGCTCGGCTTCAACAACTGGTATCACAAACTGTTTGGTCAGTTTCAGATATTCCACATCGCTGCTCTTGTCGTCTTTCTCCGACGTTTTGAACTTCGGTTTGGGTTTCTCATCTTTGGCCTTTTTGTCCTTGGGCTCCTTTTCCGCGGACGCATATTCCTTGCCCTCTTGTGCGGGCGCGTCGGATGGGGCCAGGAAAAGCCCGGCCCCGACACCTACGCCAAGGCCTGCCAACAGAAACAAAACGGAGATCAGTTTTTTCATCAATCAACCCTCAAAACGGTAGAAGAGTGTCTAGAACCTGCTGCCCATAGCGCGGCTGCTGCACATCGGTAATCTGACCGCGCCCCCCATAGGACACCCGCGCAGAGGCAATCTTGTCATACGTGATTTCGTTCTGGCGCGAGATATCCTGCGGGCGCACATAGCCGGTTACTAGCAGCTCGCGCAGTTCGAAATTCACCCGTAATTCCTGCGAACCCGAGATCGCCAATACGCCATTGGGCAGCACATCAATCACGGTTGCTGCAACGCGCAGCGTCAGTTTCTCTTTGCGCTTTACCGACCCTTTGCCGCGACTGTTGGAGGCTGAATCAATCGACACCGCCTCATCCAAAGAGGCGCCTTCGGGCAGTTGCTCTGCCGCTCTTTGCGGCAGCCCGAACAGACCGGGCACCGAAAGGCTTTCGGATCCCGCGCGGGACCGGTTGGTGTCGTTGGAAATCTCGGCTTTTTCATCCAGCTCGATCACGACCGTCAGGATATCGCCTTTCTTGATCGCCCGCTGATCGCCCAGCAGCGATTGCTGCCCACCCGTCCACAGCGACGATTGATCGACCGCGCGTTGGGGCTGCGTATGCAGCGGCAGACCGGGCCATAGCATGGCGACATGTTCGGGCGAATCCTCATTGGGTGTGAAGCTGGGGGGTTTACCCAGGTGATCGACGCGGCCACAGGCGGTCAGAACCAACGCGCCCAGTAGGAGTGATTTGGTATATACTGACATCATTTTACCTCGATTTGTCCGTCGGTTCGGATAAAGCCGGTCACGGTGGTTCGCGACGACAGGTTCATCACCCGAATGCGATCGCCGACTGCCCCGCGACCCAACGCGCGCCCTTCGGCAGTGATCGACAGCGGCTGGCGATCAAAAATCAGAACCACCAGATCATTGCGGTCGACGATTGCGGGCGGTCCGAAGTCGCCCACGCGAATAGGGCGGCCGGGATAGAGCGCCACGCGTGCCTCCTGCCCAACCAGCACGTCCGGGTTGGAAATCGCGCCGGGTATGTCCTGTTCCTTGGTGGCCAGATCAGTGGGCGCGATGATCTCTTTCGCGCGGATCGTACGGGTCGGGACCACAATATCGGCCATCGCCGCGCAGGGTCCTGCCATCACAAGTGTTAAAAACAGCACCCGCATCAACGCACCTGTGTGGTTGCGCCCATCATCTGATCGACGGCCGAGATCACCTTGGCGTTCATCTCGTATCCCCGCTGGGCTTCGATCAGTTCGGTGACCTCGCGCACGGCGTCGACGGAACTGTCCTCAAGATAGCCCTGTCGCAGCGTGCCCAGGCCATCCTCGCCCGGAGATCCGACAACTGGTGCGCCCGAAGCTTCGGTTTCTTTGAACAGGTTGCTGCCGATGGCCTCTAAGCCTTTGGCATTTGAAAAACTTGCCAGGGCGAATTCACCCAGCAACTGCCCTTCGGCGGCATCGTCGAAATAGGCATAGACCTCGCCCGCTGCGTTGATTGAGATTGAGCGCGCGTCGTCGGGGATTGTAATCTCGGGCGCAACGGCGAACCCGTCCGAGGTGACAATCAGACCCTCGGCAGATCGCTTCAGGCTTCCGTCGCGGGTAAAGGCGGACTGACCGTTGGGCAACGTCACCTCCAGATAGCCACGCCCTTCGATCGCCACATCCAGATCGCTGCCCGTCGCCGACAACGCACCTTGCGCAAGTTGCACCGTTACGGCAGCGGGTCGGACGCCAAGCCCCAACTGAATACCCGTCGGCAAAAGCGTGCCGTCATTGGCATTCACCGACCCGGCCCGCGCCATCTGCTGATAGTGCAGATCGGCAAATTCAGCCCGCCGCGCGTTGTAGCCGGTGGTGTTCATATTCGCGAGGTTGTTCGAGATCGTCTCAACCCGCATCTGCTGCGCGGTCATACCCGTCGCTGCGATTTTCAATGCCCGCATGTCAAATCCTCCGTTCTAAAGTCAGCGCATCAGCGCCTTGAGCGCGCCACGCACCCGTTCGTCTTCGGTTTCAAGAAAGCTCTGGCCCAGCTCATAGACGCGCTGGATTTCGACCAGCCGTGTAACCTGTTCGATCGCGTTGACGTTGGACCCTTCGAGAAAGCGATGAACGATAACCGGCTCTTCGATCGGCACTACGTCGCCTTCGCTACGGAACTGCGTGCTGCCTTCGCGCACCAGGGACTTGGGATCTTCGACCCGGTAGACACCAAGCTGCCCCAGCAATTGCCCCTCAATACTGAGTGTGCCGTCGCTGCCGACGTCGATCGAGGCCGCGTCGGGGGGTACAAAAACCGGCGCGCCGTTGCTATCCAGCACACGGTGGCCATCCATCGTGACCAAATCTCCCTCGGCGCTTGGCGAGAACGCCCCTGCCCGTGTCAATCGATTGCCGGCCGGAGTTTCGACCATGAAGAATCCATCGCCTTCGATGGCGAAATCAAAATCGCCTCCAGTCTCAGTCAGAACCCCTTGCTGCAATGACGTGTTGCGCACCTCGGCCCGCGCCATTGACAAGGACGGATTGCCGGGCATGTCGCGCACGAATTCGGAAAACACCAAGCCTTGCGCGCGGTATCCGGTGGTGTTGGCATTGGCGATATTGTTCGCCACCAGCCGCATTTCGTTCATCAGCCCCGACTGGCGGGACAAGGTGGTATAGGCGGTATCCATCAGCGACCTCCGGCGATCAGCGGGACAAGGGTTGTGGTGAAAAACGTCACCAGCGTCTGGGTCATGAACCCCATGGAAATCCAGAACACAATGACGATGGCGATCAGCTTGGGCACGAAGGTCAGCGTCATCTCCTGCACCGAGGTCAGCGCCTGGAACAGGCCCACGATCAGGCCCGAAACCAGCGCCACAGCCAGGATCGGGACCGAGGTGATCACCGCGACCCACAGCGCCTGACGCACGATGTCATAGAACAGACCTTCGCTGAGCATCGCGTCAGACCGGCATCCGCAGGATTTCCTGATAGGCCTCGACCACTTTGTTGCGCACGACCACGGCCGTCTCGACCGCCAGTTCGGTCTGCGCCAGCGCCTGCACCAGCGCGTGCGGATCAGCCTGGCCGGTCATCGCGGTCTGCGAGATGGCCTCGGACTGTTTCAGCGTCGCGGCAAAATCCTGAAACGTGCTGCGCAATCCCTGCGCCATTCCGGCGTGATCGGGATCGGCCTGCGTTGCAGAGCGCGCGCCAGCATAGTTCTGGGCAGCATTGAGGACTCGGATATCCATTCTGGTGTCCTTTATTTTCTGAGGAGTTCCATCAGGCTCGACGACATCTGACGTGTCTGGTCGAACATCTTGAGATTGGCTTCGTAACTGCGCTGTGCCTCGCGGGCGTCGGCGATCTCGATCATCAGATCGACATTCGAGCCGCGATAATGGCCGGTCTCATCCGCCATCGGATGACCGGGGTCGTAAACGCGCGACGCGTCGCGGCGGTCCAGCTTGACCCGCCCGGCCTGTACCACCTCACGCCCGTCTTTTCGCACGGTTTCGAACGGTACAGTCTTGCGGCGATACCCCGGCGTATCGGCGTTCGAGATATTCTCGGACACGTGTCGCAGACGCGCCGATTGCGCGCGCAGGGCGCTGGTCGAGGCGGCAAGGGAATGGGAAAAATCACTCATCTCACTACCCCTTTATGACCGGCCAAGACTGGTGCGCAGGATGTTCATCGAAGATTTGTAAATGGTCAGTGCGCGGTCATGCTGGCGCTTGACCTCGACCGCCTTGAACATCTCTTCCTCGATAGAAACACCGTTGCCATTGGGATCGCCCGAAGGCGCGACGTCATATTCGGCCCAAGGCTGCGACGCGTTGTTGCCGTTCAGATGCCCGGCCCGCGTGGCGATCATCGCCCCCTCGAGCCCGGTTTCTTCGAATGCTGTTCGAAAGGCCTCAAGATCGCGGGGCTGGTAGCCCGGCGTATCCGCATTGGCCATGTTACGCGCAATTACGGCCTGCCGTTGCCCGGCATGGGTTGCCATTGCGTGCGCTGTCTTAAAGACGTTCAGGTCATAGAACATCGGGGCTTCTCCCTCGATCAATTTCAATCAAGGCTTAACCCCGATTCCTTTAGAAACCGTTTTCAGAAACCCGTTGGAGAACCCACGATGTCCGATCTCGACCCAAGCTTTCTAAAATGCGAATTCGACCGTCTTTCCGCTGTGCGCCATATGGGGCGTGTGTCCAGCGTGGCGCGTGGAGTTGTTGAAATTCAAGGACTTGAAGGGCAGGCACGGATCGGCGACCACCTGACCCTTCGGCGACGCAGCAGTCCGGATCTGGGCGGGGAGGTGCTGCATGTCGAATCGGATTTGATTCATATGATGCCCGCGTCCGCGCCCGATGGTGTTTGTCTGGGCGACCGGGTGATTCTAGAGCAGACGCCTGAGTTTGCGCCGGGGATGCATTGGCTTGGACGGGTGGTTGATCCGTTCGGAAAACCACTGGATGGCAAACCTCTGCTCTCTGGTACGCAGGAGCGCGACATCATGCAGGCCCCGCCCCCCGCCGTGGCCCGAAAACCTTTGGGCACACGGATGGAGACCGGGCTGGCCATGCTCAACACCATGCTGCCTGTGGTACAGGGTCAGCGCGTGGGGTTGTTCGCGGGTTCGGGCGTGGGCAAGTCGACGCTATTGGCCACGCTGGCCAAGTCGATGCAGGCGGATGCGGTGGTGGTTGCACTGGTTGGTGAACGCGGGCGCGAGGTGAACGAATTCGTCGAACATGCGCTGGGGGCCGAGGGGATGAAGCGGTCGGTTGTGGTGGCCGCGACCTCAGATCAGTCGGCTCTGGCGCGCAGGCGTTGTGCCTGGTCGGCCATGTCGGTGGCCGAATATTTGCGTGATCAGGGGCTGAACGTCCTGTTCCTTGCCGACTCGGTGACGCGTTTTGCCGAGGCGCACCGCGAAATCGCTGTCGTCATGGGCGAGGCCCCGTCGCTGCGCGGTTTCCCTCCGTCAGTCACGCCGCTGATCGCCGGTCTGTGTGAACGGGCCGGGCCTGGGACGGCGGATCAGGGCGATATCACTACCGTGTTCAGCGTTCTCGTAGCAGGATCGGATATGGATGAACCCGTGGCCGACATCCTGCGCGGCGTGCTGGACGGCCATATTGTCCTGAGCCGCGAGATTGCCGAGCGTGGGCGATTCCCGGCCATTGACCTCAGCCGCTCGGTCTCGCGCAGTTTACCGGGCGCCGCGTCCGAGGATGAAAACCGAATGATCGCCGAGGCCCGCAAGCTGGTCGGCAGCTATGAGCAATCCGAGGTGATGATCAAGGCGGGGCTGTATTCCGAGGGCGCGGACCCTCTACTGGATCAGGCCGTGCGCGTGCATGAGGAACTGGACGCATTCTTTGCCAAGGCTGAACCGGATGGGATCGAAAGCAGCTTCAACCGGTTGAACCTGATCTTGCGGCGAGCCGGATCCAACCTTCCGCGATAGGGAAATCAAGACAGTTTTAAGTGTTAAGTCCACCTTAAGACCTGCCCGGCTACCCCTGTAGTCGGGTGATAAAAAAGGTGGTGGAGATGGGTGCGCAATCCAATGCGGCGCCAATCATCATCAAGAAGAAACGTGTGTCAGGTGGTGATGGCCACCACGGCGGCGCGTGGAAAGTCGCATATGCCGACTTTGTCACGGCCATGATGGCGTTCTTCATGTTGATGTGGCTGCTGAATGCAACGACGGAAAAACAACGCAAAGGGCTGGCGGACTATTTTTCGCCGACGATCCCGGTGAACCCGGTTTCGGGTGGGGGTAGCGGGGCCTTTGGTGGCGACAATATGTTCTCGGAGAAGACCCTGGCCATGAGCGGTTCTGGCGCCAGTCAACGCAGACCGACCGAAGCAAGGCAGGCGCAGGGATCCATCGGGGTCAGTGCAGATGGCGGCGAGCGCGAGGTTCAGGATTTCACCACGCTTGAGGCCGAACTGATGGGGCGGACAGGCGAAAGCATGGTCTCGAACAAGGTCTTGCAGCACATCGTCACGCGCGTCACCGACGAAGGTCTTGTGGTCGAGCTGTTCGATACCGAAGACCAGCTCCTGTTCGAATCGGATAGTGACACACCAACGGCGATGATGCGGGCGCTGGCACTTTTGGTGGCGCGGTCCTCGGACCTGGTGACAAATGCGGTGGCCGTCGAAGGGCATGTGCGCGCCTCGCCCGTGGTTCTGGCACAGAACCCGGCCTGGGACGTATCAACCGCGCGCGCTCAGAAAGTGCGGCAAATGCTGCAGGATAAAGGGGTTACGCCGTCTCGACTGGATCGCGTCACGGGACATGCTGACCGAGAATTGACGGCCAAAAACCCGATGGCCGTGCGCAATAACAGGGTTGAGGTCATCTTTCTACGCAATCCTTGACCGCAAAAGGTAGGACGCATTTTACCTGTTAGCGCGCTGTTAAGGCCCAGCGCGTTAGCTGTTGCATCAAGAATTGACGCAACAGAAGGGCGTGCCAATGACTATTTCTTCTTCGCTGAATGCCGGTGTGGCCGCATTGAAGGCCAATGCCAACCGGCTGGCGACCATTTCCGACAACATCGCGAACTCATCGACTTTCGGATACAAACGGGTCGAGACGGATTTTCATTCCATGGTCACGTCCGGTCAAGGCGGCAGCTATTCCGCGGGGGGTGTCCGCACCACCAGCCAGCGTCTGATCGACCAGCGCGGCTCGCTTTTGACCACCAACAATTCGACCGATCTGGCCGTACGCGGGCGTGGGATGCTGCCGGTGCGGCCCAGCTCGCAAATCGCGAGTGGCTCGAATGAGATGTTGCTGACCACTACGGGCTCGTTTCGCACCAACGAAGAAGGGTATCTGGTCACGGAATCCGGACTGGTGCTGCTGGGCTGGCGCGCCAATCCAGATGGCACTATCCCGGCTGTACCGCGCGACACGCCCGCCGCGCTGGAACCGATCCAGCTGAGCGTCAACCAACTGTCCGGTGCGCCGACCACACAGATGAACCTGCGTATGAACCTGCCCGCCACGGATGCCGGGGCGCCGGGGGACACTCAGCCCCTGTCGGTCGAATATTTCGACAATCTGGGAAAATCGGAAAGCGTGGATATTGAGCTGGTCCCAACCGTTCCCGCTGCGGGCAGCAGTAATGAATGGACCATGATCCTGCGCGATTCGGCATCGGGCGGTGCAATTGTCGGGGAATACACCCTGACCTTCACCGACAGCCGTACGGCGGGCGGGACTCTGGCCAGCGTCACGGCGGTGTCCGGTGGGGCGTATGACCCGGCGACAGGCAGCCTGATGGTGAACGTGGCAGGGGGGCCTATGGAGGTAAATATCGGTCAGATTGGCGACGCCGATGGCATCACGCAGTTGTCGGATACGTTTGCTCCGGTCTCGATCACCCGCGATGGCTCGGCGGTTGGAACGATGACCAGCGTTCAGGTTGACGAGAACGGATATGTCTACGCGTTTTATGACACGGGCGTCAGTCGCCGCATGTTCCAGATCCCGCTGGCGGATGTGCCCAACCCGAACGGGCTGACGGCACTAGACAGCCAGACCTACGCGCCCTCACGCGAAAGCGGGACCTTTTTCCTGTGGAACGCGGGCGAGGGTCCCACCGGCGATCTGGTCTCATTCGCGCGCGAGGAATCCACGACCGATGTGGCGACCGAACTAACCTCGATGATCCAGACGCAAAGGGCTTATTCCTCAAGTGCCAAGGTGATCCAGACGGTGGATGAGATGCTTCAGGAAACCACCAATATCAAACGATAACCCAGGGGGATCTGTCTCATGAACATGTCGACAGCCTTGAACAACGCCATCGGCGGCCTGACCGCCGCCAGCCGCGGCGCCGCAGTTGTCTCCGGCAACATCGCCAATGCGCTGACACCGGGATACGCGCGCAGGTCGCTGGAGCTGACGACCAACACGATTTCCGGCCACGGCGTTCGGAGTGTCGGCGTGGTTCGGCACCAGGACCCGGTCCTGACGGCCAATAGGCGAAGCGCGGACGCGGATCTTTCCCTTCAAACAGCTGTTTCGGGGTTTCACACTCAATTCGAACGTCTGGTGGGCGGACCCGACGATTCGACCTCGCTTGCGGCTAGGCTTGCCGATTTCGACGGCAGTCTGATTACCGCCGCCAGCCTACCTGATTCGTCCGAACGGTTGGATCAGGTGGCGCGTACGGGGCGCGACCTTGCAGACAAATTGAACGCGACCTCGGAAGGGTTGCGTCAGATGCGATCGGACGCCGATCGCGCAATCGGCAAACAGGTGGACAGCCTGAACCAGGCACTCAAAGATCTGGAAGAGATCAACGCCAAAATCCCCGCCGTGAAATATGCGGGGGGCGACATCGGCGCGCTTCTGGATCAGCGCCAAGTACTAATCGATCAGGTGAACCAGATCTTACCCGTCAACGTCGTGCCGCGCGCGAATGATCAGGTATCGATCTATTCTGACGGCGGCTTGATCCTCTTAGAGGGCAGCGCGGCCGAGTTCTCTTACACCACGACCGGTGACACCAAGCCCCATATGACCGTCGACAACGGGCTGCTTTCGGGTCTGACACTAAACGGTAACTCGGTTCGAACATTAGGCGACAACGCGCAGATCCGAGGCGGCGCACTGGCCGCGCAGTTCCATATCCGCGACGCGCTTGCAGTTGAGGTTCAGTCCAATCTGGACACGGTGGCCCAAGACCTGATCGAAAGGTTCGAAACACCGGGGCTGGACCCCACCGCCCTCCCCACTGACGCAGGGGTGTTTACGGATGCAGGCAATCGGTTTGACCCGGCTGCTCCGGCTGGACTTGCGTCGCGAATCAGTCTGAACCAAATCGTCGATCCTGATGCGGGTGGCCAAAGCTGGCGGCTGCGCGCGGGGCTTGGGGCGGCGGCTCCGGGTGATCCGGGGGATGCCTCGCAATTGCATGCGTTCAGCGCCATCCTCAGTGCGGCCCGGCCGGTTGCAAACCCAGTTTTCGGCACCGGAGATATGCGCGCCTCGGACTTGACCGAAGCGCTGATGTCCAAAACCGGGGCCGACGCGCATACGGCCAATCAGCGTCTGGTTTTCGCCAACAGCACGCAAGAAGAGATGGCCCGGATCGAAGCCGAGCAGGGCGTCGACACGGATCAGGAATTACAGCGCCTCATCCAGATCGAGCAGACCTACGCCGCCAATGCGCGGCTGATCTCGGTAGTGGATGAGCTGATGGAAACCCTGTTGAGGTTGTAAGAATGAGTCTGACGTCTATCGGAGATCTGGCGCGGGGTTTGACGTTGAAAACTCGCGCGACCGACATCAAAAACCAGATCGAAACACTGTCCTACGAAATGGCCACCGGCAAAGTGCAGGATGTATCGGGCCGTTTGGACGGAGATTATTCGCATCTCTTGGATCTGGATCGCAGCCTTGCCCGACTTGATGCCTTTCAGGTCGCCACGTCCGAGGCCGGGTTGTTCACCGATGCCATGCAGCTGAGCCTGACAACCGTTGACCATTCCGTCTCGGAAATCACTGCATCTCTGCTGTCATTCGGAACATCCAACCAGGCCGTAACCCACGAAAACGCCTCGGTTCAGGCGCAGAATGAGTTGGACACGGTTATTTCTGCGCTGAACACGCGGGCGGGCGGGCGCAGCCTGTTTTCCGGAACGGCGACCGATGTCTCTCCTTTGCCGCCGGCGCAAACCCTGCTGGCCGCGCTCAAGACCGAGCTAACCGGGGCGGTTACAGTGGCCGATATCCGTCAACGCGCCGAGGATTGGTTCAACGATCCGGCAGGTTTTGATGCGGTGATCTATCAGGGCTCTGCAACGACGCTGTCCCCAATGCAAATATCGGAATCAGAAAGCGTCAGAGTCCCGGTGACGGCAACCGATCCTGCGCTCAAGGCGGCCTTGCGCGATATCGCTGTTGCGGCCGCTGTCGCCGACCCTGCCTTGGGAATTCCACGGGATCAACGAACAGATCTCTTCAAGCAACTCGGGGTTGATCTGGCCAATACCCAGAACGAAACCGTCAATCTGCGGGCCAGGATCGGTGTGGCCGAGGCGCGGATTGAACAAGCCGCCACGCGCAACAATGCCGCCCGGACCAGTCTGGAATACAGCCGCAACAAACTGATCGCCGCAGACCCCTATGAAACGGCGGCACAGCTGCAAACAGTCCAGTTCCAGTTGGAAAGCCTGTATTCCGTCACAGTCCGCAACGCCAACCTGTCACTGGTGAATTTCCTGAGATGAGAGTTCTTGTTTTCCTTTTGATGTTGCTGCCCAGCCTGGCATCTGCCGGGGCAATCCGCCTGAAAGACCTGGTGGATTTCGACGGAGTGCGCGGCAACGATCTGGTCGGTTATGGTCTTGTGGTCGGGCTGAACGGAACCGGGGATGGGTTGCGCAACTCGCCGTTCACCGAAGAGATCATGTCGAACATTTTGGAACGGCTGGGCGTGAACGTCACCGGTGAAGATTTTCGTCCCAAAAACGTAGCGGCTGTGCTGGTGACAGCCAGCCTGCCGCCATTTGCGCGGGTAGGTGGGCAGATTGACGTGACAGTCTCTGCCATAGGGGATTCCAGCAGCCTGTTGGGTGGGACATTGATCATGACCCCGCTGAACGCCGCCGACGGGCAGATCTATGCGGTCGCGCAGGGTACAGTACTTGCGGGCGGTGCCTCGGCTGAAGGTCAGGCCGCAACCGTGGTGCAAGGCGTGCCGACCGCGGGCGTGATCCCTTCGGGTGCGCGGGTGGAACGGGAAATCGACTTTGATCTGTCGACCCTGACACAGATGCGATTGGCCCTGCGCGTACCGGATTTCACCACCGCAGGCCGGATCGAAGTGGCAATCAATACCGAATTCAACCGACCTGTTGCCATCATGCGGGATTCGGGCACCGTTGAGCTGAACATCGCCGCCACTCAGGCCATATCAACAGCACACGCGATTGGTCGGATCGAGAACATCCTGGTCGAGCCCGAAACAAAAGCCCGCGTGGTCGTTGATCAAAGGTCAGGCACAATCGTAATGGGACAAGAGGTGCGCATTTCGCGCGTCGCAGTCTCGCAAGGAAACCTGACCCTGACGGTCGAGGAAGCCCCAATTGCGATACAGCCCAACCCATTTGCCCGGGGAGAAACTGTTGTGGTGCCCCGCACGATCGCCGGGATCGAAGAGGAAGAAGGCACGGGATTGGCCGAAATTCCCGAGGCGACAACCTTGTCCGAGGTTGTCGCCGGCCTGAACGCGCTTGGTGTGTCGCCGCGTGATATGATCGACATCCTCAAGACAATCAAAGCCGCTGGGGCGCTCCACGCGGAATTTGTCGTTCGCTAGATGTACAAGGGTCTGCTTCGGCAAAGAATGGCAGCAGACCCGGTATCTGGAATACGTTACTTCGATTTCCAGGTATTCAGCCACTTTTTGAAACGGCTGCTTTGTTCGCCGATCGCGTCGCCGGCAGCGTAGAGCCCATCCTCAACATTCTCGATCACCGGATCGACCCGCGCCGCGCGGAAGCGTCGCCAGCGCACCCAAATGGCCCAGATCAGCGCTGCGAGCACCGTCAGAAAAATGATGTTGAACCAGGGGATCAGGCGCACATCCGGGCTGTCGACGGGGCGTACGGAAACAGCGTTGGGAAAGATCGACATCAGCTGATTGCGCCAGCCATAGTGGCGCAAAACCACCCATTGCGGGTTGTCTGCTGTCGAAACAAGGTTGGTCAACTCGGCCTGCAAGTTGGAACTATCCAACTTGAAATAGGGTGGCCAGCCCCAACCGGTATCTTCGTTGCGATAGACGCGCGGCTTGCCGTTGGGGCGGAAGGTTTCGACAAAGCGCACGTCGCGGTTGACGGTCTGCGCACCTTCTTGCCCGGTGTCCTGCTGCGCCCAAAAGATCGAATTCTCACCGAAATCGACGCGCCGCACCTCGGTCTTCACGATACGCACCACATCCTGTTGTGGCAGAGTGTATTCCAAAACCGAGGCAATCAGCCCCCAGAACACAATGATGAACGCCCATTTGACATAAACCATCTATCCGGCCCTCACATGAAATTTGTTATATAGATCAACAGAGCAATCGCCCCAAGCGGGATGACATAGACACCCAACAACAGTTTCTTGCGAAACGAGTTGTCATACTGCCGCATCCCACGTTCAAGAAATGCGTCACGATCACCGCGCAACCCTTTCTTTTCCCAATGGGCAATCAGCTTGCGGCGACGCACCAGACGGGAATAGATCGACAGCCCAACATAGATCACGGTCAGGACAATCAACAGGGGGATCAGAAATCGTATCGCGACGAACATTCACCCTCTCTCCAATGCGCCCCAGGGGCCGACCCGCGCAATCACCGCCTCACTGACCCGGTCCTGGCCGCTCATGTCGGGCTCATGCCCAAACAAGGCGGCGCGAGCCCCGGCCTTGTCCACCTGATACTCGCGCGCGAGAAAGTCGGCAACATAGGTTTTCTTGTTCTCAGGCCAGGTTTTGTAGGTGCTGTAGAACAATTCCTTGTGGCAGATGAACAACTGGCGCGGGTCCAACGGGGCCAATTCGGCCAGCAGCATATTCACTAGATCCCGATGCGGGGTGTCCTTTGCGCGCAGGGTGTAGAAATAGGCCGGATGGTCCGAAGTGATTCGCGGCCACGGCCCGCCATCGGTCGCCCAGCGCAGCAATTGCGCCAACCCGTGATAGGCATCGGGCAGGTGGTCGGCGTGGTTTCGGGCCAGACGACGCATGTCGCGGCGCTCCAACCCTGTCAGATCAACCCCTGAACCCGCAGCCGCCGCCACGGTCAGAAAATCCATCTTTTGTTGCAGAATGGCGGCGGAATCCACGCCGCGCGCCTCGATGACCGTTTCGACAAGATTGTTGTAGCCCAGAAACTTGGCGATCTGATTGCGCTGCGATTTGTGGAACACATACGTCATCGACAGATCGTCAGGCGTATCACCCATACAGATCGCCGCCGGATGGTCGAGGTCCGGAAAAAGGTAAAGCCCGCCATAATGCGCGGTCCAGAAATTCGGCTGCTCAAAGGCTGTGTGGCGCAGCCGAACCGGGTTGCGGGTGACGTCACCGGTGTCCTTGGCGGTATCGATCATCTCGGCAATCAGAACATCATCGAACCAGGCGTCCTGTTCGGTCTTGAACCGTTCGACCAAACCCGCAAGCTGTTCAGCCTTGCGCAAGGTGCCGCCGACCGTATCGGCCTCGATCTCAATCTTGCGCAGGTTCAGCAGATCATTGGGCGTGCTGAGTTTGAAGACCGAGTTCACCAGCTCTCCGGCCACGGCATCGGTGGCGGTCAGGGCGAACAACTGCGCCTCGTTCATCTCGATAAACTCGCGCAGAATGTCGCGCGAGGTCGAGAATTTGACGTTCAGCAAAGGCGCGCGTTTCTGCTCGGTCGTCAGCAGGATGAACTGCCGGTTCACCCCGTTTGGATTGAGGTAGAGCGGGTCGTCCAATTCCTGCCCGATCTCTGGGGAATAGCCCGAGATATCCACGTGGAAATCCGTCAGCTGAGTGGCCTTGCCCGCCAGATGCTGCAACGCGCGGTTATACCGCTCGACCAAAGCCGGGCTGGAGATGTGGACGAGATTGCCGAACATCAGGCCTTTTTCGATGAGGCGGATCATTGGAAGGCCTCCAAGAGTAGAATTCGCGCTGGGAGTTCACAGACAACGTTTCGTACATCAAGCATTGGTCGTATCTTCGTTTGAATGGGAGCCCAGACGCTTCGCACGGTCGTTCCATCCCAGAATGTTAGGTAAGTCTACAATCACGAAAACGACGACGGCCAACCCAAAAAAGCTCTTCCTAAAAGCGCTCGAAGGCGTTTGACCGTCCAACTCGACTGGAATGTTGGAAAACGGCCATAACTCTGCGAACTCGGCGAAGACTATAACCCACGCGCCCGACAAAGGCAGCGCTAGAATGTAGATGATCCTTTTCAGTCCTTTGGATTTCAAATGGCCCTATCCTTTCCTTTTTGTTGAATGAATATCGACTAATCTGCACTCGCTGTCGCACGGCGTACAAAAACAACCGCCAACACCAACAACGGCAACGCAAACGCCCGCGCGGTGATTTGCAGGTTGAACCCGATGTAAGACACCACGCTGCCCTCAAACAGGATCAGCGTCTCTTCCCATGAGGTGCCCTCGAACCCGCCACCCGCGTTCACGCCGAATTGGGTCAGGAACAGTACCGCTACGGCAGCCAAAAAACCGATCACACCCCAGCGCAAAGGCAAATTCAGGCCCAGAACAAGGGCCAAACCGGTGATTGCGACTGTCAACGTCATGTCTCTTTCTCCTTTGACTGACAGAGCGCATCAGTGCGCGCTCTGACGCTCAAAGTCTGCGCGATCACATGAGGTAACAACGGCCGACCAAGAAAACGTGAAGGCATTTCAGCCAACTGATCTGGACAGTTTGATTGCTTGATCAAAGTAGCCGTCACCCTTTCCCCTCCAGATACCGTCGCTTGGCCTCTTCCATCCGACCCATCTCGCGCACAGCGTTTTCAATCGCGACCTCATCGCTCTTGTCGGCATAGCGGAACTCGCTGTCGGCGTAGCGGTTGATTTCCTGCATCACCATCTCGACCGTGATCGGCTGGCGCAGCTCCTCGATCATGCCCTTCTTGGTGTCGTAGTCGCGGAACAGGAACAGGTCGGGGTTCTCCATCCACTCATCCGGCAGTTCGAAATCCATCGCACGGACCTTGACCGCGTCGGTGATGTTCTTGATCGCGCGACCCGTAAACCGCTCGTCCGCCTGCTGGATCGCCTTGAGGTAGGTGCCCAGCTTGGCAATTGTGTCCATCTGGCCGATCTCACCGGAAACCCGGTCATAGACCTGTAGCAAGGCGTCCTCATGCGGGCGCGAGTGGCTTTCGAAACTGGCGGCAACGGCCTTTTTGATTTCCTGCGCGGCATAAGCTTCGTGTTCACCCAGCGGGATGTCGTGGTTGCGGCCCATCAGCAGGTGCAGAATGTCGATGTAGTCCTCGCGCGTTTGCGGCCCGTCCACCAGAAACCGCGCTCCCGCCCGCTGGCGAAGAGCATCGTCCACGTTCTCGGGATAGTTCGAGAACATGCCAAAGGTGCAATTGCCGCGCACGACGGTGTTGGCGCCCGCAAAGCTCTCCATCAGAACGGCGGTGATTTCCAGCTGCCCAGCCGAGGACTGCCGGTCGCCGCGTTTACCCGCCAGTTGATCGATATCGTCGATGGTGCCAAAGCCGATAACCGAGGGGTCGATGATCGTGTTGATAAACGCCTTGGCGTTCTGTCCGGATTTGCCCTGATAGCTGTCTATATTGTCGGTGCTCAGGTTTTGATAGCGGAAAGGATAGCCCGCGTTCTGGCAATAATCGTTGATCAGCCCGGCCATCATTTGGATCAGGGTGGTCTTGCCTGTGCCCGGTTTGCCGTCGCCCATGAAGGTAAAGATGAACCCGCCGAGTTCCGCAAACGGGTTCAGGCGCCGGTCGAAATCATAGGCCATCAGCATCTTGGCCAGCTTCATGGCCTGATATTTTGCGATGTGGTTGCCCACCACCTCGTTCGGCTTCTTGAACGTCATGGTCAGGGTGGTGGATTTGGCCTTGGAGGCGGGTTCGAACCCCCGGATCGTCAAGTCATCCGCCTCGATATGCCAGGCGGCGTTCTGGAACGGGGTCAAATGACCCGCCGACTGCGCGCGTAGGGCGGCCTTGTCCATCAGTTGTTCGGCATAGGCGCTGGTGGCCGCGATCAGATGCGCATCGTCCGGGGCGTGTTTCGCCAACATCTGATCCAGCTCCCACAAGGCACCGTGCAGCGCAAGCTGGCCATTGTCGGTCAGAATCTCTTCAATCTCGCCCAGATCAACGGTGGTTTCGCCCAGATGGGACGACATCAGATACGCCAGTGCATTGCCGAAGGTGTGAGATGTAATCAAAGCCTCAGCCGTCAGCAATTCCGAAAACTCGCTCTTGCGCGCAGCTGGCAAATCCCCCGCCAGATTGGCGCGCTTCAGATCGGCCAGAGCGGTTTGCTCCGCATAAGCCTCGGCCACGGCCAGGGCGATGGCAATCGCGCGGCGCACAGCCTGCTGCGTCGTGGCCTGTTGCGGAGAAACCAACGCATCGCCATCATCCGCAGCCTCGATCCGCTCGACCAGATGCACCCCATCCGCGCGCACCGTGCGCCGTGTCACCAACCCCGGTGTGGTGGATCGAAACCGCCGCCCCGTCGACACGCCCGAGGACCGCTCGACCGCCGCCTCAACCGGTTTGGCAATCCGCGGCGCATGCTCGAACCCGTTCAGCAAGGCGGTCGCTGCCGGGTAATGCTTACGAATATCGTCTTCGCGCAATCCCATCTGATCTGACGTCAAACTCATCTCAAAAACTGCCCTTGCTTCTTCTGTTCAAAAATACCTCCGCCGGAGGCAAAAAATCTAATAGCGCAACACTTGCCCCGTCTTGCTGACAACGAATTTGCGCACGTCACCAAAGCCCGGCGGGTCGCGCTCTGCCAGAACCTGAAACGGGCGCTGAGGCAGGATAATCGACCGCTGCGTGCGCGTGGCCCCAGTCTCGGCCCCTTGCGCGCCAAACGGATCCAAAGCAAAAATTTCGCGCTCAACGGTCGAGAACCACCCCGCGCGTTCCTCGAAAACGTCCTCGCTCTCCAGTTCCTCGGTGGTCCAGGCCAGCGCCCAATCCTGACCCTCGGGGGCCTGAGCGTCCTCCAGCACTTGCCGCAAGGGACCGGATTGCTCGGTATAGGCCGAGGAATACATCGGCCCCACATGGATGCGGCGCAGGTGCTTGGGGTGCAGATCGTCGAAATCCTGATCGAACCCTTTGGCAATCGTCACCAGCTTCAACCCGCCCAAGGATTGCGCCATCAGATGCGCCTGCACCTCGGGCCAGCGGCGTTGGTCTTTGGGCAGAGCTGTCCTGCCACTGTCCTCCACCTGCATCATGTAGATGACCGGCAGGTTGATCTGGCTGCCATAGACCGCCCAATGGATCAGGAACTTGCGCCGCTCACCCTCATTTCCAATCCAGTGGCACTCGGGATCGTTGCGGGACCAGAACAACTGACCTTTCAGCAATTCCTCGTAATAGAGCCTTTGAGACAGCGCGAACTGCAGCTTGGTCGGAATTTCCCGGTCGCCAATGATCGTCCGCACCATGTCGGTTTTCAGATCGTCTTCCGAGGGCATATTCGCCAGATGCACCTTCGCCTGCTGCGCGTCGTTGGCCATGGTCAGCAATTCGGCCGACACCGGAAACCCGCTGTCGCGCTTGTCCATGGCGAGGCTGCCAAAGAACCGCCCCGTATCGCGACCGACCAGCAGGTATTTCATGCTGAGCGCCCTAAAGGTGTAGAGCAGCCCCGAAAGGTAGCGCGACACGATCCGCACCTCTTGCTTGCTGATGGCGCCCTCCGCCTCCATCGTCGCGGCCACGCGCAGGAGGTGGACGGAGATCACCTCGAATTTGCGGAAATATCGGCGCGAGGCGAAGGTGTCAGTCAGGCCGACATGGTCTTTGGTGGGGTTAGTCTCCATTAGTCTCCACCGTCTCCGTCCCCATCCGCGTCTCCTGAGTGATACCCATCAGTGTCATTGTGGAACGCGATTTCGGCCGAAACCGGGTCTTCCTTTTTGTAAATTAGATAGACCAAGTGCCCGATCCCTGCGAACACTGCGATCCCAATAGCCGGAGCCCAAAGGGACTCCGTGATCCAGTAGAAAATTACGCCAAGGCCGATAGCGAACCAGCGCAGGATCATCGCATTCTCTACCCATGCGGGAAGCTGAATGTCCCTGCGCGCAAGACCCGATGTATTACGGTTATTGGTGTGTTTAGTCACAACGGTGACCCTCAAGAACCCCCATACAAATTCTTATCATGCTTCTCGACAATCGAGGCAAACCGGCGGGCAAAGCGCTCATCCGCCTTGGCCTTTTTCTCCAGCACATCGCGGGCAAAGACCATGTGGCCTTCGTGCGCCTCAAGCATGTCGGCCATTTTCTGGTTGGTCGCGGTGCCGATGGCGGCCATCGCAGTCTGCGCCTCTTGGTCCGTCTGCACGCCGATCTCGTTGATGCGGTGGGCCACGTCCTGCTGCTGCGCGGTTTTCAGCGATTTGGTCAGGGCGTCATACAGCACCACGCGCTGTTGCGTGTCTGTCTGCAGCTTGTTGATCAGCACCATCTGCGTCGCCGCCTGGTTTTGCAGTGAATCGACCCAGGTTTTGCCCTTTTCGATATAGCGCTCCAGCGTTTGCGATTTGGCCAGCTTGACCTGTTCCTCCTGAACCTTGGCGTTGTATTGCTTGTTCAGCTCGGCCAATTCAGTCTCTAACTGGGTCCGCGCAGCGGCGTCCTGTTCGACGCTGATCTTGTTTTCCAGAGTGATAATGGTCGGGTCCATACCCTGAATCTCGGCCCGCAGCGATTCCAGCTCGGCCACGGTGGCCTCACGGTCGTCCAGAGTGCCGGTCAGGTTGTTTTCGACGTTCACTCGCTGTTCTTCCAGCACGGACAGCTGCCCTTCCAACAGCTTTACGATCACGTCCGATTTGGCGATCAGGTCCTGCAGCTTGTCGTCGATATTGGCGGTGCGCATCCGTTCCTGCCGCATCGACTCGGACTTGGCTTTGGCGAAAATGCCCACAAAGCTCTCCCACCCGGTTTTCGAGCGCATCTCGTCGAAATCCTTGGAGAACGCGTTGGTGACGTCATCCAGCCCCATAATCAGCTCAGCAATATTGGCGTTCATCACCTCGGTATGGGCATGTACGTCTTCAAGCGTGGCGTTTTCGATGTCGATATCTGCCTCGGCCGTGCCAATCTTGGCCCGCGCCGCGTCAATCCGCGAGGTCAGGCTTTCGATCTGCGACTGGCTTTCACGCACTTTCGTCTGCGTTTCTTCGATCAAGGCGTCAAATTGATGGTTCGACATCTGCTATCCCTTTTTTTGTTAAAATCCCCAATAAGATAGGCAATGTTACGCCTATTTACATCCCCTTGGGCGGAAAATTCCTGCAAAGACTGGCAAAAATACATGGCAAAAGATAGACCCTGCAATCTGGGCGCGACCTGAAACGAACAAACGCATCGCGGCAGCAAGAAGGCAGCCCATCTTGTCACCAATTTGAAACAAAACCGTCACGCCAGCGTAATGAACCACGTCCATCCCCCCTTGCAACTAAGCAAGAGAGGATACCAACCGATGTCATTGCGCTGTGTCTGTCTGACATCTGCCTTGGCCCTGACCGCCGGTCAGGCCGTGGCAGAGATGAATTTCAACCGAATTGCGTCATTTCCAGTTGTGAAGAACATGGCTGAGGGTGCGGATATGAACCGCGAAACCTCGCCTGAGATTATCGCGGCGACTGCAGATGGCATGACGCTGGTCTATACCGACAGCCCGCTGGGCGTAATCGGTATGGTCGACATCGCCGACCCGGCGAACCCGGCACCTTTGGGTGCGATGGAGGTGGGTGGCGAGCCAACCTCAGTTGGAATCGTTGGCTCGACGGCTTTTGTTGGCGTGAACACGTCGGACAGCTACACCGCACCCTCGGGCAAGCTGATCTCGGTCGATATTGCGGGCAAAGCGCAAACCGGCGCTTGTGATCTGGGCGGTCAGCCTGACAGCGTCGCAATCGCCCCGGATGCCAGCTTTGTCGCCGTCGCCATTGAGAATGAGCGTGACGAAGATCTGAACGACGGTTTCATCCCACAGCTACCTGCAGGTGAGCTGGCTCTGGTGCCATTGAAAGATGGCGCGCTGGATTGTGCGGGCATGAAAATGGCCTCGCTGACCGGTTTGGCCGAGGTTGCGCCGACCGACCCCGAGCCCGAGTTCGTGGACATAAACAGCTTGGGTGAAACCGTCGTCACCCTGCAAGAAAATAACCACATGGCGGTTATTGCCAAAGATGGCACCGTGATCAGCCATTTCTCGGCCGGCAGCGTGGATCTGGAAGGCATCGATGCCACCGATGAACGTGGCGCGCTAATCTTCACCGAAAGCCAGCCGGGCCGCCTGCGTGAACCCGACGCGGTGAAATGGATCGACGACAACCACTTCGCCACCGCCAATGAAGGCGACTATGAGGGCGGCTCGCGTGGTTGGACGATCTTCCACAAGGACGGCACCGTTGTGTATGAGAACGGCACCGAGTTCGAGAAAGCGATCATCCAAATCGGGCACTACCCCGACAAACGCTCGGACAGCAAAGGCGTTGAGCCGGAAAGCGTGACCGCAGCCACCTTTGGCGGGACGCCGATGATCTTTGTCGGGGCGGAGCGCGCCTCGGTCGTGGGTGTCTATGACGCCACTGACCCCGCGAACCCGGTTCTGAAACAACTGTTGCCATCAGGCGTTGGACCGGAAGGCTATGTGGCGATCCCCGAGCGGAACCTGCTGATCTCGGCCAACGAAAAAGACCTGATCGAAGATGGTGGCCCGCGTGCACATGTGTCGATCTTCGAATATCAGGATGCGCCCGCCGCCTACCCGCACCTGACATCGGAAGGCGCGGATGAGCTGATTGGATGGGGTGCGCTGTCCGGTCTGGTCGCGGATGAAGACGGCATGATCTATGCGGTCAATGACAGCTTTTACGGCTTCCAGCCCTCGATCTTCAAGATCGACCCCAGCCAGCAGCCCGCCCGCATCGTTGACGTCATCCGCATCCACCGTCAGGACGGCAATCCGGCACAGAAACTGGACCTTGAAGGTATCACGCTGGACGGCAACGGCGGGTTCTACGTGGCCTCCGAAGGCCGCACCGACCGTGTTATCCCGCACGCGATCTATCACGTCAGCGCAGATGGTCTGATCAAGGACCGCAAGGGTGAGATCGGCCTGCCTGCCGAACTGATGGCAGTCGAGAAACGTTTCGGCTTCGAAGGCATCACCCGCGTCGGTGACACTCTGTGGATGGCTGTTCAGCGTGAATGGAAGGACGATCCGGAAAACCACGTCAAACTGGTGGCTTACAACCTTGAGACACAGGAATGGGGCGCAGTCCACTATCCCAAGGTAGACCCGGACACTGGATGGGTCGGTCTGTCGGAAATCGTGGCCTTCGGCGACCATGTCTATGTGATCGAGCGCGACAACCAGCATGACCACCGTGCCGTGACCAAAAAGATCTATCGCATCCCGCTGTCAGAAATGACCCCTGCCCCGCTGGGTGGTGAGCTGCCAGTGGTCACCAAGGAAGAGGTCCGCGACCTGCTGCCAGACCTGACCTCAACGGGCGGCTACGTGCTGGACAAGATCGAAGGTCTGGCCATCCTGCCTTCGGGCGAGGCTTTCGTGATGACCGACAATGACGGCGTCGACGATGCCTCGGGCGAGACGATGTTCTGGTCGATCGGACAGGTGACGGCTGGGAACTGAAGCACATATTCCTAAATTAAAAGCGCCGCGCATTACCTGCGCGGCGCTAAACTGTTCAGCATGTAACTTTTCGTCAGTTGCAAGCCGACTGACCTGCATACATTCCAAGTCCGGCACCTGCCGCAGTCGCCAGTGTTTGGCCTGATCCGCCGCCGAAGCGATTACCGACAACGCCACCAAGAGCCGCGCCGCCCAAAATACCTGCTGCGCAACGCGCATCGTGCTGGACCTGGGCCTGTGTTGGTGTCGTTGGCGCCCCGCACGCCGCTAACGCAAGCGTGCCCACAAGCAAGCAAGATACAGTTACTTTCTTCATTTCAGATTCCTTCCATTCACTCGCACTCAATTGTCCTTACTTTTGGTCATGTAAGACCCAACGAACCCCTACCCACCAAGGAACTGACCCAGATCAAGACGGCTGGGTTCAAGTAGCTCGTTGAACATTCAACCTCTGCACTATTGCGCAGGGTCGATATTGGTTTGGGGAACAACGCCCCGCGTCTGGAGGAACGCGGGGCGTGCAGTCTGCGATAGCCCCGAGAGGCAGGACTATCGCGGTGGTCGGACGGCCTTAGTTCACGGCTTTGGCGTCAACCACGTCCTTTTCGATGGCCTGACCAGACGAAATCTGTATCCGGCGCGGTTTGAGCGCTTCGGGCACCTCGCGTTTGAGGTCGATGTTCAACATGCCGTTCTCGTGGCTGGCACCGGTGACGCGCACGTGGTCGGCCAGCGCAAAGCGGCGCTCGAACGCGCGGGTGGCAATGCCACGGTGCAGGTAGGAGCGGTCCTTGTCCTCGGCGGCTTTCTTGCCGGCCACGATCAGGGCATTTTCCTTCACCTCGACCGACAGATCGGCCTCGGCGAAACCGGCGACAGCGACGGAAATCCGATAGGCGTCAGCGTCGGTTTTTTCGATGTTATAAGGCGGATAGCTGGGCTGAGCCACGTCATTGGTCAGAACGCGATCCATCATGTCGGCGATCTGGTCAAAGCCAATGGTTGCGCGGTGCAGCGGAGCAAAATCAAAAGTTCGCATGTGTCATATCCTCAAGTCTGAGCGATCTACGATATGCCCTCCGGTTCGGACGGGCGGTTTGCTGTATCAGGCCCCGTTCGTGGCGACCCGATACAGTTCACATGGGTAACGATTTGGCCGAGTTCAACCCCCGCCGGGGCTGATGAATTTCGCACCGGAATTGGACTTGCCCGACCCGACCTGTAGACGATTGATCGAGGCTTTGGGCTGCGGTGCGTCGCGGCGCAGATCGGCCTTCAGATCCGAGACAATTCCGGCCAGTTCCATGCCAAACCCAACCTTGCGGCCATTAACTGCGCCAACCGCCGAAACCACCGACAGAATCTGCCAGCGCGACCCTTTGCGCGCCATCAGGGCCGAGCCCGAAGACCCAAAGGTGATATCGCAGTTAAACAGGATTAGCCCCTGCACTCTTTGCAGAATATCGCAGGACCGTTCGCGGGTAATCGCCTCGGATCGACCCCGCCCGTACGAGGCCAGGCTGACCTCACCCCCCGTCACACGCCCGCTGTGCAAGGCAAAAGGGTCCGCAATGGAAAGAGGGATCGGTTGTTCCAGCTTCATCAGGGCAACGTCGGCCCGAACGCCAGCATTCGAAAGCGATGGATGCTTGGCATAGTCGGGATGAACTGCGATCTGTACAACCTTTCGGTCTGCCAGCGATTGCCCCTGACTTAGACCCGCGCGGAACGTCACCTGCCCCGGCGCATAGGGTCGGCCCGTTGCCCTATCCAGCGCACAATGCGCGGCGGTCAGTACAATGTCCTGCGCGATCAGGGTGCCAGTGCAAAAGCCTTGGGTTCCGATATCCAGACGCCCGACCGCTTCCCAACCATAGAGGTCTTCCCGGTCGGTCAGCTTGCGCTTGGCACTTTGGGCGCTTGCGGTTGTCGCCATCACCAGCAGACACAATAGGGTCGCAAGAATACGCGTCACGGTTTGACAAACCTCGCACCCACATTGTTGCGGGCCGCCCCTGGCGGCGTGTCGGCGATGAACCCGCGCCCGGCGGATAATTCACGGTGCAGAACATCCAGTGAATCCTCGACCGTTGTGCCCACGGCCACGCGTTGGCCATTGAATTCGGCCTTGGCAGCCACGACCGAGACGATGCGCGGGCGGTCGCCTTCGAATGAAAACACAGGCGCCCCGGACGCGCCGAATTCCACATCACAGGACATCACCAAAACGTCCGAACGTCGGGTCATGACCGAGCAGACCTCTTGCAACGATGGCGCTTCAGCCCTGTCCTGCGCGTATGAGACCACGCCAACCTCTTCCCCTCGCGCCGGGCGTGCGCCGGTTTCAAACGGGATGACGGTGGTGTTGCGGATCGGTTGCCACAGCTCGACCAGCGCGATATCGCTGCCAATCCGGGCAGTGGAGTCCTCGCCAAACTGGTATTCGGGATGAATGACAGCTCGCCGCGCCGCCCGATAGGCCGACGCTCGACCCAAGCGCCATGCGGCTAGAAACTCGACATCTGACAAGTCCACGCGTTGGCCAGTAACCTTGTCAAACAAACAATGCGCGGCGGTCAGTACAATAGTCGGCGAAATCAGGGTGCCTGTGCAAAACCCGGCACCGCCGATATCCAGCCGCCCAACAGCCATCCACGCGCGCCCGGCATCGGTGGTTTCCAGGCTTTTCAACCTTGAATCCTGAGCCATTGCGGCCATGGGCATCAGCGCCAGTGCTAAGACCTTGATCCAGTTTCGCAAGCGGTTCTCCGGCGTAGCTTCGACTTATCCTCCTACGCAGTGCGTAAGGCGAAATTAGGGCGCTCGCTTGACAGCCGGGATCTGAACGCGACCGTAGTCGTCTTCAGACACCTACCTTAAGATCGGCACCTCGCGGTCCGGCCTGTGGTCCTGCTGCATGGCCCTTGGCAGGGGCCCTCCGGTCGTCCAGTCCAACAACTCGACCGTGTGCAGAATCGGAACCTCGGTAGCCGATCCGATCTGCATCATACATCCGATGTTGCCTGCGGCAATCACATCAGGGTTACCAGCCTCCAGCGTCCTGACCTTGCGTTGTTTGAGTTTCCCGGAAATCTCAGGCTGCATCAGGTTGTAGGTTCCGGCGCTGCCACAGCACAGATGGCTGTCCGCAGGTTCGACCACAGTAAACCCCGCACGTTTCAAAAGGTCCTTGGGATAGGTTTTGATTTTCTGACCATGCTGCAACGAACAGGCTGCGTGATAGGCCACAGTCAGACCCTTTTCGCCGCCTTCGGGCATATCCAGCTGCATCAGTAGCTCGCTGATATCCATGGCAATCTCCGACACCCGCGCCGCATCTTTGGCCAACGCGTCATTGCGGAACATGTGCCCGTAATCCTTCACGGTCGTCCCACAGCCCGAAGTGTTGATGACGATGGCATCCAACCCATCCCCGTCCATCTCGGCCACCCAAGCGCGGATATTGGCAGCGGCTGCTTTGTGGCTGTCATCGGACTTGCCCATATGATGCGTCAGCGCCCCACAACAGCCCGCACCTTCGGCCACGACAACCTCACACCCCAGCCGGGTCAGCAAACGGATGGTTGCATCGTTGATATCAGTGTTCAGCGCCTTTTGCGCACATCCTGTCATCAGCGCCACACGCTTTTTGCGCGCACCGTTTGGGGCAAAGCTCTGCGGATCGTCGTTGCGACTGACCGGAGGGATATGTTTTGGCGCCATATCCAGCATCGCCCGCAACCGCGCATCTGGCATCAGGAATTTGAACGGACGGCCCAGCTTAGCCCCGATCAAAGCCCAGCGGAACCGCATCGGATAGGGCAGAATCTGCGCCAGCACCCAGCGCAGGGCGCGGTCGGTGAAGGGCCGTTTGTAATTCTGTTCGATATATTCACGCGCGTGATCGACCAGATGCATGTAATGCACACCGGACGGGCACGTGGTCATGCAGGCCAGACAGGACAGGCAGCGGTCGATATGTTTGACCGTTTTCTCATCCGGCACACGCTCGTTTTCCAGCATGTCCTTGATCAGGTAAATCCGCCCGCGCGGGCTGTCCAGCTCATCGCCCAGCACCTGATAGGTGGGGCATGTGGCGGTGCAAAACCCGCAATGGACGCAGTTGCGCAGGATCTCGTTCGAGCGCTGAATCGCCGGGTCTTGCAGTTGTTTTTCAGTGAATATTGTCTGCATCTGTTTACCCCATCAGACCCGGGTTGAACAACCCGCGCGGGTCGAAACGCTGTCGAATGCCCTTTGTCAGAGCCTGAACTCCGGGGCTTTCCGGCTGAAAACGCCCCAGGACCTCAATCGTTTCCGCATTTGCTCTGACCAAGGTCGCGTGACCGTCAAATGCGCCGACGCGTGCGCGCAGGTCCGTGCCTTTGGGCACCAGCGCCCAGATCAGCCCGCCGCCCCAGTCATAGAGGGTTCGATCCGCTCCAATCCGCTGCGCAATCCCGGTCGCATCCGAAGGTTTGACCGAAATCCGCCACACATCCCCATCCACACCATGAAACGCAGATACGTCCCGAATGGCCTGCCACCGCTCGACCGAGCCATCGATCTCAGCAATCTCTCCGAAAACGGCCAATGTCGATTTCAACTGCTCAACACGATAGGCGACAGAGTCCGTGAACCCTTCGACCCTCAGAAGAACCCGCATCTCTTGCGGGTCATAGGCCGCACCCGACACTTCGAACGGGGATTTCAACGCCGCTGACATCACCGCAACAGCCGCGCTGACATCATCAGCGCGCAAGGCCAATGTCGCCACCGCCTCTGGCTTGGGCAGCACTTTCAGCGACACTTCGGTCAGAACACCCAACGTGCCCCATGACCCGCCCATCAGTTTGACAAGATCATAGCCGGTGACGTTTTTCATCACCCGCCCGCCATTCTTGACCACATGGCCCTTGCCATCGACATATCGCACGCCCAACAGGAAATCACGGCAAGCCCCGGCCTGAATGCGGCGCGGGCCTGAGATATTAGCGGCCACGACACCGCCAATGGTCGGCGCACCATTCGTGCCCAACAGACCGCGATGATCCATCGGTTCAAACGCCAATTGCTGCCCTCCGGCCTCTAACGCCGCCTCGACCTCGGCCACCGGAGTACCGGCCTGCGCCACAATCGTCAGCGCACCCGGCTCATACAGGGAAATACCGCTCAGTCCGCCGGTTTCGATGGTCATCTCGGGCCCGCCGATCCCGCGGGATCCACCACCGGCAATTCGCACGGGGCCCTGCAGCCCGGCCACTATTTCGGCCAGTTCGGCCTCTGTTTCAGGTCTCATGACATTTCTTCTGTTCAAAAATACCTCGGGGGAATCGCGGCTTGCCGCGATGGGGGCAGCGCCCCCTTACTCGGCTGCAATCCGGCGCGCCTCAGACACATCCAGCGGGAACACCTTGGCCGGGTTCAGCAACCAGTTCGGATCAAACACATCCTTGACGGCCATCTGCGCTTCAAGGTCCGCTGGCGCGTATTGATGCGACATCAGATCCCGCTTTTCGATGCCCACACCATGCTCGCCGGTCAGGCAGCCACCCACATCCACGCACAGCTTCAGGATTTCCGCGCCGAACGCCTCGCATTTCTCAAGATCGCCAGGCTTGTTGGCATCAAACAGAATCAGCGGGTGCATATTGCCGTCGCCCGCGTGGAATACGTTGCCCACCGGAAGGCCATATTCCTCGCTCAGCTCTCCGATACGGCGCAGTACCTGCGGCAAGGCAGAAACTGGGATCGTCCCATCGAGGCACATGTAATCGTTCATCTGCCCCATCGCGCCAAAGGCGGATTTTCGGCCCAACCAGATTTTCGCGCTTTCCTCAGCCGACTGACTTTCGCGCAGCTCGACCGGATTGTGACGCTTGGCAATCTCTATGATTTTGGACAGCTGATAGTCGATCTCGGCCTCTGATCCTTCGACCTCGACAATCAGCAAAGCATGGCAATCGGGATAGCCCGCCTGCGCAAAATTCTCACACGCCTTGATGCACAGTGTATCCATGAATTCGATCGCCACCGGCAGAATGCCCGATTTAATAATGTCAGAGACACATTGTCCGGCGACTTCGTTATCATCGAACCCCATCAGCACGGGCCGCGCACCCTCGGGCTTTCGCAGAATTCGCAACGTTGCCTCGGTCACAACGCCTAACTGCCCTTCCGAACCACAGATCACGCCCAGCAGGTCCAACCCGCCCGCGTCCAGATGCGCGCCGCCGATCTCGACCACGCTGCCGTCCATCATCACCATTTTGACGCCCAACAGATTATTTGTGGTCACACCATATTTCAAACAATGCGCCCCGCCCGAATTCATTCCAATATTGCCCGCTATCGCACAAGCCAGCTGCGATGAAGGATCAGGAGCATAGAAGAAGTCTTCCGCCTCCACCGCGCCGGTCACGCTCAGGTTGGTGCGGCCGGTCTGCACGCGGATGATGCGGTTGTCATAGTCGGTCTCCAACACATCGTTCATCCGGGCAATGCCCAGAATAACACTGTCAGCCGTGGGCAACGCCCCACCCGCCAGCGAAGTACCCGAGCCGCGCGGGACGACCGGAACCCCCTCTTCATTGCAGATGCGCAGCACGTCCGAAACTTCGCCGGTCGTAGACGGCAGCACCGCCAGCATCGGAGGGCAACGATAAGCTGTCAGCGCGTCGCATTCATAAGCGCGCGTCTCGGCCGGGTCGTGAATAACGGCGTCTTCAGGCAGCACTTGCAGCAAACGGCGCAACACCGCATCCTTTCGGCGCAGAACGTCAGGGTTAGGCGTCGGCATTTCCATGGCTGATCCTCCAGTTTGGTAAAATAATATTACCAATTTTCCGATCTGGCAAGTTTTTCCCGTAAAACGTAGGGTCCAATGCATGTCCTGGATTTATCAATCAATGCCCTTCGCACCGTTGGATTTCGTCGGTATCGCCCTGCTGATCGGCGCGTGGCTGGGGATCGGCTGGCGGATCGAAAACCCGTCACCGAACAAGCCCTCGGTTGGAATGATCATGGACGACTACCGCCGAGACTGGATGAAAGAAATGGTGACCCGTCAGCCGCGCATGTTTGACGCGCAGGTCGTCGGCACGATGCGGCAGGGCAGCACGTTCTTTGCCTCAACCACGATGATTGCCATCGGGGGTGGACTAGCTCTGCTGGGCAACACAGAGCGCCTGGCCGGGCTGGCGCAGGATCTGGCACTGGGAACCGCGCCCGCGCTGGTGTGGGAGGTCAAAATTCTTGTGATCCTGCTGTTTTTGGCGAATGCTTTTCTAAAATATGTCTGGGCACACCGGTTGTTTGGCTATTGCGCCGTATTGATGGCGGCTGTGCCAAATGACCCTGAAGAGCCCGCCGCCTATCCGCGCGCCGCCCAAGCGGCCGAGATTTGCGTCACCGCCGCGCGTAGTTTCAATCGTGGTCTGCGGGCGACCTATTTTGCGCTGGCTTCTGTTGCATGGATCTTGGGCCCCTATGCGCTGATTGCGGGCACGGTGATCACGCTGGCTATGCTCTATCGGCGTGAATTCGCGTCGCATTCCCGCACAATTCTCCTCAACACCGGATCGTGATCCCTCAGCTCACCACAAAAGGTTAAGTTCATATCATGAGATATCTTGTTCTGAGCGCCCTTCTGGCCACTCCGGCCCTTGCAGATGACCCCGTGATCGAAGCCGTCACCGCGAAATCAAACGGTGGCACATGGCGATTCGATGTGACCGTCTCACATCCTGAAACCGGATGGGATGACTATGCAGATGGCTGGCGTGTGCTGGATATGGAGGGGAAAGAGCTGGGACTGCGCGTGCTGCATCACCCGCATGAGAATGAACAGCCCTTTACCCGCTCACTAAGCGGTGTGGCGATCCCGGCGGGCACGTCGCAAGTGCAGGTACAGGCCCGCACCAATACGGATGGCTGGGCCAAAAATACCTTTGTGGTCGACCTGAACTGAAGTCAGAACACGCCCATCTGCAAACCGGCGGCCATGGCAAGACCCAGCTCGCGGCAATTTTCAAGCTGGTCGTCGGGGATGGTTTTCTCGGCCAGAATCGCCTCGGGTGTTTGCGCATGGGTGCAGATGATCAGCGGCGGCTGCACCTCTTTCAACCGCCAACCGGTTGCGATGCGGGCGGTTTGTCGCGCGGCGTTTTCGCCATCAGACCCGGCGCAGATCATCTGCGCATAGGGGCGGCCTTCGATCCGACCCAGCACCGGATAATAGCTGCGGTCGAAAAACTCTTTCATCAGACCCGAAATCGCGGCCAGATTCTCGGGCGCGCAGAAGATATAGCCGTCGGCTTGCAACAAATCTTCGGGTCCGGCCTGATCGGCGGGTTTCAGAACCACATCCGCCTCATCCCCTGCAGCCTTGGCTGCAGCTTCGGCCATTTGCCGGGCCCCGCCGGTGCGCGAATGGTAAATGATCAAAAGCTGCGCCATATCAGACCCGGTGATAGGGGCCGCCCGACAAAATGGTTGCGGCCCGATAGAGTTGCTCGGCCAGCATCACACGGACCAGCATATGGGGCCATACCATCGAACCAAATGAGATCGAAAAATCCGCCTCGGCACGCAGATTAAGGTCTATTCCGTCTGCCCCGCCGATGATCAGCGCCAAATCTTGCCGCCCGGCATCGCGCCAGCCGCCCAGCTTTTTGGCAAATTCCGGCGAGGACATCACACGGCCCCGTTCGTCCAGAGTACAGATGACCGCGCCTTTGGGCAGCGCCTTGCGAAGCAGCGTCGCCTCGGCGCCCATTCCAGCGTTTTTCTTGTCTTCAACCTCGATCACCCGCGCAGGACCAAGGCCCAAAGCGCGTCCGGTCCGGTCAAAGCGTGTCAGGTAATCGTCAAGCAGGGTCTTCTCGGGTCCGGCGCGCAATCGCCCGACCGCAACTATGCTAATCCGCATATCTCTCTCGCCTCCGGCCTTTCAATACAGGCCGGGATAGCGCCTCAGTTCGCCGAGGCGCTGCCGCCCTGAGGCAGCCACATCTTTTCCAGCTGGTAGAATTCACGCACTTCGGGGCGGAAGATATGGACGATAACGTCGCCCGTATCGATCAGCACCCAGTCGCCGGCATCCTTGCCTTCGACCTTCGAGGTGAAACCGAATTCCTGCTTGATGCGATCCGTCAGCTTTTCCGCCATGGCCGAGACCTGACGGGTCGACCGACCCGAGGCAATCACCATGTGATCCGCAACAGAAGACTTACCTTGCAGGTTAATCTGCACGACGTCTTCGGCCTTGTCATCGGAAAGTGAGGAAAGGATACGCTCAAGCAGCTTGTCGCTGATTGACTGAGAGTGGGCCATCACGCTGGCCCCGTCATCGGCGGGCAACCCCGCCTGGGTATGTAGAGACAGGACATAGTCCTCCTTTGCTGCGCGCCATCAAATCCCGGCGCCGGGGTACTAATAAGGTAACAAGGGGAATGCAACATTTCAATGAACGCGCCATCAACGCAGCGTCAATCCTCTACGATCTGTTGCGGGTCTGCGTCGTGCAGCAGGCGCACCTCGCGCTGCGGGAAGGGCAGCGAGATACCCTCGGCCTGAAACGCATCCCAGAGCGCTAGGTAGACATTGCCGCGGATATTGGTCAGCCCCTTGGTTGGGTCGCTGATCCAGAACCGCAGCACGTAGTCGACG
Source organism: Ruegeria sp. BK1 (assembly GCF_056535645.1). NCBI lineage: Bacteria > Pseudomonadati > Pseudomonadota > Alphaproteobacteria > Rhodobacterales > Roseobacteraceae > Ruegeria > Ruegeria sp. BK1. Next base: position 2,952,677 of record NZ_JBQFIS010000001.1, on the reverse strand, counting down.
CTGCTGTCCCCGAATCCAGTGATATGGCAGACCGGTTCATGTAGACCGCCACTCAGCACGCGGGCCACGGACTTCACTGAACGGATAGCGGTGGCGCGCACCTTGTGGGGATCGTCGCCATAGCTGGTACCAAACTCCAGATCCAGCCGCACGAACTTGTCGGAATGCGACCAGTTCACGACCTGACTGGTAATCAGATCTTCGTTCGGGATCAGGTATTCCCGCCCGTCCCGTGTCACGACCGAGACATAACGCGCGCCCAGCGCGTTGATCCACCCAAACGTATCCCCTAGCGAGATCACGTCGCCCGGTTTGATCGAGCGATCCATCAGGATGATAATCCCCGAGATTAGGTTCGATACCACCTTTTGCAGCCCAAACCCGATGCCCACACCGATGGCACCGGACAACAGCGCAATCCCGGTCAGGTCAAAGCCCAACGTTCGAATGGCTGCCAAGAAAACCGCACCATACAGAACCACCTGCATGCCCTTGGCCAATAGCACCTGCATGGAAGGCGTAATGTCATCGTTGTTTTTCAAACCACGTTCGGCTGCGCGCGTACCCACACGCGCCAACGTCAGCAGAACACCGATCAACAGCGTCGCCTTGATGATCCCCAGCACCGAGATATGCAGATCTCCAATAGAAATCGCGACTCCGTCCAAAAACTCGGCCACATCATCGGTCAGATTCAATGCAACAAGCGTTGCATAGACCCACATGGCCCATTTGAAGATCCGCCGAAGCGTTCTGTTGCGCACCAGTCGCGCCACCAGCGCTATGGCCAACCACGCCGTCGCCAAAGTCGCGATAACGCCAATGATATAACTGCGGGACGGCCATGTGATCTGCTGCATGACCAGATACAGTGCCCAGGACAGCAACACGAAATAGACCAGCGTCAAGCGCTGCATCAGCTGTACTAAAACGCGCAAACGCCATTTGGGCCACCCAGTGCGCGCCCGCGCCCAAGAATCCCACCGGCCTTGCGTGAAAAGCTTAAGGCCAAATGCCAAAGCCCATAGCAATAGAATGATCACCAGCTGGTGCTGACGCCAGCCCGGCGTGACCACCAGTTCAAGAAGGTTTTCGAATTGCACAGAAAAGCCCGCGACCATGTTGTCATAAAGGTCCGACAGCGAGCTGGGGATCAGGTCTTGATTCATACCTGCAGCTTGGACAGCACAGCCCCATGATGCAAGCCTGACGCGGTTTTGAACCTTGATTGACGGCAATGGGCAATATATCTGGACGCCATGAGACTCACCGTAGCCCAGATTCAGAACCTTGAAGATCGCGCCCGTCTGCGCGAACGGTTCTATGGGGCTGCCCGCACGGTTCTGGCCCGCCTATCGGCGGCCTAAGCCACCTCGCCAGCCAATTCTCATTACATACGGGAGAGGACCGATGTCCCCCAAAACACTCTATGACAAGATCTGGGATGCCCATGTCGCGCATGAAGCCGACGATGGCACCTGCCTGCTGTATATCGACCGCCATCTGGTACACGAAGTGACCAGCCCTCAGGCCTTCGAAGGCCTGCGCATGGCGGGCCGCAAGGTGCGTGCGCCAGAAAAGACCATCGCCGTGCCGGATCACAACGTGCCCACCACGCCGGACCGCGTGAACGGGATCGAAAACCCGGAATCACGCATTCAGGTCGAGGCGCTGGACAAGAATGCCAAGGATTTCGGCATTCACTACTACCCGGTGCATGACGTCCGTCAGGGCATCGTCCACATCGTCGGCCCCGAACAAGGTTGGACCCTGCCCGGCATGACCGTTGTCTGCGGCGACAGCCACACCGCCACCCATGGCGCGTTTGGTGCTCTGGCCCACGGCATTGGTACTTCTGAGGTTGAGCATGTTCTGGCCACGCAGACTCTGATCCAGAAAAAATCCAAGAACATGAAGGTGGAAATCACCGGCAAATTGCAGCCGGGCGTGACCGCCAAGGATATCACTCTGGCCGTGATCGGTGAGACTGGCACAGCAGGCGGCACCGGCTATGTCATCGAATATTGCGGCGAAGCGATCCGCGATCTGTCGATGGAAGGCCGCATGACCGTCTGTAACATGGCGATCGAAGGCGGTGCCCGCGCGGGTCTGATCGCCCCCGATGAGACCACGTTCGAATACGTCAAAGGCCGCCCCCACGCCCCGAAAGGCGCCCAGTGGGAAGCCGCAATGGAGTGGTGGAAAACGCTTTACACCGATGAAGGCGCGCATTTCGACAAGGTCGTGACCCTGCGCGGCGAAGATATCGCGCCCGTGGTGACATGGGGCACCAGCCCCGAAGACGTGTTGCCGATCACCGCAACCGTGCCGAACCCCGAAGATTTCGAAGGCGGCAAAGTTGACGCGGCCCGCCGCTCGATCGAATACATGGGACTGGAAGCCGGTCAGAAGCTGAGCGACGTGGAAATCGACACCGTCTTTATCGGGTCTTGCACCAATGGCCGGATCGAAGATCTGCGCGCCGCTGCTGAAATCCTCAAAGGCAAAAAGATCAAGGACGGGATGCGCGCAATGGTCGTGCCCGGTTCGGGTCTGGTCCGATTGCAGGCCGAGGAAGAAGGTCTGGCCGACATCTTCAAAGAGGCCGGTTTCGAATGGCGTCTGGCAGGATGTTCGATGTGTCTGGCGATGAACCCCGACCAGTTGCAACCGGGCGAGCGCTGTGCCGCGACCTCGAACCGTAACTTTGAGGGTCGTCAGGGCCGCGGAGGACGCACCCACCTGCTGAGCCCGGCAATGGCTGCCGCAGCGGCCCTAACAGGACGGCTGACAGACGTCCGCGACTTGATGTAAGGTACCCTCATATCTAGATATTTGAGGGATTGAACAAATGAGTGACTGGATCAAATGGCTGCTGCTTGGACTTCTGTCCATCGTGTTTGGCATCTTTGTGCTGGGCGCGCCGGCGGTGGCGTCGATTGCCGTAACGGTGGTGACGGGTGTGTTGCTGCTGATCACGGGCGCGTTGCAAGTTGTCGGCGGCTTTACCGTCGAAGGCACGGGTAACAAAATCCTGTCACTCATCATGGGTGTGGTGATGCTGTTTCTGGGCTGGTCCTTTCTGGGTCACCCGTTGCAGGGCACGCTGACGCTGGCCACCGTTTGTCTGATCCTGTTTCTGGCAGGCGGTATCGCCCGAGTTATCCTGTCGTTCCAGATGCGTGGCACTCAATATTTCTGGGCCACACTGATCTCTGGCATCATGTCGATTGTCCTGGCGATGCTTATCTGGCGCTTTGCCACAGTCGAGCCTGCGATCATGCTGCAATTGCTGGGCATTCTACTGGGCATCGAGATGATCTTTAACGGGCTCGGCCTGGTCTTTATGGCGTTCTACGTCAAAGACGCACCCAAAGACGAAACAACAGAAGCGAAAGAAGCTTAAACGCGGGGCACGGGCGCGGCCCTCTCCCGCAGGAGTGTGAACATGGAAAAGTTTGACAAAGTCCACGGGGTGGCCGCCCCAATGCCACTGATCAATATCGACACCGATATGATCATTCCCAAAGTGCACCTGAAAACCATCAAACGGTCTGGCCTTGGCGTCGTGCTGTTCGACGAGATGCGCTATCACGACCATGGCGGCGAGAATGAAGAATTCGTTCTGAACAAACCTGCCTATCGCAACACCGAGATTCTGGTAGCAGGCGACAATTTCGGTTGCGGCTCGTCGCGGGAACACGCGCCCTGGGCGATCAAGGATTTCGGCATCAAGGTCGTGATCTCGACCAGCTTCGCGGACATCTTCTTCAACAACTGCTTCAAGAACGGCATCCTGCCCATCGTCGTCGAAGAAGAGCATCATGCGGTTCTAATGGATGACGCGCACAAGGGCGAGAACGCCCGCATGACTGTGCATCTGGAAGATCAGAAGATCACGACCTCGGACGGCGTCGAGATCGAATTTGACATCGACCCTCACCGCAAGCACTGCCTGCTGAACGGTTTGGACGATATCGGCCTGTCGATGGAAAAAGAACATCATATCGACAAATTCGAAGAGCACGCCTCTCAGGCGCGTCCGTGGGTGTGATTCTTTTAGACATCGTATGCAATGCAACTTAAAGGGGTCGCTTCGGCGGTCCCTTTCGCATTCTTGGGGTCTGAAATTCGGCAAACACAACATGTTGCGGTGACCTTAAACTAGACGACGGTTTTGCGTCAGGAATGATGCAAACCAGCACCAGTTTTGCCATCTTTTTGCCTCAAATGGCGTGTTTTCTGCACCTTGGCTTGAGCGAATTGCCTTGGGGGGTCAATGTTGGCGCTAATGAGGCATCCGTCAAAATAATCAATGACGGGCACAAGTTGGAATGAAGTCGGCAAAGATCGGCCCGTCCAGTTTGAAAGGGTTCGGAAAGTGATTGCGCGCACAACAGGGGCGGCAATTCGGGGCATTCTTGTTGCACTTGTGGTGCTGACCCCCGCGTTGTATCTGCCCGTATCGTCAACGAATGGGACCGAGATCGTCGTCTTTCTCGCCATTCTCGCGTTTTTTCTGACCTTTGCCGAATATAACTCGGCCTTTCCCAGCTTTATCGAATTCCGCGATGCGCCGCCGGTGAACCGGTTGCGCTTTGTCGGGTTAGTTACAATGGTCACCTTCCTGACGCTGATCTGCAAGAACGCCTATATGCCCACCGGCCTGACCGAGGTTTTCTATTCGGTCGGCCTGGGTATCGCGAATATCGTGGACTTCCCCTATTCTCCGGTCCGCCTGATCGTCCTGATCCTGCCGTCAGGGGCAAGTGCGCCACTGACCGAGCTAGTGCGTATTTCCGCCAGCGTCGCCTATGTCGCCGCCTTGGCGACCATCGCGGCTTTTGCTTATGCGGTGAAGCTGCGTGGTTGGCCAACCGGCAACGGTGCATTCAATGTCTGGACAAATCTACCGCTATTCGACCCGACCAAGGGCGGCGACGTCGTCACCCGGCTGCAACGGGACGGACGGCTGAACATCTCGATCGGGGTGCTGTTGCCCTTCCTGATCCCGGCGTTGATCAAGATACTGACGGAATACGCCGATCCCATCTCGCTTAATAACCCGCAAACCCTGATCTGGACGATGAGCGCATGGGCCTTCCTGCCCGCTAGCATGATCATGCGCGGGATGGCGACTTTGCGGATTGCCAACCTGATCGTCGAAAAACGCCGCGCCTATTCCACAACCGAGTCCACTCAGGCCGCATGATCCGTGCCCTGATCTTTCTGCTGCTGCCGATCATGGCGCAGGCAGAACCTTTACGCGTGGCCACCTTCAACACCGAACTCAGCCGCGACGGGCCCGGACTGTTGCTGCGCGATATCCAGCGCGGCGATGCACAGGTTCAAGCGGTGGTAGAGGTCCTGTTAGCGGTTCAGGCCGATATCGTCGCGTTGCAGGGGATCGACTGGGACCTGAACGGTAAGACGATCCGGGCGCTGACCACGCAAGTGTCATCACAGGGGCTGAGCTATCCACATATCTATGCCGCCCAGCCGAACTCTGGCCTGGAAACCGGGCTGGATATGGATGGCGATGGCCGCACATCAGGGCCCGGTGATGCCCAGGGCTGGGGCCGGTTCACCGGTCAAGCGGGGATGGCAGTGTTGTCGCGCTATCCCATCACCACGGATCAGGTGCAGGAATTTACCGCGCTGCGCTGGCGCGACCTGCCGAATGCCAAGTTGCCGCTGGTCGATGGGCGACCCTTCCCCTCCACCAACGCGCAGGACATCCAGCGACTTTCGTCCGTGGCCCATTGGGCGGTCCCAATAGAAACCCCACAAGGGCCGCTAACTTTGATGACCTTCCATGCTGCCCCTCCGGTGTTTGATGGGCCAGAGGATCGCAATGGTCTGCGCAATCATGATGAGATCATGCTGTGGCGCGCAGTTCTGGATGGCGATCTGGGACAGGCCCCCAATGGCCCTTTCATCATCGCCGGGGATGCAAACCAGGATCCGACGCAGGGTGAAGGCCTCAAACTGGCGATCCACAGCCTGCTGACCGACCCGCGCCTGACCGACCCGCGTCCGCAGGACCCTACCGGTGCATTGACTACGGTCACATGGAAAGCGGTCGGGGATCTGAGGGTCGACTATGTTCTGCCCTCGGCCCACTGGACCGTGCAGCGCGCGGGCGTGTACTGGCCCAAACCGGGCACGCCAGAGCGGGACGCAGCCGAAAAAGCCAGCCGCCACCGGCTGGTCTGGGTCGACATAGACATGGACTGAAGAAAAAAGGGCCACCAAGCGGTGGCCCAATTTCAGGTCGAGGATTGTCAATTACCCGGACAGACTCGTTACTATACAAACTTATAAATCGAAAAACTTACGTGCGCGGCGTGCCGGGTGCGGACGACCCCCCCGTTGGGTCACGCCCATCTCCGGTCGAGGTGCTGTCGCTTGGATCGCGCCCTCCGTCAGGGTCACGCCCACCGCCGGATGTCGAACTGTCGCTTGGGTCACGCTCTTCCCCCGGAGGGCTGCAAGGAACAGACGCCGTTCCAGCAACCGAGGAATCATCACAGCCTTCCGGTGGAGGCGGCGGCGGCACACAGGGCTCGGTTGCCGTACCTGCGGGTAATGAACCGTCCGAGCATCCGATAACGTCACCATACTTGTTGAAAATCGGCTCAGCCTGAATGGGCTGCGGAGCCTCGGTTTGACTGCACGCCGCCACAAATGTCAGGCAGACCGCCGTAGTCCAAACTTTCGAAAAAACTTGCATTCACTTGTCCTTTATCACGGGATCTAGAACAGACCCCAACACCCCAAAAAGAAAACTCGTAACCCACTGTGAACTTTGGAAAGTGCAGTGCCTCTTCTGGATTGCCTGAATTTAGATTTGATTTCTGCTGACAAAAAGGCACTAAACTGCATCAAGATCATGCAATTTTGCAGGTAACTGACATGAATTGGGACAATCTGAAAGTGCTTCTGGCCATTGGTCGGGCCGGTTCACTGACCGGCGCGGCGCACGCGCTTGACGTCGACGCGACGACGATGGGGCGGCGTCTGACTGCGCTTGAAAAAGAGCTGGGAGTTATCCTGTTCGTGCGCTCTAAATCCGGCTTTGTCCCGACCGAGGCGGGCGTCATCGCGATCCGGCAGGCCGAACAGATCGAGGCACATTATCACCAGATGACCGACCAGATTTCGCAATCGCAGGCCAGCGCCGTAGGCGTGATGCGGCTGGTTGGAAATTCATGGACAATGCAACGGCTGGCAATGACCGGCATGGATCGCTTTCTGGCCACCAATCCGGGGCTGGATCTGAGACTGATGACCCGCGCACCGTCTGCGCGTGTCTCGGGTGAAGCATCGATCCAGATGTGGTTCGAGGTTCCACCCGAAGCTGCGGAATACACCGTTACGCTTGGTCAGGTGCCATATGCCGTATACCGTGCGGCGCATCTGGACACACCCCTTGCCAATTGGGTCGCCTTTTTTGACGAAGAAGCAAGTCGCCCGATCATCAGCCGGGCTGTCGAGCGGCTGAGCAAAAGTACCGAAACCATGCGCGTCACCGCCACCGATGCCAGCGTTCTGGTTTCAGCCGTCGCCGCAGGGGTCGGCAAGGGTCTGTTGCCGATGTGTCTGGCCAAAGGGCGCAACGATCTGGTGCGTGTGGGCACAGGTCGGCCCGAATTTAACCGAAGCCTGAACCTCTATCTCAACCCCGACACAGTCGGATACAAACGGGTTCAGGTCACGGTCGAATGGCTGCGCGCCGCCTTTTCGGACGCATTTGGGCCCTCTGGCTGATCCAGAAGGTCCATCTACCACCACCTACAGGGCACCGGTATAGGTGCCGCGCGGGGGATAGCCGTTGTTCAGCGCAAATTTGATGCCTCCGGCAATATCGGCAATGGCGGGGCGTGCAAAGGGAATGGTCTGCTGCCAGGCGAAATACAGGTTGCGGTCGGGCGAGATGTAGAAATGTCCCGGCTCGGCGAAGAACGCGGCCTCTGCAGTCCCTTCACGTCCTTCCGAGATGTTCAGCCCCCAGTCTTCCCGCGCCTCGGCCATAGGCAGACTGTGACCCACACGCAGGCGCGACACGCCCGCTTTTTCAACCGTTTCAGCAGCGCGCTCGGCGGTGTCCGTGGTGATCATCACCACCTCGATCCCCAGTTCGGCAAAGTCATCCAGCGCCGCTTCGACCTCGCCCATCTGACGAATGCAGATTGGGCAATGCAACCCGCGATACTGAATCACCAACGTGCCGTTTTCGCCCTTGTCGCGCTCAAGATCGAAGTCCCCACCGGCGACGGTTTCAATTTTCAGTGCGGGAACCGGGTTTCCGGGTGTCAGCATGTGTTTTCCTCGTGGTTTGGCGGGATCGTCTCATTGACCCGATGCGATGCAGACGCTAGGGCCTGTGCGACGAAACGCAAGGAGACCTTTCATGTCCAACCCCTCGCTCCTCATCCTGCCCGGAGACGGAATTGGCCCGGAAGTTATGGCCGAAGTGCGCAGAATCATCGGCTGGTTCGGCGAAAAACGCGGCCTTCACTTTGACGTGAGCGAGGATCTGGTCGGCGGTGCCGCCTATGACGCGCATGGCACGCCTTTGACGGACGAAACCATGGCCAAGGCGCAAGAGGTGGACGCGGTTCTGCTGGGCGCCGTGGGTGGCCCGAAATACGACGATCTGGATTTCAGCGTAAAGCCCGAGCGCGGCCTGCTGCGCCTGCGCAAGGAAATGGACCTGTTTTCCAACCTGCGCCCGGCCCAGTGCTTTGACGCACTCGCGGATTTCTCGTCGCTGAAGAAAGACATCGTCGCCGGTCTGGACATCATGATCGTGCGCGAACTGACATCGGGTGTCTATTTCGGCGAGCCGCGCGGCATCTTCAACGAAGGTAATGAGCGTGTAGGCATCAACACCCAGCGCTATACCGAGTCCGAGATCGAACGCGCCGCGCGCTCGGCCTTTGAACTGGCGATGCGCCGAAACAAGAAGCTGTGCTCGATGGAGAAAGCCAACGTGATGGAATCGGGCATCCTGTGGCGCGAGGTCGTGGACCGTGTCGCAGCGGACTACCCCGAGGTCGAGCTGTCCCATATGTATGCCGATAACGGCGCGATGCAGCTGGTGCGCGCACCCAAGCAGTTTGACGTGATCGTCACCGACAACCTGTTCGGCGATATCCTGTCGGATTGCGCGGCGATGCTGACCGGTTCGCTGGGTATGCTGCCATCCGCTTCGCTGGGTGCGCCCATGGCCAACGGCCGCCCCAAGGCGATGTACGAACCCGTCCACGGCTCGGCCCCCGATATCGCGGGTCAGGGCAAGGCCAACCCGATTGCTTGTATCCTGAGCTTTGCCATGGCGCTGCGCTACAGCTTTGACCAAGGGGATGAGGCCGATCGCCTGGAAGCCGCGATCGAGAAGGTTCTGGCCGATGGTGTCCGCACCGCCGACTTGCTGGCCGAAGAGGGCGTTGAGCCGGTCTCGACCACAGAAATGGGCGACGCCATTCTGGCCGCACTGAACGAAAGCGTCTGATTTCGCCTCACCACGTGTAGAAAAGGCGGTGCCCAGCGCACCGCCTTTTTTTGTGACTTAGTTGCCGAATATATTGTTCAGCAGGTTGTTGATGGCCTTCTCAAACCCGTTGTTCTGCCTGCGGCGCTGCTGCCGAGGCTGTTCGGTTCGCACCGGCGGGTCCGGGGCCAGCATGGGCAGTGGGGTGGGTGTCATCCCTTCGGTCACGCGCACCATCGTCTCTTTCCAGATCTCGGCGGGCAGGCCGCCGCCTGTGACGCCAGACAGCGGCGTGTTGTCGTCATACCCCATCCAGACACCGGTCACATAATCCGCCGTGAAGCCAATGAACCAAGCATCCCGCGCCGCCTGCGTGGTGCCGGTCTTGCCTGCCACCTGCCACCCCGGCAGTTTGGCGCGCCCACCGGTGCCCTCGGACACCACACGCTCCATCATCCAGGTCAGTTGCTTGGCCGCCTTGTCATTTATGACACGCTCACCAATACCGGTTGTCGTCACCATGACAGGGGTATCGTCACCCAACAGCTTCAGCTCGGTCAGGCCATAAGGTTCAACCGCAGAGCCTCCGTTCAAAATACCCGCATAGGCGCCCGTCATCTCGATCAGCGTGCTCTCAGACGCGCCCAATGCCAGTGCCGGGCCTTCGGCCAGATCGCTGGCGATACCGAATTCGCTGGCAACGGTGCGCACATTCTCTAGCCCTGAAATCTCGGCCACTTTCACCGCCGGGATGTTCAGCGAGTTCTTCAGGGCATCCGCCAGTGTCACCCGACCATAGAACTTGTTGGTGTAATTCTTGGGACACCACTGGCCCGAGCCGGGGATATCGATGCAGTAAGGCTCGTCCATCACCGTATCCAACGGCGAATAGCCCAGTTCCAGCGCCGTGGCATAGACGAACGGCTTGAACGATGACCCGGTCTGTCGCAGCGCCTGCGTGGCGCGGTTGAACGCCCCCGACACGCGGGTCTTGCGCCCGCCAACCATGGCGCGCACCGCCCCATCGGCCGACATCACCACAATGGCGGCCTGCGCCTTGGACCCTTCGCGCACCTTTTCCTGAAAGATGTATTTCAGCGCCTCTTCTGCCGATGTCTGGATGCGCTGATCCAGCGTGGTGCGAATCACCACATCCTCGGTCGTATTACGGGTAAAGAATTCAGGTCCGCTGGCCATGACCCAATCGGCGAAATACCCCCCTGCGCGGGCAGCAGCAGCATCCGACAAAACCGCCGGGCGCGCGCGGGCTTCGCTAGCCTGCGCGGTGGACAGGTATCCCTGGTCCTCCATCAGCCCGACGACCAGTCGCGCCCGATCCTGCGAGCGTTGCAGGTTGTTCGTCGGAGCATAGCGTGTGGGCGCGACCAGCAACCCTGCCAACATCGCTGCCTCGGACGGCGAAACCTCGGCCGCCGAGATCCCGAAATAACGCTGGCTGGCAGCCTCGAACCCACGGGCACCGGCCCCAAGGAAAGCGCGGTTCAGGTAAATGGTCAGAATCTCGTCTTTGGAATACTTGACCTCCATCGCCATCGCATAGACGGCCTCTTTTGCCTTGCGCCAGAGCGAACCCTGACGGCAATCCGCCTCATACGCGGCCTCGGACTCCCACTCGGCGGGATCGTAGGGCACACCAAGACACAACAGCTTGGCCGTCTGCTGGGTAATGGTCGACCCGCCATGGCCCGACAACGGCCCTCGCCCTTCGCTGAGGTTGATGCGCACAGCACTGGCAACGCCTCGGGGACTGACGCCGAAATGGCGATAGAAGCGTTTGTCCTCGGTCGCGATGACCGCGTGTTTTAGATGCGGCGACACGGTATCGGCGGTGATGACCCCACCAAACTGATCCCCGCGCCACGCATAAACCTTACCATCGCGGTCCAGCATCGTGACCGAACCGCGCGCACGACCGTCCAAAAGCGAATCGACATTGGGCAGCGTTGAGTAGACAACGCCGATCGCCAGCGCCAATAGCAGCGCACACGCAGCCCCAACGCGCCAGGTCACGCCCCAGACCAGACGCCACAGCCAGCGGAACATCCGGCGGAAGATTCCGCCACCCTCGCCACCGGATTTCTTTCGTGTTTTCTTACGCGTGGCCTTGCGCGAGGTGGTTTTGCGCGCAACAGATTTCTTGCCCGCTGGCTTGGCCGCGCGCTTGGTCGTCTTGGGCTTGCGGCCCTTGGACGGGTATCTTTTATCCGCGACCAGAGGGGTCTTGCGGCGCCTGGACTCAGTCATTTCCGAACTCTGCCCGATTATCGTTTTGACGCACCATACCCTGCCGTACCGATGAAGTTGAGGTCAGAATTACTGGTAAATTCTCTCTCTTGAATGCATAATTTTTAATCGTTTTGCATTATTTGTGCAAAAATTGTGCACCTTGCCACAATTTTCCCTCTCTTCGCAGACCTGGGACGTTTCCTACAGCACCCGAGCACGCTTTTTTGCTGCGAGTGCAAACAAGCCGGACAGACCGGGGAAGCAGAGGGGATCAACGTGAAACTGATCATTGCGACAATCAAGCCGTTCAAGCTCGAGGAGGTGCGCGAGGCACTGACCGAAGCAGGCGTGCGCGGCATGATGGTGACCGAAATCAAGGGCTTCGGCTCGCAATCGGGTCACACAGAAATCTATCGCGGCGCAGAATATGCCGTGAACTTCGTACCCAAGATCAAGCTGGAGATCGTGGTGCCCGCCACGATGGCCGATCAGATCGTCGAAACCATCACCAAAACCGCCAAGACCGGCAAGATCGGCGACGGCAAGATTTTCGTCCTCGACGTCGAGCAGGCCCTGCGCGTGCGGACCGGGGAAACCAACGAGGAAGCGCTGTAATCCGCGCCCATCCGTAAAAGGACAGATATCAAATGAAACTAAACCGAATTCTCGCCACAGCCGCTGTGCTGGTCGCCTTTCCGGCGGCTGCATTCGCGAATGACCCGCCTTCTTCGATGGAGGACGTGGGCTATATCTTCACCACTCTGCTGTTCCTGATGGCCGGTTTCCTGGTCTTCTTCATGGCGGCCGGGTTTGCCATGTTGGAAGGCGGCCTTGTGCGTTCCAAGAACGTGGCGATGCAGATGATCAAAAACATCGCGCTCTTTTCCATAGCGGCGATCATGTATTGGTTGGTCGGCTTCAACACGATGTATCCCGGCGACTTCAATGGTTTCTTTGCCATTGGTGGTCCGACCGTGCTTGATCCAGTGGGTGTTGGTTCCGATGCAGCGGCGCTTGACTATGCCTCGATCGGCTCGGATTTCTTCTTCCAGCTTGTATTCGTTGCGGCAACCGCCTCGATCGTGTCAGGTGCCGTCGCCGAGCGGATCAAGCTGTGGCCCTTCCTGATCTTCGTCGTTGTTCTGACTGGTATCCTGTACCCGATCTCGGGCTCGTGGCAGTGGGGCGGCGGCTGGTTGTCTGAGGCTGGCTTCTCGGATTTCGCAGGCTCGACCGTAGTACACTCGGTCGGTGGCTGGGCGGCACTGGCCGGTGCAATCATCCTTGGCCCGCGTATCGGCAAGTACAAGGACGGCAAAGTGCACCCGATGCCCGGTTCGAACCTGGCGCTGGCCACTTTGGGGACGTTCATCCTTTGGCTGGGTTGGTTCGGCTTCAACGGCGGCTCGCAACTGGCGATGGGCACCGTGGGTGACGTATCGGACGTGTCGCGCATCTTTGCCAACACCAACATGGCCGCAGCCTCGGGTGCTGTAGCAGCCCTGATCCTGACGCAAGTTCTGTACAAGAAACCTGACCTGACTATGGTGCTGAACGGCGCGCTGGCCGGTCTGGTCTCAATCACCGCTGAACCCCTGGCCCCGACCCTGTTCGGCGCGCTGTGGATCGGTGCGGTCGGCGGCATCATCGTAGTATTCGCGGTTCCGATGCTGGACAAGTTCAAGATCGACGACGTTGTCGGTGCGATCCCAGTTCACCTGTTCGCAGGCATCTGGGGCACCATCGCCGTGATCTTCTACGGTGAGGCCTCGCTGGGCACTCAGCTGCTGGGTATCGCGGCCTACGGTGTGTTCACCTTTGTCGGTGCACTGGTTCTCTGGGGTATCCTGAAAGCCACCGTTGGCATCCGCGTTAGCGAAGAGGATGAGATCAACGGCCTCGACATGGCAGAGCTGGGTATGGAAGCCTACCCCGAGTTCTCGAAGGGCTAAGACTCGAGAGTATTCAAGTCAAAACCGGGCGTTCGCGCCCGGTTTTTTGTTTTTCAAAAAAGAAAGCCGCGCAGGAAAGCGCGGCTTTGCTTGATTTTGAAAGGGCCTCAGACGCCGACGTCAACAATCGCCTTAGCCAAAATCGGCACCGTCGTTGCGTTCAGACCGGCGATGTTCAACCGGCTATCGCCCACCATATAGATGCCGTGATCGACCCGCAATTGCTCGACCAGTTCCGGCGCGGCACCCAGGCGCGAAAACATGCCTCGGTGCTGAGCAACAAAACCAAAGCGGTCAGAACCGGTCAGGCGTTGCAGCTCGTCCGCCAGTTGCTGGCGCAGACCCAGCATCGACAGGCGCACCTCTTCCAGTTCTGCCGCCCAGTCGGCGCGCAGGGCGTCGTCATTCAGGATCGTGGTCACAACGCGCGCGCCATGGTCAGGCGGGAAGGAATAGTTCTGACGGTTCAGGAAGGCCAGCGTCGATTGGTTCAGCGATGTCTGCGCCGCGTCATCGCTGATCGCCATCAGCAGGCCAGTCCGTTCGCGGTAGACGCCGAAGTTCTTGGAACAGGAGGCCGCGATCAGGCAACGCTTGACCGACGAGGCCACTAGACGAGTCGCCTGCGCGTCCTCTTCCAGACCATCGCCAAAGCCTTGATATGCGATGTCGATCATCGCCACGAGGCCTTGCGCATTGATCAAGTCCACGACCTCTTGCCACTGCACCATGTTCAGGTTTGCACCGGTGGGGTTGTGGCAGCAGCCATGCAGCAGCACCACGTCGCCCGCCTTGGCCGTTTTCAGATCGGCGATCATGCCGTCGAAATCGACGCCGCGCGTCTCGCCGTCGAAGTAGCGGTACGGGACGGTTTCGATGCCCAGATAGTTCAGGATCGACAGGTGGTTGGGCCATGTTGGGTTCGACACGAACACGCGGGCCTCAGGGTTGGCCATGCGGATCATCTCAAACGCCTGACGACAGGCACCGGTGCCCCCGGGGGTCGCCACGGCAGCGATATTGCCGCGCGGCACGGCATCGCCAAGGATCAGGCCGATCATCGCATCGGCATAGGCCGGATCACCAGCCAAACCGGTATAGGCTTTGCTCTCCTGCTCTTCCAGAATGCGCTTTTCGGCGGCCTTGACGGCGCGCATCACCGGGGTCACGCCTTCGGCATTCTTGTAGACGCCCACACCCAAGTCGATCTTTTGATCGCGCGGGTCGTCGCGGTACATCTGCATCAGCGCCAAGATCTTGTCGGCAGGCTGCGGTTTGAGGTTCTCGAACATCAGTTCTCTCCGGTTGCGACGGGCAGGGTCGGGAAGGCACCCCATTCAGCCCAGGAGCCGTCATAAAGCGAATGGTCTTTCTTGCCCATGCGTTCCAACGCAAGGCTGAGGATCGCGGCGGTCACGCCCGACCCGCATGAGGTGATGGCGGGTTTCGACAGATCAACGCCAGCGCCCTCGAACACGGCGCGGCACTCCTCGGGCGATTTCATCGTGCCATTTTTGTTCAACAATTCGCCAAAAGGCACGTTGCGCGACCCCGGAATATGGCCCGAACGCAGCCCTTCGCGCGGCTCGGGCGCGGTGCCTGCAAAGCGGGCGGCCGCGCGGGCGTCGATGATTTCGTGATCGTTCAGCTTGGCTGCGGCCGAGACCTGCGTCACATCCCGCACCAGATGGTTCTGCACGCGCACTGTCATGTGACGGTCCCGGATCACAGGAGGCAAATCCTCGATCTCGCGACCCTCGGCCTGCCATTTGGGAAAGCCGCCGTCCAGAACGGCCACGTTCTCTTGCCCCATCAGGCGGAACAGCCACCAGACCCGTGCCGCCGACATCAGGCCTGCGCCGTCATAGACCACGACCTGATGCCCGTCGCCGACACCCATCGCCCGCATCCGCGACATGAATTTCTCGACCGGAGGAGCCATGTGCGGCAGGTCGGACCGCGCATCCGAAATCTCGTCGATATCAAAAAACCGCGCACCGGGGATATGGGCCGCATCATATTCAGCCTTGGCGTCGTGCTGCTGTTGCGGCAGGTACCACGACCCGTCCAAAACCCGTAGATCGGGGTCTTTCATATGGGCTGCAAGCCATTCGGTGGAAACGAGGGTTTTCGGATCGTCCTGCATCTGGGCCTCCGCTGCGCGCGCTTGCGTTTTCCCTATACGCGCGCGGATGCGGGTTCAAGGCTGGATGGCCGGCAGAACAGCTACCTTGTGCGGCGCAGGCGGAAAAACTGCACAATACCGGTCAGGCTGATCAAGATCCAGAATGTCTCGATCAACATCGAGGCGAGGTTGAAATTCTCGAGCAGGGAATAGACGATCAGGATGGACCCGGCCAGGTTCAGGATCGGGAAGGCCAGATCGTCTGAATTCATCATCCGCATCTGAGTGGCGAAATACGCGGCCACGACGACAAGCGCCCCGAAAGACCCGATGGCATCCGCCAGCGTGAGTGAGGTGATGAAATCTGCCACTAGAGCCCCTTTTCTACGACGTTCAGACGGATGCGACCCGCGCGTAGTGATGCATATTCAAAAACGCGGCCCCCTCGGGCCCGGCGCGATAGCCATGCGGCAAGTCGGCGGCAAAACGCAGCCCCTGCCCGGCCTGCAAAGGCACCCATTCGCTATCGCGCAGAATTTCAAGCGATCCATTCAGCACGAACACTTCTTCGGTCACCCCTGCGGCATGGGCGGCAGATTCGTGGCTTTGGTTTGGGGCAAGATCAACGTGAAAGGTCTCGGCCCCCAGCGCGGGGTCATAGGGAAAGACAATCTTGACCTCGATGCTGCCGGGGAAAGTCACGGTTTGGAACAGGCTGGCATCCGCCGGGTCACGCAGAACGGACGATCCGATCAACGCGCTGAGCGGCAGCTGAAACCCCTTGGCGATCTTCCACAGAGTCGCGATGGTAGGGCTGGATTCACCGCGCTCGATCTGGCCCAGCATGGCTTTGCTGACGCCTGTCATCTCGGCCACCTTGGACAGGCTCAGCCCCGAGGCCGCGCGCACATCCCGCAGTTTCAGCGTTATTTCATCCGGTGCCATGTCGTTCGTCTTTCGAATCCTCTTGTGCGTTATAGCGCACATGTGATACGTGCGCTATAACGTACGAACCCCAAGACATGCAACCCGAGGCAATAGGGAAACAGCGTCATGCCACTCTACCGATCCAGAACTTCTACCCATGGCCGTAACATGGCCGGTGCCCGCGGCCTGTGGCGCGCAACCGGTATGGGGGACGACGACTTCGGCAAACCGATCATCGCAATCGTCAACTCGTTCACGCAATTCGTGCCGGGTCACGTTCACCTGAAAGACCTTGGCCAGATGGTTGCGCGCGAGGTTGAAAAGGCCGGTGGTGTCGCCAAAGAATTCAACACGATCGCCGTGGACGACGGCATCGCCATGGGCCATGACGGCATGCTGTATTCGCTGCCCTCGCGCGAGGTTATCGCGGATTCGGTCGAATACATGGTCAACGCACATTGCGCCGATGCGATGGTCTGTATCTCGAACTGTGACAAGATCACGCCGGGTATGCTGATGGCCGCCATGCGCCTGAACATCCCTGCAATCTTTGTTTCGGGCGGGCCGATGGAGGCGGGTAAGATCGACATCGCCGATCTGGACGCCAAAAAGATCGACCTTGTGGATGCAATGGTTGCTGCCGCGGATGACCGGTTCACCGACGAACAGGTTCAGCACATCGAAGAAAATGCCTGCCCCACCTGCGGGTCGTGTTCCGGCATGTTCACTGCAAACTCGATGAACTGTCTGGCCGAAGCGCTGGGTCTGGCCCTGCCGGGCAATGGCTCGACGCTAGCCACCCATTCGGATCGCAAAGAGCTGTTCCTTGAAGCAGGCCGCCGCATCGTCGAGATCACCAAGCGCCACTATGATCTGGACGAAAAGGGCTTCCTGCCCCGCGAAATCGCCACGTTTGACGCGTTCGAGAACGCCATGTCGCTGGACATCGCCATGGGTGGCTCGACCAACACCGTGCTGCACCTGCTGGCCATCGCGCATGAGGGCGGCGTGGATTTCGACATGTCCGACATGGATCGACTCAGCCGGAAAGTGCCGTGTCTGTGCAAGGTCGCGCCCAATACTGAGAACGTGCATATGGAGGACGTCCACCGCGCCGGCGGCATCTTCTCGATCCTCGGCGAACTCAGCCGCGCCGGTCTGCTGCACGAGGGGTGCAGCACCGTACATTCCGGCACCATGGGTGAAGCGATTGCCAATTGGGACATCAAGGTTGCCAACAACCCCAAGGCGCAAGACCTGTTCAAGGCCGCACCGGGTGGCGTGCGCACCACGCAGGCCTTCAGCCAGTCGAACCGCTACAAAGAGCTGGACACCGACCGCGAAGGTGGCGTGATCCGGTCCAAGGAGCACGCGTTCAGTCAGGATGGCGGTCTGGCCGTTCTGTTCGGCAATATCGCGCGCGACGGCTGTATCGTGAAAACCGCCGGTGTGGACCCGGCCAGCCTGACCTTCACCGGCTCGGCCTATGTCTGCGAAAGTCAGGATCAGGCGGTGAACGACATCCTTACCGGCAAGGTGAAAGAGGGCGACGTGGTCGTCATCCGTTACGAAGGCCCGCGCGGCGGTCCGGGGATGCAGGAAATGCTGTATCCGACCTCCTACCTGAAATCCAAAGGGCTGGGCAAAGCCTGCGCGCTGCTGACCGACGGTCGGTTCTCGGGCGGCACTTCGGGCCTGTCGATTGGCCATGTCTCGCCTGAGGCGGCCGAGGGTGGTGTGATCGGTCTGGTGCGCCAGGGTGACAAGATCGAGATCGACATCCCCAAACGCACGATCCATCTGGCGGTCTCGGACGAAGAACTGGCCACCCGCCGCGCCGAGCAGGATGAAAAGGGCTGGGAGCCCGCTGCACCGCGCAAACGTAAGGTGTCCACGGCCCTGAAAGCCTATGCCAAGCTGACCACAAGCGCGGCTAAAGGAGCTGTGCGTCAGGTCTGAGTTAGACGCCGCTCAACATAAATGGCCTACTTATCCGGTAGGCCGTTTTTGTTCTGTTGTGCGGACAATTCGGCCATTCAGCATGTTATGGCGGGCTCAGGTTCGCTCCTCCCAGTTCAAAGCGCATTTCGCCACCTTTACCGTCAACGAATACCAAGCTGCTTTCTTCCGAACTAACCTGTTTCATACTGAGAAACTTTTGCACCATGGGTGAATCCGCATCAATTCCAGGAGAACCCCAGGCGCATGCTGGCGAAGCGGAAGTTGGTTTGATCCTTAACTTGGGATAGCGACCTTTCATAACGCCTGTAGCACAAAGACAATGACCACAAATTGCGAATGCGGAGTTCTCGCCAATGTAGAACCTGAGGGGGCGTATTGGCGGCTTTCCATCGATTTCCACCAGGTCATAATCCCGCATAGTTTTGATGTGACTAACCACTGTGTCTGCTTGTGTATAAGAGGCCGTCGCGCATACGAATGCCAGGACAAAGACCGCGATGGCACCACTTCTCAGAAAACGCATACATCTGCTCCTAGATAGTGTTGAAATCTAAGACTTTAGGGAAAGACTTACCCAGACATTTTTCTGATTAAGTTATTGAGCCGCGCAAAGTGTCTCTTTGACTTGGGTCAATCAGTTTGTTTGTCGCCAGAGCCAATCAACTGGTCGAAAAACACATCTTTCGCAGCTTCTGCTCTGGGCTCAATGCAGGCACTCACGTGCAAATCATGTTCTAAACAGATGCATCGTATTGCTCTTCAATCGCCAAGTTTGGCGTGGACCTCGTCCAGATCAATCTCGCCGATTGGCATCTTGTTGACCGGGTTCTCGAAATCGTATTTGAACAGCTCGAAATCCTGTTTGTAGATTTCGTAGACCAGATGCATCGACAGATCGTCGAAATAATCCTCGACCGGATGGGCGCGCTTGGGGCCGTGGCCCTCGGATTCGTTGAAGCGCGGGATCTGGGACAGGTCCACAGAGTGCGGCGTGTTCAGATGGTTCAGGACATCCTGCATCCCTTCGTTGAAGGCTTCGGTCCAGAAAATCCGGTCATAGCGCCCGCCGTTGACGATAAAGGTCGAGACATGGCCTGACATGGCCGACCAGTGAATATCCGGGTCCATCGGTCTGCGCCAGCGGATCGTGTCCCGCGCGAACAGCAGAAACCGACGAAAGCTGGCAATCTGGTCGAACTCGCCCTTGCCGTCATCGCCGCCAACCTCAATCCCATAATTATAGATCAGCGTCGGCACCAGGTTCCCGCGGTACCGTTTTCCGTTGCGCTGAATCCCACAGATCTTGTCAAAAAACGAGCTGAGAATCCGCGTGTAGGGATTGCGCACGCATGTGAACGCGTAAGACGCATGAGACCTGACATTGTCCGAGATCGGCCCCTGACTGCCATCAAAGGCCCATTTGTGCATCCCATCCTTGGCGTCATGGATATCACCGTCAAAGAAGCGGCCATGATCCGAGTAGTACATGATCTGGCCAATGGTCGAGCAGGCACATTTCGGCACCACCCGGTACACCATGCTTTCACTCTCGGTCATCCATGTACCGGGAAAACCCATCTGCTATGCCTCCTGCGCGGATCAGAACCTTGAAATCTTGTCCGCATTTTCAAATCAGAGAACCAAAAATATTCTGTTTATTCAATCGCTCATCCTCAGTATCACGGTTGCAAACGGGCAGAAACGGAAATTGTGAAACAAATGGCAAAGATTGCCTATATTTTGCTGTGCCACAAAGACCCTGATGCGATCATCGCGCAGGCCGAACAACTGACGGCCGCAGGCGATTGCATGGCGATCCATTTCGATGCGCGCGCCAGCAAGGACGCCTTTCAGCGCATTCAAGACGCGTTAAAGGACAATCCGAACGTCACCTTTGCCAAAAAGCGCATAAAATGCGGCTGGGGGGAATGGTCGTTGGTTCAAGCCACCCTCAATGCGATCGAAGCCGCCGTTACAGCCTTTCCACGCGCCACGCATTTCTACATGGTGTCGGGCGATTGCATGGCGATCAAGACGGCCGAGTACACGCACAACTTTCTGGACGAACGCGACCACGACTTTGTCGAAAGCCACGATTTCTTTGACAGCAACTGGATCAAGACCGGGATGAAAGAAGACCGGCTGATCTATCGCCATTTCTTCAACGAACGCACGCAAAGCTGGTCGTTCTACACCTCATACGAATTGCAGAAACGCTTTGGCCTGACCCGAGAGGTTCCGGCAGACATCCAAGTGATGATCGGCAGTCAATGGTGGTGCTTGCGCCGCCGCACGATTGAGATGATCCTGGAATTCCTGCGCCAACGGCCGGACGTGAAACGGTTCTTCTCGACCACATGGATTCCGGATGAGACCTTCTTTCAGACCCTCGTCCGCCACCTGGTTCCCCGCGACGAAATCGAGAACAGAACGCCCACTTTCCTGATGTTTTCGGACTACGGGATGCCGGTCACGTTCTACAACGACCACTATGACATGTTGCTGGGGCAGGATTACCTGTTTGCCCGCAAAATCAGCCCCGAGGCGCATGAGCTGAAGGACCGGCTTGGCGCGCTCTACGCGGCTGAGGGGGTGGAGTTTCAGATCTCGGATGAGGGGCGCAATCTCTACGGCTTCCTGACCGGGCGTGGCCGAGTCGGACGTCGCCACGGCCAAAGGTTCTGGGAGGCCGCCAATACGCTAGGCCCGGATCGTGACCTGTACCTGGTGGTGTGCAAAAAGTGGCACGTGGCCAAGCGGTTGATTGATCAGATCGTCTCGGAAACTGACATGGCCTGCGTCGAATATCTGTTCAACGAACAAGACACTGCGTTACCTGATCTGGGCGGGATCGAGACCACTTTGCTGAAACGCTCACGCCACAGGCGGGCGATTGTGGGTATGCTGTTCGACAGTTTCAACACCGACAAGCTGGTTCTGTGCGTTGACCCAGCCAATCTGGACATCGTTCAGGACTTCTGCGCCGATCAAGCGCGTACCCATGTGCTTGAGGTCGAGTGCGAGTATTCCAACGATTACTTGATCGGGCACGCCCGTCGGGTCGGTTTGGCAGGCGCGCAAAGCCCCGAACAGACGGTCGCGCCCCTGATCCCCACTCTGCGCCATTCGCTGGCCTACGAATCCGAAATGATCCGCGCGGCTGCCTCGGACGATTATTTCCGCATCCGTGAAACCAATACAAAAGACGAGAATGCGGTGGCTGTTGCCGGGTTTTTGAACGCCACGACGGACATTGCGGAACGCATTCTGCGTCTGGACTACCTGTTTGCAGATTAATCCCGGCGACACTCCGAAAAGGCCGCCGGGACAACGATCAGATGTCGAATTTCACACCCTGCGCCAGCGGCAGTTCGGCCGAGTAATTCACCGTATTGGTCTGGCGCCGCATATAGGCCTTCCACGCGTCCGATCCGCTTTCACGCCCGCCGCCGGTTTCTTTTTCACCACCAAAGGCTCCGCCAATCTCGGCCCCAGACGGACCGATATTGACGTTGGCAATACCGCAATCTGATCCGGCTGCGGTCAGGAACTGTTCCGCTTCGCGCATGTTCAGGGTGAACACGCAAGACGACAGGCCTTGCGGCACATCGTTCTGGATCTCGATGGCGTTATCAAAATCGTCGTAGCCCATCACATAGAGGATCGGCGCAAAGGTCTCGGTCTTTACGGTGGCCGTCTGGTCGGGCATCTCAACAATGGCGGGCTGCATATAGACGCCATCCGGCACGCCCTCGGTGACGCGCTGACCGCCGAACACGGTGCCCCCTTCGGCTTTGGCCGCGTCCAACGCTGCGGTCATGGCGGCGCCCGAGGCCTCATCGACCAGCGGGCCAATCAGCGTGCCCTCGGTCAGCGGGTTGCCGATGGGCAGACCGGCATAGGCCTTTTTCAAGCGACCCACCAGTTCCTCACGGATCGAGTTATGCACGATCAGGCGGCGCAGCGTGGTGCAGCGTTGACCGGCTGTTCCCACGGCTGAGAAGACAATTGCGCGCACCGCCATTTCCAGATCGGCCGAGGGGCCAACGATCATCGCGTTGTTGCCGCCCAGTTCCAGAATACACTTGCCAAAGCGGGATGCCACCACAGGAGCCACTGCGCGACCCATGCGGGTGGAACCGGTCGCCGAGATCACCGGCACATCTTCGCTGGCCACCAACGCCTCGCCCAGCGCGGCACCGCCGACCAGGGTTTGCAGCAGGTGATCCGGCGCATCACCGAACCGAGCCAGTGCCCGTTCGAAAATCTTCTGGCAAGCCATCGCGGTCAGAGGTGTCTTTTCGGATGGTTTCCAGATCACCGTATCGCCACAAACCAGCGCGATCGCCGCGTTCCACGACCAAACCGCAACCGGGAAGTTGAAGGCCGAAATCACGCCGACTGGCCCCGCCGGGTGCCATGTCTCCATCATCCGGTGGCCTGGGCGCTCGGATGCGATGGTAAGGCCGTATAGCTGGCGCGACAGACCCACGGCAAAGTCGCAGATGTCGATCATCTCTTGCACTTCGCCCAGCCCTTCGGAGGTGATCTTGCCCGCCTCCCAACTCACCAGCGCGCCGAGATCTTCTTTGGCGGCGCGTAGTTCCTCGCCAAGCAGACGGATCAATTCACCCCGGCGCGGAGCGGGTACGGTGCGCCAGGCATTGAATGCCGTTTTGGCATTGGCAAACACAGTCTCCATGTCGCCCGCCGGGGTTTCATGCACCTCGGCCAGCAGGCTGCCGTCGATGGGCGAGCGCACGGTCAGCGAGCCGCCGGTCAGCTCAGCCGCTGTCAGGTCCAGATTGGCAAGGGTGGTTTGCGCAGTCATCACGATGTCTTTCATATCTTAGGCCGCCTTGTTTTGTTGGGTTGCATCGCCAGCGCGATAAAGCTGGCCAAATTCGGTGTTCAGGAAATCGGACAGGGCCACTTGTTCCTGCCGGACAAAGCCCTTGGCAGGCAGCGCACCGGTGCGCATCAGATCGACCACGCCCAGTACGCCTGCGGCAGTGGTGACTTGAATGGCGCTCCAGACCTGTCCGTTGATCTTGCGGGCATAGCTTTTGTTGATCAGGGATTTCTCGCGCAAGCTTCCTTCGATCATGCCTTTGGCTGTGCAATAGACCAGCACTACGTCTTGATCCGTGCGCGGAAGGGCGGTCTCGAAAATATCCTTGAGCAGATCGCGCCGGCGTTCCAGCCCCAGATCCTTGAGCAGCAGCTTCAGGATATCGCAATGGCCGGGATACCGGATCGAGCGATAGGACACCGCGCGCGCCTTGCCCTCCAGCGTTTCGGGCAAAGTGCCCAAGCCGCCCGAGGTGTTGAAACACTCATATTCCACCCCGTCGTGGCCCAGCAGTTCGTAATCTTCCAGCGGCGCGGTCTTGATCCGCTCACCATTCACGATGGCGTCGCAAGGGTTGCAATACTCGTTGATCAACCCGTCGGTGGACCATGTGAGGTTATATTTCAACGCATTGGTCGGGAACAGAGGCAACGCCCCCACCCGCATATGCAAACTGTCCAGCGTGTCGAATTCGACCGCCAGTGCAGCCCCAGCGATG
This sequence comes from Ruegeria sp. BK1, assembly GCF_056535645.1. Lineage (NCBI taxonomy): Bacteria > Pseudomonadati > Pseudomonadota > Alphaproteobacteria > Rhodobacterales > Roseobacteraceae > Ruegeria > Ruegeria sp. BK1. The sequence goes on along the minus strand of NZ_JBQFIS010000001.1, from coordinate 2,928,398 downwards.
CCGACAAAACCGGGTGCCAGACCACATTGCGGCATGAAGGCGGTTTCGCTGCCGTCGGCCAGTTCGCGCACGGCATTGGTGGCCGCCACATCCTCGGTCAAGTCAAAGTAATGCGCCCCTGCCGCTTTGGCCGCCTTGGCGATCTGCGGGGTCAAAAAAAACGGCGCGGCCGAGATCACGGTATCAAACCCCGCCAAGCCCTGCGCCAATTGCGTTTCATCGCCGACGTCGATCTGCCGGGTCGAGATACCTTGCCGGTTCAGCACCGAAAGGGCCGACAAGTCGCGGTCGGCCACGGTGACCGAATAGTTGGATGACGATTTCAGCAGGGCGGCGATCATATGACCGATCTTGCCTGCTCCGATGACACAGATATTCCAGCTCATAGTGCGCCTCCTCAAGTGTTTTGGAAAAGTATGAAGGCGCGGTTGTTCGATCCGCAGAGGCAATCTTGACGAAATAGCCAATTGATCCGTCATAATGTCGATTTTTTCGTCTTTTAGACGGACCACACGAATACCGAGTAGATATGCAATTATCCAAATACTTCCGTGATTTTCCGCCTAACCTAAGGTAAGGTGCAGGCTATTGGGCCATTTTGTCCGCGCCAATTCCGCGTCACGCGTGGCCCTGACCCTGTCGGGAAACGCATTGCGCCCAATTACCGGACCAATGCGCCTGTTCTGGTTGATCCCGACATCGGTCCTGAAATGCATTGAAGCCAACGTTCAGGGGGGAACAGGCGTGCCTAAAGATCCGATTGAGAATTTCCGTACATTCAATCCATCCGAGTCCGACTGGTCAGTGATCTATGCGATCCTGTCCGCATCGGAAGACAAACCCATCAAACCGCATTTCGAGTGCTTCGAGGTTGAAGCCGACACCATCCTGCCACCCGAAGGCATGTATGTGGTCCTGTCCGGTCTGGTCCAGTTGCAGCAGGATGAGGTGGTTCTGGCCACCGCTGACGCCGGTGACTATTTCTATGAAGAACATCTTGAGATTTTCGATATCCCCGTCAGCCTTCAGGCGCTTGCGACGGCGGGGACCAGGCTGGCCTATTTGTCCAGCAGCCAATGGCTGGAAATCCCGATTGCGATCCGCAAGCACTGTTACGACACCCTGTTCGGGGATCTGGTCAGCGTGCATCTGCACAACTTTCAGCAACCTATCAACTGTTGCAGCGTGACAGCCGCTGCGCTGAGCATGTCGGCGTTGGGGTTCAGCTACGAGGTCAACGACATCTTCCGCGAATGCGCCTTGCCCACGTCTTTCGTGGTCAATGACGGGATATCGCTGGGCGAGCTTTACGACGTCGCTTGCACATTCATCAACACGCAGGACCTGCGTGAGAAGATACAGGTTCAGGCCTATTTCATGGATGAGGCCACAACCTCGGTCGAGTTGCTGTTGCAGGCGATTGATGAATCCAACCGGGTGGGCGGCGACAACGACATTCTGGTGGCCAATTTTCAGGTCGGCGTGGCCCATGGCAAGCAGAACATGCCGGGCGGGCATTTTGCGATCATCGCCAAATGCAACCCCAGCACCGGTCTGGTGCATATGATGGATGTCCACCCCGAGAAATACGGCAAGCTTTGGGTCACGACGATTGACCGACTATGGGCGGGCATGTCCGACCGCGACGGAACCTCGATGCGGTCGCGGGGGATTTTGCGGTTCTCCGCGCTCGAGGCTGTGAAGACAACGCTGCAAACGCTGCAACAGGATTGCAACTATGTGGATAGCACCGAATATCTGGCGAAAGACCCCAAGAAACGCCGCAACCTGTTCCGGCGGGCCAGCCCGAACATGAACTCGCTGGGGGTTCTGGCGGAAAGCCTCAACATCCTCGGGGATGAACAGGTGGATGAAGACAAGCTGCTTATCGCCACGCAGACCAATCTGACCGACAAGCTCAACCGGGTGTCCACGGCCAAGGAAATGCACTTGCTGGCGCAACGCTATCTGGGACAATCCCCCGATGTGCATTTGGGCAGCACTTTCCGCAGCTTTGCCGAACACCCCGGAAAGGGGAACCCAACGCCGGAAGAGTGGTTTCGCGCTCAATTGCATAGTCTGAACATCGAAAAAGACCGGCATTTGATGATCAATATCGACTTCAACCGCGTGCTGGGGTTCGAAGTGATTCGCCCGCCTGCGAATGTGTATCGCGAGACCGCGCTGCTGGAAGAATTCTGGTGCCTGTGCATCGCCTATGATGAGGCAACCGATCTGGTGACCGTGGTGGATATGAGCCCCGCGACCTCGCAAGTCTGGCAAGCGCCGCGCGGGCATCTGTTCCGCGGCCTACGTGACCTGTCAAACCCTGCGATGCTGGTGATCGAGGAACACGAGCCGCCCGAGGACCCCACTGATGTGGAACGGATCGTGCGCGAGAACCCGATCGTGCTGTTCTACGCGGATGAGGACCCGTGGTCCTATATGCTGCGCAGTATGCTGGCCAATATTGGCATCACCACCGCCCGTCTGATCGACATCGAAGGCCACGGGGCCAACGTGATGAAGATGCGGCGGCAATTGACGATGATGACCGGCAAGGAAACCGCGCCCTACCTGTTCTTTCAGGGCGAATGTCTGGGGCGGCGCAAGGATATCGTCGATGTTGTTCTGGATGGCAGTTTTCAGCAAAGCGTCAAAGATGCCGGGCTGCCGGTGTTGCTGCGCCATGAATCCCCCAGCCTCGACAAGAATATCTTCGGCTATCCCAAAGGCGGGCTGACCGATGCGCCCAGCGAAAAGCGCAATGTACTGCTGTGTGCCTGCGGGTCCTCGGCGGCGGATAAGGTGCCGGATCTGGTCAAACGGATCAAGGATGCGGGCCATAACGTCAAGCTGATCCCATCCGTCTCGGCCGAGAAATTCTTTCGCGATATCGAGGTCGAGGACGAAACAGACGGCCCCAGAACCATGCGCCCCAAAACGATCGAGGATTACATCTCGCATCATGATTACTACCGCGACGATGATGAGTGGAATTTCCGCTATACCGAGTTCGGAATGCCCCTGCGGGCCTCGCATCTGGCGCTGTGCGACTGGGCAGATTGCGTGATCGTGGCGCCGGTGACGTGCAACACGATGGGCAAGATCGCTAATGGTATTGCTGACAATCTGCTGACCTCGGTCTTTGTGGCGTGGCAGTACCGGAACAAGCCGGTGATCCTTTGCCCTGCATGCAACACGAATATGTGGAACAACGTCACAACCCAGAACAATGTCGAAAAGCTGCGGGATCTGGGGGTCGATATCGTCGGACCGCGCCGGGGACGGCTTTCGAACGGCATGATGGGGATCGGCATGATGGCCACCCCGGATCAGATCATGGAGGTCCTGGACGAAGCCTTCGAAGAACTAGCCGATCAGGAGCACAATATCTGCAAATGGGCGCAGGAGGCCGCGGCCTCGGACGAGTTCGCCCAATGGGGGCGCGTCTTTGATGCCATCGACCGAGGAATGGCTGGGATAGACATCGTCGATGACAGCAATGGCGACACGCTGCTGCACTATGCGGCCGGTGGTGAGGGCGAGTTGCACGAGAACGGGCAAGACCTTGGCAAGCCCGACCTTGAAGCAGCGCAAGAGCTGATAGATCGCGGGATCGACGTCAACGCCACCAACGATCACGGCTTTACCAGCCTACATGTGGCGGTAATGAACAACTCGGCCAAGATGGTGAAGGTTCTACTGGGCGCGCCGGGGATCGACGCCAGTTCCTGCATCAATTTCCTGCGCGATCCCAAGAACGCAAGGGACGTGCGGAAGGTAAAGCCCGAGATTGCGGCGATGCTGGACGATTGGGCCAATGCGCACACGGTCATCGCCCCCGAAGAGGTGGACGAAGACGATCTGATCGACGACCGCGAGCGGACTTATCTGTATTTCACCTACGGGTCGCTGAAGAAAGGCTTCCCCAACCACGACGCCCATGCCGAAGTGCTGGATGATTTCGTCGGGCAGGCGGTGACGCGGCAACGGATGCCACTGATCGTTCCGCACGAACCCCATTGCGACAATCCCAATTGCGGCTATCTGCACCGGATGGCCACGCTGGTCGATCAGAAAGGCCGAGGCGAACCGATCCAGGGCGAGGTTTATCGCGTGTCATCCTCGGGGTTGAAGGATCTGGACAAGCTCGAAGGGTATCACGGTCCCGGCTCGCCCGAGAATGTCTATGTCCGCAAGCGGATCAATGTGCTGCTGGATGGGGTAAAGAAACCCGCCTATGTCTATGTGATCGCGCATCCGACCAAATATCTGGACCAATGGGCCGATGGGTCTGCCGGGGTGGTGGCGGAATACACGCTGGATATGGCGACCGGCACGCCAAAGCCGGGTTTTACGCCCCCTAGTTAAGCATCTCGATCACGGCCTCATCCTCGGGGTCCGCCTTGAGGCTGAGGTTGTAGGCCGTGATCGCCACCATGCACAGCAGAACAAAGGGCCAGAACGCGGCCTTGGGGATCAGGTTGTCCTTGTAGTGAATGAACCGCAGGGATGGCACGGCTTGGGACGCGAACAGGTATGTGTTCACCGACACGGCCAGCAGCAGGAAATACATCAGGAAAAAGAACGACTCCATGTAGATCACCGGCGAACCGGCAAAGCCTTCGCGTAGTTGCACATGGGCCAGCAGGATCACGAAGAACAGAACCGAGCAGGTACCGATCACGCTGGAGGTACTGAAATCATGCCTCTCGACCAATTCGGGGCGACGGGTCACGGTCATCACCGCGCCAAACAGCAGCATCGTCACCACGATCAGCGGTATCATATGCACGATGAACGCGTTGCCGAAATTGCGCTTGATGACAAAGTTATAATGCAGCTCGGGCAGGTTGGTCTGAAAGTCGATATCCTTCAGGCCCATCGTGGTGCCCAGATCGGACAGGCGATAATCGAAATAGGTATTCTCACGCTCCCACGTGCCCATGACGATGCGCTTGTCGATGCCGAAAATATCCCTGGGCCCTGTGGCGGGATAGGCGTCGAAATCGGGGATTAGCGCCACGGCAGTGTCGAAACTGGCGGGCCAGAACCGCACCCAGACGGTTTTGTGGTCGAACGGATAGCTGGTGTAATCGAAACTCTGTCTTAGGGTCTGTTCAAAATACCAGCCGATCAGCTCTTCGTCGCCCTGATCAATGCGATACGCCTCTTCAATCGTCCCGCTGGCCGCGTCCGAGGCATCGGGCAAAACAAACCCGACATCGTCCTTGGCCGGTTTGATCGCATCATGCACGCCATCCTTGTAGTGCTGCCAAACATAGCCGGTCACATGAACGTCGCTGGCACCGGTAAAGACAAAGGACTTGATGAATATCCCGGTTTTAACGCGATATTCGGGCACGGTCTCAAGGTCTTTCAGATAATCCTCGACCGAAGCCTGATCGGGCAATTGCGTCGGATCGCCTTCGAAATGGTTCAGCGCGTTCCAAAGTACGATCAGCAAAACGGACAACAGAACCGTCAATACACCTGAGATGCGCCAGACTTTGCGTTCGATACTCATTCAACCCCTTACCTAATCGTCCAGCCGCCCGACCAGCGTCTGCGTGATGCCCATGTCGCGGAACCCGGCGCGCAGGGCCTCCAGCCCTTCATGTGCGGTTAGCGGGATGCCCCACGCACCGCATTCCGCCAGCGTTTTGGTTTGCTGAATGGACAGGTCCACCATGGGCAGCGGCTCTTTCGCAGTAAAGGCGGCCAGGGCATCGGCATAGGCCGTGGCCCGGTCCCATTCCTGCCGGTTCAACATCACCGCGCTAGCATCGGTGTAGAAATGCAAATGGCTGTGGCCGACGCAGCCCTCGGCGATGATCTCGGCCCCCAGTTTCAGATGACGATCCTGCGCATCAGCGTCCGGCTCGGCCATGGCCAGTGCCGAAAGCGCCTTGGGGCCCACAAAGTTTCGACCGTGTTCCAGCGCGATCTCGACCGCATGCTGGCCCGTCTTCCGGGCCTGATCCAGTTGCCCGGTATAAACCTGTGTGCGGGCCAGATGCTCTAGCGCCTGCGCCTCAAGCCGTTTGGCCCCGACCCGGTTGGCAATCTCGGCGGAAACCGAAAAGGCCTCGGACGCCTGATCCAGCTCACCCAGAAAGGTATGCGCCACGCCAAGACAGGTCTGGGCCACGCATTCCGGCACAAAGGCAAAATACTTTTGCGACACCTCAATGGCTTCTTGCGCGTCCAGCTTGCCCTGCGCCACATCGCCGGAATAGCTGCGCGCAACGCTGAGGTTGTGCAGGTTCGCCGCAAGATCCCGAACAAGGCCCTTCTCACGCGCCCGCTCTACGGCCTGCGTATAGAACCCGACCGCCGTCTGCATCGTGGCGCTCATGAAATTGGCATCGCCAAAACCGCTGAGCGCCCCAACCTCAAGTCGCACCGAATCCAGCTTACGCGCCAGTGTTAGAGCCGTTTCATTGCTGGCCAGTGCCTTATCGACCTGCCCCAGCGGGAAATAGACATTGCCGCGCACATAGTTGATCTGGGCGATGTCCCGATCCGAGCCACAGCGCTTGGCGGCGGCCTCGGCTGTCGCCAGACTTTCCAAAGCCTCGGTATACCGGCTGGCCTGACGCGCGGCCTGCGCCAACCCGATATGGGCGCGGCAGGTCTGTTCGTCGGTATCGGCCAGCAATGCGGCCTCATGAAACTCGCGCAGGGCCTCATCAGACAAGCCCTGTAGGCGGTGTGTCTCCCCCCGCGCGCAAAGCAGATCAAACCGCACTCCGGCCGGTGCAGGCAGTTCCAGTGCCCGTTCGATCAGCGGGCTGGCATCGTCGAACTGGAAGGCCTGGATCAGCTTGTCCGCAGCCTCAAGATAGGCTTGCGCAGCGTTATTGGCCCCGGCCCGGTCCAGATGTTGCGCGCGTAGGGTGGCGTCGCGATCCTCGAACCATTTTGCTGCCTGCCGATGCAGCCGCGCACGTTCGGATTTGACCAGCGTGGCGTAAGACCCGTCGCGGATCAGAGCATGGGCAAACATCAGATCCTGCCCCGCCTCGCGGATCAGGGCCGAGCGGATCAGGGTGGACACATCCAGATGCCCCTCACCCAGCACGAAATTCAGCACCTCGGGCGAGAACCGCTGCCCCAGGACCGAGGCCGCCTGAATTGCCGCCCGGTTCTTGCGGTCCAGTGAATCCAGCCGCGACTGAACGATGCCCTGTATGCTGCCGGGCACGGATTCGCGTTTCAGCACGTCGATATTGCGCAGAAGCTGCTCAAGAAACAGCGGGTTGCCACCGGCCCGTTCTACGCAGGCCTCCAGCAATTCAGGGTCTATTCCGGTGAATTCCTCGACCAATTGCCGCGCCTGATCATCTCCCATCGGCGCCAGTTCCAGCTTGGAGATCAAGGCACCCTCCGTGCCCATCTGCCATTCCCGGTCGATCGGGTCGCCTTCAACGCGGCTTGTCATCAATAGTACACAGGGCAAGTCACGCGTCGCCGCCGCCATATGCGCGCATGCGGTCAGGATGTCTGGCGCGGCCCAGTGGATATCCTCGATCTGGATCAATAGCGGGTTGTCCCGGCTGCGCCCGGCGATCAACTCATCGATCACACTACGCCGCCCGCGCAGGCGCGTGGCGTTGTCCATCACGGCATAAACTTCCGCCAGACCGGGGTCCTGTTCCAGCTCAAGCAAGGCATTCAGATGCGCGGCATTGGAGGGCGACACCCACCCTTTCGCAACTGCCCGCTTGGCAGCGTCGGCGCTGGTGGCGGCATCGGCGCTAGGCTCTAATCCCAGAATGCTCCGCGCGACGGATTGAATGGCGGAATGCCCCTCGCGCGCGCCGAAATCCATCACGACGCCTGTATGCGTGGAATAAGACAGCCCACTGGCCAGCTCGGCCACCTGTTCCGACAAATGTGTTTTGCCGATACCGGGTTCGCCCAGAATGATATGCACCTCGCCCTTGCCGTGGCGCTTGCACCGGTCGAATGTGGCCTCGAAGATGGACATCTCGCGCTCGCGCCCGACAAAGCGGTGACGGCGCGACCGGATGTTTTGCGCCAGACGCTCCAGCCGCCACAGCTCGACCGGGTCATTCAGACCCTTGATCGCCTTCTCGCCCATCGACTCGCCCACGAACAAGGGCCCCAGCGCGCGCTGAATGTCGTGGGACACCAGCGTCTCGCCAACCCCCGCCATATCTGTCACGCGCGAGGCCAGGTTCACCCCATCTCCCGTCACCGTGTATTCCGTATGCGCTTCGCTGCCGGTCGTGCTGGCGATCACCTGCCCCGAGGCGATGCCGATATGGCAAGTCAAAGGCCGCGTCAGGCTGGGCAGGACCGCGTGAATTTCCAACGCCGCCCGCGCCGCCCGTTCGGTGTCGTTGGTGTGCGAGATCGGCGCGCCAAATACGGCCATGACCGCGTCGCCGATGTGTTTGTCGATCCGCCCGCCGTATTTCTCGACCACGTGATCGACCTTTTGAAAGAACTCGTTCAGCAGCGCGTGCATGTCTTCTGCATCCAACTCGCTGGACAGGCGCGTGAATCCGGTCAGGTCCGCGAACATGACGGTGACTTGCCGCTTGGCAGGCTCGAGCGGGGCCTGCGACGTGTAGGCCGAGACCATTTCGGCCACGTCCAGTTCCGAAATCGCACGCAGAAGCCGTCGGCGATCACCGACTGCCGTCACTCCGATTTCGATCAAGTCTTCGCCCGTTAGATCGGGCAAAATGGCGAAATCAATTTTGTTATCCAAAAAGGCTTGCGCATAGTCAGACAATCCAAGCGCGCTCAGCCAGTCCCTAAGGTCCTGAGACATGTCGCCCCTCTGAAGCCCCCAACTCCAAAGGTGAGACTAGCACGGCAGACACGCCCGAGTCTGCAATGGTTAACGAATTTAATGTTTATTTTCGCATATTTGCACGGATTGCGAGAGTTAGGTTTCGGCGTTCAACCCTTCCGTGGACAGATCGTCCAGTTTGGGCATCAACCGCAACAGCTCGCTCGCATATTCGGTCTGTGGATTGGCGAACAGGTCGTTGGTCTCTTGCAGCTCGACCACCTTGCCCTGTTTCATCACGGCCACCCGGTCGCACATCTGGCGCACAACTGGCAAATCGTGACTGATGAACAGCAAGGTCAGACCCAGATGCTCCTGCAAATCCTTCAGGATGTTCAGGATTTGGGCCTGAATTGACACGTCCAGCGCGCTGGTCGGTTCGTCACAGATCAAAAAGCGGGGCTGCGTGGCAAGCGCGCGGGCAATGGAAATCCGCTGACGCTGACCGCCCGAGAATTCATGCGGGTATTTCAGCCCGGCCTCATGACCCAGCCCAACCTGATCCAACAGCTCATCCACGCGGCGCTTGATATCAGCCCCGTCCATCAGCTTGTGATGGCGGATCGGCTCTGCCACGATTTCATCCACGCGCATCCGGGGGTTGAGAGAGGAATAGGGGTCCTGAAAGATCATCTGGATGTTCTTGCGATACGCATCCAGCGCGGCTTTGTTGGTCAGATCGCTGACTGTCTGCCCTTCGAATGTGATCGTGCCGCCATCAACCGGATAGAGCCCCGCAATCATCCGCGCGACGGTGGACTTGCCCGAGCCGGACTCCCCCACGACGCCAAACACCTCGCCCGCGCGGATGTCAAAGCTGACATCGTCCACAGCGGTGAAATAGGTGCGGTCCCACGGCAGAAGCCCTCGCTTTTGCAGGAACTTCTTGGTCAGGTTGCGGATCTCAAACACCGGTTTGCTGGTGTCATTGTCCACTTTGGGCCAGTGGCGGGCCATGTCTTCGATCGCAAAGCGGGTCTCGCGCCCGCCATAGCTGATTTGCGGAAAGCGATGCAGTTTGAGTGTTGGGCGCGGTACGGCGGCGATCAGGGACTTGGTGTATTCGTGGGTCGGCTGGCCCATGACCTGAGACGTAGGGCCGCTTTCGACCACCTTACCCGCATACATCACCGTCACCTTGTCGGTGGTGTCGGCAATCACGCCCATGTCGTGGGTAATTAGGATAACCCCTACCTGCCGCTCGGTCGCCAGCTCTTTGATCAGGTCCAGAATCTGCGCTTGAACGGACACATCCAAGGCTGTCGTCGGTTCATCCGCGATGATCACGTCGGGCTCGGTACACAACGCCAAAGCAATCACCACACGCTGCCGCATCCCGCCCGAGAACTGGTGCGGGTACTGGTCCAGCCGTGTATCGGGGTCAGGGATACCAACCCGGTCAATCAGATCGCGGGCGCGTTTGTTGGCCTCACTATCTGAACCACCCAGATGCGCCTGAATGGTCTCGACCAGTTGCTCGCGCACGGTGAACAGCGGGTTCAGCGAGGTCAGCGGGTCCTGAAAGATCATCGAGATCTTTTTGCCGCGCAGCCCACGCATCGCCTCGGCGTCGATACCGCTGATCTGGTCACCGCTCAGCTTGATCGTACCGCTGGCGATACGGCCGGGTCGGTCGAGCAGACCCATAATGGCGGCTCCGATTGTGGATTTACCGGCCCCGGATTCACCGACAAGCCCGTGGATTTCGCCGGGCTCAACCGACAGGTCCACATGGTCCACGGCAGTGAACAGTTTGCGGCGGGTCGGGAATTCGACCGTCAGGTCATTGATTGTCAGAAGGCTCATGAAATCACCGCAGCTTGGGGTTCAACGCATCGCGCAGCCAGTCGCCCAGCAGGTTCACAGACAAAGCCAGCGCCAGAAGGGTGCAGGCCGGGAAGAACAGAATCCACCACTCACCCGAGAACAAGAAGCCCTGTCCGATGCGGATCAATGTCCCCAGAGAAGGCTGGGTCGGTGGGGCGCCGACGCCAAGGAAACTCAGCGTCGCCTCGGCGATGATAGCCAGAGCCAGCGAGATGGTGGCAATCACCAAAACCGGACTGAGAACATTGGGCAGGATGTGGCGGAACATGATCGGGAAGGACCCACGACCGATCAGACGGGCCGCTTGAACATATTCCTTGTTTTTCTCGACCAGAGCCGCGCCGCGCACCACGCGGGCGAACTGGACCCAGTCAGACAGCGCAATGGCGACGATCAGGACGTAGATCGCCATCTCATCGCGGTATTCCGGCGGGGTGACGCCTTTGGCAATACCAAAGATCAACATAGCGACCAGAATGGCCGGGAAAGTCAGCTGCACATCGGCGACCCGCATGATCAGGGTTTCAATCCAGCCGCCGAAATAAGCAGCGACCAGCCCAAGAACGATACCGATGATCAAGGCCAACAGCACGGCAGATGCGCCCACGAACAGGGAAACGCGCATCCCGTAGAGGATGGTCGAGAATACGTCGCGCCCCTGATCGTCGGTGCCCAGCAGAAAGGTTTCCTGCGTAAAGGCGTTGGGTGTTCCGGGCGGCGTAAACCCGTTCATCAGGTTCAGTGAGGACGGGTCGAACGGATTATAGGGCGCGATCAGCGGCGCAAAGATCGCCGAAAGCACAAGTATGGCGACAACCAGAGTCGAGACAATAGCCACAGGTGAATGCCGAAAGGACCATGCGAAGTCGCCGTCCCAGAACTTGGCGAACCGCGACTTTTCCGGCGCTTTGGGGGTATCGAGAATATCGGTCATGTGGCCCTCGCGTCGACACGCAGGCGCGGGTCAATAGCATAGTAAAGAAGATCGACAATCAGGTTGATCGTCACGAACATGACCGAAATCAGCATCAGATAGGCGGCCATGACGGGGATATCGACGAACTGGATCGCGTTGATGAACAGCAGGCCAACGCCCGGCCATTGGAACACCGTCTCGGTGATGATGGCGAACGCAATGATCGACCCCAATTGCAAACCGGTTATGGTGATCACCGGCACCAGTGTGTTCTTCAGCGCGTGGCGGAAGTTGATCACCCGGTCCGACAATCCGCGGGCACGGGCAAAACGAACGTAGTCGGCGCGCAACACTTCCAGCATCTCGGATCGGACCAGCCGCATGATCAGTGTCATCTGATACAGGCCCAGCGTAATCGCGGGAAGGATCAACGCCTTGAGGCCCGACGACGTCAAGAAGCCCGTTGACCAGTTTCCAATCATAACGGTTTCGCCCCTCCCGAAGCTAGGAAGAAGATCAAGCTCGACCGAGAAGATATAGATCAGCAGTATCCCGATCAGGAAGGTCGGCAACGAAACCCCAATCAAACTGACGGTCATAATCACATTCGCCGCGATCCCTTGTCGTCGGATCGCTGTGAAGACGCCCAGAGCAATACCCATTGTGATGGCCAGAAAACCTGACACAAAGGCCAGTTCCAGCGTCGCGGGTGCACGTTCTGCGATGATGGTCGAAACCGGACGACCCTGGCGGTAAGAGACGCCAAAATTGCCCTGAACGGCCCCTTGCAGGAACTTGAAATACTGGACCGGGAAGGGCTTATCCAACCCAAGCTCGGTGCGCAGGCGGTCGATATCAGCCTGCGTGCGTTCCTGCCCCAGCATGTTGTCGATCGGATCGCCGACAAAGCGGAACATGGAAAATGCGACCAGACCCACGACCAGCAACACGATCACGGATTGGAACATCCTTCGGACGATATATGCGAACATTTAGTTTCCCCGTTGATCTGCCTCTCTACGCATGCCCCGCCCGAATGGTCAAGATGTCGCAGAGGACAACGCCGCCCGGTCCTGTGGCTCAGCCCAGTTTATCTTTGGCCCCAACGGCACGATCCCCAGCGGGTTTCGCAGCTCGGAGGGTGAGAAATACCCGGCCTTGTATATCTCGGGCTTCACTGTCCGGGCAATCTCCGGTCGAGAGTACAAGTCCCGCGCATAACCCCACAGATGCGGATAGTCGACCAAACGCCACAAATTACAGCGGAAGGCATAGTGATAAGCCACATCGAACCGCGCCAGGGTCGGGAACAGGCGCAGGTCGACCTCGGTCAGATCATCGCCGCACAGGTATCGGTTGGTGGCCAGATGCGCCTCGATCTCGTCCAGCATGGTGAAGACATCGTGAAACCCGGCCTCATACGCCTCTTGCGTGCGGGCGAACCCGGCGCGATAGACGCCATTGTTCAGGCGCGGATAGATTTTGTCGTTCCAGGCATCGATCTGATCCAACTTGTCTGGCGGGGCCAGATTGGGGCCATAGCCTTCTAACGTGCCCAGCATACGCACGAGATCGGCGGATTCATTCGACACCGCGCGGTTTTCGGCGCGATCCCACAACAAAGGCACGGTGATGCGCCCGGTATAAGCAGGATCAACCTTTGCATAGGCTTGATGCAACGCGGTGACACCGAACAGAGGATCGGCATAGTCACCATCGGTGTCGTACACCCAACCGTCCGGCGTGCGGCGCGGGCGGGCATAGGCGACGGTGATCAACTCCTCCAATCCCTTAACGGCGCGCGTCAGCAGGACCCGATGCGCCCAAGGGCAATTCCACGCGGCATACAGGTGGAACCGCCCCGGCTCATAAGGACCGTTTGGCAGAGCGTTGCGGATGGACGACGCCTGACGACGGTATGCGCCGTCAAGCGATGTATCGGGGGCGGGGTCGTCCACGTGGTAGACCCCGGCAATCATGACGCCCATGCGGTCAGTTCACCGTGACCCAACGCAGGATGAAGAAGTTATCCGGGCGTTGTGTCAGGTCGATATTGCTGCCGGTCCCCCAAACCAGAGGCTGAACATACATCGGCACATAGACATGATCGTCCTGATAGATGGCCGTCACCTCATCCAGCATGGCCTGACGCTTCGTCGCGTCCAGCTCGGATTGGATCATCGGCAACAGTTCATCCACCCGTTCGTTCGAGTAGCCGCCGAAATTCCAGCTGCCCAGCTTTTTCTCCTCGTTCGGCGTGGCTACCAGAAAGCGAACGGGATGTTCGGCGTCGAATGTGCCGGGGCTCCAGCCCAGCATATACATGTCGTAGTTATCCTCGCGCAGCTCTGGCCAGTAGTTGCGGACGGGCATGGCATCCAGTTCCGCCGTGATCCCAATCTGCGCGAGCATGGTGACGACGGCCTGACAGACCGGTTCGTCATTCAGATAGCGGTCATTGGGGCACTTCAGCCCGAAAGAGAACCCATCGCCATAGCCTGCCTCGGCCAGCAGCGCCTTGGCGCCTTCGACATCAAAGGCGGGGCGGTCTGCATTGGCTGCAGAATAGCCGCTCATGGCCGGGCTGACCAGTTGCGAAGCGGCTTCGGCGTTGCCACGCATGATCGTGGCCAGAATAGCGTCCACATTGATCGCCTGCGCAACTGCCTGACGGACCCGCACATCACGGAACGGGTTCGGTTTGCCCGCATCATCGGTGTATTTCAGCGTCTCGGCTTCATGATCGAAACCCAACATGATCACGCGCGCCTCGATCCCCTGAATGACGTCCACGTCGGCGTTTTCCTTCAGACGTGCAACGTCTTGGATCGGGACAGGATTGATCATGTCCACATCACCCGACAGCAGCGCCGCAACAGCAGTCGCTGGGTTCTGGATCGGGTTGAACTCGGCGCGAGTAATGTTGTGTTCGACCTCGCCCCACCAGTCGCCATGCGGCTCTAACACGGTCTTAAGCCCCGGTTCGCGGGCCGTCACCTTGAACGCGCCGGTGCCGTTGGCATTGATCGTGGCGTAGTTGCCGGTTTCCTTGTCGGGCACCACGGCGTCATTCGCCTCGGTCCAGCCTTGATCCATGATCATCCAGTTGGCGATCGAGGACGGGAACAGCGGGTTCGGCGCCGAGGTCATGATATCGACCGTATAGTCATCGACTATGATCACTTCACTGACCGGCGCAAACCAGCTGCGCGTATCTGACGCCTCGCCTGAGGCCCGCTGATAGCTGAACAGCACGTCTTGCGCATCAAAGGTGCTGCCGTCGTGAAAGGTCACGTCCTCACGCAGCTTGAATCGCCAGCCTTCACCCTCTCCGATCGGCTCCCAGCTTACGGCCAGCGCGGGTTCGACCGTCATGTCCTTGCCGCGGCGCACCAGCCCTTCGTAGACATTGTTGAGAAAACCCAGAACCGGGGCCGAGTTGACGGCGTGCGGGTCCATGGTCTGCGGATCGGTGGTCGAGGCCCATTTGAACTCGGCCGCCTGAACACTGGTCGCAGCCAGCAGGGCCAGGCCGATGGCACTGTTTCTAAGGATCATTTTTATCTCTCCCTGTTCTCTGCGCCTGAGTTTTCTTGGTTTTTCGCTTGCACGCAAGGAAATCTCAGGGCGAAACAAAAAACAGGGCGCGAAATCCGCGCCCTGCCTTGTTCGCAATCGAACCTATTTAGTTCATCGTGAAGTATTTGACCTTCGGCTGGTCTTCCGCATCCACTTCGATGCCCACGCCATCAGCCATACCCCAGTTCAGAACCTGGTGGTGGATCGGGATGTACAGCGCTTCGTCCTGCACCACGCGCCAGATGTCGGCGATGTCAGCGTTCCGCGCATCAAGATCGGTGTTCGAGGCCAGCGACTTGATCTTCGCATCCAGCGCATCGTCCTGATAGCCGGTGCCGTTCCAAGTTCCGATATCGTCCTCGCGACCATGGACCAGGAAGTTGAAGATGTATTCCGAGTCATATGTCGGCACACCCCAACCCAGCATGTAGAAGTCGGTCTTACTGTCGGTGATCAGCGGGAAATGCTGTGCCTTGGGCTTGGCGTCCAGATTCACAGTCACGCCGATCTGACCCAGCATACCGACAGCCGCCTGACAGATCGCCTCATCGTTGATGTAGCGGTCATTCGGGCAGTCCAGCCGCAGCGAGAAACCGTCGCCATAGCCTGCCTCGGCCATCAGGGCCTTGGCTTTTTCCAGGTCGGTCGAGGATTCGCCGTCCATATCAGCAGTCCAACCGTTGACAAAGGGCGGTGCGATCATGCCCGCAGGCTGCGACTGGCCGCGCATCACGACCTGCTTGATCGCATCGCGGTTGATCGCCATCGACATGGCCTGACGCACACGCACATCGGCGAGGGGGTTCTTGCCGTCCACGTTATCCGCTTCGATGTCATCTGCGCCCTGGTTCATCCCAAAGAAGATCACACGGTTCTGCGGCGCCTGCTTGACCATCAGGCCATCGGCACCGTTGACGCGCTCAATATCCTGCACTGGCATATCCTGAAGGAAGTTCACTTCACCCGACAGCATCGCAGCCACGCGGGTCGCAGCGTTCTGGATCGGCGTGTAGACGATCTCGGTCACTTCCATCGGGAACTGGTCGATGCCCCAATAGTCGTCATTGCGCACCATCACCGTTTTCACGTCAGGCTCGCGGCTTTGCAGCTTATATGGCCCCGTGCCGTTGGCGTTGGTGGTGGCATAGGTGATCTCGCCGCCCTCAAAATCCTGAACGTTGACGGTGTTGTTCGCCTCGGCCCAGCCTTTGTCCAGAATGAACAGGTTGGTCAGGTTCGACGGCAGGATCGGGTTCGGACCATCGGTGACGATCTCGACGGTGTAATCGTCAACCGCGCGCACTTCGGTGATCGAGCCAATCAGCTCTTTCATGTCCGAGTTCGGCTGCTTGGCGCGCTCAAAGCTGAACACCACGTCTTCTGCGTTGAAATCCGCGCCATCGTGGAACTTCACACCTTCGCGCAGTTTGAAGACCCAGACGTTCGGATCATCGGCCTTTGGTCCCCACTCGGTCGCTAGCGCGGGTTCAAACGCGCCGGTCACGTCGCGGATGATCAGCGGCTCATACATCTGGTGGCGAATGGTGTGCGACGGACCTTCGTTTTGCGAATGCGGGTCCAACGTCAGCGCGTCACCCGCGCGCGCCCAGCGCAGAGTTTCAGCCGATGCACCTGCCGCCATCATTGCGGTCGCACTGGCGGCAATCATCAGATTTCTTAGGATCATTATAATCTCCCCGTTTATTGTTAGCGCCGCCATCCCAGACGGCAGGCCGTTGTCGCGGCCTTGGTGGTCCTGATCATCCAGATCATTTTCACAGTTGCAACACTAGATTGTGAGCCAACTGAAATGTTTATCTCGACTCTTGGTTTTCCCATTGATTAGAGACTGTTTTGTATAGAAATTAGTTGACCGCTTGGTCAAGTTTAGAGCGCTGAATGCAGTGTCATCACCCGGATTCTGCTGTGCGTCCGAATTGCAGCACCCTTGCCCGGTAAGGATTTCCGGCGGTTGCATTTCCGTCTGGCGCGCACAACTATCCGGGCAATGAAGGTATTTTTCAGGTTCATTTTTTCAGCTCTGTTGCTTGTCACTGTTGTGCTGACCGGGTTTTGGGTGGCAGCCAGCAACCGTGAGACTTTTCCGGTGGGCCACTTGCCTGATGACACAGGCCGGATGATCGAAACCTCTGAGGGTGCGATCTTTGCTTTGGACGTCGGCGACCCTTCGGCGCCGCCGGTTCTGTTTGCTCATGGAACAGCGGCGTGGTCGGGTTTGTGGCGACCCACGCTTTCCCACATGTCCGACGCCGGGTTTCGCGCGATCGCCTTTGACATGCCGCCTTTCGGCTGGTCGGAACCAGCACAGGATGAGGACTACAGTCGGACGCGTCAGGCCGAACGCATTATCGCCCTTCTCGAAGAGCTGGACAGCCCTCCGATCGCCGTCGCGCATTCCATCGGCGCAGGGCCCGTGGCCGAGGCTGTTATGCTGCGCCCCGATTTGGTGTCCGGGTTGGTCATAGTTTGTGGGGCGATTGCGCTTGAGGCGCATGACTCTCCAACTTCTGAGCCCATTTACCTGCGAAATGGGCTGCTGCGACAGGGTATAGCCGCCACAACAGTCTCTAATCCACTGCTAACGCGCCATTTCCTTCGCGCGTTTTTGCATGTGAAACTGGCTGCAACGCCTGAAATCGTCTCGATATTGCGCAATCCAATGGCCCGCGAAGGATATACCAAGGCCGTTGCGGACTGGTTGCCGCACCTGCTTGTGCCGCCGCAGAACGCGCGCAGCACACGGGCAGAAAGCTGGCGTACGCTCGACCTGCCGGTCGCATTGATCTGGGGCGCGGAAGATACCGTGACCCCGGTCGCGCAAGCCCACGCCTTGCACGCGCTGCTATCCGAAGCACCGCTGATCGTCTTGCCCGATGTAGGTCACGTCCCGCAAATCGAGGACCCAGAGCAGTTTCAAACCGCATTAATTGACGTGCTGAAGGCCATGCCCGGGCCGACGCTATCAAAGGAAGACGTATGACGATTTTCACCAGACGCGCCGCACTTTTCGCCGCCGGTGGAGTGGCGGGCTGGGGATTGTCTCGTTGGTTGGGACCAGACCTGCCCGTTTATGACGGCACCCGCTACACGCCTGCCGTGTCGGATGCCACGATCCTGAATGACGCCAGCGGATTGTCACCGACGCCGGTACACAAGCATCTGGTGATGACCGAGAATGCTGATGAAGCCCTGATCACGGCCATCCGTCAGGAACTGGCGCAGGCACAGGCCGAGGGCCGCCCGGTGAATGTCGGTGCCGCGCGCCATTCGATGGGGGCGCAAGCCATCCCGCGCGATGGCACAGCGATCACCTTTGACAACGGCTCGGTCGAGATTGACAGCGCAGCGCAGACATACCGCGCCCATGCCGGGGCACGCTGGTCTCAGGTCATTGCGGCTTTGGACCTTGCAGGATGGTCGCCCAAGGTGATGCAATCGAACCACGATTTCGGCGTCGCCGCGACCTATTCCGTCAACGCCCATGGCTGGCCGGTTCCGTTCGGACCGATGGGCGCAACCGTGCGATCCCTGCGCATGATCCTACCGGACGGAGAGCTTGTGACATGCTCGCCCACGGAAAACGCCGACCTGTTCAATCTGGGCATGGGAGGCTATGGGCTGATCGGCATCATCGTCGATCTAGAAGTCGAAATGGTCTCTAATACACGGCTATCACCTACTTTCAAATTGATGGAAGCCAGCGCCTTTGCCAACGCTTTCCGCCAGGCCGTGGCTGACCCGGCTGTGTCGATGGCCTATGGCAGGCTCAATGTCGAAAGGGCGTCCTTCTTTGAAAAAGCCTTGCTGATCACCTACCGCGAGACCGAGGATCAATCGGACCTGCCGCCGGCATCCGGCTCGGGATGGATGTCGCATGCCGCCAGTCGTCTCTACCGCGCGCAGCTAGGCAACGAGGCGTTCAAATCCTTTCGCTGGTGGAACGAAACCACGCTAGGCCCAGCCTTGGGCGGGGGTGAGGCAACGCGGAATTCCCTGATCAACGAACCGGTTGTCACGCTGGACGACCGCAACCCGGACCGCACCGATATCCTGCACGAATATTTCGTGGGCTTCGACGCCTTTGACGATTTCCTGACCGCCTGCCGCGAGGTGATCCCGGCCTCGTATCAGGAGTTTCTGAACGTGACCCTGCGCTATGTGGCGCAAGACGATCAGGCGGTTCTGTCCTTCGCCTCGGAACCACGCATCGCTGCGGTTATGTCCTTCAGTCAGGAGATGACCGACCGCGCCGAGGCCGACATGGCCCGTATGACGCAAGAGCTGATCGACCGGATCACCGCGATCGGCGGGGCTTATTACCTGCCCTACCGCCCGCACGCGCGGCTGGATCAACTGACCGCCGCCTATTCGCGCGCGCGGGAGTTTGCGCAGGCCAAACGCGCGTTAGATCCGCAACTGGTGTTAAGAAACAACCTTTGGGACAGCTATTTGGGGCAGCTATGACCAATCTTCAAAAACTCTGTATGGGGTATTTTGTGGCACTGATGATTGCCGCGTCGCTGAATTACATACCCGGTCTGACGGATGAAAACGGTCTGGCTTTTGGCATCTTTGCCCTGGATATCTATGACGACGCGCTGCATGTGGCGTCGGCCTTCTGGGCGCTGATTGCCGGGCTTTGGTCCCATCGCGCGGCGCGCACCTTTCTGATCCTGTTCGGGCTGGCCTATCTGGGCGACGGAGTTTTCGGGTTCTTCACTGGCTATGGCTATCTGGATCTGGGGATCTTCACGAACAACTCAGCCGGGATGGACCTGTCCCTCGGACGCGTGCTGGCAAACCTGCCGCATCTGGCGCTGGGAGGGGTGGCCGCCTGGGCCGGTCTGCGTGACGCACGGAGGACGACATGAGATTTCTGCTGAGATGGCTGCGCAGGCTGGTTCTGCTGTTGGTGCTGGTCGGGATCGGCTTGGCCGCCCCGATCATCTATGTCGAAACGAGTTGCAAGGGCACTGCGCAGGCGCAACCCTATGACGCCCTGCTACCGGCCGAGCATCATCGCCCCGAAACCCGCAGCCTGATGACCTATCCTGAATGGCACATCGTCCACGCCTATGAGGATTATGCCGAGGTTCTGAGCCGAGGCGATCCACATGACTACGGCTTCTGGCAAGGGATCACGGGGTTCTGGAGCTCGCTCTGCGCGCTGACCGAAACAGCCGCTGCCCATGGCGAGATTGACGGTGAGACCAAGCAAACGATCTATGTGATCGGGGCCAGTTTCACGGCGGAACTGGCGTTGAAGGCACTGTACGAAGAGACAGTCGGCCGCCTGTTTACCGCCCTGCGCGGCCCGGAACGGGCTCCCCTGGATGAACTGTCGGCGCAGCAGGCATCAGATTACGCTGAATTCCTGCAACAGGTGCCATGGTACAAGTGGCGCTTTGACGACGATGCCCAAAGCTTGATTGACCAGTCCAGCGGCTCGATCCGCGACACTGAACGCGCAATAGCTCTGGGTCTGGAATACACCGCCAAGGGTGGCTATGCCAGGGTGATTGAACAGGCCGTTGAGCAGGTCGGTCAGGATGAGCTGACCCTTCGCATGATCGTCACCTCAGAGGGCGAGTTGCCCGCCTATCCCGACATGCAAGTCATCGCCCAGCGCCCCGAAGGGATTGAGATCGAGACGCCACGCTACCGCGCCCTGACCAATCTGCTGGTGCAGATGGCCGGTGACGGTGTGAACGTGGTCGAGATCGCAGGCAATGACGACATCCTGTTTACCGCAATTTCGGATCAGCCCACGCGGGCAGACGCGATCTACAGCGCGCCTCGCCAAGGGTTCGGCGACCACCGACATCTGATCGTCGTCAAAGTGTCCGATCTGGCCGAACGTCTGCGCCAACTTCCGGGGTCAGGCCTGGCACTGGAACATATCCATGACTATTAGGGCGGTTCTGATTGCCCTGCCGCTGATGTTTCTGGGGTGGCTGTCCACGCTTGTTGTTGTGGCTTTGCTGACAGACGACGCCCCGGCCTATGTGGTTGTCCTGCCCAAAACGCAGATGCTTGAGGCGCTGCCCGGCGACGTCTCGGTCCTTGCGGCCTCGCCCTTCAGCCTGACCGTCGCGTCAGAAAGCGAGGGATTTGTAAAATCCCTATATAATATGGGCGCTCGCCTGGTGCTCCCTGCGGGCCTGCCGGGCTGTCTGCCACTGCCCAAGGCCTGACATCTCGGTCTCGTGCCTTCCTCCATGCTAAAAACCCACGTTTGATCAGGCTGCTTTGCGTATACGCCTGCGCCATCGAGTTTTCTGCAAGTTGGTCAACAAAAATTTGCTGCACTCAGCTCTTATCAACCTCTCATTAACTAATTTTCGTTTTATACACCCTTAAGTTGTAGTTCAACATTTGGGAACCGGGATTTTTTTGAATGCTGGATTTTGGCGCAGCAACAATTGCCGAGGATGCCGCGGCCCCCTCATCCGTCCCGCCTGATACACCATCGGGGATCTATTCCGGGTTGGGCAAACGCGCTTTTGATATCTGCCTTGCGCTGCTACTGCTGCCAGTTGTAACGCCGGTCGTTCTGGTCCTTTGGGCCTTGATGCGCTGCGAGGGCGGTCCAGGTTTCTTTGGGCAAAAACGCGTTGGCAAGAACGGAACGTTGTTCAAATGCTGGAAGATCCGAACCATGTGCGTCGATGCCGAGGCACAACTGCGTGCTTATCTTCAGGCCAACCCGCAGGCTGCGATTGAATGGGAAAGAGACCGCAAACTCACCCATGATCCACGCATCAACCGGCTGGGTCATCTTCTACGCCGGACCAGTCTGGATGAGTTGCCGCAAATCTGGAACGTCCTGAAAGGCGAGATGAGCTTTGTCGGCCCACGCCCCGTCGTCACCGTCGAGTTGGTGAAATACGGCGCCGCCGCTTCGGCCTATGTGGCGCAGAAACCGGGCATTACAGGGCTGTGGCAAGTTTCGGGGCGCAATGATGTCAGCTATGACGCACGGATCGCGATGGACGTGGCCTATCTGGCTCAGCGCAGTTTTCGAAAAGATATCAGCATCCTTTTCCGAACAGTCTCAGCCGTGGTCATGCGAACGGGACGATAAACGCACTGTCAGGGTTTATTCTACCCTTACGTGTCTATATGGTTTCTAAAACGCGCATAGAATGCATTTCGAGCAGACGACCAAACTCTGATGAAGCAATTCACTGTTCCAAACCCGCCCCTGACCGCTCCGCGGCCCACGGGCGCTGACCCATTTGATGGCGAGATCGTTGACCTGAGCGCCCTTTTCGCAACCCTTTGGTTCGGGAAATGGGTGATCGCCGCCGCCACAGCGCTGACTGTGATGGCAACGCTCGCCTACCTGATCTTCGCGGCGGTACCGATGTACCGGTCCAGCGCCGTTGTGATGCTTGAGACGCAACAGCAGAGCATTGTCGACCTCCAGTCTGTTGTCGGCGGTTTGTCCGGCGAGTCGACCGAGGTGAATTCCGAGCTTGAGGTTCTTAGATCCCGTGGACTGATTGGCAAGGTCGTCGACAGGCTGGACCTGACCTCCGATCCGGAATTCAACGCTGCGCTGCTGCCTAAAACGCTGAGGGACAAAATCAAGGATGGTTTAGGCCTGTCACCGCAGCCCGCGCCTTTGCCGGATGAAATCAGCGCCCAAATCACCCGCGATAGCGTGATCACCGCGCTGTTGCAGAATACTTCGATCCGAAACCTGCCCCAAAGCCTTGTGTTCCGCGTGACGGTCGAGACTGAATCGGCCCGCAAATCAGCCCTGATCGCGGATACGATCGTTAACCTTTATGTGCGCGACCAGATCGAAGTAAAATTCGCAGCGACCGAGCAGGCCACCGCCTGGCTGACCGACCGAGTGGCTGAGTTGCAGCAGGAATTGGAAGCGTCAGAGGCCAAGTTGAGTGCCTTTGACACGTCAACCGCTTTGGTATCTGCCGAGGCGTTGCAGCTTCAGGAAGTCCAGCTCAAGGATTTGCGTGACCGGGGCGAAACCGCTGCGGCTGCGCAAATCGCGGCGCAAGCAAGGTTTGATCGCCTGACCGCCGCGACCACCCGCGCGGAACAGGCGCAGGAGGCGGGTGATCCGCAACTGGACCGGTTGTTTGCGCAATTGGCGGGTGGCCAAACGACTGAGTTCGACACAGCCTTCGAAAGTCTTTTGGCCCGCACCGCGCTTGAGGCCCGGCGCGCCGCGCAACAGGCGCAGGCTTTGACCCAATCTGCGCAAGACCTGTCCGAACAGATCACTCAGCAGAATGCGGACCTCATCGCATTACAGCAACTCACCCGTGAGGCCGAGGCTGTTCGTCTGCTGTACGAGTATTTCCTGACCCGTCTTAAGGAGACCTCGGCGCAGGAGGGGATACAGAAGGCTGACAGTCGCCAAATCTCGCGCGCCGTTATTCCGACGGACCCGTCGCGCCCGAGAAAACCGCTGATGCTGGTTTTGGCCGCAATCCTTGGTCTGATCGTGGGTACCGCCATTGTCTTTGTACTGGAGGCGCGGAGAAAAGGGTATCGTTCAGCGCCCGAGGTTGAGCGCAAGACCGGCTACAGCGTTCTGGGTAAAATCCCGACCTTTCCAGCCCGCGACCGGCGCAAGGTTTTGGACTATCTCGCCGCCAAGCCCGCCTCCGCAACGGCTGAGGCGGTGCGCAATCTGCGAACCTCTCTGATGTTGTCCAACGTGGATCGCCCGCCGCAGGTTATTGTCATGACGTCATCGCTGCCTGGCGAAGGCAAAACCACCAACACCATGGCATTGGCGCAGAACTTTGTCGGGATTGGTAAAAAAGTCCTATTGGTCGAGGGAGATATCCGCCGCCTGACCATGACCGACCAATTGCGCGATGTGCCGAATACCGGGATCGTTTCGGTTCTGGCCGGAGATGTTGCTGCCACGGATGCAATCTTTCAAGACCCGCTGATCGGGTGCGATATCCTGGCAGGTCAGAAAACAGCGACCAATGCGGCGGATCTGTTCGCCTCGGATCGCTTCCGACAGTTTCTGGAGGATACGCGCAAGTTCTATGATGTCATCCTGATCGACACGCCGCCCACGCTACTGGTGTCAGATGCCCGACTGATCGCGCGCAATGCCGACGCCGTTTTGCTGACTATTAAGTGGAATGCCACAGCCGAACAGGATGTGACCGAGGCCATTCGGCTGTTCCACATGGACAATCAACGCCTAACGGGGATCGTCATGGGGCAGATCAAATTGCGCAGCGCCAAGCAATATGGCTATGCCTATGGCCGCTACGGCGCATCCTACTATAGCAACTAGGAGCGCCATTTTTGGCGGGGTCAAGGATCAGTTGGTGCTGACCGTGCTGGTCGTTGTGGTCGACGACCCACCCCCGGCAGCCGCCAAACCCACAGCGGCGGCAGCAGCACCCAGCGCAGGGGCGACCAGAGGGACAAAGCCCGTTACACCCGCCTCTTCAGCGGCTTCGGCAGCTGTGACTGTATCCTCGACGTCTTCCGAGGCGTCGGTGTTTTCTGCCTGTTGAGCAACTACACCTGTGGTTGATATCAAAAGAACCAATGCTGAAGTTCTGAACATCCGAAAGCTCCTGAAGCGAAACCTGTGCCGCCGATACCACACCTGAGAAATTACACTGTCTTTATAGCGTCAATGGTGAACAATGTATTAATAAAATCAACTTGTATTTCAATAAATTGAATGGCTTTCAGCGGTAAATGAAATACGCCCCAGAATTTTCGACCTAATTGCCGACCTTTCATCCCAAAGGAAATTCAGCTACCGGAAATTCAAAACTGTATTTCTCCTATAGGGTGAGTATTACTTGGTGCTGACTACAATCCACATTCCTGTGTCGGGATCGCTCGGAAAGTTTGAAGTGACATGGTGACGTGACGAACCAAACGGGAATACGAGGCTGGACAATTGCGATGGCTGTGATCGGCGCAACTCTGGCAGGCATGGTACAGGCTCAGACCGTGTCCACATACGGAACGCCGGGCCTGATCGAGTTGCCCACAGCCGAGATGTTCGATGATGGTGCGCTGGTCTTTACCGCATCCGCTTTTCGGGACACTGCGCGTGCAACCATGACATTTCAGATGCTGCCCTGGGTTCATGGCAGCTTCCGCTACGCCGTCCTGAAAGGCTTTGATGGCGCGCGCGGTGATCGCTATGACCGCAGCTTCGACATCCATTTCCGCCTGCGCGAAGAAAGCCGCCAAGCGCCCGCCATCGTGCTGGGATTGCGGGATTTCGGCGGGACCGGGCTTTATGCCACGGAATATATCGTTGCGACCAAAACGATCCGCGACCGGTTCAAGCTGACCGGAGGCATCGGCTGGGGGCGACTGGCTGGAAGTGGCAGCTTTGCCAACCCCTTGGGCCTGATCAGCAGCCGCTTTGACGAGCGCAGCGACCCCCGCGCCGGTGATCTTTCGGAGACCGGACGTCTGGACTTCGGCAACTGGTTTCAGGGCGACGCCGCCCTGTTCGCCGGGGGCAGTTGGCAATATAACGACCGGCTGACCTTTTTGGCAGAATACTCCCCCGATCTTTATGATGAGGAGCGCGACCGGATCGGGTTCGACATCCGCACCCCGTTCAACATCGCCGCACAGTATCGGTTTCGGAACGGATCGCAACTGACCACTTCGGTGCTGTACGGAACCACGCTGGGGCTGACCTATAGCTATTTCATCGACCCGCGGCAGACGCCCGCGCCGGGGGGGCAAGGGGCCTCGCCCCAGCCATTGCGCGCACCCGGTGACAGCCAAGAGGACATCCGCGCCGCGCTGGACCGCGACGGGCTGCGGCTGGTCTACCTGTCGCAGGACCGCGATGCTGTGACGGTCGGGGTCGAGAACGGAACCTATGGACAGGCGGCGCAGGCCTTGGGCCGCACCGCTCGGGTTCTGGCCAATACCGAGCCGCCGCGGACACAGACCTTTAACATTGCGCTGATGTCCAACGGCGTGCCACTGGGTGCGGTGCAGGTGGACCGCAACGATCTGTACGAATTGGAGCATGACCCGGACAACGCATGGCGCAGCCTCGCGCGGGTCGAGATTTCGGACACGATCCCGATCTTACAAGGCGGCGTACTGCGCGACGCCTATCCGCATTTTTCCTATCGGTTCGGGCCTTACCTGAACTTTTCCTTCTTCGATCCCGACGACCCATTGCGGTATGAAATCGGCGCCGCGTTGGGGTTGGATTATACGCTGAGGCCGGGCCTGACCCTGTCCACCGGGCTGCGCCAACCAGTTCTGAGCACGCTGGACGACACCACGCGCGTTTCGGATTCCACCCTGCCGCCTGTTCGGTCGGACTGGGCGATCTATGCCCGCGAATCCAACCTGCGGGTCGAGCATATGACCGCCGAATACCTGTGGAGACCACGCACCGATTTCTACGCCCGCACCACGCTGGGATATCTGGAGACCATGTTTGGCGGGGTGTCGGCCGAGCTTCTGTGGTACCCGACCAACAGTCGCCTCGCCTTGGGGGTCGAGGCGAATTACGTGGCGCAGCGTGATTTTGACGTGCTGTTCGGCTTTCAGGATTATTCCGTCGCCACAGGCCATGTCTCGGCCTATTACGACCTGCCAGGGGACTATCATGCCCAGATCGACGCGGGCCGCTATCTGGCAGGGGACTATGGCGCGACGTTCTCGTTGGATCGGGAATTTACCAACGGGTTCACGGTAGGTGCTTTCTTTACCCTGACCACGGTAGGGTTCGAAGAGTTCGGCGAAGGCTCATTCGACAAGGGCATTCGGCTTGAGATCCCGATCTCATGGCTGACGGGTCGCCCATCGCGCAACAAGATCAGACAAACCATCCGCCCCGTCCTGCGCGACGGTGGCGCGCGGCTGAATGTGCGCAACCGGCTATATGGCGTCACCCGCGAGGCGCGAGCGCAGGAATTGTCGCGCGGCTGGGGTAGGTTCTGGCGATGAGAGTTTTTGCGCTCCTCTGCCTTGCCCTCTCGCTGGCCGCCTGTGGCGAGGCGCGGGATGAGTTCGACCTGTTGCGCGGCGCGCTGCGTCCCGATGCGCCCCGCTTTCACCCCCGCGCCGATGCGCTGGCCGCACAACGCCCGATCCCACCCCGGCTTGAGGTCGCCTTTCCGTCGCGCGACCTGAGCGGTGTGATGCTGTTAGAGGTGACACGGGACGACGTGCAAACCTGGTTGACGGCAGATGGGGCGACCATCACGCTGGAACAGGGTTTTCTGACCTCGACCAAAGGGTTCGGCTCTGGCATGGCTGGGTCGGACATCCGGCACAGCGCCGGGTTGATCCTGAGCGGTCAGGAAGGGCGCGCCGAGCGGTTTCACAGCTTTCTCAACGGCAATGATGAGATCGAGCTGCATGCCTATGACTGCCGGATCACAGCGCTTGGGCCGGATACCATCGTGCAGCAAGGTAATCCTGTGGCCACGCGCAAGTGGCAAGAACAGTGCTTTGGCACCGCGCAGAGTTTCACCAATACATATTGGCTGCGAAATGGCAGCCAAACCATCATCCAGTCCTCGCAATGGACCGGCGATTTCCTCGGCAACCTGTTCATGAAGGCGGTGCCGGATGCGAGTTAGAATTATACATGGCAGGAGGCTAACCATGCGCCGAATTCCACTTTTCGTCCTTGCGCTGTCCGTGGGCGGCCTGATCTCGGGCTGTTCGACGATCTATCGCAGCCCCTCGGTTACGGCGGGTGTGTCCGACAGCGGCAAGGTGCGGGTGGTGCCGGTGACACCGGAAACCGTGATGGTCGCCAATCGCGCACCTTATGCGCCCAAAACCCTGCCATCGGTGTTTCGAACTTCGGCGGGGTCCGGCGCGGGCACCAGCCAGCGGGGACTGGGTCCGCTGCCCGATGCCCCCTCAACTCAAGATGGGTCGCGCAGCGGGTTGCAGCTGGACCCACCGCCCGATGTCACGCCGGGGCCCTATACGATCGGCACCGGGGATGTGCTGGTGCTATCGACCCCCTCGACCCAGGGCACAGCCGGAGAACTATCTGGCCTGCTGGCCGCCCAAAACAGCCGCAACGGCTATACGGTGCAGGATGACGGAGCGATCAACATCCCCGATGTCGGCCGCGTGCGCCTAGAAGGTCTGACCGTGGACGAGGCCGAAGCCGTGCTGTTCCAGCGCCTTGTCGAAAACCAGATCGACCCCACGTTCAGCCTGGAAATTGCCGAGTTCAACGCCCGCCGCGTCTCGGTCGGGGGGGCGGTCGGACAGCCCGGCGTGCAGCCCATCAACCTGACGCAACTAACGCTGGGCGCGGCGCTCTCTGCCGCCGGGTCGGTCAAGGTCAGCGATATCGACAACAGCTCGGTCCGCGTTTACCGCAACGGGCAGATGTACCAGATCCCGCTTGAGGACCTTTATGCGCGCCCGGATTTGCAGAACCTGACCCTGATCGCTGATGACTCGGTCTTTGTGGATACAGATTACGATCTGGACCGGGCCGAGCGGTATTTTGCGCAGCAAATCCAGCTGCGCGAAACGGTGCTGGAGGGTCGCCAGACCGCCCTGCAGGAACTGTCGACCGCTGTTACCCTACGCCGGGACGAGTTGAACGAGCGGCGCGAGACATTCCTGCAAACCATCGAGTTGGACGCGGTGGACCGGGACTATGTCTATCTCAGCGGCGAGGTCCGCAATCAGGGCCGCTATGCCCTGCCCTTCGAGCGCACGGCCACACTGGCGGACGCGTTGTTTGACACGGGCGGCGGGATCGCCAAGAAAACCGGGGACGCGTCTGAGGTTTATGTGCTGCGCGCGTCCGAAGATATCCGCGAATTCGGCGCGGTGACGGCCTGGCATCTGGACATCCGCAACGCCGCGCATTTAACGCTGGCCGCTCGGTTTGAGTTGCGCCGCAATGACATCATCTTCATCGCCGAAAACCCGGTTACGCGCTGGGGCCGCACGATCGACCAGATCACCCCGTCTCTGATCACCGCGCCGATTGTGGCGGTGGGAAGCTAAGGGACCCGTGTAAATCCACCGATGCCAGACAAGTCCAACCCCATAAGACAGCGCCTCATGAAAGGCGGGCTTGCCGCCCTTGTCATCAAGGTTGGGGCCGCAGGCCTGCAATTTGCCATGTTTCTGGTCTTGGCACAGGCGTTGAATGCCTCGACTTATGGCACCTTCGGTTTTGGATTTTCGCTGGCGGTATTGCTGGCGGTGGCGGGCAGTTTCGGACAACGGATGCTGAGCCTGCGCTATGTCTCGATCTACGCAGCGCAAGGTCAGAACAGGCTTGCAACGGGTCGGATTCGCGATGGGTTCTGGATTATCACGCTGGGTACCGTGGCTTTTGCGGTCCTGTCGGCCCCAGCCTTTATTTGGATGCGACCCGAGCTTGGATGGCCTTTCATTGCGGCCACGGGGGTATTCGCGCTGACCACGGCCTGGGCGGAATATTTCGCATTTGTCCTGCGTGCCTATGACCGGATGAGCTTGGCCCTAGCGCCTCGGGATGTGATTTGGCGCGGGTTGGTGATACTGTCGGCGATCCCCCTAATCCTGTTCTGGCCGGGGCAGAGCAGTGCTGCGCAAATCACCTGGTTGCTGACCGCACTGCTAGTGGCGATGGTTCTGATTCAGGTCCATCTGCATCCAGCGACCCGACCCAAGGCTCTTTTTCTGGCCCCAGCTGCCTATGACCGGGCCACATGGCGACCGCGTATGTGGGGTCTTTGGGGTGTATCTGTCCTGCAAATCACCGCCCCGAACCTTGTCGTGGTTTTGCTGGGATTGATGCTGAGCCCGGCGGACACCGGACCAACCTTTGCCGCGCTGCGGATAGCGTTGTTGATGAACCTTGTACTGCTGGCCGCCAATATGGTCGTCTCACCCACAATCTCGCGCCTGCATCACGACGGCAAAACCCGTGCGTTGCAACGCACATGCGCTACCGTCGCCGCCATCGCTGGGGGGTCGGCCTTGCTGATCTTCCTCGGGCTGATCCTGTTTGGTGTCTGGCTGTTGTCTTTGTTCGGAACCGGGTTCGAAACCGGCTACAATGTTCTGTTAATCGTGGCAGGTTCCTATGCGGTGAATGCGCTGACCGGACCGACCTCGGTCCTGCTTGAGCTTACGGGCCACGACCGAGCGGCCTTTCGGCTGCTGGCGCGGATGAACTTGATAGCAATGGCGGCGATGATCCCGATGATCTGGGCCTTTGGCCCGGTAGGGGCCGCGCTGTGTCTTGCTTTATCCGTCGCGGGCTGGAACCTGCAGGCCGTCAGATACGCCCGGAGCGAGATGGGAATTGATCCTTCGATTCTGGGTCTCATGCGCGAAGGGCAGCCCTGATGAAGATTGCCATCCAGTGTTTCAACTACGCCCCCAACGAGCTTGGCGGGTCCGAGCGATCAGCACGGGACATCGCGCGCAGCTTAAAGGCACGCGGGCATGAGGTGCGGGTTGTGGTCTCGGACGGGTGGCGCCCATACCCGGATCATGTCGACGACATCCCCATTGACGTCGTTCAGGGCCTGCCGATCGGCAAAAGCCCCTTGCATGGCCCGCGCCGCTTTGCCACCCGCATGGCCTGGATCTTGCGCAGCGAAATTGACCCCGTCCTGGTCCTGCGCTGTCTGCGATGGCTGCGGCGCACCCGTCCAGATGTGGTGCTGATGAACAACCCCGCCGGGCATGGATCGGCTTTCATGCTGGCCTGTCTGCTAACCCGCATCGCCTGTGTCCCGGTCATCCGCGACTACGGCTGGTTTTGCGCCTTTGGCACGATGGAGCATGGCGGCGCAGGCTGCAATTCCGCCCTCAGCCCGTGTTTCTACGCCACTGGCCTGCGCCGGTTGATCCTGCGACGACAAAAACACGTCGTGGCGATTTCCAATCACGTGGCGCGGATTTACGAAACCATGCTGGGATATGCGCCAACCGTCATCTACAACGCGGTGCCGGACAGATTTCTGCAAGCACCGCGCGCACCTGCGCCGGATGCGGGCACGCCCCTGACCTTTGGTTATCTGGGCCGCCTTCACCCCAGCAAAGGCGTGGCCGAGCTGATCACCGCATGGCAAAACACTGACCTCGCGCAGAACGGGCACCGATTGCTTCTGGCCGGGGACAATCAGGGCATCGCCCTGCCGGATGACCCCGCTGCCGCCGGGATCTGTCTGACCGGTCGACAGGAGGCCATCGCATTTCTCGACAGGCTCGACGTGCTTTTTCTGCCTGCGCTTTGGGCCGAACCTTTTGGGCGCACCGTGATCGAGGCCATGGCGCGCGGCTTATTCGTGGTCGGCAGCCCAAATGGCGGCATACCGGAACTGATCCCACCCCATCGCGGCCTGATCCCCGAACAAATCGACGCCCCGACGCTCTCAGCGATTTTCAACGACCTTGCCCAAAATCCCGACCGGGTGCGCGCGACACGCATGCAAGACCCTGAACCCAATCTTGCCCCGTTTCGCACGACGCGGATGATCGACGCCTACGAGGACCTGCTGTATCGCGCCACCGGTCTGCCGAAGGAGACCCGCGATGACTGAGCGCCCCCACCGCCTGCCCGATCTGTTCATCTGCGGCTTCACCAAATGCGCCACCAGTTCGCTGCATGACTGGTTGGTTCAGCATCCGCAAATCTCGGGCGGTGTGCGCAAAGAGCTGGAGTTCCTCTACGACCGCGACAGCCACTTTTTTCGACCCGAACACAGCGTTTTTACCCAGGGTCTTGCGGGATATGCTGCGCTGTTTCCCGATGCGCCCGACAATGCGTTGTGGCTGGATTCAACACCTGCCTATGCGCATCACGAAACCGCCCGTAAAACCATCGCCGCGATGGCGCACCGGCCGCCGGTCATCTTCATCACACGTGACCCGGTGGATCAGATCACCTCGACCTATCACTACTTCTCGAACAACAAGCGCTATATCGACGCGTCAATTTCGATCGAGATGTTTTTCGAGATGGTTCTGGACGGGCGTGCATCCAGCCATTTTCCTCAGGATCACCTGCGCAACGCTCTGGACTGGGCCGCGTTCGGCTATTGGTTGGCCTTGTGGCGGCGAGATCTGGGGCCGGAACGCGTCATCCATCTTGAGATGCGCCATATGTTGTCCGACCCTGCAAATACTGTAGCTGCGTTGCTTGGGCGGTTGGGACTTGAAACGAATGTGCCGCTGTTCTTTGACGGGTCGAACGAAACCTATTTTGTCCGTAACCGGTTGCTGCAATCTTTGAACACGGCGATCCGGGGTAAACTGCCCAAAGGCGCTCTGTATGAGACAGCGCGCCGAGTGTACCGAAGGCTCAACACAACCCCGCACAAGCCCGGCCAAAGCGCTCGCGAGGTTGAACTGCGCGCAGCTCTGGCCCAAGCCATCAGCGACCGGGAAACGGCACTTTTGGAACGCTTGCAA
This sequence comes from Ruegeria sp. BK1, assembly GCF_056535645.1. Taxonomy (NCBI): domain Bacteria; kingdom Pseudomonadati; phylum Pseudomonadota; class Alphaproteobacteria; order Rhodobacterales; family Roseobacteraceae; genus Ruegeria; species Ruegeria sp. BK1. The sequence continues at coordinate 2,895,822 of NZ_JBQFIS010000001.1, read as the reverse complement.
CCGGAGCTCTGAGCCGCATTCTTGCCGCCCAAACAACCAGCCAAATCGGTATACACCAAAGTACAACCCTTGGCAGTAGTTGAATGGGCGAGCCTTCGGGCACCACGATCAGCACCAACACAACCGACAGCATGACCGACAAGGGTTGATCCGCACCCATCTTGCGATAGCCCGAATGGATCACTGTCAGCATCACGCCAAACACGATCCCGCCTAGAATGACACCCGCCAACCCGAAGTTCACCAGATACTCGCCCGGTCCCCCGACCGTCCAACCGTTGACCGCGTTTGGCTCATACCATTGCCGGAACCACTGGCCGATCAACAGTTGCGAAGGCTTGTCTGGCCACAGAGCGCGCGGGATGACCATGATCAGACCGTTGTAGAAGTCTTCTCCGACCCGCGTGTGAAGCCCCGAAGTAAAATCCTGCACCACCAGCATCAGGGAATCGAACCGCGTCATATGCATGGACACCGCGGTCGTCGTGGTCAAATCGCGGGAAAAGGCGACCTCCCAACTGCCGGACAATTGCGCAAGGCGGTAGATGTACAACACTGTCGCACCAAACAGCAGGCAAAACCCCCAGACCGAGAATTTCACGATACTCCACAGGTCGATCTGCCCCGCGCGCGAGGTCAAGACCAGCAGTGTACCGGACAGCAGTACGAACGCTTCCAGCCGAGTGCCCCACAGGGAAAAGACAAACAGATTGATACCAAAACAGAGGCTGAATAAGACCGTTTTGCCGATACGCCTGTCGCGCAAACTGATCAACAAGGCGACCGAAGAAAAGAATGCTCCCAGCCCGACAAGGGACCTAAGCCCAAAAGTGCCCGCCAGGTCTTTTGTGATCTTCGCTGCAAAAAGGATTGCCTGAAGCGACCCGAATTTCAGAAATAGCTGTGCGCCGATACCCATTGCAACGATGGTCAGAAGAATAGCCACAAGCGCCGAAACGGTATCGACGCGTGACGATATTGCGGGAAACAGACCGGCACCGAATCCGGGACGCGCAGCACTCAAGATCACAACCGTGACCAGCGCCGCAGACAGATACAAGAACGCGTAGATCAACGCGAAAGCACCCAGCTCGGCCGAGTCATTGAACAGCGCAGGATTCACCAGATTTGCCCCAAGCATGATCATTGCTGGACGGATGCAATAGATCAGAGCGAAGAACATCAGGCTCAGCACAATCGGAGCTGACCGCAACGACAGGGCCACCCAAAAGAACAGCCCCAGCGCAGCGCATATCAGCATCCAAGCCAGAAAGAACATCGCAGGAGGACCGCCTTATTGCCGAACCCGAAAGACTTTATGCAAGCCTATCCGCTCGCTTGGCGAGAAACAATCTTAAGTTGTTTTTTGAATGCCGAAATGCCGTAGACCAAACACAGATCCACGGCATTTCAGGTGGATGCAGGCCCCATCAGCTCAGCACGATGGACTTGACTCTGGGCTGCGACAGCACGGGCCACCAGCCGTCGGTGACGGTCTGATTGGACATCACGTCCTGACTGTCATCCTCGTATGTGACAGTGACCTCAAACGCTCCGGTCAAACCGGTCAACCCAGCTTGATCGGCTGCGCGCGTGACCTCGGCCCCGTTTGTGGCGATATTGCTTGTCAGTGTGTTGCCGGTTTCTGCCTGCGCGCCCCAGATAAAGAGGTCAATATCGCTGTTGATGGCCTCATACAGGATAAAGATCCGGTTCTGATTGTTGGGCAACAGATCCGTGTGACTGAACCGTTGCCATTGGGTCGTGACGTTAATCGTTTTTGATGTCTTGTCCGACTGCCCGAACCGCATGGTCAAAGGTACGCTGGCACGCAACCAGATACTGACCGTCGCCATGCCCGACGCCCCAAGATAGGGGATAAGTACCCCGCCTCGGTTCAGGTCCGGGCCGCCCGTGGTATCCGCGCAATTCCATGTCAGGGCCGAAGCCGTCCCGTCCGGCGCAAGCTGCCCGCCGACGAAACTGGGCTTACGCGCATATCCGTTCCAGTAGGATTGGGTAAAGTCATCTGAATAGTGCAGCAGATTGGTGGCCTGACCTTCGAACAAGGCCCCCCGGAACGCTCCGGTTCCGACCACATGATCTCGCCGCAATACGCCATTGCCCACCGTCTCGATCATGCCCGAGGCCCCGGCCTGCCGGGCCGAAGAGGCACGCGCGAAGGTCATCGCCTCGCTCAACGCGATGGGGCGCCCGAACCGCCGGTACTCCTGCCGCTCGAAATCAAGTGACAGGGCTGGGCCAGATACCCGGCGCGCGGGGTGCGACGTAACAGAAAGGTCGCGGGTCAGCTTCATGCCAGCACCATTGCATGGATTCCACTGGCCGTTGTGCCCGTGGCATGCACACGGCTGACGCCCACTGGCAGGATCGAAAAGTCCAGAACCTGCACCGTGCGGATTTCCCTGCGAACAGTCGTCAACACAATCGTCCCGCCCGATTCAACGTATAGCCCGATCGCCACATCGGGCAGGTCCGCAGTATCCGAAGGCGTCACGGGTGCAATATCTCGGGCAGGACCGGACAGGCTGGATACTCGGTTTACGAAAGGATTGGTGGTCATGGGTCAGGACTCGCTGTCTGTGTGTCAATCAGCGGCAAGTTAGGAAAAACCGCTTAATGACCTACAAGTCCTGCGTGCGTTGCGTCCGCGTCAGGCGTTTGCCCGCGCGTCAGCGATTAGTGCCCATATCTTTTGCTTGAAGACCTCAACATCGAATGTATCCGCCAACGCCCTGATCGTCGCTGGATCCTTCACCAAATCCGGGTTCTTCTCGAACCGGTCGATGGCCAGGTTTAGGGCTTCGGCGGTCTGTTCATGAAATAAAACACCGCTGACACCCTCGATGACGGTGTCCAATGCCCCACCGCGCCCATATGCGATCACCGGTCGTCCGCTGGCCATCACTTCGACCGGAACTATGCCAAAGTCCTCCTCACCGGGGAAAATCAGCGCGCGACAGGTGGCGAATTGACGCTTTAGCTCGGCATTATCAACCCGGCCAAGAAAAGTGATATTGGGGCAGGATTTCTTTTCCAACACGCCGCGCATCTCACCATCACCAACAACCACCAGTTTACGGCCAGACGCGTTGAACGCATCAATCGCCAGATCGGCCCGTTTGTAAGAAACCATCTCACCTGCAAGCAGGTAGTGGTTTTCAACATGGTTCGATATCTGAAACGCCTGCGTCTCGACCGGAGGAAAAATAACCTCTGCTTCGCGCCGATAATAGGTTTGGATTCGGTCACGAATGAAGGACGAATTGGCCACGAAACGATCCACGCGAGCAGCAGTCGTGACATCCCAAACGCGCAGCCTATGCGCTAGGAAGGGCATCGCCATCCGCGCAACACCCCCCGCCTGTTGCCGATAGCTGTGATAGTGATCCCAAATATAGCGCATCGGTGAATGACAATAGCAGACATGCAACGCATCGGGGCGCGGCACGATCCCCTTTGCCGGACCGGATTCGCTGGACAGAATCAGATCAAATTCCTGCATGTCCATCTGTTCAAGCGCCAGGGGCATAAGGGGCAGGTATTTCTGATAGTGCTTTCGCGCACCGGGCAAGCGCCCGATAAAGGTCTCTCGCACCTCGTGTTTTCTGACCTTGGCGCTGACCTTTTCGCGGTCATAGACATGAGTCACAATCACTGCGCCCGGAAATAGATCCAGCAGCGCCTCCAAGACTTTTTCACCGCCGCGCATTCCAACTAGCCAATAATGTACGATGGCAACTTTCAATCTGCCCAACACTCCGCTGTCACCGCGGGCCTGATTTGTAAGCCCGTGTTGCCACCACCCCGCAATGCCATGAGGCCCAAGTCATCTCCTGAAGGGTACAGCCGACGTCCAATCTGCAGAACGCCGTAAAATGGGATCCGAAGGGTGCACATGAAACGCTCGAAATACCTAGTTATCTCAGGTCTAATTCACTCTCTTTTCGCGAAACAATGTTTCGATGTATTCTGCCTTAGATTGTTTTTTCAGTGTTGCAAAAACAACCAATACTAACCAAGCGCCGTCAGAAACTCTGGCTCAGAACCGTCCAGATAGACTGCGCTGAGCACGCCGGTCGCGAACGCGCCCGTGTCGACAGCAATTCGGCCGCCCCGAACCGCAGCGCGACTCACGATTGTATGGCCATGGACAACCCACTGACCGTCTTTCCTGTCTTTGGTCTGAAAATGTTTGTTGCCCCAAAGCAGGTCGTGCTCAGATTGCTGGTCAAGCCGACGTGTGGGGCCTGCCCCAGCATGCGAGACAAAGATATTCCCACTATGGAAACTGGTCTTCAAATCTGCGATCCAGCCAACAAGTTCATCACCCATAGCGCGCCGCAAACTATCCCGACACTTGGTCAGTTCCTCGGAAGTCATTTCTGGCCGAGCGGCTGGGATGCGAAACGACGCCAGTGTCTGCAAGCCCCCATTTCGTAGCCACTGACGACCGTGTTTCTTCGGATCGGCCAGGAAACGCAGTAGCATTTGCTCATGATTTCCCGTCAAACACATAAATTCAGGGCAAGCTTGCATCATCCGCAAAACCTCCGAGCTGTGTTCGCCTCGGTCAATGTAATCTCCAACCAGAATGATCTGGGCGTCATGCGGTACTTGGGACAAGAGCTTTTCCAAAAGCCCGATGCAGCCATGGACATCCCCTATGACGCAGATCGGCTTTGTCGGCGCAAGAGCTCTGCGCGCTTTGCCGCCATGAATTCGATGAAGGAGTCCCGAAATCAACCAGACTAATTTCCTATGCAAGGCTACCCGTCAAAGCACACGCTATGATTGTGCTCATACAATACACTCATACCTATCTAGAGGTTTGAAGACAAGCGCGACGCTACGCCGTGCGGCAAGCAAAAACACCCAATCGAATAAGCTCTGCACCCTTGATTTTGTGTACGCCGCGAATTCGGTTTCGTCCTGTTTCCATGAACCAAGTCTTGATGGGCTCGGGGTAGAACTCCGCCATCACTTCGCTGAAATACTGAAAATCTGAGGCACTGAGCGGCCGGCCATGACGCGACGGACCATGAAATCCAAATATTGTGTCCGGTGTTACACATGTCCCTGGCAGGCCAAGAAACATCGTACAGGTCGAATAACAGATCCGCCCGCGCAGCTCGACACGTATGCCATTTCTTTGAAGGTTCTCCAATTCGACCAAACGATCATGCAAGAAACCGCCTCGATCACTGCCAACCACCAAAGGTTGTTCCGAGTATCCGGCGCCAGGCACTGCAAGCACGCATAACAGGACAGAAAGCCCCATCACATAACCTGCAAACCGTCTCTTCCATTTGCAGAGCCTCAAACTCAGAAATTGCATTAGCCGCACTCCATTCCCGTTGGTAGTTGGGAACAGTGCTAAGGAGGGACATCGTCGTCTTGACGTGTGGCCTGGGGCGTAAATGTGCCTTTTGCGGACAAGTTATCGCGATTTTGTCTAAACGCTTTGTAACCATTCAGTGCTGTCGATTTCTGATCAGGTCCAATTTGGCAGTTCGGTTCAATTGTTGGCAAAAAGACCGGCCTTTAGCCTAGTTGGGCGACAATTTCTGGTGTGGAGCCATCTTGATCGAAAGACGCATGAACTGGCTCGCCAAAAAAGCAGCTGGCCTCCAAATCATGCCTGGCAATCTCGGCCGCTAAGTCCGGTTACACTGCAGTCTCCGAAGGTTTTTCAATGCTCGCTCATCACGCGAAATCATCCAAAGCGAGAGGTATGTTCGTTCATAATACTGGCTGGCGACCCCGGCAGGATTCGAACCTGCAACCTGCCCCTTAGGAGGGGGCTGCTCTATCCAGTTGAGCCACGGGGCCGCGCAAGCCTCTCTCTAGCTTGGTTTTTCGGGGTTGTCATGGGCTTTGATGGGCAGTTGAAAATTGCGCCCTGTTCACGCTACCATTCTTCAAAACAACGACGCAGGTGCCCTCGTGACAACAGAAACAAAACGCCCGCTTACCCTTCGTGATGTCTCAGAAGCGTCGGGGGTGTCAGAGATGACGGTCAGCCGGGTTCTGCGCAACCGGGGCGATGTGTCCGATGCAACCCGCACCCGCGTTCTGGCTGCGGCGAAAGAGTTGGGGTACGTGCCCAACAAAATCGCGGGCGCGCTGGCCTCTAGCCGGGTGAATCTGGTGGCAGTGATCATCCCCTCGCTGTCGAACATGGTCTTCCCCGAGGTGCTGACAGGGATCAACCAGGTGCTGGAAGATACCGAGTTGCAGCCTGTTGTCGGCGTCACGGATTATCTGCCCGAGAAAGAAGAAAAAGTACTGTACGAGATGCTCTCGTGGCGACCTTCGGGCGTGATCATTGCAGGGCTGGAACATACAGAGGCAGCCCGCGCGATGTTGGATTCTGCGGGGATTCCGGTTGTTGAAATCATGGATACCGACGGTAAGCCCGTAGATGCGATGGTGGGTATTTCCCATCGGCGTGCAGGGCGCGAGATGGCGCAGGCGATCCTGAAGGCGGGGTATGAACATATCGGATTTATGGGCACCAAGATGCCGCTGGACCACCGCGCCCGCAAACGGTTCGAAGGCTTCACTGAAGTGCTGGGCAAGAACGGAATCGAGATTGAAGACCGCGAGTTCTATTCAGGTGGTTCGGCTCTGGCCAAGGGCCGCGAGATGACGCAAACAATGCTGGAACGCTCACCCGAGCTAGATTTTCTGTACTATTCCAACGACATGATCGGCGCGGGCGGGTTGCTATACCTGCTGGATCAGGGCATCGACGTGCCAGGGCAGATCGGGCTGGCCGGGTTCAACAATGTCGAACTGTTGCAGGGCCTGCCACGCAAGCTGGCCACGATGGATGCCTGCCGGCTTGAGATCGGGCGCAAAGCTGCCGAAATCATCGCCTCGCAACTGGCTGATCCAGAGGCTGACGTTGAAACCCGTGTGACCCTGACCCCCAAGATCAGCTTTGGCGACACTCTGAAGCGGCGCTGACGCCGTGGCGTTGCGACGGCTGGACAACCGCGCAGCGCGGGCGCTGTTCATGGATCGGCACGCATTGCTGGAACGGCCCTCGGGCAATGCCAAGGGTGCGGGCCTGCTGGAGTTGATCCAGCGTCTGGGCTTTGTGCAACTGGACAGCATCAACACCGTCGCACGCGCCCATGACATGATCCTGTTCTCGCGCAGGCCCAGCTATCGGGCGCGCAACCTCAGTCGGCTGTATGAACAAGATCGTGCCCTGTTTGAGCACTGGACCCATGACGCCGCCGTAATTCCGATGGCGTTCTACCCCCATTGGCACCTGCGGTTTCAACGTGACGCAGCCCTGTTGAAATCGCGCTGGAGGAACTGGCGGCGGGATGGTTTCGAGCAACAGTTTGAATCGGTGCTGACCCATATCCGCAACCACGGGCCAGTTTCGTCCTCGGATGTCGGCAAGGACGAGAAAAAAGGCTCGGGCGGATGGTGGGACTGGCACCCCTCGAAAACGGCGCTGGAATTCCTGTGGCGGTCCGGCGCACTGGCCGTTGTGGGCCGTCAGGGGTTTCAGAAGCGCTATGATCTGACTGAGCGGGTGATCGAAACCCATCTTTGTCCTGGCAACCTGCCTTGTGACGCAGAGCAGACCATCGACTGGTTGTGCAACGCCGCGCTGGACCGATTGGGCTTTGCGACATCCGGGGAACTGGCTGCATTCTGGGATACGGTCAGCGCGTCTGAGGCTCGGGAATGGGTCAAACAGGCTCTAATCAAAGGCAATGCCGAGGAAATCGAAGTCACTTGCGCCGACGGGCGCGCGCGCAAAGTGATAACACGGCCAGAATGGCCCGATCCAACAAACCTGCCCCCGGCCCCTGGTCGGATGCGGGTTCTCAGCCCGTTTGATCCAATGTTACGGGATCGCAACCGGGCTGAGCGACTGTTTGATTTTCACTATCGGATCGAGGTTTTCGTGCCTGCCCCCAAACGCAAATATGGCTATTACGTCTTTCCCCTGCTTGAAGGGGACAGGATGGTGGGTCGGATCGATATGAAAGCTCATCGGGATCAGGATGTCCTGCGCGTCACCGCGCTGTGGCCGGAACGTGGCGTGCGTTGGACGGATGCGCGCACCCGACGCCTTGAGGCCGAGTTGGACAGAGTGCGCAGATTTACCGGTCTGACGCGGATCGAGTTTGTCGGTGAATGGCTGAAAGACCCTGTTTAAGATCTATTCTGCCTCAGTTAGCGTTAGGCGGATTGGATGCAGCCCGTCAATGCCGCCCTCCAGCACGTCGCCTGCCTGAACTGGTCCTACCCCTGCCGGTGTTCCGGTCATGATCAAATCACCTGGGCGCAGATGGTAGTAACCGGAAAGATGGCCGATGATCTCGTCGATCTTCCAGATCAGCTCATGCAGTGTGGCATCCTGACGGGTTTCGCCGTTGACTTTAAGATGGATCCGCTTGTCATCGCTGGGCGACCAGTCCGTGGCGCGGGTCAGAGGGGCAAACACCGAGCCGTTTTCTAGGTCCTTGCCCAAATCCCAAGGGCGCTGCTTGTTCCGCTCCCGGATTTGCAGGTCACGCCGCGTCATATCCAGCGCGCATCCATAGGCATAGACCGCCTCGGTCGCTTGGGATTTCGACGCTTGAAACACGGGCGCACCAATGGCGACCGCCAATTCCATCTCATGATGGAAATTCTCAGTTCCCGGTGGATATGGCACGGTTGCGCCGGTCAGGATCGCGTTTGCCGCGGATTTGGTGAAATAGAACGGTGCCTCACGATCCACTTCATGGCCCATCTCTGCGGCATGGGCGGCATAATTGCGCCCAACGCAGAATATCCGGCCAACAGGATAGGGGGTGGAAAGCCCCTGAACCGGTATAACAACCGGCTTGGGCAGGGAAAACAAAGTATCGGCCATATGAGTCTCGGGTCTGCTTGGTTTCGGGCATATTAGGCGACCCCACGCGCAGGGCAAGCAGATGACTGCCGTCAACTCAACCCGGTTCACAATCCGGTTTCACATCTTGGAAATCCGCCGAGATAGGCTAGATTATGCGTATAAACGCATGACATCAATACGATGCGCCTGAGCGCCGCGCTATGGGATGGGCGGGTCTCGCGCAACACAAGATCACCGCACTAACACATTTGCGGTAGACTAGTTTCGGATCGCCTCGGTCAGAGGCTACTCACCCAAGGGTCTCAGGACCGTACGTACACCTTATTCTAGGTTGACAGGTTATCCGAAACACAAGCCGATCGCCCGGATCGTCCCGGGGCATCTGCTTGTGGGCCAGACACGCAGTCCAGTCTTGGTCTGGCCAACCCCGCCAGAGGGCGCCCCCCATACCTCTGGCGGGACTGCGTTTTTTGAGGTCAGGATTTCAGATCGTGCAGGTCGTTCAACAAGTCCAGCAAAGCCTCATGGCGCTCGGGGCCAAGTTGGATGCGAATGCCTTCGGCCTCTTGCAGGATGAGGTTGATATTGTCCTGGATGATCTTATCCCCAGCTGCCGTGATCTCTACAATCTGGCGGCGTTTGTCGACAGGGTGCACGTGTCGAAGGATCAGCCCTTTGGCCTCAAGCTTCTGCAGGATGCGGGTCAGGCTGGGCAGAAGAAGACAGGCTCGCTCGGCGATATGGGTTGGTTCTTGCGGGCCATCTTCCTTGAGAACACGCAACACACGCCATTGTTGCTCGGTCACGCCGACATCCGCCAACATGCGACGGATCGGCCCCATGACCCTTTCACGCGCCCGAAGCAGCGCAATCGGCAAAGAGCGGGAAGTCAGTGGCAAATCTCTGGACATATGAAATCTTGAACGAAATTCCCAAAAACTGCAACCAAACTCAATAATTAAGATGATTGAATTTATTTGCAAACTCCACTCTAGACGAAAAGTTCGCAACCCTTTTTTCGGCGATTTGGATTGACCTTTTTCGCCCGATAGCCACCACTGGCATCGCGGGTTTTCCGACGAAAACCCGAAGATGGTACATCACATGGGGCAGGACATGGATTGGGATTCCTTTGCAGAGTGGGGCGAGAAAGCCGCCAGATGGGCGCAGGACTATCACCAAACCGTCAAAGATAAGCCAGTACGCGCGCAGACCGAGCCAGGCGACATCCTGAATGCCTTGCCAGAACTTCCGCCCGAGCAAGCGCAGCCTATCGAGGACATCTTTCAGGACTTCGAACAGATCGTCATGCCGGGCATCACACATTGGCAACATCCCCGGTTTTTCGCATATTTCAACGCAAACACTTCTCCGCCCTCGGTGCTGGCCGAGTTTCTGACCAGCGCGATCGCAGCGCAATGCATGCTGTGGCAGACTTCACCCGCGGCGACCGAGATGGAAACGCGGATGATGGAATGGCTGCGTCTCGCGCTGGACCTGCCCACAGGGTTCGCCGGCGTGATCCAGGACTCCGCCTCATCCGCGACGCTGGCTGCGGTGCTGACCATGCGCGAAAAGGCCCTGTCGTGGCAGGGCAATCAACAGGGGCTGTTTGCACAGAAACCCTTGCGCGTTTATTGCTCGGCCGAGGTGCATACCTCGATTGACCGGGCGATCTGGGTCGCAGGGATCGGGCAGCAGAATTTGGTGCGCGTCCTGACCAAAGGTGACTGGCGCGGCATGGATCCTGTGGCGTTGGAACAGGCGATTCAATCTGATTTAGACTCCGGTTTGCATCCGGCGGGGGTCATTCTGTCGGTTGGCGGCACCAGTGTCGGCGGTACCGACCCGGTCGAAGAATGCCTGAAGGTCGCCGCCAAATACGGGCTCTACACCCATGTAGATGCGGCGTGGGCGGGGTCGGCGATGATCTGCCCGGAATACCGCCACTATTGGCAGGGGGTCGAGCGCGCCGATAGCATCGTGTTCAACCCGCATAAATGGCTGGGCGTCCAATTCGACTGCTGCGCGCATTTTCTGAAAAACCCTGAAGATCTGGTGCAGACCTTGGCGATCAGCCCAGAATTTCTGAAAACCCACGGCAAGGACGGGATCATCAACTATTCGGAATGGTCGGTGCCTTTGGGGCGGCGATTCCGGGCGCTGAAGCTTTGGTTCGTGATCCGCGCCTATGGGCTTGAGGGGTTGCGCACCCGACTGCGCAATCATGTAAACTGGTCTGTGGACTTGCATGACCGTCTGGCCACCGAGCCGGATTTCGAAATCACCACGAAACCGATGTGGTCGCTATGGACCTTTCGTTATGCCCCGGACGGTGCGGTTGATCTGGACGATCTGAACCTGCGGCTTGTAAACGCCATCAATGACGACGGTCGTATTTACCTGACCCAAACCCGAGTGGACGGCAACCTGACCATCCGGTTCCAAGCCGGACAGTTTGAAACGACCGAAGATGATGTACGCGTGGCCTACGATGTCATCACCGAAATCGCCCGCTCTCTGACCTAAAGGATTGATCATGCCCGCACCGTTAAATTCGTTCAAACAGGCTCTAATAAACGGTGAAAGGTTGATCGGCTGCTGGACCAGTTTTGCCGAGGCCGTCACCGCCGAGATCATGGGAAGCGCCGGGTTCGACTGGCTAGTCATCGATGGCGAGCACGCGCCCAACGATATCCGGTCTATCCGGGATCAGTTGATGGCCCTGTCCGCCAGCCCGACCCATCCTGTGGTTCGTGTCCCGGTTGGGGATGCCGCATTGATCAAGATGGTGCTGGATGCGGGGTCGCAAACAATTCTGGTGCCGATGGTCGAAAGCGCCGAACAGGCAAGGGACCTGGTGCGTGCCTGCCGCTATCCGCCCGAAGGCGTGCGCGGCGTCGGCGCCATGGCCTCGCGCGCGACGATGTATGGGACGATCCCGGACTACATTCCCACCGCAGATGCCCAGATCTGCCTGCTGGTTCAGGTTGAAAACCGCGCGGGTCTGGCCGCCTTGGACGATATTCTGAAGGTCGACGGTATTGATGGGGTCTTTATTGGCCCAGCCGATCTGTCCACCGACATGGGCTATCAGGGCAACAGTGCCGCGCCCGAGGTGCGGGCGGCGATTGCGGATGCGATTGCGCGAACGCGTGCAGCAGGCAAAGCCCCGGGGATTCTGGGAGTTACGGACGAGTCGTCTCAGGCATTTCAGGACATGGGCGCGCAGTTTCAGGCGGTTGGCATAGACGTGATGCTACTGACGCAAGCCGCGCGGGCGCTTTCAGCCAAGTGGAAAGCGAAGTAACCCTTCAGCCCTGCATCGCAGCCGTCGCCTGTGCATAGCCGCCCGAAGCACCATCCACGAAGTGCACGTGGTCGTCGCGGGTGGCCGACGGCACAAAACAGGTCATCATCGCCTCATCCTGCGCATGCAGGCCGTATTTGATCTTTCCCTGGCCACGCGCCTGCTCCAGCATCGTGCGAATTTGCGCCAGCGTGGCCGGGTCGCAATCCAGCGTCATTTTCAGCCCGTCATCAAACTTGCGAAAATCCGCGTTGCTGCTGACCATGTTGCGATAGTGGACAGGCTCGAAATTTCCCAGCGGCTTGCCGCGCCGGAACAAAAGCGCGATCAGCAGGTTTTGGACCAACAGAAGCAGCTTTTGCACAGCTACATTCCGCCCAGCCCGTGAAACATGCGCGTCCAGATCCAAACCCGGAGGTGGCCAGCGCATTGGCGGTCCCCCGACCGGGACGGGATGGCCCGCCCGTTCCAACTCTTCCGAGGCACGCAGCACCGATTGCGCCAGATCGGTAAAATCGCTCTCGGTAGCCTGCGCCGTGGGTTCGACCACCAAAGACACGATCTGCCCGTTCTGCGACCGTACATTCGACCATCGACAGGACAAGCCGTTCAAATCGGGCAGCGCGCCCGGCCCGGACGGGTCGACGGAAGAGGACCCGGATTTCATCTGCGTCTCGGCCCAGGCCAGCCCGCCGCCCGAGAACATGGCGTAATCCACCCCGCTGGACGGGGCATAGCGGGCGACGCGCAACTCTTTCCCCGCCTGCCGGATTTCGGCGACCGTCGTCAGCGCAGCGCGCAACTTGATCCCAAACTCATCCTCGGCCCAGCGGCGCAAGTCTGCCAGTGCTTGCCGCGCATCATCCATCGCACTTGCGGGCACGGCGAATCCGGCCCCGTCGCCGCCAAACACATAAGGGAACTCAGCGCCTTTCATGGCGTTGATCATGGCCGAAATCACAGCCGCGCCGACCATATTCACCGTCTTATAGCGGCCTTTGGCGATCTCAGCCGTCGAGTCGACAATGTCCGCAACCCCCACAACCCAATCATCAGGCAGCGCCGAGAACTGCGCGGGATCGGTCAGCCGTGAAAAATCGCGCAAAAGGGGTAGGCTGTCATAGAAGGCGGCCTGGGCGTCTTTCATGAATACCTCGGTCTCAAATCATGATTTAACATAGCCCGAATGCGGCCCAAGTCCCGCGAAATCGTCAAGACACACGTGCTTGTGCGCAGCGGTGTCCCGTGCCAAGCATGTCCGGTCAGATGATGGCAAAAGGGGCATTTCATGAAGGCAGGTTTGGTCGTGTTGTGTCTGGGCTATGTGCTCAGCCAGTTTTTTCGTGCCTTTTTGGCCGTACTCAGCGTCGATCTGGGTCGTGATATCGGCGCCACGCCAGAGGACCTCGCTTTTGCCTCGGGCCTTTGGTTTCTGGTCTTTGCCGCCATGCAACTCCCGGTTGGCTGGGCGCTGGATCGGGTCGGGCCGCGGCTGACCTCGACCGTTTTGTTGCTGGTCGGTGGCGCAGGCGGCGCACTGATCTTTGCCGTGGCCAGCACGCCTTTTCATGTCGCCGTGGCCATGGGGCTGATCGGAGTGGGATGCTCGCCGATCCTGATGGCGTCGTACTTTATCTTCGCCCGCGAATACCCCCCGGCCCGTTTCGCCACGCTGGCCGCCCTGATGCTGGGTGTTGGGTCGGTCGGAAATTTGGTCGCCTCCTACCCCACTGCGCTGGCCGTTGAGCTGATGGGTTGGCGCGCCACGATGGTCACTTTGGCCCTGTTTTCGGGCGTGATCGCCATCGGCATCCTGTTCACAGTTCATGATCCCAAACGCGTTGAAACCGACCACAAGGGATCGGTTCTGGATCTGCTGAAGCAACCCGCACTCTGGGCCATCTTGCCCCTGATGTTGGTGGCCTATGCGCCATCGGCTGCAACCCGCGGCCTTTGGGCCGGACCCTATTTGAGTGATATCTTCGCCCTCAGCACCACACAGATCGGAACCGCCACTCTGATCATGGGCGCGTCGATGATTGCGGGCACCTTCGCCTACGGGCCGCTTGACCGGATATTGGGGACGCGGAAATGGGTGATCTTTGGTGGTAACGCGCTGGGCGTGGTCGCCCTGACCCTGTTGTGCCTGTGGATCGACAATGCGGTCTGGTTGTCGGTAGTTCTAATCTCGGTCATCGGGTTCACCGGGGCCAGCTTTCCTGTCATCATGGCCCACGGCCGTGCCTTTGTCCCTCCACACCTGGTGGGCCGAGGCGTGACCCTGTTGAACCTGTTCGGGATCGGAGGCGTCGGCCTTGCCCAATTCGTCACCGGCCGCGTCCATGCAGCCACGGTAGACATCAGCCCCTCTGCACCCTACACAGCGATATTCGGCTTTTTTGCCATCTCGCTTGCCATTGGCTGCGTGATCTATCTATTCAGCCGGGACAGCGTCGACTGACGCTAACCCGTCAGGAGAGCCCATGTCTGACCCACGCGTCATTGCCCCCAATCTCAAACGCAGGCTTTCGGGCGTGACGGCAACGATTGCGCGGCTGGTGCCGTTGCAGGTGCAATGGATCGACATTGCAGCCACCGGTCCGGGCCTGCCTGCCGATATCCCGCATATCCCGCTTGGACGCCTGCCCTTTCTGTCGCGCAAAACCCTGCGCGTCTGGCACGCGCGTCGCAATACCGAGATGCTGTTGGGTCTGTTCCTGCGCAACATCCTGCGGTTGCGGCTGAAACTGCTGTTCACCAGCGCGTCGCAGCGGGCGCATACGGGCTATACCAAATGGCTTATCGACAAGATGGACGCCGTGGTCGCCACCTCGCGCAAAACCGCCGGGTATCTGGATCGGGATGCACAGGTGATCATGCATGGCATCAACCTGCAGGATTTTACCCCGCCCGAGGATAAAACGGCCGTTCGCGCCCGGTTGGGCCTGCCTGATGGGCTGCTGCTGGGCTGCTATGGCCGCATCCGCCACCAGAAGGGTACTGACGCCTTTGTGGATGCAATGATCGAGCTATGTGGCCGCTTTGACGATGTGCATGGCATCGTCATGGGCCGCGCCACGGAACAACACACCACCTTTCTGTCCGAATTGAAAGACAAGGTCGCGGTGGCGGGCCTGTCCGACCGCATCCTCTTCATGCCCGAGGTTACAGTCGACCAGATCGCCGAATGGTATCAGGTTCTGGACCTCTTCATCGCACCCCAGCGGTGGGAAGGCTTCGGCCTGACCCCGTTGGAGGCGATGGCCTGCGGCGTACCCGTCGTGGCCACCGATGTCGGTGCGTTCTCTGAGATCGTTACTGACCCGTCATTGGGCCATGTGGTGGAGCCCGGCGATGTCCCCGCCTTGGCCGATGCCGCAGCCCGGATGCTGGAAAACCGCGATTCCCTAGCGCAATCCGGCCGCGCCGCCCGTACCCATGTCGAGCAGAATTTCGACATCAACGGCGAAGCAAAGACCCTTGTCGCCCTCTACGAACGGCTTTTGACCGACACCTGAGGCGATGCGCCGCGTCAAATCGGTGTCACCAGACGAAATCTGACCCGAAAACCCTTTTTTCTTTGCCGCAACGCAGCTATGAACGCGCGTCCTTAACTTTGGAGACATGAAATGGGCTATCGCGTCGTTGTCGCCGGCGCCACGGGTAACGTGGGCCGCGAAATGCTGAACATTCTGGCAGAACGCCAGTTCCCCGTCGATGAACTTGCCGTGCTGGCAAGCCGTCGTTCGCTGGGTACAGAAGTTAGCTTTGGCGACAAGACACTGACCACCCAGGACATCGACACTTTCGACTTCACCGGCTGGGACATGGCGCTGTTTGCCATCGGCTCGGACGCAACCAAGGTTTACGCGTCCAAGGCGGCTGCGGCGGGTTGTGTGGTGATCGATAACTCGTCGCTCTATCGCTATGACCCCGACATTCCGCTGATCGTGCCGGAATGTAACCCGCAGGCGATCCACGACTATAAGAACAAGAACATCATCGCGAACCCCAACTGCTCGACCGCGCAGATGGTTGTCGCGCTCAAGCCGCTGCATGACCGCGCCAAGATCAAGCGCGTTGTCGTCTCGACCTATCAGTCGGTCTCGGGCGCGGGCAAAGAGGGCATGGATGAGCTGTGGGATCAGACCAAAGCGGTCTATAACCCCACGACCGAAGTGGAGCCCAAGAAGTTCCAGAAGCAGATCGCCTTCAACGTCATTCCGCAGATCGACGTCTTCATGGAAGACGGCTCGACCAAGGAAGAGTGGAAGATGGTGGTCGAGACCAAGAAGATCGTCGATCCATCGATCAAGGTCACAGCCACCTGCGTTCGCGTTCCCGTGTTCGTCGGCCATTCCGAGGCCGTGAATATCGAGTTCGAGGAATTCCTGGACGAGGACGAAGCCCGCGACATCCTGCGCGAGGCACCGGGCATCATGGTGATCGACAAGCGCGAACCCGGCGGCTACGTCTCGCCCATCGAATGCGCGGGTGACTTCGCCACCTTCATCAGCCGCATCCGTCAGGATTCGACAATCGAGAACGGCATCAACCTGTGGTGCGTGTCCGATAACCTGCGCAAAGGCGCAGCCCTGAATGCGGTGCAGATCGCTGAGTTGCTGGGCCGTGAGGTTCTGAAAAAGGGCTAAGGTCAGTCTGCTGTCACAGAGAAACCCCGCTGTCGATGCAGCGGGGTTTTTTGTTCCGACGCACCGTTTGCGTCACAGAACCCCAACAGGGCAGCGGACTGAACCCCAACCGTCATCGACTCCGGCTGCCTTCAAAGCTGAGACGAGACGTTCCGAGAGGAAAAAATTCTGGGCGTTTTTTGATCAATCCAGATGTCTGGGCCACCCAGCGCCTCGGGGGCAACGACCAATTTGTGCTCCCACCCCGACCTTGGTGTGAACCTTTTCCCGGATCTATTGTTCAATGGAGCCGTCAGATCACCCTCGGGCCCCAACGCCAAGTAGTTCCCCATCGACCATTTATTGCACACATTCAGGATGTAGTACGGCTCATCCGTGGTTGCATGTCCCGCCGGGGCCTGCAATCTGATCAAGTGGAAATAGGTTTCGCCCAGATCGAACTGTTCCAGAACCGTTTTGGCCGAATCCGACAGCACCGGCAGACCGCCTCCGTTCATGAAGCTCGGAGCAGGATTGCCGTCCTGCGAGCCATAGTACCAGACATCACCGACTTCGGCGTCGGTCAACCGCTCTCCTTTACGGACTTTCTCGTAAGTCCCGTCAAACAACTTGTCATATTTTTCTTGAACATCTTTGGATTGGGCGGCCAACCAATGCCGTTCATATTCCCTCCGCGTCATCGGAGTTACGCCAACCGCATCGTTCCAGGTCGTAGAAATCCACACGTGGGAATCCCGCACCGAAGGGTCATTTTCATCAATCATTTTCACCGTCCAGTTGCTTAACTTTGCACTTAATACATCAAGCTGACTTAGCGGCTCGCACCAAGTGCTCAAAGATCAAAGCTTTTCGCGCGGGATCAATTCGCACAGTAAAATTCGGGCCAGTCCGGAAACCGACCCGAAAAAATGATCAGGACACAGCCTGTTCAGCCACGATCTCACCGAAGCGGGTGAAGAACTTGCCCGACAGCTTTTTGGCCGTTCCGGCAATCAGACGGCTGCCCAGCTGAGCGATCTTGCCGCCGACATCGACCTTGGCGGTATAGGCCAGAACTGTCTCGGCCCCATCCTCGGTCAGCGTGACCTCGGCACCGCCCTTGGCGAACCCGGCTGCACCGCCTTTGCCTTCTCCGGTCAGGGAAAACCCGCCCGGAGCGTTGGAGTTGTCCAAGGTGACCTGCCCGGCAAATTTCGCTTTGACCGGACCGATTTTCAGAACCACCTTGGCCTCAAGATCCTCGGGTGAATTCTGGATCAGCTCTTCGCAACCGGGAATGCACTCCTGCAAAATCTCGGGCGTATTCAGCGCCTTGTAGACCACGTCGCGCGGGGCGGCGATGCGGATTTCGTCACTCAGTTCCATTCATGTTTCCTTTGTTCAACAACACTTGGGAAAGACCAGAAGGGCGGTTTCGGTCGCCTGTTCCGGTGTTTGTTTCGGGCGCGCAGGCCACAGACTTTTAAGCCAGTTTTTCATCTTCAGTGACCTCCGTCGATTTATCCGTGTTCCGCCACATCACGATCTCGGCCAGGATCGACAGGGCAATTTCGTGTGGATCAATGGCATGAATGTCCAGCCCGGCTGGGGATTTCAGACGCGCCGCGCGGGCTGGGTCCAAACCCTGTCCAATCAGCTTTTCCGTGAGTGTTTCAGCTTTGCGGCGGCTGGCCACCATCGACACCCGCGCGGCTTGCGTGTTCAGCGCGGCCCCAAGGGCTGCGCCGTCTCCTTGACCTTGCGAGGCCACGACAACAAAGTCGCGCGCCTCGATACCCAAGTCTTCGACCGTCTCTGGCGTGCTGCTCGTCACCCGAAACCCAGCCAGCGTCCCGTGTTCGCCCAGCGCCTTGGCAATCAACGAGGTGCCAAAGATCACTAATCTTGGCGCGTGCTGATACGGTTCAACCAGCAAATCCACCGTCCCGCCCGAGGGGCAACCGCTTTTGAAGGTTTGCACGCCATCCGGGTCCGTCATATCGACCACCTTGTCCGAGGGTTTCACGCGGATCATCTGCGGCGCACCGCTGGTCAGCGCTTGTGTCGCTGAACTGCGCACCGCGCGCTGCACACAGGCACCACCCAGATGGCCCAAAATTCGCCCGTCGCGGGTAATGGCCGCCTTGCCCCCCGCCTTGGCCGAGGTCGCATCCGCTGTCCGCAACACCGTGGCGACACAGAACGGCTCACCGGTTTGGCGCAGGGTTTCGATCGTGTCGAATATGTCGAAATTTGCCATATCAGACTCCTTTCACAACTTGCGAAACTGCGGCTCAAGCGCTGCCAGCGCCTCGAGCGTGTTGGCAGGCAAATGCGCGTCCAAATGGGGTTCCGCTGCCTGCATCGCCGCTGCGATGGGTTGGTAGTCTTTCCATCCCTTCAGCGGATTCAGCCAAACGATCCGCCGGACCTTGCGCCGGATGCGCGCCAGGACTGCGCCCAGCGCTTGCGGGTCGGAACTGCAATAGCCGTCTGACAGGATCAGCACGATGGTCCGCCCGTTCAAAGCACGCGCGCCATAGCCGTTCAGAAAGCTCTCTAGGCTCCCTGAAATATCGGTGCCGCCGCCAAACCCCTCGGCCATCAAGGACAACCGCCCAGCCGCACGGATCGAGTCGTGATCGCGCAAGGCGTCCGTCACCCGCATCAGACGCGTGTGAAACAGATAGGCATCCGCTTCGGTCCCACTGCCGATCAGGCCTTTGAGAAAAGCCAGAAACACCCGCGAATACACAGTCATCGACCCGCTGACATCACACAGCGCCACGATCCGCATAGGACGCGGCGGTTTCGCCCGTCGGTACAGGTCCATCGGCTCACCCCCACGCGCCAGGCTGGCGCGCTGGATCCGTCTCATGTCCAGTGCTGGCCCGCGCAATGCCCGTTTCCGCCGACGCGAGCGTCGATCCCGAATGGCGCGTGCCAAAGTCATTGCAGCCTTTTCGGCCTCCATCAGAGCCTGTTCATCCATCAGCTCCCGCAAATCCCTGCGCGATAGATTGGTGGTGCGCGTTGCGATTAGCTGGCCGTCTTTGCCTTCTGCTTCACCGTCACCCGAATCCGGCAACCCATCCTGATCCGAGCCATTTCCGGCCTCGGTTTCCGTTTGCGTTTCCTGCTGCCAGATCATCGGTTTTGCCGACTGCACCCGCACATGGCTGGTTTCCGCCACACCGCCCCGCTGTTTGCCGGTGTTGAACCAATAGGCATCAAACAGATCGTCGAACCGACGCCAATCCTCAGCATCCCCCGTCAACAAAACGCACAGAGCCTGCCTTGCCTGCCGCGCATCCGTCGCGCGTACCGCGGTCAAGGCGGCCAATGCATCGCCTGTCTCAGCCGGACCAACCCGCAATCCGTTCGATCGCAAATGCGTAATGAAGCCAGACATCCGATCTGCCAACCCATCGGCCCGAGAAGGAAACCGCGTGACCTGCATCACGCTACCTTCCCGATCAACCGGTCCATCACCTCGGGCGGGGCGGCGTCATAGTCGGCGGCGGTTTTCAACAAGCACACAAGCGTTGCCTGCACAGCGTCGCGCGATTGCGCCATGTCGTTGACGCCCAAACCTGACAGCGCCGCAGCCCAATCCAACATCTCTGCAATGCCCGGCGTCTTTTCCAAATCTTCCTTGCGCAACGCCTGTACGACCTCAATGATCTGCCGCGCCAGCACGCCTTCGACCTCGGGCATCCGCGCCCGAAGGATCACCATTTCAACCTCTTTCGAGGGGTAATCAAGGAAACTGTAAAGACACCGCCGCCGCAAAGCATCTGACAAATCCCGTGTCCCATTGGCGGTCAGGATCACAATGGGCCGAGTCTTAGCCTCGACCGTCCCAAGCTCAGGGATGGTGATCTGAAAGTCGGACAGTATTTCCAGCAAATATGCTTCGAATTCCTCATCCGCCCGATCAATCTCATCAATCAACAAAACCGGAGGAACATCCTGAGAAATAGCCTCTAACAAAGGCCGTCTCAGCAAATACGCATCGGAAAACAACTGCGCCTCGCCAACCCCTCCCTGCGCGTCCGACGCTCGGATCGCCAACAGTTGCCGCTGATAGTTCCACTCATAAATCGCGTGGCTGGCATCCAGCCCTTCATAGCACTGCAACCGGATCAATCTGGCATCCCGCCAAGCCGCCATCGCCTTGGCCACCTCGGTTTTACCAACTCCTGCCGGCCCTTCCAGCAGCAAAGGTCGCCCCAGCGCCTGCGCCAAATGCAACGCCATCGCCAACCGATCATCAGCAACATAACCTTGCGCGGCCAATCCGTTCTGCACATCACTCAAAGTCAAAACCAGGATCCATTCTTCATCTGGCCAAAAATATCCCGGGGGTCCAAGGGGGCAGAGCCCCCTTGCTTAGTCGGACCGGCTCAGGCCGGTCCGAACCCATTCACCCGTGCATCCCCAACCCATTTGCGATCTTCCAGATCCGCCAATGATCATGCGGCATATGGCTCTGCACCAACCCAAAGGGCCGGAACGCATCATGCACCGCGTTCGAAAAACAGGGCACACCACCCACATTGGGGCTTTCCCCAACACCCTTCGCGCCAATCGGATGGTGCGGGGACGGCGTCACCGTATAGTCGGTGATATAGTTCGGCGTCTCCCACGCGGTCGGCAGGAAGAAGTCCATCAGCGTGCCGGTCTTCACATTGCCCATCTCGTCGTAGGCAATCTCCTGCCCCATCGCGATGGCCAACGCCTCGGTCACGCCGCCATGAACCTGCCCGTCGATGATCATCGGGTTGATCCGCGTGCCGCAATCGTCCAGCGCATAGAACTTGCGAACGTCCCACTCGCCGGTGTCGACGTCGATCTCCATGACGCAGATATAGGCCCCGAACGGGTAGGTCATATTCGGCGGGTCATAGTAGCTCACAGCCTCAAGACCTGGCTCCAAGCCAGGGATCGCCTGATTATAGGCAGCAAAGGCGATTTCCTTCATGGTCTTGAACCGCTCGGGCGCACCTTTGACCGCAAACCGGTCCACATCCCATTCAACATCGTCGTCGTGGACCTCCAGCAAATAGGCCGCAATCATCTGCGCCTTGGCACGGATTTTGCGCGCGGCCATTGCCGTTGCCGCACCTGCAACAGGCGTCGACCGAGACCCGTAAGTTCCCAGACCATACGGAGCGGTGTCGGTATCGCCTTCCTCCAGCGTGATGTCATCGGCAGGCAACCCGATCTCACTGGCAATGATCTGCGCAAAGGTCGTCGCGTGACCCTGACCCTGAGAGATTGTCCCCAGCCGAGCAATAGCGGACCCGGTCGGGTGGATGCGGATTTCGCAACTGTCGAACATGCCAAGCCCGAGGATATCGCAGTTCTTCACCGGTCCGGCCCCAACGATTTCCGTGAAATGCGTCAGACCAATGCCCAGCAGTTTGCGAGTCTTACCGGCTTTGAACTCCTCAACCCGCTGCGCCTGTTCGGCCCGCAGACCTTCGTAATCCACCGCTTTCAGCGCCTTGTCCCAAGCGGTGTGATAGTCGCCCGAGTCATATTCCCAGCCCAGTGCGGACTGATAGGGGAACTGATCGGCCTTGATGAAGTTGATCCGGCGCAGCTCGGCCGCGTCCATGTTCAGCTTGATGGCCAGAACCTCGATCATCCGTTCGATGAAATAGGCCGCCTCGGTCACACGGAAGGAACAGCGATAGGCTACCCCGCCCGGAGCCTTGTTGGTATAAACCCCATCCACGGCCAGATAAGCGGTCGGTATGTCATAGGACCCGGTACAGATGTTCATGAACCCCGCCGGGAACTTGGTTGGATCGGCACAGGCGTCAAACCCGCCGTGATCCGCCGTCGTGTGACACCACAGACCAGTGATCTTACCGTCCTTCGTTGCCGCGATTTTGCCCTGCATCCAGTAGTCGCGGGCAAAGGCGGTGGACATCAGATTCTCCATCCGGTCCTCGACCCACTTCACCGGCTTGCCGGTCACGATGGACGCCACGACCGAACAGACATAGCCCGCATAGGCCCCAACTTTGTTACCAAAGCCACCACCGATATCGGGGCTGATCACGCGAATATTGTGCTCGGCAATGCCCGAGATCAGCGACACCACCGTACGGATCGCGTGCGGGGCTTGGAACGTACCGTAGAGAGTCAGCTTGCCGGTCACCTTGTCCATGCTGGCCACGGACCCGCAGGTCTCAAGCGGACACGGATGGGTCCGGTGGTAATAGACCATCTCTTCAGCCACCACATCGGCCTCGGCCAGAATAGCCTCGGTCGCGTCTTTGTCGCCCTGTTCCCAGGTGAAGATGTGGTTGTGATGCTTGCGCGGCCCGTGCGCACCTTCGGTCTGACCCTCAAGGTCTTCACGCAGGACCACATCGGATTTCAGCGCCTCGAACGGGTCGGTCAGAACAGGAAGTTCCTCGTATTCAACCTCGACCAGTTCCGCAGCATCCGCCGCGATATAGCGATCCTCGGCCACAACGAAAGCGACCTCCTGACCTTGGAACAGCACTTTGCCATCGGCCAGCACCATCTGTTTATCGCCTGCCAGTGTCGGCATCCAATGTAGGCCCAGCGGCGACAAGTCTTCGGCAGTCAGAACAGCGATCACGCCGGGCAGCGCCAGCGCCGCCTCTTTGTTCACGCTGACAACGCGGGCATGTGCGTAGGGGGAGCGCACAAAGTCGCCGAACAGCATGCCATCCAGCTTGATGTCGTCGACGTAATTGCCCTTGCCTTGGGTAAAGCGCACATCCTCGACGCGTTTGCGCGAGCTGCCCATCCCTTTGAGGTTGGCGGCGCGTTCTTCGGGGGTCAGAGTTTGATCGTTCATTCCGCGGCCTCCTTCTGAGCGTTCAGCATGTCAGCCGAGGCCGAGATCGCCTTGACGATGTTCTGGTAGCCGGTGCAGCGGCAGAGGTTCCCAGCCATACCGAGACGAATTTCTTCCTCGGTCGGGTTCGGGTTTTCCTGCAGCAGGCGATGGGCGCGGGTGATCATGCCCGGCGTGCAGAAACCGCATTGCAGGCCATGATGTTCGCGGAACATCTCCTGCAATACACCAAGGCTGCCGTCATCATTGGTGAGGCCTTCGACCGTGGTGATATCGGCGCCGTTCACCTGCGCCACGAAGGTGGTGCAGGACTTGACAGACTTGCCATCGATATCAACGGTGCAAGCGCCGCAGTGGCTGGTTTCGCACCCGATATGGGGGCCTGTGATTTTCAGATCTTCCCGCAGGAAGTGGATCAACAGCGTGCGTGGCTCGGCCAGACCTTCGACCTCTTTGCCGTTCACGGTGAGTTTGACGTGCATTTTTGACATGGGTTCTCCTCCCCTCAACCCGCGCGGCTTTGTGCGCGGTCGATGGCGCGGCGCAGCATGACGCCTGCCACATGTTTCTTGAACTCGACGGGGCCACGATTGTCGGCAACCGGATCAATCGCATCCAACATGGCAGCAACGCAGCCATTCACATCACCGTCCGCCAGCGCAGCGCTTGCGCCTTCGGACCACACAGGTGTGTCAGCCAGATTGGTCATCGCGACCGAGGCCGTTCCGTTACCCACCATCACAGCAGCCGCAGCCGTGGCATAGTCGCCAATCTTGCGCTTTTGCTTTTCATACGCCTGACCGACTCCCGCGCTGGGCACCGGGATCGAGATACGAGTCAGGATTTCCTCATCCTCGCGGGCGGTGAAATACGCGGCCTCGTAAAACTCACGCGCGGCGACGCTGCGATTGCCATCGGGACCGGACAGATCAAATGTGGCGTTCAGGCATTGCATCAACCCCGGCATGTCATTGCCCGGATCCCCATTGGCCACATTGCCACCGACGGTGCCCACATAGCGCACCTGCGGATCAGCGATCTGCAAAGCCGCCTCGCGGATCAGCGGAATGGCAGCGGCCAGACCGTCATGCGTGATCAACTCGTGCTGCGTGACCATCGCACCCAAGGTCACGGTGTCGGCGCCGACCTCGATGCCCTTTAGTTCGTCGATGGCTTGCAGATCGACCAGATGGCCCATCTCGGCCATGCGCAGCTTCATCATCGGGATCAGGCTGTGCCCGCCCGCGATCACGCGCGCCTCGTCTCCGTGTTCTTGTAGAATGCCGATGGCCGAGGCGATGTCGCCTGGCCGGTGATACTCAAAACCGGCTGGTATCATAATTTTCCTCCCTGGGTCCGAAGCAATATGCCTTGGGGTACCTGCACTCAGAAAAGAACGGTCACATCAGGGGTTCCAGCCAAGGGGAACGGGGCGCGTAGCTTGTTTCACGAAACGCGAATAGGCTGCACGAGTTGCGATCAGAGACCCAGCGCGTCGCGAATGTCGGACAGGCGCGACCGGCTGACCGGCACCTTAGTCAACGCATCCACACCGTCGAAATAACACGTGCCATTGTCCTTGTGACGTTCGAACCCCGAGACATGTTTGGGGTTCACCAGATAGCTGCGATGGGCACGCAAAAAGCCATCGGGGGTCAGGCGGGTTTCGGCCTCGGTTATGGACCAGGGGCAAAACAATTTCTCGGCCCCGATATAAAGAACGGTGTAATGCCCCTCGGCCCGGATTGCGGCGATCTCGGTCGGGGCGGCGAAAAAGGTCTGGCCCTCGCGCTCAAACGGGATGCCCGCCCGCAGAGTCGCGGGTTCGGGGCTGAGTGGAGCAGGCGCCGCAACTGCGGCAGGTTCAAGAAAGCTAACGCCGGTCAACAGGAATGCACCGCAGATCAAGAACACGGCCACCGTCACACCCATCGCCAGCACCTGATTGTTGAGCGCCGGACCGGCCCCCCCCGCGCTGTCGCTGGCCGTGAAATCCGTCAGGCCTGTGGCCACAAAATGCATGGTAAACACGGCCAGACCGAAACAGGCCGTTCCCAGCAAGATGTTACGCTGCGTGCGGTTGTCATAGGCCACCCAGATCGCCACGACCGACAGCACGACCGAGGCCAGCGTCGACAACAGCACGTCCCACGCGTTGTAGACCGGGCGACAAAGTTCCATCCCAGCCATTCCGATATAGTGCATCACCACGATGCCCAGCCCGACGATCACGCCTGCGCCAATGATCGTCTGCACCGAACGTGGCCGGAAATGCAACAACAGTAGCGCCAGCCCGACCATCAGGATCGCCACAAGGGCCGAGATCAGCGTGATCAGCGCGTCATAGTAGAACAGGATTGGCAGTTGCAGCCCCAGCATGGCCACGAAATGCATCGACCAGATGCCGCCGCCCAGAACCACCGCTGCCAGCGCCACTATGATCTTGCGCTTCTGGTCGTCCAGCTTGGACGCGCCATGGGTCAGGTAAAGGCCGGTAAAGCCTGCCATCAGCGCCACGGCCAGTGAGGCCGCCACAAGCCAGGCGTTATGCGAATAGTCCAGCATCTTGGTCTGCACGCCCTCCCCGACGCGAGGGCGACGTTAGCAAACGGATTTGATTGGGACAATTGGCTGTAGACGGCGAATATCAGTTTACTGGTCCACTATTGTGGCCATCTCTGTTTAGGTTGGGTTTCGCTGACCGCCCCGACACTGAACCAATCGCTACCGACGTAAAGCTAGTGGTCCTTTTGCTATTGAATGACCGCGTTTTCCCACGCTGACAGGAACTTTTTTCGCTTTAGGTCATCCAAAAATGTCAGCAGTGACGGGTTTAATCCTATTGTTTCTCGGTCTGTTGCGCCGTTCTGCAACACCAGTGGAGGAAGCGAAGACGGGCTGTCCTGTGCTACTGGCTTTTCAGTAATCAAGTAGTTGATAAACGCTTCGGCTGCGTCCGGCTCCTGCGTTTCTTCAGACACTAACGCTGTCCGCATCATCGTTGTTTGAAAATCTGTCGGAAAAATCACTTCAAGCGCATCCTTGCGCTCGGCGCGGACAGCTGCGTAACTTCCAAGGACATTATAGGCTACCAGAATTTTTCCATCTGCCAGATCGTTTATCATTTCTCCCGAACAGCAATACAGTCGCACATCAAGACCACCCATGACCTCCATTAGCCGCCAATAGGTTTCCGAGGCGCGCGCATCTTGCGTAGCGAAAAGATAACCCAACCCGGATTCACGTACATCGTATGTGCCAACCTTGCCGCGAAATTCCTCCGGTCGCTCGCGCAGCGCCTCGATCAAACTCTGCCGGGTGTGCGGAATGTCCTGACCTTCAAACGCTTCGCGATTGATGACGATAGCAGCAGGTTCGGTCGTGAATGCAAACAAGCTTTGGTGCCACTGCGTCCAGTGCGGAGCCTCGATATCCTTAAGCGCCAGCGCAAAGCCATCATTCGCCAACTTCAGTTGCAGATCCATTGCGCTGGATACCACAATGTCGAAAGCGTCCGGCGACGCGCGAACGCGTCGGTCGATATCCGCCGTGCCCGAAACGAAGTATTCGACACTTATTGAGGGATTGCGCGCAACAAAGCCTTCTATCAATGGCGCGAAGAGAACTGTGTCAGTGCTCGAGATGATACGTAGGTGCGCGCCTTCTGCGCCATCATTGAAAACCAACTGGTCTTCCCAATCCTGCGCCCAAAGAAAACAGGGGAACGCAAGAAAAACTAAAGTGACAAGACTACGCATGCTCCCCCCGTAGGCTTATTATTCAAAACCAAGGTTCCGCCATGGGCCGTCGCCACATCCTGGGCAATGGTCAAACCCAAACCTGATCCAATCGTCCCAGCTGCATTCTTGCCGCGTTCGAACCTGCGCGTCAGCTGTTCAATCTCTTCTGCTGGAAAGCCCGGGCCCGAGTCGCTCACTTTGACTGCAACATCAGGTGTGGCGGTAACTTCGATATCGACCACGCTGTCAGCAGGCGCGTATTTTAGTGCATTGTCGATCATGTTGCGGACTGCATTCTGAATCAGAATGGGGTCGCCGGAATAGAGAACCTCAGTATCGCCTCTCAGAGAAAGCGAAAGTTCCTTCATTTCCGCAATCGGCGTCAAACGCTGCACAAGTTCCCGGATCAGTTCAACTAAATCGACATCTTCCCTCTCAAGATGATCGGCGCGGAAGGTGATCATGGCATGATCCAATAACTGTCCCGCAGCGCGCGAACTTTCATCTATCGCCCGAACCATCGCACGGAGTGCCTCTCGGTTTTCTTTCTTTTCAACTCTATGCAGAGTTGCCTCGGCATAGGACCGTACAGTCGCCAGCGGCGTGCGGACACGGTGGGCCGCTTCGGCAATAAAATCCTCTGACTGGCTGAGCGATTGATCCAAGCGCCCCATCAGTGAGTTCAGGGACAAGACAAGCGGCGCCATTTCCCGGGGCACCGGCTTCTTGAAGGGACTCAAATCCTGCGGCCCCCGTCTTGTGACCGAGGTTGTCAGTCGGTTTAGTTGGCCGATAGTGGTCGATGTGATCCAGAAAGAAAGCGCGGCAGTCAAAAGAAAGAAGCCAAGACCCAGAAATGCGGCATTGCGCGAAATCTGGTCCAAAGTCTGCGAAAGCGCATCCTGCGTCTGACCCAGCACGATTGCAATTTCCGTCTGCCTCCCCAACCCGACAAGCGTTCGACTTGCGCTGACCTGGCGAATGCGTTCCCCACGCAGTTCGCCCGACGTGAATAACCAATCACTTTGTCCGGACGCCCCTGCCAAAAGAAGATCTTCGTATCCCGATAAAAACGCACCGTCCTGATAAATGGCATAAAACACCCGGTCATCTGACGGGGTGGTCAACATCGAAAAGGCCGCGTAGGGAATATCCACTTCAAGCACCCCGTCCCTCAGCGCGGCGGCATCAAGAATTGATGTAACGGATGCTTCGAGGATGTTGTCCTGTCCCTGCTGCGCTACCTGAGCCGCATAGTTCCTGACTGCAAGGAACAACAAGACTGCCAGAACCGCCGCGCCACCAATCAAGGCCAGCACTAGCCTGTTGCGCAGTGACCCGGAAACAGTTGGATTAGCGGTCATGATCCAGCCTGTATCCCAGACCGCGCAAGGTCGTTATCTTTAAGTCCGACTTTTCAAGATGTTTGCGGAGCCGCCCCACATAGACCTCGATCGCGTTGTCCGAAACGCTGTCGTCGTAAGAGAACAACCGGTCGGCCAGCTTCTGTTTCGAGAATACATGACCAGGCGCGCTGATGAATAACTCCATCATGCGCAGTTCCCGATTTCGCAGCGAAAGGGTTTCTCCGGCGACGGTCAAATGTCCGGCCACCGGATCAAACACGACACCGCCGATCTCGATCGTGGACTTCGCGCTGCCGGATTTACGCCGCAGAACCGCGCGACAACGGGCCTCAAGCTCGGCATGATCAAACGGTTTGGTCACGTAGTCATCCGCCCCCAGATCAAGTGAACCGATTCGATCCGAAACCTGACTGCGCGCGGTTAAAACGATCACGGGTGTATCCAGTCGACTTGCCCGGTGCCGTTTCAGAAAGTCTCGCCCGTCCCCATCAGGAAGCATGATATCCAGCAGGATCAGGTCATATTCTTCGGTTTCGACAAAGGCGGTTGCGTCCTCCAAATTCGCTGCGTGATCAATGACATGACCGTCCAGTCGCATGCGCGAACTAACCGCGTTCGCGAGGTCCAGGTTGTCTTCGACAAGTAGAAATTTCATCAGGCTTTTTCAGTATTTTGCCGCGTGACAGGTTGATGTCAGGTTGGTGTGTTTTTGTTCCATCCAATCTGAGCCGCCATGCGGCCGGTTGTCAAACGGGAGGAAATCATGACAACGATTAAACTGGGCCGTCGCGCCCTAATCGCAGCTGTGGCCGCAATCGGCCTGACCGGCCCGACGTTGGCCGAAGATCAAGTCGTGGACAGCATCCACTTTCTGATCCCCGGTGGTGCCGGTGGCGGTTGGGACGGAACTGCCCGCGGCACGGGTGAAGCCCTTACGAATGCGGGTCTTGTTGGCACTGCATCCTATGAGAACATGTCAGGTGGCGGCGGCGGTAAGGCCATCGGCTTTCTGATTGAAAACGCTGACAGCAATCACGGTACATTGATGGTGAACTCAACTCCCATCGTTATCCGTTCGCTGACTGGTGTTTTCCCGCATAACTTCCGCGACCTGACTCTGGTTTCAGGCACCATCGGTGACTATGCGGCGATCGTCGTAGGCAAAGACAGCCCGATCAACTCGATGGACGATCTGTTGGCAGCTTTTGACGCTGATCCTTCGGCCACAGCAATTGGTGGTGGCTCGGTACCGGGCGGCATGGATCACTTGGTTGCAGCCATGGTCATGGAAGCCGCTGGAAAAGACGCTCTGGGCGTTAAGTACATTCCGTATGACGCAGGCGGCAAAGCCATGGCGGCGCTTCTGTCCGGCGAAATCGCGGCTCTGTCGACGGGTTTCTCGGAAGCTGTTGACCTGTCGAACGCGGGCGAAGTCAAAATCATCGGTGTCACATCGGAAGAACGCGTTGACGCTGCTCCTGATGCGATGACCATGAAGGAGCAGGGTATCGATACCACCTTCGTCAACTGGCGCGGATTCTTCGCAGCACCTGGTCTACCGGAAGACAAGCTGGCGGCATATCAAGACGCAATCGCCAAGATGTACGACACTCCTGAATGGGAAGAGGTTCGGGCGCGCAACGGTTGGGTCAACATCCACAACTCGGGCGCTGACTTCCAGACGTTCCTTGAGCAGCAGGAACAGCAGATCGGTGATCTGATGAAGAAGCTGGGCTTTCTCTAACTGAAAATCGGCAGAGCGGACCGCCGCTCTGCCTTCCCCAAAGACAACAAAAAAGGAGGGGGCATCATGGCGTTGGATCGCTGGATCGCGCTCGTTCTGCTGGGTGTTTGTTTAACATATGGCTACGCCGCCTGGTTCACGATGGACGGTAGCCTTCCCCCCTTCATGCAAAGAAATCCCATCTGGCCAAGCACCTTCCCCAAAGTGCTGTCCATTCTGGGTATCATCACGACGACAATTATCCTGCTGGGCTTTGAAAAGTCCGAGATCAAGGAAGCCGACATCGATTATCGCCGGCTGGGTGACTACCATCTGGATCAGGCGCTGATGCTGCTGGCTTTGATGGTCATTTATGCCCTTTGCCTGCGACCCGTGGGCTTTCTGATTTCGACGTCGGCATTCCTGATACTTGGCTCTTTCATTCTGGGTGAGCGCAAGTGGCATATCATGCTGCCTGTTGCATTCATCGCAACGGGGGCCGTCTGGTATCTGGTTCAGGAAGTTCTTGGCATTTACATGCGCCCGCTGCCGGGCATTTTCGGAGGCTGACATGCTTGAAGGACTTCTGATCGGCCTGCAAACGGCATTCTCAATCCAAAACCTACTGATGGTCATCGCTGGGTGTCTGATCGGCACATTCATCGGGATGTTGCCCGGTCTTGGACCGATGTCGATCATCGCCATCATGATCCCGGTTGCAATCTCGATGGGCGACCCATCCGCCGCACTGATCCTTTTGGCTGGGGTGTATTACGGAGCGATCTTTGGCGGTTCCACGTCATCCATCTTGCTGAACGCGCCGGGCGTCGCCGGTACGGTGGCCTCAAGTTTTGATGGCTATCCGATGGCCCGCCAAGGCAAGGCTGGGAAAGCACTGACAATCGCCGCAATCGCCAGTTTCGCAGGCGGTACGCTGGGTGCCGTCCTGCTTATGGTGTTTGCACCGGCTTTGTCTTCTGTTGCGCTGCTGTTCCACTCGGCCGAGTATTTCGCCCTTATGGTCGTTGGCCTTTCAGCCATCGCTGCCTTCGCCGGAAGCGGTCAAGTCGCCAAAGCTGTCATCATGACGGTACTGGGGCTGATCATGGCTACCGTTGGTGAGGGCGCGTTGTTCAACCTGCCTCGGTTCACCATGGGAATCATGGACCTGCAATCGGGCTTCGGCTTCATCACACTGGCCATGGCCATGTTTGCCTTGCCCGAAGCGCTGTTTCTGGTCCTGAAGCCAAAAGATCTGAAAGGTGATGATGGCGAGATCAAGGACCTGCGCATCACCAAGGAAGAAGCCAAGGCAATTGCACCAGTTGTGGGACGGCAGTCCGTACAAGGTTTCTTCATCGGCGTTCTTCCTGGCGCCGGTGCAACGATCGCCAGTTTCCTCGGCTACGCCGTTGAACGCAACATCGCTCCGAAAGAGGAACAAGAAGAATTTGGCAAAGGCTCG
The DNA here is from genome assembly GCF_056535645.1 of Ruegeria sp. BK1. Lineage (NCBI taxonomy): Bacteria > Pseudomonadati > Pseudomonadota > Alphaproteobacteria > Rhodobacterales > Roseobacteraceae > Ruegeria > Ruegeria sp. BK1. The sequence continues at coordinate 2,863,849 of NZ_JBQFIS010000001.1, read as the reverse complement.
ATCAAGGGTCTGGCAGCCCCGGAAACAGCAAACAACGCGGCCTGCACCGGATCATTCGTTCCACTGCTGACTTTGGGCATTCCAGGTTCCGGCACAACGGCGATCCTGCTGGGCGCGCTAATCGCTTTGAACGTGACACCCGGTCCGCGTCTGATGCTGGATGAGCCTCAGATCTTCTGGGCTGTGATCATGTCCATGTTTATCGGAAACCTTGTCCTGTTGATCCTGAACCTGCCGCTGATCCCCTACATCGCAAAGGTACTATCCGTTCCGCGCAACTACCTGATACCGTTCATTCTGTTCTTTACGTTGATGGGCGCTTACATCGGACAGAACAATGCAACGGAGCTGTTGATCCTTGTTGGGTTCGGCGTCTGTGCCACGGCTTTAAAATTTGCCGATTATCCGCTGGCCCCGCTTCTGATCGGGTTCATCCTTGGCGGAATGATGGAAGACAACTTTGCAAGGTCCATGCAGCTCTATGACGGAATCGGGTTTATCTGGGAACGCCCCATGACGCTGGGCCTGCTGGTCATCGCCGCGCTGTTGGTGCTGCTGCCCAGCTATCGCGCGCGCCGCGCACGGGCACGGGCTGCCGGTATCGCCGATGGCGACTGAGCCTCTGGCAGGAATACGGGTTCTTGACCTGACGAACGTTCTGGCGGGCCCGTATTGCTGCTATCAGCTTGCCCTGATGGGGGCCGAGGTGATCAAGGTCGAACGACCTGAGGGCGGCGACCTTGCTCGGGTGTTGGGGGCAGACCCAGACCGCAACAAGGCCGGGATGGGCATCAGTTTTCTCGCCCAGAACGCGGATAAGAAATCCGTCACGCTGGATATGAAGCCCGCAAAGGGCAAAGACTTGCTGAAGAAGCTGGTTCAAACCACCGACGTGCTGGTCGAAAATTTCCGGCCCGGTGTAATGGACCGGCTTGGCCTTGGTTATGACATTCTGCGCGCTGAAAATGCCAACCTGATCTATTGTGCAATCAGCGGTTTTGGGCAGGACGGTCCTCGCAAAAAAGACCCGGCCTACGACCAAATCGTTCAGGGTATCAGCGGTGTCATGTCGATCACCGGAGCAGCCGATACAGCGCCCTATCGCGTCGGCTACCCGCTGGCCGATACCGTCGGGGGGCTAACGGCCGCTTTTGCGATCAGTGCGGCCCTGAACGCCAGACCACGCGGCACGTTTCTGGATATCGCAATGTCCGAGGCGGTGATCTCCACCATGGGCTGGGTGGTGTCGAACTACCTGATCGGGGATGTCACACCGGCAGCGCATGGCAACGAAAACACCACATCCGCCCCGTCAGGCACCTTTGCCACTGCGGATAACCCGATCAACATCGCGGCCAATCGTGACGAACAATGGCAGGCGCTTGCTCGACACCTTGGACGGGAAGATTTGCTGGGCAACCCTGACTATGCCTCGCGTGAAGATCGCAAGAGGAACCGCCATAACCTTAGGGACGATCTTGAAGCCACGCTACGCACCCGACCCTCCCGGGAATGGGTTCGCGAGTTGAACGCGATTGGCGTTCCGACCGGGCAGGTGATGACCGTGCCCGAAGCGCTGGCCGACGAACAGCTTACAGGCCGCGGATTGATTGGATCTTTGCCGTCCCACAGCGAGGAGCTGAAACTGACCGGCAGCCCTGTTGTGATGGATGGTCAACGCAGAATGCCCCGGACCGCCCCGCCGGATTTGGGGGCAGATAATGCTGTGATCTGGTCTGAGCTTGGTCTGAGCCGTGACGAAATAAATGCGTTGACGAAGGAGGGGATCATATGAGCGATGTCGCTGACTGGTGGTCAACATCCATCATCGACATGGAACCAGGACGAATAGACCTGCGGGGCACACCTATTCAGGACCTTATCGGCAACCTTGGTTTCGCGGAAATGATCTGGTTCATGGTGCGCGGAGACAGGCCATCCGCCGCGCAGTTGAAATTGTTCGAGGCCGCCTTGGTTGCTGCCGTGGATCACGGGCCACAAGCCCCTTCGATCGCTACGGCCCGCATGGCAGTAACGTGTGGACTGCCGCTCAACAATGCCATGGCAAGCGCGGTGAATATGCTAGGGGACATCCACGGCGGCGCTGGTGAACAAGCGGTGACCCTGTATCAGTTTGTCAATGCTCACCCATCCGCCGTTGGCCTGGCGCTGGATGACTGGATTGCCGCGCAAGGGAAAATTCTGCCCGGATTCGGCCACCGCTTTCACACCCCAACGGATCCACGCGCACCACGTTTAATGAGCCTTGTGGACGAAGCGATTGAGGCAGGTGCCTGTGATGGGCGCTACAAATCTGTCGCGATCGACATCGAAGGCGAATTGGCGCAGCGCAAAGGCAAACCCGTTCCGATGAATATCGACGGAGCCACAGCGGTGATCTATGCCGAGCTTGGTTTTGACGCGCCATTGGCGCGTGGCCTGTTTTGCCTGTCCCGTTCTGTCGGCATTCTTGCACATGCATGGGAACAGTCTCAGCAGGGTGGCCGAAACAAGGGACCGACCCCGCCAAAGTATCGCTGGACGTACTTGCCCAGCGACACGTAAGTGGCATCAAGGTTCTAAAGTGTCCGTTGATCCGAGTCCTCAGACCTTCTCTTCGATCGCAGGCTCGACATCGGGGCGCACGGGTTCGGCCTCCATTTCGATCACGTCGGGCGCAACTTCTTCTTCCGGCTCTTCAACCTCCGGCTCGACCTTGTCTTCAAGCGCGCCAACGATCAGGGGCAGCATGTGAACACCGGTCGCCGAGGCGATCTCGGGCGTTTGCGGGGTTTGCCAGCTCAGCGTGTCAAAGCTGTGGCAGTTCTGACAGACCGGTGCCCATTCGGGCTGGATATCATGGCAGTTGTCGCAGACCCATTGCGGCCCGCGCGGGGCGTTCAACGCTTTGGCCAGCCATCCCTGCACCACCGCGTCCGAGGCGCCCTCGCCCCGTTCAATCGCCGCCATCAGCGTATAGGCACGGGCATCGGCTTGTTTTTCGACCACATCGCCCAGCGCACGGCGAGCTTCGGGGAAATCCTCGGCCACGATATTCAACTCGGCCAGGATCAGGCGCGTTTCAGGGTTTTCCGGGTGGATACGGGTCAGGGCGGCGAACCGCTTGATCCGCGCATCCGGCGTTTCATCCGGCGCGATTTCCGCAAAGGCATGGGCCAGATCGGGATGCGGCTGCACCTCCCACGCTTTTTTCAGGATCTTGGTCGCGGCGCGCGGCTTACCCTTTTCGATATAGGCCCGCGCGGCCATCGCAGCGGCAGGAACCAGATCAGGCGACAAGCGGTTGGCCTCGATCGCGTGTTCTTGCTGTTCGACCGTGGCACCTTCTTCCAGAATGCCCTTGGCTTCGGACAGAGCCAGCACTGCATCACGGCGTTTGAACACGTCACGCGGCAGATGACCAGCCTTGAGCTTGGCCGTTAGAGTCGAACGCGCGCCTGCCCAATCCTGCGACTTGGTTTGCAGCCCCAACAGGATGTCTTGTGTTTCGGCGTGGCGCGGTTTGATTGCCAGCGCCTTTTCGGCCAGCTTCCGGGCGGTATCGTCATCACCCTCGGCCAGTTTCTGCTTCAAGATACCACGCACGCCCACAAACCGGGTGGCGTTGTTCGTCACCAGTTTCTTATAGGTATCCGAGGCTTTCTTGGTGTCACCATTCATCTCGGCCGCCTGTGCCACCAGCAGATTGGTTAGTTCAGGCTTGTTCAGCAGTTTTTCCGCCTTGGCGGCTTTGGACATGGCAATCCGCCCCTCGCCCGAGGCCAGCGCCATAAGCCCATCGGCCAACGCCTGATAGCCACGCTGCTCGCGGCTGCGGTCGAAATAACGCGACAGGGCCGTTTCATCACCGTTGAGAAATTTCAGCGTGGCGACCAGCAGGGTCAGCAATTTGAAGAAAAGCCAGATCGCAAGGACCAGCACACCCAGAGCAATGACCGATTGCAACGGCCCCAACGTGTATTCCGTGCCGCCAGCGGTGATCTGAATACCACCGCTGCTTTCCATCAGGAACCCGGCCCCAACGGCCAGCAGGCCGACAATGGCAACAAAAACTAGGATTTTTAACAGTGACCACAGCATGGCAGGTCCTTCAGTTCGAGTTCGCGCCAGAGGAAAGCGCATCTGCGGCATCCACGGCAGAAACCCGTGCCTGCGCCGCCTGTTCCCATTCGGCCAACGCGGCACGGGCCGCATCAGGCAGGGATTGAATTTCGCTCAACGCCCCCGCGACGTCACCACCTGACAGCGCCGCCTGCGCGCGCGACAGGATCGCATCGGGATCGTCACCATCCTGCGGCGTCACAGAACGCGCTCCAGTCTGACGTTGGAGGAAAGCGACAATCCCCGTTCCCTTATCCGCGTCACGCGCATCAGCCAAAGCAGCGCGCGCCGCAGGTGCAAAGGTTTCATTCAGGGTTGCAACTGCCGCCACGCCTTTATCTGCCGACGCCGACAAAGCATCGGGAATATCAACCCCTCCGGCCGACAGTTCGGACAACAAATCGCCATAGGGTTGGCCCGCATTCAACTGACCGTGCAGTTTTGACAAAATCGCGGCATTGGCCGCTGCCAGTGCCTCCGCCGAGGCTTTCATTTCAAGCGCCTGCGCGTCCGAAACCATCTTTTCAACCTCAGCCCGTTGCGCAGCCAGCGAGTCTTGCAGCTTTTTCAACTCGGCCTCAAAAGCAGCTGTCGCCTCGGGCGTAGCGCCTTGGGTCAGGGCCCCGCTTTCCAAATCGGTCAGCCGTTTGGTCAAAGGGTCGATCTGCCCGGCCAGGCCATCAAGGCTGGATTTCACCCCATCAAGATCCGCCGTGATCGGCGCAATCTGCCCAGTCAACGCGTCGATCTTTGCCGATACATCCGGCGCATCTGCCAGAGATTTGGTCAAAGCTTCGATCTGGTTGGCCTGATCGGCCAGCTTGGCCTCGAGCGTGGCTACAGCATCTGTGTCACCGCTACCGAACATACCCGCGCTTCCCGCCGCAAAACCAATCGCTGCAGCGACGGCCCCACCGATCACAGCGGGCATAAAGCCGCTCTGTTTTTCCGCCTTACGATCAGCCATCTTTTCCTTGAAGCGTTCAAGGTTGGCTTCGGCTTCGGCTTCGGCTTCGGCTTCGGCTTCGGCTTCGGCTTCGGCTTCGGCTTCGGCTTCGGCTTCGGCTTCGGCTTCGGCTTCGGCTTCGGCTTCGGCTTCGGCTTCGGCTTCGGCTTCGGCTTCGGCTTCGGCTTCGGCTTCGGCTTCGGCTTCGGCTTCGGCTTCGGCTTCGGCTTCGGCTTCGGCTTCGGCTTCGGCTTCGGCTTCGGCTTCGGCTTCGGCTTCGGAAGGGGCCTCGTCTAGCGCTGCGACCTCGTCAACCGATGCTTCGTCAGATACGGAAACAGCATCGACCGCCTCCTCCACCTTGGGGTCATCCACCGGTTTTTGATCGGACTTCTTCTTACCAGCCACCGCAATATTCCCCTTATCGAATCCGAAATGCTTGGAACAACAGACCCAGTTAAGTTAGTCGGTGGCCACGTCGCCCTCAACCCGCAACGCATGTTTCACAAGTTTTTTAACGGCCTTACGCATTTTCTTTGGTGTCGGCTCTTTCGCGACCTTCAACCGCGCATAGGGCAAAGAATAAAGGGGTTCGGCGGTGGCCTGGCTGATGGCAGCCACCCAAAGCGGGGCAGAACCGCGCCAGATGTCGGCAAAATGTCGCGCCGTTCTGGGCGAAAATATCGGAGCCAAAACAGCGGATTTGCCGTTTGCTGCGGCAGTCGCCTCCGGTGTCAGCGGTAACAGGTTTTGCTGGTAAACGGGCTGTTCGCGCACGGTCAGACCGGATTCGGTCAGCCGCTCGGCAATATTGCCCCGGCTGTGCTCGCCGCGCAGGTGCAGTAGCGGACTGAGCGGGCGGGTTTGCAAAAGGGCTGCGATTAACTCCTCGGCGGTCTGGCCCATCAATTGCGCGTCCCATCCGACGCCCTTGGCCGTCCCGGTTGTCGCCGGTCCGACGCAAAAAGCCGGCAGCGACCGATCAACCCCCATTGAGGCCGCCGCGTTCACCGCATTGGCCGAGGTAAAGATCAGACCCTGCACGCCGCGCATATCCGTGCTCACCGGCAGGGGTTTGATTTCCAGAATCGGGGAATAAATGACCTGCACCCGAGACCTGACGCGGGTCGGAAGCTGCGCGACGAACCTTTCAGAGGCCGCGCGCGGGCGGGTCATCAACAAATACAACGTTCGGCGCCTTGGGCCTTGGGATTGTTTGCATCCGCGCAGGGTGATACCCCGCTTGGCAACCAAGGTGTAACGGATCAGGCCAATGGTGCAAACACTTACTGTCCTCGGGTTGGAAAGCAGCTGTGACGACACAGCCGCCGCCGTTGTGCGCCATGGCGAAAACGGGGCCGAGGTTTTGTCGTCTGTCGTGCATGGCCAAACCGAGCTGCATAGCGCCTTTGGCGGCGTCGTGCCCGAGATTGCCGCCCGTGCCCATGCCGAGAAGCTGGATACCTGCGTCGTGCAGGCACTGGCGGATGCCGGGCTGGGCCTGTCCGACATGGATGCCGTCGCAGTCACCGCTGGGCCGGGCCTGATCGGAGGCGTCATGTCCGGCGTCATGTGCGCAAAGGGGATCAGTGCGGCAACCGGGTTGCCTTTGATCGGGGTGAACCATCTGGCAGGCCACGCGCTGACGCCGCGCCTGACCGACGGGATCGCATTTCCTTACCTAATGCTGCTGGTTTCGGGCGGGCATTGCCAATACCTGATCGCCCACGGGCCGGACCGCTTTACCCGTTTGGGCGGCACGATCGACGACGCGCCGGGTGAGGCGTTCGACAAAACCGCCCGCCTGTTGGGACTGCCGCAACCGGGTGGCCCTTCGGTAGAAACCGAGGCCCGCGCAGGTGATCCCAAACGGTTCCGCTTTCCGCGGCCTTTGTTGGACCGCCCCGGATGTGATCTGTCTTTTTCGGGCCTGAAGACTGCACTGATGCGGATGCGCGATCAGGTCGTGGCCGAGAAAGGTGGGCTGACCCGTCAGGACCGCGCCGACCTTTGCGCCGGATTTCAGCAAGCCATCGTGGATACACTGGCCGAGAAAACCCGCCGCGCGATGGATCTGTATTTGGACGAAAACCCCGCGGAGCCGGTGATTGCCGTGGCCGGAGGCGTCGCAGCAAATTCAGCCATTCGCTTCGCGTTAGAGGCTGTTTGTGTTGAGAAGGGCGCGCGTTTCACCGCACCGCCACTGGCCCTGTGCACCGACAACGCCGCCATGATCGCCTATGCAGGGATCGAGCGGTTTCGCACCGGCGCGCGCGACGGGTTGGACCTGACCGCGCGACCCCGCTGGCCCCTGGACCAGACCAGCCCCACCATGCTGGGCAGCGGCAAGAAAGGGGCCAAGGCATGAGCGTGTCCGTTCTGGGTTCGGGCGCGTTTGGCACAGCGCTGGCGATCTCATTGGCGGGGAACGGGCCGGTGACGCTGTGGGCGCGGGGCTCGGAACTGGCGCGGGCGATGCTCACTACGCGTGAAAACGCGGCACGACTGCCGGGTGTGGCTTTGCCAGATGCGATCACTGTAACCTCTGACATCACGCAGGCTGCGGAAAGCCAGATATTGCTGGTCTCGGTTCCGATGCAGAAACTGCGTGGCGCGTTAGAGGATCACGCCGAGGTTCTGACCGGGAAAACGCTGGTGGCTTGCTGCAAGGGGATTGAACTGTCCACAGGGCTGGGTCCGATCTCGGTCATCCGCCAGACCATTCCCGACGCGCGCCCTGCCCTGCTGACCGGCCCGAGCTTTGCCGATGATATCGCACGCGGATTGCCCACCGCGCTGACGCTGGCCTGCGCCGAGGATGCGCATGAGCTACAGCATGACCTGACCACGGCGAACCTGCGCCTGTACCGCACCACAGATCTGATCGGGGCGGAACTGGGCGGCGCGTTGAAAAACGTCATGGCCATCGCTTGCGGAGCAGCGATCGGAGCCGGTTTGGGCGACAGCGCCCGCGCTGCGCTGATGACGCGGGGATTTGCTGAAATGCAGCGTTTTGCCCTGATGCGTGGCGCGCGGTCCGAGACCTTGATGGGCCTGTCTGGACTGGGCGATCTGGTATTGACCTGCTCATCTGAACTGTCCAGAAATTACCGATTTGGCCTTTGTTTGGGTCGAAAACAGCCATTTGACAGTACCACCACGGTCGAAGGTGTCGCCACCGCCCGCGCGATGTCGGATATCGCGAAAGCCGAAGGTCTGGACATGCCCATCAGCGCCACGGTGGCGGATCTTAGCCAGGGCACCTACAGTGTCATGCAAGCCATCGAAACCCTGCTCAACAGACCCCTGAAGGAGGAATAATATGCTCATCGCTCTGATCGCCCGTGACAAGGACGGCGCATTGCAAACCCGGCTGGACAATCGCGCCGACCACCTGGCTTACATCGAAGAAACCGGTGTCGTTGCACAGGCTGGACCCCTGTTGGATGGCGACGCAATGATAGGCTCGCTGATCATCCTTGAGGTGGAAGACATGGCTGCCGCCCAAAGCTGGGCTGACAATGATCCCTATGCCAAGGCGGGGTTGTTCCAGTCCGTCGATCTGATTGCCTGGAAGAAGGTCGTCGGCTGATGGCATATTGGCTGTTCAAGTCCGAACCCTCGACCTGGAGCTGGGACCAACAGGTCGCCAAAGGGGACGCAGGCGAGGAATGGGACGGCGTGCGCAACTATCAGGCGCGCAATTTCATGCGTCAGATGGAAGTGGGCGACCGGGGGTTCTTTTACCACTCGCAAAAGGACAAGGCGATCGTCGGCATTGTCGAGGTCTGCGCCGCCGCCCATCCCGACAGCACCACCGATGACGAACGCTGGGAATGTGTGGATATCAAAGCGGTTCGGCCCTTTGCAACGCCGGTCACGCTGGACCAGATCAAGGCCGACGAACGATTGGGCGCGATGGTGCTGGTCAAGAACTCGCGCCTGTCGGTTCAACCGGTCACAGATGCCGAATGGCAGGTGATCTGCGATCTGGGGCAGACCCCGGCCGAATAGTCGCAGGCAGACAAATAAAGGGAAGGTTCCGACGATGCAGAACCTTCCCTACCCCGCGTGCTCCCGACTCACCACACGCGTATAGAAATCTATTGGTTCTGACCGTCCTGGTCACATCCAGACATTAGCCGTTTGCAGCCGCGCATACAAACACCAAGTACCTAAAATTGAAAACGCCCGTCACAGGGACGGGCGCGTTTGTCATCAGCCGTAGACCGACTCTTTGCCGAAATGCTTGGTCAGCATGTAGTAGACGACCGCGCGGTATTTGTTACGCTCGGACTGGCCATAGGTCTCCAGCACCGACTGAATTGCCTCGTCCAGCGCAGGGCCGTCCGACAGGCCCAGTTTCTTGATCAGGAAATTGTTCTTGACCGTCTCGATCTCACCGTCCTGCGTTGCCGCCACGGTCGAGGCATCTGCATCGTAAATCGCCGGGCCGCAGCCAATCGTGACCTTGGTCAACAGATCCATATCGGCATCCATACCGCATTTGGATTTCAGATCTTCGGCATATTTGGCGATCAACTCGTCGCGTTTTCCCATGAATAACTCTCCGGTAAGGCGGCAGGGCCGCTGTTGTGTGAAACCTTGAAACACGTGCAGATAGGTTAATATGTCGGATGCAGGCCACAAAGGGGAAATTTAGCGGGTTTCCCCCCCGCAGCGCTTTAATGGAAGGCGCGGCTTGCCAATTCCGAGAACGCCCGCACCTTGCGCCCGGCGGTGGCGCTGCCCGCATGCACGAAGGAAATCGGCGCATCGGGGGATCGCAGGCACCCGGGCAGAACCTCGATCAAAGCGCCGTTTTCCAGTTCACGTTGCACGGCCAACCGAGACTTAACGGCCAGTCCCAACCCCTGTACTGCCGCCTCGGTCAGCATGTCCGAGTTTGACACGGCAATGCCGCGCGGGATCGTGAATAATGTGGCGCTATGTCCGTCCGTTATATCCAGCCGCGTCTGCCACGGCAGGCATGCCCAGCGCATCACGCGCAGGTCCTCGACTGAACGCGGCATGCCATGCGTGTCGCAAAACGAGGGCGCAGCACAGATGATCCGGTCATTGTCGCTGAGCTTGCGCGCCTTTAGCGTGCTGTCAGCCAGCCGCCCCACCCGGATCGCGCAGTCTATCCCCTCATCCACCAGCGAGACATAGCGGTCAACGGCCAGAAACTCGACCGTCAGGTCCGGGTTTTCGGCCTGAAACGAGCTCATCACCGGCATAATAAAGCGCGACAGAATCCACGGGGAAAGCGTGACGCGTAGATGCCCGCGCAATGCTCCGCTGCCGCTGCCGGCATCCAGTTCGGCCTCGCGCAGATCGGCCAAAAGTGGTTCGATCCGGTCCAGAAAGATCAACCCCTCATCGGTCAGTTGGACTTTGCGGCTGTTACGGTGAAAGAGTTTGAGGTTCAGAACCTCCTCAAGTTTCGTGATGCGATGGCTGACCGTCGCCGCCGAGATCCCCTGCGCCTTGGCCGCGGACCCGACGCCGCCGGTTTTTGCGACCGAGACAAAGGTCAGTAGGTCATTCACATGATACATTCGAAATTTCCTAACGCTGGTTTCAAGATTGAGCCAGTTATCGCGGAAAATTTCAAATGGTATCTGCTGGATCACGACCAGAGGGGAACCTGATGAAATCACTTTACGCAGCCACATGCGCGCTTGCGCTGGCCCTGCCCGCCGCAGCAGCCGAGTTGGAAACTTATCTTGAGTTTGAAAAGGCCATGCCTCCGGGCAATTTGGCCATTGGCCCAGATGGGCGCATGTTCATGTCGGTGCATGAATTCTACGGCCCTGAATTGCGCGTGGTTGAGGTGATGCCTGATGGCTCCACCAAGCCTTACCCGACCGAAGACTGGGCCCGCGCACCCAACGACGATGCGGATGGGTTGAACGGCGTTTTGGGCCTGCGTGCGGATCGGGATGGTATCCTTTGGATGCTGGATGGTCAGGGCGAAAACCAGACCGGGCGCGTCGTCGGCTGGGACACCAAAACCGAAACCCTGCACGCGATCCATTATATCGGTGCGCCTGTGGCGCGGCCGACCTCATTCCTGAATGATCTGGCTGTAGACCGCGATCACGGGGCTATCTACATTTCAGATACAGGCGACGGGCAGAACTCGGCCATTATTGTGGTTGATCTGGATACAGGGCGCGCGCGGCGCGTTCTGGAGGGGTCGCAATACACGATCCCCGAAGATACGCCGATGGTGATTGACGGGCGCGAGATCACGCTGGGCGGCAATCCGGCCAAGATTGGCATCAACCCGATCACAGTCGATCCGACCAACATATGGGTCTATTTCGCCCCAATGACGGCAAGTGCGATGTACCGCATCCCCACCGCCGCGCTGCTGGATGAAAGCCTGTCAGATGCCGATCTTGAGGCCAAGGTTGAACGCTATGGCGACAAGCCGATTTCGGATGGGTCGACCGTGGATACCGGCGGCAATGTCTATATCACTGCGATGACCGACAATGCGCTGGGCGTCACCAAGCCGGATGGCAGCTATGAAGTGCTGTTCCAGTCGGATGATGAATTGCCGTGGCCAGACGGGTTTTCGATCGGTGCTGACGGGTATGTCTATGCCACGATTAACGAGCTGCACCGCTCGCCCGTACTGAACAATGGCGAGGATGCCTCAAAGGGTATCTACAAGATCGTTCGGTTCAAATCGCTGGCTGATGCGGTCAGCGGACGCTAAGCCAATCTCCGGCCCCGGTTCTCGGGGCCGGATTATCTGCAATAGCCCCAGCCCGGCCCCTGCAAATGGAAGTGGTCCTCGTGCAGCTTGTTGAAATTGGGGCTCAGCACCACCCGGAACCAATCACAAGCGCCCTGCCCGATCTGGCGTAGAAATTCGGATTCGGGCCCTTCAGTTGGCCAGTCGCGCAACAGGTTTAGTGTGCGTCCATCGGCCAGATCGACCCCCACGATATCAATGGAATCTGCAGTTGCATGACTGCTCCATCGGCTGTCCTGCCCCTGCGCGGTCCGCATCCGGCGGCAGTTATAGCTGCCCAGGTGCCGCAGAGCACGCGCCTCAGTACCCAATATGTCCCGCGCAGCAGGCTGAACCACGTGATGTTCCCACATGGCAAGACGCAGAGCTGTGGTACAGCGCGTTTCGACCCCTCGGACATCTGCGGTAACAACGCGCGACAGAAGGCCCCGTCCGCTGATCCCGCAATTCTGATCGACGACCAAATCCTCCATCTCAGCAAACGCCACTTCGTCCGCAGACAGTACCGCCTTGCATTGCGCCTCATCCGCCAGAGCACGGTTCAGCTGAAACCGCGTGATCAGAGTGACCGGGGCCGTAACCGACAGATCGCGCAGGGGGTTCCAATGGTCAGGCAAGGGTGACTTCGGGTGTGTCACCAGAAGGAATCCGGCAGAGCCAACAAGAAATAGAAATACGATGATGGAAAAGAAAGACGCCGCCAGTTGCGTGAACCGGCGGCGTCCTGTGCGTTTCGTCATACCCGATCCGCGATCAATAGCGGTAGTGCTCGGGCTTATAGGGGCCTTCGGGTTTCACGCCGATATAGGCCGCCTGTTCGCTATCCATCTGGGTCAGCTTCACGCCGATCCGGTCCAGATGCAGACGCGCGACTTTTTCATCCAGATGCTTTGGCAGGATATAGACCTTGTTTTCGTACTCATCACCCTTGGTAAACAGCTCGATCTGCGCCAGAACCTGGTTGGTGAAGGACGCCGACATCACGAACGAGGGGTGGCCCGTGGCGTTGCCGAGGTTCAGCAACCGGCCTTCGGACAGCAGGATCAGACGATTGCCCGAGGGCATCTCGATCATGTCCACCTGTTCTTTGATGTTGGTCCACTTGTGGTTCTTCAGGCTGGCCACCTGAATTTCGTTGTCGAAGTGGCCAATGTTGCCGACGATGGCCATATCCTTCATCTCGCGCATATGCTCGATGCGGATCACATCCTTGTTGCCGGTGGTGGTGATGAAGATATCCGCGCTGGAAACTTCGTCTTCCAGCAGTGTCACCTCGAACCCGTCCATCGCGGCCTGTAGCGCGCAGATCGGATCAACCTCAGTGACTTTCACCCGGGCACCGGCACCGCGCAGTGAGGCGGCCGACCCCTTGCCTACGTCGCCATAGCCGCAGACGACGGCAACCTTGCCGGCCATCATGGTGTCGGTAGCGCGGCGGATACCGTCAACCAGCGATTCCTTACAGCCATATTTGTTGTCAAACTTCGATTTGGTGACCGAGTCATTGACGTTGATTGCCGGGAACGGCAGGTGGCCGTCTTTGACCAGTTGATACAGCCGGTTCACGCCGGTGGTGGTTTCCTCAGACACACCCTGGATCTGATCGCGCATCTTGGTGAACCAGCCCGGACTTGCGGCCATGCGCTTGGCGATCTGCTTCTTGATCACCTCTTCCTCTTCCGAACCCGGAACGGGGATGATGTCTTCGCCCGCTTCGGCACGCGCGCCCAGCAGGATGTACAGCGTCGCGTCGCCGCCATCGTCCAGGATCATGTTCGGGCCTTCGTCGAACAGGAAGGACTTGTCCAGATAATCCCAATGTTCTTCTAGCGTCTGGCCTTTGATGGCGAAGACGGGGATACCGGCCTCGGCAATCGCAGCGGCAGCATGGTCTTGGGTCGAGAAGATGTTGCACGACGCCCAGCGCACATCCGCGCCCAGCGCCACCAGCGTTTCGATCAGAACAGCGGTTTGGATAGTCATGTGCAGAGAGCCGACGATCCGCGCGCCGCTTAGCGGCTTGCTTTCGCCATATTCCGCACGCAGGGACATCAGCCCCGGCATCTCGGTTTCGGCAATATCCAGCTCTTTGCGGCCGAACCCGGCCAATGAAATGTCTTTGACGATATAGTCCCCGGCCATCAGGTACTCCATTCCGGTAAATCTTGGTCCGGGTTGCCCCTAGCATCCCTTTGGGGACGTGGCAACGCAGATGGCCGGAAACGGGATTTTATGCGCCAAACTTAGCTAGGCGTGCCTTCTACCTTGATCTTGGGGATCGCTTCGAAAAAATCGGTGCCAACGGCGACGATACAACTCAGGCCGTTCGCATGGGTCACCAAAACGGTATAGCTTCCCGTTTCCCGTGAGGTCCAAACCTCCATCACCGATTGCCCGCCGCGTGATTTCTGCAATCCGCCAAACGCCAGCTGTTCCGAATAGCTGTCTTGTAGCTTGGCGATCACGTGGTCACGCTGCGCACAACTTTGCTGCTGGGCAAACGCCGGAGGGGCAGTGGCGGCCATGCCAAAGGCCAGTGCAATTCCAAACAAACGCTTGAACATAACAAGCTCCTTTCGATTCTGGTTTCAATCGAGAGGGGCACACCGGGAGAAGCATGCGCCCCCCTCGGTACTTCATGTCGGTATCACCGCGCACTTGTTCAAAGCACGAATGCTCAAGAAAAAGTTGGCAGCTGGTGATCTTGACAGGTAAACCATACCACAAAATTGCGGCGCAATCGCGGCTGTTCGGACAAGGCATGGTATAATGGCAACACAACCCCGCGCATGGCAGAGGATGCTGTCTGGCCGCAGGCTGGATCTGCTGGATCCGACCCCGGTGGATATCGAGATCGAAGATATCGCCCATGGACTGGCCTTTGTGGCGCGCTGGAACGGTCAGACGGCGGGGGATTTTGCTTATTCCGTGGCCGAACATTCGCTGCTGGTCGAAGAACTCTATGGCCGCATCGCCCCGAAGGCTCCGGTCAAATGGCGGTTGGCTGCTTTGTTACATGACGCCCCCGAATACGTGATTGGAGATATGATTTCTCCAGTCAAATCCGCCGTCGGTCCCGACTATGGCGCGCTGGATGACCGGTTGGCCGCGGCGATCCACATTCGGTTCGGCCTGCCCGCCGCCATGCCGAAAACGGTGAAGCGTCAGATAAAAAAGGCCGACAAGATCAGCGCCTGGATGGAGGCCACGCAGATCGCAGGCTTTTCCGAGGCCGAGGCGACGAAGTTTTTTGGACACCCCGACAAGACCGCGATGGAGGGGCTGAACATCGTTCTGCGCCCCCCGATCGAGGTACGGCGTGCTTACACGGACAGACACGCCGCCCTCTTGGCACAGCTTTAAGCAAACATATAAAAGCAGATTTTGTTGCCGTCGTGGTCTCGCACATAAGCGCCAGTGAACCGACCCGGCACACGGACACCCGGCGCGCCTTCATCGGTTGCACCAAGGCTGAGGGCTTTATTATAGAGCGTTTTGATCTCATCCTCGGATTCGGCGGCAAACGAGATCATGACGCCATTGCCAACAGAGCATTCATTTCCGTCATAGGGCTCGCAGACGGCCAACATCGCCTCTCCGGGTTTGGTTCCGATAAACGCGATGCGCCCTACATCGTTGACCACCTTTGCGCCGCGATCCGAAAGCAGTTCCGTATAGAATTTCTTCGCGCGTTCCATATCCGAGACGCCGATGGTCACATAGCCGATCATCTATGAAGTTCCTGTCTTGTTAAGTGTTTTCCAGAAGCGAACAATTGGTCTCAGGGCGCAGAGGTGCAAGTCACGAAGCTGTGACATGAGGTTTCTGAAAATTACAGTTCTGGATGCAAAAGGTCGTGGACCATCATTTCCACCTTTGCCTGGGACAGCCCGTCACGCTGATCGAAGTACAGCTGGTTGTCTGCTTCGTGAACTGTGACGAGCGGTCGGGATCCAGCGTCAACCAATTGAACAGAAGTAGCAAGATTCAAAGTGTCCTCATAAAAGGGGAGCTGAACATTCAACCAACCAAAAAATGGGCCAACATGCGCTCGCTTTTTTTCACCAAACATTTCTCGCCATTGCGCATAACTGTCTAGGCTTAATGAACACCAGACCAACCATACAAAGGGCTCAGTTTGTCCTATGATAGGGAGCTGCAACCTACCCCGAACAAAATAGTATTGATCATCAATGATGCAATCATCAGTGCCAAGCTCGGCGCGTGATTTTTGGTCTTCTTCATCCAAAACCGCGTAGCTTAGTGGAGCCTCGGGCCCGAAACTCGGAAGAACTTCATGTCTCTCGCCACAAGTTTTACACTTAAAGCTGAATGACATTCAAAAAATCCGCTTCACCGCGGGCTGCGCTTCGCCAAAATTCGCTGCAACGTCCGGCGGTGCATGTTCAGCCGCCTCGCGGTTTCCGAGACGTTCCGGTCACACAGTTCATAGACCCTCTGGATATGCTCCCAACGTACGCGGTCGGCGCTCATAGGGTTTTCCGGGGGCGGCGGCAGCTCGTCATCTTTGGTCAGCAGCGCATTGGTGATGTCGGTGGCATCGGCGGGTTTCGACAGGTAGTCGGTCGCGCCAATCTTTACGGCGGCCACGGCAGTAGCAATAGCGCCATAGCCGGTCAGAACCACGACCCGGCTGTCGGGGCGCTTTTCACGCAGCACTTCGACCACGTCCAGCCCGTTGCCATCCTCAAGCCGCAAATCCACAACCGCGTAGGCAGGTGGGCGGGCGGTGGAAATGGCCCGTCCTGCGGCGACCGAGCCTGCGGTCTCAACCTCGAAACCGCGCTTTTCCATGGCCTTGGCCAGACGTCTCAGAAAGGGCTCGTCATCATCCACCAGAAGCAGGGATTTATCCGGGCCGATATCCAGGTCAGAGCTGTCCGCCATATTCTATTCTTTCCGCTATTTCACGCCGTTGGCTTGGTACTGAGTAATAGCAGCGCCAAGGCAAAGGTCAAACAGGCCATTAAGTCCTAGATCTTGTCCAGGAAGCACCCGACCTTATCCGCCATCTGCTGGGCTGTGTCATTCCGGTTGAAAAACTCGATAAACCCGTCCTGAGGGGTGACCAGATAAGTAAAGGTGGAATGATCGACCAGATAGTATTCGTCGCTTTTGTCATGGGCCTTGTAATAGGTCTTGTAAGCTTGGCTCGCAGCCTTGACCTGTTCGGCCGAACCGGTCAGAGCGATGGTCTTTCCACCCAGGTTGAAGGCATAGTCAGCCACAACTTCGGGCGTGTCGCGGTCCGGATCGATCGAGATGAACAGCGGCGTCACCGACTGGCCGCGGGTTTCCAAAATATCCACGGCCTCGGCATTGCGGGACATATCGAAGGGGCAGACATCGGGGCAGAAGGTGTAGCCGAAATAGACCAGCGTGGGTTCGGTGATCACGTCGGTATCGGTGACGGTTTGACCTTCGCCGTTGATCAGCTCGAACGGTCCACCAATGGCGGCGGTGCCGCCTGCGATCTGGCTGGACCGGCATTGCGTGAACTTGTCGTCCGAACCGGCTCCGCGCGTCAGCAACCACATAGCCCCCAGACCTATGGCAAGAACAACAGCGGCGAGAATGGCGAAAAGGCGGACCATAGCATCAATCCTAAAGATCAGAGGGGTTGTTGATCGTTTCGGCCCGGACACCTATCAAGATGGTCAGCCGATGCAACAGGACAAAATGGACCCATGGCCAATTCCAACATCACATTCTGGCGTGGACAGGAACGCAGCAGCTGGATCAGGCTGCGCACGCTGATCCTGTTGCGCTGGGTGGCCATCATCGGCCAGATCACCGCCATCACCGTCGCGCAACAGACCTATGGTGTGCAGCTGGACGTGATGCTGTGCTATCTGGCGATTGGCGTATCCGTCATGGGAAACCTGACGGCGATCCTTGTTTTTCCTCGCAACAAGCGCCTGTCCGAGTTCGAAAACTTCCTGATGGTGCTGTTCGACCTGCTGCAACTGACCATCCTTTTGTATCTGACGGGCGGGCTGAACAACCCCTTTGCCTTGTTGTTGGTGGGGCCGGTCACGATCTCGGCCAGCGTGATGAGCACGCGTTCGACCCTGATCATTGGCGGTGTGGCCATCGCGCTGACCACCCTGCTGGCCGAGTTTCATGTGCCGCTACGCACGGATGTGGGCATGGATCTGGATATCCCCGACATCCTGCTGTTCGGCAACTGGGCTGCCATAGTGATCGCCATCGTCTTTTTGGGGGCCTATTCCCATCGGGTCAGCTCTGAGGTGCAATCCATGTCTGACGCGTTGTCCGCCACGCACATGGCGCTGGCGCGGGAACAGAAGCTGACTGATCTGGGCGGCGTGGTCGCCGCCGCCGCGCATGAGTTGGGCACGCCGCTGGCCACGATCAAGCTGACCAGCTCTGAACTCTATGAGGAACTGGACGACCGCCCCGACCTGAAGGAAGACGCCGCCCTGATCCGCGAACAGGCCAACCGGTGCCGCGATATCCTGCGTGACATGGGTCGGGCAGGCAAGGACGACCTGCATTTGCGGCAAGCCCCGCTATCCACCGTGGTGCATGAAGCCGCAGAGCCTCATATCAACCGAGGCAAGAGCGTTCATTTCCTGGAAGGGCCCGCCGATGACGGCGATGTGCAGCAACCCTCGATCCTGCGCAAACCCGAGATCATTCACGGGCTGCGCAACCTGATCCAGAACGCGGTGGATTTCGCCCGCGCCAATGTCTGGGTCGAGGCCGAGTGGACGGCCGATCAGATTACCGTTCACATCATGGATGACGGGCGCGGGTATCCTTCGCAGATGATCGGCCGCATCGGTGACCCGTTCATGCGCCGCCGCCGCGCCGAGACGGACCAGCGCGCGCGCCCGGAATATGAAGGTATGGGGCTGGGTCTGTTCATTGCCAAAACGCTGCTGGAACGGACCGGGGCCGAGCTGGACTTTGCCAATGGCTCGGACCCCTATCAGACCTATTCCGATAATCCCGATCACCGGGGGGCAATCGTCAGGGTCACATGGCCCCGCAAATTGCTGGATGCCCAGACCGGCGACACCCCTGTGCCATCCGGTGCCAATCAGCGCATTGAGGTCTGAGTTAAGACCCTGTTAACCATTGCAACCCATTATCCGACGCCACGAGCAACCCTGCGAGGAACTCATGGTGGACTGGATCATTCTGGCTGTTATCGGTCTGGTTTCTGCCAGCCTTGCGGTGCAGTGGCTGCTGCCACGTCGCAGGCAAAGAGGCGACAATTTCGGCCTTTCCTCGCCCTCGTCGCTGTTCGATGCGGTGTTTCTGTTTGATGGGGATCGTTTGATCAGCCATTCGGACATCGCGCTTGAAGGGTTCGACGACCTGCGCGACTGGCCGGACCTGCGCCGTCTGTTGCAGCGGGACTTCCCTTCGTTCCCCGAAACGCCCGAACGTATCCGGCAGGAAGGCAACATGGTGATCCCCGCGATTGATTGCACGGTAGAACGCGATGTCCTGTGCGAATGGATCGATGGGATTGTACGGGTTCAGTTGCGTGACAGTGGCGGGTGTCCCTCGACTGTTCATCGCGAAACCAACGATCCAATCCGATTGGCCATGGAACGTGCGCCCTATCCGGTCTGGTTGCTGGATCACCAATCCAATGTGCGCTGGTGCAATGCGGCCTATATTGCATTGGTACGCAAAGTGCGCGGGCAGGATACGGACCTGACCGCACCGCTCTTCCCGGGCCTTGAAGACGACGCAAAACCGTCAGGAAAGTCGCGCGTTTCGATCTCGACCGAGGGCAGCGACAGCAAGCTCTGGTTCGACCTGACGCTGGCGGATCACCCCGAGGGGCATTTGTGCTATGCAGTCGACATCAATGCCATCGTCGACGCCGAAACCGCCCAGCGCAAATTTGTGCAGACGATGACCAAGACGTTCGCACAGCTGTCCATCGGACTGGCCATTTTCGACCGAAACCGTCAGTTGGCCCTGTTCAACCCCGCCCTGATCGACCTGACCGCCCTGCCGCCCGATTTCCTCAGTTGTCGCCCCAGCCTGTCCAGCTTTTTCGACCGGCTGCGCGATCAGCACATGATGCCCGAACCAAAGAATTATCGCGGTTGGCGCAGCCAGATGAACGATCTTCTCGAAGCGGCCGAGGACGGGAATTATCAGGAAACATGGTCCCTGCCCTCGGGCTCGGTCTATTCGGTCAGCGGCCGCCCGCACCCTGACGGTGCCGTCGCCTTTCTGTTCGAGGACATCACGGCCGAGATCACCCTGACCCGCCGCTTCCGGTCCGAGATGGACCTGATGCAATCCATTCTGGACAAGCTGGCGGATGCAATCGCTGTGTTTGGTGCGGATGGAACCCTAGCTTTCACCAATTACGCCTATCAGGAATTGTGGGGTGAAACCGACGACAGCGGGTTCGAGCCTGACTCGATCCTTGATGTGACACGGGGCTGGCAGGATCAATGCCTGGCAACGCCGGTCCTTGGCGAAATCCGAGATTTCGTAGCCATGCGCGAAAACCGATCCGAGTGGTCCGCGGACCTGCGATTGCGTAATGGCACGCGCCTGATCTGCACCTTGTGCCCGATGCAGAACGGCGCGACGATCGTGCGGTTTTCACCGGATGCGGACGCGATGATAAGTCAGGATATTCACCAGATCAGCGCCTGAACCGGGTTGCAGCCAACCGGGCGCAAGGCCATTGTGGCGCCATGACAAGCGCGCCCCATGTAATCACCCTGAATTCGCCCGAGGAAACCGCCCGATTGGCGGTTTTACTGGGCCGCGTGCTGCGCCCCGGCGACGTTCTGTTGCTGGACGGCGAGATCGGCAGCGGCAAGACACATTTCGCGCGCAGTCTGATCCAATCCGTGATGACCCACCCCGAAGATGTCCCCTCGCCCACCTTCACGCTTGTGCAGGTCTATGACACCTCCTTGGGCGAGATTTGGCACTGCGACCTCTACCGACTAAGCGCACTGGAAGAGGTCGAGGAACTGGGTCTGACCGACGCATTCGAAACCGCGATCAGCCTGATCGAATGGCCAAACAAACTGGGGCCGTTGAAACCGGCCTCAGCGCTGACGCTAAAGTTTGAAACAGACCCTGATACACTGGATAAACGCCATCTGACGATCAGTTGGTCGGACCCGCGCTGGGCTGAATTGCCGGAGGCGATCACATGACAAACCGCGCCATTCTAGCCGAAGCACTGATCGCGCAGACACCTTGGGCGAATGCCCTGCGCGCGCCCTTGGCCGGGGATGCCTCGAACCGCAGGTACGAGCGGCTTACCAATCCCGAGACAGGGGCAACGGCCGTGCTGATGGATTCCCCCCCCGGTCAAGCCGAACCGGTCGAAGCGTTTGTGCGGATGGCGCACCACCTGCGCGCGACCGGGCTAAGCGCGCCCGGGATCTACGCTGAGGACACCGAGTTCGGGTTCCTTCTGTTGGAAGATTTGGGCGATGACCTATTCGCGCGTGTCCTAGAAACCCGCCCTGAGATGGAACGGGAGCTCTATCAGGCTGCTACGGACGTTCTGATCACACTGCACGCGGCACCAACACTGTCCCTGCCGTCTTACGGTCCCTCGCTGATGGCCGAGTTGTCGGCGCTGTCCTTCACCAAATACGCGCAGGCCATTCTTGGCGCGCATGATCAAGACGCGCGTAGTCGGTTTGAGCATCGCTTTGCCGACATCCTGCACCAGGAAACATCGGGACCAAAGGTCGTGGTCCAGCGCGATTACCACGCCGAGAATCTGATTTGGCTGCCCGATCGAAACGGGGTAAAACGCGTGGGACTGCTGGATTTCCAAACCGCGATGCTGGGGCATCCGGCTTATGATCTTGTGTCCTTGTTGCAAGACATTCGTCGCGACGTATCCTTGGGAACCGAGATGCGTATGATTGATCACTATATCTCGCAGACCGGAGTGAACGATCATGACTTCCGCACCGCTTATACGGTGCTGGGGGCGCAAAGAAACCTACGTATTCTGGGTGGTTTTGCCCGGCTGGCCACGGAGTACGGCAAGCCCCAATACGTGGACCTGATCCCGGCCACATGGGCGCATTTAATGCGCGATCTAGAGCATCCCGCGCTGGTCGGCGTGGCTGATCTGCTGCGCAGCGCCCTGCCCGCGCCCACCGAAGAAAACCTGAACAGGCTACGACAGAGATGACGCAATCACCCGACGCTGTGATGGTATTCGCCGCCGGGTTCGGGACCCGTATGGGCGCGCTGACCAAAGATAGACCCAAACCGCTGATCGAGGTTTCGGGTCGGCCGCTGATCGACCACGCACTCGAGCTGGTTGATGCGATCAACCCTCAGCGGATCGTCGCCAACCTGCACTATTTGCCCGAGCAGCTTGAGGCGCATTTGTCACCGAAAGGCGTGCTGCTGTCTTACGAGACAGACGAAATCCTTGAAACAGGGGGCGGATTGCGCACCGCGCTGCCGATGCTGGGGTCGGGGCCGGTGTTCTCTCTGAACCCTGACGCAATCTGGTCGGGTCCGAACCCGTTGAGGCTCTTGCTGGAAGCTTGGGACCCGGATCGAATGGACGCGCTGTTGATGTGCGTACCTGTGGCACAAACCTTGGGCTACACCGGCACTGGAGATTTCACCGCAGATGCGGATGGGCGCATCTCGCGCGGGCCCGGATTGATCTATGGCGGGGCGCAGATTTTGAAAACTGAAGGTCTGATGGATATCCCTCAGACATCCTTTTCCCTGAACCTGCTGTGGGACCGGATGCACAGCGACAACCGTCTGTTTTCACTGACCTATCCTGGCC
Source organism: Ruegeria sp. BK1 (assembly GCF_056535645.1). NCBI lineage: Bacteria > Pseudomonadati > Pseudomonadota > Alphaproteobacteria > Rhodobacterales > Roseobacteraceae > Ruegeria > Ruegeria sp. BK1. The sequence goes on along the minus strand of NZ_JBQFIS010000001.1, from coordinate 2,841,199 downwards.
GATGGTGCGATGTAGGCCATCCAGAGGGTATCGCGCTGGCCGAAGGGTTGATTGCCGATGTTTGACCCCTCCACGGCTCCGCGCGTTTTTGCCGTTCCACCGGGTTCGGATTTTCCCAAGGCGCTGGTGGCGGGATTGCACTCACGCAGCACCGGCCAACCGCCCGAGGCGCTGGCTCGCGTACAACTTGTCGTCAACACGCGGCGGATGGCGCGACGGGTTCGCGACCTGTTCGATAAAGGGCCCGCGTGCTTGCTACCGCGACTTTCGCTGGTCACGGATCTGGGCGAAAGCATTAATCTTGCGCAGATTCCGCCCGCGATTCCAGCACTGAGACGACGGTTGGAACTGACTCAACTGGTCTCAAAACTGCTGGAACAACAGCCCGATCTGGCGGCGCGGTCCTCGCTGTTTGATCTGTCCGACAGCCTGGCCGCCTTGATTGACGAGATGCAGGGCGAAGGCGTTTCCCCCGAGGCGATCCGGCAGTTGGATGTCAGCGACATGTCTGGCCATTGGGCCCGCGCGCAGGCGTTTATCGGGATTGCCGACAGGTTCGTGGACACTGGCGATAACGCGCTGGACGCACAGGCGCGTCAGCGGCGCGTTGTCGAAAATCTGATCGCCCGTTGGCAGGTGGAACCGCCGCAACATCCGGTCATTCTGGCGGGGTCAACCGGGTCGCGTGGGACCACGCTGATGTTGATGGAGGCAATCGCTCGCCTGCCGCAAGGCGCGTTGATTCTGCCCGGATATGATTTTGACCAACCCGACGCCGTCTGGACCCGGCTGGACGAGGCGCTGACCTCGGAAGATCACCCGCAATACCGATTCCGTAAACTGATGACGATGTTGGGTCTGCGGCCCGATCAGATTGAACGCTGGACGCGGGATGCCCCACCCTCAGCCCCGCGCAATCGGCTGGTGTCACTGGCATTGCGCCCAGCGCCAATAACGGATGCGTGGATGACCGAGGGTCCGCAACTGACGGATTTGGCCGAGGCCACCGCAGACCTGACCCTGGTTGAGGCGCAATCTCCGCGCAGCGAAGCCTTGGCCATCTCGCTTCGGCTGCGACAGGCGGCAGAAACGGGTCAAACTGCGGCGCTGATCACGCCGGACAGGATGTTGACCCGACAGGTCAGCGCTGCTCTGGATCGTTGGAACATCACACCCGACGACAGTGCGGGTCTGCCCTTGCAACTGTCCCCGCCCGGTCGGTTCCTGCGCCATGTGGCGGGCCTGTTTACCCGGCGGCTGGATGGTGAGGCGCTTTTGACGCTGCTGAAACATCCTTTGTGCCACGGTGGTGATGAGCGGGGTGCGCATTTGCTGCACACCCGCGATCTGGAATTGGATTTGCGTCGCCATGGTCCTCCTTTTCCAGACGGGCCCAGCCTGACCGCCTTTGCGATCCGCAAAGAAGTGTCTGAGGGCTGGATCCAATGGTTGATCCGGCATTTCTGCGATCAACAGATCTCGGGCGAATTGCCGTTGTCCGAATGGGTCACTCGTTTGCGTCGTCTGGCCGAGGCGATCTCGACCGGCAGCTCCGGCGAAAGCGGTCCGCTTTGGGACAAGAACGCAGGTCAAAAAGCACTGGCCGTTCTGACTGCGCTTGAGGATGAGTCCGGCCATGGCGGCCAGATGACGGCGCATGATTTCGCCGATCTGTTGGGTGCGCTGCTGGCTGGGGAAGAGGTTCGCGACCGTGACGCGCCGCATCCCCGGATCATGATCTGGGGGACGCTTGAGGCGCGGGTTCAGGGGGCTGATCTTCTGATCCTGGGCGGTTTGAACGAGGGCAGCTGGCCCGAGGCCCCAGCCCCGGACCCTTGGTTGAACCGGCAGATGCGTGACAAGGTCGGTTTGTTGCTGCCGGAACGGAGGATCGGGCTGTCGGCACACGATTTCCAGCAGGCCATCGGCGCGCCCGAGGTCTGGTTGACCCGCGCCACCCGCTCGGACGACGCCGAAACTGTGCCGTCGCGCTGGTTGAACCGGTTGACCAATCTGCTGCAGGGCTTGCCGGATCAGGGCGGACGCTCGGCGCTTACAAAGATGCGCGACCGGGGCGGCCAATGGTTGCGTTGGTCGGAACAGCTGGAGCATGCACCTGAGATCAAAGCGGCAGCGCGCCCCTCACCGCGCCCGCCCGTCGCGTCGCGGCCTCGTCGCTTGAGCGTCACCGAGATCAAACGCCTGATCCGCGATCCTTACGCTATTTATGCGAAACATGTACTGCGGCTGAAACCTCTGGACCCATTAGTGCAAGCACCGGATGCCTTGCTGCGCGGGATCGTGATTCATGAAATCCTCGAACATTTCGTGAAAGACAGCGTTTTGGACACAGCCCTACTGAACCGTGAGAACTTTCTGAAACGTGCCGAGATGCTCTTGGACCAGCATGTCGCCTGGCCAACCGCACGCAAATTGTGGCTGGCGCGTTTGGAGCGTATTGCCGACGATTTTCTGACTGCTGAAACCGCGCGCAGGGGCGATGGCGGGCCGGTGGCGTTCGAAGCGGCGATGAAACTGGTCCTCGCCCCGATGGATGTCACGATCGTTGGTCGGGCCGACCGGATCGACCTGAACACGCGCGGTGCGGTGCGACTGATCGACTATAAAACCGGGACACCTCCCACCGAAAGTCAGCAAGCCAAGTTCGACAAGCAATTGTTGATCGAAGCCGCCATGGCCGAGCAGGGCGGGATCGAAGGGTTTGACCCTCTGCCCGTGGCCGAAGCAGTGTTTATCGGCATGGGCGGAAGCTACAAAGAGGTGCCTGCGCCCTTGGCCAAGGAACCGACTGACAAGGTGTTGGCTGAACTAAAAGAGTTGATTTCTGCCTATTTAGAGCCTGATCAGGGGTTCTCGTCACGGCGAATGTTGCACAAGGATACGGATATCGGGGACTACGATCACCTTGCCCGTTTTGGCGAGTGGGACCGAACCGCCGAGACCAAGCCCGAGGATCTGTCATGAGCGCCCGCAACGACGCCACCGAACGGCAGGTGCAGGCAGCGCGGCCTGATGCCTCGACCTGGTTGGCCGCGAATGCGGGTTCGGGCAAGACGCGGGTTCTGACCGACCGGGTGGCGAGGCTTTTGTTGGATGGCGTGCAGCCGCAGCACATCTTGTGCCTGACCTACACCAAAGCTGCCGCCAGCGAGATGCAGAACCGCCTATTCAAGCGCCTTGGCGAATGGGCGATGCTGGGTGATGACCCGTTGCGCAGGCAGCTGACCGATCTGGGCGTGGCGGGAATGATCGACCCGGATCGCCTGGCGCAGGCGCGTACTTTGTTTGCCCGCGCCATCGAAACGCCCGGTGGGTTGAAGATCCAGACGATCCATTCGTTCTGCGCGGCGTTGCTGCGCCGATTTCCGCTTGAGGCCGGGGTCAGCCCGCAGTTCTCTGAGATGGAAGACCGCGCCGCCGCCTTACTTCGTGAGGAAATCGTCGAAGATTTCGCCACGGGACCGCAGGCCGGACTGATCGAGGATGTGGCCCGGTTTGTAACCGACTCTGGATTTGACGCTCTGACAGCCGCCGTGACCCAGAAACGGAACCTTTTCGCAAACGCGCTGGGCTGGGGCGACATTCTGGGCAAATTTGACCTGCCCGACGGGTTTGACGAAGACGCATTGTTGCGCAAGGTCTTTCTGGGAGGTGAGGTCGATCTGATCCGCTCGATCCTGCCGGCACTGTCCGAGAGCGGCGGCAACAACGCCAAGGCTGCCGCAAAACTGGCCGCCTTTACCGAGCCGCGATTGGACAGCCTGCCAATCCTCGAAGGCGTTTTCCTGACGGGCAAGTCCGCCAGGGAACCGTTTTCGGCCAAGATCAACAGCTTTCCGACCAAGGCCCTGCGCGAAGGCGCTTTGGCCGACCGAATGCCACAGCTTGAGGCGCTGATGTTGCGCATCGAGGGCGCGCGCGAACAGAGGTTGGCGCTGGCCGCCGCGCGCAAGACCTATGTATTGCACCGTTTTGCCTCCGCCTTCCTGCCGGAATATGAGCGTCGCAAGCAGTTGCGCGGCTGGCTGGATTTCGACGACTTGATCCTGCGTGCGCGGCAAGTTCTGAACGACCCAGCGGTGGCCGAATGGGTGCTGTATCGGCTGGACGGCGGCATCGACCATATTCTGGTGGACGAGGCGCAGGACACCAGCCCCGACCAATGGGATGTGATCGAGAAACTGGCGCAGGAATTCACCAGCGGGGAAGGGGCCCGGTCCGGGGTCGAACGCACGATCTTTGTGGTCGGCGACAAGAAACAGTCGATCTATTCCTTTCAGGGCGCGGACCCTGCCGCGTTCGATCGCATGCAGCGAGAGTTTGGGCGGCGGCTGAAAGAATCAGGCTCTAAACTCTGGGATTCGACGTTGGAATATTCCTTCCGGTCCTCCAGTGCGATCTTGTCTCTGGTCGATATCCTGTTCGAAAACCGGGCCGAGGCCGGGTTTCACAAAGACAGCCAGCACCGGGCGTTTAAGGCCGATTTACCGGGGCGCGTAGATCTGTGGCCCGTGGTGGAAAAGGTCGAAGCGGATGAGGATGCCGACTGGACCGACCCGGTCGACCGACCTGGCGCGCGCCATCACACGGTGATCCTGGCCGAGCAGGTTGCGCAGTCTATCAAAACCATGATCGACTCGGGCGAAACCATCCCCGAGGGTGGCGACATCCCCGGCACCTTCGTGCGCCGCAGGGTGCAGCCGGGCGATTTCCTGATCCTCGTACAACGCCGATCCGACCTGTTTGCCGAGATCATCCGCGCCTGCAAATCCCTGCACCTGCCCATCGCAGGGGCGGACCGGCTGAAGGTCGGCGCAGAGCTGGCGGTGAAAGACCTTGCCGCCTTGCTGAGCTTTCTGGCCACGCCCGAGGACAGCCTTTCGCTGGCGACCGTGCTGAAATCTCCGCTATTCGGGTGGAGCGAGCAACAGCTCTTTGATCTGGCCCATCGGCGGCAGGAACAATTTCTATGGGCGGCTTTGCGCCATCGCGCGGATGACTTTCCTGAAACGCTTGAGGTTCTCAACGATTTGCGCGGCCAGATCGACTTTCTGCGCCCCTATGACCTGATCGAACGCATCCTGACGCGCCATGACGGGCGGCGCAAATTGCTGGGTCGCCTGGGGGCCGAGGCCGAGGATGGTATCAACGCGCTGCTGTCGCAGGCGCTGGCCTATGAGCGCACGGATATTCCCAGCCTGACCGGATTCCTTGTCTGGATGCAGACCGACGATCTGGAAATCAAACGACAGATGAGCGGCGTCGGCAATATGATCCACGTCATGACGGTGCATGGCTCGAAAGGGCTGGAGGCGCCCATCGTGATCCTGCCAGATACGGGCAAACGACAGGCCCCGCGCGATGCCGAGATTATGGTGGGCGACGGTGTTCCTGCCTGGAAATTACCAGCCGATGCCTCACCCAGCCTGATTGCCCGCGCGCGGGCGCAGGCTCGGGAACGGGAAGAGAATGAACGGTTGCGCCTACTCTATGTGGCTCTAACACGGGCGGAGAAGTGGTTGATCGTGGCCGCAGCGGGAGATGTCGGAACGGATGGAACCAGCTGGTATCAAATGGTGCAGGCTGCCATGGAACGGGCAGGGGCTGTTGCCATCGAAGGCACGGAGATCCTGCGATTGGCGCATGGGGACTGGGACGGATTGCCAGAAACCGAACACAAAGACACCCGTGCAGCAGAGCAGATCTTGCCCGATATGTTCCGCTCGAACCCGGACGCGCCTGAGGTTGAACCGGACATTCTCAGCCCATCAGATTTGGGTGGGCCAAAGGCGTTGTTCGGAGATGCGGGGCAAGATGAAGAGGCCGCAAAGCTGCGCGGCACGCGCCTGCATCTGCTGCTGGAGCATTTGCCGTCGACTCCGCCGGAAAACTGGCCACAGCTTTGCGCGCGCATTCTACCGGATATGTCCGACGCAGACAGGTCCGAGCTGTTGGCCGAGGCCAAAACCGCCCTGACCGCAGATCATCTGCGCCCAGTCTTTGCGCCGGACACGCTGGCCGAAGTTCCGGTGACGGCCACGCTGAACGGGCGGCGTTTGCATGGGGTCATCGACCGGTTGATCATCTCGGATACCGAGGTGCAGATCATTGATTTCAAAACAAATATGAGCGCACCAAACAGCCCCGAAACCTGCCCTGATGGGTTGTTGCGGCAGATGGGAGCTTATGCGCACGCGCTGGCGCAGATCTATCCCGGTCGGAATATCAAAACCGCGATCCTGTGGACGCGTACCGCGCAGCTTATGTGGTTGCCACACGATATTGTGACGGATGCACTGACACGCGCCCACATATCTTGACCTTGCCAAGTCGCGCCCCTACGTTCTGTTCCCGAGTTTACCCCATTCAGGAGACAGAATATGTCGACCGTAGCCGTAACCGACGAAACCTTTGACGCCGAAGTCAAGAATTCCGACATCCCTGTTGTTGTCGATTTCTGGGCCGAATGGTGTGGCCCCTGTAAGCAGATTGGCCCCGCGCTGGAAGAATTGGCGTCGGAATATGGCGGCAAGGTGAAAATCGCCAAGGTGGACGTGGACAGCAACCCCAACTCGGCTGCTGCAATGGGCGTCCGCGGTATTCCTGCGCTGTTCATTTTCAAGGATGGTCAGGTTGTGTCGAACCGCGCTGGCGCGGCACCGAAAGCCGCGCTGCAAAGCTGGATCGAAGACTCGATCTGACCCGGGTTTCGAACGGAATTCAAAGGCGCCTCGTTCGGGGCGCCTTTTTTCATGGGTAGCCAAAGAAACGGATGCGCAAAGAAAAAGCCGCTCAGGGGCTGAGCGGCTCATCTTGACGGTGTGGTCGGTGCAAAGATCAGAGCTTTGCGATATCCGCACGGCACAGGCCAACATCGTCCAGTTGGGCGTCGCTGAGGTTCGACAAAAGCTTGCGGGTCTTGCGGGATTCATTCCACGCTAGTGCTTTTTCGTAGGTTCCGAAAAATGCGTCCACTACATGCAGGATGGTAGCTGCTCCGAGCGGCGCATGGATATTTGCGGTGGTTGCCATTTGCGCATTCCTTTTAACTGAAACAGCCGACCTCTTGTCGGTTGTGAGGCTCATGTAGGATCAATACCCGAGTCTCACAATTGCTAGTCTGGTAACCCCGAATTGCAATTAGTGCATATCTTTTGAGCAGTTTGAGAAGAGTTGCGCTGAACGCACGCCCGGCCCATATAGGGGGCCAGTGAAGAACGGAGGCCCCAATGGCAGACAGCGATTTTCCCGGTTGGCATGGCACGACAATTATTGGCGTCAAGAAAGGCGGCCAGGTGGTGATTGCCGGGGATGGTCAGGTCAGCCTGGGCCAGACGGTGATCAAGGGCACCGCCCGCAAGGTGCGCCGCCTGTCCCCCGGTGGGTTTGAGGTCGTCGCAGGGTTCGCCGGATCAACCGCCGACGCATTCACTCTGCTCGAGCGGCTGGAAGCCAAGCTTGAGGCCACACCGGGTCAGTTGGCCCGCGCCTCGGTCGAGCTAGCTAAGGATTGGCGTACCGACAAATACCTGCAAAAGCTTGAGGCGATGCTGATCGTGACCGACGGCAAAGACCTGTTGGTGATCACCGGGGCAGGGGATGTGCTGGAGCCCGAACACAACGTCGCCGCCATCGGATCGGGCGGCAATTTCGCATTGGCCGCCGCCCGCGCGATGATGGACAGCGACAAACCCGCCGAAACCGTCGCCCGCGAGGCAATGGCGATTGCCGCCGATATCTGCGTCTACACCAACGGCAATCTGACGGTCGAGGAAATCTCAGGCCAATAAAACCTTAATCTCCTTCCCTTTCCAGCGGCGGTGCATGCCGATCAGGCCCAGTATCGCCGCAAGTATGACGATGTAGTAGGGCACACGGATGTCGATGCTCATCAATCCGCCGCCGATCAGAGACATGACCCCTCCGGCCAGGCAGAAGACGGCTGTCGTCACGCCCATGACCCAGCCCTGATCAGTTTCGCTGACACTTGCGGAAAACAGGCCCAGTAGCGTCGGGTAGGATACGCCGAAGAAGAAATAGAAGAAGAACACCGGCACGTAGCTCAGCCATCCGATAGGACTGAAGGCAAAGGCTAGCCCGCAGATTACCATCGTGATCAGCGAGACATAAATGATCTTGTGCTTGCTGAACCTTTCCTGCGCGGGTTTCACCAGGAAGGTGCTGGAAAAGGCCAGTGCAAAGCCGATCACAACCATCGCCATACTGCCGCCGATCACGCCATAGCCGAACCGGCTGGTCAGGTAGTTGTCGACAAAAACGTAAAAGGTGACGTTGGCGATCATGAAGAAGGAATAGACCGGCAAGATTTTCAGAACCATCGGATGCCCGCGCACAGCGAACAGGCTATCGGTGATATCACGCGGGCGAAAGACAAAGGGTTCACGTTCGGTGCGGGTGTCCTTGAAGAAGGTGATCACCAGGAAAATGGCGATCAGGACCAGAGCAAACGCGCCATAGAACGGCGTTTTAAGGGTGGCCACGCTGCCCAGCAGGGCCGCATCAGACAGGACGGCGCCTATGATGGGCCCTCCGACTAGACCAAAGCTGACACCGGTCACGATATAGCCCATGTTTCGGTCGCGATCGGCGGCGTCCGTGCTGCCATCAATCATTGCCGCCTGCGCGATGGGCTGGTTGCCAGCCGTGAACCCTGTGATTGACCGCCCGATGATCAGCAGCAGAAGGCTGTTGAGGTAAAGCGACGCAATCGTCAGCGCATAGCCCGCCAACGCCCCGGCCAGACAGACCAGAAGCGCGTTCTTGCGCCCTATGGAATCCGAGACTTTGGAGACATAGACCACACCCAGAAACCAAGACAAAAAGAAACACCCGATCACCAGCCCATAGTAGAAATGCCGCTGCCCCATCGGCGTGCTGTCGGGAAGGAAGCCGGATTTCGTCTCCATGATCAATGAGTTGATGATGGGAAAGACCAAACCTTGTCCGATTAGGTCCACAAACACCACGAACAACAGGGTGATCTTGGCAATTTTCGTCATTCGCGCGCTCCTGACCCTCAACATATTGAAATGATTGTATCAGAGCACAAACGTTTCACCTATGGAAAGCATTTGCAAACCGGCAGGCGCATTGCTAACCAACGCTGCCGCAGTTGTTTTCGCCTGTGCGGTGACTACGTAAGCCAAACCGCTGATCGAAAGGACCCAACCCGTGACCGACCTGACCCCGCGCGAGATTGTCTCGGAACTGGACCGTTTCATTATCGGTCAGAAAGATGCCAAACGCGCGGTGGCCGTGGCGCTGCGCAACCGCTGGCGGCGCAAGCAGCTGGCTGATGATATCCGCGATGAGGTCTACCCCAAAAACATCCTGATGATCGGCCCCACCGGTGTCGGCAAAACCGAGATCAGCCGCCGTCTGGCCAAGCTGGCCCGCGCGCCTTTTATCAAGGTCGAGGCCACAAAGTTCACCGAGGTCGGATACGTGGGCCGCGATGTGGAACAGATCATCCGCGATCTGGCCGATGCAGCGATCATCCAGACCCGCGAGTATATGCGCGAGGACGTGAAAGCGCGCGCCTATCAGGCCGCCGAGGATCGCGTCATCACCGCCATTGCCGGCGAAGACGCCCGCGAGGGCACGCGCGAGATGTTCCGCAAAAAGCTGAAAGCGGGGGAACTGGACGATACGGTGATCGAACTGGAACTGTCGGACAGCTCAAACCCGATGCCGATGTTTGACGTGCCGGGACAGCCGGGCAGTCAGATGGGGATGATGAATTTGGGTGATATCTTCGGCAAGGCTTTTGGCGGGCGCACCGTCAGGAAACGCATGACCGTGGCCGAAAGCTATGACGCGCTGATCGGGGAAGAAGCCGACAAGCTGCTGGACGATGAAACGGTCAACCGCGTGGCTTTGGAATCGGTTGAACAGAACGGCATCGTGTTTCTGGATGAGATCGACAAGGTCTGCGCGCGCGCGGAAGCGCGCGGTGGCGATGTCAGTCGCGAGGGGGTGCAGCGCGACCTGCTGCCCCTGATCGAAGGCACCACCGTATCCACCAAACATGGTCCGGTGAAAACCGACCACATCCTGTTCATCGCGTCTGGCGCGTTTCACATCGCCAAACCCTCGGATCTGTTGCCGGAATTGCAGGGGCGTCTGCCGATCCGGGTGGAACTACGAGCGCTCACCGAAGAGGATTTCGTCCGCATCCTGACCGAGACCGACAACGCCTTGACCCGCCAATACACTGCGCTGATGGGTACTGAAGAGGTTGCGGTCAGCTTTACCGATGACGGCATCGCCGCTTTGGCCAAGATCGCGGCAGATGTGAACCAAAGCGTCGAAAACATCGGCGCGCGGCGGCTTTATACGGTGATGGAGCGTGTGTTCGAAGAACTCTCGTTCACTGCACCCGATCAGGCCGGGGCGGAAATCACTGTGAACGCGCAGTTCGTGGATGACAATCTGGGTGAGCTGACCAAATCCACCGACCTGAGCCGATACGTCCTGTAACAGACACTGGCCGATTTTCGCTGCTTGGTTGAACCCGTCGCGCTTGGACCCGCGGCAGGAATTCGTTAGCTTATGCGCAAACCCTCGAGGGCTATTTTCGTGCTGCGCTATATTTCCATTTTTTTGATTGCATCTCTTCTGACAGCCTGCGTCGACCGTACCATCTCGGAAACGGTGCCGTCGGCTTTGGATGTGGGCACACCCCAAACCATCTACGCCACCACAACCCGCGCGCGCGAGGCTGATGGCTCTTACGGGTTCAAGCGGGGAGATGGGTTGCAGTTTCTGGAAATGACCGTCTCGATCCCGCCCAATCACACACCCGGAACGTTGGATTTCTCTTACGCCAATCCAAACCCCGAAAAGCAGTTCGTAATGGCAGCCGTGGATGAGTTACAAGGGCCCGGCGATCTGAAAGCCCGGTTGGGCAACGTGGATGAGGTGTCTATCTTCATTCACGGCTACAACACAACACAGTCCGAAACTGCGTTTCGCGCCGCGCAGCTTAGACACGATCTGAATATTCCCGGTGCCACAATGGTTTATTCCTGGCCCAGCCAGGCGACCGGATATGGCTATGCCTATGATCTGGACAGTATGCTGTTTGCCCGCGACGGGTTGGAGCAGACCGTCCGCCACTTGAAAACCATGGGAGTCAAACGCGTGGTTCTGGTAGCGCACTCCATGGGCACTGCCTTGACGATGGAGATGATGCGACAGGCCGAATTGCGCGAACCAGGCTGGGCCAGTCGCAATCTGGAAGGCGTGGTGCTGATTTCACCGGATCTGGACGTGGATCTGTTCCGCTCGCAGATGGATGTGATCAAGACACCGCCGGATCCGTTCATCGTCATCACCTCGCAAAAGGACAAGTTGCTGAATATCTCGGCCCGGCTGCGCGGCACCACCAAGGGTGAGCGTCTGGGCAATATCAGTTCGGCCGAGGCGCTGTCTGAATACAAGATCAACATTCTGGACACGACCGCTTTCAATGACGATGCGCAATCCTCGCATTTCGTGGCCGCGACCTCGCCAGCGTTGCTGGCAATTATCGCATCGGCCCGCCGGGTCAGCGACACATTCGGTACCGAGCAGCGGGGGATTGACGTCATCGCCCCGGCCAATGTGCGCAACCCAACCGGCGCGACCGAGATCGTTCTGACCGAAACCGGACAGGCACAGGTAAGCGCCCCGTGATGTCGCCTCGGCCCGGCGGGTTTCTGCGCGACAACGCAGCATGGCTGGGCGCGGGGTTTTTGCTGACATTTCTGTCCAGCTTTGGGCAAACCTTCTTCATCTCGATCTTTTCCGGCGAAATCCGCGCCGCGTATGGCCTGAGCCATGGGGCGTGGGGCGGGATTTATTCGCTGGGCACGACAGTGTCGGCCGTGGTCATGATCTGGGCCGGGGCGCTGACCGATATGTTTCGCGTGCGCGTTCTGGGGCCGGTTGTCCTGGTCGGTCTGGCCTTGGCCGCGATGGCGATGGCGCTGAACGCATGGCTGTTCCTTTTACCCATCATCATCTTTCTGTTGCGCCTGTTCGGGCAGGGGATGTCTGTGCATCTGGCCCTGGTGGCAATGACACGCTGGTTCACCGCCACGCGGGGCAAAGCGCTGTCCATTGCCTCGGTCGGGTTCTCGGTCGGCGAGGCGCTGCTGCCGGTCATTTTCGTCGCCGCGATGGCAGTGCTGGATTGGCGGATACTTTGGGTGATTTCAGCTGGAATGGTGCTGTTAGGGATCCCGGTTCTGGTGCGTTTGCTGCGACAGGAACGCACGCCGCAAAGCCTGGCGTCTGAGCATTCCTCAACCGGGATGAAAGGGCGCCATTGGACGCGAAAACAGGCTCTACTTAGTCCACTTTTCTGGTTTATGGCTCCAGCATTGCTGGGACCATCCGCCTTCATCACCGCGTTTTTCTTTCATCAGGTGCATCTGGCCGAGATCAAGGGCTGGCAGCATATCGAACTGGTTGCATTGTTCCCGATCTACACCGCTGTGTCCCTGCTGGCGATGTTTGCAACCGGCTGGGCTTTGGACAAATGGGGCACCGCGCGGATGATGCCTTATTTCCTATTGCCCATGGCGATCGGGTTTGCCCTTGTCTCGTTTGTGACAGGGTTGGTGGGGGCCAGTTTGGCGTTGGTTTTTCTGGCCTTGACTGTGGGGGCCAATAGCACACTGCCCAGCGCGTTCTGGGCCGAGTTCTATGGCACCCGCCACATCGGTGCGATCAAGGCCATGGCAACCGCCCTGATGGTCTTGGGCTCGGCCATCGGGCCGGGACTGACCGGAGTGTTGATCGACCATCGCGTCGCGCTGGATCAGCAATTCCTGTGGATAGGAGCGTTCTTCGTCGCAGCCAGCGCGTTGGTCTGGATCGGGATCACCCGCGCCGCGCGCAGTTTTTAACGGATACGCCGCAGGTAAACGTAATACGCCCCGTCGCCACCATGGCTGATATGGGCAGGGGTTACTTGCAGCACGGCCTGCGCCAGCGGCGGAATGCTCAGCCAATGCGGCACTTGGTTGCGCAATACGCCGCGCGGGGTGGGGATGGGGCCGGGCTCGTCCCGGTCCTTGCCTTTTCCGGTGACGACCAGAACCAGACGTTTACCTTGCGCTTGGGCGGTCAGAACAAAGCGCACCAACGCCGGATGGGCCGTATCCACGCGCATTCCGTGCAGGTCCAGCTTGCCTTCAGGCTTGAGCTTGCCACGCTTCATCCGACCAAACGCTTTGTTGTCCATCTGCACCGGGCTAGCGCGCAGGCTTTCCGCGATAGAGGGTTTCAGCGCATGGCGCGATGGTTTAGAAGGTGCGGTCTGGCCAAGCTCAAACGTGTCGGTCCGCGCTTTTGGCGTTTTGGTGGGCTTCGGTTTCGGCAGGGTGGTCGGATGCACCGTTTGCGGGATCTCGGGGTGCATCCGCTCGGCCTGTTTGGCGACCTTTCGCCATAGTTCGATTTCGTCCGAGGTGAGTTTGCGCCGTGCCATCAGAACGAATCCGGTGCCAGTGCATAGGCGCGTTGGATCGGCAGTAAAACGATCATGCGTCCGGGGTCTTTCAAACGCCCCGCGGCGCGGCCCGCTTCATCACCAGTACCAAAGAAAATATCAGCCCTCTGCGCGCCCTTGATAGCCGAACCGGTATCCTGCGCGATCATCAACCGTCGCAATGGGTTTTTGCCGTCCTTCTCAACCCAAACAGGCGCGCCCAACGGCGTGAAGCCCGGATCGGCTGCAATGCTGCGCATCGTGGTGACGGATCGGTTCATAGCGCCCAAAGGCCCAAGCTCGGGCGCGATGCGGGTGACTTCGCGGAAGAACACGTATGAGGGGTTGTGAAACAGCAGCTCGGCCCCGGCCTCGGGGTTCTTGCGCACCCACGTCTTGATCATCTGCGCACTGACCTGATGGGCGGCTAACGCTCCCTTTCGGATCAACTCCGACCCGATTGAGCGGTAGGGATGCCCGTTTGCGCCCCCATAACCCACCCGCAATGCGCCGCCATCCGGCAGGCGGATACGGCCCGAGCCCTGGATTTGCAGAAAGAAAAGCTCGACCGGGTCATCGACCCAAGCGATCTCAAGTCCGCGACCTTGCAAAACATCGCTGGTCAACAGGTCCCGACGTGACAGCCATTGCCCAGCCCCACGCGCCTCGGGCGGCATTTTGTACAGCGGATATCGGAACCGATCCGATCGGGTGCGCGATCCGTCCAATTCTGGCTCAAAATACCCGGTGAACAACGCGTCCTTGCCGTCTTCGACCAGAACGGGGCGGAAGAACAGCTCAAAGAAAGATCGGGCGGCATCGGCTTCATAGGTCTGCGCGACACTGCAGAGTGCGCGCCAATCCGAGTCATCTAGATCGCCACACGTGTTCAGAAAAACCGAAAGAGCCGCCCCGTGGTCATCGGCGGCCCAGCCATCCAGATCGTCAAACGACAGAATGGACCGCGTCGCTTCGGCGCTGGCAGAGGTTGCCATCACAGCCCCCAGCAAAAGCAACCGAAGCGCAGCAATCATGCGTCCGTGGCAACAAGCAGCCAGTTCGGATCGTCGCTGCCCATGACGCGGGCAAAGGTCCAGCTGTCCTTTTGGCGTTTGACGGTGTTGGGGTTGCCTTCGATGATATCCCCACCGCGATCCCGCACGACCGAGGTCAGCTCACCCACAAAGCGCATGGTAATCTCGGCCTCGTTGGTGTCCTTGTCGAACTTTACATCGGCCAGCGCGGTTTCTCGCACCCCAATGAATTCAGCTTCGATCGTCAGACCCTGATCCTCACGCGCTGCGACGACATCGACGAAAGTGTCAAACACCTCTTCGGACAGGAAGGGCTGGATTTCGTCCAGATTGCCCTTTTCGAACCCCATCACGATCATCTCATACGCGCCGCGCGCGCCTTGAACAAACTCGGACACCGAAAAGCTAGGCTCAACCCGCTTCATCGCAGTCAGGGTCTGGGCCTGTTCGCTGTCTTCGGCAACGTGGTCGGTGATGTCGTGATCCGGGCCGCCTTCGATCACCTCGAAGTCACGGCGCGAATTCTGCCCGTCTGGCTGCTGCTGAACGGGGGGCTTTTCAAAACCCTCACGCGTCCCCAGCACGCTTTTCAGGCGCAGGATCAGGAAAACGGCAATTCCGGCCAGGACCAGCAACTGGATCATCGGTTCGTTCATTTCATCCTCTTTATCGGACCGCGACTTTGTATACGCAGCCTCTTGCCACTATGTAGGTGACAGTTCGGGACAAGTCTACTGCCCGAGCCTGGTTAAAGGATAACGCATATGTATCTGTTCCTCGCTTTTTTGCTGGTCCCGATCATCGAGATCGGCCTGTTCATTCAGGTCGGCGGCCTGATCGGCCTGTGGCCAACACTTGCGATTGTCGTTCTGACGGCTGTTTTGGGCACGGCTTTGGTACGGACACAAGGTCGCATGGCATTGGCCAATCTGCAGCGATCCTTTGCCGAACTGGACGACCCGACCGAGCCGCTGGCCCATGGCGCCATGATCCTCTTGTCTGGCGTATTGCTGCTGACACCGGGGTTTTTCACCGATGCCATTGGTTTTGCTTTGCTTATTCCCGGAGTTCGGGTGGCCGTTTTCAATTTTCTTAAGTCCAGGGTAACCATCACCCAGTTTCAGATGGGTGGTGGCGCGCAGTTCCGCACCGGTCCTGACCCTGCACCGCAAGACGACGTGATCGACGGGGAATACACCGAGGTTCACCCCCGCCGTGACCCATCAAAACCATCGAAATGGGTCGAAGGTCCGTGACCTGCATTGAGGTGCCGCGCCCAACTTGCTAAGCAAAGGCAAATTTTAGTTTCGGAGTAGATAAATGGCCGAAGAAGACGCCAAAGAAAACACAGCCGCCGCAGCCCAGGCGGCACCGCAGATCCAGATGCGCGTTCTGGGACAATTCATTCGTGATCTGTCGTTTGAAAACGTGATGGCCCAAAAGGGCGTATCCGGCGACGTGCAGCCCGAGATTTCCGTTCAGGTCAATCTTGATGCAAAAAAGCGCCCGACTGAGCATCAGTATGAGGTTTCGGTCAAACTGAACCTCAAATCCAAAGCCAAGGGCATGGAAGATATCCTGTTCCTGTGCGAGCTGGATTATTGCGGCTTGTTCCACGTTGAAGGTGTGGCCGATGACCAACTGCATCCGTTCCTGATGATCGAATGCCCGCGGATGTTGTTCCCGTTCCTGCGCCGCATCGTCAGCGACGTAACCCGCGACGGTGGTTATCCGCCGGTGAACCTGGACAATATCGACTTTGTCGCCCTGTACCGCAACGAGTTGATGCGTCGTCAGGCCGAAGCACAAAAAGCCGAAGCCTAACCCATTCGACCCGCGCCGGATAATCCCTCAGGCGCGGGTCCACAGGGCGTTTTCGCCCAGTTTTTCCACAAATATTTCATGTGCTGTGCGTTCTTCATCGGTGATCTTTGACGCCAAGGGTGTCGGTCGTGCCGTGGGTCGCCACTCTTCGCCGCCCGCACCTGCCGCAGAGGCGACAGTCGAAAGGCCGAAATCCGGCTGCCGTCCACCAATCAGCTCCAGATAGACCTCGGCCAGAATCTCAGAGTCCAGCAGCGCTCCGTGCAGCGTTCGGTTCGAGTTGTCGATATTGAACCGCCGGCACAGCGCATCCAACGAGGCGGGTGAACCCGGAAAGCGTTTGCGCGCGATGGCCAGCGTATCGAGCGCCTGATCCATCGGAATCTGCGGCAGGCCCATCCATTTCAACTCGGCGTTCAGGAACTTCATGTCGAACGAGGCGTTGTGGATGACCAGTTTCGAATCCTTGATGAAGTCGCGAAATCCCTGACCGACCTTGGCAAAAACCGGCTTGTCCTTCAGTGTTACTTCACCTTTTTCCGGTGGTCGCGGAGTTTCCAGCAGGTCCGGGCCGATACCGTGAACGCCAAACGCCTCTTCCGGCATCGAACGTTCGGGGTTGATATAGACGTGATAGGTCTCGCCCGTGGCCACGTGGTTCCAAAGCTCGACCGCGCCGATTTCCACGATGCGGTCGCCACTTTCGGGATCGAACCCCGTGGTTTCGGTATCCAGTACAATTTCACGCATCTGCCAAACCCGCCCGTATCTGCCTGACCACATCCTGCACCTGCGCGCGGGCATGGTCCAGACTGTCCGTCACGATCACGAAATCAGATCGTGCGCATTTTTCGTCATTCGGCATCTGTTTGGCGCGGATCTGTTCGAACTGCGCCTCAGACATCGTTCCCCGCGCCATGACGCGGCGTTTTTGTTCATCCGCCGGGATCGACACGCAAGCCACGGCATCCATCGCAGCATCTCCACCGGTTTCGAATAGCAAGGGAATGTCGAAAACCAGAATATCCGCGGTAGCGTTTGCCCGAAACGCAGCGCGGTCTGCGGCAACCAAGGGGTGCACGATGCCTTCGATCTGCTTGAGCGCAGCCGGGTCATTTGTGATGATCTGTTTCAGCGCATCGCGGCTGACCGCGTCGTCAACGATTGCGGCGGGAAAAGTGGCTTGCATCGGTTCAACGGCAGCACCGCCCCTTGAATAGAGTCTATGCACTGCTGCATCAGCATCCCATAACACGCAGCCTTCATCGACAAACATTTGCGCTGTGGTGCTTTTGCCCATTCCGATCGAGCCCGTCAGGCCAAGCGCGAAACTCATGACAAAACAGCCGCGCGCAGGTCTACATTGACTTCAGGGCGGACACCGAACCAGCTTTCGAAACCCGGCACAGCCTGGTGCAGCAACATGCCCAAACCATCGACGGTGGTGCAGCCGGCCTCTTCGGCGGTTTTCAGCAGACGCGTTTTCAGCGGTGCGTAGACCAGGTCCGTCACAACCGCACCGGGCTGCAACCCGTCCAGCGGCACGCGTAACTCGGGCTGCCCCTGCATCCCCAAAGAGCTGGTGTTGACCACCAATTCGGCATCCTCGATCACATTTCCGGCCTGAACCCAATCGACAACCGTGATGCTGGGCCCAAATTCATCTCGCAATGTCTCGGCCCGCTCCCAGGTACGGTTGGTTAGAAAAATCTCGGGCACATCTGCCTCGACCAAAGCCTGAAGCACCGCTCGCGCGGCACCGCCTGCCCCGAACACAACCGCAGGTCCGTCCGTCGGGGACCAATCCGGCGCGCCGCTGCGCAGGTTCTCGAGAAATCCATAGCCATCGGTGTTGTCGGCGTGAATTCGGCCATCGTCCTGAAACACCAGCGTATTCGCCGCGCCAATCTTGCGCGCTCGGTCCGTGACCTCATCGGCTAGACGTAGCGCAGCCTCTTTATGCGGAACGGTGACATTGGATCCCACGAACCCAGCCTTGGGCAAAGCGCGCAACACATCCTGTAAATCGTCCGGGGACACATCCATCGGCACGTAGTGACCCGACAACCCATAGGTCTTTAACCAATGCCCATGCAACTGAGGCGATTTCGAATGCGCCACTGGGTGCCCGATCACCCCGGCCAGAGGAATCTTTGCCTTGCTCATTGATCAATCACCCCTTTGACGGCCAGAAAATTCAACAGCTCCAATAAGGGCATACCCAAGACGTTAAAATAGTCTCCGTCAATGGTGGCGAACAGGCGCACACCTTCTTCTTCCAGCTTATAGGCCCCAACAGCGTGACGGATACTGTCCCAGCTTCGATCCACGTAGCCCCGCAGATATGCGTCCGAGCTCATCCGCATCCGCAAGCGAACCTGACCCACATGCCGCCAGATTGGCTCGCCATCCTGATAGATCACGGCCGCCGATAGCAGCATATGCCGTTTCCCCCGCATGGTCCTAAGCTGCGCCAGCGCGTCGTCAGGCGTTTGTGGTTTCGATAAAAGCTGACCGTCGAAGTCCAGCACTTGATCGCATCCCAACACCATCGCGCCGGGATGTTTGTCGCTGACCTTGCGGGCCTTCATTTCGGCCAGAGCATCCGCAACATCACGGGGCGAGGCACCTTCGGCCAGAAGGGCGCGTTTGGCTGTGTCTTCATCGACGCGCGCGGTTTGCACGCAGAACGGCACCTGCGCATTGCGCAACAACTCCGCCCGGATGGACGAGCCTGAGGCCAGAATGATGGGGACAGACATGTGGAAAACCCCCTGAGCAAATCGTTAACGGTTCCGGGATGGTTTGTATGGTTTTCCTGTTGACACGCAAGCCCGCGATTTTCGCGTCAAACATCCCGGATTCGCCCGAATACTATCCAATAGGGACAAGGATAACTCGACAGACGGGAAAACCAGGGTTTTCCATATATACCCAAAGACTTATCCCCAGTGATTCATATTCAAGAAAAGTATAAATCACTGAAATTAATCAGAAAAAATTTCCCTCAACAGAATCACCCGGCCAGAACCGGATTCTGTCCACTTGGGGAAAACATATGTGTAAAAAAGTAATCCACGGATTTGAACCACCCTACAAAACCATCATCCTTTTTCTTTTCTTATTTTTTTATTAGGGAGGGTTCCGGGAAACCTTCGGAGCCAGCATGACCGACCTTCTTTTCGCAATCTACCCGTGGGTAAAGTCGGTTCACATCATGGCCGTGATCTCATGGATGGCAGGGTTGTTCTATCTGCCCCGCTTGTTCGTCTATCACGTAGAAAAGGCTCAGGCGGTCGACGGAGCGCAGGAGATCTTCTTTGAAATGGAAGAAAAGCTGCTGCGCGTGATCATGCGCCCGGCTATGGTCGTGGCGTGGGTCTGCGGGCTGATCATGGTCTTCACGCCCGGCATTGTTGGTTGGGATTGGACTTGGCCCTGGGCCAAGGGGGTCGCGGTGATCGGGATGACCTGGTTCCATCATTGGCTGATGGCGCGGCGCAAGGACTTCATAGAGGGGCGAAATAAGCTCACTGGGCGGCAGTACCGCATGATGAACGAGGTTCCGACGGTTTTGATGGTTATCATTGTCCTGGCGGTCGTTCTGAAGTTCTGAGGGCACAAACTACTTAGGAAATACAAGGGCAGTTTGACTCCAACAAAGGTCACGCTTATGTAGGGGTCAACACGCCCGTCCGGGCGGCGTATCTTCCGTACTGAAATTCCACTTCGTGCCGCGCTGACAGCGGTGAAGGTTTGTATCATGTCCAATGAATCCCTGAATCTGGCCGATCTGAAAGCCAAAAGCCCCAAAGACCTTCTTGCGATGGCCGAAGAACTGGAGATCGAAAACGCCTCTACCATGCGCAAGGGCGAGATGATGTTCCAGATCCTGCGCGAACGCGCGGATGAGGGCTGGACCGTTGGCGGCGATGGCGTGCTGGAAGTGCTGCAAGACGGTTTTGGCTTCCTGCGTTCGCCCGAGGCAAACTATCTGCCGGGTCCTGACGACATTTATGTCTCGCCTGACATGATCCGCCTGCATTCGCTGCGCACTGGCGACACCGTTGAAGGTGAAATCAAGGCGCCCGATGACAACGAACGGTATTTTGCGCTGACCAAGGTCACAAAGATCAACTTTGAAGACCCCGAGAAAGCTAAGCACAAGATCCTGTTCGACAACCTGACACCTTTGTACCCAGACGAACGTCTGAAGATGGAGATCGAAGATCCCACCATCAAAGACAAGTCCGCTCGCGTGATCGACCTTGTTGCACCAATTGGTAAAGGACAGCGGTCGCTGATCGTGGCGCCTCCGCGGACGGGTAAGACGGTGATCCTGCAGAACATCGCGCACTCGATCGAACAGAACCACCCCGAGTGCTATCTGATCGTCCTGCTGATCGATGAACGTCCCGAAGAGGTGACGGACATGCAGCGCTCGGTGAAGGGTGAGGTCGTGTCTTCGACCTTTGATGAACCGGCGACGCGCCACGTGGCCGTTTCGGAAATGGTGATCGAAAAGGCTAAGCGTCTGGTTGAGCATAAACGAGATGTTGTGATTCTTTTGGACTCGATCACAAGACTTGGTAGGGCGTTTAACACTGTGGTCCCATCTTCGGGTAAGGTTCTGACCGGTGGTGTGGATGCGAATGCTCTGCAACGACCCAAACGGTTCTTTGGTGCGGCCCGGAACATCGAAGAGGGCGGTTCGCTGACCATCATCGCCACAGCGCTGATCGACACCGGCAGCAGGATGGACGAGGTGATCTTTGAAGAATTCAAAGGCACGGGTAACTCGGAAATCGTGTTGGACCGCAAAATCGCCGACAAGCGTGTGTTCCCGGCGATTGACATCCTCAAATCGGGCACCCGGAAAGAGGATCTGCTGGTCGACAAGGGTGATCTGGCCAAAACATTTGTTCTGCGCCGCATCCTCAACCCGATGGGGACGACCGACGCGATCGAGTTCCTGCTGTCCAAGTTGAAACAGACGAAGACGAATGGCGAGTTCTTCGATTCAATGAATACCTGACACAGGTCTTAACGGACGCGAGGCCTTCGAATGGATACGATATTCGCCTTGGCCAGCGCGCAAGGCAAAGCAGGGGTGGCGGTTATACGCCTCTCTGGTCCTTTAGCGCACTCGGCGGTCAGGGATCTGACGGGCGGGGAACTTCCCGCGCGCGGTATGAATTTACGCACGCTACGCGGGCCGGATGGATCTCGTCTGGATAACGGGTTGGTGCTGACGTTCCAGGCTCCGGCCAGTTTCACCGGTGAGGACGTCGCAGAGCTGCAAATTCATGGTAGCGCTGCGTCGGTGAATGCTGTGATGCGGTGTTTGTCCGATACCGATGGTTTGCGCCTGGCTGAACCCGGAGAATTCACCCGTCGCGCGTTGGAAAACGGCAAGATGGATCTGACTCAGGTCGAAGGTCTTGCCGATTTGATCGACGCGGAAACTGAAGCGCAACGCAAGCAGGCGCAGACTATTCTAGCTGGGGGTCTGGGGCAGCTTGCCGAGCGTTGGCGTCGCGACCTGATCCGTGCTGCGTCCCTGCTTGAGGCCGTGATCGATTTTGCGGATGAAGAGGTGCCAACCGATGTCACTCCTGAAGTTCGGGCCTTAGTTGAAGGTGTCATGTCCGACCTGATGCGTGAAGCCGAAGGCGTCAAGATTGCTGAACGTATTCGCACAGGATTTGAAGTTGCTATTGTCGGCTTGCCCAATGCTGGAAAGTCTACTTTGCTGAATGCGTTGGCCGGGCGAGAAGCCGCGATAACATCGGAATATGCCGGAACTACACGCGATGTGATCGAAGTGCGGATGGACTTGGACGGTCTGCCGGTAACACTGTTGGACACGGCCGGATTGCGCGAAACCGAAGATCATGTGGAATCATTGGGGATTGCGTTGGCAAAGAAACGGGCGGAAGCTGCGGATATGCGAGTGTTTCTGACAGCTGACCCGTTCGAATTGGATGTGCAGTTTCAGTCCGACGATATCCAAGTTTTCCCTAAATCCGACCTTCGAGACGAGGGTGAAAATGGAATTTCTGGGAAAACAGGCCACGGAGTGGATGCACTTGTTGCCCGTATATCGCGTATTTTGTCATCGCGAACCACGACATCTGGTATTTCGACACGAGAAAGGCACCGTGTTGCGCTGATCAATGCGCAACAGGCCTTGAACGCGGCAATCTCGGTTCTGGAATCAGGCCCAGACCTGTATGATATCGCTGCGGAAGAAATGCGCACAGCAATCAGAACGTTGGAATCTCTGGTCGGGAGGATCGGGGTTGAAGACTTGTTGGACGAAATATTCTCGAGTTTCTGCTTGGGCAAGTAAGGAGTGTTTCACGTGAAACATTCGGATTTTGATGTCATCGTCATCGGCGCGGGCCACGCAGGAACCGAGGCAGCCCACGCAGCCGCACGGATGGGTGTGAATACCGCATTGGTGACTTTATCAGCCGCCGACATTGGAGTCATGTCATGTAACCCAGCAATCGGAGGACTGGGCAAAGGCCACTTAGTACGCGAAATCGATGCCATGGACGGCGTTATGGGGCGCGTCGCAGATCGGGCCGGAATTCAGTTTCGGTTGCTAAATCGCCGCAAGGGGCCCGCGGTGCAAGGTCCCCGAACGCAGGCAGACCGGGCTTTGTACCGGGCGGCTATGCAAAAAGAAACTCAAGCTCAACAAGAGTTGAGCGTTATTGTCGGTGAAGTGACTGATTTCCTGATGGTCGCCGATCGCGTTGTCGGTATCCGATTGGCGGACGACTCAGAAATCCGAGCAAAAGCAGTGATCTTAACATCCGGGACATTTCTGCGCGGTGTGATCCATATTGGGGATCAGTCCAAACCGGGCGGACGGATGGGCGACAGACCGTCGGTTCGATTGGCAGAAAGATTAGATAGCTTTGAGTTGCCACTTGGTCGTTTGAAAACGGGCACTCCGCCAAGATTGGACGGACGAACGATTGATTGGTCAGATCTAGAGCGTCAAGACGGAGACGATGAACCAAGCCTGTTCTCTTTTTTGTCCAGTTCGGTTGTAGCTCCCCAAATCTCGTGTGGTATTACACATACGAATGCCCAAACACACGAGATAATCGAAAAGAACTTGGCGCGTTCAGCAATGTATGGCGGCCATATTGATGGCGTTGGCCCGCGGTACTGTCCTTCAATTGAAGATAAGATTGTTCGATTTGCCGAAAAGGACTCCCACCAGATATTTCTGGAGCCGGAAGGGGTCAATGATCACACAATATATCCAAATGGAATCTCAACTTCGTTGCCGCAGGGTGTTCAGCGCGAATATGTCCAGTCTATTAAGGGCTTGGAAAAAGCCAAGATTCTGCAACCAGGATACGCGATCGAATATGATTACGTGGATCCCCGTGTGTTAACTTCCTCGCTGTCTCTGCCATCTGTGCCAGGTTTATATTTGGCAGGTCAAATTAATGGAACCACTGGGTATGAGGAGGCGGCTGCTCAGGGCTTGGTAGCGGGACTAAATGCCGCCCTGGCCACCTTGGATAGAGAACCTGTTCATTTTACACGTGCAGACAGTTACATAGGGGTAATGATTGACGACCTTACCACCAAGGGAGTCGCGGAGCCTTACCGGATGTTCACGTCTCGTGCTGAGTTTCGCCTGTCATTGCGAGCAGACAATGCAGACCAGAGGTTAACGCCGGTCGGAATTAAGCTGGGGTGCGTAACACCTAAACGGGAAGAAGTGTTTTCCGAGAAGATGAAGAAGTTAACGGCGGCAAAGTCGTTGCTAAATAAGCGGAAATATACGCCGAAAGAGATAAACGCGGCAGGAATTTCGGTTAATAACGACGGCAATCGTCGAGATGGCATGGCGATTCTGGCGTTTCCCAAAGTCAATTACTCGGATTTGATCCCACTAATTTCGGGCTCGGAAGCCGTTGACCCTGATATCCGCCAACAAGTGGAGCGTGACGCGCTGTACGCGAACTATATTGAGCGGCAGAAAAGAGATGTCGAAGCAATGCGCCGGGATGAAGCTTATGAAATTCCTAGGGGTTTCGATTTTTTTGCCCTGGAAGGCCTGTCGTCAGAGATGAAACAAAAGCTGTCCCAAGCAAAGCCGGAGAATATTGGTCAGGCTAGTCGCGTCGAAGGCGTTACGCCTGCAGCTCTGACATTGGTTTTGGCCAGACTTCGCCGCAACCAGAAAGTGCGAAAGATATGAGGGACGACTTGAATGTTTCACGTGAAACATTTTCCCGGCTGACCACTTATGTGGATTTGGTCAAAAAGTGGAATCAAAGCATAAATCTTGTCTCGAGGAACAGCCTGGAGGACATATGGGAGCGGCACATCAAGGATTCTGTGCAAGTTTATCGCTGCGCCGACAGCTTCAATTCTTGGGTTGATCTGGGTAGTGGGGGCGGATTTCCAGGTATGGTCTGTGCGATTCTGGCTATGGAAGAATATCCGGACGCCTCGTTCACACTGGTGGAGAGTGATCAAAGAAAATCAGCATTTCTGCGAAATGTGGCGCGTGAATGCAGCACGAATTGCCGGGTAATTTCCAAACGAATTGAATCCGTTGACCCCTTGAATGCCGATGTTTTGTCCGCCCGCGCGCTTGCAGATTTAAAGGTCTTATTATCGTTTTGCGACAGGCATTTAGGCGAATCTGGGACAGCCCTGTTGCCGAAAGGCGCGAAGTGGAAAAAAGAACTGTCGGACGCGCAGGAGGAATGGATATTCGATGCCGAGCCGATTAAAAGTTTAACCGAGCCCCAAGCCGTTATCCTTAAGATAAAAGGAGTTTCCCGTGGTTGATTTGTCTCGTCCTTCTGGCCCTCGGATAATTGCGGTAGCTAATCAGAAGGGCGGTGTTGGAAAGACAACAACTGCGATCAACCTCGCTGCGGGCCTGGCAGAAGCTGGATGCAAAGTTCTCGTGGTCGATTTGGACCCGCAGGGCAACGCGTCCACCGGTTTAGGTGTCGAAGACCGGGATTGGACGACATATGATCTGATCCTGGATGATGCACCGCTGGAGGCGGTCGTTCAGGAAACAGAAATTGGTGGGCTTTTTGTTATCCCGGCGACTGTGGATCTAAGTTCGGCTGATATCGAACTTATTTCCAACGAAAAACGCAGCTATCTGCTTCATGACGCATTGCGTCAAACCGCTATCGACAAGTTTGGGTTTGACTTTGTTCTGATCGATTGCCCGCCTTCGCTGAACCTTTTGACCGTCAACGCAATGGTTGCAGCGCATTCTGTGCTGGTTCCGCTGCAAAGTGAGTTCTTTGCGCTTGAGGGCCTATCGCAGCTTATGCTGACCATTCGAGAGGTTCGGCAAACCGCAAACCCCGACCTCAGAATCGAAGGTGTTGTGCTGACTATGTATGACAACCGCAACAACTTGTCCCGTCAGGTGGAAAAAGACGCGCGTGACAATCTGGGTGAGATGGTATTTAAAACCAAGATACCCAGAAATGTTCGGGTCAGCGAGGCTCCGTCTTACGCTTTGCCAGTTCTGCAATATGATTCTGGGTCCTTAGGGGCGATGGCGTACCGACACTTGGCGCGCGAGGTCATGCATAAGAATAAAAAAGCCGCCTGAATGGCGGTAGGAGGTCACAGTGGCAGCAAAGAAATCGAAACCTCGGGGGTTGGGGCGCGGATTGTCTGCATTGATGGCGGATGTAACGCAGGAAACCGAAGGCCGCGTCATGTCCGAACCACGCCGCCCGGACATGAAAGTCCCGATTGAAAAACTGCACGCCAATCCGAACCAGCCGCGCCGTACTTTTTCACGAGAGCAACTGGATGAACTGGCGGCTTCGGTCAAGGAAAAGGGCATTATCCAACCTTTGATCGTGCGTGAAATCTCGGAAGGTGATTATGAGATTGTCGCTGGTGAGCGGCGCTGGCGCGCTGCGCAGATGGCGCAACTGCATGAAATTCCAGTTATTGTGCGGGAATTCGACGACACCGAGGTTCTGGAAGTCGCGATAATTGAGAATATCCAGCGTGCTGACCTGAACGCTGTAGAAGAGGCCGCGGGTTACAAACAGCTTATGGACCGCTTTGGCCATACGCAGGAAAAAATGGCCGAGGCTCTGGGTAAAAGCCGGAGCCATATCGCAAACCTGCTGCGATTGCTGTCATTGCCAATGGATGTGCAGCATTTCGTGGTCGAGGGAAAGCTGTCCGGCGGCCATGCGCGGGCGTTGATTACCGCCGAAAACCCAACTGAGCTGGCGAAAATTGTGATCCGCGATGGCCTTTCAGTCCGCGCGACGGAGGCGTTGGTCAAGAAACAACAGCAGCCGAATGAAGCCAAACCGGTCCCTCGGGCGCGTAATCTGGATGCAGGGAAGGATGCGGATACGCGGGCATTGGAAAAGGATCTGTCAGCCATTCTGGCGATGAAGGTTGTCATCAACCATAAAGCGGGGACCGAGACGGGGCAGGTTGTATTAACCTATGAAAACCTGGATCAACTCGACGATCTTTGCGCCAAGCTCAGCCGTTAGGGCGGGTCCAGATAAAGGTTAGCACAGCGCCCAAAACGACCGCCTGGATTGCAAGAACGTACCCCGGTACAGAAATCAGGACTGAAATTCCAAAAACGGCGGCAATCGATACGGTTGCCGCTTTTTTTGCACTTGCACGAATGGCGCCGGAGCTTTGCCAATCAATAATCATTGGGCCGAACGTGCGATGTGTGATCAGCCAATTATGCAAACGGGACGACGAGCGCGCGAAGAAGAAGGCGGCCAATAGCAGGAACGGGACGGTCGGTAGCAGTGGCAGCACGACACCGATGACTGCAAGCGCCACGCAAATCAATCCCAGAGTAGCCCAAAGATACTGCATGCTACCCCAGCAATTCCCGGATAACGGCATTCAACACGGCGCGTCCGTTTTTGGTAGCCTTAAGCCGACGGTCTTGCACCTCGACCATGCCGATTTCACTCAGATCGTTGAGTTTGCCATGTGGCAGCTCATACGATGATAGCGCACTGTAGCGATCTATATCTAGACCATCCGAAACACGTAGCCCCATCATAAGGTATTCATTCGCCTGCTCTTGCGGGCTGAGCGCGGTGCGTTCCTTTTCACCCGATCCCTTGAGGGCAGCGGTCAACCACGCGGTGGGCGACAAGTAAGTTTCAGTGGCGTATTTAGTGTTTTGAACCGTGATGCGCCCATGTGCGCCGGGTCCGATGCCCACATAATCCCCGTAGTTCCAATAGATCAGATTGTGCCGCGACTCCGCACCCGGTCGGGCGTGGTTTGACACCTCATAGGCCGGCAGGCCATGCGCCTCACAAATCTCTTGCGTGGCAAGATACATGTCAGCGGCGTGGTCATCCTCGGGCAGGCCGCGCAGTTTGCCCACTGCATAGCGGTCGCCAAAGGCGGTGCCTTCCTCGATGGTCAGTTGGTAGAGCGACAGGTGATCGACAGCCATCGACAGCGCCTCGGTCAATTCTGCGCGCCAGTCTTCCAGTGTTTGGTGTTGTCGGGCGTAGATCAGGTCAAAGCTGACGCGTTCGAAACAGGTCCGGGCGATATCAAAGGCGGCGCGGGCCTCGGCCACCGTGTGGATGCGGCCCAGACGGCGCAGATCTTCATCGTTCAACGCTTGCACGCCCATCGAGATCCGGTTGACCCCGGCATCACGATAGGCGGCGAAACGGCCCGCCTCGACTGAACCGGGATTGGCTTCGAGCGTGATTTCCATGTCATTGGCGGGGCGCCATAAGGCGCGAGCTTCATCGATCACAGCGGCGACTGTGTCTGGCTCCATCAGAGATGGGGTGCCTCCGCCAAAGAAGATCGTGTTCAGGATGCGATCGGGCGTTTCGGTGGCCGAGCGGCGCAGCTCGGTCAGATACGCCTCAAGCCATTGTTTTTGATCAATATTACGGGAAACATGGCTGTTGAAGTCGCAATAGGGGCATTTGGCCTCGCAAAAGGGCCAATGCACGTACAGGCCAAAGCCCCCGTTGCGCCAATCATCCGCCAAAGCAGCCCTTCACGAACATCTCCACCGCGCGGCCGCGATGGCTGATCTTGTTCTTTTCCCAGCGATCCATCTCGGCAAAGGTAATGTCATAGCCGTCGGGGACAAACATCGGGTCATAGCCAAAACCGCCTTCGCCGCGAATGGGCCAGACCAGATGACCGGGAGCGATGCCCTCGAACACTTCGTCATGACCGTCGGGCCAGGCTAACACCAGGGTGCTGCGGAACTGCGCAGTACGCGGGTGGGGGGCGTTTTTGGCTTCCAACTCATTATGAGCGCGGGTCATCGCCATCAGGAAATCCCGGCCATTGCCAGTTTCGGCCCAATCGGCAGTGTAGACGCCGGGTGCGCCGTTCAGCGCGTCGATGGTGATCCCGGAATCGTCCGACAGAGCAGGCAGGCCGGTCGCTTTGGCCGCGGCATGCGCCTTGATCCGGGCATTGCCGACAAAGGTATCCTCTGTCTCTTCCGGTTCGGGCAGATTCATCTCGCCCGCGCCGATCACGGTCACGCCAAAGGGCTCAAGAAGATGCGCCATCTCCTCAAGCTTGCCTCTGTTGTGCGTGGCGACCAGCAGCCTGTCGCTGTCGAACTTGCGGGTCATGCGGTGGCGGCTTTCTGTGCCGCTGCCAGTTCGCCGACGCCTTTCTCGGCCAGATCCATCAGCTGATCCATCTGCGCGCGGCTAAAGACCGAGCCTTCGGCGCTCATCTGTACTTCGATCAGCTTGCCCGAGCCGGTCATGATGAAGTTGCCATCCACACCGGCTTCGCTGTCTTCGGGGTAGTCCAGATCCAGCACCGGCTGACCGGCATAGATGCCACAAGACACGGCGGCGACAGGATCAACCAGAGGATCGGAAATGACATCGCCCGTTTTCATCAGCTTGTTCACTGCCAGACGCAGCGCGACCCAACCGCCGGTGATCGAGGCACAGCGGGTGCCGCCATCGGCCTGAATGACGTCGCAGTCGACAGTGATCTGGCGTTCACCCAATGCAACCCGGTCGACACCGGCGCGCAGGGCGCGGCCAATCAGGCGCTGGATTTCCACGGTGCGACCGCCTTGCTTGCCTGAGGCCGCCTCACGCCGCATCCGCGTGTTGGTCGCGCGGGGCAGCATGCCGTATTCCGCCGTCACCCAACCCAGGCCCGAGCCTTTGATAAAGGGCGGCACGCGATCCTCGATCGTGGCGGTACACAGCACATGGGTGTCGCCCATCTTGATCAGGCAGGACCCTTCGGCATGTTTGGTGAAACCTGTCTCGATGGAAACAGCGCGCATTTCGTCTAGATTACGTCCTGAGGGTCGCATGAAATATCCTTTGTTTGCTGGCTTTGGGATACCGCCCCGTGGCGTTACGATGCAACCCCGATTGACCTTTCATTTACCTGCGATTTAATGACGATCCAGCAGGGGGCCGCCGATGAGCGAAGCAAGTAAAATTCTGAATGAGATGAACGACCGCTCGCGCGAAGTGTTCCGGTTGATCGTCGAAAGCTATTTGGAGAGCGGCGAGCCGGTGGGCAGCCGCACCCTGACCCGCACCTTGTCGGAGAAAGTCAGCGCCGCGACGGTGCGCAATGTGATGCAGGATCTGGAGTTTCTGGGCCTGCTGGACAGCCCTCATGTAAGCGCAGGGCGGATTCCGACGCAGCAGGGGCTGCGAATGTTTGTTGACGGGTTGCTTGAGGTTGGCGATCTGGGCGCCGACGATCGGCAGAAGCTGAATGAAACATTAGGCTCTAGCACGGGCGATGTGGGCGGAATGCTGGACCGGGTGGGATCGGCCTTGTCACACGTGACGCAAGGTGCGTCACTGGTGCTGACGCCCAAGCATGAGGCCGAGATCAAGCATATCGAGTTTGTCTCGCTGGGCCATGACCGCGCTTTGGTGGTGCTGGTGTTTTCGGACGGGCACGTGGAAAACCGCCTGTTCACTCCGCCGCCGGGGCAGACGCCCAGTTCCATGCGTGAGGCGGCGAATTTCCTGAACGCGCTGATTGAGGGCCGCACGATTAGCGAAGTGCGCAAGCAGATGCTGTCTCAGATCGACGCGCGTAAACAGGAAATTGATGTTCTGGCGCGTGACATGGTCGAAAGCGGAATCGCGGCCTGGGACGGGGACGGAGGCGACTCGGCCCGGTTGATCGTGCGGGGGCGGGCGAATCTGCTGGCGGATTCGGGCGAAGTTGAAGAGCTGGACCGCATTCGCACCCTGTTTGACGATCTGGAACGTAAGCGTGACATCGCCGAATTCCTTGAATTGACCGAAGATGGCGAGGGTGTGCGCATTTTTATCGGCTCTGAGAACAAACTTTTCTCACTTTCGGGTTCCTCTTTGGTGGTGTCTCCATATATGAACGCTGATCGTAAGATAATTGGTGCGGTCGGGGTTATTGGACCCACGCGACTGAACTATGGACGGATCGTGCCGATCGTGGATTATACGGCGCAACTGGTCGGCAAGCTGATTTCCGACCGGAGCTAGAGGGTAAGAGATGGCAGAGCCCAAAAACGAAGATTTTCTGGACGATATCGCAATGGCCGAAGCGGAAGAGCTGGCCGAGGACCTTGTTGAGATTAGCGAAGAAGAGCTTGAGATCGACGCGTTGCGCGCCGAGCGAGATGCGTTCAAGGACAAGTTCATGCGCGCCCTGGCGGATGCAGAGAACGCGCGGAAACGTGGCGATAAGGCCCGTCGCGATGCGGAACAGTATGGAGGGTCAAAGCTGGCCCGTGACATGCTGCCGGTTTACGATAACATGAAACGCGCGCTTGAGGCTGCGACCGATGAGCAGAAAGAAGTGGCTGCTGGTTTGATAGAAGGCGTGGAACTGACCATGCGCGCACTGAAGGACGTATTCCAAAAACATGGGATTGTGGTGATCACGCCGGAAGTTGGGGATCGGTTTGATCCAAACATGCATGAGGCGATGTTCGAAGCCCCGGTGCCTGGCACCAAGGCGGGCGACATCATTCAGGTCTCGGCTGAAGGATTCATGCTGCATGACCGTTTGCTGCGTCCGGCGCAGGTTGGAGTGTCGTCGACACCTGCGAGCTGATTGGCCTCTGCGAGGCCAAGCCTCCGGCGGAGGTATTTTTGAACAGAAGAAGGGGCGGTCAGTTTTTGGCCGCCTCTTTTAGTTTGTAGATCAGGTCGAGTGCTTCGCGTGGAGTGAGTTCGTCCGGCAGGATATCTTGCAGCATGTCTGAGACCGGCGAGGGTTTCGGCGTGTGTGGTGGAGGTGGTGGCGCAGCTGAGAAAAGTGGTAGGTCGTCAATCAGCGCTTTTTGCTTGCCGCCTTCGCGTTCGGTTTTTTCCAGTTGTTCAAGGACGGTTCGGGCGCGATCGACGACAGATGCTGGGAGGCCCGCCAGCTGTGCGACCTGCACGCCATAGGAGCGGTCGGCGGCGCCTTTGTGGACCTCATGCAGGAAGATCACCTCGCCCTCCCATTCCTTGACAGCGACGGTGGCGTTGTCGACGCCTTCGAGTTTTCCGGCCAGTGCTGTGAGTTCGTGGTAGTGGGTGGCAAACAGCGCGCGGCATTGGTTGGCGGCGTGCAAGTGCTCCAGCGTGGCCCAGGCGATCGAGAGGCCGTCATAAGTGGCGGTGCCGCGGCCAATTTCATCCAGAATGACCAGCGCGCGGTCGTCGGCTTGATTGAGGATGGCGGCGGTTTCGACCATTTCGACCATGAAGGTCGAGCGGCCGCGGGCCAGATCGTCGGAGGCTCCGACCCGGCTGAACAGTTGGCTGACCACGCCGAGATGGGTCTGTTCTGCTGGGACATAGCTGCCCATTTGGGCTAGCAGGGCGATCAGCGCGTTTTGGCGCAAGAAGGTTGACTTACCGGCCATGTTGGGACCGGTCAGCAGCCAGATCGCGGCCCCCTGATCGGCGCTCAGATCGCAGTCATTGGCGATGAAAGCATCACCCGATTGCTGGCGCAGCGCGTGTTCCACGACCGGATGGCGACCGCCTTGCACGTTGAACGCGCGCGAGCTGTCGACCTGTGGGCGGCACCAGTTTTCACCCCGCGCTAGATCGGCGAGCGCGGTGGTCAGGTCCAGTTCCGCCAGCCCTCGCGCAGCTTGGTTGAGACGGGCGGCGAGGGTCAGAATATCGCAAGAAAGCCTTTGATAGAGCCGTTTTTCAATCTCAAGCGCCATGTTTCCGGCGTTTAGGATGCGGGTTTCGATCTCGGACAGTTCGACCGTAGTGAACCGTACTTGGTTCGCGGTGGTCTGGCGGTGGATATAGGTCTCAGAGAACGGCGGGTTCAGCATTTTTTCGGCATGTGTGGCCGTTGTTTCGATAAAATAGCCCAGCACGTTGTTGTGCTTGATTTTCAGCGACGTGATGCCGGTATGTTCCGCGTATTTCTGCTGGAATCCAGCGATGACGGATCGACCTTCATCGCGCAGGGTGCGCGCTTCGTCCAGTTCTGCGTCGAAACCGGGGGCGATGAAGCCTCCGTCGCGGGCCAGAAGGGGTGGCTCGGCCACCAATGCTTCGTCCAGAAGGTTTAGTAGATCGTCGAACCCTACAAGGTTTTTCAATGCGGTCGAGAGCAGAACGGGCAGATCCTGCGCCTCACAGATTTCAGCAATCGCGGCCGCCTGCATCAGGCCGTTGCGGATTGCGGCCAGATCGCGTGGCCCGCCGCGTTCAAGTGACAGGCGCGACAGGGCGCGGTCCAGATCGGGGGTTTTGCGCAGCGCCTCGCGCAGATCTGACGCGATCAGGCTGTCCTCGGTCGCGAAAGCCACCGCATCGAGTCGTGCATGGATCACGTCCAGATTGCGGGACGGGCTGGACAGGCGCTGCTCCAGCAGTCGCGCGCCGCCCGGCGTCACTGTGCGGTCAACCACAGAAAGCAGTGATCCGGCGCGCCCACCTGACAGGGATCGTGTGAGTTCCAGATTGCGGCGCGTGGCGGCGTCGATCTGCACCACGCGGTCCTCGGATTCCTTGAGCGGTGTTTGCAGCAAGGGCAATTTGCCCTTTTGGGTGATCTCAAGATAATCGATCAGCGCACCCATGGCGGACACTTCGGCCCGGCCAAAACTACCGAACGCATCCAAGGCACCTACGTGAAACAGCCCACATATGCGTTTTTCCGCAGCTGTACTGTCGAAACTGGCGCGCCCGATGGGGGTAAGCGAAATGCCCAGATCACGGACCGTCTCGTTCAACGCCTGTTCCATCCCGTCGCCCACGATCAACTCGGACGGGGCCAACCGCGCCAGCTCAGGGCTGAGCCGAACTGATGTCAAAGGCATTACGTGAAACGCCCCGGTGGAAATGTCGGCCCAGGCTAAAGCGGCCTCATCCCGGACCTCGGCGTAAGCGGCCAGAAAGTTGTGGCGGCGGGCCTCAAGCAGGGCGTCCTCGGTCAGTGTGCCGGGCGTCACGAGACGCACAACATCGCGCCGAACGACCGATTTAGAGCCTCTTTTCTTCGCATCAGCCGGGCTTTCCATCTGTTCGCATACGGCCACGCGAAAGCCTTTGCGGATCAGCGTCAGCAGATAGCCCTCGGCGGCATGAACCGGCACGCCGCACATTGGGATGTCTGCCCCGTTGTGCTTGCCGCGTTTGGTCAGGGCAATGTCCAGCGCCTCGGCGGCGTTCACCGCATCCTCGAAAAACATCTCATAGAAATCGCCCATGCGGTAGAACAGCAGGGCGTCTGAATGGGCCTCTTTGATCTCAAGATATTGCGCCATCATCGGCGTGACTGTGGACAAAAGCGGCCCCCTCTTGGCGTCTTCCGGTCGCGACCTTACAAATCCCCCAACCGTGACGAAAGGTGAAAACGTATTGTCGTTGAGGCGCAGCCCTGCCTGCGCTATGACGCATAAGCCCCGAAGTCATGGAAACGACCTAAAAGATGCCCAAAACGAAGATCACCGAAGCAGAGGCACTGGCCTTTCACCTGGACCCCACCCCCGGCAAGTGGGAGGTGCAGGCCACCGTTCCCATGACCACGCAGCGCGATCTGTCGCTGGCCTACAGTCCCGGTGTCGCGGTGCCTTGTGAGGCCATCGCTGCCGCGCCCGAGACGGCGTATGACTATACCAACAAGGGCAATCTGGTGGCTGTGATCTCGAACGGGACGGCAGTTCTGGGCCTTGGGAACCTTGGTGCACTGGGCGGTAAGCCGGTGATGGAAGGCAAGGCCGTTCTGTTCAAACGCTTCGCCGATGTGAACTCGATCGATATCGAGCTGGATACCGAGGACCCGGATGAATTCTGCCGTGCGGTGAAACTCATGGGGCCGACCTTCGGCGGCGTCAACCTTGAAGACATCAAGGCGCCCGAGTGTTTCATCATCGAACAGCGCCTGAAGGAAGAGATGGATATTCCAGTCTTCCACGATGACCAACACGGGACCGCGGTGATCTGTGCAGCGGGTCTGCTGAATGCGCTGCATATCTCGGGCAAGAAGATTGAGGACGTGAAGATCGTTCTGAACGGGGCAGGTGCGGCGGGGATCGCCTGTATTGAGCTGCTCAAATCCATGGGCGCTCGGCATGAGAACTGCATCGTTTGCGACACCAAGGGCGTGATCTATCAAGGCCGGACCGAGGGGATGAACCAGTGGAAATCGGCCCATGCGATCACCACGGACCTGCGCACGCTGGAAGAGGCGATGAAAGGCGCAGACGTCTTCCTGGGCGTTTCGGTCAAAGGCGCGGTGACGCAGGACATGGTTGCCTCGATGGCCGACAACCCTGTCATCTTCGCTATGGCAAACCCCGACCCCGAGATCACCCCGGAAGAAGCGCATGAGGTCCGCGTCGATGCCATCGTCGCCACCGGACGCAGCGATTACCCTAACCAGGTGAACAACGTGTTGGGCTTTCCCTACCTGTTCCGCGGCGCGCTGGATATCCACGCCCGCGCCATCAATGACGAGATGAAGATTGCCTGTGCCCACGCGTTGGCAAATTTGGCGCGCGAGGATGTGCCGGATGAGGTCGCCATGGCCTATGGCAAATCGCTGACATTCGGGCGCGATTACATCATACCGACGCCGTTCGACCCGCGTCTGATCCACCGCATTCCGCCTGCCGTTGCCAAGGCCGGGATGGATACCGGCGCAGCGCGGCGTCCGATCATCGACATGGACGCCTATGAACTGAGCCTGAAATCCCGCATGGACCCGACCGCCAGCATCCTACGTGGTCTGAACGCCCGTGCCCGCGCCGCGCAAAGCCGGATGATCTTTGCCGAGGGCGACGACCCTCGCGTGCTGCGCGCCGCAGTGACATATCAGCGGTCGGGCTTTGGCAAGGCACTGGTTGTGGGGCGCCCCGATGACGTGAAGCAAAAGCTGGAAGAGGCCGGTCTGGGCGATGCCGTGCGCGAGTTGGAGGTGGTGAATGCTGCCAATACCAACCATCTCGAGACCTACTCGAATTTTCTTTATCAGCGTCTGCAACGCAAAGGGTTCGACCGCAAGGATATTCACCGTTTGGCCGCGCGCGACCGGCATGTGTTTTCTTCGTTGATGCTGGCCCATGGCCATGGCGATGGTCTGGTCACGGGGGCGACGCGCAAGTCGGCGCATGTGCTGGACCGGATCAACCATGTGTTTGACGCCGACGCCGCGCACGGAGCAGCGGGTGTGACGGCCCTTTTGCACAAGGGGCGGATTGTTCTGATCGGCGATACGCTGGTCCATGAATGGCCGGATGAGAATGATCTGGCAAATATTGCCGAACGCTCAGCCGCCGTTGCGCGCCATATGGGGCTTGAACCACGCGTTGCCTTCGTCAGTTTCTCGACCTTTGGCTATCCGGTGTCGGAACGCGCCGAAAAGATGCACCGTGCACCTGCGGTTCTGGATCAGCGCGGTGTCGATTTCGAATACGAAGGCGAGATGACCGTGGATGTGGCCCTGAATGTGGATCAACAGGCGGGCTATCCGTTCCAGCGTTTGACCGGCCCAGCCAATATCCTGATCGTGCCCGCGCGGCACTCGGCCTCGATCTCGACCAAGCTGATGCAGGAGATGGGCGGCGCGACCGTGATTGGCCCGATCCTGTCTGGGATCGACAAGCCGATTCAAATCTGTTCGACCGTCTCGACGGCGAATGACATCCTGAACATGGCCATTCTGGCCTCGTGTGACATTTCGGGCAAACCATGACGATCTGGAACCTCGGCTCGATCAATGCGGACATGATCTATGATGTGCCGCACCTACCCGGACCGGGGGAAACGCTGTCGGCCAATCGGCTGGACCGGTTTCTGGGCGGCAAGGGCGCAAACATGTCCGTGGCTTCGGCCCGAGCAGGGGCGCGGATTGCGCATATCGGGGCCGTCGGTTTCGACGGGCGCTGGGCACGGGATCGGCTGACGGAATATGGCGTTGATACCCGTTATATCGCGCAGGTGGATGTGCCCACGGGCCATGCGATCATCGCTGTGGATTCCGAAGGTGAGAACAATATCATCCTGTTCCAGGGTTCGAACCACGCGATCTCTCAGGATCAGCTGGGGCAAGCGCTGTCATCTGCGTCGCGAGGCGATCTGTTGGTGATGCAGAACGAAACCAATCTGCAGGTTGAGGCGGCGAAGATGGGACGCGAGCTGGGCCTGACGGTCTGTTATGCTGCTGCTCCGTTTCAGGCAGAGTCCGTTCAGGCCGTGCTGCCATATCTGGATTTTTTGATCCTCAACGCGGTCGAGGCCGAGCAGCTGCGCGAGGCCACCGGTCAATCTGTAACGGACCTTCAGATTGAGCATGTGATTGTCACGTTGGGTGCCGAGGGCGCGCGGTACTATCACCGTGGAGAGGTCTCGGATTTTCCGGCCCACAAGGTACATGCCGTGGATACTACGGGTGCGGGCGATACATTTACGGGGTATGTTCTGGCCGGGATGGATCGCGGGATGCCAATGGCGCAGGCGATCACCCAAGCAAATCGTGCCGCGGCCCTGATGGTCACGCGGCACGGTACGGCGGATGTAATACCGGACCTCAAAGACGTCCGGGAGGCGCGGTTCGATTAAGACCCGGCAAAGGGTGCGTCGCCGCCCCAAAGCTGTTTGACGCGGGCATCGCGGCCGCAGGCTTTGCGGTAAGCCTTATAGGCGTTCTTCTGACGCTTTGGGCCGAACCGGGTAAAGACCAGCTTGTCGCCCTTGTAGTAGTCCTGATGGTATTCCTCTGCCGGATAAAACGCGCCTTCTTGCAGGATCGGCGTTACGACCGTCTGGCCCAAGGCGCGTTGGGCGTCGGCTTTGGCTGCTTCGGCCTTGGCTTTTTCGCCTGCGTTAGAGACGAAAATCGCGGTGCGATAGCTGTCACCTCGGTCACAGAATTGACCGCCAGCATCCGTGGGGTCGACCGAGCGGAAGAAC
The DNA here is from genome assembly GCF_056535645.1 of Ruegeria sp. BK1. Lineage (NCBI taxonomy): Bacteria > Pseudomonadati > Pseudomonadota > Alphaproteobacteria > Rhodobacterales > Roseobacteraceae > Ruegeria > Ruegeria sp. BK1. The sequence continues at coordinate 2,803,400 of NZ_JBQFIS010000001.1, read as the reverse complement.
ATGTTCAGCAGGGTTTCACGGGAAACGCGAGCCGGATCGAACGTGATCTGCACGGCCTCATAATGGCCCGAGCCACCTTTGGACACCTGATCATAAGTGGGGTTGGCCACCTGACCGCCTGTAAAGCCCGAAACCGCTCCGATCACGCCGGGGACAGATTCGAAATCGGATTCGACGCACCAGAAACACCCTCCGGCAACGGTTAGGGTTTCGGTCCCGGCGGCGGGCGCAGGGGCTGCACGCAGCAAGGCTGCGATCGTAATCAAAGCAAAAAGAAGCGTCGGTTTGACGTAGTCGAGATAAGCGATGCGAGTCATGGCAGGTCTCCTTCTGACATCAAAGCTGCCCTCTCTTTTCGTCTCATGCAATCCGCTGACATGGTTCGTCACGCGGTGGTGAGACGAGTTTATCCCAGCAACTGCCCCAGCTTCATCGCCACGCCCATATTTCCCGAAATCTTGAGCTTGCCCAACGCGACGCCTGTCATCGGGTTCAGTTTCCCGGTTAGCAGCTTGGTCAGATTGTCCCTGGAAATGCGGATCGTACAGTCGGTATCCTGATCCTGCGTCGTGGCTTGATTATCGGCCAGAACGATGACACCGTCCTCTCCGCAATCGAACTTCAGCGAGCCGTCAAAATTCTTGCCGGTCAGACCTTTTTGAATGCCGTCCGCGATCTCTTGCAACATGGTGTTCCTCCTCGGTTGACCTTTGCGTACGGGTAAAGCGCGACGTCAGGCAAGGGTGACCCAACGGGAACTGACGTGGCAGTGATGGCACAAGAAAACCCGGCGCCGTTTCGGGCGCCGGGTTCCATCAAAGATCAGTTTTGATTACTTCGACAGACGCTTTTCACGCGCGGCCAGCAGCTTCAGGCGCAGCGCGTTCAACTGGATGAAGCCCGCCGCGTCGGTTTGGTCATAGGCACCGGCATCTTCCTCAAAGGTCACATGCGCTTCGGAATACAGCGAGTGATCCGACCAGCGGCCTACGGTCGAGGCAAGACCTTTGTACAGTTTCACGCGGACGGTGCCGGTGACATGTTCCTGGCTCTTGTCGATGGCGGCCTGCAGCATCTCACGCTCGGGTGAGTACCAGAAGCCGTTATAGATCAGCTCGGCATATTGCGGCATCAGCTGGTCTTTCAGGTGCATCGCGCCGCGGTCCATGGTGATGGATTCGATACCACGGTGCGCTTCCAGCAGGATTGTGCCGCCTGGCGTTTCGTAGATGCCGCGCGATTTCATACCAACGAACCGGCCTTCGACCAGATCCAGACGGCCAATGCCGTGCTTGCCTCCATATTCGTTTAGCTTGGTCAGGATGGTAGCCGGGCTCATCGCCTCGCCATTGATGCTGACCGCGTCGCCTTTTTCAAAGCCGATTTCGATGAACTCGGGCTCGTTCGGGGCGTCTTCGGGATGGACTGTGCGCTGATAGACATAGTCGGGTGCCATATCGGCGGGGTCTTCCAGAACCTTGCCCTCGGACGAGGTGTGCAGCAGGTTCGCATCGACCGAGAACGGGGCCTCGCCGCGTTTGTCCTTGGCGATCGGAATTTGATGCGCTTCGGCCCATTCGATCAGACGGGTCCGGCTGGTCAGATCCCATTCACGCCAAGGTGCGATCACCTTGATTTCTGGGTTCAGAGCGTAAGCAGCCAATTCGAACCGCACCTGATCGTTGCCCTTGCCGGTCGCGCCATGCGCCACGGCGTCGGCCCCGGTTTCGGCAGCGATCTCAACCAGACGCTTCGAGATCAGAGGCCGCGCAATCGACGTGCCCAGCAGGTACAGACCCTCATACTGGGCATTGGCGCGGAACATGGGGAAGACGAAATCACGGACGAACTCTTCGCGAATATCCTCAATAAAGATGTTCTCGGGGCTGATCCCCAGCATCTCGGCCTTTTGGCGAGCTGGTTCCAACTCTTCACCCTGACCCAGATCGGCGGTGAAGGTGACGACCTCACAACCATATTCGGTCTGCAACCATTTCAGAATGATCGAGGTATCAAGGCCACCGGAATAGGCCAGAACAACTTTCTTGGGCGCGGACATCTGACTTCCCTTTATGCGTAGAACGACTGGCCCCTAACGGGTTTTGCCGCGCGGGGCAAGTTATCTGCGTTGACGGGCTGCCTGATTTCGGGTGAAACATTCGCACATAAAACACGAATTGGTTGAAGGGACAGATTTTACGATGTTGGGTTGGCAGATTTTTATGCACTCGGTGCGAATGGTTTTTGGAAATCTCAAACAGGTTTTGCAGATCACACTTGGTCCGGCCATCGTGGCGACAGCGCTTTTGATCGGCTTGTTTTTTGTGCTGGATGTCCCATTGGACCAACTTGATGCCAACTCGACTGAACCTTCTGGCTCGGTTGTTCTGTTTTTCCTTTGCTTGGCGGTTATTTTCATCGTGACGATGTTCTGGATCGCTGTGTCGTGGCACCGGTTCATACTGCTTGAGGAATACCCTCGGGGTCTTTTCCCGACATTCCGGTTCGACAGAATCCTTGCCTATCTGGGACGGTTGATTTTGATTGGCCTGCTTGTTGCGCTCGTTGCGCTTGCCTTTGTGCCCCTTAGTTTTCTTGCAACGGCTACCGGAGGGCGCGTGTTGGCCCTGATCGCTATGGTGGGCTTTTCAATCTTCGTGTTCATCGCATTTTATCGCTTGTCGATCATTCTTCCTGCGACGGCCATTGGGCGGCCTTTGACGCTTGGCCAAGCGTGGGCTGGCACTGTTGGGTCCAGTGGGGCGATCATTGTGTTGGTGATCGTGGGAGCAATTTTTCATATGCTTATTCAGTTTGTAATATCGGCACTGGCTTTCGTTCCGATTTTGGGTGCCTTGCTGGCGCTGTTTTTCGGAACACTGGTGTTGCCGATGGTTAATGTCAGCATCCTGACCACTATGTTCGGCGTGTTTGTGGAGAAACGCGAGCTGCGGTGAAGCTGCGTACACATATGTATTCCTTGCTCTTTTAGTCAGGATCGGCCACTGAACGGGTCATGAGTGATTTCATGACCCGCGCCCGCGCTGCCGAACAGGCGATGCGCTCCGTTTTTCCGGCAACGCCACTGCAGCGCAACGCCCATCTGTCTGACCGTTACGGTGCAGATATCTGGCTGAAGCGTGAAGACCTCAGCCCCGTGCGGTCGTACAAAATCCGGGGCGCGTTCAATGCGATGCGCAAGCAGCAAGGACAGGACCTGTTCGTCTGTGCCAGCGCGGGCAATCACGCGCAGGGCGTGGCCTTCATGTGCAAACATCTGAACGTGCGCGGTGTGATCTTCATGCCAGTGACGACTCCGCAGCAGAAAATCCAGAAAACCCGAATCTTTGGTGGCGACAATATCGAGATCCACCTGACCGGCGACTATTTCGACGATACTCTGTCCTCGGCACAAGCGTGGTGTGCGCAGGAGGGTGGACATTTCCTGTCGCCCTTCGACGATGAGGACGTGATCGAAGGGCAGGCCTCTCTGGCGGTTGAGATCGAAGAACAGCTGGGCCAAATACCAGATCACGTGATCCTGCCGGTGGGCGGGGGCGGGATGTCCTCGGGCGTGGCAACGTGGTTCGGGGACCGCACCCATTGCCTGTTTGTCGAACCCAAGGGTGGGGCTTGCCTGCACGCAGCTATGGTGGCCGGGCATCCGGTTGCATTGGATCACGTAGACAATTTTGTTGATGGAGCGGCCGTCGGAAAAATCGGCGCGAAACCGTTCGAGCTGTTGAAATCGCGCCACTTGTCTGACGTGCATGTCTTGTCCGAGGACCGTATCTGTACCACCATGATCGAAATGCTGAATGTCGAAGGCATCGTGCTGGAACCCGCAGGTGCATTGGCGATCGAGGCGCTGGGCGACATTCAAAGCTTTATCCGAGACAAAACGGTCGTATGCGTGACCTCGGGTGGCAACTTCGATTTCGAGCGATTGCCGGAAGTGAAAGAGAGAGCGCAGCGTTATTCGGGGGTCAAGAAATACTTCATCCTGCGCCTGCCGCAACGTCCGGGTGCGCTGAAAGAGTTTCTCAATATCCTCGGCCCTGAGGATGACATCGCCCGGTTCGAATATATGAAGAAATCGGCCCGCAATTTCGGCTCGGTCCTGATAGGGATTGAAACGCGCAAACCCGAGAATTTCGCCCGCTTGTTTGCGCATCTGGACGAGGCTGGGTTCACCTATACCGATATCACCGAGGACGAAACGCTGGCGCAGTTCGTGATCTGATTGCAAGCGCGCCGACCGCCTTGTTTGCCTTCTGGTTTTCGCCTAGGCACGTTCAGGTGAACAGGACCGGAAAGTGCACAGATGAAGCCGCTTGCAGCAGTGACCATGGTATGGCGCGATTATTGGTACCTTGAGAAATGGGTCGCCTACTACACAACTCAGCTTGGCCCCGAGAATGTGTATATCCTGTCCCACGGTGCTGATCCCGAGATTGACCGGATCGGGCAGGGCTGCAACGTCATCGCCATTCTGCGCGACGGGCTGCATCAAAGCTTTGACTACGCCCGCTGGCGCATGTTGTCGGATTTTTCGGCTATGCTGACGCAGTTCTATGACCGGGTGATCGTGGCAGATTGCGACGAATTGCTGGTAACGGCGGACGGATCTGCACTGTTGGACTACAAGTTCGACTTCGATGAAAACGCGGCCGGGGCGGTGGGGTTCAATCTGGTGGCAACGCAGGGCAGTGATCAGGAAACGCTGTTTTCACCCGATAAATTCTGCCTGTTCGAGGTCCCCTATTCCAAACCTTGCCTTGTCCAGCGGCGCGTGTCCTTCGGAACCGGCGGGCATGGGGTGATGAATGACAGTTTCGACCTGCTTCCGGGCCTGTTCAACATGCATTTTCACTATGGCAACCTGGACGAGTTGCACCGACGGGAACAGGAGAGGTCTCCGTTGGTGGATGACTCGATGGCGGGTGGGGTTGAGATTGCCAGTACGCCGGGACAATCCGTGGGGATCGTAGGCTGGCGCAGACGATCACGGCGACACCGGCGGTTGATACGGGAATTGTTACGCTGCGCAGAATTCCCAATGACGGAAAGTGTCGAGCTGTGCCGTCAGGATGCCTTGAAATCATTGATGGCCATGAATGATGGCTATTTCACCCATGATCGGAAAATGGACGTCACCTTGCGAAAGTTCCGGTTTCCCGAGAAATTCCCCATAAAGCTATAGCCCTTTCAAGTTGCTCAAACCGGACTTGAACTCGGCGCATGAGGTTTCGAACGCCTTGAATATCTGCGCGACATTCACCATTTGACTTTGCCCCTGCGCCGATTGCCTTTCACCATCCTGGCAGAGCGTTGCAAGGGTTTTGAAACCAAGGCTCAGCGCGCCGCCTTTCAGAAAGTGCAGGGTTCGTTCGAACCCGTCGCGGTTTGTGTCGGCGCGCAGGCGGGCTAGTGCCTCTTGCACCTCGTCCAGGAAAATTGTGACCACCTCATCAAATTCGCTGGCGCCGACCTCATCCCTTAGTTGTCTGACCCTGGGCCAGTCGATCATACCCAAACCTCCGTATTTTCGGTGACGGAGGATTGGTAACGTGAAAGCGGTAAAAACCCGGTTAAATCTCAAACTGCTTCACCCTTCACCGGATATTAAACAGCTCTGCGCTAGGGTCTGCCTGCAAAGACGGGAACCGCAGGGCATTCAGGTGGCAGAGGTCAGTCAGACAGAAACCAGGGCAGAACTGGGGTTCGGCGGTATCCGAACGGTGCTTGTCGTTGACGACAGTCGCCTGCAGCGCCGAATCCTGGTGGCGTCGCTGAAAAAATGGGGCTTCGATGTTCTCGAAGCTGACAGTGGCGATGCCGCAATTGAGATTTGTGCGCAGGACCTGCCCGATCTAGTGCTCAGCGATTGGGTTATGCCGGGGATGAGCGGGCCGGAATTTTGCCGGGCGTTTCGGGCGTTGGAAACGGATCAATACAGCTATTTTATCCTGCTGACCGCTAAAAGTGAAAAGCAAGAGGTGGCACGGGGTCTGGATGCCGGCGCGGATGACTTTCTGATCAAACCGCTTGAGGCGGATGAGCTGCGCGCGCGCATCTCGGCCGGGGCGCGCATCTTGGACATGCAGCACGAGCTTTCGGAAAAGAACCGGTTGATCGAAACGGCGCTCAGCGAATTGCGGGTGGCCCATGATGCAATCGACAAGGACCTGATGCAGGCGCGCAAGATCCAGGAATCTCTGGTGCCCGAATTGTCGCGGGAATTCGGTAAGTCGCGTGTCAGCATGTTGTTGAAGCCCTGCGGTCACATCGGGGGCGACCTTGTCGGCATGTTCTCACCGGGCGTGAATCGCGTGGGATTTTATAGCATAGATGTCTCGGGCCACGGGATCACTTCGGCGATGATGACCGCGCGTCTGGGTGGATATCTCTCCAGTCAGCATTTTGACCAAAACGTCGCGATGGAGCGGCGCTTTGAAAAGTTCTTTGCGCTTTTACCGCCTGAAGACGTGGCCGAAACGCTCAATTCCCGTTTAATGGCGGATGCAGGGGTCGAAGAATATTTCACCATGGTCTATGCCATTGTCGATTTGCGCAACGGGCATGTCAAAATGGTGCAGGCTGGCCATCCGCATCCACTGTTGTTGCGCCGGAACGGTGGGACCGAGTTTCTGGGCGAAGGCGGTTTACCGATCGGATTGCTGTCAGACGTGTCTTTTCAGCGGACCGAAATCTATATGGAACCGGGCGACAAGCTGCTGCTCTATTCAGATGGGTTCACCGAATGCAGCTTGGCCGATGGCTCTCTGCTAGACGAAGACGGGCTGCGGCGCCTGGCAACCGACTGCGCGCCGGGTCGCAGCGGGACCGAGTTTCTGGACGACATGTATTGGCGGTTGACGCAATCCATGGCACCGGGGAAGGGCATGGATGATGACGTCTCGGCCGTATTCTTCGAATATAACGGGAACTAGAGATCCAGCAGATATTGCGTGGCAAAGTGACGATCCCCGTCATTTCCCAACATTTGGGCTGCATCTGTGGCCTCCATCCAAAGCGCTTCGTGAAACGGCTCGGTCGGGAGGCCGATGCACCGCACCGGACGGGCGCGGTAGATCAGGCAGACCTTTTCGGCCCACAGGTCGTATTCCGGCATATAAGTAAAGCGCCGGAAGGCACCGACGCGCCGGGGCGCGGCGATCAGCCAGCCGGTTTCCTCGGCCACTTCGCGATGCAGCGCGGTGATGGGTGATTCGCCGGGATCGATACCGCCGCCCGGAAGTTGCAGATCGGGGCCGGGTTCCAACTGACAGGTCAGCAAAAGCTGCTGCCCGCGCGGCAATAAGGCGTAAACTCCTACCCGCTGCGTGTATTTGCGCCCTGCTTGCGGGGTTTCACCGAACCGTCTGATCATGTATGGCCCCTTACAACCCGAAATCTTCGACCTATATGCTGGCGGTATGCCAATCTGTGGCGTGTAAGGAAACCCCATGTCTCTTGGAACCAAAATCGCGTGGGACGACACCGTCCTGCCCTTTCAACTCGATGTATCCGATATGCGTGGCCGCGTAGCGCGGTTGGACGGGGTGCTGGACGGCATCCTGAAGCAGCATGACTACCCTGAAAAGGTCGAGGCTTTGGTGGCCGAGATGGCCCTGCTAACCGCATTGATCGGTCAGACGGTTTCGCTGCGCTGGAAGCTGTCTTTGCAGGTGCAATCCAAGGGGGCGGTGCGCATGATTGCAACCGATTACTATGCCCCGCAGGCCGAGGGTGAACCGGCCCGCATCCGCGCCTATGCCAGTTTCGACCATGATAAGCTGACCGATGCCGCGCCGTTTGATCAGGTTGGCGAGGGGTATTTCGCCATCCTCATCGACCAGGGCGAGGGTACGCAGCCCTATCAGGGCATTACGCCGCTGGCCGGTGGCTCACTCAGCGCCTGTGCCGAAGCTTATTTCGCACAGTCCGAACAGTTGCCGACGCGGTTCTCGCTGAGTTTTGGGAAATCGACCGAACCGGGCGTCGGTGAGCATTGGCGCGCGGGCGGGGTGATGTTGCAGCACATGCCCAAAGCCTCGCCTTTTGCGGCTTCGGGTCAGGGCGCGGGCGAGATTCTGACCGCCAATGATCTGGTGGACGGGGAAGAGGGCGAAAATTGGGGCCGCGTCAACATCCTGTTGGATACGGTGGACGATCTTGAACTAATAGGACCGTCCATAGCGCCGACCGACCTGCTGATCCGCCTGTTTCACGAGGAACAGCCGCGTGTATACGATGCGCAGCCGGTGCAGTTCGGCTGCACCTGCTCCGAAGACCGTGTGCGGCAAAGCCTGTCGATCTATTCGGCCAAGGACATCGAAAAGATGACCACGCCCGAGGGTGACGTGACCGCGGATTGCCAGTTCTGCGGTGCGCATTATGTGCTAGACCCCAGCACTGTTGGTTTCGATGCTGACAACGCCTGAACTGACAGACCAGCTGCGGGTGGCCCTGCGCCGCCCCGGCAACGGGTCAAGCGATTTTGACCTGAACCCCGACACGGTTCTGCCCGAAGGGCGCAAGCTGCGACCGGCCGGAGTTCTGGTTCCGATTTCCATCGCCGATGGCACGCCGCGCCTGATCCTGACGAAACGTTCCTCGGCCCTGAAACATCATCCGGGGCAGATCGCTTTTCCAGGCGGTAAGCAGGATGAGGGGGATGTGGATGCCACCGCCACCGCCCTGCGCGAGGCCCGTGAAGAAATTGGCTTGCCCGAGGATCTGCCGGAAATTCTGGGTCATCTGCCCACGCATGAGACGGTGACGTCCTTCACGGTCACGCCGGTCGTGGCAATCTTGCATGACAGGGTCCGGTTTGTATCTGAACCTGGTGAGGTGGACGAGGTTTTCTCGGTCCCGCTTGCGCATGTGCTGAACCCTGAAAACTATCTCGTTGAATCGCGCCGGTGGCGGGGTCAGAAACGGTATTATTTTACGGTGCCCTATGGTCCCTACTACATCTGGGGCGCGACGGCCCGAATGCTGCGAGGTTTGGCTGCACGGATGAGCGAATGACGGTGATCACCGAAGATTGGGTGTCAAACCCGGCGACGCAAACAGTTTGCGCGGCGCTGGTGAATGCGGGCGCGCAATCCTTGTTTGTCGGTGGTTGCGTGCGCAATGCGCTGCTGGGGGCTCCGGTCTCGGATATCGACATCGCCACGGATGCGCGGCCTGAACGCGTAATGGAACTGGCGCAAGGTGCTGGTCTGAAAGCGATCCCCACCGGGATTGATCATGGCACCATCACTGTCGTCAGCGATGGCATCCCGCATGAGATCACGACCTTTCGCCGTGACGTGGAAACCGACGGTCGCCGGGCCGTAGTGGCCTTTTCCGATCACGTGGAAGAGGACGCGGCCCGCCGCGATTTCACCATGAACGCGCTTTACGCCCAGCCTGACGGCTCGGTTTTGGACCCGTTGAACGGGTTGGGCGATTTGCAGGCGCGACGGGTGCGGTTCATAGGCACGGCAGAACACCGCATTCGCGAAGACTACCTGCGGTCGCTGCGCTATTTCCGGTTTCATGCGTGGTATGGCGACGCTGAGGCGGGGTTTGACCCCGATGCACTGGCCGCGATTGCGTCCAATCTGGACGGGCTTGTCGCCCTGTCTCGCGAACGCGTTGGCGCTGAACTGTTGAAACTATTGGGTGCGCAGGATCCTGCGCCTTCGGTCGCGGCGATGCGGCAGGCGGGGGCTCTGTCTCAAATCCTGCCAGGGGCGGATGACCGCGCGCTTGCTCCTTTGATTGCATTAGAAGAACAGGCGGGGGTTGATCCCGAACCGATCCGCCGTCTGGCCGCCATTGCCCCGCCTGAGATCGCCAAGACCCTGCGCCTGAGCAAAACCCAGCTTCAACGCTTGACCCGGATGCGGGATGAGGCCAGCGGCACCGCATCCATTGCCGAGTTGGGCTTTCGCGACGGCGAAGAGGATGGTCTGCACGAAGCTTTGCTGCGCTGCGCTCTTCTGGAACAGCCTTGGTCAGAAGACATGCGCGCTGATCTGCGCAAAGGGGCTGCCGCCGATTTCCCAGTTCAAGCGACCGATCTGATCCCGGATTTCACCGGCCCCGCGCTGGGCAAAAAACTGGCAGAGCTTGAGACGCGGTGGATTGCGTCCGGGTTTGCCCTCACCCGTGAAGAACTGCTGGGAAGCTGAGCCAAAGCCTCAAAAAGGGATGACAATTTGGATTCTTTGTGCTTACGTGCGCCTGTCACATGAATGGAGGGATGCGAATGTATTACGGGATCTGGTTCGGCTAAAGCCGGGACACGTTGACCCGTAAGGGTGGTGTTCTGGCACCATCTTTCTTCGCACGACCTATTATCTGCTCAATCTGGAGCACGCTTCATGTTTCGCTATTTCGAAAACCTTGTTGACCCTTTTGCCGCTTACACGGAAACCAACACGCCGCCCACGCGGCTGTGGCCGTTCATGCTGGAATATACCCGGCCCTTCTATGGGCTGTTTGTCTGGGCGGCGCTGATCTCGATCATTGTGGCCGCGGTCGAAGTTGGGCTGATCTACTACATGGGCCGCGTTGTGGACCTGTTGTCCGGCTCTCCGGCCGAAGTCTGGAAAGCCCATGGCACCGAGTTGATTCTGATGGCCATCTTCGTTCTGCTGCTGCGTCCGCTGTTGCATGTGGTGGATGTATTGCTGCTGAACAATGCAATTTTGCCCAATGTAGGGACTATTTTTAGATGGCGTGCCCATAATCATGTGCTGCGCCAGTCGGTGAAATGGTTCGAAAATGATTTCGCCGGCCGTATCGCCAACCGCATCATGCAGACGCCTCCCGCCGCGGGTGAGGCGGTGTTTCAGGTGTTTGACGCGATCTCTTTCTCGCTTGCGTATCTGGTGGGTGCGGCGATCCTGTTGATGGCCGCCGATCCGCGCCTGTTATTGCCGTTGCTGATCTGGTTTGCGCTCTATGCGCTGCTAGTACGATGGACGGTTGCGCGGGTGGGGCCCGCGTCCAAGGCGGCCTCGGATGCGCGGTCCGAAGTGACAGGGCGGGTGGTGGACAGCTATACCAACATCCATTCGGTCAAAATGTTTGCCCATGACGCGCAAGAGCTGGGCTATGCCCGCGAAGCGATCGAGGAAACGCGTCGCACGTTCCAGATCGAGATGCGGATTTTCACCATCATGGATGCTGTCCTGGTTGCGCTGAACGGGTTGCTGATCGTCAGCGTGGTCGGCTGGGCCATTGCGCTTTGGATGCAGGGCAGCGCCTCGGTCGGGGTGGTCGCGGCGGCGACGGCGCTGACCTTGCGGCTGAATGCGATGACCGGCTGGATCATGTGGGCGTTGACCAGCTTCTTTCGGGAGCTGGGTGTTGTGGCCGAAGGGATGGAGACGATAGCTCAACCCATCGACCTGCTCGATGCACCGGACGCACAGCCTTTGCAGCTGACCCACGGTCAGATCGACATCCGCGATCTGTCGCATCACTATGGGCGCGAGACCGGAGGGCTGGATCACATCAACCTGACAATTCAGCCTGGTGAAAAGATCGGTCTGATCGGGCGGTCCGGAGCCGGTAAGTCGACCTTGGTCAAGTTGCTTTTGCGGTTTTATGATGTCGAACAGGGCGCGATCCTGATTGACGATCAGAACATCGCACAGGTCACGCAGAACAGTTTGCGCAGCCATATCGGCATGGTGCAGCAGGACAGCGCGTTGCTGCACCGCTCGGTCCGGGACAACATCCTCTATGGCCGCCCCGGAGCGACAGAGGAGCAAATGATCGCCGCCGCCAAGCAAGCCGAAGCGCATGAGTTCATCCTTGATCTGCAAGACCCGCAGGGGCGCACGGGTTATGACGCGCATGTGGGTGAGCGTGGCGTGAAACTGTCTGGTGGCCAACGGCAACGGGTGACGTTGGCGCGAGTCATTCTGAAAGATGCGCCGATTTTGCTGTTGGATGAGGCGACGTCTGCCCTAGATTCCGAGGTCGAAGCCTCAATCCAGGAAACGCTCTACGGCATGATGCAGGGAAAAACCGTGATCGCCATTGCTCACCGTCTTAGCACGATCGCCCGCATGGACCGTATTCTGGTCATGGATGGCGGCAAGATCGTCGAGCAAGGTGGCCATGCAGAGCTACTGTCGCAGGGCGGACTATATGCTCAGTTCTGGGCGCGGCAATCCGGCGGCTTTCTGAACCCGGAGGCCGCGGAATGAGGGTTGCTGACCTCATAAACCCGTTCAAATCCACCGAAACGCCCCCGCCGCAAACGCTGGGGGCGTTCATTCGCTGGAGCCTGTCGGGCGCCTGGCCGATGATCTTTGTTGCCGCGTTCTTCTCGGCGTCGGCAGGTGCGATGGAAGCCGGAACTGCCTGGATCTTGGGACGCGTCATAGACGTGGCGACCCAAGGCGGTCCCGAGGGTTTTCTGAGCGGCAGCAACCTGTGGGTCATCCTTGGCGGTGCCGCGTTCTTCATGCTGCTGCGCCCTGTGTTTTTCGGCATGTCGGCCCTGTCGAACAACTATGTCGTGATGCCCAATATCACGCCCTTGGTGTTGGCGAAGCTGAACCGCTGGACTCTGGGCCAATCCGTCACCTATTTCGATGATGATTTCGCCGGACGGATTGCGCAGAAACAGATGCAGACCTCGAACGCGATGGCCTCGGTCGTGTCCGAGACAATCAGTGCGATTGTCTTTGCGCTGGCCTCGCTTGTGGGTTCTTTGCTTTTGTTAGGATCGATTCATCCACTGGTGATGATGCCTTTTATCGGCTGGCTCATCGTCTACTTCCTTTTGATCCGCTGGTACCTGCCGCGAATCCGGTTGCGCTCGGCCGCGCGGGCCGGGGCGCGGGCGATGGTGTCGGGGCAGGTGGTGGATACGATCACCAATATCAAGACGGTCAAGCTGTTCGCTCATTCCGCGTTCGAAGATCAGGCCGCGCGTACAGCTATGGTCGATCTACGCGAAAGATCTCTGGAGTTCGGCAGCCTGTCCGCCGCTTTCCGGTTCATCCTGATGGTGCTGGCAGGTGTTCTGCCGGTCTTGCTGATGGGCGCGACCTTGTTGCTGTGGCGCAGCGACATTGCGACGGCGGGTGATATCGTTGCGGCGGGCGCAGTCTCGATCCGCATTTCGCAGATGACCGGCTGGGTCAGTTTCACCCTGATGGGTCTTTACGCCAATATCGGCGAGGTCGAAAATGGCATGAAAACCCTGGCCAAACGTGACCGGGTCGAGGATGCACCTGCCGCAAAGGAACTGAAAGTGGGTCAGGGTCAGATCGCCTTCGACCACGTTAGCTTTGCCTATGGTCGTGATATCGGCGGCGTATCGGATGTGGATTTGGTCATTCACCCCGGCGAAAAACTGGGGATCGTTGGGGCCTCTGGCGCAGGTAAATCGACGCTCGTCTCGCTGCTATTGCGGCTCTATGACGGGGAAAAAGGCGCTATTCGCATTGATGGGCAGGACGTGTCACAGGTGACGCAGGACAGCCTGCGCCGTCAGATCGGCATGGTCACGCAGGAAACCGCGATGTTCAATCGCTCGGCGCGTGACAATATTCTGTACGGCCGCCCCGATGCTTCTGAGGATCAGATGATTGCCGCCGCAAAAAAGGCCGAGGCGCATGAATTCATCCTGTCCCTGCAAGATGCTCACGGTCGCACCGGCTATGACGCGCATCTGGGTGAGCGGGGCGTAAAGCTGTCGGGTGGACAGCGTCAGCGCATCGCTTTGGCCCGCGCAATCCTCAAAGACGCCCCAATTCTGGTGCTGGATGAGGCGACCTCGGCGCTGGATTCCGAGGTTGAGGCGTCGATCCAGACAGCCCTGCACCGCGTGATGGAAGGCAAAACCGTTCTGGCCATTGCCCACCGCCTGTCCACCCTCAGCGAGATGGACCGGATCGTGGTTCTGGATCAGGGCCGCGTCGTCGAATCCGGCTCGCATGACGCGCTGCTGGATCAAGGCGGGCTTTATGCGCGGTTCTGGCACCGCCAGTCAGGCGGATTCATTCAGGCCGAGGCGGCGGAATAGCGCCCAAAGGGCTTTTGTTGTGTGCAAAGCACCGGTATCAGGCCCGCATGACTCAGACATTCACCATAAACCGCCTTGGCCATCAGGGCGACGGGATAGCCGACGGTCCCGTTTATGCCACCCGAACCCTTCCGGGTGAGGTGGTCAGCGGCACGCTTAACGGGCAGGTTTTGACTGATATCCGGGTCGAATCCCCCTCGGACCAACGGGTGAAGGCACCGTGTCGCCACTATAAGGCCTGCGGTGGCTGTCAATTGCAGCACGCGGCGGATGATTTTGTCGCTGACTGGAAAGTGGCGGTGGTGCGCTACGCGCTGGCCGCGCAGGGGCTCGATGCCCTGATGCGGCCCATTCACACCTCGCCGGAACGTTCGCGTCGCCGTGCAACGATTGCCGTTCGGCGGACGAAGAAAGGCACGCTTGCCGGGTTCCACGGACGCGCGTCTGATACCATCACCGAGATCCCCGATTGTCACCTGCTGGACCCGGCCCTGATCGCTGCCATTCCCGTGGCCGAGGCGCTGGCTCTGTTGGGTGGCAGTCGTAAAGGCGTGCTGGCGGTGACGCTCACCTTGTCCGAAGGCGGACTGGACGTTGCGGTCAAAGGCGGCAAGCCGCTGGATGGCCCGTTGGAACTGGCCCTTGCGCAAGCGACCGAGAAACACGGGCTTGCCCGCCTCAGTTGGGAGGGCGAGGTTATCGCGATGCGCCACGCCCCGGTTCAGCGCTTCGACGGAGCTGCGGTTGTACCGCCGCCCGGTGCGTTTTTGCAGGCGACGAAAGAGGGCGAACAGGCTCTGTTACAGGCAGTATTGCAGGCCACGCAGGGGGCAAAGCGGGTTGTCGATCTGTTTGCAGGATGCGGAACCTTCTCGCTGCCTCTGGCGCAAACTGCCGAAGTTTATGCAGTTGAGGGCGAGTCTGCGATGACCGACGCGTTGGATCAGGGGTGGCGCCGGGCACAGGGGTTGAAAAAAGTCACGACCGAGGCGCGCGATCTGTTCCGCCGCCCGCTGATGCCGGACGAGCTGAAACCCTATGACGCCGTGGTGCTGGACCCGCCCCGCGCCGGGGCAGAGGCACAAACTGCCGAGCTGGCGCAGGCCAAACCGCCGGTGATTGCCTATGTTTCGTGCAACCCGGTCACCTTTGCCCGCGACGCAAAGACGCTGGTTAACGCAGGCTACACCCTTGAATGGGTACAGGTGGTTGACCAATTTCGGTGGTCGTCCCACACCGAACTTGCCGCCCGGTTCGCTCTGAACCCCTAATCGCACTGGAGATCCCGAATGGGCATCAATCAGCGTCTGCTGACCATTATAGAAGCGCCGATTTTCGGCAAATTCATCACCGGTGTCATCCTGTTTAACGCCGCTCTCTTGGGCATGGAAACCGCCGAGACCTTGATGGAGGCTGCGGGCCCTTTGATCGTGACTCTGGATAAGCTTTGTCTTGCGATTTTTGTGGCCGAGATCGCGATGAAACTGGTCGCGACCGGGCGTCGGTTCTTCACAAGCGGCTGGAATATCTTTGATTTTATCATTGTGGGCATAGCTCTTGTCCCCAGTGCCGGCGCATTGTCTGTGTTGCGCGCATTGCGAATTCTGCGAGTGTTACGCGTGATCTCGGTCGCGCCGCGCCTGCGTCGGGTGGTCGAAGGCTTTATCTCGGCGCTGCCGGGCATGGCCAGCGTATTTTTGCTGATGGCGATACTGTTCTATATCGGGGCTGTGATCTCGACCAAGCTGTTCTCGGGCAGCTTTCCCGACTGGTTCGGCGATCTGGGTCTGTCGGCCTATACACTGTTTCAGATCATGACGCTGGAAAGTTGGTCTATGGGGATCGTCCGCCCAGTGATGCAGGTTTATCCCTATGCATGGCTGTTCTTTGTTCCCTTCATCATGGTCACGACCTTTGCAGTGGTGAACCTGCTGGTTGGTCTGATCGTGAACTCGATGCAGGACGCGCACCATGCCGAGGATGAAGTGAAAACCGATGCCTATCGGGACGAGGTGCTGGAACGGCTGGAAAATATCGAACGACGCCTGGCCGAGCGGGCGAACAGCAAAAAGTGATTTCAGTTTTTGTGTTTTATGGCATAAATTCGGAAAAAAATAAGTAGCAGGCAGTGAAATATGGATCGTCGAGCATTTGGATTGGGTGCTGTGGCAGCGGTAGGCCTTTCGGCCTGTGCCTCGGCCAGCCCACGTTTTCTAACTTATGATGGACCCGAAGTAACATCTTTGGTCATCAACAAGGGCGCGCGGAAGTTGTATCTTCTGCACAACGAACACGTCCTCAAGGAATATAATGTAGATCTTGGATTCGCCCCCGAAGGGACCAAGACCAAGCGCGGCGATGGGCGCACCCCCGAGGGCACCTATCTGATTGACCGCCGCAACCCCAACAGCCGATATCACTTGTCGTTGGGAATCTCGTATCCCAATTCCAACGATGTTGCGCAGGCCAAAGCCGCCGGGGTTGATCCGGGTGGGGATATCTTTATCCACGGCCAACCGAACAGACGGGCTGAACGCAAACGCGCCAAGAAAACGCCCGATTGGACGGCAGGCTGCATCGCCGTCAAGAATGAAGAGATTGAAGAGATCTACGCGATGGTAAACCGCGGCACGATCATCACCTTGCGCGCGTAACCGGTTTCCACCGATCAAATCCGAATTGCATATAGTCGCGCTGGTAGGTTTCGGCCGCCAGCGCCTCGATTTTTTCGTCACAAATGTCTGACAGGTCGTAAGGCGCATCGCGCACTACGGCCGTTGGAGTCGGGGGGGCCTCATGGCCGAAACGGCGCGCCAACTCGGGCAGGGCAGTGGTGACGTCTTCTTCGCGTAGGATCAGATCAGGGGGCGTGAAACCCGCCATCCCCTCCAGCACTTGTGCCTGGCTGCACCAGACCCCGTCAACGCGCACCGGAGTCTGACCGGCCAGATTCTGGCGGAGAAAGGTCAGGAATTCGCAAAAAGCCTGATGGTGCTGCTCGATCGGATAATTGCCGTCGCGCAATTGACCGGGGATTGGCAGTTTGAACCGATTGCGCAGCATGTTGCGAATTTTCAGATAAGCGCCCGGTTCGGTGCTGAGGATATAGCGGCAATAGGCCGTATGAGCCCGCGCCAAAGGGTGGCGCAGCACCGTGAATTTGCGGTGTCCGGGATGTGATTGCAGCCAGTTCCGTGCTTGTCGCCTGTTCTGGCCCGTGGTCAGATTATCCTGCGGCACGCCATCCAGATCCGCCAGCCATTGCGTAATCGGCCCTTCCAGCCCGCCGCGCACAGGCAGATACATCAGCGGCGTTTGCGGGGCGGCCACATAGGTCGCAACAGCCGGACCGCGCCGGGGCTCGAAATTCGGCGTGCGATGCAGGTTGAACCGGTCCAGAGTGGGCAGCGCGCGCTCCATCTCATCAGGGTTTGTCACTTTGGAGCGCGCCGGTTCCGGGTTTTGCGGTTTGAGCGTGTCGTCCAATGCATCCAACCGCGCCTCAACCCCCAACCATGCGGCCAGGCCGTTCAAACTGTCCAGCCGCTGCAGATCCTCATAGGCAAGGTAGAAGGGGGTCTGACCGGTGGCTTGCATCTGGTGCAGGATCGAGGTTTGGAAGGCGTGGTGTTGATCCAGAAACCGTTCGAACTCGGCCGCGTCAAAACCAACCTGCGCTTCGCGCCGCCGCTTTATGTTCTTGAGCTGCCATTGCTTGGTTTCCCGCGCGATCTTAAGCGAAACATAGCTGTCCAAAGGATTGCGCGTCAGAATAATCTTGGCGCAGCGCGGATCGGTCAAAACAGGCTCTAACACACGATTGTCGTGACCGTCGAAAAACCGAAACCCGTTCAGACCGTCGCCCGACCGGATGGCGTCCAGCAGGGACAGCGGGTCCGCATCGCGCTCATCCAACGTGATCCCCAGCAGATCGTCCTTTTTGATGCGCCCGATGAAATGCGGGTTGAACGCCTCTCCATGGCTGGTCACGCCGTCCAGCGCATTCAGGTTTGCTTCCAAAAGGTTCGAACCGGTGCGCATGGCTGCGAGAATAACGAAATAGTCGAAGGTCTTGGCCATTGCGTGCTATTGCACCAGATAGGGTTTCGGAAACGTGCGGAGTTTGGTGCCAAACACGTCATCCGCCGGAAAATCGCCCATCAAATAGGGGTGCATGCCCTGGTTTTTCAGATTTTGCAGGAATTGGCCAAATCCGCTGAGATCCACCATGGTGGGGGCTTTGGTCAAGTGGCCGTGGGGTTGTGTACCAATCTCATCAATCACGGTTTGCAGAGCTTCCATCGGCGATTCCACGAACTCGGCCAAGGTCCAGGTCCTGACCCGTGCCTTGGTCCAGACCGAGTTCAGAACCTCTAGCTGTTTGGTCTCGATTTGCTGAAGTCGCGCCGCCTCGGCCCGGATGTCGGCGAAATCCCGGTTGGACCGGAACAAGGGGATCGCCCAGGCCCCCGTGATGACCGAGATTTGGGCATTTCGGTCGCGGGCAAAGAACCAGTTGATCTTTTGCGTGTCGCGCGGGCTGAACTGAAAACACTGTCGTTCACCCCGCGTGTTCCAGATCAGGTTTGAAACGAATGCAGTGGGATTATAGTCGCGCAAAGTGGCGCAATCGCTTAAGGCACCGTTGATGACAGATGCCCCATCCACAAATTCGGCCCGCTCAGGGTCGAACAGATGTCCGTGAACACGCGTTCCGGTACAATCCGTCAGCCAGGGTGCAAAATCATCGAACAACTCGGCAAAGCCCTGAAACACAGAATAGGGGAAACAGGTCAGGCCATTTTCGCTGCCATGGCGGGGGAAGCGGCTTTGCATGTACAGCCCGTCCCGGCCGCGGGTCCGACGTTCGACCGCTTTGGAAAAGACTCGGTCAATCTTGCCGGGGTTGGGCTCTGCCCGTTCCAACGCGCCGGATTGATCCTTCAGAAAACTTTGGTACAGACGATCAGCCTCGCACCAGATTTTGCGGGCAACAAAACAGTCGGACCGGCGCAGCAATTGTAGATGGTCGTCATAGAAAATATGCGGACGACCCTGAAAATCGAATTTCGACAGAGTCAGAGACCGGCTTTCAATATGTGTCGAATACATTCGGGCCAGCGTCTGGAAATAGCTTTCATCCGGTATCCAGACCCGACTGAAATAGCGGTCATAGGTCTTGCGTTTGGGGTCTTGCAGAATGGCGGACAGAGTCTGACGGGTCAGGCACCACCATTGGCTGCCCATATGTGGTACAAGACCGTCTGGAATTCGTCGGCGCAGACCGAGCGCGCGTTGGAGCTTCACATGGACATCAAACAATTTGCGATGCTTGCGCCAGGAAAACGGAAACCGCAGGGTGAACCGTTCCTGATCCAGCCCGCCAATTGTCCAACTGACATCTGCGGTCGTGGCGCTTTCGATGAAATCGACGCGGGGCCGCTGTGCAAGGTAGTCGATGAGTTCGGCAACTGGGCGCAGAGGCAGACACGCGCCGGAGGACAGAAAAACGTGATGCACATCGGGAAAAGCGTTCAACATCATCTCGGACGCTGATTGCGTGGCTCGCACAATTCCCCAGCCACCCCAGTGGCAGGTGAACCGGTCTGAAAAGCGGATCAGGGGTTCATCTTTACAAGCGGCTCTGAACGCAGCGCATGTGGGGTCGGGCACTTTGCGATCCACGTGAATGACAACAGGGCATCCGGCGGCGGCCCAATGGCGGGCAACCTGTTCGGCCCGGTTGAAGGCAGTGTGGACCAGCATGACAACCCCAAGGCTCATGCCCAGTTCCCCTTGGACATCAGGCCGAGAATCTCAAGCTGCCGCCAGTTGATGTATTTCTCGGACCAGTCACACCAGAACACCGTCTGATCCTCCAACCCTTCGGCATAGGCGCGGTATTCACCGGATTTGCGGTAGTGCTGGCCGCGTTGCATTTCTTCCAACGCCTTGGCGCCCAGCGTGTCGATCAGCTTGGCGTGCAGTAGGGCACCGCTGGCTTTTTCGCCGCCCCATTCGTCATAGACTTGATTCAACCCGCGCGGCAGCAGGGAATGGGTCGAGCTGACATAGACATAGCGCCGGTCCCATTTCACAAGCGGGATCTTGTTAAGCGCGGGGGCTTTTTCCGGTGTGTCGCGAAAAAACGTGCGTGCGCGGGGGCCGCCCTGTATCCACAGGTTCCCATACTCGGGGTTCTTGGTGATCATGTAATTGCCCGCGTCGAACCAACGGGCGATTTCGAACGGGTCCTGACCCTCGCGGTAAGGTTCATCATCCACGGGTCCGCGTGGGTACATATCGACCAGCATGGTGCCGAAACTGCGCACGGCACATCCGTTCAACCAATCGGTTAAAGCGCGGATGGGGCGCGTGTCGCAGAACGGGTAGATAAAGAACTCGTCCGGGTCGACTGTCAGTACCCAATGACCGTGGGCGTATTTCCGCAGCAGGTAGTTGGACCAGTCGATGCCAAAGGTTGCCCGCCGATAGCTGGCATCAGTTGACCAAAGCGAGACATCGGGTTGATTGGCCAGAAACGCACCGGTTCCGTCCTCGCTGTCATTGTCGACGAACAGAAAGTGATCGACCCCCAGCTTTCGGTAATAGTCCAGGAAATACGGCAGGCGAATTTTCTCGTTCCGCACGACGCTGACCAGCAGAATATCGCGGCGGCTGATCTTGTTAGTCTGGTCCAAGACAGGCGTCAGTTCGCGCCGCTTGCGCAGGCAACGCAAAAGGCGGCGCTTGCGCCGCAATCTCATGCGATACGAATCCAACAGGCTCACGTGACGGCCCAACCTTTTACTTTACGCGAGCATCTCCGGGGCCTGGATCAACCAGAGTGGTGCCGGAGCATTGCCGCGTTATGCCATCTTTCCATCTATCAAAGCAACGCATTTACAAGTCGTTAGCCCGCGCGGCGGATTTCCACTCAATTTTTCCCATCAGGCCAAGCTGCTGAAGCTGTCTCCAGCCTTTGTAACGGGCCGAGTTGGGCGTCCACATGGTGGGGCGATTAAGAATGCTGTCGTAATACGTGTTGAATTGATCGGGGTCGTGGAAATGTTGTCGGCGGGTCTTTTCGACACCTGATTTCTCAACCACTTCGGGCAGGAATTTCGTATGCAGCAAAACCCCAGAGGGCGCGTTGTCGCCCGGTCCGTTATAGGCTGCGTTCAGCCTGCGCGGCAGGGCAGAATGACACGAATTCACATATGCATAGCGCCGCGACCAGTGGATCAGCGGGATTTTGTTCAATGTGGGTGACTTTTGCGGCGTTTCGGCAAAGAACATCCGTTCCCGCGAGCCCCCTTGAACCCATAGGTTCCCCAGCGGAGCCTGCCTCTGCATCCGGTATGGCCCAGTGTCGAACCAGTTCAGAACTTCGGTTGGGTCGGCGCTGGGGTCATTGTCCTGCATCCCCAGTGACGTGTCGGGGTAGAGATCCAGCATCAATGCGCCAAATGCGTTTCGCCCGGTGCGGTTCAGCCATCCGGTGAGGTCTGGCAAAGGATGGGTGTCGTGGTCGGGATAAACTAACAGCTCATCTGCATCGACCATCAGGGTCCAGTGGCCGTGACCGTATCGCATCTGCAACCATGTAAGCCAATCCAGACCAAAACGTGACGCACGATAGCTGGCCGTGGTTTGCCAAAGCGAAACGTCGGGTTGGCATTCGAGATACTCGGTTGAGCCATCGCCGCTGTCATTGTCGACGATCAGAAAATGACCGACGCCCAATGCGCGGTAATGGTTGAAAAACCACGGCAACCGATTGCGTTCATTGCGCAGGGTGGTGAAGGCCAGAATGGCACCGGGACGAATGTCGCTGGTCCGGTCTATCAGGCATGTCAGGTCATGTCGGCTGCGGAACGCACGCCACAAAAGCCGCCGACGTTTCAGGCGCAACCGGTATTTCTGCGCCCATGAAATCGGCGGGAGAGGGTTGGTGGCAGCGGTCACCGCGCCCTCATTTCTCGTAATGCCCGTTTTGATGCCAGCGCCATGCATCTGCAATCATCGTCTCTAACGTTGAGCTTTTTGGCGTCCAGCCCAGTTCAGATTCGGCCCGAATCGAGCCGGAAACAAGCTTGGTGCAATCCCCCGCCCGACGCGGACCGATGGAATAGGGCACATCACGGTTGGTGATCGCTTTGGAATGACCGATGACCTCCATCACTGAAAAACCCGTCCCGGTGCCCAGATTGAACACGCGGCTGCCCTTGCCGTGCTCCAGCCAGTTCAGGCCCAGCACATGCGCATCGACCAGATCGCAGACATGTACATAGTCGCGGATGCAGGTGCCGTCAGGCGTGTCGTAGTCGGTGCCGAACACGGTCAACCCGTCGCGCTTGCCGTCTATGGCGTCCAGCATCAGGGGGATCAGATGAGTCTCGGGACGGTGGAATTCGCCCACTTCACCGTCGGGGTCCGCGCCAGCTACGTTGAAATAGCGAAAGATCACATGGTTCAGTACATGCGCGGCATCAAAATCGCGCAGGATATCCTCGATCGCGCGTTTCGAAGCCCCGTAGGCGTTCAGTGGCAATTGCGGCGTATCTTCGTCCAGAACCACATTGTCATGCTCGCCATAGGTGGCGCAGGTCGATGAGAATACGAAATTTTTGCAGCCCGCAGCGACCGTGGCCTCGATCAGATTGAGCGAGCCGGTGACGTTATTGGTCCAGTATTTTCCGGGCTCCGACATCGCTTCACCCACCTGGCTGAGGGCTGCGAAATGCATGACGGCGGCGGGTTTGTATTTGTCAAAGACCTCATCCAGCCTGGCTCGGTCCAGCAGGTCGCCCTGTTCGAACGGGCCGAATTTCACTGCATCCTGCCAGCCGGTGATCAGGTTGTCATAGGTGACGGGCGTGTATCCGGCCAGTTTCAACGCTTTGCAAGCATGGGACCCGATATATCCGGCGCCGCCGGTTACAAGAATATTCGTCATCGGACAGTCTTTTCCCGCGTTTTGGAAGGATGCAGTTCTGCATCAAGGCTCATGGTTTATTCCAAGCCCATTTCGGCCATCATCTGCTCTAGCTTGGGCACGTCTTGGGGGTTGTTCAGTTCCCAGAACTGGCGACCTTTGGCCTCGACCTCGACGCACAGAACTTTGCGACCATTTTCCATGAAGCGCAGCTGTTCCAGACCTTCCAGCTGTTCCAGCGGGCCCACCGGCCATGTGGGATAGGCGGCCAGCGCGTCAGGGCGATAGGCATAGACGCCTACGTGGTGAAACACCGGGGTATCCTCGGTGCCCGCATAGGTCTGCGCTGTGAAAGGCACCACCTCTTTCGAGAAATACATGGCGCTGTGATCGGACGCAAAAACCGCCGTAGTGCCGCCGACCCGGCCATGTTTGCGGTCGTTCAGCAGGCTGTTGAGCGCATCGCCATCGCAGCGAAGAACAGGTGTGGCCACACCGGCCTCGGGTGCGGCGCGCAGGCCCGCGATCAGGTCTTCCACAAACCAATGCGGTGTCAGTGGCGCGTCGCCCTGAAGGTTCACCACGATATCATAGCCCGCGCCCAGATTGGCATGGGTTTCAGCGCAGCGTTCGGTGCCATTCTGGCAGGTGTCTGAAGTCATCACCACCTCGGCGCTAAACCCTTCGGCCGCCTCGCGGATACGGTCGTCATCGGTGGCGACAACTACCTTGTCCACGCCCGACACTGAACAGGCCGCACGCCACGACCGTTCAATCAGCGTCATCGCCTTGCCGCTTGCCCCGGTCAGAGGCACCAGCGGTTTGCCCGGATAGCGGGACGAGGCATAGCGGGCGGGAATGGCGATCAGAACGGACATCAGGCTTCCTTCAACTCAACACCCGGAGCGTAGGCGATGAAGAACGGGTTTGCATAGCCGTCCTTGCCATAGGTCAGCGGTTCGTGGTTGTCGAAGCGAACCACCTTGCCGCCGGCACCGGCCAGAACTGCGTGGCCTGCGGCTGTGTCCCATTCCATTGTGCGGCCAACGCGTGGGTACAGATCGGCCTCACCGGTTGCGACCAGACAGAATTTGAGCGACGAGCCCGCGCTCTTGCTGTCGCGCACTTGATACTTGTTGATGTAATCCTCGGTGGCTTGGTCTCGGTGCGACTTGGAGGCCACGATCAAAAGCGCCGAATTGTTTGGTTTAGAGACGAGTATCGGCGTCACGTTGCCCACAACATCCTTGTCCAGAGCGCCGGTTTCCTCAACTGATTGTCCATCGGGCTGGGTATAAAACATGCGTCCCTTGGCCGGGGCGTAAACCACCCCGCGCGTCGGTACGCCATTTTCCACCAGCGCAATGTTCACTGTGAAATCTCCGCGACGGTTGATGAACTCTTTGGTGCCGTCCAGCGGGTCCACGATCAGGAACGTGTCGCCTTTCTCAGAGTGCGAGGCCGCCTGTTCCTCGGTCACCAGCAGGATATCGGGGAAGGCTGCACGTAGGCCGGCCGAGATAAGAGCGTCCGCAGCCTCATCCGCTTCGGTTACAGGGCTGGCATCAGATTTGACCTTCACGTCGAAATCATCCGAGTTATAGATCTCCATGATCTTGTCACCGGCTTCCAGGGCCAAACGTCGAATGACGGGGATGAGGGCGTCGTAGGTCACAAAAAGGCTCCGTTCCTGTGATTTGTTGATTGAAAATCCTGACGGCCTTATGATGTCCCGGTTACGGAACAGCAAGAATTTCGTGCCAGATTGCTGGCAATAAAGCAGGAAAGACCGCGCAGGTGTATTACTTTAAGCGAAACCGGACGCTTTTGGGTGGTGCCTTCACCACCTCGGAACTGGTGTTTCATTCGGTGGTGCGCAGCATCCGTTCGCAACGGTCGAACGCGGTGCTGGCGGTGATCATGAACATTGTCCAGATCCTTGCGCTGGTAACGGTGTTCTATCTGATCATGACGTTGGTTGGAAAGATAACCGGCTTGTCCAAGATTCGCGGCAATCCCATCCTGTTTCTGCTGTCAGGAGTGTTTCTGTTTCTAACCCACGTGAAATCCGTCAGCGGAGTGTCTGGGGTTGCGACCGGAAACAACCCGATGATGCTGCATTCGCCGATGAACATGATGGTGTCGCTTCTTGCGGCGGCGTTCGGGACGTTCTACACGCAACTGGTTTCGATCCTGGTCATCCTGTTCATGTATCACGTCGCCATCGAACCGCTTGAAATACAGGATCCGGGTGGCGCGTTCTATATGCTTGTGCTGGCCTGGTTTACCGGCAGCGCAGTTGGCGTCCTGTTTATGGCGCTCAAGCCCTGGCTTCCGACATTTGTGTCCATTTCGTCCGTCGTCTACCGTCGGATCAATATGATCTTTTCTGGCAAGATGTTTGTGGCCAACAGTCTGGGTGGGTTCACTTTGACCATGTTTATCTGGAACCCGCTGTTTCACGTCATTGACCAATGCCGCGGGTTCGTGTTTCGCAACTATTTCCCGCGCCAGACCAGCTGGGAATACGCGCTTTGGGTAGGCATTATCCTGCTTTTGATCGGTTTGCTGGGCATTTTCTTCACCCGTCAGCACGTGTCGAAAAGCTGGGGGGCGCGCAGCTAGGTCGCCACGCGCAACGTCAGATTGATCCGACCACCCTTGGGCAACAGTTTGGATGATCCGAACCGGATACGGTCCACCCCGTGATAGGTCAGGCGCGCGGGGCCGCCCATGATCACCACATCGCCCGAGTTCAGCCAGATCGACTCGGTCTTGCCGCCACGGGTGGTGTTGCCGATGCGAAACAAAGCATCATCGCCCAGCGAGATTGACAGGACTGGCCAGGAAAAGTCAGCTTCATCCTTGTCCTGATGCAGGCCCATGCGGGTGCCCTCGCCATAATAGTTGATCAGGCAGCAATCTGGGTCGCGCTCGACGCTGGCGAGGGCGTGCCAGATTTCAAGGATCGGATCGGGGATCGCGGGCCATGCCACCCCCTTGGGATGGTGATCCTGATACCGGTACCCCGCCCGGTCCGACACCCATCCCAGCGCCCCGGCCGAGGTCATTCGGACCGACATCTCTTTGCCTGATGGCGTCGTCGGGCGGAACAGGGGTGCGGATTTCAGAATCGGGCGCAACAGGTCGATCAGCGCGGTCTGCGCCGCCACATCCAGATAGGCTTTTCTGATATCGAAATCGCGCAAAAGCAGCCGCGTCATCGAAGATTCCTCAATCCTTGCCGAAACGTTGCAAAAAAGGCCCCAGATTCCCGAAAACCTGCGATTTACACCGCTTGCAGGCTTTTGGTCTCGCCCTTATATACGCCGGGACGCGTGATGGTGTATTGCCATTGCGCAATTGAGATCGAGGCAGGGATGCCATAACGGGTCCCGGCCTCGGGACATCGCCTTGAAGAGAAAGGGATCGAACATATGAGCAAAGTAATCGGGATTGACCTCGGAACCACCAACTCGTGCGTGGCTATCATGGACGGCTCGCAGCCGAAGGTCATCGAAAACGCCGAAGGGGCGCGGACCACGCCCTCGATTGTCGCCTTCACTGAAGATGAGCGACTGGTCGGACAGCCTGCAAAACGTCAGGCGGTCACCAACCCCGACAACACGATCTTTGGCGTCAAGCGTCTGATCGGTCGTCGTGTGGATGATGCCGAAGTCGAAAAAGATAAGAAAATGGTGCCGTATGCTATCGTGAACGGTGGCAACGGCGACGCGTGGGTTGAAGCTCGCGGCGAAAAGTACTCCCCAAGCCAGATCTCGGCCTTCACTCTGGGCAAGATGAAGGAAACCGCAGAAAGCTATCTGGGTGAGGAAGTCACGCAAGCGGTTATCACTGTTCCGGCATACTTCAACGATGCTCAGCGTCAGGCCACCAAAGACGCCGGCAAAATCGCCGGTCTGGAAGTGCTGCGGATCATCAACGAACCGACAGCGGCTGCTCTGGCCTATGGTCTGGACAAGGAAGAAACGCAAACCATCGCGGTTTATGACCTTGGTGGTGGTACCTTCGACGTGACC
Organism: Ruegeria sp. BK1; assembly: GCF_056535645.1. Lineage (NCBI taxonomy): Bacteria > Pseudomonadati > Pseudomonadota > Alphaproteobacteria > Rhodobacterales > Roseobacteraceae > Ruegeria > Ruegeria sp. BK1. Next base: position 2,776,375 of record NZ_JBQFIS010000001.1, on the reverse strand, counting down.
ATTCTGGAAATCGACGACGGCCTGTTCGAGGTTAAATCGACCAACGGTGACACCTTCCTGGGTGGTGAAGACTTTGACATGCGCATCGTCAACTACCTGGCGGATGAGTTCAAAAAGGAACACGGTGTCGACCTGTCGCAAGACAAGATGGCCCTGCAGCGTCTGAAAGAAGCCGCCGAAAAAGCCAAGATCGAGCTGTCCTCGACCTCGCAGACCGAAATCAACCAGCCTTTCATCTCGATGGGTGCCAACGGTCAACCGCTGCACATGGTCATGAAACTGACCCGCGCCAAGCTTGAATCGCTGGTGGGCGACCTGATCAAAAAGTCGATGAAGCCCTGTGCGGCCGCTCTGAAAGACGCCGGTCTGTCGGCCAGCGATGTGGACGAGGTTGTTCTGGTCGGTGGTATGACCCGGATGCCGAAAGTGATCGAAGAGGTCACCAAATTCTTCGGTAAAGAGCCGCACAAAGGCGTGAACCCGGACGAAGTTGTTGCCATGGGCGCCGCTATCCAAGCCGGTGTTCTGCAAGGCGACGTCAAGGACGTGGTTCTGCTGGACGTGACCCCGCTGTCGCTGGGTATTGAAACGCTGGGTGGCGTGTTCACCCGTCTGATCGACCGCAACACCACGATCCCGACCAAAAAGTCTCAGGTCTTCTCGACCGCCGAGGACAACCAGAACGCCGTGACCATCCGCGTGTTCCAGGGTGAGCGTGAAATGGCTGCGGACAACAAGATCCTGGGTCAGTTCAACCTCGAGGATATCCCGCCCGCACCGCGCGGTATGCCTCAGATCGAGGTGACGTTTGACATCGACGCAAACGGCATTGTCTCGGTTTCGGCCAAGGACAAAGGTACCGGCAAAGAGCAGAAGATCACCATCCAAGCCTCGGGCGGTCTGTCCGACGCGGATATCGAGAAGATGGTCAAGGACGCCGAGGAAAACGCCGAGGCCGACAAGGAACGCCGCGAGCTGGTCGACGCCAAGAACCAAGCAGAAAGCCTCATCCACTCGACCGAAAAGTCGATGGAAGAGCATGCCGACAAGGTCGACCCGACCACTATCGAAGCGATCGAGCTGGCGATTGCCGCGCTGAAGGACGAGCTGGAAACCGAGAATGCCGACAAGATCAAGTCTGGCATCCAGAACGTCACCGAAGCCGCGATGAAGTTGGGCGAAGCCATCTACAAGGCGCAGTCCGAGGAAGGCGAAGAAGAACCGGCCGCAGCCGATGCAGCGCCGGGCGATGATGACATTGTCGACGCCGAGTTCGAAGATCTGGACGACGACAAACGTAACTAACGGCTCACCGGGCCAATGCGGGCCGGTCCGTTCCCCGGGCCGGCCTATTTACGTTGAGGCAGAAGGACATACTGATGTCAAAACGCGACTATTACGATGTGCTCGGCGTAGCCAAGGGCGCATCGGCTGATGAGATCAAAAAAGGTTTTCGCAAGAAAGCAAAAGAGCTTCATCCAGACCGCAACAAAGACAACCCGGATGCCGAAGCGCAGTTCAAAGAAGCAAATGAGGCCTATGACGTCCTGCGCGATGCTGACAAAAAAGCGGCCTATGATCGCTTTGGCCACGCCGCGTTTGAAAATGGCATGGGCGGTGGTGGCCGTCCTGGCGGCGGCTTCGGTCAGGGCGATTTTTCCAGCGCCTTCTCGGACGTGTTCGACGATCTGTTCGGCGATTTCATGGGTGGCCAACGTGGCGGAGGCGGTGGACGTCGCGCCGCCCGCGGCTCGGACCTGCGCTACAACCTGCGCGTCACGCTAGAAGAGGCGTTCTCAGGTCTGCAAAAAACCATCAACGTGCCGGCCGCTGTGGCCTGTTCAGCCTGTGACGGTTCGGGTGCCGAAGGTGGTGTAGAACCGACAACCTGCCCGACCTGCTCGGGTATGGGCAAAGTTCGGGCACAGCAGGGTTTCTTTACTGTGGAACGCACCTGCCCGACTTGCTCGGGTCTGGGCCAGATCATCAAGAACCCCTGTAAATCCTGTGGCGGTGCGGGTCGCGTGGAAAAAGAGCGCGCGCTATCCGTCAACATCCCCGCCGGGGTGGAAACGGGTACCCGTATACGTCTGGCGGGCGAGGGTGAGGCCGGAATGCGCGGCGGCCCTCCGGGTGATCTGTACATCTTCGTCGAAGTGTCGGACCATAAACTGTTCGAACGAGACAGCGTAAACCTCTATTGCCGCGTGCCAGTCAGCATGGCCAAAGCAGCGTTGGGCGGTTCGATCGAAGTTCCCACCATCGACGGTGGCCGCGGTCGCGTGCAAATCCCGGCGGGCAGTCAGTCAGGTCGTCAGATGCGCTTGCGCGGTAAGGGTATGCCGGCTTTGCGCGGCGGCGGTGTAGGCGACATGTTTATTGAACTTGCAGTGGAAACGCCAGTGAACCTGACTAGCCGTCAGAAAGAACTGTTGAAGGAGTTCGACGACTTGGGTGAAGATAACCACCCAGAGTCCAAAAGCTTTTTCTCATCCGTCAAGTCTTTCTGGGACGGAATGAAGGGCTGAAAAGTCGAATAGGGGGCCCTGCCCCCGCCGCCTGTTCCAGGCGACTCCCCCGGTATACTTTTGGCCAGGTAAAGTGGGATCCGCTCTTCATCTGGCCGTAAATATCCCGGAGCGCGAGGCAGAGCCTCGCAGAATCCTCTTGATTATTTCTTGCGCGCCTGAGATGTTCCGCGCCAACCGTTGGGGTGCCTCCTAGAAGGGGCTGAGAGGTGCTTTCGCATCAACCCATCGAACCTGATCCGGGCAATTCCGGCGGAGGGAACGGTCGTCAAACTATAGACGGTTTCTACGCCGCGATTGCCCCAAGAATTTGGAGCAACGATATGGCCGCTATTGCATTGACGATTGCCGGTTCGGACAGCGGCGGTGGGGCTGGAATTCAAGCTGACCTCAAGGCCATGTCGGCGCTTGGCGTATACGGCGCCAGTGTGATAACGGCAGTGACGGCGCAAAATACCAGGGCGGTTACGGCGGTTCATGGCATCCCGCTGGATGTGATTGCGGCGCAGATCGAAGCGGTTCTGACGGACTTGGACGTGGGTGCCATCAAGATCGGAATGCTCGCAACGCCAGACATTATCCACACTGTGGCCGGCAGCATCGCCGAATTCGACGGCCCTATTGTGTTAGACCCTGTGATGATCGCCAAATCCGGCGACGCTTTGCTTGCCGAGGATGCTGTTCAAACGCTTAGGGATGTGTTGGTGCCTCGCGCCTCGGTCTTGACTCCGAATTTGCCCGAGGCTGCGTGTTTGCTGGGGTCTTCTGATGCACAAAGCCCCAATGAGATGGTTGAACAAGGTCGCGCCCTATGTGGGTATGGGGCGCAAACTGTTCTGATGAAAGGGGGGCATGGGCAAGGCGAGATTTGCCATGATCTTCTGGTCAGTTCGGCAGGGCTGATCGCCGAGTTCACCGCACCGCGCCGCCAAACCAGAAACACGCATGGCACCGGGTGCACCTTGTCTTCGTCTATTGCGGCCGGATTGGCCAAGGGCCTGACGATCCCGGACGCGGTTGCGCAGGCTCATGACTATTTGCAAGGTGCGATTGCCAAGGCGGATGCATTGGATATTGGGCAGGGCCACGGCCCGGTTCATCATTTTCATGAGGTTTGGCCTGCGTGACGATCTGGTCGGTCATAGGCGCCGGTGTCGCAGGGTTGGCTGTGGCTAGCGAGATAGTGTCGCGCGGCGCCAAGGTGCAGGTCTTTGATCCCGGTGGCCCGCCCGGTGCGCATGGGTGTTCGTGGTGGGCTGGCGGGATGCTGGCCCCATGGTGCGAATATGAAAATGCCGAAGAGCCGGTGCTGCGATTGGGAAAGACCGCGTTGGACTGGTGGGCCGCGCGTACACAGGTGCAGCGGCGCGGAACTCTGGTCGTGGCCAATCCGCGCGATCTGCCGGATTTGCGGCGGTTTGCGCGCAGGACCCAGGCATTCGCAGATGTTGATCAGACCCAAATTCGAGAATTAGAGTCTGATCTGCATGGCTTCTCCAAAGCTTTGTTCTTCCCGGATGAGGCGCATCTGGACCCTCGGCAAGCGCTGCAGGACCTCTATCGGCAGTTGCAGGGTCAAGGGGTTGAATTTCACCAGAAACTCGCCCCGCCCCGTCTGGAAAACGCGATAGACTGCCGAGGGTTACATGCACGCGAGGTTTTGCATGATCTGCGCGGCGTGAAGGGTGAGATGCTGGTGATCCGCTGCCCGGATATCCACCTGACCCGCCCGGTGCGGCTGTTGCATCCGCGGATGCCGCTCTACATCGTACCGCGCGGAGATGGCGTTTACATGCTGGGCGCAACGATGATCGAGTCTGAGGACAGCAGTCGGATCACCGCGCGCTCCATTCTGGAGTTGCTCAGTGCAGCCTATGCGCTGAACCCGGCCTTCGGTGAGGCCGAGGTTCTGGAGATTGGTGTCGATCTACGTCCTGCTTTTCCCGACAACCTGCCGCGTATCCGGCGCTTGGGCCACACGATCTACGCCAACGGCCTGTATCGCCACGGCTATCTGCTGGCCCCGGCTTTGGCGCGGGGTGTGGCCGATCTGGCACTTGAGAACAAACATTCGGAGATGGTCGATGAAGATCGTGCTTAATGGCGAATCCCGCGAAATTGCGGCTCTGACACTGGCCGATATGCTGGTTGAGTGCGGATTCTCGGGCCGGGTCGCAACGGCGGTGAACGAGGAATTCGTTCCTTCGAGCCTGCGCATCTCGCACAAATTGGTGGATGGCGACCGGGTCGAGGTCGTCGCACCGATGCAGGGGGGCTGAGGATGAAGACGTTCTACAGTACCGAATTGCCCAACCCCTTGATGTTGGGCACAGCACAATATCCAAGCCCGGCCATTCTGGAGCAGGCGTTTCGGGAAAGTGGGGCCGGAGTGGCCACTGTGTCGCTGCGGCGCGAATCCGGGGCGGGTCAGACCTTTTGGCAGATGATCCAGGACCTCGGCGTGCTGATCCTGCCAAACACTGCCGGGTGCCATACGGTTAAAGAGGCTGTGACTACTGCGCAGATGGCGCGTGAGGTGTTCGACACCAAATGGATCAAGCTGGAACTGATCGGGCACACGGATAGTCTGCAGCCGGATGTGTTCCAACTGGTCGAGGCTGCCCGCATCCTGACCGAGGAAGGGTTTCAGGTCTTCCCCTACACCACCGACGATCTGATCGTGGGTGAACGCCTGCTGGCTGCAGGGTGCGAGGTGCTGATGCCCTGGGGCGCGCCGATTGGGTCGGGGCGCGGGCTGAACAACGAACACGCGTTGCGGGCGATGCGGGCAGAATTCCCGGATGTGCCGTTGGTGATTGATGCGGGCATTGGCCTGCCCAGCCACGCCTCGCGCGCGATGGAGCTGGGCTATGACGCGGTACTGCTGAACACCGCCGTGGCGCGCGCGGGTGATCCGCCGGCGATGGCGCGGGCCATGATGCAGGCGACCCTTGCCGGGCAACTGGCCCATCAAGCCGACCCGATCGAGGCGCGCGATATGGCCGAAGCCTCGACCCCCGTGATCGGAAAGGCGTTTCTGTCATGAGCCTCGACCGCTTTTACCCGATCTTTGATCACTCGGACTGGCTGCGGCGGATGCTGCCGCTGGGCGTGAAACTGGTGCAGCTGCGCGTCAAGGATCAGCCCGATGCGGTGGTGCGTGAACAGATTGCCCAGTCACGCGATCTGTGCCGCCAGCATGGCGCGGTTCTGGTGGTGAACGACTATTGGCAGGCCGCGATTGAGGCCGGATGTAATTGGATTCACCTGGGGCAGGAGGATCTGGACGATGCCGATCTGAAAGCTATCCGCAAGGCTGGGCTGAAGCTGGGCGTGTCGACCCATGATGACGACGAACTGGAACGCGTTCTGGCGATGGACCCGGATTATGTAGCGCTTGGGCCGGTCTATCCGACCATCCTGAAAAAGATGAAATGGCATCAGCAGGGTCTGCCGCGCGTCACCGAATGGAAGGCGCGGGTGGGCGATATCCCTCTGGTCGGGATCGGCGGGATGAGCGTCGAGCGCGCGTCGGGTGTTCTGCAGGCGGGGGCTGATATCGTCTCGGTCGTCACAGATATCACCCTGAACACTGACCCCGAAGCGCGCGTGCGCGAATGGATCGAGGCCACCCGATGAGCCGTTATGCCCGCCAAACCATCCTGACCGAGGTAGGCGCAGAAGGGCAGGCGCGTCTGTCCCCGGCGCATGTGCTGGTTGTGGGGGCCGGAGGGCTGGCTGCGCCGGTCTTGCCATTGTTGGCTGGGGCTGGGGTAGGGCGGATCACGGTGATGGATAGGGATACAGTTGATCTGTCCAACCTGCATCGCCAGACTCTGTTCGCGCAGGCGGATTGTGGGCGACTCAAGGCCAAAGTGGCCGCCGAGAGGTGTCGGGCCTTAAACGATGAGATCGAAGTTGAGGCGCTAGAACATGCTTTAACAAGTGCAAATGCGCCCAATATGGCCGCGCAGGCGGATGTGATCCTGGATTGTGCTGACAGCTATGCGGCCAGCTATATTCTGTCCGATACTTGTTTAGCGCAGGGGAAACCGTTGATCAGCGCCTCGGTGCTGGGGCTGTCGGGCTATGTTGGTGGGTTCTGCGGAGGGGCGCCCTCGCTGCGCGCGGTGTTCCCTGACGCGCCCGATAGCGGAGCGAGCTGCGCCACGGCGGGCGTTTTGGGTCCGGTCGTTGGAACAATTGGCGCGATGCAGGCGCAGATGGCGCTGAACCTGATCCTTGGGATTGCGCCCTCGCCTTTGGGGCAGATGGTTCAATACGACGCCCGTACCCTGCGTACCAGCACCTTCCGGTTCGACAACGCGCCCGAACCCAATAGCTGTTTTCGGTTCGTCTCAGTCGGTCAACTCGGTGCTGAAGATCAAATCATTGAGTTGCGCGATGAGGCTGAGGCGGCGATCCCAGCGCATCCGAACGCGCAGCGCATTGCGCCTGATAAATTGCAAGAATTAGACCCTAATAAAGGTAAAAGACTAGCCTTGTGCTGTACAACCGGTCTGCGCGCATGGCGTGCTGCCGAACAGATTCAACCGGATTGGCCGGGCGAGATTGTCCTCGTCGCGGCCTCGACCTCGTAAGCGAAAAGGAAACGCGAGACATGAAAAAGCTGATCACCGCCATCGCTCTGGTGGCCGCTGCGCCAGCCTGGGCCGAGGACAAGATGACCGTCCTGCTGGACTGGTTCATCAACCCTGATCACGGCCCGATCATCGTGGCACAGGAAAATGGCTATTTCGCCGAGCAGGGGCTTGAGGTTGAAATCGTCCCGCCCGCCGATCCTTCTGCCCCGCCGCGTCTGGTGGCAGCAGGTCAAGCTGAACTGGCGGTGTCCTACCAGCCGCAGCTGCACCTGCAAATCCACGAAGGGCTGCCGCTGAAACGCGTGGGCACGCTGGTTGCGACCCCGCTGAACTGCCTTCTGGTGTTGGAAGACGGTCCGATTAAATCTTTGGCCGACCTGAAGGGGAAAAAGATCGGCTTCTCGGTCGCGGGCGTGGAAGAGGCCATTCTGACCGCCATGCTGAATGCCCATGGTGTGGCGCTGGACGATATCGAAATGATCAATGTGAACTTCTCGCTTTCGCCGTCGCTGATGACCGGGCAGGTGGATGCGGTGATCGGTGCGTTCCGCAATTTCGAACTGAACCAGATGGATATCGAAGGTGTCGCGGGCCGCTGCTTTTACATCGAGGAAGAAGGCGTACCGCCCTATGATGAGCTGATCTATGTGGCCAACCCCGAAACCATGGATGCCGACATGATCGCGCGTTTTCTGGCCGCGACCGAGAAAGCCACGCAGTATATCGTCAACAACCCCGAAAAAAGCTGGGAGATTTTCGCGGCCACCTCGCCCGAGCTGCAGGATGAGCTGAACGCCCGTGCATGGGTCGACACGCTGCCCCGTTTTGCCTTGCGTCCGGCTGGTTTTGACGCTGGTCGGTACGCACGGTTCGAGGCGTTCCTGAAAGACAGCGGCATGATCGACAGCATCAACCCGGTCAGTGACATCACTATTGACGTGACCGCGCAATGAGCGGCTACGGCAAAGCCTTCGCGCTGATGCGTGACGCGGCGCAAGGGCCGTGGCGGGATTATACCCGCCACGCCTTCGTCGAAGGCATAAAGGACGGCACGCTGCCGCGTGAGGCGTTCCTGCACTATCTGCGGCAGGATTACGTGTTCTTGATCCATTTTTGCCGCGCCTGGGCTTTGGCGGTGGTGAAATCGGAAACGCATTCCGAGATGTTGACTGCTGTGGGAACAGTGAACGCTCTGGTCGCTGAAGAAATGCAGCTGCATATCGGCATCTGCGAGGCTGCCGGGATTTCGCAGGAGGAGCTGTTCGCGACTCCCGAGCGGGCCGAGAATCTGGCCTATACGCGGTTCGTGTTAGAGGCCGGGTATAGTGGAGATCTGCTGGACCTGCTGGCGGCCCTTGCGCCCTGTGTCATGGGTTATGGTGAGATCGGCGCGCGGCTGGCTGCCGAGGCTACATCCGAGACCTATCGTGATTGGATCAACACCTATGCCGGTGAGGACTATCAGGGCGCGTGCAATGCGGTCGGAGAATTGTTGTACCAGGCTCTAACTCGACGCATTGGGGTAGATTTCGAAGCCTCACCGCGTTGGAACCGTCTGTGTCAGACCTTCCGCACCGCGACCGAGCTTGAGGTCAATTTCTGGCAAATGGGCCTGACCCTGTGACCCAAGCGCCTGATCTGACCATCAGCGGCACGGCCACAATCGACGGCGCGCCCTTGTTCGCGCCGTTGGCCCTGACCCTTGGGGCTGGGCAGTGGACGTGTCTGCTGGGTGGATCGGGTGTGGGGAAAACCACTGTCCTGCGCCTGATTGCCGGGCTTGAGACTGGCGCAGAATTCAAGGGCCAGATCAACGCAAGCGACACGCAGCCTGTGGCGAACCGCGTCGCCTATATGGCGCAGGACGACCTGTTGCTGCCCTGGGCGACGGTGGCGCAGAATGTGTCGCTGGGCGCGCGGTTGAGGGGTGAGAAGCCCGACCTGGCCCGCCGGGACCGTCTGATCGAGCGGATGCGATTGCAGGATCATCTGAACAAAAAACCCGGAGAATTGTCTGGCGGTCAGCGTCAGCGCGTGGCCTTGGCGCGTACGTTGATGGAGGACCGGCCCATCGTGTTATTGGATGAGCCGTTCTCGGCCCTCGACGCCCGCACCCGCGCCGATATGCAGGATCTGGCGGCCGAGTCGCTGGCGGGGCGCACCGTATTGCTGGTGACGCACGATCCGGCTGAGGCCGCGCGCCTGGGTCAATCCATCATGGTGATGACGGCGCAGGGGTTGACGCCCTGCGATCCGCCCTCGGCCCCGGCCCCGCGCCATGTGGATGATCTGGAAACACTGGAGACGCAGGGCGCGTTGCTGCGGTTGCTGAGAGAGGCTGCATGAAGATCCTGTCCGCCCTTGCCGCAACTGTATTCGCGCTGGCCGTCTGGCAGGCGATTGTCAGCCTAACGGGCCTGCCGAAATTCATCCTGCCCGGTCCGGCACTGGTGGCTGAGACATGGTGGCAGAACCGCTGGGTGATTGCCGAACATACGTGGATTACAGCGGTAGAGGTAGTGATCGGGCTCGCCCTCGGCACGGTTCTGGGCGTGATCACCGCGCTGCAACTGGCGAATTCGCGAGCGGCGCGGGTGTTGGTGCAGCCGATGCTAGTCTTCACACAGGCGCTGCCGGTGTTTGCTCTGGCCCCGTTGTTGACCCTGTGGCTGGGTTATGGGCTGTGGTCCAAGGTCGCGATGGCGGTGCTGATCATCTATTTCCCGATCACCTCGTCCTTTTTTGACGGATTGATGCGCACGCCCCCCGGCTATCTGGACCTTGCACGCACCATGCAGGCCAGCCCGCGTGCAGTGTTGTGGCATATCCGCATTCCGGCTGCGCTGCCCTCGCTGGCGTCGGGGATGCGGCTGGCGGCGGTTTATGCGCCCATCGGGGCCGTGATTGGCGAGTGGGTGGGCTCGTCTCAAGGCTTGGGCTATCTGATGCTGCTGGCCAATGGGCGTGCCAAGACCGACCTGATGTTTGCCGCGATGCTGACCTTGGGCGTGTTTTCGATTCTGCTGCATCTGATCATCCGCCGCGCGACGGCGCGCATGGCAGGTGAAGTGCGTTAACGGTTTGGAAACCGATTCGGCGTCAGGGTGAGAACATGACCAAGGACGCCTTTGCCGAAGCCCCAATGCTGTTTGAAACGGACGAAGCGCCCGCGCAGCCGCTGCCAAGTGGTCGATTGCCCTCCTATATCAAAGACCATCGCAAGCGGCTGCGCGAAAGGTTCATGTCGGGCGGGTCCGCTGCAATGCCGGATTATGAGTTGTTGGAGCTGGTGCTGTTCCGGTCCATCCCCCGGCAGGATGTGAAACCGCTGGCGCGGGCGCTGATGGATACGTTTGGGGATTTCAACCGCGTGCTGACCGCGCCCGAAGAACGGCTGCGTCAGATCAAAGGTGTGGGTGAGACGGTCATCACCGACCTGAAGATTCTTGAGGCTTGCGCCCATCGTATGGCCCGTGCGCGAGTAATGCAGCGGCATGTGATCTCGGGCTGGGACGCGCTGCTGGATTACTGCCACACGACCATGGCCCATCGCGAGACCGAGCAGTTCCGGGTGTTCTATCTGGACCGTAAGAACGTGCTGATCGCGGATGAAGAGCAGGCTAAAGGCACCGTCGATCATGTGCCGGTCTACCCGCGGGAGGTGGCGAAACGGGCGCTGGAGTTGAATGCCTCGGCGCTTATTCTGGTGCATAACCATCCGTCAGGTGACCCAACGCCCTCGCAGTCGGATATCGATATGACCACCCGGATTCAGGATGCCTGTGTCGCGTTGGGTCTGACCTTGCATGACCACCTGATCATCGGGAAATCGACAGAACTGAGTTTCCGGTCGGAAGGATATTTGTAGGGGCTTTGCTCTTCTTGGCCTTTGGGGACGATTCACCCCCGCCGTATTTGGAACGAGAAGAAGGGCCGGGCTATTGGACCCAAACCTCGACCCTACGATTGACCTTTCGCCCCCATTCGGTGTCGTCGCAGGCCATGGGCATGGCTTCGCCAAAACCGTCGACATTCAGTTCCACCTTTTCGGAGATCGAAGCTTCAATTGCGGCCAGAACGGCGTTGCGCACGGTTTTGGCGCGCAGCAGGGCGATCTGGGCGTTAGCTTGTGCAGATCCGTCGCCGTCGCTGAAGCCGATAAATGTGAGGCGCCGGGTGTCGAATTGGCCGGATTCCACCAGCTGAGCCAAAAGCTGGATGTTGGCGCGCGATTGCGCGTCGGGGCGGGAGGAACCTGTCTCGAACCGGAAGGACAGCGACAGCCGAGATTGGGCGCGCAATGTACCTACTATGCGTTGTAGCTCGTCCAGCCCAATTTCAGCCCCGCCCGAGGCGACGGCGTTGGCCAGGCGATGTCCCTGCTGGTCGATGGACAACAGCTCGGGGGCTTGATCGACGAAACCTGCATCTCGGATTGCGACTTGCGCCTCGGGGCTTTGGGCGAAAGACAGAAACTGCCTTGCGATCCGGGGCAGGCGACGGTTGGGCAAGTAAAGGAACATGGGCGAGGTCAGGGGGTAGTCCTCGGTCTTGATGGATTGTCGGGTCGCCGCCAGCGCGTGACCGCAGCCGCCGGTCAGGGGCAACGCGCGGACCGTGTCGACCGCCGCCTGGCTGGCGATGCCGATGGCGAACGGATCCCGTGCAACTGCCTGAACCAGAGCGCTGCTGCGGTTATGCTGGTTGATCCTTGCGGGCAGGGAGGCGTTTACCGGTGTCAGCAAACTGTCCTGCAAGGCTTGCGACGGGTCGGTGTCCGGCAGATGCACGGCAATTGGCGCGTCGGGTCCGCCCAGGCTGGTCCAGTTCGTGATCTCTCCGGTGAAGATGCGGACCAGATCAGCGGGTGATATCTGTCGGATCGGATTGTCCGGTGACACCACCGGCACCAACGCGTCCAGTGCCACGATGCGGGACCGTCGGGCCAGGGACAGATCGCCCAAACCGGCCTTGATGGCGCTGTCTTGCTCGGTTGGTCGAACCTCGCGCAGGGCCATGACGATGTCGGCCGAACCTGACACTTGATCGGCAAACCCCTGGTCGGTGGTTGTGGGGGTGAATACGAACCGACCCAGCGGTGCCGCGCGGTCGGTTTTAGTCAGCTCATAGGCAAATTGCCCGCCCTCCAGATGTCGTGGGGTCGCGGCCCACCCTTCGTGTCGGGCAAAGGCCACCAAAAGCGCGGGCAAGATGTTCTCGGCCATAACTGACGCGCCGGACAGGCGAACCTCGGCCACAAAATCTGTCAGGCTGGGGCAAGCGGGACCCGTGCAGGTCACACCCGAGCCGTCAACGGTAAGCGCGCCGAACCGGGTGTCGATGCGATAGAACTCGCCGTCATAGCCTAGCAGATTGCCGATTACCTCGACCTTGCCGTCATGCGAGGTCAGGGTGATGTCTTGCGCAGCCGCCTGCGACGCAGATGCCAAGGAGAAGAGTGCGGCGGTCGCCACACGAAGAAATGTCATAAGATGCCCGAGCCTGCCTGCGGTTTTACTTTGCCGCGATTTTCAGGTCTTCGAGCAGATTATTCAACACCAGAAACTCACCCGCTTTCGAACATTCCGGCAGAGTGACGGACAGGTCGCGCGCGCTGAGGCGCTGATCGCCGCGCAGTTCCAGCGATTGCAGGTGCAGTTCCTGGCCGCAATTTGCCCGGGTCACTTCGGCCTCGACCGACAGGGTGATCGAGCCGGTCTGATCGGATTGCCCTGCAGGGTAGGAATAGACCTGAACGTTCTGCGCGTCGTTCAGGTCGGGTTGACCCAGATGGACAACTTGCCCGGCGCCCTGTGTTTTGGCGTCAACCGAGACATGGCCGGTGCTGCCATAGCTTGCGCCAAACTCCAGCGCATGGATTTGCAGGTCCGTATTGCCTTGCCAGTGCAGGGCCACGCGATCGAAATGGGTGATATCGGGGATATGTGTGGTCGCAACAGTGCCCGCCTGATCCCCGACCGAGATCAGGAAGATCGCATATTCGCTGAGCGCCGGGATTGTCACTTCCAGACGACCGGTCGCGTCTGTTTGTTGCGTGACGGTCAGGCCGCTGTGATGCACATCAATCCGTTCGCCCGCGTGGCAAGGGGCAAGGACGGTCAGTTGCGCTGCAGCACCGGGTACAGCCCGCGCCCGTGCGCCGATAGCGCAGTCCGTCGGGCCCGAGGGGGCAGACCCGTTGGCGTGCAGCTTGCGATGTCCGGTTGTGGTGTCGTCCGGCGTTTCGTGGGCCGGAGTCGAGGAGGTCAGAACGATATCCTCCAGCCCTGCGATGATCGCCGTGTGATCCATGACAGAACTGATCTGCGTCTGCGGGGCGTCAGGTTCCGCAGGCGTTCCATTCTGCATCAGGTAACCAATGGCCAGGGCACAGGCAACGGTACCCCCAGTGGTCACGTAGTTCTTAATTACAAACAAAACACCCTCCCCAGTTGAAGGAGCGAGTCGCACCCTGCGGGTCAATCACGGCCAATATGTGGCCGTGACGCGGGTTAATTGTGTCTGAACTAAGGTGATGTCAGGTCAGGCGTCCGTGGCAATGTTTGAACTTCTTGCCCGAACCGCAGGGGCATCTGTCGTTGCGTGACGGATTGCCCCATGTGCTTGGATCGTTTTCATCGAAACCGGGTCGCGCATCACCCGAGGCTTCGGCCTCGGCCACAGCTTCGGCCTGACCTGCGGCCTGATCGACCGCCTGCTGCGCTTGGGCCTGTTGCGCCTGCATCTGCGCCAACATCTCGCGCTGTTCTTCCTCGGTCAGAGGGCGCACGCGCGACAATTGCTGAGTCACGGTTTCGCGCAAACTGTCCAACATGCTTTCAAACAGCTGGAAGCTTTCGTTCTTATACTCGTTCAGCGGATCGCGCTGGGCATAGCCCCGGAACCCAACGACCGAGCGCAGATGCTCCAGTGTCAGCAGGTGTTCACGCCATTTGCTGTCGATGGTGTTCAGCAGAACCTGCTTTTCGATGTTGCGCATGTTCTCGGGGCCAAAAGCGGTCGCCTTTTGCGCCATCATCTCGTCGGCGGCCTTGACCAAACGCTCGCGCACCTGTTCGTCATCCACGCCTTCTTCGGCGGCCCAATCCTGTACGGGCGCGTCGATGGTCAGCTTGTCCTTGATCGCCTCGTGCAATCCATCGGTGTCCCACTGATCAGCATAGGATTTCGGCGGCATGTATTCGTCGATCAGATCGTCGATGACCTGTTCGCGCATGTCCGAGACCACATCTGAGAGGTCATCGGCAGACATGATCTCGCGCCGTTGGCTGAACACCACTTTCCGTTGGTCGTTCATCACGTCATCAAATTTCAGAACGTTCTTGCGCATGTCAAAGTTGCGGCCTTCGACCTTGGATTGCGCCCGCTCCAGCGATTTGTTGACCCAGGGATGAACGATGGCCTCGCCCTCTTGCATGCCCAGGGTGTGTAGAACTTTGTCCAGACGTTCCGAGCCAAAGATGCGCATCAGGTCGTCTTCGAGGCTGAGGTAAAATACTGTGCGGCCCGGATCACCCTGACGGCCCGAACGGCCACGCAGCTGGTTATCGATGCGGCGGCTTTCGTGGCGTTCTGATGCCATAACAAACAGACCACCAGCGGCCAGAACCTTTTCTTTTTCCTCGGCGTGAGTTGCTTCTTCGGCCGCGCGCAGTTCGGCGGGGTCGGCCTCGGGGTTTTCGGCCAGCGCCTTCAGCACTTTCATTTCCACATTGCCGCCCAACTGGATGTCGGTTCCGCGACCGGCCATGTTGGTGGCGATGGTGACTGCGCCCAGACGCCCCGCATCGGCGACGATCTGCGCCTCTTGCTCGTGCTGGCGGGCGTTGAGAACGTTGTGCTGGATGCCTTCTTTGGTCAGCATCTGGCTGAGCAGTTCGGATTTCTCGATCGAGGTGGTGCCCAGCAGAACTGGTTGGCCCTTTTCCTGCGCTTCTTTGGTTTCTTCGATCATCGCGCCGTATTTCTCGGCACCAGTGCGATAGACCTGATCATCTTCGTCTACACGTGCAATTGGCTTGTTGGTCGGAACCTCAACCACGCCCAGGCCATAGATTTCTTGGAATTCTTCGGCCTCGGTCAGGGCAGTGCCGGTCATGCCGCCCAACTTGTCATAAAGGCGGAAATAGTTCTGGAAGGTCACGCTGGCCAGCGTCACGTTCTCAGGCTGGATCGGAACACCTTCCTTGGCCTCGATGGCCTGGTGCAGACCTTCCGACAGACGGCGACCCGGCATCATGCGCCCGGTGAATTCGTCGATCAGAACGACATTGCCGTCGCGCACGATATAGTCCTTGTCGCGCTGGAACAGCTTATGCGCCCGCAGACCTTGGTTCACGTGGTGAACGACCGTGGTGCTTTCGGGATCATACAGCGAATGGCCCTCGGGGATCAGTCCGGCTGCGATCAGTTGTTCTTCAAGAAACTCGTTGCCTTCATCGGTGAAGGTCACGTTCCGCGATTTCTCGTCCAGCGAATAGTGGTCGTCCTGCAACGAAGGGATCAGCCCGTCGATCGTAGTATACATGTCAGACCGGTCCTGCGACGGGCCCGAGATGATCAGCGGCGTGCGCGCCTCGTCAATCAGGATCGAGTCGACCTCGTCCACAATCGCGAAATTGTGGTATTTTTGATAAATCTCGGCCAGATCGGACTTCATGTTGTCGCGCAGATAGTCGAAGCCCAGCTCGTTATTGGTGGCATAGGTGATGTCGCAGGCGTAGGCGGCTTTCTTTTCCGCATCTGGCTGACCAGACCAGATCACACCCGTGGTCATGCCCAAAGCGCCAAAAACCTTGCCCATCCAGTCCGAGTCGCGCTTGGCCAGGTATTCGTTCACGGTGACCACATGCACGCCCTTGCCGGTCAGAGCGTTCAGATAGGCCGGGAACGTGGCGACCAGCGTTTTGCCCTCACCTGTTTTCATTTCCGAAATGTTGCCCTGATGCAGGAACGCGCCGCCCATCAACTGCACGTCAAAGGCGCGCAGACCCAGCGCGCGCTTGGCGCCTTCGCGTACGTTGGCAAAGGCTTCGGGCAGCAGGTCATCCAGGCTCTCGCCGTCCAACGCCCGTTTACGCAATTCCTCGGTCTTTTCCTTCAGACCGTCATCCGACAATTTCTCGAACTCGGGTTCCAGCGCGTTGATCTGGTCGATCAGGGGGCGGGTCGCCTTGATCTTGCGGTCGTTCGGTGTTCCGAACACCTTTTTGGCGAGCGTTCCGAGTCCCAGCATGTTCACTCCAGCGGATCTGTTCTTGTCTTGGTTGCGACAGGCTTGCCCACCTTGCGCGCAACCCATAGATACGGGGGGTGAAAGGCGGCCCTGTCCAAGGCTTCAAAGCGATGTAAGCGGCAGGTTCCACAGTGTCAACGCTGCGCCCCGTCGCGGCTAGAAAATAGGATGAATCCATGCCCAAAGGCCTCACTTTTCTGCCATCGCTGGCCCTGACTGCCGTGCTGGCCCTGCCACTGGCCGCCGAAACCCAGCCCGATCCCAGCGCGGTCGTGGCCCGTGTGAACGGGGAAGAGATCACATTGGGTCACATCATCGCTACTGCCGCAGCCTTGCCCGAGCAATATCAGCAGATCGAAGACGATGTTCTCTATGATCTGATTGTCGATCAGTTGATCCAGCAGCAATTGCTGGGCCAACAGCAGGACGCGCTGACCCGGCTGAACGCATTGGGCGTCGAGAATGAAACCCGATCTTTGCGTGCGGTGCAGACTGTGAATGCGTTGATCGAGGAAAATCTGACGGATGAGGCGATCCAGGCCGCCTATGATGCGCAATATGCTGATTTCCAGGGCGCGGATGAATATAACGCCAGCCACATTCTGGTCGAAACCGAAGAAGAAGCGAATGAAATCAAGTCTCAGCTTGATGACGGTGCTGATTTCGCGCAACTGGCGCGCGAGAAATCCACCGGCCCGTCCGGCCCGAATGGGGGTGAGTTGGGTTGGTTCGGCCCGGGTCGCATGGTGCCTGCCTTCGAGGCTGCCGTTGTCAGTCTGGAAAAGGGTCAGGTTTCGGACCCTGTGAAAACTCAGTTCGGCTGGCACGTTGTCACCCTGAACGACAAGCGCAAAACCGAAGCCCCGGATATTGAGGCTGTCCGCGCCGAACTGTCCCAAGGTCTTCAGCAGGAGATCATTCAGGCGCGCATCGACGAGCTGACCCAGCAGGCCGAGATCGAGCGCCCCACGACCGAGGGTGTCGGACCCGAGGCACTGCGTCAGATCGAACTGCTTCAGGAGTAACCGTCCGTGGCAACGATTACCAAAGTTTCGCCTCTGGCTCCGGCGGCATTCCCCGACCTGCCCGCAATTGACGGCGTGCGCTTTGCCACTGTTGAGGCGGGTGTGCGCTACCAGGGCCGCACCGATGTGATGCTGGCGGTGCTGGATCCCGGTACCTCGGTGGCGGGGGTGTTCACGCGTTCCGCCACCCGCGCGGCCCCGGTGCTGGATTGTCAGGACAAGATCGGTGGGGCCAGCGATGGTCCGGCGGCTATTTTGGTGAACTCGGGCAATGCCAATGCATTCACCGGGCACTACGGCCAGACCTCTGTGGCCGAAGTGACGCAGGCCGTGTCCAAAGCCACCGGCGTCGGGGTCGAGCGGGTATTTACATCGTCCACCGGCGTGATCGGCGAGCCGCTGCCCCATGGTCGCATCGTATCGCAGCTTGAGACGCTTAAAATGGGTCTCAGCCGCCACGCCATTGAAGACGCCGCGCGGGCGATCATGACGACCGACACCTTCCCCAAGGGGGCAAGCGCACAGGTCGAGATTGATGGACAAATCGTCTCTATTGCTGGGATCGCCAAGGGTTCGGGCATGATCGCGCCGGATATGGCGACAATGCTGGTCTACATCTTCACCGATGCGCAAGTCGAACAATCGGCGCTACAAGCGATGCTGGGCGCGCAGACCGACCGCACCTTCAACTGCATTACGGTGGACAGCGATACCTCGACCTCGGACACGCTGCTGCTTTGCGCCACCGGGGCCTCGGGCGTGGATGCCACAGGCAATGCAGCGTTTGCGCAGGCGCTTGAAACGGTGATGCTGGACCTTGCGCAGCAGGTGGTGCGCGACGGTGAAGGCGCCACGAAATTCGTAGAAATTCGTGTGACCGGAGCAGCCACGGACGCGGATGCCAAGGTGCATGGGTTGGCAATTGCCAACTCACCGCTGGTGAAAACGGCGATTGCGGGCGAAGATCCGAATTGGGGCCGCGTAGTCATGGCCATCGGCAAGTCCGGTGCCGCCGCCGACCGCGACCTGCTGAGTATCTCTTTCGGCGACATTCTGGTGGCCGAGAAAGGCTGGGTCAGCCCCGACTACCGCGAGGAAGGTGCCGCCGCTTACATGAAAGGTCAGGATCTGGTGATCGCGGTCGATCTGGGACTGGGTAAGGGCGCATCCACCGTTTGGACCTGTGATCTGACCCACGGCTATATCGAGATCAACGCGGATTATCGTTCATGAAGACCGTTTTGGTGTCGGCCGTCGCCCTGATCGACGTCGAAGGCCGGGTGCTGCTGGCGCAGCGCCCCGAGGGTAAATCCATGGCCGGTCTGTGGGAATTCCCCGGCGGCAAGGTCGAACCCGGCGAAACTCCCGAAGTCGCCCTGATCCGCGAGTTGGAGGAAGAACTGGGCATCAACACCTGGGCCTCCTGCCTAGCACCGTTGACCTTTGCCAGCCACAGCTATGACGATTTCCACCTGTTGATGCCGCTGTTCGCTTGCCGGAAATGGGAGGGGATACCACAATCAAAAGAAGGTCAGGCGCTGAAATGGGTCCGCGCTAATGATCTGCGGAACTATCCTATGCCCGCAGCTGATGTGCCGTTGATCCCGATTCTGCGGGATTGGTTGTAGTGTCGCGGCAGGGCGCATGCCCCCTGTGGCCAAAAGAGAGCACGCGGTGGTCGGAATTGCGTGATTTGTGACCTGTACCCCTGATCCTAAAGTATTAGGCCCAGCCGAGCTGTTTCAAGGAATGCGCATCATTCCATATCTTGGTCATGTGTTTGATTTTGTCACCGTCAAACTCAATGGCATAGACGTATTCCGCGGCCAGAGTTTTTCCCGTAGCAGGCACTGGGCCATCCACGGAATGAGTTCCATGGAACACGGCAAATATGCTTGCAATTCCACGCTCTTCATCAACAGAAAATGATTTGAGCTCATAATGACCATCCGGGATCGGAGTCAGCAGGTTTTTCATCCAGTCTGCGTAACCTTCCAGGGTAGTGACGTCGGCCAATGCGTCGGCTTGTGCTGAAAACGTCGCGCCCTCATGGCAAAAGTTTTTGCAGGCGTCCCAGCCTTTGCCTGTATCGCAGGCCTCAAAGAATTCTCTTGCGGCTTTTCGGATAGACATGTGTTTCCCCCCCTACGAAACTGTGGCCAACCGTGTTGGCCGTCAACTGAAGCAGTAAGAAACAGGGTACGCTGAAATAGCTCATTATCAAAATGCGCGGAAATATCGTGGCTTGGAGACGACATTTTGACTGATGTGCTCCGGCGATCCATCCAATCCATCACCCTTCCACCCCTGTTACAATTCGTAATAATTGAGAAAACATCAGGCAAAACTTGCCGCTGATCCTCCCCCTGTCCCTTCGTGGGGCATTGGCGTTCGGGCACCATCCCGAACCCGCCATTTCCGACCCAAGGGAGGGGTCGGGTGGGGAGGAGAGAAAGATTGGCTCAGACGCAATCGGGCGCTGAAGGGTTGGTTTCCCTTCCGGCGCTGTTACATCGCAATGCGACGCAGTTCGGGGATGCCCCGGCCTACCGGGAAAAGGAATTCGGGATCTGGCAATGCTGGTCCTGGGCTGAAACCGCCGCCGAGGTGCGCAAACTGGCGTTGGGATTTCTGGAGATCGGCGTTGAGAAGGGCGACCATATCGCCGTCATTGGCCGCAACCGCCCGGCGCATTACTGGTCGATGGTCGCCGCGCAGATGGTGGGGGCGGTGCCGGTGCCGCTGTATCAGGACTCGGTCGCGGAAGAGATGGCCTATGTTCTGGAACACTGCGGTGCGAAGTTCGTTGTCTGTGGCGATCAGGAGCAGGTCGATAAGGTCATCGAGATTCAGCAGGGGCTGCATCAGGTCAAGCATATCCTCTACACCGACAAGCGCGGGATGCGGAAATACGACCACAGTCAGATGAACGCGCTGGACGACATCATGGCCGAGGGCAGCGCCGGTCACGCACGGTTCGACGCGGAACTGGACAAGCGTATCGCGGCGATCACCTATGACGATACCTGTGTGATGCTCTATACCTCGGGCACTACGGGCAAGCCCAAGGGCGTGGTGCTGTCGAACCGTAATGTGATCGAAAGCGCCAAGAACTCGGCCGAGTTCGATCATCTGACCCGGAACGAAGATATTCTGTCCTACCTGCCGATGGCGTGGGTGGGCGATTTCATCTTCTCGATCGGTCAGGCCTATTGGTGCGGCTTCTGCGTGAACTGCCCCGAAAGCGCCGACACGATGATGACCGACCTGCGCGAGATAGGGCCGACCTATTTCTTTGCCCCTCCGCGCGTGTTTGAGACGCAGCTGACCAACGTGATGATCCGGATGGAGGATGCGGGCAAGCTGAAAAAGCGTATGTTCCGTCACTTCATGGATCACGCCAAGAAGGTGGGCGGTCTGTTGCTGGATGGCAAGCCGGTCGGGTTTGGCGACAAGGTGAAATACGCGCTCGGCAATATGCTGGTTTACGGTCCGCTCAAGGATACGTTGGGTTATGGCCGGTTCCGCGTCGGCTATACAGCGGGTGAAGCCATTGGGCCTGAGATTTTTGATTTCTACCGCTCACTGGGTATCAATCTGAAGCAGCTATATGGTCAGACCGAGGCGACCGTTTTTATCACGGTGCAGCCTGATGGCGAGGTGCGCGCGGATACGGTTGGTGTTCCTGCGCCGGATGTTGAGTTGAAGATCGACGACAAGGGCGAGATTCACTATCGCTCGCCCGGCGTGTTTGTCGAGTATTACAATAACCCGGACTCGACCGCCTCGACCAAGGATGCCGAGGGTTGGGTGGCCACGGGCGATGCAGGATTCATCGAGGAAGGGTCCGGCCATTTGCGGATCATCGACCGTGCCAAGGACGTGGGCAAAATGGCCGACGGGTCGATGTTTGCGCCGAAATATGTCGAGAACAAACTGAAGTTCTATCCCGATATTCTTGAGGTTGTTCTGTTTGGTAATGGCAAGGATCGCTGCGTGGCCTTCATCAATATCGACCTGACGGCGGTGGGTAACTGGGCCGAGCGGAACAATGTGGCTTATGGGTCCTATCAGGAACTGACTAGTCATCCGCGTGTGTTAGAGACGATCAAGTCGCATGTGGAAGAGGTCAACAAGTCGGTTGCGGCAGATGAGATGCTGTCGGGCTGCCAGGTGCATCGCTTTGTGGTCCTGCACAAAGAGTTGGATGCGGATGATGGTGAGATGACCCGGACCCGCAAGGTGCGCCGCGGGTTTGTCGAGGAGAAGTTCCACGACATCATTGATGCGCTTTATGACGGATCATCCAGCGTTTCGACTACGACTGAAGTAACCTATGAGGACGGGCGTAAGGGGTCGATCTCGGCCACGCTGGAAATTGTGGACGCGCCGGTTGTTGCTGCGACCTCGCACAAGGTGGCGGCGGAATGAAGGCCGTTCGAGCGCCGCTCGACCTTGCGGTCATCGCCCCGTCCGCCGTCCCGTTTTTTCGCAGCTCAGGGAGGATCTGATGCTGGATAGTTCCGAAGGATATGTCACCGAAGACGGCCGCAAGATCGGCGGTGTGGTGATGGAGATGAAGAACATCACCCTGCGTTTTGGCGGTGTGGTGGCAATCAAGGATATCTCGTTCGACATTCGCGAGGGTGAGATCCGGGCCATTATCGGACCGAATGGGGCGGGCAAGTCCTCGATGCTGAACGTGATTTCAGGGTTCTATGTCCCGCAGGAGGGTGAGGTTTGGTTTCACGGATCAAAACGCCCACAGATGCGACCCTTTGAGGTGGCGCAGCAGGGCATCGCGCGGACGTTCCAGAATATCGCTCTTTTCGAGGGGATGAGCGTTTTGGACAATGTGATGACCGGGCGTTTGGGCTTCATGAAGACCAATATTTTTCAGCAGGCTTGGTGGAAGGGCAAAGCCGAGGCGGAAGAGACGGAAAATCGCGAGGCGGTCGAGAAGATCATCGATTTCTTGGAAATCCAGCACATCCGCAAAACACCTGTGTCTCGCCTGCCCTACGGGCTGAAGAAACGGGTCGAACTGGCGCGAGCCTTGGCGGCGGAGCCAAAGCTGCTGCTGCTGGATGAGCCGATGGCGGGCATGAATGTCGAGGAAAAAGAGGACATGAGCCGCTTTATCCTGGACGTGAATGACGAGTTTGGCACCACCATCGCGCTGATCGAACACGACATGGGCGTTGTGATGGACCTGAGCGACCGCGTGGTGGTGATGGATTATGGCCGCAAGATCGGTGACGGCACCCCCGATGAGGTGCGCAACAATCAAGAGGTCATCGACGCCTATCTGGGGGTGAGCCATGACTAGACATCTGACAGACATGAGAGGGGGCGGACATGCCTGATCAGTTGGTATTTGCGATGGAGGTCATTCTGAATGGCCTGATGGCCGGGGTCCTTTATGCGCTGGTCGCGCTGGGCTTTGTGCTGATTTACAAGGCATCGGGGATTTTTAACTATGCCCAAGGGGTTATGGCACTGTTTGCGGCAATGACTCTGGTGGGGATCATGAAAGGTCAGGTGCCGTTTGCGCATCTGATCAATGCCATGTTCGGCACGCATATCCACTATTTTGGCTGGAACGTGCCTGCGCTGCTGGCGATTATTCTGACCATGGCGGTGATGGTGTTGCTGGCCTGGGCGGTGCAGCGCTTTGTGATGCGCCATCTGGTGGGTCAGGAGCCGATCATCCTGTTCATGGCGACGATCGGCCTGGCTTATCTGCTGGAAGGTGTGGCCGATCTGATGTGGGGCTCTGAAATCAAGACGCTGGATGTGGGCCTGCCGCAGGGCATCAACCTGTGGATTGATGAGAGCACATTCAACATCTTCGGCTACGGCTTCTTCATCGACAATCTGGACATTGTTGCAACGGTTATCGCGGCATTGCTGGTGGCGGCGCTGGTGGCGTTCAGCCAGTACACCAAGCAGGGCCGGGCGATGCGTGCGGTGGCCGATGACCACCAGGCGGCGCTGTCCGTGGGGATTTCGCTGAATTTCATCTGGGTGATGGTTTGGTCGGTCGCCGGGTTCGTGGCCCTTGTCGCAGGCATCATGTGGGGTACGAAATCGGGTGTGCAGTTCTCGCTATCGCTGATCGCGCTCAAGGCGCTGCCGGTGCTGATGCTGGGCGGGTTCACCTCGATCCCCGGAGCGATTGTCGGAGGGTTGATCATCGGTGTGGGCGAGAAACTGTTCGAATTTGCCATCGGCCCGCTTGTGGGCGGTGCGACCGAGAACTGGTTTGCCTATGTGCTGGCGCTGATCTTCCTCGTGTTCCGGCCGCAGGGTCTGTTCGGTGAGAAGATCATCGAGAGGGTGTAGCGATGCAAAAGTTCCTCGCCATCACCAACGTGATCGCATGGGCCGGGTTCTGGGCCTTTGGATATATCGCTCTGACGTCGGATGATCTGACGGACGGGCAGGTGACAATCGCAGCGATCCTGGCTTTTGCCGGACTGGTCATGGGCATCCTGGCCTACCTCAAGCTGGTCCGTGCGTCCGAGGCGACGGGATATGCCAAAGGATCGAACCAACTGGATGCCGCAGCCCGCAACCGGGCGCAGGAAGAATGGGGAAAGTAAGACATGTTCTATCGTGAGGCCGGAGATTTCAAAGTCTCTTACGTGGATGACAGCCAGACCTTCCCGATCAAGTTCGACCGGTATCGGTACTATGTGGTGCTTGCCGTGGCGTTTGGGATCATCCCGTTCATCATCAACGACTATTGGGCAAATGCGCTGCTGCTGCCGTTTCTGATCTATGCGATTGCGGCGATCGGACTGAACATTCTGGTGGGCTATTGCGGGCAGGTTTCGCTGGGCACCGGCGGGTTCATGGCTGTAGGGGCCTATGCTTGCTATAAGCTGATGACGGCCTTCCCGGATGTCAGCATGTTCATCCATGTCATCCTTGCCGGAGGTATCACCGCGTTGGTCGGTGTGCTGTTTGGCCTTCCAAGCCTTAGGATCAAAGGGTTCTATCTGGCCGTGGCGACTTTGGCAGCGCAGTTCTTCCTTGTCTGGCTGTTCAACAGGGTGCCGTGGTTCTACAACTATTCGGCCTCGGGGCAGATTAATGCGCCGGAACGCGATGTGTTTGGTATCATCATTACCGGCCCGAATGCGCCTGCATGGGCAACCTATCTGTTTTGCCTGATCTTCCTAGCAGTCTGCGCCGTCGTCGCTCGCAACCTGACGCGTGGTACCACAGGACGTAAATGGATGGCGATCCGGGACATGGACATCGCGGCAGAGATCATTGGTGTGAATCCACTTCGGGCTAAGCTGACGGCTTTTGCTGTCAGCTCGTTCTTTGTGGGTATTTCGGGTGCGTTGTTCTTTGCGGTTTATCTGGGCGCGGTCGAGGTCGGCGAAGTCTTCGGTATTCAGAAATCGTTCCTGGTGCTGTTCATGATCATTATCGGTGGACTGGGATCCATCTTTGGATCTTTTGCCGGGGCTGCGTTCCTTGTGCTTTTGCCCGTTGTCCTGAAGGTTGTCGGCGCGGACATGCTAGGCTGGCCCACCGATATCGTGGCTCATTTGAATCTCGTCATCGTTGGCGCGCTGATCATCATGTTCCTGATCCTTGAACCGCACGGGCTGGCGCAGCTGTGGCGCGTGGCCAAAGAAAAACTCAGACTCTGGCCGTTCCCGCACTAAGCGGTTCGGCCCAATCAGATAACGGGTGCAAAGCCCGAACTCACCATCGGACCAACCAAGGGAGGAGACACCCGATGAAATTGAAACTGGCAACCATGGCGCTCGGCGCCGCAATGGCGGCAGGTCCGGTTATGGCCGACCTCGTATTCCCGTCGCTCAGCTATCGGACCGGGCCTTATGCGGCGGGCGGTATCCCGTTCGCGGATGGCTATGCTGATTACTTTACCCTGCTGAATGAACGCGATGGCGGTATTGGTGGCGTGGCGACCAAGGTGATCGAATGCGAAACCGGCTATAACACCGAAAAAGGTGTGGAATGCTATGAATCCACCAAGGGCGAAGGTTCGCTGGTGTATCAGCCGCTGTCGACTGGTATCACCTATCAGCTGATCCCCAAAACCACCGCAGATGGCATTCCGATGCACACGATGGGATATGGACGCACCTCGGCCAAAAACGGCGATGTGTTCAGCCATACGTTCAACTATCCTGCGAACTACTGGGATGGAGCCTCGGGCGCGATCAACTACCTGCTGGATACCAACAACGGCGACCTGAGCGGCAAGAAAATCGCGCTGGTCTACCACAACTCGGCCTATGGCAAGGAACCGATCCGCACGCTGGAAGAGCTGTCTGCCAAGCACGGGTTCGAGCTGGTTGCCCTGCCGGTGGATCATCCTGGTCAGGAGCAGAAGTCGCAGTGGCTGCAAATCCGCCGTGATCGTCCCGATTTCGTCCTGATGTGGGGCTGGGGCGTGATGAACCAGGTGGCGGTGCAGGAAGCTGCCAACATCCGTTACCCGATGGAAAACTTCATCGGCATCTGGTGGTCGGGCTCGGAAAACGACGTGCTGCCAGCGGGTGAAGCTGCGAATGGCTACAAGGCGCTGACCTTCCACAATGTGGGCACCGATTTCCCGGTCTTTGATGACCTGCAGAAATATGTCGTCGATGCCGGTAAAGCCGCTGGCGCGGGCGATCAGGTGGGTACGGTTCTGTACAACCGTGGCCTCTATGCCGCAATGCTGGCCGCCGAAGCTGCCAAAAAAGCGCAGGAAATCCACGGCACCGCCGACATCACCCCTGCGATGATGCGCGACGGCATGGAAGCGCTGGAAATCACCGAAGCCAAAATGACCGAACTGGGCCTGCCAAACTTTGGCCCGACCTTCTCGGTTTCGTGTGAAAACCACGGCGGCGACGCTCTGGTCGGTGTGACCCAGTGGGATGCGACCAACAAGACCTGGAGCCTGATTTCCGAGTTCAAAGCCACCGATGGCGACGTGATCGGTCCGCTGATCAACGAGGATTCGGGTGCATATGCGTCGGAAAACAACATCGGTTCGCGCTGCTGATCCGGTGATCTGAAACACGGGGCGGCGGGCTCTCGCCGTCCCGACGTAAACACAAGGCTTGAGGACACGCGCTGATGCTGGATGCGGCTCAAAACACCGAAGTGCAGACCGAAACCCTGCTTGAGGTCAACAATATCGAGGTGATCTACAATCACGTGATCCTCGTCCTCAAAGGCGTCAGCCTGACCGTGCCCAAGGGCGGTATTACCGCGCTGCTGGGTGGAAACG
The DNA here is from genome assembly GCF_056535645.1 of Ruegeria sp. BK1. Classification (NCBI taxonomy): domain Bacteria; kingdom Pseudomonadati; phylum Pseudomonadota; class Alphaproteobacteria; order Rhodobacterales; family Roseobacteraceae; genus Ruegeria; species Ruegeria sp. BK1. The sequence goes on along the minus strand of NZ_JBQFIS010000001.1, from coordinate 2,749,694 downwards.
GGGCTGGCAAGACGACGACGCTCAAGGCGGTGTCGAACCTGCTGCATTCCGAACGCGGCGAGGTGACGAAAGGCACGATCAAGTATCGCGGCACCAGCGTGCATGAAAGCGATCCGGCGGATTTGGTTGAAAAGGGTGTCATCCAGGTGATGGAAGGCCGCCATTGCTTCGAACACCTGACGGTTGAGGAAAACCTGCTGACCGGTGCCTATACCCGCAAGGACGGTGCGGCGGCGATCCAGAAAGACCTTGAGCTTGTCTATTCCTATTTCCCACGGCTGGCCGAACGCCGCAAATCCCAAGCCGGATATACTTCGGGTGGTGAGCAACAGATGGTCGCCATGGGGCGCGCATTGATGTCGCGGCCCGAGACGATCCTGCTGGACGAACCCTCGATGGGTCTGGCCCCGCAGCTTGTCGAAGAGATTTTTGGCATCGTGAAGGACCTCAATGAAAAAGAGGGTGTGTCCTTCCTGCTGGCCGAACAGAACACCAACGTGGCGCTGCGGTTTGCGCATTACGGCTACATCTTGGAATCGGGTCGTGTGGTGATGGACGGTCCGGCGGCGGAACTGCGCGAAAACCCGGACGTGAAGGAATTCTACCTCGGTATGTCGGATGAGGGTCGCAAAAGCTTCCGCGATGTGCGGTCCTATCGCCGCCGCAAGAGGTGGCTGTAAGCGGATGGAGGATCTGGCGATGACCTATTTCGACGCACTCGAAACCCGATCAGCCGACAAACGCGCCGCCGATCAGGCCGAGGCGCTACAAAAACAACTTGCACGGGCCCTGTCTGCCCCCGGTTTTCAAACGCATCTGGCGGATGTGGAGACAGATGGTGTCACATCGGTTGAGGACTTGCCCAAACTACCGGTTCTGCGCAAATCCCATCTGGCGCAGGCGCAGGCTGCGCGTCCACCGTTCGGGGGGTTCACGGTCAAACCTGCGCGGCATTTTCACCATGTGTTTCAGTCTCCGGGTCCGATCTATGAACCGGGTAGCACCGATCCCGACTGGTGGCGTATGGGCAGGTTCCTGCACGCTGCTGGTGTAGGGCCGGGCGATATCGTTCAGAATTGCTTTGGCTATCACCTGACGCCCGCGGGTATGATCTTTGAAAGCGGCGCGCGCGCGGTCGGGGCGGCTGTTTTGCCCGCAGGCACCGGCCAGACCGAGCTGCAGGTGACGGCGGCGCGCGATGTAGGCTGCACCGCCTATGCCGGGACACCGGATTACCTGAAGGTCATACTGGACAAGGCGGATGAGATGGGCGTCCAGCTTCATTTCACCACCGCCGTCGTAGGGGGCGGGGCCTTGTTCCCGTCACTGCGGCAGGAATACGCGGATCGTGGAATCTCGTGCCTGCAATGCTATGCGACCGCCGATCTGGGTAACATCGCCTACGAAAGCCCCGCCATGGAGGGGATGATCATCGACGAACATGTCATTGTCGAGATCGTGACCCCCGGCACCGGTACCCCAGTGGCAGAGGGTGAAGTGGGTGAGGTCGTTGTGACCTCTTTGAACCCCGACTATCCGCTGATCCGTTTCGCGACGGGCGATCTATCGGCGATCATGCCCGGCCATTCATCTTGCGGACGCACGAATGCGCGGATCAAGGGCTGGATGGGCCGCGCCGATCAGACCACCAAGATCAAGGGTATGTTTGTGCGCCCCGAACAGGTGGCCGCGCTGGTCGATAAACATGCCGAGATCGTCAAAGCCCGCGTCATTGCCGCCCGCCAGGGTGAGATGGACATGATGACCGTTCAGATCGAAAGCCCCGGTGGCGATGACATGGCCTACGCTAAATCGGTTGTCGAGCTGCTGAAACTGAAGGGCGCGATCGAGGTCGTCGCGCCGGGATCGCTGCCCAAGGACGGGTTGGTGATCGAGGATCAGCGCGTTTACGAATGAGGCCAAGCAGGTCTGCGGCAGTATGTGCCGCAGATTTGTATCCCTGCCCACTGGTGTTTCTGACCGTTTTGGTCGATTAATGACGAAACCTGCGCCTTAGCCAGTAACAAGCCGGGATCATGGCCGACGTCGAATTCTCAGAACATGGAACGCGCAATCGCGGCGCGTTGGGCACCCGGTTGGTGGCGACAGTAGCCTGTCTGGTGGCGGCGGCCTGTCTGCTGCCTATGCTCGCAGTTGTTCTGGCGGCGGTGACGGGCGGGACGGACACGATCTCGCACCTGATGGACACGGTCTTGCCGGGCTATGCGCTGACCACTGCGGTGCTGGTTGTTTTGGTGGCGATGGGGACGTTTGCCATCGGTGTCGGTGCGGCGTGGCTGGTAACGATGACGCGCTTTCCCGGAGTTCGGTTTCTGGAAATCGCTCTGGTGCTGCCGCTGGCCTTTCCGGCCTATGTTCTGGCCTATGCCTATACGTTTATTTTGGACCACCCCGGTATCGTTCAGACCACCCTGCGCGACATGACCGGCTGGGGTCCGCGCGACTATTGGTTCCCCGAGATCCGCTCGACCGAAGGCGCGGCGGTTATGCTGATCCTCGTGCTGTACCCGTATGTCTATCTGCTGGCTCGCGCGGCTTTTTTGCAGCAAAGCGCCACTGCCTTTCTGGCGGCCCGCGCGCTGGGTAACAGCCCTTGGGGCGCATTCTGGCGCGTGTCGTTGCCAATGGCGCGCCCGGCGATTGCAGGGGGCGTGTTGCTGGCGATCATGGAGACCATCGCAGATTTCGGCACCGTCGCCTATTTTGGCGTGCAGACCTTTGCCACCGGCATCTATACCAGCTGGTTTTCTATCGGAGACCGCGCTGCCGCCGCGCAACTGGCTTTGTGCCTGCTGGGTTTTGCGCTGGTCATGGCCGTGGCTGAACGGATGCAACGCGGCAAAGCGAAATACTATCAGGCGGGCAAAAACCACGCCGCGCTGCCCTCGGCCCAATTAAAGGGATGGCAGGCGGCAGCGGCGTTCACGCTGTGCATCATCCCGGTGTTGCTGGGGTTCCTGCTGCCTGTGTTCATTCTGGTGCAGATGGGGACGGAATCGGAACAAAACCTGCTGTCGCGACGCTATATCGGGTTCATTCAAAACTCGCTGATTTTGGCAGGGACGGCTGCGGTCGTGACGGTTTTTGCTGCGATCTGCGTTGGGTTCTTTCAACGGCTTCGGCCTGGTCGGGTGTCCTCGGGCGCGGGGTATATGGCGCGGCTGGGCTATGCGGTGCCGGGCGGAGTTATTGCAGTCGGCCTGATCGTGCCCTTTGCCAGTTTCGACAATGCGCTGGACGCATGGATGCGACAGACCTTCGATATCTCCACCGGGCTGCTGGTAACTGGGTCAATCTGGCTGCTGGTTGCGGCCTATATGGTGCGGTTCCTGGCCGCTGCGCTAAGTGCCTATGAGGGCGGTCAAAGCACAGTCCACGCCAATATGGACGCGGCCTCTCGGTCCTTGGGGCAAAGCCCGCTGGGCACGTTGCGCCGCGTGCACTTGCCGATTCTGACACCATCGCTGCTGACCGCGCTGCTGATCGTGTTTGTGGACGTGATGAAAGAGCTGCCCGCGACCCTGATCATGCGACCGTTCAACTTCGACACACTGGCGGTGCAGGCCTATCGGCTGGCCTCGGACGAACGGCTTGAGGGGGCTGCGGTGCCGTCGCTAGTCATTCTGGCTGTGGGACTGCTACCGGTCATTTTGATTTGCCGGCAAGTGGGTCGCAGACGCTAGGGCGCTTCAAAATTGCCACACCCTGTCGTGCGTGGGCTTGATTCAGGCGCGTTTTCCGGCAAGGCTTGGAGTATGAACATGCAGCCTCCCAGCCGGTTCTCTGGTAACTCGGCCCAGATGCCCGTCGCTTTCAACCGCCACGAGATGTCTCATATCCTGTCCGTCTATGGTCGGATGGTCGCCGCCGGAGAATGGCGGGACTACGGCATTTCCAACCTCCGCGATATGGCCGTGTTTTCGATCTTTCGCCGCACGGCCGAACACCCGATATACCGGGTAGAAAAGCACCCGCGTTTGCGGCAGAAACAGGGGATGTATTCGGTGGTCGGCATGGATGGCCGCATCCTGAAGCGCGGTCAGGATTTGCGTACCGTGCTGCGGGTTCTAGAACGCAAGCTGATCCGCTCGGTTGACCTTGATTAGAGCCTTTTGTGACTGGTCACCGGTCCGTCACCCTGATCTTTGATCCGCGCAACGGCCTGCACCATCGGCTCAAAGGTCACATCCATGTGGAAGGCATTGGCGTGCAGAAGCATGTCCTCGGCATAGACCCATGCAACATGGCCCTTCCAGAACAATAGATCACCACGTTGAGGCGGGGTGCCGTCTGGCAGAGTTTGCCCGACCGCGCGCTCTTGATCTCCGCTATCACCCGGGCAAGGCATCCCGCAGGCCAGCAATCCGGCCTGCACAAGGCCCGAGCAATCCAGCCCGCTTCGGCTGTTGCCGCCCCACAGATACGGTGTGCCCAGAAACAGCTCGGCCACTGCGACTGGGTCGGTCAGGGTGACGCCGATGGGTTTGGCGTGAACGGCGGGAATGAAACCAAGTTCGGTTTCCAGAAACCCGTTCACTTCGGACCGGGCGGCTATCCTGCCGCCGAAGCTCAGTGACGCGATGTCCGGGCTTTTCATATCCGCTTGGGTATAAGCATGGGTGGCTGGGGCGGTAATCCAATGGGTTGCGGGGGTGTCCGGGCCAAGCTGGCCCGACCGGATCCAGCCCGGATAACCGTCCTTGTCTGATGTGATCCGGCTCCAACCCTCTACTGTATCAGTGACTGCGACCGTATCCCCATACAAAAGTTGCCGATCCCGGGGCCCATCTGGGCTGCGCATCAGATCGACGACCGGCTGTATGATGCGGTGTTGGGTCATAGGCCCAGCATCTCGGGCAGGGCGGTCAAAAGGGCACGTGGGCCTTGACCCAGCCCGCCCTTGCTGCGTCCGGGTTCTTTGCTGCGCTGCCACGAATAGATGTCGAAGTGTATATAGGGACTGTCGACCGCAAAACGGCGCAGGAACAGGGCGGCAGTGATCGACCCGGCAAATCCACCCGCAGGGGCGTTGTCCAGATCGGCGATGCCGGGTTCGATGATGCCTTCGTAAGGCTCATGGAAGGGCATCCGCCAGACTGGGTCGGCTGCTGCGCGCGCCGCGTGGGTCAAGGCGTCGGCAGCCTTGTCGCTGTCGGTGTAGAAGGGCGCCAGATCAGCACCAACAGCCACACGCGCCGCCCCGGTCAGCGTCGCCATCGAAATAACAAGGTCTGGTTTCCCCTCATCCGCCAGCGCCAGCGCGTCCGCCAGAACAAGACGCCCTTCGGCATCGGTATTATTGATCTCGACCGTCAGACCCTTGCGCGAGGTCAGGATATCGCCGGGTCGAAAAGCGTTCCCAGCCACCGAATTCTCAACCGCTGGGATCAGAACACGCAGTTGCAGCGGCAGGTTCAGCGCCATGATCATCCGCGCCAGCCCTAGCACGTTGGCTGCCCCGCCCATATCCTTTTTCATCAACCCCATCGAGGCACCGGGCTTCAGGTTCAACCCGCCAGTATCGAAACAGACACCCTTACCGACCAGAGTCAGTTTTGGCCCGGCGTTGCCCCAGTTCATCTCGATCAGGCGAGGAGCCTGCGCGGCGGCACGGCCCACCGTGTGGATCATGGGAAAATTCTGTTCCAACAGATCATCGCCTGCAATCACCGAACAGGATGCACCGAATTCCTGCGCCAGCGCTTCAGATGCGGCCTGCAACTGATCCGGCCCCATATCCGAGGCGGGGGTGTTGACCAAATCGCGGATCAACGCCTCGGCCTTGGCAAGAACCTCCAATCGGGTGGGATTCACACCAGCCGGTGCGACGAGGCGCGCTTTGGCGGTAGATTGGCTGGCATAGCGGTCGAAACTGTATCCGGTCAGCAACCATCCCAGGCATTCAGTCTCAAGCACATCATCCGATAGGCCCGAGGCTATGCGATACGTGCCTTTGGGCAACGCTTCGGCCGCTGCGGCCAGTGGGAACCGTTTGCGCGCCCGGCCTGCTGGTTTGCCAAAGCCCGCCAGCGCCATGGACGGCGCACCGTCTGCATCGGGTATCAACAGCGTTTGACCCAAACCGGCCGTGAACCCGCTGTGTTCCACCCAAGCCGCCACAAAACCAGGCTGATCCGAAAGCCAGCTTTCCAGATCGGGCTGCGCGATCACGTGCAATGGCAGGGACGGGTCAGAGGCAGGGGCAAAAGACAGGGTCATGGCGATCTCAACTGGTTCGAATTGCGCCCAGCCTAGTCACCCACGATCCGTTCGCAAGCCCCGTCAGACCGAAAGGTCCTGCTGGTCCCAGATGACGGTCAGCGATTTTTCACCCACGCGGATCAGGCGCGACAGCGTTGACCCCGTGGCCACGGCATCGCCGACATCAACATTATGCGCCACGTCCCCTGCTACGCGCGCCAAAGCGGTCATCCCAACCTGTTCGGAAATCGCAACCAGAGAACGCGCGCATTTGCGCAAGCTCACCCAGTCGCGCCGCCGCCAGTAGCGTTCGCAATTTGACAGGCGCACGGCCAGTTCCTCGACCGTGCGACACAACACGTCCAATGCATTCTGATCCCCCAACTGTCCGCACAATCCGTTCAGACGCTCCGGGTCTAAGCGGACGGATTCCTTGTGTTCAAGCGTGATTATCTTTTCCACCACATTCACCCCAATTCCTTGCACCCCCACGGTGTGGCCCTACTGTGGCGCGAAATTCCTTTGCAAAACCTTGCAGTGCTGCGGGATAATGGCTCGAATTTTCGGTGAATTCGGGTTACAGCACTCCTCAGACACAAGACTAAGGACGTAAGAATGGAACGCGCCAAACCTCTGCCGAGCTATCTGGTCAAACGGTATCACGGCTGGAAAGCCACCACCTATTCCGAAAATCAGGTCTGGTACCGGCGCCTCGCAACCGAGGGTCAGCGCCCGCGCGCGATGGTTATTTCGTGTTGCGACAGCCGGGTGCACGTGACGTCGATGTTCGGCGCGGATCAGGGCGATTTCTTCATTCACCGTAACATCGCCAACCTCGTCCCCCCATACGCCCCGGACGGAGATCACCACGGCACCAGCGCCGCCATCGAATACGCCGTGACCGCGCTGAAAGTGGCGCATCTGATCGTGTTGGGCCATTCGCAATGTGGCGGCGTTCAGGGCTGTATCGACATGTGCAAGGGTCAGGCCCCTCAGCTTGAAGCCAAGGACAGTTTTGTCGGGCGCTGGATGGATATCCTCAAGCCGAAATACGATCTGGTGGCCGATATCGAGGACAGCACGGACCAGGCACGCCAATTCGAGCGGCATGCGGTTGTTGCCTCGCTGGAAAACCTGCTGACTTTTCCGTTCATTGCGTCAGCAGTCGAGGACGGATCACTGAGCCTGCACGGTCTGTGGACCGATATCGGAGAGGGCGGGCTGCAATGCTATGACCCGCATGAAAAGAAGTTCGTGGTTGTTTGATTTTCGATAGGCGCAATGCGATGTGAAGGGCCGGTCAGGCCCTTCTCTTTTTTGTGCAATTGAATCACCGTAGGATCATACCCTCGGGCCAGTTTAGTTCTGTCTCGATTTGAATTGTTTCTGCCTGTCCGGGGGCCAACTCCATTTCCCACGCCAGAACTCCCCGTCGGTTATCGACATTTTCTTCGGCAGGGCTGGGATTTGCGCTCCAGGTGATATTCAGATCATCCTGTTCGGAAAAGGGGACGCTCTCGAGCAGCCGTAGGGGCCAAGTTTGGTCCGAGAGATTCTCGATGTGAATTTGAGCGCGTTCAACTCTTTCGTTCGAGCGTGATATCAACCCGACGTCACCGCTGCGCCGTCCCAGGATTTGGTGCTTCAAAGTCAGAGCATAAAGAGGACCAAATCCCAATTCCACCTCTTCACGAGGTCCGATTTCGGGGCTGGCATCGATTGCGACCAGAACGCCATCGACATGCCATCTGGCATATTCCGAAGAGATTAGGTTTTGTGCATACGGATTCGTGAAACGCGCAGTGCGATAAGCCGTGTCGTCTCGGCTGGGATTGGCCAAGGCAAAAAGCTCTGCCGGTTGAGACATGCTATCCAGTTCCAGTTCGGCGGCCCCGTATCCACTGGAAATCGAGATCGGTACTGGCAGCGTATAGGTCGTGCCCGTTCCTTGAACTGACGCGGCGCTCGGGTTCCAACTTCTCGCGGTTTCTTCGACCACAACCGGCGCCTCTACGACCGGTTCTTCCAGCGTATTGGGCTTTTCACGGATAGAGCGGCGTTTGGTTCGAATCCTAGACGCAGTGCTTTGATCGTCGGGTTGCAGTGTGGAAACGCTCAGGGCGATGTCGTTCCAGTCTTCATCAGTCGTTTGAGCCACAAAGACGCTGCGTTTGATCTGCACCTTCGGGGTATTTCCGGTTTTCAGATCAAAGACATAAGCCGGTTGCCATGATGCAGTTTCATAAGTGAGATATGACAGCGATAGTGTTCCGTTTGTATCTTCTTCGGCAATAACATCTACGGCGATAAAGATACGTTCATCCGCTTCCGGCACAAGCGCGGCCAGATCAGCGTGCGCCGTTTCCAACTCGGCCTCAAGCTCTGCCAGTTGGGTTTCAGTTTCTCGCGCCTCAAGTTCTGCTGCCTGCGCGGTGTTTTCAGCATCAAGGGTTTCGTCGCCAACCATGCGGGCAATGCTGCGCAGGTTTTCGGGATCCGACTCGGCCGAACCTACGTTACGCCCCAGATTGGTGAGGAACGCAATCGTGTGACCGGCAGCTTGGGCCTTCAATCGGGCGGTGTCAGCCTGATCCTCGACCGCTTGGATTCGAGATTCTATGTCTTCGATACGTTCTTCTACCTTTTTGACGGCCTCGCCGACATAGTCGCGCCAGGGCACGTCTGCGTAGCGTGAGATCAGAGCCGTCTGACTTAATCCATCTGCGCGAAACTGCATTGTCGCGATTTGGTAGCCTACATCGTCGCTTTTCGGTGTGCCCAACAGAACCAGTCGATGACGGCCCGCTGGCACATCGAATGCGCCTGTTCGGGTGATCTGAGCCCCTTCCGAGTACACAGTCACGGCGCTAACATTGGTTTCAATGGTAAAAGTTTCAGCATGTAGAAGTGTCGGCAACAAGGCCAAAAAATAGATCAAAGATTTCATAACAACTCGCAACAAATCAGTGGCACCATACCGTATAGGTTGCAGGAGTGCTGCGCTGCACCAAGTCAAAAGAAAATGAGCCGCCAGATTGGGCAGCCGTTTGATTGCAGGGACAGCCAAAAAACTGTGGGGCAAGTTCTTCACCGGATTTGCCGAGGTCGTGGCGGAACAGGAGGTGTCCTGACCTTTTAAGCTTGGGGGATCTATTGTTTGCGTCCGTGAGCAAATGAGTTGACCGCAATGCGGATCAAGGCGATCACCATGCCTGTAGGAGATTTCCGCAGGCAGGAGGTGTGGGATGTCGATTGGCCCTCAGGTCAGGAAGCCTGAAGACAGGGTTTTGATTAATCCCAAAGACGGTCCTGCCATCAGGCGTCTCGTTACTCTTTTGGACCTTTGGGAAAATTCCGAGAATGCAAGCGGTACCTTTGGCGCGACGCAGGCCCGGATAAATGAAGACCTAGGTCCAGATTGGCGTCAGGACATGCTGGATCGCTCGCAAATTTGCGAAAGTTATCATCATTGGATGTCTGTCTTGTCTTCTGCAGGCATGGCTACTGCCGTCCCGATTGCTCAGGCGTTTTCGGGCCGGGTCATGACAATCAAAGGTCAACAAACGCACTGCGATACGAGGATCAAGTTCTTCAAAGAAACCAAGGTGATATCGCGGCTTTGTCACGATTGCTACAAAGTGCAAATCTTGCCTTCAAATCTAGACGAGATGTTCCAGACCTATTTCCTTTTGCTTTTGCTCAATCTGCCGAACGACAATGCAAGGAAGTGCATGATTGAGCTGAGAGATGGCATCAAATACCCCTATAAAGGGTATATTTACTGCCAGAGCATCGAAGAAGCCAAGGACTGCATGGTAGCTTTCGAAAGCCTCAAAATTCGGAACGGGGTAAAGGGGATTCGTACAAAAATTTCGCACGGATGCTCCGAGTTCGTGCAGGAATACCCGGATTTTAAATTCAACGAAGCTGAAGCATTCAGTGAGTTCAAGGTACCAGATGATTGGGTTGCGAAAGAGACGCGCTATTTCAAAAACTTGAAGCTCCCGACATCCTTGCGGAAGACGAACTCGAAAACGTTTCTCAGTCTGAGGGATGTTTTCAGTTTTCGCACATGGGTAAAATACGCTGAACTAATTGGCGACGAAGCAAGTGAGTCATACAGATCGCAACAAGGTCCGAACCTGTTACCAACGTTTATTCAACGCGTTCAGAAGCAAGCAAAAAAGCGGAACAGCGAAATGAAAGCGCTCGTCGAAACAGACTGATGGTACAGCATGTTGCAAGAACGGACATTTGCGTCCGGACAAAACAGCGAGTTTTCGGAAGAGATGGTGCCCAGGAGAAGCTGTGTCTCTTGGTTCCGTTCCCGTTACAGGCATCGTGAGCTATGATTGTCTCAGTAAAAGAAGGGGTATCATTGAGGACGAATCCCGGTCAACAGGCACGTTCTGTCCTACGGTTTGTCCTACGCCTCAGGACACCCTCAATATGGCCACCCATGACACGTTGAGCTCCATCCTCTCGCCCGAAATGCTGCACTAAGACCGCTACTGAATTCGCACCCCCCCCACGGGGGGAGTATCAGAACTGGGGTGAGTGGTATTGGCTGCGTAGATCCCCAGCCATTTTTTTGAATGCACACTACCAGACACTGAAGTCCGCTTATGACCGGGCCAGGCGGACGCCCCTGTTTTTTTGTTTGTCCCTAAGGGCTTCTTCGGCCCCTAGGATGTTCTTAGAGCACTATGAGCTATTGGCGCAGTCAAAAGCCAAGACCTATAACTGTTAATAGGTTTAGGCTGCTAAACTAGACGGCCTTTCGGTCCTGACAAAGCGGGCCTTAGTTCCTCCGCGACCTTTGGTGCCGTGCACAAAGGACCAACCAAGCATTGTCCAAGCTGCATTGCTCTTTGCCAGCCTAGTTCCCCTTGTCTTCAGATTTGAATCGCCAATAAGCTCCCCCAGCTGCTCTACCTCAATTTCGTGCGTGGTCAGCGGAAGGGACTTAAGGCCATTCAAGACCTTCGTTTTGAAAGTCTCCTGACCTTTTCGAACCCCACGCCGACTGTTGTAGGCTGAGGGATCAATGTCGATGTTCGCACCCGGAAAGAGACTTTGGATCTCGTCTGGTGACACCCTGTCCTGATAAACCCATAGGCGCATTGGACCGCAACTTCCGTCCTTATTTGCGACTCGAACGCGACCACGGGCACCAAGCTGCTTGATCTGGGCCTTGTATTCGCCAGCTCTGACTTCTGCAAAGATGTCTTGGAGCGACCCCATCTGCTGATCTAGCAAAGGTTGTGTCACACGGACCGGTCAAATCGGGCCAACCATTGTAGCACCGGGCGAATCCGCCCTACACGCAAAAAGCGCCTCTTGTGGCGCTAAGTGTTTGATATCCGTTTGAGAGTTTTGGTTGCGGGAGTAGGATTTGGCCTTTGCCGAACATCCGCAAAATTGACGTCCTAACGATACTGGAATGCCTCATCTGACTAGGTCCACCGTTATGTATAGTGAACGGAGGACAGAGAATGGCAAACAAGCGGCACAAGCCCGAGGAGATAGTTCAGAAGTTACGGCAGGTTGATGTGCTTGTCGGCCAGGGTATGCAGCGCGTGGATGCGATCCGCGAAGTGCGCATTACCGAGCAGACCTATTACCGATGGCGCAAGCAGTATGGCGGTATGGGAACCGACCAACTTAAGGAACTCAAACGGCTCCAGAAAGAGAATGAACGGCTTCGGAAAGCCGTGTCGGATCTGACCCTGGACAAGCTAATCCTTAAGGAAGCAGCCCGGGAAACTTCTGAGCCCCGCCCGCCGGCGTGCCTGCATCGACCTGATCCGAAGTAGGATGAAGGTTTCAGAACGCAGGATCGCCGGGTGCTGGGGCAGCATCGATCGACGCAAAGGTACTCTCCCGAGGCCGGGAAAACGAAGACCGGCTTGTCGCGGACATGATTGAACTGGCCCGGCAATACGGCAGCTACGGTTACCGCCGCGTCGCCGTTCTGCTGAGAGATGCGGGCTGGCAGGTCAGCGTCGGCCGTGTTGAGCGGCTATGGAAGCGGGAGGGGCTGAAGGTGCCACGCAAGCAACCAAAGAAGAGCCGTCTCTGGCTGAACGACGGATCATGCATCCGCCTGAAGCCTGAGCACCGCAACCATGTCTGGAGCTACGACTTCGTGCATTGCCGCACTGACGACGGCAAGGCGTTCCGTACCTTGAACATCCTCGATGAGTTCAGCCGGGAATGCCTGTCAATCACAGTGAAGCGGAAGCTAAACTCGACCGACGTGATCGACGCTCTCACCGATCTCTTCATCCTGAGAGGGCCGCCGGCATTTGTGCGCAGCGACAATGGCCCCGAGTTCGTTGCCAAAGACGTCCGAGCATGGATCGAAGCCGTGGGAGCCAGGACGGCCTTCATCGAACCGGGCAGCCCTTGGGAGAACGGCTATGTGGAGAGCTTCAATGCCAGGTTCCGCGATGAACTTCTGAACCGAGAGATCTTCTACTCGCTGAGGGAGGCTCAGATTATCATCGAAGGCTGGCGGAAACACTACAACACTAAGCGGCCCCACAGCGCTCTCGGCTATCGGCCACCAGCTCCTGAAACCATCGTCCAGATGGACCCGAGGCCAGTCATGCACTAACAATCAAGTCGGACCAGTCAAATCAGGCCATCCAGTGCTAACGAGCGCTGTTCTTTCTTTGGCAGTTCGTCCCACAGTACAAATGGCAGCAATAGCGGCAGCTTTGGCAACTCTACTCGTTCGTTTAACTGGCGCATTAGATTTCGGAGACGCTTGGTTCATAGTAGGGTATATTTTGTCCCTATTATTGTTGGTACTTGCGTTCATCAGTTTGATGAAAGCCATTATTGCAGCCGACTATATTAACCTGAAAGTCATTGCCGATGCTGTGTCCTGCTATCTATTGATCGGTATTGCTTGGGCACTGATTTTTTCAATAATATATACAGTTTTGCCACATGCTCTAGATTTTGGAGAGCCTAACGGATCTGAAAAGTGGAGTAGTTACATATATTTAAGCTTTATGACACTCACAACCCTAGGTTATGGAGACATAACCTCCAGCAACGCGGTTGTTCAAATCTGGTCAATCTTAGAAGCGGTTGTAGGAGTTCTTTTCCAAGCAATACTAATCGCGAGACTTGTCAGCCTATATGGGACTCACACTAAGTAGCTCGAATAACTATCAAAGCAGCATGATTAGTGTTCCAAGAGCCGTTAAAAGTACATTGGCAAGCGCGTAAGTTCCTGCATAGCCAAGGGATGGAACGGAACTCTTCGCCGCTTGTTGAACAATCCCGAGAGCTGGTGTGCTTGTCATTGCACCAGTGAGAGCCCCTAAAAGTAAGGCTGGATTCATGTTCAGAACGATCCGCCCAAATGCATATCCAGCCAATAGTGGGATGCACGTCACGACAACACCACAAAGAAATAGTTTCGGCCCGACTGCACCAAGAGCTTCGATTATGCCACCGCCGGCATTTAGGCCAACGCCAACCATAAAAAACAGCAACCCTAGCTCCATAAGAATAAAGCGCGCCGCAGCTGGCATACGACCAAACGTTGGGCGGTTAGCCCTGAGAAAGCCAACTGCGATCCCTGAAACAAGTAGACCGCCGGCATTACCTATTCCTACGTCAATTCCACCAATTCTTACTGTTATCTGACCAATAAACAGCCCTACGACTATTCCGGCTGCAAATGTCAACAAGTCGGTTTCCACTGCGGCCCGCTCTTCTACCCCCAATATCGAAACTAACTGCTGCAAAGCGGCACGCTCGCCGGTCAAATACATCACGTCGCCACGTTGGACCCTTGTCGAAGGTGACAGCGGCATTTCTATTTGCGAGCGTGTCAATCGCGTCAGTCGGCACCCATGCTCTTGTTGGATTGCAAGCTGCCCGATCGTTTGACCGACTGCGAAGCTGGAATTGACAACCACTTCAACAACGTCGACCACAGCGTCTACCAAGTCTTCGTCTAGCACTTCGCGGCCGAGCTTCATTTCCTCCCGAATTTTCTCATGTAGTTTCGGCGAGCAAAAAAATGCGAGCTTGTCGCCAGGTTCAAGAGTTGTGTCTGGCGATACGTCGATTATGTCGTTGCCGCGCTTTAACTTATAGATCGCGCCATAGTCTTGATATTGAGACAAAAAATCGGATGATGCTTGAGCTACGGTTTTCTTTTCGTAATCGACAGATGGAACTTCATAAGCCCGTAAAATTGGGCGCTCGGCCTCCTTCGCTGAATCCTCAGCAACAAAGCCGCGTTCCCTCGCAAAGTCTTGCGCCTTTTCAACCAGATCAATTTTGAGCAAGCTTGGCAAAAGCTTAACAAGCAGCAAGAGACCCACTGTACCAAAGATATATGTAATCGCGTATCCAACACTGATGCTTTCGATTATCGCTTCAGAAGTCGAACCGGCCGGTATTGGAACCAATCCGGCTTCTACAGCGTTCTGCGCACCTACAAGCGTAGGAGTGCTCGTCAATGCCCCTGCCATCAAACCAGCGGCAAGCGCGTTTTCCAAATCAACCACAAGCGCCAGTCCAACCACTAATGCAAAAGAGCCCAGTGACATAAATAGCGCAATGGTCAAATAGCTTAGGCCATCTTGGCGTAACACGTTGATAATTTGAGGACCCGCTTGCCATCCAACTGAGTAGATGAACAAAGTAAATCCGATTGACTGGACGATCGGATCAATTTGAAAACCAAAATGGCCGAAAACCAGAGCGCACAACAATACGCCGCCGGTGATCCCTATCTCGAATTGACCAATTTTGACGTTGCCTATCACGTAACCGATGGCAATGATCGTAAAAACGACCAACACCGAGTTGGCTGAGAAAAGCTGAAAGAAATCGATAGTCATCTTCTGCCCCGCTGTAGAGGGTATTGTTGTTCTCGCCTTTGGTCGCTTTACCGGCTGAAAAGATAACCCCAATTGGTTACGTTGCTGGCTCCTTCACACGATAGTAAATCGAATAGAAGACCGGAATCATTATCATCGTGAACACCGTCCCAAAGGCCAATCCGACGGCCATCGTCGTTGCCATGGCGACCCAGAAGATATCCTGCATCAATGGAAGAACACCAAGAATCGTTGTACCTGCGCCAAGCAAAACGGGACTTAGTCGAGAAACAGCAGCGTTCATTACCGAGTCATACTGTTTCATACCCTGCGATTGATTCAGATTGATTTCGTCCAATAACACAATCGCATTTTTTATCATCAACCCGATGAGGCTCATGGCCCCAAGCAACGCCATAAAAGAAAAGGGTTGCAGGAATGTTAGCAAGCCAACGGTAATGCCGATTATCGCCAGCGGGACGACCGAGAAGATCACAAAAACTGGTCGAATAGCGTTGAAAAGCACCACAATCAAAAACACGATAATTATGATAGCTGGCGCCGCACCGGGCTGAAGCGAAGTTTGACTGTCTACTGTCCCGAAGTATTCCCCTCGCCATTCCAACTGATAACCGGGAGGCAAGGGTATAGCCTCGAACTCCTCACGGACACTTTCGAACAACGTTGGAAATGTAACTTCGTTAGGGCTGGCCTGAATCGTTACAGCGCGCTTGCGATTCCAGCGCACAATGATTGGGTCTTCCAGCTCAACTTTGATATCTTCTGTTACCGCAGAGAGCGGCAAGTTTTTTACAGACAGGGCAGGAACGACCTGCAGAAGCTCAAAGTCTTCGGCAGTTTGTTGCCTTTCATCATCGACACGTCGGACAATAATTGGCAAAAGATCTTCGTTTTGGCGATAGAGACCGACGGGCAAACCGTCAAATGCCGCGCGAGACGCATTCGCGATATCCGCTCTGGAAGTTGCTGTCCAAACACCCGTAACCTGATCAAACTCAGGGACGATCTTTGGGACTCGATTGCGCATGTCGGTCCGGATGTCTTTGGCGTAGGGCGACTTTTGAATTATCTCTACCCCCTGCCGCGCAAGATCCCTCAACACTTCCGGGTCTGCATTTGCCGGGCCCGAGAATCTTGCTTCGAACGGCCAGGTAAAACCGGGACCTGCTGTGAACTTTCGAACTCGGACCATTGCCTCAGGCAGGTTATCCACAACCCAAGGCTCTAGTTCTTCGACAAGGCTATAAACACTGTCTAGATCGGTCGTGTTAATAATGACTTGCGCATAGCTTTCGTAAGGAAACTCTGGATCAACGGGCAGATAGAATCTAGGGCCTCCGGAGCCTACAAACGTGGAAACACCGGAAACACGCTCATCTCCGTCCAGGTGATTTTCCACCCTTTTCGCCAGAGCCGAAGTTTGTTGAATGCGCGTACCTTCGGGTGCCCAGATATCGACCATAAACTGCTGCCGCGTCGCATCAGTGAAGAAGAGTCGATCTACGAATTGGAAGCCGTAAAGCGCGGATCCAAACACTGCCAGCATAACGAGGACGGTAAGCCAGCGCACTCTGATGCACGTAGACAAGACCGCGCGGAACATCGTGAAAACAACGCCTGTATATGGATCTCTTGATGAGTCGCGATCGGCTTCCGAGATCTTGATAAGATCAACACACATCAATGGTGTGATTGTCATGGCAATAAGCCAACTTAGTAGCAGCGAAACCCCTACCACCACAAATAGTGAACCAGCATACTCACCTGCATCTGCGGTTGCTGCGAAGATTGGGTAGAAAGCCATCATTGCGATAACTGTCGCTCCCAGAAGAGCCCAACTCGGTTGGGCAGCGGCTTCAATAGCAGCCGCCTTGCGATCCATTCCCTTCTTCAAACGGACAGCCATACCATCTGCGACCACAATGGCGTTATCGACCATCATTCCCAGAGCAATAACCAGCGCGCCTAGAGAAACCCTTTGAAGATCAATTTGCAGTATAGACATAACAATGAAAGTGCCGAGGATCGTCAGGATAAGCGCACCGCCTATTACCAGCCCCATACGCCAACCCATGGCCAGAGCAACAACGACTAGGACGATAAGAACCGCTTCGCCCAAGTTTATCATGAAGGCGTTTATGGCTTCCGTCACGAGATCGCTCTGCCAAGCGATTTTGTGCATTTCAATTCCCAAGGGAAGGTTGGCCTCGACAATGGCCAAAGCCGCATCCAAATTTCGTCCCGTGTCTACAATATTGCCGCCAGTCACATTGGCTATTGATATCCCAATTGCGGATTGGCCATTGAATCGCATGACATTGATGGGTGGTTCCAGGTAACCTTGTCTGACATCTACAACGTCCTTGATTGCGATTGTTTCAGCACTGCGGTCTCTGGGGCGAGTTGCCTCATCAGCAAAATCCGCGGGAATATCCAGAGCTTTGTCCAGCAAGCTTGTACGGACTCGTAAGTTCCCGATATCTTCCGGGCTTTTAAATTCTCCAGTCGGCGCAATTCGAAGGCGCATATCGCCAAGCTCTAGTTGCCCCGCATTAACGACCTGGTTCTGCAGTGCCAGCGTTGCAACAAAGTCTTCCGTCGTTACCCCGAGATCCAGAAGCTTTTGTTCCGAAGCATCAAGGTAAATAACCTTTGGCTGCACTCCCCAAGTTTCGACACGTGCAACTCCTTGAACAAGCGCCAGCTCTTTGCGGATCGCCTTTACGTATTCTTCCAGTTGCGCGTAGGAGAAACCGTCGCCCGTTATCGCAAGAACGAACCCATACACAAAACTGAAGTCGTCGATAACGTTTGGGGTCATGGCTCCTGGCGGAAGCTGACCATGGACATCCCGGACCTTGCTACGCATCTTGTCCCAAACTTGGGGCAAGCGGTCCGCCCAATACTCCTGTTTGATTTCGACCTTTACAATTGAAAGTCCAGCTTTTGAGTAAGACGTAAGAAAACGAAGTTCGGGGAGTTCTTGAATCGCAGATTCTATGAGGTCAGTAACCTCTAGCTCAACTTCTTCAGGGCTTGCACCAGGATATTGAGTAATCACGATCGCGGTTTTGACTGTAAAATCGGGATCTTCGAGTTGGCCAAGACGGAAATAACTAAAAGTTCCGATGACCAAGATAAGGAACAGCGTAAAATACGTTACAACTCGGTTCTCAATGGATATCTGCGGAAGTGACATGGCTGCCTCCAGAATTTAAGGCGCTTCGACCCGGACCTTTTGGCCCTCGGCTATGACATTGACACCTGCAGTGACGATACGATCCCCCGCATCAAGCCCTTGAACAACTAATCCCCTCCCCCCGATAGAAATTACTTCAACAGATTTTGGAGAAACTGTGTTTGACGCTTCATCAATAAGCCAAACGAAAGTGTTTCCCGCGTTTTCCCCGTCAGGCGAAAACACAGCTGCGCTGGGAATCTCAACACCGGTCTTCGCCCAGTTCTCGGGCAGTCGTACACGAGCAGTCGCTTTACCGGCCATCCCGGGTTGGATTTTGGCTTCGTCAGGTTGATCCATTACAATTGTAACTGGATACGTACGAGTGCTGAGCGACGCCTCAGAACCTATCCTGGAAATTTCTGCAGGAACTTCTAAATTCGGTAGGCTTGAAAAAGTAACGCTGATTTCTTCCACGAAAGGAGCCAGCCCTATAAGAGCTTCTGGAACGCCGATTTCCATTTCGATCTGGGAAGTATCCAGGATGCGCATTACCGGTTGATTCGCGACAACGTTCTGAAAGTTGTCCGCAAAAACCTCCGACACAATCCCATCGAAAGGTGCTTTCAGTTCCGTATAGTTTAGGTTGAGACGAGCAGCGTCCAGCAAACCTTCAGTCGCTTCAATTTTTGCCTTGGCTGCATCGACAACCATAATTTGGTCGTCGACGTTGGCCTGAGAAACAAAATCATTTTCGAGCAGTTTTTCTCTGCGCTCCAATTCTGTGGTTGCGTTGGACAATGCCGCTTGAAGAGAAGCTTGTTCCCCTTCAATTGTGCGAATCCGAGCTACATAAGGCTCCGGGTCCAAAGAACCGAGAATTTCCCCTGATCTGACAGTCGATCCCACATCGACCGGTCTGGTAATCATTCGCCCCGATACTTCGAAAGACAGGTTCACTTCCCGTACAGCTTCGGCTCGACCAGGATAGCTGTCAGTCCGAAACCTTTCTGTGTCACCCACGATCATCGACAAAACCGGTCGAGCAGGTTTTTCTGTCGCTTCGGCACTATCCTCTTCAAAGCACCCTGCAAGTGCACCTACAAAACAAATCGTCATCCAAAACTTGGCGTGTTGTTTAAAGCAAGTTTTTTCCATTTGTTTTACTCTCACTGAATTGGACAGGTTGGATGACCGCGCTGTTTGGCTTTCCGTTCGTTACTCAGACTTCATCGTAGGCGCTTAACTTTTCTACACAAAACACTCATTCAAACCTTTGAATAAAAAGTGCTTTTAGTGAACGCCCTACCGAATCGGTCATCTAACAGGCAGCTACGTAACTAGTGTCAGCAGTCTCATTTTTTGGTCGGCGCAGAAGAACTTTCCTGAACACCCGACGGAACAGGGAGGCGGATTCTAAGGCTTTTCACTTGGGCCCTCTCTTTTTTGCGTTGTAGTAAGTCCTTTTGTCAGACGCTCGTTTCGATCATTGGAACTGCATATTTAGTGCAAAAAACACTTGTCGTTTTGGTTGTCCTGGCCCGCTATCGGCAACTGACCATTGAGGTTCAACGAACACGTTGAATACAGTTTTTCCGTTTACCCAGACCTTTCCGACCCGGAGGCCTAACGGTACAGAATAATCACCGTTTTCCAGATTTGCTGTCCAAATTGGAGCCCCGCCTGTGTACCAGCCGTCGCCAAGTTGGCGGAACAGAATAGGTTGCAATGCGGCGGTGTTTACGCGTTCCCTGTCGTTCGTGCTACCCACGCCGCTTCGCCAAATTAGCAAGTACCCATACTGCCAAAGTGTCGATTTCGCATTGAAGTAGACATTAGCCAAACCCAACTGCCATTGGTCGCTGCCCAAGCGGTCATCGGAGGCGGTTGGAGCCACAATAGAAGGGCCAATTGCAAAGCTTACTCCTGGTCTTTGTAAGTCGATCTGATAGGCGGCGAAGATGTCAAAGTCCCCTACCCCATCCACCGTTGACCCACCATCGCCGACAGGAAAGCTGTTGAACGGCAAAGACGCGCGGATCAGCCAGTTTGTTTCCCCTAGCTGAACCGGTTGGGCGTAGCGAAGAATGAACGAATTTGCATCGTTTTCGCTAGGGCCAGTCAACTCATCGACATAATAGTTCTGCAAGTTGAAAGCCGTGAAATTTGCCAGAGGGTTATTGGCCTGCGCCGCAGCGTCTGCGCTGTCTTGTGCATAAACTTGGCTACTGAAAAGAGTAACCTTAGCCGCCAATATTGCTAAGACACCGAGCACACGCCGCAATCTTCCCTCGCCAATTTGCATTCGGTCCGCCTACCAAGCCCCGTGTTTAGGAAAACATGCTTGCATTGAAAGGCGATCGTTGGGGGGAATTTCGACATCCCAAAAGTGCAAAATACGTGTCACAGACCAAAGAATTTGCCTCAATAACTGACTGTTACGTGTCAAAGAAATATTGTTATGTCATATTTTCTGAATGTGATATTCGGAATAGATGGGGGACAAAGAACTATTCAAAAACTTGTCGGTTGAACGGACATTCACAACCACGTCTGACGTCGGGCAGTTGCAGGACGCCTCCGTCGGTTGGGATCAAGAGTACTACCAAATGACTGCTGGTCCTTTGGAGAGCAGTCTTGATTTACTTCAAGTTGGTCAAAAACAGATTGCTCGGGAGAAATGGAATCAAAAAATAGTGTACCGCGGCACAGTTGTGCCCGATTGTTTCTCGGCAGCGCTCGTTTTGGAACAAGCTGAACCCGCAGCTTTTTTTGGTGAAAAAATCGAAACAGGTTCGATTATTGTTCAACCTCCCAGTCGAGAAGCCGAGCTAATTGGCAGTACAAACTGGGATGGGGTAAATCTGGCCGTTCCCTTTTCGGAAGCGCGGTCTCTGGCGCTTAAACTCACTGGGGATGAGCTCGACTTTGAAGACATACCTCCAGTCAGTAGTCTAACTCAGCAGGCGAGCAAAAGACTGGGACTCGCGGCTCAAGATTTATTGCACCGTTCGAAGCAAGCAAATGAATTTGAGATCGAACACCTGCTTGACCAGTTTACAAAGTTATTCTTGTGGGAATTGATTAGCTCGCGGGCTTCGAAATCTGCTTCCCCACAATCGTGCCGTTCCGCGGCAATCGTTAGTCGCGCGTGCGATATCGCCTATTCGGACGATGTCTGCTCCGTGGGTCTGGTCGAGTTATGCAGTGAAATCGGAGTAAGCCTTCGGACTCTACACTACGCGTTTCGAGATTGCATCGGTATATCCCCCGCAACCTGGTTACGACGCATACGCCTTAACAAAGTCCACAAAACACTTAGTGCCGCCAGTGTTGGGGAAGTTCAAATCAAAGGTGTTGCGATTGAAAACGGTTTTTTTCATCAAGGTCATTTTGCTCAACAATACAAACGGGTGTTCGGATGTCTGCCGGAAGAAACACTTGGCCGACACTAACATGTTTTGTGGCACAATACTCGCAGCCCAAGAATAGAGATCGGTGGCTCTAGCCGGCCGAAAGCGCGTCATGTTCCCAAATTCAGTTGGATATCGCCTCGTCAACGACAGCGATGGTACCACTGGCGGTAATAACCACGGCTTCAGCGCGACCTGAAACCTTAGCGCCTTTATCGCCTGCTAGTATTCTGTCCCCTATCAGCCGAACAACCTCGGGAGCGTCAGCAAACTTTGAATGGTGTACAGTGGTCGTGTCTTGCACCTGGGACAGGTCAATCACGTTCAAACCTAGCTCGGAAATTAGTGTTGCATCTAGCTGTCCCACTCGCGGGTTTCTTGCAATCAAGCTTGAAACCGCAAGAGCTTGGTCATTTTCGGATGTCAGCACATAGAACCTCCGTTTGTCCTTGGGGATCGCTGATAACTGAGCAATGAATAAGTCTATGTCTATGTCGGGCGACGCAAGAATAACACTTCTGAGTTTACCGCTGACATTGAAAAGCCCGCGATTTGCTATGCCGCGAGCGGCTTCCATGGCAACAAGGTTACCCATCGAGTGGGCTACGATATCTATTGTTTCTACAGGACTGTCTTTGAGTAGCCCAGGAACCTCCTCAAGCTGATCCCGTGCAATGAGTGCACTGTTGATGTCGTAGACGTAGGCACCCAAACGAGCCTGAGAGGCCCAAGAGTATAAGATGGGCACTCCGCTATACCCGGTGTCTTCCAGAAACTGAGCAAACCGCAATACTGCATCAGTCAGATTTGTGTTGTAACCATGTATCCATAGCAGAGAGGCACGTTCTCCCTTTGGCAAAGCCAAAACACTGTTCTCTACCGTGCCTACAAACTTGCTATCGTTGTCAAATATCTGCGGGTTCGTGATAACGAAATGCTTATCGGGATCTGGCGAGCTGCCTCTCGGCCTTTCGATATTGCCCGTCTTGTGGTTTGGCGGGATTACAACATCTACAGCCGCAAAGTTAAGACGATTGGCGCGACGACCTGAAAAAAACTCAGTCGCCACCGTTGAGGGTTCGCGAACAGTAGCAATAAAGATCCTATGACCTCTTTCATCGATTTCTGCTTTGGATAAAGCTCTTGTTGGTTTGAGGCCGACTAAGTTCCTTTTGGAACTGCACCCAGTCGCGACAAAAACGCTCCCTGAAAATACGAAGTGCCGCCGCGACTGATCTATGGTCTTTTTGACGCTCAACTTCACAAACCCTTTTTCCACGAATATCGCCGTCAAAGGCATCGTAGCCAGAGCACATTACACATAAGTGGAATATAAATATCGGACAAATAAGCGGGCCACAATTATCGTTATATCTCAAGGCTTCCACCGCAAAAGCCAAAAAGTCATTTCTGCTCTAGCAGCACTATCCACTCACTATCTCAAAGATAAAATGACTTCTCCAAGACAAAGGGCTAAGGAACCGGAACATCTTTGCGGATTGCCGCCGAGTAACCCTCGTCCAGTCCGTTTGCCAGTGCGTTAGCTGTGATATCTCCAAGACTATACAACTGCTGAATATCAATCTCAGTATTAGTTAGTCCTTGCTCATACAGGTAATCAGGAAAATATCCATTAATTACAACGCGGTAGTCGACAGGAATCCTAATACCAACGTGCCGTGCGATTAAAATTGCTGATCGGGAACAATTGGTAAAAACTGAGTTAAACCAGCGGGGTCGCACGGCGATTTCATTTGCAGCTTCTACATAGGCGCTGATCAGTTTGATACGCTCCTCTAGTTCACCACGCAGCCTGAACAGATGTACTTTTTCTTTTCGAACATTAGAGCGAAGCCCGACGACATCACGCTCCTCCGCCGCTATCATTACAATCGGATGTGCTTTGAAAAAGTCGGCCACAGGAGAAAAAGACTCTCCGATCTGTCGACGTACTTCGATCGACCACGTCAAATACCGGCCATCAGAAAAGCCGAAGCTTAGCATAAGGTGCGCCATTTCCGGTCCACTCCAATACGACATGAAGAGGTCCACACTTTCAATTTGAGACAGATCGTATTCTCTAGTAACCCACTTCTCTTCGAAAGTATCAGCCGACTGCCATTCAAATGCACGAACGTCTCTCAGTGTTAGTGTGTCGCCGCTTATTTCGCCTGTGACTGTCCGCACAACATCAGGCGACCAATTTCCGTCCGAAGGTGGGGTCAGTGAGTTCCA
The DNA here is from genome assembly GCF_056535645.1 of Ruegeria sp. BK1. Classification (NCBI taxonomy): domain Bacteria; kingdom Pseudomonadati; phylum Pseudomonadota; class Alphaproteobacteria; order Rhodobacterales; family Roseobacteraceae; genus Ruegeria; species Ruegeria sp. BK1. The sequence continues at coordinate 2,725,773 of NZ_JBQFIS010000001.1, read as the reverse complement.
CCATATTAGTATCGCTGCGAAAAATACTGCGAATCCAGACAACCATCGCCATCTACTTCTTAGAAAAATTGAAACTAGTGTTCCGAGGCCAACGACGAAAAAGGAAACGATCGCAGTTAACCGGATCAATTCTGGGCCTGAGAATTTGAACCATAGGGCCAAAGTGCCCCATACTGTTGAGTAAGCGACGACTAACAACAATAAAAGACAGCAAAGAGCATTCAGCACTGTACGCATGGTTGGCCCGATTTGACTGGTCAGGATTGATTGTTATTGCATGACTGGTCTCTGGTCCATCGGAACAATGGTTTCTGATGCCGGCGGGCGTTAACCTAATGCGCTGTGTGACTCAAGGCTCCCGGACGTAAAGCCGATTAAAGGGACGTTATAGAGAACAGAATCGGCTAAGACTTACCTGTGTTTTAGCCAACGTGTTCCCCACATCGCGCATTCATTGTCTCTGCACATGCAATGCACTCCCCCCACAATTGTCCAACCGGCAGTAAGGCAAACCGCCTTCCCGAGGACCCATCCGAGGTAAGATTCTTCGTGATCAATTCTGAACGTCCAATCCCGTCACTAGATTCCTTTTCTCCAGTTGTTCAGGCGACAGTAAAGCAATTTGGCGACCTTCTTGAGGAAGTCGTAGATTTTTCAAACCCAGACGATCGTGGCAATTGGTTCTTCGCCAGTGATACCGGCACCGGGAAGACGACGGCCATGATGTGGCACTTGTCTAGATACACCACGATCAGAGTGGTTGTTGCAGTCCCAACACGATTGGCCGCTGAACAAGTCTTTGCTCAGTTAAGCAGCTGGACGGCAGACGTGGCGGTTTGGACTGGAGCACACGACAAATACAAACGAGACAAGGTCGACTTTGAACCGAGCGATTACTTCGAGCGTAGTTAACTAAAGAACTTCAGAATCGTTATCGCTACCCACCAGTTTGTATTGAGTGGACGATCAGAGATTAAAGAATGGTTGGGACCCAGGGATCTGCTGATTATCGACGAAGTGCCGTTTGTCTTCGAAGGAGCATCACAACTTGGCCTGACAGATTTTTGCACGGCCTGGGAAGAGGCAAACGCGATTGACTCGAAACTCAGCGAACCCCTGCGTCGTTTACGCGACTGGGCAGAGGATGTGGCAGAAAGGGCCGAGTTCGGAAAGCAGCACCTTTCAGTGGAACTTGCTGAAGCTAAGGTAGACTGGGCGAAAATGCTGCAAAAGATAGAAGCGATGGAAATTTCGTCAGAGGCGAAACTCATAATCCGCGAGGTGGTCGGCTTCGTTCTTGCGTCTTTCGAAGGCCGCGCTTTCGTGCAACTGAGAGATGGGGCTGGGCAAGTGAGGACGGTGTTTTGCACGACGGAAATGAAACTTCCGTATGTGCCTCGCGCTATCCACTTGTCAGCTACCGTCCATCTCGAAGGGTGGCAGGTGTCTCCGTACAAGGAAAACCTAAGAATGTATCGAGGGAATACACTTGACTATTGCAATCTTGAGATCTTTGCCGCTGGTTGGCCATGTACTTTGCCCAGTAAATTCAATGATCTAACACGTTCACCAGAGTACCTTAGCCGCTACAAGTGTTTTGTCGCGGAGGTTCTGGACAAAACACCGCGAGATGCAAATGTCTTAATCGTGGTACCAAACGCACTGATGGGGCACACAAAGTCTGCTCTTAATGCCTTCGAAATCACCCACTTGCGATCTGTCGAAAACGTGAGAGTAACACACTTCAAGGTTGATGTTGGCTCAAATGAGTATGCGGACTGTTCTGATGTTATTCTTGTGGGTCTTCATCACGCTCCTAAAACCGCACACATGCAAAAAGCGTTTCAGTTCAGTCAGATCCGTGTGACACAACCTTTGCTAGATCAGCAGATGGGGTCGCTCCAAGACATCTTTGCAGAAGTCAGAGCTGGCGAATACAAGGCCCAGATCAAGCAGCTTGGTGCCCGTGGTCGCGTTCGAGTCGCAAATAAGGACGGAAGTTGCGGTCCAATGCGCCTATGGGTTTATCAGGACAGGGTGTCACCAGACGAGATCCAAAGTCTCTTTCCGGGTGCGAACATCGACATTGATCCCTCAGCCTACAACAGTCGGCGTGGGGTTCGAAAAGGTCAGGAGACTTTCAAAACGAAGGTCTTGAATGGCCTTAAGTCCCTTCCGCTGACCACGCACGAAATTGAGGTAGAGCAGCTGGGGAGCTTATTGGCGATTCAAATCTGAAGACAAGGGGAACTAGGCTGGCAAAGAGCAATGCAGCTTGGACAATGCTTGGTTGGTCCTTTGTGCACGGCACCAAAGGTCGCGGAGGAACTAAGGCCCGCTTTGTCAGGACCGAAAGGCCGTCTAGTTTAGCAGCCTAAACCTATTAACAGTTATAGGTCTTGGCTTTTGACTGCGCCAATAGCTCATAGTGCTCTAAGAACATCCTAGGGGCCGAAGAAGCCCTTAGGGACAAACAAAAAACAGGGGCGTCCGCCTGGCCCGGTCATAAGCGGACTTCAGTGTCTGGTAGTGTGCATTCAAAAAAATGGCTGGGGATCTACGCAGCCAATACCACTCACCCCAGTTCTGATACTCCCCCCGTGGGGGGGGTGCGAATTCAGTAGCGGTCTTAGTGCAGCATTTCGGGCGAGAGGATGGAGCTCAACGTGTCATGGGTGGCCATATTGAGGGTGTCCTGAGGCGTAGGACAAACCGTAGGACAGAACGTGCCTGTTGACCGGGATTCGTCCTCAATGATACCCCTTCTTTTACTGAGACAATCATAGGTCACGATGCCTGTAACGGGAACGGAACCAAGAGACACAGCTTCTCCTGGGCGCCAAATCCCCCCGATAACATATTGATTGTCCTCAGTTTACTTGTGGTAACTGCGCGGGTGTAGGACATGGCGAGTTACTCTTGGCCTAACTGAGTACTGCCGATCAAATTGAACTGCTGAAAAAGAAGGCTAAGCTCATCTTCGAAAGAAGCAACTAGCTCTGCTCCAGTGTGATCTGAAGCAACCAATTGGCTAGGACCGATATCGGATAGCCTCTACCATACGCCTGTCCGACGCCTTCAGTCTGCCAACCGCCAATCTGATCCACGACATCCGAAGGGCATTCAACTGCCCTAAGCCGGTCCCGCATGGAATGGCGAAAGCTATGCATCGTCCCCTTCGACGACGTGAGTGCTTTCAGCCACTTATTCAACGCAGCGCTCGCTGAGTTTGCATTGGTCTGTTCGCCCCTGTTGTATCTAGGAAAGGCGAATGGACTGTCTGCGGTGTTCTCACGAACCCTATTGGCGGCCCAAAGCGCTTCTCCGACTAAAGGAACCTCGCGGATGCTGCCAGATGTCTTTAGTCTCCGCCATGGATGCTCCCTAATAACCAAATGTGGGATCGGGTCATCAAGCCTGATGTCTTCTTTCAGAAGTCCGGTTGCTTCTGCAAGACGCATCCCTGTGTCGGACACTAACGCGACCAGCCAGCGCAGATCGTCGTCCAGTTTGCGGCACTCCGCCTGAACCGTGTGGATAGCATCTAGCGGCAGCGGTTCTCGACCTTCTACTCCAGCGTTCCGGTCGAAATAGACCTTCCCAAACGGGTTGGATAAGTCGATGCCAACTTCACTGGCTGCGAAATTGATTACCGACCGGACAGTTCCGAAAACACGTGTAATGCTGCTACCCGCGAGACCGCGCTTGATTAGTTCATCGCGGAACGCATTTGCATTGGCCTTTGTGTAGGACGTGATGTCCATATCCCCGCACACATCAATGACGTAGCCGCAGGACCGCTCCGCTGCTCTGTGGAAGGTGACAGGGCGCCCTTGTCCTTTGAGCTTAAGGTAGATCGATACTGCCTCTGAGAGCATTGTACCGGCCACATCAGGCGTAGCGGCTTTGGCTCCACCAAGCGCGGTATGTCCGTTGTGCGTCATGCGTAACAAGTGTTTACCGGGAAGGGCAACGTCACGAATTCGAAGATGATACCAGTACTCGTCGAGTTGTTGTGCGGCTTTTGTCGCCCTTGAAGCTGCGACCGTTGATGACCGCGTCCTGAGAGAGAACGATATCTTACTGGCTGAGTAGTGCCTCAGAAGGTCTCGTGGGACTCGCCGTTCGAAATAGTAGATGCCGTTCTTAGTGAACGAAAAGGGGACCGAAATGTCATACGCCATGTCCTACACCCGCGCAGTTACCACAAGTAAACTGAGGACAATCAATATGTTATCGGGGGGATTTGGTGCCCAGGAGAGGACTCGAACCTCCACGTCCATACGGACACTAGCACCTGAAGCTAGCGCGTCTACCAATTCCGCCACCTGGGCAGGTGTCGTGGAGGGGCGTTTAAGCCCACTGGCGAGGGGCGTCAACCGGATTCGGGAAGTTTTTTGAAAGTTTTTTGACCGCATACGGAACACCCCTGAGAATGGTGGGGTTTTTCCCTTGCACGCGGCGTTATTGCGCCTTGTTCCGCGACCTTTTGGGCGGTAGATCGGATCTGGACCTAAAAACAGGAGCCCTTCTATGTCAAAACTGGTCACGATTTATGGCGGATCTGGGTTTGTCGGCCGGTATGTCGCGCGGCGCATGGCAGGCGAAGGGTGGCGTGTTCGGGTAGCGGTGCGCCGTCCGAACGAGGCGATGTTTGTCAAACCCTATGGCGTGGTCGGGCAGGTCGAACCTATTCTTTGCAATATCCGCGACGATGCCTCGGTCGCAGCGGCTATGCAGGGCGCGGATGCGGTGGTGAACTGCGTGGGTGTGCTGAACGAGCTGGGCAAGAACGCGTTTGACGCCGTTCAGGCCGAAGGTGCCGAACGGATCGCACGGATTGCGGCCAAGCAGGGGATCGCGACGATGGTCCATATCTCGGCCATCGGCGCGGATGCGGACTCGGACAGCGAATATGCGCAGACAAAGGCACAGGGTGAAGCCGGCGTACTGGAACATATGCCCGGTGCCGTGATCTTGCGCCCCTCGGTCATTTTCGGGACCGAGGATCAGTTCTTCAACCGCTTTGCCGGGATGACCCGCATGGGGCCATTCCTGCCGCTGGTGGGCGCTGAGACGAAATTCCAGCCTGTGTATGTGGATGATGTAGCCAAAGCCGCTGTGCAGGGCGTTTTGGGACAAGCCAAGGCTGGCACTTATGAGCTGGGCGGGCCCGAGGTGAAATCCTTCCGCGCGCTCATGCAGCAGATGCTTGATGTGATCCATCGCCGCCGCATCATTCTCGGGATGCCGTTCTTTTTGGCCCGGATCATGGCCGGCGTCCTTGATATTGTGAAGTTCGTAAGTTTCCAGTTGTTCCCGAACAACATCCTGACTCGCGATCAGCTAAAGAACCTGCGGCGCGACAATGTCGTGTCGGACGGTGCCAAGGGTTTTGCCGATCTGGGGATTGAACCCGCCACGCTGGAATCGGTTCTTCCGGACTATCTGTGGAAGTTCCGCCCCTCGGGTCAGTATGACGAGATCCAGAGATCGGCCGACAATCTGCGCACCTGATTAGCTGTAGGCGATGATCAGCAGGATCACGCCCAGACAAACGCGGTAGATCACGTAAGGCGTAAAGCTGACACTGCGCAGCAGGCGCATCATCAGGGATAGCGCTAGCAAGGCGGCGGCAAAGGCAAAAAGGGCGGCGATGGCGCCGTCGATGGCCAGCCTCAGGTCGGCCTCTTTGATCACATCGACCGACAGCAGGATGCCCGATGCCAGGATCGTCGGGATCGACATCAGCATTGCGATCCGTGCGCCTTCTTCTCGCGTATACCCAAGATGCCGTGCGCCGGTGATTGTGATGCCGGACCGCGACGTGCCGGGGATCAGCGCCAGCATCTGCCACAGCCCCATGATGGCTGCATCTTTCAGTCCCCAGTCCTTGGCTTCTTTTGTCTGCGGGCCTTTCTGATCCATCCAATAAAGCAACAGCCCAAAGCCCAGCATGGTCCATCCGATTATCGCCATCGAGCGCAGGGATTGGCTGAGTCCGCTTTGAAACAGGACCGCCCCAAGGATTACCGTCGGGATGGTCGAAACGATCAGCCCCAAGGCCAGTCGCGCTTGTTCAGTGTCCGTTTTACCGCGCAGCGCGCGGGGCAGCCCCGCCGCCGCGGACTTTACGTCGGGCCAGAAATACAGGACCACGGCACCCAAAGTTCCCACATGAACCGCTACGTCTATAGCCAAACCCTGATCTTGCAGGCCGGTCAGGCTGGGCAGAAGAATCAGGTGGCCCGAGGATGAGATCGGCAGGAATTCGGTGACGCCCTGAATGATTGCCACAAGAATCAGCTGAAAAAGACTCATGAACCTGCCCGTGCCATTGCCACGTGTTTTATGCGATTCATGGGTATAAGTGCTGCGTTGAAAAGGAAAGGACACTTATAGGTCCGAATCGGATCTATTTTTTCAGAGTTTTTGGGCATCATGGGAAAATTTGCTTCGGAAATCGCTAAATAGGTCAGTGTTTATGACTTTTCATCTGATCCTGCATCTTTTAAGGAAGCTCGACCAAGCCAATTCATGGAGTCTGACCCGTGGCCAAGCAACCGATGCTGAAATTTGTGCAAGTCGATCGCGCCATGCCCGAAAAGCGTGCCGCAGACACGCGCAAGGAAGACTTTGACGAGATTTACGCCGAATTCGCCTCGGCCAAAGCAGAAGAGCAAGCCAGCCGCTGCAGCCAATGTGGTGTGCCCTATTGTCAGTCGCATTGCCCGTTGCACAACAATATCCCCGACTGGTTGCACCTGACCGCCACTGGCCGTCTGGAAGAGGCCTATCAGACCAGTCAGGCTACCAACACCTTCCCCGAGATCTGTGGCCGTATCTGCCCGCAGGACCGTCTGTGTGAAGGCAATTGCGTGATTGAACAGTCCGGCCATGGCACCGTGACCATTGGTACGATCGAGAAATACATCACCGATACCGCATGGGACAAAGGTTGGGTTAAGCCCGTTGTTCCGGGCACCGAGCGCAGCGAAAGCGTCGGCATCATCGGTGCGGGTCCTGGTGGTCTGGCGGCTGCCGACATGCTGCGCCGCGCCGGTATTCAGGTAACGGTCTATGACCGCTATGACCGCGCCGGTGGTTTGTTGATGTATGGTATTCCGGGTTTCAAACTGGAAAAGGACATCGTGCAGCGTCGCAACGATCTGCTGGCAGATGGTGGCGTGACATTTGAACTGAACTGCGACGTCGACGCCACGAAATTCGAAGAAATTCGTGGGAAGCACGACGCAGTGATCATCGCCACTGGCGTTTACAAGTCGCGCGACCTGTCCATGCCGGGCAGCGGTTTGGCCGGGATCGAGAAGGCGATTGACTTCCTGACGGCCTCGAACCGCAAAAGCTTCGGCGACGCGGTTGAAGACTTCGACAATGGTCGCCTGAACGCGGCTGGCAAAAAGGTTGTCGTAATCGGCGGCGGCGACACCGCGATGGACTGTGTGCGAACCTCGATCCGTCAAGGGGCGACATCGGTCAAATGCCTGTATCGCCGCGACCGCGCGAACATGCCTGGTTCGCAGCGCGAGACTCAGAACGCCGAAGAAGAAGGCGTGGTGTTTGAGTGGCTCAGCGCGCCCAAGGGCTTTACCGGCGACGACAACGTCACAGGTGTGATGGTGCAGAAGATGCGCTTGGGCCAGCCCGACGCAACCGGCCGTCAGGCCCCCGAGGTGATCGAAGGCGCGGACTATGTCGAAGACGCCGATCTGGTGATCAAGGCGCTGGGATTTGAGCCCGAAGACCTGCCCAGCCTGTTCGGCCAGCCCGACCTGCCCGTGACACGCTGGGGTACCGTCAAGGCGGCCTTCCAGACCGGCGAGACCGAGATGGACGGCGTCTATGCCATCGGTGACATCGTGCGTGGGGCCTCTCTGGTCGTGTGGGCGATCCGCGACGGGCGCGATTGCGCCGATGCAATCATTGACCGGTTCAACACCAAGGCTGCGGTTGCAGCCGAATAAACCCAGCGATCAGGAGCCTCGAAATGCCCGAGTTGCAAGGCCAATGCATGTGTGGCGCGGTCACGGTGACCGCTACGCCCGCGCGCGATGCGCTGGGCGCGTGCCATTGCGACCAATGCCGACGCTGGACAAGTTCGATGCTGGTTACTTTTCAGGCCGAAGAAGGCTACGCCGCGCTTGGGCCGGTCAAGACCTTCACCTCGTCCGATTGGGCCGAGCGCGCCTTCTGCGCTGACTGCGGCTCGGCGCTGTGGTACCGGATCACGCTTCCAGGTGAAATGCACGGACACACGCAAATCGCGGCAGGCCTGTTTCAGGATACAGGCCACACGCTGAAACTTGAACTTTACTTCGACAAAAAGCCCGAAGGATACGCGTTCGCAGGTGAACGCAAGCAAATGACCAAAGCCGAGGTCGAGGCCATGTACGCCCCCTCGGAAGAAGGAGACAGCCAATGACCAAATATGATGCCGATTGGGTGCGCGCCGAAGAAGCCAAACGTCAGTGGATGGCTGAAAACGGTCTCTATTCCGAGGAGGAAGAACATTCATCCTGCGGTGTCGGCCTTGTCGTGTCTGTCGACGGTAGGCCGTCGCGTAAGGTGGTCGACGCGGGGATTGATGCGCTCAAGGCGATCTGGCACCGGGGCGCTGTGGATGCCGATGGCAAGACCGGCGATGGCGCGGGTATCCATGTGCAGATCCCTGTTCCTTTCTTCTATGATCAGATCCGCCGCACCGGCCACGAACCCAATCTGGATGAGCTGATCGCGGTCGGTCAGGTCTTCTTGCCCCGTACGGACTTTGGTGCGCAGGAACAGTGCCGAACCATCGTGGAAACCGAAGTGCTGCGCATGGGTTACTACATCTATGGCTGGCGTCACGTGCCGGTCGATGTGACCTGCCTGGGTGAAAAGGCCAATGCGACCCGGCCCGAGATTGAGCAGATCCTGATCTCGAACTCCAAAGGTGTGGACGAAGACACCTTTGAGCGCGAGCTCTACGTGATCCGTCGTAGGATCGAAAAGGCAGCATTGGCGGCAGGAATTTCCGGCCTGTATTTGGCGTCGCTGTCCTGCCGTTCGATCATCTATAAAGGAATGATGCTGGCCGAACAGGTTGCGGTTTTCTATCCCGACCTGATGGACGAACGCTTTGAATCGGCCTTTGCGATCTATCACCAGCGTTATTCGACCAACACCTTCCCGCAATGGTGGCTGGCCCAGCCCTTCCGCATGTTGGCCCATAACGGCGAGATCAACACGCTGAAAGGCAACGTCAACTGGATGAAAAGCCATGAGATCCGCATGGCATCCTCGACCTTTGGGGACTACGCCGAGGACATCAAACCGATCATCGCGGGCGGATCGTCGGATTCCGCCGCATTAGACTCGGTTTTCGAGGTTCTGGTGCGTGCGGGCCGGTCTGCTCCAATGGCGAAAACCATGCTGGTGCCGGAAAGCTGGTCCAAACAGGCGGTCGAGCTGCCGCAGGCGTGGCGCGACATGTATTCCTACTGCAACTCGGTGATGGAGCCATGGGATGGCCCCGCCGCCCTGGCCATGACCGATGGTCGCTGGGTCTGCGCCGGGCTCGACCGGAATGGTTTGCGCCCGATGCGCTACGTTGTGACGGGTGATGGATTGGTTATCGCCGGGTCGGAGGCCGGGATGGTGCCGATTGATGAGGCATCGGTGACGGAAAAAGGCGCGCTGGGTCCGGGTCAGATGCTGGCCGTGGATATGAAGCGTGGCAAGCTGTACCGCGACACGCAGATCAAGGACAAACTGGCCCGTGCCCTGCCCTTTGGCGAATGGGTTGGCAAGATCAACGATCTGAATGAAAGCCTGTCAGGCGTGACCGAAACCGCGAAGTTCAGCGGAGAGGAACTGCGCAAGCGACAGATCGCGGCCGGTTATTCTGTTGAAGAGCTGGAGCAAATCCTTGCCCCCATGGCTGAAGACGGCAAAGAGTCCCTGGCCTCGATGGGCGATGACACGCCATCGGCGGTTTTGTCCAAGCAATACCGCCCGCTCAGCCATTTCTTCCGCCAGAACTTTAGTCAGGTGACCAACCCGCCGATCGACAGTCTGCGCGAATACCGCGTCATGTCGTTGAAAACCCGGTTCGGTAACCTGAAAAACGTGCTGGACGAAGACAGCAGCCAGACCGAGATCATCACGCTGGACAGCCCCTTTGTCGGCAACACCCAATGGGACAAGCTGGTAGAAAATCTCGGTTCGCCGCTGGCGGAAATAGATTGTAGCTTTGAACCCGGTCGGGGCGCGTTAAACGCCGCTTTGACTCGTGTTAGAGCCGAAGCAGAAGAGGCCGTGCGCTCGGGCGCGGGGCATCTGGTGCTGTCCGACATGGATTCGGGCGCAGGTCGCGTGGCGATGCCGATGATTCTCGCGACCAGCGCGGTGCACTCGCATCTGACCCGTCAGGGGCTGCGGACCTTCTGTTCGCTGAACGTGCGTTCGGCCGAATGCGTTGATCCGCACTACTTTGCCGTTCTGATCGGCTGCGGCGCGACCGTGGTGAACGCTTATCTGGCCGAAGACTCGCTGGCTGACCGCATTGATCGCGGCTTGCTGGATGGCACGCTGACCGAAAACGTCGCACGCTATCGAGAGGCAATCGACCAAGGTCTGCTGAAGATCATGGCCAAGATGGGCATTTCGGTGATCTCCTCTTATCGCGGTGGTCTGAACTTTGAGGCCGTGGGCCTTAGCCGTGCCATGGTGGCTGAGTATTTCCCCGGCATGACCAGCCGGATTTCCGGTATCGGTGTGACCGGTATTCAGACCAAGGCCGAGGAAATCCATGCCAAGGGCTGGGACAGCGGTCTGGACGTGCTTCCCATCGGTGGTTTCTACAAGGCGCGCAAATCGGGTGAGACCCACGCGTGGGAAGCGACCTCGATGCACATGATGCAGATGGCCTGTAACCGCGCATCTTACGAGCTGTGGAAGCAATACTCGGCCAAGATGCAATCGAACCCGCCGATTCATCTGCGCGACCTGATGGATTTCAAACCGCTGGGCAAACCGGTGCCGATTGAAGAGGTCGAGTCGATCACCTCGATCCGCAAGCGCTTTGTCACGCCGGGCATGTCGCTGGGTGCGCTGAGCCCCGAGGCGCACAAAACGCTGAATGTGGCGATGAACCGGATTGGCGCGAAATCTGACTCGGGTGAAGGTGGCGAAGATCCGGCGCATTTCGTGCCCGAGCCCAATGGCGACAACCCGTCTGCCAAGATCAAACAGGTGGCCTCGGGCCGGTTTGGTGTGACAGCCGAATACCTGAACCAGTGTGAGGAGCTTGAGATCAAGGTCGCCCAGGGTGCGAAACCCGGTGAGGGCGGCCAGTTGCCGGGCATGAAAGTGACCGACCTGATTGCGCGTCTGCGCCACTCGACCAAAGGCGTGACGCTGATCTCACCGCCACCGCACCACGACATCTATTCGATCGAGGATCTGGCGCAGCTGATCTATGACCTGAAACAGATCAACCCGCGCTGTAAGGTGACAGTGAAGCTGGTTGCGTCCTCGGGCGTTGGCACGATTGCAGCCGGTGTGGCCAAGGCGAAAGCGGATATCATCCTTATTTCGGGTCACAATGGCGGCACGGGTGCGTCGCCTGCGACGTCGATCAAATACGCCGGTCTGCCGTGGGAGATGGGCCTGACCGAGGCGCATCAGGTTCTGGCGATGAACAACCTGCGCGACCGCGTGACTCTGCGGACAGATGGTGGTCTGCGCACCGGGCGCGACATCGTCATGGCTGCAATGATGGGAGCCGAGGAATACGGTATCGGCACCGCTGCCCTGATCGCGATGGGCTGTATCATGGTACGTCAGTGTCAGTCGAACACCTGCCCGGTCGGCGTCTGTACGCAGGACGAATCCCTGCGCGCCAAATTCACCGGCAATGCCGACAAGGTCGTCAACCTGATCACCTTCTACGCTCAGGAAGTGCGCGAGCTGCTGGCCAGCCTTGGTGCGCGCTCGATTGACGAAATCATCGGCCGGGCCGATCTGCTGGCGCAGGTAAGCCGTGGCTCGGCGCATCTGGACGATCTGGACCTGAACCCGCTGCTGATCACCGTCGATGGCGCACATGACATCGTCTATAACCGCGACAAGGACCGCAACGCAGTGCCGGATACGCTGGATGCCGAGATCGTGCGCGATGCGGCGCGGTTCCTGAAAGACGGCGAGAAGATGCAGCTGTCCTACGCGATCCAGAACACGCACCGGACTGTTGGTACTCGGGTATCCAGCCATATCGTGCAGAATTTCGGGATGCGGAACACGTTCCAGGACGACCACCTGCATGTGAAATTGCAGGGCTCGGCCGGTCAGTCGCTGGGGGCGTTTGCGGCTCCGGGGCTCAAGCTGGAAGTGTCTGGCGATGCTAACGACTATGTTGGCAAGGGCCTTTCCGGTGGCATGATCGTTGTGCGCCCACCGCAGGTCAGCCCGCTTAAGGCAGATGACAACACGATCATCGGCAATACTGTTCTGTACGGCGCCACCGATGGCCACCTGTTCGCAGCAGGCCGCGCAGGCGAACGGTTCGCGGTTCGGAACTCGGGCGCCAAAGTGGTGATCGAGGGCTGTGGCTCGAACGGGTGCGAATACATGACCGGCGGTGTCGCCGTGATTCTGGGCGACATTGGTGCCAACTTTGGCGCGGGCATGACCGGCGGCATGGCGTACCTGTACGATCCCGAAGGCAAGGCACAGGCTCTGATGAACATGGAAACGCTGGTGACCTGCCCGGTTACGGTGGACCATTGGGAAGACCAGCTGAAAACGCTGATCGAAACTCATCAGTCTGAGACCTTCAGCCGCAAGGCCGCTGATATCCTGCAACATTGGGATGTGGAAAAGGCCAATTTCCTGCAGGTCTGCCCGAAAGAGATGCTGAACAAGCTCAGCCATCCTCTGACCAATGAGGTTGAAGCCGTTCCGGCAGAATAAGTCGCCAATCAGTCAAATTGCAAAACCCGCGTACCACTCCGGTACGCGGGTTTTCTTATTCATGGACCTCTACAACAGACATTTCAAACAAGGCCTACACGTCGTATAGCTGTGGCATGGCAAAGAAAGCAGTCCGCAAGACAAGCGGTAAGAAAAAGAAGGCGTCGAAAGCCAAACCCAACGTCGTGATGCGGATTCGCCGCTGGGTCACGCGTGGGCTATTGGCGATTGCGGTGTTTGTAGTGGCGCTGATTGGGCTCTATTCGGTAGTCAACCCTCCGGTGACCCATACGATCTGGTCCGAATGGCGCAGATTGGGCAAGGTCGAGCGTGACTGGGTTCCCATCGAACAGATTTCGCCGATCATGGCGCGGTCAGTCGTAGCGGCTGAGGACGCCAATTTCTGCCGCCATTGGGGCTTTGATGTCGAAGCTATTCGTGACGCGATTGAAGGGGGTGGTGCCCGAGGTGCGTCGACGATTACGCAGCAAGTGGTGAAGAATGTTTTTTTGTGGCAAGGGCGCAGCTGGGTGCGCAAGGCGCTTGAAACTTCGATGACGCCGGTCGTCGAAATTTTCTGGAGCAAACAACGTATTCTTGAAGTCTATTTGAACGTAGCCGAGACCGGAAATGGCGTATTCGGGGTTGAGGCAGCGGCACAGCGTAATTTCAACGTTCCGGCGTCCAAACTGTCCTCGGTTCAGGCGGCGCGGATTGCGGCGATCCTGCCATCCCCGCGAAATCGGTCGGTAACCGACCCGTCGGTGCGCACCCGCAGACGTGCGGCTGCGATTCTGGACGGGGCGGCCACCATCCGCGCAGATGGTCGCGCGGATTGTTTCGAGGATTGAAAACCGAACCCACTCGGGGCTAAAGCTGAGGGGTATTCACTGGTTCGATTGGAAGCTCATGGCGCGTCTGTTTCACGTTCCCCTGTCACCGTACTGCCGCAAGGTCCGTCTGTCACTGGCGGAAAAGAAGATCGAGGTCGAGCTGGTCGAAGAGAAATACTGGGAACAGGACCCGGATTTCCTGCGCCGCAATCCGGCGGGTAAAGTGCCGGTCCTGCGATTGGACGGGCATGTCATGGCGGAAAGCAGCGCCATTTGCGAGTATGTCGAGGAAACGCGCCCCGAGCCCGCTTTGATGCCGAAAACACCGGAAGCCCGGTATGAAGTCCGGCGGCTAGTCGGCTGGTTTGACGACAAGTTTCATCACGAGGTGACATCGAAACTGTTGTACGAGCGGGTCAACAAGAAGATGACCGGGCAAGGTTACCCGGACAGCAAGAATGTCAAAGAGGGTGCCAAGGCGATCAAGTATCATCTGGACTACATGGCATGGCTTCTAGATCACCGGCGTTGGTTGGCGGGCGACCAGATGACATTGGCCGATTTCGCGGCCGCGGCGCATTTGTCGGCGCTGGACTATATCTCGGACGTGGATTGGAACCGTTCGGCGGCGGTCAAGGATTGGTACGCCAAGATCAAGTCTCGGCCTGCGTTTCGGTCTATCCTGGCGGATCAGGTGCCGGGGTTTCGGCCTCCGCCGCATTACGCGGATCTGGATTTCTGATAGGGTGGCAGGGGGGCTGTCTGCCCCCCATCGCGCCGGGGCGCGATTCCCCCCGAGGATATTTTAGCCAGATGAAGAGCGGATCGGATTTAAAGGACAAGGTGGTCGCTCAGGCATTGAGTGAGGGGTTTGTGTCCTGTCGGATTTGTCGGCCGTGGGATGTGCCGGAAGTGCCCGCGCGGTTGCAGGCGTTTTTGGATTCCGGGTATCACGGACAGATGGGGTGGATGGCCGAACGGACCCATTGGCGGGGCGATCCGTCGGCTTTGTGGCCCGAGGCGCGGTCGGTGATCATGCTGGCCGAGAGCTATACGCCTGAACATGATCCGACCGAGGTTTTGGGCCATCCTGATCGGGGTGCGATTTCGGTCTATGCGCAGAACAAGGACTACCATGATCTGGTGAAAAAACGCCTCAAGCGGTTGGCGCGGTGGTTGATTGCCGAAGGTGGCGGCGAGGTGAAGGTGTTTGTTGATACAGCGCCGGTGCCTGAGAAGGCCCTAGGCCATGCGGCGGGGCTGGGATGGCAGGGGAAGCATACGAATCTGGTCAGCCGTGATTGGGGAAATTGGGCTTTTATAGGCTCTGTTTTTACTACATTGGACCTGCCTGCGGATATGGCCGAGGTGGATCATTGCGGGTCGTGTCGCGCTTGTTTGGATGCCTGTCCGACAGATGCGTTTCCTGCGCCGTACAAGTTGGATGCGCGGCGGTGTATTTCCTATCTGACCATCGAACATAAGGGGCCGGTGGAAGAAGATCTGCGCGGCAAGTTGGGCAATCGGATTTACGGATGCGATGATTGTCTGGCGGCCTGTCCGTGGAACAAGTTTGCCGTTGCGGCCAGCGATATTCGCTATGCTGCGCGGGATGATTTGTTGGCCCCGCCTCTGGCTGAATTGGCGGGGTTGAATGATGCGGCGTTTCGGGCCAAGTTCTCGGGCTCGCCCATAAAGCGGATCGGACGGGATCGGTTTGTGCGCAATGTGCTGTATGCGATTGGCAATTCCGGTTTGCCCGCGCTGAAGCCGGTGGCGCAGGGGTTGGTGGAAGATCCGGATGCATCTGTGGCTGATGCCGCGCGCTGGGCGGTGCAACAACTGCCCTAAGTGCCGCAAACAGGCTGGACGTGTCGGTCCAAACCGCTACACCCAATTCAGCGAACAGGAAGGAGAACCCGATGGCGCTGGCTTTGGGGGTTGATACGGGCGGAACCTATACGGATGCGGTGCTGATCCGGGATGAGGCTGAGGTGATCGCCTCGGCCAAGTCGCTGACCACGCGGGCAGACTTGGCAATCGGCGTGGGCAAAGCGATTTCGGCTGTGTTGGAACAGGCGGCGGTTGGCCCCGAGCAGATCTCGATGGCATCTTTGTCGACTACTTTGGCCACCAATGCTCTGGTCGAGGGGCAGGGCGGGCGCGTGGCGTTGGTCTATATCGGGTTCAAAGAGGGCGATCTGGATCGGCACGGGTTGCGCGACGCGTTGAAGGGTGATCCGGCGCTGGTGATTGCCGGGGGTCATAGCCATGCGGGGGGTGAGGCTGCTCCGCTGGATGTAGCCGCGTTGGAAACGTTTTTAGACTCTCATAAAGGCATATCCGGCTTTGCCGTGGCCGCGCAGTTTGCCACGCGCAACCCCGCGCATGAGCTGGAAGCGGCGCGGATTATAGCCGAGCGGACAGGGGCTCCGGTCACGTGTTCTCATCACCTGTCGGCCAAGTTAAACGGGCCGAAACGGGCTGTGACGGCGGTATTAAATGCACGGCTGATCGGGATGATTGATCGGCTGATCGGACGGGCGCAGGATCAGTTACTGACGTTGGGAATTACCGCGCCGATGATGGTGGTCCGCGGCGACGGCGCGTTGATGAGCGCCGAGCAAGCGCGAGAACGCCCGATTGAGACGATCCTCAGCGGGCCTGCGGCCTCGATCGTAGGGGCCAGTTGGTTGACGGGGGCCGAGAATGCGCTGGTGTCGGATATTGGCGGGACGACCACGGACATCGCCGTGATCCGCGACAGTAAGCCCGCAATTGATCCCAATGGTGCGCGCGTCGGTGGCTTTCGCACCATGGTCGAGGCGGTGGCGATGCGCACCCATGGTCTGGGCGGCGACAGTCAGGTCCATGTGGTGACCGAGGGGCTGGGAGGCGGCGTGGTCCTAGGGCCGCGTAGGGTATTGCCAGTGTCGCTGATCGCGGCCGAGGCCCCGGATGTGGTGCATGCTGAGTTGGACAAACAACTGCGCGCGACCACGGTAGGTGAACATGACACGCGGTTTGCCCGCCGCGTGCCCGGTATCCACGCCGAAGGGCTGGGTGCACGGGAAGAGGTGTTATTGGACCGTCTTGGCGATCAGGTTTTGCCGCTGAGCGACCTATTGCGCACACGGATGGAGAATGGCGCCCTGACGCGGCTGGTGGATCGCGGGATCGTTCAGGTCTCGGGCGTGACGCCATCGGATGCCAGCCACGTTCTGGGGTGGCTGGACGCCTGGGATGCTGAGGCAGCATGCAAGGCGCTGGAATTGGTGTCGCGCAAACGGGTTGGGTCAGGCGATGTGCTGGCGAAAACCCCCGAGGTTTTGGCGCAGATGATCGTGGATCAGTTGACGGAACAAACGTCTTTGACTTTGTTAGAGGCTGCTTTTGCCGAAGAAGTCGAGGATTTTGGCATTCCCCCGACGGATCTGGCTCGGCACATTCTAACGCGCAAGGGCTTGGCCCGACACCGGGGCCTGTTGGCTTTGGATGCGGCGTTGAACGTGGATGTGATCGGGTTGGGTGCGTCGGCCCCCAGCTATTACCCGGCGGTCGGGGAGCGTTTGCATTGCAAGATGATCCTGCCCGAACACACTGGCGTGGCCAATGCCATCGGCGCGGTCGTCGGTCGCCTGACTTTGCGCCGGGCGGGGACAGTCACGTCGCCGTCCGAGGGCAAGTTCCGGGTGCATCTTGAGGACGGGCCGCAAGATTTCAACGATTCAGAGGCGGCGCTAACCCTGCTGGAATCCGTGCTAAGATCCGAGGCCGAAGGCGCGGTGCGCGACGCCGGGGCTGAGGATATCCGCGTGATCGTTGACCGCGACATCCGCACTGCCCGCGTCGAGGCGCAGGAGGTCTTTGTCGAGGCCATGATCACGGTTGAAGCCAGCGGCCGCCCAAGGGTTGCCGCCGGCTGATCGCTTATTCCGCCGCGTCGCGTTTGGGCAGAACCCAGTCGGGGCGCGGGAAGTGGCAGGTATAGCCGTTGGGGATACGCTCCAGATAGTCCTGATGCTCGGGCTCGGCGTCCCAGAAATCACCGACGGGCTCCAGCTCGGTCACGACTTTGCCGGGCCAGATACCGCTGGCGTTCACATCGGCAATCGTGTCCAAAGCCACCTGTTTCTGATCGTCATCCACATAGTAAATAGCCGAGCGATAGCTCATCCCGCGGTCATTGCCCTGACGGTTTACCGTGGTCGGATCATGGATCTGGAAGAAGAACTCCAGCAACTCACGATAGCTGATCTGCGCGGGATCAAAGAAAATCTCGATCCCTTCGGCATGGGTTCCGTGGTTGCGATAGGTGGCGTTGGGGACATCGCCGCCAGTATAGCCGACGCTGGTGCGGGACACACCCGGTAGCTTGCGGATCAGGTCCTGCATTCCCCAGAAACAACCTCCTGCTAGGACAGCGCGTTCTTCGGTCATTGGATTTCCTCCACATGGATCAGATAGTCGGCATAGCCTTCGGCCTCCATGTCATCGCGATGGACAAACCGCAAGGAGGCTGAGTTGATGCAATAGCGCAGCCCGCCATGTTCACGCGGGCCGTCGGGGAAGACGTGGCCCAGATGGCTGTCGCCGTGTTTTGAACGCACCTCGGTGCGAATCATGCCGTGGGTGGTATCCCGGAACTCTTCTACATGTTCATGCACGATGGGCTTGGTGAAACTAGGCCAGCCGCAGCCGGATTCGTATTTGTGAGTCGAAGCGAACAGCGGCTCGCCCGAGACGATATCCACATAAATCCCCGGTTCCTTGTTGTTCAGCAGCTTGCCGGTGCCCGGACGCTCGGTCCCGCTGTTCTGCGTGACATGGTATTCTTCGGGCGAGAGGGCAGCGATGGCCTCGGGGGATTTGGTGTATTGGGTCATGGATCCTCCGGTCGGTTGAGTTGCACCATTATTTGGGGGTTGGGGCGCAGAAATCAAAGCCTGTTTCATGCGCCTCGCGCCCTCGTGCGTTGATCCGGGGGACGATTTGGCGCGTATACTTGGGTAGAGGAGGGTTCACCATGTTCCGCATCTTGCTGTTGACCGCTTTGATTCTGACCGGGCGCACCGTGCAGGCTGCGCCGTTGAGCGGAGAGTTTCCGTCCATCGACGGCGGTACCCTGTCGATTGCGGATTGGCGCGGGCAGCCGGTTTTGGTGGTGAACACGGCCTCGCATTGCGGCTTTACCGGGCAATACAGCGCGCTGCAGCAGGTGCATGAGGATTATGGCCCGCGTGGGCTGGTGGTGCTGGCAGTGCCCTCGGATTCCTTCAATCAGGAGTTAGGTTCGGCGGAAGAGGTCAAGGAATTCTGCGACTTCAACTATAACCTGACCCTGCCAATGACCGACATTACCTCGGTTCGAGGCGCAAAAGCGCATCCTTTCTATCAACAGGTCGCGGAGCAGACAGGATTTGAGCCCAGTTGGAACTTCAACAAAATCCTTCTGAACACTGAAGGCGAAGTTATAGCGACCTATGGCGCAACCACGCGCCCCGATTCCCGGCAAGTTTTGTCTCAGGTCGAGGCTTTGCTGCCCTGAGCAGGTTGCCGCGATAACTGCACGGCCAAAATCCCGGCGGTGGTGATCAGTACGCCAACGGCATCCAGTGGGCCGAGTTTCTCCCCCAGTAGCAACGCAGCAATCGTCACGCCGAAAACAGGGTTGAGGAAGTGGAAGGTGGCTGCGCGGGTCGCTCCGATCCGATCCAGCAGCAGAAACCAGATCAGCGTGGCCAACAAGCCGGGGAACAGGGTTGTGTAGGTGAAAGCCAGCGCCAGCGGCACCGTGGGGTGGATATAGATCGTCTCGAATACGGGAGCCGCGACGAACAGAACGGCTGAACCAACCAGCATCTGCAACCCCACAACCATCATGAAATTCCCGCCCGAGGTCGCCCCGCGCACCGCCAAGGTGGCGAAGGTCAGCGCCAAGGCTCCAACACCACAGAGCATCACGCCGAACATATCAACGCCCGCGCTGATGCGGCTGCTCATGATCAGGGCGACGCCTGCAAACCCTGCCAGCAGGCCGATCACGCCCATGGGCCGCAGACGATCACCCAGAAACAGCCAGCTTGCCAGCGCCACTAGCAGCGGCATGGTCGAGGCGATAATGGCGGCAACCGACGCCTCAATCGTTTGCATTGCGTAGAAATTCAGACCCAAATAAAGGGCATTTTGGCAGATTCCAAACAGGATGGTCGCGTACCATTGTTGCTGTGTCAGCCGCCAGCTCTGTCCCATTGCGCGCGCAATGGCCACGCCGATCAACCCGGAAATCAAAAAGCGCAGTGCCAGCGAAAACAACGGTGAAGCGTCCATCACGATGATCCGCGCCGAAGTAAAGGCCGACGACCAGATCAGTGCAAATGTCAGCCCCATCGCCATGGCGCGCAGATCCATCGCCCATCCTCTTTGTTGGTTTCGCGCACTGTTCCTTAAATCAGTAAGGGTCGCAAGATGTACCGTCTGGCCGTAGTAACTAGGAATCTCATAAGGGCACCACACGCGCGGCGCACAATTTATTTCTTACCGGAGTTGGAGTTACTTTTCGGCCCGCTAGATCATAAGTGACCACAACAAAGGCGAAGCCCGTTATGTTGCAAGAGAAGCGAAAAGACCTGGATTCGGAGCGGCAGAAAAAGCTGCTGTTTCGGCTTGTGGATGAACTCAGCCAATCTTCGCCTGATCTGTACTATCGCCCAACCAGTGAGATCGCGACGTACCTTGAAACGTATATTCGTAAGGAAGCAAAACTGTCTGCAGACGATCGGGCCTTGATGAACCGGCTCAGCCGTCGTGATCTGGAAGTGCTGTTAAGTTTGCACTGATCCCAAAGAAAAAGGGCCCCCAAACGGCGGCCCTTGATCGTATCTTTGCGACAGCTGAGATCAGCCGTTCACGCTGTCCTTCAGTGCCTTCGCAATGGTCATTTTAACCACCTTGTCGGCCTCTTTCTTGAACTGCTCGCCAGTGGCGGGGTTGCGCACCATGCGCTCGGGGCGCTCGCGGCAGTAGATTTTGCCAACGCCGGGCAGGGTCACTGCGCCGCCGGCCGAAACTTCGCGTGTGATCAGGCCGGTCATGGCCTCCAGCGCGGCGTTCGCGGCTTTCTTGTCAGTCCCCATTTCCTCAGCGAGAGCAGCAACCAGCTGAGTCTTTGTCATAGGCTTTGCCATTTCTTGGTCTCCTTAACGTGCCCGATGTCTTGGGCCTCACCGCGTAACTGTAACGGGATATTGTGGCTGAACACAACGAATAGTAGCGCGAAAAACCCCAAAAATAGGGGGAAAACGTTGCTTTTTTGCTTCAGAGAAAGGCTGTTTCGTCAAAAGAACGCAATTTCCGGCTGTGCAGACGCTCAAGCGGCATGCCTCGCAGGTGTTCCATCGCGCGAATTCCGATCGCCAAATGGCGGCTGACCTGTGTGGTATAGAAGTCCGAGGCCATGCCCGGAAGCTTCAATTCCCCGTGCAGCGGTTTGTCCGAGACACAGAGCAAAGTGCCATAGGGCACCCGGAACCGATATCCATTGGCGGCGATCGTGGCGCTTTCCATATCCAGCGCAATCGCGCGAGACTGGCTGAGGCGCTGCACCGGGCCGGACTGGTCGCGCAGTTCCCAGTTGCGGTTGTCGACCGAGGCGACGGTGCCGGTGCGCATGACGCGCTTTAGCTCGTAGCCGTCCAGTTCTGTCACTTCGGCCACGGCGCGTTCCAACGCTACCTGCACTTCGGCTAGGGGCGGGATCGGGACCCAGACGGGCAGGTCATCGTCCAGAACCTTGTCTTCGCGCAGATAGGCATGGGCCAGCACGAAATCCCCCAGCGCCTGCGTGTTGCGCAAGCCGGCGCAATGGCCAACCATCAGCCACGCATGTGGTCGCAGAACTGCGATATGGTCGGTCGCGGTTTTTGCGTTGGATGGCCCCACCCCGATATTGACCAACGTGATCCCCGACCCATCGGCGCGTTTCAGGTGGTAGGTCGGCATCTGAGGCAGCTTCAGCGGCTGCTCCAAAACGCCATCGGCCGAGGTGATCTGCGCATTCCCGGTCGACACAAAGCTGGTATAGCCGCTTTCCGGGTCGGCCAGTTGTTCGCGGGCATAGTTCTCGAACTCGGACACGTAGAACTGGTAGTTGGTGAACAGCACATGGTTTTGGAAGTGGCTGGGATCGGTGGCAGTGTAATGCGCCAGACGGGCCAGCGAATAATCCACACGCTGGGCGGTGAACAGCGCCAAGGGGCCAATCTCGGTTTCGTGGTCATGCACCCCGTTGACGATATCATCATTGGTGGTCGTCAGATCCGGCACGTCGAACACATCGCGCAAGGTGAATCCCGCCGCGCCCTGATGCGGCACCACGAGGTCGGGGTTATTGGCCACCGCGAAATGAACCGGGATGGGTGTATCCGAGGCGCCAATCGTCACTGGTTGGTCGTGGTTTTTGATCAGCAGGGCAATTTGTTGGGTCAGATAGGCCCGGAACAGATCGGGCCGTGTGACCGTCGTGGCATGGGTGCCGGGTTCCGAGACGTGACCAAAGCTCAGCCGGCTGTCCACATGCGCGTATGACGTCGTTTTGATGCGAATCTCTGGGTAATAGGCTCTGAAACGCTCAGTCGGAGTGCCTGCCTCCATCGCTTTGGCGAAGTTTTCGCACAGGAAACTTGTGGCCTTTTCGTAGAGCTCTTCCAGGCGCGCCACGGCTGCAGCAGGGTCGGTGAATTTCTCAGGGTTTGGGACGTCGGGTGTTCTTATTATTGTCATGCGAGGGGTTCCAAAAGGTCGATCTTTTCAAATGTACGCACATCCACCAGCCCAAGGTCGGAAATCCGCAGTTCGGGGATCACGACAAGGGCCAGCAGCGAGTGCTGCATATAGGCGTTGTTCAACTGACAGCCACAGTCCTGCATCGCCTGAACCATCCGGTCCGCCTTGGCGGCCACATCGGCGGCGGGACTGTCGGACATCAGGCCAGCGATGGGCAGTTCCACCAGCGCCAGTTCCTCGCCGTCGCGGAACAGGGTGATACCTCCGCCCACCTCGGCCAGACGGTTCGCCGCCAGTGCCATCTGTTCGCGGTCGGTTCCCACCACGATCATATGATGGCTGTCATGCGCCACGGTCGAGGCCATGGCCATGCGCCCCTGATACCCAAAGCCCGAGACAAATGCGTTCGTGACTCCTCCGGTCGCGCGGTGGCGTTCGACCAAAGCGATCTGGCAGACGTCGCTTTCGCCCTCGACCAACCCGCCGATGATGGGCAATTCCTCCTTCAGCGCCTTGGTCGGTGCCTGATTCTCCACCACGCCGATCACATTGGCCCGCACGCGGTTGGCGCCCTCTGGGGCTTTGATCTCAAAATCCTTATCGGTCAGGGTATGGCCCAGATGCACCGTATTGCGCGCACTGTCCGGCCAGTTCAGATGCGGGCAGTCTACTGAAATCGCGCCATTTTCGGCAACGATCTGGCCGCGGGCGATCACCACCTCAATCTGCAACGCAGCCAGATCAGAACTCAGGATAATATCCGCCCGCCGGCCTGGCGTGATCGACCCGATCTCGCGTTCCAGCCCGAAATGGGTGGCGGTGTTGATCGTCGCCATCTGCAACGCAATCAACGGATCGCAACCGCAGGCAATCGCGTGGCGCACCACGCGGTTCATATGCCCCTCATTCACCAATGTGCCCGAGTGGCAATCATCCGTGCACAGAATAAAGCCGCGCGGGTCTAACCCTTTCTCGGTCACGGCTGTGATCTGGCTTTCCACGTCATACCAGGCCGAGCCCAGCCGCATCATCGACCGCATCCCCTGCCGCACCCGAGCTATGGCGTCGGCTTCGCAAGTTCCCTCGTGGTCGTCAGCGGGGCCCCCGGCCACATAAGCCGCGAATTCAGGCCCTAAATCAGGCGAAGCATAGTGCCCACCCACGGTTTTCCCCGCATTCTGAGTCGCCGCGATCTCGGCCAGCATCTTGGGGTCGCCGTGGATCACGCCGGGGAAATTCATCATCTCACCCAACCCGATGATGCCGGGCCAGTTCATCGCCTCGGCCACGTCCTCAGGGGTGATTTCATAGCCTGTGGTTTCAAGCCCTGGGGCCGATGGCGCGCAGGATGGCATCTGGGTGAAGATGTTGACCGGTTGCATCAACGCCTCGTCATGCATCATCCGCACGCCGTCCAGTCCCAGCACATTGGCAATCTCATGCGGGTCGGTGAACATCGACGTCGTGCCATGAGGAATGACCGCGCGGGCAAACTCCGCCGGGGTCAGCATCCCCGATTCGATATGCATATGCGCGTCGCACAGACCGGGCAGCATATAGCGCCCATTGGCCTCGATGATCTGCGTCTTTGGGCCGATGCAATGCGAGGCATCCGGTCCCACAAAGGCGATGCGCCCGCTGGCGATTGCGATGTCGTGATCCGGCAGCGCTTCGCGCGTGTGTACGTTCACCCAGATCCCGCGGCACACGACCATGTCGGCTGGATCACGTCCAGCGGCAACAGCGATCAATCGGGGGGCGGTATCGGGCCAACTTGGGAAAGGCGTATATTCCATGGCTCAACTTTTCTGAATGTGTCCGAAGGTGCAACCCCTGCCGAACATCTATCATCAAACCGTCACGCAGCGCGTCAGCGCTGCCCGGCCCAACCAAAGGAGGGCGCGCGCAAGCGCCCCTGAAGATGGGCGGGAGCGCCTACCCCGCCAGATCGCGGGCAATTTCCCGCCTTACCCAATCGGCGAACAGGACGGCACCCGGCGTTTCCTCGGCCTGAGGCGACAGCAGCAGGTAATAAGCCTCGGGCATCTCCGCACGATACTCAAACGGAGAAACCAGTTGTCCGCGCTCGATCAGGTCGCGAGCTATGGTGTCATGGGTTAGGCAATACCCACCCCCGGCCATCGCAACAGACAGGCTAACCAGATAAGTTGTTGAATAGGTAATGGGCGAATTTTTCCAATTTAGACCCTGTTCAGTGATCCAGTTCGGCCAGTTCGAAAGCAGGTTCGAACAATCAAACAGGGGCTGTTCCTGAATGTCTTCCAGCCGCACTTCATAGCCCGGGGCGCAGACCGGGTAATAGTGATCGGTGCGCAGCAATTCGGTGCGTACTGTGTCGGACGGGCGCAGGGAATAGCGGATTTCGACCGCCGCGCCCTCGGCCATTTCGCGCGGTTCCCATAATTCGGTGAAGATGTTCAAATGCACATCCGGGTGCGCGGCGCGGAACCGGGGCAGGCGCGGTCCCAGCCAGTTTACGGCAAAGGTGATGTTACTTTGAACCTGCACCGCGTTTTGCTGCGCCCCGGTGACGGCCTGTGTGCCCCGCACTAGCGTACGAAACGCCTCACGCACCACGGGCAGATAGGTGATTCCGGCCTCGGTCAGTTCCAGCGCGCGGGGGCGACGCAGGAACAGCGGTTGGCCCAGATAGCCCTCAAGCGACTTAATCTGCTGACTGACCGCGCTTTGCGTCATGTTCAGATCACGCGCCGCACCGGTGAACGACAAGTGTCGCGCGGCGGCCTCGAATGTGCGCAGCCAGCCCAGCGGAGGAAGCGATGTCTGCATTGGCATAACCTCACCATTAGCTGAGCTTATGAGATAGGCGAGAATTTTTCGTTGGTCAAATCCGCCTCGCGTCGCCACCTTCTTGAGAAACCAGATGGAGGAGCCCGCCATGACCGTCACCGAATTGCGTCCCAATATCGACCACTGGCCCGAGCGGGTCGACCTGGCTGCTACTTTCCGCTGGACTGAACGCCTGAACATGCACGAGGCCGTGGCCAACCACTTCAGTTTGGCGGTCAACGAGGGCGGAACGCAGTTCCTGATGAACGCCAATCAGATGCATTTCGCACGGATCAAGGCGTCGAACCTTCTGCTGCTGGATGCCAATGATCCTGACGTTATGGATCAGCCCGGCGCGCCCGACCCGACCGCTTGGGGTCTGCATGGCTCGATCCACCGCCATTGCCCGCATGCGCGCTGTGTGATGCATGTGCATTCGATCTTTGCAACCGTTCTGGCCTCGTTGGCCGACAGCACTCTACCGCCGATCGACCAGAACACTGCCACCTTCTACAACCGCTATGTGGTGGACCAGGAATTCGGCGGGCTAGCCTTTGAAAGCGAAGGTGAACGCTGCGCCGCAATGCTGTCGGACCCGAAGAAGAAGGTCATGATCATGGGCAACCATGGCGTGTTGGTGACGGGCAGCGATCCGGCGGATACGTTCAACCGCCTCTATTATTTCGAGCGTGCGGCCGAGACATATATCCGCGCGTTGCAGACCGGCCAGCCCCTACGTGTCTTGTCCGATGAGATCGCCGAGAAGACCGCGCAGGAACTGGATGACTACCCTGATCAGGCCGAGGCGCATCTGCGGGAAATCAAAGCCCTGCTGGATGCAGAGGGTTCGGATTACGCCAGCTAAAGGGAATTGCCATGACAGACGCCGCCCAAGACCCCGAAGCCGCCCGCTGGCACTATCACCCCGAAGGTCCGGTGGGCTTGAACCCGCTGTTCGCATGGCCTCCGCGCCCCGCCTCTGTGCTGAAGTGGTACAGTGGAGCTTGGCTGCAGATTACCTCGCTGACCCTGTGTATGGGGCTGGCGATCATTGCCTATGCCATATTCTTCCCTGCGTTAGAGTCGATGAAGAGCTTTGCTCCGGGGTGGATGTTCCGCATTTGGCTGCTGAACATGGTGCCTCAGATCTTGGTGGCGGGCGGGCTGCATTGGTGGCTTTACATGCGCAAGGGGCAGGGCATGTACAAAAAGTTCGACCGTCGCGACCTGACCCGGGACAACGGCAATTTCACCTTCCGCAATCAGGTCTGGGACAATATCTGGTGGACGCTGGGCAGCGCCATGACCGTGGCAACCGTGTATCAATGGGTGATCTATTGGGCGATGGCCAACGGATATGTGCCGACAGTCACTTGGGCCAGCGCGCCGATTTGGTTTATCGTCTGGATGTTGTTCATCCCGATGTGGTCTGGCTTGCATTTCTATTGGGTGCATCGGCTGGAGCATCACCCCAAGCTCTATAAACACGTCCACGCCGTGCATCATCGCAACGTCAATATCGGCCCGTGGTCGGGGATATCGAACCATTGGTATGAAAACCTGCTGTATTTCACGACCTATTTCATCCATCTGATCGTGCCGTCCCACCCTCTGCATCTTCTGTTTCACACGTATTTTCAGCAGATCAGCCCGGTTCTGTCCCATTCAGGGTTTGAAAAGTTGAAAGCCGGAGAAACTGAAGCGGCCCGTGCGGGGGACTTTTTCCACCAGCTTCATCACCGGTATTTCGAGTGCAACTACGGCACCTCGGAAATCCCCTTCGACAAGTGGTTTGGCACCTATCACGATGGGTCTGCCGAGGCGACGACGCGGACGCGGGCCTACAAAAAGCAGATGTATACCTAGCCGGATCGCATTGCGCGCGGGGTGGTCCCGAACTCGGTCCGAAAGGCTCGGGTCAGGGCGCTTGGGTCGTCATAGCCTGCGCGCAGGGCGATCTCGGCGATAGTCAGGTCGGTCTCGGCTGCCAGTTTCCGGGCCAGGTTCAGGCGCAGGCGGCGATAGACCTGTGCGGGGCCTGCGCCCAGTTCGGTTTGCATTCGCACGGACAGCGCCTTTTGCGATCGTCCAATCCGGCGGGCGATCTCGGGGATAGGCAAGGGCATTTCCAGATGTTCCTGCATCAGGGCCAGCGCTTTGTTCACATAGCTGCTGGTCGCACCCGCCCCGCCGGAATGAGACCTGGCGGAATCGCGAGTCATGAAAAGCTGCGCGACCTCCAGCGCTAAAGCCTGCCCGTGATCTTGCCCAATCAGGTGCAACACCAGATCAAACGCCGCCATCGCACCAGAACAGGTAATGCGGTCGCCGTCGATCACGTAGCGTTCGCGCTGTGCGTCAATTTCGGGGAATCGTTCGGTGAAACCGTCCAGCTCCTCCCAATGGATTGTGGCGCGGTGCCCGTCCAGTAATCCGGCCAACGCCAACAACCAGCTTCCGGTATCCAGCCCGGCCAGTATGCTGTAGCGCCTCGCTGCGGACCGCAACCCCGCCAGCGTCCGCCACCCGCCATGGGCCCGATACCCGTAAGAGGGCATGACCAGTAAAGTATCGCCGCGCGCATTCTGCAAGATGTCGTGCGGTGCGACTTGCAGCCCCGAAGATGACGTGACGGGAGCGCGATCCAGTGACAGAAATTGCCAGTCATACAGCTTGCGCCCCGCGATGGAATTCGCCGCCCGCAAGGGTTCGACCGCATTCGCAAGGCAGTGGTTGGAAAAGCCGTCGAACAGAAGCACTCCGAATTGCTGCGGCGCAGCGGGCAATTTGATCCATCTTTGCATGATTTAGGTCTATTTCTGCATGTTCAGCTTGGCAAGCCACGTCAGGATACCCGCAACCCCAGATGTGGAGACCCCAGATGCAATATGGCCTGTCCGACGAACAAGAGATGATCGCCGCGACCGTTCGCAGCTTTGTCGAAAACGAAATCTACCCGCATGAAGAGCTGGTCGAGCGCACTGGCGAGGTTCCGCACGAGATCGCCGCCGAGATCAAACGCAAGACGATCGAGTTGGGCTTTTATGCCTGCAACTTCCCCGAAAGCGTCGGCTGTGCCGGGCTAAACCATCTGGAGTTTGCGCTGGTCGAGCGCGAGTTGGGCCGGGGATCCATGGCGCTGAACCATTTCTTCGGACGGCCGCAAAACATCCTGATGGCGTGCGAGGAGGATCAGATCGACCGTTACCTGATGCCGGCCGTCAGGGGTGAAAAGATGGACGCGCTGGCGATGACCGAACCGGGTGCGGGCTCGGACGTGCGGGGGATGAAATGCGCTGCCGTGCGCGATGGGGGCGACTGGGTGGTCAATGGCACCAAGCACTTCATCTCGGGCGCGGAACATGCAGACTTTATCATCGTCTTCATCGCAACCGGTGAAGATCAGACGCCGAAAGGCCCGAAGAAGCGCATCACTGCCTTTCTGGTCGATCGCGGGACCCCCGGCTTCACGATCCGGGATGGATACAAGTCGGTCAGTCATCGCGGCTACAAGAACATGGTGCTGGATTTCGACGATTGCCGCCTGCCGGATGCGCAGGTTCTGGGCGAGGTTGATGGCGGGTTCGAGGTGATGAACACCTGGCTTTACGCCACCCGGATCACCGTTGCCGCAATGTCGGTTGGGCGTGCGCGCCGAGCGTTCGACTATGCGCTGGACTATGCCGCCACGCGTGAGCAATTCGGCCAGAAGATCGG
The DNA here is from genome assembly GCF_056535645.1 of Ruegeria sp. BK1. Lineage (NCBI taxonomy): Bacteria > Pseudomonadati > Pseudomonadota > Alphaproteobacteria > Rhodobacterales > Roseobacteraceae > Ruegeria > Ruegeria sp. BK1. The sequence goes on along the minus strand of NZ_JBQFIS010000001.1, from coordinate 2,696,656 downwards.
CAAGTTTCAGGGCGTCTCATTCCAGATTGCAGACATGATCACCGAGATTGATGCCGCCGATCTGCTGACCCTTGCAGCCGCCGATCGTCTGGACAAGGGGCTGCCCGCCAACCGCGAGATTGCCTCGGCCAAACTGTACGCCTCGGAAATGCTGGCCCGGGTGACAGATGCGGCGATCCAGGTGCATGGCGGGATGGGTCTGATGGATGACTACCCGCTGGAGCGATTCTGGCGTGACGCGCGTGTCGAACGCATCTGGGACGGCACCAGCGAGATTCAGCGCCACATCATCAGCCGCGATCTCTTGCGGGCGCTGGGCGCATGACGACAGCGCTGGCCCGAGCGCTGAACCCAAAGACCATCGCCGTGATCGGCGGTGGCGCGTGGTGTACGTCTGTTATCGAGCAGGCACGCAAGTTTGGATTCGAGGGCGAAATTTGGCCTGTGCACCCCAAAGCAACCGATGTCGCGGGGGAAAGTGCTTACCCGACACTCGAGTCGTTGCCTGATGTGCCCGACATGGCCTTTGTCGGCATCAACCGCCACGCCACAATTGAGGCTGTCAGGATTCTGTCTGCGATGGGGACGGGCGGTGCGGTCTGTTTCGCTTCGGGCTATACCGAGGCACAGGCTGAAGACCATTCAGGCGCGGGCCTTCAGGATCAGTTGATCGCCGCCGCAGGGGACATGCCGATTTTTGGGCCGAATTGTTACGGTTTCGTCAATGGCCTGCATCGAGTGGCTGTCTGGCCTGATCAGCACGGCATGCGGCCTGTGGATCGCGGGGTTGCGATCCTGACGCAAAGCTCGAACATTGCCATCAACATGACCATGCAGCGCCGCGCTTTACCGTTGGCCTTCATGCTGACCTGTGGAAATCAGGCGCAGACGCATCAGGCCCAGATTGCCTCGGCGTTGTTGGATGACGACCGCATTACGGCCATCGGCGTGCATATCGAAGGGTTTGGCGATCTGCGCAAATGGGAGGCGCTGGCTAAAAAGGCTCGTCAGCGCGGTGTCCCGATTGTTGCGCTGAAGATGGGCCGGTCGGTCCATGCCCAGGCGGCAACGATTTCGCATACGGCCTCGCTGGCGGGGCAGGACGCGGGTGCTCAGGCGTTTCTGGATCGGTTGGGGATTGCCCGCTTGGATGACATCCCCAGCTTTCTGGAATGCCTCAAGCTGTTGCATGTTGCTGGGCGTCTGGACAGCAACGGGCTGGGTACGATCAGCTGCTCGGGGGGCGAGGCCAGTCTGGCCGCGGATATGGCCGAGGGGCGTGATCTGCACTTTCCGCCGTTGACGGATACGCAACGCACCGATCTGCGCGCGGCATTGGGGCCGATGGTGGCGCTGGCGAACCCGCTGGACTACCACACCTATATCTGGCGCGACACGCAGGCGATGACGCGTGCCTGGTCGGCGATGATGGGGCCAGAACAGGCTCTGACTATGGCCATTGTGGACTATCCGCACACTGATCAAACCGATTGGACCTGTGCGACGCAGGCCGCGCTGAATTGTGTGGCAAAAACCGGGCGGCCCTTTGCAGTGACCGCAACTCTGCCCGAGTTGATGCCCGAGGACGTCGCGCAGCGCCTGATGGATGGCGGCGTTATTCCCTTCGCCGGGCTGCATGAGGCACTGTCGGCTGTCGAAGCAGCGGCGCGACCCGCAGGTCAGGACTCTGATCCGGTGGTCCTTCCCAGTACTGCCAATCCAAACGTTACGCTGACCGAGGCGGAGGCCAAGGACCAGCTTGCAGCCTTCGGTGTGTCCACTCCGAAAAGGTTGGTGATTCAGGCCGATGCCGCCAGCGCGGGTGACCTGACCGGTCCTTTCGCCGTCAAGGGCGTTGGACTGGCCCATAAGTCGGACCACGGGGCGGTTCAGTTAGGGGTAAGCGCGGGAGATCTGCCGGCCGTCGCGGCCCATATCGGCACCCATGAAGTTCTGATCGAGGAAATGGCGCCCGAAGGCGTTGCCGAGTTGCTAATCGGTGTCACTTGCGATCCGGCCCATGGCTATGTTCTGACATTGGGTGCGGGCGGGGTGTTGACGGAAATCCTGCGGGACTCGGTGTCTCTGCTAATACCGTCGCCTCGGAACGTGGTCGAAAAGGCGCTGGGTGAGCTGGCCTGTGCGCCGTTGCTGGCTGGCTATCGCGGCAAGCCCGCCGCAGATATAGGCGCGATCCTGGATACGGTCGAGGCCGTGCAGGCTTATGTCATTGCCAACGCAACCCATGTCAGCGAAGTTGAAATCAATCCGCTTATCTGCGGGCCTAAAGGGGCCGTGGCGGTGGATGCACTGATCCGAAAGGCACGCACATGAACCCGGTCAAAACCCAGCGCGACGGCGCGATATTGCAGGTCACTCTGGACCGTCCCAAAGCCAATGCGATTGATCTGGCCACCAGCCGCGTTATGGGCGAGGTGTTTCGGGATTTCCGCGATGACCCGGACCTGCGCGTGGCAATCATCACCGGTGGCGGCGACAAGTTCTTTTGCCCCGGCTGGGATCTGAAGGCTGCGGCGGATGGCGACGCGGTGGATGGCGATTATGGGGTGGGCGGCTTCGGCGGGTTGCAAGAGCTGCGCGATATGAACAAGCCGGTGATTGCCGCCGTGAACGGTATCGCCTGTGGTGGCGGGCTGGAACTGGCGCTGAGCGCCGACATGATCATCTCCGCAGATCACGCCAGCTTTGCCCTGCCCGAAATCCGATCCGGCACCGTTGCGGATGCGGCCAGTGTCAAACTGCCCAAACGCATCCCCTATCATATCGCGATGGAACTGCTGCTGACCGGACGCTGGTTCACTCCGGATGAGGCCAAGACCTGGGGCCTCGTCAACGAGATCGTGCCCGGCGATCAGCTGATGGACCGCGCATGGGAACTGGCGCGTTTGCTGGCCAGCGGGCCGCCTCTGGTCTATGCCGCGATCAAAGAGATTGTGCGCGAGGCCGAGGATTCAAAGTTTCAGGACATTATGAACCGGATCACACGGCGGCAATTGCCGACCGTGGATGTTCTGTATGGGTCCGAGGACAATCTGGAAGGCGCCCGCGCCTTTGCCGAGAAACGCGACCCGGTCTGGAAAGGGCGCTAAATCCGCTCGAACAAGGCGATGAGCGCCGTGTCGTCCTTGTTGGGACCAATGGCGAGGTCGCCATAGATACGTACTTCGGGCAGAGACAGGTTTCTGATCTGACCCTGAGCCAGCTTGTGAAGCGCCTCGGCAAAGCCAAGTGCCTCATAATGTTGGGCGTTGATCGACAGGGCGAATTGCGCACCGTGGCGCGCGACGCGCAGCAAGGGCAACAGCGCCTCGGGGCCGAGGTGGCCGTGGGTGAAGGTGCCCGATGACACGATGCCCGAGTAGCTTTCGCGCGGCACAGGGATGCCCTCGTTCAGGTCGGCCTCGATTGCATCGCGGTAGATGTCTTTGCGCATGGCCTGATCCAGCATCTGGGCGCTGATATCGGTGGCGTCGATGGGACCGACGCCCAGCCCGACCAGGACATCACCGCACAGACCGGTCCCCGCGCCCACATCCAGCACCGGGCCCTGTCCTCCCGCCCCTACAAAGGCGCGCGCCGTGTGGATGTGGAGCTGATAATCCTCACGCGTGGCAAAGCCTGTGTCATAATCCCCGGCCCATTCCGCATAAAGCCGCCGGTTGTCGTCCGGCGTTTCCAGCGCATAGGCCGCATGCAGATCAGGGGTTTTATCGCTCATGCCTAAAAGAAAGGCCCATTGTGGGATTCGAATCAAGTATCCCGTCGCCCGCGCTTGCATCCGGCTGATTTGGGGATCATCAATGGCGGCATGACTGGTACTCTTTATTCATTCGGCCATGGCTATTCCGCGCAGGAATTGTCGCGGCTTTTGGCACCCGCGGGCTGGCGCATCATCGGAACCACCCGTGACCCCGCGCAATCAATAACCCTGCGGGCTTCGGGGGCAGAGCCGGTTGTTTGGCCTGGACAGCAGGTTGATTTGGACGGGGTGACGCATTTGCTGATCTCGACGGCGCCCAATGCCGAAGGTGACCCGGTTCTGGCGGCCTTGAAGGACGAAATCACCGAGCGCGCCGCGCAGTTCGAATGGGTCGGGTACTTGTCGACCACAGCCGTTTACGGCGATCATCAGGGTGATTGGGTAGATGAGACTACCCCTGCAACACCCACGGCCCAAAGGGGCAGATGGCGGGTGCAGGCGGAACAGCAATGGCTGACCATTCCGGGTCTGCCCACGCATATTTTCCGGCTGGCGGGGATCTATGGCCCCGGTCGCGGTCCGTTCTCCAAGCTGAAACGCGTTGGGATGCGGCGGATCATAAAGCCGGGTCAGGTCTTTTCGCGCATTCACGTGGCCGATATCGCGCAGGTACTGGCGGCGTCGATGGCCGCGCCAAATCCCGGCGCCATATATAATGTCTGCGATGATGAACCGGTTCCACCACAGGATGTCATTGCCTATGCGGCTGAGTTGCAGGGATTGCCTCTGCCCCCCGCCGTTCCTTTTGACAAGGCCGACCTAACCCCGATGGCCCGCAGTTTTTACAACGAGAACAAGCGGGTCAGAAACGACCGGATCAAGGATGAGTTGGGGGTAAAGCTGCTTTATCCAGACTACCGGGTCGGGCTGACGTCTCTGATGCGCGCGGAATGATTGAATTGTGATAGCTTTTAGTTATCATAATCATCCATAAACAAAACTTATTCGCATGGATTGTCTTTGCTAGAACGGTTCTAGACAAGACCTACCGAGTCGCTACTGCCCATCACGACTGCGCGATTTTTCGTCATGCTTTTAGGATGGATAAAAGTGTCATCTATATGTGCTCTTGATCGACCGAGTTTTTAGCGGCGCACCTGCGCCGGAATTTTGCCAGGAATGGAGATCGACATGGACGGAAGTGATAACCCCAAAGCAGGCGGATGCCCTGTCATGCACGGCGCAGGAACCCGGTCTAACCGGGACTGGTGGCCGAACCAGCTGAACCTGTCGATCCTGCATCAGCACGGACCGGCCTCGAACCCGATGGATGCCGATTTCAACTACGCTGAAGAGTTCAAGAAACTGGACATGAAGGCGCTGAAAGAAGACCTGTATGCGCTGATGACGGATTCGCAGGACTGGTGGCCAGCGGATTATGGTCATTACGGCGGATTGTTCATTCGTATGGCGTGGCACAGCGCCGGGACATACCGGACGGCGGATGGCCGGGGTGGTGCTTCGACCGGGAACCAGCGGTTTGCCCCGCTGAACAGCTGGCCGGATAACGGCAATCTCGATAAGGCGCGCCGTCTTCTGTGGCCGATCAAGCAGAAATACGGCAACCAGATTTCATGGGCTGACCTGATGATCCTTGCGGGCAACTGCGCCATCGAATCCATGGGCGGCAAGACCTTTGGCTTTGCCGGTGGCCGCGAAGACATTTGGGCCCCCGAGGAAGACATCTATTGGGGCACTGAGACCGAATGGCTGGCCCCCACCGACAACCCGAACAGCCGCTATTCCGGTGAACGCGATCTGGAAAACCCGCTGGCCGCTGTGCAGATGGGCCTGATCTATGTGAACCCAGAAGGCCCCGATGGTGAGCCGAACGTGCTGGCCTCGGGCCGTGACATCCGCGACACCTTTGGTCGGATGGCGATGAATGACGAGGAAACCGTGGCTCTGGTTGCGGGTGGTCATACCTTTGGCAAAGCGCATGGCGCGGGCGATCCCGATCTGGTTGGCCCCGAACCCGAAGCTGCTGCGATCGAGGAAATGGGCTTTGGCTGGATCAACAAGTTTGGCTCGGGCAAAGGTGACGACACCACAACCTCGGGAATCGAAGGCGCGTGGACCGCGAACCCGATCCAATGGGACAACGGCTATTTCGATCTTCTATTTGGCTATGACTGGAACCTGACCAAAAGCCCCTCTGGCGCGTGGATCTGGGAGCCGGTCGGCGTGAAAGAAGAAGACATGGCCCCGGCGGCGCATGATCCGTCGAAAAAGGTCAAGACCATGATGACCACCGCCGACATGGCGATGCGCATGGACCCGATCTATGGCCCGATCTCGAAGCGCTTCCATGAGAACCCCGAAGAATTCGCAGATGCGTTCGCCCGCGCCTGGTTCAAGCTGACCCACCGCGACATGGGCCCCCGCGCGGCCTATATCGGTGAAGAAGCTCCGACCGAGGAGCTGATCTGGCAGGACAACGTCCCCGCCATAGATCATGATCTGGTGGATGATGCGGATGTGGCGGACCTGAAAGCCAAGATCGCGGCAACCGGTCTGTCGGTGTCGGAACTGGTTTCGACCGCTTGGGCCTCGGCTTCGACCTTCCGCGGGTCGGACAAGCGTGGCGGTGCCAATGGTGCCCGTATCCGTCTTGCGCCGCAGAAAGACTGGGATGTGAACGAGCCGATGAAATTGTCCAAGGCGCTGTCCGCGCTCGAGGGTGTTCAGGCCGCGTTCAACGATGCGCAGTCGGGCGGCAAAAAGGTCTCGCTGGCGGATGTGATCGTTCTGGCCGGCGCCGTAGGTATCGAACAGGCGGCCAAGGCTGGCGGTCAGGATGTCGAGGTTCCGTTTACTCCGGGCCGCACTGATGCGTCGCAGGACCAGACGGATGTCGATAGCTTTGCGGTGATGG